>CAVWND010000001.1:0-180318 GCA_963756475.1 uncultured Planctomycetota bacterium
GGCGAGGAGTTGTCATACATCCACTCTCGACAGGCCCGGGCCGAGATGCAGGCCCAAACCGACGTCAATCAGGTTTTTTCACAGCCTCTGAGTCCTGAGTCCTGAGTCCTGAGTCCTGAGTCCTGAGTCCTGAGTCCTGAGTCCTGAGTCCTGAGTCCTGAGTCCTGAGTCCTGAGTCCTGAGTCCTGAGTCCTGAGTCCTGAGTCCTGAGTCCTGAGTCCTGAGTCCTGAGTCCTGAGTCCTGAGTCCTTGCTACTGACCCCAGCCGCTGGGCGGTCCGGCGGTGTCCTCGGGGTTGACCGTAAACTGGGTCAGGTCAACGTCGTTGTTGACGGCGGCCTCGGTGGCCTTGAGGCGGTTTTCGAGCTGGGCCACGCGCTGTTCGAGAAGGGCGATCCGGGCCTCGGCCTCGTCGGGTCGCCGGGGCGAGGGACCTCGGGGTAGCCGAGCTGGCGCTGGAGGGCCGAGAAGAGGGAGGGGGTCTCGGCCCCGGTTGGCCCGGGCGATCTTGCCTTCCTTCTCGCCGAAGAGGGTGGGATATTTGGGCACGTAATCGGGGTGGGTCCGCCGGCGCTCGGTGACGTGGTAGGTGGAACGAATGTAGATCAAATCGGCGAAGTCAACGTCGCCGAGCCGGGCTCGGAGCTGGATGATGTAATCGCGCCAGTCCTCGTCGTAGCTCGGGTCGTCGGCGATCGCGTCGAGCCCCTTGCCGTAGCCCAGGCGGTTCCGCGAGAGGGCCTCGAACTGGAAGACGAACAGCCCGGCGCGGGTGGGGTTGTCGGCCTTGTACTTCGCCTCGCGCTCCAGGATCAAAAGGGCCTGGTCCATCGCGAACCGGCTGACGTCGTGCTCGGCCTGCTCGATCACGTGCGTCTGGAACGGCGTGAAATAGTGGTTGATCCGGGCCATCGCCGGCGCCATCAAGCCGAGAACCTTGATCTCCGTGGCCAGAAACGAGACCGCCAGCGGGAGCCGGGTCGTCGAGAGCAGCTCCTCGCCGACCCGGGAAAGCACGTCCTGGGCCGGCATCCCGTCGATGACCCGTTCGCGGAAGGCGTGGAAGAAGTACGCCTGCTCGATGTACTCCTCGCGATCCAGGACCGGCATGGGGCGGCTCGCTCCGTGACTTCAAAGGGCTCCGGCCAGACCCGGTCCATCCTAACCGAACCCAACCGACCGGGGCAGAGGCCGGGTTTTCCCCATTCCTCATGAATGGCATCGGCAGGTTTTATTCCGCCGAGATCGGTGCTAGGCTGAGAGAGCAGCCGGATGGACCGAGGTCGTCGCCGGTCCTCGCACCGAGTCCCCGACGCAGGGAGTCTCCATGTTGTCTCGAACCGCTCGATGGTTCCTGGTGCTGGCGTGGTTCGTGGCGGGATGGGTTGGAATCGGCGCCAGCCGATCGCCGGCCGCAGCCGACGGGCCGATCCAGGATCGGCCCCAGTCCGAGGACGAGAAGGCCCTCCGCGCCCTCGACGAGGCGTTCGTCCGCGATTTCAACAAGGCCGATAGCAAGGCCCTGACCGCAATGTTCACCGACGACGCGGAGGTCGTCGAGGCGACCGGCGAGGCCTATCAGGGGCGGGAGCTGATCGAGCAGTCCTTCGCCGAAACCTTCGCGGCCTCGAAGGGGGCCAAGATCGCGTTCGAGATCGGCTCGATCCGGTTCCTGACGGCCGACGCCGCCAAGGAGGAGGGCCGATCGGTGGTCACAACGGCCGAAGGGGCGCCGATCGTCCGGACTTACACGGTGCTCTTCGTCAAGCGTGAGGGTCGCTGGCTGATCTCCAGCGTCCGCGAGGAGTTCGACCCGACCGTCCGGCCGAGCGATCGGCTCAAGGATCTCGACTGGATGATCGGCGAGTGGGTTGACGAGGGGTCCGACTCGGTCGTCCGGCTCGATTGCCGGCGGTCGGAGGACGAGAACTTCCTGGTCCGTTCGTTCACGGTCCAGCGCCAGGGCAAGCCGGTGATGACCGTCACCCAGAGGATCGGCTGGGACCCGCTCGCGAAGCAGTTCCGGTCCTGGGAGTTCGACTCCGAAGGCGGTTTCGGCGAGGGGCGCTGGAGCCATGAAGGCAACCGCTGGGTCGTCAAGCACACGGGGACCCGGCCCGAGGGGGCGACCGCCTCGGCCACGAATATCATGGTCCGCGAGCGGCCCGACCTCGTCCGGTGGGTCTCGACCGACCGCGTGATCGGCGACCAGCCCATCCCCGACGACGAGCCTTACACGCTGGTCCGTGTCCCGCCCGCGCCTGGTTCGAATTCAAAGCCGAAAGCCCCGGCCCCGACCCCGAACACCGAGAGGAGCCCTCGATGACCCGCAAGTTGACGATCGGCGTGCTGGGCGTGACCCTGGCGGTGGCCTGTACCGGCGGTCTGGCCTTCGGCCGGGGATTCGGCGGAGGCGGCGGGTTCCGAGGCGGCGGGGGATTTGGAGGCGGCGGGTTCCGAGGCGGGGTGCGAGCTTCGGAGGAGGCGGGTTCCGAGGCGGCGGGTTCGAGGGCGGCGGGTTCCGAGGCGGCTACGGCGGGATGCCGTCGATCGGCCGGACCCCCTCGTTCAGCTCGGTCCATTCCTACAGCGGCTACGGCGGTGGGATGAACTCGGGCCGGATCAATTATGGCACCCGTTCGGGCTCCTACGACACTGCCCGGGGCGGGAGCATCAACTACGGGGCCGCCGGCGCCGGGGTCCGGGGACCCGAAGGCGGCGCGGCCGGCCGCGGCGCCTACGGAGCCCAGGTCACGACGGCGGGCGGCCGAACCTTCACCGACGTTGGCCGGGCGGGCGGAGCCGTCGGGCCGGGCGGGAATGCCGTGGCCGGACGATCGAACCTCGGCGTGGCCTCGGGACCGCGCGGGACGGCCTTTGAAGGGTCGCGAGGGTTCGCCGCGGCGGGAGCCGGAGGGGCCTACGCCGGGCGGTCCTACGGCGCATCGGCTTATCGACCCTATGGTTACAACGCCTACGGCGGCTATCATCAGGGCTGGGTCCACGGCTACTGGAACGGCAACAACAACGCCGCCTGGGGCTGGCGAAACCCGTACTGGGGCGCCGGCGCCTGGGGACTCGGGCTCGGCTACGGGCTCGGGCTGGGCTGGGGCCTGTCGAACTGGGGCTTCGGCTCCAGCCTCTACGGGATGGGCTATTATCCGTACTCCAACCCGTACTTTTACGGCGGAAACTCCTTCGTCAATCAACCTTACGTCGGCGGCGGTTACGACTACTCGCAGCCGATCAACACCGTCGCCGCGCCCGCCGACGAGTCGGTGACGAACCCGGCGATGGCCCTCTTCGACGCCGGCCGGTCGTCGTTCTACCAGGGGAATTACGCCGACGCCCTCCAGCAGACCGACAGCGCCCTGGCGAAGCTGCCCAACGACACGAGCTTGCACGAGTTCCGCGCCCTCTGCCTGTTCGCGCTCGGCCGTTACGACGAGGCCGCCGCGACCCTCTACGCCGTGCTCTCGGTCGGCCCGGGCTGGGACTGGACGACGCTGATCGGCCTGTATCCGAGCGTCGACGTCTACACCACCCAGCTTCGCGCCCTCGAAACCTACTGCGGAGCCCAGCGTGAGTCCTCCACCGGCCGGTTCGTGCTCGCGTACCACTACCTGACCCAGGGGAACACCGACGCGGCGGTCGACGTCCTCAAGCAGGTGGTCAAGCTCAAGCCCAACGACACGCTCTCGGCGCAGCTGCTCCGGCAGCTTGATACCTCGCAGGCCCAGACCGTCGCCGCCGCGCCCGCCACGCCTCCGACCGACACCACGCCTCCGGCCGGGGCGACGATCGAGGGGACCTGGACCGCCCAGCCGGCGCCCGACACGTCGATCGACCTGACCATCCAGCCCGGCGGCAATTTCGTCTGGAAAGTGACCCAGAAAGGCCAGCCCCGGCAGTTCACCGGGACCTCGACCTTCGGCAACGGCCTCCTGACCCTCACGCAGGACCAAGGGCCCGCCCTGGTCGGCCGGGTGAGCTGGACCGACCCCAACCACATGACCTTCCGGATCGTCGGCGATGGCCCGGACGACCCGGGGGTGAGCTTCGCGAAGTGAGGAATCGACCCTGAAAGCTTTCGACGCTTGACCTTGCAGGGTCCGGCACGATCGGGGTACAGTGTGGGTTTCCCGGCGCGTCGGTCACCGGCGCGATCCGGGATCAGGACATGGCTTCGGCTCAGTCACAAGGGATTCGGCGATGGCTCACAAGAAGGGTCAAGGTTCGAGCCGCAACGGGCGGGACTCGAACCCCAAGATGCGCGGGATCAAGCTGTTCGGCGGCCAGTACGCCAAGCCGGGCAGCATCATCTGCCGGCAGACCGGCACCAAGTGGCACGCCCGGCAAGGGCGTCGGGATCGGTCGCGACTGGACGATCTTCTCCTTGATCGAGGGGACCGTCGTCTTCGACCAGGACGGCCGGCGGATCAACGTCGTCCCGGTCGAGTACGAGGAAGAAGTCCCGGCCTCGGCCGTCACGGCTTGACCTGAGACGGATCTGAGACCACAGCGGCGGCCCGGATCGGGCCGCCCAGGACGGGGTGCATGTTCGTCGACCGCGTGACGATCAACGTAAAAGGGGGCGACGGCGGCAACGGCTGCCTCGCCTTCCGCCGCGAGAAGTACGTCCCTCGCGGCGGCCCCAGCGGCGGCGATGGCGGCGACGGCGGCAGCATCATCCTCCGCGCCGTGCAGGGGGTAACGAACCTCGCCCACCTCTCCTCGCAGCGGCACTGGAAGGCCGATCGGGGCGAGCACGGCCAGGGGTCCGACTGCCACGGCAAGAGCGCCGAGGACCTGATCATCGAGGTGCCCGCCGGCACGATCGTCCGCGACCGCGACCGCGGCCACCTCCTCCGCGACCTCAAGCAGGTCGGCGACTGGGTGGCCGTCGCCAAGGGCGGGCAGCGGCGGGCACGGCAACAAATTCTTCAAGTCGAGCACCAACCGCGCCCCCCGACAGGTCGAAAAAGGGGAGTCGGGCGAGGAGCGGTGGATCACCCTCGAACTCAAGGTGATCGCCGACGTCGGCCTGGTCGGCCTG
Source organism: uncultured Planctomycetota bacterium (assembly GCA_963756475.1). Taxonomy (GTDB): domain Bacteria; phylum Planctomycetota; class Planctomycetia; order Isosphaerales; family Isosphaeraceae; genus Tundrisphaera. Next base: position 5,057 of record CAVWND010000001.1, read on the forward strand.
CCCAACGCCGGCAAGTCGACGCTCCTGTCGAGGATCTCCCGCGCCCATCCCGAGATCGCCGACTACCCGTTCACGACCAAGTTCCCCAACCTCGGCACGGTCTACGAAGGCGACCGCTCGTTCGTCGTCGCCGACATCCCCGGCCTGATCGAGGGCGCCCACGAGGGGCACGGCCTCGGCCACGAGTTCCTCCGCCACGTCGAGCGGACCCGGCTGCTGGTCCACCTGGTCGACGCCGTCGCCGATCGACGGCTCGGACCCGGTCGCCAACTACCGGGCGATCCGCCAGGAGCTGGAGCTGTACAGCCCGGCCCTCGCCGCCCGGCCCGAGGTGCTGGTCGTGACCAAGCTCGACCTGACCGGCTCCGACGCCGCCCGCGAGCGGATCGCCGCCGAGCTTTGCCGCGAAGTGATCCCGATCTCCGCCGTCACCGGCAAGGGCATTCCGCACCCTGGTCCACCGGATCGGCGAGTTGCTCGACACCCTCCCCGAGCCCGCCGAGCCGGCGGTTGTCAAGCCGAAGCCCCGGCCCGAGCCGGCCGAGGTCCCGTCCGAAGTCTGACGAAGTTCCGACGCAACGGCCCGGCCCGAGCCATGATCGGGACTCACCTTGATGCCGCCACATCCCTTCCGGTTGAAGACCCTGGCCTATCTGGCCCGTGAGTCGTTGTCGGTCGCCGAATACAACGTCCTCTGCTTCGCCCATTATGGGAGCCATCCGCCGCGAACGATGATCCGGTTTGCCCACCGGGAATCGATCGGTTGGCCCATACGGCCCCCATCCTCGCGAGCGGCCTGCCGAGGCGCGGCCGCGTCGCTGATGGCCAAAGGGTTACTTCAGATCATCGACGATGCCGCGCTCTTACGGATCGAGGCCGAGATGGCCGCGAACCCTGCCTTTGGCCCTTTCAGGGGCCTGCCGGAATTCGGCGATCTCGACTTCGCGAAGGCCGGGGCGATCCTCTGGCGTCGAATCGTCCGCGAGTTGTTCGAACAGGATGAATCCAAGCACTGGACGGGTCAAGGCGATGCCGACTCGATGGAATTCATCGCAACATCCGAATCGATCCTTCGAGAACAAATCTCCCATGACCTGAGATATTCGGGCCGCGAGGTGATCTCCGTGAGTGATATCACAGCGATCGGCCCTTGGCGCGATCATTGGTGGGATGACATCTTTGAGCAAGGCTTTCGAGCGACCCTGACCTATCGGCCCGAGCCCGAAGACACTTGATGAAGGTCCAATCACCCGTGACCCGCATCGTCGCCGACCTGGGCAACTCGCGGCTGAAGTGGGGGCGGGTCGAGCCCGACGGCCGGCTCGGGGCGACCGTCGCCTTGCCGATGGACGACCCTTCCGCGTGGGCCTCGGCCTGGGACGACTGGGCATTGTCCGGGAGCCAATCCGCCTGGGCGATCTCCTCGGTCAACCCTCCGCTGGCGGATCGATTGGGAAGGTTCCTGGACGAAAAGGGCGTGGCCGAGGTCCACTGGCGACGGTCGGTGGCCGACGTCCCGGTCCGACACGACCTGGTGCTGACGGACACGGGGGGGGCCGACCGGGCGCTCGGGGTCCTCGCGGCGCTGGCCAGGCACCAGGGGCGAGGGCCGGGACTGGTCGTCTCGTGCGGGACGGCGGTCGTCGTCGAGCGGATCTCGGCGGAGGGGGTCTGGCAAGGCGGGGCGATCGCGCCGGGGCTGGGGCCGATGGCGAAGGCCCTGCACCTGCTCACGGCCCAGTTGCCCGAGGTCGTCCCCCGCGATGTCCCCGCGCCCTTCGGCCGCTCGACCGTGCCATCGCTGGAGGCGGGCATCTTCTGGGGGGTCGTCGGCGCGATCCGCGAGCTGGTCACCCGCCAGGCCGAGGGCCTTTCGCCCGCTCCCTGGCTGGTCTGGACCGGCGGCGATGCCCCGACCTTCTCCCGGTGGGTCGAATGGCCTGGGGCCGAGGTCGTGCCGCATCTGGTCCTCGAAGGACTCCTTTCACAAGGACTGAGGACTCAGGACTCAGGACTGAGCGGGACGATCCCATGAGTCGTTCGCTCAGTCCTCAGTCCGCAGTCCTCAGTCCTTTTTTATCGGTGGTGACGGCCACCGGTCGCGGCGCGATCGCGGTGGTGAGGGTCTGGGGACCGGCTGCGCTTAGCGGTGGCGGATTCGGCGTTCCGGGCTCATCGCGGGCGAGGGCTGGCCGAGTCGCCACCGGGTCGGCTCCGGGTCGGGCGGATTGGCGCTGGGCTGGGAGATGAGGTCGTCGCGGTCGTGATCGAGGAGGCGGGCAGGCCGCCCGAGGTCGAGGTCCAGTGCCACGGCGGCCCGGCGGCGATCGCCCTGGTGGTCGAGGCGCTGGAGGCAGACGGCGCGAAGTCCGGAGCCCCCGAGCCTGGGCCAGGCACTCGGCCGGTTCGAGACTTCGGGCCGAGGCGACCGTGGCGCCTGGGCTCGGCGCCGACGCTCCGGGTCGCCGAGATCCTGCTCGACCAGGCCGAGGGGGCTTTCGATCGGGAGCTGGGCCGGGCGCTCGAGGCCAGTCCAGATGGGGCCATTTCCATTCTGGATGGGCTGATCGACCGGGCGAAGGTCGGGACGCGGCTGCTGGAGGGCTGGAGGGTCGTGCTGGCGGGCCGGCCGAACGTGGGCAAGAGCCGGCTCCTCAACGCGCTGGCGGGGTACGATCGGGCGATCGTCGACCCGACGCCGGGCACGACCCGCGACGTGGTGACCGTGCTCGCCGCCTTCGACGGCTGGCCGGTCGAGCTGGCCGACACGGCGGGCCTCCGCGCGGCCCTCGACCCGATCGAGGCCGAGGGCGATCTCCCTCGCCCGAGCCCGCCAGCGCGAGGCCGACCTCGTCCTAATCGTCCTCGACCGCTCCGAGCCGTTGAACGAGCTGGATCATGCCATCCTGGCCGAGCATCCGGGGGCGCTGGTCGTCGCCAACAAGGTCGACCTGCCGGGGGCCTGGGACGACCGAGAATTCAAAGCCGATTGCCGTCTCGGCCGAGCGGGGCGACGGCGTCGAAGGGCTGGTCGAGGCCATCGCCGCCCGGCTCGTGCCCGAACCGCCGCCGCCCGGCTCGGGCGTGCCGTTCCGGGCCCTCCATGCCCGCAGGCTTTTAGCGATCCGGGAGACGATTTGGATTGGGCAATTTGATCGGGCGAAGACGTCGCTCGGGCGTTGGCTTCGTTGAGTGGTTTGGCTCAAGCCCGGCGGCCCTTCGACGCGAAAAGAGACTCGGGGAATTGCACTTTTCTCGAAGGTCTCCGCCGATGGCAGACGCCGACTTGACCTGGGACGAGGCCCACCGGGCGGTCGTCCGCCTGATGCGGGTCGACAACCGGACGAACGTCCGGTTCATCGCCCGCGAATACCTCGGCCTGGCCGCGACCCTGGCCGCCTGCGCCTGGGTTCATCACACATGGACGACCGGCGGGCTGGGGACGGTTGGGTTCGTTTTGCTGGCGAGCCTGGGCGTGTTCGCCGTGGCGGGCTTCCAGCATCGGCTCTCGGGCCTGGCCCACGACGCGAGCCATGGCACGCTGTTCAAGAAAAGACTCGCCAACGAGCTGGCGTCGGACCTGTTGCTGATGTTCCCCCTGGTCGCGATGACCCGGCGTTATCGAGACGCCCACCTGGGGCATCACAGATTCGTCAACGATCCGGCCCTCGACCCCGACCTCGTCCGGCTCAACCATCCCGACCCCCACCATTTCCCGATCTCGAAGCCCCGGTTCTGGGTCCGTTACGTCGTCCGGGGGCTCTGGCCGCCGTCGATCCTCCGCTACCTCTTCGGCCGGGCGAAGGCCGCCAACCTGGGCGGCGGGCCGATCGGGGATGTGAAGGGCGTTTACCGGGTCCGCGTGGCCCGGTCGATGCGCGGGGCTTACTGGCTCTCGGTCCTGACGATGGTCCACGCTTCGGGCGGCTGGCCGGTCTTCTGGCTTTTCTGGGTCGTGCCCTTGCTGACGGCGTATCCCCTCTTCATGCAGCTCCGCGAGATCGCCCACCACAGCAACGCCCCCGACGACGGCGACCTGACCAACTCGCGGGTCTTCCGGGTCCACCCACTGCTCTCGGCCGTGGTCTTCCCCTACGGCCAGGCGTTCCACCTCACGCACCACCTCTTCGCGATGGTCCCGCATTATCGGATCGCCGAGGCCCACGCGATCCTCTCCCGCCACAGGCCCTACCGCGAGAACGTCGTCGTCTGCCGGGGCTATTTCTTCCGGACGATCGGCACAAACGGGCCGTCGGTGCTCGACCTCCTCTCGGAAAAAAGGACTGAGAGGCTGTGAAGGAATCACCCTGTTCGCGGGGACCTCGAATCGAGTTGCCGTTCTCATGATCCGATGTGGTCAAACGACATCTTCCCGATCTCCGAGCCGTCCGATCGACCGATCGGCTCGTTTCGGCCCCCCCGAGTAGGCTCTCAAGCCAATTCGAGAGGATCTCGACCTCCCATTCTCCTCTTCATCCCTTCCCGGCCGCCGCGACGCGCAGCCTCGCACCTCGCATCACGTTATGAGCCAACGCCTGCCACAACGCCATCGCCTTCGCCTTCACAAGGCCCCTCACCGCCATCTGGATCAACCCTCGACCTCTGGCCAACGCGTTGACGCATTCCGCCGTCGCCGCTCGTGCCTTGTAGATCAACTTGGCCGCCTCCGTTGCCATCCTGCGCCCGCCACTCCGCCACCGCCTTGCTGTCGGATGGCTTGGCCTCGTGCCGGTCCACCTTCGGATCCTTCGGCTTGGGCACCGGGGCATACACCGTGCCGCCCACCTTCGGGTCGCTCACCGCGTCGATCTCCTCGTGCTGGGCAAATCCGCCGTTGACCAGCATCTCCGGCGGCACCACGCCGGTCCGCTGTCGGATCTGCTCGACCATCGGCGACATCTGGCCGGCGTCGCTGCCCGAGGTAATCACATCGACCCCGACGATCACCTGGCTGGCGACGTCGGTGGCGAACTGGACGTTGTACGCCGGCCGGAATCCGCCGTCGGCCATCTTCATCACCGTGGCGTCGGGGTCAGTCGTCGAGCACCGGGCCTTGTTCACCTCCTCGGGCTTCTTCTTGGCCTCGAGCTCGGGCAGCCGATCCAACGCCTGCTTGATCCGCTCGGCCCGCTCGCGGTCGGCCCGCTCGCGGGCGGCCTTCTGGCGTTTTGTGGTCGCCGCCGGGTCGGCGTCGAGTTCACTCCGCAACGCCTCGACCTGGTCCTTGGCCTCTTGGTGCGCCTGTTCGAGAGTGGGCCGGCGTCGGAACGAGGCGGCCCCGGCACTGGCCCGGACCCGCATCCCGTCCTGGGCGACCCGGTTCAGCTCGACCAGGCCCTCGGCCATGAGGGCGGCCACGCTCCTGGTCAAGAGGTTGTCGAGCAAACCGACGTGTTGGGTGCGGAAGTCGGCCAGGGAGTGGTAATTCATCGAGACGTCGCCGGCGATCCACTGGTAGGCGATGTGGTCGCGGCAGAGGCGGTCGAGCTCGCGGCGCTGCCGACGCCCTCGACGGTGGCGTAGAGCCAGAGAGCCAGGAGGATCTTGGGGTCGGCGGCGGGCCGCCCCGAGCCGCGTTCGACCGAGCCGATGGCCTGGTAGAGGGGATTGAGGTCGAGGCCCTCGACGTAGGCCCAGATGATGCGGGCGTCATGGTCGTCGGCGAGCAGGGCATCGAGGGTGGTGGAGCGGAAGGCGACCTGATGGCGTTGGGCCCGTCGGAGTCGTGGGGTGCCCAGCGATGGTGGGACCGCCCCGATCTCGAGGTCCGGCTCGGCCGGGAGCTCGAAGAGGGTAGCTTGCTCGGGGCGATCGGGCTTGGGAGCGGCAGGAGTTGTCATACATCCACTCTATCGCCAGCCGGGCCGAGATGCAGGCCCAAACCGACGTCAATCAGGTTTTTTCACAGCCTCTGAGGACTTGGGACTCAGGACTGAGTCAGGGGAATGGGTGAGGTTCGATGGACCATCGGATCCGGGACCGAACCTTCCGGGTCGGCTTGAGTCCGCTCACTCGGGCAGGGCTGGGTCGGGCTCGACGCTGAGCCAGGGATAACGGGCGGCCCGCTCGTACTTCCGCTTCAGACGAGACTCGTGCTCGATCACGGCCTGAATCGGGTACGGAACCGAGCGGAGGCCGGGGCCCGGCGAGCAATCCAGCCGGCTCATTCCGGGTTTCCCGACGAACGATTGCAGGGTTTCCACCATCTCGGCGTGTTCGCGGGCTCGATCACGGTAGAAGCCGGCTTGCCTCTGGAGGCGTTTGAACTCGTTGAATCCGGCCAGGAGGAGCCCCGCGATCGCCACGGCGACCATCAGACGGCGAACGGTGAATCGGCGGACGGACATGGGCGATTCTCCCTTCCCCACCAGCTTATCAAAACGGCCCCAGGCACGCCGGTCGACCCTGGTCCTTCACAAGTCGGATTCTGGTATAAGAGCGGTACAGCCCTTGCGGGTTGTTTCGCCAGTCCGCCGGAACGGGCTACTCTCCCGAGCTTGAACCAGGAGCGAACGATGGGCACCGCGACCTTCACCGATCACATCGAGAAGCACCAGGAAGTTGTCGATTGCACGGGGGCGCATGTCGGCACGGTTGACCGCGTCGAAGGGGAGCAGATCAAGCTGACCCGTCGCGGCTCGACCGACGGGATGCACCACCTGATCCCGGCGTCGATGGTCTCGACCGTCGATACCAAGGTCCACCTGACCAAGACCCTCAACGAGGTGATGCGGACCTGGCAGGCAGGGTGAGCGCCCGTGGCGATGGGGTCGATCGACCGTAACGACGCCGTCGAACCCATCCGGGTCGGCGGCGTCGGTCATTTTCGAAGCTCAGTCCTCGCCGACATCTGGCGGCCATCGGCCCGGCGGGGTATCCTGGGTGGTCGTCATGGAGGCGGCTCGGGGTTGACCGCTCGACGGAGTCTGGCATGGACGAGATCGCGATGGCCTCGATCGTTCTGGCCGACGATGACGAGGATCTCCGGGCGATCTACGCCCCGTGTCTCCGCTCGGCGGGTCACACCGTCTGGGAGGCCCCCGGCGGGTCCGAGGCGCTCGACCTGGTCCGGACGCACCGGCCGGGCCTGCTGATCCTGGACGTCTGGATGCCCCGGTTCAACGGGTTCGAGGTGCTGGAGGCCCTCCGGCACGACCCGGCCTCGACCGGCATGAAGGTCCTCATGCTGTCCAACCTGGGCGACGCCGATACCCGGCTGGAGTGCTTCGAGATGGGGGCGGCCGACTACGTCGTCAAGGGGCTCCCCCTGGCCGAACTCCGGGCCAAGGTCGATCAACTGCTCGCCGAATCCGAGCCGGCGCCATTGCCCCCGTCGTGAGCCCCAAACCATTGAATGAGCCGCAACGCGTGGCCCAGGCATGCTTTCTGGCCCCCTCTCCCCTTGCGGGAGAGGGTTGGGGAGAGGGGTCAATGATCGTGGCCGAAGAGCGAAACCCCTCTCCCCAACCCTCTCCCGCAAGGGGAGAGGGAGTCAGACGTCCTAAGCGTTTCGAGGTTTATGGCTCATTGAACGGGATTGCGTCGTGGGCCGAGACCCGAGCCCGAAGTGTCCCCGGCCCGACGACGCCATGACCGACGACTACCAGGACAGCCTCGATTACCTCTACGGCCGGCTCAACTACGAGCGGCTCGGCATGCCCCGAGGGTCGGCCGAGCTTCGCCTCGGCCGGATGCGCCGGCTCCTGCGACGCCTGGGCGACCCCCACGAGGCGATCCGGATCGTCCACGTCGCCGGAACCAAGGGCAAGGGGTCGACCGCCGCGATGCTCGCCGCCGCGCTCTCGGCCTCGGGCGTGAAGACCGGCCTCTTCTGCTCGCCGCACCTCCACCGGTTGGAGGAGCGGTTCCGCGTCGACGGCATTGAGGCGACCCCGGAGGAGTTGGTCGAACTCGTCGAGGCCGTCCGCCCGGCCGTCGAGGCCCTCGACGCGGGCGACCGCCATTACCGGCACCGGGGCGGCGACCTTCTTCGAGGTCACCGCCGCGATGGGCCTGCTCCACTTCGCCCGCAAAGGGGTGGGCGCGGTGGTTCTCGAAGTCGGCATGGGCGGGCGACTCGACTCGACCAACGTCGTCCGGCCGGCCCTTTCGGTCATCACGACGATCTCGTTCGACCACACCCGCCAGCTCGGCAACACGCTGGGGGCGATCGCGGGCGAGAAGGCCGGGATCATCAAGCGAGGCCGACCCGTCGTCAGCGGGGTCCACGGGGATGAGCCCCGAGCGTCGATCCTTCGCGCGGCGAAGCTCCGGAGGGCGCCCCTCCGCGAGATCGACGTCGATTTCGACTATCTCTATCAACCCCCCGAACCCCCCTTGACCCGTCCGACGGCCGGCCGGGTCGCGGTCCGGACCTGGCGGCGCGAGTGGCCGCCCCTGGCCTTGCCGATGCTCGGCTCGCACCAGGGGCAGAACGCCGCCGTCGCCCTGGCGAGCCTCGACGCCCTGGCCGAGCAGGGACTTCATGTCGAACCCCGGGACGTCGCGCGGGGGTTCTCCACGCTGAACTGGCCCGCCCGCGTCGAGGTCCTTTCCGAGACGCCCTGGATCGTCGTCGACGGCGCCCACAACGTCGCCTCGGCAAAGGCGCTGGCCGAAACCTTGCGGACCAACTTCCCCCCCTGCCCCCGGACGCTCGTCTTCGGCACGACCCGCGAAAAGGATTTACCCGGCCAGTTGCAGGCCCTCCTGCCCCTGGCCGACGTCGTCGTGGCGACCCGCTACGTCGAGAACCCCCGGTCGGTCCCGCCCGAGGAGATCGCCGAGGCGATCCGGGCCATCGACGGCCGGTCGGCCCACCTCGCGACGGACCCGGCCGAGGCGTTGGCCCTGGCCCGTCGCCTGACGCCGCCCGACGGCCTGATCTGCGTGACCGGCTCCCTCTTCCTCGCCGCCGAGGCCCGAGCCCTGGTCCTCCACCGCGACGACCCCTCGACGGCCCGACCCGCGTTGCTCTGATTCGGAAAGGCTCGAACCGATGAACGGAACCACCTGGATCAGGATCGGCGCCCTCCTCGGCGGCCTCGGGGTCATCGCCGGCGCCTTCGGAGCCCACGGCCTCAGAGAATACATGGACGGGCGGTCGCAGGCCATCTACGAGACCGCCGCGCGCTACCAGATGTACCACGCCCTGGCCCTGCTCGCTGTCGGCCTGCTGAAGATGCACGGCCGGAGTGGGATCCCGCTCTGTGTCGCCGGCTGGTCGTTCCTGGTCGGCACCCTGATCTTCTCGGGCACCCTCTACGGCCTGTCGCTCTCGGGAATCCGCTGGCTGGGCGCGATCACGCCATTCGGAGGTGTCGCCCTGATCGTGGGATGGTTTGCCCTGGCGATCGCGGCGGGTTCGACGGCGAAGGTGACGGGTTCTGAGCTTTGACCGGGCCGGTCCTCCGGCAATGGCTTGCCTATCGGCCGAAGTTCACCATCTGGCGGCTGATGATCGCCGTGGCGATCCTGGCCCCGTTCCTCATGGCATTGCGAGATGATGCGGAGGGCAGCCTCCCTGCTGGAATTGTGATCGTGGTGGCCTGCGTCGTGGTCCTGGCCCGCAAGTTGACCGTCGATGCGATCGCTCGAGGCGAGGCCGACGGGAGCAAGCCGGGACGATGGCGTCAGGCCCGCATCGTGCTGGTCTCGTCGATGGTCGCCGTGGCGATCATCGGCGCGGCCGATCTGGCGTTCTTGATCGTCTATGAAATCGACATCGCGATGATGTACTATTTCCCTCCGAAGTCAGACCGATTCTATAAGTGTCACATCCAGCCCAGCGCCCTGCGCGATGGGGCGTTCGCCGCGGCGGGCGTGGTCGTCCTGCGCGGCTACTCCTCTGGCTCGCGATCGGGCGTCCGTTCAGGCGACCCCGGATCGGGCGGACCGATCAGGCTCACCATGATCGAAGCGAGCACGAAGCGCCGCCCTGAGTTAGACCTCGCCACCGGCCGCCCGAGGTTCACCATTGGGCAGCTGATGATCACCGTGGCGGTGGTTGCTCTCCTCCTGATGGTGCTCCGCGATGATGCGGAAGGCAGTCCACTCGGCGGCGTCCTCATCGTGGCGGCGTGCGTCGTGGTCCTGGCTTACAAGCTGACCGTCGATGCGATCTCGCGAGATCAGGCTGGCGGAAATCCGCCGGGACAATGGCGAATCGCCTTCCTCGCGTTGGCCTCATTCGCGATTGCCTTTGGTGTCATTGGGCTGGCTGATTTCTCATTTCTGCTCGTTTCCGGCCTCGTAGTGGGCATAGTCGATCACCCCAGCTACAGCCTCCAGGTCGGCGGGGTCATCGTGGGGGTATTGTTTGTGGTCATCGTGACGACTTGTTTGAGGCATGCCATTCAGTCCAAGCGGGAGATCCGGCGTCGCCCGCGGCCACCGGATGGTTTCTCTGAAAAGATCAACCCACGCGAATGGAAATAACACGAGACACCCCTGCATTCTGGACTTCTGGTAAAATGGACGTTCATCTCGGCGGGCCGGGTCCGCCGAGCCGACTCGTCAGGCGGGCGAGGAGAGCCACGGAGTGGACAGGTCACGCAGGCCGGCCTGGCTGGATGACGCTCGCTGCTACTACTCCCTGATCGGAGAGGGGTCGGCCCAGCCCGTCAGCATCTTCGATGCGACCGATTGCGACGAGGTGACCAATGAGTCGCCGGGGACGTTATGCCTGCGTCTGGAGCCTCGGTTTCGTTATTCACCGAGGATGCGGGTGCTCGATGCCGGCGGGCGTGAGGAGGGCGTCATTCGCCCCGAGGGGCTCGTGCCCGGGGTGAGATACGCGATGCGCCGAGATGGTGGGCTCGTGTGGACGTTATCCGTCCGGTCGATCGTCCGCAAGCGCCACGCTTTGAAGCTGGCTAATGGCGATTCATGGGCGTTCCACACGCCATTCTTCTGGTGGTATCACCTGACGGGCACCGTTCTTGGCGCCCGAGGCTGGTCGGCACCGTCGGCCCGGTGTTGTGGGCCTGGCAGATGTGGATCGAGCCCGGTAGGGACACGATTGACGTGCTAGCGGCCGTCGCTTTCATGCACAGGCAGTGGTCTCACTGGTGAAAAAGGCGTCTATCGGCGTCGGCAGGGTGGCAGGGGTTACGGTACTCCGTAACCCCTGTCCGCGAGCCGAGATGCTGCCGGAAGACCGGGGTTACGGAGTACCGTAACCCCTGCCACCCGACGCTTTCGATTTGATGGAGGCGGCGCGCCTTGGGGTTGACCTCGCCGACGGCCGCCCGGCCGCGTATGCTGGGGCGATCGTTGGCTCTTGAATCGCGGTGTCCTCGGATCTGGGCGGAAGATGCATACGTATATCGTGACGGTGACGGCGGCGGACCGGGTGGGGATCGTGCATGCGGTGACGGGGGCGATCCGCGACCGGCGCGGGAATATCCTCGAACTGAGCCAGACGGTCATGCGCGGGTATTTCACGATCATCGTCGCCGTCGCGTTCGACGAGCCGCAGGGCCTTGACGAGCTGGCGGCGGCGGTCGCCGGGCGCGGGGAACCGGCCGAGCTGACCGTCGCGGTCCGGCAGTCGACCGAGGAGGACAACGAGCCGCCGGTGCCCAACGGCGAGCGGTTCATCCTGACCGTGCTCGGCGACGACCACCCGGGGAACGTCCACGGGATCTCCGGCTGCCTCGCCCGGCTCGGGGTCAACATCGTTGACCTCCACGCCCGGGTCGACGGCCCGAGGTTCTCGCTGGTCATGGAGGCATTCCTGCCCCCGGACCTGCCGCCGGGCGTCGTCCGGGCCGAGCTGGAACGGTTCGGCCGCGACCTCGGGCTGGAGGCGTTCGTCCAGCACGAGAACATCTTCACCGCGACCAGCGAGCCCACGCCCGTCCGCGTCGGCCCGTCCCCGAACCCCGAGGGGGCGGTGGTCGTGCCGCATTGAGGGGGCCAGGATCTCAGATTTCAAATCTCAAATCTGAGATCAGCGCGGCAGTTCCTGGGCGATCCAGCGCATGTCCCGCGAGACGAGCGAGGCGCCTCCGCCGCGGTCATCCCGGCCGACGATGATACCGATCAGGATCGGCCGGGGCTGGCCGTCGGCGCCAGGGTGCATGACGAAGACGCCCCCTCCGGAATCGCCCGGGATCGGTTTATAAGCCGGTCCCCACTCCAGCCAGCGTGGGTTGGAATAATTGCCCGCGCGGACGGCGTGCTCGACGCCGTGGCCGTCGATCATCCGGACCGAGACGGTCTGACCGCCCGGGCCGGGGTATGACCGCGCGGCGAGCGCATGGGCCGGGTGGAGTGACTCGAACGCCTCGGCGGCGGCCTTGTTGGCTGGGGTGAAGCGGAGCCGCGCGACGGCGTTGTCGGGGCCGGGGATCTCGTGAGCCTGCCCGATCCGGTACGACGGGTTCCGGACGACCGAGAGCACCTTGCCCTCGACCACCTCGCGGTCGATCAGCAGCAGAGCGGGACCGGCCTCATCGTCGTCGGAAAGGCAGTGCGCGGCGGTCAGGATCGTCAGGACTTCCTCCTGCCTGGCCATCACCGTCGCCCGAAACTGCCGGCGCTTGCGGTCCTTTTCGATGATCACCGTGACCTGCGTCGCCCGGAGGCCCGGAGTCTCGCGGGCCGGGGTCGGGGCGGGTTCCGTCAAGAAATCGCCAGCGAGAGCGGCAGCCGGACAGAAAGCCAGCCACGCAGCGACCAGCAGGGGGCAAGTTCTCAGCATTACGGGCGGCCTCCTTGCGAGGGTCCGGGCTCGTCGAAGGGCCTCGGGGGGCGGCCGTGGGCTATGCCTCTATCTTATCGGCCAGCCCTGGTCGGGTTCAATCGCGAAGCTCGGCCGAGCAGCCCTGGGTGTCCCTCTCAATTCTGGCATCGTGGCACATCCTGACCCTCGTTCCCACGGTCCTCCGTGGGAATGCCGTCTTCGACGCTCCGCGTCGTCTTCGAACCCGATCCGATGGTTCGGAAGAGGACGCAGAGCGTCTGGAACGGCATTCCCACGCGGGAGCGTGGGAACGAGTTGGAATGGGCCGGTCCGACGTTCAAAATCGAGGGGGACACCGGCAGGCCACGAACTCCGCGCCGGTTTGACCCGACGTCGCGCGGGTGTCGTAGGATGGAGCCCGATCGGCCCTCCGAAATTGTCAGGATCGAGGAAATGGGGAGATGATGCGGCTTCGAGAGATCGCGCAAGTCTGGGTCGTGGGAATGGCGACGCTGGGGTTGGTCGGATGCGAGGGCAACAAGCCGGAGCCGGCCCCCTCCAAGCCCTTCTTGGGACTGAAGCTCGTCGTCGGGGTCATCGGCGAGCCGGCCCTGATCCCCTCGATCAAGGCCCAACGAGGGGAGTGGGCCGCGAGGACGGGCGCCGAGCTGGTGGTCCTGGACGAGCCGGTCGCCCCGAAGTCCCTTTCCAACGCCGACGTCGTCGTCTTCCCCGGCGACCGGATGGGCGACCTCGTCGACGCGAAAGCGCTGGCCGTCCTGCCGGATTCGGCGATCTATCCGCCCCAGCCGACCGCCGAAGGGGGCGAGACGCCCCCGGAGCCGCCGCCAGACGACCTGAAATACAAGGACATCGTTCTCGGCTACCGCGACCAGGTGGCGAAATACGGACCCGACCGGCTGGCACTGCCGATCGGCGGCTCGGCGCTGGTGGTCGCGTTCCATCGCCCGGCATTCGACTCGCCCGCCAATCGCGAGGTCGCGAAGGCCGCCGGCCTGACCCTCGAACCGCCGAAGACCTGGGAGCAGCTCGACGCCCTGGTCCAATTCTTCCACGGCCGGGACTGGGACGGCGACGGCCAGCCGGAATCCGGTCTCGCACTCGCCTGGGGCCCCGACCCCGAAGGGGTGGGCGACTCGACCTTCCTGGCCAGGACCGCCGCGCTGGGCCTGCACCGCGACGAGTTCTCGTTCCTGCTCGACACCGAGTCGACCGCGCCGCGCGTCACCTCGCCGCCGTTCGTCGAGACCCTCCGCTCGCTCGTCGCCCTCAAGGCCTTCGGCCCGCCCGGCGCCGAGAAATTCGACGCCGAGGCGGCCCGCAAGGCGTTCCGCTCCGGCGAGGCCGCCCTCCTGATCGACCGGGCCGAGCGGGCGAGCACCTGGGGCGTCGAAGGCTCGCCGATCGGCACGGCCCCCCTGCCCGGCTCGAACCGGGTCTTCGACTTCACCCGCAACGGCTGGGAAGACCTCAAGTCGCCGAACCGGCCAAGCTACCTGCCGTTCGGCGGCGGCTGGCTGGTCGGGGTGGTCGCCTCGACGACGCAGAAGGCGGCGGCCGAGGACTTCGCGAAGTACCTGGCCGGCCCCGACTCGACCAACCGCCTGCGGGCCGAAAAGGGCTTCCCGATGCTCGCGATCCGCGCTTCGCAACTGACACAGGGGATGGCCAACCCCCGATCCGCCCCCGGCGTCGAGCCTCGCCCCTGGGCCGACGCCGTCAACCGGACCCTGACCGCCGATCGCGTCGTCCCGGGCCTCCGGATTCCCCACGCGACCGACTACCTCGCCGACCTGTCCAAAGCCCGAGTCGCCGCCGTCAACGGAGAGCCCGCCGATAAGGCCCTCGACGACCTCGCCAAAGCCTGGGCCGAGCGGACCAAGTCCCTCGGCCAGTCTCGCCAGACCTGGCACCACCGACGGAGCCTCAACGGGCTGGTCACGCCGTCCGCGCCGCCTGAAGGATGAGCGTAAAGGATCGAATAGGGGGCTCAGTTCAATCGGTTTTCGCCGAGGTATCCTACAGCGGTTCACGACCGGATCGCACGCGAGAGAAGAGAAAGGGGACTGGCTCCCGGCCCTTGGACCGACCATCAAACCGGGAGAAGTCGAGGCGGGCCGGGAGCCAGTCTCCGTCTTCCTCCATCATGGGCCATCCGAGTGTGAACCGCTGTAAATCGCATAACTATTTCTTGATCAAAAGCCCCAGGTGATCCAAGTTCGCGGCAGGGTCGCGGTCCCCACGCGATCGAGATCCGACTTTTCCCAAAAATTACTGTACGCCCGTTGACAATTAGCCGATCAATGGTTCCAATCCCCAAATCCGGCACACGATCTGTTCATTTGACCAGACCGGGCAGGATCACCTCGACAGGAGCGGACCATGGCGAGCGGCATTCGGAAGACCGGCGACTTCTGCTGGATCAACATCCTCACGCCCGACCCGGTTGGAGCGATGGAGTTCTTCGGTCACGTGCTCGGCTGGACGTACTTCGAGATGCCGGGCATCGGACATGGAATGCAAGTGGGAGGACGTAACATCGGTGGCCTCTTCGACCTGCACGGCCCGAACTGCCCTCCGGGACTTCCGCCGTGCATCGGCGTCATGGTGAAGGTGGAGAGCGTGGACACCACCAGCGAGCGAGTCGTCGCGCTCGGCGGCTCCGTGAAGCAGACATGCGACATCGGGGAGCAAGGCCGGATGGCGGTCTGCCTCGACCCCAACGGCGCCAATTTCGACGTCTGGGAACCGAAGGCGATGCCGGGCTCCGATGCCGACTCCAGCCTGCACGGCTCGCCGAGCTGGTCGGAGTCGTTGACGACCGATGTCGCGAAGGCGGCGGAGTTCTACTGCGACCTGTTCGGGTGGACGGCCCAGGTGATGAAGATGCCGGGGATGGACTACACGGTCTTCAAGAATGCCGGGGTGGACATCGCGGGAATGATGCCCATTCCCAAGCCCGACATCCCGCCGCACTGGGGCACCTACTTCACGGTCGATGACGCCGATGAGGCGGCTCGGAAGGCCGAGGAGCTTGGTGGGATGATCTTCGTCCCGCCCATGGACATCCCGGGAATCGGGCGATTCTGCGGCATCCTCTCGCCGCAAGGTGTCCGTTTCTACGCGATCAAATACCTGCCGAGACAGGGCGGCTGACCGACCGATCCGGCGTCTCCTGGCAACGGAATCCTGCGTCGGGGGCCATCGGATCATGACCGTCTATATCGCCCTTCTGCGTGCCGTGAACGTCGGGGGGACCGGCAAGCTGCCGATGAACGAACTGAAGGCGATGTGCGAAAAGGCCGGCTTCGGCAAGGTCCGGACGTACATCGCCAGCGGCAACGTTGTCTTCGAGGCCCCGGGAACGGCGGCGCAGGTGAAGGCGGAACTGGAAGCCGCCCTGGCCGCCTACCCCGGGAAGCCGATCGGCGTGCTCGTGCGCACGGCGGCCGAGATGGCTGACGCGCTCTCGAAGAATCCCTTCCCGGATGCGTTGTCCAGCCGGACGGTGGTGATTTTCCTCGATGAGCCCCCAATCGGCGAGACTCTGGAGCGAATGACCGGACAGAAAGACGAGGAGGTCTGGCTCGGTCGGCGGGAGATCTACGTCCACTATGGCGACGGGATGGCTAATTCCAGGCTGAAGATCCCCGCCGCAAAGGCCGGAACGGCTCGTAACATCAACACGGTCTCCAGGCTCACGGCCATGGCGTCTGAACTCTGAAGGCCATTCAGGGACCCGGAACATGCACGAGAAAAAGGAGCGTGAACGCCTGGTGGAGCAGGCCCGTGGCTACCTTGAGGCGGCCGGTCGTCCGCGACTGGTGATGCTCGCGGTCCTCACCATCACCCTTGCGGCGGGATTTCTCTCGTCGGTCGCGATGGTGCATCTGGGGGTCCAGAGGATGCCGATCCGGTATCCGCTGGCCGTCGCCATCGCCTACGCCACGTTCCTCGGGATGCTCTGGATGTGGCTCCAGCGTCAGACGACGGCGCCGATGTTGCCCGACGACCCGGAAGGGCTCTTCATTCCGGGCATCGCGGCCGTCGGGATGGCCGGAATGGGCAAGGAACTGGCAGCGGCCACTCTGAACGACGATCATGCCGCCAAGAAAAACCAGAAGCAAAACGGCTCGGGCAGCATCGGCGATCTTTTCAATGGGAGCGATCTCGGCGAGGGCCTGAGCGCGCTCGTCATCCTGGTGCTCATCGCGGGGATCTGTACGCTGATCGTCAGCCTTTACCTGGTGGTCACCTCGCCCATGCTGCTGGCGGAATTGCTGGTGGATGGCGTGCTCCTGGGTGCGATGTCGCGTGCGGTCCGCCCCGGCTCAACTCCCCACTGGTCAAGGGCGGTCGTCCGTCGGACCTGGCTCGCGGCGCTCGTCACGGCCATCGTCTTCGGTCTGGTCGGGTTCGGGATCGAGCATGTGGCCCCCGGCTCGCACACGCTGGCTGAGGCCTGGGCCGTCGAACAAGGTGGTCATTGACCCTTGAAGATGAGCAGCATGTCCCTTTCACCATCTTCCATGATATTTTGATCTTATGAAACTTAGAGGTTGGACGATCTGTCCGGGCGAGGCCCCCCGATGCTTTCAAATCTCCTCGCCCTGTTGTCGAAATTCCTCGATCCGAACGACATTCGGAACGGAGAGGCCCCGGCCGTCGAGGTGACGCACCCCATCCTGGGCGTGCTCCGATGGTCGCCCGATGAGGGAGCCTGGATCGGGTCGTATCGCGACATCCGCTTCTCGCTGGGCTACGAGGGACAGGCGACCCCGAGCGACCCGCTCGTCGCCTACGCCCTCGAAGTGATGGACGACCCCGGCTGGCTCGACGCCACGTTCTCGGCGGCCAAACAAGAGGCCTTCAAGACGTTCGAGGCGTACTACGCCGAAGAGATTCGCGGGCTGACGCTCGGCACGGTCCATTTTCTCCGACGACGGGGCGAACTCGGCATCCTCGCCGACGTCGAAGGGGGCCGCGATGATCGCTGCTGGCGGATCGAGTACACCGGCCGACAATGCTTCGGGATTGGGTTCGACGACTGACGAGGGCAGCCTCTCCCGATACTTCCCTAACGTTTCGAAGTGTCAGGCCCCAGAAAGCCCCTTCTCGTAGCGGTCGAAGTCGGCTTGACCGAAGACGCAGAAGACGACCTGATCCAGGCCGCCGTGAAGTTCCAGATCCTTCCGGACAGCCTCGATTGCCACCGGGCAGGCCTCGTCCGGAGGGTAGCCGTAGATGCCGGTGCTGATGCAGGGAAAGGCGATGCTCCGGAGGCCGTGCTCTCGGGCCAGCCGCAGCGATTCGCGGTAGGCCGAGGCTAGCAGCTCGGGGGCTCGGGCCGGGTCGTCCTCGTAGAATGGTCCGACGGAGTGGATGACGTGACGGGCCGGCAGGTCGCCTCCGCCGGTGATCGCGGCGCCGCCCGCCGGGACCTTGCCCGACCGGGAGATGGCCAGGGCGCACTCGTCGGCCAGGGCGCGGCCTGCCTTCCGGTGAATCGCCCCGCAGACGCCACCCCCGGGCCAGAGCTCGGAGTTCGCGGCGTTGACGATCGCGTCGGTCGTCAACTCGGTGATGTCCCCCTGATGGAGGACGATGTCGCAGTCGTTCCAGCGGGCCTTGTGCTCCACGGTCCATCCCCTCCCTTCGAGCGGTTAACACTCGTGATGCCACCGGAAAAAGGGGACAGGCACCCGGCCCATGTTGGGTTTTCCCTGGTTCGGTCGATCGATCCAGGGCCGGGAGCCAGTCCCCATTTTCCTTGACTAAGAGCGATCCGAACGTGAAGCGCTCGATCACCGAGCCACCGAGGCCGCCGAGACCACGAATCCCGGCAGCAGGTGGGCGTAAACCCAGACGATCGCCCCGACCAGCAGGGCCAGGGCGATGCTGTGCCAGATCACGGCGCGGAGGATCTCCCCTTCCTTGCCGCCCTCGCCGGTCGCGGCGGCGGCGACGACGATCGACTGGGCGTCGATCATCTTGCCCATCACGCCGCCCGTCGTGTTGGCCGAGGCCATCAGGATCGGCGAAAGGCCCAGCTTCTCGGCCGTGACCTTCTGGAGGTTGCCGAAGAGGACGTTGCTCGACGTGTCCGAGCCCGTCAACGCGACGCCGAGCCAGCCGAGCAGCGTCCCGAACACGGGATAGAGCAGCGGGCCGGTCCGGGTGAACGCCAGGCCGAGCACCGCGTCCATCCCCGAAGACTTGGTCACGAACCCCAGCGCCAGCATCGCCAGGATCGCCGCGATCGCCGGGACCATCCGGACGATCGTCGCTCCCAGCATCCTCGCCAGGCGGATCGGGCCGACGCCCAGCAACAGGCCGCTGACCACCGCCGCGAGGAAGACCGCCGTGCCGGTCGAGGAGATCGGCACGATGTCGGCGACGGCCTTCTCGAGATCCTTCGGCGTCGGCTCGGCGTGGCCGGTGACGGCCTCGCCCTTGGCGATCTTCTCGTGCGAGGCCGGGCATCTCCCACTTCTTCGAGGTCGAGCTGCGTCCATCCTCGTCTTCACCGCCGGGATGCCCCAGACCAGGACGGTCACCGTCAGCAGGGCGAACGGCATCCAGGCCCGCGCGACCTGGCCCGGCGTCAGCGGTGCGGACGGGCCTCGGCCGTCTCCGATTCGCGAGCGAGGTCCCCTTCCCCGTCGTGCTCGAACCGCCACTCGTCCTTGGGCTTCCAGAACTGGAGGACGACCACGCCCGCCAGCAGGCTGGCGACCGACGAGACGAGGTCGACCAGCTCGAAGCCGACGAAGTTCGACCAGACGAACTGGGTCGCGGCGAACGTCCCGCCGACGGCCAGCAGGGCCGGCCAGACCGCGAGCGTCTGCCGCCAGCCGACCATCGATCCGGACCAGCCAGAACGGGAGGATCAGGGCCAGAGGCGGCAAGATCCGGCCCGAGGTGGCGCTCAGGGCCTCGACGTCGAGCCCGGTGACTGGCCAGGGTCCGGATCGGCGTGCCGATCGCCCCCCAGGCCACCGGCGCGGTGTTGGCGATCAGGCAGAGCAAGGCCGCCTGGAACGGCCGGAACCCCAGCCCCACCAGGAACGCCGCCGAGATCGCCACCGGGGCCCCGAACCCGGCCGCCCCCTCGATGAACGCCCCGAACGAGAAGGCGACCAGCACCGCCTGGAGCCGCCGGTCGCCCGAGAGCCGAGCGATCGACGCCTTCATCACGTCGAACTGGCCGGTCGCCACGGCGATATCATAGAGGAAGACCGCCGCGACGATCAGCCAGACGATCCGGAACGCCGCGAAGACCAGCCCATGCCCGGCCGCCGGCGAAGACCAGGTCCGGCCGGCATCCCGAAGACGCCGCATGGCCGCGACCATCGCCGCCACCAGCCCCGCCAGGGCCGCGGCCCAGGCCGGGGCCCGGCCCGAGGCCAGCAGCCCCAGCAGGACCAGCACCGGCACCGCCGCCACCAGCGTCGAGAGCGGCCAGCTCCCCAGCGGGTCGTAGTTCTGGGTCCACACGGCAAGACTCTCCAGGACTCAGGACTCAGACTGATCGGAAGGGCTTCCGAGTAGCAGGAGCCAGGAACGACGGCCCGATGTCAGCCATGCAGTCCCCCCGGCGTAAAGACCACAGCGCAAGCGATCGGAAGCCCGGAGGCGATAGCTGGCGTCCTGAGTCCTGAGTCCCCGAGTCCTTTGTGTCCAGAGGGTCGGCCCTTGACCGAGGGTCCGACCGGGGTTAATCTGTGGTTACGCCCGGTGCGTCACGCACGGACCAGCGGGGCTGACTTGGCAAGGAGCGGACGGGTGCAAATCGAGATCTCGACCCGCCACGGGAACCTGGAGCCGGGGCAACACTCAGTATCTCCACGACAAGGCCGAGAAGCTGGTCAAGTACTTCGACCGGCTGATGGCGATCGAGGTGGCCGTCGACCACGGCAAGAACTCCTGGCAGGTGGAGATCCGGGTCTCGGCCGAGCACAAGCACGACTTCTTCGCCAAGGAAGAGGGGCCGACCCCGGAAGCGGCGATGGACAGTGCGTCCACAAGGTCGAAGCAGCAGCTCCGCCGGTACAAGGAGAAGGTCCAGAACCACAAGGGCGAGACGTCGCTGGGCGGGGAGCCGCGAGTGACGACCTTCCACCCTGGAGCCGGCCCCGACGTTCGCCCGGGCCGTCAGCGAAGTTCGTCGCGTCGGCTGATCGTCGCGGCCGAGTCCCGGGCGATCAGGTCCGGCGGATCGCCTCGAAGGCCCGGTTCGAGGCGTCCGGCGCCCGACCCGAGAGCCCGGCGGCACGACGATGGAGGGCCGGATGAAGCTTTCGGATTTCGTGGTCAGCGAGGCGATCCTCGTCGACCTCCAGGCGACCGGCAAGGAAGAGGCGATCCGCGAGATCGTCAGAGCCTGCAGCGCCGCCGGCAAGGTCGCCGAGGGGGACCTCGAAGGCGTGATCCGCGCGATCCTCGGCCGCGAGGAGCTGGGCTCGACCGGGATCGGCCAGGGCGTGGCGGTCCCCCACACCCGCCACCCGACCGTCAATCGCCTGGTCGGGACCGTCGCGCTGTCGCAGCGAGGGGTCGACTTCGCGGCCCTCGACGGCGACCCGGTCGACATCTTCTTCCTGCTGATCTCGCCGCCGAACCAGCCCGGCGACCACCTCCGGGCGCTGGAGAACATCTCCCGGCACCTGAAGGACGAGCGGTTCGTCAGCTTCCTCCGCCAGGCCAAGACCCGGGAGACCGTCGTCGAGTTGCTGGAGGAGGCCGACCAGGCCGCCTCCTGAACGGACCGAGTCGAATCGAGACGGAACCACGGTCTGAGCTTTGGCCGTTCGATCTGTCCGTCACGCCCGCCGTCGTCGTCCGGCGCCGGGCCGCGGCATAGCCTCCGGATCGTCCGGGGCCCGCGGTGAGCGATCCCCGGCCGAGGCATGGCCCGGAGCGAAACGTATTCGACCCGAAGGCCCCGCCGCCCGACCCTTCGCCCCCTTGGCCGACCGAGCCGCCGATGAGCCAAGATCCGCCGTCGCCCGCCGCCAGGTCGAGATCATCAACGCGCTCGGGCCTGCACCTCGCCCGGCCGACAAGTTCGTCCGGCTGGCCACCAGTTCCAGTCCGAGATCCGGGTCTATCCACAAAGGGCACGAGATCAACGGCAAGAGCATCCTCGACCTGACGACGCTGGCCGCCGAGTGCGGCACGCTGCTCGAGCTCGAGGCGCGCGGCCCCGACGCCGAGGCGGCCGTCGAGGCGCTGGCCGAGCTGGTCCTCGCGCGATTCCACGAGACCGAGGAGGGGCACGACAAGGACCCCGCCCGATGACGCCGGACGCGCGGCCGGCCGTCGCGCGGCCCGAGGCCGGGCCCGCCGAGCGCGCCGGCCCCCGAGCCCGTCCGCGCCCGGAGCCGCGAACCGGCCGGCGGCCACCGAAGTCCGACGACGATGCAAACCCTGCGCGGGATCGCCGTCAGCCCTGGCATCGCGATCGGTCCGGCGCTGGTCCTCGACCCGCACGGCCTCCGGCTCCCGCCCCGCGCCGTCGCCGCCGAGGCGGTCGCCGCCGAGCTCGACCGGCTCGACCGCGGCCTGGACTCGGCCCGGGCCGAGGCCGAGGCCGCCGAGGCCGAGGCCCGCGAGCGGCTCGGCCCGCAGTACGCCGACATCCTCGCCGCCCACGCCCGGATGATCGCCGACCCGACCCTCCGCCGCGACGCCCGCGACCGGATCGAGCGGCGACCGCGTCGCCGCCGAGCACGCCGTCTGCGAGGTCCTCGAAGGCCACGCCGCCCGGCTCGACGGCATGGCCGACTCGCACCTGGCCGCCCGGGCCGCCGACGTCCGCGACATCCAGCAGCGGATCCTCGGCCAGTTCCTCGGGCCCGGCGACCGGCCCGCGTCCCCGACGACACCGACGGGCCGATCGTCGTCCTGGCGCACGACCTCTCGCCCAGCGAGACCGCCGGGCTCGACCCGGCGCTGCGTGCTCGGCTTCGCCACCGAGAGCGGCGGCCTGGCCAGCCACACGGCGATCGTCGCCGCGGCGCTGGAGATCCCCGCCGTCGTCGGCCTGGGCAAGTTCCTCGACCTGGCCCGGCTCAGCCGGATCGGCGATCATCGACGGCGACGAGGGGCTGGTCGTCCTCGACCCCGACGCCGCCGACCCTCGACCGCTACCGCCGGGCCGCCGCCGAGCGGACCGCCCGGTTCGAGGGGCTGGCCGGCCTGGCCCACCTGCCCGCCGAGACCCTCGACGGCTGCGCCGTCGAGCTCTGGGGCAACATCGAGTTCCCCGCCGAGGTCGACCGCCTGCCTCGACCGGGGGGCCGCCGGCGTCGGGCTCTACCGGACCGAGTTCCTCTTCCTGAACGTCGACCGGCCGCCGACCGAGGACGAGCAGTTCGACGGCCTACGCAGGCCGTGGTCCGCTCGGCCCGGGGCCGCCCGGTCACGATCCGGACGCTCGACCTCGGGGCCGACAAGCTGGTCTCGCTACCGGAACGGCCGGCCCGCCCGAGCCCAACCCGGCGCTGGGCCTGCGGAGCCTCCGGCTCTCGCTCCGCGACCCGGCGCTGTTCCGGACCCAGCTCCGGGCGATCCTCCGGGCCGCGCCCTGGGCGACGTCCGGGTCATGTTCCCGCTGGTCTCGACGCTGTCGGCGAATTCCGCCAGGCCCGCGCCATCCTCGACGCACGTCGCCGCCGAACTGATCGCCGAGGGGGTCGCCGTCCGCGCCGGACCTGCCCGTCGGCGTGATGGTCGAGGTGCCCGCCGCGGCCGTCATGGCCGACCAACTGGCCAAGGAGGTGGATTTCTTCTCGATCGGCACCAACGACCTGATCCAGTACACCCTGGCCGTCGACCGGACCAACGAGACCGTCGCCGACCTCTACAGCGCCGCCGACCCGGCGGTGCTCCGGCTGATCGCCATGGTGGTCGCCGCCGCGGCCCCTCGCGGGCTGGAGGTGACCGTCTGCGGGGCGATGGGGGGCGAGCCGCTCTACGCGATGCTCCTGCTGGGCCTGGGCATCCGCTAGCTTGAGCATGCCGCCCCACCAGTTGCCCGAGATCAAGCGGGTCATCCGCGCGATCCGTGACGACCGGGCCCGGGCGCTGGCCGCCGAGGTCCTGACCCTGGAGAGCGCCTCGGACGTGGCCGCCCGGCTCCGCGAGGCCCTGCTCGAAGTCTTCCCCGACTTGCACAAGCCGGCCCTCTCCGGCCGGCCCGCACGATTCCTTCGGCTGACCCCTCGACCCGGGCGTCCCCGCCGGGGACAATGCTCGGGTCCGCGGCCCCTCGGCTCGTCGCCGAGGCCGCCTCGAACGATGCCGACGAATGGACACTGGACGCCATCAACCCCGAACACCCTCCGCCCGTCGGCCGCCCGCGACCACGTCGCCTCGGCCGGGCCCGATCGGCGGACCATGAGCGAGCCCCTTCGCAAGGGCCCGGATCCTCGGCCAACGATGCCCTCCCCCAAGGTGCGCCTCCGGTTCGCCAAGCGCGGCGACCTTCGACTGGTCAGCCATCACGACCTGATGCGCTGCCTGGAACGGATGGCTCCGCCGGGCCGAGATTGCCCGTGGCGCAGAGCCAGGGATTCAACCCCCGCCCCAAGATCGTCTTCACCCTGGCGCTGGCCCTGGGGATCGAGGGGCACCACGAAGTCGTCGAGATGGAACTCGCCGAGCCGATGGAGCCGTCCGAGGTGCTCCGACGCCTGGCCGCCGTCTCACCGGCCGGCCTCGAATGGCTCGACGCCGAGGCCCCCGGCCCTGGCCGCCCGGCGCAGGCCGGGGCGGTCCGCTACGCCCTGCCCATCCCCGCCGACCGCCGGGACGACGCCCGCGCCGCCCTGGCCGACTTCCTGGCCAGGGACAGCTGGCCCTACACCCGGCACCGGCCCGACCGCACCGTCGAGATCGACCTGCGGCCGTTCTTGCTCGAAGCGAATCTCGAACCCGACGGGACCCTCCGGTTCCGCCTGAAGATGTCCCCGAACGGTTCCGCCCGGCCCGAAGAGGTGATCGAAGCCCTCGGCCTGCGCGACCTCCTGGGACAAGGGGCCGTCCTGGCTCGCACCGAAGTGGAGCTGGTCCCTTGATCGAACAGTCCGGGCCTT
Source organism: uncultured Planctomycetota bacterium (assembly GCA_963756475.1). GTDB lineage: Bacteria > Planctomycetota > Planctomycetia > Isosphaerales > Isosphaeraceae > Tundrisphaera. The sequence goes on from CAVWND010000001.1 coordinate 29,864, forward strand.
CCTCGACCCCGCGCCTCGCCTCGACGCCGCCCTCCCCGGCGGCTCGACCCAAGGCCCGCGCGCCGGCGCCGTCGAGGGCCCGTTAACAGACCATCGCCAACCGTGATCGCGCCAGAAAGACCGACCGCATGAAGAAAGAAATGCTGATCAACGTGCTCCAGCCCGAGGAGTGCCGAATCGCCATCGTCGAGGACGGCATCCTGGAGGAGCTTTACGTCGAGCGGACCAGCCACGAGAGCTACACGGGCAACATCTACAAAGGGAAGGTCGTCAACCTCGAGCCGGCCATCCAGGCCGCGTTCGTCGACTTCTCGGTCGGCCGCAACGGCTTCCTCCACGTCTCCGACGTCGAGCCGCAGTACTACCGCCGACACCTGGCCGACGACGCCGAGCCGACCCCCCGCGACCGCGACCGCGACCGCCGGGCCGCCGCCCGACGAGACCCCGGCCGCGCGACGACCGCCGCCGACCCCCGGCGCCGCCGAGGACCGCGACCTCCCGCCCCCGCCGAGCTACCCCGAGGAGCGGATCGTCCGCGACCGGCCCGACCGCGACGCGACGGCCCGACCGTTCCGAGCGCGGCCGTCGCGACCGCTCCGAGCCCCGCCGCTTCGGCGAGGGGCTGGTCGGCGACGACGACTGGCTGAACCCGCCGCCGACGCCGGCCGGCCCCGCCGCCGCCCGCCCGGGTCGAGCCCGAGCCGGTTCGAGCCCGAGGAGCCCCCGCGCCGGCTCCGCTCCGAGGTCCCGCCGGCCGCCCCCGGCCCGCCGAGCCGCCCCCCTACGCCCGGGCGCCCGAATGGGTCGAGCCCGCCCGCGCCGACGAGCCCGAGGAGCCCCGGGGCCGGGGCTTCGGATCGGAGCCGCGGGCCGTCGAGCCCGAGCCGATCGACCCCGACCTGCCGCCGAGCCGGACCCAGCGGCACCGGGTCCCGACCCCCTCGGCCCGTCCGCTCCGATCGACGAACCGACCCGGGACCGGCCCGATCCCGGCGCACCCCGAGCCTCCGCGAGCCCGAACCGCCCGGCCCCCGCCGCCCGCGAGCCCCGCCGAGGGCGCGGCAAGGGGCGAGGCCGGCCCGCCGCCCGAGCCCGTCGCCGAGGTCGAGCCCGGAGTCCCCGCTCGAACCGCTCGAGCCCGAGTTCGCCCCCGAGATCCCCTTCGTCGAGGAGCCCCCGCGCCGCCGAGGGGGCCGCGACGCCATCCGCTCCCGAGGCGGCGAGCGCGAGGCGCTCCCCGAACGGCCCCGTCCCGCCCCGCCCGAACGCCCCGAGCGACCCCGAGGCTTCGCCGCCGAGCTGATCGAGCCCGACCGGCCGATCCCCGCCCCGCCGCCGGCCAAGCCCCGAGGGTTCGCCGCCGAGTTGCTCGAGCCCGAGCCCCCGGCCCGCGCCGAGCCGTCCCGCCGAGCCGAGCCCCGCGATCGCGAGCGAGGTCGAGGCTTCGACCGGGCCCGGCCCGCCGAGGCCGAGACGACCCGCGAACGGACCAAGGCCGCACGACCGGGCCGGCGAGGAGGCTACGTCCCCCGCCGGCTCCGCTCCGGCGAGCCCGCCGAGGTCGAGCCCCCGACGCCCGCCCTGGGGCGGCCTCGACGAGGACGATCCCGGACCGCGCATCGAGCCCGAGATCGAGGGCGAGGCCGAAGCGCGAAGGCGACGAGTTCGAATCGGCCCCCGGCAAGGGCGACGGCCCCCGCCGGCGGCGCCGACGCCGGGGCCGTCGCCGCGACCGCGAGCCCGAGACCGCCGACCGGCCCCGCCGCCGCCGCCGCCGACCCGAGGCCGAGGCCGACGACCTCGACCTGGAGCCCCGCGACGACGACGAGGACGTCGAGATCCACGCCTCGGCCATCGAGGAGATCCCCTCGACCTCCGACTTCGACTTCGGCGACGAGCACGGCGAGCGACGACTTCGAGGACGACGAGGACGACGGCCCCCTCGACCCGCGTCCCCGGCCCCGAGGACGAGATCGACCCCGAGCTCGAGGAGGAGATCCGCCAGCGAGATCGAGGAGATCGCCGAGCTCGAGCGCGAGATGGGCCTCCGAGGGCACCGTCGAGGCCCGCCCTCGCCGCGGCGACGACCGGCCGGCCGCCGAGGGCGGCGGCACGTTCTCCAAGCGGCCGGGGGATGTCCAAGCCGCCGATCCAGGAGATCTTCCGCCGCGGCGACGAGGTCCTCGTCCAGGTCATCAAGGAGAGCATCGGCACCAAGGGGCCGACCCTCTCGACCTACATCAGCATCCCCGGCCGCTACCTCGTGCTGATGCCGGGCCTGAACCGCGTGGGCGTCTCGCGGAAGATCGCCGACGAGGGCCAGCGCCGCAAGCTCCGCGAGATCATGAACGAGCTGAACCCGCCCAAGGGGCTCGGCTTCATCGTCCGGACCGCCGGCCTGGACCGCACCAAGCGCGAGCTGGCCCGCGACCTGGCCTACCTGCTCCGGCTCTGGAAGGTCATCCTCCGCCGGATCAAGAAGGCCAAGGCCCCGGCGCCGATCTACCAGGAATCGGACATGATCACGCGGACCATCCGCGACATCTTCACGTCCGAGATCGACACCATCTGGATCGACGAGCCCGCCGCCTTCGAGCGCGCCCAGGAGTTCCTCCGGGTCGTCATGCCCCGGTTCGTCAACCGGCTCAAGCTCTACGACGAGAAGGTCCCGCTCTTCCACAAGTACGGCATCGAGGACGAGATCGCCAAGATCCAGCGGCGGCGGGTCGACCTGCCCGAGGGGGGCTCGATCGTCATCGACCAGACCGAGGCCCTGGTGGCCATCGACGTCAACTCGGGCAACTTCCGGGTCGAGAACGACGCCGAGCAGACCGCCTACGAGATGAACCTCCGGGCCGCCAAGGAGATCGCCCGCCAGCTCCGGCTCCGCGACCTCGGCGGCGTGATCGTCAACGACTTCATCGACATGCGCGACGAGCGCAACCGCCGCGGGGTCGAGAAGGCCCTCCGCGACGCCATCAAGCGCGACCGGGCCCGCACCAAGGTCCTCCGGATGAGCGCCTTCGGCCTCATCGAGATGACCCGCCAGCGGATCCGGCCGAGCCTGAAGCGGTCGGTCTACGAGGATTGCTCCGACTGCGCCGGCGCCGGGGTGGTCAAGACCGTCGAGAGCATGTCGATCGACGTCATGCGGCTCCTCGCCCTGGCCGCCCACCGCGAGGACATCCGCCGGGTCAACATCGGCGTCGCGCCGGGCGTCGCCGCCTACCTGAACAACCGCAAGCGCAAGGAGATCGCCCGGATCGAGGCTCGACGCCAACATGACGATCCACATCCGTCACGAGGAGGACGTCCCCGCCGAGCACCTCCAGATCGACTGCTTCGACGCCAACAACAACGAGGTCCGCCTCTTCCCCCAGCCCGAGCCGGCCCGCCATCACCGCCACCGGCATTGATCGGGTCGAACAGCCTTCCCGGCCCCTTCGCGAATCGATTCAATTCGCGAAGGGGTCCGGCCGGAGGTTCCGGCCCACGCCTGGCGTGATTTACGCCTGATTCTTTTCTCCGGATCGTCTCTCAGTCGAGCTGGGACCGCAGTGCTTCGATCCGATCGAGGCGGGACTGATAGAGCTTGATCCGACCCTCCGACCCTTCCTGAATGACACGAAGCTGCTCGGTCCGGGCCGATTTGAAGAGATCGGCGGCGCGGCTCGGGTCGGTGGTCCGGAACACCTGGGCGAGCAGGGAGAGAACCTCGGCGTGGTCGCTCCGGTACTCGTCGTTCTGGGGGTCCTTCTCGATCAAGGATTCGAGCGAATCCTTCGCCTGCGCCAGGGGCTCCCTCGCCTCGTCGGCCCGCTTCTCGCGGAGGGCGAGCTTGCCGACCAGGACGTCCCGGCGGATTCCGGCGAGTCTGTAATCCAGCGAGTCCCGGAAATCCCGGGCCTCTTCGAGCAGGTTCGCGGCGGCCCGGCAGGACTGGTTGACGCCGGGTCGGTCGCCGAGCGCGAGCTTCGCCTCCGCGAGTACGAGCAGCGAGGCGGCCTTCTCGATCCGGTAACTCACCACGCCTGGCCGATCGGCCACCAACTTTGCGGACTGCTCGATCGCGCGGTTTGCCTCGGCGATCGCCTTTTCGGGCTCGGCGTTCTCGAGGCGGAGCCTGGCAAACTGGCGGAGGTAATAGACGAGATCCTCACGGGCCTGTCGTCGGTTGGCGTCGCTGGAGGCCTTCGCGATCAGGTCATCCTGGAGTTCCACGGCCTTTCGCTCTTCGAGGATCGCCAGGGATTGTTCACCCCGGTGGCGGGCGAGCACGGCGAGGTTGCCGAAGCTTCGTCCGAGCTGGAGGGACATCTCCGGTCCGACGGTCGGATCGTTCTTGTAGTCCTCGTGGAGCTTCTGGCGGATCTTGTGCGAGGCGGAATACGCTGTCTCGGCCTCCGCGACCCGGCCCGCGACCTCGTGGACGTCGCCGATGTATCCCCAACTCCGGCCCAACCCGGCCCGAGCGTCGATCTCGCCGACGCAGCCACACTCGCGGTGACCCTGGTGCATCGGACAAGGCTGGCAGGCCCGTTCGAACGCCCCACGCCCCTTGTGATAGAAGTCCAGCGCGTCCGACTCGCCCCGGCCCCACCGGACGATCCCGTATTCCAGGTAGGCGCCGCCCAGCTCGCAGAGGATCGTGGCCTCGGAATCGTCGCCACTCTTCTCGGGAGAGGTCTTCCGGGTGAGGTCTTCGAGGATCGCGATGGACGCCTCATAGTTCTTGGTCACGACCTCCCGGCGATCGGCGCCGATCCTCCCCGCGAGCTTGGCGACCTGCTGGTGGGCCCTGGCCAGTTCGAGCCGGTTCGGGCGATCCATGTTCGGCTTGCCCTGGTACCGCTGGATGACCCCCTCGAAATAGTGAAGGGCGTGCCCGAAGAGGCGCATCCGGAGGGCCTGCTGCTGGGCCTCGGCCCCGAGTTCGGTCTCGAACGCGTCGAGGAGCCGCGCGACGGCCTCCCCGGCCGTCCGGAGCGTCAGGGTCGAGTTGGCCTGGGCCAGCTCGGCTTGCTTGTCGGCCAGTTCTTTCTGCTGCTCGGAGATCTCCCTCTTGTGCTCGGCGATCAACTTCGCGGCCTCGTCCTCGATGACCTTCGACCGGTACGCCGCGTTGCTGAACCCCATGGCGACGACCAGGACGATCAACGCCGCTCCCGCTCCCACTGCCAACGCCTGCAAGGGTTCGCGCCTCGCCCATTTCCAGACCTTCTCCGGGAGCGAGATCGACCGGGCGTGGACCGGCCTGCCGTCGAGCCATCGTTGAAGCTCTCGCCCGAACGCCTCGGCCGACTCGTACCGGTCCTTGGGGTCCTTTTTGAGGCATTTCAGGCAGACGGCTTCGAGGTCCCGGTCCACCCTGGGATTGAGAGCCTCGAGGGGAGGGCGGGGGATCACTGATGACCTGATTCAGAACGTTCTGGATCCCGGGACCCACGAACGGCGGGCGCCGGCAGAGCATCGCGAAGAGGGTTGCACCCAGGCCATAGACGTCCGAGAGGGTCGAGACGTCCTTGAGCCGCCCTTGCGCCTGCTCGGGCGGCATGTAGGACGGCGTGCCCAGGATCGAGCCGCCGGCCGTCTCGCTGCTGTTCCCGAATCCGCGAACCGGGTCCTTCCGGGCCGGCGCCGGTCGGTCCACGATCGTCCGGAAGGACTGCGCGGCGGGGTCGGGTCCGATCGTGAGCGAGGCCTCCTCGGTCGGGTCGACCCGCTTGGCCAGCCCGAAGTCGGTGACGTAAGGCGCCCCCTCCTCGTCGATCAGGATGTTGTCTGGCTTCAGGTCCCGATGCAGAACGCCCCGTCGATGGGCGTGGGCGATGGCGTCGGCGACCCGGACCATCAGCTCGGCGGCGAGCCGAGGGTCCTCCGCGCAGGCCCCGAGGCGATCTTTCAGGCTGCCGCCCCGGATGAGCTGCATCGCGAAGTAATGCTGACCGGCCTCCTCCGAGATGCTGTAAATCTTGACGATATTCGGGTGCTTATGGAGCTTGGCGACCGCCCGGGCCTCGACGAGGAATCGCTCGACGTCAGCCTCGGTGGCCGCGTCGCCGACGCCGATCATCTTGAGGGCAACCGGCAGCCCCAGCCGGACGTGGCGGGCCTCGTAGACGAACCCCATCCCGCCCTTGGCGATCTGTCGGACGATCTCATAGTCGCCGAGCCGGGTCTTCTCGCCGGCGGGACCGAGGGACTCGCCTCGGAATCCGGAGTCGTTGACCAGGCTGTCCGGGAAGGCCGGGCCGGGCGTGTAGGCCCCCGAATCGACTCGAGTCAGGAGCGAGTCCTCAGCCTCCGGGGCAGGACCATCGGGATGCGTGCGATCCTCGGCGCGGTCTGGACCCTTTGGCGTATTCATGATGACCCTGCTCGGCCGCGCTCCACGCCTTTCTCAATCCCGCGACCAGGTCTCGATCATCCTCGGCCAGACCGTTCGGGAGCGAGATCAGCCCCATCGACCAGACGTTTCCACCCGGGGCTTACGCACGGGCGTCCAGGCTGGTGACGACGACCGTTAAGGATTGCTTGCAATAAGTAGTAGACCAGCCCGGGATGAACACTGCAAGGAATTCAGGAATTTGGCCCCGATCAAAGATGCTCCATCGTCAATTGCGGAGGCCGGTCATTTTTCCAACGCGACCCTTCCCACGGACGTCGAGGTTCGTTACAATTCCTTCCTTCGGAACGTCGAGGCGGTTGGTCGTCAACGTGTCCCAGAGAATTCGACCCGGCGACCCGTGGCCCGCCACTGGGCCGCGAGGAGTGTTTGACGGATGCCTTACGCAATCTTCGAAGACGGTAGTCACCAGTTCCGGGTCCGCGAGGGCGACACGATCACGGTCGACCGCCGCGACGGCGAGCCGGGCAGCGAACTGGTCTTCAACAGGGTCCTGCTCATCGCCGGCGACGGCGGCCCCGCTGATCGGTGCCCCCCTCCTGCCGGGGGCCCAGGTGGTCGCCAAGGTCGTCCGCGAGTTCCGCGACAAGAAGATCGTGATCCAGAAGTTCCGCCGCCGCAAGAACATGCGGCGCCGCAACGGTCACCGTCAGAACTACACCTCGGTCCAGATCACCAGCATCGTCGGCCCCGCCTGACGGCCTCCGCTCGCGAATCGAAATCACTCTCCCGAAACCGTCCCGGCCGCTCTCTGGCCTGGACGGTTTTTGGCGTTCCCTCCCGCTCCGATCCTTTGTACCTTCAGGCCGCTCGACCACCTCCACGTGTTCCACATAATCGACACAGTCGCATTTGTAAAACACCCTGTTTTACTTCTTCTACTTAGTCTCGCGCGGCTACAATGTCGTTTGGCTACACCAGGGAAGGCCGGTCGGCGCGGTCCTCGCACGCTCGAATGGTTGAGTCCATCGGCTAGATGCCTTGAGAATAGGCGTGGACGCAGGCAATCAGCTCTCGACCCCCCGGTGCCACTCAAGGTCTGACGGTCAAATCCCGATCCTGTACAATCATCCCACTAGACTTGTGGCCACCATTTCACTAATTTGGTGGCCATAACACCATGTTCGGGATCAGGGATTCGGGCCTCAGGAAGAACGGCGAACAACCCGGAGAGCGTCCATGGCAACGGTAGACGGTCGTGCCCAGGGAGTGGCGGAAGTTCGGACCTCCCATGCGCGATCGGGGATGGTCGTCCCTCGGGTCTTCAGCACCGAGGGGGTCAGCCCGTTCGACCAGGTGGAGTGGGACCTCCGGACCGCCGCGATCAAGGACGAGAAGGGCCGCGTGCATCTTCCAGCAGACCGACTGCGAGGTCCCCAAGGGCTGGAGCCAGCTCGCCACCAACGTCGTGGTCAGCAAGTACTTCTACGGCGAGATCAACACTCCCGAGCGCGAGACCAGCGTCCGGCACCTGGTCGACCGGGTCACCCGGACGATCGCCGACTGGGGCCTGCGAAGACGGCTACTTCGCCACCGCCGAGGACGCCGAGCCGGTTCTACGACGAGCTGACCAGCCTCTGCCTGAACCAGTACGGCTCGTTCAACTCGCCCGTCTGGTTCAACGTCGGCCTGTATCCATCGCTACGGGACCGTCGGCCCGGCCAACAACTGGCGGTGGGACGAGGAGACCCGCGGCGTCGTCAAGGCCACGAGCGCCTACCAGTACCCGCAAGCCTCGGCCTGCTTCATCCAGAGCGTCGCCGACGACATGCAGGACATCATGCGGCTGGCGACCTCCGAGGCGATGCTCTTCAAGTACGGCTCGGGGACCGGCACCGACCTCTCGACCCTCCGCTCGAGCCAGGAGAAGCTCGCCGGCGGCGGCAAGCCCTCCGGCCCGGTCAGCTTCATGCGGGTCTACGACGCGATCGCCAGCGTCATCAAGTCGGGCGGCAAGACCCGCCGCGCCGCCAAGATGCAGACGCTCAAGATCTGGCACCCCGACATCCTCGAATTCATCGAGTGCAAGACCAAGGAAGAGAAGAAGGCCCAGACCCTGATCGCAGGCGGGCTACGAGGCCAACTTCAACGGCGAGGCCTACAGCTCGGTCCTGTTCCAGAACGCCAACCTCTCGGTCCGCGTGCACCGACGCGCTTCCTCCGCGCCGTCGAGGACGGCGGCGAATGGACCACCCGCGCCGTCACCACCGGCCGGCCGATGGAGACGTACCCCGCCCGCAAGCTGATGGACGAAGATCGCCGAGGGGACCTGGCTCTGCGGCGACCCCGGCCTGCAGTACGAGGACACCATCCAGCGCTGGCACACCTGCCCCAACACCGCGCCGATCAACAGCAGTCAACCCGTGCTCCGAGTACATGTTCATCGACGACTCGTGCGTGCAACCTCGCGTCGATCAACCTGATGAAGTTCCGCCGCGAGGACGGCACCTTCGACGCCAAGGCGTTCCGGGCGGCCTGCCGGATCTTCATCACGGCGCAGGAGATCCTGGTCGACCACGCGAGCTACCCGACCGATCGGATCGCGCCAGAACAGCCACAAGTTCCGCCCGCTGGGGCTGGGCTACGCCAACCTCGGCAGCCTGATCATGGCCGACGGGCCTGCCTTACGACTCGAACCCGGGCCGAGGCCTGGCGGCTGCGATCACGGCGATCATGCACGGCCAGGCGTACCTCACCAGCGCCGAGCACGCCGGGCAGCTCGGGCCGTTCGAGGGCTTCGCGCTCAACCGCGAGCCGATGCTCCGGGTCATGGAGATGCACCGCGACGCCGTCGAGGCGATCGACCCCTCGGCTCCGCCCGACCTGGTCGAGCCGAGGCCCGCGCAGGTCTGGGACGCCTGCCTCGAAGCTCGGCCGGAAGCACGGCTACCGCAACAGCCAGGTGACGGTCCTGGCGCCGACCGGCACGATCGCCTTCATGATGGACTGCGACACGACGGGGGTCGAGCCCGACATCGCCCTGGTGAAGTACAAGCAGCTTGCCGGCGGCGGGATGCTCAAGATCGTCAACCGGACCGTGCCGATGGCCCTGCGGAAGCTCGGCTACGACGAGCCGGCGATCCGGGGCGATCCTCGACTACATCGACGCCCACGACACGATCGAGGGGGCGCCCGGGCCTGCACGACGAGCACCTGCCGGTCTTCGACTGCGCGTTCGCCCCGCCCCAGGGGGGCCGGAGCATCCACTTCCGGGGCCACCTGCGGATGATGGCGGCCGTCCAGCCGTTCCTCAGCGGGGCGATCTCCAAGACGTGCAACGTGCCGAGCGACGCCACCGTCGACGACATCCGCGAGGCCTACCTCGAAGGCTGGAAGCTCGGCCTCAAGGCGCTGGCGATCTATCGCGACGGTTCCAAGGGGAGCCAGCCGGTGAGCACCAAGTCCGAGACCGACACCAAGGCCGACGCCGACGCCGCCGCGGCTCGCCGCCGCCGACGCGCCGGCCCCGGTCCCCGCCCCGCCCGCCGGTCCCGGTCGATCGCCGGCCCCGACGCCCGCGTCCAGCCTCGGCGCGAGCGCCTGCCGCACACCCGTCGGAGCCTGACCCACAAGTTCGACATCCAGGGGCACGAGGGCTACGTCACCGTCGGCTTCTACCCCGACGGCCGGCCGGGCGAGCTGTTCATCACGATGGCCAAGGAGGGCTCGACGATCGGCGGCCTGATGGACGTGCTCGGCACGTCGATCTCGATCGGCCTGCAGTACGGCGTGCCGCTCGAGGTCTTCGTCAACAAGTTCGCCCACAGCCGGTTCGAGCCGGCCGGGTTCACCAAGAACCCGGACATCCCGATCGCCAAGAGCATCGACCGACTACATCTTCCGCTGGCTCGGCATGGAGTTCATCCCCGGCTACCGCGAGGCCAACGCCCCCCAGCGCCCGGCCGACGAGCATCACGACGAGCCCGAAGCGCCGACCGTCAAGGTCAACGGCCACCGGACCGCCACGATCGCCGACCTCGAGCACGCCGAGGCCGTCCTCGGCCAGGCCGCCGTCGCCCCGCGCCCGCGCCCGGCCGTCGCTCTCGACCCTCGACGGCCTGGAGAAGCGCGACGAGCAGTTCGCCCACTTCCAGAGCGACGCCCCCGCCTGCGACAACTGCGGCGCCCTGACCGTCCGCTGCGGGACCTGCTACCGCTGCTTCAACTGCGGCAACAGCATGGGCTGCTCCTGATCCGACAGGCCGAGGCTTGATGATCCAGGGCCAGGACCGGGGCGACCGCCTCGGTCCTGGCCCTTACCGATTCCCAGGATCAAGGCAGCAAGTCCCGCACGGCCAGCCGGCCGACCTCGCGGCCCTCGATCACGAGCGGGATCATGTCGTCCGGCCCGAAATCCTGACGATGGAGATAGTCCGGCTCCTCGACCGGGCCGGTCGGGTCGGTGTAGATCTCGACCTGCCTGTTGACGAGATTGATGAGCCAGTAAACCGAGTAGCCCGACCGGGCGTAGAGCCGTTTCTTCCTGGACCGATCTCGCGCGAGGCTCGAATCGGCCACCTCGACCACAAGCGCGACATCTCCCGGGCCGGGAGATCCCTCATGGTAGTCGCGGCGGGAGCCTCTGACGATCATGAGGTCGGGCTCCGGTTCGCTGTCGAACCGAGTCGGTTGGGCTCTCGATGACGACGAACCATCCTGCGGGCGTCATGGGAATCAGGAGATCCTGAGTCAGTCCTTTGGCAACCTCGTGCGGCGGGTACTTGGTCATCTTGGCGACGAGCCACCCTTCCAGGAGTTCGATCCGATCGTCCGCCGTGAGGATGCCCGCGTCGGCCATGGCCCGATATTGACCCAGGCTCAGGCGATAATCCCTCTCGATGCCTGGTCCTCCCTCAGCATGCTTGCGACGGAGGAAGCCGTCGCTCAAGTCCACATCGGCCTCGGGAATGATCCTGGACTCGATCGTCCGCCGATACTGGTCTTCGGTCAGCCGGTGGGTATGGCCGTCGGGCCCGCCATCAAGGTCGGCCTGGTCCGCTGGTGCAGTCCGAGGGACATGGTCGCCTCCACTCGATCGACGGTCCGGGATGCAAACAGCCCGGCCGTCGAAGGGGGACGGCCGGGCCTCTGGGAAAGTCGTTGCTTACGCCTGGGGCGCCTTGCGGGCGATGTTGACCCAGGTGTGGACGTGCGGCGAGCCGTGGAAGAACCAGGCGAAGGCCGGACCTTCGAGCTTCCAGATGTCCCAGACCTTGTCGTCGCCGATGTCGCCTTCCTTGAAGTAGGTCAGGCGGAGCTTGTCGGCGCCGCCGGCCTCCTTGAGGCACTCCTGGACCTCCTCGACGTCGAAGGCCCGGAACGGGCTGGTCAGGTCCTTGAGGAGCTTCTGGACCATCTGCTTCTGCTGGCCGTCGAGCTCGGCGACGGGCATCCCGGGGACGTCGGCCCGATCCCCCTTGAGCTTGATCGAGCGGGCGTTGTCCCCCTCGGACTTGGCGATGAGGGCCCGGGCCTGCTGCTTGTCGTCGAGGGTCTTGAAGATCGCGTTGGCCTGCTGGCCCTGGTACCACCAGACGTTGTCGGTGTGCTTGGCGTCGTCGTTGCCGGTGCCGGTGGCGTCGTGGCCGTAGAAGATCGGCCCGCCGAAGGCCGCGCCTTCGACGCTGTTGCCGTCGGCCCGGAGGGTGTCGTGCCGGCCGGTCAGGACCCACTCGAACGGCTTGTCGGTCCCGGGCTCGCCGAAGACGGCGACGCTGTAGTTCTCGAAACCGCCGTGGTCGTGCTCCATCTGCTTCTGGAATCGGTCGTAGCCTTCCTCGCTGCAGAGGCCCTTGAAGATCTCGTCGCAGAGGGCCTGCTGCTCCTTCGAGAGGTCGCTGATGGTCGGCTTGACGATGTGCCAGTTGTTCTGGACCTCGACCGCTAAGGGTCGTCGAAGGGGAAGCAGATGAGCTTGCGTTGCTCATCCTTGAGCGAGGCGTAGAACCGGGCGACGGCCGTCTCCGACGGGGCCTTGGGGGTCGGCCCGACCGGAGTCGACGGGCCCTCGGCCCGCGCCCAGGACGGCAGGATCAGCGGGGTCGAGGCGGCCAGGGCGGCCGTCCCGACGGTCTTGACGAACTCGCGGCGCGAGACACCCGAGCCCGGGCGTTGGTTGGCCTCAGCCATCGGCGGACCTCCTTGGACAGTCGGACGGTGGGAAGTTGCGGTGCGAACGTGCGTCGCACGACCGGGTTCCAGGCTAAGCCGCCCCACGGCCGAGTCAAACGGATTCGCCCCGTCGTCGTCCCTCAAACAGAGTGGAGCGGGCTGGCCTTCCGCGGGATCGCTCGCGAAGGGCCGGCCCGCTCCGGGACGGATCGAGGGTCCGACTGGATTTCAGAGTGCCCGGCCGCCGGAGCCCAGACCAACCGCCTTGTAGATCGGCGAGAGGCTGGTCACGGAGGCGTCGCTCGCCACCGTCGGCAGTTCCGCGATCGGCAGATATCCCTCGACGATCGCGGCCTGCGGCGCGGTCGCGGTCACCTGCATGCCGTTCGAGGCCAGCTCGGCGGCGATGGCGGCGACGTTGCCGTTGACGTGGACGTCAACCCCGACCGAAGTGCCCCGGAACTGGACTTCGCGGCTCTCGACCGGGCTGAAGGTGCCTGTACTTCCCGCAGACAGATAGTTGAGGTACTCCTGGTAGATCGACCCCAGGATGTGCCCGCCCTTCGCCGTGACCACCGAGTCCGACCCGCCGCTGGGCGAAGAGAGGGGCGAGACCGTCACGGCCGCCGCCGTCGGAGTGACCGCCGAGGGCACCGAGGCCGACAGGGCCGAGACAGTCGGCACGAAGACCGTCGCCACAACCGGGGCCGGGGCCGGAGCCGGAGTGCTGACGCCCAGGAAGATCGGCGCGATGCTGGCCGTGTGGCCGCTGGTGACGACTGGCGGCAGCTTCCCGATCGGCAGGAAGCCCTGAACGTCCCCGGCCTGCGTGTTGGTCGAGGTGACCGTCATCCCGTCCTTGTGCAACTGCTTGAGTAGGTTGTTGAAGTTGCCGTTGAGGTGGATGTTGACCCCGACCGTCGTCCCGAGCAGGGCGACCTGGCCCGACTCGGCCGAGGCGAACGCGCCGTGGTGGCCCGAATTCTCGTACTTGACGTATTCCTGGTAAATTGCCCCGAGGGCCGGGCCCCCCTTCGCCGCGACAACCGCCTCCGAGGCGGCCAGGCCCGAGGGAACGATCCGCTCGTCCAGCGATTCCAGGGGATTGATCTTCATCGTCCGGTGGTGGCGTCGGTCGTTCATCGTATCAACTCCCGTTGAGTCCGCGAGGCTCGCCCCAGCACCATCAGGAAATCCGTAGATGCTGGCATAAGCGGCCGGTTTGATGAAGGCTTAACGCATTTCGTGCGCCAAAACCGGCATTTCCGGCCTCTTCTGGACCCGAGGTCCATCCGGGCTTATGCTCACCCTGACGACCCATCCCCGACCCCGATGGCCAACCGATCACCAAGGCCCCGCGATCCGAGAGCCTCATGCATTCATTCACACTCACTGATATCAAGAGCGAGACCTGGACCGATGCCTTCGAGTTGACCCCGGGTCGGCTCGGCCTTCAGGCGGACCATCCGTGGTCGGTGGTCAAACGGACCTTGCGAGGGGGCCGGCGGGACGGCGTTAACCTGATCCAGCTCGACAACGGGGCGCTTTCGATGGCGATCGTCCCGACCCGAGGCATGGGGCTCTGGCGGGGAAGCTTCAAAGGCTCCGCCCTCGGCTGGGCCTCGCCGGTCCTCGACGGCCCGGTGAATCCCACCTTCGTCCACCTGGCCGATCGGGGCGGCCTGGGCTGGCTCGACGGCTTCGACGAGCTGATGGTCCGTTGCGGGCTCGACAGCAACGGCGCCCCTTATGAAATCCCCCTGCCCGGCCCCGACGGCTCGACCGCCCGACACCTCCTGGTCGGGCTCCACGGTCGGGTCGCCAACATACCCGCGCATCACGTTTCCGTCCATGTCGATGAGAAGGCCCCCCACGCGATCACCGTCGAGGGGCGAGTCGCCGAGTTCGACGATCTTCCACGCCCAGGTCGAGTTGATCACCCGGATCACGACCATCCCCGGCTCGAACCGTCTGACCGTCGTCGATGAGATCGTGAATCTCTCCGACTCCCCGGCGCGATCCAGCTCCTGTACCACTGGAACTTCGGGCCGCCGTACCTCGGAGCTGGGTCGGAGTTCGCCGCGCCGATCGAGACCCTTGCCCCTCGCGACCCGAGGGCGGTCGAGGGGCTCGGCCACTGGCAGACCTACGGCCCGCCCGAGCCCGGCTTCGCCGAACAGGCGTACCTCGCCCGGCTCCGGGGCGAAGGCCCCGAAGGCCGGACCCTCGCCCTGCTCAAAAGCCCCGGGGGCGACAGGGCCGTCGTCCTCCGCTTCAGACAAAGCCAACTTCCCTGCTTCACCCTCTGGAAGAACACCCGGGGGCTCCGCGAAGGCTACGTCACCGGCCTGGAGCCCGCGACCAACTTCCCGAACCCCAAACCCTTCGAGGAAGCCCGAGGCCGCGTCGTCCCCCTCAAGCCCGGCGGCTCGTTCGTCGCCGAGACCGTCCTGGAAGTGCTCGACGAAGACAAAGCCATTACCGCCGTCGAGGCGGAAATCAAAGCCATCCAGGCGCAAGGCCCCGCGACCATCCACCCCAGGCCGGTCGAGCCCTTCACCGCCGCCGGCTGACCCCGCCGATTTCTCAGACAAAGCCAATTTCACGGAAGTTGTTTCTTTCTAACGAGTTGAACCAGAAAATCCGGATCGATCGCCCCGGGTCCGTCTTTCGAGCCGGCCGATCGACCCTCGATCACACCAAGCCAGCGCCGAGAAACTCAAAGCCAATTCGCCGCATCGAGCACACCAAGCCAGTGCCGAGAAACTCAAAGCCAATTCGCACCTCATCCCTCGCTGAGGCCAAGGACAGGAAGCCAACGCCGAGAAATCCAAAGCCAATCACTCGCCCGGAGATGCGCGAAGCCAATTCCCCTCGGGCGAGCCGACGAGGCGAGCTCCAAGCATTTACTATCGTGAAAGGTGCCGGGCAATTAACCGGGTTTCTGGCCAAGACCGGGATGACCCAGGCGTGACCGTCGTAATCGACCCTCGCGCTGTTACAATGGGAAAGATGTGATCCCTCGTCCCACGTGGAGGGGTGCGCCATGCCGGTTCACGACTGGACCCGCGTTGACGCGGGCCTGTTCCACTCGTTCCATCAGCGCCTGGATCGGCGCCCTCTGCGACACCCTGAGCGGCGGGGGGTTGCCGCCGGACTACTTCGCGCTGGCCGAGCAGTCGATCCGGGGTCCGGTGCCCGACGTCCTGGCCCTCCGGCTCTCGGCCGATGGGGTTCGGCCGTCGGGGAGCGCCCCGGCCCTGAAGGCGGACCGGGTCGCGGTCCGGCACCGGCACGGCCGGGTCGTCGCCGTGATCGAGATCGTCTCGCCCGGCAACAAGGCCGCCCTCAGCGAGCTTCGCGCCTTCGTCGAGAAGGTCTCCGACCTGATCCAGCAAGGGGTCCACGTCCTGGTCGTCAACCTGTTCCCCCCGACACCACGCGACCCGGCCGGAATCCACAAGGCGATCTGGGACGAATTCGAGGATGAGGACTTCACGCCTCCGCTCGACAAGCCCCTGACGCTGGCCGCCTACTCCGCCGACGCGGTCAAGACCGCCTACGTCGAGCCGGTCGCCGTGGGTGACGACCTGCCCGACATGCCGCTCTTTCTGGAGCCGGTAATCTACGTGCCGGTTCCGCTCGAAGCCACCTACCGGACAACCTGGGGCGTCTTCCCGACCGCGTTGCGGGGACTGCTTGAATCCCCGGTTCCCCCTCATAATGGCCGGTAGGATCATTCATTCGATTTGAGATCGAGTTTTCGTCCCGTGGTTTCGCCTGGGAATGAATGCTCCACTCGAATAGAATCTTCGTGGGAGGACTTGGGAGCGGAAAAAAATCGACCACGGCGAACGCGATCGGAACAGAATGCCATCGAGTATCACGAAGACGATTTACCGGACTAGTGACTTCCTCTCCTGGCAGAGGGCGAAGACGTTGGTACTCAGCCCAAGCTTCCAAAGGAGGCCCGTCTGGGAGGCTGCGGCCAAATCTTATTTCATCGACACCATTGCCAGAGGACTCCCAATCCCTATCGTCTTCGTGCGAGAACAGACAAACTTACGTACCTTGGAGCCAAGTAGGGAAGTAGTTGACGGGCAGCAGCGTCTACGTACTCTTCTGACGTACATCGAGCCCGAGGCCATGGCAGACTACGATGCCGAGAGGGACCGATTCGAGGTAAGGAAATCCCACAATGCAGAACTCGCTGGCAAGGGCTTCAAGGAATTGCCAGCCGACATAAGGAGAAAAATACTTGGATACGAATTTAGCGTTCATGTGCTTCCGTCCGACACTGATGATACGGAGGTACTCCAAATCTTCGCGCGGATGAATGCAACGGGAATCAAGTTGAATTACCAAGAATTGAGAAACGCCAAATTTTATGGCGAGTTCAAAAATCTATCATATTCACTCGCATATGAACAATTATCGAGATGGAGAAATTGGAAAGTATTTAATGAATCGGAAATCGCCAGAATGCTGGAAGTTGAAGAAGCAAGCGACTTGCTGATTCTGATGGTGGATGGAATCCATTCGAGAAGCCGCTCTGTTATCGATAAAGCTTATGAGAAATACGATAATGGATTCCCACAATCAGAGACGTTGTCTCATAGATTTAGGGCAGTCATGAGCGCAATCGATCGAACCATGGGGAATACTCTTCCCAGAACAGTTTTCTCTCGAAAAGCCCTGTTTAATACACTTTTCAGTTTTTACTACGATCAAATGTACGGCATCAAAGGCGGTTTAGAGCCGATGACGCCGAGACCGATGACGCCAAAGGCTGTGAACGCCGCACTCGCTGCATCCGACGAAATTCAACACGGCAGATTCGACGAAGAAATGGCAAAAGTGCTTCGTGGAGCGACCTCTCACGCTTCAAGCCGACAAATTCGGCTGAATTTTATCTCGGGGATGATGGAAGGTGCCCAAGAAAAGTTCGACCTTGGCGGAGAAGTTGATACGCCGATACAGGTCGCTCGAGGCGACAAGCAAAAAGATTGAGGGTCTGGTGCGGGGAGGATCCCTCTCGCAACGCGACGCCCTCAGTATGTACGAAGGCTTATTTTTGAATGGATATGTTGCAACTGAAAAATTTATTGAAGAATTGTTTCTAGGATTGCTTATAAAAGACAGGGGATGCGAATCTGAAAGAGACGATGTATTGCCGAGACTAGAGGTCCGTTCTCACGGCATGGCCAGAGAATTAATCATTGGCCCAGAAAAAAACTACGTAGATTGGGTTCCCTATCCAAGAACTGTCGAGCGATCCAAGATATTCTTTCGTGGCGGTCGGCCCTTCAGCGACCTAGCCCAGCCACATAAAGATGCACTGCATAGAAGCCATATAATCAGAAATTGCATCGCTCATCGAAGTCAGCATAGCATCGAACAGTTTGAAAAGCATGTCATCGGTAACGCTACTTTGCCACCCAACGAACGAACGCCTGCCGGATATCTCCGGGGCATCTTTCGAGTTGCTCCAACGCAGACGAGATTTTCTAATCTTCTTGGGCAGTTATCGATTTTCTCCCGCAATCTCGCTCGATAACATACGACAGGCTCTCCCGGGAAATCCGACATATGACGGGGGTTTTCGGGTCTACGCTCATCTTGTGAGCGAAAAAGGGGGCGGAGTTAATTTCCAATGAGACCAATAATTATTTCCATCCCTTTTCCTCGTCCCATTCGGGATAGCGAGATCTCCGCAAATCGAAAACTCCTCCCGTGGGAACGACAACGGTGATGGGCGAAACCCGGGGGACAAACCCGCATTTCGTCCGCTCGTCATCGGACGGTCAGTAACCGGTCCTCCTTCGGGTTGTCCTCCAGATAAATCTCCTTGTATTCGGACGCGCCCGCGCCGTGGCGGAACAGGCCGATCGGGCCGGGGATGATCCGGCGCCTCGGGGTCCTGACGCTCGGCGGGGGTCGGGTGGGTGTAGCGGACGATCTCGACGCCGTCGACCGCTGCTCGGAGCGTGCCCTTGTCGAGGTTGCAGAGGAGTTCCGTTGTGCTCCAGCGGGTCGAGTCCCTTGCGCCCTTGGCGATCGTCTCGTGGGGCAGGTTGTGATGCTTCGGCGGATGATAGTCCCACATCCCCCCGAACGGCGGCATGAATTGAATCCAGCCGGCGTTGTCGATTTTGGGTTTGGAGGGGTCCTTCGGACGATCTCCCCAGAATAGGACGCCGAGGTGGTCGCCGTTCACAGGCGCCATCCGGGCGGTGAAGATCAGGCGGAAGCTCCCGTGATCGGCGGTCGTGTACGCAAGCCGGGACGTCCCACCGACGCCGCGCATCGCGCCGTCGACGAGGCTCCACGTCGACGGGTCGGCCTCCCACCCCCGGAAGCTCTGGCCGTCGAAGATCTTCGAGCAACCCGGATACGGATCGGCCGGGGGATTCTGCCCCGGATCACCGGCCAGAGCGGCCTGGAGCACCGCGGCCAGGGTCAGGAGGAGCGCGCAGGGTCTCGCCAGGGCGCGTGAAGTGGGCATTCTGCTGCCTCGGTCATCGGGTTGAAGCGATCCATGCGGGCCGGGCGGAAAGATCTCCGCGCCCTTTCCCGCATCGATTCTACCGGCTCAGGAATTCTCCTTGCCAGTGGCCTCGTCGCTCGCGCCGACCGGCTTCGATTCCGCCGAGTCCTGCTGGCGGAGGAAGATGCTGAGCACGACGAAGAGCGCGATCGCCAGGTATTCGGCCTGCCAGGTCTCCAGGGTGGACGACCAGAATTTCGCCGAGATCAGGAAGGCCTCCATTGAGACCGGGGGATGGCCCGTGAGTGCCCGCTCCTCGTTGTAGGCATCGAGGCCGAAGACGACGTGCATCGCGAATGAGAGGGCGGTCAGCGCCACGAAGGCCAGAGAGAGCGAATTGCGATAGAACCAGCTGTAGCGGGCCTCGTCCTCGCGTCGCGCTCGCTCGCTTCTGGGCCGAAGCGGGTCGCGGGAGTGCGCCGCGCCTCGCTGATAGAGCAACTCGCTGAAGACGATCAGCGAGGCGAGTTGCAGGAAGGCCGCCTGCCAGTTGGAGGCCAGGCCCTCCAGGAAGGTGCCGCTGGTCAGGTTGCCCCAGAAGTCGACGGGTGACTGGCCGTGGGCCACAAGGGTCTCGTTTCGGAACCGCCAGCCGACGAACGTCTGGGCGGCCATGCAGATGACAAAGAGCGCGAAGAGCACGAGCGAGAGCGAATTGTCCTTGACCTTACGAATCAGCCCTTGCATCCGGTGTTGCCTTTCCGAGGCTTTGAGAAGAGGATCGCGCGGTGTTCGAGGCATGGGCTACCGTGGTGCCCTCGACGCCGCCACCTTCATGGTCTCGACGAAGAAGGCGAGTGCGATCCGGTCGACATGAATCGAGCCGTCGACCGAGTACGAGGGATGGGCCAACGTCCCCCGGATCCGGAACTTCATCAGGCGGGTGGAGAGGAAGTCGGCCATCCGGTCGATCGCCTGATCTTTCGAGCGGACGTCCCTGGCGGCGTTGGAGATCTGCCCGATGGCAATCCGGCCGTTTTCGGGGACGATGTCGTTGGTGTTGACGAAGGCGCGGAGGTCGAGCCGGCCGTCGAGGCCTATGGTTCCGGTGGCGTGGACCTGGGCCAGAGGCCCGACCAGGGCCAGGCGATCGACGTGAACCTGCCCGTGAGCCAGGCGAGCGTGGAGGTCCCCCTCGTCGAAGACCGCCCCTCGGGCCGAGCCCAGGGCGTCGTCAAGCCCTTCGAGGATCGGGACGTCAACGATCGACGCCCCCGTGAGGTCCGCGTCAATCTTGCCCGTATAATCGTGGATCCGCGAGGTCGGGACTGTCAAGCGTGACGATCCCTTCGATCAGGCCGGGCATCGGCCGGGGGTTGCGCGACTCGGCCCGGCTGATCGCTCGCAGGTCGATCTGTTCAAGGGTCAGCTCGGCGTGGAGGTCGCGTCGGGGGCCGATCCGGACGGTGGCATTACCGTGGAGCTTTCCCCCGGCCACGCGGGCGCCGGCCTTGCGGACCTGGATCGATCCTTCGAACCCTTCCTCGGGCTTGACGTCCCAGTCGAACGGGATCGAGAGGCCGACAACCGGCAGGTGGTTGAATCGCCCTTGCTCGACCCGGACCTCGCCCCGGCCCCGGAATGACCCCTGGGTCTGGCCTTGCGCCTGGAAGGAGGCGAACCCCTCGAAACGCCGCCCCAGGTCCGGCTCGAAGGCGAAGATCCGGACGAGCGAGGCGCGTTCGAGCCGCAGGTCGAGGTGATATCGCGCCGGGCCGCGGCCGTGAGCCTGCCGCCAGAACTCCCCCGCGATCGGGCCCTCCCAGAGCGAGCCCTTGAGGTGGCCGACCCGCTCGCATTCGGGAGTGACGGCGAACCCGGCCAGGACGTGCCCAAGCTCGTAATCCTCGCCCCACTTCAGGTCGCGGACCTCGGCCGAGCCCTCGGCATGGGTCTGGCCGATCGTCCCGCCCGTCCGGACCTTCGCGGCGACCGCGCCGCGCCCCTGGACCCGGCCCAGCGCCCCGACGCCAGGCCCAGCGCGTCCCAGAGGGGGAGCAGGTGGAAGCCGACGGCCCTCACGTCCGCGTCGATGGCCACGCCCTTGCGATCGCGGCCCGCCGCCCCGGACCCTTTGACGGTGAAGGTCCCTTCGAGGCCCTCGGCGTGGGCCTCGAACCTCGGGACGCCGTCGTGAAGGACGAGCCTCGCGCGGAGGGCGGTCGCGGGGATTCCCTCGACGGTCATCCTCGACGACTTGAGCGTGGCCTCGGCCTCGGCGGGCGGCCCGTCGCCGTTCAGTGGCAGGCGGAACCGGGCCTGGCCGTCGGCCAGGCCGGTGATCCGGAGCGAGCCGGGGACCTCGGCCGAGAGCCGGGCGGTGTCGACGCGGTCGAGGGTGACGGTCCCCTCGACCGGCCGGTCGCCCCGGACCGGGACCCGCGCCTCGGCGGAGAGCCGCCCGCCGTAGCGCTGGACTTCCCGGGCGGTCACGACCACGGTCTCGCCCCGGGTCTCCCACGCGATCGGGACGTCGCCAATCGGGACGCCGCTCACCTCGGCCTGATCGACCCGCGCCCGGCCACGGCTCTCGACCTTCAAGGGGCCGAGCGTCCCGCTCGCCTCGGCCCGAGCCGCGACCGTCCCGGAGGCCTTGCTTTTCGATGCGGTCGAGGACGCCGTCGCCAGCAGGTCGGCCAGCGGCAGCCCCGAGGCGTCGAGCCGGACGCGGAAGGCGTGGGGCGCCGCCAGATCGACCTCGCCTTCGCCCTTCAAAACATGATCGTCGAGCCTCGCGGCGAGGTCGGAGACATCCAACCGACCGGACTTCAGCGCGATCGAGGCGGAAACCTCGCGGAACCGGGTTGACCGGAATCCGACCTCCGGCCCTTCGACCCGACCCGATCCGGACCAGGCCCGAGGGTCGGACAGCGACGTTCCTCGGGCCGACGCGCGGATCGAGAGCGACCCCTCGGCCGAGGCCATCAGCGCCTTCATCGGGAGCTGGTGGCCCTCGAATTCCGCCTCGGCGTGCTCGCTCGCCGCGAGGTCGGCACGGAACCGGCCCCGGAAACCGCCGACGGGCAAGGGACCGGCCGAGGGAGGGGGATCGGTCGCGCCGGGCCGCGAGCTGTCGTCGTCGGGCCGCTCGACCAGGCGACCCCGGACGTGGACCAGTTCGAGGACACCGCTCGACAGGTCGAGCCGCCCCGCGAGCCGCCCCAGGCTCAGGTTGCCGATCGTCGCCCCGGCCAGGTCGGCCGTCCCTTCGCCCCGGTACGCCTTCAGGTCGCGCAGCGTCCCCAGCGGCATCCGGAGCGCCAGCTTGAGGCCCAGCCGCCCCGAGACCGGGACCTCCTGGCCCCCATTTTTCGAGCCGACCCGAGCGATGGCCTGCTTCAGCTCCACGTCTCGGACCTCGAAATCGGAGCCGATCCACTGGGGCAGGAAGACCCCGCGATCCGCCTCGGAAACGTCAGCGTCCGCCCTCAGCCCTTCGCCCCGGAGATTCACCCCGAGCCGACCGAGCGGGATGCCCCGGATCGAGGCGTCCTCGATGATCCCGTCGCCCTTTGACCCGGTCACGTCGAGCCCTCGCCCGGTCAACTCCATGCGCAACCGGGCCGCGCCGGTCAGCCGGCCGCTCAGCCCGACCGTCTTGAGCCCCCACGAGGTGGGGAAGGAATCCAGGTCGGTCCCCTTGAGGTCGACCGTCAGGGCGTACCGGCTGTCCCGACCCCGAAAATCCATTGATCCGCCCACCTCGACCCGACCTTCCACCATCTCACCCCGCATCGCTTCGAGCCGGACGACCTGGTCCTCGTAGATCATCCGGCCCTCGGCGTCCTTGGCGGTCAACTTGAGATGGGGCAGGACGATCCTCGTCCGCTCGAAGTCGACGACCGTCTTGACGACCGAGGGCCCCTCGTGGGGCTTCGGCCGCTCGTAATCGACGACCACCCGGACCGGCCCCGTCGGCGCGAAGTAGTTCCAGACCTTTTTGGAGACGAACGGGATGCGCGCGGCCTTCTCGCGATCGGCCGGAAGCCGATCCGCCGTCAAGCGGAGCTGGATCGACTGGAAACCGGGGCCGAACCGGCCGTCGACGGCCGGCGAGCCCCAGCCGGCGTCAGCCGACTTCACCCGGAAACGCGCCGCGTCGTGCTCGAGTTCGGGATCGAGCCGGCCGCCCAATGACTCGACGACCATCTCGGGACGACCGGCCTGCTGGACCGTCAGCCGGCCCTGCTCGGCGATCAGGACGGGCGTCGGACTGCCCCTGGTATGCTTGAGCGGTGGCCGGATCGGCCGGCCGTCCTCGCCGACCCGATAGACGATCCGGGGCCGCAGGAACGTGATCCGGCGCGGGCGAATCGCCCGCGCAACAGCGAGCCGATCGAGAGATCCGTCGTGGCCCGCTCGGCCGTCGCCCAGACCGGCGAGGAGGCCGATGGGGTCTGGCGCAGGGTCAAACCCGTCACCCCGGCCGAGGACCGGCCGACCCACCATCCCCGGATCGTGACGTGCCCCTCGTGATGCTTGCGAATCTCCGAGACGATCACCCACGGGACCACCCAGCGACCCACGCCGACGATCGCCCCGACGAGGACCACGAATCCCAACGCGAAAAGCCGGCGCCGCCTCAACCACGTTCTCATCGCGACGTCCCCCGCCGCCGAATGCTAGCGAAGGACGTGCCATTCGTCTCAAGAACCGTTCACCGCTCCTGGGTTGGGTGCGCCTGATCTCCTGGAGTATTGACCCGACCGGGTTCAGCCTCTCCCGCGAAGACGACGACCGGCGACGACGCCGATTCCCGCGAGGGCGAACAGGGCGAGCGTGGTCGGCTCGGGGGCAGGCGTCGGGCTCGGGCCGGGGGCCGTCGTCGTCTGCCCGGTGCCGACATTGGTCAGCGACGTGATCGAGCCCGCGACGGCCTGGCCCCCGTCGACGGAACTCATGTAAAAGTAGCGGGTCGAGAACTTGCTGAGGTCCAGGTCCTCAAAAACATTCGGCGAATTCTCGGGGAGAGCCTTCCCGGTCGGGTCGGCCAGGGTGATCCCCAACCCGATTCGCGTGCCGAAGAACGCCGGGTCGTTGGTGTTCTGATTATTGCCGACGAAGGCCATGAACTGGTCGCCGGGGACCGAGGGCTCGTTATGGCTGATCGTCAGAGAGGCGATCGTGTTCGGCTCCCCGAAGTAGTCCACGCCGGTCGTGACGCTGTGGCCGGCGATGTTGATCGTCATGTCGATGTACTCAGCCGTGTTGTTCCCGAACGAAGGCCCCTGGAGATACTTGATCCACGCGGTATCGGTGTAGACGAGCGTGCCGGAGAACTGGGTCGCCCCGTTCGACGGGGGTGTTCAGCGTCCCCGAGAAGTCGTACGTGATGAGCGTGGACGACCGTGCGGCCGAGGGCATCGAGAGCAGGAAAACAATAAAAGCGACTTGGCCTAATCGCATCTTGAGCCTTCTTCCGTGAGGTCTGGGAGTCTTTGAGGTCAATCGAAGCCCGGTGCTCGCTCCGGAGCGAACCGGTCACATGGAATGATGCGGCCCGATTCCGCCCATGGCGCGGGCAAGATATCAAGGGTGAGCGATTGATGCAAGGCGAATGAGTCGGGGGATGCTGTCAAGAACCGTTCGCGGCCCCAACACCATCAGAAGCGACACCCTTTTTCGGATGGCTCAAGATGGATTCCAGGTTGGGAAGAGGAAGCCGTGAGAAGGGCGGTCAGCGGCGCACCAAGAAACCCGGTTCAGTGCGCGGCCTTTTTCACGATAATAAATTCCTGGAGCGAACCTCGCCGGTTCGCTCGCCAGGTGATCCGCTGTTGGCTTTGAGTTTCTCCGGGCGCGGCCGTATCGTTGGCTTTGAGTTTCTCGACGGTGGCTTCCCTTGGCTTCGTGTTTCCAACGGCCGGGTGGCCAAGGCTCGATCCGGATGCCTCAACTCAAGTCGTTTGACAGAATAACTTTCCGAGAGATTGGGTTTGTGTTGGAAATCGCGTTTCCGGAGAATGCGGTCAGGAATTCAGGACCGAGGCCGGGTTTCGTTTGATCCCTCAACGCGCCGACAACGAAGGAATGTCCCCATGAGAAGTCTGGCTTGCTCGATCGTCGCCTTGCTCGTTTTCCCCGGCTTGACCCTCGCCCAGGGGACGGCGAAGAGGCCCAACGTCGTGGTCATCCTCGGGGATGACATGGGGTTCTCGGACCTGGGCTGTTACGGCGGCGAGATCGCGACTCCGAACCTGGATTCCCTGGCCGCCGGCGGGTTGCGGTTCACCCAGTTCTATAACAACGCCCGCTGCTGCCCAACCCGCGCCAGCCTGCTCACGGGGCTCTACCCTCACCAGGCGGGCATCGGCCACATGATCCAGGAGACGGAGAAGCCCGGCTATACCGGGGGGCTGAATGCCTCGTGCCGGACGATCGCCGAGGTCCTGAGGCCAGCGGGGTATCGGACCTACGCGGTGGGCAAGTGGCACGTCACCCGCCATGCCGGCCGGAACGGGCCGAAGGACAACTGGCCCCTCGCCCGGGGGTTCGACCGATACTATGGCACGATCCACGGCGCGGGGAGCTTCTTCGACCCGTCGTCCCTGGTCCGTGATAACACCATGATCTCCCCCTTCGCCGATCCCGAATACCGGCCGGCCACCTACTACTACACCGACGCCATCTCCGACCAAGCCGTCCGGTTTGTCGGCAATCACGCCAGGGGCCACGCCAATCAACCCTTCTTCCTCTACGTCGCCTACACCGCGGCGCACTGGCCGATGCACGCCCTGCCCGAGGACATCGCCCGATATCGAGGAAACTATGATCGCGGCTACGAGCCGATCCGCCAGGCCCGCTTCGAGAAGGCCAGCCGTCTTGGCCTCATCGATCCGGCCCAGAGCATGACCCCGCAGGCCGGCGACTGGTCGAAGGTCGAAAACAAACGGTGGGAAGCCGCCTGCATGGAAGTGTACGCGGCGATGGTCGACCGGATGGATCAGGGGATCGGCAAGATCGTCGATGAGCTGAAGCGAACCGGGCAGTTCGAGAACACGCTGATCCTGTTCCTGCAGGACAATGGCGGCTGCGCCGAGCAGATGGGCCGCAAGGCCGAGGAAGGCCACCCGGACATCGACCGGCCAGCCCAGCCGACCCTTCCCGCGATGAGGCCGGAGGAGTTCGCCGCCGCCGGGAGCGTGCCCAGGCAGACCCGCGACGGGTTCCCGGTCCGGATGGGCTCAAGAGTGATGCCCGGCCCGGCGGATACCTACGTCGCCTACGGCCGAGGCTGGGCCAACGTCTCGAACACCCCGTTCCGCGAGTACAAGCACTGGGTCCACGAGGGCGGGATCAGCACTCCGCTGATCGCCCACTGGCCCGCGGGAATCGCGTCGAGGGGCGAGCTTCGGAAGCAGCCGGGACACCTCATCGACGTGATGGCCACCTGCGTCGAGCTCGCGGGTGCGGCCTACCCACCGGACGCGACCCCGCTCGAAGGCCGGAGCCTCCTCCCGGCGTTCGAGGGCCGGCCGATCGACCGCGACGCCCTGTTCTGGGAGCACGAGGGAAACAAGGCCGTCCGCTCCGGCGACTGGAAGCTCGTCGCCAAATTCCGAGGGCCCTGGGAGCTGTACGACCTCTCCCGAGACCGTGTCGAGAGGGACAACCTCGCGGCAAAAATGCCCGAGAAGGTCGAGCAACTCGCCGCGAAGTACGCCGAGTGGGCGAGCCGAGCCCAGGTCGAGCCGTGGCCCGTCCGTGGCCTGAAGGCGAACGAGTGACGCCAGATCAATCAATGACGTAATAAAAATGTTGATATTTTGTTATTTTATAATGATCGACTACCGTCTGGAAGGCGGTGGGTTCGGCCGTCGGCTAAAAGCCCGACTCCCATGGAAACTGATGATCTGAGACCTGGGATCTTCCCGCTATCCCGTCCCGTGCGTCTGGAGCGCCTCCGCCGGCTTCGCGTCTTTCTCGGCGGCGCGGACGATGCTATGGGCCATCCCCGAGAAGACGAACCAGTGGAGCGGGTAGCAGGCGTACCAGTAAAGCCGGCCCCAGAACGGCGAGGGCTTGAAATACGCCGTCTGGATCAGCTCGGAGCGGCCCTCTTCGAGCGGCTCGACGCGGAACTCCAGCCAGGCGTCGCCCGGCACGATCATCTCGGCGTGGAGCAGGAGCCGGCGGCCGGGGACCACATCCTCGACCCTCCAGAAGTCGATGGCGTCGCCGATCCGGACCGAGACCGGGTCGCGCCGGCCTCGGCGGAGTCCAACCCCGCCGATCGCGCGGTCCATCCAGCCTCGGATCTGCCAGAGCCACTCCGCGTAGTACCAGCCGACCTGGCCGCCAACCCGGCGGACCTTGTCGAAGAGTTCCAGAGGGGGCACGCCGGCCTCGAACGCGCTGCTCGTCGCGGATCGTGAAGTTCTCAGGCGTGAGCACGGGTAGGGAGACCCGCTCGACCCGGTGCGGCAGGCTGGCGCCAGTCCAGCGGGTCTCGACGGCGTGCTGGTTTACCTTGTCGAGTGCCCATCGGCAGGCGTGGTCAAAGTCGGTTCGGGGGATCGGCACCAGCTCGCGAATCCGGCTCTCCTCGCAGACCGTCTCGTATTGCAGGCTCTCGATCAGGGCGAACGCCAGCCCGGCGTTCACCGGGGTCATCAGGTTGACCCAGTAGGCCGAGAGCCGGGGCGTCAGCACCGGGACCACGATGATCCAGCGCCGGGTCCCCAAAATCGCGGCGAACCGGTGCATCATCTCGCGGTAGGTCAGCACGTCCGGGCCGCCGATGTCGAAGGTCTGGCCGGCGGTCTCGGGATTTTCCAGGCAGCCGATCAGGTACGCAAGGACGTCGCGGACGGCGATCGGCTGGGTCTTCACCTCGACCCACCTCGGGCAGACCATCAGCGGGAGCTTGGAGACGAGCGAGCGGAGCATCTCGAACGAGGCGCTGCCGGACCCGACGATCATAGCCGCCCGAAGCTCCGTGACCGGCACATTTCCCTTGTCTCGCAGGACGTCGCCGACTTCGTGCCGGCTCTCCAGGTGGGGCGAGAGTTTCTCGGCCTTGTGCCCGAGCCCGCCAAGGTAGATGATCCGGTCGAGGCCCTTTTCCTCGGCGGCCCTGGCGAAGTTCTCGGCCGCCACGCGGTCCTGGTTCTCGAACTGCTTCTCGCCCGCGAGCATCGAGTGAACGAGATAATACGCGGCGCCACAGCCCTCCATGGCCGAGCGGATCGAGTCGAGGTCGAGGACGTCACCACGGACGATTTCGACCCGGGGGTCTTCATCCCACCCCCGGCCCGAGAGCTTGCGGACGTCACGGGCCAGACAGCGGACGCGATAGCCTCGCTCCAAGAGCTGGGGAACGATCCGCCCGCCGATGTAACCGGTGGCGCCCGTGATCAAAATCGGCTTGGTCGTGATCGGCATGACATGCTTTACTCAAAATGATCAATCAAACGATGGTTGATGGGCGATCGATCCCCACTCTCGATCGAGCATCGGCCATCGCCTCATCGGCCATTCGGGACAGGTTGACGCTCCGAGCGGGCTCAGGCCGGACCACCCCGCCCGAGCAGCCCGGCGGCCCGGACCTCCAGGGGAGCGAGCCCGAGCAGCCGGGAGACGACCCCGGCCCGCGACCCGACGCCCAGCCGGGCAACCGTCCTCGGGCCGACCTTCACGTCCAGCGCCAGGCCAGCCATGGACAGTCCGTTGTGAATCCGGCGGATCGCCTGGCGTCGCCCTCGACCGCCCGGCCAGCGGTTGAGGATCGAGAGGCCGTCGCGGAGGCCGGGCAGCTCGACGACGATCGTATCATCTTTCGCCTCGACCCGCGCCGAGGAGCCGCCCATCTCCACCATCAACTGGCCGACGATCTCCAGCGCGTGTGGCATCAGATCAGCCCTGCCCGTGGTCGCGAGTCCGGATCTTGATCACGCCGTTCATCTTCCACTTCGCATGGGTCGCGTCGTCCGAGGCGCTGCTGGGGATCATGACCTCGAAGTTCTCGAAGTCATAGGTGATCTCGGCCCCTCGGCCCGTCAGGGTCTCGTAGAGCCCGATCGCCAGCTCCGGCCAGGTCTTGGTGTCGTTCGTCACGGTGCTCATGGTGCTGCTCCCGGTGCCAATTCTGATCGCGAGAAAATCCCACGAATCGAGGGGCGAGTAGATAAATGAACGCCCCTCGACCCTCCAACCGGATTGTAGTCGGCCGTGAAGCCTCCAACGCTTCGCCTTGACGAAGATCCGGCGAAGGGCTAAACCAAGGCGTCACCCCCGAAGGATTCGGGGGACGATTGCCCGTCTCGGGCGACTTCGACAAGGGAGTGTCGATCGATGAGCGATCCGAACGAACCGCTGAGCGTGCCGGCCCTCGACCTGAAGGCCCAGTACCGGACCATCCGCGACGAGATCGAGCCGGTGGTCCGCCAGGTCCTGGAGAGCCAGTACTTCATCCTCGGCCCCGAGGTCGCCCAGTTCGAGGCCGAGGCCGCCGCGTACTGCGAGGCCCCGCATGCCGTCGGCTGCTCGTCCGGCTCCGACGCCCTGTTGCTCCCACTGATGGCCATCGGGCTGAAGCCGGGGGACGAGGTCGTCACCACCCCCTACTCGTTCTTCGCCACCGCCGGCGCGATCTGGCGGACCGGCGCGAGGCCCGTCTTCGTCGACATCGAGTCCGACACCTTCAACATCGACCCGGCCAGAATCGAGGCCGCCATCACCCCGAGGACCCGCGCGATCATCCCGGTCCACCTCTACGGCCAGGCGGCCGACATGGACCCGATCAACGAGATCGCCGGCCGGCACAACCTCTTCGTCCTGGAAGACGCCGCCCAGGCGATCGGCGCCGGGTATCACGGCAAAAAAGCCGGCACGCTCGGCCAGGCCGCCGCGTTCAGCTTCTACCCGTCGAAGAACCTCGGCGGCTTCGGCGATGCCGGGATGGTCACGACCGAGGACAACGTGCTCGCGAAGCAACTGGCCCGGCTCCGGGTCCACGGGATGGAGCCGAAGTACCACCACCACGAGGTCGGCTACAACGCCGCGGATCGACGCCCTGCAAGCCGCGATCCTGCGGGTCAAGCTCCGGCACCTCGAAGACTGGACCAACGGCCGCCGCTCGGTCGCCGACCGCTACGCCCGCCTCTTCGAGTCGGAGGGCCTGACCGAGGTCATGACCCTGCCCGTCGAGAAGCCCGGCCATTTCCACGTCTACAACCAGTACGTCGTCCGCGTCCCCGCCGACGCCCGCGACCCGCTCCGCGCCCACCTCTCGGCCAACCGGGTCGGCAGCGAGATCTATTACCCGATCCCGCTCCACCTGCAAATCTGCTTCGCCTCGCTCGGCCACCAGCCCGGCGACTTCCCCATCTCCGAGGCCGCCGCCGCCGAGACCATCGCCCTCCCCATCTACCCCGAACTGACCGACGAGGCCCTCCGCCATGTCGTCGGCACGATCTCCGCCTTCTTCGACGCCCAGTCCATCCTGCCGTTCCAGAGACGGCGGAACGTGGCGTGAAGCCGAGCCGCAAGTTGATCTCGAATCGCACGCCCGGGGATCATCGATGGATGACCCCGGACGCTTTACTATTCCTTAATCAATGGCGTTGGTTCATCGGGAGACAAGGGAAGCCGGGGATGGGAAGCAGCACGATAGTATTTGATTTTAAGCTTTTCATAATACGCAATCATTTCTTTGTTCCATTTCGGATAATTAAGATGGGGATTGTCGAATGCTGCGGCCGCCTCATTTGCCCTTGTGACGGAATCCATCGAGTCGATAAATCTGCATTTTTTCTCTATTTTAGCATACGCTTCTGCTTTTCTTAAATATCTATGTGCCTTTGATCTTGTTGATAGAAAATCGGCGATGCCCAGCAATAGCCCCATTAAGGCTATTGCGATTAACAATTCTCGCACAGAAAAAATTGCTCTGGCTCTCATAATATCACGACGGAGGTTGGCAATAGCCGATTAATTCTTACTCGCCGCTCGATCTCATTGTCCGGCGCAACACGAGTGTGATCCGCTTGTCAGGTCGCCGCCGCTCCGACGTTCCCCTCGAACGCGACCGCCGCCATCTTCCGCGCATGATCCCTGACATCGGCCGACCAGGGTTCGACCAGCGAGTCGAACCGCTCGCGGTCGTCGGCGAACAACGCGGCGAGTTGCCTCCTCGAAGCCGGGTTCGTTCCCGGCCATCGCGGACAGGAAGCGGTAAGCCGCCTCCTTCGCCCGTCGGACGCGGTCCCGATCCTCATTTTTGCGTCTGGCCGCTTCCACGAGCTTCCGGAGAGCGACAGACGCTCCGCCGGACTGACCATTCAGCCACTCCCAATGTCTCGGAAGCAACGTGACCTCCCGGGCGACGACACCCAGTCTCGGACGCCCTGGGCCGCGAGACCCCTCTTCTTCCTCCGGGGCCAGTTCTCTCACGCCCTCGCCGATCGTCCCCGCGAGCCGCTGCGAGACCTCCTCCGCCGACCCTCGAAAATCGACCTCGACCAACTCACCGGTCCCTTCGTCGAAGATCAGGATCGGTCCATCCTCGCCGCGATCGAGGGCCCGCTTCGCTTCCAGAGCCACCCGGCCCAGCTCGCCCGATGCGATGCGTCGAGAGCCCGCAAAGGCCGTGCATCGCGTCTGATTCCCGTGATCCATCGTCCTACTCCACCAGGGTTCATGGCGGAGGATTTTACCCGGGCATAATCCAGAAGTCAATTTTATCCGGGTGAAATTGCTCCGGGTCGCTCGTCGACCCGGCGAGAGCATGTTGTTGGTTCCCGCTTCCTGGTATATTTCAGGAGAGGTTTGGTTAACAAACGTCGAGAGGTTCCCATGACGTCCATCCTGAGCGTCCCCATCACGATCGAGGCCATGGTCCACACGATCGAGGGCGGAAGCGACTGGGCCGAGGTTCCGCGCTTCCCCGGTTGCGTTGCCCAGGCCGAGACGATCGAGGATCTCCAGGCCAACATCGCCCAGGCCATCGAGGACTGGCTGAGCGAGTCGCCCGAGAAGAGCGAAGACGAGGATGGACAGATAGCCCCGATCCAGGGACGTGTGAGATTCAACGCCAGTAACCCGTGCATTCACAACTGCGTTCTTGCAGTCCTATAGTCTTCGTCAGACAAATTCGTATCCGATGGATTCTGTTTTGAGAGGAAAAGTTTTGACAGAACCCCAAGAGCAGTTATCAACAAACAAATCAACGGAAAGCTCATCCGATTTTGATGGAAAAATTCGCGAAGAGGTGCCGTTCCCCGCTTCAACCATGCTAGCCTCGAAGAATGAACTAACCCGTGCAACGGCAACGCCCTTGGCGTCAATCAAGAACAGATGTTCGTCATAGCCAATACTCATGTCAACTGGATCGAATTGGACAAACGTAACGGTTGACGGTCCATCAAGATGATGTCCAGCGAGAAAGCGATCGACTAGATGTGGCCACCCATAGAGACCTTGGCTGGTTAAGATAAATACGTGGCCTTGGGCGCAAATGAGCGAGTAGGCCGTCCCCCGAATCGCAGGGAATCGCAAGCTGATTGGTTCCTGGTTTCGGATATCTTTGCTCAGATGGAGCGAATTATCGATTCCAAGACTTGCAATCGCATAAGGATGGGCAACGCCTTTCATCGAACAAACATCGATAATATCCATCGGTTCTTTGGCATTCGCGTCGCGGCCCTTATAAATACCAATGTGATTTGAGTCGCCCGTCTGCGCGAACGCGATTTTCAGCAACCCGTCAGTCCGGCCAGCACCCACGTACAACTCCTCACCCTCTGGTGTCACGCCGACAAACGCGATTCTATAAAAATAAATTTCTCTATTTTTTGCTTTTGTTTCCATGATGGAATACTTCCCTTCGCCATCCAAGTGCACAGACATCAAGCCCGCTGGACCTAGTGGAGCGAGGAGACCCTCGCTGCCGGTCGATATGATGCCATGCGCACCGCCCTGGTAAACGGTAACGTCTCTCTTCAGCCCAGAAGGATCGGCAAACCTGTTGATGACAATTTCACCTCGAGTGCTGACTGCCATAAGCTCATGCGTGAAAGCGACACCGTTGATGGCCTCGCCGGACTCGACGACTGGAAGGGGAACAACATTCTTGTAACGATCCTCTCCCCCTAGTAGATCAAAATCTCTGATCCACAAGCGTCCGACTTCATCACCAAAACAAAACGAGCCTAGCCAAGGGAATTCACCCGCCCAAGTAATGGGCGACCCTGGGAATTCGATATAGGTTCCGGTGATGCTTCTAGACATCGGGAGGTTCCGGTCACGGTCGTTCAAGGTTTTCCGACAGATTCTTGACATGCCTCGCGGTCTTCAGTCGCTGGGCCGACGTCGCGTTGATGATGCCCAGTTCGACCATCCTAGCGAAAACAGACTTTGGAGGACGGCAGGATTCCTTCTTGCGGTTCCTCGACTGTTCCCTTTCAACCTTCTTCGAATCGTCCAGTAAAACCGGCCAAAGTGGGTGACCGTGCCAGTGGGCCTGTACTCGATCCTCCGCCCAGAACCGAGCTATCATTTCATGCTTGGTCCCCAGTTCGAGGATCTCACGCTTTGACTCGGTATGACGAATGCGCAGCCCATAAAGATTGCCATCATCGTCGCTGAGTTGGTGGAGGTCAGCCATATCGAACACTTGGAATTCTTCTGGCCGAGGTAAGTCTGGAAGCCATCGGGCGTCGGATGGTGTCCCCGCACCGTGGTGTTTGGGAGTAAAGCAATAGCTAAGATGGCTTAATTGAGTAGTTGCGTCATGGAGATCGCGATCTGAGCACACTTCCATTCAAAATCGCTCCGAGCCTAGCCCGAGAAAGGGATGTGTTCGGCTCCTACGATTGTACTGGATTCCTCCCAGGAGCATAGGCCGAAAAGGTTCGTGACTGTCCAGAATATGGAATCCTGGCCAGAGCGCTCGCCTTGGGATTACCTCGCCGATATTCACCTCCTCGCCAATCCCAGGTCACCCTCGGGCTCATCCCCCGACACGCGTCTGAGCGTGCCAAGCTTTCTACTGATGTCCTGCATAAATCCCACCCATTGATCGAAAAGGCGTTCAACGAGTTCTCGGGCGGATAGTCACGAATTCGGGTTATTGGGTTCGTTTTTCTCGGGCTGAGGCCGGAGGATTCGCGAGGAGCTTTACCGATCGAGGGAAATTAGTCTATCCTCGGTCGGCAACCTGAAACTCCTGGGGATTTCATAATGGCCAAGCTCGCCGAAGTCGAGACCGAGCGGCGAGCGGAGCAAGACCGGCTCGACCGGCTCAAGGGGGCCGGGGACCGGAACAGGCTCGGGCAATTTGCCACTCCGAATGCCCTGGCCGTCGCCATCGCCGGTTACATCAAGAAACTGAGGGGCGATCGGCCGGGCCGCGTCCGGTTCCTCGACCCTTCGGTCGGTTTGGGTTCGTTTTTCTCGGCCTTGCTCCAGGTTTTCGACCGCGATCAGATCGAGATCGCCACAGGGATCGAGATTGACCCCCAGTTCGCCGAGGCGGCGGAGCGGCTCTGGGGTCCGTTCGGGCTGGGGGTGACCGTCGGCGACTTCACGAGGCTCGATCCCCCGCCGGCCGGGAGTCGGGCGAATTTGATCCTGGCCAATCCGCCTTATGTTCGCCATCATCACCTTGGCCTGGATGAGAAACGACGGCTCAAGAAGCGGGTCAAGGATCGGCTCGGGATCGAGGTCAGCGGGCTGGCGGGTCTCTATGCTCATTTCCTGCTGCTCGCCGACGCATGGCTTGAGGAGGGGGGCCTCGCGGCCTGGTTGATCCCGAGCGAGTTCATGGACGTCAATTACGGCTCAGCGCTCCGGGGATACCTGACCGGGCGGGTCCGGCTTCGCCAGATCCATCGGTTCCGCCCGGCCGACGTCCAGTTCGGCGATGCGCTGGTGACGTCGGCGGTGGTCGTCTTCGAGAAGGCCCCGCCTGACGAGGCGGGCACGGTCCGGATGTCGCTCGGCGGGAGCCTGGACGACCCGGAGGTCGTCGAGGACGTCGCGATCGGCGACCTTCGCGCGGCCCGGAAGTGGACGAACTTCCCGCGCGCGATCGGCCCCGCGATCGTGGCTCGATCGGCGACCACCCTGGGCGACCTGTTCTCGATCCGCCGGGGGCTGGTCACCGGCTCGAACGAATTCTTCATCCTCCCTCGCGATGAGGCCATCAGCCGAGGACTCCCGGCCCAGTTCCTCCGGCCGATCCTTCCCGGCCCGAGGCACATCGTCGAGTCGGTGATCGAGGGCGATGACGAGGGCTTTCCCACCTTCGACCGGCCGCTCGTCCTGCTCGATTGCGACCGGCCCGAGGACGAGGTTCGCCGCGACCATCCCACGCTCTGGGCGTACTATCAGGAAGGGGTCGCCCGGGGCCTGCACTCGGGCTATCTGACCAGCCGGCGCTCGCCGTGGTACGCGCAGGAGCGCCGCGAACCGCCCCCGTTCGTCTGCACCTACATGGGCCGGAGGCGAGGCGACCGGTCCCCGTTCCGGATCTTCTGGAACCGGTCGCGGGCCGTCGCGGCCAACGTCTACCTCCTGCTGTATCCCAGGGGACTGCTCCAGCGGGCTTTCCTGATGAGTCCCGAGCTATACCCGGTTGTCTTCGATCGGCTCCGGGAGATCCGCCCGAGCAGCTTCATCGAGGAAGGGCGCGTCTACGGCGGCGGCCTGCACAAGATGGAGCCGAAGGAGCTGGCCGCGCTGCCGGCCGACGCGATCCGCGAAGCGATCGGCCGGCCGGCGAGCCCTCGGCAGGCGAGTTTGGTCGGGTTTTGAGGGCTTTTTCTCCCGATCCGACGATCAAAATCCCGCCGATCGCCCCGAAAAGGCGACGAAGTTCTTGGGATGTACGACGCAATCGACCTGGTCCAGCTCCTGTCGTCACCTGGATCAGGAGAGCGTCCCCATGACTGATCAGCATTCCGGATCCTTCATGCCCGATGCAGGATGTCCGATGATCGATGAGAATCCAGTTCGGGGGCATTGACTCATTCGGTCATTGGTCATCAGCGATCGGGCATGGGATTTCCGCAATCCGTATGACGCCACAGTCGAGAAGCGGCGGGAGAAGGGCCGGGTGGTCGAGTTCGTGACGCGAGTGGTCTTCGGCACAATGGGGGCGGTGCTGGCGGCGTTGGCGAATTCGAAGGCGAGCCGGCAGATCAACACGTCGTTCCTGGAGCAGTCGAAGGCCACCGACCGGCATCCCAACGCGCGGAAGGTCCGGAAGACCTCCACATTCAGTAAGGGCTGACGGGTTCATGAAGCGATGACCTACTTCACGCTGTACCGTGATCATTTCTGCTAGCCCGTGCGGACGCTCAAGGAGCGTGACGACCAAGGGCATTGGCGGCGAAGGACGCCGGCGATGGCGGCCGCCCTGCCCGATCACATCGAGACGATGCGCGAGTGGATCACGATGCCAGGTGCTCAACGGCGTTAAGACACCACCCGAATCTGAGACCCTGGAATCCCCCTTCGCCTCAAGGCTTCCGGGCCTGGCCGAGCATCCAGTCGATCAGGGTCGGGTCGTTGTAGGCACGATCCCAGCTATTGTGGCCGACGGCGCGGTACTCGGTCTGGCGGACGTTCGCGCCGGCGTCTCGGAGGGCCTGGGCCATGGATCGGGCGTTCTGGACGGCGTTGACGTTGTCCTCGTCGCCGACGACGACCCAAGTCGGCAGGGCCTTGAGGACCTCGACCGCCTCGGGCTTCCCTCGGCCGCAGATCGGCACGATTGCCGAGAACCGATCGGGATGGGCCGAGGCGATTGACCAGGTCCCCGCCCCGCCCATGGACAGGCCGGTCAAGGCGACCCGCTTGCGGTCAACCTTGTAGGTGGCCAGCACGTCGTCGAGCGCGGCGAGGGCGGCCTTGGCGTCGTCGGAATCGGCCGACCAGGTCTTCTCGGCCTGGGGCAGGACGGCGATCGCCGGGAAGCGGTCGGGGTGCGCGAGGATCGCGGCGCCGAGGCCGATTTGCCCCCCCTGGACGCCATCATTTCCCCGCTCGCCCGAGCCGTGGAGGAACAGGACGGCCGGGAACGGCTTCGACCCGTCGTAACCTTCCGGCACGAAGACCATGTACTTCCGCTCGCCCGCGGGGGTCTTGACCGATCGGAGGTGGAAGCCGGGCGAATAGAGGTCGGCCTCGGCCTTCGGGACGGGCAGGGGCTGGATGTAGATGTCCTTGAATTCCACCTTCATCGGCCCGCCCGCGTGGATCTGCACGGCAATCCGGCCCTGGCGGGCGATCGCGTCGTCCTTCTCGTCGTAGGTGACCGAAGGGACGCCGTTGAGACTCAAGGTGATCCGGCCGCCCATCGCACGGATCACATAATGGTTCCAGTCCCCCTTGTGCAGGGCTTCCATGGCCTTCGGTGAGGCCGGGGCCAGGACGCGGTTTCGCCTCGACTCGTCGTAGAGGCTCGCCCAGTAGCCGGGGCCGATGTCGGCCTGGTAGCCGGACATCTCGTGGCCGGGCACGCGGACGCTCCGGAACTGCACGCCACTGTTGCCCGTATCGTTCGCCAGCCGGACGCTGAACTTGAGGATGAAGTCGCCGTAAGTGGCGTCGGTCGCCAGGAAGTTATTCTGCTTGATCCCCGGCGAGTCGCCGACGAGCATGCCATCGCGGGCCGACCAGAGCGACGAGTCGCCTTCCCAGCCGGCCAGGTCCTTGCCGTTGAAGAGGGGGGTGAACCCGGCGGTCTCGACGATCGCCGGCTCGCCGTCGAGCTGCCTGGCCCAGTAGCCCATGATCGAGCAGGAATAGGTCCCGCTCAGGTCGGCCGCGGCGCCGGGCTTCGGAGCGTAGCCGCCGTCGGACTGGCGATGAGCGGCGATGTAGCCTCGGAGCCTGCCGAGGTCGGGCTTCTCGCGCATCATGAAGAACGCCCGCATGATCCGGTAGGAGGAGCCGAGGTCGGACGGGCCGTCCCCCTCGGACCAACCGCCGTCGGGCTTCTGGCCGGCGCAGAGCGCGGCGACGATGGCGGCCTTCCTGGCCGGATCGAGCGTCACGCCCATACGGAGCAGCGCCGCGACCTTCGAGCCGGTCGCCCTCGCCTGGCCCGCGCCCGAACCGAAGGTGCCGTCGGGGTTTTCGTCGGCCTTGACCTGCTCGATCCAGCGCGGGAAATCGGGGGAGCTGGTCTTGATCGCCTCCAGCCCAGCGACGGCGATCCGGACCTGCTCGAACTCCTTCGCGTTCTTCGAGAAGAAGTCAAGCGCCCCCTCGGCGTAGGTTGTGGTGTCGAGCTTCAGCGCGGCCACGGCCATCAGGCCGATCGCGGTCGAGGTGATGTCGGCCTTACCGCCAGGCGAGGGGGCGAAGCCGCCGGACGCCTGGTCGTGGCACGACTTGACGTAGGCGATGCAGCCTGGCAGGTCGCGGATCGACCCGGCGACGAATCCCAGGGTCCGGATCGCCGAGGAGGTCGAGCCCAGGCTCGACGCCTGCCCGACCTTGCCGGCGAAACCGCCGTCGGGGTTCTGGAACGCCGCCACGTACGCGGCGGTTTGCTCCCGCTCGGCCGGCGTCTGGGCGAAGCTGGAAGAGACCTGGGCAGCCATGCCCGCGATCACGATCGCACTCGCAAGAAAACGACTCATCGTGGAGGCTCCTCGGGGAGAGATCCGTCAGTCCATCCTCGACAGTCTGCCAGGCGGCCCCAGCCGGGGCAATGCACCGGCCCCAAACGGCGGTCGTTCCTGGATCAGCGGCCGAAATAATCGTCGGGCCTCGACGAAGCTCCTGTTAATATTGATCCCATTGAAGGGATCAACGGGCGACGGATGGGAGGACAATCGTGAACTGGTTGCTGGACAACCCGATCTCGGAGATGCCGGGCCCGCTGTTCCTCTGGCTGTACGCGGCGGTGATCGCCCTGGTCGTCGCGGAGTCCCGCTGGAGGTCGTACCGCGTCGACCGGAGTTTGGATCTCGGTCCCGAGCCGATCCCGACCAAGCCCGACCCGGTCGAGATCGCCTATCTCCGGGGCGGCGAGAATGAGGTGACCCGGCTGCTCGTCTTCGACCTCATCCGCCGGGGCTACCTCCGGGTCGAGGAGACGAATAACCGCGCCGGCAAGGTCACCGAGACGCGGATCGGGCGGGTCGATGACCGTCCCGACGTGGACAAGCTCTCGCCGATGGAGGCGGACGTCCTCGACTATTTCGCGAACAGCCGCAAGCCCCAGGAGCTTTTCCGACCTCGCGGCCTGGCCTCCCGGCTCAAGCGGTGGTCCGAACCGGTGGCGGATCGACTCCAAGAGGACCAGTTGCTCTCGTCCTCGGGACGCCATCTCACGGCCTGGCGGATCTGGCTGGGCGGGGCCCTGATGATCCTCGCGTTCGGCGGCTTCAAGTTCGCCGTCGCCCTGGCCAAGGGGCGGCAGAACGTGATGTTCCTCGCGATCTTCGCCCTCCTCGGCCTGATCGCCCTGGCGATAGCCTGCACGGTGCCCCGGCTCACCCGCCGAGGGAAGGATTACATGGTCCGGCTCCGCGAGGCGTTCGAGGGGCTCAAGCCCCGCCTGGCCGAGTCGGCGGTGGCCGGTACGTCCGACCCGGCCCTGGTGCTGGTGCCTGCCGTCTTCGGGGTCGCGGCGCTGTCGGGCACGCCTTATGTCTACGTCCCCAAGCTGTTCAGCTCGGCCGCCGGGTCCGGGGGTTGCGGCGGCGGTTGCGGCGGCGGCGGAGGAGGGTGTGGCGGTGGAGGATGCGGCGGAGGGTGTGGTGGCGGATGCGGCGGATGCGGCGGTTGAGAGAGGACGAATCGGATCTCCGGGAGGAACTCATGTCGTCCAGCCCGACCCTGGCCGACGCCCGCGCGACCCTCCGCGACCTGCCCACGCTCGGCGTGGGGCTGGGGTTCCGCGAGCCATTCCGAAGCGACCTGTTCCTGGCCCGCGATCGGGTCGATTTTCTTGAGATCACGGCCGACCACTACCTCGACGCCAGCCCCGAGAAGGAGCGAGAGCTGGCCCTGCTGGCCGACCACTTCACCTTGATCCCGCACGGCCTGAACCTCTCGCTCGGCGGCGCGGAGGGGCTCGACCCGGCGTACCTGGCCAAGCTCGCCGTGCTCGTCCATCGGCTCAACCCTCCCTGGTGGAGCGAGCACGTCGCGTTCACCAGGGCGGGCGGTATCGACATCGGCCACCTCGCCCCGGTGCCGTTCTCGAACGAGGCCCTGGACGTCCTCGGCTCGAACATCGCCGAGGCCCGAGAACAGATCGATATCCCTCTGATCGTCGAGAACATCACGTACACCATCGCCCTGCCGGGCGCCGAGATGGGCGAGGCCGACTTCCTGGCCAGGCTGACCGACCGGGCCGGCTGCGGGCTGCTCCTGGACGTGACGAACCTGCATATCAACGCGGTCAACCACGGCTTCGACCCGCTCGAAGTCCTCGACCGCCTGCCTCTCGATCGGGTCGTGCAGCTCCACTTCGCGGGCGGCGAGTGGCATGGCGGCCGGCTCGTCGACAGCCACGCCCGGCCGGCGCCTCCGGAGGTCTGGGAGCTGCTCGAAGAGGTCGTCGCCCGGGCACCGGTCAAGGGGATCATCCTGGAGCGTGACGACGACCTGCCTGCCTTCGGCGAGCTGCTCGACGAGCTCGACCGGGCCAGGGCCATCATGAAAGCCCACGGACGATGGGCCTAGCCGAATCCCAGCGCCTCCTGGCCAGGCTCTCCACCGACGCTCCGCTCCGGGTCCGGTTCGCGGCCGACCCGGCCGCCGTCCTCGCCGAGTTTGGCCTCTCGGCCGAAGAGGCCGCGACCTTCGCCGCGTTGCCGCTCGACCAGCTCGACGATTTCGCCGGCTCGCTGATCGCCAAGCGCCGAGGGGAGGTCGAGTCGCTCCTGCCGCTGACCTTCAAGGCGATCGGCCCGTCCCGGTTCTCCGCTCTTTTCCGCCGACATGCGGCGAGCTTCGTGCCGGTCGGGATCAAGAAGCACCGGGATGACGCCGTCGCCTTCGCGGCCTTCCTCGGACGAGCGGCGATCGACCCGCCCTGGCATGCCGAGGTCGCGCGGGTCGAGGCCGCCGCCCTGCTGGCGCATGATCCGGCCCGGCGGTGGAGGTTTCTGCGTCTCCGCCATCATCCTCAGGAACTCGCCCGCTCGGCGACTTCCAGAGAGACGCCGCGATCGAGGCCGACGCTCATCGTCTGGTTCCGGCTCGGCCGACAGGGGCGTCTGAGGCGATGGATCGTCACCAGCCAATCGTTCCGGGGTCGCCCTTGAACGGGCCGACGATCTCGGCCGTGATCCAGCCGCCGTAGAAGTCGCCCGGCTGAGAGCGAACGACCTCGCCGTCGATGCTGCATTCGTCAATCCGGCTGGGGTAGAAGGCGAGGTAGTCGCGGATGCTGCGGAAAGAGGGGGTCGGGTCGGGATACGACCACGCGGCGTCGGGCGACCGGCGGTCGCCGACCTTGAGGGTGTGGTAGCGGGCTCGCCCCTTCCACTCGCAGAAGGTCGAGCGGGACGACCGTTCGAGGAACTTCGTCCGGACGTCCTCCGGCGGGATGTAATAGACCGGCGGGTGGCTCGTCTCCAGGACCCGGATCGCCCGGTTGGTCTCTGCGACGACCTCGCCGTTGAAGAGCACGCGAATCGGGCGGGTGGACGGCTCCACGCGCGGGGGCCTGGGGTAGTCCCACACCGATTCCTGCCCGGGGCCGGGCTCGATCCGTCGAGGAGTCATCGGTCACCTGCTTTCTCGGTCGCGGAGGGTCGCTCAACCTCGACCATCCATTCGTTGACCGCGTCGAAAAGTTCGATTCGCCTCGAAAAAAACAGGAAATGGTCCTCGCCCGGGTAGACCCGGTACTCGACCCGGCAACCCTGGCCGCGGAGCCGCTCGACGGCCGGGTCAACCGTGCTCTTGACGACGCTCCAGTCGCGGTCTCCCTGGAAAACCAGGATCGGCCGGGACGTCCAGCCTCGGGCGAACTCAGGCCCGGCCAGCTCGTCGAGCTTCATCGTCGGCGAGATGTAGATCAAACCCTTGTAGCGGTCCGGATGAGCCGCGCCGAGCGGGTCACACCGACACCTCCATCGGACAGCCCGGCGAGGTAGACTCGCCCGAGGTCGATCGGCCAGCGGCCCGAAACGTCGCGCCAGGCCCGGTCGACTGCCTCGACGCCCCCCTCGCCCCAGAAGCCGAAGCCGAAGGTCGGGCCGAGGATGATGAACCGATGTTTCTCGGCGAACGTCCGCCAGGCCCAGGGCATGACCTGGAAGTTCCCGCCGTTGCCGTGGAGGAAGACCAGCACGCCCAGGTGCTCACCGGACCGAGTTTCGGGAACATAGGCGAAGTAATGTCCGGAGTCGAAATCTGCCCCGACAACCTCCAGCGCCGCGAAGTGCGTGACCGGCCCGAGCCCCCGGGCGTCCGGGTCGGCCTCGATCTCTCGGTAGAGCCCCATCGTGACCTCGCGGATCGTCCGGGCCCTCGAAAACCACGGGACGAACCGGGTCGCCAGCGTCACGCCGAGCTTCACCTGATCGATCTCCGGCAGGAGGTTCGCCGGAGAATAGCGAGGAACACGCCTCTCACCGATGAACCGCGACATCAGCCCGCTCGACCGCTCGGGCCGTTCCAAAGGCACCCCCTTCGCCAGCGCGACCGCCAGGCCGGCCGCCGTCGCCAGGGACAGTCCGGCCGCGACCGCCCAGGGCCGGGGCTTCGAGGGACTTCGCCAGAACAGGACCACCAGGCAGACGACCACGACCAGCCCCGCCAGTCCCACCCCGCCGAACAGCCGCCCCGGCCGGGTCTCGCCCACGATCAAAAGCAAAGCCAAAGGCCCAAGCCCGAACAACCCCACGAACGCGAACAGCCCTCCCAGCACCCGCCGGGCGATCGGTCGTCGAACCTTGATCCGATCCGGCCCGGCCATGACATATCTCCCAGGACTGAGGACTCAGGACTGAGGACTCAGGACTCAGGACTCAGGACTCAGGACTCAGGACTCAGGACTCAGGACTCAGGACTCAGGACTCAGGACTCAGGACTCAGGACTCAGGACTCAGGACTGAGGACTGAGGACTCAGGATGTTGTATGTAAATTTGTAGGGTGGGTCGAGCCCCGGGCGAGCCCCACCACATCGGGCTGGTGGGGCTCGCCCGGGGCACGACCCACGCTACAGGACGAGGGAATGCCGATCTTCAGTCCTGAGTCCTGAGTCCTCAGTCCTGCGTGAGTTCTGGCAGGAGCCTGACCCCGGCGAACTGCTCGGGAGGCGCCTTCCCGGTTCGGTCGTCCTCCCAGACCTCGACCCAGCACTTCCAGGTGATGTTGACCTTCGAGAACATGATTCTGGTCGTGTCAAGATGCGGCGGGTCGGCGATCGCGGGCTCTCCGGCGGCGTTGATCGTGACCAACGGCGGGACGCCCGGGGCGGGCCGGAGGAGGTAGAGGACCTCGGCCGGGGAATCGTTGACGGGCCAGACGACCAGCCCTTCCTCGCGGAAGTCGTGGAAGGGGGCGTCGGGGCCGAGGGCGTCGGCGATCGGCTCGCGGACGAGGTCGATCCCGGCCATCTTGTAGAGGCCCGCCAGCGCCGCGGCCAGTGCGTCGCGCTCGGGCGGCGCGAGGTCGCCCAGCCAGCCGGGCTCGACGATCCCGGCGACGAGCCAGCCCGAATGCTCCTCGATCGAGAGCCAGAGGCCGGGACCTCCCCGGCCGGGCCGGACCAGCTCGATCAGGAACCGCTTGGCGCCGGGAAGAACCTCGCCGAGGGCCAGCGGCGTCCCGGCCATTGACCGGCTCTGGAGCAACAGGGTGAGGAAATCGCGGTCGATGAAGTGGCGGACCTCCTCCTCGACCGAGTGAAGATGTGCCAGGTGCTTGCGGGCCGCCTTCCCGTGTCCGGTTCGGAGCGCCTTGCGCTCGGCCCTCCGGAGCTTGGCGAACAGCTTGGGGACCGTCCCCGAGTGGAACCCCGGCTTGAGCAGACGGGCCATCGTCTCACCGTGGTGACCGATCACGACCGGCCGCAAGGTCTTGGGGCGGTTGGCCTCGTAAAGCCGCCAGTTCTCCTTCAACTCCCAGACCAGGAACCCGAAGATCCCGGGAATGAGTCCGAGGATCGTCACCGCGATCGGCCGCCCCAGTTCCTTGCCAAACAGGCCCACCATCGCGGGCTCGAACCGGAACAACAGGGGCAGCATGATCTTGTGCGAGACCGTCACCACCGGAAAATGCTTGATCGGATTGACCTGCGGCTCGACCAGCAGCGTGACCGCGAACCGGACGACATAGGCGACGAAGAACCAGACCACCCCCAGCATTGCCTTGCTCGCCAGGATGAGCGGCCCCTGGCCGGTCCGGAACCGGAGCCACTCGTCGAC
Source organism: uncultured Planctomycetota bacterium (assembly GCA_963756475.1). Taxonomy (GTDB): domain Bacteria; phylum Planctomycetota; class Planctomycetia; order Isosphaerales; family Isosphaeraceae; genus Tundrisphaera. The sequence continues at coordinate 74,275 of CAVWND010000001.1, forward strand.
GGTGTAGAGCAGCCGCTCGACCGTCTCCAGGACGCGTTCGAACGTCTCGATCACCAGGCGGAACAGGCCCGGCAGGAGGCTGGAGACGAACCAGCCCCAGGCCCGACCGAACGAGTCGATGACCATCTCCTCTAGGTCGCGCCCGGCGCGGGTGGTCAGCAAGAGGCTGGTCGCCAGGAAGACCAGCCCCGAGCCCGTGATCGCCTGGCTTGGCCTGACGTAATCGGGCCGGAGCGCCCAGGCGATCATCGATAAGGTCAGAGGCACGAGGATCGCCCGCCAGAAGAACCGGAAGGCCCGGCTCGCCAGGAGCCAGCGGACCCAGGCCTGGCGGAGGACCCACGTCGGCACGCCCACCACGACGCCGTGGGCGAGTTCGTAAGACCGGCGAAGCCCCCGACCGAAGGCGGTCCGGAAGTCGCGAGAGGCGATCAGGAGGAGGGCCAGGGTGCCGACCGAGAAGAACGAGACCGGCGTCAACAGGTGGACATCAACCTTTGCGATCAGATGGGCAAGCGGCCCGACGACGTGCTGCAACCCTTCGAGGACCACGAAGGCGCCGCCGTAGGGCAAGGCCAGGTAGAGCGTGAGGGCGCGGCCCGTCCGGGTTCCGAACGCCAGGGCGCTGAGCCTCTGGAGGGCGCGGAGGTAAGCTTCCCCTCGGCGGTAGACGCCGTCCATGACGATCGCCAGGCGGTCGTTGGCCCGGAGCAGGCGATCGCCCCCGAAGAACTCGCTAGGCCCAGCCAGATCGGGCAGCTTCCGATTGTTCCTGGAGAGGGCGTCGCGGAGGTCTCCCATCGCCAGGAACCCTCGGCGGACCACGCGGTCGAGCAATTCCTCGTTAATCTTCTGGAGGGCCACGCGCTCGGGCAGGTCGCGGGCCGAGAACCCTGTTTCTTCCAGGGCCCGACCGATCTCGGGCCGGAACCGGTCGCGGAGCCGCCCCTCGGCCCGGTGGACGGCCCAGGCCAGCAGGTGTGAGAACCGACCCCGGTCGGAGTCGGGTAGGCGGGCCGAGGCCAGGTGCTTCGCCGCGCTCCGGAGATGCTGGACGATCAGCACTTCCTGGTGGTACGGGAGCAGTCGCTTGATCGGCCGGCGGCCGAACGAGCAGGCCCATTCGACGAGGTCGACTGCGTAGAATGGCCTCTCGTGGTCGACGCAGACCTTTTGCAGGTCGTAGAGCAACCGGGCCTCGGCCGTCCAGAACCCCCGAGAGCTGCGCTCCAACGGCGCGGCGAGGGCCTTGCGCCACTCGCGGAGGTCGGCCTCGTTATACTCCAGCGCGGCTTTGAGGCGGACGGCGAGCTGATGGATCGCGTCGCGGGCCGCCGAGCGGGCCTGGCCGGCCAGGCTTGAACCGGCCAGCCTCGCCGCCTGGGTCCGCAAGGTCGCCGCCCGGACGAGGTTCCCACGCCTCGACGCCCGGTCGGCCCGGGCCATCAGCCGTCGGTAACGGGCGTCGGAAGGGGCCTCATGCTCGTCTTTGGACTCGTCGGACGGCTCGGGCTCGTCGTCGGGCTCTTCGGGAAGCGCCAGGGAGTCGGCCGAGCCCGGCAGCCGGGTTGAGGACAGGAGGGCCTCGAAGTCGAGGTCCTCGGCAAAGGTCCGCTCGACGGCGTCGTAGTCGCGGATCGCCGGGAAAAGCGCGGGATCAGGTGATCGGCGAACGCCCGGAGCGTCAGGTAGACCGCCGCGAATTCGACGTAGACGCCCGAATCGGCCCGAGGGGGCAGGAGATAGTCTTCCTGCCGGAGGACCGAGCGGGCCTCCTCGAACGCTGACGGCTCGATCCGCCGGATCCGCTCGCGGAGACTGGCCGGGCCGATCGTCCCGTCGGCGAACCGGCGTTCGAGCTCGACGTGGACTCTCGCGTGGAAGAGCCGCCGCCAGTACTCGCGGAGCAGCTCGGCCGGGGTCCGGTCGGCCAGCTCGTCGGGCTCGGGCTCGGCGATCAGGATCACGGTCTCGGGCGGCGGTTCCCCCTCCGGGAGCCCCAGCTCGTCGCGGTCGACGACCTTGAGGGCCGTTTCGCCGCCGATCGTGTAGACCAGGCGATGAGGGACGCGAAAGAGGAGCGTCGGCAGCCCGCGGTCGTGCTTGATCGCCCGCCGGACGATCCGACCCGGCACGACGAACGCGGCCGGCTCGACCTCCCGGACGACCTTCGCCAGCTCGGGAGTCGTCAACGCCTGCTCCACCTTCGCCACCGTCGCCCTCCTTGTCAGGCCGATTCGTTGGGCCGATGCCCACTCCTCGGATCGTAATCCATGCCGCTCCCGGATGCCACCCGACCGCTGAAAGCTCGCCTCCCCTCAAGTCCCGTCGAACAGCGGGACGAACCGCCGGAACTTGAGCGTCAGGGCGTCGGCGAGGGCGACGGGCTCGGGGAACAGATCGTCGGTGCTCCCGGCGAGCTGGAAGGCCATCGCTTCTTGCCCGAGGTTGACCCGGATCAGACCGAGCGGAACGACCCGCGAGCGGTTCGAGGGGGACAGGGCCGCCTTCATCAGGGCGTCGTCCTCTGCGCCGATGGGCTCGGGGGTCAGGACGACCACGGTCAGGCCGATGCTCCCCCACCCCAGGCGACGGCTCGGCGGGAACCGCCCGTTGACGGCTCTCGACAGCCGATCGAGGAACGCCTTGTAGTCCTTCGAGCCCCCCGAAAGCCCGACGTCCACCGGCTGGCGGACCACCGCGACCACCGCCCGAGCCCGGCCGATCAAGGGAAGCCAGTGGAGCCGGACAGCTCGCCAGTAATACCGGAGCACGTCCAGCGGAGGCTGGCGAAACTCCTCTCCCGCCTCCTCGCGGAGCTTGAGCGGGGTCAGGACCGAGTCGAGCACTTCAAAAAGCTGGTCTTCGAGCAAGGATCGGCCCCCTTCGCGAGGCTGGTCGTGAAAATGGGTTCGTTCCGGAATCGGGAATGGGTTCGTTCCGGGATCGGGAATGGGTTCGTTCGGAATCCAATCAAAGCTTCGTTCACGCCACGGGTCTCTTCCAGGGCGCGATCGGGGCGACTTCCGCCCATCGTGACCGGCACCCGATCTGTATAATATCGCTGCGGGAAGCGCCAGGAATCAGACTCCCGCGCCACCGGTTCGCGAAGTGGCCTCCCGGATCCTCACCATGAAGTTCCCCCGGCCGCGGTTCTCGATGCGGGCCTTGCTCATGCTGCCCTTGGTCGTGGTCGTGGTGATGTTCCTGATCGACCCGCTGACCGCGAGGGCCCCTTACTGGCGGCTCGGGACCTCGGAGCTGGATGTGGTCAACGCCGCCACCCAGCAGCCGATCCAGGCGCGAGTGGCCCGGAGCTACGAGGGGCCGCTGGCGGGCGAGCCCGCCGACGCCTACACGACCCCCGGCTGGACTTACGACACCTATCGGGGGATGACACCTCAGATCGGATACGGCGGGCTGACCACGATCGTCCGCTGTCGCCCGAAGACCCTGTTCTTCCGGCGCCACGACCTGACCGTCGCCGAGGGACTCCGGTTCCTGGTCGAGGCCGACGGCTTCGAGCCCTTCGAGTTCGCGCCGGTCGATCGACTGGGCCGGCCGCTCGCGTTCGACACCTGGGACCTGCCGGTCTTCCGCGTCGAGCTGCGCCCGAAGGGCCGCCCGGAGGTCACACCGTCGTGGCGGACGAGGCCGGAACTCAAGCATTTTCCGCTGAAGTGAATCCATCGGGTCGTCGACCAATCATCATGTCCAACGCCATCGTCTACCATGTGGTCAGCGGTCAGGCGTTCTTCAGCGGGATCGCGCTGATCGCGTTCTCGGTGCTGTCGTCGTTTCGCCCAGCGGGTCGAAGGCGGGCTTCCTGCCGGTGGGCGGCGCGGGTGGGATTGTTTCTGATCGCTGTCTCGTCCACCCCGCTACCCGTCTGGTTCTATCTCGTCGCCGGGACGGTCTCGATCACCTGGCTCGTGGTCGAGCGATCGTCGAGGGAGAGGTTGCAGCCCGTCAAGCCCTGGCTCCGGGTCGCGGTGCTCTCGGCGTGGACGCTCGGCGCGGCGATGGAGGTCCCGTATCACCTGACCCCGACCTTGCCCCGGCTGGGCGATCCGCCCGTCTACGTCGTGGGCGATTCGGTCAGCGCGGGGATGGGGGGCGAGGCCGAGACCTGGCCCAGGATCCTCGCCCGGCGTCATGGCGTGGAGGTCCACGACCTCTCGCTCGCCGGCGCCGGGGTGGCCGAGGCGTTGCGGGAGCGGGTCGGGCGAGTGGCCGGGACGAGCTCGCTGGTGCTCGTCGAGATCGGCGGCAACGACGTCCTCGGCGAGACCACGCCCGAGGAATTCGCCCGCGGGCTGGATGCCCTGTTGGAGCGGCTTTGCCAGGACGGCCGGACGGTTGTCATGCTGGAACTGCCCCTGCCGCCCTTCTATCATCGCTACGGAGCGGCCCAACGGCGGCTGGCCCGGCGCCACGGCGTGCTACTGGTCCCGAAGCGGGTCCTGCTGGGCGTGTTGCTCTCGGGCGGGGCCACGCTCGACACCATCCACCTATCCGCCGCCGGGCATTCGCTGATGGCGGAGCGGATGTGGGGGGTGATCGGGGGGGCGTTCGGGCCGTGATGCGCTCGAGATCGTCGGAATCGAGGCGAGGCCCGATCGGCGTTCGGTTAGGGAGCGACGATTATGCGATGGCTACTGTCGATGACGAGCATAGCCGTGATGGCCGCAAACCTGACGTGCGCGATCGCTGGCCCGGACAGGCTGGCGCGGTCGGATGACGGGCAGAAGCCGCCGCTCTCCGCGCCGGGGGATAAGGACGCTCAACCGACCGTTGTCTCACTGCTCCACGAAGCGATCCGAGCCTCGGTTGTCACTTCGAGAGAAAGGCTCCTCTCTACGGTCGTCGCGACGATGAGCCGAGCGGGGCATGCCGACGAGGCCCTTCGGGTCATCGACGGCGAACCGACGGAAAGGCTCCGGGCATTGATGATCCGCGCCACCGCGATCGCCCAGGCAAGGGCGGAGGATTTCGCCGGGGCCTTGCGGACCGCGCCGGCTTCCGGCCACCGATTCGAGACAGGTGATCGGCTTCATCGCCGCCCAGCAGGCATGGGCCGGGGACGTCACCGGCGCCAGGAAGATGGTCGAGGCCGAACTCGCCAACGAGCCCGAATCCCTGTATGCCCGCCGCTTGATCGCCCAGGTCCTGGAGCAGCAGGGAGAGTTCGCCGAGGCCGCGCGGGCGTACGACGCCATTCCCGATCTGAAGGAGAAAGCGAGAGGATGCCGCCCAGCAGCCATGGCCCGACTCAAGGAGGGAGACATCGCGGGGGCCTTACTCATTGCCGATGAGGCACGCCGTCTCTCCATCGCCTACCTGGCGCAAAAACCTCCTCACCGGGGCCAGGCTAGTAGCATGCCCATCGATATCGGGCCCGACTCGTTCCGGGACGGCATCCTATGGGAGATCGTCCTGGAGCAGGCGAGGCGGGGCGATGCTCTCGGGGCTCGGAAGACGGCCGAGGAGATCCAGACCCATTACGGCCACGCCCTCGTCGTGGCGAAGGCGGCTGCGATCGTGGCCCGAGCGGGGGATAAGGCGTCGGCCCGGGTACTCATCGGATCGGCTGTCGGGGAGGCGGTTTTGGCGGGCAATCGTGGGTATGAACTCATGGAGATCGCCACGGCGGAGACCCTGGCGGGAGAGACCGAGGCGGCCCGCAAGACCTACCTGCGGGCCCTGGGGACGGTCGGCCCGGCGATCAACCAGAGCCTCGTTCCCGATTCCCAGGCGAGGACGGGCGACCTGGAGGGGGCGATGCAGACCATCAAGGCGATCGCGGACCCGGAGGCCAGGCAACGGGGGCTCCGCTACGTCGCGAGGACTCTCGCGAAGTCAGGGGACGCCCGGAAGGCGGTTGAGATCGCCGGCGAGATCCTCGCCGCGAAGGAACGTTGCCTATCTCTGCAAGAGATCAGCGAGGCGCAAGCCCTTGCCGGCGACCGGGTCGGCTCGCTCGCGACGATCCGGCTCGCGACGGAAATCGACGGACCCCTGGAGTTCGAGACCCTGCGGACCCTGGCCCGCTCGTTGTCGGGACTGGCTGGCGTCCAGGAAGCATTGGCATGGGTGAATGACCGGAGTACGCCAGCGACCCGATCTTGGGGCCTACTGGGTATCGCCGAGGGGCTGGTCCCCGGGGTGAACGCCCCGGACTTTCAGGCCTTCAATCCATGAACCATGCGGCGGAGGCTGTGCCGGCCTTGCCGGTCGGCTAAACTAATCGAACCATGAACGCATCCGACCTCCTGCAACCGACCGAGCACGGGCTCTATTGCGAGGCGGGCGACTTCCACGTCGACCCCTGGCGGCCGGTCCCCCGGGCGGTGGTCACCCATGCCCATGCGGACCATGCCTGCTGGGGGTGCGAGCGGTACCTGACCTCGATCGAGGGCGAGCGGGTCCTCCGCGTCCGGATGGGTCGGGAGGCGGTCATCGATTCGGTGGCTTATGGTCAGACGGTCGATGTCGGTGGGGTCCGGGTCTCGCTGCATCCGGCGGGGCATATTTTGGGGTCGTCGCAGGTCCGGCTGGAGCATCGAGGGCAAATCTGGGTCGTCTCGGGCGACTACAAGGTCGAGCCCGACGCGACCTGCACGCCGTTCGAGCCGGTCCGTTGCCACACGTTCGTAACCGAGTCGACCTTCGGCCTGCCGATCTACCGATGGCCCTCGCAACAGGCCGTCTTCGAGGAGATCAACGCCTGGTGGCGGGCCAACCGCGAGGCGGGCAAGGCGAGCCTGCTCCTGGCGTACGCGCTGGGGAAGTCGCAACGGCTGCTCTCGGGGCTCGACCCGTCGATCGGCCCGATCTTCACGCACGGGGCCGTCGAGAAGCTGAACCACGCCTATCGAGAGTCGGGCATCGCCCTGCCGCCGACGTCCTACGCCGGGTCGGCCGGCAAGGGCAAAAGCTGGGCCGGGGCGATGATCGTCGCCCCTCCTTCGGCGCAGGGGACGCCCTGGGCCCGCAAGTTCGGCCCTGTCTCGTACGCCCTCGCCTCGGGCTGGATGATGATCCGGGGAACTCGGCGACGGAAGGCGGTCGACCGTGGGTTCGTTTTGTCCGATCACGTCGACTGGCCCGGCCTTCTCGGGGCGATCGAGGCCACCGGCGCCGAACGCGTGCTCGTCACCCACGGCTATACCTCGGTCGTCGTACGGTGGCTCCGGGAAAAAGGGCTCGACGCCGAGGCGATCGCCACCCGCTACGAGGGGGAACGCGACGACAAGGGGGCCGAGGAGGTCGAGGCGGGCGAGGAGTCCGAAGGAGGGCCAACCGTCTCGACGGGACAAGGAGACGCTCTCCCGGACGCTTGACTTTTTGCCCAGAAAGTCGGATGCTGACGGCTGAGGAAAGGGAGGTCTTCATCATGCCGGATTTCGCGGGCGGCCTGGGAGCCAGTCAGGCCGCATCGACGTTGCTTGTGCTCTTCATTCCGAGCAAGGATCGCGGCGACAAGCCCATCGATCAGGGGTTCTGGGTCGATGAAGCCTTGAATGCCCTCGGCTCGATGTTCGGTGGGGCGACCGCGTTCCCACAGGGCCGAGGGGTCTGGCGGGATGACGCCCAGGGTGGAAAACTCCTGTTCGACGAGCCGGTTGTCATCCAGTGCTATACAAGTGAGGCTTTGATTGAACAGGAGTTGCCCGCGCTGCGTGAATTTCTCCACCGGATGGGACGCGAGGCGAGGCAAGGAGCCGTCGGGTTGGTGATCGACGGCGACTACCTGGAGATCGGGTTCCCGCTGGAGGATCTATCGTCGTCTCGTCGCCCGAAAGGCAAGAAGCGGAGGTCATAAATCATGGCCCGGAACATCGAGAAGATCGCCGAGGGACTCGGCGCGAGGGTGGTCGGTCGGGTGCCGGCCAACGGCGGCGCGTTCGGGGCCGCTCGGCTCGCCCGGATCGTCGAGGCCATGCAATCGCGGCTCGAGCCCGGACAGGGCCAGCGCCCCGGTCGGCCGACCGACGCGAGCTGGGTCCGACATCCCAAGGTGCCGATGAGCGACCTCACCAAGGAACGCCTGACGCGCTGGCCGAGCAATGCAGCGCGGGGGGACGCAAGGTCAGCCCGATGCAGGTCGCCGCTCGGATTCTCGAGGAGGCCCTGGCGAGCGTGCCGGAGCCTTGATCGAAAGTTCAAGCCGATGAAAGACTTCGCCGAACTCTACACCGCGCTCGACGAGACCACGAAGACCGGCGAGAAGGTCGAGGCGCTGACGCGCTACTTCGCGCACGCCGCGCCGGCCGACGCGGCTTGGGCGGTCTATTTCCTGATCGGCCGGAAGCCGAAGCAGGTGGTCCCCTCGAAGAAGCTTCGTGAGTGGGCGGCCGAAGCGGCGGCCGTGCCCGACTGGCTCTTCGACGAGTCTTACGACGCCGTCGGCGACGTGGCCGAGACCGTCGCGCTGCTCTTGCCGACGCCCGACCGGTCGAGCGACCTCCCTCTGAGCTACTGGGTCGAGAAGCGCCTCTTGCCCCTCCGCGACGCGGGCGAGGAGGCCCAGCACGCCGCGATGATCGACGCCTGGCGAGCCATGGACCGGACGCAGCGGTTCGTCTGGAACAAGCTGATCAGCGGCGGCTTCCGCGTGGGGGTCTCGCAGCAGCTCGTCACCCGGGCCCTGGCGAGGGTCAGCGGCGTCGAGGCCGCGATCGTCGCGCATCGACTGATGGGCGACTGGGAGCCGACGCCGGCCTTCTACGACCGCCTCCGGAGGACCGACGCCCGCGACGCCGACCACAGCCGCCCCTATCCGTTCTGCCTGGCGCACGCCCTCGAAGCCCCTCCCGAGTCCCTCGGTGCGATCGAGGACTGGCAGGCCGAGTGGAAGTGGGACGGCATCCGCGCCCAGCTCATCCGCCGCGATGGCGACACGTTTCTCTGGACCCGAGGCGAGGAACTGGTCACCGACCGCTATCCCGAGCTGGCCACCCTCGGCGCCTTCCTGCCCGAAGGGACGGTGCTCGACGGCGAGATCCTGCCGTGGCTCAAAGGCTCGCCCTTGCCCTTCGCGCAGTTGCAAAGGCGGATCGGCCGCAAGACGCTCGGCAAGACGATCCTGGCCGAGGTCCCTGTCGTCCTGATCGCCTACGACCTCATCGAATTCGAAGGAAAGGATCTTCGCACCGAGCCGTTCGAGAGCCGACGAAACCAGCTCGCGAAGCTGGTCGAGTCGCTCAACCTGCCCGATCGGCTGATCCTCTCGCCGATCGTCGAGGCGACGACATGGGAGGATTTGACAAACGCCCGCGCAGGGGTCGCGCGACCGTCAGGCGGAGGGCCTGATGCTCAAGCGGCGGGAGTCTCCCTACCACGTTGGCCGGAAGCGGGGCGACTGGTGGAAGTGGAAGGTCAACCCGTTCACGATCGACGCCGTCCTGACCGCCGCGCAGCGAGGGAGCGGCAAGCGCGCCAGCCTCTACACCGACTACACCTTCAGCGTCTGGGACGACGCCGGCCGGCTCGTGACGATCGCCAAGGCGTATTCGGGATTGACCGATGAGGAGATCGCCCGCGTCGACGCCTTCGTCCGCCGGAACATGGTCGAGAAGTTCGGCCCGGTCCGAACGGTCAAGCCCGAGCTGGTCTTCGAGCTGGCCTTCGAGGGCATCCAGCGCTCGACCCGGCACAAGTCGGGCATCGCCGTCCGGTTCCCCCGGATTCTCCGCTGGAGGGACGACAAGAAGCCCGAGGAAGCCGACACCCTGGAGAGCATCCGGGTGTTAATACCGGACGAGTGACGACCCTCGACGCTCGCGATCTGGTAGATTGATCGTCCTGGCGGTCGGTCGCTCCACGAAGCAAAGGGGTAGGTGGTCCATGCGGAACCGGGCGAGGAGTTGGACGGCGCTGGCGATTGGGTTTGTCTTGGCGGGGGGCGAGATGGCCCAGGCGTGGCAGGCCCCGAAGGCGGCCGAATCTTACCGGGCGACCGACGCCGAACGCGCCGAGATCGCCGCGAAGTCGGCCGAGGTGGTCAAAGCTCTGCAAGGGCTCCGGGGCAAGGTCGAAGGGGCGGGCGGGCGCGACGCGATCGCCGACGTCGAGGTCTGCCTCAAGGCGGCCGAGTGGGTCGTCCGGTTCGACGAGTTCCGCGAGGCGAGGGACGTGGCCCGGACCTTGAAGGTCCTCGGACGCGGGCTCGAACGGGCCAAGGCGCTGGCCGAAGGGCATGCTCCGTGGTCGATGGCGTCGGGAGGGGTCGTCCGGGGCTATCGGTCGAAGGTCGACGGGTCGGTCCAGCCCTACGCGGTGATCGTCCCGCCGAACCAGGCGGAGGACGAGCGGCTGCGGCTCGACGTGGTCCTGCACGGCCGGGATGCCCGGCTGACCGAGGTCCGGTTCTTCGACGCCCATGATTCCAAACCTGCGCCCGCCGACCTGCCGGGGCTGGTCCTGCATGTCTTCGGCCGGACCAACAATGCGTACCGATGGGCGGGCGAGACCGACGTCCTGGAGGCGATCGAGGCCGTCACGCGGAACTACCGGGTCGACGAGCGTCGGGTGGTCCTCCGTGGGTTCTCGATGGGCGGCGCGGGGGCCTGGCACCTCGGCCTGCACCGGCCGAGCCTCTGGTCCTCCGTCGAGGCCGGCGCGGGGTTCACCGAGACCATCCACTACGCCAAACTCAACGACCCCTCCGAGGTCATCCGCAAGGGCCTGCACATCTACGACGCCGTGGACTACGCCCTGAACGCCTTCGACGTCCCCATCGTCGGCTACGGCGGCGAGAACGACCCGCAGGCGCAGGCCTCGAAGAACATCGAGGAGGCCCTGGTTGCGCTCGGCGTCCCGATGAAGACCGAGGGGCTGGTCACGAAGGCCGAGGGGCCCGACTTCCTCCGGGTCGTCGGCAAGGGGATGGGGCACGCGGTCGACAAGGACAGCGCGAAGCTGATGAAGACCTTCCACGACGACCACGCCGTCAAGGGGACCGACCCCTACCCGAAGTCGATCCGGTTCGTCACCTACACGCTCAAATATAACCAGACCGGCTGGCTGACGATCGCGCGGCTCAAGGAGCATTACCAGAAAACCACGGTCGAAGGGCGGATCGAGGGACAGGTCGCGGTCGTCAAGACCGAGAACGTCATCGTGCTCGCGGTGGCCCGCGAGGCCGGCGAGACGATCCGGCTCGACGGCCAGGAGTTCCCGCTCCGAGAGGCCGCGCGGGGACTCCTGCCCGACGTCTACTTCCGCAAGCTCGACAAGGGCTGGGAGCTGCTCGACCACGACAGCTCGATCGTGATCGAGGAGAACACCCGGCGCGACAAGCACCCCGGCCTGCAAGGCCCGATCGATGACGCCTTCACCGGCCCGTTCCTCTGCGTCCGAGGGACCGGCAAGCCCGCCAATCCTAGAGTCCAGACCTGGGCCGACGGCCGGCTCCGCCAGTTCGCCGCCGACTGGTCCCGCTACCTCCGCGGCGACCTTCCGATCAAGGACGACGTCAACGTCACCGAGCAGGACATCGAGGAAAACCACCTGATCCTCTTCGGCGACCCCGGCTCGAACCGCCTGATCGCCCGCATCCTGCCCGATCTGCCGATCGCCTGGACCCCGAACGAGCTGACGCTCGAAGGCCATTTCCCGGCCGAGGACCACGCGCCGGTGCTCATCAACGCGAACCCCCTGAACCGGCTCCGCTACGTCGTGATCAACAGCGGCCACACCTTCGGCGCGAAGGACTTCCGGGGGACCAACGCCCTTCTCTACCCCCGTCTGGGCGACTACGCCGTGATCCACCTCGGAGAGACCGACGAGGTGAAGGTGAACGGGTATTTTGATGAGCGGTGGAAGAAGCCGTGAACGGTCGTGTGTCCCGGATTGTCGGAGAATCCTGGTTGCCATGAGGAATTCGACTCATGGCGAACGTTTATCAAGGTCTGCCGACCTGCTCCCGCCTCCTCGGCCGGGACGAGGTCGATCTCTACCTTGAAGTCGGCCTCCGAACTGGCCGATTCCATGATCGAGAACGCCGAGGAGATCGTCCGAGAGGTCCACGATCGCACCGGAGGCCGCGAGGACGTCCTGCTGACCAGCGACGAGCTGCCGGCCTACGAGACGGCGATCGATCGCGTCCACGGAGTCCCCGAGAAGCCCAACCCGACGACGGGTCCGGATCGGCCCGCGGTAATGCCCGAGCATCAGCCCCCGGCCCGACAGCCCGAGTCGGCGTTGATTTCTTGTTGGAACTTTCAGGAGGTAACGGCTAGAGTACAAGGAGGAATGGATTCGCCCGGGCCTTCCTTCTCAGTCCCCTGGTTCCATCGGCCCCGGCGGTCCTCGTCCCACCCCTCCTCTCCGCTTCGACCGCCGAGGGCCTCGCCGGATGATTCAACTGCGTTCCCTCGTCTCGTTCGCCTTTGTCATGGCCCTGATCGCCCCGGCACGGGGGGATGACAACAAGCCTCCGGCCGCGCCCGACGCCCCGGTGAGCTTCCACCGCCAGGTCTTGCCGATCCTCCAGCGCAAGTGCCAGGGGTGCCACCAGCCGGCCAAGGCCAACGGCAAGCTCAACCTGACCACCTTCGAGGCCCTCAAGGCCGGCGGGGTGAATGGCCCGCTGTTCGAGTCTGGCAAGCCGGACGACAGCTCGCTGATCGAGAACGTCACGGGCAAGCCCCCCGCCATGCCGCCCAATGCGCCGCCCCTGGCCGGCGACGAGGTCGCGACCCTCGCGAGGTGGATCGCACAGGGCGGGAAGGACGACACGCCCCCGCAGGCGAAGGACTCGATCGACGCCGACCACCCGCCGGTCTACGCGGCGCCGCCGGTCATCACGGCGCTGGCGTTCGCCCCGGACGGGCAGAGCCTGGCGATCTCGGGGTATCGTGAGGTCTTGATCCATCGGGTCAACGGCTCGGGGCTGGTCCGCCGGCTGGTCGGCCAGGCGCAGCGGATCGAGGGCCTGACGTTCTCGCCCGACGGCGCGACCCTGGCCGCCGTCGGCGGCTCGCCCGGCCGGTTCGGCGAGGTCCAGTTCTGGGACGCGAAGGACGGCAAGCTCAAGGGGGCATCCGATCGACGTATGATACCCTCTACGGCGGGGCCTTCACGCCCGACGGGGTCAAGTTCGCCTTCGGCTGCGCGGACAACTCGGCGAGGATCGTCGAGGTCAAGGACCTCAAGGAGGTCCTCAAGGTCAACTCGCACTCCGACTGGGTCTTCGGCACGACCTTCTCGAAGGACGGCAAGCACCTGATCACCCTCGGGCGCGACGGGGCGTTGAAGCTGATCGAGACGGCGACGGGGTCGTTCATCGACGACATCGGCAAGAACTACGGCGAGCTGAAGGTGCTCGCCCGGAACCCGAAGGACGACACCGTCGTCATCGGTGGCGACGAGAAGATCCCCCGGCTCTACAAGATCTTCCGGACCCAGGCCCGCGACCCGGCCTATACCGACTTCAACCTCCTGAAAGCCTTCGAGGCCCAACCCGGCCCGATCTCGGCGATCGCCTTCGCCCCCGATGGCTCGACGCTGGCCGTCGGCGGCCACGGCGGCGAGGCGAGGGTCTATCGGGTCTCCGACGGAGCCCGGGTCGCGACCCTCCCAGGCCACAAGGGCGGAATCTACGCCCTGGCCTACGCCCCCGACGGCTCGAAGCTCGCCACCGGCGGCTTCGACGGCACCGTCCGAGTCTTCGCGACCGGGGATGGAAAGCTCCTCGCCTCGTTCATCCCGGTGCCGATCGCCCCGGCGGTGGCTTCTCATTGAGATCAGGCCAAGGAGCTTGAATGTGAGCGACACCACCCCCGAGCCGATCTATCTGCCCGGCGTGACCTTGCACAAGGTCGAATGGGACACCTATTGCGAGTTCCGCGATAATCCGTCGCACGATCACATGCGGATGACCTACCTCGACGGGGATTTGACGATCCTGCAGCCAGGATTTCGCAACGACATCGGCTTGCGTCAGTTGTTCATGCTCATGACCGCCGTGGTGCGGGCCTGGAGGATCGAGGTCCTGATGATCGGAGGGACGACGCTCCGGCGGCCCGGACGTACTCCGCTAGAGGGAGCCGGCAAGGAACCTGACGATGGGTTCTATCTGGGTGCAGATGCGGGTCGGATTCGCGGCAAGAAGACACTCGACCTGACCATCGACCCGCCGCCGAGCCTGGTAATCGACGTCCACGACCGGGCCGACTCCGAGTTCGCCTTGCCGACCTATGCCCGGCTCGGCGTGCCCGAGGTCTGGTTGTACAACGTGTCCGAGCGAAACCTCTGGTTCGGCCGCCTGGGCGGCGACGAATATCAGAAGGTTAACCGGAGTCCGGGTCTCTCTCGGCTGACTCCGGACCTGGTCCTCGAAGCGCTGGACGAGCGATCCAAGGGCATGATGGGGAACCTCGAATGGCTTGACTGGCTTGACGCCTGGGCGCGGGCCATGCCCGGGCCGCCAGCGGCCGCTAGTTGATCTCAAGGGTCTTACGTATGGACCTGGCACGCCGGGTGAGAGGTCGCGGACCTCAACCACTCCCGGTCACGCTGAAGCCGACCTTTCCGGGAGGACCTCACCTTGTCCTATAGCTCAGACATAGCCAAGATCCTGGCGGATCAGCTCACGAAGCTCGTCACGCTCAACCGCTACCAGCTTGCCGGACACGTGATCAGCCTGGATTTCTGGATGGGCGAGGTTGAGCATTGCCTCGACGTCATCGACGGCTATCCGGCCCGCTTCGGGAGGATGAGGGACGCCCAGGCCGAATATGTGACCCGGCATGGGACAGTGGAATTCGATCTTGGCGAACCATTTGATCCCTACGAAGGCCAAAGGTCATCTCCCCCATCACCTCCTAAACAAGTCCCGCACGCCGTCCTTGTCGAGGCCAGGCATCAGCTTGTCGAGGCCGCCCGCCGGTTCTTGCTCCGCTGTTACCACGAGCGTCTAATCGACGAAACCGAGCTGCGCGAGAGATGCAAAGTGATTGGGAGCGGGCTCGAATCGCTCGAAATACTTCGGTGATCCTGGATCATTGTTCTGCGTCGTCTGACCCTATGCGGAAGATTACCCGCCTCGCGAAGTGGGTCCATTCTCTTCAACAATCCTGTAACATGAGGGATGTTTCCCACCCTCGAAGTCCGACCAGAATTCTCGGTGTGCCTCTTCCTCGCACACCCCATGATAAGAGGAGCATCATGCCGAGCTTTCCCACCCTCCGACCCCTCGCTCGCTGCCTCTGGGCGGCCCTGGCCTTGATCCCGAGCCTCGCCCGGGGCGATGACTCGGCGAAACTCGCCCCCGAGTCTCTCAACGTCTTTCCCAAGGGCCTCATGCTCGACGGCCCCCGCGACTCGCGGCGGGTCCTGGTCTCGGGCGTCCTGGCCGATGGCTCGAAGGTGGACCTCTCGGGCTCGGCGACGTTCGAGGCCCCCGAAGGGGTCTCGTTCGATGGGTCGGGGTTCGCCCATGGCAAGAAGGATGGCGAATACGTCGTCAAGGTCGTCGCAGGCGGCAAGTCGGTCGACCTGCCGGTCACGGTCAAGGACGCGGGCAACCCCCGGCCGGTGAGCTTCGTCCGTGACGTGGTGCCGGTGCTCTCCCGGGTCGGCTGCAACGCGGGGACCTGCCACGGCTCGGCCAAGGGGAAGAAGGGGTTCAAGCTCAGCCTGAGGGGGTATGACCTCGACTACGACTACGCCCAGCTCGTCGACGACCTCGCGGGCCGGCGGTTCAACCGCTCGGCGCCCGACCAGAGCCTGATGCTCCTCAAGCCGACGACCGCCGTCCCCCACGAAGGCGGCCAGGTCCTCCAGCCCGACTCGGCCGCGTACAACCTGCTCCGCGACTGGATCGCGGAGGGGGTCCGCTCGGACTTCGGCCAGACGGCCCGGGTCGCGGCGCTGGAGGTCCACCCGACCGTCATCGACCTCGCCCGCGAAGGCCAGAACCAGCAGTTGCTCGTGCTCGCCCGCTATCCCGACGGCTCGACCCGCGACGTCACCCTCGACGCGATCTACAGCAGCAGCGTGCCGAGCGTCGCCGACGTCACCCCCTCCGGCCTCGTCACCGCCGCCCGCCGGGGTGAGGCGGCCATCCTGGTTCGCTACGAGGGGGCCTTCGGCGTCGACAACGTCAGTGTCATGGGCGACCGGGCCGGGTTCGCCTGGTCCGACCGGCCGCGCAATAACTACATCGATGAACTCGTCGATCGGAAGCTGAAGAAGGTGAAGGTGCTCCCCTCGCCGACCGCCGACGACGCCGACTTCCTCCGCCGGGCGTCGTTCGACCTGACCGGCCTGCCGCCGACGCCCGAGAAGGTCCGGGCCTTCCTCCGCGACACATCCGACAACAAGGCCAAGCGTGACCGGGCGATCGACGAGCTGATCGGCAGCCCCGAGTTCGTCGCCCACTGGACCCACAAGTGGGCGGATTTGCTACAAGTCAACCGCAAGAAGCTTGGCGACAAGGCGAGCTGGGCCTTCCTCCGCTGGATCGAGACGGCCATCTCGACCAACATGCCGTATGACCGGTTCGTCCGCGACGTGATCACCGCCCGGGGCAGCTCCTACGACAGCCCGGCGGTGAACTACTACCGGGCGGCCAGGGAGCCGAGCGTCGCGCTCGAGAACGCCACCCAGCTCTTCCTGGGCGTCCGGTTCTCGTGCAACAAGTGCCACGACCACCCGTTCGAGAAGTGGACTCAGAATCAGTATTACGGCATGGCTGCCTTCTGGGGCCGCGTCGGGGTCAAGCCCGGCCCCCGGCCGATGGAGCAGGTCCTCTTCGACCGGGGCGGAGGCGAGGTCATCCACCCCAAGGACGGCCGGGTCATGCCCCCGAGCTTCCCCTACGAGTTCGAACACGGCGCGGGCGACAAGGCGAAGATGAGCCAGTCCCGCCGCGAGGAGCTGGCCGACTGGCTCACGGCGCCCGAGAACCCGTATTTCGCCCGGTCACTGGTGAACCGGGTCTGGAGCTACTTCCTGGGCCGGGGGATCATCGACCCGGTCGACGACATCCGGTCGAGCAACCCACCCTCCAACCCCGAGCTGCTCGACGCCCTTGAAAAGGACTTCATCGCCCACGGCTTCGACGTCCGGCACCTGATGCGGACGATCGCGGGCTCGCGGACCTATCAGGCGTCGATTGCGACGAACGAGTGGAACGCCGACGACACCGTGAACTTCGCGCACGCCTCCGTCCGCCGCCTGACGGCCGAGCAGCTTTATGACGCGATCGACCTGGCCGCCGGTCGGAAGCCGAAGTTCGCCGACGTCCCCTCCGGCTTCCGCGCCAACCAGTTGCCCGACTCGCAGGTCGCCTCGGGAGGGTTCCTCGACCTCTTCGGCCGGCCCGCCCGCGAGACCCCCTGCGAGTGCGAGCGGTCGAGCGAGGTCAGCCTCGGCCAGGCGCTGAACCTGGTCAACGGCCCGACGATCTCCGACGCCCTGGTCGACCCCGACGGCCGGATCGCCCGGCTGTTGAAGAAGCCGATCTCCGACGAGGCCCTCGCCGAGGAGATCTACCTGGCCGCCCTCTCGCGCTTCCCCCACCCCGACGAGATGGCCCGCGCCGTCGACTACCTCGGCCATTCGCCGAGCAAGATGGAAGGGGCGCAAGACCTCCTCTGGGCCCTGATCAACAGCCCGGCGTTTTTGTTCAACCGGTAGCGGTCAGCCAGTTGTAGAAATGTAGGGTAGGGCTTGCCCTGCCGTTCCTCGTTTTGCCGAGGTCTCATCTCGGTCAGGTCTCGACCCACCCTACGACCCTTTGATATCACAAAGAAGCGAACTTGGAAGACATGCGGGAGAAAGGCCGAGTCGGATTGGCAAAATCTACGCTTGCGCAAGAAATGCGTGTTGCGACCCGGCTCCGGCAATTCTTCCGCGCGGTCGAGTTCCGAGACGAACTTGCCGTCCAGGACGAGATCCCTATCGTCTGTCAGTACTTATATCTCTTCCTCGAGTATTTGCTGGGGGACGAACCTGAGTGGAACGACAGGTGGTTTGACGATGTAATCGGGGCCCAGCACAAATGGAAGGAGCCGGGACGATTCCAGGTCGCTGGCCAACTGGTCTGGGGACTTATAACCAATCCTGGACCGCAGTGGACCGATCCTTTCTTCGCTGATGTCGTGATTGCCGAAGGGCGAAGGGATGCAGCATCCTACTGCATCCGGTTCGGCCGTCGAGACGACCTCAACAAATCCGAGTTGCCATACGGCTTTTACCCGAGTTCCTCAGTTCCATCGGACACGATTGACGACCCCTGGAACGGGGAGATCGATTGGAAATACGAGTTTCGCAAGGATCTCTCAACCGAGGCGACAGTGATCTCCTCCTGACGAGGTAGTCAACGGTCGGGCTTTGAACGAGTCTCGGCGGATCGGTAAGGCTTTCGAGGAGTATTCATGTCCATCGAACTGAAACCGGCACCGCCCGCCTCGATCGCCGACCGGCTCTATCGCCTGACCTTCGCCCAGTACCGCGCGATGGCCGACGCGGACATCCTGACCACGGACGACCGGATTGAACTCCTCGATGGGTTGCTCGTCCACAAGCGTCGCAAGACGCCGAGGCACGTCGTGGCGACCGGGTTGACTCAAGATGCCTTGTACAAATACCTACCCGACGGCTGGTACTGCTCGATGCAGAATCCGATCGCGATGGAGGAATTCCAGAGCGAGCCGGAACCCGACGTTAAAGTCGTCCGAGGGGAGCCCCGCGACTATACTCGACGCTTTGTCGAGTCTCGCGACGTGCCCCTGGTCATCGAGGCCGCCGACGCCTCGCTGCCCGAGGATCAATCCGTCAAGAAGTTCCTCTATGCCGGAACATCCATCCCGTATTATTGGATCATCAACCTGATCGCCAACCGGCTCGAAGTCTACTCCGACCCCACCGGACCCGACTCCAGCCCCGACTACCGCCGAAGGGCCGACCACGGCCCCGAAGACAACGTCCCGCTGATCCTCGACGGCCGGGAAGTCGCCCGGATCGCCGTCAAAGACTTGCTCCCGTGAAACAATCCGGCTGACCGCCGACCGCCCCTCACCCAGGAGACACCTCGATGTTCTCGATCCCCACGCCCGGACCCGCCGCCCGCCTTTGCGACGGGCCGAGCCGCCGCGAGTTGCTTCGGGTCGGCGGCGCCGGCCTGCTTGGCCTCGGCCTTTCGGATGTCCTCCGGCTCCAGGCCCACTCGGCCGAGCGGTCCATCGGCGGCTCGGCGGGCTCGAAGCGCGGCCTGCCAGGGTTCGGCAAGGCGAAGAACGTCATCCTCCTGTTCCTCCAGGGCGGTCCCAGCCACATCGACCTCTGGGACCCCAAGCCCGACGCGCCCGAGAAGATCCGCGGCCTCTTCAAGCCGATCGAGACCAAGACCCCCGGCCTGTTCGTCGGCGAGCACATGCCGAAGCTCGCGGCGGTGACGGACAAGCTGACGATGATCCGTTCGGTCAGCTACACGCCGGTCGGCCTGTTCAACCACACGGCCGCGATGTACCAGATGCTCACCGGCTACACGCCCGACAAGGTCAGCCCGACCGGCCAGCTCGAACCCCCGAGCGCCGCCGATTACCCGAACGTCGGCTCGAACGTCATCAAGCTCAAGCCGCCCGAGGAGGCGATGCTGCCCTTCGTGATGCTCCCCCGGCCCTTGCAGGAGTCGAACGTCATCGGCAAGGCGGGCAACGCCGGGTTCCTCGGCAAGGCGTATGACCCGTATACCTTGTTCCAGGACCCCAACGCCCCGCTCCAGCTTGACGACCTCTCGCTCCGCAAGGAGATCTCCGAGGTCCGGCTCAAGCGGCGGAGTACCCTGCTGGGCACGGTGACCTCGGGGATGCCCGAGCTGGAGCAGGCCACCAGCAGCTACGCGCTCGACACCTACCAGGCCAAGGCGTTCGACCTGATCCTCTCGGGCCGGGCCCGCAAGGCGTTCAGCCTCGACCAGGAAGACCCGAAGACCCGCGACCGCTACGGCCGGCATACCTTCGGCCAGTCGGTCCTGCTCGCCCGCCGGCTGATCGAGGCCGGCACCCGGTTCGTCCAGGTCAACTGGCCGAGCGTCGCCAACGGCGACCCGAACTCGACCGCCTGGGACACCCACGCCGCCAACTTCAAGCCCCTGAAAGAGCTGCACTGCCCGAAGCTCGACTCGTCGCTGTCGAGCCTGATCGCCGACCTCGACGGCCGGGGTCTGCTCGACGAGACCCTGGTCGTGGCCATCGGCGAGTTCGGCCGGTCGCCGAGGATGGGCGTGAGCACCTCGGGCAACAACAACGCCCCCGACGGCCGCGACCACTGGCCGTACTGCTACACCGCCGTCATCGCCGGCGCCGGGATCAAGCGGCGGCGGCGTCTACGGCAAGTCCGACGAGCACGCCTCCTCGCCGATCGAGACCCCCGTCCACCCGACCGAGATCCTCGCCACGATCTACCACGCCCTGGGGATCAACCCGGCAACCATGATGATGAACCACCTGAACCAGCCGAGGGAGCTGGTCAAGGCGGAGCCGGTCTATGGGCTCTATGGTTGAAGCGGCTAGCTGGTTCCGGCCATGATCTGAGTGAGGGGCCCGGCCCCTGCACGATCGGGGTCAAGGCCGGTCCCTCATCCCGTCAGCGGAGGATCGATCGATGAGCAGGCCTGGAGAGACGGACGTGGGGCGAATCACCGTCGAATTTACCGTGGCCAACTACCGAGACGTTCAGAAGGCCGAAGAAGGATCCCTCCGGCCCGATGAGGTCCGACAGGTCCGGCTCAACGGGATCGTCAACACGGGAGCCACCCGTCTCGTCCTGCCGGAGAGCGTGGCGAATGCACTGGGCCTGCCGCTAGCCGGGACCTTCAACGTCCGCTACGCCGACCAACGGACGGCTAAGCGGGCCAGGGTCCGGGACGCTTACGTCACGCTGAACGGGCGCCAGGCCGACTTCACGGCGATCGTCGAGCCCAATCGGGTCAACGCCTTGATCGGGGCCATCGTCATGGAGGAGTTGGACTTCCTGGTCGACTGCACGACCCAGACCCTCTTGCCCCGCGACCCGAACCAGTTCATCGCTGAGGTGGAATAGTTTCCGGAGCCCGTCAGCTCCTGAGCACGACCACCGCCCCCGTCAGCAAGAGCCCCACGCCGACCAGGCGCCAGGGGGTGACCCGGTGGACCTCGAAGCCGACCAGGCCGAAGTGGTCCAGCAGCACGGACGTGAGGATCTGCCCGGTCACTACCACCCCGAGCCAGCCCGCGGCCCCCAGGCGGTTCGAGTAGGTGACCGTCACCATGATGTAAGATGCCCCCACGACCCCGCCCAGCCAGATCCACCAGGGAGAACCCGCCAGGCTCGACGCTCGGGGCCAGGCCGGTCGGAGGGCCAGGCCGAAGACGAGCAGGGCCAGCGTCCCGGTCGCGAACGAGGTGAACGCCGCCGGGATCGGATGCCCCATCCGCCCCCGGAGTCCGTTGTTCAGCCCCACCTGCACCGCCAGCGCCGCGCCCGAGAGCAGGGCCAGGCCCGCGTAAATCCACGTCATCGTCGGTCGGTCCCCTCCAGGCCGGTCGAGTCGAGCAGGCGAAATCGGACGGTCCAGGCTAGTCGCCGGGGCGATCCGACGCAACCTCGGGTCCGAAGCCGTCCGGATCATCCCTTGCCGGAGGGGGTCGGGAAACGGATCATGAATGTTGGCCCGGAGGCGTCGGGCTTGTCGCTGATTTCTCTATCGGGCCGGAGACGCCTCGGCCGGGGCAGTGGGAGGCGATTCGGCGATGGGCGGAGGACCGATGGAGCTGATCGCGAAGGCCCGGGCCGGTGAGGTCGAGGCCCTCGGCGAGATCTGCAACCTGTACCGCAATTACATGCGGATGGTCGTCCGGACCGGGCTCGGCCCCAAGCTCCGCGAGCGGGTCGAGCTCTCCGACGTCGTGCAGGAGGCGCTGGTCGAGGTGGTCCGGCAGTTCCCCCAGTTCACCGGGCAGAACGAGGCCGCGCTGGTCGGCTGGCTCCGTCGACTGGTCGGGCAGAAGCTCGCCGACCTCGGGCGCTACCACAGCCGGGCCAAGCGGTCGGGGGATGGCCCCGACGTCCCGCTCGACGCCGCCTGGGACGTCCCCCGGGGGGGCGACGGCAGCCAGGGGGGCAAGCTCCTCGACATGCTCTCGCTCAGCCAGACCAGCCCGAGCGAGGCCGCCAGCCGCCGCGAGCTGATCGTCCTCCTGGCCGACGCCCTCTCCGCCCTCCCCGAGGCCGAGGCCGAGGTCCTCTGGCTCTACCACGCCGACGGCCTCTCGTTCGAAGGCGATCGGCGACCGGATGGGCGTCAGCCGCAAGAGCATCCGGGGCATCTGGGCACGGGGCCTCAAGAGCCTCAAGCGGACCCTGGACGGGCCGCGTCACTAGTTCCCGTACGGGCTTGCCCTGCCGAGACCGGACGTCAGGGCAAGCCCTGCCCTACGAAAACGCCATCCGCTCAAAGGGACTTTCCCCATGCTTCCCCGCACTGAACCCGACGAGCCCGATGCGACCGAACCGATCGACCGCGACGAGCGGCTCGGCGAGGCGATCGAGGCTTATCTGGAGCTGGCCGAGGGAGGGAACGGGCCGCCCGACCCGGAGGAGTTCGCCCGGGGCTATCCCGACCTCGGCGACGACCTGATCGCGGCGCTGGAGGGGCTGGCGCTGGTCCGGGGCCTGGTCGGCGAGTCGAGCGGCCCGGGGCACCGGCTGGAGGAAGGGCGGCGGGTCGCCGGCTACCGGATCGTCCGCGAGCTGGGCCGAGGGGGGATGGGGATCGTCTACGAGGCGGTCCACGTCGGGCTCGACCGGCCGGTCGCGCTGAAGGTGCTCGGGACGCAGGCGGCGCCCGACTCCTCGGGGCGCCGGCGGTTCCTCAACGAGGCCAAGACGGCGGCGGGCCTGCACCACACGCACATCGTCCCGGTCTTCGACGTCGGCCAGGTCGGCGGGCTCTGCTACTACGCGATGCAGCGGATCGAGGGGAGCGGGCTGGACCGGGTGCTCCGCCATCTCCGGCGCGATCGGTCGGTCGCCGCCGGCTCGACCCACGGCTCGGCGTCGGGTCGGCCGGGCCAGGCCGCCGCGTCTCGATCCCGGCCGACGCCCCGGACCAAGGTCAAGCCCAATCTCGACGCCTCGCTGGCGTTCTCCGGGCTCGGGCGACGTCGGCGGCGGCGGCCTCGTGGCGGCGCGAGCCTGATCGACGAGCCGCCCGACGTTCACGCCGCCTCGCGGCTCGGCCTATTACCGGTGGGTCGCCGAGGTCGGCCGGCAGGCGGCCGAGGCGCTGGCGCACGCCCACCAGCGCGGGGTGATCCACCGCGACATCAAGCCCTCGAACCTCCTGATCGACGGCCGGGGAATGGTCTGGGTCGCCGACTTCGGCCTGGCCCGCCGCCTGGCCGACCCGAGCCAGACGCAGTTCGACAGCCTGCTGGGCACCCCCCGCTACATGAGCCCCGAGCAGGCCAGGACCGGCGCCGATCGACGGCCGGGCCGACGTCTACAGCCTGGGGGCGACGCTCTACGAGCTGGTCACGCTCCGCCCGCCCTTCGACGGCCAGAGCGCCGCCGAGCTGATCGAGCAGATCACCGGGCGCGAGCCCGCCCCGCCCTCGGCGGTTCGACCCGAGGGTCCCGCTCGACCTGGAGACGATCCTCCTGAAGGCCCTGGCCAAGCGGCCCGGCGACCGCTACGCCACCGCCGACGAGCTGGCCGAGGACCTGGCCCGATTCCTCGCCCACGAGCCGGTCAAGGCCCGGCGGATCGGCCCGGTCGGACGGCTCTGGCGGTTCGCCCGCCGCCACCCCAGCCTGACGGCGGTCTCGACCACGGCCGCGACGCTGGTGCTCTCGACGGCGACCTTCGCCTACGTCCGGATTCTCGACGAGCGCGACCGGGCCGACGCGTCGGCCCGGGCGGCCACGAAGGCGCAGCTCCTGACCGAGGAGGCCAACCGCCAGCTCAAGATCGCCGACCGCGAGCGTCTGGCCATGATGCTCGCCAGCCTGGAGAAGCACGCGGCCAACGTCCTGCTGTCCTCCAAGGACGCCAACCGGCGTTTGACCGGCCTGGAGCTGCTCCGCCAGGCCGCCACGCTGGGGCCCGACCCGGCCTTCCGGGTCCGACTCCGCGACCAGGCGCTGGCGTTCCTCTCGATCCGCGACATCGAGGCCCGGCCGCCAATCGAGACCGCCGAGAAACCCCAGCACGGTCTGATCTTCGTCGATAAGGGGCAAGCGGATGGTCGGGCTCTCCGACGACGGCGAGCTGGGGATCTGGGACGTCGCCCGGCGCGAGCTGGTCGAGTCGACCCGGCTGCCGATCGGGCCGTCCCGGGGGCGGATGGGGAACGGCCGAGGGCCCCGAAGACCGGCCGGGCGGCCACCGGATCGCGGCGGCCGGCGACCACCAGGTCGCCGTGATCCAGCCCGACGGCGGCGGCGTCCGCTTCTTCGACACCGCCACGCCCGACGTCCCCTCCGAAGTCCTGCCGATGAAGGGGCACCATGTCCTCTCGTTGCTGGCGCCGGCCGAAGGCCGGACCATGCTGACGGTCGCCGGCCGCCCCTTCGGGCCGCCGGAGGAGCCCCGGATCTACCTCTGGGACCGCGACCACCCCGAGGCGCCGAGGGCGACGCTCAACCTGCCCGCCTCGAAGCTCGACCAGCCGTTCGCCCGCAACTTCCCCTGGACGATGCTGGCCGTCGCCCCCGACGGCTCGAAGATCGCCGCCGCTCGGTTCTTCGACTCGACCGTGGTCGCTCTGGGACGGCGAGGGCCATCCTCTGCCGCCGATCGAGGTCCAGGGGAACGCCACGGCCCTGGCTCTGGGGCCGGCCGGCCTGCTGGCGATCGCCGGCAACGGCGGCGAGATCGCGCTCTGGGACCTCTCGAACTCCAAGCCCAAGCACCTGCCGGGGCTGGGCCTGCATCAGAGCTTCATCGATCCAGCTCCGGCTCAGTCCCCAGGATGGCTCGATCCTCGCCGCCTCCGGGATGGGCGGGCGGGGTCGAGCTCTGGGATTTGACCTCGCACACCCTGATTGCCGCCTTGCCGACGCGGGAGGTCGAGGACCTGGTCTTCTCCAGCGACGGCCGGACCCTGGCGGCGGGCCAGGCGTCGATCAATCGCGCTCTGGTCGGTGGTCGAGCCGATCGCGCAGGGCGTGCTCCCCGAGTCGGGCGAGATCCCCCGAGGGCTGGCGTTCGGCCCCGGCGACGAGCTGGCGATCACCTCGTACGACGCGAACCAGCCCCCGTCCTCGCTCCGGCTCTGGGAAGGCCCCGACCGCTGCCCGAAGGCCTGGGACCAGGTCCGGCCCTGGTCGGTCGGCTTCGACGACCGGGGGCAGCTCTTCGCCCTCGAATCCGACGCGATCCGCTGGTTCCAGCCGCCCAACCCCACCGCCGTCGCCCGAGGTTGAACTCCCCTACGCTCCCTTGGGCCGGCCCAACTCTGGCCAGGGCCCCCGGCCCGACCGGAAGGGGGAGCTGGCCCCCGGCCGGACCTTCGCCCGGATCGTGGCCAGGACCCCCGACTGCCGGACCCTGATCATCTCCCGTCCCAACAACGTCCTGCTGATCTGGCGGGAGGACGATCCCGAGACCTTCACCCGGCTCGACCTGCCCGACCGGATCGAAGGCCCGATCCGCCCCCAGTCGCTTGCCCTCGACCCCACAGGCTCCGTCCTCTATTACGTGAGCCGCCGAGGGGAGGATCTGCGACTGACCGCCCGGCCGATCGCCGAGCCCGAGATCTGGCAAGCGGCCTGGACGCTCCCGGTCTCACAGCCCAACCCGCTGGCGATCAGCCCCGACGGCTCGACCCTGGCCGTCGCCGAGCGGTCGAGCGCCGTGGTCCTGGTCAACGCCTCCGTTGGGAAGGTCCGCGACCGGCTGGACCCTTCGACTGGCGACGCCGGGCCGATCGAGTCGATCACCTTCTCGCCCGACAGCCGGACCCTGGCCGTTGGCCTCCGCGAGCACGTCCGTCTCTGGGCCCTCGGCGGCAAAGCGCGACCCGTCGCTCGGCTCCCCGGCCTCCGGGGGGCTGTCCGCGCCCTGGCCTTCGACACCCCGGGGAACCGCCTCGCCGCCGCGGACGAGAAGACCGTCAAGCTCTGGGACTTCCGCACTCTCCGCGCTGAACTCGCCCGGATCGGCCTGGACTGGTGAGCCAGCCCCCGCGGGCGACGAAGTCGCGGCGACACCGCGACAACAATAACCGATCATCATGGATGATTTCCAACCTTCAATCGCCAGAATTCCTAGTAAGGCCTGTTTGCTCCTGTTTAAATTAACGCAGGAAAACGTCTCCTAAACGGGTGAGAAAATCAGGTTTTCGCAAAAAACTCTTGCATTTCGGGAGTCGGTATCCCATCTTGGCAAGAGAACACGGGCGTTGCGAGGCGCCTGTCCAACCACCCGACCGATCACGGCGGATCAACTGAGGAAGTGAGGCAGGCGTTTCGCGACACCGGATCGTGGCCGCGCGGATGCGGACCACGCCCGTGTGGTCTCTCTCGGAGTTTCTCCTTTGACTGATCGTGCCCACCCCCACGGCCTGCCGAGGTCTTTCTTCTCGATCCTGACCCTCCTACTGACCCTGGCCGCCGTCCTGTCGGCCCCGCCCGCCCAGGCGGAGGACGTTTCCCCCCCTGCCCCGCCCGTGGTCGACACCCCTCCTCCGCCGCCCGTCCCGGCGACCGTGGACATCTCGGAGATCAAGGCCCGGTCGGCCCAGATCCACGAGGCATTGGAAGCCCAGGCGCAGGCAGCTCAAGCTCAGGCCGCGGCCGAAGCCCAGGCGGCCCAGACTCAGGAAGCCCAGGCTCAGCCGGTTTATCAATATGGCGATCCTTACGGGTTCACCGGGTGGCTCAACGGCGTCCGGGCGCAGTACGGCCTGGGAGCGGTCGGCTTCGACCCGAACCTGGCGGGCTGGGCGGCGGCCAATAACGGCCAGCAGCAGGCCCGAGGGATGGGCCACCACGTGATGGGGCCGGCCCGCCGTCAGAACTCCGGGATGGGCGGCGCCATGTCCACGGTGGCCGCGATGTGGATGGCCTCTCCCGCCCACCAGGCGGCCCTGCTTGACCCGTCGATCACCATGATCGGGATCGCGGCCAGCGGCGCGTACTGGACCTACAACGCCTACTGAGCGAGCCTCGAGCGGCTCGAAATTGAAGCCGGAACCGCCCCGATTCGCGCCCATCGGCGTGAGCGGCCAGCGTACCGCGCGCCCGGATCGGCCCGGCTCCAGCCAGGTCGTTCCGGGCGTCGCCTGCTCTCGGACCTCATACACATTCCGGATCATTCATACCCGATGCAGGATGTCCGATGATCGATGAGAATCCAGGTCGGGGGCTTTGACCCATTCAGTTATCGCCGAGAATCGCGGAGAGAAATCGACTCACACTTTTCGGCCTCGTCAGTCCGTCCCAACTGGAGAAGGCCACGAGTCATTTTTCTGAGAATCCTCTGAGACAACCTCATCTTGCCACTCAGATATCCCAGAAAGACAAAGAGTTGCGTCTATTCGATCGACTCCTCAAGATGGAAGAACATCTGGCCAGCCGAAGACCGCAAGCCAGTCATTGATGGGCTGACTCCTGGCCGTCCCGGATTGACGGGGGCCTTCACTTTCGGGGGCGCGTCTGCTGTTCGACCCGCCGGACGGCCGCGATGATGTCTTCCTCGACCTTCTCGCCCCAGGTGGTCGGCTGACCGTAAGGGACCATGGATCGATCCCCTTCGTAGCCCCCCTCCTTCAGCACCCGGAGCGACGGGATGTAGGCCATCACGTCGTTGCAATAGGCCGAGACCCAGGTGTTCGACCCGCCCAGGTTGCGCTTGATCCGGAGCGAGTAGTCGACGACCACCTCCCCTCCCAGGAAGATCCAGGTCAGGCCGTCGAGTCGCCAGACCTCGATCGGATAAGGATAGGTGGGCGCGAGCCGGCCTTGGGACTCGATCGTCTGGAGGAGCATCCTGGCCCGGTTGGCAACGGGGAGGTCGGTCGAGTGAGTGTCAGCCTCGATCCGCTCGCGGGTCGGTAACTCGGAGAACGCGAGGTCGATCTCGTCGTAGGCCGTCGTCATCGGGCCGGAAATCGGGTGAAGGGGGCCGCCGAGGACTCCCTTGACAGCCTCGGCAAGCTGATGACCGTACGACTCGGCCAGTTCGACCGTCCGGCGAGGCAGCGGGTTCTGGTCGGCCCCGCAGCCGGCGACGAACATGGCCTGAGTCCCGGGCAGGCTCGATTCGAGCGCGATCTGGGCGAAGCCCGCGTAATCGCCGCAAAACTTGTTGAAGCTCAGGGTCGTGCAGTGACACGCATAGCCAAAGACCACCGCCAGGACCGGGCCGCCGGACACCCGGACGCGAAGGACGGGGACGTCGTGGTCGACCGGACCTTTCAAGGCCAGGCGATCGCGGAGGGCGGGGACCTCGGCCTCCTTGTTCTCCCGGCGGTTGACCGCGAAGTCAGCCCGGCCGTCGCCCCAGGCCAGCTCGACGGCTTCGAGCTTCTCGGCGGCCCGGCCGACGGTGGCGATGATCGACCCGGCCAGGGCGTCGGCATACTCGGCGACCACCCGGCGCTGGTCGTCGTCGATCCGGTACATCCCGATCAGGTTCGACCCGACCACCGGCCCGCAGTGGGTGTGCGAGCAGGACAGGACGATCCGGTCCCGGCCCGCTTGCAGCCTGGCCCCGATCGCGTCGCGGATCTTGTTCGAGAGGTCGCGGCCGATCCCGCAGAGGTCCAGGGTCACCAGCGCGGCCTTGCGTCCTTCGGGATCTTCCAGGACCAGGGCCTTGGCCCAGAGGTCGTGGACGGCCCCCTCGGACGGCTTGACGCGGGACGCGTAGCCGGCCATCCAGGTCGGCTTCCTGGGCGTGATCGGCTCGCGAGCCACACCCGCCCTCCAGCCAGCCGCCTGCGCGGGCCGAACAGGGCCGAACAGGGCCGCGATGAGGATCAGGGTGGCGACGATCCAGGCCCGGGACACGCCCGAGATCTGCCGCGGGACGAGGCTCAGGGGCCGACGTTGCATCGAGAATCTCCTGCGGGATCGATGTTTGACGGTCTGACATCCTATCCCGGCAAATCGGGCCGCGAAAGTTCCTTCCCGCTCGGATGGAGCTTCCGCTTGGCTTCGTAGGGGAGACGACCGCCGGTTCAGCCGGACTCCAAAAGGGTGACCAACCGATCGATCGCGTCCAGGAGACGCCGCTCGGTGTTCTCGGCGAAAGGAGCCGGCAAGGCGCTCCAGAGGACCGAGCGGTTGCCTTCGTAACCGCCTTCGCGAAGGACGCGGGCCGTCGGAACATAGCCGAACATGTCGTTGGCATAGCCCGCCACCCAGACGACCCGCCCGGGGGCGGCGAACCGGCGTTTGAGCTGACGGGCGTAGTCGATCACGGGCTCGCCCCCGATCGCGACCATCAGGAGGGCCTCGCCGAGGCGAGCGACCTGGAGCGGGCAAGGGTAGGTCGTGGCGAACGTCTCACCCCGGTCGAGGCGGTCCAGCAGGTCTCTGGCCTTGGCACGCCCGGGGAGGTCGTCCGAGGCGAGGTCGGCCTCCAGAGCCTCCCGCGACGGGATCGGTTGAAGGTCGAGCGGCACGTCTTCGAAGGCGACGCGCAGGGGGCCGGCGATCTCAACTCCGCCATCGAAGGTTTCCAGGCCTCGACGGACGGCCTCGGCGAGCGTCCGGCCGTGACGGTGCGCGAGGTCGATCGAGCCGCGAGGTTCGGGGTTCAGGTCGGCCCCGGCTCCGGGGACGAACAGCGCAACGTCGGCGAGCCCGCCCTCCTCGATGGCCGCCCGCGCGAACCCGGCGTAATCGCCACAATATCGGCCGTTGACCGGCGGCATCGTGGTATTGTGACACGCGTACCCGAAGGCGACCGCCCGACGTCGGCCGTCAACGCCGATCGCCTCCAGCATGGGGACGTCGTGATCCACCGCCCCGGCGCCTCGGCGGTTGTGGGCGAAGGGCGCCGACGTCTGGCGGCCGATCAGGCGGACCGGCTCGATCTCGCCGATCGCGGCCCCGATCACCTCGACCAGCCGGTCCGTGAGCCAGCGGACGTACGGCGGGATCGCCTCGGCGAAGCGCGGCGGGATCTGGAAGAACGGCACCTTGTCCGGCCGGATCTCCGGGCCGCAGTGCGTGTGCGAGGCGACGAGCAGCAGGCCCTCGCGCGGCAATCCCCAGCGTCGGCGGGCCTCGATCTCGACCGCCTCCGCGACCTCCCGGCTGACGGCGATCAGGTCCATCGTGAGCACGACCAGCCGGCGCCCTCTCGATCCTCCAGGGCCAATGCCTTCGCATGAAGTTCGGTCAGCGTCCCGCTCGACGGCCTGTCCCGAACCGCCCAGCCGGCCAGCCACATCGACCGGTCCGGCGTGATGACCGTCGTGGCGACGCCGGCCTTCCATGTCGATGTCGATTCCACTCGGGCCTCGCCCTCTTCTCAGATGGCCGTCCACCCGCCGTCCACCGGGATCACGGCCCCGGTGATATAGGACGACTCGTCGGAGGCCAGGAACAACGCGGCGGTCGCGACCTCGCGAGCCTGGCCGAGCCGGCCCATGGGGATCTTCCCGAGCTGCCGCTGATGAAGCTCGCTCCCCGGCTCGGCCGAGATCCGGGTCTGGATCGCCCCGGGACAGAGGGCGTTCACGCGGATGTTCTGGGGCGCGTAATCGTAGGCCACGCTCCGCGTGAGCCCGACAACCGCGTGCTTCATGCTCGTATAAGCCGCCGACAACCGCGCGCCAACCATCCCCTGGATCGAGGCGATGTTCACGATCGACCCCGATCGCCGCGACACCATCAGCGGAAGGACTTCGCGAGTGAAGTGGGCGGTCCCCATCAGGCCCGTCTGGAGGCACCGGTCCCACTCCCAGCCCGGTGCCGAGACGACGTCATGCCAGTCGCCCAGGTACGTTGCGTTGTTGCAGAGGACGTCAACCCGCCCTTCCCCCTGATCGGAGGCCTGCCGGACCGCGTCGGCGACCTGCGATCGATCCGAGACGTCCACAGGCCAGAACACCGCCCGTCCGCCTCGGTCTCGGATCTCCGCCGCCGTGGCCTCTCCGGCCGCGTCATCGAGGTCGGCCACGAGGACCCAGGCCCCTTCCTCCGCGTACAACCGCGCGATCGCCTGGCCGATCCCGTGGGCCGCGCCGGTCACGATCGCGATCTTGCCCGTCAGCCTCATGCGTTGGCCCGTCCCGTCACGTTGGCCGGTCGCCGACCGGCGGTGCCTTTCAGGTGCGCGCGGGTGACCGTGTCGCGGCCGAGGTTGGCGACGTACAGGACGTCGGCGTTCTCGCCCCCCCACGCCAGGTTCGTCGGCCGGCTCAGCCGGATCGCATGGTGGTCCCAGCCGAGAAGCTCCTTCTCGCCCGAGGGCGCGACCCGCCAGATTTCATCGGACGCATAACATGCGACGTACAGGTGGCCGCCCTCGTCGAGCGCCAGGCCGTCCGGCAGCCGACCGGCGGACTCCAGATAGACGTCCGGCGCACAGGCCGGAGGCCGCCGTCGTCGGCCAGCTCGAACCGATAGACGCGGTCGGTGTCGCTCTCGGCCATGAACAGGACATCCTCATCGGCCGAGAGTGCCAGCCCGTTGGCATACCCGAACGGCCCGCCGATCACCCGGCCGCCGCCGTCGGGCTCGAACCTCAGGAGGAACCCGTTGCGCCTCTTCCAGTTCCCCGAGTCCGTCACGTACAGGGCTCCACTCCGATCGAAGACGGGGAAGTTGGGACAGACCATCCTGTGCTCACCCGCCCGGGTGGCGAAGACAAGATGCTCGCCGTTGGCCTCGACCCTCACCAGCCCGAGGGCGGGGTTGCAGACGTACAGGGCTTGATCCAGCGGCGAGAACGCGATCCCGCCGGAAAACCCGCCGAGCGTGGCGACGGTCCGGACCCGGCCCGAAGGGTCGATCCGATAGACCTGCCCCGCCTCACCCCCTGCCCAGAGCTGGCCGTCGAGGTCAAACGCAATGCACTCGGGATGGTCGAGGCCCGAGGCGAACACCTCGAACTGATCGGCCGGGATGATCGGCTCCCGCATCGTCGATGCTCCTCCCACGCTCGGGACGACCTACTTTCGCCGAAGGGGGGACGATCTCGCAAGCTCCGGGATGGATCGCCAGGCGGGATCGGACGTACGATCGACCTCGGGTCGGTGGCCTCCCCAGGTCTGTTTCATTCTCGACTCGGTGGACCAAGGGGGACTGGCTCCGGAGCGCAGCGGAGGTGCCTGTCCCCCTTGGTCCACCCGTCTTGCCTGGGAATGGGGACAGGCACCGGCCGAGTACCGCCGGAGCCAGTCCCCATTCCCAGGCAAAATTGAGAAGGAAACAGCCCTGGGCCTCCCACGAGGAGAGTGTCGCCCGGCCATCGGGCCTGGTAACATGTCCAACCGCCCACCGGATGTCGCAACGATCCAGATCAGGTTACCAGCCTGACCCCCTCGAACGCCCCGAGCATGATCACTCGACCCGGCCCTTGCCATTCCGCGATCGCAACCCCCCATCCGGGCGCCGCCGAGGCCGGGGGGGATTTGCTCCGACGCGGCGGCAACGCCTTCGACGCGGCGGTCGGGGCGATGCTGACGTGTTGCGTGGCGATGCCGGGGATGGTCGGGCTCGGCGGATATGGCGGGAGCCTGGTGGCTTATCTGGCCGGTGAAGGAAAGGCCGTCGCGATCGATTTCGACTCGCGGGCGCCGCTGGCCTTCCGGCCGGAGATCTTCGGCGGAGATCGGACGCTTTACGACGTCGGATACCTGTCGATCGGCGTGCCGGCCGTCGTGGCGGGCCTGGCGCTCGCTCTGGATCGCTTCGGGACGCTCCCGTGGTCGGTGGTTTCCGAGCGGGCGATCGCGCTCGCGGAGGAAGGAGTCCGGGTCGAGCCGGGTTTGAAGCGGGAGCTGGACCGCTGGGCCGCGACGGCGGACCCGACCTCGCTCCGGGCGTTGTTTCACGGGGGGGCGGTGCCCGAGGTGAACTCGGCGTGGGCCCAGCCGGGGATGGCCGGGCTGCTCCGGCGGCTGGCCGAGGAAGGGCCGACGGCCTTCTATCGAGGGGAGATCCCGAGGACGATCGTCCGGCAGGTCCGGGAGCATGGCGGCATTCTGGCCGAGGAGGATTTCGAGCGCTACCGGCCGGAGGTCGTGGAACCGGTCGGGATCGATTACCGAGGTGACCGCGTGTTGACGCCGCCCCCTCCCTCGGGGGGCTGGACGAGCTTGCAGATCCTCAAGACGCTGGAGCAGTTCGACCTCTCCACCCGACCGCCCCTCGGCACCGAATATTTTCAACTGCTCGCGGACGCGGTGACGCTCTCGTGGCACGAGCGGGCGAGCCATTCGGGCGACCCGTCGGTGATCCCGATCCCGCTCGATCGCTTGCTCTCGGAGGAGTCGGCGAGCGCCCGGGCGTCGCGAATTCGCCGGGGTGAGGTCTCGCGATCGAACGGGAAGACGGCTGCGGAGCCGTCCCACACGGTGAACGTCGTGTCGGCGGACCCGGCGGGGAACGTGGTTTCGATGACGGCGACGCAGGGGGCTCTCTACGGCTCGAAGGTGGCGATCGACGGCCTCGGGCTCATGCTGGGACACGGGATGTCACGGTTCGACCTGGCCGAAGGAAGCCCCAACGCTCCGGCGGCGGGCAAGCGCATGGCCCACAACATGGCGCCCGTCGTGATCCTGGGCCACGACGGCCGCCCCCGGGCGGCGCTGGGATTGCCGGGAGGCCCGAAGATCGTCACGGTGACGGCCCAGCTCGTGGTGGGCCTGCTCGACTTCGGGCTTACCCCGGCGGAGGCGGTCCACGCCGGACGCATCCACGTCGAGGCCGTCGGGCCGTTGGCGGTCTCCTCGGCCGTGCCCGATTCGGTCATTGAAGGGCTCCGGGCGATCGGTTACACCGTCAGGCGAGGACAGGACGAGGGCGGGCCGCCCGACGAGATCGGCGGCCCGGCGAACGCGGTGGTGATCGACCCGGCGACCCGAAGGGCGTCGGCCGCCTCGCAGGCGGGAG
The DNA here is from genome assembly GCA_963756475.1 of uncultured Planctomycetota bacterium. Taxonomy (GTDB): domain Bacteria; phylum Planctomycetota; class Planctomycetia; order Isosphaerales; family Isosphaeraceae; genus Tundrisphaera. The sequence goes on from CAVWND010000001.1 coordinate 108,346, forward strand.
TTGAGTCGGCGTTGACGTTCGACGCCTGAGGGACCCTCCTCCGGAGACGAAACGAGTCCATGGCCAACCCGATTCGCCGCAAGATCCGCCTGACGTATGTGGTCACGGGAGAGTCCGTCGTCGCCGAGATGCTCGACGACGAGGCCCCGGAGGTCTGCCGGATCGTCTGGGAGCGGCTTCCCGTCGAGGGCAAGGTGCTGCACGGGATGTACTCCGGGGCGGAGGTCTTCCTGCTCCTCGACAACCCCGCGCCGCATCCCCCGGAGAACCTCTGCCAGTTACCGCTGCCCGGCGAGATCCTCCTGTTCCACGATGGCTCGTCGTCGGTCGCGAACTCGAAGACGCCGATCAGTGAAATCTGCTTTGCCTACAACCGGGGCGTGGTCCTCCGAGGCCCGGAAGGCGTCCCCACCCATTGCTCGCTGTTCGCCCGCGTGCCCGGAGACTGGAAGTACGACTGGACGGGCTTTCGAGACGCCTGTCGGGCCGCGAGGTGGGAGGGGCCTCGGGTGCTCCGAATCGAGCGGGAATCGGATGTTTAGAGCAGTTTTCGCCCGGATGGCGCACGATGGAAGAGAATGGGGACTGGCTCCCGGCCCTTTCTCCGGCCATCGAAGCGGGAATAGACGAGGCGGGCCGGGTGCCTGTCCCCATTCTCTGGACGCATCACCGGCAGCGTCCGGAAGACGGGGACAGGCACCCGGCCCGCGTGGCCGTCGAGCAGAATCGGCGATTCAAGCAGGGCCGGGAGCCAGTCCCCGTCTTCCTCCATCGTGCGCCGTCCGAGTGTGAACCGCTGTAGAGCAGTTTTCGCCCGGATGCTGCATTTCAATGATGAACCACGGAGATCAGAGAGCCCATGGCGATAGGTCGGGTGGGTCGAGTGAAACGAGCCCCACCACGCATTCATGGTGGGGCTCGTTTCACTCGACCCACCCGACAAGAACCGATTTCCGGAAAAAGTGTGATAACGCGGCCTCGATCGACCTGAATGTTTTGGGGAACAGGCAACATGCCGAGCACCCTCGAACACGAAAGGTCCGTCGCGATGGCCACTGAAGCCCAGATCCGCGCCAACAGAGAGAATTCGGAAAAAATCGACCGGTCCGAAAACCCCCGAAGGCAAGGAACGTGTCCGCCGGAACGCGCTCAAGCACGGCCTGACCGGATCGGGCGTCGCCTTGCCCTCCGAGGATCAGGCCGAGATCACCCGCAGCTTCCTCGCCCTCCAGAACGAGTTACGCCCGAGCAACGAGCTGGCCGAGAAGCTCGTCCGTCGCACAGCCTTTCTCTTTGTCCGGCTTGAACGCTGCGAAAAGCACGAGACCTCCGAGACCTCGAAGCGCGTCCGCCACGCCGTCGAGAAGTTTGACGACGAACGACTCGCGGCCGTCGAGGAGCTGGCCGCGAAGATCGAGCGCGAGCCGGCGACAACCTCGCGGCGGCTCCAGATGACGCCCGAAGGGATCGACTGGCTGCTGGACCAGTGGGAGATCCTTCATGAGGAACTGTTCATGAAGGGCAATCGCCTCTACTGGACCAACAACCATCGCGCCCGCTTCGAGCTGCTTCTCGGCCGAAATCCCGCCGACTGGCGGCTAGGCCGGATCGCGATCCTGTCCGACGCCGTGGCCGGCTTCTTCCTGAACCTCGAAAAAGAGGACGCGCCAGGTCTCGAAGGCGAGGCCCGCGCCGACTGGGCTCGCGGCGAGCTGGGCCGGATGATCGACGAGGAGATGGCGCGGCTCAAAGAGGTGAGGATCAACCTCGACCCTCGGGCCATCGAACAGGACCGCGCCGAGGCGGTTGACCGGGCGCTCTTCGACCCCTCGAAAGAGGCGATCCTGGCCCGGAAGTACGAAGCGGCCACCGAACGGGCACTTTTCCGGACTTTGAAGGAACTTCGCCAGGTCGAGGCCGACGCGGCTCAGGGAATCAAGACGGATATAACCGTTGATACGGAAGAAACTTACGACAATTCGGCTTTGAATGAACGGGAGGACGAGCCGGAGTCCTCGACGGCTCCGGAATCGGCCGTTCCGATCCTCTTCCCGCTGTCCGAGCGGGCGAAGGAGGGGCCGATTTCGGTCGAGACGGCCGAAAAAGTGGTCGGCTGAGGCTCAAAGGGGGTCGTCCGGAGGTCCGAGAGGCCCGATCGCAATCGGGCCGGGGGTGGTCCACGGACCTCGTGAGCCATCCCGAGGTGAACCGCTCCAGGTTCAGAGGACCTTGCGTGGTCCGGACGGACGAACGCGATACGTCTCGACCTTCGCCTCGTCGATTTCCACGCCGAGACCCGGGCGGCCGGTCGCCAGGGCTCGCCCGCCTCCGAGCGACAGCGGCTCCCGCAGGATGTCGTCTTCGTAATAGTAGGGGCCGATGATGTCGCAGGGGTAGAGGTCGGGCGTGATCCCCTTCTGGGCGAGTCCCAGATGGATCATCGCGGCCGAGCCGATGCCCAGCTCCAGGTTCGACCCGATGGTGCAGGCGATCCCCTGGGCCAGGGCGAACTCGGCGATGGCGCGGGCCGGGCCGATCCCGCCGGCCTTGCCGACGTAGATCGAGAAGACGTCGCAGGCGCCGGCCCGGGCGAGTTGCATGGCGTCGGCCAGCGAGTAGACCGATTCGTCGGCCACGATCGGGATTCCGGCCGAGCGGCGGACCTCGGCCATCGCCTCCGGGTCGCCGGCCGGGACCGGCTGCTCGGCGAAGGCGATCCCGAGCGGTTTCAGCCGCCCGATGGCCTCGATGGCCGTCGCCGGGTCGCCCCACCCGCCATTGGCGTCCACGCCCAGCGGGATGGCCGGGCCGATGGCCTTGCGGACGGCCCAGACCCGCTCGAAGTCGGCATCGATCCCGAGGCCGACCTTGACCTTCATCGCCCGGAAACCCCGGCCGATCGCCCAGCGGGCGATCTCCGCGGCCTTCTCCGGCAACTGGCCCGAGACCGACCACTTCGTCGCCACGTCGTCGCGGACCCGGCCACCGAGCAGGTCGTAAACGGGCCGGTTCGCCGCCTTGCCCGCCAGGTCCCAGAGCGCCATCTCCACGGCCGACTTGGTGAAAAAATTGCCCGCGACGAGCGAGAACACGGTCCCGGAGACCTCCTCGATCCGGGTCGGGTCTTGCCCCACCAGCGCCGGCGCGAAGTACGTGTCGATGAAGTGCGCCGCCGAGACCTGGTCCTCGCCCGACCATCTCGGCGTGCAAGACGCCTCGCCCAGCCCGACCAGCCCCTCGTCGGTGTGGAGCCTCACGAGCAGGAACGGGGAGGTCAGATGAGCCCCCCCGCGTCCCGACCGGATGGCCAGGTCCGGCCGGATCGGCACGTTGACGGGGATGGTCTCGACCGAGGTGATCTTCACGGCGCCTCCCGGCTCGATCCGAGCATCCTTCCCTCACCACGGCAGCATCTTGACCGGGTGCTGGAACCGGAACCAGAGGAAGAACCCGTAGATCGACAGGACGATCCCGACGAAGAGCAGCCACCAGAGCCGCCAGTCCTTGAGGCCGGAGTAACGCCTGCGCTGGTCTTCCGGCAGGGCGGCATACCTCGCCGACCAGATGATCCCGGTCGTCTTCTCGGGGCCCGGCGGGGCGGTCATCAACGAAGTCACGATCATGACACCCATGCAGAAGACCCAGGAGAGGAAGGCGGGATGCTGGTACGTGTTGTAGGGCCTGAGCGCCGCGAAGTGAGGGAACGCGTAGAGGCTGAGGAAGGCCGAGAACGGGAACCCGAGCGCGACCGTGGCGATCGCGCCCGTCGCGTTGGCCCGCTTCCAGAGCAGGCCCAGGGTGAAGATCACGGCGAACGGGGGAGCGATGAAGAAGAAGACGCGCTGGACCTGGACGAAGAGCGGGTCCGTCAGGGTCGAGTAATAGAGGGCGACGGCGATTCCGATCAGGAGGATCAAGGTCCCGGAGACCTGCCCGAAGCGGACCTGCTGCGTCTCGGTGGCCTCGGGCCGGAAGAATTTCTTGTAGAAGTCGATCGTGACCAGGGTCGAGGCGGAGTTGAGGACCGAGGAGAGGTTGGACATGAGGGCGGCGGCCATCGCCGCGAGAATCAGGCCGCGAAGCCCCGTGGGGATGAGCGTCTGGACCAGGGTCAGGTAGGCCGCGTCGCCCCTCGGGAGCCTGGGATACAGGGCGTAGGCGACGATCCCGGGGACCGTGAAGAAGAACGGGGTGATGATGTGAAGGAACCCGGCCCCGACCACCCCCATCCGGGCGTTGTACTCGTCCTTGGCCGCCAGGACGCGCTGGACGATGTGCTGCGAGGTGCAGGAATACCAGAGCCCGACCGTCAGGAACCCCGTGAACACGCCGGTCACGGGGAACCGCTCGTGGGTGACGGGGAGGAAGACCTGGAACTTGTCGGGGTCTTCTCGGATCAGGAGGGAGATCCCCCCCACCCGCCAGAGGCCCAGAAGGGGAACGAGGATTCCGCCCGCCCCGAGCACGAGGATCTGCATGAAGTCGGTCCAGGCCGCGGACTTGAGCCCCCCGTAGATGGTGTAGGCCCCGGTGGCCAGGCCGAAGAAGACGATCCCGTAGGCGACCGGCAGGCCCAGCATCGAGTCAAGGGCGACCCCGCCAGCGAACAGCGAGCCGGCGATGATGGCCGCGACATACCCGGCGATCAGCGAGCCCGAAAAGACGTAGCGGCAGGTCGCGTTGTAGCGACGTTCGAGGAACTGCGGGACCGTGTACAGGCCGGTTCGGATGTAGTAGGGCAGGAAGATCCAGATGAACAGCGAATAGACGATCCAGGTATTCCACGAGCCGGTGGCCGCGACGATCCCGTAGCGATAGGCGACGCCGGCGTTGGCGATGAAGTGCTCGGCCGAGACGTCGGCGGCGACCATCGACGTGGCCACGACGTACCAGGGAAGGCTCTTGCCCCCGAGGAAATAAGCCTCGGAGGAGGCCCGACCCCGTCGCGAGACGAGGAACCCGAGGGCGACGGACAAAACCATGTAGACGGCGAAGACGGTCAGGTCGATGGTATTGAGCCGGATGGCACTGGTCATGGAGATCGCCCCCGGCCGTTCAGAGCACCCGGACCGCCACCGACGACGGCGCCGAGCGGTCGATCCGCACCGGGTTCCGGAGCGGCCGGCCGAAGCCCTCGAACGCCACGACCATCACGTCCCCCTCCTCGAGCCGGACGCGGTCCCGGAAGCTGAAGTGGTCGGCCCCGAAGAAGTGGATGTGGACGTCGCCGGGCCGGCGGTTCGCCTGGTGCTTGAAGTGGTGGTGCTCCAGGTTCGCCAGCGAGTGCGACATCGCCCCCTCGCCGCTGGCCAGCGCCGCCTCCCAGATCACCTCGGTTCCTCGTTCGATCCGGACGACGCCCGGCACGTCGGCGAAACCCGCCCCCACCACCAGTTCCGGGCCGAGGGAGCACGGGCGGAGCTTGGAGGGGGCGAGATACAGGTAATTCCTGGATTCCATGATGTGGTCGGAGAACTCGTTGCCCTGCACCAGACCGACGCGGCAAGGCGTGCCGTCCGGCGCGATCAGGTAGGCCCCGGCGATCTCCGCCTCCTCGCCGCCGTCGTCGGCATGGTTGGGCACGTCCAGCGGCTCGCCGGGCGCGCGGAGGATCGTGCCCGGCCCCTTGTAGAACCACTCCGGCGCCGCGCCGATCGTCCCCGGCTCGGGCCGGCCTCCCTCCAGGCCGATCCGGTACATCTTCATGCTGTCGGTCAGGGGAACCGCCGCCCGATCACCCACGGTCGCCGGGACGTGCATCGACTGCCGGTTCTCCGCGCTCGCCTTGTGCGTCAGGCCCGTCCCCGAGACCAGGCAGCGTCCGGGGTCCTCGGGATGATCGAAGGGCGGGAGCAGCCGCCAGGGGGAACGGCCCTCGAAGACCGGGTCATACTCCATCGTCTCGGGAGACCGGCTGGCCTCGACCAGCTCCGCCAGCCCCCGCCCCGAGTCCATCGCCTCTCGCGCCAGGTCATAGACGGTCTGGCAGGGGGACAGGAGGCGCAAGGAGGGCTCCTCGACCACGGCGACCCTCCGTTCGCCCGTCGAGTGCTCGATCTGGACCAGTCGCAGCATCATGACACCGCCATTTGAAAAGATAAGGGCGAACCGGCCCGGATCGCGTTCAGCCGGCCCCCGGGACACGCTCGACGCGGACGCGGAGAAGGATTTTCCCGGATCGGCCCGAGAGGTCGATCTCCCCGCCGTCGCGCACCGGCAGCTCGGCCCCTCCGATCGAGGCCCGGACCGCCTTCCAGCCGGGAGGGAGCGGCGGGCGGATGAGCCACGAGGCCGGCCGACGGGGCGGGCTTTCGATGTCGATGGTGACCTCGCCAGCGCTCAGATGCGATTCGGCCCGGAACGACAATTCCCCGAACGCCGAGGGCGCCCTCGCAACGTCCAGGACCGCCCCGTCCCTCAGCCAACGGCCCGGGGCGCCGTGGAGGAGCCGGAGCGTCTCGGGCCGACCATCGTCGTCCAGGTCCCAGTCCTGGATCAGGAGGTATCGGAGCGTGGTCAGGAACGTCGCGTTGCTCGCGCTGTTGGGGGGGAGATAGAACGTCCGCCCCCGGGCGTCGCCGTTCAGCAATTGCGACCCTTCGCCGCCGATGAACGTGTCGCGGGTGAGCCCCTGCGCCAGGTGGCCGTAGAAGCCGACGAGGGCGTGTCCCGGGTCGTCGCGACGGAGGAGCGTGAGCTGGTAGCGGAGGCCGTACAGCGGGTTGACGCCGGGCATGTTGTCGAACTGCCCCTGGTGGGGCGTGCTCCGGATCATCCCCATCGCGATCCCGCCGTGGCTCCTCAGGTACTCGATCATCCAGCCTTCGCGGGGCGACCCGGGGCCGAACACGCCCGATCCGAGGATGTAGGGGGCCATCAGGTCGTAATAGCTCCCCAGCTTGGTGGAGGTCAGCTTCTCGTAGGGGCCCTCGACGCCGAAGAGGGCGACCGGGATGAACGGGGGGGTGGTGTCGAGCCGCTCGCTCCTGGCGACCGCGTCGAGGATCGCTTCGCGGTACGACTTCGCCACGCGAGCCAGCGCCTCCGCCGCCTCGGGCCGGCCGAGGTCGGCGAGGACCGCGGCCATGTCGCGCAGGCCTCGCCAGCAGTTGGCGTTGGAATTCAACGAATAGACGTTCTGGTCGATGTCGCCCGCGTACCGGTCGGGAGGGAGCAGGCCATTGTCCTTCCGAAGGCTGGAGGTCACGAACTCGATGCCCGGCCCCCAGATTGGCTCCCAGGCCCGGAGCGACTCGGCGTCGCGCGAGACCCAGTAATAATGAGCCAGGAGCTGGAGCTTGTGCCCGGCGACGTGGAATCGCGTGGCCTGCCGGTTGAATTCCAGCATCGGGACGACCATCCGGCGCGACTCGTCGCCGAAGCCGTAGAGCATCATCGCCCGCGTGGCGTCGCCGCATTCGGCCTCATACAGGTGGTCGTAGGCGTTGCCGGCGCTGTAATGCATCCGGTCGCCGACGGCGACCAGAAAGTTGCCGACGAGGAGCGATCGCCAGGCATCCTGAACCACGGGCTCGGGGATCGTGAGCCGTGTCCCCCTGGCCAGGAGCCCCTCCCAGCGTTCGAGGCACGCTCGCTGCTCCTCGTCGTAGACGGCCGCGTTCAGGCCCGGAAACGGGGGGGCGAGCGGCCGGGTGAGGACCGCCAGATCGACGGGGCTCCCGGGCTCGGCGCCAGGGTCCGGGCGGCGGCGTCCCACGTCCAGCCCGGCCCGTGGAGCAACAAGGCCTCCCCCCTGGCGTCGCGGATCGAGCCATCCCCGGCGGAGACGGCAGTCTCGTTGTCGAAGCGGGCCGACACGACCCCGGCCGCGCCGCCCGCGGTGAACCGGACGAAGACCGCGCCGGCCTCGGCCAGCCGGCCTCGGACGGGGGCGAAGACCTCCTGTTCATAGACCGTCGAGCCCTCCGTGTCCTTGATCCGGAGGACCGGCAGATGGCCGTCGCGAGAGCGGGGGCCGTCAAGCCGGGACGGGTCGCCGCCGAACGGTCGCGGGGCCGCGCCGATGTGGAAGCTGAGGGGCCAGCCGGACTCCTTCCACATCGGCGGCTTGTCGGCCCGCGCATTCACCGCGCCACCGTTGCTGACCCACCGGGCCTTGGCGGGGGCGGCCGGGGCGCCGAGGACGACCGGGTAATCGCGGAACCGGGTGTTCGTGTAGCGGAGCGGAGGGAGGAGGTCGCGGAACGCCTCGAAGCTCGGCCCGCCCGGGAGCTTCAGGGCCGCCTCGCCCCAGACGTCCCGGAGCGACTCCGCCATCTCGCGAGGGCTCGGCCAGTCCTGGTTCGGCGGCTCCTCGCCCGAGGCCGCGAGGGCGGAGGCCAGCAAGAGGATCGGACAGAGCGCACGGCCCGGCCGGCGGCGATCGGACGTCTCGTCATGGCGATGTCCTCGGAGCGTTGGGGCGCGGCCGGCGGCGAGGGGTCCCGGTCACACGGCGATCCGCGAAGCGGAATCGCATCAGTAGCTGTCGGCGCTGATGACCTCGCCGCCGCTCTTCGTGGCGAGCACCACCAGGTTGTCTGGCTGACGCTGCTCTTGATGAACTTGACGGAGCCGTCGAGGAAGGCCACATTCACCCCCCCGGGATGGTTCGAGCTGGCACCGACGATCGTGAAGTCGGGCTGGGCACCGCCCGACGCGTTCCCGGAGAAGTAACACGCGTTGAGGTTCGGCGTCATGATGTGCGAGTAACCCCCGCCCTGGCCGCAGAAGTGGTTCAGCCAGGTCTGCCCCTTGTGATCGGCGCCGTAAAACGACGTGGAACTCTGGCAGGCCTGCAGGTAGTTGATCGTGGGGACAAACGTATTCGTGGTCGGAGCGGTGACGTAGGGGGCGTTCATCTTGTAGGTCTGGAACAAGCCGGCGGTCAACGAGGTGGCCGGCTGATTCTTGCCCCGGATGTACTCGCTATAGAGGGTGGTGTTGGACGTGCCGTCGGTCACGGTCGCCAGGGTGACGGTCCCGCCTTCCGACGGCTGCGCCATCCGGTAGGCGGGGCCGTCGAACATCCCGCCGTTGTTGAAGAGGATCGTGCCGATGTTGTTCGGATAGCTCGTGTATCCCTCGGGGACCGAGGCGCCGGTGGACAGGGTAAACGAGACCGACGGCTCGTTCGCGTCGGAGGGACAGTTCAGGACGCTGATCTGTGCCACCAGGACCGTCCCGTTCTGGACCGTACCCGGGTTGTAGGAGAAGTTCAGGGAGTTGCCCATCCCGGCTTGCTCAAGAAACGGCAGAATCCGAGCCTTCATCCCGAAAGACGTCGGCGCCGGCGTCGCCGAGGTATTGACCGACGACGGGGGGAGGGCTCCGTTACTTCCCTCGTAATTCATCGTGGCCAGGGCGAGCTGCTTGAGGTTGTTGATGCACTGGCTCCGGCGGGCGGCCTCCCGGGCCGCCTGGACCGCGGGCAAGAGCAGGGCGATCAGAACGGCGATTATCGCGATCACCACCAGCAGCTCGATCAGCGTAAAGCCGTTCGCCTTCGATTTCTCGTTGGTCATGGGATGGCTCGTTTGGCGGAGGGGGAGAGAGCCCGGGAATGGCAGGTAGGTGGAGAGGAGACCGATATTTAACCCGGGCCCTCCCCTCGCGTCAATAACGCAAATCAAACAAATATCAACGAGCAGCTAGCTACAAACACGATTGGGCTTGACTACGGGACGGCCCGGCCGATCGAAGGGCCGAGCGAGGAGCCGGGCCCGGCCCGCTCCTCGGGCGCACCCGGCAATCCATGGCGGTTCAGGCCGGATCACCCCGACGAGGCGAGCCAAGGTCTGACCAGTTGACGCCCGAGGTCCGGCTCGGGGTGGTCGATGAACGCGGTCCGGTTCGGGAGAATCCAGCGATTGTTGATAGAATAGACCGGCTTCGTCACTTTCTCATCAGGGCGTCATCGATCTGATGGTCTTCGAGCCGGGACACCCTGAGGTCGTTCTCCGCAATCTCGAAGATCGCCAGAAAATCCTCGGGCGACAGACTCCATCTCATGCCACCATTCTGATAGGCTCAAAAGGCCTTCGATGCGTTCCGGGCGTCGCCGTTGACGCTTTCGGTCGTCCCGGGCAATGTGTCGTCGCGCCAGCCGGTCGCGGGCGGGACCATCCGCCCGGCGGCGGACGCAGAGGATTCCCTCGGGGGGATGACATGCAAACCATCCTGTTCGTCCACGGGACCGGCGTCCGGGCCGGGTCGTACGAGGAGACGCTCGCCGAGATCCGCCGGCAGGTCGCCGGCTGGACCGGCGTGCGGGTGGAGGGATGCTTCTGGGGGGAAGAGCTGGGCACCAGCCTCGTCGAGGGGGCCTCCGTGCCGACCTTCGACGCCACGCGAGCCGTCGGCGAGACCACTGGGACCTCGGACCCCGAGGAAGACGCCTGGCGGATGCTCCTGATCGACCCGACGTTCGAGCTCCGGCTCCTGGCGATCGCCGGCGGGTCCTCGGCCGAGGCTCTCCCGATCGGCGGCGGGACCGGTGACGAGCTCGATCAGGCATTCCGCGCGTTCCTCCAGGCCCCGAGGGAGAACCTGACCGAGGAGTTGAGGAAGGCCCTCGCGCGAGCCGGCCTGGACGCCACGTTCGATCAGGCTCGACTCGCCCTGGACCCGGACCAGTCCGAGGCGTGCCGGGAGGCGATCCAGTCCGCCGCTCGGCCGTTCGGCGACCATCGCCGGGCGCTGGCGCGTTCGCTGGTCGCCCGGGCGCTGATCCTCCGGGACGGTCAAGATCCCGACCTGCCCCTCGATCGGGACGCGATCGATCAGGCCGTCGCCCGGATCGTCGACGAACTCGGCGGGGATGATCGGAGTGCCGACCCAAAGCGACGCTCGCTCGGTGAGCACTCCCGGGCGATCGTCGGGTCCGTCCTCTCCTCGATCGGAACCTTCGGCGCGGCCCGCTATCGGGGCAAGATCACCAGGGCCCTGGCCCTGGTCATCGGCGACATCCTCCTCTATCAGGCCAAGGGCCGGAAGATCCGGGCCGCCATCGCCAAGGCGATCCGCGCCCAGGGCCCGGGCGTGGTCCTGGTCGCCCACAGCCTCGGCGGGATCGCCGCCCTCGACCTCCTCGTCAAGCACCCCTCGCTTTACAGGCGCCTGGATCTCTTCGTGACCGTCGGCTCGCAGGGCACGTTCCTTTACGAGCTTGGGGCGCTGCAAAGCCTGGAACCCGGCGAGGCCTTGCCGCCGCGCTTCCCGACCTGGCTGAACTTCTACGACCTGTCCGACTTCCTGAGCTACGTCGGCCAGCACCCACGCCTCTTCGGGACGGCGATCCGGGACGTCCAGGTCTTCAGCCGCAAGCCGTTTCCCGCCTCTCACGGGGCGTACTTCGCCGACCCCGCCGTCTGGGCCAGGATCCGGGAACGTCTGGAGAGCCAGGGGGGACCCCGATGAGCGAACTCGTCGCCAATCCGGCCAACACCTTCGCCGTCGTCGTGGCCGTCGAGAAGTATCGCCTCGATCCGCCCCAGGATCTCGTCGGCCCGGCGCAGGACGCGGCGCGGTTTATCCGGTGGCTGACGGGCCGCGGGGTGCCCACGCAAAATATCGACCTGCTCGCGTCCCCGGTAACGAACGACCATGCCAGGCTGTTGACCTCGACCGGCGTGCCGATCCGGGGCGAGGCGACTCGCCAGCGGGTCCGCGACGAGTTCCTCGTCAACCTGCCCGGCAAACCCGCCCAGCCGGGCGGCCTGCTCTGGCTCTTCTGGGGCGGGCACGGCCTCGCGACCGGGTCCCTGGAGCGTCGCCTCCTCCTGGCCGACGCCTCGAACCGGAACTGCGAGAACCTCGACCTGGAGTCGCTCCTGACCTACCTGCGCGGCCATGCGTTCGCCCGGCTTTCCCGGCAGATCGTCCTGGTTGACGCCTGCGCCAACTTCACGCCGCACCTGGCGGACCCGCTGACCTTCACGCCCGAAGGGAGCTTGCAGGCGGATTGCCGGCAGTTCGTGGTGCTCGGTGCCGCGCCGGGCGAGGTCGCGGTCAACCGCAACCGGAGCGGCGTCTTCTCCTCGACCTTGCTCGACAGTCTGGAGGCAACCCCCGCATCGGGGCCGTTCCCGCCCGACATGGAGCGCGTGGCCAGCGGCCTGATGAGACAGTTTGCCGACCTTCGAGCCCGGAACCAGTCCCGGCAGACGCCGACGACGTACGAATACCGGAACTGGGTCGATGCGCGAAATGTCCGTTATGCCGACAGCGGGCCGGCCGGACCCAGCCCGATCGAGGCCATCGGCTCCGATCGCGTCCGACTCGGCCCCAAGAACGATCTGGTCGAGGCCTTGCTCGCCTGCGACGTGATCATTGATCAACCCAGGCGGATGGCACTCCTCCTGGACTTCCGCTCCGAGATCAAGACCGGGATCGACTACTTCCCGGACCCTCGATTCCATACCAAGGGTATCGTCCGCCGCTGTCTCAACATCCCCGGCGGCATCGAGGAGCTGGGCGAGTTGATCCGAGGGAGCGGTGAGGCACCGGAGAAGGTCGCCCGGGTCGAAGCGGCCATCCAGCGGATCACCGGCTCGAACGAATGACGGCGAGGTCTATCGTCCATGTCCTTGACTCGCGCACAAATCCGAGAGCTGGCCGACGCCCTGAATCGATGTCAGAGCGTCGATGACCCCAACCGGTTCGGCGCCCTTTTCGGCGAGCTTCCCCCGGCCGTCAGGAATGATCTCCGAGGTCTGGGGGGGCCTCTCGCTCCCATCCCCAAGATCGTCTCCGCCTGCGACAGCCGGGACGCTCTCGACAACCTGATCAATCTGACGAAGGACGCGGAGAATGGATCAGTCCAGATCCAGGATGTGAAAAGACTTTATGCCGAGATCCGCCGGGACGTCGTGCTCCTGCCGTCGCAGCGGAAGGCGCTGATCGAGGCGATCGGGTCGCTCGGCCTGGAGCCCTCCGAGGTCCGGCGCGACGCCCTGGAGGGCCTGACCTCGGGCAACATCCCCGAGGGCGTGGACGGGATCGTCGAGCATCTCGCCTGGCTTCCCCTCGCCACCGAGGGCGTGGTCTTGCACCCGGCCCACGAGCTGATCGAGCGGCTCGCGCTCCGGGCCGAAGATCGACCGGAGATCACCGAGAGTCTGCACAAGCTGTCCGAGGAGGTGGGCGAGCTGTTCGGGCTCGCCTCCCGGGCGATTGCGATCAAGCGGGAGCAGTTGAAACAAGCCCGCGTCGAGGCGACACCCCGGACCATCTGCATCCTGGTCAACCTGGAGCCGGTCGGGAATGAAGGCGAGAGATCCGCCGACCGGTTCCGGGTCCGGGCCTGGGCCTGGGAGGAGCATGAGGGGGTTCTCAGCCCGAAAGACGACGGACCGGGCCAGGACCAACCGCCCGACCACGCCCGGGGTGAACTCCCCTCGGAGGTCCGGAGACGGATCGACAAGCTCGCCGATCTGTACCAGGGGGAGGAAGACGAGCTGCGGGTCGAGCTCTTCCTGCCCCGTGAGCTGAGGGACGAGCCGTTTGACCGCTGGGAGGGCCGCATCCGGAGCGGTCGGTCCCTCCCGCTCGGATTCGCCTGCCCGATCGTGGTCCGTTGCCGGGAACGGCTCCAGGACACCGGAGTCGGCGGGTCGCGTGGCCGCTGGGAGACCGCCGCGCGGAAGGTCCGGGAGCTTCAGAGCGGCGGTCAGCCCGTGCCGCTGGAGTGGGTCGAGGATCTGGACCGGGCCGACCCGGAGGACCTGTTCAAGTCCCTCGTGCGTCGGAACGGCTGCGCCTGCCTGGCGGTGGTGGTGCCGCCCGGTGGCCTCAAGGACGCCCGGCATCGCGAGGTGATCCAGGGGGCCCTGGATGCCGGTCTCCCGCTGGCGATCTGGCTCCGCCAGGGCTCCGTCGTCGCCTCGGAAGCCCGCGCCGAGCTGGAAAATCACCTCTTGAATCCCGATCCGAGCCTGTCCAGACTGCCCCATCATGTCTGGGACTACCGCAGGAACCCCGACGAGGCGTGCCTCTGCTACCTCGGCAAGGACCTGACCCTCTTCTGGGACGATGATCCCCGGCGCCTGCCGCCGCTCTGGCTCCGGGCCGGGCGGCGTCGGGCGCCGGTTTACGCGGGGAGGGCCTGATGAACGACGACTGGAGACTCTTTCGCGGCGAACCCGAGCCTCACGACGGGATTCTCCGCCTGCCACCCCCGCCAAGCTGGCGGACCTTCGCGCGTGACGCGGCCGCGTCCCGGCCCGACCCGGCCGACCTCCGGCCGCTCGACCCCGCGAGCCGCGACGCCCGCCGAGGCCGGTCGTACCGCGTCGGCCCTCGCCGAGCCGGGCCGGACGGCGTCGGGGCGCCCCGCCCGGACGCCGAGCACCCGATCGAGATGATCAACGCCGCGCTCTACCTCCGCCGGCCGCTCCTGATCACCGGCAAGCCCGGGACCGGCAAGAGCTCGCTGGCCTACGCCGTCGCCCACGAGCTGAAGCTCGGCCCGGTCCTCCACTGGCCGATCACCAGCCGCTCGACCCTGGCCCAGGGTCTGTATCGCTACGACGCGATCGGGCGGCTCCAGGACGCGCAGCTCCGGCGTCGCCGCCCGGCCGACGTCAACAGCGAGATTGGACGCTTCATCCAGCTCGGGCCGCTCGGCACCGCCCTGCTGGCGTCAACCGTCCCGAGGGTCCTCCTGATCGACGAGATCGACAAGAGCGACATCGACCTGCCCAACGACCTGCTCAACGTGCTCGAAGAAGGGGAATTCGAGATCCCCGAACTCTCCCGCCTGCCCGGCAAGGAGCCGGTCCGCGTCTCCACCCACTACGCCCGCCGAGGCGCGGGCGAGCCGCCCGCCGACCCGGCGAACCCGGCCGAGGCCGGGCGCGACCTGACGACCGAGGAGGTCGTCAGCGGGCGGGTCCGCTGCCGCGAGTTCCCCTTCGTCGTGATGACCAACAACGGCGAGCGGGATTTCCCCGCCCCGTTCCTCCGTCGCTGCCTCCGGCTCGAGCTGAGCCAGCCCGATGACGCCAGGCTGGCCGAGATCGTCGAGGCGCACTTCGAGCACGAGCTGCGGACCAGGCCCGAGGAGGCCGTCGGCTTCGCGGAGATCCAGGCCGAGAGTGAGGATCTGATCGGCAAGTTCCTCGGACGTCAGGGTAAAGAGGATCTCGCGACTGACCAGTTGCTCAACGCCCTTTACCTCCTGACGCGCCGGCCCGGCCCGGACGAGAAGGACAAGCCGGCGCTGATCGCAGCGCTGATGCGGTCGCTCGGCCGGGGCGGCTCGTCATGAACGCCGATCGGCTGGCCCGACTGATCGCCGTGCTCCGCGAGGCCGGGCTCGATCCGACCGCCGAGGAGACGGCCGACGCGGTCTGGCTCGCGGGCCACCTCCCGTCGCGGCCGAGGGTCGATCCCGCGCCGGTCGCACCTCCTCCGCCGCCGCCAGTCGGGACGAAGCCCCCGCCAACTTCCACCGCGCCGCCGGCCGGGCTGACCTCGGAGCCGACCGTCTCACCCGGCACGAAGCCGCCCGAACCGGAGCCGCCACCGTTCCCGAACTGGACCTACACGATCCCGGCCGTTTCGGCCCTTCCCCGGTCGCTCGATCTGGCCAGGGCGCTCCGACCGCTGATGCGCCCGGTCCCCTCGCGGACCCGGCTCGTCCTGGACGAGGAGGAGACGGCCTCGCGGATCGCCGAGGGAAGGATCTGGGCCCCGGTCCTCCGGCCGGCCCCGGAGCGGCGATTCGACCTGATGCTGGTGGCTGAGGTCTCCGAGTCGATGGTCGTCTGGGAGCCGACCATCGCGCGGTGGGTGGTCCTCCTGGAGCGGCTGGGCGCCTTCCGGGACGTCCGGGCCTGGGAGCTTCGGCCCACCCCCGATCGGGGGCTGCGACTGACCCGGCCGGGTGCCCCTGCCTCCTCCCGGATCGATGCCGGCCCCCATGAACTGACGCTGCCGGGCTCCGAGCGCCTGGTCTTGCTCCTGACCGACGGGCTGTCCGACGCCTGGGCCTCCGGCGCCGTCGGCGAGGCGCTCCGCGAGTGGGGGAGCCACCACCCGACGGCGGTCCTCCAACTCCTCCCGTCCCACTTCTGGCCGGGAACGGCCATGGGCCCGGCGACGGTCGGGCTCCGGTCGCTGGCCCCGGGCACGTCGAGCGCCCGGCTCCTCGTCGACGCCCGTCGGCGGACCCGCCGACGCGAGCCACGCCTGGCGATCCCGGTCGTCGCGCCGGAGCCCGAATCCTTGAGGTCCTGGGCGAGGATGGTGGCCGACCCCGGCGGCGGCCGCGCCTCGGGGATCATGCTGGCCGATCCCCCGACCGGCGTCGAGCTTCCGGGGCATCCCCTGGCCCGAGGGGGAGACGGCACCGAGCCGGACGAACCACCGATGACCCCGGGTCAGCGGATCAGCCTCTTCGACGCGACCGCGTCGGAGCCGGCCCGACGACTCGCGCGGGACTTCGCCGCCGTGCCCCTGAATCTCCCGGTCATGCGTCTGGTCCAGCGGGAGATGCTCCCCGACTCGTGGCAGCTTCACCTCGCCGAGGTCTTCGTCGGCGGCCTGCTGACGCGGATCACGCCCATCGGCGACGAGATCCCCCCGGACGAGGTGCAATACGACTTCTGGCCCGGCGTCCGCGAGCTGCTCCTGCGGGAGACCCCCACGCGCGACACGCTCGGCGTGCTGGAGGCGGTCGGCCGCGTGCTGGGCGTCCGGCTCCTCCCCGAGGGACGCTCCGCCACGCCACCGCCGACGCTCGACAACCGCGCCCGGCCGTTCGTCGAGGTCGCCGCGTCGGTCCTGCGGACCCTCGGTGGCCGCTTCTCCCGGCCCGCCGAGCCCGCCATACCATCCCCGATCCTCGAGCCGATCGAGCCCGTCGAGGTGCCCGAGGACGAGACCCTCTCCCCGCCGGAATTCCGGGTCTGGGAGCTGCCGTTCGATCGGAACCCTCATTTCGTCGGTCGGGAGGGTGAGCTGGCGAAGATGAAGGAGGCCCTGACTCCGGCGAACAACCGAAAATTGATCAACTCCGTAACCCTCGTCGGCATGGCCGGGATCGGCAAGACCCAGATCGCGGTCGAGTTCGCCCATCGACACGCCGAGGATTACGACGTCGTCCTTACCCTCGTCGCCGCGTCCCCCGTCGATCCTCCACCTTCCTTCGGCGACCTCACCAGGCCGCTCAACCTGCCCGAGGCCTATGGCGAGGAGGAGACCGATGATGACGAAGAGGAGGCCCGAACCGACGCCGTCTTTGGGTGGTTGGAAACGCACTCGCGATGGCTCCTCCTCCTTGATGGCCACTGGCAACCCGAGAAGATCGAGCCCGCTTTCTTCCGACTGCCTCACGGACACATCATCATCACGTCCATCAATCCCGATTGGCCCCCTCTGACCGAGACGATCCGGGTCTCGATCCTGCCCCGGGCCGATTCGATCGAGCTCCTCCGGAAGGACGTGCCGGAGGGGGATGTCGCCGGCGCCGATCGGCTCGCCGCCCAGCTGGGGGACTGGCCGCTGGCCCTGGCGGAAGCCGGGGCCAACTTGCGTCGAAACTCCTATCGAGTTGATCAGTATTGGCCGGAGTTCGTGGAACGATTCCGACAGTCGATGCCCGACGAGGCGGTCACCAACTACGGTCTGCCCATCATCAGCCTCATCTCGATGATGCTGGGCTGGCTGAGGGGGGAAGGCAATCGAGGGACCGACGCCCGGACTCTCCTGGAACGCTGCGCCTTCTTCGGACCCGATCAGATTCCCCTCGACCTGTTTGTCAACGAGTTCCCCGACACGACGAGGCTCGACGCCGCGATCGGGACCCTGTGGAGATTCTCGCTGATCGAGACGGGAGACGGAACCATCTCGGTCAACCGACTCGTTCAGTGGACTCGCTGGAGTCGGATGAGCGGGGAGCAACGGGCCAGGTTCGCCGCCCACGCGGTCGAGAACCTCGAACGGCGCTTTCCAGACGAGCCCGACGACGAACGATCCTGGCCCGTCTGCCGGTCGATGCTCGATCATGTCCTGGCCGCGACCGAGCATGCCATCGCGGAGGGCACCGCGATCGCCGCGTCCGTGCGGTTGATCCATCGGGGCGGCATCTATCTGCTGTGCGCCGGTGATTTGCCCGAGGCCCGGAAGCAACTCCGTCTCGGCTTGAGACTCAGCGAGTCATTCTTCGGCCCCGATTATCTCGAAGTGCCCCTGATCCTGGTGGACCTCGCGCGGGTCGAGCAACTCAGCGGTCATCTGGGCGAGGCGAGGAGACACCTTGAGCGGGCCTTGCGGATCTTCGAGACGACCTTCCAGCCGGACTATCAGAGTGTCGCCACGACCCTCATGAGACTTGGGGAAGTTCTGGTCCAGATGGGCGAGCCGGGCCAGGCCCGGCGGTTCCTCCAGCGGGCCCTGACCCTCTGCCGGCAGTTCTCGGGAGATGAGCATCCCATCGCGATCGAGGCTCGCGAGCGACTCCAGGCGATCGACCGGGTTGAGGCCGGGCCCTCGCCGGAGCCATCGGTCCCAACCCTGTTCCTGTGGGAAATTCTCGTCGGATATCTGCCAAAACAGCGCTGGTTTGCCGGGAAAGCTCGGGAACTGGACGAGGTCACGATCGTCGACAACTCGGCGGAGGGGATGTTGTCGGGTTCGGCCATGCTGGCCCTGGTCGAGGCCCGCTACCGTGATGGCGGGTCCGATCGCTATTTCGTTCCGGTCGCCATGACCATGCAAGCCGACACCCTGCGGCCGGGGTCGATCCTTGGCCAATTCCCACGAGGACCGGTCATCTACGACGCCCTCGACGATGACGCCGTGTGCTCGGCCCTGCTGGAGGCGATCGCGGAGGGGCGGACGATCGCGACTCGCGAGGGGCGGATCAGAGCGTCGGCAACGGCCGTCTTCGACGAGGTCCGAGGTCCGGCCGGCACGCCGCTGGCCGTTTCCCGAGCGGCGATCGAACAGGCGACCTCGATGATCGTTTATGGCGACCGGCTCCTCCTGAAGCTTTTCCGGCGACTCGAACCGGGGCCCAATCCCGAGCTTGAGATCGGCCGGTTCCTCACGGAACGCGCCCGATTCCGCCACGTCCCGCAAACCGCCGGCACCCTCGAATACGAGCAACCGGGCGCCGAGCCGGTGACCCTGGCGATCCTCCAGGAGAGGGTCCAGTCTCAGGAGACCGCCTGGGATCGGGCCCTCTCGGAGTTGAAATCGTACTACGAACGCGTTATCGACGAGCGAATCCCGCCTACGTCGGACCGGGTGCTGGGGCTTTTCGTGAGTTTCGCCCTTGCTCGGGACGTGACCCCCATTCCTGAGGAACTGACCGAGGCCATCGGCGGTCTCCTCGAATCGGCCGCCCTGCTCGGCCGCCGGACGGCGGAGCTGCACCTGGCGCTGGCGAGCGACCCGGCCGATCCGGCGTTCGCCCCGGAGCCGTTGACCTCCGACGATCTGGACAGGCTGGTCCATCGGGTCCAGAACCGCGCCCAGGAGGCCCTGTCCATGCTCCACGCCCACCTGGACCTCCTCCCGGCCCCGACCGCGGCCCCGGCACGACGTGTCCTCGGCGGGATGCCCGACCTCCTGAGCCGGCTCGACCTCCTCGGGAAACAGGAAATCGATGCCCTCAAGATCCGCGTCCACGGCGACTATCACCTGGGCCAGGTCCTTTGGAAGGACGATGACTTCGTCATCCTCGACTTCGCGGGAGAGCCCGGCCAGACCCTCGCCGGTCGTCGGGTCAAGCAGTCCCCCTTGAGGGACGTGGCAGGGATGCTCCGCTCGTTCGACTACGCAGCCGGTACCGGCCTGTTCGACTTCGCGGCCGACCAGCAGGTAAAGACCGACCGGATTCCCCCCTGGGCTCCCAGCTACTCGGCCAAACAGCAGGCCACTTTCGACCGGCTCACCCCCTGGGCCGACCTCGGTCGGGCCAGGACCTCCACCGTCTTCCTGCAACACTATCTCGACACGGTCAACGACACGCCCCTGTTCCCGCCCGAACCCAGACACTTCGAGATCTTGCTCGAGGCCTTCACCCTCGACAAGATCTTCTCCGAGCTGACCTACGAGCTGAACCATCGGCCCGACTGGGCCATCATCCCGCTCCGGAGCCTCCTGGCACTGATCGATGGGACGGCCGCTCAGAAATCGTAACGGCGGCCGACAGCCTCCGATCGAATTCGAGAAGTCGGGGATTTTACGTGACCTACGATAACTTCCCATTTAACCTATCTTGAGGCTGTCATGGCGACTGGTCCATTCCCTTTCCGAGGTCGGCCCGATGATCAACTTCAACGTGGTCTGGCAGCGTCTCGTGAATGGCGCGAGTTCGGTCTGGCGTGTGCTGGTTGTGGACAGGTTGTTCACCACGGTGGCCTGCGTGCTCTCGCTGTTCATCGTGCTCGCATTACCCCAGGTCAGTAATCTTCTCTGGCAGCTTCCTCCGCTCCATTTCATCACCAGCTCGGACTGGGGGTTCTATCTCCAGTTCTACCTCTATGTGATCGGGGTGATCGGGTTATTCGCCTTCCTCTCCTGGGCGCTGATCCCCCGGCGGAATCCGGTCGGGGGACGTGGGGCGATCGTGGCGGAGTCGTTGATCCGGCCGGTGGAGGCGAGGGTCCGGCTCGGGGCTGGTCGGGCCGGCGTGGTGCTGCTCCTGGTGGGCGTGATCTGGGTCGCGGTGGGGGTCACGGCGGACGATTCGTCGCCCCTGAGCTGGTTTCGCCGCAAGGTCATCTGCGGACTCTTGATGGGCGGGTTCGGACTCTGGCTCTGCGTCGCGGCCGGCTGGCCGACCGTCCGCGCGGTCTTGAGGCGTCCCCGGGGTCCGGCTCCGGTCGAGGGGACGCAACCCGTCGGGCGGCTCGGCTACAGGATGAACATCGCCGGCCGGGCGCTGAGCCTGCTGACCCTGGTCGCCTTGATCGACCTGTTCGTCTGGCACTTGCCGGGCTGGTTCCCGAACCAGGCCTCGTTCCGGACGTACACGATCTGGGCCGTCTTCGAGATCGTCTTCCTGCTCATCGGCGCAGGCCCGGGTGATCGACGCCTGGCACCGCGACTCGCCATTGAACATCCGGGGATTGGCCTTCCTGGGCTTCGTGCTACTGGCCCTGACGGTCCCTGGCCAGCGGATCGGCCGGGCGCTCAAGGCCCCGGCCCAGCAGTTCCAGGAGCCCCCCGCGGCGTCCAGGAACGGGCCCGCGCAGCCGATCTGGGTCCCCAAGAACGAGCATGACGTCTTCACCGAGGGCTGGTTCGACATCTTCGAGCACCGGCTCGATTCGCTCCCGCCCGACTCCCCGGCGGTGTTCGTCGCCGCCAGCGGCGGCGGGAGCCGCGCGGCGCTGTTCACGACGCTGATCCTGGAGAGCCTTCGGGAACTGAAGGTGGCCGGCCGCCAGGTCCCGGAAGATCCGCCCCTCCCGCAGTACTTCAACCTGACGCCCACGCAGCAGGGCGCCGCCCCGGGGGTCGCCATGAATCCGGTCGGCGCCCTCCCGCCGGCCCCCTTCCCCGTCTCGCAGAAAAACCTCCTGGTGGGATACAACGTGAACCTCCCGGCCATGCCGCCGGGACCGGAGGACACGCCCCAGGCCCTCGGGTTCAAGATCTCGTCTCTCCTGTTCCGGAGGGCGTTCGAGACCCCGCAGCTCGACGAATCGGGCCTGATGAACGCCGCCGAAGCCATCTACTGCGGCCAGACCGGGTTCGCGCCGACGGTCGAGGATCAGGCGGTCCTGACGAGCATCGCGGCCACGGTCCTTCAAGGAGCCCGGAACCTCCGCGCCCAGGGGGGTCAACCGACACAGATATTTGTACCGGCCGCTCCGGCGCAGGTTGCGCCCGCTCCCCAGGCCCCGGCGAACCCGATGCCTCCCGCCTCGACGGACCCGGCCGAAGGCCACCCCGCCCCGTCGCGCCCGGTGCCGCAGGAGGGTCAGAGGCAGGATCGAGAGCCAAGCCGTCCCGGGGCGTCGGCCGAGGTCAAGCCGCCGGCCCAGGAGCCGGGCGGGCTCGAGCGATTCCACGCCGTCCGGGACGAGCTCAATGTGCCGGGCGGGCGCGAGCTCTTCCACGCCCGGGACGAGTTGATGCTCAAGCTGATGCGCACGGTCATCGACTCCTTGGGCCAAGGCCGTCCCATCCCGTCGCGCCCGGTGCCGCAGGAGGGTCAGGGGCAGGATCGAGAGCCGAGCCGTCCCGGGGCGCCGGCCGAGGCCAGGCCGCCGGCCCAGGAGCCGACCGGGCTCAAGCTCACCCACGCCGCCCGGGTCGAGCTGATGCGCGAGGTCATCGCCTGGGGATTTGGCCTCGGCCAGGATCAGTCTCACGAAATGAAGCGGCGGGGGATCAAGGGATACGCCCTCCAGAAATACCGGGAAGTCGGCACGGGGGACCGCCTGACGCTGACCCCTCGGGAGGACGAGGAGCTGGACGCACTGGCCGATGCCGTGCTCGGCGCCGTCGAGGCGAGCGAGGCTGCCGAGAAGCCGACGGTTCCCATGATTCCGATGGCCTTGCAGCCGCCGGCGATGGCCTACGCTCCGGTGTATTACCCGCCGCCCTACGCTCCACAGAACCAGCCGCCCGCGTCCCCTCCGACCTCTTATCCCCCGGGCGCCGGGCCGCCGGCCCAGCCGCCGAGCTATTGGCCCATCCCGGTGTATGCCGCGCCGCAGTCCTACGCCCCGCCGGTCCAGCCGCCCGCGATCCCCCAGACCGCCGGGACGCCGCCCCAACAGCCGATCTACCGGTTTATCCCGCTCGCGGCGAGGCCCCGGATCATCCGGGCCCTGCCGGTCCTGGCCAACACCGACCCGCCAACGCTTGGCCCGGAGAACGCCCCGGCCGCCGCCGGACCGGCCAGGAAGCGCGACGCGACCGTGGCCGACCACATCGTGCTGATCAGTAGCGTCTCGGGGGGCAGCCTCGCCAGCGCGTACTACCTCCACCGGAACTTCGACCATTTCCGATCGTTCCCCGAGCAGTCGCCCTACTCCGATCAATACCCGAGCAAGCCGATCCGCCGGACCACCTCGAAGCGGACCGACTGGCGGTCGAACGTACCGCCGCGAGGTCTTCCTCCGGATGCGCGAGCTCTCCCGGGAGATGCTCGACAAGGCCCGGGCCGGCCAGGCGTCGATGGCCCTGACCTCGTCCGACGAGTTCATCAACGTCGTCAGCCGGGTCGAGGCCGAATGCGAGCTGCTGGCCACCGACTTCTCGTTCGCGCTCCAGATCACCCCGTGGCTCCCCACCAGCGAGGCGGTCAACGACATGTCAACCGACTTCATGGCCCCCCTGCTCCGCGGTCTGCTCGATCCCGGGGTGGAGCGGGGGGAGAACGTCTCGCGATTCTGGGACGACCAGTTCGGCTGGGACCACGTCGGCGAATACAGCCTGCACTGGCGACCGCTCTCCTCGATCCTGACGGTGCCGCCAGGAAACAAGGCGATCGTGCCGCTGGCCCCCAATGATGCCCCCGTGGCGCTCTTCAACGCCTGCGACGCCGAGGCGGGCACGCGGCTGATCCTGGGCTTCCCGCCGCTGCCCACCGGCCTGATCACCGACCCGGCGGCCATCCCCAGCCGGAACGGCCCCTACTCGCTGACCGACCGGGACGACCTGTATTACCGGATCTCCCTGGCCGAGGCGGTCCGGCTCTCGGCCAACTTCCCCTGGGGGTTCGAGGTCGGCCAGCTCAACCTCAAGAACGGCGCCGACCCGGTGCTGGCGCTCGACGGCGGGATCGTCAACAACTCGGGGATCGACAGCATCACCCACCTGATCCGGGGCCTGACCGCGCAGGCCGAGCCGTGCGAGGCCGACGTCAATGCCCAGTTCAAGGCCGCGCTGGAGCAGGACCGCATCAAGGGCCGCGACGATCCAAAATTCGAGACGGCGCTGGAAGACTGGCTGCAGGACGCCCAGGACAAGGGCCGAGTCACCAACATGCAGGTCCGCTCCTACCGGGTCGTCCGGAAGCTCCGCCACCGGGGGGTGCTGATCCTCCACATCGACTCGGGCTCCAAGCAGGTCGGCCGGAACCGCGAGGGGCTCTTCGCCTGGCTCGCCACGATGTTCCCCTCGGCGTTCCGCCCGTTCCAGGCGCTGAACAACGCGAGCTACGCCAACGCCGACCTGGCCACGCTCGACTACGACGTGGTCCTGGACAAGCTGCTTCGCCCCGAGCCGACCGGGGAAGCCCCGACGCCGACCACGGACTCTCAACTGACGCTCCCCCCCTCCCCGCCGATCGTCCAGCGGGTCCAGCTCGTCTGCAATAACTCCGAGAACGTGATGACGGCCTGGAGCCTCGGCCCGGCCGACAAGGCCCACGTGATCGTCCAGTTCCTGATCGAGCTGGTCAATCAGGGCAAGACCATCGGCACCTCGCTGGCGACCGTCCAGGAGACGGTCCAGGCTTACCGGGCGGACGACGTGAAGAAACTCCAGGATCTCAGCGAGCGGCTGGCGAAGTCGCGGAAGAGCCAGCTCATCGACACCCTGGCCCGCAAGCAGTTCTACGGCCAGACGGCCCCCACCAAGGCGGATCCGACCCCGCCGCCGGCAATGCCCGCCGCCCCGGTGTATTACATGCCGCCGCCCTACATAGGGACTTCCGAAGGGCCGGCCAAGCAGGTTCCTTCTGACTCGACGAACCCGTCAAAGATCGCCCCGACTTACGTGCCCGCACCCCCCGCACCCCCTGCGCCCCCCTCACCCCCGTGACCAAGCGACTCCAGACGGGCCTGGCGAATCCAATACCCGTCGCGAAACCCGATCGACCGGCCTTCCGGCCCACGCCGCAAGATCGCGAGATCTCCGCGCCGGAGGGCCATCGGAAGCTGCTTTGGCATCGCCCGAGAGGCGGTCGAGAGCCGATCATCCTTTGGGGGGGGACGCAGAGGGTGGCCGTTCTCGATCGCGAGACGCCATGATAGAATGGAAACAGGCGTAAAGGAACGGCGGCCTTGTTCGACGGGCCATCGACCCCAAGTGGTCATCGGGCCTCGGGTTGGAGAGCTTCCGTCCCGCCGTGGCTCGCCGCGCCCGATCTCACGCCGTTGACCCTCCCGGATCGCGTCCGATCGATTATAATCCCGCGTCCCGGCAATCTTGAGCCGCGGTGACCGAAGACATTCCGAGGCGCGCTCTCGCCCGATCCCGAAAGCGACGAGTTCCCACCCGAGCCGGGCCGTCGCGGAGCCAGAGGACTGTAGCCATGCGTCAGCGATCGAATCGCCCCTTCCGGTTGCCCTCGGCGACGCCCTGGCTGGCGGCCCTGGCCCTCGCCCTGATCGTCCCGAACCCCGCCAGCGCGGGCAAGGTCGCCTGGCTCGACGAGGTCGTCCAGGAGGTGCTCATCGAGGCTCGCGCCGGGGGCAAGGCCGTCGGGAGCGAAGGGGCGACCGCGACCCGAACCGCAGGCCGGCTCTTCGCCCGCGAGGCCGACGAGGGACTCGAGACCCTGGCCCGTCGCTCCGACGCCCTGGCCCGCTCGGCGCACCGTCTCGAAACCCCGTCCGAGACCCTCCTGCAAGCCCGGTTCAACCGCCTGATCCGCCCCGAGCCCGAGACCGCCCGGGCCTTCGCCGCGCTGGCGCCGGCCGAGAAGCGGGTGGTCGTCGAGATGGGCGAGGCGGCGCAGGAACTCGCCCGCCGCTACCCCGGCCAGGCCGAGGCGATGGTCCGCAAGCTCGGGACTGAGGGGCTCACCGCCGTCCGGGTCTACGGCGACGACGTCGCCGAGGTGGTCGTCAAGGAAGGGCCCGAGGCCCTCGGCGTCCTCCGGAAGACCGGCCGGGGCGGGTGGAAGTTCTTCAACGAAACGGTCCTGCCCAACAAGAAGAAGCTGGTCGCCGCCGGGCTCCTGGCCGCCTTCCTGGCCGATCCCGACAAGTTCGTCGACACCGCCGGCCGGGCCACCGAGTACGCCGTCCGCCAGTTCGCCAGGGCCGGGGTCAACCTCGTCGGGGCCGTCAGCGCCGGGCGCCGCGAGGGGCCTGGAAGGCTCGATCGGCGACGCCCTGGCCGCCTACGGCCTCAACGCCGCCGTCCTCCGCTACCTCGGCATGGGCGCGGCCGCCCTGGCGGTCCTCGCCTCGACGATGGTCCTGCTCGGCCTTCCCGTCCGCTGGATGCTCCGGCCCGTCATGTGGCCGCTCCGGATGGCTTTCGGCCGCCGGAAGCAGCCGGCCCGGCCGGTCTGAACTGCAACCATGCGAACTCGGCGCTCGCAATAAGATCGGGGCCAAACTCATGAATCGAGTTTTCGGAAGATCCGACCAGAAGATTGAAGCGGACATCGTCGCCTACGACCAGGAAGACCGGCCCGTCCTGATCGTCGGGACGAAAGCCAGGGCAAACGGCACATATGACGGGATTTTCCAATTCTTGGATCAGTTCATCGCTTCCGAATTTCCGTTCGGGATGTTTGCTGATTTCTCCCTGATCGTGATCTTCGGGAAGGATCGCCCCGATCCTGATGCGGCGATTTGCTCGATCAAGACCGCTGATGTGCTTTCCTTCTACGAGCCCGCGTTTGGCCAGAAGCGGATCTTTCCCGACTACTTCGACACTTTGGTTGAGGCTTGGCTCCGCGATTTCGCATTTCATTGGAAGTCCGAACGGCCGCCGGCCTCCGAGGAATTGGAGTCCATCGGGCTGGCGCAGAGGCTTACCGGCGGCATGACTTACAAGGGAGTCTGGCGTGACGGTTCTCCTCTACATCGAGACTAATTTCTTGATGAGTCATGCCACCGGCAGGGCCACCGCGACGGAATCGTTCATGTCGGGTGAACTTCCTTCGATCCGACTTGTGATCCCCAGCCCCTGTTTCATGGAAGCGTTCTCGACGCTTGAGGATGAACGAAAACGTCATAACCGATTGATCGATAGCTTCGAGTCGGAAATCCGACAGGCAGAGCGAAACGTCATCTCGCCCCGGGCTCCTGCATTGGTCAATCACTTGCAGCAGTCCCTGGTCGAATCCCGGGCTATCTTCAACGACTTCGAGGACCGACTTTTTCGCCTGATTGATTCCTTAGCCTCGACGGCGGTGATCATCGAGCTGACAACCGAAGTGCTCCGGTACAGCTTGAGTGTCGATGTCATTAAAGACCCGACCGATAATTTTATCTTGGCGGCCATCATCGCCCACGCGGCATCTCACCCGTCGGTAACCAAGGTATTCTTGACGGAAAACCGCAAGTGCTTTCACGATAATCTCGATGCGAAGAAGATCATCGAGGGCATCGGGCTGAAGTATTTCGCAGATGCTTCGAGATGCCTCGAATGGTGTCGGGCGCAATCCGACGCTTGAGATTTGACGGAGACCCGCAAGCCAAGGTCCCGGGAGGAGTCGAGGGCAGACCATGTCGAACCGCCGCAAGGCCCATCTCGACGCGCTGGAACGGCGGCTGACCGGCCCGAAGCGGATCGCGCTGTTCGGGCACCGGGCCGTGGGCAAGACGACGCTCCTGGCGATGTTCTACCGCCAGGCGTCGACCGGCCAGGTGCCCGGGCATCCGCCTGGCGGCGGTCGACCCGCCCAGCGCCGAGTACCTGGCCGAGAAGATCGCGCAGATCGAGTCGGGCGAGCCGCCGGCCGGCACCCTGGCCGAGACCGAGCTGAAGCTCCGGCTCTATCACGGTCCCGCGCGGTTCGACCTGATCGTCAAGGATTACCAGGGGGAGCACGTCACCCTCGGCACCGACGAGCCGATCCAGGCCTTCTTCGCCGACTGCGACGCCGTCCTCCTCTGCCTCGACCCCGAGGGCTCGACCCACCCGGCCGACCGCCGACGCCGCCAGCAGGAGGTCGAGAACCTTCTGGAGCGCTACATCGACCGCTCCGACGACGGCACCGCCGGCCGTCCCGTGGCCCTGCTGCTGACCAAGTTCGACCGCGTCCTGGCCCGAGGAGAGGCCGGCCCCGGGCCCGACGCGGTCGAGCGGCTGGTCGAGGCCCGCTACGGGATGACCCGGCACGCCCTGGCCCGGCACGTCCCCCACGGCGCCATCTTCGCCGTCAGCGCCTACGGCCGGGGCTCGATCGACGGCCGTCCGCCCGCCGAGCTCCACCCGCTCGGCCTCGAAGGGCCGCTCGGCTGGCTCGCCGACCAGCTCGAGGAGATCGACCGCGAGCAGCTCGAATGGCTCTGGGACCTCGCCCCCGACGACCTGCCCCGCCTGGCCCGCTGCGTCTCGGCCTTCGAGAAGCGCTATCCCCGCTCCGACCGCGCGGCGCGACTTCCGCCGGAGGCTCGCCGAGGGGCGGCGCCGGAAGTTCCGCCGAGGGCTGGCCCGAGCTCGACCCTCGCCGGCCGGCCTGATCGCCGCCGGACTGGCCGGCTACGACTTCTGGGGCTATCGCGACGCCGTTCGGTTCGCCCAGGGCGATAACCCGCCTCCGGCCGTCGCCCGCCGCTGGGACGACCTGCTCCAGTGGCATCCGTCGCTCCGACTCTTCTGGCCCGCGAGCGCCAAGCAGGCCCTGGCCCTGCGCGACGAGTGGACGGTCAAGGCCGCCGCGACCCGCGTGGGCGTCGGGACCGCCGAGCCCGACGCCGCCGAGCGGCTCGCCCCCTTGAAGGAGCGGACCCCCACGCTGGCCATCGCCGATCCGCGAGGTCGAGCAGGCCCAGGAACAGGCCCGGCAAGAAGCCCGCTGGACCGAGGTCAAGGCCGAGGCCGCCGCGTCGGCCGACGAGCCCGACGTCCCGCTCCTGGCGCGTCAAGCGGTTCCTCCGCGAGTTCCCCGACTCGACCCACCGGGCCGAGGCCGACGCCCTGCTCGTCTCGCTCCGGAGCCGCGTCGACGACCCGGATCGGCGGCCGGGAGCGCCAGGTCATCGACGACCTGATCCGCTCCGCCAACCTGCCCAACGCCAACCTGTCCGACCTGATCGAGCAGGCCCGCCAGTTCCTCGTCGAGCACCCCGAGAGCCGGTATCGCCCCGAGGCCGAACGCCTGCTCGACGACTTCGTCAAGACCCTGGACGACCGCGACATCGACAAGGCCCGCGAGTTCTCGAGGCGCAACCCGACCGACTTCGCCCGGCGGATCGACCGCTACGGCGAGTACCTCAAGGCCCACGCCAAGGGGCGGCCGGTACATCAGCGAGGCGACCGAGGCCAAGGACAAGATCCTCCGGGAGTGGGACACCGACACCTACCGACGCGCCTACGACCACCTCGCCGCCCACCCCAACGACGTCGGCGAGGTCGCCCGCCGGCTCCGCGACTACCTCGCCCAGCACCCCGAGGGCCGCTTCGTCCGCCGACGCCCAGGCGCTACCTCGCCTGGTGGGACAAGGTCTCGGTTCCCGACGACTACCGCGTGACCCTCCGCCGGGGCGACGTTCGACGCCAAGCTCGGCTCGTACCTTCGGCGGCGCCCCGACCTGGGCGTCGTGGTCGAGGTCGCCGGCGTCACCTACGGCCCCTCGCCGGTGATCCGCAACAACTACCAGCCGATCTGGGACTACACCTTCCCCCGCCCGATCCGCTGGAAGCTCGGCGACCCCGTCACCGTCAAGGTCATCGACCACGGCTACTGGTCCGACGCCACCGTCGTCGTCCTCAACAGCCAGAAGGGCGACCCCCTGGCCCTCCGGATGCTCTCCGAGACCATCCGGCCCTCCAAGGGAGGCACCACCACCCTGGTCTTCGCCTCCGACTTCAAGATCCCCGAGCTACCGGCGCCGGAGTGACCAGGAATTCGGGCTCCCCTCGTAGGGTAGGGCTTGCCCTGCCGCGAGCCCGGTCTCGGCAGGGCAAGCCCTACCCTACGGTTTGATATGGACATTCGCCTCGAACAGCTCGTCTACGGGAGCTTCCCGTTCTGGGATCGGGGCTACGACGTCCTGGCCCGGTCACCGGCTTGCCGCGCGGAATGGGTGTCGGACGTGCTCGCGGCTTGCCAGCGGATTGGCGAGGCGCCTTCGGGCGTGACCCCTTCACCGGCCCTGTTCGCTCTTCCACTCCCGAGCGGTCCGTGGGCGGTCGTCGGCGTCGAGCCGCAGGGGCAGGACGACCGGGGAAGGCCCGGGGCGCTGGCGTTCCACGCGTTGCTGGTCGAGCCTCGCGACTACCGGAAGGCCGGCTCGGACCCGTTCGCCTTCGCCGGGGCGTTGCGCCAGGACTGGTCGGCCGGGTCGTCGCTGGACGCCCTGATCTGGACGGTCGAGCCTCGAAAGGAGTCCAGCCTTCCGGGCGACCCGCGAGCCCGGCGGGTGGTCGAGGCCCTGGTCCGAGGGAAACGGGTCGCGCTGGAATCACCCACGCCGATCGACGGCCTCGCCCGCGAGGTCTGGCCGGCCTTGCCCGACTCGACCCGTCGACGTGCCTCGGTGGCGACCTGGGCCTTCGGCAACGCCAACCGCTTCGGACTCGTCGCCCTCCCTCGCCTGTCGGGCATCGAGCTGGACGGCTCTTACATCGACCCGGCCTCGATCGACGCAGGCCCTCCCGAGCCGGCCGAGACCCCGGCCTCCCTTCCTTTATATAGGGGAGGCTGGTTCGGGCCTTCGAGCCGGAGGGCATTGGCCGTCGCGGCCCTGACGGTCGTGGTCGCGGCGGGACTGGCCTGGCGCGCCTGGGATGGTCCCGAAAAATCGACCGATCCCGCCCCCGCCCCGGCCGAGCCCGGGCCGTCGGTCGACCGGGATCTGGACCCGAGGGCCTTCGCCGACCTGGCGAACCTGGCGAACCGGTTCGAGATCGGCGCGTCGAAGGACCCCGGCGAGCTGATGGCCAAACTCGCGGAGCGGGCCCACTACCGAGGGCCGTTCCTCAACTCCGCCGAGCTGGCCCGGCTCGCCGCCGAACACGACCCCGACCGCGACCGCGCCCTCGCCTGGGATCGACGCCTCCGATCGACCTTCGCCGACGACCGCCCCCTGCCCGACGACTTCGCCCGGCTCCCGCTGCCTCGCCAGCTCGACCGGCTCGCCTGGTCGTTCCATCTCGACCCCTCGACCCGGCCCGAGGACGTCCCCCGGGCCTTGCTCGAAGCCCTCGCGCGCGAAGGGCCGATCCGCCCGACCCCGCTGGCCGCCCGCTACCCGGCGCTGAGCGACTACGCCCGGTTCCTGGCCCGGTTGCCCCGGTTCCCGGCCGAAAACGAGCCGGTGGCCAGTAGTCAGCCGCGAGAAAGGAGAAGACAATAGAGATCGTTCACCCGACCAGCCGGCTCGACGGGAATCCGCCCCGTCGAGGCTCCGCCCACCGACTCATGGCTATTGATCCGTGCCCGATACCCAAGACCAAGACCGAAGCTGGAGCCGCGCCGCGGCCCGGTATGACGACCTCTTCCTCGACCCGTTCCGCCCGGGGGTCGAGAACCCGCTCCTGGACGCGGTCCGGGCGATCCCCGAGCCGGCCTCGAAGACCGTGGCCGACCTCGGATGCGGGACCGGGCCCCTCTTGCCCCACCTGGTCGGGCACTTCGGCCGCGTCGTCGCGCTCGACTTCGCCCCGAAGATGATTGACCTCTCGAAGAAGCGGCTCAGGGCGACCACGATCCCCGGGCGCGACCGGGTCGAGTTCCTGGTCCGGGCGATGTCCGACCTGGACGACTTCCGGGGGGCGTTCGACGTGGCCGTCGCGGTCAACTCGATCGTCATGCCCGACGTCCGCGAGATCGACCGGACCCTGGCGGCGATCCGCGCGAGCCTCCGGCCCGGCGGCGTCTTCCTCGGCATCCTGCCGGCGATGGACGCGATCCATTACCATACGATGCTGCTCAACGACGAGGCCCTCGACCGCGGCCTCGACCCCGAGGAGGCCGAGCGGCACGCCTCGTTCCAGGGGGAGCACCACTTCTACGAGTTCGCCTTCGGCCGCTTCCAGTTCCAGGGGCTCCGCCAGAAGTTCTGGCAGCCCTTCGAGATCGAGCACCGGTTCGCCAAGGCCGGCTTCCCCCGGGTCGAGCTGGAAAAGGTCCTCTACCCCTGGGACGAGACCATCACCGGCGGCCCGACCTTCGCCGACCACCCCCGGAGCTGGGACTGGTCGTTCCGGGCCACCGCCGACGCCTGATCGACCATCACTCA
This sequence comes from uncultured Planctomycetota bacterium, assembly GCA_963756475.1. GTDB lineage: Bacteria > Planctomycetota > Planctomycetia > Isosphaerales > Isosphaeraceae > Tundrisphaera. The sequence goes on from CAVWND010000001.1 coordinate 140,406, forward strand.
TCGATCATCACTCATCGATCATCACCCATCGACCATCCGACCGGAGCCGTCCCTCATGGCCCCCGAACCCGAGGCCCAGGAACAGTCGATCAAGGCGAGGAAGCACCAGCTCTACGAGGACGACCCCATCCTCGACACCGGCCCTCGCCGGTCCTTCAAGGACTGCCTCCGCGAGACCCCCAGCGAGCCGCTCTCGCCCCTGATCAAGGCCCTGCTCTGGACGGTCGGGACCGTCGTCATCCTCGTGCTCCTCGCCGCCCTGGCGACCATCGGAACCAGGAAACCGAAACCCATTCATTCCAGACACTTAAGCCCAATCACAGCCCCTCGGATCGGCTGATCCAAAACGAACACAACGGGCGGCCGGCTTTCCGCGGTCAGCGGCCAGCCCGGGAGAGAAATTCAAACCCGATTTCCGGGCTGGCTTCACGTAAGAATTCAAACCCGATTCACCGCGCGATTCCTTTTTCCAACTCGAAGCCAATTCTGGTCCTCGTTCCCACGGTCCTCCGTGGGAATGCCGTCTTCGACGCTCCGCGTCGTCTGCGAGACCGGCCACGCCGATCGCCAGGTCCGGGATCGTGAGAGGCACCCGATCGGCTTCGAGCAAGAATTCAAACCCGATTGCCGGGTTGGCCTCGCGCAAGATTTCAAACCCGATCCGCCCCACGATTCGTTTTTCCAACTCAAAGCCAATTCTGGCTGGACGATGCCCAGGGTTGTTTTCGGGGAGAAATCAAGGGTGCCGATCGGTCGCCCGCCAAAATGGCCGCGTCATGGCTTGCGAAAATCGGCTAACATGAGCAGGCACAGGACAGCAGAAATACGGCGTTCTTGCACCGGGAACTGTGAGTTCATTTCCCGCCGCGATTATCGGCGGTCATCGGCCATCAGTGATCGAGCATCGAATCTCCGGAATCCGTATCAGAGGAAGAGCGACGCCCGGATCTTGGCCAGGATGACCTGTTCAAGCTTGGGGTCTCGCCCTCGGGGGATCCAGTAGGCCGGCACCTGGACCGGGCCGACAACTTCCTGGGTTCGGTTGAGCGGAAACTGGTTGTTGAAGACCGCCCGGCCGACCGACTGGCGATCGGGCTGAAGCAGGTCCTCCAGCTCCTTGCGCACCTCCACCCGGACGGCCCATCCCTGGCCCGTCGGGGCCGGCTCGATGGTGATGAAGCCGACGCGACGGATCGTCTGGAGGGTGCATTCGAACCGCTCGCGGAAGCCGACGGAGTCCCCCTCCCACGGTTCGAGGATGGTCGCCCCGGGCTTGGGCTGGGTGACGATCTTGCGCTGAACGCGGTCCTCAGAGGCGAGGTCGAAGTACTGGTCGACGGCGGCGATGGTCGCCTGCCAGACGGCCTCGAAGTCGTCGGTGGGGACGATCATCGGGTTCTCGGCGAGAGGTCGGCCGCCGGCGGTGGTCGCGCAGCCGGAACAGCCGCATGCGATCAGAGCCGCGAACCCGGCCAGCAATAGCCTGACGTGCATGGAACAACCCTCGCCTCAACGGGAAACGCGCCCGACCGCCGGGATTCCGAGGTGCAGCGTGAGGGGAGGCGGGTTCGTCGCGAACGGACGGACGGACGATCGGCGCGGCGGCATGGTGCCCGACCTCGTCGATTCCGGCAAGGCCGGTTCGCGCCAGTTTGTAAAAAGAGACCTAAATTGGAATGAAGCTCGGCCGTCCCGGACCTCGACGAAGCCCCATCCTCCGACAGCCGCAACGACCAGGATCAGGACCCAACCATGCCTCAACTCAAGGAACATTGCCCGACCTCGGCTGTCGCCCGACCGGATGGCCCGGCCTCGCTCGACCCTCCCGGGCTCTTTCAAATCGCCTTGAAGGCCTGGGAGACGCAGGCCGCCCCCTGGCTCCGATCGACCGCCGAGGCCCTGACCCGGAGGCTCAGCGGCGAGCCGGTCTTCGAACGGATGGCCGAGGTCGCGGCGATGGCTCGAGATCCCGAGGAGGTCCGGGTCGAGCTGGTCCGCCTGGCCTCGGAGCTGACCGGGGCCGCCCGGGTCGAGCTCTTCGGCGACCGGAACGGCCGGATGCCCCGGCGGCTGGCCTGCTGGCCGGCGAGCCTGCCGCCCGAGGTGACCCTCGAACGCCAGTCGTCCCCCCGAGGCCCGATCGCCGGGCCGGTCGCCCGGTCGATCAAGGAGCGGCCCGGCCCGTTGACGCTCCAGCTCCCGCTCAGGGCCGGCGACTGCTCGATCGCCACCCTCCGCCTGACCGCCCGGGGGCGACGCCCATGGTCGAGCCGGGTGGTCCGGAAATTGACCACGCTCTGCGCGATCGCCTCGGCCGCCGAGCGCGGTCTGGACCGATCGGCCGAAGCGGGCTCCCATGCCCGTCAGGACTCGCAGGGCTCAACGGTCCTCACCGCCTTCCTCGCCTTCGCCCACGCCCAGGCCCGGCGCCGGCACGAGCCGCTCTCGCTCCTGGAAGCGACGGTCAACCGCCTCGACTCGATCCGCGAGCTGCTCGGCGATGAGCTTGCCGAGGCCGCCATCGAGCGGGTCTCGCGAGCCATCAAGGCGACCGTCCGGGCCAGCGACGTCGTCACCCGGCTCGAAGACGGCCGGATCGCGGTCCTCCTGCCCAACGCCTCGCCCGAGAACGCCTTGAAGGTCGCCGAGGCCGTCCAGTGCGCCATCGCGCGGGCCGGAGCCTCCTCGACGAGCATGCCGACCTTGACCGCATCGATCGGCGTGGCGACCTACCCCAACCACGCCCACGACGTGACGACCCTCCGCGCCGCCGCCTCCTCGACCCTCACCCGGGCCAAGGCCGAGGGTCACGACCGGATCGCCATCGCCCCTCCGATTGCTCTTCTCGCGGTCCCCGGGCTCGCCCAGCGCGTCGGCTGAAACGGCGGGTCGAGATCGATGGATCTCGATCCCGCCCCGAGCCCGAAAACGGACGGCCCTCGGTGCCTCTCGCGGTCAAATCGCTGTAAGATCGAGCGGCGGTGAATCGATCCGGGAGGGTGGAAATCGGGCCAAGGGCGTGCCCCGACGACTCATCCCGCGACGGCCGCTCGAACCGATCGCGGGGCGTTCATGACCAGCGAGCAGGCCGAAAATCGAGCAAACCAGGGGAATTCAGGCGCATCGGCGGGCTGGGGCGGCCTCGTCATCCAGTTGGCGACGGTCTCCCTCTGCGCGCTCCACGCCGTCGTGATCGGGATCGCGATGGGTGGCTGGGAGGAGATGACCCGCGACTGGCCGCCGCTCCAGGCCGACCACGGCATCCACTTCCATCAAGGGGTGGTCACTCGCCAGTTCCTCCGATCGACGTGGACCACCGCCGGGTATGACCCCAGCTTCATGAGCGGCTACCCGATGAGCATCGTCTCGGACCTGTCGTCAACCCTGTCCGACCTCGTCATGCTCGCCACGGGCGACCGACCGGCCCTGGGGTACAAGCTCCACGTCTTCGGCTGCTCGGTGCTGCCGCCCTTCTTGATGGCCCTGGCGGCGATCGCCTGGAGGGCCAGGCCGGTCGCGGTCCTGGTCGTGGTCATCCTGTTCGAGGAGTTTTTTTGGATCGACGCCTGGGTCTACGCCAATATCGGGATGATGAATTACCTGCTCTCGGTGCCCCTTGGCCTCCTGGCGGTCGCCGCTCTGGCAAGCTATTGCGAACGGGGCGGCCATGGCCGCTGGCTCCGGGCCCTGGCGATGTGCTCGGCGGTTTTCCTGGTCCACCTGACCAGCCCGATGGTGGTCGGACCGGCCGGATTGCTCGCCTACGCCGCGGCCGTGATCCGGCCGAAGGAGCCGGGCCGGGCGTTCCCGGTGTCCCGGCACGTGGGGTTCTGGTTGCTGGGCCCGCTGATCCTGGCGGTGAACGCGTTCTGGCTGCTACCGGGATATCTGCTGGCGGAGACCAAGGGAGAGAGCCTCTTCGCCTTTGCGCATGACGAAGGGGTCGGGCGGCGGCTCTTCGAGATCGTCTGGTCCGGAGCAACGGTCAAGCTGATCCTGCTCGGGCTGGCCCCGATCGGCCTGATGACGATCGCCCGTCGCCGGTTCGTGGCGGCGGCGGCCCTGGGCGGGTTCCTCCTGGCCGGATTCGGGTGGGGCTACCTGGCCGGGGCCTTCCGGACGCTCGACCCGCTCCAGCCGGGCCGGAACACTTACGCGTGCTACGCGGCGGCCAGCATCGCCGCCGGGATCGGGCTGGGCGAGGTGCTCGCCAGGCTTCGAACGTCGGGGCCCGGCCGGCTCGACCGCTGGGTCACCTTGACCGCGCTCTTGCTCGCGATCCACCTCTTCGGGCCGCCGCTCGATATGATCATGCGGGATAAGGTCTTCAACGAGGACCCGTTCCTGTCCAGCCGGCCGACCCCTCGGATGTCCTGGGTCGTGGATCAGGTCCGCAAGCATGTCCGGCCGGGAGAGCGGCTCCTCTTCGAGGAGACCGGCAAGGACACGCCTGGCCTGATCGATCCGTTCCAGTCGAGGCATTGCAGCCCGGTCCTGCCCGAGATGACCGGCGTCGAGGTGCTCGGCGGCCCTTATCTCCACTCGACCGTCACGACCAACTTCACCCAGTTTGGCGAGAATCAACTCTTCGGAAACCCCCGCTGGGACCGCGATTTCTTCGTCCGCTACGCCCGGCTCTACCGGCCGGCGGCGATCTGCTGCTGGAGCCCGAAGGCCCGCGCCTTCTGTTCCGCCAACCCCGACCTCATCCGGGTCGTCGCCCAGAACGGGCCGCTCCTGCTCGGTCGGGTCAACGGCTTCGAAGGGGCAACGATCCGGGGCTCGGCCCGGGTCGAGGCCGGGCCTAACCGCCTGGTCGTCCGCGACGCCGTCGCCGAAGCGGGAGGCGACGGCCTGGTCGTGCTCCGCTACCACGTCGCCCCCTACCTGAAGTCCAACCCCCCGCAGACGATCGAGCCGGTCAAGCTGGAGGACGACCCCGTGCCCTTCATTGGCCTCCGCCCGACGAAAGGCCCGATCACGATCGAGATGACCCTGCCGATCCGATCCAGGCCCTGACCAGCCTTTACTTTTCGGATGGGTGCAATCCCGGTCTCGTTTCTTGGAGTGCGGGAGCTTGCTCCCGCTTTGCCCGGCGGGGCTTGCTCCGCGAGCCGACGAAGCCTTGTTGATCGGGCGCGGAGCAAGCTCCGCGAATGAGAGCGGGAGCAAGCTCCCGCACTCCAGAGAGGCTTCGCCTCGAAACTGCCGATCGGCGCGCCGAAGAGTCCGGCGGCCCACGCCGGACCCTCATGCCAACTATCTCGATCGATCCTGACAAGATGGACGGGTTTTGCGATCCAGCAGACCATCCTTCGAGATAATCCATGCCGTCTCAAGATTCCTACCAAAACCGACGAAGATTAAGTTGACTAACTTGGTCGGGAATAGTAGGATTGCCGACGTAGGACATGGGATTGATCGGACTCGACGAATTAATCCCATTCCATTGTTCAAGTTGTGGCGGGAACAACGGGGCGATGTGCCCTGGACCCCTCAATGATTCGACGACTTTTCGAGGAGTTGACATGACCTTGCCAGCGAAGGAGCGGCGGCGTCCGACGGGGTTCACGTTGATCGAGCTTCTGGTGGTGATCGCGATCATCGCCGTCTTGATCGCGTTGCTGTTGCCCGCCGTCCAGGCGGCGCGTGAGGCGGCCCGGCGGGCGCAGTGCACCAACAACCTCAAGCAGATCGGGCTGGCCCTGCACAATTACGAGAGCAGCAACGGCGCCTTCCCGCCCGCCAGCAAGTACTACAACGTGGGCAACGCCCAGGTGCAGTTCGGCGACACCGGCTGGAGCACCCTGGCCCGGCTGCTGAGCGTCATCGAAGGGAACACGATCTACAACAACCTGAACTTCAGCTATGAATACAACGACCTGAGCGGTGGCAACCTCACCGGCTGCTCGGCGGTGATCAATACGTTCCTCTGCCCGTCGGCCGTCCGGAGCGGCTCGGGCCGCGACAGCGTGAATCTCGCGAATTCGCCCGAAGAGGCGACCCTGAATGTCGGCTACGGCTACTTCGACTACGCCCCGGTGGTCTACACTGACATCAACGTCGTCAATGGCGTGGCCGCGACAGGCGGCCTGGGCGCCACGCCGATCATCCCGTATCGCAACAAGAACCTGGCGGCCAGCGGACTGCTCAAGAACGGCAAGACCACCATCGCTGAGATCGTCGATGGCACGAGCAACACCATCGCCCTGATCGAGTGCGCCGGTCGCGACGAGCGGTTCGTCAGCCAGTACGCCGACGGCTACGCGGCCCAGACGCCGATCGGCTATCCGTTCCTCTCGCGAGGCGCGGGCGTCTCGACGGCCGGCCCGCACCGGTTCTGGCGCTGGGCCGACCCGGGCAACGCCTTCGGGATCTCCGGCCAGCCCAACAACACGGGCAAGCCGACCAACGAGGGCACCCCCTGGCCCAGCACCAGCGCCACGGCCGGCAACCAGGCCGGGGCCAACGAGGAGGCGTACGCCTACCACCCCGGCGGCGTCAACGCCCTCTTCGGCGACGGCTCGGTCCGGTTCATCAAGAGCACGATCAACCTGGCCACCTTCCGCTACGCCGTCACGCTCAACGGCGGCGAGGTGATCTCGGCCGACCAGCTCTGATCCGTTCGACGAAGTGAGCCATCGCCCGAGGTCGACCCGGTCGACCTCGGGCTTTGTCCTGCGCGACGATCCGGCCGGTCCCACTCAACCGTTGGGGTTCTTCTCGGAGTTGGACAACGACGGCTCGCCTGGCTTGTTACCCGGCTGACCGGTGTTGGGTTGGCTACCGGGTTTGACGGCGTGGTTCGGTTGGGGTTTCGAGTTCTCGGCCGCGACCCTGGCGACGAAAGTGAACGACTTGAGTTTCTGGGCGTCGGGTGTGAGGGTGCCCAGGTCGGTGTCGATCTTCCAAGAATTCGGCACGGAGATGATCCCGGAGATCTTCTCGCCGGTCGAGGTGATCACGGTCCCGTTGCGCTCGGCGCCCTGGACGCCGATGATCAGCGCGGTGCCCGCCTCGTGCGGGTCGAACTCGATCGCCTTGACCTTCTCGGGCTTGATCTCGTAGGTGCCCAACTCGCAGTGGACCGAGACCGAGGCCAGGCGGACCTGGCCGGTCACGCTCTGGTTGCCGAACGTCTCGACCTTGACGGTCCATTCTTCGAGGGGCTTCTGGGCGCGGCGAACATGCCGCCCATTCCTCCGCCAGGGCCGCCCATGCCGCCAAATTGCGCGAAACAGGGCAGAGTCGAGAGTGCGACGAAGGAGGCCGCGAGCCAGCCGGTGCGGATCATCGGAAGCCCTTTCGCTGGGAGACGGGATGAGAGGTCGGTCCTCATCCCATCATGCACCGCCCTCGCGGGCCGACGCAAGGGACCGATCGGTCGGCGCCGGTCAGCCGGCCGCGGCCTTCCGGCCGAGCCGCGAGGGCGGGACGACGACTCCGACGGCCGCGGGCAAAACCTCGATGATCCGGGGCGCGGCGCCGGGCTCGATCACGCCGCCGGGGTCGCCATCGAGCTGGACGGGCACCCGCGCCGCCGCCTCGATCGAAACCCGGCGGACCTTCCGATGGACGATCCCGGGACGGTCGAGGTGCAGGCCCCGGACGACCAGCCAGAGATAATGGAGGGCCCGGAAGGCGCCGGGGTCGCGGAAGACGACCAGGTCGAGCCAGCCGTCGTCCCCCTCGGCCGAAGGGGCGAACGGCAGGCCGAGCGCGTAGCGGGGCAGGTTGAAGACGAACGCGGTCGTCCCGGTCAGGGTCTCGTCGCCGGCCGTCGGCGCCCTCGGCCGTCACGGTCAGGGCCGGGAACCGGTAACCGAAGGTCGACCGGAGGACCGGCTCGACGTAGGCCGCGCGGTGGGTCGGCCGGAGCTGGCCCGTGCGGCCGACCCGGGCGGCATGGTGTCGCGAGACGACGTCGGCATCGAAGCCGAAGCCCGCCATCAGGGCGAATCGCCGCCCGTCGATGAGGCCGAGGTCAAGCGGCTCGGCCCGCCCCTGGGCGATCCTCGACGCGGCCCGGGCGGGATGTCGGCCGAAGCCGAAATGCCGGGCGAAGAGGTTCTCGGTCCCGGCCGGCATGACGGCGATCGGCACGTCGGGCCGCTCGTTGATCAGCGCGGCGACCGTGCCGTCGCCGCCGGCGGCCACCAGGCACCGGCAGCGCCCGGACCTCCGGTTCGCGTTCGAGGCCGCGTCCACCATCGCCCTGCGCTCGTCGAGGGTCCAGGCGACCCTTGGCTCCAGGCCGAGCCGATCAAGCTCGCGAGCCAGGCGGGCGACAGCCACCCGGCCGCCACCCCGTCCCGAGGCGGCGTTGGCCGCAATCCCGACCCAGCCGGGGCCCGTTTCGGAGGGGAAGCCGGCCAGGGTGGCCGAGGTCGGGGCGTCGTGACGTCCCGGCCTGGATCGGGAGATCTCGGATTCCGATTCCGCCGCCGTCCCACCCCCGAGATCGGCCCAGTCCGGCTCCGCCATCCCGTCCACCTCCCACGCGATCGACCAGGCCCGAAAGAGGGCGACTCGACCAGCCCCGGAACTGTTGGCGAGGCTTGAGTTTCTCGATGCCAAACAAGCTACTTTAACGGCCCGCGCCAACGTGGTCAATCCGCCCCCATGGCTTCGAAAACAATCCCCGCCGGGCCGGCGCCGGCTTGGGGGTTGTCCGGGGCGTTTCGCCGGGTTAGATTACTGGAGAAATGGCGCAGATTCCCGCCTGAAGACCAGATCCGACCAGCCCAAATCCGACCCGATTCGATCCAGGCCGGTTCGACGCCCAGCTCAGGATGCCCCATGCTCGAACCCAAGGCGTCGCGATTCTACCAGGCCGCCTTGCAGAGCGGCTTGATCGACGAGGCTGGGCTGGAAGCCTGCTTTGCCCTGATCCCGCCCGAGAAGCGCACCCACGACGCGATCGACCGCCGGATGGCCCGCCAGGCGATCACCACCGGCCGGCTCACACTCTGGCAGGCCCAGCAGATCATGGGCGGGCGGTCGACCGGGTTCAAGATCGACAAGTACATCCTGCTCGACCTGCTTGGCCGGGGTGGGATGGGCCGCGTCTACCTCGCCCGCGATGTCCGCCTCAACCGCCTGGTGGCCTTGAAGATCCTCTCGCAGGAGCGGATGAATAACCCCCGGGCCATCGCCCGTTTCCAGCGCGAGGCCAAGGTCGGCGCCCAGCTCCAGCACGAGAACCTGGTCCGGGTCTACGATGAAGGGGAAGCCGGCGGGGTCCGGTACCTCGTCATGGAGTACATCGAGGGGAAGAACGTCGGCCAGATCATCGGCGAGTTGGGGACGATCCCCTGGCCGACCGCCGCGCGGCTCGCCCGCCAGATCGCCCTCGGGCTGGAGCACGCCCAGCTTAAGGAGCTGATCCATCGCGACGTGAACCCCTGCAACATCCTGGTCACCACCGACGGCACGGCCAAGCTGACCGACCTGGGCCTGGCGATCGACCTGAACGACCAGGACAACGTGACCCGCGACGGCGCGACCGTCGGCACGTTCGACTACGTCTCGCCCGAACAGGCCAGGCACTCGCGGTCGGTCGACACCCGGGCCGACATCTACTCGCTGGGCTGCACGCTCTACCACATGATCGCCGGCCGGGTGCCGTTCCCGGTCAGCAGCCTGCCGGAGAAGCTCTACGCCCACCAGCTCCACGAGCCCGATCCCCTGACCGATCTCGTCCCCGGCGTCCCCGAGGCACTCAACGAGGTCGTCCGCAAGATGATGCGGAAGTCGCCCGATGAGCGATACCAGACCCCGCTGGAGCTGGCCCAGGCGCTGGAGCCTTTCGCGATCGAGGCCGGATGGACGGCGACCTCCGCGTCGGGCTCGGAATCGAATTCTGCCTCGGCCTCGGCCTCCCGGTCGGTCTCCGTGGCCGCCCGCCCGATGGTGGCCGAGGCCAAGGTCAAGCCGGCCGAAGCCGTGGGGGCGCCCGCCGAACCGCCGTCGTCCTGGAAATCGCTGAATGTCGACCAAAGTACCGAGGCGAGTCCGTCGGGCTCCGGCTCGGACTCGAAGAACCTCGGCTCGGGCTCGGGCTCGAACACCTCGGGCTCGGGAACGGGCGTGGGCGTGGGTGACTCGTTCTTCCCGCTCGACCTCGGCCCCGACGAGCCGCTTCGCGAAGGGTTGAAGCCGTCCTCGAAGTCCAGGAGTCGGACCTCGGACCCGGACCAGCGCAAGGCCCGGCTGCGGTTGATCGTGGTCGGGATCGTCGCGGCCGTCGGGGTGGTGGCGCTCTTCGCCGTGCTGGCGGCGATGGCCCTGTCCGGTCCCGGGTTCAACGCCGGCAAGAAGACGGCGGAGTCAGGCACGACCAGGCCGAGGGTGAACAAGCCGCTCCCCAAGGGCGAGATCGTGGTCGTCTACCGAGACGGCGAGGCCGAGGTCGCCCCGACCCTGGCCGACGCCCTGGCGATGACCTCGACCCGGACCAGCGCCGAGGTGATCCTGGCTGGAGGGACGACCCTCCGCATGGACAATTCCAAGCCGATCCGGATGCTCCAGGGCGGCGTGACGATCAAGGCGGCCGACGGGGCCAGACCGGTCCTGGAGGTGAAGCTCAAGGGATCGCAGCCGATGTTCCTGATCAACGCCAACCTCCGGCTGGTCGGCCTGACCGTGACGGTCCGCTACGAGACCCCCTCCGACGCCCCGGTCTTCCAGGCCGAGCGCGACCTGTCAATGGAGCGCTGCACCTTCCGGGCAATCGGACCGGCCGAAGGGTCGCGTTTCGTGCTGGCCGAGGGGCGCAAGGCGACCATCGACGGCTGCCTCTTCGAGGGGTTCGACACCGCCCTGACCGTCGAGGCCGACGCCGGGATGACGGTCTCTCTGAAGCGGTCGATCTTCCTGGCCGCGAAGCCCGGCGATGAGCTTACCGGTCGCGCCGCGAGGGTCCGCTCGATGTTCGGCCGGGGTTCCGGTTGCAAGCTTTCGGTCGAGAACTGCTCGGCCCGCTCGGGCATGTTCCTGGACGCCGGCAACTTCACCGCGGAGTCGCCCCTGGAGGTCGAGGCGGCCAATTCGGCGTTCCTGGTCAAGGCGCTCGTGGGGTTCGAAGGCGACGCGAACAACAAGCTCGGCCCCGACTCGGCCGTCCGCTGGAAGGGCCGGGACAACCGCTATCAGGTCGCCGGCCCGGGCTGGGCCGCCTTCCCCGGAGCCCCCGCCGACCTGGACGCCTGGTCCAAGCTGACCGGCGAGTCCGGGAGCAAGACGCAACCCCTGAAGCTCGCCAAGGAGCCTCCCGACCCCGAAACGCCCAAGGATTGCGCCATCGTGGACGACGAAGGCAAGCCCGTTGGAGCCGACCCGGGCGTGGTCGGGCCGGGGTGAGTTCAGATTTCACATCTCAGATCTTAAATCTCAGATTTGATGATCTGAGATCCCGGATCACTTCCGCCCTTCGTCCCCCAGCAGGTGCCGGCTCGACTGGAGAATCCGGTGCTGCCGGGTCCGGGCGTGGGTCGAGGCGGGCTCGGCCTTGCCCTTGAGGTCGGCGAGGTTGGCCTGGCAATAGGGGCACTCGACGACCTCGATGTGGAAATGGAGGTAGGCGGCTAGCTCGGGGTCGAGCGCGTCGAGCAGGAGGCTGCCGAGCTGCTGACGGCTCGGGCAGGTGAGCCGGGCTCGCCGCCAGATCGCGCCCAGGCTGTGCAGGCCGGCCTCGCCCCGGTTCTGGCGGACGTCCTCGAGCTGCGCCCGCAGCTCGGCCGAGTCGCGCAGGGCCTTCTCGACCCGGGCTAGCGTCCCGGCGGGCAGCTCGTCGGCCAGGTAGGCCCGGAGGGTCTCGACGTCGATCGCGTGGTCGGAGCCGGGGTCGGACATCGGTGGTTCACCCTTCGCCCAGGTGTTCGAGGCTCAGGCCCGATCGCCGGGCCATCTCCTTGAGCCGGCCGATCGTCTGGAACTTGTAGCTGGCCACCGCCTGCTCGGTCAGGTCGAGATACTTGGCGACGTCCTTGTTGGCCCACCCCTTGACGATCAGCAGCTCCAGGCAGCGGAGCCGGTCGAAGTCGGACTTGCCCAGCCACTCGCGGACGAGCTGGCCCATGGCGTCGGTGAGCAGCCGCTCCTCGGCCTCGCGGCGCTCGCCGCTCCGGGCGATGCTCGACGCGGCCCGGCCGCCGCCGGGGACTTCCTCCAGCGGTCGACCGTGGTCGTCCGAGCCGAACTGGTCGATCGGGCGTCGGCCCTTGCTTGCGGAGGTGGTCGGTCAGCTTGTGGGCGGCGATCGAGAAGAGGTAGGCCTCCATGTCGCGCTTCTCGTCGTAGTGCGGCAGGCTGGTCAGGAAGCCGACGAAGGTCTCCTGGACCACGTCCTCGCTGGCCGCGCGGTCGCGGAGCCGGCTGTCGACGAAGGCGATCAGCCGTCCTTCGTACCGCTCGATGAGCTGCCGCCAGGCGCCGGCGTCCCCGTCGCGGACCTGGCGGATCAGGAGGGCTTCGGTGTCCGATGTGGCCATCGATCGGCGTGCCCTTCGGCCTGCGGTCGGGGTCCGGGTCATCGGGTCTATTCTAATCCGCCGAAGGCCGCTTGCCTACGCCCCGATCCGAGGCACTTCGGGGACGGCGGGGGCAGGAAACCGCGAATGGGCTAAAGCCCTCGCGGCATGCGCCGAGCCGCGTGGACAATCGCCAGGATGTCGACTCGATCCTCGCCGACGCGGTAGACGACCCGATAAGGGTCTTCGAACAACTCCCGAAGTGTTTCATCATCATATTCCGGGACGATCGCCCCGAGACGCGGATGTTCTTCGAGTTGACCGCTCCGGGCGAAGATCCGCTCGACCATGCCCCCAGCGTACCGAGGGGAATGACGGGCGATGTAAGTCTCGACCGCCTGCAAGTCGGTCAGGGCGGACTCGGTCCAGTGGACGTTCATCCTGGCCCCAGGCCGAAGCGGCGGCGGGCCTCCTCCAGGGGAACGGTCCGCCCTTCTCGCGAGTCCTTCAATCCCGACTCGACCGCCTGGCGGAAGTAGATCTGATATTGGATATCTTCCCAGGTCGCCTCATCAGGCAGCCGCTCGACCAACTGGCGGGCTTCGTCCTTGACCGTCGCGTTCGTCATTTGACACACCTCTTCCGAAAGGGGACGACGCCGGTATGGTCGCCGGACAAGGGAAGGGAATCGGGCGAACGGACCTGGCGGATCAGGAGGGCTTCGGTGTCCGATGTGGCCATCGATCGGCGTGCCCTTCGGCCTTCAGTCGGGGTCCGGGTCGTCGGGTCTATTCTAATCCGCCGACGGCGACTTGCCTACGCCCCGATCCGAGGCATTTCGGGGACAAGGCTGAGTCAGAGGGTCCCGGCCGTCTCGAAGAACTCGTCCATGTGGGCAGACTTGACCTTGTCCCCGACCTGCTCGCGGTACCAGACGACAACCGTGAAGCGGGGCATCGCGTGCTCGACGATCGAGACGACGTTCTCGGCCCCGATTTCCCCGGCAAAGGCCTCCGCCCGGTGACGGACGGAGTCGAAATCCCGGAGGGCGGCCCCGACGCTCCAGTAGAATCGGGACCGGGGATCGATCTCGAAGACCTTGTGCTTCAGGGCGAGCATGGAGGCGACCTTTCGCCGGGATCAATAATCGAACAAGTCAGCCTTGCCCGGCTTCGCCTCGGGCCAGTGGGCCTCTCGATAGTTCTGGAACAGCCAGGCGCCGACGGGCGGCAGGACGATGAGGAGCATCGCCCAGATCAGCTTGTCGTTGCGGCCGGGGAAGGCGTCGTCGTTGAGCCTCATCAGGTAGGCGAACTCGCGGACCCAGGCTCGGGCGAACATCACCAGGGCCGCCAGCAGGGCCAGCGTCAGGACCAGCGGCATCAAGGGCAGGACCAGCACCGCGACCACCACCAGCAGTGCGATCTGCCAGCCCTCGGCCTGCTTGAACCAGTCGCCGGCCCATCGGACCCATTCGCCAACCTGCCTGGAGATCTCGGCCATCGGAAAAGGGCTCGCGCGTTCGATGATCAGGCCAGTTCGCGGGCGGCGTCGGACACCACCCGGGGCTTCGGCTCGGGCTCGGGCCAGTGGGCCAGGCGATGCGAGCGGAACAGGAAGAGGCCGGCGGGCGCCAGGGCGATCAGGACGAACGCCCAGATCGGCTTGTCGAACCGGCCCGGCAAGTCCTCGTCCCTCAGTGCCATCAGGAACTGGAACTCGCGGACCCAGGCGACCGCGAAGGCGACCGCGATCCCGGCCACGAGGACGAGGAAGAAATAGCCCGCCCGGTACGCGTCGCGATCCAGGAAGGTGCACAACAGAACGCCGAGGAGAGGCCGCAGGCGACCTGCCAGGAGCCGAAGCCGGCGGAGCCTATCCAGTCAGCGGCCGGAGGGCGCGGGCCAGCGACTCCCGATGGGCTGTCAGAGTCAGGACGACGACAATCATCGCCAGGACGATCGCGGCCGAGATGGCAAGGTCTTCGAGTCTCATGCGGTCGGCCTCCTCGTGAAATCAGACCAGCAACCGATAGGCCACCACCCCCGCGACGCCCAGGCCGGCGGCGGCGACCAGGCGGAGGCGGTTCGTGTAATAGCCCTTGGTCGCCTCGTCGGCCTTGATGTAGGTGGAGAGCACCGCCAGCGCGGCCAGGGCCAGCGCCAGGCCGCCGCCGAGCCGCTGCATCCGCTGCGTGGCAAGGTCCTGGCGGTACATGTGGACGATCTGCGGCCCGGCGTTCGGGCGAGAAGTCGAGCTTCTGCCCGGCCCGATAGAGGGTGTAGAGGTCGTCGAGCCCCGGGACGTCGGCGGTCGAGGGGGACGCGTTCGAGGGGGCGGCCGTCTCGGAGCCGAGCGACTTGAGGCTCCTGGTGACTTCCTGGATGTAGGTGGCCTGGGCCATCGAGTCGATGACGCGGGCGGGGACCTTCCACGAGGTCGGGACGTCGGCGGCGATCCAGTCGGCGACCTCGCGCTCCAGCATCTTCCGGAGATCCTGGCGGGCCCGCTCCTCGGAGGCCGAGACCCGGCCGACCAGCACGCGGGAGCCGGAGCCGTCGGCGACGGCCTTCGTCCTCCTCCTCGATCTCCGACTTCGGGAACCACGCCGGCATTGGCTTTGTCTTCGAGGTCGCCGCCCCGGCCGAGGCCCGCTTCGAGCGGGGTTCGCCCTTCGCCAGGGGACGACGCGGATCGGCGAGGGTTCGACGGGCGGCGACGGGACGACAGCCGCGGGGGGCCTCGTACCTGATGGCGACTCCGCGGCCCGCGAATCTGCCGCCAACCTCGGCCCGGGGCCCGGACTGGCGGGCCTCGGAGAGCAGCCACGAGGCGGCGACGGCCAGCATTGTCACGAGAATCAGCTTTTTCATCGCGGTCCAATCCTTAGCCGAGGTTCCCGGCCCGTAGCTTGCCGGGGCATCAGGTTATTCGCGACGGCCGGGCGGTTATTGGCTCAAGCGACGGGCGAAGCCCTTTTGGAGTGCGGGAGCTTGCTCCCGCTTTCGAAGGCGGAGCAAGCTCCCGCACTCCAAGGAATATCAAGATGTCGCGAAGCCCTTCTCCGTTGAGCCTTCTCAGGCCACGTTCGACCGATTCTTGTTCAACCGGGCGTAGGCCGCGTACCGGGCCGCGGGCTCGCTCCAGGGGCTGGCGAACTGGACCACGACCGAGGTCAGCAGCACCGCCGGGATGGCGTACGGGTGCCGGTCCGGCGGGAAGAACAGCACGGCCGGGATCAGGGCCATCAGCCCCGCCTTGGCGATCGAGACGACGCGGAACCGGGCCTTGCGGTCGCGGTCGGTCAGCGTCCACCAGTCCACGGCCAGGCCGATCAGTCCGAAGTAGGCCGCGTATCCAAGCAACGAGTCCATCCCGGCCGCCCATCCCGGTGGTGCGACCAGGGAAGCTCGACCAGGACCCGACCAGGGCTCGACGGCTCGACCAGCATCCAGCCCGCCAGGAACATGGCGAACAGGCCAAGGAGCACGCCCAGGACAAGCTGGACGATCCGGCGAGCGGTGAGGTCGGTTTCCTTCCCCTCGACGGCCTTGTTGGCGATCAGGACGGTCCAGCTCCCGACCAGGGTCACCGCGAAGAGGAAGCCAAGATCCTGCGGCCGGCTGGCCAGGTCAACCTGCATCAAGGCGCCGGTCAGGAGACTGCCCAGCGCCGCGCACGGGGCAGCCCAGAGCATCGAACTGGCCAACTCGGCGACCCGGAGCCGTCCGGATGGGAGCGGCTGGGGCGTCGGAGGGGGCTCGGCCGGCGGCAAAGGGGCGGCGGCGACGAGCCGGACTCGCCGGGCTTGAGGAGGAGGCGCCGGGGCCGGGCGGGGCGGAGCCGGGCGACGCGGCGGGTTCGGCGGCGGCTGGCGGCGGAGCCAGGGGTTGAACGAGGCGACCCGAGAGCGTGGCGGACGGGTCTCGGGGCCGATGTAGAGGACCGGCTCCTCGTCGGTGATCCGGAGGACGTCGTCCTCGGGCGGCCTTGCCCCGGGGCGGAGGCGCGGGGGACGCGACCTTCCCCTCGCCGATGAACCGGACGTCGCGGGCTCGCGGGGCGTCGCCGGGCGGCAGCAGGTCGACCACCCGGACCTGGCGGTGCGCCGGGTCCTTGGCCAGGGCCTGGCCGATGATCGTCTTGTAGGGCTCGGGGAGCTTCGAGAGGTCGGGCCGGGTCGTCAGGTGCTTGATCAGGACCTCGCCGACCGACTCCCCCTCGAACGGCACGCGGCCGGTGATCATCTCGATAGAGGATCACGCCGATGGCATAGATGTCGATCGGCTTGTTGTACTTGCCGGTCGAGATCTCGGGGGCCATGTAGTGGCAGGTGCCGATGCTCTCGGAGTGGTGGCTGGCCTGCTGCGACGAGATCATCTTGGAGAGGCCGTAGTCGCCGATCTTGACCACGCCCTCTTCCATGAACAGGTTCGCGGGCTTGAGGTCGCGGTGGACGATCCCGTGGTCGTGGAGGTACGCCACCCCGTCGACCAGCCCCTTGAGCCATTCGCGGACCTCGGCCAGCGGCATCCCGTCGGGGTACTGGGCCAGGACGCTGGCGAGGCTCGGGCCGGCGACGTACTCCATGACGACGAAGGTGTCGCCCGAGTCGTTCGACTTGATGTCGTGGATCGCCAGCAGGTTCGGACACTTCAGGTTCATGCACTGGGCGACGCCGCGACGCTCGATGTCGAGGTTCCGGGTGATCAGCTTGAGCGCGACCTCCTTGCCGGAGTCGCTGGTGGCGTAGTAGACCTCGCCGAACCCCCCCCGGCCGACGGCCCGCTTGATCGTGTAGCCTTCGAGCGGCCGGGCAGCCGGAGGTGAAGGTGTACCGCTGCTGCCCCTGGGGCGTGGTCCTGGGCATGTCGTGCGACCCCTCGGGCCGTTCGGGGCCCGACTCGATTTGGAGAAAGTCGATCGTCTCGTCCAGGGCGCCGGGGATGTCTCGGGGCTTGGCGTTCATCGCTGGTTCAACTCCCATCGGCCATCCCGCGAAAGCTCGAAGCGAGGATCGGGATCTCGGAGGTATTATTCGCGATCGGTGATCGGAAATTTGAGATCCGAGATTTCAGATCTGAGATTTCAAATTTCAGATCACGGATTTGAGACCTAAGACTTCAGATCCGAGATTTCAAATTTCAGATCACGGATTTGAGATCTAAGACTTCAGATCCGAGATCCCGCATCAGACCGGAGACGTCCGCGACCCGAGCGGTTCGAGGCTGAAGGAGAAATCCTTCGCCCAGGACGCTCGACTGCAAGGTCAGGGGGGCCCGGGCCGCCCGGGCCTGGCCGTCCACTTCGAAGCCGCCGGCGGCCCGGCACCAGAGCGCCGCCCCCTGTCGGTAGAGCACAACCGGGTCGGCCAGGCCGGGGGCGGGGATGTGCGCCTGCCGATTGTCGCCGACGATGCAGGTCTCGGCCATCAGGATCACGCCGTCGACCGCCAGGGGGAGCCGATGGCGGCTGACGACCTGGAGCCTGGCGGTCGAGCTGACCGGGCTGGGCTGGCGGAACTCCAACTCGACCGTCGAGCCGAGCCGGATCACGTCGCCGTCCTTGAGCGGGGCGGTCGTCACGGCCTTGCCGTTGACGAACGTCGGCTTGATCGCCCGGAGGACGTAGCCTTCGCCGTCGCGGGCCAGCGTGGCGTGCTGACGCGAGAGGTCGCCCAGCAACGGGACGTCGGCGACGGCGTCGGTCCCGGCCCGGCCGAGGACGACCTCATCGTCCAGGCAGACGAGATAGCCGCCCACGGCGTCGAGCCAGAGCAGGAACCGCCCCTTCGGGCCAGGCGATCCGGCCTGAGCCAGCGCCCTGGCCGGTGCGACCGGGATGCTCCGGAGCCCCCGAGGGGCCTCGAAGTCGGCGACGACGCGGGACGCCGGGGCCGTGGGAGCCGCAGGGGCCGGCTCGGCACCGAGGCCGGCGGGGATGGTCCGTCCACCTCGGCCGGGGAGGGTCGCCGAGGACGGGGCGATCGCCGCGATCTGCTGCCAGGCCCGGGTCCGCGCCTGGCGGGCGGAGGGATGCTCGGGCACGATCTCGAGCACGGCCTCGGCGGCGGCCAGGGTCTCGGCCCAGCGCCCTTCGGCCAGCGACGCGTAGAGCGCCTCGACCCGCGGCGCGGCGGCTTTTTGCTTGGCCTCGATGTCGCGACGGGCGGACGCCAGGGCGGATCGGGCGGTCTCCCCGGCGAGCCGCTCGGCCCGGTCGATCTGCTCGTGGGCGCGGCCGAATTCGCCCCGACGGGCCTCGTCCAGGGCCGTTCTTCCAGGCCTCGGCGACCTCTTTGGCCCGTCTCAGGGCCGGGCCGCCGATCTTGTTCCTGGCCAGCTCCTCGATCCGCTCGGCGACCCGGCCGGGCTCGCCGGCGTCGAGATCGGCGCGGACCTCAACGGCCACGCGATCGGCCAGGCTGAGTCGGGTCGCGGCCAGGGCGTCGGGCGGGGCGCCCAGCCCTTCGGCGACCCGGAGGTCGTCGATCGCGCCGGTCAGGTCGTCGGCCTCGCCCCGGCGACCCGCACGGGCGACCAGCTCCATGGCCAGCTTGCCCCGGAGCTGGACGGCGTGGTGATGGTCGGCCACGTCGGGCCGGGAGGCCAGCACGAGCGCCTCATCGAAACGGCCGGCGCGGGCCGCCTCCTCCGCCTGCCGCAAAGCGATTCGCCATTGTCCCAGCATGGTTGACTTGCCGTCCGATGTGACCATGGGGAAAATCCAGACTCCCGCCATGTCGAAGGTTACCCGGTCTCGACCGCTTGCTCATCTCAATCAAGGCTTCTGGTCGGGTGGGCGAGTGCCCACCTCAATGAAGTCGGGATGGGTGGGTAGTGCCCACCCGACCAGAAGCTCGCTACCCGGCATTCCGGGGTTCCGAAGACGGAACCCCTGCCACCCATCTCGGGTCAGTGGCAGGGGTTGCGGTATCCCGCAACCCCGGTCCTTGGCTACGGGACCGGGTCGGGTCGGATCAGAGGCTCTTGTCCGGTCCGTTCGACGGCCGCGGGGCCGGCGGGCCGAACTCGGCGTCCATCTCCTTCACGACGTCGCGGCCCGGCTCGATGATGACCGGGATGCCGGTGTCGGAGAACTTGCCTTCCATCTCCGCCGTCTTGGCCATCACGTCGAGCCGCTTCTCCAGGTCGGCGACCGAGGCCTTGGCGCGGGCCAGGGCGCTGTCGTCGAAGTTGAACTCGTTGCTCTCCTTGGTCGTCTGGATCATCTTGAGCCGGGCCTCGATCCCCGCAAGCTTGGTCAGCAAGGCCTGCTTGGCGGCGGCCATCTGCGTGAGCTGCTGGCGAGCGGCGATCACGGCCTTCTGCTTGGCCTTGAGCGTGTCTTCCTTGTCCTTGAGCAGCTCGGTGACCTGCTTGTAGTGGTCCCAGCGGTGCTTCAACTCGCCCTTGACCTCGTCGGCGGTGTAGGTGACGTTGCCGGCCAGTTTGAAGTCGCCGGTGTTCAGGCTCTCGCGGAGGGCGGTGAGGACCTTCTTCTCGGAGCCGAGGTTGGTCCGGATCGCGATGATCTCGCGGTCGAGGTGCTCGACCTCGACCTGGGCGCGGGCCAGGTTCTCGATATTGTCCTTGATCGCCGGCTCGAGGCTGGCGATCTCCTCGCGGGCACGGTCGATCTCGAACTGGACCGGAACATTGTTCTTCGCGCCGTCGCGGAACTTGTGGAAAGCGGTCCGGACGTAGCTGGGGGCCGACGTGCCGAACGCCAGGTACAACGCCCCGGCGCCGAGAGCGGCGCCCAAAAGGCCCTTCTTGATGATCGAGCAAGCCATGGATCGGACTCCTCAGGTTGGAACGTTGCGTGAACCCTGTCGTCCTCGGACGCAGCCTTCGGCGGGCGGTCGTTCCGCTCGCCCACACAGTTAATTCGGACGCCCCATTCCATTATTGGGCTGCTGGCGCGATTTTCCTCCCGGGCGACCCGGCTCCGCAATCGTTAAATCACCGATCGGCCGGAATTTCGCTTCCTATTTGATTGGCGATGAGGCCGTGATCCGGCCGGTCCTTGACGCCGTGTCGGGGTCTCTGGTGCGATGGGGGTAAGACACAATGCCGTTTCACGAAGCGTAACCACTTGCGGCATCGGTCTATTCTGCCTCCCTCTCCCTCCGGGAGAGGGCCGGGGTGAGGGTTGTGGCGCCACCACCGGGTTTCGGAATGGGCCTGTTCGACCTTCTCTGGCGATGCGACGCCCCTCACCCCCGGCCCCTCTCCCGGAGGGAGAGGGGAGGCAGAAAGACGACCTGGAATTGACGTTACGCTTCGTTCAACGGTATTGGGGCAATCCAGGTTGACCCTCTTCGAGCCGCGATCCATGCACGTCCCGCCCCGGAGCTACGGCTCCGCGAAAGCCCTCGCCCGCCGCTCGTTCGTCGCCCGACGGCTGGTCCTGCCGACCCAGGCGTTCTTCCACACCGAAGGGCCGGGCGGTGTCCTTCTTTTGATCTCATCGCTGGTTGCGCTGGGGCTGGCCAACTCGCCGTGGGGCGAACCGTTCTCCCGGCTCATGGAGACGCATCTGGCGGTCGAGGTCGGCGGGAAATCGCTCGGGTTCGACCTCCGCGAGTTGATCAACGACGGCCTGATGACGGTCTTCTTCTATGTGGCCGGACTGGAGATCAAGCGCGAGCTGCTCGAAGGGCGGCTGTCGAGCCCCCGACAGGCGGCCTTGCCGGTCGTCGCGGCGCTGGGGGGGATGGTCGTCCCGGCCTTGCTGTATTCGGCCTGCAATCTCGGCCAGTCCGGCGCGAACGGCTGGGGCATCCCGATGGCGACCGATATCGCCTTCTCCGTGGGCGTCCTGATCCTGCTGGGCGATCGGGTCCCCGCGCCGGCCCGGGTCTTCTTGCTCGCCCTGGCGATCGCCGACGACATCGGGGCGATCCTGGTGATCGCCGTCTTCTACTCGGACGGGATCTCCTGGCCGGCGCTGGGCGTGGCGGCGGGCATCCTGCTGGCGATCGGGGGGATGATCCGGGGCGGGCTCCGCTCGCCGGTCGCGTATTTCCTCGTCAGCCTGGGCTTCTGGGGCGCGATGCTCGGCTCGGGCGTCCACGCGACACTGGCCGGGGTGATCCTGGGGGCGATGACGCCGATCCGCCCCTGGTTCAGCCTCTACTCGTTCGAGCGGTCGGCCGGCAAGCTCCTCCGAAGGTTCCGCAACGCCCTGGGGTCGGGAGACTTCGATCGCGCCGAGGCGATCATGGGACAGATGGAGGAACTGAGCCGGGGAACCGAGTCGCAACTCGACCGCCGGCTCCGGCAGGTCCACCCGTGGTCGAGTTACGTCGTCCTGCCGCTCTTCGCGCTGGCGAATTCGGGGGTCGCTCTGGACCTCGATTCGCTGGCCAGGGCCAGTTCGAGCGGGATCACCTGGGGCATTCTGCTCGGCCTGGTCGCGGGGAAGCCGCTGGGGATCGTCGGCCTCGCCTGGTTGTCGGTCAAGCTCCGGATTGCCTCGCCGCCGACCGGCGCAACCTGGCCCCACCTGATCGGCGTGGGGATGGTTGCCGGGATCGGCTTCACGGTCTCGCTCTTCGTCGCCGGCCTGGCGTTCGTCGACCCGAGGCAGATCGACGACGCCAAGATCGGCATCCTGATCGCCTCGGCGCTGGCCGGGGTACTTGGATTTGTGTTCTTGAGGATGGGGAGGGTCGGAGCGAGCGAAGAGGAGTCGGGCGGCGAGCTCACCCGGTCTCCCCTCTCCCTCCGGGAGAGGGGCCGGGGGTGAGGGGTGTCGCCGCGCCACCGGGCTGGCCAGGAGTCTGGATGCGGGGCTCACTCGCCCGGCGACCACCCTCACCCCGGCCCTCTCCCGGAGGGAGAGGGAGGCAGAAACGGCTTTCGCGAGGCGGTGCGTCGAAAAGCGATTGGTCGTTAGCCCAGAGGGAGAGGGAGCCAGCCAACTCCTCGTTGATACGCCATAAGTCAATTCCCGATCCGGCCGTCGGCGTCGCGGTCGACCAGGGTCTCCACGAGCCTGGCCAGGGCGAGAGTTTCGAGCTGGCGGACGCGTTCGCGGGTCAGGTGGAGGTTCTCGCCGATCTCGCGGAGGGTCATTGGCGGATAAGGTTCGAGGCCGAACCGCATCCGGATGACGGTGGCCTCGCGCTCGTCGAGCTGGCCGATCCGGCGAAAGATCCGCTCGAGGTCGTCAGCCTCGCCGAGGACGTCGTCGGGGGGCCTGATCCGGTCGTCGGTCAGGACGTCGTCGATGAGCAGGCCCCCTTCGTCCTCGGGGCCTTCGGGGCGAGGGGTCAGGTTGTTGACCTTGATCGCCTTGGCGACGATCCCCACCTTCTTCTTGGAGAGTCGGAGGGCCTTGCCGATCTCATCGGGGGTGGGGGTCCGGCCCAGCCGCTCGGTCAAGACGGTCGAGACCCGGCGCCACTTCGAGAGCAGGCTGACCATGTACGCCGGCAGCCGGATCGGCTTACCGTTGTTCATCACCGCCCGACGGATCGATTGCTTGATCCAGTAGCTGGCGTAGGTGCTGAATCGGGTCTCCATCATCCCGTCGTACCCCTCGACGGCGCGCATCAGTCCAAGGTTGCCCTCCTCGATCAGGTCTTCGAGCGAGAGTCCCTTGTTGAGATACCCCCGGGCGATGTTGACGACCAATCGGAGGTTCGCCTTGACCATGTGCTCGCGGGCATAGGGGTCGCCCTCGGCGACACGCTCGGCCAGCGTGCGTTCTTCCTCGGCCGAGAGGAGCGGGGTGTCGTTGATGTCGTGCAGGTAGATCTGCAAGGGAGAGTGGGAATTGGGGTCGCGACGGGCCGCGCGGGGCGTCATCGGTAGTCCTCCTGGTGGGTACGTCGTCGGGCCCCGCCTCGGCCGCCGGCATCGCGGCCTTCGGGGTTGTCGCTCGGCCGTTCCGGACCGATGCGAGTTTGCATCGAGCCTGCACCGGGAGCCTAGGACGCTTTTCAAAGCTTGGCAACTCGACATGGGAAAAAACGAACAGGCCACGGATCGGGCCCATCGAGAGCGATTGAACCTTGATTTCCCCAGATTTGATTTGTACTATTGAACTAGAACAAGCAAAGAAGGGACCCCATGTTCGCGATCGACCCGAAGGACCCGACGCCGCTGTATGCCCAGCTCGACCGGGCGATCCGGTCGGCGATCGCGACGGGCCGGCTCCGGGCGAGGGACCAGCTCCCGACGGTCCGGCAGTTGGCGGTGGACCTCCGGATCAACGCCAACACGGTGGCCCGGGTCTTCGGCGAGCTGGAGCGGGCCGGGGTCGTGGAGACCCGGCGCGGGGTCGGGACGTTTATCAAGGCGAAACCGGCCGACGAGTTGTCGGCCGACGAGCGAGACCGGAGGCTGGCCAGCCTGGCCGACCGGTTCCTGGCCGAGGCCGCCGCGTTGGGGGTCCCGGCCGACCGGGCGATCGCCTACCTCCGAGATCGTCGAGGTTCACAACGAGAAAGGGACTCCGATGGCCAGTGATTCGGTCGCCTACAGGATGGGCCGCGCCGCCGCGGCCAATCCGCCCCGCACCAACGTCGTCGCCTCGTTCCTGTTCCTGGCAAGTGCCGGGGGCGGGGCGGCCTTCGCCGCCTACGACCAGACCCAGGTCGGGGTCGGGGTCGGCCTGGCCGTCTGGTTCGTCTTCGGCGTGATCCTCGCGTCGTCGCCCAAGGTGGCCCAGCAGTGGGAGCGGGCCATCGTCCTCCGCCTGGGCCGCTACCGGGGATTACAAGGGCCCGGGCTGTTCTGGATCGTCCCGTTCATCGATACGGTCTCCTCGTGGGTCGACCAGCGGGTCATCACCACGAGCTTCGCCGCCGAGGAGACGCTCACGTCCGACACCGTGCCGGTGAACGTCAACGCGGTGCTGTTCTGGATGGTGCAGGACCCCGAAAAGGCCGCGCTGGAGGTCCAGGACTACAAGCTCGCCGTGAGCTGGGCCGCGCAGACGGCGCTCCGCGACATCATCGGCCGGACGCCGCTGACGGTGTTGCTCCGAGGGCGCGAACAGATCGAGGCCGAGTTGCAGAAGCTGATCGACGCCCGCTCCGACCCCTGGGGCGTGACCGTGCAGTCGGTCGAGATGCGCGACGTGATCATCCCGACGTCGCTCCAGGATGCCATGTCGCGAGAGGCCCAGGCGTCGCGCGAGAAGGAGGCGCAGGATCATCCTCGGCCAGGCCGAGGTCGAGATCGCCCACCTCTTCGAACAGGCCGCCCGCTCCTACGAGGGGAACCCCACGGCGCTCCATCTCCGGGCGATGAACATCCTCTATGAAGGGCTGAAGGAGAAGGGTGCCCTGATGCTCGTGCCCAGCTCCGCCGTCGAGTCGATGGGCCTGGGCGGCCTGATGGGCGCCGCCGCGCTGAGGCAGCAGACCCTCAGCACAGTCGACAACGGCGCCGCGTCGCCGATCCGCCCGGTCGTCTGAGCTCGCGAGGTCAGACGCCGCCAGACGGTCAACCGATCGTGTCCGTGTGAAGGTAGGCACCGCTCACCGCCGTCTCGGCGAGGCGTGGCGGCGGTGCCCACCCGACCGGACTCGATCACTTCCGCTTGAGCTTCCGGTAGGTCCGGATCAGCGCGTTGGTCGAGCTGTCGTGCTTCAGGGCCGGCTCGGCCTGGCTCTCCAACTCGGGGATGATCCGCTTGGCCAGGACCTTGCCCAGCTCGACGCCCCACTGGTCGAACGAGTCGATCGCCCAGATGGTGCCCTGGGTGAAGACGCTGTGCTCGTAGAGCGCGATCAGCTTGCCGAGCATCTCCGGCGTCAGCTTCTCGGCGAGCAGGACATTCGACGGCCGGTTCCCCGGGAAGGTCCGGTGCGGCACCAGCCAGTCGGGCGTGCCCTCGGCCTTGACCTCCGCGGCGGTCTTGCCGAAGGCCAGCGCCTCGGCCTGGGCGAAGACGTTGGACATGAGGATGTCGTGATGCTCGCCGATCGGGTTGAGCGACTGGCAGAACCCGATCAGGTCGCAGGGGATCACGTGGGTCCCCTGGTGGATCAGCTGGTAGAACGAGTGCTGCCCGTTCGTCCCCGGCTCGCCCCAGAAGATCGGGCCGGTCTGGTAGTCGACGCTCACGCCGTCGACCGTGACCGACTTGCCGTTGCTCTCCATCGTCAACTGCTGGAGGTAGGCCGGGAACCGCTTGAGGTACTGGTCGTAGGGCAGGACCGCGACCGTCTCGGCGCCGAAGAAGTCGGCGTACCAGACCGTGAGCAGGCCCATGAGCGCGGGCAGGTTCCGCTCGATGGGTGTGGTCTTGAAATGCTCGTCCATCGCGTGGAAGCCGGCGAGCATCGACCGGAAGTTCTCCGGGCCGACGGCGACCATCAGCGAGAGGCCGATCGCTGAGTCCATCGAGTACCGGCCGCCGACCCAGTCCCAGAAGCCGAACATGTTGGCGGTGTCGATGCCGAACTTGCTGACTTCCGCCGCGTTGGTCGAGACGGCGACGAAGTGCTTGGCGATGGCCGATTCGTCGCCCAGGCCGGCCAGGCACCAGGCCCGCGCCGAGTGGGCGTTGGTCAGCGTCTCCAGCGTCGTGAAGGTCTTCGACGAGACGATGAAGAGCGTCTCGGCGGGGTCGAGGTCGATGGTGGCCTCGGCAAAGTCGGTCCCGTCGACGTTGGAGACGAACCGCATGTTCAGGCCGCGGTCGCTGTAGTGCCGGAGGGCCTCGTACGCCATCACCGGGCCGAGGTCCGAGCCGCCGATCCCGATGTTGACGATGTTGCGGATCTTCTTGCCGGTGTGCCCCTTCCAGTCGCCGCTGCGAATCCGGTCGGAGAAGCCGGCCATCTTGTCGAGCACCTCATGGACGGCGGGCACCACGTCCACGCCGTCGACCAGGATCGACTCCCCCTTGGGGGCCCGGAGGGCGACGTGGAGGACGGCGCGGTCCTCGCTGATGTTGATCTTCTCCCCCCGGAACATCGCCTCGATCCGGTGGCGGAGGCCGGTCTCCTCGGCGAGCTTGACGAGGAGCTTGAGCGTCTCGTCGGTGACGATGTTTTTCGAGTAGTCCAGGGTGATCCCCAGCGCCTCGGCCGTCAGCCGCTCGCCGCGACGGGCGTCTTCGGCGAATAGCTCGCGGAGGTGCCGGCCGCGGATCTGGGCGTGGTGGGCCTCGAGGGCCTTCCAGGAGGGAAGCTGGTCCACAGGCGTCATGTTCATCATCGATCTCAGCCTCGGGATGGGCCTAGGCCGCGCCCGGTATCGATACCGGGCATGGCTTTGTCTGACTATCATAGGATTCCCGGGCGTCAAATCCGACGCCCGCGCGGATTTTAACAGGAGAGCCCGGCAATCTCCCCGGTGGGCCGGGCGCCGACCGGGAGGACTGCAAACTCTCGGATCAGAGCTGGCCAGAATCCGCGATGGCGATCTTGGCGCTCGGCTGACCGCTCCGGGAGCCCAGGGTCTCGATCTTGTTGACCAGCTCCTTACCGTCGGTGACCTCGCCGAAGACCACGTGCTTGCCGTCCAGCCAGTTCGTGACAACCGTCGTGATGAAGAACTGCGAGCCGTTGGTGTTCGGGCCGGCGTTGGCCATCGACAGGAGGTAAGGCCGGTCGTGCTTGAGATTGAAGTTTTCGTCCTTGAACTTGTTCCCGTAGATTGACTTGCCCCCGGTGCCGTTGTGGTTGGTGAAGTCGCCCCCCTGGAGCATGAACTGGGGGATGACCCGGTGGAACGAGGAGCCTTTGTATCCGAACCCCTTCTCGTGGGTGCAGAGGGCGCGGAAGTTCTCCGCGGTCTCGGGCACGACGTCGTCGAACAGTTCGAAGGTGATGCGTCCGGAGGGCTTACCGTCGATGGTGATGTCGAAAAAGACCTTGGGCCTGGCCATGATGGATGATCCTCGTTCGATCCCTGGGTGAAGAGTCCCGCCCCGGCTCCGGAGAGCCCGACGCCAGATCGGGCGACATGCGGCCCTTGATGAGACTCGATGAGTCGTCCCTTGAAAAGCCCCGGCCGCCGGTTGAGGATCTTTCCCGGTGGTCCGGTGGCAGTCGGGGCCGGCCGTGCTAGACTCGTCGAGCCGTCGGAAAGAGTGGCATCCAAACCGGCGGGGCGTTGTCGAAGCTGGGCCAGCAATGAGCGATGACGAGCCGGAGTCGAGGCGAAGGGGCCGGGTCGCGCCGCTGGCCCCGCTGGCGATTGCGGTATCGGCCGGGGTCCTGGCCGATCGGTTCGTCGACCCGCAGGGCACCTGGGCCTGGGCCATCGCGTCGCTGGCCGCCTCGGGGCTGGCGGCCCTGATCCGATTCTCACCGAGGGTGAGCGGCTGGGCGATCCTGGCGGCATTCGCGGCCCTGGGAGGCGGGTGGCATCATTACTGGTGGTCGGACCTGGCTCCCGACGACCTCGCCCGCGCCGCCTGGTCGCCGGGCGAGCGGCGGCCGGCCTGGGTCAAGGGGGTGCTGGTCGAGGCCCCGACGTTTCACGAAGGGGACGGCGGCCCGATCGACCGGGGCTCAACGCGAACCGTCCTGGCCTTGACCGGGATTAACGAGGGCCGAGGCTGGCGATCGGCCTCGGGCCGGGCTCAGGTCTGGATCGCCGGGGACCGCTCGGACCTGGAGGCGGGCCATCCCGTCGAGGCGGCCGGGGCGATGTCCGCGATCGAGGGGCCGCTCAACCCCGGCGAGGTCGACTTCCGGCCGATCCTCCGAGGCCGCGGCATCCGGCTCCGCCTGGCGGTCGATGAAGCTTCGGGCGTCTGGCCGGACCCGACCGGGTCGGACTGGCCCTGGACTCGCCGCCTGGGCTCGGCCCGAGCCTGGAGCGTCCGGAAGCTGACCTCAAGGCTCGACCCGTCGACCGCCCCGCTCTCGATGGCGCTCTTGCTCGGGCGGCGGGAGGCGGTTGACCCCGAGATCAACGACGCCTTCGCCCGGACCGGGACGACGCACCTCCTGGCGATCTCGGGCCTGCATTTGCAGGTGCTCGCGGTCTGCCTGGGGCTCTGCGCCGGGCGATGGGGATGGGCCGGAAGCGTGCGTTCGGGGTCGTGTTGCTCGGGACGGTTGCCTATGCGTTGCTGGTCGGCCCGGCGCCGTCGGTGGTCCGCTCGGCGGCGATGACCGTCGCGGTCTGCCTGGCCGGCTGGCGGGACCGGTG
Organism: uncultured Planctomycetota bacterium; assembly: GCA_963756475.1. Classification (GTDB taxonomy): domain Bacteria; phylum Planctomycetota; class Planctomycetia; order Isosphaerales; family Isosphaeraceae; genus Tundrisphaera. The sequence goes on from CAVWND010000001.1 coordinate 169,006, forward strand.
CATCCGCCCGGCCAACCTGCTCGCGGGCGCGGCGCTGGCGACCCTGGCCTATAATCCGGCCGACCTCTTTGACGTGGGCTGTCAACTCTCGTTCCTGGCGGTCGGGGTGATCCTCTGGCTCGTGCCGGCGGTGCTGGAGTGGGACGCGCCGGTCTTGACCCGGCTGGACGTCCTCGAACGTCGACTTGAGCCCTGGTGGCGGATGCGCCGGCGGATGGGCTTTGCGTACCTTCGGGCGGGACTGATCGGCTCGGCGGTGATCTGGATGGCGGCCTGGCCGCTGGTCGCCCTGCGGTTCCACCTGGTCTCGCCGATCGGCATCCTGATCAACATCCCCTTGATCCCGCTGACCTCGCTCGCGCTGCTGCTCTCGGGCCTGACGCTCGGGCTCACGGCGATCTGGTCCCCGCTGGGGGCGCCGTTTGCCTGGGCCTGCGGCGTCTGCCTGGGCTGGACCGAGGCGGCCGTCCGCTGGGGGACCGACTTGCCGTGGGGCCACGCGTTCGTGCCGGGGCCGGGCTGGGGATGGACCCTGGGCTTCTACACCCTGCTCGTCCTGGCGACGACGGCCGGCGTCTCTCGATGGCGGTCGAGGCGGCCCTTGTGGATCTTGACGATCGCCTGGGGAGCCCTCGGCGCGGCCTGGCCGATGCTCCCGACGCGCCCGGAGCCGCCGAGGCCGAGGTCCTGGCCGTCGGCCACGGCCTGGCCGTGGTGATCCGCTCGCCCGAAGGACGGACGGCCCTCTACGACTGCGGCAAGATGGGCGACCCCAAGGTTGGCCGACGGCTGATCGCCCCCGCGCTCTGGTCGCGAGGCGTCCGGACGATCGATCTGTTGATCCTCTCACATGCCGATTCCGACCACTTCGACGGCCTGCCCGACCTGCTCGACCGGTTCGAGATCAAGCTCGTCCGTGTCCCACCGGGGTTCGACGGGCCCTCGAATCCAGCCGCGAAGCTCCTGCTCGACGAGGTCAAGGCCCGGGGCATCCCGGTCGAGTCGATCGCCAAAGGAGACCGGATCGACCTCGGCGGCGGGACGATCCTGGCCGCGCTCCATCCGGGCGAGGTGAGCCGGCCGGGCTCGACCGACAACGCCCGGAGCGTGGTCCTGGAGGTTGCCCACGCCGGGCGTCGGCTGCTCCTGACCGGCGACCTGGAGGGCGGCGGCCTGACCGACCTGACCGCCCATCCCTCGGAGCCTCTCGACGCGATGCTCGCCCCGCACCACGGCGGACGGACCTCGAACCCGGCCTGGCTCTACGCCTGGGCCAGACCCGCGCTGGTGGTCGTCAGCCAGAGGGTGCCGTCCGCCGGCTCGCGCGATCCGCTGGCCGACGGGCCATTTCTTCGGCTCCGAACCTGGCAGAACGGAGCGATCCGGCTCCGGTTCACGCCTCCGAGCCTGGTCGCGACCGGCTTCCTCGACCCGCCCGGGCCCGTCGAGACGATCGGCCCGTCGAAGTAAAGCAGTTCTACCGTCACGAATTGATGGAAACTCAGGAGAGCATGTCTTTTGCGGCCCCGGAGGGGCGACCGTGAGTAGCCCAGGGTGAAACCCTGGGAGAGAAGGTCCACCGTGGAAGATAAGCCCCGGAGGGGCGACAGTCTCGCCGCCATCGGAGCCGGGTCCCCAGGGTTTCACCCTGGGCTACTCACGGACGCCCCTCCGGGGCTGCAAATCGAAGAGAAGATTCGGGTGACATCGCATTCAGGACAATCGATCCGTTACAGTAGAAGCCGGCGGGGTCGCGACAGCCGACGAAACTGGCTCCAGAGCGGTTCACGTCCGGAGGACGCGCGAGGTCCGTGGACCGCCCCCGGCCCGATCGCGATCGGGCTTCTCAATCCTCCGGACGACCCCCTTTGAGCCTCAGCCGACCTCTTTTTCGGCCGTCTCGACCGAAATCGGCCCCTCCTTCGCCCGCTCGGACAGCGGGAAGATCGTCGGAGGGGCTGTTTCCGGGGACGGCGAGGACTCCGGCTCGTCCTCCCGTTCATTCAAAGCCGAATTGTCGTAAGTTTCTTCCGTGTCAACGGTTATCTCTGTCTTGATTCCTTGAGCCACGTCGGCCTCGACCTGGCGAAGCTCTTTCAGGGTCCGGAAAGCGCTCGCTCGGTGGCTGCCTCGTACTTCCGAGCGAGGATCGCCTCCTTGGAGGTGTCGAAGAGCGCGCGGTCAACCGCCTCGGCGCGGTCTTGCTCGATGGCGCGGGGATCGAGGTTGATCCTCACCTCTTTGAGCCGGGCCATTTCCTCGTCGATCATTCTACCCAGCTCGCCGCGTGCCCAGTCGCGCGGGCCTCGCCTTCGAGCCCTGGACCGTCCTCTTTTTCAAGGTTCAGGAAGAAGCCGGCCACCGCGTCGGAGAGGATCGCGATCCGGCCCAGCCGCCAGTCGGCCGGGTTCCGACCGAGAAGCAGCTCGAACCGGGCTCGGTGGTTGTTGGTCCAGTAGAGGCGATGGCCCTTCATGAACAGTTCCTCATGAAGGATCTCCCACTGATCGAGCAGCCAGTCGATCCCTTCGGGCGTCATCTGGAGCCGGCGAGACGTCGTGGCCGGCTCGCGTTCGATCTTCGCGGCGAGTTCTTCCATGGCGGCCAGGCGTTCGTCGTCGAACTTCTCGACGGCGTGGCGGACGCGCTTCGAGGTCTCCGACGTCTCGTGCTTCTCGCACCGTTCGAGCCGGACGAAGAGGAACGCGGTGCGACGGACGAGCTTCTCGGCCAGCTCGTTGCTCGGGCGTAACTCGTTCTGGAGAGCAATGAAACTGCGAGTGATCTCGGCCTGGTCTTCGGAGGGAAGCGCCACGCCCGAGCCGGTCAGGCCGTGCTTGAGGGCGTTCCGGCGAACGCGTTCTTTCCCTTCCGGGGTCTTCGGACCCGTCGATTTTTTCCGAATTCTCGCGGTTAGCTCGGATCTGGGCTTCGGTGGCCATCGGTGCGGACCTTTCGTGTTCGAGGTGCTGGGCAAGTTGCCCGTTCCCCAGAACATTCAGGCCGATCGACGTCGTGTTATCACAGTTTCTCCGGAAATCGGCGGAAGAGAGTCCCGGAGTCCGCCGGAGGTCACGTCGGGGTGCCGCCGTCGGATTCGAGCGATGGGACGAGCCGGACATGGCCGGTCCGAGCGTCATGGGGCTTCCGTGAGCGTCGGGATCGCCTTCTTCAATTCATCGACGGCCTGCGGAGTGACCGCCGTATACACCAACGGACAGCTTCCTCAAGTTCTTGCAGACCCCTGAGATGGACCAGCCCCGCGTCCGTGACCCTCGTCTGGTGAAGCTCCAGGCTTTCGAGTTTCGGGAATCCGGCGATCACTTCCAGCCCGATGTCATCGACCTGGGTCCATCCGAGGCCGAGCCGCTTGAGTTGCTTCATCTCCTTCAGCGAAGCCAGCCCTCTGCCCGTGATCTTGCACCCGGTGAGGTCCAGCCATTCGAGCCGGGTCATCCCGCTGAGGTGGACGAGGCCCGCATCCGTGATCTTCGATTGGTTAGAGTCGAGGGTGAGCCTCGTGAGCCCGGTGAGATTCCGCAAGTCCGACAGGTTCCGGTCGCTGACATCGACTTGATTGAAGTATAAATCCTTTAGATTCGTGATGGCGCCGATGTTCTCGAAGCCGGCCGCCGAGAGCGGGCTACCGTAGAACTGCAGTTCCTCCAGGCTCCGGGAACCCCGGAGCGGCTTCAGGCACGAGCCGGTGATTCGATGGCACCAGAGGGAGAGGACACGGAGTCGGGGCATCGCGCCGAGCGGAGGCATGCCCTCGTCGGTGATCCCGCCTTCGATGCCGTCCCCTTCGAATATCTCCAATTCTTCCAGTTGAGTGGAATGGTTGAGATGCCGGAGCATGGAGCCGGTCAGCTCCATGTCGTGGAACTCCAGGCGACGCAGGCGAGTCAGCCCTTCAAGTCGAGAGAGGCCCGCCTCGGTCAATCGTTCAAGCCCCGGCGGCGGATCGACGGGGGCCTTGCCGTGGTGCATGCGCGTCAGAAAACGCAGCTCCTCGATCGCGCCGAGGTCCGTCAGCGGGGCGAGCGTGGCGTCGCTCAGCGGCTGATCCACGTAGATGACCCGGCTCACCTCCCGGAAGTAGTCGTCGCCCAGGTTCCGGCGGAGCCATTTCGGCGCCTTTGGGTTGGCCGTCGGGTATCTCCTTGCCGTCGGCGAACTCGTAGTCGAAGCGGACGTATCCGTTGTATTTCTCGACCTGGGCGATCGCGTGGCGCTGGCGGCGGGCCTTGTCAACCCGCCAGCCGAGCCAGAGGGCGGCGACGAGGATGAGCAGGAGGAGCATCGCGGAGGCTCAAGATGAGCCGGATACGAGGCAATCGCATGGTCCGGGCCTCGACGAGATGGGGGACGCGGAAGCCTGATTCTAGCGGTGATTTCTGCCGACGAAATGACCGGCTCGTCGAAGAACCTTGCCCTCCCGGACGGCGTGACCGGTCTCGAAGACGACGCGGTCCGGGTGGCCGGGGTTACGGTACGTACGTGTTTAGCGTCGAAGAGGCCGGTTTTTGTAGGGTCCGCTCCGCGGACCGTCTCCTGATGGGCCACCCTGGAGACCACGGTCCGCGGAGCGGACCCTACAAAACTCAGACCGGGGTTACGGAGTACCGTAACGCCGGCCACCCGGACGGAAAAAGTTTTTCGTAGGGGACGCTTTGCGTCCCGTCCGCCGTCGCACCGCCTCGGGCGCCTCGGGACGCGGAGCGTCCCCTACAGAATCCGGGATCTCTTCTCATTCGGAACGCTAAACGTGGACAGTACCGTAACCCCTGCCACCCGGACGGAAAACGGGCCGGGAGCCGGTCCCCATCTTCTTTTCTCGCTCGCCATCCGGGCGTGAACCGCTCTATCCTTCACCGTTGTTCAACGAAGGTCAGGTCAGGGGACCGCGATGAAGTCGATCGTCTTTGCCTGTGCAATCATCATCCCGCTTTTCCACCCAGGCCTAGTGTTCCATTCGGAGGAGATGGAGAATCCTCGAACCCGGCCCGGCTTTACGCCTGGGCCAAACCCGCGCCGGCCGGTCCGGGGATGGGCGATCGGGCGAGGATCGATGGCCGAATCCTTCCTCTCCCTCGATCGGTCATCGGCCATCGTCCGATCGCCCGTGCCGGGTTCCATAAAGCCCTGGCGATCCTCCTCGGCCTGGCCCTCGGCGCGGGGTTTTGCCTGTTCGTGACGGTCATCGAGTGGGGGGCCTGGTCGCTCGTCATGCCGGGCCGGAAGTGGCCAGAAAAGTCGGCCGGCCAGCCGATCCAGGCCACGGCGGCCGACGGGACCCGGCTGGCGGGGTCGTGGTTCCCGGCCGAGGGCTCGACCGGGCGGACCCTCCTGCTGCTCCACGGCCTGGCCGAGGACGGCTCGGCGCTCCTGGGCCGGGTCCCGCCGATGGTCCGGCGAGGGTGGAACGTGGCGGTCCTCGATTCGAGGGCTTCCGGCGAGAGCGACGGGCGGCGAGCGTCGTTCGGCGGGCGGGAGTCGGACGACCTCCGGGCCTGGATCGACGCGATAACTCCGCTGGCCGGGGCCGATCCGGCCTTCGCCGCCTGGGGCCGATCGATGGGCGCCTCGATCGCCCTGAAGGCCGCCGCGTCCGACCCCCGGCTCGCCGCCCTGGTGCTCGAAGCCCCCTATCGCGACCTGGCCTCGGCCGTCGCGTTAGTCCTGGGCCGCTTGAAGATTCCGGCCCCGAGCCTCATGGCGCGCCTGGTCCTGCTCCGGGCCCGATCCCTGGCCGGAGTCGCGCTCGACCGTCCCCGGCCGGTCGACCTCGCCCCGCTCGTCCCGGTTCCCACCTTGATCCTGCACGGGCTCGAAGACCCGATCGCCCCGGTCGCCGCCGCCCGCGACCTCGCCAACGCCTTCCACAAAGCCGCCGAGATCGTTGAGGTCCCCGGCGCCGGGCATGCCAACGTCGTCGGGATCGGCGGCGATTCGTTGATGGATCGGGTCGGCGATTTCCTGGACGCGGCGGTCCCGGAATGACCCTCGCTCCGCCCCCAATTCGATCGACATCAATCGAATTGGCCGATTGATTATCTTGTCTTCACAACCTTGCGCGAGCGAAGGATCGTCTTAGAATTTTCAAATTTCTTCGTTCGTTTCCGGAATCTTTTCCGTCCATTCGCGAGATCTTCTCCGAAGCGGCTTATCCTCTGGACCCCTTGATGCCGGATGCGAACGAAATCGCACGATTCGCCGACATCGGTCACCCCCGCAGAGGACTCCGCCCGCCATGATGACCATCCTTCGACCGACCGGAATCCCGACGAGGGCGCTGGCCCTGGCCGCCTTGCTCGTTGGCGGCCTGCTGGTTCCGGGCTCGGCCCGGGCCGGGCAGACGCTTGGTGACGTCTTCTACATCGACATGGAGAATCACAACCTTACGCAGCCGACCGGCCTCTCGGGGAGCCCCGAGCAGCTCCTGAACAATCCCGCCGCGCCGTTTCTCAACAGCCTGACGACGCCCGGCAACGCGAACGCCGTCCAGACTTCCTACACGAGCAACTATACGAACGTCGCCCCCGGCATCCACCCGTCCGAGCCCAACTACATCTGGCAGGAGACCGGCAGCAACCAGGGCATCCTCAACGATAACGACCCCTATCCCAACAACGTCAACAGTGGCCAGAGCCTGAGCGGACTGCTCCAGGCCGCCGGGATCTCCTGGAAGTCATACCAGGAGGACATCGACCTGGCCGGGAGCGGGTCGAGCAAGACCAGCACCGTCCTGCCGCAGAACCAGTGGACTGTCCCGCTGAGCAGCACCAGCGGCACCTCGGCCTCCTACACCAACCCCTATAACGGCAGCAACCAGTACAACTTCGCGGCCAAGCACGACGGCCAGCTCTTCAACACCGTCACCAACGGTAATGGGAACACCACGACCTCGAACCCGGAGGTTTCCCACTACTGCGCCGCTCCAGCAGCTCCAGACGGACCTGACCAACAACACCGTCGCCAGGTACAACCTGATCACGCCCGACCAGTACAACGACCTGCACACCGGCCTGTCCGCTGGTTTCACCTACAACGGCACGCATTACACCGGCGACCAGGCCGCGATCGCCCAGGGCGACAACTTCCTCTCGATCATCATCCCGCAGATCATGGCCTCGCAGGCGTACAAGAACAACGGGGCGATCGTGATCTGGTTCGACGAGACCGAGGGGGGCGACACCTCGGCCTACACCGTGCCCGAGATCGTGATCTCGCCGCTGGCTGTCGGCAACGCCTATGACAGCACGCTGAACTACACCCACTCGTCCGACCTGAAGACCCTCCAGGAGGTCTTCGGCGTGACCTCGAACGGCTACAACGACCTGGGCGGCGCGGGCAGCCCGACCACCAACGACCTGTCCAACCTGTTCCAGCCCGGTGTGATCCCCTCGGTCGCGCCACGCCCGAGCCGGCCTCGATCGTGATGACGGGCCTTGGGCTCGTCGCCGTGGCGGCCTACGGCCGTCGGCGTCTGGGTCGCAAGGCCAACTGATCGGATCGAAGGTCGATCGAGCAAACCAGGGCGACGCGAGGCCACCTCCGGCCTTCGCGTCGCCCTTTTGCGTCCTCACTCCCGACCCCCTCCGCGTGACCCACAAGTTTTTTCGTGGGCGGTCGCAACACCTTCCCGTCGCAATTGGCCATAAACCTGAACCGCTGGCGGGCTGACCGACCGACACTTTCTCGGACGCTGATCCCTGGGGTTGGCGAGCCGATCTTCCTCCCCTCTCCCGGAGAGCTGACCGACCGACACATTCGGGGCGAAGCCCTCCTGGAGTGCGGGAGCTTGCTCCCGCTCTGGCCAGCGGAGCTTGCTCCGCGCCACCGACGCGGCGACCTCGGCTCGCGGAGCAAGCTCCGCGGGGGAAAAGCGGGAGCAAGCTCCCGCACTCCAGGGGGGAATCGGACCCGTCCGAAAAAGTGTCGGTTCGTCAGCCCGGAGGGAGAGGGGAGGAAGATTGGCTCGCATGTCCCGACAGCTCAGCGAAAGAAAAAGTGTCGGTCGGTCAACCCAGAGAGAGGGAGGCAGAAAGAGCCGCGTGGACCCGTCTCTCGAAACGTGTCGGGTCGTCAGCGCCAGGGGAGAGGGGGCCAGAGGCGCGCCTCCGCTTGCCAGAGGAGGCTCGATCGGGGAATCGGTTGGCGCACCCCACGGGGTGGCTCGCCCGCCGGCGTGCCCGCGAGATCGATTCACTTCGCGCCTCCGGTTCTGCCGATCTTGAGGGATGAACGGGCGAGATCCGGTCGGCTCGGGACGGGACGGGGTGGGATGATCGACATGGCCCGAAGAAGGAGCGGATTGGCGTTCATCCTGGCGTTGACGCTGGGTGGCTGCGCCAATTTCACGGCCAAGATCACCGGCTCGCCGCGGGCCGGAACCGAGCAGCTCCTGCTCACCGGGGCGTCGGATCGGGCCGTCGCCGTGCGTTCACTTCCATCCGCTCACCGGGGCGAAGGTGTACCTCGACGACTCGCGCATCGCCGCCGCTGATAAGGAGTGGTTGATCTTCAGCCTCCGCCGGACGATGGCGAGGCAGGGGCTGCTCCTGGTCGATGACAGGAAGGACGCCCACGTGATCGTGGAGGCGGCGGTCGCCGCCTACGGGACCGACGAGGTCAATTGCAGCCTCTCGACCCCGGGGATGTCGGGCGGATTGCTCCCCTTTATGCCGGCGACCACTCCGTCGGCCCTGAGCATCAAGAACCGTGAGGACGCTGGCGGAGGCGGCATTGACCGCCTTCGACGCCTCCACCATCCCAATCCAAAACTGCCATAGTATTCGTTGAACACATATAGTGGCGTGGTCATTCGCTGGACGTCCACACCCAATGCTACATTATTCATGTCGACGGAAAGCACTCCTAACCTCGGCATCTTCTGCTCTTCGATAAGGCATAATTCAAAGTCTTCAGGGTGGTCACAGAGACCTATACCATGTCCAGCATAGGCCGCCGGCAGTGCCCTTGGTACGGTGTACACGTTATGTCCCTTCAACTGTTGAAGACCTAAATGTTCCAGAGCGTCTACTGCATCTTCGGGATAGAGCGCAATAGCGTTGGGCAGGACAACAAGTGCTGAGGACAGGGGTAATTGAGATGGCGGTAAAGTCTCCTCAGCAGCAGTAACAAGCATTCGTATCGTTTGAGCAAGTATACCGACATCGGCTGATGCAGGGAATCCCAAATTCTTGCGTAGGTTCCGCCACCACTGGCGAGGTCGGTCACCCCAAGCTTCGGAGAGAGAATGGTATGGAGGGGATGGGTGCCGGGAAGATGAAAGGCTAAGCCGTTTTAGAAGATCGACATATTCCTTTGTTGCCTGGAGTCTGGCGACTCATTCTAACTGTGCCATCATCTTGACGAATAGAGATGGTGTTGAAGTCTGTGGAGAGGGCGATGCCTACACCCGGGCCATCAGGTGGGAATGGCTTTGGGGTTGGGTCAGAGATGAGTAATAGAAGTGAAGTAGTAGATATCAGCGATATCAAGAGTAGGGCTATCAAATACAGCCAGCATCGAGATGGACAGCCTCGCGCTCGGGTCCTTGGGTTTGGAGAAGATGTCGAGATGAGTAGAGGGACATTTTCTTCATCATCCGTATTGAATCCTGTTGCCATTGCGACGGTAGAGAGAAGTAAAAAGATCCAAAAGAGGCAAGACAAATTGAGAGTCCTTGGGTTAGGTGAATGGTCAGGGAGACAGATTGAAGTGTTGTTTCGTAGTGGGCGTTTAGCAGTTGGAAGAGAATACGACTTTTCCAGGCTGCAACTTCTGTTTTGGTTTCATTGGAATCTCAGTAGGGCGCAGTCTTCAGGCGAAGTTGAAGACGATTTGTTCCGTTCAAATTGTTGTTGCAGAATCTTGAGCGCGAAGATGGGATAGTATTCAGACGGGTCTTGGGAGTCTTCAAAATGGGTGGGCGGCGAGGCTTTTATCATTCCACTTTGACCATTTTCCTAGCAGTGCCGCACTGTGAACCTACAGCCAACCAATGTTTATCCAACAACACCAGCGGCTGTCCAGCCTATCACAGAGGAATTCGAGAAGGGCCCGAATACACTAGTGTAAGGTTGACTCTAACAAAACTTGGGGTACGGCGTAGTCAGCCTAGTATTTGAGGCGCAGAAGTACTGCTTAACATCCTCGCTGTATATACGGAGGTAGCTACCAAAAGTCTTTGCCCGGGGGTGAGGGAGGCGTGGGGGGGCATATAGTTGTCCTGGAAACATTTTAGTGGAGACTCAGTGAGCCTTGCTAACAGTTATCACTAACTCCTCGCCGTACGTTAGTGAGTTACCGCTATAAGATAGAGCGCGTATTGGCGGCGACAGGTTCAGAGAACGCCACTGAGCACTTTTGGTAGCTTCCTCCGTACAGTACAAGGACTAAAGTTTCCGCCAGTAAGTGCAGGCGGACTCGCAATGAGTCCCATGGAGGACCAAGCTTTGCTATCTGCTGTCGCAGCAAACGACTTGAGTCCGGGGGTCGCGCTTTTGGAAATTACTGCGGGACTGTTTCAAAGTCTTCCCAACACGGATGAATATGGTCAGCCACTCGGAGTGGGTGTGGGCATGATTTGGGGACCTAACAATTGGGCGGCGGTAGCAAGCACGCAGGCGCGGGCGAAGAGAGTTGATTGGACTCCCTGACTTTCATTTCGAACAACACAACTATGAAATCGCAATATCAGCGTGCGATGCAGGATCGCATTCTCCAAGCTAATGCCGCTGGATATGACGTGTCCAGCATTGACAAACAAATCACCTTGGCCAATGTCAGAATTGCAATTGCAAATAAAGAGATTGATATCCAGCAGAATCAGATTGACTCTGCTCAGGAGGTCGCGGATTTTGTGAAGAGCAAATACTCTAATGTGGAGCTCTATTCTTGGATGGATGGGGAAGACGAAAACCGTCCTCTACAGCACCTATACTCAGGCATTGAATTTGGCAATGAAAGCACAAAGGGCATTCGATCTGGAGAGACCCAATGTTAAGCCTGGTGCATACATCCAGTCCGGCTATTGGGATCCCTCCCGAGACGGGGGCTTCTCTCTGGCGAGGCTCTCTATCTGGCCCTGAAGCAACTCGAAGCTGCCGCTCTCGACAACAAAGGGTATAAATATGAGATTACTAAAACTATCTCCCTCAGGCAGATTGATCCAATGGCCCTTGTCAAACTTCGCGAACTTGGAAAATGCGAGTTTTCAATACCAGAAGTGTTGTTTGATATGGATTTTCCAGGACACTACCTGCGCCGCATCAGGTCCGTGTCTGTGACAATGCCTTGCTTGGT
>CAVWND010000002.1:0-157500 GCA_963756475.1 uncultured Planctomycetota bacterium
ACCCACGAGCACCCCCGTGGCATCCTCGGGGCGAACGCTTGGATCATGTTCGAGAACCTTTGGGTTAGATCCCCGACGCCGGGAGCGGGGCGAAAGGATCGTTCGTCAGGTGGAACCGCTCGATTGGTGGCAGACAATCACACACCTTAGTACACCCGCGACGGAGCGGTTGACTCGCCGGGATGACAAGGTCAGTGACCAGAAAGAGACTCTCGGCCCGCCTTCAAGGCGAATCCAGGCCGATGTTTGTTTGATCCGATATGACTCGGCCGGACCCCTGGACAAAGTTAACCCGCTAATCCATCACTGTCAAGTTGCCGACAACATGACCTAACTTTCCCAATTAAGCTAAATTATCGGACCTGACGACCGGGTCGCGGCTGGCGCTTGAACCGAAACTCGTTTCTGGCCGACCTCTTGGACGCACGGAGGTCTCGTGAAGTTCCCGGGCCGGATCGGATCGATCGGCGATCGTTGTCTGTTCTGGTGGTCAAGTCTCCGCCGAAAGCCAGGCCCTTCCGTAGGCCCTTGCGAACGGTCGGAAGATCTCGCTTGCCGGAAAGCAACCCGATCTCCTATTCTAATGAGAAGATTGACTGCGAGTCTCACCCCGCCCCCGGACCCGACGGTCGCCTCGCCCTCCGACCCGGCCTCGTTCGATCAGGAGCCGCATCGGCCATGCCCCACCGCCGGAATCGCCTCTCCCGCTCATCTTCGCCTTGATCCTGACCCTCGCCTCCCCATTCGCGACGGCCGAGGAGCCCCAGGCTTCCGCCGAGCCCGACCGCTCGCCGATCGCGCTGGCATTGACGGCCGACGGTTCCCGGCTCCTGGTCGCGAACCAGACGGCCGGCTCGGTGTCCTGGGTCGACGCCAGTCTCGGGAAGGTCCTCGCCGAGATTGAAGACGGGCGACCGACCGAGCGGGGTCGCCGTCTCTCGGGACAGCAAGGTCGGGGTCGTCGCCCACTGGTACGGTTATGACCTGGCCATCCTCGACCTGACGGCGGATCGGGTGGAGGTCGTCGGACGGGTCGAGGTCGGCCCGGAGCCTCGAGGGGTGGTGATCTCGCCCGACGGCCGGCTCGCCTACGTCGCGGTCGGCGCGAGCAATGAGGTCGTCCGCGTGGACCTGACGGAAAACAAGGTCACCGGACGGGTCGAGGTCGGCCGGGAGCCGAGGGGCCTGGCGTTCACGCCGGACGGCTCCCGGCTGGTAGTCGGGAATGCCCGGGGGAAGTCGGTCTCGGCCTGTCGATCTCGGCCGATTCGCCATTGAGCGGACCCTGCCTGTTGAAGCGGACAACCTCCGCCAGATCGCCGTGAGTCCTGACGGTCATTACGCTTACGTCGCCGCGATGAACAACCGGGGATTCGCAACGACCCTCAACAACATCGATAAAGGATGGGTGCTCGGCCAGCGAGTGGTGCGGGTCACCCTGGACGGATCGGAGCCCGCCGAGAGCCTGTCGCTCGACCCCCTGGGCGACGCGGCGGGCGACGCCCACGGCCTCGCCCTCGCCGATGGCGGCAAGCTCCTCGCCGTCAGTTGCGGTGGCACGCATGAGGTGATGCTCTTCGTCGAGGACCGAAGGCCTTGCCCTGGGGGGCGGGGTCGGTCGCGACGTGATCGAGGCCGGGCTTCAGCGGGACCGGTCGCGGTTCCGCCGGGTCCCTCTCGGGGGCCGGCCGACCGAGCTGGCGTTCGCGCCCGACGGCAGTACCCTCTTCGTCGCGAACTATCTGGCCAATGCAATCCAGGTCATCGACGCAGACTTCGGCCTCGGTCGACTCGGACGATCGCGCTGGGCGGCCCAGAGACTCCCTCGCTCGTCCGTCGGGGCGAGGCCCTCTTCCACGATGCCTACCGATCGGCGAACCACTGGTATAGCTGCAACACCTGCCATTCCGAAGGCCATACCGGCGGCCTCGATTTCGACACCCGGAACGATGGCTGGCAAGATCTTTCTTCCAGCCACCTCCGGAGCCGGAAGAAGGCGCCGACCCTGCGCCGGGTCGCCTCGACCGGACCCTGGACCTGGCACGGCTGGCAAACCGAGGCTCGACGACGCCATGGTCGAGTCGTTCACCAAGAGCATGCAAGGCAAGGCCCCGACGAAGGCCGAGGTCGAAGCGCTGGTCGCCTACCTCGGCACACTCGATTTTCCCAGAAATCCCCATCGAGAGGCCGATGGGGGCCTGACCCCGGCCGCGAAGCGAGGCGAGGCCCTGTTCCGGTCGAGCAAGACCAACTGCTCATCGTGTCACTCCGGCCTCGAGTTCACCGACGGCAAACGCCATGATGTCGGATTGAACGAGCGGGGGGACGTGTACAAGGGACACAATCCCCCATCGCTCCGGGGGGTCTACGACAAGGACCCTTATCTCCACGACGGCCGCGAAGACGCTCCGCGACGCCCTGACCGGCGACCACGCCCCCGAGAACCTGGGCGGAGAGACGATCTCCGCGACCGAGCTGGACGACCTGATCGCCTATCTGAAGAGCTTGTGAGCCCGGACGCGCCAGACAGCGGCCGAGTTCGGCCGGGGGGCTCGCGATCGACCCGGCGTGGGGGATCGGGCCGATCCTGGCTGCCGCCTCGTCCTACCTCGCCGCCCGGCATCTCGGCGCGTGGGCCTCGGCCGTCGTCTCGGGACTCTGGTTGGTGGTCGTTGGCTTCGTCTGGGTCCGCCGGGCCGAGACGCTACGTCGATCGGTCGAACATTACGCGGAGCTTGCCTTCCAGGATGACCTGACCGGGATCGCCAACGACCGGAGCTTTCGCGCCCGCCTCGGCCAGGCGCAATCGACGGGCGAGACGATCTCGCTGATCCTGGTCGATATCGACCGGTTCAAGTCGTACAACGACACCTTCGGCCACCCGGCCGGCGACGAGGCGCTGAAGGCGTTCGGCCGCCGCCTGCTGACGAATTCGTGGGGGGACACCGGGGTTTTCCGGGTCGGCGGTGACGAGTTCGCCCTGATCCTCCCGGAGACGGACGGGCCGGTCGCGATCGAGGTTGCCGAGCGGTTGAGGGCCGCGATCGCCGCCGGGGTCTGGCCGAACCGGCCGATCACCGCGAGCCTCGGCGTCGCCTCGATCGCCCCCGGGACCGACCTGATGCACCGGGCCGACCGGGCTCTCTACCGGGCCAAGGCGATGGGCGGAGATCGGGTCGAGTCCGATCAGGGCGATACCGAGCCGACGCCCGGTTGAACGATCATCGCGCCTCGGGCCAGTTCCTCGGGCCGGCGGAGCCGGAGTCGGGGGGCGATCCCGGAGCGTCGGGCGTCTTCGAGAGCCTCGTAGACCGAGACGATCGGCGGCCGATGCACGAGCCCGAAGGCGGCATCCGCGCGGTCGCCACGGACATGGAGCCGGAGGAAGCCTCCGGCGACGGCCGCTTGAGAGATCTCGATCCATCGGCCACCGGCGAGGCGGTCGATCATCCCGGCGGCCCAGCAGACGGGCCGTTCGAGGACGTCCGGCAAGGGAACCACCGCCTTCGGCCAGCCCGCGACCCGGCTGACCAGCCGGGCGAGGTCGGCGAAGCTCAGATAAGGACCGACGAGCGCATAGCGCTGGCCCGGCTCGCCCGATTCGAGCGCCCGCCGGTGCGCGATCGCGGCAACCCGGGCGTCGACGACGGGAATCCCGCCGCCGGGCAGGAAAGCGACTGGACTTCGGGCCATCAGGACGAGCAGGCTGGTCGAGGTCGGCTTCGGATCGCGCGGGCCGATGACCATCCCCGGGCAGAGGGCCACGCCGGGGAGCTTCCCGCCGAGGCCGTCGAGGACGATGGCTTCGGCCTCGCGCTTGGTCCGCTCGTAGGGGGATCGGACGTTGTCGAGGTTCCACGGCGTGAATTCGTCGGCCGGGACCTCGGCCGAGCCGGCGGCCAGGGTATGAAGGGTCGAGGTGTAGACGAACCGCTCGACCCCGGCCGCTGCGGCCTCGACAAGCAGGGCCCGGGTCGCCTCGACGTTCACCGACGCCCCGACGCCCCGGGGGTCCGAGCCCAGGCTGACCCAGCTCGCGGAGTGGACCACACCCCGGACGTCCGCCAGAGCCCTCCGACGGTCGGCCCCATCGCGGAGGTCGCCGACAACCCAATCAATCGGCGGGTCACCCTGCCTCGCGATCGGCGGGCGCCGGGTGAGCCCTCGGACCGGGTATCCGGCCCCGGCCAGCTCCCGGGCGACATGGCCGCCGACGAACCCCGAGGCGCCCGTCACCAGGATCGGCCACTCGCCCGGCTCGATCTCGTCGCCAGCCCTGATCATCGTCCGGCCTGCCGGAAGACGGTCGGGTCGGGCTGCCAGAGGTAGAGGAACGTCGGCGCCTTGCTCCGATCGAGCCCCGGGTAGCTAAACGGGACGATGTCCCCCTGGATCGGCGCGTTGGGAGTGATCGCATAGATTGAGTGGGTGGGATATCCGGGACGCTGGAAGAGCACGACCTCGGCTCCGGTCGCGCCGCTCAGCCGTTCGGCCTCGGCGATGGCCTCGTGGACGTAGCCCAGTCGGTTGACCATGTGATGCGCCAGGGCCGCGGGCGCGGCGACGACTCGACCGTCCTCGATTGTCTTCCAATCGTCGGCGGTCAGTCCTGGCCTCCGCTTCGCGACCCGCTCGCGAAACCGGTCGCGAAAGCCGTTGACCAGATCCTGGAAGAGTTGACGAGTCTCGTCGTCGAGCGGCGCGAGCACGCTGCCCATGTCGACCCTCGGGCCGGCCTTGACCGGGTCGGCCGTGAGGTTGAGCTGGGCCATGGCGTCCTGGAGATTGTAATGGTTGATCAGAGCGCCGATGGCGCCGGTCAGACTGGTCGGCAAGGCCACGACCTCGTCACCTCCCACGGCCAGATAGTAGGCGCCGGCCGTCGCGACGTCCATCAGGCAGCAGATGACGGGCTTGCCGGACTCCTCACGGAACCGGCGAAGCTCGTCGGCCATGATGTCGGTCGCGGTCACACCGCCTCCCGGGCTGTTGATCCGGACGACCACCGCGCGAACTCTCGGATCGGATGCCGCCGCTTCTAGCTTCTCCCGGAAAGAGGAGACCGGGTTCTCGCCGACCGAATAAAGCCCGGTCAGGTTCTGGTTGAAGAGCAGTCCGTCGACGTCGATCAGGCCGATCCGTAACGCTTCGGGTCCCGCATGCGACGTCCGGACCACGACCGCCGTCATCGGCCCGGGGTCGGGTGCCGTGGCGAGCTTGACCTCGACCGAGCCGCGAATCGACGCGTCGGCCACGACCCGAGCGTCGGCGTCAACCTTCGCCTCTCCCTTGAACCGACCCGCCACGGGAATCGGATGGCAGCCGGACAAAGCGATCAGGATCGGGACCAAAGTCCATCTCCTGGCGCGCTTGTTGCTACCAGTCTTCAACATACGTCTCGATCCTCCCGTTCGATTCCATGCGTTACTCTTAAAAGATCGGATACCAGCCCGGGAAACTTGCCCGCCAGAACCTCCCCATCAGGAAAACCCGTCCATGCGTCACGTTTATTTCTTTCCGACCTTCCTGGCCTTCCTCGTGGGCCATGGAGGACACTCCGATAATCCGGTCTTCCGAAACGTAGTTGCCGAAGGCTTGACCCTCGATGGCACCACCGTTTTACTTCCGGCCCCGACCCTCGCCGACGGACTTGACGCCGATCAAACCAAAGAAGTGCTCAGGAAGGTGGCCGGTAACGAAGACTCCGCCCGGCAATTGCTCCGCAAATCCGTGACCGCGCCATTCATCCTCAAGACCCGCGACGTCATGGGGGGCAAGTCGATCATCCGGGTGGTCGATCTCTGGTTCGTCGTCCATGCCCGTCTCGAAGAGATCGACCCCGATCGGCCGCTCCGGCAGTCGGACGTCCAGGCGGTCGAGGCCGGCAACATGCGGTTCGAGAGCAAGATTCTCAGCCAACAGGACCTCAAAGATCGGAAGATTGATCCGCTCCCCGCCACCGAAGGCCGCAAGGAATGGTACACCCACCTGACCGGGCGGCTGCTGGACCGGATCAAGGTCGAGGCGACCGACCACTCCGTCCTGACTCGATCGGCCGATTCCCTGATCGTCGCCACCCAAACCGATCAAACCTTCGGTGCGGATGGATCGTATCCAGATCGGTGGTCGACCCTCGATCGGAAAGGGAAAGACGAGACGATCGGGCCCCGAAAGCCTTATCTCGGCGGGGTCAGTTACGTGAAGATCACGAAGCTGGCCGCCGAGCCGGAGCGCGCTCTTCGTGGAGGCCCACCTCGCCTTCGACGAGCCGCTGGACTGGTTCCAGGGCAACCCGATCCTCCGCTCCAAGATTGGAGTGATCGCCCAGGATCAGATCCGGCGATTACGTCGAGAGATCGAAAAGAAAGAAGGCGAAAAGGCGTCGATCAACCGATCCCATCTCAACGACCAAAGCCGTGACGGGGCCTGAGAACCTGCCGCCATTGCCGACAAGCTTCTTATTTTGCCCAAATTGGCCAATCGACTTACTCGGGCTCGTTTGCATGTTATCTTTCAAAAACGCGACGGGCTTTTTCCGAGGAATTGGCCTCATCGCCGGGTCCCGCGGATGACTCGTTCGGCCTCGACGGGGTCGGGCGGGTCGGAGCGGTATTGAGCCTCGAAGCGATTGCCCGGGCGTCGGCTTGACCGCAGGGAGTTGACGCGAGACATGAGACGTCCCGAACCCCGCATCCTCGCTTATGCTCCGGGCGATCGCGACGGAGCTGGACTTGTGGCCGCCGCGTGCCGATCGGGGGCTCTGGGAGTCCTGGACCTGGACAGAAACTTCGATCCGGATCGGTCGCGGGCGACAATCCAGTGGCTCGCTCAACGGGTCGGCCGAGACTTCAGCCTGAGAGTCCGCGGATCGACCCTGCCCGAAGACTGGCTCGCCGAGACACCATCGAACCTGAACCCGATCATCCTTGTCGAGGAGCCGGGGGTCGATTGGTCGGAAAGTCTGAGCCGGGTTCATCGATCGGGGCGTCGAGGTTGGGTCGAGGTGACGTCCCGACGATCGGCGGTCGCCGCAGCCGAGGCAGGTGCCGAGGGTTTGATCCTGGTCGGGCACGAGGCGGGCGGGCTGATCTCGGAGGACTCGTCGTTCATCCTGCTCCAGGCGGTGCTACCGCGGGTCAACGCGCCGGTCTGGGTCCGAGGGGGAATCGGCCCGCATGTCGCGGCGGGATGCGTGGCGGCGGGTGCGGCGGGCGTTGTGCTCGATGGAGCCCTGCTTTTGGCCAGGGAGTCGCCCCTGCCCGATGCGACCCGCGCGGGTCGCCCGATGGGATGGGAGCGAGACCTCGGTCGTGGGTCCGATGAAAGGGCCTCGCATCCGGGTCCACGCGGCGCCTGGTTCGGCCTCGCTGGCGAGGCTTCGAGCCGCCGCCTCCGGTGGAGACGAAGAGTGGTCGGACGCGATCCGGGCCGAGGTCGGCTGGGCGCCCGGTCAGGCGTGGCCAGTCGGCCAGGACGCCTCACTCGCGGGCGATCTCGCCAGGCGATACGTCACGGCGGGCGGAATCATCCAGGTGGTCGAGTCCTCCATCAATCGAGGGCTTGAGACAGGTTGGTCCTCGCGACCGCTGGCCGAAGACTCGCCGATGGCGGCCTCGCTTGGCACCCGGTTCCCGATCCTTCAGGGGCCGATGACCCGGGTGAGCGATGTCGTCGAGTTCGCCGAGGCCGTCGCCAACGGAGGTGCCTTGCCCTTCCTGGCGCTGGCGATGCTCCGCGAGCCCGAAGTCTCCGCCCTGCTCCGCAAGGCCGGCGAATCACTCGCGGGTCGACCGTGGGGCGTCGGGGTACTTGGCTTCGTCTTGCCCGAGCTTCGGGCCGAGCAGATCGCCACGATTCTCGAAGCGAAGCCGCCGTTCGCCCTGATCGCCGGGGGTCGTCCCGATCAGGCCCGCGAGCTGGAACGCGCGGGGATCTCGACGTTTCTGCACGTCCCTTCGCCCGGCCTGCTCGACCAGTTCCTCCGCGATGGGTCGCGGCGGTTCGTGCTGGAGGGGCGCGAGTGTGGCGGGCACGTTGGCCCCCGGTCGAGCTTCTTGCTCTGGGAGCAGGCCGTCGAAGTTCTCCTCGGCGCGATTGATCGGGGGATTCCCCCCGAGGAGATTCACGTCGCCTTCGCCGGGGGCATCCACGACGGCCGATCCGCTGCGCTTGTGGCCACTCTGGCCGCGCCACTGGCAAGGCTGGGCGTGAGAATTGGCGTGCTGATCGGCACGGCCTATCTCTTCACGAGGGAGGCCGTCAGCACCCGGGCGATCGTCGAGCGGTTCCAGGACGAGGCGATCCGCTGTGACTCGACGGTCCTGCTCGAGACCGGACCCGGCCACGAGGTCCGAGTGGCCCCCTCGCCATTTGTCGCAAGTTTCGAGGCCGAACGTCGTCGGTTGATGGGTGAAGGGACCTCGCCTGATGCCGTCCGAGAAGCGCTGGAGCAGCTTAACGCCGGACGGCTCCGGGTCGCGACAAAAGGGGTCGACCGCTCGGAAGGGGTCGGCTCGCCGTTCGTCGAGGTCGCGGAATCCGATCAGTTCGACCGGGGGATCTACATGCTCGGCCAGGTCGCCACGCTCCGCGACCAATTGACGACCGTGGAGGAGTTGCACCGCTCGATCGCCGAAGGGAGCGTCAGCCAGCTTGATCAAGTCGAACCCTCAGACACCCAGCCCGACATGAAGCCTTCGGACATCGCCATCGTCGGGATGTCCGCGATCATGCCGGGCGCCGGGGATGTCCGGACGTTCTGGGAAAACACCCTCCGGGGGTTCAACGCGATCACCGAGGTCCCCGCCGACCGCTGGGATTGGCGACTTTACTACGACGCCGACCCCAAGACCCCTGACAAGATCGTCTCGAAGTGGGGAGGGTTCGTCCCCGACATTCCTTTCGATCCGCTCCGCTACGGGATGCCGCCGACGAGCCTGCCCTCGATCGAGCCGGTGCAGTTGCTCCTGCTCGAAGCGACCCGCGCCGCGATCGACGACGCCGGCTACACCGACCGCCCTTTCGCCCGCGAACGGACCGCCGTGGTCCTCGGCATGGGCGGAGGCGCGGCGCAACTGGCGATGGGCTATGCCTTTCGCTCCTATCTGCCGATGCTCGACACCGTTCGCCCCGGCGCGGGGTCCGACGCCCTCAAGGCATGCGAGGGACTCCTGCCCGAGTGGACGGAGGACTCGTTTCCCGGTTTTCTACTGAACGTGGCCGCCGGCCGGGTCGCCAACCGCTTCGACCTCGGCGGCGCCAACTACACGGTCGACGCCGCCTGCGGCTCGTCGCTGGCGGCGGCGGCCCTGGCGGTTCGAGAGCTGGAGACCGGCTCGGCCGATGTCGTGATCCTGGGCGGGGCCGACACCGTCCAGAACCCGTTCACTTACCTCGCCTTCAGCAAGACGCAGGCATTCTCGCCTCGCGGCCGATGCCGACCGTTCGACGCCTCGGCCGATGGGATCGTGATCAGCGAAGGGGTGGCCGTCGTCGTCCTCAAGCGACTGGCCGACGCCGAGCGCGACGGCGACCGGATCTACGCGGTGATCAAGGGCCTGGGGGCGTCCTCCGACGGCCGGGCTAAGGGTCTGACCGCGCCGAGCACCGACGGCCAGGTCCGCGCCCTGAAGCGGGCCTACGACAAGTCGGGCGTCGGGCCGTCGACCGTCGGCTACGTCGAGGCCCACGGGACCGGCACGGCGGTCGGCGACGTTGTCGAGGTCAACGCGATCTCGGGCGTCTATCGCGAGGCGGGCGCGGCGCCCGGTTCGGTCGCGATCGGCTCGGTCAAGTCGATGATCGGCCATACCAAGTGCGCCGCGGGCCTGGCCGGGCTGATCAATGCTTCTCTGGCGCTCCATCACAAGGTCCTCCCGCCGACCATCGGTGTCGAGACGCCCAACCCACGGGCCGACCTGGCCGACGGGCCGTTCCAGGTCAGCACCCGGGCGCGTCCCTGGCTCCATCCCGACCCCAACGAGCCCCGGCGGGCCGGCGTCAGCGCCTTCGGATTCGGCGGGACGAACTTTCATGCCGTCCTGGAAGCCTACGAAGGGAATCTGACCCCGAAATCGGCCCCGATTCGCGAATGGCCGGCTGAGCTGCTGGTCTGGCGGGCCGACGAGCCCGGAAAGCTTCTGGAGAGTCTTGACCGGCTCGCGAAGTCGCTCGACGACGGCGCACGTCCCGCCCTCCGCGACCTGGCCCGCGGCGTCAACCTCGCCCATCCGCCAACGAGCGGGCCGGGCCCGACGCTGGCGATCGTCGCCCGGTCGATCGAGGATCTTCGCGAAAAGCTTCGGTCGGCGCGATCCGCGATCGGTTCGAAAACGGCCCGGATCGAGGACCCTCGCGGCCTCTTTTATGAGGAAATCGCCGAGATTCCACGGCCAACCGGTCGCGTTCCTCTTCCCCGGCCAGGGCTCGCAGTCGCCCGGCATGCTCGCCGACCTGGCCGTGGCCTTCCCCGACGTCCGCGCGGCGTTCGACGAATTCGATGCCGCCCTGTCGAGCCAGGGTCGGCCCCGGGTCGGCCCGTTCGTCTTTGCTCCTCCGGCTTTCGACGAGGCCGGTCGCGAACGGTCGACCGCCGCGTTGCGGTCGACCGACGTGGCCCAGCCGGCTCTGGGCGCCTCGGAGGTCGGCCTGCTTCGATTGCTCTCGGGGCTGGTGATCGAGCCCGACATCGTCGCCGGTCACAGCTTCGGCGAGCTGGTCGCGCTCCACGCGGCGAAGGCCCTCTCGATCGAGGACCTGGCCGAATTGTCGCACGAGCGCGGTCGCCTGATGCTCGCGGCGCTCGGCGACGATCCCGGCTCGATGGCCGCGATTGCCGCCGGTCCCGCCGAGGTGGCGAAGTTGATCGAGGGCCTCGAAGGGGTCGTCGCCGTCAACGAGAACGGCCCGAGGCAGACGATCGTCGCCGGGCCGGTCGAGGGGGTCGAGCGGGCCGTCGAGCGGGCGAAAGCGGCGGGGCTCCGGGGCCAGAGGCTGCCCGTCGCCGGGGCGTTTCATACCGAACGAGTCGCCGGGGCGAGCGGGCCGCTGGCGGTCGCTGCGTCGAGCCTGATCAGCTCGGCTCCCGATCGGCCGGTCTACTCGAACCTCGACGCCTCGCCGCATCCGGCCGACCCATCGGCGATCGCGCGGCGGCTCGGCGAGCACGTCGCCCGGCCGGTCCAGTTCGCTCCGATGGTCGAGGCGATGCACCGCGACGGCGCCAGGGTCTTCGTCGAGGTCGGCCCCGGCTCGGTCCTCGCGCCGCTGGTCGGTTCGATCCTCGGCGACCGGCCGCACCTGGCCGTCGCGTGCGATTCCCCGGCGAAACCGGGCATCCCGACCCTCCTGAACGCTCTCGCCCGGCTGGTCGTCGCGGGCGTCCCGGCGAAGCTCGATCGGCTGGCCTCCGGGCGGTCGGATCGCGTGCTCGACCCGGCGAACCTGCCCCTCGGAGACGGCTCCACGACCTCCACGCCGACGACCTGGCTGGTCAACGGCTCGCGGGCCCGGCCGATTGCCCAGCCCGAACCCCGCCGGCTCGGCCAGGGGCCCGCGCTCCCGATCCCATCGCCCGAGAAGACGACAACCGGGCCGGCTCGGGAGCCGATCGCCCCGCCGTCTCGGAACGGCTCGACCAACGGACACCACCAGAACGGCGCCCGCGCAACGGCAAGGCCATGACTCAACCCGCGTCTCCGCCCTCATCCCGTCCCCTGCCCACACCCGCCGGCCAGGCCGACGACCGCGTGCTCGCGTCGTTCCAGGAAACGATGAGGGCCTTCCTCGACGTCCAGCGTTCGACCATGCTGGCCTACCTCGCGAGCCGCTCCACTTCGACGTCGTCCCAGGTTCAGCCCGAAGTTCCGACGCCGAGCCCGATCCCCGAATCCCTCGCCGGTCGGATCACGACCCGTCCCGCGCCAATTCCTCCCGTTCCGAGACCTCCAGCCGTCGAGACCAAGCCAGAGCCGGTCCCGCCCATCGCGACAATGCCTTCCGAGCCCGCTTCGAATCCGTCGTTCAGCCGCGAGGTCGTGGCCGCGCGGCTGGTCGAGATCGTCCGCGACCGCACGGGCTACCCGGCCGAGATGCTGGGGCTGGACCTCGACCTGGAGGCCGACCTGGGCATCGACTCGATCAAGCGCGTCGAGATCCTCGGGACCCTCCGCGAGTCGGTCCCGGCGCTGAACGGCTCGACCGACTCCGCGACGATGGACGCCCTCTCGCGGGCCAGGACCCTCGGAGCGATCGTCGACCGGGTGGCCGAGATCGCCCGCAAACACGATTCGGCCAACGGAGCTGATTCCTCCAATGGACAGCCGCGATCGAACGGGGTCGCTCCAGCGGCACCGGCCGGCAGCCCGGTCCGACGTCTGGCCCTGGAGACGGTCGCCGCGCCGCTCACTTCCAATCGTGCCGGGCTCGTCCCCGGCGGGGTGGTCGTGGTGACCGACGACGGCCGGGGGGTCGCGCGTTCGGTGGCGTCGGAACTTGAGGCCGCCGGCCATTCGGTGATCCTGGCGGGTCGGGACGAGGTCGATTTCTCGTCGCCTTCGGCCGTCGAGGGGCTGCTCGACCTGGCCCGATCGGCGGGCGACCTGGCGGGGATCGTGCATGCGTTGCCGCTTCGCGAGTCGGCCGCGGCGGGACTCGACTCATCGGCATGGGCCGCGCGGATGGGCCCGGAGGTCAAGGGGTTGTTCCTGCTGGCCAGGGCCGCTGGGGCCGACCTGGAACGAGCTTCGCGACGCGGCGGCGGGGCGCTGGTCGCGGCCTCGGCGATGGGCGGGACGTTCGGATCGGGGCCCGATGGCCTCGACTTCTTCCCCGGCCACGGCGGCCTTGCCGGCCTGGTCAAGACCCTGGCCAGGGAGTGGCCCGGCGTCCGGGCCAGGGTGGTCGACCTCGACCCCCGGCAAGATCCCTCGACGCTCGCGAGGCGGCTCGTCGCCGAGGTCCGCGCCAACGACGGCTGGTCGGAGGTCGGCTACTCCGGCGATCGCCGCGTCCGGCTCAAGGCCGTGGCGAGGGCTCTCGACCCGAAGTCCGGACCGAGGATTGAGCTGGCACCGGGCGAGCCGGTGATCGTGACCGGGGGCGCTCGCGGGATCACCGCGACGGTGGCCGCCGAACTGGCCCGCCGCTGGCGGCCGACCTTGCTCCTGCTCGGCCGGAGCCCCCTGCCCTCCGAGGCCGAGGTCCGCGAGACGGCCCAGCTCGAATCTCCCTCGGAGTTGAAGGCCGTGCTCCATGCCCGGCTCCGTCGCGAGGGGCGTTCGGTCTCGCCCGCCGACCTGGAACGGGCGTATCAGTCGCTCCGTCGGGCTCGCGAGATCCGGGCGAACCTGGCGGCCCTCCGATCGGCCGGGGCGACCGTCGAATACGCCCCGGTCGATGTTCGTGACGCCGTCGCGCTGGCGAAGGTCCTGGAGGACTGGCGGCGCCGGTTCGGCGAGCCGGCGGGCCTGATCCACGGCGCGGGGGTGATCAAGGACAAGCTGATCCGCGACAAGACCCCCGAGTCGTTCGACCACGTTCTCGGCACCAAGCTCGACGGAGCCTTGAACCTGGCCCGGCTCCTGAACCCCGACACCCTGCGGTTCGCCGCCTTGTTCTCCTCGATCGCCGGGCGGTTCGGCAACCTCGGCCAGTCGGACTACGCGGCGGCCAACGAGGTCCTCAACAAGCTGGCGATCTGGCTCGACCGCCGCTGGCCGGGACGGGTCGTCTCGATGATCTGGGGTCCGTGGTCGGGCGTCGGGATGGTCTCGGACCTCGAAGGGCACCTCGGCGGCCGGGGGCTGGGGATGATCCCGCCCGAGGTCGGCCGGTCGCTCCTGCTCGACGAGCTTCGACTCGGCCGCAAGGGCGAGGTCGAGGTGATCGCCGCGGGCGACCTCGGCACGCTGGATGGGCCGATCGAGGCGCCTCAGGCCGAGGAGGTCGCTCGATGAGCCGGCGCGGGCCACTCGACATCGCGATCGTCGGCATGGCCTGCCGGTTCCCGGGCGCCCGCGACCTCTTCGCCTTCTGGGAGAACATCCTCGGGGGCGTCGACGCGACGTCCGATGTCCCTTCCGACCGCTGGGACCCGGCCGTCTTCTTCGACCCGGACTCGACCGCCAACGACCGCGTCCCCTGCCGACGCGGGGGTTATCTCGATGCCCCGATCGCGTTCGACCCCGGCGCGTTCGGGATCATGCCCAACGCGGTCGACGGCGGCGAGCCCGAGCAGTTCCTGATCCTGGACACCGCCCACGCCGCGCTCGCGGACGCTGGGCTCTCGGGCGAGATTCCCGACGGCCGGCGGGTCGAGGTGATCGTCGGCCGGGGAAATTACTTCAACCGGGGCAACCTGACCCGGCTCCAGCACGGCCGGATCGTGGCCCAGACGCTGGCGATCCTGGAGTCGCTCCACCCCGAATGGTCCGAGGCCGAGCGCGAGGCCGTCCGCGCCGACCTCAAGGCGAGCCTGCCGCCGTTCGGCCCGGCGACCGTCCCCGGCCAGCTCACCAACGCGACCGCCGGGCGGGTCGCCAACCGGCTCGACCTCTCGGGGGCCAGCTACGTCGTCGATGCCGCGAGCGCCTCGTCGTTGGTGGCTCTCGACCTGGGGGCCAGGTCGCTGGCCGGGCGCCGGGCCGACCTCGCCCTGGTCGGCGGGGTCTATCTGGAGGCGGACGTCGACTTCCCGCTCGTCTTCCGCCAGCTCGGGGCCTTGTCCCAATCCGGCCAGTCAAAGCCATTCGCCCGCGACGCCGACGGGATGCTCTCCGGCGAAGGGGTGGGCGTGGTCGTCCTCAAGCGACGGCCGACGCCGAGCGCGACGGCGACCGGATCTACGCCGTGCTGCAAGGGTTGGGAGTCGCCAGCGACGGCCGGGGGCTTGGCCTGGCCGCGCCGAGCGCCAGAGGCCACGCGCGGGCGATCCGCCGGGCCTATCGGTCGAGCGGGGTCGACCCGGCGACGGTCGGCCTGATCGAAGGGCACGGACTGGGCGTGCCGGCCGCCGATCGGGCCGAGCTTCGGGCGCTCCGCGCGATCTTCCCGCCGGTCACCCGGGGGCGAAGGGTCCTCGGCGCGGTCTCGTCGATGATCGGTCACGCGATGCCCGCCGCCGGGATGGCCGGGCTGATCAAGACGGCCCTGGCGCTCCATCATCGCGTCCTGCCGCCGACCCTGCATGCCGACGAACCTCACCCGCTCCTCGATCGCGAGGACAGCCCGCTCGCGCTCAACCCGAAGGCCCGCCCCTGGGTCCACGGCGACACGACCACCCCCCGACGCGCGGGTGTGAACGCCTTCGGGTTCGCGGGGATCAACGCCCACGCCGTCCTGGAGGAGCACGCGACCTCGGCCGATGACTCCGATTCGCCGGGGGCCTTGCTGCACTGGGATAGCGAGGCAATCCTGATCTCGGCTCAGAACAGGAATGCGTTGATCGATCGCGTGCGATCGCTGCTCGCGTGGCTGGAAGGCGAGCCGGACGCGAGCCTCAAGGACCTGGCCTACACCCTGAACACGTCGGCCCACGAAGGCACGTTTCGCCTCGGCCTGGTCGCGACGTCGCTCGAAGACCTTGCGTCTCGACTCCAGGCCGTCTTGCCGAAGCTCGCCGATCCCGGCTTGCCGGTCGATCCGCGATGCTCGGGGCTCCTACTTCTGGGAGCGATCGGATTCCTCGCCCGCAAAGCTGGCCTTTCTGTTCCCGGGCGAGGGGTCGCAGTATCCGGGGATGCTCGCGGACCTCTGCCCGCATTTCCCCGAGGTCCGCGCCCTGTTCGACACATCCGACCGGATCGCCCGCGAGGCGGGGGCGTCGACCTGGCCGAGCGAGCACCTTTTCGGCCATTCGACCGATCACGACCCCGCGCTCTGGTCGGCCGAGGTCGCGGTCAACGTCGTCCTCTCGGCCCAGTGGGCGCTCTATCAGCTCCTGATCCGGCTCGGGCTAAAGCCCGACGCGGTCGTGGGCCATAGCAGCGGCGAATTGCTCGCCCTGGCTGCGGCCGGCGTGGTCGCGGTCGATCGGACCTTCGAGGACCGGCTCGGCGAACTGGGCGCGATCTTCGGCCGGCTCGAAACCTCGGGACAGTCTGCCGACCGCCCGGCTGGTCGCGGTGGCCGCCGACCGGGCGAAGGTCGAGGCCGTCATCGCCGAGGCTGGGGTGGGCGATCAGGTCGAGGTCGCGATGGACAACTGCCCGCATCAGGTCGTCCTGGCGGGCGAGCCGACGGCGGTCGAGGCGGTCGTCGGTCGCGTCAAAGAGCGAGGCTTGATCTGCGAGGATCTGCCGTTCAATCGGGCTTATCACACGCCGGGATTCCTCCCGGCGCTGGGGCCGATCGCGGAATTCTTTGACTCGCTCCGGATGGGCCGGGCGACCGTCCCGCTCTACTCCTGCGCGATCGAAGGGCGGATGGCGGACGACCCCGCCGAGGTCCGCCGGCTGGCGGTCGAGCAGTGGACGCGCGCCGTGCGGGTTCCGCCGAACGGTCGAGGCGATGCACCGCCGATGGGCTCCGCGTGTTCGTCGACGTCGGTGCCCGGGGCAACCTCGCCGGCTTCGTCGAGGACACCTTGCGAGGGCGCCCCTCGTTCGCCGTCGCGGCGAACCTGCCGCGGCGCTCGGGCCTGGCGCAGCTCAACCACCTGGTCGCCTCGCTGTTCGCCCAGGGCGTGGACCTCAAGGCCCGACCACCTCTACGCCCGTCGGAGGCCGATCCGGCTCGAACTCCAGTCGCCACCCCGAAAGGCCCGTCAAGCCCCGGGGCTCGCGGTCGGGTTCCCGTCGATGACGCTCTCGGACGACCTCATCGAACGGTTCCGGACCCGTCCTTCCGACTCGAGCCGGGACGAACATCCTCCGGCCGAGGCCAACGGGCACCATCGACGGCTCGAACGGGACCAACGGCCACGGGTCGACCTGGCTGGCCGCGCCTCGAAGTCGGCTGGGAAACGATCGCGAACTTACCGAAATCTCGTCCTCTCGATGCTGACGCGACGATGCTCGAATTCCAGGAGACGATGGCGGCCTTCCTCCGGACCCAACAGGCGGTGATGGACGCCTTCCTCTCGCCCGGCCCGGTCCTTGAGGACGAGTTCTCGCTCCGTCTCTCGACCGACGCGCCGGCCCATCCCACGCTGCATCGCCGGACCCTGGGCCGGAGAGCTTGTTTCTTATGTCGAGGGGCTCGAAGCGGTCTCGATCGTCACGCTCGAAATGCAACGGCGACCCGGTCGCTGAGCATCACACGCTGGGCGGTCGGCGGATCTCGTCGCTTCATCCCGAGTGGCGAGGCTTGCCGGTCCTGCCGTTCAGCGTCATGGCCGAGATGCTCGCCGAGGCCGCCGCTCGGCTCATCCCCGGCAAGCCCCTGGTGGCCCTGCGCGACGTCCAGGCCCATCGCTGGATTCGCTACGAGGTCGAGCCGGTCGCGCTCGAAGTCCGGGCGGCGCTCGACCTCGATCGGCCGAACTCGGTCAAGGTCGCGATCCACAACCGGGGGCCGGCGCGAGCCATGCGGCCAGTCGAGGCGCCGGTGTTCGAAGGGGTCGCGGTCTTCGGCGGAGCCCGGCCCGAGGGCCCGATCGCCGGGCCGTTCGCGCTGGACGATGCCGGACGTCCTGCCGGTTCACGCCCGAGTCGATCTACGCCGAGCAATGGCTCTTCCACGGCCCGGCGCTCCAGGCGGTGGTCGGAATCGGGCCGATCTCGCTGGGCGGGATCGAGGGGACGCTCCGCGTCCGTCCCTTCGAACCGCTGCTCCGCGACGGCGAGGACCCGAAGCGGGCTGCTCACCGACCCGATCATCCTCGACAACTTCACCCATCTCCTCGGCGGCTGGGGACTCGACCGGCTGGCCGACGACGGCGACGTGATCTTCCCTCTCCGGATGGAAGAATTGAGCGATCTTC
Organism: uncultured Planctomycetota bacterium; assembly: GCA_963756475.1. Taxonomy (GTDB): domain Bacteria; phylum Planctomycetota; class Planctomycetia; order Isosphaerales; family Isosphaeraceae; genus Tundrisphaera. Next base: position 17,921 of record CAVWND010000002.1, read on the forward strand.
GGCGAGGCGCCTGCCGGAAGGCGTCGGACGTCTCGTGCCGGGTCGCGATCCGCGAGCGCGAGCGGCACCGGGTCCGGGTCGACGCCGACATCGTCCGGGCCGACGGCCGGTCCTGGATGGAGATCCGAGGCTGGGAAGACTGGCGGTTCCACTGGCCGGGCCGCTATCGCGACGGCTTCCGCCAGCCCGACCGGACGTTCCTTGGCGAGCCGCTCGCCCTGCCCGGCCCCGAAGACAAAGCCTTCGCCGTCTGGCTCGAACCCCCCGCCGACATGGGCCGGCCGGTCTGGCGCGACGTCCTGGAGCATGTCCAGATGGGACCGGACGAGCGCGCGGCGTACCTCGCCCTGCCTGGCCCCGACCTCCGGCGGACGCATCGGCTCTGGGGCCGGATCGCGGCCAAGGAGGCGGCGCGCCGGCTCTGGCTCGACCAGGGCGGTTCCGCCGATCTATCCGGCCGACCTGATCGTCGAGCGCGACGCGCTCGGCCGGCCGACCCTCCGCTCGCGCCTGGAGCCCGGACGCGACGACCTTCCGGCCGTCTCGATCGCCCATGTCAACGGCGTCGCCGTGGCTCTGGCATGCCTCGACCCCTCGGCGCGGGTCGGGATCGACGTCGAGCCAATCGTCGAGCGGTCGACGTGGCTTCGAGGCGACGGCGTTCTCGACCGGCGAGCGGGCGATCCTGGACGAGACGGATCGCCGATCGGGCCGAGTGGATTGCCCGGCTCTGGTGTGCCAAGGAAGCCGTGGCCAAGGCGACGGGCCTGGGTTTTGTCGACGGGCCTTCCGGGGCCGAAGTGGCGTTCGTTGGCCCTGATGGCGCGCTCGGCGTCCGCTTGAGGGGCGGCCTGGCCGAGGCTTGCCCCGAGCTTGCTCGAAGGCCGATCCGCGTCGTCACGGCGCAGTCGGGGCGATCACGTTTGGGCCTGGACCCTGGGCGAAGGGATGGAATCATGACCGGCGCGTTGTCCGAACCCGAGATCCTGGCCGACGTGGCCCGTATCCTGTCCGACTTCCAGGGCCGCGAGTACTCCGGCCCGATCGGCCGCGAGACCCGGTTCTTCGCCGACCTCGGACTCGCCTCGATCGACGCCGTCGTCCTCGGCGAGATGCTCCAGGAGCACTACGGCCGCCCCTTGCCGTTCGGCGAACTGATGGCCGAACTCGGCAAACGGGCCGACCGCGACCTCTCGATCGGCGAGCTGACCAGGTTCCTCTCCCGTTACCTCTGATCGGCCACCGAGGAGCGACCACGATGCCTAGGCTCAAGGTCAACGGCCTGACGTTCCACTATCAGCAGGCGGGCGAAGGGCCCGACGTGGTCCTGATCCACGGGGTCACTGGCGACCTCTCGATCTGGTTCCTCTGCAATTCGATCACCGAGCTGGCCGCGACCCATCGCGTGACCGCGTTCGATCTCCGTGGGCACGGCTACAGCGACGTGCCGCCCTCGGGCTATACCTCATTTGACCACGCGGGGGATGTCCTGGCCCTGATGGACGCGATCGGGGCACCTCGGGCGAAGCTCGTCGGCCACAGCTTCGGCGCGGTGGTCGCGATGCACGCGGCGGTCCTCGCGCCGAGCGGGTCGATGCCGTGGTTCTCTCCGACCCGTATTTCCCGGCTCTCCGACACCTGGAAGACCTCAGCCGGTGGAGTCACTGGCAGGCATTCCACCAGGAAGCGGCGGACGCGGGCGTGAACCTCTCGGGCGAGCACTGGTACGACCTCGGCAAGTTCTTCGACCAGGTCAACCACCTCGACGGCGAACGCCTGCTCAAGTTCCGCCAGGCCGTTGGCCTGCCCGGTCTGAATCGGCTGCTCCGGCTTGCCAACACGACGGCCGGGGACGACTCGAAGGTCGAGGCCGGCCTGACGACCGAGCTGATCCTCGGTGTCCGCCAACCCGTCCTCGCCCTTTACGGGGACGGCTCGCCCTTTCTTTCGACGGCCGAGTATCTGGTCGAGCACCTGCCGAATTGCCGGAGCGTCCTGATCCCCAACGCCCAGCACCGAGCCCCCGAGGAGAACCCCGAGGCATTCACTGCCGCCTTGAAGAGGTGGATCGAGTCGCTCGACGAGGCTGAGGTTGGAGTTGAGGAGACCGCTCGATGACCCCGCCCACTGTCCTGGTGACCGGAGCGGCGCGAGGGATTGGCCGGGGGACGGCCCTCGCCCTGGCTGACAGGGGCTGCAAACTCGGGCTGATCGACCGCGACGCCGGGCCGCTCGAAGCAACCGCGAAAGAACTTGAAGCCAGAGGGGCGACTGTGGCCACCGGCTCGGCGGATGTGGCGGATCGCGACTCGCTCTTCGAGGCCGTTCGAACGATCGAGGCGAAGCTCGGCCCGACCAACGTGTTAGTCGCCTGCGCGGGGATCGGCGGCCTGACTCAGGTCCCGGACCTGGACATCGACGGGCTCCGGGCCATGCTGAAGGTCAATGTGGTCGGCGTGGCGCAGTCGATCGAGGCGGTCTTGCCCGGGATGATCGAGCGTGGGTCGGGGCATATCGTGGGCGTTTCGAGCGTGGCCGGTTTCCGAGGGATGCCCTGGATGGCGTCCTATTCCGCCTCGAAGGCCGCTCTCTCGGCCTACCTGGAGGCACTCCGTCCCGCCCTGAAGCGGCGAGGGGTCACGATCACGACAGCCTGCCCGGGCTTCGTCCGGACGGCCCTGACCCGCGACACGCCGTTCCGGAACCCGGTCAAGATGATGGAGCCCGAGGAGGCCGGCCGGCGGATCGCCCGCGCCGCGCTCCGGCGGCCGAGGAACTGCGTCTTCCCGCTCGGCACTTCGATCGGCATGGCGTTTCTTCGCCATGTCCCAGATCCCGTGTTTGACTGGATGATGGATCGAGCGGGACCGCGAGCCCTGACGACGGATTTTTAAAGCCGGCTCGACCCGGGATCGAGGCACGCCAGCCCACGACCGATAATCTACCTGATGAGAAGATCATCCGAACCGTCATGCTCTGCCCGTCGCCCAGCGAAAGCGTGTTGACCATGCCCAGGACGCTGCGAACCGCGAAGCGAATGCCCGACCCCGAGCAGACGCCCCGGCTCTCGGAGATCGCGCGTTGCCTGCAATGCCGCGCCGGGCTGAACGGGCACGACGTCTGCCCCGGCTGCGGGCGGTCGTATCCGGAGTCGGGCGGCATCCTGCACGCGATGGCCCCCCTGACGGGACGGAACCGGATCGCCCAGGCGTTCTATGACGGCCCCGGCTGGTCGAAGTTCCGCCGCTGGGAGCGGCTCTTCCTCCGCGTCCAGGGGGGTGAGTCGCGGGCCCGTCGCCAGATCCTCCGACACCTCGACGCCCCGCCGTTTTCGCGGGTCCTGGAAGTCGGGCATCGGCGATGGCGCGAACCTCGCGCTCTTGCCCAAGGACTGGACGGCGTTCGGGGTCGACATCGCCCTGAAACCGCTGGAAGAATGCCTCGATCGCGACCCTCGGATGGCCGGCCGACTGGCCAGGGCCGAGGCCGAGGCCCTGCCGTTCGCCGACGGGACCTTCGACGCCTGCTGGACCCTGGGCGGCTTCAACTACTTCCGCGACCGCGAGGCCGCTCTCCGCGAGATGCGAACGAGTCACCCGCCCTGGCGGCACCCTGATCGTCGCCGACGAGGTCCCGGATCTGCACCGACTACGGGATCGGCCACCTGATCGGCGTCCGAGTCGATCGACGCCTTCTGGCTCCGGGCGCTGGGGCTCGACCGGGAGTTCGTCGAGATGGTCCTCGAGACCGATTTCGACCCCGACGTCGTGGTCCGCGACCTCTGGCCGGGGGCGACCCGGTACCCGATCTGGGGCGGCCTGGGCTATTGCTTGGTCTATTCCGATACCCGCTCCGACTCTGATTCCGACTCTCGAATCGACATCCCCATCCGGAGGAACCCGGCATGATCGCGACCGAGCCACGGCCCCACCACTGGCACACGACATCGACCTCTGGCGCTGCATCGTCGTGCGACGGGTCGCTCCAGGAAGGTCCCGACGGCGCCTCGCTCGCCTGCCGGAACTGCGGCGCACGTCTATCCCGTCCGAGAACGGCGTCCTGATCGTCAAGGACCAGGTCTCGGACAACAACAAGGTCGCCGTCGACTTCTACAACAGCCCGCTCTGGCCCAAGTTCCGGTTCTGGGAGTGGTTCACCTTCCTCTGCAACGGCGGCGAGAAGCGGTCGCGCGACAAGGTCCTCCGCCACCTGCCGAAGCAGGCGAACCTGAAGCTTCTCGACGTGGCGATCGGCGACGGCGTCTATCTCGACTGGCTCCCGGCCGACTGGTCGGTGGTCGGCATCGACGTCTCGACGAGCCAGCTCGACGCCTGCCGGAAGCGGGCCGTCGGTCGCGACCTCACGCTGATCCTGGGCGAGGCCGAGGATCTGCCGGTCCAGGATGGTCGGTTCGACGCGGCCCTGAGCATCGGCGGTTTCAACTACTTCAACGACCCCGAGAAGGCCCTCCGCGAGATGGTCCGGGCCGTCAAGCCGGGCGGGACGATCGTCGTCTCGGACGAGTTGCCCAACTTGACCGACCGGATGCTCTTCCGCAAAATCGGGCTGCCGGGCGTGGATCGCTGGATCGTCTCGAAGCTGCTTCAAGCTGGGCGACCCATTCACCGACATGGTCGAGAAGTACCGGACGCTCGACGTCCAGGCGATCGCCGAGCGCGTCCTGCCCGGCTGCCGCTACGAGCGGATCTGGATGGGTGTCGGCTACGTCCTGGTCGGAAAGGTCCCGAGCTGAACTGGGACGGGCCGAGAAGGGTTGGCCGATGCGATTCTCGACGTTCATCGCCCGGAACATGCTCAACCGGAAGGTCCGGACGACCTTGACGGTGCTCGGGCTCTCGGTCGGGATCGCGGCCGTGATGATCCTGACCGGGATCGCCTGGGGGTTCGAGCGATCGTTCCTGAAGATCTACCAGACCAAGGGGATCGACCTCGTGGTCGTCCGGGCGGGGATCAGCAACCAGCTCTCCAGCAACCTCGATGAGAGCCTGGCCGAGTCAGATCCGCAAGGTCGACGGCGTGGCGGACGTTGCCCCCAGCGTGATGGACACGGTCTCGTTCGAGGACAAGAACCTCGTCAGCGTCCTGGCCAACGGCTGGGAAGGCGGCAGCCGGCTGTTCAAGGGGGTCCGGGTCCTCGAAGGGCGGGCGATCGAGCCGGGCGACGGCCGAGGCGGTGATGCTCGGCCGGGTCCTCAAGATGAACCTGGGGAAGAAGGTCGGCGACGACGTCGCGATCGCCGGTGAGCCGTTCCGGGTCATCGGGATCTTCGAGAGCGACAGCCTCTTCGAGAACGGCGGGCTGATCGTCCCACTCCGCGAGCTGCAACGGATGATGGGCCGGCAGGGGCAGGTCACCGGCTTCGTCGTGGCCGCGAAGTCGGCCGGAGCCGGGCTTTGTCGAGGCCCTGGCGCCATCGGATCGAGAAGGAGATCCCGGGCGTGGCGGCCGTCCCGGCGCGGGATTACGTCCAGGGCGACCTGCAGATCCGCCTGACCAAGACGATGGCGTGGGCCACGACGGCCGTGGCCCTGATCCTCGGCTCGATCGGGCTGCTGAACACGATGGTGATGGCCGTCTTCGAGCGAACCGGCGAGGTCGGCTTGCTCCGCGCCCTGGGCTGGCGGCGACGGCGGGTCCTGACCTTGATCCTGGGCGAGGCGATGGTCCTGGGCCTGCTCGGCGCCCTGGTCGGGACGGCCCTGGCGTATCTCGGGGTCCGCGCCTTGCTCCTTGACCGCGACCTCTCAGGGCTTCATCGACCCGAACTTGCCGCCTGCCGTCGTCGGGATCGGCCTGGCGATGGGCCTGGGCCTGAGCTTGCTCGGCGGCCTCTACCCGGCGCTCCGGGCCGCCTCGCTCGACCCGACCGAGGCCCTCCGCCATGAGTGATTTTGATCGGCCTGCCTTGCTCCGCGCCGAGGGCCTGGTCAAGACGTACTCGGATGGAGACGTCCATGCGCTCCGGGGCGTCTCGCTGTCGATCCGGGCGGGGCGAATCGGTCGCGATCACCGGGCCGAGCGGCTGCGGCAAGACGACCCTCCTCCAGATCCTCGGCGGGCTCGACCGGCCGACAAGCGGCGAGGTTTTCTTCGAGGGCGAGCCGCTCGGCCAGCTCGACCTCGACGCCTTCCGTGCCCGACGGCTTGGCTTCGTCTTCCAGTCGTTCCACCTCTTGCCCACCCTCTCGGCCCTGGAAAACGTCCAGGTGCCGATGTTCGAAGGCCCCTGGCCGCGATCCGAGCGGGCTGACCGGGCGGGAGCGTTGCTCGACGAGGTCGGGCTCTCGCACCGGAAGCACCATCGACCCAGCCGGCTCTCGGTCGGCGAGCGCCAGCGCGTGGCGATCGCCCGATCCCTGGCCAACGGCCCGTCCCTGATCCTGGCCGACGAGCCGACCGGCAACCTCGACAGCCAGACGCAGGGCGAGATCATGGAACTGCTCGCCCGCCTCCGGCGAGAACGTTCCCTGACCCTCGTGATCGTGACCCACAGCCACGAGGTCGCCGCCGCCGCCGATCGCGAGGTCCGCCTCCGAGACGGCCGGGTCGTCGAAGGCTGATTGGCTCTCGATCTTGACGGTTTTCCCGGTATTTCGTACGAGTTCTGTCGGGATAACCGAAACGGTTCGGGTTCCGGACAGCTCGGCGGGCTCGAAGGAATTTCGAGAGAATCGCGTGAGCCGAAATCCCCGGAACGACGTATTCAGTCCGTGGGGATCTTCGGAAACCGAACGAGGGCAGCATCCGTCATGAAGACAATCTTGCGGACCTTGACGTTCGTTGGCGTGTTTGGCGTCGCCGGGCTCGGATTCGGGGCCAGGCCGGCGCAGGCTCAGGTCAGTGTCGGGATCGCGACACCCGGCTTCGCGCTCGGGGTCGGCCCCGGTGCCGGTTACTACGGCGGAGGGTTCTATCCGGGCTATCCGGTGGTCGCCCCGGCCCCCATTGTCGTCGCTCCCCGGCCAGTCTTCGTGCCCCCTCCCTATTACGGCTATGGCTACGGCCCTCGGCCCTATCCGGTCCCCTACCGGGGCGGCTATTACGGCCCGTATCGTGGCGGACACGGCCCTTATCGCCGCTGATCCGACTCGCCTCTGAATTCCAGCGGTCTCCGGGCCGTCCCGACCCTCGGCTTCGAGGATCGGGACGGCTCGTTTCGCTTTCTCTTGGACGTCCGCCGGCGAAAGGGGCGTGGACTTCTCCGGCTCGATTTCCGACAATTGCGGTTCGGCGAGCGTTCTGGACCGTCCCTCGGGGAGCATCGACGACCGTGGCGGGCATCGATCCGAAGTATTATTACCTGACACTGATCCTGCTCGCACTCTGCACGCTGGTCGGTCTGATCCTGGTCTACCGGTTCCAGCGCGAGGTCAACGAGGACCTGGCGCCGCCCACCGAGAAGGACCTGTTCGGCCCGCTGGAGAAGGCGTATTACTCGGGCCTGATGGACGAGGCCGAGTTCCAGAGGATTCAGGCCTCGATGGCCAAACAGAAGGGAGAAGAGCCCGCGCCGGCTCCCAAATCGACCCGGGTCCGGGTTCAGTTCGACCGAGGAGATCTTGCCGCCCGCCGATCCCGACACGGAATCATCCGAGACCTGAGCCGGTCGCGGGATGGTTCCGTATCACTTCAAGCTCACTCGGATCGACGATTGCGGCCGGGGTCGCGAGCCGGGCTGATCCCGATCTTGCTCGTCCGGATGAATTGGACGAACTCGACGACCTCGGGGACATGGCCCAGGTCGTTCGAGATCAGCTCCAGGGCGCCGGTCTGGGTCCGGCCTTCCTTGTAGAGCATCCGGAAGGCGATCCGGAGCGCGGCGATCGCATCGGCGACAGACGCCGGCCCGTCGGAGCCCGACGAGGTTGAGGCCCGAGGCGCAGTTGTATCCCTGCTGGATCACGAACGGCGGGATGTCCTTGGTCACCGAGCCCAGACCGCCGAGCATCGCCAGCCGGCCGACCCGGACCCGCTGCTGGATCGCGCGTATGGCCCGAGAGGATGCAGCCGTCGTGCAGCTCGACATGCCCGGCGACCAGCGAGCCGTTGACCAGCGTGCAGTCGTTGCCGACCTTCGCGTCGTGGCCGAGGTGGCTGCCGATCATGAACATGTTGCGGTCGCCGATGACCGGTCTCGCCGCCGCCGTGGACGGTCCCCCGGTGGACGGTGACGTGCTCGCGGAAGACGTTGCCGTCGCCGATCCGGAGCGACGTCGGCTCGCCGCGATAGCCTTTATGCTGCGGGCTCTTGCCCAGCACGGCGCCGTGGCCGACGAAGTTGTCGCGGCCCATCTCCAGCGGGCCGCTGAGGCAGGCATGCCCCTCGATGATCGTCCCCGGACCGAGCCTGACCGGCCCCTCGATGATCGCGTAAGGCCCGACCTGGACGTCGCACGGCGAGGTCCGCCTCGGGGGCGATCACGGCGGTCGGGTGGACCAACTCCGATGTGAGCGTCGACATCACCCCGTTCCTCCTTGACGGCGGGTCTCGGCGGACATCCTGTCCACCAGTGATTGTTGATCGGTCGCGATCGGCTCGATTCTTGAAGGGAAAGTGACGGAGTCAAGTCCCGTCCTGATCAGTCGATATCGATCGCTCCGGCCGGTTTTCGCGCTCTCGACCTCGGCATGGCAGAGCTTGAGGGCCTGCCTGGCCAGCTCGCCCGAGAGCATCGGGCTGGGCGTGCCCGAACGTCACCGCCTCGACGGCGGCGGTCAGCTCGGCGGCGAAGGCGTCGACCGGGTCGCCCGAGCCGGCCAGGTCGGGCCGCTCGACCGTCCCGTCGGGCAGGATCACCGAGAGCGGCGTGGCCAGGTGCCCCTGGCCGCCGAGGTTGGCGAACTCGAACGAGAGCGTCGCTCGCTCCAGGTAGAACTCGAACCCGTGCGTGAACGGCCGGCCCGACTGGCTCAGGGCCCCCGAGACCGCCGAGACGGCCAGGTTCGGGTCGTCGTAAGAGGTACTGCGTCGAGAGATGGACCACCGCCCCGCCCTCGACCACTCCCCGCGAGTGGACGGCCTTCGGGACGCCGCAGACCAGGCCGACGAAATGGGTGTCGTGGATATGGAGGTCGATCGCCGGGCCGCCGCTCCGGTCGGCGTCGGCGATCCCGCTCGACCAGTCCGGCCGGGCGATCACGCGGTTCAGATGCGCCGCCCGCAAGGCGCCGTACCGGCCCGAGGCGATCGCCTCGCGCGCGAAGGCGAACTCGGGGAAGAACGGCAGGACGTGGCCGACCATCAGGAGCTTGCCGCTGGCCTTCGCCGCGGCGACCATCGCGTCGGCGTCGGCCGTGGTCAGGGCGATCGGCTTCTCGACCAGGACGTGCTTGCCCGCCTCCAGACGCCCGGATCGCCAGCCGGGCGTGCTCGTCGTTGGGGACGCAGAGGTCGACCAGGTCGATGTCGGGATCGGCCAGCAGGTCGGCGACGTCGGCGTAACGGGCCAGGCCCGAGAGGTCGACCTGGCTCCCTTTCGGCCCGAAATTCCCCTGGATGCTGGTCCAGTCGCCCGCCAGCTTCTTCGGGTCGCGGCTACAGATCGCCGACGACCCGCCCGCCGGCCAGCTTCGCGGCGGCCAGGTAGTGGATCATCCCCATGAAGCCGACTCCAACTATGCCTATTCTTACCATTTGTAAGTCCTTGCAGAGTTGGGGTTTGCGGTATACGCCGTACTTGCAAATACCGATTTCGGCCTAATCTGGATACTTGTTGCGCGAATGGTTTGCGCCGTTCTTTGCGCTCAGGATTGCTTATCCGTTTGCTCAGAGCGTGGATTACGGCGATGAAACCAATACCATTCGGGGAAAAGCGGGCGCGATTGTGCCGGAAAGGGCGGTTTCGGACAAGGTCAGTCCGAATGGCGGCAAGCCGCTCTGGGTGCCCCTCTCGATTTTGGAGCCATCAGGTGGTAAGAGAGATGACCAGGAAACCTGGGCTGTCTTGAAAGGATTGCCGATGCCGACGCTCACCATCGAATATCGCGACGAAAACGAACGCTTGGCCTTGGAGCAGGCTATCGCCTACATCAACGACTTGCGTCAACTCGCCCTCGACGCCCCCGCTGGGGCCGTGCTCGACGCCTGCGAGAACCTTGCCCTCGACAAGGGCCGGGCCTTGCTCCGGTTGACCCTCGCGGCCGCCTTGCACGGCCGCGTCGCCGTGGCCGAGCAAAAAGGGGGGACGCTCGCACCTGCCCCGAGGCGCACCCCGGACGCTCCAAGGGGTCGCATCGGCGGACCGTTCTGACCGCCGTCGGGCCGATCACCCTGGAACGCCGCTATTTCTCCTGCCCGACCTGCGATCACGGCGACTTCGGCGCCGATCGCGTCCTCGGCCTCGACGGCTACGTCACCCGCGGGGCCTGCCGGATGGCCTGCCTGCTGAGCGTGCAACGCTCCTTCGAGAAGGCCGAGGTGGCCCTGCGCGAGGTGGCTGGCTGGGACCTCGACGACAATACCATCCGCCGGCTCTGCCACGCCACTGCGGCGCGGGCCGGCTCGACCCGCCAGCAACGGGCCACCGCCGAGGCGTTCGCCCGGGCCGAAGGCGACCTGGAGTTGCAGATCGACGCCGGCAAGGTCAACACGACCGACGGCTGGCGTGACGTCAAGGTCGCGGTGCTGGCCCGCCGCGAGCCGGGCGAGCCGATCACGCCGTCGGAGTGGGACGAGCGGGACCTGCCGGCGCCGGCGGTGCGTTCGGTGGCGGCCGCCGTGGAGGAGGCCGAGGCGTTCGGCGAGCGTTGCGCGGCCGAGGCGAGACGGCTGGGGTTGGACGATCCCAAGCGGATCAGCGTGCTGGGCGACGGGGCCGAATGGATCTGGAACCTGGCCCAGCGGCGGTTCCCCGGGGCGTCGCAATGCCTGGACTTCTGGCATGGGGCGGGCCACCTTGGCGACGGGGCCAGGACGGTGTTCGGGTCGGGCGGCGAGGCCGAGGCGGCGTTGGATCGCGGCAAGAAGAAGCTGCTGGAGGACGGTTACTGTGGCGTGGTGGAATGGGTCGGGGAATTGGGCCTGGAGATGCCGGCCGGCGGCGACGGCGCGGGGCTGGGGCCGGTGCTGAACTACTTCGCCGGGCACCAGGGTCGGGTGAACTACGTGCTGCGGCTCCGTCGGGGGCAGTCGATTGGGAGCGGGCTGGTCGAGGGCTCGATCAAGCAACTGCTGAACGTGAGGCTGAAGCAGACGGGGGCGCGGTGGAGGGTCGAGCACGTCGCCCCGCTGGTGGAGCTGGGCGCGATGGCCGCCGGCCCGGAGTGGGAGGCGTTCTGGAAGCAAAAATGACCGGAGTCCAAAACCGGGAGGGGCACCCAGCCGCTCTTGATCTTCGATAGCATGGCTGGGTTTAATCGACTCAGGAGCTGGTCGCAAAACCGACGGTCAAAGGATTGCCAGTTAAAGACGTTGGTTGCAAGGAACCATCAAATGAATCCTGAGCGTATCTACCGCGAGCATCGTGACGACGCGTTGGCCAGGCAGGCGACTTCCGCCGAATATTCGACCTTCGTCGCCATGCCCTTCGAGGAGAGCGATCAATACCAGTCAAAGACGGTGTTTCGGGAGTTGATCTGCGCCGCCGCCGCCCGAGCAAACGAGCAGCGCGGAGAGCTTCGTCCCTTCGCCACTCCACGCCGAGTAGACGACAATGCCGGAGTCGCTGTCGTCGTCACCGAGGAGATAATCGTCGATATCCTTGAGAGCCACTTCGTCGTCGCCGACCTCACTATGGTCAACGTCGGCGCAATCCTCGAAGCTGGAGCGGCATTAGGTCTGAAGCCGAACAGACAGATTATTCTTCTGTACAACGGCGACTACAAAAAGCTTCATTTTGACATAAGAAATAACCGCGTGATCAAATATAGTTCGAATGATGACAAGGGAGCCATTGAGGAGATCGCTCAGGCATTTCTCGCGGCGGCCCGCTCCTTCGAAGGCGACCGCCAAAGGTACGTGGATTTCATCAAGAGTAGCCTGAGTCCCGATGCTGTCCAGTGGCTGAAGCAGTGTGCAATTTTGTGGCACACGACTCCGGAAAGACGACCCTCACTCCACCGGGGTATTCTGGATACGATGAATGGCGGAAGCTACAAAGGCGACCACACCGCCAGTCTCGTCTTCATCAGCGGCACTAATGAACTCGTGACGAAGAGGCTCCTGAAAACCGAATACAATGTTCGACCTTAAATCGGGGATCGATCATTTCGGGATGCAGCCAACGGATTTGGGTAGGGCGGTCATTAAACTGATGTGGGGTGTTGAAATCCCGCATTTAGATTGAGAGAGAACACGAGTTCTGGCTTTCTGCCTTTACCCCATCCCCATAACGCTAGAATTTAATGTGACATGTCATCAAATAGCGTTTGACATCTATTGCAATCTGCAATAGCCTCCATCTGCACGGGCGATGATGCCCGGCTCAGGGATGGGGATGTTATGGGTATAACAACTATAGAGGAATTATTCGAAGGTCAATGGGGAATCGTCGAGGGTAGAAGGAAAGAAATCGAAACTGGCTCGCTCGGAGCATTAGATCGAATCTATGAGGAGGAGGTTGCTTTCAACTTCTTGCCGATCCGAGAAGTTTCTGTCCTGTTCGGTTGCCATAAAAACACGGCGAGGGGTTGGCTCGGGCAGTGTGACGCGCGTTACATCAAGCGAGGCTTGGCTTATCTGTACTATAAGTTTGATGTTGAGAAAGAGCGGGCCGATCGGGCCCGTCGAAAAGCCGACAAGCAAGCCGCCGGCATCGCCAAGTCTCGTACTGACGCATGACCCCCGCCGACCTGCGGCTCATCACCGTCTCGCTCAACGATGAGCGCGGCACGGGCGGGCAAACCAAGCTCGCCCGTTTGCTTGGGTGGCATCACTCGACTGTGTGGCGGAAGTTGACTGGCAAGAGCCGAATTACCCAGTCCGATGTACTAGCGATCGGAAGTGTGTTGCACCAGATTCATCGCTGATCCATAATATTTTCATTCTAGTAGCCGTGACTACAGCACAGCTGTAAAGGCGACGCAAGCCGTCTTCACGAAAATTTTAAGAATTCTTCACAAAGAACGCATGTTCCCTGCGTAGTATTAGTACAGCAGCCCGATGACTTCGGCAACGTCGCCACCGCAACGGACTGTGCGTCCCCGAAGAAGGGAAAGACCATGGCAATTCTGTGTGTCAGCTACGACCTGTACAAGGAACCGGGTCGTGCTTACGACAAGCTGATCACTGTGATCAAGTCTTTCAACTCGTGGTGTCACCCCGTTGAGTCCACTTGGTATGTGGACACGAGCTTGAGTCCGGCGGATTTGCTTGCCCAACTCAAGCCGCAACTCCACTCCAAGGACAAGATCATCATCACGCCGGTCACGGTGAATGGGGGATGGGCTACCCAAGGTCTGTCTGAGGATGTCCTCGTCTGGATCAAGCAACGCTTGAGCCTCGCAAGGGCTACTCTCTGATCCAAGTGGCGACCACACCCCGGCCTCTCCCGCCGGGGTTCTTCATGTGCCGAAATGGCAAAGAGCAGAAAAGATCTTCAACCATTCTTTGCGCCATACCTTGCGGGGTAATGTTTCATCTGCGCAAGGAATCAAAATGGCGATATCGCAAGTCATTGGTCGGATACAATTTGCGACAAGAGCTGCGCAAGGCATTTGAAATCAGGCCGAATCATCCCCATGAAGCCGATGCCGACAATTCCGATACGAACCATCCGGCTCAACCTCAGAAGAGAGCGAGCGAAAGGGCAATCTGGTCCGGGGGGACCCCTCGAATCGCAGCCGTAACATAGCCGGGACCGCCATGCGTGGCAAGACCGAGACGCACTCCGGCCCCGGGTCGCCTTGTCCAATCCCGTCGCTCGCCCTACATCAGTTCACGGTCAAATGGCCCACGATCGAGGAGAACGGAGGGGGGCGAAAGGGACGGAGATCATTTATTGACATTTAACAATAAAGTTCTTTCACTTTTCCCCGCGCCCCGTCCCCATTTTCCCGCGCCCGCCCGTCCTCTGTATCACTGCGGAACCGAGTCTTTCAATCTCCGAAGTAGCGCATCCGGTCGAGATCATCAATCATCCCGGCCTTCTGTGTCGGGCGCCATCCCAGCCGTTGCTGCGTGAGCGCGCTGGACGCCGGCATGTCCATTCCGGCGAAGAACCCGAGCCAGCCGAAGTGACCGGCGGCCTCCTCGGGCGACAGGGAGGCGACCGGGATCTTCAGGCCCCGGCCGATCGCCTCCGCGATCGCTCGGGCCGTCACTCCCTCCTCGGCGACCGCGTGATACCTCGCCCTGGGCGTACCCTTCTCGAGCGCCAGCCGGTAGACGGGCGCGGCATCGAGCACGTGAACCGCGGGCCAGCGGTTGAGCCCGTCGCCGACGTAGGCCGAGATGCCCTTTTCGCGAGCGACGGCGATCGAGTAGGTGACGAGGCCTTGCTTCTCCGTGTCATGAACCTGCGGCAGGCGCACCACCGACACGCTCACGCCACGAGCGGCGACCGCCTCCGCCGCAAATTCCGAGGCGGCTCGGGGGTTCGGATGGTTGGGATCGAAGTGGTCCTCGGTCGCGGGTTGGCCCGGCACCGCCGTCCCCATGCCCGTCCCGGAGGTGATGACCAGGGGCCTATCGGAGCCGGCGAGCGCATCGCCGAGCGCCTCGATGGCCCGCCTGTCGGCCTCGCAGACCTCCTGGAACCTGGAGAAGTCGTGGATGAAGGCCGTGTGGATCACCCCGTCCGACATGGCCGCCCCACTCCGCAGGCTATCGAGGTCTTCGAGATCGCCCCGGTGCACCTCGGCCCCGGCGGCGGCGAGCGACGCGGCACCCTGATCCGAACGAGCGAGGCCGAGCACCTGGTGTCCCGCCTTGATGAGATCCTGAACGACGGCCGACCCGACAAATCCGGTGGCTCCAGTCACGAAAACACGCATCAAAACTTCTCCTTGACTTCGTTTCAGGACCGCACCCTCAGTCCCGTGGTTCACAGGGTAGGCGATTGACCTGATACGATCTATGCTCTACAGTCCAAAATATCTTCGCGATCGTCCAGGAGTGCCCGATGGACCCGCTCTCAGGTGTGCTCTCGCTTCTGAAGCCACGCAACTCGATGTGCGGTGGCTTTGATGTGGGTGGGGACTGGTCAATCCAGTTCCCCCAGCACGAAGGCATCAAGTGCTACGCAATCGTTTCCGGCCAGTGCTGGCTTTCGGTGGAAGGCGTCCCCGAAGCGGTGCACCTCAAGGGCGGAGATTGCTTCCTCCTGCCGCTGGGGCGGCCTTTCCGACTGGCCAGTGACCTGGATTTGTCGCCCGTTGACTTCAAGTCGATGTATTCGCGGCCGCTGAATGGTGGCATCGCCATCTGGAATGGAGGAGGAGACGTCTCTGGCGTGGGCGGCTTCTTCGGCCTGGAAGGCAAGCACGCCGGCATCTTGCTGGGAGTGCTCCCGCCCATCGTCCACATCAAGAAAGAATCGGACAGGTCGGCGTTGCGCTGGTCCATGGAGCGGATGATGCAGGAGCTTCGCGAGCCGCGACCGGGCGGCTTCCTGGTCGTCCAGCACCTCGCCCACATGATGCTGGTCCAGGCCCTGCGGGCGCATCTGGCGGAGGGATTGAGAGGGGGTGTGGGATGGCTCTTCGCGCTGGCGGATCAGCAAATGAGCGGGGCCATCCACGCGATGCACGAAGATCCCGCGCATCCCTGGACCTTGCAGGAGCTGGCGGAGCGTGTCGGGATGTCGCGATCGAGCTTTGCCCAGAAATTCAAGGAGACCGTTGGTGCGTCACCCATCGATTATCTGACGCGCTGGCGAATGCTTATGGCCGGGGACCGCCTGGCGAATTCCAGCGATTCCATTTCCGTCATATCTCAGTCGCTCGGCTACGAATCCGAAAGCGCCTTCAGCACCGCCTTCAAGAGAGTCATGGGCTGTTCACCGCGGCAATACAGCCGTGACCGGAATCTGGTTTCCTCTCCGCATTAGCCAGGGGAAGCCGGGCTCGACTGCCGGCAAGATAGCGAAGGGAGGGAAACCCGGCGTCAACTCACAATTCCTACCCAAAAATCGATCCAGTACCGGGCTCTCCTGCTACAAGTCTTTCCCTTATAATAACTTTCGTTCGACTTCACGACATTCATCTCCGTCCCCTTTTTTGGCCCCGAGCCGACCAGCGAGTGCCGGAGGGGCGGGGATGGCCGGGAGAGGCAACCAATCCGAACGATCATTCGCCTGCTGGTGGCGTTACTTTGCCGGAAGAAGCCCGTGGCCGTGCCGTGCGTCCACAATTGGGTAGACGCGAACGAATTGCTGAACTACGACCCGAAGTTACTCCACTGCTCGAAATGCGGCGAGACGTGCTGGGGATAGCTGAGCCGGGCGCAGCGATGACCAGCGCAGGTCTGGTGGTCGAGTGAGCCGCCGGACGGATAGGGTGGAAGCGAACAGGAGCGGAGACCCCGGGCCGGTTGCCGGGCCAGCCAAAGTCCGCGTCGTCCCGGTTGCCGCGCGATTCAAGGGCGGAACGGGGGCGTTCTGGGTTTGGTCATGCTATGTTTCCCAAATTACCCAAATTTCCTGTGAACCGGAGTCCAGTTCCTCCGGCCAACCAAGGTGATTTGGCCTCTGGTATTAAGTTTGTCATGCAAAGTCGATTTTAACCCTCCGTTTCGATGAGTTTTCGACGGATTTCACCCCCTTTTACCCCCGAAATCGACCCTTTTTTCTCCCTTTCTGGGTAATTGAGGGTGCGTATCACCCGACTTTGCATGGCCAAGTCAGTATGGGCGTCGGCACGCGGGATCGGAATTCGGATAGGCGCCAGGAGCAAAGCGGGCGTTCGGTTGGCCATTCTGACACTCCTTCTCGGTTCGGTCTTCTCGAAAAATCGCGAGCTTCGGCCGGATTGTGTGTTTGGCCGATCCTTTCGGACCTGAATATCATCCGGGACTGGTTGACAAGTCGAGGCGTGCTCGCCCTCCGACGGTTGACTGGCCGCCTCGAACGTGGAAGACCACAATGGCAACGAGGATTCGCGATTGGCTTCGACTGATCGTGGGCCGACCGAGAATTGGGTTCGTCTGGGAGACTCGACACGTGGGCGATTGGGTTCGACTGGGAAAATCGCCGTCGGTCCGATTGGCTTTGTCTTCGGTAAGGAGGGCCCGCACGCCGATTGGCTTTGTCTGACGGGCCTCCCGAGGATCGATTGGGTTCGTTTTTCTTTCGAGGATCGCACGCCGCCTTCTCGCCGCAAACCTTGATTTCATAGAGAGTTGGGATCTGCTTCATGCAATTCATCAAGGAATCCCGGATCGCCGCGTCCCCGGAGCGGGTCTTCGCTTTTCACGAGAGCCCGGGGGCTCTCCAGCGGCTCACCCCGCCCTGGGAGAAGGTCGAGGTCGAATCCGGCGGGACTTCGATCCAAGTCGGCAGTCGGGTCGTATTAGTGACGAGGCTGGGGCCGGTCCCGCTCCGCTGGGTCGCCGAGCACACCGAGTACGACCCCCCGCACCTGTTCGCCGACCGCCAGGTCTCCGGGCCGTTCGCGAAGTGGCGTCACCGCCACGAGTTTCTTGACGACGGCCGGGGCGGCACGATCCTTCGCGACCTGGTCGATTACGAGCCGCCGCTGGGATGGCTCGGCCGGCGGTTCGGGGGAGCCTTCATCAAGTCCAAGCTGCGCAAGATGTTCGATTATCGCCACGAGGCCACGCGCCGGATCGTCGAGTCGGGAGATTTCCCGGGGAAATGAACGATTTCGAGGCCATGGCGAGTCGAAACGCGGTTCGAATTGCGTGGAGGCTTTCGTCCAGATCGCCGATCGGTTAAGTTGATCCTGGAGGAGACGAGCCCGAGGGAGAGCCCGCGCGAAGGGGCCTTGAGGGGGCGATGGTGATGGAACCCGTGGTGCTGGTCTGCGAGGGTTGCGGAGTCCGGATCCGAACCTCGGACCCGGCCAGGGCCCGAGGGCGTGATTGCCCTCGATGCTCGACGCCGCTAGCCACCGTCGTTGACCAGGCCCTGGGCTTCGAGCCTGGCCTTGATCCCGTGGCCCAAAGGGCGTCCACGAAGCGGCTTATGACCGGCACACTGGCCGTCCTGGTCACGATCGGTTCGCTGGCGAGCCTGGCCGTCCGGGGAGACTCGCACAACTCGGCCACCTCCCGCTCGATCCCCGGAGGCCATTGCGTTCAGGTCGAGCCCAGACCCTCGCCGACGCCCGCGCCTGAGCCGGGTCAAACCGAAACCCCGGTGAATCCTCAGCCCGAGCGAACCGAGTCCGAGTCCACAGATCCGGTCCCTGTCCCTGAGCTGACTTCAACGCCGGGTTCGCGTCCGGAGGGCCTGGCGATCCTCGAGTCCGACCGTCTCGCCCCCGACGCATTCCCGGAGCAGCCTCGCGAGGCGTTGCCGCGTCCGGAACCCTTCGACATTGCCCCTCCACCGCCGCTTCCGGTGCTCGCCCCGGCCATCCGAACCGAGCCTCGACGGGTTTTCGTCCGCGATGCCAAGGGGAAGGCGATTGTCGCCCGCGAGCACGGGATGCTCAAAGGGCGGATGGCCGTGCTCCTGCCCGACGGCCAGATCGGCTGGCCCGAGGGGCTGGTCTTCACCGATCAGCCGTTCGTCCCCTCGACGATCGACCAGCTTCGCCGGTCGCTCCTGGACGACCCGGAATTCGCGACCTTCCGCGTCCACCAGACCTCGCATTACCTGATCTTCTACCAGAGCAGCGAGCACTTCGCCGAGGCCAGCGCCGACCTTCTGGAACGCCTCTTTGACGGCCTGACCGCCGCGCTCAAGAAGCACGGCCTGCCAGTCGCGCCGCTCGAGTTCCCGCTCGTCGCGGTCATCTTCGCGACCGAGGACGATTTCCGGGCCAACCGCCGGGTTGCCTCCGATGTCCAGGCGTATTACGAGATCCTCTCGAACCGGATCTTCTTCTACGAGAAATCGCGGCGAGACCAGGACTCGCCCGAGGTCTCGGCCCTCCGCAAACCCCAGACCGTCGCCCACGAAGGGACGCACCAGATCCTTCACAACGTCGGCATCCAGCCGAGGCTTTCGGACTGGCCGCTCTGGCTGGTCGAGGGGCTGGCCGAGTATTGCTCGCCGCCGAAGGTGACGCGCAAGGGGACCGACTGGGCCGGCCTTGGCCAGGTCAACCCGATCCACATGGCCACGATCCGCGACCTCGAAGACCCGCTTCCTAACCAGGTCCGGGGCGGTCCTCGCGACTCCTTCCTCGATCGCGATCATCGAAGCTCGACGGTCGAATACCTCGTCACCAAGCAAGATCTCAACCCGACCGACTACGCCCGCGCCTGGGCCCTGACTCATTACCTGGCGACCCAGCGGCTCGACGAATTCGTCGCCTATGTCAAGCGGCTGAGCCGGAAGAAGCCCTTCGAGGAGCTTTCACCCGAGGAGCACCTCGCCACCTTCCGCCAGGCCTTCGGCAACGACCTCGCCCAGATGGACACCAAGATCGGCAAGTACGTCCGGAAGCTCAAACAGGCCGACGCCTTGCCCTATCTACGCGGTGATCTTCGAGCAACCGATCGGCCCGACGATCCGCCGTCAGGCCATGGTCAGCCAGTCCCCCTCGGTCATCCGCCAGTGGCTCGACTCGGTCGCCGCGCCCGAAGGGGGCCAGCCCCACTGGCGGTTCATCCCCCAGCCCACGCGCAAGAAGGCTGTCGAGGCCGCCGAGGCGTGGGTCATGCAGGGGCATTGAGACAACGAAATCATCGATGACTTACCGGGCCCGGAGCGCATCGATCTGCGCCGTGTAGGCCGCGACCAGCTCGCGGCGTCCGAGGAGCCCGACCAGCCGGGTCGGGTCTTCGGGGTCGACGACGGGGATCTCGTCGAGGTTCAGCTCGGTCAGGCGGCGCAGCGCGGTGTGGAGGTCGTCGCGAGGGGTGACGGTCACGACGGAGTGGGTGGCCAGGTCGTCGGCGATGACGAGCGGGCCGACGTCCGAGCCCAGCAGCGCCAGGCGGACGTCGCGGAGCGAGAAGATCCCGACGAACCGCCCCTCGGCGTCGATGACCGGAAACAGCGTCTCGGTCGAGTTGGCCACCTGCCGGAGCAATCGGTCGAACGGGGTCGACGTCGGGACCAGCTCCAGCCCTTCGGTCCGGATGTGGACCTGGTCGACCCGGATCCGTTCGAGCACGTCGACCACGAAGTCTCCCTGGTGCGCCGGGCTGTCGATCGGGCTGGGGACCTGCTCCTCGTAGAGCGTCCAGTGCCGGGAGAGCAGGACATTCACGGCCGCAGACGAGCATCAAGGGGACGAGCAGCCGGTAGTGCCCGGTCATCTCGCAGACCATCACGATCGAGGCCAGCGGCGTCTTCGAGACCCCGGCGAAGAACCCGCCCATGCCCACCAGGGCGAACGCCGCCGGGTCGAGCACGTGGCCTCCCGGCAGCGTCTCGCGGAGGAGCTGGCCGACCCCCCCGCCGAGCATCCCGCCGATGAAGACCGACGGGCCGAACACCCCGCCGCTGCCCCCCGAGCTGATCGTCAGGCCGGTCGCGACGATCTTCAGCAGGGCCAGGCCGAGCAGCATCGCCACGCCCATCTGGGGCTTGAAGACCGGCGTTGCCGGGCAACGCCAGGTCGGCTCGGCATCCCGATCGCCCCCCACTGCACCCAGCCATAGCCGCCGGTCATCAGTTCCGGGAACGCCAGCGCCATCAGCCCGACCAGCAAGCCCGCCGATGGCCGGCTTGACGTGCCGGGGGATCGGCATCGGCCGGAAGACCCGGTCGCGAATCCCGTAGAAGACCCGGACATACAGCCAGCCGACCGCCGCGCAGACCACGGCCAGCAGGGCGAACAGGGGCAGCTCCCGGAGCCCGTGGAAGGCGAGGTCCGGCACGACGAAGATCGGCCGGGGCGTGATGAACAGGGCGAACGTCGAATACGCCACGATCGAGCTGGCCAGGCAAGGCAAGAGCGCGGCCGACTCGGTCGCCGTGGTCGCATAGAGGACCTCGCCCGCGAACAGCGCCCCGCCGAGCGGGGCCCGGAAGATCGCGCCGATCCCCCCGGCGGCGCCGGAGAGCATCAGCAGCCGCCGCTCGCCCGGCGTCAGCCGCAGGACCCGGGCCAGGAACGACCCGAACCCCGCGCCGATCTGCGCGATCGGCCCCTCCTGCCCCGCCGAGCCGCCCGAGCCGATCGTGATCACCGAGGCGACCGCCTTGATGATCGGCACCCTCGTGCGGATCTCCCCGCCCCCCGGTGGAAGGCCCGGATCAGGGCGTCGGTGCCGTGCCCCTCGGCCTCCGGGGCGAAGGTGAAGACCAGGACGCCCGGAGACCAGCCCGCCCAGCGTCGGGATCAGCAGGACCAGCCACCAGGGATAGGGGTAGGAGATCGGGTGAGCGGTCCCCTCGCCGGTCGGCGGCAAGCGGAGGTGCAGCAGGCCGCCCAGGACGTGGCGGGTCATCGCGTCGAGCGAGAGCAGGAACGCGACCGCCCCCAGCCCGGCGATGAACCCCACCAGGGGGCTGACAGACCACCGCCCGCCCCGCGCCCGGGGTCGCCCAGCGGGAAGCAAGATGACGGATCAGACGGACGACCGAGGAGGCCGGGCGAGACGGGTCGGACGGAGTCGGACATCGAGCCATTCAAACCCAAATGACGATCTCAAGTCGAGGCACTCGACCACATCGGCCTCGCGGACGACAACAACGATCATGCCCGATCCGACGGCCCCGGCCAACCCCAGAGCGTCCGGGCATCGACCGTTCTAACCTCGATCAGCCACGCCAAGCTGATCGCGACCCGGTCCCATGAACGACTCGGCATGTTCGCGGAGCAGCCGGCCGGCTTTCGGACCGTCGCCCGCTTCGAGGGCCTCGAAGATCGGGTCGTGGATGTTCGCCAGGTGGGCCAGGTCGGGCTCATGGCGGGCCAGCCTGATCCGGACCCTCGTCTCGAACCCCAGCGAATCCCAGGTCTGGAGCAAGATCCGGTTGCCAGATGCCTCGACGATCCGCCGGTGAAACTCAAGGTTGCTCCGGGCGAACCCGGCATAGTCCCCGGCCAGGGCCGAAGCCCGAAGCACCTCGAGGCAGCACCGAAGTTCCCCGATGTTCCCCTTCAAGACCGGGGCCGCCGTCTCGGCCGCCGCCTGCTCCAGGACGGCCCGGACCGCGTAGGCTTCGGCCATTTCCCGCTCGCCCACCTCGCGGACCCGCGTCCCTCGATACGGCTCCGACTCGACCAGCCGGAGCGTCTCCAGCTCGCGCAAGGCCTCGCGCACCGGAGCCTGGCTCGTCTTGAACTCCTCGGCGATCCGCATCTCGACCAGCCGCTCTCCCGGAGCCAGCTGCCCGCCGATGATCCGCTCGGCCAGGACCCTACGGATCCGGTCGCTCATGCAGTCGCGTTCCAACACCATCGATCGACGTCCTCCCGCATCAATGCTAGGAGATCGATTATCGATGGTCAAGTCTACGCGAGTTCGAGAGGGGATAACGCACACTCTGATTCTGGAGAAAGACCCGACCGCACCCCTGACTCTCAGGACGCGGTCGGGTCGTCAAGATTCCGCGGGAACCATCCCGCCAACTCGGATCGCGGCTCAAGCCATCATCGACCCGGATGGGTGGGCATCCTGTCTGACCTTCCCGCTTCTGAATGTTCTCGCGCTTCTCACCACAATGCGGCCGATCACCGCGTCAAGAGTCAATCCACCCCAGCTTTGGGGGCTGTTGCCTTCTTGCCCGCGGTTGATTTCTCCGGAGTTGTCTCGGTCTTGATCTTCGCCTTCTCCGACTCGGGCAGGGACATGGTGTTCTCGCCACCGCATCCAGCGGTGAGTGTGGAAGCAAGCAACAAGAAGGCCACCCGGTTTTTCTTCATCAACGGTCACCTTCCTTAGTACTACATGCGCCAGGTTGTACAGGCTTGAATCGCTGGCCACGACGAAACTATGCTCGTCTCAAAGGCTTATGGAGACACGAGCATGAACATCCCCCAGATCCGATCGCTCAAGCCCAAGCTCAGGTCGTTTCTCAAGCGGTTCGATGACTGCTTCCCACGCAAGGACACCCGCGCCCACCTGCCCACCTACATCTCCGGCCAGATCTCCGACATCCCCGAGAAGAGCGTCGAGCCGATCGCCCTCAACGCCGGCGTCGCACCACGCACCCTCCAGGAGTTCCTCAGCCAGCACCACTGGGACCACGACCTCCTGCGCGACCGACTCCAGCACATCGTCCGCGATGAGCACTCCGGGCCGCATTCCATCGGCGTCATCGACGAGACCAGCGACGTCAAGAAGGGGGACAAGACGCCGGGCGTGCAACGCCAGTGGTGCGGATCGCGGGGCAAGACGGAGAACTGCCTGGTCACGGTCCACCTGGGGTACGCCCGCGACGGCTTCCACTGCCTGATCGACGGCGAGCTGTACCTGCCCCAGAGCTGGTCGGACGACCGTCCACGCTGTCGCGAGGCGGGCATCCCCGACTCGATGACCTACCGCCCCAAGTGGCGGATCGCCCTGGAGCTGTATGACCACGCCATCGGCCATGGCCTCCACTTCGACTGGATGACCTTCGACGAGGGATACGGCAGCAAGCCCGACTTTCTCCGGGGCCTGAACGCTCGCGGTCAGAAGTTCATGGGCGAGGTCCCCCGGAGCTTCACCGGCTGGCTCGATCCGCCCCGCGTGGTCACCCGTCCGTACCGCAAGAACGGGCGTGGGCGGGGCCGCAAGGTCCCTCGCCTGGCCGGCGGCAGCCGGCCGGCGCGACGGGTCGATGAGCTGCTGAACGAGCGGGCATTCGTCGATCAGGCCTGGCAACGCTGGCGGGTCAAGGACGGCGAGAAGGGGCCGATGATCTGGGAGGTTAAGCACGAGATCTTCACCCCCAAGGGCGAGG
The DNA here is from genome assembly GCA_963756475.1 of uncultured Planctomycetota bacterium. Taxonomy (GTDB): domain Bacteria; phylum Planctomycetota; class Planctomycetia; order Isosphaerales; family Isosphaeraceae; genus Tundrisphaera. Next base: position 41,852 of record CAVWND010000002.1, read on the forward strand.
ACGGTCTGCCGGGCGAGCTGATGCACCTGGTCGTGGCCCGCAACGTCCTGGACCTGAAGGAGGTGAAGTTCTTCGTGAGCAACGCCCCCCCGGAGACGCCGGTGTCGAAGTTGTTGCTGGTGGGGTTCTCGCGATGGCGAGTCGAGCGTTGTTTCGAGGACCAGAAATCGGAGATCGGGCTGGATCAGTATGAAGGGCGTCGTTACCAGGGGTTGAAACGCCACCTGATCCTGAGTTGCGTGAGCTACCTGTTCCTGGCGCGGATGCGAGAGGAGTTCGGGGGGGAAAAATCCGGAGTTGACGGAGTGCCAGGTGCACACGGCGATCGCGGCGATGATCCCGTCTTGGTGGCTGGGCGAACGCCCCTCGCTGAAGCTGTTGGAGCGGACGGCGGCGGAGATCGAGCGGACGCAGAAGAGAAATGCGGCGGCCCGCAAGAGCCACACCAAGGCGACGCGGAAGAAGTTGCGGGCTTTGGGCATCAAACTCACTGGGCTCCCTCGCTGCTCCTGGGGAAAGACTTAGCGCTGTAGTATTAGGAGACGAGATTTCAGCCAGCGACGAAAGGCCCAGGGCTCAGTAGGAGTCGGAACTCACGACCTCGCCCTGGTTCCTCGTCCCGAGAGCCATGTACACGGGCTGAGAAATCGTCTGCTTGAGGAACTTGACGGAACCGTCGCCGAAGAGGAAGTTCGCTCCGCCCGGGTGGTTACTCCGAAACGCCCAGGCCCCGTAATACTTGTAATTCGGAGCGTTGGCCGGCAGCGCCCAGTTCTGATAATCCGAATTGCACGGGTAATCGCAGCCGGGGGGGAGCGTCCCGTCGATGGCCGGCGCGTTGATGTTGGGGACCTCGAAGAGAAGACCCTGCGGCCGGCCGTTGTTCGGGAACATGGACGACCCAAAGTAGGCGAAACGGATCCACTGGTTGAACGCCGTATCCAGGTCGTTCTTGAACCGCGACGCTTCGCCGGCGAGGATCGTGTTACTCGTCCCGTCGATGAAATCCGCGATCCTGTAAGCGGCCGAGTCGTCGAAGGCTCCGTTACCCGGGTCCTGGTTCCAGCAGGCGGGGCCGTCATAGTACGCGATCGTGTTCCAGGTTCCCCCGGAAGGGTAGTAGGACGTTTGCGAATAGTAGTTGGAACTTCCGATACTGGCGATGTTGTTCACGAAAGTGAACGGCAGATCGCTCGGGCAGATGTAGGAACTGATCTTGGCCGAAGCCGCCGTGAACTGGACCGCTCCCGCGTCATGGCAACCCGAGCCGGAGAAGCACCCTCCGGACGACCACTGGAAGTTGAACGAGTTGTAGACGTTGCTCTGTTCCATGTACGCGAGCATGAGAGCCATGGCACCCCACTGGCGGTTCCCGTGATACGCCCCGCAGGAGGACGGATCATCGATCGGCCCGTTCTCGATCCCTCCGGCCGGCAGGGAGCCGATGGCGCTTTCGTAATTGAACATCGCCAGCCCCATTTGCTTCAAGTTGTTGACGCACTGGCTCCGGCGAGCGGCCTCGCGAGCCGCCTGGACCGCCGGCAGCAGGAGAGCAATGAGAACCGCGATGATCGCGATCACGACCAGCAGTTCGATCAGGGTAAACCCATGCCTCGGGGCACGGGAACGAACGGTGCTCGGCATGCTGGAATCTCCACCATGTTGAAGATCGATCATGAAAGAAGGCGAAGGTGCGGAGATCGACAGGCAAGAACGAAGATCGAACCCTGTCGAAGCGGGAGTCGGTCGGAATGACCTGACTGACCCACCTTAAGAATCGAACGATCTAGGGACTTGGTCGAACAGGAAGGCATCGAATTCACGATCAAGAACAGCAGCCCGCGAGGCGGCTTATCCCGATGCGCGTCTCGAACAACGGAACAAACGCGGTGAGATCAGCCGCCCTTCGCCACGCCCAGATCTGGCCAAAAGATCAATCAGAGCGTCAAGGCGAGGAGCGAAGTCACGGACGCGATTTGGCTTGATCGACCGGGCAAGACTAGCCCTGTATCGAACTCACAGGGGTTTTAGTATCGCAAGTTAAGAGCCTGCGATCGAAATCTCGCCCGAATTTACACAAACTTCTAGCAAACAGTCAGTAAAGGCGTTTTTCAACGATAAAATTCAGAAAAAGAAATGCTTAGAAAATGGTGCGTATTGCATACATTAACAGCATGTCAGTTAAAATTAACTTTGACAGTGGCCAGGAAGTCCGCCTGGCCTCGGATCGATTCATTGCGCCGGCATGCTCGGGCATCTCGACCACTTCGAAAACACTCGGGATCTGGGCTTCCCTGGATCGAGATCCGCAATGATCTCGCCGCTCGCGCGTTCCTGGTGACGGGTTCAGGAAGCCTTATGACCTCGCCGTAGCCACGCCCAGCGGAACAGGTTTCGGGCGTCGGCATAGCGGCCTTCGGAGGAGGGGGCGCCGAGGATGACCACGATCAGGTGATCCTCGCCGAGCCGGCCGCTGGCGACGAGGCAGGCCCCCGCGCCGGTGGTGGTGCCCGTCTTGACGCCGTCGTACCCTTCGACATCGAGAAGCTTGTTCGTATTGGTCCAGACGACGTTCCGGGTCTGGCCCGAACCCTCGATCAGTGTCGCTCCGCGAAGCGGAGTCGCGACGACGGTCGCGAAGGTCGGGTCGAGCATCGCGACCCGCGCGAGCCGGGCGAGATCCCGGCGCTGGAGCGATGGCCGGCGGCGGGCAGACCGTGAGGGTTGGCGAAGTGGGTCTCGCGGAGGCCCAGTTCGGCGGCGATCCGGTTCATCTCGGCGATGAAACGAGCGCGCTCGGCTCACGCGACCTCGGCCGACCCGAGCCGGCCGCCGAAGTGTTCGGCGAACGCCTCGGCGGCGTCGTTGCCCGAAGGGAGAAGGAGCCCATAGAGCAGCTCGCGGACCGGGACTTTCTCGCCCGCCTTGACTCCCGAGGTCGAGCCCGACGGTCCGGTCGGCCCGCTCGGAGAAGATGACGATCTCATCGAGGACCCTGGGGTCGGCCTTGGCCAGGCGGACGACGATCAGGGCGGTCATGATCTTGGTCGTGCTGGCCGTCTCCAGAGGCTTGTTCTCGGACTGGCCCGCGAGGATCGCGCCCGTCCTGCCGTCGAGGATCGCCCAGGCGGCCGCCGTGGTGAACGGAGGGCCTTCGAGCGGGTCGGACGGCTGCTTCGCCAGCCTCCGGGCGTTGACGACCGCGGGCGAAGGGACCGGCGGTGGGCCGCTCGGCGGGGGACCGAGGGCTTTCCTCGTGGTCGGATCGGCGGCGCCGGTCGGTTCGAGGCGATTCGCCCGCTGGAAACGGAGGACGGCCGCCCTCGTAGCCTCGCCGAAGTCGCCGTTGACGTCCAGCTCGGGCGAGGGGGTCAGTCGGGCGTTGAGAGGCGCTGGAGACTCTCGACGGCCACGCCGTTGTCTCCGACCCGGAGCGTTGTTTCGGTCGAAGTCGCGGCTTTCGGGGGCTCCTGGGCTTTCGAAGCGCAGGCGAAGAAACAAAGGAACGCGGCACCGGTGAGGAGGGAGTGCCGTCGGGTCGGGAGAATGCGGTGAAATTCGAACATATGCGAGGACTCGTGATGAGGTCTTGTAGGGCAGGACTTGACCTGCCGATTTCCCATGGGAACGGCAGTACAAGTCCCAATACCGTTGAACGAAGCGTAACCACTTGCGGCATCGGCATTTTCTGCCTCCCTCTCCCTCTGGGGGAGGGCCGGGGTGAGGGTCGTGGCACCACCGCCGGGGTTCGGAATTGGCCTGTTCGACCTTCTCTGGCGAGGCGACGTCCCTCACCCCCGGCCCCTCTCCCCGAGGGAGAGGGGAGACATTAAGACGACCTGGAATTGACGCTACGGTTCATTCAACGGTATTGAGACTTGTCCTGCTCTATGCAGGCAGTTGTTCATCTCGGCACGTCGTTCCGGACCACGTCTCCTCCCTTCATGACGAACTTGACCCGCTCCAGCTCGGTGATGTCGGCGAGGGGATCGCCGAGGGTGGCGACGAGGTCGGCGAACTTACCGGGTTCGATGGTTCCCATGTCTTCTTCGGCCTGGAGCAATTCGGCGGCGACGAGGGTGGCCGAGCGGATCGCCTGCATCGGGGTCATCCCGTACTTGACCATGTAGGCGAACTCTTTCGCCTGGTTCTCGGTCCAGGGGTAGCCGCCCGCGTCGGTCCCGTAGGCGATCTTGACCCCCTTCTTGACCGCCAGGCCGAACGCCCTCGGCTTCCAGGTCGCGCATCTCCTGCCAGAGCTTCCCCCGACCGTCGGCGACCCAGACGCCAACGTAGATCGTCGGGCACCAGTAGACCCCTTCTGCGATCATCCGGTCCATCAGCTCCTCGTCGAGGCCGTTGCCGTGCTCGATCGTGTCGACCCCGGCGGCGAGGGCGGCGGCGATCCCTTCCTTGCCCATCGCGTGGGCCGCGACCCGTCGGTCGAGCCGGTGCGACTCATCGACCATCGCCTTCGCCTCCTCGGCCGTGAAATTGACCTTGGAGTGGAGGGCGCCGTCTTTCATGAAGTATTTGCGATCCGCGTAGAACTTGATCCAGTCGGCCCCGAACTTGACCTGCTCGCGGACCGCCTTGCGGATGGCGTCGGCGCCGTCGATGATCTGGACCCCCTCGGGCATCTTCAGCTCCCAGGAGTAGCCGAGCACCGGGTACATCCCCGTCGGCCGAGAAGGCCCGGGTCGCGCAGAACATCCGGGGGCCGGGGATGATCCCACGCTCAATGGCCCGCTTGAGGTCCACATCGGCGTACATCGCCCCTTCGGTCTCCAGGTCGCGGATCGCCGTGAAGCCGTTGTTCACCGCAATTTTGGCCGCGACCGTGGCCCGGATCGTCCGGAAGGGGATCGACTCCTTGAGAATCTGTTCGTCGTACTCCGCCTGCGTCACGTCCCCCTGGAGCAGGACATGCGTGTGCGCGTCGATCAGGCCGGGCAGGACCGTGGCCTTCGCGAGGTCGATGAACGAGGCTGTCTTCGGCGTCTGGTTGCGGACCTCGTCATACGTCCCGACTTTTGCGATCCGGTCCCCTTCGACCAGGATCCCCCGGTCCTCCAGGACGCATTCCGCCCTGGGGTCGAGCAACCGGCCGACGCGGATCAAGGTCAGGCTCGGAGCCGATTTCGTGCCGCGGTGCCTGGGCGTCCGATGCCATCGGAGGGACGGCGAGCAGCCACATCAGCGACGCGAAGGTCAGGCGGGGCACCGTTCGATCCTCCAGCAAGGGGCGGGGCCTTCGTCGGACCCTCGGCGTGGGCCGAGGGCGAATTGAAACTACAACGAAGGCAAGCCTCCCGCAATGCCGAGGCCGGCCCCTCGGTGAGATCGCGGGAGGCGGGAAAGGATCATCGCTCGCGCTTCCTCCGGCTTGCCGAGATCGCCCGAGGCGGAGGCCGCTGGTCCTCCCCGAAACAACCCTGCCCTCGACCGGATCGAGATAGACCGATGGAAGCCGAAGGAGTATCGTGCACGGCCGATCTCGACCATCTGGGTCGGTCGGGCTCCGTTCGGCATTCGCCGGGCTCCTCGGCCCGAGCAAGGAGGCACCGTGACAGGTCGCGGATTCATCCATTGGTCGGCCGCTCTTCTCGTCGTCCGGATGCTTTCTCCATCGATCTCGGTCGCTGGGGATGATGACCGGCCTCGTGCCGAGCCAGGACCCAACGCCCCATCGCCGACCGAGGCCGACCTGGCTTACATCCGCGGCCTGGCGACCTTCTGGAATCAGGTCCCCCGGTGCCGTAGCGTCGCCGAGCTGGCCGAAATTGAGGAACTCTGGCTCCGGGATACGAAGCTGGATGATGCGGGAATGGTCCATCTGCGCGGGCTGACCGGCCTCAAAGATCTGAGCCTTCCCCACCGCCAGATCAGTGACGCCGGCCTGGCCCACCTGGGGGGGCTGACCGGGTTCGAAAAGTTGAGTGCCGGAGGCCACGGCATCACCGACGCCGGCCTGGTCCACCTCGCGGGAATGACGCGGCTCAAGAAGCTCGACCTCGGCCCGGCGTCGATCCACGGGCCAGGGCTCGTCCACCTTCGGGGAATGGCCGATCTGGAAGCGTTGTCCCTGACCTGGACGACGTCGATCGATGACGAAGGCCTGGCCCATCTCGCGGTCCTCAAACGCCTCCGGAAGCTGAGCTTCAGCGGGGTCAGAGTGACCGACGCCGGCCTGGCCCACCTGAGCGGCCTCGAACGCCTCGAATCGCTGAACTTGTTCGGCTCTCGAGGGATCACCGACGCCGGCCTGGCCCACTTGAGGGGCCTGCAAAGCCTGCGGGAACTGGATCTTTCCGACACGTCGGTCACCGGCCCCGGCCTGGAGCAACTCCGGGAGTTGAAGTCGCTCAAGAAACTCCGCCTCGGGTACGAGACGACCGACGCCGACCTGGGCCACCTCGCGGGGATGACGGGGCTGGAAGACCTGGACCTGTACAACTGGAGATACGAGGATCCTACGGGCAAGATCACGGAAGCCGGCCTGGACCATCTCGCCGGGCTCTCGAGCCTGAAGAGTTTGAGGATCGGCGCGCGAGCGATCGGCCCGAGGGCCGCGGAGCAGTTGAGGAAATTGCCCAACCTCAAGGTCGTGCGGGTTGACGGCCGTCGGCTCGGGGATTTCGAGGTCGGCGAGCTTCGCCGGCGCTCCCCGGCGTCGAGATCCTTCGTCAGGATCTCGCGACGGGGGTGCTGGACCGTGCCCTCTCGGTTTATGACTCGATCACGTCCCCCGATTGATCGTCGGGGGACGGCGTCCTCAACTCGGCTCGCTCAGAGCGAGTCGGCGCCGATGACCTCGCCCATCATCTTGGTGCCGAGCGCCACCAGGTCGGCATGGAGATGCTGTTCTTGATCGAGCGGACCGAGCCGTCCATCATCAGGAGGTTGACCGAGCCGGGGTGCCGGCTCGAAGCCGACATGGCCGCGCCGTGGTAATTCGTGGCGTCGGTCGAGCAATTCCAGGTGTTGGGCGGCATGACGTGGTTGTACATCTCTTGCGACGGCTCGGCGTCGGTCCAGAAGCCGTTGAGCGGGTCCACGGCCGACCCGGTCGTCACGTTGGCCAAGGTCGGCGAGACGGCAAAGCAAACTTGATACGCCTGCTGCGGGGTGATGCCGCTGGCCGCCATCGAGGCGGCGGGCTTGTTGCCCACGAACGAGGTTGTCGGCTTCATGGTGTCGAACGCCGCATCCGGATAGTTGCCGATCCCCTTGACCCGCTCGGAGACGGCCGCGGTGTTACTCGTCCCGTCCGTGATGCCGGCCATCGTGGTATTACCGGCCTTGGGCGGGCAGAACACGCCATTGAACGGGGAGTAGGTGTTGTTGCCATAGGCATCGGAGCCCATGCAGAAGACGTAATTGATATGTCCCGTCTGGGTGGTCAGCCGGTCCATGTCCGAGGGGCAGAGGATGGTGCTGATCTGGGTGAAGGCGACCGTCGTGTTCGCGTAGACCCCGCTGCCGGTGCCACGCGAGGCCGCGCTGTTGGAGGCGTAACCCGAGTAGAAGTTCAATGAATTGAACAGGTTCTGCTGCTCGAGGTGGGGCAGGATCATGACCATCGGCCCCCAGGTGTTCCAGGTGAAGTAGCCGGTCGGGAAGGCTCCCCTGGTGTCGTGGTAGTTGTGCAGGGCCAGGCCGATCTGCTTGAGGTTGTTGACGCACTGGGCGCGCCGGGCGGCCTCGCGCGCCGCCTGGACGGCGGGCAGCAGCAGGGCGATCAGCACGGCGATGATCGCGATCACCACCAGCAACTCGATCAGGGTGAAAGCGGGACGAGGGCGGGACGAGGGTCGGGCAGGGTACACGAGGCGGGCTCCGAGGTTGACGCGGGTTCGATGGGGGGAACCCGTTGTACTCGACTCGGATGATGCGATCGTGGAGAAGTCTTTAGGATTTGATGAATCAGTGCCGGTATGCGCGAGGGAGATCGGGATCGCCGCCCCGGTTGGGGCGACGATCCTGGCCCCTCGGCCATCTCGCCAGATCGGCCGGGCCGGTCACTTCTTGTAGAATTGCCGCTTCATCGCCGGGCTGTTGAGGTAGACCGAGAGGGCGGCGTAGCCGAGCAGGAGGGCGATGCCCCAGGTGATCTTGGACACGTCGAGTCGCTCGGCGATGTTCTCGACCGGGGGTGCGTCGGGGTTGACCGGCTTGACGGGAGCTTCCGGATTGAGGACCACGACGTCGGGCTCGACGTTCGCCTGGTAGATCGGCAAGACGATCAAGGCGACCGCCCCGATCCCGACGCCCAGGGCGAGTGCCAGGAAGAGCGGACGAATCGACTTCCGGCGAAGGAACTGGACCGACGCATAGAGCCCAAACAGCCAGACGATCAGGAGGAACTGCACCCCCTCCTGCCCCTTCTGCCAGGCGATCAGCGAGGCGACCGACAGGAGCAGATTGGCCATGGCGCAGAGTGAGCCGACGAACATCACGCCCAGCGGAGGCATCTCCGACCGGGGCGCCTCGGGCATCTCCTCGTCGAGGACGTCAAGCGGCGCGACACGCTGGCCGGTGTCGAGGTCGAGCCCGCAGGTTCCGCAGAGAGACATCCCGACCTGCACGACCCCGCCACAGCTCGGGCAGCGGCGGGCCTTGGAACGAGCCTCGGCCCCCTTGGGGCGGCGGTTCGTCTTCGGCTCATCCTGGAACAAGGCCAGGGCGTCCGCCACCGGATCGACCGGAGCCTTGGGATGGCCCTGCGAACTTTTTGGCGATGGGTCGGACAGCAACGGCAGGTCGAACATGTCGCGGAGCGGAGCGTCACCCGCGGGGGTGGGCAGATCGAAGTTCATCCCGCCGCCGCTCTTGGGTTTCGACGTCGGCAACTCGACGGATCCGCTGCTGTCCTTACGAGTCGGCAGCTCGATCGAGCCGCTGCTTCCCGGCGCGTTCCGGGTGGGGAACATCGTGGAGGCAGGCCCGGTCCCAGCGACGGCCGAGTCGCCCGGGTTACCCGAGGGCGCGGCGAACTTGGTTGCGCACTTCGGGCACTTCAGCTTGCGACCCGCCGCCGAGTCCGGCACGTTCAGCACGACGCCGCACTGGGGACATTGGATCGTGCGAGTCATGGTCTTATGGCCCAGGGAGGCCGGGGAAGAATAGCCAGGGACCCTCGCCATCGGGGGCGCCTCCTCCACGATTAACAGCCGGCAGGGTAATGATAATATCCGAGAATCACGACCCCGGATAGCGAAACTGCCGTGAAGTCCACGGCCTTCTCTTGATTTTCTTAGGAGTTCGCCGCGAAAGCCGATTTCTTCGACCGAGGAAGCGTTCCGGTTGTCGCCGCGGCTCCAGGGAACCGCCTCACGACTCTTTAACCAATACCTCGGGGATGACGCGGATGGTTTCGCTCCAAGACAAACTCACCGATGGTAAGGTTCAACCTGAACAATGCATCCATCCAACCAATTATAGTCAGGCCGATCAATGCATGCAAGGACTGTCTCTTGGAATAAACCCTGGGACGGTGGCTTCGTATCGAGGGACTGGTCGAAATCCGTCACCGAGAGGCGGCGTCCCGTTTCTTGGCGACCCGCCGAGCGAAGCGTTCGACGTCGATGATTCTCCGTCGGTGGAGCCCCTTGGCGACGACCTCGAAGCCGTCGTGCGCCTCGACCTGGAAAGTGACGATCGGGCCGTCGGAGAGGATCACCCGGGCCCGGCAGTTGACGGTCAGCCCTTCGGGCACCGGAGCGAGATGCTCGACCTCCAGGAAGGTGCCGACGCTGCGCTCGTCAACCGTCAGGCAGGGCTCGATCGCTCGCCTCGCGGCGTATTCCAGGTGGGCGACCAGCCAGGGGGTCGAGAGCACGGCGGGCATCCGGTCGTCGGCGAAGACGATCCGGTTCGACGGGCCGACCACCAATCGTTCTTCGGCCGACATCCCGGCCCTGGGCGGATACTTCATTGCTCGCTCCAAGGCCGGATCGTCCCGCCTCTCCCGGAGTCCTCACAGTTTGGTCGGCTCATCCTTGACCCTGATCCACGGCATAACGATAATCATTATCGGTTCGATCACCCTTCGAGACCAGGGTCGAGGGGTCCTGAGCCAGGCCGTCTGCCCTCCCTTGGAGATCAGTCGAGCGAGGGTCCTGCCCGAATTCCCGCTGGTCTTGCGATCCTGGCGCGATTGACGCCGCCGGTCGGTTCGTCAAACTTCGTCGGCCCCGCCCTCCCGACGATGCGTCCCGGAGTTCCGTTCTACCACTTGAATAGAGCGGGGCTCTCGATGGAGATGATTTCCCAATGCCGAGACTGCCCAAGATCCTCGCCTCGATGCTCGCCACCCTTCCCCTACTGTTGATTGGTTGCGGAGGTTCGGGAACCGAGACCGCCTCCCAGAACGGGGCGAACCAGGCCAAGGACAACAAGACGGCCGGCGAGTTGATCACGCCGGACCGTCGGATCGACACCGAGAAGGCGATCGACGTCGTCAAGGGAGAGGTCCAGGGAGGCGAGTCCTCGTCGCCCACTCCGATGTCGTTCCTTGTCCTCGACCCCGATACAAAGGCTATTCACGACGAGCCTTACGAGATCCCTGTTCCCGCCGGCCTGCCGCCCGTCGCCTCGTTCATCCCCGCCTCCAACCCGATCACCAAGGGAAAGGTCGAGCTGGGCAAGCAGCTCTACTTCGACCAGCGTGTCTCGAAGGACAGCACCGTCAGCTGTGCATCCTGCCACGACCCGGCCAAGGGCTGGACCGACAACTCGAAGACCTCCACGGGCATCAAGGGGCAAGTTGGCGGCCGGAACGCCCCCACGGTGCTCAACACGGTTTATGGCCGGACGATGTTCTGGGACGGCCGGGCGCCCTCGCTCGAAGGCCAGGCCCAGGGGCCGATCCAGAACAAGATCGAGATGGGCGACCAATCGTACAAGGAGATCATCGAGCGGCTTCGGGAGATCTCCGGCTATAAAGAGCAATTCCTCAAGGTCTTCGGGACCGACGTGACACTCGACGGCATGGCCAAGGCGATCGCCGCGTTCGAGCGGACGGCCCTGACGGGCAACTCGGCCTTCGACAAATACAACCTCGGTGACCCCGACAACGCCGAGACCTTCAAGGCCCTGACCGAGAGCCAGAAGCGAGGCATGGTTCTGTTTGGGCTCCGTCTCAAAGACGAAGACCCATTCAAGGTGGATGACGCCCTGCTGAAGAAGGCCAACTGCACGGCCTGCCACGCCGGGGCCAACTTCACCGACGAGATGTTCCACAACCTGGGTGTCGGCTTCGACGAGAAGACCGGCCAGCTTGCCGACCTCGGCCGCTGGGAGATCTCGCCGATCGGGGCCAAGTCGCAGGCCGAGAAGGGCGCCTTCAAGACACCGACGATCCGCGACATCACCCGAACCGGCCCCTACATGCACGATGGCTCGGAGAAGACGCTCGCCCAGATCGTGGATTTCTACAACAAGGGCGGCAACAAGAACCCGAACCTCGACCCCGACATGAAGCCTCTGAACCTCACCGACCAGGAGAAGGCCGACCTCGTCGAGTTCATGAAGGGCCTGACCGGCGAGGTCATCACGGTCTCGTTGCCCACGCTCCCCGTTGGCCCCGACGGCAAGAGCCCGAACCCGCAGGAAGCCCTCGGGCCGCCCCCCAAGACGGCCCAACAACTCGGGGACACTCACCGGGTGGTCCTCGGCCGCTGAGCCAGGATCATCCCAAACGAAGCCAACGACGCTCGGCGCGATCATCCGATAGCGCCGGGCGTTCTTGTTAGGATCATGCGCTCAAGCCGGCTGGCCGGTCTGCCGCCTCGGCGCCGACCCATTCCCCTTGCACGCATGTCGCTCGCAACTCGAATTTGGGTTCGTTTTTTCCGGAGCGGAATCCAAATCGGATCAGGTTGGCTGGCTCGCCGGGCCAGATGACTGTTGGGTGGTGGTGTTCCCAGTCGGCAGGGCCAATGTGAGGGATGAACAAGCTGGCAGGTCGGAGAACCGCGGCGTCGAGGGCCTGGGCGAGCGTGAGGCCGGCGAAGCGAATCAGGTGGTCGATGCCAACCTCGATCCCCTGGTTCGACCCGGCCAGGTAAGGAGTTCCGGCAACCACGATCTTGCCCGAAGGGTTGACCTCCCACTGGCCATAACGGCCGGGTGGGAGGCCGGCGAGCGGGCTGGCGTCGCTGACCAGGATGATCCGGTCGGGCGTCTTGGACCGGACGAGGGCCTTGAGGATGCTCGGGCCGAGATGGTGGCCATCGGCGATCAGGGAGGCCCAGAGGCCATCCTCGGCGGCCTGGTCCCAGATCGGGTTGGGGTGGCGAGGCAGGGTCGAGGCGATGCCGTTGCCGAGATGGGTCGAGAGCGTGGCTCCGGCCTCGACGGCCGCCCGGATGGTCGGGCCGTCGGCGGCGGTGTGTCCCAGGGCGATGACGACCCCCTCGGCCGTGGCCCGGCGGATGAACTCGATCGCTCCGGGCCGCTCGGGGGCCAGGGTGATGAGGACGACCCGGCCGCCGGAGGCCTCTTGAAGTTCGCGGAACTCGTCCCAATCGGGCCCCCGGACGGCTTCGAGCGGGTGGGCCCCTCGATAGCCGTCAACTTCGGAGATCGACGGCCCTTCAAGATGGATGCCAAGGACCATCCGCCCGACGTCCGGGAACCGGTCGCACGCCTCGGCGATCGTCCGGACGCCGTGGAGCATGTCGCCCCGAGGAGCGGTGATCAGGGTCGGGCAGAGCCGGGCTGTGCCAAGCCCGGCTTGCGCCCGGACGATTGCGGCGACCTGCTCGACGGTCAAGGTCGGGTCGGAGAATGAGATGCCCCAGCGGCCGTTCATCTGGAGGTCCCAGAAGGCGGGCGCGATCCAGTCGTCGGAGTCATGGAACCCGGCGGGGCCATCGATGAGAGTTGCCGAGGCGATTGTGTCTCCGTCGAGGACGATCTCCATCCAGCGGCCGGATTCGTAATGGCGGGCGATCATGGCTCAGTCACGAGTTGGACGTTATCGACCCGGCACATGACGTCCTGGAAGTCGTCGTTGGACGTCTTTCAAATTTGAATCTCATTTTCCTTCAGTCTCGATAGAACCTGAATTATTCCAAACGGCAAGTCGAGGACTTTCCTAATCGGAAGGTCAGTATCTGACGGAGTTTCTCGTTTTCGTCCTCGCTGTGTCGATCTTTCCAAAGGGGCCAGCATGCCCGAATAACGCCGGGTGAGAGCCAATTTGCCACATCGGCCCAATCTCGACGTGCAACGTCGAAGACGTTCTCGTAAAAACAGATACATGCGGCACTGGACAAGCCCGGTGCCCTACGATATTGGCGAAAGCACCATTCAGCGAAGTCGAAGATCTTTCGTAGAGACTGCTCGACCGATGCGTCCAGTGCTTCTCGGAACATAAAGAAAAGGTCGGAGAAGAGTGGATAGTAGTTGTATTTGTAGGGAGGTCTCCGGAGGGTGGAGTTGAGGTCGCCCCGCAGTCCGGGAAACAACGCCAATGCTCTCCGTCGCCATGCAGCCATGTGACGGCCTCAGCATCAAGGTTCGGTAATAACCTGGACGTTGTCAACCCGGCACATGACGTCCTGGAAGTCATCATTGGTCGAATATTCCCACCCGATCAGGTAGCTGTTGGGGATGACCTTGCCGGTCACCTTGTCCTTCGCCGGGTAGATCATGGCTTTGTATGGTTGCTTGGCGAGCCGCTTGTTGAGCGCGGCGACGACCTTCGGCTGGGTGTAGGCGTCGCTCTCCTTGAGGCCGTCGTTGGCGACCCAGAGGCCGAAGGGCTCGTCGCCGGGGTCGAAAGTGGTCTTTGACCCTTCGGCCAGGGCGGGTGGGAGAACCTTGCCAAGGTCGAAATCCTTCGTCGTGTGCTTGAATTTGTAGGACCAGAGTTCCTTCTTGTCCGGGTGGGCGGCGTCGGGGCCAGGGCGATACCAGCCTCCTCGGTTGACGGTCTCCAGGCCGAGAGCGATCACCGGGGTGTACGTGACCGGCCCGGGTCCGGCCTTGCGGAAGAGACCGGGCGTGGCCTGGCTCGATGTCTTGACCGGATTGAGCAGGTCGCCGAACATCGAGAGCCCGTACATCTTGTCGAGCACGACGACGAGGTCGGGCTCGCCCGGCCCAGGCGCAACCTTGGGCTGCTTCGGCCCCTGGCCATTCGACCAGGAGGCCAGGAGGGTCAGGAGACTGATCGCCATCGGCAAGGTTCGGCGCATGGTGGGCGGCTCGGGTGGAGGGGCAGAGTTCGAGGTCGATCGGCCCACTCTATCACCCTGGCGCCTTGCTTCAAGTGTCTGGGAGAACTCGCGATGAATCCCGGTTCGATCCTGATTGCCGCCCTGGCCCTGCTCGCCCAGGCGAAGCCCGCCGATGACGCCCCGGTCGGTCAGCGGTTTGACTTGAAGGGAGAGGCGACGCTGTTCGTCCCCGAAGGATATCGGCCTCACGACGGAGTGGTTGATGTCGTCCTTCATCTTCATGGTGCACCCCGGGTAATCGAGGCGGCACTGGTGGAGTCGAAGTGGCCGGTCGTGCTGATCGAGTTCAACCGCAAGGGACTTTCGAGCGTCTACTCAGCACCGTTCAGAGACCCGAAGCTTTTCCCGATGCTCCTCGACGGGACTCTGAACGCGATCAAGGAGGCGAAGCTCGCCGAGACGCCGAAGCTGGGGCGGGTGGCCGTCAGCTCCTTCAGCGCCGGGTTCGGCGGGGTCCGCGAGCTGCTCAAGGTTCCCGAGCACTTCGAGCGGATCGACACACTGATCCTGGCCGACTCGCTCTACTGCGGCTACGAGGGCGACCCGGCCCTGCACAAGGTCAACCCGAAGCTGATGGCCGGTTTCCGCCGGTTTGCGATCGAGGCGGCGGCCGGAAAGAAGACAATGGTCGTGACCCATTCGTCCCAGGTGCCTGAGGGGTACGCCAGCACGACCGAGACCGCCGATGATCTGATCCGCACCGTCGATGGGAAAGCCAGCCCGGCACGGCTCGATCGCGGAAACGGCTGGGTCCAGGTCCGAGAGGTCAGGAATGGCGGGTTGACGATCCTCGGCTTCGAGGGAACCGGGCCGGAAGACCATATGAGGCATCTCCGACGAATCGCCTCGACCTGGTCCATGGCGTATGGTCGATGAAGGGGCTCGCGGAGGCCTCCTCTCGCCGGCCTTGATCCCCCGGACCATTCGCAAGCTATGGTTCGGACGGAGCCCGAGTCCGTTTCGTCCCATGACGCCCGGAGCGGCGGATGAATAATCGTCGACCGATGAAGCCGACCCTGCGTGTCACGCTGACGACCATCCAGACGTCGCTCCTCCTGTTCACCATGGGGGCGTTTGGCTTCAGCTTCTACCGGAATGCCCGCTTCGGCGCCGACGAGCTTTCAGCCCAGGTCCTGAAAAAGACCTCGCGGTTGATTGACGTCCAGATCAACGACCTCCTGCACACCGCCACCGAACAGGGGCGGACCAACCTCCGGCTCATCCAGTCCGGGCGGTTCAAGACGGACGACTTTCCCGATCTCGCCCGTTACTGGCTGGACATCATGGCGGTGCATCCCCGGCTCACGCGCCTGGGTCTTTCCCTGGAATCGACCGGAGATCGGCTCTTCGTGAATCGGATCGGCGGCAAGCTCGCCATCGGCGAGATGCGACGGGACGCGGTCACCGGCAAGCTCGGGTTTTCCGAGTACTGGCCGGAGGATTATCCGCGCCGTCCCTTCTTCTCGGACCCCGACATGTCGAACGGAAGATCCCCGCCTCCGGGGGTGGTACGTGTCGGCCAAGGCGAAAGGTCGCCAGGTCTGGTCGGAAACGCATATCATGCTCGGCACCAAGGGCGAGGCGGATCTCCCCGGGATCACCTGCGCGACGCCGGTCCTCGCCAAAGACGGTTCGCTCATCGGAGTCCTGGGCGCGACCTTCGACGTGATCGAGCTGAGCATCTATCTGAGGAGCCTGGAGGTCGGCTCTAACGGCTTCGCCTTCGTCGTCGAGTGTCTCAAGGATGGGACGCGACGGGTGATTGCTCACAAGGACCCCAAGCTTCTCGTCAGGCCGAGCCGGAGCACGATCCCGGGACGCCACTGGTCCAAGGAACTGGTGCCGATCGACGAGCTGGCCGACAAACGAATCCCCTCGTTCGTTGACAACCTCCCCGCGGACCTCGACCCGTCGTCCTTGAACGGGACGACCCGGGTCAATTTCGCGTGGGACGGGGTCCGCTACCTTGGCGCGTACGCCTGCCTCTCATCGCGCGAGACTCCGGACTGGCTGATCTGCATCGTCATCCCGGAGAAAGACATCCTCGCCCGGGTTTATCGGAGTAACCGTGCCACGGTGGGGATCGGGATCATCGTCCTGATGACGGCGACCCTGCTCGGCCTGTACGTCTCGGCGCAGGTGGCCCGCCCCCTGGAGCGGATCGCCCAGGAGACCGAGGCCATCGGCCGGATCGAGCTCGCCGCCCAGCCCGTGGCCCACTCGATCGTCCGCGAAGTCGACCGCCTGGGCGAGGCTGTTGAGCAGACCAAGACCAGCCTCCGCTCGTTCCGGAAGTTCGTCCCGGCCGACCTTGTGAGGCTGGTCCATTCGACCGGCCTGGAGGCCAGGCCCGGCGGCGAGCGGCGGCGGCTGACCGTCTCGTTCTGCGACATCGCCAACTTCACGACGCTCTCCGAGCAGGTCTCGCCCGAGGAACTTGTTGTGCAGATGGGTTCCTACTTCGGGCCCCTGAGTGACGACATCATGGCCACGGGCGGGACGGTGGATAAGTACATCGGCGACGCGATCATGGCCTACTGGGGCGCTCCAACGCCGACCGTCGACCACGCGACCGCCGCCTGTGTGGCCGCTCTCCGGAACCAGGCGAGCCTCGAATCACTCCGCCGCCGATGGAGGGAGGAAGGGAAACCCGAGCTTTACGCCCGGGTTGGGGTCATGACCGGGGACGTGATCGTCGGCAACATCGGCAGCGAGGCCCGGCTCAATTACACGGTCATGGGGGACACGGTCAACCTCGCCAGCCGGCTCGAAGGGCTGGGCAAATATTACGGAACCCGCATTCTGATCGGCGAGTCGACCTATCACGACGCGAGGTCCGCCGTTCACGCCCGCGCGGTGGACCGGGTCTCGGTCAAGGGGAAGGCCGAGGGGATGCTCGTCTATGAGCTGCTCGGTCTCCGGGAGGAAACCCGGCCGGACTTCGAGGAGCTGGGGGAGATGTCGAATCGAGCGTTGGAACTTTACCTGGAACGGGAGTGGGAGGCCGCGCTGGTGGTCTTCGAGGAGATTGGTCGGCTCCGGCCCGGCGATGGCCCGTCCCGCGTTCTGGCCGAGCGCTGCCAGGCCTTTCTCGACTCCCCGCCCGCCGAGAGCTGGGACGGCGTCCACCGAATGGCCAGCAAGTAGGCCAGCCTTGCGATGGATTGAGAAGAATCAGGCCGATTTGTCCCGGATCAAGTCGTCTCCTCGTAGCACTTCGGTTATCTTGGGGAGGTCGAGCCCGACGAGCCGGCTCGGGCCGGTTGAATCCGATCCGCCCTCAAGGACAGGCTGAGGATTCCGAGCGATGAAGCTATCCTTGCGGATCACCTTGACGACCACGCTCCTGACGATGAGCATCGCGACCGTCACCGCCGTCGGTTACAACGCCCATCGGAACGCCCGGTTCACGGCGGAGGACCTCTCCGATCAGATCCTCGACCAGAACTCGCGGCTGGTCGATTCGCGGATCGACTTCCTCCTGGAGATGGCAAGTCGACAGGGGCGATTGGACAGCGGGTTGATCCGCGACCGCGACTTCAACGACGAGGCGTTTGCCAGGCTCTCCGGCTACTGGATGGAAGTCCTCAAGGTCCACAGGCGGATCTCGCGCGAGTCTCTGGGCCTGGAGGCCACGGGCGAGTGGTCGTTCGTCCGGCGGCTCTCCGACGGCAAGCTGGCCATCGGAGAGCTCCGGCGCGACCCCTCGACCGGCCGGATGGACCTGAAGGACTACTGGCCCGACCAGTATCCGAAGCACCCCTTCGCCATCCGGCGCGACGCCAGCGACCAGGACCCTCGGACCCAGCCTTGGTACATCGCGGCGAAGAAGGCCGGGCACCAGGTCTGGTCCCACGCCTATGTCTTCGACGGCGTCGAGAAGCTTGGTCACGTCCCGGGAGTAAGCTGCACCACGCCGATCTTCGACGACGACGGCTCGCTCCGAGGGGTCCTGACATCCAGCTTCGACGTGATCGCGCTCTGCCAGTACCTGAAAGACCTCAAGGTCGGCTCGAAGGGCTTCGCCTTCGTCGTCGAAATCCGGAACGACGGGACTCGACGGGTGATCGCCCACCCGGACCCGGAGATCCTCATCCGGCTAGCCGCCAACGGCGATGGCGATCAGATGGAGCTGGTGCCGCCCGATCAGCTGAAGGACGCACGTGTGCCAGCGTTCCTCCATGAGATCGACAAGAGGCCGGAAATGATCGCGAACACGAGGACGGCAAAGATCAGCTTCAACCAGGACGGCGTCTCTTATCTGGGGGCCTTTCGGAGCCTTTCCACCCCGGACGGCCCGAAATGGCTGATTTGCACCATCCTGCCCGAGGTGGACGTCATGGCCCGCGTCTATTCGAGCAATCGACAGACCCAGCAGATCGCATTGGGTATCCTGATCGCCGCGATGCTGGTCGGCCTGTTCGTCTCGGCCCAGGTCGCCCGCCCGCTGGAGCGTGTGGTCCGCGAAACCATCAAGATCGGCCGGTTTGAGGTCGAGGCCCGCCCGGTGGCGCACTCGATCATCAGCGAGGTCGATAATCTGGCCCAGGTCGTCGAGACCACCAAGACGAGCCTGCGCTCGTTCGGGAAATTCGTCCCGACCGACCTGATCCGCCAGATGCTCGCCAGCGGCCAGGAAGCGACGCTCGGCGGCGAGCGCCGGCGTCTGACCGTCTCGTTCTGCGACCTGGCCAACTTCACCACGCTCTCCGAGAAGCTCCCGCCCGAGGACCTGGTTCGCCAGATGGGCGACTACTTCGGCCGCTTCAGCGCCGACATCGCCGCTGGAGGAGGCACGGTTGACAAGTACATCGGCGACGCGATCATGGCCTTCTGGGGCGCCCCCAGCCCGTCCGAGGATCACGCCGTCTCGGCCTGCCTGACCGCCCTCCGCAACCAGAAGTCGCTGGAGGAGCTGCAACGTCACTGGCGGGCCGAGGGCAGGCCCGAGCTGTCGGCGCGGATCGGCATCATGACCGGCGAGGCGGTCGTCGGCAACATCGGCAGCCCCGCACGGCTGAACTACACGGCGATGGGCGACACGGTCAACCTCGCCAGCCGGCTCGAAGGGCTGGGCAAGTACTATGGAACGAGGATTCTCGTCGGCGAACCCACCTACCACGAGGCCAGCGAGGCCGTGATCGCCCGTCCGGTTCGACTGGGTCTCGGTCAAGGGAAAGACCGAGGGGATGCTCATCTACGAGTTGCTCGCCCCGAGGGACGAGACCCGGCCCGAGCTTCTGGAGCTGGCGAGCTTGTCAGAGCAAGCGCTCACCCTCTACCACGATCGCGAGTGGGAGGTGGCCCTGGCGGTCTTCGAGGAGATTGGTCGGCTCCGCTCCGGCGACGGCGCGTCCCGCGTTCTGGCCGAGCGCTGCCAGGCCTTCCTCGACAACCCACCCGCCGAGGACTGGGACGGAGTCCATCGGATGGCGACCAAATAAAACGATCCCCCTTCATGTGACTTCCGTCGAGCCGTTCTCGCGCGGCCTCCGCCAGACGCTCCACGCCGTGAAGGCCGTGAAGCCGACGATCGCGCCCAGGCTGACGATGGCCCCGACGCGGAACGTCCTCGGGTCGTAGGTGTAGACCAGCCGGTGTTTTCCCTCGCGGACCGCGGCGCCTCGCATCAGCCGGTTGGCCCGGACGATCGGGGCGTCCTGGCCGTCGACGGTCAGCGTCCAGCCGGGATAGAAGACATCGGCCAGGATCACCAGCCCGGGCCGGGTCAGGGTGACGTCGAGGACCACGCGCTGGGGGCTCAATTCGGACTCGACGACCTTCACCGACTCGCCCGCCTGGGGCGGGATTCCCGGCAGATAGCCCGACAGCTCGGTCCGGGCTTTCTCGTCCGCCTCGATCCAGGCGAGCTTCCGAGCGTCGAAATAGGGCCGATCCGGGTCCTGCCAGAGCGGGTCGTTCGCGAAGAGGATCTCCTCCATCGTTTCCCTCCGGGCCTCCCTGGTCAGGCCGGTGACGACCGGCTTGAACAGTGCCGCGTGGACGACCCAGGCCCGGGGGAAGGCGTCCTTGTTCCGGTAGATCTGGTAGTCCTCGCGTTCGAGCCAGTCCTTCGCCCTCGCCTCGCCGCCCTCGCCCTGGAAGGCGCCGGGTTTCGGATAGATCCGCTCGACGCCCCAGAGGAGGAACGACGCGATGCCCCGATCGGAGTCGTCCCAGCGGGGGTAGCCGGGCAGGACAAAATAACGCGAGTTCCAGAGGTCAAACCCTCGTCTCGGGTAGACCACGACCTTCTCGCCCGGAGTCACCTTGAGGTTCGCGGCCGTCGGGCCCTTGACCGCCCGCGGAAACGGGGCGAAGAACCACTCGAAGTCGTAAAGCTCGGCCGTGCCGAGGGTGTAGGTATATTCGATGCCGTGGAGCAGCCCGTACTTGGGCTGGAGCGTGTCGAGTTCCCAGCGGACGAAGTCGCGGATCCGGTCGTTCGACTCTTCCTTCCTCCAGAGGTTGGGGTTCCAGATCGGCATCCTGTGGACCCGGTAAGGTCCAGAAGCCGGGTCGGCCCGTTCGGCCTCGGCGATCTCCTTGAGAACTTTCGGCATCCTCTCGAAGTCCGACTGCGGGACGGAACGGACCATCGAGGCGTTGGCCAGCCCGAGGTCGACCGCGACGACCACCACGGCCAGGACGCCTGCCAGCTCGGGACGGCGCCGGGCCAGCTTGACAAGCCATGCCGAGATCGCCAGCGCCGCGCCTCCCTGAATCAAGGCGATTTCGATGTCATCGACCGCCCCCTTCGCATCGAAGGGGCCGAAGAACGAGGTCATGTGGATCGCATCCCAGCGGGCGACGATCGCCCCCCGGGCCGCGACGACCGCCAGCAGCGCAGCGAGCGTCAGGCCCATGGCCACCAGGGCGAACCGGACCAGCCTCCTCGATCGCCCTTCGAGCACGCGGTCCCAGCCGATCCCGGCCAGTCCCGCCAGCGCCAGCGCGGTGAAACTGAGGAGCTTGCTCGGGAACCGGAACGTGTGGAAGCCCGGCAGGAGTGCCGCCATCAGGCAATACGGGCTGCCGTCGCCGTCCCGGAGATAACCGTCGAGCCGGACCGAGTTACTCTGTGGCGGATCGAGCGGCCCGAGCGGCGCCGCCAGGTTTGCGAGCCGAGTTCCCAACGCCGAAAAACCCATATTCTTGACGACTTCCGGCGCCATCCTGGCGGCGAAGAGCGGGCTGGCGAACTGGCCGAAGCTGCCGATCAGGCTGATGGCCGCGATTGCGGTCAACCAGCCCCGCCAGGGAGGCCCGTCCCGGAACCCGGTCGATCCCAGAGCCAGCAGAAGCGTCAGACCCCCGAGATAGAGTGAAGGAACCCAGGCGCGGTGCTCATGCTGGGGAGGGATGATCCCGATCCACGAGGTCGGCTCGCCAAACCGTCGCCCGAAGACACCCGGCCAGGCGAACTCGGCCACTCGGTAGGGCTCCAGGCTGAACGGGTAGATGTCGTGCGGCCCCTCGTCGGTTGCCCGTCCGCTGATCCGTGTGAATTCCAGGACCGGGGCCAGCTGCGCGGCCGAGAGCGCACCGCCCAGCGCCGCCGCCGCCGCCAGGCCCGCCAACTTCGGAACCAGCGGCGCCTCCACCGATCCCCGACGTCCCCAACGGGCAATCAGCAGGAGCCCGATCCCGCCCCAGACGCCCGACATCACGGTCGGAAGCCACGAGACCCAGGGGAAGCCCGGCACCGGCCCCTCAAACGCCGCTTGACGGAACACCGGCATCTTGCCCGAGGTGATCCAGCGCGAGAACGGACCCCAAGCTCCCTCCCCTTTCAGCGGGCGAAACCCTGGCAAGTCAACCGCCAGAACCAGAGTGATCGCCACCCAGGCCACGATCGCGACCGCCGCGACCGGCACCCAGATCCCCGCCCGGATCTTCCACCGACCCCGCGCCTTGACCCGTGCCAGGCCGATCGCGTAACCCCCCGCGCAGAGGCCGGTCACGTAGCCCGACTCCGGATCGCCCCCGAGCACCTGCATCGCCAGGACGAACGCCAGGAGAGCAAGAGCCCAGGATCGGCCAAGTCTCAACCAGCGGTCAACCGCCAGGAAACCCCAGGGGGTCCAGGCCGCGCCCACGAGAAAGATAATGTTGCTGTACTGAAAGAGCACGGGGGCTCCGAAGGCAAACGCCAGGGCGGCGATCGCCGATCCCGACCGGCCCACGCCCCAGGCCCGCATGAGGACAAGCATCCCCACGAAGGCCAGCACCGTATGGACGACGGCGTAGATCCGGACGGCCCACGGATACGGCAGCGCGGCGAAGATCAGCTTTCCGGGATAGAGCACAGCGGCCGTCGGGTTGCCCAGCAGCGGCATCCCGGCGTTCTCCGAAGCGTCCCAGAGCGGCCAGCGCCCCGCGTTCCACTCGGCCTGCACCCGGTAATAGAGCGGATAGTAGAAGTGGGCGGCGTCGCGGAAGCCGAACTGCTCATCGTGGAACAGCACCGAGCGATAGAAGAAGAGCAAGAGCGCCAGGCCACAGGCCAGACCGATCCAGGTCGAGAGACGTCGCATTCGAAGAATTCCCGACCTGTTCGAGGCGAGCGAGGGGAGGATGTTGAAATCATTCAATCCAGCATAGACGATGGGATGATGACCAAGGGTCGATCCCGCGGGTCCTGAATCTTCGTCCATCGACCATCGTCCCATCGATCATGTGCCAGCCGATCACTCCAGCGGCGGTCCGTTCACGATCGAGCCGTCGGGCGAATGGTAGGCGTCGTAATATCGCGGCTTGAGGAGCTGCGCCATCTGGGAGGACAGCGCCTTGAATTCCTTGGGATTCGTCGGGGCGTAAGAGAGACGGACGTTCTCGTCGGCGACCGGCGCGTCGGGGACGACCGGCATGCTGACCTGGTGGTTGTGCAGGTTGAAGACGCCGAAGAGGACCTCGATCTCCCACTTCGCGGCCTTCTCGACCTCCTGCCGGAGGTCGAAGGCCGCCTGCGCGGCGTTCAGGGCCACGGCGCTCTCGATCAGGGCCGTCCGGTAGCCCGGCGACTCTGACGCGTTGGGGCCCCAGACCGCCTGCATGCCGTTGGCGGCCTCGCGGACGGCGACGAAGATCCGCTCCTGGATCGACCGGAGCATCGGCGTGGTCGTCCTCGCCCAGAACTTGAGCGGTTGCATGTACGAGTTGACCGCGCCGGTCACCGCGCCGCAGCCGCTGTGGCCGAGCATCACGACTACCTTGACGCTCTCGCTCAGGGCCGAAAGAGCGAAGTCGATCGAGCCCATGCAGACGTCGCCCATGACATTGCCGGCGACGCGGATCACGAAGAGGTCGTTGAACCCCTGGCCGAAGAGCATCTCGGTCGGCACTCGTGCGTCGGAGCAGCCGACGACGACGGCGAAGGGGGCCTGCTTGGGCATCTGGTCCTGCTTGCGGACCATCCCCACCTCCAGACCGTTGCACTGGACGATGTACCGGGGGCTGCCCATCGAGACGTCATGGGTCCGGCAACTGTACATCCACTGCGAGAACATCCGGTTGCCGTCCTCCAGGTTCTTCCGCGCCGCCTCGGCGTCGTGGGGCGGGACCTTGAGGCTCGGATTCTTGGGGTCGAACCGGTAAACGAAGTCGACCGTGTCCATGGGCGAAGTCCTCGCGGGATCGGGCCATCCTGAGATGAGATATCGGACGAGATGCACTATCTTAACATGTCCGAGGCCCGTTCCCACCGGCCCAGGGCGGATCGGAGAGCCTCGCCCGCTCGGAGGATCGCGGCCTTCCCCTGATCGAAGGTGTCGGCCATCTGGAGGAACCCGTGGATCATCCCCGGGTAGTGCTCCAGCTCGACTGGGACGCCGGCCTCGCGGAGCTTCCGGGCGTAATCCTGGCCCTCGTCGCGGAGCACGTCGAAGCCCGCGGTGATCACCAGGGCTGGCGGCAGTCCGGCGAGGCTCTCGGCCCGGATCGGCGAGGCCAGCGAGTCGAACCCGTCCTGGGGCCCGGCGAGGTACTGATCCCAGTACCATTCCATCATCTCGCGAGACAGCCCGTACCCTTCGGCGTTCTCTGAGTACGAGGGAGTGTGGAAGGAGAAATTGGTGATGGGATAGATCAAGAGCTGGAAGGCGATCGGCAGTCCGTCCAACGCTCGGGCCTTCAGGGCAATGGCCGCCGCAAGGTTCCCCCCGCGCTGTCGCCACCGACGGCGATCCGTGTCCGGTCGATCCCGAAGGAATCCGCCTCGGCCGCGACGTGCCAGGCGGCCTGAAAGCAATCATCGAGCGGGGTCGGGAATTTCACCTCGGGCGAGAGGCGATAATCAACCGACACCACCACGCATCCCGAGGCGTTGGCTAGCCGCCGGCAGAGGTTATCGACCGTCTCGATGTCGCCGAGAACCCATCCGCCTCCGTGGTAGTAAACCAGCGCCGGCAACGGCCCCGAGGCAGCCCCGAGTGGCCGATAGACTCGGATCGGGATCGGAAACGGACCGGGAACCACACGATCCTCGGTCAAATCGACCGGGTCGGGCTTGCCGGTCAGGCCGCGCATCGCCCGGAAGAGTCGCCGGGCGTCGTCGGGGGCCATCGTATGGAAGCCGGGGAGCTTGAGCGACTCCAGCTTGTCGAGGTAAACCCTGGCCTGGGGGTCGAGCGCCATGTCTGGTCCCTGGGGTCTCGAAATCGAAGCCCGATCGGCGAGGCTCCAGGATACGCCCCGGGGCGGTCGGGCTGAAAGGCGAGGTTCGGCAATTCACTTTCCTTGCATTCCGCCCGATCTCCACTAAAGTAGGGCGCCTCATGAGACCAACCTTCGAGAAAGAAGGGCCGCCGATGAGCGACCAGGATCTGCACGCACTCTCCGAGGACGACCAGGCCCGGCTGGCCAGGGCGGTGATGAGACGCCAGGGGAGCCTGAGCCTCCGGGTGGCCGCCGTCTTCCTCGTCCTCGTCCTGGGCGTCCCGCTGGTCAATTACCTGAAACCCGACCTGGCCAACACGCCCGTTATCGGCTTCACGGCGAGCTGGCTGTTCCTCGGCGTCCTGATCTACCCGATAACGGTGCTGCTCTCGTTCTACTTCGTCGGGGCGTCGAACCGGATCGAGGCGAGCTGCGCCGACTGGCGGAAGACCCTGGCCGAGGAAACCGACCGATGACCGGCGTCTCCTGGATTCCCGTCGCCTTTGTCGCCCTGATGACGGCCGCCACGATCCTCCTGGGCGTCTACGCGACCCGCAAGGCGAAGACCGCGTCCGACTTCTTCGTCGCCGGACGGTCGGTCAGCGTCTTCTGGAACGCCTCGGCGATCTCGGGCGAGTATCTCTCGGCCGCCTCGTTCATGGGGATCGCCGGGCTCCTGATGAAGAACGGCTACGACGCCCTCTGGTACCCCGTCTGCTACGCGACGGGCTATCTCTTCCTGCTCCTGTTCATCGCCGGGCCGCTTCGCCGGTTCGGGGCGTATACCATCCCCGATTTCGCCGAAGGCCGCTTCGACAGCCCGACCTTCCGCAAGGTGGCCGTGACGTTCGTCCTGTTCATCGGCTTCTTCTACACGATGCCGCAGATGAAGGGGGCCGGCGTGGTGATGGGATCGATCCTCAACTGGCCCTACTGGGCGGGGATCGTGATCGTCGGCGTGGTGATCACGTTCAACGTCGCCTTCGGCGGGATGAAGGGGATAACATTCGTCCAGGCGTTCCAGTACTGGGCCAAGCTGTTCGCGATCGCGGTGCCGTTTTTCGTCCTGAGCGCGGTCCTGGGCGGCTATCCCGATTCGCTCTCGCAGATCAAGGACAACCCCGACGGCTGGCCACGCCTGGTCTCGGGTCTGACCTACCGGATCAAGGGGGCCAAGGATTATCCGCTGAACGTCCTGGCCTGTTCGCCCGTCGGGGCCACCAGCCTCATCCTCCCGAACGGGGCAGCCATCGACCGACTCTCGCCCGTCCGCAAGCCCGAGCCAGGCGAAGACCCCGTGAGTGGGCTCCTGGTCATCCAGGAGAACCGAGCGCCCGGGCTGGAGCCGACGACCGGACTAATCCGACGGGCCACCAATCCGGGCTATCTGTTCGCCGACGAGCGAATCCGCGATCTTCGCCTGCCGGCTGGGGCCTGGGTCGTGGCTCCGGAGAAATGCGCCGTCACCAGGGGCGGTGTCCCGGTCCTCTCCGGCGGCAAACCGGTCACGACGACGGCCCGGATCGAGTTCAAGGAGCCGACCGCGTTCAAGGTGGAGTACAACGGCGGGACGCCCAACGGGTCGAGGAACGACCGCTGGATCAGACCGTTTGGCCCATTGACCTCGAAACATGGGCACCCTCTGCTCTACACCTATTCGCTGATCATCGCCCTGATCTGCGGGACCGCTGGCCTGCCGCACATCCTCGTCCGGTTCTACACCAACCCCGACGGCCGATCCGCCAAGCGGACGACACTCTGGGTGATGGTCATGCTCGGCTGCTTCTACGTGTTTCCGCCGGCCTGGGGGACGCTCGGCCGGTACGGCCTGCCCGAGGCTCTACGCCACCAATGCCACGGACGCCGTCGTGATCCGGCTACCGACCATGCTCGAAAGCCCGCTCTGGGGCCAGGTCCTCAGCGGGATCACCAGCGCGGGAGCATTCGCGGCGTTCATGTCAACGTTCTCGGGCCTGCTCGTGAGCATGTCGGGGGCCCTGGCCCACGACATCTACGGCAAGATTCTCCGGCCGAACGCTTCGTCCGGATCGAGGCTGGTCGCCTTCAAGGTCGCGGCCGTCCTGATCGGCGCGGCGTCGATGGGACTAGGGCTGCTGGTCGAGACGTTCGACATCGCCATGATGGTCGGATGGGCGTTCGCCATCGCCGCCTGCTCCTACTTCCCCTTGCTCCTGCTCGGCTCGTGGTGGAAGGGCCTGACCAAGGTCGGCGCGGCGGGCGGGATGCTCATCGGTGGATTTCTCTCGCTCTCGGCCATCGTCTCGACGATGCTGATCGACAAGAAGGTGATTCACCTCGACGTCTCGCCGCTGGTCCGCTCGCTGCTGGAGCAACCGGCGATCTGGGGCGTGCCGCTCTCGCTGAGCCTGATGGTCGTGCTCTCGAAGCTGACGCCGGGGCTGATCCCGCCGGACATCCACCTCAAGATGCTCCGGCTGCACGCCCCCGAAGAGCTGGGCCTCTCGAAGAATTACATTGACCAATGACAGGAGCTTCGCGATGCCTCCCCGCCGCATGCTCGCCGTCGCCGTCTCCCTGGTCGGGTTTCTGGGAATCGCCGTCGTCTGGGCCAGGCAGGCGAACCCGGCTCCTCGACCCCTCGACCCGCAAGCCTTCTCGTTGAGGCTCTTGCTGGGCGTCGGCGGCCAGGAGGCCCAGAGCTGGAACGGCCGGGTCCGGCTCGACAAGGGGGAGCTTGTCGATATCGAGGGCTGGCGATTCCGCCAGGACGACCGCGTGGTCGGCCTCGACGGCTGGGAAGCGAGGACCCGGCCGGCCGTCAAGAACGCGGCGGCCAAGAAGGCGAATGTCAACAAGAAGGCGGTCGCCAAGAAGAAACAGGGTGTCGCCACGAAGAAGGCGGCGGGAGCGGGCAACGCTCAAGGTGCGGGAGTCGCGGTGGCCAGCGGTGTCTTCGTCACCGTCAAGGCCCCGCCTGACGCGGTCCTGAGCGTCAACACCGAGCGCGGCCAGTTCGAGGTCCCACTCGCCGACCTCGCCGACGGCTCGGCCCGGTCCTATCTCGACGGCCAGGTCGAAGCCCAGCGCGTTCCGCCCGGCGTGCCTCTGGTGACCGGCCCGGCTCAGGACGACTTCCCCGCCGCCTCCGCCGACAAGGCGGGCGCCGTCTGGGTCGCCTACGTCCGCCACACGCCCCGAGGCCCGGAGTACCCCGGAGCGCTCCGCGAACAGCCCAAGTCGTTTGCCGATTACGTCGCCCAGGGCGGCGGCGACCAGGTCAAGCTGCTGAAGTTCTCCGGCAACCAGGCCGGCGAGCCGATCGACGTGACCGAGGACGGCCTCGACGTCTGGCGGCCGGCGGTCGCGGTCGAGAAGGACGGCTCGATCCTGGTCGTCTGGTCCGAGAACCGGGACGGCAACTGGGACCTCTACGCTCGCCGGTTCGACCCGGGCCGCTCCTCCTGGACGCCTTCGAAGCGGCTGACAAATCACCCCGGCACCGACGCCGACGCCACACTCGCCGTCGCCCCCGACGGCAAGACCTGGGTCGCGTGGCAGGCATGGCGTGACGGACAGGCCGATATCCACCTCGCGCCGATCGACGGAGCCGGATCGCCGATGAATGTCAGTGACCACCCGGCCAACGACTGGTCGCCGAGCCTGGCGGTTGACCCGAGCGGCCGGGTGCTCGTCGCCTTCGACAGCTACCGGGCGGGCAATCACGACGTCTTTCTCCGGACCCGATCCGCCGACGGCCAACTCGGGCCGATCGTGCCGGTGGCCGACTCGGCCCGGTTCGAGGTCCGGCCCAGCCTGGCGGTTGACCCGCGTGGACGGGCCTGGATCGCCTACGAGGAACGCACTCCGAACTGGGGCAAGGACTCTGAGAACCTCCAGCAAGGGGAAGGGACCAGTCTGTACCGGGGTAGCGCGGTGAGAGTCCGGGCCGTCGACGGCGACAAGGTGCTCGACGCTCCGGACCCCGTTGCGCAGGCGAAGGGGCCGTTCAAGCTCTACAACAGCTACCCCCGGATCGCCGCCGACCGCTCGGGCCACGTCTGGCTCGCCTACCGGCACCGGCTCGAACCCCGAAGCTCCCCGGTCGGCGGTTCCTGGATCGGCCAGGTCGCCACGCTGAACGGAGCCTCCTGGTCGACGCCCCAGGTCTTGCCGCGATCCGACGGGATGCTCGACAACCGCCCCGCGCTGGTCGCCCCGGCGAACGGCCCGGTCCTGATCGTCTACGACGGCGACGACCGGCTCGGCCAGAACGCGGATCGGATCGACAACGACCTCGCCATCGCCGCCTTGATCCCGGCCTCGGCGGGGGCCGAGGAACCGAGGCTCGTCGCTCGCGAGCCTTCCACGGCCGCCCCCCTGCTCCACCCGACCGAGCCGGCGGACATCGCCCGGATGAACGGGTACCGCGTCCAGTCCGGCGGAAAGTCGTACCAACTCCTTCGCGGTGAGTTCCACCGGCATACCGAGATCTCGGCCGATGGCGGCAACGACGGCTCGCTCGAAGACATGTGGCGTTACGCCCTCGACTGCGCCCGGCTCGACTGGATCGGCAACGGCGACCACGACAACGGCGGCCACAAGGAGTACACCTGGTGGCTGATCCAGAAGACGACCGACCTCTACCACGCCTCGCCCGCCTTCACGCCGATGTTCACGTATGAGCGGAGCGTGAACTACCCCCACGGCCACCGCAACGTGATGTTCGACCGCCGAGGGGTCCGGACCCTCCCCCGGCTCAACCCGCCCGAAGGGCCGGGGATTTCCGACGACGACACGAAGATGCTCTACGGCTACCTGAAGGAGCTGGGCGGGATTACCGCCTCGCACACCACCGGCACGAACGGCATGGGGACCGACTGGCGCGACAACGACCCGATCGCCGAGCCGATCGTCGAGATCTTCCAGGGGCACCGGAACTCGTATGAGCACCTCGGTGCCCCTCGGGTCGCCCGGCGTCCTGGCGAGGCGATCGGCGGGTTCCAGCCCTACGGAATGATCTGGAACGCACTGGCGTTGCAGTACCGGCTCGGTTTCCAGGCCAGCAGCGATCACATCAGCACCCACATCAGCTACGCCGTGGCGCTGGCCGAGGACCGCTCGCGTTCGGCGATCATCGACGCCTTCAAGAAACGGCACTGCTATGCCGCGACCGACAACATCCTGCTCGACGTCCGGATCGGCGACCACCTGATGGGCGACGAATTCGACGCCGACGGCCCGGTCCGCCTCAAGGTGCTCGCCCACGGGACGACGCCGATCACGCGGGTCGACGTCATCAAGGACTTCGTCTACGTCTACTCGACCACCCCCAAAAAGGACCGGGTCGAGTTCGAGTGGCTCGATGAGGAAAAGCGCGGCCCCGGCCTGAGCTGGTATTACGTCCGCGTGATCCAGGACGATGGAGAGCTGGCCTGGGGCAGCCCGTTCTGGGTCCACTTCCGACCGTAGTCCAAGGTTTATTCTGGCTCCCTCTCCCTCTGGGAGAGGGCCGGGATGAGGGTTGTCGCCGGTCGAGTGAGACCCGATCAATTCTGATTCCGAGCCACCAGTGCTGCGGCGGCCTCTCACCCCCGGCCCCTCTCCCAGAGGGAGAGGGGAGGAAGAACGGAGCAACAGTTACAACAAAAAATGTCGATGGTTGGCCTCGCCTCGCTCGGCACCACCCCGCATATCAATCCTGCTTCGTTCGCGAATCCGGGTCGCCCAGCGATAGCCCCAGCTCGGTCAGGGCCTTTCGCAACAGCTCGAAATCCTCGTCGGGGATGATCGCGGTGGTCGGTCCCAGACGGTCGCCGAGGTGAGGGCCGGTGGTCGGGTGCTGGAGCAGGCCATCGAGCAGTTCGGGCGAGGGAGCGGTCATCACGATCGGCCGGCGGGTGAGGAATGGGCCGTTTCCGGGCCGGGCGGCGTGCAGGAGCAGCCGGATCGCGGCGGGCATCTCCTCGCCGGTCCTTTGGAGGAACCAGCGCGACATCTGAGCGGCGGTCAGCCGGTTCTCGGCCGCCCGGGCGAGCGAGGCCGGCGAGACGAGGAACGACCGCCTCGGACTCGACGAGCCGTCGGGCCTGGTCCGGAGGGTCTGCTC
The DNA here is from genome assembly GCA_963756475.1 of uncultured Planctomycetota bacterium. Taxonomy (GTDB): domain Bacteria; phylum Planctomycetota; class Planctomycetia; order Isosphaerales; family Isosphaeraceae; genus Tundrisphaera. The sequence continues at coordinate 72,845 of CAVWND010000002.1, forward strand.
GTCGGCGAACTGGGCCAGTTCGGCGTCGACCAGCAGGTCCGAGCGGCCGAGGTCGAGCGAGAGCGTCACGCCGTCACCCTCGACGTCAACGCAGGCCTCGGCCGGCCGTCGGTAGTCGCGCGAGCCGGCCATCCGGAACCGCGAGAACGGGATCGAGCCTTCGTCCTCGACGAGCAGGAGCCGGTCCGAGATCCGCACCGGGAGCGACCCGGCTCGAGCTCGGCCAGAGGCCGAGTGCCGTCTCCAGCTCCTCGGGCGTGGCGAACTCGACGAGCGTGGCCGACGAGTAATAGGTCACGCGATCGCGGCGGCCGGCCCAGGTCCGCAGCGCCTCGGCCACGCCCGCCGGCAAGGGCCGCGAGCTGTGCCGGCCCAGCCGTTCGAGCATCGCGTCGGTCTTCAGGCCCCCTTCGAGTCCCCGGTAGACCGACTCGGGCGTGAGCTTCAATTCCAGCGCCGCGCCGACCTGCGACCACCGCGCGAACCGGCTGAACTGGCCGATCAGGCTGGGCGTCAGACCCTGGCGATAGGCGATGATCTCGAAGTTCGGCTGGACGAAGAGGAAGTGGTCGAACGTCGGCCTCGGCGGCGGCGGCGGGCCGAGGGCCAGCGCGTAGCGGCCCAGCGGCGTGAGCTGGACGACTCTCCGACCGCTCGGGGTCTCCTCCGCGGCCCGGACCAGCCCGAGCTGATACGCCGGGCCGAGCAGGATCGCCGCCAGCGTCTCGGACTTGGCCCGCCGTTGCCTCGGGGGCGAACCGGGTCGGAGAGCAGCGGCCGATCCCAGTAGGGGGCGAGCTGGCTGAGGTGCTCGTCGAGGTCGTCGAGCGCCAGCCAGGCCGATTCGGGCATCTTCGCCAGCCAGAGCAGGACCGAGGCCCGGACGAACGGGATGGCCAGGTCGACCGGGCTCCCTTCCTGCCGCATCCCGGCCTGCTCGTGCCAGTCGCGGAGCGCGAGCCAGCGCGTGGCGATCATCTGCGGCAGGTGGACGGCGTTCTCGCCCCAGAAGTCGGGCCGGGCGGCGATCAATCGGTCGCTCCCGGCCTCGGGCACGACCAGGCCGACGCTCCGGGCCAGGGCGATCCAGAGCAGGGCCATGTCGGGCAGCGGTTCGAGCGCGTCGGTGATCGGCCCGGCCAGGACGGGGTCGTCTTCGAGCCGTTCGCGGTCGCGCTTGAAGAACGTCCCCTGCTGGGTCTGGCGGATCGGCCCCTCCTCGATCCGCTGCCAGACGGCGGCCAGCCGGAGGATCGGCTCCAGGCCGTCGGCCTCGCGGACCTGCCGCACGTCGCCGGCTTCGGGCGGCGGTTCGCCCTCGGGCAGGACCGTCCGCGCGGCGTTCAGGACGGAGGGGTGGGCGTTCAGCGTCGTGATGGCGAGCTGCGGCGCCGACGGTCCGCTCGTAGTCGAAGACCGGCTCGAAGGTCTCGCCGACCCGGGCGGACGACGAGGCCGAGTTCGAGGAGCCGGCGGAGGGCCGGCTCGGGCTCGACGCCCAGGCAGGCGAGCGCCAGGGCCATGCCCGAGGCGGGCCAGGCGGGCGTTTCGGTCAGGGCGAACAGGCCCGAGGGCGAGCCGCGGGCCGATGTCCAGCGAGCCGACCATCCGCTCGGCGACGCGGGCCTCGCCCAGCCGGTCGGCGATGGCGTCGGGGAGCCGGGTGGGCTTGCCGCCGAGGTCGAGCCCGCCGAGCGCGGCGTGGATCTCGACAAGCCGGCCGCCGTCGTATCGCTTGAGGGCGGCCCGGTACGCGATCAGCGGAGGGTCGGGGGGCTCGATCGGCGGCCCCGGCGTCTCGGTCGGTTTCGGGCGAGGTCGGTCGTCATGGTCGCGAGTCCGGGCTTCGCCGCCCGTCCGTCCCCTCCGTGGTTTGGTCAGGTCAACGGACGACGCGAGGGGTGTGTCCCATCCGACGAAGCTCGTCCAGGATCGCGTCCTCTTCCTCCGACCGGACCAATAATACCGTGTCCGACAGCCTTCCGGCCACCAATCTCGCCAGCGTCTTCCGCGCCAGCAGCTCCTCGGCCAGGATCGGGTCGGCCGTGCGGATCAGGGTGACCTGCTTGTGGAGCTTCACCGGGATGCGGAGCGCGGGGTTCGGGGGCATCGGAAGCGTTCCTGTCGGGAGGGTCGGCGATCGATCGGCGTCGATGGGCGGCGATTCAATGCCGCGGGTCGGCCCGCGCCTCGAGCCCTGCGGCCTTCGACGGCCGCCGACTTCCGCATCAGATCGTCCGGCGACCGGATGAAGCACATGGGAAAGGTCGTCGCAGTCGGCCAGGAAACATTTCGGGTTCTCGATCCGACAGATCTCCCGCTGGCCTCGGCTTGCCCGCCAGGCAGCTCGGCCGGCTCTTCCAGAGGCGACCAAGAAGGCGGAGGCGATATCGCGGCCAGAACGGGGACGTGACGGACTTATCGACGGCGACCCAGGAGAAGGAAGTGTGCGCCGTCCGGTGAGGATGTAGGCGTGGATGTGAGTCTCCTTCGAGCCGTAGACATCGGCGGCGGGCAGGCCGAGCCCCAGGAGCAGGCCGGCCCCGAGCACGATCGCCATCAACCATCGGGTCGAGGTCCTCGGGATTCCCACGTCCGCTCCTCCCGATCAGTGGCAGACCCCATTCGACCTCGTCGGCGATCACATCCGACTCATCCAGGATCTCGTAGCTGTACCCCTGCTCGGTCAGGAAGAGCTGGCGGTGGTGGGCGAAGTCCATCTCGCGGGTGTCGCGGGTGACGAGCGTGTAGAAGTGGGCCACGTCGTCGCCGCCCTTGGGCCGCAAGATCCGGCCGAGCCGCTGGGCTTCCTCCTGGCGGCTGCCGAAGGTGCCGGAGACCTGGATCATGACGTTGGCGTCGGGCAGGTCGATGGCGAAGTTGCCGACCTTCGAGAGCACCATCCGCTTGACCTCGCCGGTCCGGAACCGCTCGTAGAGGTCCTCGCGCTCGTTGTTGCCGGTCTGGCCGGTGATCAGCGGGAGGTTGAACCGCTCGGCGATCCGGCGGATCTGCTTGAGGTACTGGCCGATGACGATCACACGGTCGTCGGGGCCGTCGTGCTTGTCCAGGAGCCTCGCGACCAGGTCGTCCTTGACCGGGTTCTCGCTGGCCAGCCGGAACTTGTCGCGCCACTCGGCCACGGCGTATTCCATCCGCTCGGTCGCGGGCAGGGCGATCCGGACCTCGTGGCACTTCGCCTCGGCGATCCAGCCCTTCTGTTCGAGGACCCGCCAGGGGACGTCGTACTTCTTGGGGCCGATCAGGCTGAAGACGTCCTCCTCGCGGCCGTCCTCGCGGACCAGCGTGGCCGTCAGGCCGAGCCGCCGGCGGGCCTGGATCTCGGCGGTGATCCGGAAGACGGGGGCCGGCAGGAGGTGGACCTCGTCGTAGATGATCAGGCCCCAGTCGCGCTCGTTGAAGAGCTTGAAGTGCGGGAAATCGCCGTCCTTCTTGGGCCGGAAGGTGACGATCTGATAGGTCGCCAGCGTGACCGGGGCGATCGCCTTCGACTCGCCGGTGTAGGTGGCGACCATCGACTCGTCGAGGTCGGTCTTGTCGAGGATCTCGCGGTGCCACTGCTCGACCGCCGTGGTGCTGGTGGTCAGGACGAGCGTGTTCTTCTTGAGCAGGGCGCAGCGCGGCGATGCCGACGATGGTCTTGCCCGCGCCGCAAGGCAGGACGATGACGCCCGAGCCGCCCCGGACGTCGCCGCCGGCGTGGAAGGCGTCGACGGCCATCCTCTGATAGTCGCGGACGCTGGAACGGCGTGGCCCGAGGCCGACTTCTCGCGGAGCGTGACCTCCAGGGCCGCCCCTTCGGTGTAGCCGGCCAGGTCCTCGGCCGGGTAGCCGACCGCGATCAGGGCCTGCTTGAGGACGCCGCGGAAGGCGTCGTCGATCGCGAAGCTGGTCTCGTCGAGCCGGTCGCCCAGGTAGTCCCGGACTTCCTTGCGCCTGGCCAGTTCCTCGAGCAGCGACCTTGTCGTTGCGTGACCAGCCGGAGGACCCCGTCGACCCGTCAGGAGCCGGACCCGGCCGTAACGGCTGACCAGCTCGGCGAGGTCGGCCGCCAGGGTGGGCGGCAGGGGGAACTTGCTGTAAGTCGAGAGCGCCTCGATCATCGCGTCGGCGGTCATGCCGGCGGCGGCGGCGTTCCAGAGCGAGAGCGGCGAGAGCCGGTAGGTGTGGATGTGCTCGGGGCTCTTCTCCAGCTCGGCGAAGGGGGCCAGGGCGTCGCGGGCCTCGGCGTACTTGGGGTTGTCGACTTCGAGAAGGACCGTGCGGTCGCCCTGCACGATGAGCGGGTTGGCGGGGTTGTACTGCATGGGCTCCTTGCCGACGGGGACCAGCGGTGCGGAGGGCCTTCGCGCCAGGCGCCGAAACTCCCATCGTAGACGCCCCGGCCCGACCCGCAAGGCCGGCCGCAGGCGGGGTGGATCGGCCGGAGGGTCGGTCGTGCAGTCGACCCGACCGTCCGACGTCCATGGGGGGTCGCGACTCGACCCACGCACTCCAGCGGAGATCGGCCGGATCAGGCCTTGGGCATCCGCGGGGGCTTCTCGCGGGTGCCTCGCCAGTCGCTGAGGAGGGCCTTGAGCTCCTCGACGGTCACGCCGCCGTGGTCTTCGCCGGAGTTCCAGCGGGTCATGATCGCCTTGTGGCGGTCGCGGAGCACGCCCTTGGGCAGGAACTTGCCGTGAAACTTCTTGAGGACCTTGAGCCGGGGATCGGCCGGCGCCTTGGGAGCGGCGGCTTCGGGAGTCGCGGGAGCTTCGGTAGCCATCGGATCAACCTTACTGCTGGGGTACGCGGAGCGGTTCTGTCGAAATGGTGCGTCCCACGCACCGGATCGAGGATTCTACCCGAATCCGGCCCCTCGATGTCGAGGCGAGGAAAAAACCGGTTCAGGCCGGATCTTTCTTCAAGGTCGATTCCGCCCGCGAGCCGCCGTACCTCAGGAACTTGGGCGCCGGCAGGTTGACGATCGGCTCGGCCAGGGGCTCGGGCAGGTCGTGGGGGCCGGTCGGGCCTTCGGGCACGGCCTTCCCAGGCATGGGCCCGGAGGCTCCTGGAGAACCTGGTCGGCAAGCCGGATCGAGCGGAGGGCGTCGGCACCGGTCACGCGGGGTCGAGTCCCCGAGCGGATCGCCTGGACGAAGTCCTCCAGCTCAAGGGCCAGGGGCTCGCGACCCTCGGCCTGGACCTGGTCGACCCGGAGGATCTTGCCGAAGATCCGCTCCTTGACTGCCGAAGGCTGGGTCAGGTCGAGCCCTTCGAGGTCGATATCTCCACGCCGGAGGCGGTCGGAGGGGCGGACGATCGTGCCTTGTTTGGTCGCGAAGTCGAGGGTGACGTATCCCTCCGGGCCATAGAGCCGCATCTTGCGGACGGCCTGGAAGCTCGCCCGGCTGGCCGTGAGGTTGGCGACGCAACCGTCCTCGAACTCGATCCGGGCGTTCGCCACGTCCTCGTGGCCGCCGAAGACGCCCACGCCGACCGCCGCGACCGACTTCACCGGCGCCTGGACCATCGAGAGCACCAGGTCGATGTCGTGGATCATCAGGTCGAGCACGACGCCGATGTCGGTCGACCGGAAGGTGTACGTCCCCAACCGCTCGGCGGCGATGTACTTGGGGCGAAACGCCAGCCCTTCGAGGGCGCCCAGGGCCGGGTTGAACCGCTCGATGTGGCCGACCTGGAAGATCGTGTCGCGGGCCTCGGCCAGCGCGACCAGTTCCTCGGCCTCGACCAGGGTGGTGGCCAGCGGCTTCTCGACCAGCGTCGGGATGCCGCGCTCGAGGAACGCGCCGGCGACCTCGCGATGGGCGGCGGTCGGGACGGCCACGGAGACGGCGTCGACCCGGTCGAGCAGCTCTCGGTAGTCGGTGAAGGCCCGGGTCCGGCACGCTTCGGCGACGGCTTGACCCTGCTCGGACCGGGCGTCAACGACCCCGACGAGTTCGACCTCGGGCATCCCGGCCAGGACCCTCGCGTGGTGACGACCCAGGTGCCCGACCCCGACGACGCCGACTTTCAAGCGATTCATGAAGACTTCCTCCAGCGTTCCCTGGCCCGGCCGTGCTTGCCGGCGTGTTGCGATTCGACGAAATCGAGGAGCCGCTGGACCTCGGGCAGCAGGTGCCCGTGCGACGCCAGGATCTCGGCGGCTTGCTTCACGTTCATCTTGGCCCGGTAGATCAGGCGATGGGCCTCGTGCAAGGCGTCGATCGCCGCGGGCGTCAGATGCCGTTCCGCTTCAGGCCGACCACGTTGATGCAGCGGACCTTCGACGGGTTGCCGTCGACCAGCATGTACCGGGGGACGTCGTGGATGATCCGCGACTGGCCGCCGACGAAGCTGAACCCGCCGATCGTCGCGTAGTGGTGGACGGCCACTCCGCCGCTGATGCTGGCGTGCGACTCGACGTGGACGTGCCCGCCGAGCATCGTGCCGTTGGCGATCGTGATCCGGTCGCCCAGCTTGCAATCATGGGCGACGTGCGAGGTGGCCATCAGGAAGTTGTGGCTGCCGAGCCGGGTGACCCGTCTTCCTTCTCGGTCGCCCGGTTGATCGTGACCCCCTCGCGGATCACGTTATGGCTGCCGATCTCCACGCGGGTCGGCGCCCCGTGATAGGAGACGTCCTGGGGGTCGCCGCCGATGACGGTGAACGGGCTGATGACGTTCGACTCGCCCATCTCGACCACCCCAAGCAGGCAGACGTGGGCGATCAGGCGGGTGTTCGAGCCGATCTTGACGTCCGGGCCGACCACGCAATAGGGGCCGATCTCGACCCCCTCGGCGATCTCGGCCCGGGGGTCGACGCAGGCGGTCTCGGCGATGAGAGTGGCCATGTCACTGTCCTCGAATCCCTGAGATGTGCGACCGGCTTCCATCCCTGGAGCCGATCCGTCCGGCTGGCTGGCCTCTTGCACGGGAAGGCCGGCCGGTCTCCCCATCACTCCTTCTGAGCAGAACCCCTGTTCCGAGGGGTCGGTCGCCTCAATTCCTCATCGGCGACAGCAGACATGTCTCATGAAGTTTCGAAACTCATGCCGCCCGGTCGACATCGACCAGGATGAACCGGATCTTCCCCTCGGCGACGACCCGGTCTCCGACCCGGGCGACGGCGCGGACCTGGACGGCCCGCCCTCGCGACCGGACACCGTCGATTTCCAGTCGAAGTTGATCTCCGGGGACGACCGGTCGGCGAAGCTTGACTCCGTCGAGCGAGGCGAGCAACGCTTCGCGACCCTTCTCGGCCCCGTGACCGATGAGCAGTCCCGCCGCCTGGGCCATCGCCTCGACGATCAGGACCCCCGGCATGATCGGCCGGCCCGGCCAGTGCCCTTGGAAGAAGGGTTCGTTATAAGAGACGTTCTTCAGGGCCACGACCCGACGACCCGGCTCCAGGGCGACCACGCGGTCGACCAGGAGGAACGGATAGCGGTGGGGAGGCGCCTTGAGGATCGCGCCGATCTCCAGGATCGGGAGTCCGGCGGGGTTCGGGTCCGGATGGTCCCGCTCGGCCGCGAGGAGAAGCCGCCTGGCCAGCTCGGCATTGAGCTGGTGGCCCGACCGATGAGCAACGACGTGCCCAGACAGGTCCTTGCCGACCAGGGCGAGGTCACCGAGCAGGTCGAGGGTCTTGTGTCGGGCGCACTCGTCGGCGAACCGAAGCTCGTTGCCGATAACGCCCGTCCGGGCCGAAGATCAGCAGGTCGCGTTCGGTCGTCCTCGACCCGATCCCGGCCCTTGCGAAGAGCGTCGGCCTCGGCCTGGAGGAGAAATGTCCGGCTCGCGGCCAGCTCGTCGCGGAAGCTCTCGGGGTTGACGTCCACGAAGAAGCTCTGGCGGCCGATCGACGTTCTCGGGCCGTAATCGAGCTGATACGCGAGGACAAGGTGTCCGGGATCGCCGGGGAATGCGGTGAGGATCGAGTCCCCCTCGCGAACCGTGATCGGCCGGTCGATGACCAGGGTCTCCCGGCTCGCGTCCTGCTCGAGGAATCCGGCGCCGGAGATCGCGTCGGCGAAGGCCCGGCTGGAGCCGTCGCATCCGGGAGTCTCGGGGCCGTCGATCTCGACCATGCAATTATCGATCCGGAGGCCGGCCAGGGCGGCCATGACGTGCTCGACCATCTCAACGACGGCCGGGCCGTGTTCGATGGTCGTCCGCCGCTGGCGAGGGATGACGTATTTGACCAGGGCCGGGACCGTCGGTTGGTCGGGCAGGTCGAGCCGTCGAAAGACGACGCCGGCGCCGGCCTCGGCGGGTAGAAAGCGGAGCTGGACGTCCCGACCAGCCAGGAAGCTGACGCCCTGGACCCTGGCTTCCCGGGCGATCGTGCGCTGCGGACGACTGGCGATGCTCATGCCCTTTGCCGGCTCCCACCGCGGATGAAGTCGGGATCGATGCCCACACCGGGGGCAAGGAGGCGGTCGGGCCTCGGCGACCGACCGCCCTTCGCCTGTCGGGTCGTCGGCTCAGTTGCCGCCGGGAGCCGGAGCGGCGGGCCGACCCGCCGGCCCGCCGGGAGCGGCCGGGGAGGAGCCGGGCAGCGGGATGTTGACGTTCTTGGGGGCCGGGCCGCCGCTGGCCTTGTAGCGGTAGTTCAGCCACTTGATCACGTCGCCGGTGATATCGACACTGGGGTCGGCGAAGAGGATGGTCCGGGACATGGCGGCGACCACGGAATTCGGCTCGCTGCCGCTGGCGGGCTGATCGGAGTACTTCACGACGAAGGCCATCCCGCGCTGCTGGGCAACGCCCCGAGCCATGGTGGCGACCTCGTTGTAGATCGTGGCCATGGTCTCGGCCTCTTTCTGGGTGAACTCGCGCTCGGCGTTCTCGCGGCCGGCCTCGAACTGGGCCTTGAGCTGGGTGATCCGGTCCTCACACTTCTTGGCGTCGGGGCTACCGGGAGTCATCCGCTGGTACTTCTCTTGCTCTTGCTTGGCCTCGGTGGCGATCTTCATCAACTCATTGTGGCGGGCCAGGGCCTCGCCCCGGATGGTCTCGTTGGCGACCTTGAACTTGTCGTAGTCCTTGAGGACCTTGTCCATGTCGATCGAGCCGATCGAGACGGGCTTGGGGGCGATCCGGGCCGCGGTGGCGTCGGTGGCGGCGGTCGGAGCGGCGGCCGTCCGGACCTGGCCGTCGGCCGCCTTCTGCTGACCGAACGAGCGGCCCACCAGGCCGATGACACCCACCAGGCAAAGTCCCATCGCCAGGATCGCGCGAGTCGAGCGGATCATCGTCCCATCCTCCATGTAACGACCGCGCGGTCGCGGTCCGGAACCCGTCCCGGCCGGGAGCGTCCGAGGCTCCCGGGCCACGCCCCACCGATCCGTCGGCGAGGCTCGAAAAAACCGCGAGGCCCCTTGTCCCTCAACCACCGTCAAAGGTCGAAATCGGGGGCGGTCAGCGATAGGCCGGCATTCTGCTCGGAAGGCCGATCCGGGTCAAGCCGAACCGGCGGTCGGAGAAACCGCCCAGGCGCAAAGCGAGGCGGCGGTAACCTGGGCCAGGGTGGCTGCCAGGCGTCCGCCGCCTTGAGTCTCGCTACATCGAGCAAAAAATCGCGCAGTAGAAGGTCGTATCAATTCCCATCGTGGATGAGCGTGAAGTCATGGAACCGGACCTTCTTGGGCATCTCGCCGGACGCCGAGAAGAGGCTGACCAGCAGTTCGCCGAAGTGGTCGGTGCGGACGCTGTAGAAGTTGTGCTTGCCCTCGCGACGCGATTCGATCAGTCCGGAGACCCGGAGGAGAGCCAGGTGATGGCTGACCGCGGGCTGACTCTGGCCGAGCCGGGTGCAGAGGTCGGTGACGTGGAGTTCGTTGTTCTGGGCAAGGTAGAGCAAGATCCGGAGCCGGGTCTCGTCGCTGAGAAGCTTGAAGACCTGGGCCAGCTCGCGCACGGCCTGCTCGGAGACCGGCGGCATCACGGCCAGGGTCTGCGAACCAGCCTCGCCCGCCTTCTTCGTCGTTTTTCGAGCCATGATCGATCCATCCTCTGTTTGAGACTGCCATCGAGAGGCCGGGAGGGCCGGCCAATCGCGAGGGAACGCATCTCCCGTGTGAAGGAGCCGAACCAGACCGCCATCCTGGGTCGCGACGTGACGACCTCGGGTCGGAACGACCTTGCCACGGAACCGTCGGGTTTACCGAATCAAAACCTGGCCCCCGTCGTCGTGAACAGCGGACCAGTCATCAATCGACTCCAACCCGAGTCAACAGTGCCAGCGAAGCCATCAAGCACACTTGGCACTGTACCCGATGTTAGAGTAAGATAGCAGATCACATGCCATCAAATCAAGATCGTCAGAATTTGAGTCTCGGATCGAGTTCAACCCGCCGTTTCGGCCAGGAGGCCGTAGCGGACAAGGCTCCGACGGAGGGCCTCACGACCTCGCTCATCGGGAGGATAAAGGGGCAAGCGAAGCTCGCCGTTGCCCCGGCCAAGCATGGCCAGAGCGAGCTTGACGGGAATGGGGTTGCTGGCCACGCCCAGGAGGTCGCGGCAGAGGGGGAAAAGCTGAAGATGACGGCGGCGGGCCTCGGCGAGGTCGCCGGACTGAAAGGCGTGGATCAAGGCCATGACGTCGCGAGGAACGAGGTTGCCGACCACGGAAACGACCCCCTCGGCCCCGACGGCCATCATCGGCAGGGTCAGGCTGTCGTCGCCCGAGAGGATCGTCAGGTCGGTTCGCGAGACCAGGTCGCTGACCTGGTCGAGTGAGCCGCTCGCTTCCTTCACCGCGACGATTGGCCCAAGTTTCGCGAGTCGTTCGATGGTCTCGGGGTCGACATTGCGGCCCGTTCGGCTCGGAACGTTATAGACGACCTGGGGGAGGTCGCACGATCTCGGCGATCCTGGCGAAGTGGGCGTAGAGACCTTCCTGCGTCGGTCGGTTGTAGTAGGGGGAAACCAGCAGCGCGCCGTCGGCTCCTGCCTTCGCGGCGAACTTGGTCAGGCGAATCGCCTCGGAAGTGGCGTTCGAGCCGGTACCGGCCATGACCTTGGCCCGGCCAGCGGCCTGCTCGACCACGGTGGCGATCACGCGCTCATGCTCTTCATGAGAGAGCGTGGGGCATTCCCCGGTTGTCCCGACCGGGCTGAGGACGGGCGTCCCTTGCTGGATCTGCCAGTCGACCGAATCGCGGAGGGCCTGGTAATCGACCTCCCCGTCCCGAAATGGCGTGACCAGGGCGACCGTGACGCCCGCAAACATCCGACCCTTCGAAGCCATCCCAATCCCCCGCGAAATCCAGAGCAAACACAAACGGTCACGTCAATAAAGCATTGTACGCCAATCACCGACGACGGGAAAGGCCATATCTCGCCATTCCTCACCCGAGCCGATGAATTCGTACCTGATCGATCGACACCTTCATGGCCGCAACCGCCTCGCGGAGGCCGGAGAAGATCGACCGTGAAATGATGCTGTGTCCGATGTTTAGTTCGGCCATCCCCTCGATCCGGGCGATCGCCGCGACATTCCAGTAGTTGAGCCCGTGGCCGGCGTGGAGAGCCATTCCGGCCCGGATCGTCGCCGCGCCCGCCTCGACCAGAGCGTCGAGCTCGCGCCGGACCGATCCGGCATCCGTGGCGTCGGCATAACGGCCCGTGTGCAGTTCGACGGCTGCGACTCCGAGGCTGGCCGATGCCTCGACCTGATCGAGGCTCGGGTCGATGAAAAGGCTGACGTCCAGGCCGGCCTCACGGCAACGGTCCACGGCCTCGGCGACCCGAGCCTTCTGGCCGATCACGTCGAGGCCCCCTTCGGTGGTCAGTTCAGCCCGGCGCTCGGGGACGAAGGTGACCTGATCGGGCCGGACTTCCAGTGCGATCGCCACGATTGACGGGTCGATCGAAAGCTCCAGGTTGAGCCGGGTCGAGACCGTCTCGCGAAGGACTCGCAAGTCCCGGTCCTGGATGTGTCGACGGTCCTCGCGGAGATGGACCGTGATCCCTTCGGCGCCGGCCAGCTCGGCCTCGACCGCCGCCCAGACCGGGTCGGGCTCGCGCCCTCCGCGGGCCTGGCGGAGCGTGGCGACGTGATCGATGTTGACTCCCAGGCGTGGCATTCCAGCGGCCCTTCCGCCGACGATGCCGACCGGTGGACCGGCAAGCTCGATCGTTCGTGCGTTCATGGATAAAGGAGGGTTAGCTCGCAAATTCTTCAGAATTATACCGGCCTCGTCCATTCCATGAAGGGAGTAGCGTGAATGACGTGCCGGAATCAACGTCCCTTCACCGGTTTGAGCGGCGATTTCGCGAGGATGAAGGTCCGCTCGCCCCCCAGGGTGAAGGCGACACGCCCCTTGCGGTTCGGCCCGGCGCCGTCGATCGCGACGATCCGGCCGATCCCGTAGTCGGGGTGCATGACCGAGACGCCCGGTTGGAAGGCGCCCAGAGCGTCGGCCGTGGGGAGGTTCGCGCCGGGGAGCTTCGGCCCTGCCAGGTCGGCGGCGGTCATGAGGCGGAACTCGGAGGGCCTGGACTGCGCCTTCGGCCATTCGGCCCGAGGACGCCAGGGGGGCGGGTTCGACATCGGTGTCTCGCCGCCGGTCAGGTCGCGGACGGTCAGGGCTTCCTCGGGCAGCTCGGCGAGGAAGCAGGACGGCACGGTCGCCTGCCGCTGGCCGCGGAACTCCCTGATCCGGCAGTGGCTGAGGTACAGCTCGCGCTCGGCCCGGGTAATCCCGACGAAGAGTAGCCGGCGCTCCTCTTCCAGCTCGTCGTCGTTCTCGTTGGCCCGCGAGTGCGGCAGGAGCCCCTGCTCCAGGCCGACGATGAAGGCGACGGGGAACTCCAGCCCCTTGGCGGCGTGGAGGGTCATCAAGGTCACGGCGCCGGCGTCGTCGTTCCAGCGGTCGACGGCCGAGGCCAGGCTGACTTCTTCGAGGAAGTCGATCACCGAGCCGCCGGGGTGCTCGCGGTCGAACTCGCGAGCGGCCGAGATCAACTCGTCGAGGTTCGCCATGCGGTCCTCGCCCGCCGGGTCTCCTTCCAGGGCTACCCGGTAGCCCGAGAGGGTCAGGAGCTTCCGGATGACCTCCTCGGCCGCGTGGTCGCGGAGGGCGACCAGCTCGTCCATCAGCAAGCCGAAGTCGCGAAGCGACCGCGCGGCCTTGTCCTTCAGGCCGGGCACGGCTGACGCCTGCCGGGCCATCGCCAGGAGCGGAATTCCCAGCGACTCGGCCCGCTCGGAGAGCTTTTCCAGGGTCGTCTTGCCGATCCCCCGAGGGGGGACGTTGACCACCCGGTTGAAGGCGATGTCGTTCTTCGGGTTGGCCATCAGGTTCAGATACGAGAGGACGTCCTTGATCTCCTGGCGTTCGTAGAACGAGACTCCGCCGACAATCTGGTAGGGGACCTTGGCCAGTCGAAGGGCCTGCTCCAGCCCCCGGGTCAGGGCGGTGACCCGGCAGAAGATGGCGATGTCCCGGTAGGCGTATTCCCCCTCGCCGAACCAGCTCGACGATCTTCGAGGCGACCCCGTGAGCCTCCTCGGATTCGGTCCCGTAGATGGTCAAGGCGACCGGCAGCCCTTCACTGTTCTCGGTGGTCAGGGCCTTCGCCTTGCGCCTCCGGTTGTTCTTGATCAGCCCGTCGGCCGCGCGGAGGATGTTCTTCGTGCTCCGGTAGTTCCGTTCGAGCTTCACGACCTTGCAGCCGGGGAATTCCTCTTCGAATTTGAGGATGTTGCTCAAGTTCGCCCCGCGCCAGCCATAGATGGACTGGTCGGGGTCTCCGGTGACGCAGAGGTTGGGTCGGTCGACGCAGAGGGCCCGGATGATGGCGTACTGGGCCAGGTTCGTATCCTGATATTCATCGACGAGGACGTAACGGAACCGGGCATCGAGGTCGGCCCGGACGTCGGGGTGAGTCTTGAGGATGGTGACAATGTGGACCAGCAGGTCGTCGAAGTCGACGGCCGAGGCGGCCTTGAGCCGCTCCTGGTAGCGGGCGTAGACCTTGGCCGTGATCGCCTGGACGTGATCCCCCGCTCGCTTGGCCAGGGCCTGCGGCGTGACCAGGTCGTTCTTGGCCCGGCTGATCGCCGCGTCGACCCGCTCGGGCGTGACCGAGGCGTCCTCCAGGTCGAGCTTCTCCATCGCGTCCTTGACCGCGCGGAGGCGGTCGGACTGGTCGAAGATCGTGAACCCCCGGTCGATCCCGACCAGAGGAGCGTACGACCGGAGGAGCCGGGCGCAGAGGCCGTGGAACGTCCCGACCCAGACGCCCGAGCGCGGGACTAGGGCCTCGATCCGCTCCTTCATCTCGCCGGCCGCCTTGTTCGTGAAGGTCAGGGCCAGGATGTTACCGCCGCCGATCCCCCGACCGAGCATGTGGGCGACTCGCCGGGTGATGACCCGGGTCTTGCCCGAACCCGCGCCGGCCAGGACCAGGAGCGGGCCGTCGACATGGGTGACGGCCTCGCGTTGCGCGGGGGTGAGGTCGGAGAGCAGGTCCATCGGGCATTCCATCCCTGGGAGAGTCGGGCACGAGGGGGGACGAAATGAGTATAACCGACAACCCCGAGGCTCGCGAATGCCGGATCGCCCCGTTGGCCCGGCCGGAGGTTCGGGTTTAGTATGGGAGTGATGTCTCGGACGGGATCGAAGAACGCAACTCGCGGATCGCCAGGTCAGGACGGAAGGCGCATGGACATCCTCGGGATCGGCACGGACATCATCGAGTGCCCTCGGATCGGCAAGATGGTCGAGAACCACGGCGAGCTATTCCTCCGCCGGGTCTACACCGACCGCGAGATCCGTTATTGCCAGTCGCGCAAGCATGCGATCGAGCACTTCGCCGGGCTCTGGGCGGCCAAGGAGGCGATCTTGAAGGCGATCGGCAAGGGCTGGAGCCAGGGCGTGGCCTGGACCGACATCGAGGTCCGCCAGGGTCACTCGGGCCAGCCCCGGGTGCTCGTCGCCGGAGGGGCCAAGGAGGCAGCCATCCAGAAGGGGATCGGCAACATCCTCGTCTCGATCTCCCATTGTCGGACCTACGCCACCGCCTACGCAATGGCCCTCGGGCCGGGCGAGACCCCGAACCCGAAGCGGCCGGCCGAGCCGGAAGCCTGAGCGATCAGGCCGACGGGGCGGGCGCGAATCACGGTGAGAGATCCTTCCCCGAGCATCCGATCCGCCCGGCCGTCGTCGGGCCGGCGAGCGATCCCGGTTCGCGTCCGAAGATCAGATTCGGGCCGCGCGCCGGAGCGAAGACGGAAGTCCTTTCGGGTCAAGATCATCGGAAACAGAACTAATCAATAAAGGATCTCGGAGCGGAAGTTCTTGAGCCAGTCAAGGAGCGGTTTGGGTGTCCGGTTGACGCGAACCAGGCCGCCATGGGGGTAGAGGTGGGGGCAGGAGTCGTCGACCTGTCGCCAGGCGACCGAGCGAACAAACGGCTTGGCGGCGGCCAGCGCGATCCAGCGGGCGGCGATGGCCGCCTGGCTCGCCTCGGTCGGCGTGCCGGGCCACTGGTCGGCCTCAACCTGGATGCTCGGGTCGGCCTGGGGGTCGGGAGCGGCGGAGCTGGGCATCACGATCGAGAGATAGAGCGGATAGTTCAGCAGCGGCATACAGATCGAGCAATTTCGAGAATTCCAGGAGGTCGCGGATATGGCTCCCCGGGGTCGAGTAGCCCGGTGCGATCTCCAGCGCAATCCCGGCCATGCCCAGCTCGGCACGGGCCAGGTAATCGGCCAGGTGGAGCGGCCCGAGCTGGAACTGGCTGGAGGCCATCCACTCGGCCCAGGGCCGGTCCAGCCCGACCAGGAACTGCGCGGCGGGGTCAGCCTGGCGGGCGACCTGGAGGAGCCGGGCGGTAAGGCGGATCTGGTCCTCCTCGGACATCCCCAGGATGTCGGTCGAGCCCGGCCGGTTGACCAGATGCCAGATGGGGATCTTGCCTCGATAGCGAGTGACCGCCTGGCGGACGATCTCGACCGCCATCCCGAGGATTGCGTCGAAGTCGCCGGCCCAGAGCCAGATCCAGTCGGGCACGGCGCCGGGGCGAAGGTCGATCAAGGGGCCGGCCTGCACGGCCAGCTTCTGCCGGGTCGCCCAGACCAGCTGCGCGTCCAGGTCTTCCCAGCGGGTCTTCCCCTCGGTCGGCGCCAGCAACTTCCACATGCACTGGAGCTGTGCCGCGTTGAACGATGGGACGACCTTGGCCGCCCAGGGGGCCGTGGAAGGGTCGCCGTCCAGACCGATGACCAGTTGCGTCGGTAGCTTGCTGGAAAGCAGACGGTTCTGGAGAACCTGTCCGACGTAGGTCTCGACCAGCGATTGACCGGCCTCCAGAGTCAGGCTCAGGCTCCGCTGCGCCGAGGTGAATGAGGCGGCCGGGTCATCGCGACCGGTGGCCGCCTTGAAGAACGCCCGGAGCGCTTCGGCCAGAAGCTGATCCAGCTCGGTCGGCACGCGGAGGCCCATCTGCTTCCAGTCGGCCAACTGGTTCCGGACGTCGTTGAGCTTGCCCCGGGCCATCTCGACCGCGAGCAAGTACGGCTCGGGACGCTCGCCGAGGGTGGCCGTGCCGAGGAAAGGGGAGCCGAACCTCTCGACCGGCCAGGGCGAGAACAGCCGGCCGCTCTCGGTCGTCCCGCGCTGGCAGAGCAGAAGATCTTTACGGATCTCGACGGTTAAGCCGGCTGGGGGTCCGGTCCAGACCGGTGACGTACGACTTGCGCAGGTCGGCGAGCCGGGGCTCGGGCAGGGGCGAGGGGATACGGAACTTGAGCAGACCCATGGAACTTCGCCCCGTGACTCGAAAGGAGAACGGACAATTCGCGGCGACCGGCCCGACCTCGATTTCCAGGACGAGTTAACCGAGAAACCGGCCCGCGCCAGGCGTCGGGATTGACCAGATTGGGCGGCCGATGGCCTTCGAGCACCGCGATGACGTTCTCGGCCGCGATCCGGGACATGTTCGGCGCGGGTCGCGCACGGTGGCGCTGCCGAGGTGAGGCAGCAGCACGGCGTTTTCGCAATCGGCCAGGCCGTCGGCCATCGCCGGCTCGCGCTCGTAGACGTCGAGCCCCGCCCCGGCGATCCGACCCGCCTTGAGAGCCTCGACCAGGGCCGCCTCGTCGACGACCGGTCCCCTGGCCGTGTTGATCAGGTAGGCCGTCGGCTTCATCAGCGACAGGGCCCGGGCGTCGATCAGGTGCGTGGTCTCGGCGGTCAAAGGGACGTGCAGGCTGACGAAGTCGGAGTCCCCGAGCAACTCGTCCAGCTCGACCCGACGGGCGCCCAGGGCTTCGAGCGCCGGGCTCTCGCGACGACCCGAGTAGAGCAGCGGCATCTTGAACCCGACGGCCCGCTCGGCGACGGCGGTCGCGATCCGCCCCGGCCCGACCAGCCCGAGGGTCCGGCCGGTCACGTCGCCGCCGAGCATGTAATTCGGGCCCCAACCGGGGAACGAGCCCCGCTCTCATGACCCGGTCGCCGTCGGCAACGCGTCGTGAGACGGCCAGGATCAGGGCCCAGGTCAGGTCGGCGGTCGCCTCGGTCAGGACGCCCGGGGTGTTGGTGACGAGGATGCCGAGCCGAGTCGCCTCGGCCACGTCGATATTGTTGAACCCGACGGCCATGTTGGCGAAGACCTTGCAGCCTTCCGCCGCCCGAAGGACCGAGGCGTCGATCGGGTCGTGGAGCATGCAGAGGACCGCGTCGAACCCCCGGACCCGATCGCGCAGCTCCTCGACCGACAGCGGCCGGTCTTCCAGGCTGGCCACGACCCGATCGGCGACCCGCGAGATCAGGGTCGGGGCCGGCTCGGGGATCAGTCGGGTGATCAGGACGTGACCCGCCAAGTTTTCGGTCCCTCGGAGAAGTGGTCGAGACCCGCTCAGGACATCGACTTATCGCACCAGCATAGCCGCGCAACAAACCGCGTGCCAGAGACGAACCGGGGATTGACCATTCGGTCGGGAGCCGTCTGGTCGCGGCATGCCTTCTGCTTGTCAAACGCATTGGATTGAGTGTAACCCACGGCCCGGCCCGAGTTGGCCTTGTGAGTTGAGGAAATCTCGGATGAAATCTCGCGATCAAGTGCTTCTCGGATTGGCCGGCGGGGGCGGCCCTGGCCTGGGGGACGCGGGCCTTGCTCCGGGCCAGGCGGAGGATCGACCTGGCCGACCGGGTGGTGATCGTCACCGGCGGAAGCACCGGGCTGGGCCTGATGGTCGCACGCGAGGCCGTCCGCCGGGGGGCGAAGGTCGTCCTGGCCGCCCGGGGCGAGTCGGACCTCCGCGCCGCCGAGGCCGAGCTGAGGGAACTCGGCGGCGAGGTGCTCGCCGTGCCGACCGACGTCTCCGACGAGGGGCAGGTTCGCGTCCTGGTCGCCCGGACGATCGAGCGATTCGGCCGGATCGACGTGCTCGTCAACAACGCCGGGACCATCCAGGTCGGACCGGCCGAATCGATGACCGTCAACGACTTCGAGCAGGCGATGGCCACCAACTTCTGGGGCGAGCTGTTGCCGACCCTCGCGGTCCTCCCGCAGATGAGGGCTCAAGGGGGCGGGCGGATCGCCAACGTCGTCTCGGTCGGCGGCAAGGTGGCCGTGCCCCACCTGCTCCCTTATTCCGCCAGCAAGTTCGCCCTGACCGGCCTGACCGAGGGGCTCCGGGCCGAGCTGGCCAAGGAGAATATTTTAGTCACCGGAATCTATCCCGGCACGATCCGGACCGGCGGCCACACCCACGCCCACTTCAAGGGGAACCACCAGGCCGAGTACACCTGGTTCGCCCTCTCGGACATCGTCCCGGGCATCTCAAGCTCGGCCGAAGGGGCCGCGCTGGCCCTCTGGAAGGCCGTCCTGGACGGCGACCCCGAGGTCGTGGTCGGCTGGAACGCCCGGCTGGCGATCCTCGGCCATAACCTCTTCCCCGAGTGGACCGTCGAGGCCCTCGCCCTGGTCAACCGGGCGATGCCCTCGGGCGGCCAGCCGCACAGCGAGTCGGTCCGGGGCGAGGATCTGGCCGGCAAGGTCCCCGAGACCCTCAACCGGATGATCCCGCCCGGGGCCAGGCCCAGGCCGGTCTGATCGAGGAGGAGGCGAAGCCGGCCCGGTTGTGATATTTTTGAACCGCCGGACGTTGTGCCGATCCCGCGGCCCGCCCTCCTCAATCCCTCGGTGCGACCCATGCCAACCGTCCTCGTCGGCTCGGAGCCGATTCGTCACCAGCCAGGCCCGTACCGGACGATCCTCGAAGCCGCCGGGTTCGAAGTCGTCGGGCCGCCGCATCAGGGCCGGCTGACCGAGGCCGACCTCCTCGAATGGCTCCCGCGGTCCGACGCGATTATCGCCGGCGGCGAGACAATCCCGGGTTCGATCATCGCCGCCTCGCCCGGCCTGCGGGTGATTGCCAGGACTGGCGTCGGGTACGACGCGGTGGACGTCGCGGCGGCCTCGGCCCGGAAGATCGCCGTGACGATCACGCCCGGCACGAACCAGGAGGCGGTCGCCGAGCAGACCTTCGCCCTGCTCCTGGCCCTGGTCAAGGACATCACCACGCACGACCGCGCGATCCGCCAGGGCACCTGGGTCCGTACCCCCCTGCCCCGTCCGCTCCGGGGCCTGACGATGGGGATCGTCGGCCTCGGCCGGATCGGCCAGGCGGTCGCCACCCGGGCCATCGCCTTCGGGATGAAGGTCATTGCCTTTGAGCCGGTCGAGAACCGTCCGTTCAACGAGCGACACGGCATCACCCCGGTGACCTTCGAAACCTTGCTGGCCGAATCCGACGTCGTCAGTCTCCATTTCCCGCTGGTCGAGCCGACCAAGGGTTTGTTCAACCGCGCGACCTTCGCCAAGATGAAGCCCGGCGCCCTTTTGATCAACACGTCGAGGGGGGGCCTGATCGTCGAGGCCGACCTGGTCGAGGCCATTCGCTCGGGCCGGCTCGGAGGAGCGGGGCTTGACGTCTTCAACCACGAGCCTCCCGAACCCGACAACCCCCTCTGGTCGCTCCCCAACGTCGTCCTGACCCCGCACCTGGCCGGGGTCGACACCCGGTCGATGGCTGACATGGCCGAGATGGCCGCCCAGATCATCGTTGACCTCCATCAAGGACGCTGGCCCGGTCATTGTGTAGTCAACCCCGAGGTCGCGCCCGGGTGGACGTGGTGAGGGATGGTCAACCCGGGCCTCCTTCGTCGGGAAGGACGAAGGCGGCCCGATCCTCACCCCGCTTGCCAGAAACATTCACCCCGGCGCGAGGCGAATTATCAGGGTATTTCCGGTTCGGTCCCCGAATCGGCCTCAGACAGGGCCCGCCGGCTCGCCCGGCCAGGGCCGGGTCGCTCGCCAGATCCGGTCGCGGACGGCCCGCCAGCGGGGCTCGTCGGGGGGCGGAATGATGACGAGGTAATCGAGGTCGTCGAGCCGGTCGAGCGCGTGGAAGTGGTTGTAGAGCGACTGGGCGGCGGAGCTGGGGCTCCGGAGCCGGATGTGGGCCGAGTGCCGGGCCGGGCCAATCGGCCAGGGGTCGGGCATCGGGCCGATCGAGATCAACAGGTAGCGGCCACCGACCGGATGCGAGACGAACTGGTCGCGGTCGATCCGATACGCCGGCTTCCTCGGCGCGTAGTGGATCGACATCTGGCCGGGACTCCGGAACGCGGAGGGGTCGGCGGGCGATTCGAGCCGGTCCACCGGCTCGCCCAGGGTCTGGGCGAGGACTTCCTGGGTGATCTGGCCGGGGCGGAGGACGGTTGGGATCGGGCCGGAGAGGTCGAGGACGGTCGACTCCAGGCCGATCCGGGTCCAGCCGCTGTCGAGGATCAGGTCGACCTTGCCTTCAAGGTCCTTCAGGACGTGCTCGGCGGCCGTCGGCGAGACGCCGGTCAACCGGTTGGCGCTGGGCGCGGCAATCGGCCGGGCGGTCTGGCGGATCAGGTCCCGGGCGGCCCGAGGCTGAGGGACGCGGACGCCCACGGTGTCATGACCGGCAGTCACGAGGTCGGGGATGATCCGCGACCGGGGCAGGACCAGGGTGAGCGGCCCTGGCCAGAACCGCGAGGCGAGCCGTTCGGCGCGCTCGGGCCAGTCGGCCACGCAGGCGAGCGCCCCGGCCTTGTCGGCGACGTGGACGATCAAGGGGTTCGTCGCGGGTCGCCCCTTGGCCTGGAAGATCCGGGCGACAGCGTGGGGATTGGTGGCGTCGGCTCCCAGGCCGTAGACGGTCTCGGTGGCGAAGGCCACCAGGCCGCCGGAGCGAATCACCTCGGCCGCCTCGGCGATGGCGGACGGGTCGGGCTCGTCGGGGTCGACCGGGATGACGAGGGTGGTGGGCACGGCGACCATGCGGGCGTTAAAGGTCAGGAACGATCGTCAATGCCTTGCCCACCGACGTTCGATCGACGGAGAAATCGCGGTGATCGAGGGTCAACACCGTCTGGACCCCCTCCCGTTCCGCGATGAACATCAGGGCCGCATCCGCCAGCTGTGCCCCCAGGGACGCGTAGCGATTCATGAATTCGACGATCTGGTGGAGGTCAGACTCATCGAGTTCGACCAGCTTCAGCGCTCCACTTTCGACCAGACCAGCGAGAGTTTTCATCCCACCCGGCTCATGACGAAGAAGCCAGGCCGCTTCCGTGAGGACAGGCCAGCGAGTCAGAAGCGGAGACCGGAGCGATTTCAGGGCGGCCACGCATCTCTCGTGGGCGAGCTCACGCGATCGGACGATCGCGACGAGCGGGCCGGTATCGGCCACCGCCCGCTCAAGCACGCCCGAACCCTTCCATGTGAGCGGGGTTCGTGCTCAGATCGACGGGATCGCCGACTTTGCCCGGGACGCAGCTGATCAAGCCCGCCCGCTCCAGGACGTCGAACGCCGATTGCTCGGTCGGACTGACGACCGTCGATGTTCCCAGACGCTCCAGTAAGAGGCGGGCGGCCTCGGTCATCACTTCATCCATCGAAGCAAACTGGCCGTTCTGCACCGCGTCGCGGAGCGAGCTTTCCACCGGCTCAGGAAGACGGATCGTCATGGCAAGTCACCTCCTCGACCTTCCAGCGTATCACGTCTCCCACGATCCGCCAGACCTGGCGCCCAACCTCGCGAATCCCGCCTTACGCCTTCGACTCCTCGGCCAGCCGGGCGAGGTAGGCGTCTCGAAGCTCGCCGTAGCTGGACTCGCGATGGTCGTAGAGCCGTCTTGAGCGGCCGGGGTTCGTGGCGGGCCAGGGCGTAGGCGGTCAGCAAGGGGAGGGCGATCGTGCTGTCGGTGTAGCAGGTCACCGAGTCGGGCAGCTTCTCGGGGTCGACCTTGCCCCAGGTCATCGCCTCGGTCGCGGTGGCGCCGGAGAGCCCGCCGGTGTCGGGCCGGGCGTCGGTGATCTGGAGGAAGTAGTCGTGCCCGGCCTCTTCCAGGCCGAGGACTTCCTGGATCTGCGGCTCGGTCTGGAGCATGAAGTTCTTCGGGCTCCCGCCGCCGAGGATCAGGACGCCCGACTTGCCGCCCGACTGCTTGGCCTCGTAGACGATCGAGGCCGTCTCGTTGACGTCGCGGAGGCGAGTCGATCTGGAGCTTCGAGTCGAGCATGCTGAGCGCGGCGAGGTTCATGCCGATCGAGCTGTCGCCGGGGCTCGACGTGTAGATCGGCACGCCGCACTCGAACGCCGCCGCGAGCAGGCTGTTGGCCGGTCGGCCCAGGGCCTCGGCTCGGCCTTGGAGGTAGCGGCCGACCTCGTAGTGGAACTCGGCCGTGCCCATCGAGCCGGGCGAAGACGTCGGTCCGGATCAGCTCGCGGTAGAAGCTGTCGGTGTCGAGCAGCGTCTTGTAGTCGAAGACGATGTCGTAGATCCGGATGATCGCGTTCTCGCGGAGCGCGTAGTCGTCCAGGTTCGGGCGGCTCTGGTGCAGCGGCAGGTCGAGCGCGTAGTGGGTGTCGTGGTAGAGGTTCGCGCCGGTCGAGACGATCCAGTCGACGAACCCCGCGCGGATCAGGGGGATCAGGCAGCTCATCCCCATCCCGGCGGGCGTCGAGCGCGCCGGAGATCGTCAGGCCGACCGTGCAGTCGGGCTGGAGCATCTTCCGGGTGAAGACCTGGCAGACCTCGCGGAGCCGGCCGGCGTTGTAGCTCAGGAAGGCGCGATCGATCAGGTCGGCGGCGAGGTCCGCCGCCGGTGACGGCCGGCGGGGCGATCCGGTGCTGGCTGACCTTGTGCAGGTACTTGTCGGTGATCGCCGCTCATGGCAGGAGGATCGCGGCGGCGACGACGGTGGTCCAGAGGCCGTCCTTGTGGCCGACGGCGGTCTGGGTCACTTCCTTGGTCTGGTAGATCACGTCGGCGATCCGCCAGATCTCGCGCTTCTCGTCCCACGAGCTGTTGGGGTTGAACTCGACCCCGAGCACGGTGGCGAGCATCTCGGCGGCGAGATCCTCGGCGTAGTCGGCGGCGAACTTGGCGGTCTGGCCGTAGGCGTGGTGCTCGGAGAGGTAGCCGAAGGTGCTCCGGTCGCGCGGCTTGGCCACGCCGACGCTGGCGGCGATCAGCCGGTTGGGCTCGGCCGTGGCGCACTCGCTCATCACGACGTGGACGATCTGGCCGGGCTGGAGCTGCGGGAGCCCTTGCTCGATCGAGATCTCCTCGCAGTTCGGCGGGAAGATGCTCGAGACGCGAACCAGGTTGTAGCAGGCGATGCTGGCGTCCCGCAGGGCCATCTCGAAGCTGGTCAGCTTCTCGCGGTGGGTGCCGACGCCCTTGGTGAAGAAGAGTTGTTTCGGTACATACATCGGCGTTTCTATCACCTCCCCGACCGGCCGTCACTCGAACCCGGTCGAGGGACGATCGGCACCCGTGGCCTTCTGCGAACCGCGATCGAAGGGGCCGAAGGAGCCCCTCAAAAAAAATTCGCCCGGCCCTCGAAGGGCCGGGCCTGTGATAAACCGATGGGAGATTGCGCCGGCAGGAATCGAACCTACGACCTCCAGGTTATGAGCCTGGCGAGCTAGCCGCTGCTCCACGGCGCACCTGAATCACTAACCGATCACCCGCCCAAAGAAAAGTCCCCTCTCCCGAGCATCGCGAAATCTTCATCTACCCAGGGAATCAGGCCCACCCGCGAGGATCTTCCGCGCAGCGCGAACCATTCGCGGATCGGCAAGCGGAACCCCGGCAAGACATCGCCCCCGTCGAGCGTCCCCGACTCGTCCAGCGTGGTGAACTGGTCGGGGCTGGTGTAGACTCGGAGCGACCGCTCGTCCGGGTCGAGATACCAGACCAGCTTTGAGCCGGCGGCGAAGTAATCGCGGAGCTTGCGCTCCATCTCGGCCTTCGTGTTGCTCTGGCTCAGGACCTCGACGGCGATGGTCGGAGAGAGCGAAGGAACGGGTTCCCGACCGACCCGACCCTCGGGAAACTGGTCGATGGAAACGAATGAGACGTCGGGGATGCGGACCAGGCTGGGGGCGAGCGTGGATCATCCCCGCCTCACCGGCGACCACTCCCGAACGGTGGATATCGAGGAAGTTCCTGAGGAGTTGGATGAGCACGCAGGCCAGATTCGACTCGTAGTAGCCCATCACCTTCTCCACCAGAACGCCGTCAACCAGTTCGCAAAGCCGATTCTCGCGGTCGTGGATGGCGATGACGTCGTCCACCGGTGGCAGTCCCAGGAGTCGGGACCGGGCGAGGACGCGATCGCGCGAGGACTTCGTCGAACCGGTCGAGGATGTCGGCAACGGTCGGTGTCCGGGACATGACCGGAGACTCGCGGGTCGAGGAGGCGATCGTGACCATCGTCAGGTCCTCTCGGCCGAGGGCGGGGGCATGATCTCCATCATACCTCCAATCCGACCCGCTGGACATGCGATACACCCATCCCGGGCGGTCGAGCTAGCGAGCATCCGTCTCAAACCGGTTACAATGATCTTCTGTTAAGCCGTTCACCCTCGCGACCCGGACCCGATCGCCCCGATGGCCACCACCGCGCCGACCTCGACCACCCCCGGCCTTGACCTCTCGGAGGTGACGGTCCCCTCGGACGCGCTCGCGCGGCGGCTCCGGCCGCTGGCGGGCAAGCCGGTCGGGTCGCTGGTGATCCACGAGATCTATCGGAGCCTCCAGGGCGAGAGCACCTACGCCGGCCTGCCCTGCACGTTCGTCCGGCTGACTGCGTGCCACCTCCGCTGCACCTATTGCGACACCGCCCACGCCTTCCATCCGGGGCGAGACGGTCTCCCTCGACGAGGTGGTCACGCGGGCCCTGGCGACCGGCGACCGCCTGATCGAGATCACCGGCGGCGAGCCGCTGCTCCAGCCCGAGGTCTTCCCGCTCATGACCGCGCTGGCCGACGCCGGGCGGACCGTCCTGCTGGAGACAAGCGGGGCCGTCAACATCGGCCCGGTCAACCCTCGGGTGACGATCATCCTCGACGTCAAGACGCCCGGCTCGGGCGAGGTCTCGGCCAACCTCGACGCCAACCTGGCCCTGCTCAAGCCGACCGACGAGGTCAAGTACGTCGTCTGCGACCGGGCCGACTTCGACTGGGCCGTCGCCCACGTCCGGGCCTTCGACCTGACCTCGAAGGCTCACGTCCTCATCGGCGCCGCGCACGGACAGGTTGACCCGAGCGACCTCGCCGCGTGGGTCCTCGAGACCGGCTTGCCGCTCCGGCTCCAGGTCCAGCTTCACAAGCTCCTCTGGGGAGCCGACCACCCGCGGGGTCTGACCTTTCTCGCGTCTCGCGGGAGCACGACCGGGCATGAAGGCGCCACGGATGACCTGCCGGACGCTGATGATCGCGGTCGCCCTCGCCGCGCTCGCGACCTGGGGCACCGTGCTCTGGCGACGCTCGGCGGAATACGCCAGGGTGGCCGAGCTGCACACGACCCTCCAGGAAGGAGAAACTCTGCTTCGGCCGAGGGATTGGTACAGTTCACACGGCCTTCGTCGTCCTCCCGAGGAGCGTCTGACCGCTTCCGAAGAGGCCGAATGGGCGTATTACAAACGCATCACCCGTCACCGAGACGCCATGATCCGCAAATACCGGCGCTTGCGTCCTTCCCCTGGCTCCCGGCCGGTCCCGACCCGAAGGCACCACCCGGGGCGTTGAGTTCATTTTGAGCCTGGCTTCGTTCTCCAAATCACTCTCGACAAAGCAAAACATGCCTATTACTTGCTGAGAGATCGCGGCACTCCAACGAGCTTTTTGTCCGAGAACGCGGATCAGGGCGCGATCCGCATCCGTCACAACCCGCACAAAAACCCTATTTTACCACAACGCTTTCGAGTTCTTTGATCTCAATCCCGTCATCCAGTCGAGTCCTCGCCCGACGCGCATGGGCGAGCGAACCGGTTTTCGAGGCCGGTTCGCTTCGCGGATCAGTCAAGACCGTTTTCCGGCTACTGGAGGCGTCGTTCGAGCTTGCGTTGCGCCGCGGCCCGTCAACGTTCGGCGCGGTTGGCCCGGTGTTCGTGGCGGGAGGGGGTCGGGAGCGGGATCGAGGGATCGCGAGGCTTGGCCGGCGTTGAGGTCGATCTCGGCGGCTCGGCCGGGGCGGGTTCCTCTTCGGGGCACTGGTCGAGCAGTTCGAGGTAGAGGGTCAGCCGGCGATGGAGGGCGGCCTCATAGCGACGGAGCCTCCGGCCGGCGGGGCCGAGGTCTTCGGCGAGGCCGGCCTCGGCGGTCGAGCGGTCGAAGTCGTCGATCTTGATGAGCTTCTGCTGGATCGCGACCAGGCGGTCAACCTGCGACCGGGCGAGGTCGGCGAAGCTCGGGCCGGGGTTGAGGACGCTGCCGTCGATGTCGATCTCCTCGCCGGGTCGGCCCTTCCTCAGTTCGGCCGGTGTGCCGAGGAGGTCGAAGGCGAGCGACCGGGCCGAGTCGTCCCAGTCGCCGTCACGCTCGGCGGCGCGGGCGAGCATCGCCCAGCGATCAATCATCCAGTGGCAGCCCTGCACGCTCTTTTCCAGCATCGAGGCCACGCTCGCCGGACGCCTGTGGATCGCGTCGCCGATTGATTCCGCCTCCGAGCGACGATCGCCGTCCCAGCAGATCGAGGCCCGGAGCGCCACGCGTTCGCGGAGCCGGATCTCCATCAGGCCCGCGCGGGCGATCCGGAGGGCCAGCAGCTCGATTTCCTCCTTGAGCCAGGCCCGGTCAAAGATCGAAGCTCCCAGCGTTCCCGGCGGCCGGTCGGTCGGCTCGCCGAGGGCCTCGACCTCCTCCGGGGTCCGGAGGACCGTGGCGGTCAGGCCATGTTTGAGGGCGTTGGCCCTCGATTTTTCCTTGCCCTCGGGGGTCTTCGGACCCGTGCTCTTCAGGGCATTTCGACGATTCGCCGCGATCTGCTCTTTGGTGGTGGGCATCGACGGGGCCTCGCGTCCGGGTGCTGGATCGGGATGACACGGTCGTCCCTTACATTCAGTCCGGCGCGGGCGAAATTATCAGACTATTTCCAAAGAAAGCCGTTCGAAACGCGACGAGGGCGGGCTTTTGGCCCACCCCCTTCGAGATTGCATGGATCAGCTTAGCTCTGATCTGTTCCGATTCGCTCAGACCTGGAACGAGCTGCCGCAACCGCAGGACTTGACGACGTTCGGGTTGTTGAAGACGAACCCGCGCTTTTCCAGGCCGTCGTAGAAATCGACAACCGTGCCGTCGAGATAGGGGTCGAACTTCTTGTCAACGGCAAGCTTGACGCCGAAGAAGTCGGTGACCCAGTCGCGCTCGGAGGTTTCTTTGTCGAAGGTCAGGCTATAGGAAAAGCCGCTGCATCCGCCGCCCTGGACGCCGACCCGCAGGACGGTTTCCTCGGGAAGGCTCTGGTCGGCGATGATCTTCTTGACTTCCTTCGCAGCCGACTCGCTCAAGGACACAGCCATGTTCGTCTCCTCGTGGGAGTTGTCGTTCGTTCGGGGTTTCAATCCACTTCGCTACAACAATATCATAGGAGCCGGTCAATTCCCAGGGCGGAGGCGGCAGGCTCAAGGTGGTTTCAATTCGCCTCGGGGAAGCCGGCCTTCATGACGCCGGAATCGATCTTGGTCGGCTTGTCGTCCTTGGACGGGGCGATGGCGAGCTTCTTGTTGTCGGGCTTGGTCGGCTTCTCGTCCTTCTTGGCTAGAAGTGTCCCTTCCTTCAACTCCTTGCGGGCCTCGACGTTGGGGTCGATGTAGAACTCGGGGGAGAGGTTCGCGACGGCGGTGAAGCCGTCGTGGCCGGTTGATTTGCCGTCGGGCTTGCGCCGGTAGATGATCCGGCTCTCGGTGATCTTGACCGAGTCCTTCTGGTCGAGCGAGGTGCTCTTGGCGAACTTGCCGACCTTGAGCATCTGGTTGAACGCGGCGACGCCCGGCTCGGAGTCGAGCTCGACCTTCCGGGCGGTGTCGAGGGTCCGCTCCCCTTCGACAACCTCCTCGGCCCGGACGATCTCGAAGCCCTCGGGGAAATGCCGGGTCATCAGGGCGAGCGCCTGCTCCCGGTAATCTTTCTTGCCGATCGACGTGTTCCGGGGGATGCCGATCACCCCGTATTCGCCGTCCTGATAGACATAGCGGGCGTCGGGGGAGGACATGCACCCCGCACGCCCGAGAGGCCGATCGCGGCCAGGGCCAGATTCGCCAGAATGATCTGCGCCCATCGGATTCACCTCGCGCCGGAAGGCGCGAAAAACACTCCGACCCCGGCGGGGACGCCCGACGGGATTATGGGCCCGGCCCGGGGCCGAGGGTGGATCAAAGGGGGAGATTTCGAGGATGACCTCGACGGGAGAGGGCAACACGATCGGAGTATGCCGGAATTCTTATCGCCTCGACAATCGTCAAGTCAAGGTGGAAAATTGGCGAGACCGTCGGTTGCCGCGCGTCCTCGACGCCTCAGGGCTTCGAGGGCAAACGTCGTGCCTTGACGTTCCGGAAGGCGACGGGGCCGTGGTCGGCCTGGAGCAGGATCGGCCCGGTCGTCTTCTCCTGGTTCTTCCAGGCCGCGCCGGTGGGGGTCTCGACTTCGAGGCTGTCCTGGACCTTCTGCCCGTTGAGGATCGCCGTGATCCGGGCGCTGGCGATTTTCTTGCCCGAGGCGTCGAAGCGAGGGGCGAGGAAGGTGATGTCGAGCACCTGCCACTCGCCGGGGGCCTTCGAGGCGTTAAGCAGCGGGGCGTGGCCATCGTCGATGTGGTGATACTTCGGCTTCTCCTCCGAACGGGGGTAGACACCGCCGTTGTCGCTCCCCTGAAGCGGCCTCTTCACGCCGAAGCTGTCGAAGATCTGCACCTCGTAGACGGCCTGGAACTTGACGCCGGAGTTGGAGCCCTTGGGGACGTTGAACTCGATGTGCAACTCGACGTCGCCGAAGGACTCCTTGCTGATCAGGTTCTTCGCCCGGCCGGTCGGCCCGTTGTAAATCACGCCGGAACCGGGGTCGGCCGTGAAGGCCTTCGGGTTCTTGGGGTTGATCTGGACCGAACCGACGGAAGACCACCCCTCGACCGGCGACTTCCAGGCGTCAAGCCCCGAGAGGTCGACCCAGCTCGGCTCGTCAGTCCAGCCTGAGGAGGCGAAGGCCAGAAGTCAGGAAAGCGACCGCGAGACAGCGGGACGGTTCGGCGCATGGATGTCCCCCTCGGATGTCGAGCCGGCGTGAAGGTCGGGATGCGATTTCCATTTCTAACCGAGCGGACAGCTCGGTGGAATCCGGTCGGCCCTTGCCGGTCGCTCATTCCTCCTCTTCGAGCTTCAGAGACACCTCTTCGAGACCGAGATACTTGGCGACGGCCGAGAGCTGGTTCTGAACCTCGAACATCCCGGCGGGTCGGGCTCCGCGGGCTGGTCTGGAGGCAGGCCAGGATGGTCTCGTTGAGCGTCCCAGGAATGTTCGGGTTGAGCTGGATTGGCGTCGCGAGCTTGTTCTTGAGGTTATCGCCGGTCCTCGGGGCGCTGCCGGGGTTGGCGTAGCGGCCGGTGAACATCCGATACATCGTGGCGCCGAAATTGTAGATGTCAGTGCGTTCGTCGACCACCTTCTCGGTCACCTGCTCGGGGGCCATGTACTGGGGCGTCCCCTGGATCCGGTTCTTCTCCTGTCCCTTGAGCCAGGCCGTGCCGAAGTCGATCAGCTTCACCTTGCCATCCTTGGTCACCATGATGTTCGACGGCTTGAGGTCGCCGTGATAGACCCCTCGCCGATGCATGTGGACCAGCGCGGCGGCGACCTGGTTGAAGATCAGGACAAGCTGGCTCAGCGTCGGAGTCTCGATTTCGTCGAGCGTCTTGCCGTCGACGAACTCCATGAGTAGTTCGACGCTCGTCACTTTGAAGAGCATCGAGCGCTTGATCCGACAATCGTAGATCCGGGCGATCGACGGATGATTCAGCTTCCAGGCGGCCTCGTATTCAGCCTGTGCCTGGGCGATATAGATGTCGTCGTCCGAGTCTTGCCGCTTGACGACCTTCAAGGCGAACCGCTTCCCGCCCCTCGTTCGATCGGCGATCTGGAGGATCGTGCTCCCGCCCCCGTTCCCGAGCGGGCCGACGACCCGGTACTCCATATCATTGAACTTGGGCGTGCTCGTCGCGTTCGACATGCGGTCCCTCGGTGGCATCGAGGCGTGATGGGTCAAGTCAATTAAAGCGAGAGGGGAAGTATCCAGAGAGCAAACGGCTACTCATTCTCCTTCCCAACGAAGGTAGCTAAGGACACCCATTGCGGCAATCCCCCAGAGTAGCCCTCCTGAGAATTCCAGCATCCGAAGCGGCTCCGATTGCCATACAATGGTGCCAGGACCGTTCCGTCCCGGTTTCCGAGGAACCATTCGCCATGTCCGGATCGGAGCAACCCGAGCGACCGAAGGACCAGCCGACACCGTCGGCCGACTGGATGTCGTTGACGAAGATCGCGGCGAGGGCCGTTTCAAGCCTCCTGACCCCGACGCCCACGCCCTCCCCAACCTCCGACGCCCTGCCCCGGATCATCAGCCCCGACACCCTCCGAGAGCAGAGAATCCCGCCCCGGCAGGTCCGGACGAAGAAATGGCCCGTCCTCCACGCCGGCTCGACGCCCAGGATCGAACTGTCGACGTGGGACCTGCGGCTCTTCGGCGCGGTCGAGGAGCCCCGAGCCTGGACCTGGGAACAATTCCGGGCCTTGCCCTCGGTCGTCGTCGCGGCCGACATGCACTGCGTGACCCGCTGGAGCCGGCTCGATAACGCCTGGGAAGGCGTGTTGGTCCGCGAGGTGATGGCGCATGTCACCCTCAAGCCCGAGGCCCGGTTCGTCCTGGTCCATGCCGAACAGGGGTTCACCACAAACCTGCCGCTGGACGACTTCCTGGGCGAAGACTGCCTGTTCGCCTGGTCCCACGACGGCCGACCGCTCGACCCCGATCACGGCGGCCCCTGCGCCTGGTCGTCCCCCGGCTCTACGCCTGGAAGAGCGCCAAGTGGGTCCGACGGGATCGAGTTCCTCGAACGCGACGAGCCCGGCTTCTGGGAGCGGAACGGCTATCACAACCACGGCGACCCGTGGGCCGAACAGCGGTTCTCGTAACCCTCGGTTTTCGTAGGGTAGGGCTTGCCCTGCCGAGACCCGGAACGCGGCAGGGCAAGCCCTACCCTACGGGGAACTGTTTCCTTCTCGGGCGACTTCCGACGGCGGAAGCGATCTGGCCCCTCGGCTTTCGGGTCGATATGATGCCTCGATGGCGACACACGGCGCATCAAAAGCCCCCAGGGTGGGCGTGGTGATGGGGAGCAAGTCCGACTGGGAGACGCTCCGCCACGCCTCGGAGATCCTGGACGCGCTGGGCATCCCCCACGAATCCCGGGTCGTCTCGGCCCACCGGACGCCCGACCGGCTCTTCCGCTATGCCCGCGAGGCCGAGGGGCGAGGGCTCGACGTGATCATCGCCGGGGCGGGCGGCGCGGCGCACCTGCCGGGGATGCTCGCGCGCCTTGACGATCCTGCCGGTCCTCGGCGTGCCGGTCGAGAGCAAGGTCCTCCGAGGGGTCGACTCGCTGCTCTCGATCGTCCAGATGCCGCACGGGATTCCCGGTCGGGACGCTCGCCATCGGCGCCGGCGGGCGCGGCCAACGCGGCCCTGCTGGCGGCGGCGATCCTCGCCCGGCACGACCCGGCGATCCGCGAGGCTCTGGCCTCGTTCCGCCAGAAGCAGACCGAGGGCGTGGACGAGTCGCCGACATGAGTCCCCGACACGCGTCGACCATCCTCCGCCCGCCCGCCTCGCTTGGGGTCATCGGCGGCGGCCAGCTTGGCCGGATGTTCCTCCAGGCCGCCCAGCGGATGGGTTACCGGGCGGGGGTCCTGCGGCGCGATCGCCGAAGGGCCCGGCGCGCAGGTCGCCCACTGGTCGGTCGTCGGGCCGCCCGACCACCTCCCCGCGCTCCGGTCGTTCGCCGAGCAGGCCGACGCCGTGACCGTCGAGTTCGAGAACGTCTCGGCCCCGGCCCTCCGCTGGCTGGAGCGACGGGTCCCCGTCCGGCCCGGCTGGAAAACCGTCTGGGTCAGCCAGAACCGCTTGCGAGAGAAGACCTTCCTCGCCCGTCACGGCCTCCCGCTCGCCCCCTGGCGTCCGGTCCGGACCGATGCCGAGCTGGCCCAGGCGGTCGAGGCGCTCGGCTTGCCGCTGATCCTCAAGACGGCCGCCTCGGGCTACGACGGCAAGGGGCAGGTCCGGGTCGACGACCCGGCCCACGCGGAATCGGCCTGGAACCAGCTCGGCCGGGTCGCGTGCGTGGCAGAGGGCTGGGTGACGTTCGCCTCGGAGGTCTCGGTCGTCGTCGCCAGGGGTGCCGACGGCGAGGCAGTGACGTTCCCGGTCGCGTTCAATCGCCACGAGCGGCACATCCTCGACTCGACCGTGATGCCCGCGCCCGTCGGCCCGATCGTCTCGCAGGACGCCCGGGACCTGGCGCTCTCGGTCGCCCAGGCCCTCGGGACGGTGGGCGTCTTGACGGTCGAGTTCTTCCTGACCGCCGAGGGCCAGCTTGCTCATCAACGAGCTGGCCCCTCGTCCGCACAACTCGGGGCATCTGACGATCGAGGCGGCCGTGATCGAGCCAGTTCGAGCAGCAGGTCCGCGCCCTCTGCGGGCTCCCGCTGGGCGGGACGGACCTCGTCTCGCCCGCCGCGATGGTCAACCTGCTCGGCGACCTCTGGCACCACGGCGAGCCCGACTGGGCCGGCATGATGAGGCGCGACCCCGGCGTCAAGCTCCACCTCTACGGCAAGAGGACCGCCGCCCCCGGCCGGAAGATGGGCCACCTGACCGTCCTCGACCCCGACCGCGATACGGCTCTGGCCCGGGCCCTCGCGGCCAGGGCGGCGCTGGTCCGGAGGTGAGAAGATCCGCGCTATTCCTCGATCGTCCTGGGCTTCAGGAGCACGGCCCCGCAAGGTGCGTTCGCGTCCCCACCAGAAGCCGAGGAAGACACCGAGGGCGAGCATGAAGAGCGTCAGGCGGCGGGAGTTTCCAAGTGTTCGCGACGTAATCGACTAGGCTCCCGTCGGTCTCGAACGGTGGGCTGAACAGGATCCATTCCGAGACCACGCCGATCACCAGGGCCTCGACGGCGCAAATGGCCCCTCGGATCGAGGAATCGGTCCG
This sequence comes from uncultured Planctomycetota bacterium, assembly GCA_963756475.1. Taxonomy (GTDB): domain Bacteria; phylum Planctomycetota; class Planctomycetia; order Isosphaerales; family Isosphaeraceae; genus Tundrisphaera. The sequence goes on from CAVWND010000002.1 coordinate 106,456, forward strand.
GGAGAGTAGACCGCAACCCAGCCCGGCGAAGGCGCCCGGGATCACGGGGGCACAGAGACCCATAGCGCGACGAGCCAGCCGAAGACGAAGATAGCCGATCACCCCTCCAACGACCCCGCCGACCAGGCCCTGGGACGAACTCGATCAGGATCTTTCGCATCGTTCACCCTCGATTATCCATCAGGGAAGACCGATCAGACGCCGATGTCTTCGTTCCAGAGTTCCGGCCGATCGCGGATGAACTCCTCGCATCAACCGGACGCACTCGGCGTCGTCGAGGATTTCGAGGATCACGCCCCTGCGACCGGAGGTAATCCTCGGGCCCCTGGAACGTCCGGTTCTCGCCGATCACGACCCGGGGGATCTTGTAGAGCAAGGCGGTCCCGCTGCACATGTCGCAGGGGGAGAGCGTCGAGTAGAGGACTGACTCGGCGATAATCGGCCGCCTTGAGCCGGCCCGCGTTCTCGAGGCAGTCCATCTCGGCGTGGAGGATCGCGCTGCCGTCGCTGGACCCGGCGGTTGTGCCCCCGGCCGACGATCCGGCCGTCGATCACCAGGACCGAGCCGATCGGGATGCCCCCTTCGTCTCGCCCCTTGATGGCCTCCTCGATCGCGGCCTGGAGGAACGGGGCGTGGTCGATGCTCATGGTCGCGTCCCGGCGTCAGCGCGAGGATGACACTTCGTCCGATCATGCATCCATAACCGAGCCGTCAACCTGAGGCAAGCGGCAAGCCCCGAATTTTTTCGTCGAGCTGCCACGCCGTCACTGCCCGCCCGACTCGCCCCGAGGCCGGGCCTGGACGAGGACGGGGTCGGAGGGGTTCGGCCGAGCCCGGTTCTCGGCGGTGACCTTGTGCCAGGAGCGCCAGGCTCGGTCGAGTTCGCGGGTCCCGGCCAGGCCGTAGTGGGTCCGCGCGGCGGCGTCCCAGCTCGAGCGGGAGCCGTCGCGGACGAACGCGAGGAACCGGGGGCGACCGCCCATCTCGACCAGGAACCGCGAGATCGAGTAGCCCTGGCCGTAGAAGCCCATCAGGTCGTCGGGGTATTCCTCGACGGTGAAGAGGCGTTCGAGCGGCAAGTGACCGCGCCGGGAGATCAGGTCGAGGACGATCTGGTCGTGGCGTCGGTGCTCGCGGAGGTCCTCGCTCAAGAGCGACGCCCCTTCGTCGGCCCAGCGCGGCATCGGGCCGCCGAAGTAGGCCGCGAAGACGGTGTGCGTCACCTCATGCGGCAACGCCGAGGCCAGGATGCGGTCGAGCCGCCCCTCGACGCTCATCGACTGGTCGGAGACCTTGCCCCGGTGAACCCGAACGAGGTCAGGCCGCCGGCCTCGCCGCGGGTGAGCTTGACCCGGATCGGGCAAGGATTCGGCCAGGCGGGCAACTCATGGCCCAACCACGCCTTGGCGATCGAGACCCGGCAAGCCTCGGCATGCTCGGCGACCTGCTTGGCGATGTCGGTCGAAGGGGCTTCGACGACGAAGTTGGTCGTGCGGTGCGAGGCGCCGGCCAGAAGAGGCAGTAGCGCCAGGGCAAGCCAGGCCGGGACCAGGCGCGCAGACGAGGGACCCGGTCGACGAGCGTCCATGCTCCGTGTTCCTCCATGATGATCGCGTCGAATCGAATCGAGGTCGCGACCGGGTCGATTCCGTCGACCCGGCCGGGATCGGGGCGGACTTTAACAAAAGATCGGCACGAAGTCGCCCCCGGAATCAGGAAACCGCGCAAAAGTCCGTAGGATAGGGTGCCCCAACAGATTCTGGCATCCTCTGACCCCCTCTCCCCTCGCGGGAGCAGTATTGTTCGGCACACGATTTGGGCGAGGCAGCCTGGGTCACAACAAACCGCCCAGTCGCGCCGGCCGGTCCTGAAGCGTGATCGAGGACCCTCTTTTCTTTGGCCTCGCTTGCTCCTCTCGCACCGCGCACCATCGACCGCCACGGCCGCATGCCCAAATCCTCCGGGTGGGTCGCTCAGACGGTTTTTTTCGACGGCTTCTCCAGCTTGCTCAGATGGGCCTCGAACTCCTCATCGGTCACCCAACCGATCGGTCGGCCTGGCCAACAGATCAAGCGAGTCGAGACACTCGAAGGAGCCGGCCCGCCCTTATCGTCCCGCCTTGGCTGGTTCCGGGTTGGCGGGGGCCTCGTTCGTCTCGGGCGAGTCGGCGTAGAAGACCTCGCAGAGCTTGCCGAGGCGGCGGCCGGCGGTCGCGGCGACCTCGGAGACCTGGCCTCCGATGGCCTCGCCGGGGATGTCGTTCATGAAGAAGGCGAAGGCGAGCTTCTTGCCCGAGGCGGTCTCCATGTAGCCGGCCAGAGCCTTGCTGACCAGGATCGGGCGGCCGTCGAGGCCGTTGTCGACCCAGAAGGTGCCGGTCTTGGCCCGGACGTGGCCCTTCGCGGGGCTCTCGGGCGAGACGGCCTTCGCCAGCGTCCCATCCCGGCCGATGACGGGCAAGGCGGCGTCGTAGATGGCGAAGTCGGGCCGGTTGGACATCGCCCGGAGCAGGGCGACCGTCGCCCGAGGCGTCACCAGGTCCGACCGCGAACCGCCGGCTCCACCGCCGAACGAGATCGTCTTGACGTCAACCCCGAGCTTCGCCAGGATCTCCCCCTCGCGCCTCAGGCCGCGCTCCAGGCTGGTCTCGCCATGGTGAGCCGCGACCAGCAGCGGCAATGTGCTGGCGTGGAGGTTCTGGCTGACCTTGAGGATCACCTTGAGGTACTCGCGGAACGGCGGCGAGGTGTACTCGGCCACCACTGGCAGCGCGGCGACCTCGGCCTTCGAAGGGAGGGTCGAGGCGTTGTTCTCGCCCAGCGGCGAGGCCCCGACGCGGATCCCTCGGTTCCGGAGGGTCTCGATGAACAGGGTCCGGGCGAAGGCGGCCGGCTCCTCGACCTCGTAGGTCTTGACCACCGGCTTGTGGCCGACCGGCACCTTACCCCGAACCGTGAACCGCCGAGGGCCGACGGCGCGGACCTCGACCGAGGCCGGGCCATCAGTGGTCGTCTCGACCCGGGCGTCCATCGAGGCGAACTCGGTCTCGGGGATGATCCGGACCTTCGCCGGCTCGCCCGCACTGGCGCCGGGGGTCAGGAGGACGTCGATGACGTTGTCGTTAACGACGATCGGGGCGACCCGGCTCGGACCGCTGCCGGTGCTCGGGGCGTGCTCGAACATCCGGTCGTCGACCAGAACGTCGCCGCTGATCGCCTTGATCCCCGCCGATTGGACCTCGCGGGCCAGGTGGGTGAGCCCGGCGAGGGGGTCGCACGGGACGAGCGCGGCGTCGGGATTGCCACCGGCGTAGGAGTGGTCGTTGTCCTCGAACAGCAGGCTCCCGTCCGGCCCGGTCCTGCCGCCGAGGCTCAGGTCCCCCTTCGCCACGAGGATCAGGTCGCCCCGGAGGGTTCCCTCCACCACCTCCCCACCGCGGACCACCGGCGTCTTGAAGCGGTGGTCGGCACCGAGTTCCGCCAGGGCGGCGGCGGTCGAGAAGAGCTTGGTCACGGAGGCCGGGCAGAACATTCGATCGGCGTTCCGCTCGAAGACGACCTTGCCGGTCGGGCATTCGGTCACGAGCAGACCCCAGTGGGCTCCCTCGAACCCCCGGGCATTGACGACCGCGTCGACCCGTTCCTCCAGCGGCGAGCCCGCCCGGCCCGGAACCGGGACCAGAACAGTCGCGACCATCGCCAGCAGCCAGACCCAACGCTTCGGACCCAGGGGCATGAGCGAACTCCCTTGCGTCTCCGTCCCGAGAAACCGCCGACCGGCCGGCGATCTCCTAGAATACGGCGTCAACCGCCGACTGTTCTCACCGAAAACCGGGAAGTCCGAAAAAATCCGGCCCGGACCTGAGGGGCAATCTGCCGTAGGGCGAGGCTTGCCCGGCCGAGACCGGGCTCTCGGCAGGGCAAGCCCTACCCTACATCGAAAATGCCTGATCCGTCGTTCTTCCCTCAAGCTGAAGTCCCGGGAGACGGATTCGCCGAATTAGTTTGGAAGACAACCCGGGGGATTGCTAGACTCAACCCAGTCGACCGACCGACCGCCCGCCGTCCCGCCCGACCTGAGCCAACCGATTCTTCGACAGATCCGCCCGGAGCGGTCGGGCGAGCGACCGCGATGGAGTTCTCTCCCGTGCTTCGACACCCGCCCGCGAGCCCGAAAGCCGGCCCGATTGACCCGCCCAGACCTGACCGCCGACTCGGCCTCGTCTGGCTGCTCGCCCTGACCTCGATCCTCGCCTTGCCCGCCGATTTCACACCCACCACCCCCGCCTCGCCCGCCTCTTCCCGGATCGGAGCCCCCGGCATGCTACAGCCCCACACCGGGTCGCTGCTCGTCGACTACTACGAGGCCTTCCTCCGCGACCAGGACATCGAAGCCTTCCGCCGGAACGTCTCGGCCCGCTACAACGAGGGGACGCTCGCCCGGCTCCTCCAGGCCGGCGAGCCGCAGGCCCGCAGGGCCTCGGTGCTGGCCCTGGGCCTGTTCGGCGGCTTCGGCAGCAACGCCGCGGTCGCCCGGGCCTTGAAGGACACCGACCCGACGGTCCGGACCCTCGCCGACAACGCCCTCTGGGCCATCTGGTTCCGCGCCGATACCCCCGAGAACAACGAGGCCCTCGAACGAGTCCGGGCCTCGATCAACCGAGGCCGGTTCGACGACGCCATCGAGCAGGCCGATCAGCTGATCGCCCGGGCCCCGACCTTCGCCGAGGCCTACAACCAGCGGGCCATCGCCCACTTCTTCCAGGGCCGGTTCGCCGAGTCCGCCGCCGATTGCCGGAAGGTGCTCGTCCACAACCCCTACCACACCGGGGCCCTCTCCGGGATGGGCCAGTGCCAGCTCCGCCTCGGCCGTCGCGAAGAGGCGATCAAGACCTTCCGCCGGGCCCTGGAGATCCAGCCCTACAACCAGGGCCTCCGCGAGACGATCGCCGAACTCGAAGCCGGCGATCGGTGAGAATCGGTCGCTAGTGGTCAGTGGTCAGTGGTCAGTGGTCAGTGGTCAGTGGTCCGTATGAAGAAACTCGGTTAATCGTAGCTCAGATTCGCGCTAGTATTGACGACCGCGAGATGCGGAGCGCATCGGTCTCAAACTGACCACTGACCACCGACCACCAGCGACTGACGACTTTCCACCATGCGAGCCGGCCCGGCGGTCCCGGCCCGCGCCAGACGCCGCGTCTTCCCCCCCGGGGACGCGATATCAGGCCACGGACCGGGGCCGCCGGGCCGGCGACCGTTCGATCCTTCAGGAGATCGTCACTTGACCGGGAAGGCGCTCATCAAAGCCTTGGCGATCTCGATATAGAGCGGGATTCCGATCGTCACGTTGAAGGAGAAGGTCAGGCCGAGCGAGGCGGCGAGCGGAAGAGTCGGGCTCGCCTCGGGGATCGCCAGCCGCTGGACGGCGGGCACGGCAATGTAAGAAGCCGCTCCGCAGAGGACCGAGAACAGAACATACGTCCCCAGGCTCAATTCCTGGTGGATCACGTGGCTATAGAGGTGAGCGACGCACATCCCGAATGTGGCGAAGACGATCGGCATCACAACACCGAGAATGATAAACGGAACGCCGCCGCGCTTCAAGTCCTTGAGCTTCCGCGAGGCCGTCATGCCCATCTCCAGGAGGAACAGGCAGAGCAGTCCCTGGAACAGGTTCAAGAAGACCGGATCGTCCACTTCGACCACTTTCGAGCCCTGTTTCTGGCCGACGAAGCCGATGATGATGCCGCCGAAGAGCAGGAACAATCCCGGGTTGAGGAAAACCTCATGGAGCAGTTGAGGGCTGAAGATCCCCGGCGGCTTCTTGGGCTCGGCCAGTTCGTCGCCCACCTCGCGCCCGTGATTCCCGTGCCCGCTCTTTCCTTCGGAAATCGGGGCGATCGCCTTGGGGTCATAGCCCGGCTCGTCCGGCATGTTGCCCAGCGGGTCCATGCCGCCGTGGCGGAGCCTGGAGACGAGGTAGAGGGCCACGAGGCAGCCCGGGATCTCCATCACGGCCAGCATGACCGGCATGTAGGCGGCCGGCTTGTAAGCGATCTGACCGGCGGCGACCAGCCCGTTCAGGACACCCACGCACGTCGCGAACGTACCGGCCGAGTCCGACCCGTAGTAGCCGGCGACGGTCGCCGCGTCGACCTTGCGGAGCTTCGTGAACGAACGCAGGGCCAGGTAGGCGACGATCCCGATGACAAAATTGTCACGCGAACCCCACGCCCATGAACCCCAGTGCCTGGGTCAGGATCGTGTTGTCCAGCTTGGCCAGCTCCTCGCCGCCGTGCCAGCCGATCGAGACCAGCAAGTAGATCGTCAGGCCCTGGTAGATGATGTGCGGGAACTCGAACTCAACCCTCAGGATCGGGACCAGGAACCCCATATAGAAGAACAGCAGGAGCGGTTTGAAAAGGTTATGCACCACATTGTCGAGAAATGTATGGAAATTGAAATTCATGCTGAATTGCCCCTTCCTCTTTGCCTTTGCCGACTTGCGGGGTCGGGAACCCGAGAGGTTTCGCCAAAGGACCGTGATGGATCGGGACCAACGTCGATAGCCCGGCGAGATCGATGACCCACGGGAACAGAAAGACATCAACTGGCTATCGAACCAGAGGAAGCTCTCGCGGTGTCGATGGCTCGGGGATGACGATCCGCGTTGGGGAGAATGCGAATCGTGGGAAGCTGGTCATGAGTCGGAGGAAGAGAACCCCTCATCGAGCTGGAGACTCAGGGGCCATCCTGGGGTCGATCGACGACGAGGATCGGCCGGCTCAACAGCGTAAACGAGGAGAACGGATCACGTCAGACAGACGCAGCACGCCGGGTGAGGAACGCGGAATGCGGCTGGAGGAGGAGAGGTCGTGTCGATCCCATCGAGCAACGAGGATCTCGCCCGGATCTTCGAAATTGTCGAAGCTCTCGATCTCGTCGGCGGTGACCTGAATCGGCGAGCCGGATGTCGGCGAGGAGGGACCGGGTCGCTCGCGAGGCCAACAAAGCGAGATTGGTTGGGTTAGGAGGGTCGACCGGAATGATGGAGGAAGGGAAGTCGAGGCCCCGTCAAGGTCATCGGGACCGGGCGAGAGCCAGAAAAGGAGGACATACACCAACCCCAACATCAGGAGAGTCGGTCCCTTGAGAATCTAGCCTGGGCCAGTTCCACAGGAATGATTATTGTACCGATAACTTGGATTTGCAAGCCCTTCTGTCGAGAAAAGTCGCCTCCAGGAACTCTCAGTCGGCCGCCGAAACAACGACGTGGGACACGCGACCGTCCTCAACGACCAGGTAGCACGAGTGGGCGTACCACCCGCCCAGGACCACCAGCCTCGGGCGGGAATCGACGGTGTCGAGCGGGCTGTGGACGTGCCCCAGGATGACAAGGTCGAAGTCCTCGGCGAGCCGGCTGGCGTACTTCCGGTACTTCCTCAGCCCCTGGCGATCGAACGCCTCCTGATTCTTCAGGTTCGTCCGCTTGAGCTGGGCCCCAAGGGCGTCGGCGAGCGGCGAGGGGACCCGTCGAAACGCGGACAGGAACGCCCGGCTCTTGAGGACCGTCTTCCAGGGCGTCTGAGCCCCCAGCCGGTGCCCGTGCGCCAGGTGAGTCCGGAGCCCCTGGACCTCGATGTCCAGGTCGTCCGGCAGGAACCGGGCTCCCAGCGTCCGTTCGTAAAACGGCCCGAGCCAGGCGTCGTGATTGCCCGCCAGAATCGTGATCGATCCCCCCGATCCCGGAACTCGGCCAGAGCACGGAGTCCCGCGCAGCGCATCGGGTCAGCCTGCCACTGGCGGGCGGCGTACCAGAAATCGCAGAGGTCTCCGACGACGGTCAGCGAGTCGCCCGGTCCCAGGCAATCGACCATGGCCGCCAGTCGTCGGGCCCGTCCGGGCTGATCGAGCCGGAGGTGGACATCGCTGAGGAAATAATCCGACACGGCGAGGAGCACCTTCGACGCAAGCCCAGTTCAAATCACGGGTCGGGTCAATCCGACTCCCATGGAAACGTCCCGTTCGAGGCCACCGGCGCCCGCCGGCGGCCCGCCTTGACCATCAGGTTCGGATAGGCCTGGGCCTGACTGGCCGCGTGGATCGCTACCCGGCGTCCCGATTCCCGAACCGCCCGCCTCGCCTGGTCGAGCGCCAGCTTGGGCCGGTTGCATTGTTCGCTGAGGTGGAGCAGGACCAGGTCCCGACCGAACCCGGCGCCGATCGGCCCAGCACCGCCGAGACCAACCCGGCCCCCTGGTCATTCGAGAGATGGCCCCGATCCCCGAGGTTCCGCTGGATCAAGTACGCCGCCCGTCCCGAGTTGAGCTGAAGTGTCACGTCATGGTTGAACTCGATCCCTAGGGCGTTGACGTCGGTCATCGCGTCGGCGATCGCCTCCGACCAGCAGCCCGAGTCGGCCAGGTAGCCCAGCGAGACCGGCCGCGAGCGCCGCTCCGGCCGCCCTTCGACCCGGAAACCGAAGGTCGGGCCGCCGTCGTGACTCAGTTCCACCGGCTCGATCCGCAGGCCCGTCGGCGAGAGGAACGGTCGGTCGTCGTAATGACGGACCAACCTCAAGGCGTCCAGCTCGCGGAAGCCGGCATGGACCGCCAGGGCCGCCCGGTGCCCTTCATGGCAATAGAATGGGATTTTTCGATCGGCCAGGAGCCGGATCGTCGCCGATCGGACGTGGTCGCCGTGGGTGTGGGTCAGCACGGCCGTGCCGATCCGTCCCAGGTCCGATCCAACCCCTTCGAGCCGGGCGACCAGGGCCCTGGGACCGAGCCCGAGATCGATCAGGAGGCCGGCGGGCCCGGCCTGGACCAGGCTGGCGTTCCCCCGAGACCCACTGGCGAGCACGGCGAATTGGATCGGCATCGCGCTTCGAGATCCCTCTCGGCCCATCCTCAACTCGGGCGGTCAATCCCATGATTGACTTTACACGGGTCGAATCCGATAGACAAGGCGACCTTGACCAGGGACCAGGGCCGCCGAGCCTTCAGCGAGCCGCCATCGGGCATACCGATCGGCGACCTTCCCACCCCAGGTCCCGTACCAGGCGTAGCCGTTCCGGCGCTCGGGGTCGATCTCGGCAATGTCATACTTGATGACGCCGTCCCGTCCCGAAAAGATCGGTCGACCCGTCCCGATCTCGACAAACCGAGGCCAGAGCGCCGGCGCGCTGGGGTCCTTGACGACCTTCAGGTCGCCCCCGGATCGATCCAGCCTGATCCCGACCAGCTTCGCCCCCTCGAACCAGCGGACGCCGGCCTCGATGGCCTTGACGACCTCCGGATCCGGTTTTTCCAGGCTCATCAAGAGCATCAAGATCCCCGCGCTCTCGGAGCCAGAGAGCGAAATCGGCTCGAAGGTCCGCCCCTTCCGAGGTTCCAGCGTCTTCTCGTCGTGCTGGGCACACCAGACGGTCGGCTTGCCGTCCACCACGACCTGACACCGGACGATACAGCGAATCCCCGCGTTGAACGCCCGGAGCGCGGCCTCGCGGCGGGGCTTGTCGAGGGACGCGAACTCGTCGGATCGGCCGACCTCGCGGAGCAGTTCGAGGAGCCGGACCATCGTGTCGTCGTTGAAGGTGATGTGCCGGTGATAGCCGGTTCCCGGTGGGTAAAACTGCGGCCAGCCGCCGGTCGGATACTGCGCGGTCAGGATCTGGTCGATCGCCTTGACGACCGCCGCTCGACAACGCTCCTCGCCTGTCAGACGGAAGGCCCTGGCGAGGAACCGGACTTCGCCCGTGGTCGCCCCGTTGTCGAAGGTCCCCTGGATCTTCGATCGGTTGCCTTCAAAAGGCTTCGCCGAGGTATCAACGTTCTTGGGCCAGGCGCCGAGGTCGGATTGGTTGGAAAGGACGCGGTCGATCACCGTCTTTCCGGCCTCGGATCGATACCAGGCATCGGGTTCCTTGAGGAGCCTCGAAGACGGGAAACTGGCTGACTGGCTGACTCCGGCCGACGGGCCGATCAGCAGGGCGAGTGCGAGCGCGGTCGTTCTCAGACGGCGAGCCATGGCGATTATCTCCGTTTGTCCGTTGGTTATCGGTCATTCCGAGATTTATCGGACACCGGAGATCCGGTCAACGGGCCGGTCCCTTGACGATCGTTGTTTGGTGGGAAGGGGATCGGGACGGTTGCAATCGCGTTTGGGGTCGGTAGGATGAAGAAACGTCGTCCGGGCCAGGTCGCCCCGAATGTTGCTCGGGAAAGGTATCGGGCGACGACTCATTCAATGCAACTTCCGCTTCGATGCCCGGCGGTCCGGTCCCGACTGGTCTCGATGGAGCCGGAGGGCCGCCCGCGTCGAGGTCCCACCCGATCGTTTGAGGGCTGACGATGATGAGGGCGAGAATCGCGATCGGCTTCGCGCTGGCCATGCTCCCGCTGGCCTCAAATTGGGCCAGTGGGGACGATTCGTCGAAGCTGGAGCTGCACAAGGGGGATCGGATCATCCTGATCGGCAACACCCTGGCCGAGCGGATGCAGTACTTCGGCAACTTCGAGACGCTCCTCCAGAGCCGGTTCCCCGAGCTGAACCTCGTCTTCCACGACCTCGGATGGTCGGCCGATGAGCTGACGCTGCGTCCCCGGTCGGCCGGGTTCAAGGACCACGGCCACACCCTGGAGGACGAGAAGCCCGACGTGATCATCGCCGCGTTTGGCTTCAATGAGTCGTTCGCCGGGCCGAAGGGGCTCGACAAGTTCAAGAAGGACCTCGACAAGTTCATCGTCGAGTCAACGACGACCAAATATAACGGGAAGACCGCGCCGAAGCTCGTCCTGCTCTCGCCGATCGCCCATGAAGACCTGCACAACCCCCACGTCACCGACGGCAAGGCGAACAACGCGAATATCAAGCTCTACACCGAGGCGATGGCCGAGGCGGCGAAGAAGCACAAAATCGTGTTCGTCGATCTGTTCACGCCATCCAGGGAGATGATGGAGAAACCGGTCGCCGGGATGCCGATGACCATCAACGGAATCCACCTCACCGACTTCGGCGATTACCGTGTGGCCCGCGTCATCGACGAGGCCCTCTTTGGACCCCGCTCCAAGGTTGCCCAAATTGCCGAGATGTCGAAGCTCAAGAAGGAAGTTCTTGAAAAGAACCTCCAGTTCTTCTACGACTACCGGGCCATCAACGGTTGCTACATCTACGGCGGCCGGAAGGCCCCGTTTGGGATCGTCAACTTCCCGGCCGAGTTCGCCAAGCTCCGCAAGATGATCGAGAAGCGCGAGACCCGCGTCTGGGCCGTGGCGAAGGGTGAGGCCGTCCCCGAGACCATCGACGACTCCGACACCGGGACCTTGCAGCGGGTCACGAGCAACGTCAAGCCCGACAAGATCCACCTGACCACGCCCGAGGAGTCGCAGCGGACCTTCACCCTGCCCGAAGGGTATGAAGTCAACGTGTTCGCCTCCGAGGTCGAGTTCCCCGACCTCAAGAAGCCCGTGCAGATGACCTTCGACGCGAAGGGCCGGCTCTGGGTCACGACGATGGCCTCGTACCCGATGTATCTGCCCGGCCGGCCGGTCGATGACAAGATCCTGATCTTCGAGGACACCGACGGCGACGGCAAGGCCGACAAGCAGACCGTCTTCGCCGACAAGCTCCACGTCCCCACCGGGATCGAGCTGGGCGACGGCGGCGTCTACGTCGCCCAGCAGCCGAACCTGATGTTCCTCAAGGACACCAACGGCGACGACAAGGCCGATACCCGCGACCTGATCATGCACGGCTTCGACACGGCCGACTCTCACCACGCGATGCACGCCTTTACCTGGGACCCGGGCGGGGCTCTCTACTGGCAGGAAGGGACGTTCCACCACAGTCAGATCGAGACCCCTTACGGCCCCAAACGCGTGGCCAACGCGGGCGTCTTCCGCTTCGAGCCGAAGACGTTCAAGTTCGACATCTTCGTCTCTTACGGCTTCGCCAACCCCTGGGGCCACTTCTTCGACCGCTGGGGTCAAAACCTCGTCGCCGACGCCTCGGGCGGAGCCAATTACTACGGGACGGCCTTCTCGGGCCAGGTCGATTACCCGACCAAGCACGGGAGCCTCCACCAGTTCCTGGTCAAGCAGTGGCGGCCGACCTCGGGCTGCGAGCTGGTCTCCAGCCGGAACTTCCCCGACGAGACGCAGGGTGACTACCTCCTGAACAACGTGATCGGCTTCCAGGGGGTGCTCCGGTACCGGATGAAGGACGACGGCTCGGGCTTCCACGCCGACCCCGTCCAGCCCCTGCTCAGCTCCACCGACGCCAATTTCCGGCCGGTCGACCTCGAATTCGGCCCGGATGGGGCTCTTTACCTGGTCGACTGGTACAACCCACTGGTCGGCCACATGCAGCACTCGCTCCGCGACCCCAACCGCGACGTCGAGCACGGCCGGATCTGGCGGATCCACTACAAGAAGCGGCCTCTCGTCGAGAAGGCGAAGATCGCCGGCGCCTCGATCCCCGAACTGCTCGACCTGCTCAAGGCCTACGAGGACCGGACCCGCTACCGGGCCCGCCGCGAGCTACGCGAGCACCCGCCCGAGGCCGTCTTGAAAGAGCTCGATAAGTGGGTCGCCGGGCTCTACAAGAACGACCCGGATTACTGGCACAACATGCTCGAAGCCCTCTGGCTCCGTCAGAGCCTCGACGCCGTCAATGAGCCCGCGCTCAAGACGATGCTCACCTGCCCCGAGCCCAAGGCCCGCGCCGCGGCGACTCGCGTCCTCTGCTACTGGCGCGACCAGGTCAAGGACCCGATTGAGCTGCTCCGCAAGCAGGTCAACGACGACAACTCCCGGGTCCGCCTCGAGGCCGTCCGCGCCCTGAGCTTCTTCGAGGGCAAGGACGCCGCCAAGGCGCAGGAGGTCGCGATGGAGTCGCTCCTCCAGGACCAGGATTATTACCTGAAGTACACCCTGGACGAGACCAACAAGACGCTCGACAAGCGGATCAAGGCGGCCAGGTAAACTGCAACGGATCGATGAGATCGCCGGCCATTCTTTCTCCCCTCTCCCTCCCGGGAGAGGGGCCGGGTGTGAGGGACGTCGCGTGACCAGTGGGCCGGAACGTCGGCTCGATTCGGGGCTCACTCGCCCGGCGACCCCCCTCACCCCGGCCCTCTCCCAGAGGGAGAGGGAGTCAGATTGGATCTTCTCGTCAGTCATTATGATGACTTGATCCAACACGGAATGACTTCCTCCCTCCCGCCCGACTTCCCATCGCACCTGGACCGAGGTTGAAACCCATGAGGCCCTTGTCAACGCCTCGGCGGCTTCTGGCCGCCCTTTTGCTCGTCAGCTTCGCCAAGCCCGCCCTCGCTCAAGAGGATTCGAGGCCGGAGAGCCCCTACGTCAAGCTGCTCAAGAAGGCCCCCGAGGAGCGGATGGGTCAGATTGTCGACATCATCGGCCAGCGCGGGTCGGCCGACGACCTGGCTTACCTCTACTCCCGCGCGACCGCCTCCGACGGCTTCCCCGCTCCCGTCCGGCTCAAGGCTCTCGAAGTGCTCGGCGATGCCGCGCTGACGCGCGGCGTTCGGCCGAAGGTCGACCTGGCGGGCCTCGGACAGTTGATCGCTCCAGCGGAAGCGAAGGCGAGTCCGGCCGTCCGGCTCGCAGCCATTCGCCTGGCGGGCCTCTGGAAGACGGAGCCGACGGTCAAGGTTCTCGCGGACATCGCCGGGTCGAAAGCGTCCGACCGCGAGGTCCGCGCCGCCGCGTTCGACGCCCTGGCCTCGATCGGCAAACCGGCTTTGGGTTCGATCGAAGCCCTGACCTCGGCCGACCGGCCTCCCGCCGTCCGCGCCCTGGCCGTCGCCGCGCTGGCCCGATTCGACGTTAACGCGGCGGCCGGGAAGGCCGTCGGTACCCTGACCGATGACGCACGGATCGAGGACGTCACCCCCTTGATGGCCGCCTTCCTCGACCGCCAGGGGGGGGCCGACAAGCTGACCGCCGCGCTCTCCCGGGGCAAGCCGACCGCCGACGGCGCCCGGCTGGCGCTCCGGGCGGTCTACGCCCTTGGCCGGTCGGACGACGCGCTCGTCGCCGTCCTGAGCAAGGCCGCCGGCCTCGAAGCCGAGACGAAACCGCCGACCCCGCAAGAGATGGACGCCCTGGTGGCCGAGGTCGCCGCCAGGGGGAATTCCGAGCGCGGCGAGGCCATCTTCCGCCGGGCCGAGCTGAACTGCATGAAGTGTCACGCCATCACCGGTGCGGCTGGCGGGGTCGGCCCCGAGTTCGAGCGCCCTCGGCCTCAGCTCGCCGGTCGACTACGTGGTCAACTCGATCATGATCCCCGACCAGGCCATCAAGGAGGAATACCAGACGCGAACCGTCCTCACCGACGACGGCCGGGTCCTTCAGGGGATCGTGGTCGAGGAGGACGACAAGCGGCTGGTCCTCAAGGATGCGACCGGCGAGCAACGCGTCGTGCCGGTTGGCTCGATCGAGGACAGCAAGAAGGGGGGCTCGCTGATGCCCAAGGGGCTGGCGAACATGCTCACCCGGGCCGAGTTCGTCGACCTCGTCCGGTTCCTCTCCGAGCTGGGCAAGCCCGGCCCCTACGCGATCCGCCCGACGCCGACCATCCAGCGCTGGCGGGTCCTCAAGACCACCCCCGACGACATCGCCGAGGTCCTCCAGGCCGACCCCGGCCAGTGGGTCCCGGCCTACGGGATGGCCGCCGGGGCCTTGCCGCTGGCCGACGTCGTCGCGGCGAGCGGGTCACAGACCGCCTTCATCCAGGGGGAGATCGCCGTCTCGGCCGCGGGGCCGATCACGTTCCGGTTCAACTCGGCGAAGGGTGTCAAGGCGTGGCTCGACGACCAGCCGCTACCGGCGGGAGACGCCCCGACGGTGGAGGTCGCCGAGGGGACGCACAAGCTCACTCTACGCGTGGACAGCTCGAGCCGGGATCGCCAGCCGATCCGGGTCGAGATCGTCAAGCCGGAAGGCTCGTCGGCCGAGTTTTCGGTTGTCGGAGGGCGCTGAACGCCCGGGCCGCCCCGGTCAAGGATCGGGGCGGATTCGGGCGGGTCGATCGTCGGCCGGAAGGTTTCAGGCGGAGGGCCGGATGTTCGAGAAGGCCCGGACGACCTCGTAGAGGTCGCTGCTGACGAGGATCTCGTCGTGCTCGAAGTCGCGGAGCCAGACGTAATTATCGCGGAACGCCTGGGCGAGCAGGGGATAGAGGTCGGCCAGCCGGATGGGCACGGACGGGGTGTGGAAATCCTCGACGGGCTCGTCGTCGGGGTGGGGAAACAGGCGAAGTCGAGCTGTGGCCATTCGGATCTCCTTCTCCGTGCGAGCCCGGGGCGCCCTCCCTCGAGGAGCCCGGGCCGCGGGCATGATCGACCGACGCGCGACCGGCCCCAGGGGTCGGGCCGGGGCAACGCCCCTCTCTCCTCGGTCGGCAGTCGTCGCCGGGTTTGAATCCTCGGACAATCGCCCCCGATCCGCTTCCGTCTGTCTAGGTTTCGGCCATGTCGCGAGCGGATCATCAAGGAAATCCGGCCCGACCGTGCGAATTGTCGGGTTGCGTGCGGATCGACCCGGCGTCAAGCCGATTCCGACCGTGATTCCAGGCCCGCCAGACGGTCGAAGGACGTTCCGGAGCGTCGGGTTGCGTCGCGGGCGGCTCGTTCGACATACTCATTTTTTCCGATCGAACTTCCCGACTCGCCCCGAAGGCTGGCACACCGATGGACCTCCCTCGACTGCACGGGATCATCCCGCCCCTGGCCACCCCGCTCAAGCTCGACGGCTCGCTCGACGAGGCCGCTCTGGCCCGGCTGGTCAAATTCCAGCTCGACGCCGGCGTCCACGGCCTCTGGGCGCTCGGCACGACCTCGAAATTCGAACTCCAGACCGACGACCGGCTCCGGCGGATCGCCGAGATCGTCGCGACCGAGGCCGAAGGGCGCGTCCCGCTCGTCCTGAACGTCTCCGACATGGGGACCGAGCGGACCAGGGCCCGCGCGGCGATGTTCGACGACCTGCCTTACGACTATTACGCCGTGCTTCCACCCTGGTACCAGCCGATGTGCCTGGGCGAGGTCAACGACTATTACATGGACCTGGCCGACACCCTGGCGAAGCCGGTCGTGATCTACAACGCCCCCTGGATCTGCAACCAACTCGGATTTGACCAGCTTCGCCAGCTTGCCCAGCACCCCCGGATCGTCGGTTGCAAGGACGTGAGCCCGAGCTTCAGCCGGACGCTCGACTGGCCGGTGGCCGAGCGCCGGGCGCTGGGGTTCAGCTACCTGCACGCCAACGATCAGATGGCGATCTCGACCGAACTGGGGTCGGACGGGTTTGTCTCGGCGCTTTCGAACCCCTTGCCCGAGCTGACGGTAGCGATCTGGGACGCCGCTCGGGCGGACGACGCCGAGCGAGCCTTCCGGCTCCAGGCGCAACTGACGAGGCTGGCCCAGGCGATCGGCTTCGGCCCGATGCTCGCCTGCCTGGAGGTGCTCTGCCGGCACCGAGGTCTGTTCGAGCGGATGCTCCCGCCGCCGCTCCGGTCGCTCGACCCGGAGATGGCTCGGCGGGTCGTCGACGTGGCCGAAGTGGTCGGCGTCCTGCCCGCCTTCGAACCCGCCCGCGCGGTTTCCTGATCGGCGAGCCCGCGGCTTCAATCCCCCGTCAGGTAGGGCTTGCCCTGCTAAATTCAAATTGGCTCAGGATGGATTCCGGGGTGGTGGCTTGAATTACCCGATTCGATGGGCTTTGCACTTTATTTCAATGCCCTGAGACTGCTTATGGGATTCTGGGGGCTCCAGGACAATTTGAGATCTCAAATCTGAGATCCCAGATCTCCCATGTTTCGCGGATACCCATCAATCGTCTCAACGTAATGAGAGGCGATCCGGAAAGACCTCACTCGCCGATCCGACCGACGAGAATGAGCGAGTAGGTCTGACTTCAGTCGGGCCGGAAATCCTTGACGGAAAACCATTTCTGGCCCGACTGAAGTCGAGCCTACTCATCCAAACCTATTGCTGGTTCCTGGATAAGACGCCTTTCCGGATAGCCTCTCACTCGTCAACTCCCCGATGGCACTCCTCGGCCGGCACGGGCAACGGCACGCGGGCGGCGAATCTGGGCGAGGGCGGGACGGTCTCGGCGAGATCCTGGCGGAAGCCTGCTGGTTTGGCGACGGCGTGGTCGCGGGCGTCGAGGTTCATCGCGTGGACCCGTAGCTCCTGGGCGGGCAAGGGGATGACGATCCCGGCGGCCTCGAAGCGGGTCTGGACCTCGCCGAAGAGGCGGTGCTTGACGCGGCCCATCAGGCTGGGGTCGGGGACGAAGGCGTAGAGGGTGAAGTGGAGCGACGAGTCGCCGATGGCGTCGAGGACCGCCGAGGGCACGGGGTTGTTCAGGACGTCGGGGTCGGCGTGCGCGATCGAGAGCAGGAGGTCGGTCACCTTGTCGGCGTCGGTCCCGAGCGCGACGTTGAGGCTGATCACCACGCGGACGATCCGGTCCTTGTGCGTCCAGTTGATCAGGTTGCCGGTGATGAACTGGCGGTTCGGGATGATCATGCTCTGATTGTCGCCGTTGATGATCGTGGTCGCGCGGATGTTGATCCGGTTGACCGTGCCCGTCATGTCGGCGACTGTGACCAGGTCCCCCACGCGGATCGGCCGCTCTAAGAGCAGTATGATCCCGCTGACGAAGTTCGAGACGATCTCCTGGAGACCGAACCCCAATCCGACACCCAGCGCCGCGAGCACGACGCCGATTCGCTCCAACCCGAGATGGATCGCCGAGAGGCCCGCGAGCAGGCCGACCGCCAGCACGACGTAACGGCAGAGCGTCACCACGGCGAACCGGATGCCGGGGTCGTCGGGCATCCTGGGGAAGATCGCGACAGTGAAAAACGTGTTCAGATAGCGCCAGGCGCTCCCCGTCACGAAGAAGATCACGACCATCTTGAGCACGTCGCCGAGGTCGACCGTCGTGTCGGAGAGGGTCCAGAGCGGCTGCTCGCTCACGTAATAGAACAGGGCGAGGTTAACGTTCCAGATCCACGCCAGGCCGAACACGCCGAGCATCGTCACGGCGACCCTGGCCAGAGTCCGGAGCTTCGAGCCGGGGTCGTCGGGAGGCTCGCCGTCCGGGGTGTTCGCCGGGGGCTGCTCCCTCGCGGCCTTGTTCCAGCGGTACGCCTGCTTGTCGATGACGTGGAGCAAGAGCAGGTACGTTCCCCAGCAGGCCCCGACCAGCCCGATCGTGAACAGGCCGCCGAACGTCAGCCGCTTCGTCGTGAACCGGAACCCGGCGCCGTCGAGCACGAGAACCAGGGCGAGCGCCGCGCGGATGGCGGTGGTGACGACCCTCCGATGTCGACCCGCCCAGCCTAATCGGGTGGGTTCTTCGGCGAGCCAGTCCAGCAGCGGCGAGTTCGACCGGAGCACGCGAAAGGCGAGAATCCAGCACGTCAGCTCGAACCCCAGGACCAGCATCCGCCCCAGCGCCGCGGCCGAGATCGGTCGGCCTCCGGGCGCGATCAGCCCTTCTCGGAGCAGGAATTCGGGCATCAGGAGCACGAACCCCGCGATCGACAGCGTCAGGACGACTCGCCTCAACTGGCGCGTCACCTCCTTCGGCGCGAGCAACACGTCTTCCGCCCACCCCCCCTTACCGAACGCCATCCGCCCCGCGATCGCGACAAAAAGGGCCGGAGCCAGCCCGAGCAACAAGACGCAGACCGGCCAGGCGACGTCACGAGGCCAGGGAGCCACCTTCGCCGCGAACGCCACCAGCAGGACATAACCGGGCCAGACCGCCGCCGAGGCCAGACCGATCAAAAAACGCTTCATTTCTCGCATGGCGAAGGCTCCGGTCAATTCAGAGTGGCCAGTGGTTAGTGGTTAGTGGTTAGTGGTCAGCGAATCCAGAAATACTATCGTGTTCTGCGCGACCTGCTTAGCATACTTCTTCTCAGACTGACCTCTGACCACTGACCACTGACCACTACAAGGGACGTGCGACCCGCTTCCGGACCAGATGCAGCGGCCAGGGCAGGATCACCAGCGCGGACAGGGCCAGGGCAAAGTCGGGCGTGACGCGGCCCCAGAGCGAGCGGTCGGAGGTTTCCAGGGCCAGGTGGACCAGCGCCTTGGCCGCGCGGATCGAGTCGTCGCGGGCGTGGGCGACGGTGGCCGGGCCGACCGGCTCGGCGTCCCTGATCCAGAAGATATGCGTGCGGATGAACGCGTATTGCTCGTCGAGCGTCTGGAGCCGGCGGAGCACCTGGTTGTGCGCGTCCTCGGCTCGCCTGGCCAGCTTTTGCAGGACGTTCCGGCGGCGGTTCAGCAGGGCCTTGTGCCGGGTCTCCAGTTCTTCGAGCATCGCGTTGGCCTCGGCCCGTCGAGCGGTCGGGACCTGTTCGAGCAGTGACTCGCGGTCGAACCGGTCGTCGCGCGAGTCGTTGACGAGGTCGATCTCGGCGTCGGTCAGGGCGTTCTCATAGGTGGTCAGTTCGGAGGCGGTCTCGGCCAGGTCGGTCCGGACGATCTGGGCACGCTCGGGGGTGATCCGCCGGAAGTCGTTCTTGAGCCGGAGCGCGTCGAGCGGGCTGACGTTGCCGTCATCGAGCAGCTTCTTGAGGTCGGCGAAGTTGAGGTTCGCCGCGTCGGCCAGCGCGGTCATCTCCTGAATCGAGGCCCCGGTGGTGGTCGCGTAAGCCTTCTCATACGCGACGACCTGCGACTCGAGTTCGAACATCTCGGCCGCCCGCTTGGCCCGGCGGCGTTCGACGGGGTCGCCGGAGTTCGCCGCGCGGGTCTCTTCCTTGGCGACGGCCTGCTTCAGGTCGCTCCGCTGCCGCTCGGCCTGAGCGGTGTAGCGGGCCTCCATCCGTTCCAGGAGCCGCCGGGCAAGCTGGACGCGGGCGGCCTTGGCCGCGATCTGGACCGTGCCGAGGTCGAGCCGCCGGGTTGCCTGGGCGATCTTCGCCTCCATGCAGGCCAGCCGCTCGGCCTCGACGCGGGTCTCCCACTCGAAGTTGACCAGGCGCTCCTTGAACAGCTCGCGGGCCTCGGGTGATGTCGCCGAGGCCGCGCCGGCCTGGCGTTCCCCCTGGCCGGCGACCAGCGCGGCGACCCCTTGATAGACCTTGTCGCGCTCGGCCCGGAGTTCCGCGACCTTCGCGGCGAGCTTGCTCGAACCTTCGGCGCGGAGGGTCTCCAGCTCGGCCGAGCGGTCCTTCAGCTCTTTCCTGGCTTCGTCGATCGCCTCCTTCATCTCGCCGAGCCGGGTCTCGTTGACCTTGACGCCAGCATCCTTGGCCAGAAACGCCTCGGGCAGGAGAGCGTCGGGGGTCCTGGTCGCCTGTTCGAGCAGGGCCCTGGCCTTGTCCAGGTCCGACTTGAACGCAGCCGCCTCGCGCTCGGGGCTGTGCTCGGGGTTCTCGACCTCGGCCCGCTCCTTGTTGATCTTCTCCCACTCAAGGAGCAAGGCCTTGCGAGCCTCCAGCAGGTCGCGGATCGGCTTCGGGGCCGGCTTCTCCTTGTCCTCAAGCCGGGCGTCGGTCGCCAGCCGCTCGCGGGCGGCGTCGGCCCGCGTCGCCGGCGCGATCGCCGAGGGCTGAGCCGGTACGGCCTCGGCCTTCGGGGAGGCCGGTCGCTGGTTTGGAGTCGGTTCGTCCGCGAGCGCGGGGAGGGTCGAGAGCCAGCCGACGACGGCCAGGGCGAGGCATCGTGCCAGGGGTGGCGCATCCTTGCTCGCTCCGTGAGGGGACCCGAGTTGTCCGATCGCGAGGGCGGCGTCGAAGGAGGGCCGCCCTCGCGGAGCGGAAGGGTATCCCAAGGGATTCGGTCCCGCAAGCCGAATTCGATTCAAGTTGGAGGGGATCTCGACCGAGAGGCACATGGATTCAGCCTTTCCCGTAGGGTAGGGCTTGCCCTGCCGAGACCGGGCTCGCGGCAGGGCAAGCCCTACCCTACGGAAAGATCAGCATTTGAGAGGCCTTTTCAAACCGACCTCGGCCGCCTCGTCGGCTTCTCGGGGAGGGCGGGCTTGTCGACCGTCGGGGGCAGGCCGGGCTTGCGCGGGGTTTCCTTGGTCCGGGCCTTGGCCGTCGGCGGCTTGGCGGAGGTCGGCTTGGGCCTCGGCTTGGGCGGGAAGAGGTGGACCATCACATCTTCCAGCGTGTCGATCGTGTGGAAGGTGACGTCGGCCTTGACCTCGGCGGGCAGCTCGACCAGGTCTTTCTCGTTGTGGCGGGGGATCAGGACGGTCGTGATCCCGGCCCGACGCGCGGCGAGCACCTTTTCCCGGACCCCCCCGACGGGCAGGACCCGGCCGGTGAGCGTCACCTCGCCGGTCATGGCCATCTCCTGATGGATCGCCCGGTGGCGGAAGAGGCTCATCAGCGCGGCGGCGATGGCGACGCCGGCCGAGGGGCCGTCCTTGGGCACGGCGCCGGCGGGGACGTGGATGTGGAGGTCGGTCTTGGTGATCTTGGCCACGTCCAGGCCCATCGCCTTGGCGTGGCTCCGGAGGAAGCTCAGGGCCGCCTGGGCGCTCTCGCGCATCGACTCGCCGAGCAGGCCGGTCAGGGTCAATGACCCCTTGCCGGGCATGCCGGTGGCCTCGATGAAGAGGATCTCGCCGCCGGTCGGCGTCCAGGCCAGGCCGGTGGCGACGCCCGGGCGTGCCCGTCCGGTCGGCGACCTCGCGGAAGAACCGGGGCGGGCCGAGCATCTCCGACAGGCATCTCGGGCTCGACGCGTCGTGGCGGCCTTGTTCCCCTCGGCGTGCTTGCGGGCGATCTTCCGGCAGACGGTCGCGATCTCGCGTTCGAGGTTCCGGAGGCCGGCCTCGCGGGTGTAGTCGGCGATCACCCGGCGGATCGACTCGTCCTCGAACGTTACCTGCCTGGCCGAGAGCCCGTGGGCTTCGAGCTGCTTGGGGACGATGTATTTCTTGGCGATCAGGACCTTTTCTTCCTCGCTGTAGCCCGGCAGCTCGATCACTTCCATCCGGTCGAGCAACGGCGCGGGGATCGTCTCCAGCATGTTCGCCGTGGCGATGAACATGACCTTCGAGAGGTCGAAATCGACGTCCAGGTAGTGGTCGCGGAAGGTCGCGTTCTGCTCGGGGTCGAGCACTTCCAGGAGCGCGGCGGAGGGGTCGCCCCGGAAGTCGGCCCCGAGCTTATCGACCTCGTCGAGCATGAAGACCGGGTTATTCGTGCCCGACTTGCGGATGCCCTGGATCACCCGGCCGGGCATCGCGGCGACGTAGGTCCGGCGGTGGCCGCGGATCTCGGCCTCGTCGTGGACTCCGCCCAGGCTCACGCGGACGAACTGGCGGCCGAGCGCCTTGGCGATGCTCTTGCCCAGGCTGGTCTTGCCCGTGCCGGGAGGGCCGGCGAAGCAGAGGATCGGCCCCTTCATGTCCTTCTTGAGCTTCCGGACGGCCAGGTATTCGAGGATGCGTTCCTTGATCTTCTCCAGGTCGTAATGGTCGGCATCGAGCACCTTTCGGGCACGCCGGAGGTCCAGCCGGTCGCGGCTCGACTTGTCCCAGGGGAGCACGGCGAGCCAGTCGAGGTAGGTCCGGACGATCGAATACTCGGCCGAGCTGGGGTGCATCCCCGGCCAGGCGGTCCATCTCACGCTCGGCCTCGGTCAGCACTTCCGCCGGGGGCTTGGCCTTCTCCAGCTTGTCCCAGAGTTCGTCGAGCTCGGGGTTGTCCGACTCGGTCTCGCCCAGCTCGTCCTGGATCGCCTTGATCTGCTGGCGGAGGAAATGGTCGCGCTGGGCCTTGGTGATCTCCGAGCCCACCTGAGCCTGGATCTTGCTCGACAGCTCAAGCACGGTGAGCTGGCGGGTCAGGAACGCACCGAGCTTTTCAAGGCGGGTCTTGACGTTGGTCTCGGCTAAGAGTTGCTGCTTCTCCTCGATCGTGAACGGCAGGCTGGAGCCCAGGAGGTCGGCGAGCCGGCCGGGCTCGCGGGTGTTCATCGCGGCGACCTGCAGTTCCTCGGGGACCTGCTGGCTCTGGTCGATCATCCGCTGGAAGAGGCCGTTGACGTGGTGGACCAGGGCGTCGAGCTCGACGCCTTCCTCGATGACGTCCTCCAGCGGCTCGATCCGGCCGATGAGGAAGGGCTCGCTCTGGACGATCTCGATCAGTCGGGCGCGGACCATCCCCTGGCAGACGATCCGGGTCGAGCCGTCGGGGAACTTGAGCATCTTGAGGACCGAGCCGACGCAAAGGGTCGGATAGAGGTCACCGATGGTCGGGTCGTCGGTCTCGGGATGGCGCTGGGCGACCAGGCCGAGGGCTTTTTCGCCGCCCATGACGTCGTCGATCAGCTTGATCCCGGCCTGGCCGGTTGACGACCAGCGGGACGACGGTCTGGGGAAAGACGACGTCGGACCGGAGCGGGAGGAGAGGAATCCGGTCGGGGGCCTCGCCCGGCTCGGCGCGCTCGGCCAGGACCAGGAGTCGCCCGGTCGCCGCTTCTTCGTCAACGCGAGTCCGGGCGTCCGACCCTCCGGCGGGGGCATCGGACGACTTGGGCCGGGGGCGTCGGGTCCTGGGTTTTTTGCTCATGCTCTTGATCGGCAATTCGTTGGGTCGAACAGAGGGCTGACAGGAAGAGCCTAGGACGGATTCGTCGGGCCTTACCAAGGGATTGTTGGGGAACCCGACCACGAAAGAAAGGGGCCACTCGATCCGCCCGATAGGATTGACGCAATCCCATCGACAGTCAGTGTTTCGGCGCGATCAGCCGGCTCAGCGCCGCCACCAGTCGTCGTCGTCGTCCGACGAGTCGCCGTACTGCTGCTGATAGTGACTGGCCTGGAGCAACTGGAAGTTAAACAAGGCCAGGAGGGCGACGAAAAAGGCATTGAAGTAGTCGTCCCGGGTGTAGAGCCAGATGGCGAGCAGCCCCGCCGTGACCAGCCCGACGATGAAGCTCCGCCTGGCCCCCTGGCGGCGGTTGTGCATCGTCAGGAAGACCTGCGCGAGCTGGCCGCCGTCGAGCGGGTAGATCGGCAGTAGGTTGATCAGGCCCCAGAACAGGTTGATGAACAGCAGGTTCTCGTAGGCGAGCCAGATCAGCGGCGTGACCCAGCGCGGGGGCTGGTGGTGGAAGTAGTTAAACGGCCCAATTCCCAGGACCAGCGTCCCGACCACCGCGACCAGCCCGAACAGGAGGAACCCCGCCCCCGGCCCCATGATGATCACCAGGGCCCGCTTGCCCAGGTGCCGCTCCTCGCCGTTGGAGTAGCAGAGGCCGCCCATCCCCCAGAGGAGGATCGAGGGATTGGTGTGGAAGAGGGCCCGGCTTGTCAGGCCGTGGCCGTACTCGTGGACTAAAATCGAGACGAAGACGCAGGCGATCCAGACCAGGACCTCCACCCCGCCTGTCTCCCGACCACCCCAGCCCATGGCCGCCGTCACGACCCAGAAGAGCGGGTTGACGCGGACCGGAATGCCCAGAAGGCGGAACTTGACGTCGAAATCGGTCGTCGCGGGCATTCCCAGCATGTCGGCACCTGGCCCATCGGTCGCGGAAGCAAAGAATGGTTCTAGGTTAGGGGGATTGCCCGCCTCCGGCAAGTGAGGAACCGACAACGTCCCCGATGGGGTGTCGCTCTCGATTCTGGTGACGGCGTGTCGCCGCCAGAAACGGTGCTTACCTACCGCCAGCGCACATTGGGTTCGTTCCCCTCCGGAACGCTCGCCCACCCGACCGTCAACGTTTCGACGTCCAGCCGGACGGGAGATCAATCGGTAATCGTTTATTATTTTGCTTGACCAGACTACCCTCTCGATCCATTTTAACAAGTCCGGCGTGCCTTTCCTGACAGGATTCGACCTCGGGAACAACTTTGATTTTATTATAAAATTATCTCTTTATATAAAATTCCGCGACTCGATGAAATCGTGACCGATTGGAAAAGGAGAGCCGGCCGGACTTCGTCAGGCCCGTCGTCGGTCGAGCTTGCGGAGCCTGGCCTCTCGGCGGGCTTCGGTTTTCTTCGTCTTCGCCTCTTTTCGGGTTGAGACCGGCGCCGGGAACGCCACGCGGTCGGGTTCGGGTTCGGTCTCGGGAGTCTCGGCCTCGGCCGAGGGGACCTCGGGCGCGTTTTCTGGCTCTTTCGCCGGCTCGGCCGGACGCATCTCGTCGGCCAGGGGCTGGAAGTAGGCGTCCATCCTCGGGTTGGGGTGCTTGTGAGGATACGTCACGCCGATCCGGTCGATGTACCACTTCAAACGTCGGTGAAGCTCGGAGTCGCGGCGGCGGAGGCGGCGGATCTCGGGCGTCGGCTCATCGATGTAGTCGGATTGGGCGAGGGCGCGGTTCAGCGCGTCGGGACCGGCGACCTCCTCCTTTCGCTTGATCAGGGCGGCGATCTCTCGGCGAGCCAGCGTGGCCAGGTCGGTCAGGTCGACGACCAGGCGCCCTTCGATGTCGAGCGTCTCGCCGATCGGGCGGTTCCGGTCTTCAAGACGCGTGCCGAGCAGGTCGAAGGCGAGCGAGCGCTGGGCGTCGTCCCAGACCTTGTCAACGTCGGCGATCCTTGCCAATCGCGACCAGCGGTCGATCATCCAGTCGCAGCCGTGCGGGGTCCGCTTGAGCTGGTTGGCGATGAACTCGGGGTTGCTGGCCAGCCTCTCGCCGAGCTTGATGGCGTCGTCGCGGCGGTCGTCGTCCCAGAAGTGCTCGGCGCGGAGGGCCTCGCGGTCGCGGTGTCTTCGTTCCATCCGGCCGTTGTGTTCGATCCGGACGGTGGTGAGGGAGATCTGCTCGACCATCCAGCAGTGGAAAAGGTGCTGGGGCATGTGGCAGGGGTACCAGTCGAGGGTCCGTGCGTTGACGGCGTCGGCGTCCTCGGGGAGCGCGGGAGGTCGGCGATCGTGCCGGTCTTGAGGGCGTTGGCCGAGGGGTTGGGAGCGGCGAAGGGTCGGGGTTCGGGGACGGTCATGGATGCGGGCTCTTCAGGTGGTGTCGAACGCGATGGGCGCGCCGGACCGGTCCGATGCGCGGAATCCATGAGAAAGTATCGTTGCGCACGGGCGTCGTTAGCACAGTTTCTGGGAGGGCGTCCGATTCTGGAGTTCCTGTCGGGTGGGTCGAGCGCAGCGAGCCCGCTGCTCTGCGCTCGACCCACCCTACGAGACCCTGGCCCGGGTGGCTGACCGACCGACACTTTCTCGCCGCTGATCCTTGGGGCTCGTGAGCGGATCTTCCTCCCCTCTCCCTCTGGGAGCATCGGTATGGACACAACTTTTCGACCTGGGTAGTTTCGATCGGCATGGCTATCATTTCGGCCACCTGGACAGCCGTCACCAGGATCGGTATTGGAAGCTCGTGAGCGAGCATTCGCATGCGGTCAACGCCCTCGTGACGGGGCTGTCCGCCCTGCCGGGTACGGCCCGGCCCTTCGCCGCGACTCGGGCCATGAGCCGCTTCCTCAACCATGAGGACATCCCTTTCCACGCCTTGGTCGAGCCCGCCCAGGATGCCGTCCGCGCCGCTTTGGCCGGCTGCCCGGAGCGGTTCGCGCTGGTCGTCCACGACTGGTGCATGTTCAACTTCAACGAGCACGAATCGAAGCGCGACCGCTATGTCCGGTCCCACGACACCGATCGGGGCTACGAGTTGGGCACCGCCCTGGTCGTCGCCGCCGCCGATGGCCGCCCGCTGGGGCCGATGGAGTTCCGCCTCCGCACCGCCGAGGGCATGCTCTCCACGCGGATCGGCGGGGCCGCCCTGCCGCCGGGGCACGTCAACGAGCTCGACGAGGTGATGGCGGCGGCGGGCCGGTGGGGGTTGGGCCGCACGCTGATCCACGTCATCGACCGCGAGGCCGACTCGGTCGGCCATTACCGCCGCTGGCAGGCCGCCGGCCATCGGTTCGTCGTCCGTGCCGACCGCGAGCGGGTCGTCCTGCACGAGGGCCGCGAGTGCAAGCTGGGCGAGGTGGTCACCGGCCTGGTCGGCTCGTTCACCGACGTGCTCGACGCGGAGGGCCGGCCCGAGGTGGTCACGATCCGGGCCGGGACCGGGACGGTCCGCGTCGCCGAGGCGGCCGTGGTCCTGCACCGGCCGGCGCGGCATCACACCGGCGAGAAGACCGCCGGCGGCCACAAGAAGCAGATCGAGGTCCCCGGCCCGCCACTGCCCCTGCGGATGGTCGTGACGCGGGTGGTCAACGAGGCGGGGACGGTGTTGGCCGAGTGGTGGCTGCTGACCAACGTCGTCGGCAAGGACGCCAACGCGGCGACGATCGGCCGTTGGTACGCGTGGCGGTGGTCGATCGAGTCGTATCACAAGTTGCTCAAATCGGCCGGCATGAACGCCGAGGCGTGGCAGCAGGAGACCGGCGTGGCGTTCCTGCGGCGGCTGTGCGTGGCGAGCATGGCCTGCCTGACCGCCTGGCACCTTCAGCGCGACCGGTCGCCGGCCGCGACGCGGCTCCGCGTCATCCTGGTCCGGCTGTCCGGGAGGCAGATGAAGCATCGGGTCGAGTCAACGGCCCCGGCCCTGCTGGCCGGGCTGGAGCGGCTGCTGGCCATCGACGACCTGATGCAGGTCGAGGACCTGGAAGAAGTCCTCGCCTTGGCCCGTCGCCAACTCCCTCGCCTCTTCCCTGAACGCTCCGGTTGACCAACTCGAAAAGTTGTGTCCATACCGATGCTCTGGGAGAGGGGCCGGGGGTGAGGGGCGTCGCGTACCATCGGGCCGGAAAACAGGCTTGGTCGAGAGCCACTCGCCCGGCGACCACCCTCACCCCGGCCCTCTCCCGGAGGGAGAGGGAGGCAGAAAACGCCTCGCGGACGCCTTATCGAAAGTGTTGGTCGGTCAGGGCCCGGATGGAAGGGGTTGCGGTACTCCAAAAGTCCCGGTCCCCCGCCAATGGGACAGGCCACGGCCCGGGGTTGCGGAGTACCGCAAATGCAGAGTCCACGGGTGCCCTTGGCCTCCGGGGCCGATCATGCTATGGTTCGCGGGCTTCGAGAATCGGCGGCGGCGGGTTCAGGATGACGCTCGACCCAAGGGTTACGATGGACACCGCGACGGATGCGACTCCGATCCGGAACGATCGGATCGGGCCTGATTCGATCCTGGCGTGGTCGGCCTGGATCGGGCTGGTCTCCGGGACGCTGGAGCTGGCGATCTTCCTGCTCAAGTGCCATTTCCTCGACCCACGGAACCTGAATGTCAGCCGGCACCTGGGCTGGATGTTCCCGGTCTCGGGCTTGTTCGTGGTGGGCGGGGTCGGATTGGCCCTGGCGCTGGTCTCGCTGTTCGTGAAGAGGCGGATCTCGGCCCGGCTCGTCCTGTTCGTCCTCCTGTTCGTCGCACTTGTCGGATTGTTCTTTCGGGCCCCGCTCTACACCTCGGTTTGCCTGCTACTGGCGGGTGTCCTGGCCTGGCGAGGTTCGGGTCTCCTGGCGAGACGACTTGAGCGATGGGAGCGTGCGGCCCTTGTGGGGTTGGTGGTCCCGGTCGGACTCCTGGCTCTGACGGTTGGAGCGAGCTTCGGGCGCGAGGTCTGGCTTGAACATCGGACGGTCAAGCCGAGTCCGGGATCGACCGGCGGTTCGAGGAACGTCATCCTGATCGTGCTCGACACGGTCCGGGCGCAGAGCCTGGGGCTTTACGGGTACGGCCGCGACACTTCGCCGAACCTGGCCAGGCTGGCCAGGCGCGGGGTCCGGTTCGACCGGGCGTTCTCGACGGCCCCGTGGACGGCCCCCTCACACGCGAGCCTGTTCACGGGCTGCTGGCCGCGCGAGCTTTCGGTGGGCTGGGACCGCCCGCTCGACGGCTCGAAGCCCACGCTGGCGGAGACGCTGGCGAGCCGGGGCTACGCGACGGCGGGTTTTGTCGCCAACACGACCTATTGCAGCTACGAGACGGGGCTCGACCGGGGTTTCGCCCACTACGAAGATTACGACGTCACCCTCCGGGGCATTCTCCTCTGTTCGAGCCTGGTCGAACGCTCGCTCAACTTCCTCTACAAGCACCCGGGGCTGGCCCATCGGCTCGGCCTCGACGGGCCTTCGAGCGGCGACCGCAAGAACGCCGCTCGGATCAATCGCGACTTCCTGGCCTGGCTCGATCGACATGAGGATGAAGATCGGCCGTTCTTCGCGTTCCTGAACTATTACGACGTCCACCATCCGTATTTCTCGCCCGAGCCAGAGATCGGCGAGTCGTTCGGCCGGAAGCCGGAATCGCCCGAGGATTTCCGGCTGCTCAAGACCTGGTGGGAGCGCGACAAGCGGCGAGCCAAACCGGGCGAGGTCGAGCTGGCCCGCGACGCTTACGACCGCTGCATCGCATACCTCGACAACCAGCTCGGACGACTTTTCAACGAGCTGGACCATCGTGGTCTGATCGCCAACTCGGTGGTGGTCGTCACGGCCGACCACGGCGAGCACCTGGGTGAGCGCGGGCTCTTCGGCCACGGCGTCAGCGTCTACCGGCACGAGCTGCACGTCCCGCTCATCGTGGTTGCGCCGGGATCGGTGCCCCAGGGGCAAACGGTCGCCGAGCCGGTCAGCCTCCGCGACGTCCCTTCGACGTTGCTGGGGCTGGTTGGAGTCGATCGGACATTGCCGGGTCAATCGCTGGCGAGGTACTGGTCGGAGGGTCCGGATTCCTCGCGCCTGGCAAGCCCGATTCTCTCCGAGATCGAATGCCCACCGGAAGACGACCCGAACCGGGGCGAGTCGCCCGCCGCTCGCGGGCCGATGACGTCGGTGGTTGATGATGAGTATCACTACATTCGCGGTGGCGACGGCCGCGAGGAGCTTTACGACCTCCGGGATGACCCGGCCGAGGTCCGCGACCTGTCGCGATCACCGGAGATGACGGCCCGGGTCGAAAAGCTCCGTGCGAGCTTGCCGAGATAAAAACATGTCGGGTAGGGCTTGCCCTACCGATTCGACAAGGACGGCAGGGCAAGCTCTACCCGACATTTTAGAGCGAATCCGAGTCGAGCGCGGTGGCCAGCCAGGAGCGGGCGTAGGCCCACTCGCGGAAGGCGGTGGCGCGGGAGACGCCCATCGCCTCGGCGGCCTCGTCAATCGACAGGCCGGCGAAGAGGCGATAGCGGGCGACGTCGGCCGAGGAGGGGTCCTCGGCGGCCAGCTTGCCGAGGGCCTCGTCGATGTCGAGCAGGAGGTCGGGGTCGACGGGCCGGATCGAGGCGTCGTCTTCGAGCAGGACAGTCCGATTTCCCCCGCCGCGCTTGCCGGCCTTCCGACTCCGGGCGTGGTCGACGAGGATCCGCTGCATGGCGACGGCCGCGGCGCGGAAGAAGCCGCTCCGGTCGGCGAACGACGCCTCGCCGAGCCGAAGGTACGCCTCGTGGACCAGCGCCGTTGCGTCGAGCGAGTGCCCCCTCGCCTCGCCCGCCAGCCGAGCGGCGGCCAGCCGCTTCAGCTCGTCGTAGACCAGGGGGAAGTAGCCGCCGGGGGCCTTCGACATGATGTCCACTCCAGCGGCGCGATCCGTTGATCTGCTACAGTTTTCCCCAGCCCAGGCGTTCACGCCTGGTCAATGAGGGTCTATGTTATCAAACAGCCCCCTTCAGGAGGCTTGAATCCATCGGCTTCAGCCGGACGATCGGGGATCGATGGCCCATGCACGCCTTCCACCAGCTCTATTACTATTTCATCTGGGCGACCCATCGCCGTGATCCCCTCGTCGAACGAAGCTGGCGACCGCAACTCCTGGCGATCCTCAACGACGAGGTGAAGAAGCGGGGAGGATGGCCGATCCGACATAATGCGATGCCCGATCACGTCCACCTCCTGGTCCGCCTTCCCCCCACCGTGACCATTTCCAGGTTCCTCGGCGAAGTCAAAGGCGCGACGTCGTTTCGCGTCAATCGCGACATCAAACCGAGCTTCAAGTCGGAAACCGAGGGCGATGATTGGCCGGAATCCTAGAAAAAGAATCCGTGAACGCCCGACCATTCCCCGGGCGTGAACGCCCGGCCTAGAGAAAGAGCGTTCACGCCCGGGAAAACGATTCAGCGGGGGCCTGTCTCCGGCTTCGGGGCCGATCCGGCGAGCCACTTTGCTTTTTCCTCGCACCAGTGCTTCGTTTCCTCGGGCTGTCCCCTCAGCTCCGAGACCTGGATCAGCCGGTCGAGGTCGTCGGCCATCCGGGCCTTCCAGCGGGGGGAGACCGACTTTTGATCCTTCTTCATCACCTCGTATCCGGCCCGGAGCAGCGGCGCCGCCTCGTCGTATCGTTTCTGGCCGAGAAGGGCCCAGCCGAGCAGGGCGTTGGCGTCGCCGGTGTACCAGCCGTTGTCTTTTCGACCGAAATCGGTCGCCTGGGCCTCGCGGACGGTTGATTCGGCCTCGGTCCACTTCTCCCGCTGGAGCAGGCACCAGCCGAGCGAGGTCAACGAGAAGAAATACCTCCAGGAGTTGGCCCCTTTCACCTTCTTCCAGAGGGGCGAGACCTCATGGTGACTGGCCTCGGCGAGTTCAAGCTGGCCGGCGGCCTGGGCGCACTCGGCGAGGTTGGTCATGGCCAGGAGGGTGTCGCCATGCTCGGGACCGCGTTGATTCCTTCGCCACGCCAGGACCTCCTGGAAGAGCGGGACGCCCCGCTCGGGCTGGCCGGAGTCTCGATAGCAGATGGCGAGGTTGCTCATGCTGGCGAGCGTCTCGGGGTGGTCGGGCCCGAGCTTCGCCTTCCGAAGCGGCAGCGTCTCCTCGTGGAGCTTGCGGGCGCGGTCGAGTTGGCCTGCGGTGTAGTAGCTGTTGGCGAGGTTGCTCATGCTCATGAGCGTGCTAGGGTGGTCGGGGCCCAGCTTCGCTTTCTGAAGCGGAAGCGTCTCCTCGTGGAGCTTGAGGGCCTTGTCGTTCTGGCCGGCGTGGTAATAGCAGTTGGCGAGGTTGTTCATGCTCTTGAGCGTGTCGGGGTGGTCGGGGCCCAGCTTCGCCCTCCGAAGCGCCAGCGTCTCCTCGTGGAACTTGAGGGCCTTGTCGTTCTGGCCGGCGGCACTGTAGCCGGTGGCGAGGCTGCTCATGCTCGTGAGCGTGTTGGGGTGGTCGGGCCCGAGCTTCGCCTTGTGAAGCGCCAGCGTCTCCTCGAAGAGCTTGACGGCGCGGCCGATCTGGCCGGCGGCGTGGTAGCTGTGGGCGAGGTTGTTCATGCTGGCGAGCGTACCGTGGGAGTCCGGGCCGAGCTTCGCCTTCCTCAGCGCCAGCACCTCCTCGTTGAGCTTGACGGCGCGGTCGATCCGGCCGGCGGCAAGGTAGCTGTGGGCGAGGTTGCTCATGCTGGCGAGCGTCTCGGGGTGGTCCGGGCCGAGCTTCGCCTTGTGAAGCGGCAGCGCCTCCTCCCGGAGCTTGAGGGCGCGGTCTAGCTGGCCGGCGGCGTGGTAGCTGTGGGCGAGGTTGTTCATACTGGCGAGCGTCTCGAGG
This sequence comes from uncultured Planctomycetota bacterium, assembly GCA_963756475.1. GTDB lineage: Bacteria > Planctomycetota > Planctomycetia > Isosphaerales > Isosphaeraceae > Tundrisphaera. Next base: position 138,907 of record CAVWND010000002.1, read on the forward strand.
TGGTCGGGGCCGAGCAGGGCTCTATAGGTGGCTTGGGCTTTCGTATACAGCGTGATCGCCTTCTCCGGGTAACCCAGGCCGAGCAGCGACTTGCCCAGCGTCATCTGCATGTTGGCCACGGCGAGCGGGTCGCCGGTGGCCTCGCCCTCGATCTCGGCCGTGGCCCGGTCGAGCCGCTCGCCCAGGACCACCGTCAGCGGCTTGCCATCCTTCTCGGCTTCCCCGGGGTCCAGGTCGGTGAAGATCGAGCCGAGGATTTCGTTCATCTTCGCCACCTGGGCCAGCCGCTTCTCCGCCTGCTGGCGCAGACCGTCGGCACGCGTCCGCTCCAAGACTTCGGCCAGGCGGGCCTTCTCCTTCTCGGCGGCCTCGGCGACGGCACGCTTCTCCTGGCGCTTGGCCTCCAGCAAACCAAGCGTCGTGCCGATTACACCGAGTACCAACGCTATCAGGACCAGCGCCGCCGCGGCGACCTGGCCCCGGTGCCGCCGGACGAACTTCCGCATCCGATAGGCGGCCGTCGGCGGGCCGGCGGAGACCGGCTCGTGGTTGAGATAACGCTCGACGTCGTTGGCCAGGCCGATGGCCGAGTCGTAGCGCCGGTCCCGCTCCTTGGCCAGCGCCTTCATCACGATCCAGTCGAGGTCGCCCCGGACCAGCCGGCTCAGTCGGGTCGGCTCGACGTGGCGGCTCGCCGCCAGGCTGGGAAGGGCCTCCGAGGTGCTGATCCGGCTCGACGGGGTCGGCGGCTCGTCCTCGCGGATCACCCGGAGCATCTCGTCGAGCGCCGCCCGCTTCATCGTGTCGCGTTGGATCGGTGTCGAGCCGGTCAGCAGCTCGTAGAGGATCACGCCCAGGGCGTAGATGTCGGCTCGCGTGTCGACGTCGAGCGCGTTGAAGGTCGCCTGCTCGGGAGCCATGTAAAGCGGCGTGCCGGTGACGCTACCGAAGGCGGTGAACATCGAGTGATCCGAGAGCCGCATGCCGCTGGTGGCCTTGGCCAGGCCGAAGTCGATCACCTTGGGCACCGGCTTGCCGTCGTGGCTCTCGACCAGGATGTTGGTCGGCTTCAGGTCGCGGTGGATGATCCCCTTTTGATGGGCGTGCTGGACGGCCGAGCAGATCTGGCGGAAGATCGCCAGCCGCTCGGTCAGCCCCAGGCGGTGCTGGTCGCAATACTCGGTCAGGGGAATTCCCTTGACCAGCTCCATGACGAAGAACGGTCGCCCTTGTTCGGTCGAGCCGGCGTCGAGCACCTTGGCGATGTGGGGATGGTCCATCAGGGCCAGCGCCTGGCGCTCGGACTCGAACCGGGCCAGGACGTTGCGGGTGTCCATCCCGGTCTTGACCAGCTTCAGGGCGACCATCCGGCGGACGGGCTGCGTCTGTTCGGCGAGGTAGACGGTGCCCATGCCGCCCTCGCCGATCTCCTGGCGGATCTTGTACCGGCCGGCGATCACGGAGTCGAGGTGCGTCGGGCCGTCGGCGGCCCGGTGGCTCCGGGCGGCCTCGTCGAGGTCGGTCCGGTCCGCCGCCTGTGGGACGAATTCGCCGGCGGCACCTGGGATCTCGGAAGTGGCCTGGGGATCGGCGTCGAGCGGCCGGTCGAGGAGGCCCTGCGGCCCGTCGTGGGCGGCCAGCAGCGCGTCGAGCCGGGCGCGAAGCTCGGCGTCGTTGCCGATTTCCCCGTCGAGGAAAGCCCGGCGCTCGGCCGGGTCGTGGCGCTCGATGGCCGACTGAAACAGGGCCTTGACTCGCGCGGGATCGATCGCCATGGGGTTCTCCCCGGAGAAGGGTGCTTTCCCCTCATGGCGTCAATTCTCGACGAACCGTCTCAGCGTTGCCTCTCAATTCTCCCCGGGCGTCAGCCGCGCCAGGTCGTCCCAGAAGCCAGGGTAAGTCTTGGCGACGCAGCCGGGTTCGAGGATGGTCACGCCGGGGGCCTTGATCCCGGCCAGCGCGAACGACATGGCCATCCGGTGGTCGTCGTAGGTGGCGATCCGGGCGGGCTGGATCGCCTCGGGCGGGAAGATGAGCAGGCCGTCGGGGTTCTCCTCGACGGTCGCGCCGAGCTTGCGTAACTCGGTCGCGAGGGCGGCGAGCCGGTCGGTCTCCTTGTGGCGGATGTGGGCCACGTTGCGAATTCGCGTGATCCCCTGCGCGAACAGGGCGACGACGGCCAGGGTCATCACGGTGTCGCTGATCGCGTTCATGTTGACGTCGATCCCCTTCAGCGGCCCTCCGGTAACGGTCGTCGACGTCTTCTCGCGGACCACCGTGCAGCCCATGTGCTCCAGGAGGTCGACGAAGGTCACGTCTCCCTGGATGCTTTCGGTCCCGAGCCCCTCGACGGTGATCGTCGAGCCGGTCAGCGCCGCGAGGGCGAAGAAGTACGACGCGGCCGAGGCGTCGGGCTCGATCGCGTAAGGGCGGCCCGTGTAACGCGCGGGGCGGATGTCGAAGCGGCGGTCCTTGCGGTTGTTAATCCGGACGCCGAACGCCTCCATCACCTCCATCGTCATGGCGACGTAGGGCTTGGAGACGAGCGTGCCCTCCACCTCGACGGACGTCGTGTCGCGGGAGTAAGGCAGAGCCATCAGGAGGCCGCTGAGGAACTGGCTCGACACGTCGCCTCGGACGAACGCATAGCCGCCGTCAAGCCCGCTGGCCTTGATCGTGACCGGAGGGCATTCGGTGCCGAGGTCGCTCACGGCGTCGGCCCCCAGGCCGTTGAGGGCCTGCAAGAGGTCCATCACCGGCCGCTGACGCATCCGGGGGGTGCCATCGAGCCGGAACGTTCCCGATCCGGTCGCGACCATCGCCGTGAGGAACCGGAGGCTCGTCCCGGAGTTGGCGACGTACAGATCGGCCTGATTCTTCGGGATCTTGTTGCCGCAGCCCTGGACCTGGATCGTGCAAGTTGCCGGGTCGTGCTCGACGGCGATCCCCAGCTTCTGGAGCGAGTCGACCATGACGCGGGTGTCGTCGGAGTCGAGGGCCCCGGTCAAGGTGCTCGGGCCATCGGCGAGCGCCGCGATGATCAACGCGCGATTCGTGATGCTCTTGGAGCCGGGCACGCGGACCGTCGACGCCTGCGTCGGGCCGGGCCAGGGTGTCAGCGTGATCTCGGGCGGATAGTCGGGCATGGGGGTCGGGTCCATAGCGGGTAGCGGGCAGCGGGTAGCAGGCAGCGGGTAGCAAATGCAAGAGGCTCTTGAACTGCTTGTCTTATCCTCTCTACCCGCTACCCGCTGCCTGCTACCCGCTTTTCCAGTGTGGCAAGGACAACTTCAGGCGTCTGATCGAGGACGAGGAACCGTTTCGAGCGAGAGGTCTCGCCCGAGAGGAGGACGAGGTTCGAGACGCGGCAGCCGAGGGCCTCGGCGAGGATCTCGGCGATGGCGGCGTTGGCCTTCCCCTTCTCGGGCGCGACGGTCACGCCGATACGCAGGGCCCCGGCGCGTTCGCCGAGCAGGCCGTTCTTGCGGGCGTTGGGCTGGGCTCGGACCGAGAGCACCGTCCCTCGGTCGTGGAGGGTCAGGTCGATCATCCGTCGGCCCCTTCGAACAGGGCCGACCCGACCCGGATATAGGTGGCTCCCTCCTCGATGGCAGCCTCGAAGTCGTTCGACATCCCCATCGAGAGGTGAGGCAAGGCCAGGCCGGTCGCCGCGCGAAGATGGTCGCGCAGCTCGCGGAGCCGGGCGAAGGCGGGGCGGGCCTCGTCGTTGGTCGTGCCGTACCCGGCGATGGTCATCAGGCCGACGATCGGAATTCGGCGGCAGGAGGCGATGGCGTCGGCGTCTCGGGGCAGTTCGTCCGGCTCCCAGCCGTGCTTCGACGCCTCGCCCGAGGCGTTCACCTGGAGGCAGACGGTGGGCGGGTCGGGCAGACCGGCCGCGAGGTCATCGAGCGCCTTGAGGAGCTTGAGCGAGTCGACCGCGTGGACCATCCGGACCATCGGCAAGGTTTTTTTCGCCTTGTTCCCCTGGAGGTGGCCGATCAGATGCCAGCGCACGGGAAGTCCGGCCAGCGCCTCGACCTTCGCCCAGAGTTCCTGCGGGTAATTCTCGCCAAGGTCGGTCGCCCCGGCCTCGACCAGTTGGCGGACCTGATCGGCCGGATTGCGCTTGGTCACGGCGACCAACGTGACGCCCGAGGGGTCACGCCCGGCCCGACGGGCGGCCTCGGCCATCCGGGCCTGGACGGCGTTCAGGTTGTCTCGGAACCGATCCGAATTCATGCGTTGGCTCAAGGCGACAAGGTGGCCGGCCGATGACGGCGAGGGCCGCCCCGTCTATTCTAATCAAGATGTCGCCCGCTCGGCCGGAACCTCCGGCCGATCGGGCGGCGACCCCACGACTCGAACCAGGGATTGTCGACGCTATGAACCCGAAGCTCAAGCCCATCTTGCTGATCCTCGGCCTGCTGGCCGCGGTCCTGATCGTCTCGCAGCTCGTGATGGGCCTGCTGATCGTCCGAGGGGGCGGTTCGCTCGACCTCACCAAGCTGATCAAGGCCCACCAGCACTCAGGCTACCTGACGGTGACGGTCGTCCTGGTCTACGTCGCGCTCTCGCTCTCGGCGATCGCCTCGACCCCGACCCGGCCGAAAGTCTGATCGGGGGGCTCACGAGTCGATCTTGAGGATCGGCCGGACGTCTCCCGAACGGGTGAACGAGCCGACCAGGAACCGGGCGCCGGTCTGGAGACCGAGGAACGACCGGAGCGCAGGTTCGGCCAGGCTCCGGTAGACGACCAGTCCCTCGTCAGATGGTCCCCAGGCCAAACGGGCGGCGACGGCCTCGTCGGGCCGGGTGGCCTTGGATCGATACGCGACGGTCAAGGGACGCCAGGTCGTGGGGGACTTGCCCCAGCAGATCACGACCGGGAGCCAGCGCCTCTGGCCTTCGCCCACCTGACGGATCACGACCTCGCGCCCTTCGATCGCGATCGACCCGCGATCGGTCGGCCGATCGTGCGCGGGAAGCCCGAGGGGGATCAGACGCGCGGTCGGCTTGCCCCGGCCCGTGGAAAGGAGGAGGGCCCGCGACCCTCCGATAAAAGACACCTCGACCCCTTCCGGGAGTGCCAGGCGCATCTCAGTCCGATCCGGGCCTCCGTCCACCTGCTGGCCGAGGAGGGCCAGGTTTCGACCCCGTAAGAGCACGGCGGCGCGAGTGATTTTCGCCCGGCCCGAGCGGTATGACCACTCGACGGCGTCGACATAGGGGTTGGAAGTCCAGGACGTCGGCCGGGCCGGGCCGGACTTGTCTTCGGAGGGCCGGGAGGTCCAGGTCGGGCCGAGCCAGGTCCGGCCTCGGGAAGCGACCTCGATCAGCGTCCGGTCTCCCGGCTGACGATGATCGATCGCCACGAGGTCTCCCTGGGGCGACCAGTCGGGCCGGAGGATCGCCATCGACCGGTCAGGCCGAGAGTCTGAGGAGAGAGGGAGAAGCGACGTTGGCTGGCTAGGGAATGACCCGACCGGGCGCCAGCGGGCAAGTACCGCCAGCAGGCTCGGGTCGCCCAGCCGCTCGGCCCAGCCTTTCAGCCGCTTCAACCGTCCGGAGTCCCGACCGACCGGGTCGAAGACCGCCGAGCCGTCTGGCCGGCTGGCCCGGAGGACCGCCAGGAGCCAGCGCGTCATCGAGAGCGGGTCGGGCAAATTGCCCGAATCGGGCAGGTCCAGCCATTCAGAAACCGGCTGGACCATCGGAACCCCATCGGCATCGAACGCCTCGATGGCGGTTCGAGCCCGCGAGACGGTTCGAGTCTGGCTCGATTCCTCGTCACGGCTCCTGCATTCATGCCTCGAATTCGTCATGGATCTTTCCGACCGGAACCGTCACGGAGGAGGAAAAACGACATCATTTCGGCGAGACCTTCGGTTTTGCGAAGGGTTTGCCCAAAACGGACGCGTTCGTGCCTGGATATTAAACAGAAAAGTGTCACTTTGGGGGGTCCGAGTGTCGGGGACGAATTCGATCTCGAAAAAACCATGAGACGCGTGCTCGACCAATAACTTCAAGTCATTTGCTGATTTGCGTCAAGATACCGGGTTCCGCGCCGGATTTCTCGTCGAAGCTTTCCTGCCCTTAAATTGAACTGGCACAGCCTTTGCTTTTTCATCGTGGCGTGAAAGTGAACGACGCTTGAAAGCGAATGACGAGTCGAAGTGTTGAGCGAAATAAAGTTAGCCAAACGATCTTGAACGAACCATAAAGCTTTCCGTCGAAGTTCGGCGTTATGAGCCACCCCACCGGCGACGGGATGATCGGCCTCAAAACCGATCTCCCAACCGCCAAGGGGCGAGCGGGTTGCCTCGCACGACCCCCCCGCTCGCCCTTTCTTACACCGCGACCTCGCCGCGAAGGCGGCTTGATGGTCGCTCAGGAGCCGAGCCGGTCGGTCCGTATGATTCAGGCGGCCATGGGAGAGGTGGCTTGCTTGGAGTAGTACGGGCTGACCGGCTTTTAGAAAAAAACGCGAGCCAAGCCGGTCGGTCCGCATGACTCAGGTACGCTACGGGAGAGGTGGTCGTACCTGGGGAAGTTCGGGCAGACCGGCTTTTTTTTGCCGCCTTTGATCCGGCACCCATCCCATCGGGCCGGGCTTGCCCAGCCGAGACTACGGGATCAGTTGTGTTTCGCCATTGATCCTGTCACCATACGTCTCGGTTCGCGTGATCCCGTCGCGGCTAAGGTCTGGAGTTCGAAAGCCTCCGGAAGCGGGTTCGTCGGGCGGAGTGGTGGCATCGAGGAAAGGACGCGATGGCGGATCATTCGCGGGCGTGGTCGGGTCGCCTGGTCCTGGCGCTGGTTCTCCTGATGGTCGGGGGCGGGTCGAGTCGCCTGGCGGCCACGCGCGGCTCCCAGCTCCGGAACACGGCTCCCGACGGTGGCCGAGGTCGCCGCGGTTGCGGGTCGCGATCCAGGTCATCTGGCTGATGATCGCCGCGTTCCTGGTGATGTCGCTCAAGACGGGGTTCTCGCTCCTGGAGACCGGGCTGATCCGGTCCAAGAACGTCGCGCACACGATGTCGATGAACTTCGCGATCTACGCGGTCGGCATGATGGGCTTCTGGGCCTGCGGGTTTGCCTTCATGTTCGGCGGCCTCGGGCCGATCTCCGGCCTGGGCGGATCGGCCGGTCTGGACGCGATGAATTCGTTCACCCTGTTCGGCCATCGCTGGGACTTCCTTGGCTCGACCGGGTTCTTTCTGAGCGGCCCGGCGGGCGGGGCGGCGGTGCTCTCGGCGTTCGTGTTTCAGGCGATGTACATGGACACGGCGGCGACGATCCCCACCGGCGCCATGGCCGAGCGCTGGAAGTTCTCGGCGGTCCTGGCGTATGGGGTCGCGGCGTCGACGGTGATCTACCCGGTTTATGGCTGCTGGGTCTGGGGGAACGGTTGGCTGGCGGACCTCGGGGTGATGTTCGGCCTGGGGAACGGGCTGGTGGACGTCGCCGGTTCAAGCGTCGTTCATATGACAGGCGGGGTGATGGCGCTGGCCGGGGCGATGACGCTCGGGCCGAGGATCGGCAAGTTCAACAAGAACGGCACGGTCAACGCAATCCCTGGCCATAACGTGCCGATGGTGGTGGTCGGGACCTTGATCCTGGCGTTTGGCTGGTTCGGCTTCAACGCCGGAAGGGTCTTCGAGGCGACCGACCTCCGGATCGGCTCGATTGCGACCTGCACGATGCTGGCGACCGGTGCCGGGTGCCTGACCTCGATGCTCATCATGTGGGCTTCGTTCGGCAAGCCCGACCCGACCATGAGCTGCAACGGCCTGCTCGCCGGCGCGGTGGCGATCTCGGCCTCCTGCGCGTTGGTCAACCCGATCGGGGCGGTCGCCATCGGGGCGATCGCGGGGGGGCTGGTCGTCGGCAGCATCCTGTTCGTCGAGAAGGCCCTGAAGGTCGACGACCCGGTCGGCGCGATCAGCGTCCACGGCGTCTGCGGCGCCTTCGGCTGCCTGGCGGTGGGCCTCTTCGCCACGGGCGAGTACGGCGCCGGGCTCAACGGCGTGGCCGACCCCCCCGTTGGCCTGCTCCACGGCGGCGGGTTCGACCAGTTGCTCGCTCAACTGGTCGGCGTGGCGACGAATTTCCTCTGGGTCTTCCCGGCGTCGCTGATCGCCTTCGCGGTGATCGGCCGGACGATCGGCAACCGGGTCTCGGCCCGGGCCGAGGTCGAGGGGCTCGACGTCCCCGAGATGGGGGTCCTGGGCTACGTCCCCGAGGAAACTTACGCCGTTCAGACCGCCAGCCAGGATTACCTGGCCACGTTCGGCCCCGGTGTCCCGCCCAAGGGCTCGTCGAGCCCGTCGAGGGGGTCGGGGCGGAAACCGGACAAGCGTTGAGCGGGCCGGGTTTCAGGCGATCGGCGAGAAGGTCCGGACGCACTTCATGAGCGAGTCGATCGTCGCGGGCTCGTGGGCCGAGAAGTGGCAGTACGCCGGATAAGGCTCGGTGCCGTCAATGATGATCTGGCGATGATTGGCCTGGCGGAATCCTTCGTCGCAGGGCTGATGGCCGGTGATGAACCAGTCCGCGTCGACCAGCTCGGCGAATCGGTCGATGTTCTCCGGGTCGGTGTTCCGGCCCCAGGTGATGCGAATAGACGGCACCATGGCGGGCCATCGCCTCGGCGGGCCAGGCGGTCGCCTTGAAGATGGAGACGTCGAAGTCTTCGAGGTCAATCGGATCGGGGATCGTGTGGCAGAGGAAAACCCGGTTTGAGGTCCGGACGGCCAGCGGAAGCGCGGCGAAGAGGCCGCGATACGCCTGGTAGACAGTCTCGGCCGCGGGCCCGTAGGCTGTGTCGATTCCCTGGCGGAACAGGGCGTTGAGCGCGACGCCGGCCTTGGCGATCGGCCGGCCCGTCAGCTCCGAGAGCTCGTGATTGCCCAGGATCAGGTGGACCCGGTCGGGAAACTGGCACTTCAGCGCCGCCACGATGTCCAGGAGCTGGTGCGACTTGTCGCCGCCTTCGTCGGGATAGTGTTTATTGCCGTGGACCAGCTCCTGGAGGACCAGGTGCCGCTTCGGGTTGCGGGCGAGGTCGGCGGCGAGCAGGACCTGGCGGAAGACCGGAATGTTGCCGTGAAGGTCGCCGACGACCATCACGTCCTCGGCCGAGCCGTCGAGCGTGATCAGGCCTCCGTCGCGTCCCGGCGTCGCGCGGAAGAGAACGGTGGCCCGCTGGACCATCGCGAGAACTTTCTGGGGTTCGGGCATGGCGAGGCTTTCGACGGTCGGCGTTTGGATGGTCCTGTCGAACTTATCATAGCCCATCTCTCGGCCGGAGAAAACCGGCCATGCGTGCCGACACGCACGATGATGAGGATTATCTTCGGGCTGTCCAGGAATGGCAAATCGCGGGCCTGATCTCAGGAATTCATCTCAACCGCCTCTTCCCAGTGCTCGTAGAGCTTCGCCAGCGTCTCCTTGAGGATCTTGTGCTGGTCCTGGAAGCCGATGGCCTTGAGGGTTTCTTTCCAGGTGGCGGGCTGGGCGAGGAGGTCTTCGAGCCGGGCGATCTCGGCCTCGACCTCGGCGATCTCGCGCTCGATGTCGGGCGTCTTGCGATAGGGGAATTTCCGCTTGCGCTTCTCGGACTTGCCGTCGGATTTCGGGGCGTCTTTTTGCTCGACGGCGGCTGACGAAGCCGGCCTTGCGGGCGGCGGCCTCGGCCTCCTGGGCGGCGAGATGTTGATAGGTCTCGTAATCCCCCTCGATCACCCGGGCCCGGCCGTCGGCGACGACGATGATCCGGTCGGCGACCTGGTTGAGGAAGTAGCGGTCGTGCGAAACGACCATCACCGTCCCCTCGAACTCCTGGATGGACCGCTCCAGAGCGTCGCACGCCCAGATGTCCAGGTGGTTCGTCGGCTCGTCCATGACGAGCAGGTTCGCCGAGGTCGCCGAGAGCCTCGCCAGGGCGGCCTTCCCCTTCTCTCCGCCGGAAAGCTGGCCGACGTCGCGGAGGACCAGCTCGCCGGACAGGCCGAAGCGGGCGAGCAGGTCGCGGACGTCCCCCTGGACCCAGTCGGGATCGTCCTCCGGCCAGACGGCGCGGAGGACGCTGGTCTCGGGTGGGAGCGATTCGAGCCCCTGATCGTGGTAGCCGACCAGCACCTTGTGGCCGAGCTTCACGTCGCCGGAGTCCGGTGCGATCTTGCCGATCAGGGCCTTGATCAGCGTCGATTTCCCCGCGCCGTTGGGGCCGAGCACGCCCACGCACTGGCCTCGAAGCAGCGAGAAGTTGAAGTCCTTGAACAGCGGCTTGTCGAACGCCTTGGTGAGCTTGCGGGCCTCGATGACGATGTCGCCGGAGCGATCGACCTCGCCGAAGCCCATCGGCGGGCCGACGATCTCGCGCATGGTCTCGACCCGCTCGACGCGGGCGAGCTTCTTCTCGCGGTCGTGGGCCTGCTTGGCCCGCTGCCCCGCGCCGTAGCGGCGGATGTACGCCTCCTGGTCGGCGATGTACTCCTGCTGCTTCTCGAACTGGCGCTGGAGGACCTTGGCCTTCTCGGTCCGGAGCTTCCAGTACTGGGTGTAGTTGCCGGGGTAGACGTCGATCTTCCCCTCGTAAAGCTCCCAGATCTTCGTGACGACCTTGTCGAGGAAATAGCGGTCGTGGCTGACGACGATCATGCCGACCGACTGCCGGGACAGGTAGTTTTCGAGCCAGGCCGTAGTTTCGATGTCGAGGTGGTTCGACGGCTCGTCCAGGAGCATCAGGTCAGGGCTTTCGAGCAGCAATTTCGCGAGCATCATCCGCGACTGCTGGCCGCCCGAGAACGTCCGAGCCGCCCGGTGGAAATCCGACGTCGGGAACGCGAGCCCGCCAAGGATCTCCTCGACCCGGTGGTCGACCGAGTAGGCGTCCTGATGTTCGAGCCGGTCGCGCAGCTCGTCATACCGGCGCGAGCGCGCGCTGGCGGTCGTAGTCGTCCTCAGCCTCGGCCATCTCCTTGGCGGCTTCTTCCATCTCCTCCTGGATGTCGAGGAGCGACGCCAGGCCCGACCGCGCGACCGACATCAGGGTCTCGTCCGGCCCGAATTCGGGCTGCTGCCGGAGCAGGCTGACGCGGATGCCGGGCCGGACGTAGAGGTTCCCGTAGTCGGCCTGGTCCATCCGGGCGATCAGGCGCATCAAGGTGGTCTTGCCCGCGCCGTTGGGGCCGACCAGGCCGATGCGCTCGCCGGCCCGGACCTCGAACTTGAGGTCCTGGAAGATCGGGTCGCCCGAATACTGCCGGCCGAGGCCGTTGGCGGAGACGAGGATCATCGTGGTTCGTGAGTCCGGGGATGACGAGACAATCTCTCAATGAACGTTCGCGGTTTCATGACATTCGGCATGAGGGCGAAGCTCGTTCCAGATCTCCTCGAAGGTGGCCCGATCGGCTTGCGAACTCTGCTCAATGAACGAAGTCCGCTCGACATTCCAGTAGTAGGCGAGCGCTGAGGGCGAGTAATTCCGAATCAGGTCAGGCAAGTTATGGATGTGGTCCGCCTCGATGAAGCAGCGGTCCGGATCATGAGCATGGGCCCTGATCCTCAGGATGCCCAGGGTCAAGAGATTGAGGAGGATGTTCGAGATCTCGGGAGGACAGGTCATCTCTCACCTCACGGGAAGTTCCATGATAGACGCGGCGGACGCGGCCATCGGCATCGGAGTGACGAGGACGGTCACGAGCCTGCCTTCCTCGGCCGCGGCGCGGACCGCGTGATGCCCGTCGAAGACGACCCCGTCGATTGTAACGAGGCTCGGCGTCGAGCCGCCCTGATTCGAGAGGAGCAGGGTCCGTTGCGCTTCGAGTCGCGTCCCGATCAGGTCCCGTCGCGAAGGCCGAAGGCTCGTCGGATCGACATCCTGCTGGGGTTGCCCGGGTCTTGCGGTGATCGGGTTGATCCATCCTGGAGCGCGTTTCCATCAAAGTCGCTTACCTTCCGTGGTCCTGATCGTCCCTCAAGCTCCATCATCGCCCAGCGTCCGCTTCTTCCGCAACATGTGGTGATAGTGCTGGGCGAAGCGGTGGGCCTCGTCGCGGGCGTACTGGAGCAGCCGGAGCGAGAACGACCGCCGCTTCAGGACGATCGGGTCGGACTGGCCGGGGACGTAAGATCTCCTCGTTCTGCTTGGCGAGCGAGATCAGGGTCGGGCGGCTTGACGCCGAGGGCCTCGAAGGCGTCGAGGGCGGCGTTGAGCTGCCCCTTGCCGCCGTCGATCATGAAGATGTCGGGGAAGGGCTCGTCGTGCTCCTGCAGGCCCTGGATACGCCGGGAGACGACCTCGCGGATCGAGGCGTAATCGTCCACCCCTTTGACGCTCTTGATCTTGTAGCGACGATAGCCGGGCTTGAACGGCAGGCCGTCGATGAAGGTGACGAGCGAGCCGACCGTCTCGGTCCCGCCGAGGTGGGCGATGTCGACGCAGTCGATCGTCCGAGGGATCGACTCCAGGTGGAGGACCTTCTTGAGCCCCTTCAGGCCCTTGCGAGGGTCGACGTAAAAGACCTCGGGCTGGGCGTGCTTGTCGAGGTCGCCCCGGAGGTTGATGTTCCGGAGCGACTTCAGCTCGTCGCGGAGCCGGGCGGCCTTCTCGAACTGGAGGGCCTTGCTGGCCTCCTTCATCTCGGCTTCCATCTCGGCGAGGACGACGTCCTTCTTGCCGTCGAGGAAGAGGCGGAGCCGGCGGATGTCCTTGCGGTAAGCCTCTTTATCGATCCGCAGGTTGCAAGGGGCGGTGCACTGGTCGATCGAGTGCAGCAGGCAAGGGCGAAACCATCGCCAGCGGGCGTCGCCTTCCTCGATGTCGAGCGAGCAGGTGCGGAACTTGAAGATCTTCTGGAGGACCTGGATCGCCCCCCGGAGGCTCTTGGCCCGAGGGAACGGGCCGTAGAGCTTGACCCCGCGGTCGAGCGGCTCGCGGGTGAAGTTGACCCGGGGGAAGTCGTCGCCGGTGGTGATCTGGAGGTAGGGGAACGACTTGTCGTCCTTCAGGTCCTGGTTGTGCTTGGGCTGGATGTCCTTGATCAGCCGGGCTTCGAGCAGGAGGGCGTCGACCTCGCTGTCGGCGGCGAGGAAGTCGACGTCGGCGACCTCGCCGATCCAGTCGCAGATGCGTTTATCGTCGGCGGCGGTCTTGTGGAAGTACGACCCCGCCCGGCTCGGAGGTTCTTGGCCTTGCCGACGTAGATCACCCGCCCCTGGGCGTCCTTCATCAGGTAGACGCCGGGTGCGTGGGGAACCCTCGGACCTTCTCGCGAGGTTCGAGGGCCTTCGATGGTGCGTCGGACATGGCGATGCCCCGCGGGGTCCTTCCCCGGACTCGGATCGGTCAGGTGGCGGAAAGTGTCGCGTTGATGAATTGTTCGATGTCGGCCGCGATCGCGTCAATCTGCCTGGACGGTTTTCGCCTTGATCTCCGCGAGCTTCGACCGGTCGGTGACGCCCGCCGTGTCGGTCCTGGCGAAGAGGTAGAGCTTGATCTTGGGCTCGGTTCCCGAGGGCCGGACGGCGAACCGCGTGCCCGGGGCCTCGGTCTGGAAGATCAGGATGTCGCCGGAGGGCTCGGGGAGCGGCCGTGGTGCCGCCAGGGCCGGTGATCGCGCGGGTCTCGTGCGTCTTGTAGTCGCGGACCTCGGTCAAGGCCAGGCCGCCGGCTGACTTCGGCGGATTCGACCGGAAGGCGGCCATCAGCTTCTGGATCTGGGCCACGCCCTTCGCGTCCCTCCAGCGTCTTGTTGACCTGGCGCTCGCCGTAGTGGCCGACGTCGATGTAGAGGTCGTCCAGGTATTCGAGCACGGTCTGCTTGCGGTCCTTGACCGTCGCGGCCAGCTCGGCGAAGAGGAGCGAGGCGACGGCGGCGTCCTTGTCGCGGACGTGGGTCCCCTTGAGGTAGCCGTGCGACTCCTCGAAGCCGAAGAGGAACCCGGCCGGCCCATGCTCGTCGATCCGCTGGGCGATCCACTTGAAGCCGACGAGCAGGTTGTCCTCGATGTGGACCCCCTCCCGCTTCGCCAGGTCGCGGACCATCTCGGTCGAGACGAGGGTCGTCACGAGGTAATGGTCGGGCCGGAGCTTGCCCAGGTCGCTGGTCTGCTTCATGACGAAGGCGGCGAGCAAGGCGCCGATCTGGTTGCCGTCGAGCGTCGTCCATTCCCCCTTGGGGTCGCCGGTGACGGGCAAGCCGACGCCGATCCGGTCGGCGTCGGGGTCGCTGGCCAGGACGAGATCGGCGCCGGTCGCCTTGGCCTCGGCGATGAGCGCAGGTCGAGGGTCTTGGGGATCTCGGGGTTCGAGACGTGGCCGGGGACGTTGGGGAAGTCGCCGTCGGGGGTCCGCTGCGAGGCGAGGACGTTGACCTTGGCGAACCCGGCCTTGAGCAGCGAGGCGACGACCGAGGTCTCGCCGACGCCGTGCATCGGGGTGTAGACGATCGAGAGGTCGCGGGCGTGGCTGACCGACTCGCTCGACGACGGCCGAGGTGTAGGCGTCGTCCACCTCGGTCGCCGACCAGGACGATCGAGCCGTCCTTGAGGGCCTGCGTCGTAATCCTTCTCGGGGATCTCGCGGTCGGAGGCTTCCTTGACGCAGTCGATGATCCCGGTGTCGTCGGGCGGGATCACCTGGCCGCCGGTCGAGTCGTAGCACTTGAAGCCGTTGTCGGACGGGGCGTTGTGCGAGGCGGTGATCATGATCCCGCAGTCGCATTCAGGTAGCGAACGGCAAAGGAGAGCAGGGGGGTCGAGCGATATTCGGGGAAGAGGTAGACCTTGAAGCCGGCCGCCGCCAGGACCGTGGCGCAGGCCCGGGCGAACTCGGGCGAGTTGTGGCGGGTGTCGCGGGCGATGGCGCACGAGCGGGGCTGGTCGGCCCCCTTGGACCTTGGTGATGTAGTCGGCCAGCCCCGGGCACTCTCGGCGATGGTCCGGGCGTTGAGGACGTTGGTCCCGACCGGATACATCTTGCCCTCGACGGCCTCCGGTGCCGAACTCAAGGACCGCGTAGAAGGCGTCGTCGAGTCACCTTCCACTGGCCCGCCTTGATGTCCTCGACCAGCCGGTCGCGATAGGCGGCGAACGGTGGCTCGGTCAGCCAGCGCTTGATGTTGGCCGAGGCCGAGTGAGAGAGCTCGTCCGGCCGATTCGGCTCTGGCACCAGGTTCAAGGCGTCGTCGGGCGGTGCCATCGCTTGATGCTCCGTCGGCCCTCCGGCGATCGACCCACGCCGCCCTCGCGACCCATCGGAATCCGCCGCCTCCCGGACCGAGCCCCAGGCTATCCCGCCCGCTCCAGCGATTGGCAAGCCCACTCCCCCGATCGTTCTCGATCCCCGGGCCGAATCGCCTGTCGAGTTCCGATCCGAGAGGACCGACGCAGACCGCTTCGGTCGCCCTAACTCTCAACTTGAGACGAAACTTCGGGCCGTCGACTCGCGTGGCGAGTCGTTGTAAAAACCGCCCGTTTGTAAGTTGGGTGCGGCCTCGGTTCGACGAGGCCCTCCGGACGACCGGAGGAGTCGTCCGCCGGTGATCGGCCGGTCGAAAAAAAATCGCGATCGCCGCAAGCCCTGATCTGTCGACAATCGTTGACGCCCGGCGAATCCCGATCGGCGGTGATCCCGGAGGCCGTGGCACGGGCCTTGCTTTTCTATCGCTCGCCAGGCCGACGACAGATGCTCACCCGAGACGAATTTTCTCTCAAGTCGGAAGGGCCCCAACCACGACGAGACTCGCTCCGATGTCGGAGCGGTCGATTCAACGACCGACGCCCTCCCTGGGCGTATTTCGATAGGAATATGGAGGTCGAATGTCCCGACCATCCCTCCGTCGGACTCGCCCAGCCTCGAACGACTCTGGAAACCCGCCAGGTCCTGAGCACCGTCACCGGCCCGACGCCCGACCAGCAATATGCCCTCGAACTGATCAACCTCGTCCGGACCAACCCCTCCGCCGCCGCCGAGAATCTGACCGCCAACATCTCGCCCGACGTCAAGGCGACCCTGACTCAGCGACGGCCTGACCGTCGATGGCCTCAAGAGCGAGATGGCTTCCGCGACGGCCCAGCCGCCCCTCGCCTGGAGCGACGCCCTCGGCGCCTCGGCCCAGCAGCAGAGCCAGTACGAGGCCAGCAACGGCGTCCAGACCCACCAGGGAGCCGGCGAGGCGAGCCTGACCGACCGGATCGACTCCGCCGGTTACTCCAACGTCAGCACCTACGGCGAGAACACCTACGCCTACGCCGAGTCGATCGACGAGGCCATGCAATCGTTCCTCTTCGACTGGGGCGTCGCCGACCACGGCCACTACAACAACCTGCTCCAGCCCGGGACCTCGGCCTCGGAACTCCTACAAGGACGTGGGCATCGGCCTGGTGAACACCAGCGGCAATGGTACGGGCCCGCTGGTCATCACCCAGGACTTCGGAAGCCAGCAGAATGAAGGACCGCAAATCGTTGGCGTCGTCTACAACGACCCCAACCACACGGGCTTCTACGCTCCGGCTCAGGGTCTGGGCGGCGTGACCATCAACGTCGTGAACCTGGCCACCGGCCAGACTTACCAGACCCAGACCTGGAGCGCGGGCGGCTACCAGGTGCCGGTCGCCTCCAACGCTGATTACCAGGTCACCGCGACTCAGAACGGCCAGGTCATCTCCAGCCAGCAGGTCCATGTCGGCGACGTCAACGCAGAGGTCGACTTCGTCAACGGCACGGGAACCAATTCGGCACCGCAGCCGCAATTCCTCACCATGACCACGGCGATCCCGACCGCGACCGCCCACGTCACGCCGGCCCCGACGCCGCCGAGCCAGCCGGCTCCTCAGCCCCCAAGCCAGCCGGCTCCTCAGCCCACGCCGACGCCGATCCCGCCGACGCCGAGCAACCCGCCGACGTGGCACCAGACCTCGGCGCAGGTTCAGGCGACGAACGTCGCTCCGGTGACCCCGCCGGCCAATCCCGGGCCTCCCGCCTGGCTGTCGAAGTGGTCGCGCTGGACGGCCGCGAACGCCATCGGCTGATCCGTTCCCGTCAGATCGATCGACGATCGGCCCGGCCGGGGGACCCATCCCCTCGACCGGGCCGTTCTCGTTCGAAACGAGAAACGACGCGACCCCGGTTTGTGCTCCCGGGGTCGTGGCCAGTGTGCTCGACAGGAGTTGAACCTGTAACCTTCGGCTTCGGAGGCCGACGCTCTATCCAATTGAGCTACGAGCACGTGGTCTTCATCTCAACCAACCTCGCTCCGATTGTCAAGGGCCTGGGTCAACGGCGCAGGGCCCCCGAAGTCGCCGCGTCCGAGAAAAAGTGGATTTGAAGGTTGACGGTGCCCGCGGACGCGTGTCATAACCGATACCCATCACCTCCCTCGTTCGCTCCGAGATGTCCGTCAATCTGATTCGAAGGAGCCTGGAACATGGCCGATGGCGACGTCACCCCGCCGAGCGTCCCGCACGTGCCGATCCCGACTCGAGGCCATTCCCCCTGGGCACGAGGGCTGGCCTGTGTCGCGATGGTTCCGCTCCTGGGCTTCATCGGCCAGACGGGAAACACGCTCTGGGGCGAATGGAAGTCGCTCCGATCGGCCAGGCTCTCCGAGCGCGCCAGCGCCGTCATCGGTTACGTGAACATCAACCCGAACCCCAGCTACGCCGCCAGTCCCGACAATTGGTTCCACGACGAGGGGGATGAAGCGGTCCTCTGGGCGGGTTGGAAGGACGAACGGAATCAATGGTTCCGCTTCGGCCGGGGCGAGATCGAGATGAGTCTCCTCTCGATGCCGATCGGCCGGGATGTGATCCAGGCCATCGACCACCCGCTCTACGAACGGGCCGGCGGAAACGCTGGGGCCGGATTCCCGAGGAGGCCCCCGTCGTCGGGATGGCCCGCGCCGAGGCGACAACAGTCTACCCGCTCAAAGTGCTCGACAAGGTCGAGGTGCTCAACGAGCAGTATGGCGACCGACCGGTCCTGATCACCCTGACTCCCGTCGAGGACAGCGTCTCCGCCTTCGACGCCACGGTCGAGGGGCACCGCATCACGATGGGGCACGCCGGCTACTTCATCGGCCATCATCCGGTCCTGTACGATCGGGGGACCGAGAGCCTCTGGACCGAGCGCGACGGGGCAATGGTGGCCATCGCCGGACGCCGCAAAGGTATGACCCTCAAGCGAATCGCCAAGCTCGACACAACCTCCTGGGGCGACTGGACATCCCAGCATCCCGAAAGCCGCTTACTCATCGGCGCCGATCGATCGCAGGCCAAGCCGATTGATTGAGAACCCGCAAAAAGGGGACGACCCTTTTCCCGAACCGCGACATAACTCCTTATCAGATATCAGGTAGGGTGGGTCGAGCCTCGGGCGAGCCCCACCACGCATTCGGCTGGTGGGGCTCGCCTACGGCTCGACCCACCCTACGTTTTTTATTCAAACCCAATGGGACCAGACAAAGGCTCGGTCAGGTCGAGTAGCGGAGGGGCAGGGACGCTGCCTCCTCCGCCCTCTTCAAACCGGACGGGCGGATTTCCCGCATCCGGCTTACCCGAATTCCTTCCCCACAACGCAGGCACAGG
>CAVWND010000003.1:0-16433 GCA_963756475.1 uncultured Planctomycetota bacterium
GTTCTGGCGGGCAAGTTTCCCGGGCTGGTATCCGATCTTTTAAGAGTAACGCATGGAATCGAACGGGAGGATCGAGACGTATGTTGAAGACTGGTAGCAACAAGCGCACCAGGAGATGGACTTTGGTCCCGATCCTGATCGCTTTGTCCGGTTGCCATCCGTTCCCGATCTCGGGAAGGTTCCAGGGCGAGGCGAAGGTGGACGCGGATGCTCGGGTGGTGGCCGACGCCGCGATCCGGGGATCGGTCGAGGTCAAGCTCGCCCGGCCCCCGACCCCGGGCCGATGGCCGCGGTGGTGGTCCGGGCCTCTCCGGGTCCCCGGCGCTCCGGGTCGGCCTGATTGACGTGGACGGCCTGCTCTTCAACCAGAACCTGACGGGGCTCTACTCGGTCGGCGAGAACCCGGTCGCCTCGTTCCGGGAGAAGCTCGAAGCGGCGGCAGCCGACCCTCGGGTCCACGCCGTGGTGGTCCGGATCAACAGCCCAGGCGGAGGGGTGACGGCCTCCGACATCATGGCCGACGAGCTGCGCCGGTTCCGCGAGGAGTCCGGCAAGCCGGTCGTCTGCTGCCTGATGGACGTCGCGACCGCCGGTGCCTATTATCTGGCCGTGGGCGGAGACGAGGTCGTGGCCCTGCCGACGAGCCTGACCGGCGCCATCGGCGCCCTGATCAACCATTACAATCTCCAGGATGCGATGGCCCAGCTCAACCTGACGGCCGACCCGGTCAAGGCCGGCCCGATGGTGGACATGGGGAGCGTGACGCGCCGCTCGACGACGAGACTCGTCAACTCTTCCAGGAACTGGTCAACGGCTTCCGCGATCGGTTCCGCGATCGGGTCGCGAAGCGGAGGCCCGGAATGACCGCCGACGACTGGAAGGCGATCGAAGACGGCCGGGTCGTCGCCGCGCCCGGGCCCTGGCGCATCACATGGTCGACCGCCTGGGCTACGTCCACGAGGCGATCGCCGAGGCCGAGCGGCTGGGCGGCGCGAACGGCGCCGAGGTCGTGCTCTTCCAGCGCCGGGCTATCCCACCCACTCGATCTACGCGATCACGCCGAACGCGCCGATCCAGGGGGACATCGTCCCTTTCAGCTACCCGGGGCTCGACCGGAGCAAGGCGCCGACGTTCCTCTACCTCTGGCAGCCCGACCCGACCGTCTTCCGGCAGGCCGGGCGATGATCGAGGGCGGGGGGCCGATCGAGCCGGGCGAGTGGCCGGTCCTGGTGACGGGCGCCTCGGGGTTCGTCGGCGGTCACGTCGCCCGGGAACTGGCCAGGGCCGGCTACCCGGTCCGAGGTCTGACCCGCCGACCGCCGGTCGAGCGGGAGGGCGACCCGCCGATCGATTGGATCGTCGGCGACCTCCGCGAATCGGCCGACCGTCGAAGGGCGATCGCGAACGTCCGGGGCGTGGTCCATTCGGCGAGCTGGGTCAGCCTGGGCTCGGACCCCCGAGGCGTCGGGGCGGCGGTGAACGTCGGGGCGACCCGGGGGCTCCTGGCCGACGCCATAGCGGCCGGGGTCGAGCGGTTCGTCTACACCTCAACCCTTCACACCCTGGCCGCCGGGTCGGCCGAGGCCCCGGCCGACGAATTCACGCCGTGGAACCTCGACCACGTCCGATCCCCCTACGAACGGACCAAGCGCGAGGCCGAGGCGATCATCCTCGATGGCCTGGGCGGGAAGCTTCCCGGCGTGGCCCTCTGCCCGGGGATGGTGATCGGGCCTCGCGACCCGAAGCCGACCTCGACCAGCCTCCTCGCTCTTGATGGCCCGGAGCCCGGTGGCGTTCCTGCCCGGGGGCGGGATTCCCGTGATCGACGCCCGGGTGGCTGCGCTCGCCCACCGTCGGGCGCTCGAATCGGGCGAGCCGGGGCAACGCTACGCACTGGTCGGCCCTTATCTGAGCTTCGCCGACCTGGCCCGGCTGGTCGGCCGGGTCTCGGGCTGGCCGAGGGCGGTGATGCCGTTGCCGGACCTCCTGGAACGGCCCTGTTCTGGGCCGCCGGGGTGATCGACCGGCTCTCGGGAGGCCGATGGATCGAGGTCTCCAAGGCGGCCGTCGCCGGAGGCTTCCTCCGGCTCCACGTCCGGGGAGACCGCGCCGATGCCGCCTTCGGGCTCGAACATCGGCCGCCGATCGTCTCGGTCTACGAGGCTCTCGAAGATGCCCGGCGCTCCGGGATGGCCCCCCGACTCAGGCTCCGACGGCCCGAGGAACTGGCGAGGCGCGAAGATCGATCAATCGGGCGTCGTCTCCGTATCGCCCTGATCGGAACGACCCTATCTCCGCCCGTCGCCTTGGCCCGGTAGAGAGCCCGGTCGGCCCGGTGCATCAGGTCGGTCCCGGGGGCGATCGTGGCGACGCCGAGACTCGCGGTGATCGGCCGGTGCGGCCAGACCCCGGCGGCGATCGCGGCCCTCATCCGCTCGGCGACTCGATGCGCCGGCCCGTCGGTCCCGGGAGGATCAGGGCGAACTCATCACCGCCGACCCGGTAAACCGCGGTTTCCCCCCCGAATTCGCAGCAGGCGGCGGCCGAACGCCTTCAAGGCCTCGTCCCCGGCCGGGTGGCCGAAGGTGTCGTTGTACGCCTTGAACCGATCGACATCGATCAGGATCAGCGAGATCGGCTCGCCCGTCCGATCCCGCCTGGCCGAGGCGGCGCGGAAGCTCCGGTCGTTGGCGAGCCCGGTCAGGTCGTCCGGAAGGCAAGCTCGGCGTAATGTTCGACCGACGACGGAGCGTCTCGGCCCGGCGGAGCCAGACGAAGCCAACGACCACCAACCAGATCCCGAGACGATGGCCGAGGCCCACGCTCCGAGATAACGCGCGGCGAGGAAGGTCGAGGCGCAGCCAGGATCGGCCCGATCCCCCACGCCGGCTCGATCGCGAGCCTCCCGGCCGAACTCGGCCGCTGTCTGGCGCGTCCGGGCTCACAAGCTCTTCAGATAGGCGATCAGGTCGTCCAGCTCCGTCTCGGAGATCGGCTCTCCGCCGACGTTCTCGGGGGCGTGGTCGCCCGTCAGGGCGTCGCGGAGGGTCTTCGCCCGGCCGTCGTGGAGGTAAGGGTCCTTGTCGTAGACCCCTCGGAGCGAGGGGGGATTGTGCCCCTTGTAGACGTCGCCCCGCTCGTTCAAGCCGACGTCGTGGCGCTTGCCGTCGGTGAACTCCGGCCCGGAGTGGCACGAGGAGCAGTTGGTCTTGCTCGACCGGAAGAGGGCCTCGCCTCGCTTCGCGGCGGGGGTCAGGCCGCCGTCGGCCTCTCGGTGGGGATTCCTGGGAAATTCGAGGGTGCCGAGGTAGGCGACCAGGGCTTCGACCTCGGCCTTCGTCGGGGCCTTGCCTTGCATGCTCTTGGTGAACGACTCGACCATCGCGTCGTCGAGTCTCGGTCTGCCAGCCGTGCCAGGTCCAGGGGCCGGTCGAGGCGACCCTGCGGAGGGTCGGCACCTTCTTGCGGCTCCGGAGGTGGCTGGACGAGAGGTCCTGCCAGCCGTCGTTGAGGGTGTCGAAATCGAGGCCGCCGGTATGGCCGTCGGAATGGCAGGTGTTGCAGCTATACCAGTGGTTGGCCGATCGGTAGGCGTCGTGGAACAGGGCCTCGCCCCGACGGACCAGCGAGGGAGTCTCTGGGCCGCCCAGCGCGATCGTCCGGGTCGAGCGAGGCCGAAGCTGCGTCGACGACCTGGATCGCGTTGGCCAGGTAGTTCGCGACGTAGAGGGTACTTGCCGTCGGGCGCGAAGGCGAGCTCGGTCGGCCGACCGCCGAGCGGGACCCGGCGGAATCGCGACCGGTCTCGCTGAAGCCCGGCCTCGATCGACGTCGCGGCCGACCCCGCCCCGCCAGGGCAACGGCTTTCGTCCTCGACGAAGAGCATCACCTCATGCGTGCCTCCGCAACTGACGGCGAGGAGCTTGCCGCCCTCGGCGAGGGCGAGGCCGTGGGCGTCGCCCGCCGCGTCGCCCAGTGGGTCGAGCGAGAGGCTCTCGGCCGGCTCCGAGCCGTCCAGGGTGACCCGCACCACTCGCTGGCCGAGGACCCAGCCCTTGTCGATGTTGTTGAGAGTCGTCGCGAACCCCCGGTTGTTCATCGCGGCGACGTAAGCGTAATGACCGTCAGGACTCACGGCGATCTGCCGGAGGTTGTCCGCCTCAACAGGCAGGGTCCGCTCGACGGCGAAGCGGCCCAGGTCGACGACCGAGACCGACTTCCCCCGGGCATTGCCGACGACCAACCGGGAGCCGTCCGGCGTGATCGCCAGGCCCCTCGGCTCGCGGCCGACCTCGACCCGACCCGTGATCTTTCGTCCGGCCAGGTCAACGCGGACGACCTCGTTGCTCGCCCCGACCGCGACGTAGGCGAGCCGGCCGTCGGCCGAGATCACCACCCCTCGAGGCTCCGGGACCGACCTCGACCCGGCCGACGACCTCGACCCGATCCGCCGTCAGGTCGAGGATGGCCAGGTCATAACCGTACCAGTGGGCGACGACGCCGACCTTGCCGTCCGCGGGAGACCGCGACACCGCTCGGCCGGTCGCCGGTCTTCGATCTCGGCGAGGACCTTGCCCTCGCCTGGTGTCGACCCAGGAGACCGAGCCGGCCGACTGGTTCGCGACCAGGAGCCGGGTCCCGTCGGCCGTCAATGCGAGTGCGATCGGCGAGCGATCGGGCTCGGGCGAAGCCTGGGGCTCCTCGGCCGTCAGTGATCGGGAGGAGACGCTCAGCGACAGGGCGAGGATGAGCGGGGCGAGGCGATTCCGGCGGTGGGGCATGGCCGATGCGGCTCCTGATCGAACGAGGCCGGGTCGGAGGGCGAGGCGACCGTCGGTTCCGCGGGCGGGGTGAGAGTCGCAGTCAATCTTCTCATTAGAATAGGAGATCGGGTTGCTTTCCGGCAAGCGACGATCTCCCGACCGTTCGCAAGGGCCTACGGAAGGGCCTGAGCTTTCGGCGGAGACTTGACCACCAGAACAGACAACGATTCGCCGATCGATCCGATCCGGCCCGGGAACTTCACGAGACCTCCGTGCGTCCAAGAGGTCGGCCAGAAACGAGTTTGCGGTTCAAGCACCAGCCGCGACCCGGTCGATCAGGTCCGATAATTTAGCTTAATTGGGAAGTTAGGTCATGTTGTCGGCAACTTGACAGTGATGGATTGGCGGGTTAACTTTGTCGAGGGTTCCGGCCGAGTCATATCGGATCAAACAAACATCGGCCTGGATTCGCCTTGAAGGCGGGCCGAGAGCTCTTTCTGGTCACTGACCTTGTCATCCCGGCGAGTCACCGCTCCGTCGCGGGTGTACTAAGGTGTGTGATTGTCTGCCACCAATCGAGCGGTTCCACCTGACGAACGATCCTTTCGCCCCGCTCCCGGCGTCGGGGATCTAACCCAAAGGTTCTCGAACATGATCCAAGCGTTCGCCCCGAGGATGCCACGGGGGTGCTCGTGGGTGTGGCTGGCGATCGCGGTGGTCGCGTATCGCGCCCGGCGTGACCGTCGCCCAGGCCCCTCCGACGCCCAAGGTCGAGCCGGTTCCCAAGGCCGAGGAGCCCAAGCCGGAGGCCAAGGAGCGAGCAGGACGAGCTCGAGGTGGCGGCCGTCGAGAGCTTCCTCGACCCCAACGCCAAGAAGGCCCTGGCGATCTTCAATCCGCTGATCCTCCCGCCGGGCGGAACGATCCGGATCGGGAACCCGCCCGATGACCGCTCCAAGATCCAGAACATGGCGGCGCGGGGCGAGAACACCGATCCGATCTTCCTCAAGCGATTCGTCGAGTACTTCGCCGTCGAGCTTTCCAAGCGAGACAACCTTAACGCGATCCTGAATCCTCCGCCCAACGCGAAGCCGGGCGACCCGAAGGCCCGAGCGTTGGAACTGGCGGTCGACGCGCTGATCAAGCCGCTCGAGGTCGCCAGGGCGAACGTGGTCAACAACGAAGACTTCGTGAGAACTTACAGCCGCGTCCTGTTCGATTCCTCGCTGCCGAAGCTGCTCGAGAACAATTACCTGTCGCGGATCGACGCGATGATCGTCCTCGGGATGGCCGGGAGCCCGGACCCGAAGGCACTCGACCTCTACACCAACCAGATCAAGAAGCCGGATCAGGTCGTCTGGGTCAAGCTCTGGGCCGCCCGGGGATTGACCAACGCGACTCAGTCAGGGAAGGTTGACCTGGAGACCACCCGAGGCGACAAGGGCCGTCGAGGCCCTGGCTAGCTGGGTTCGAGGGCGACCCCAAGATGCCCTGGCCCGCCCAGATGCGGGCACTCCAGGCTCTGGGATCGCTCCGACTGGCCACGGTGAACACCCCCAAGGGAAAGATCGACGTCGCCTCCCTGGTCATGCGGATTCCTGGCCGATCCCGACGCCGAGCCGGAGGTCCGCGCCTGGGCGGCCTGGGCCCTGGGGATGCTGAAGGTCCCGAACGCGATCGCTCCTTACAATTTCTCCCTGATCGGCCAGGAGATCGGCGAGCTGACCGTCGACCTGGGCAAGCAGATCGTCCAGGAATACGACGACAACAAGGACAACTTTGACAAGGAGAAGGATCAGGCCGCGCCACCTGACCAGTCTCCTCCTGTTCCAGATCTATCCCGCGCTGGTTGGCGAGGACGGCGTGAGAGACTCGGGCCTGCTCCATTCGCCGCATCCCGAACTTCGGCTCGGCCCGGCCGTTCCTCGCGAAGCTTGACGAGAAGGTCAAGGACGTCTCCCGGGCGGCCTATGAGCTGCTCCGGGCTGGCGGTGTCGGCAACCTCCCCCGACGCAACGAGCTGGATGTCGAAGCTGATCGACCTCAAGACCTTCCTCGCCCAGAACCCGCCCAAGGATCGTCACCTGGTCCCCGGTGGACCGGAGTTCGCGCCGAACGCCGCGGAGCAAGTGGCCGGTGCGCCCGGTCAGTGACGAGGGCGGCGGCTTGGCGCCCCCCTCGCTCTCCATCCCCGAGATCCGCGACTACCAGAAGATCAACGCCGAGCTGGTGGCCCTGCTCGATCAGGGCCATCGGCTGGTCCGGCTCGAAGGGGCCGAGGGCCAGCGGCTGCTGGCCTCGGGCCTATCGGGCTCCTGGCAGGCGGTCGTCGAGATCGTCGGCCAGACTGGCCCCGAGGTCGCAGCCGATCTCGACGCGCCCGATCTGGTGATCGTCGCGAGGGGACCGACCGCTCGATGGCGCCGGGCGAGGTCTGCGGGCCGGCCGGGTGATCATCCTCGGCGAGGCCGGCGACGCGACCGGTTACGGGCAGTCGGGCGGGATTCTCGTGATCGCCGGTTCGACCGGCCATCGGGCCGGCCTCGCTGCAGTCCGGTGGGACGCTCGCGATCCTGGGCGAGACCGGCCGGCTGGCCGGTGACCGCCAGTCCGGCGGGCGGTTGTTCCTCTCGCGGGGGCGGATCGGCCCCCATGCCGGCCGGGGTCGACGGGGCGGCCGGCTGATCGAAATGCCGCCCGCGGAGAGCCTCGGCCGCCGATGACCTGGAAGCCTGGCGAGAGGTCGTCGGATTTCGCCCGTCCCTGGATCGACCCGGCGACCTGGCCCGTTCCTTGAACATCGACGCGAAGGAGATCGAGATGGCCCCGAGCCCGCGACTCCTCCTCGCGGCGGTCTCCTGGATCGTCCTCGGCGCGTGCGGCTGCTCGGAGGAACTCGGCCCCGAGCGGTTCGCGACGGCCAAGGTCCGGGGGATGGTGACGGTCGGCAAGAGCCCCGTCTCCGGCGGCTGGATCGCGTTCGACCCGGTCGAGGGGACCCGAGGAAACCTCCGGATCGCCCGGATTCGCCCCGATGGCTCGTTCGAGGCCGACCGCGTGCCTGTCGGTCGGGTCAGTGATCGGCCTCGACCAGATCCCCGTCGAAGCGATCGCGACCCCGGCGGGTCCGGTCGACTCGCGCGTGTTCCGGATGGTCCGCTCGCCGATCCGCCGGACGATCCCTCGGGGCCGCGATGTCGACTTGCCGATCGACCTGCTCGACGAGGCATCCCGGCTCGGCCAGCGGCCCAGGGGAAGCCGGCGGCGACGGAATCGATCGCCATCGAAGTCCGGAGGCCGTCCACGATCGGACGGTCGCGACCAACGGACCGCCCGACTCTGGCGGGAGCCGACCCGAGCCTCGGGTCCGGATCGTCTATCGCGAGGGCTCGGGCACCGATCCATCTCGACTGGCCGGTCGACCAGATCGAGCAGGCGATCGGCGACGCCGAGGGGACGGTCTGGGTCGACATCGAAGACCTCGAATCGGCCTGCAACGCCAGCGTCGAGACGATGCTCCGCGACGTCTTCCATTTCCACGCGCTGGCCATCGAGGACGCGCTCCAGGACACCCACGTCCCGAAGGTCGACGACTGGGGCAAATACCTCTACATCGTCGTCGACACGATCGACTTTCGACCCCGAGACCGACGACCTCCGGCTCCACGAGCTCGACCTGTTCCTCGGCCCGAACTACCTGGTGACCTACCACAACGAGCCGATCGAGGTCCTGGAGCGGCATCGTCGGAACCTGGAACGCGAGCCGGAGAACCGGCTCAAGCACGGCCCGCCGCATCTGCTCTACCGCCTGCTCGACGAGGTGGTCGCCGAGTTCCTGCCGGCGATCGAGCACCTCGACGACGCGATCGACGACGCCCAGGACGAGGTCTTCGACGTCCCGAGCCCCCGAACGCTCCGGAAGATCTTCCACGTCAAGCGGCGCGGCCTTGCGCCTGCACCGGGTCGTGATCCCGATGCGCGAGGTGCTCAACCGGCTGGCCCGCGACCCCTACGACCAGATCGAGCCCGAGCAGCGGGTCTACTTCCGCGACGTCTACGACCACCTCGTCCG
Source organism: uncultured Planctomycetota bacterium (assembly GCA_963756475.1). Taxonomy (GTDB): domain Bacteria; phylum Planctomycetota; class Planctomycetia; order Isosphaerales; family Isosphaeraceae; genus Tundrisphaera. The sequence continues at coordinate 8,836 of CAVWND010000003.1, forward strand.
GATCCACGACATCATCGAGAGCCTCCGCGACCTGATCGCCGGGGCGCTCGACACCTATCTCTCGGTCGTCTCGAACCGGACCAACGACATCATGAAGGCGCTGACGGTCGTCAACGTCATGTTCCTGCCGATGACGTTCATCGTGGGCTTCTTCGGGATGAACTTCTTCGGCGACACGCTGATGTTCACCTGGCCGATCTTGCCCAAGGCCGCACTGTTCTGGTCGGCCTTGCCCGTCATGATCGGCACGCCCATCGGCATGGCCATCATGGCCTGGCGACGGGGATGGTTCTGATCGGTTAGACATGGCATCGTGACGAGTCCGACTTCGGTCGCGATCGGCTCGTCCTCCCTGAGAGGAAGGTCGACGATGACCACGCGCTGGCGACTTCGACCGTTCGACGCCGATCGGGTCGCCGACCTGAGCCGGTCGGCCCACGTCCCGCCGCTTGATCGCCCAGCTCCTGCTGAATCGAGGGGTCTCCGACGCCCCGGGCGCCGCGAGCTTCTTCGAGACCCGGCTGACCGGCCTGCACGACCCCGCAAGCCTGCCCGGCGTGGTCGAGGCCGCCGACCGGATCGTCGACGCGATCCGGAACCGTCGGAAGATCGTCATCTACGGCGATTACGACGTCGACGGCGTCTGCGGCACGAGCATCCTCTGGGCCTGCCTCAAGCTGGCCGGGGCCGAGGACGTCGACTACTACATCCCGCACCGGGTCGAGGAGGGGTACGGCGTCAACGCCGAGGCCCTCCGGAAGCTCGCGACCGAGCACGGGGCCGAGCTGATCGTCACGGTCGACTGCGGGATCTCGGCCGTCGACGGAGGCCAGGCTGGCCCGCGAGCTGGGCGTCGAGCTGATCATCACCGACCACCACACGATCGGCACTGACCTTCCCGAGGCCGACGTCCTGGTCCATCCCAAGCTCGCCGGCAGCGCTCTACCCGTTCGCCGAACTCTGCGGCTGCGGCGTGGCGTTCAAGCTGGCCTGGCAGGTCTGCAAGAGCTTCGGCGACGGCAAGAAAGCCTCGCCCCACCTCCGCGACTTCCTCGTCCGGTCGATCGGCCTGGTCGCGCTGGCCACGGTCGCCGACGTCATGCCGATCCACGGCGAGAACCGGATCCTGGTCCGCCACGGCCTGGCCGGGCTGCGCCGAGCTCGCCCAGCCTGGGGCTCCGGGCCTTGCTGTCGGTCTCCGGCTGCCTGGGCAAGACGCGAGCTGAACACCGGGACGGTCGGGTTCAACCTCGCCCCCCGGATCAACGCCGCCGGCCGGCTCGAACGGGCGATGCAGGCCGTCGAGATGCTCACGACCGACGACCGAGGCCGCGCCGAGGAGATCGCCCAGGCGCTCGACCTCTGCAACACCCAGCGCCAGGAGGTCGAGCAGGCAGATCGTCGACGAGGCCCACGAGATGATCACCGCGCAGGGCGGCCTGAAGGACCGAGGGGCGATCGTCCTCGGCCGCGAGGGCTGGCACCCCGGGGTCATCGGGATCGTCGCCAGCCGGCTGGTCGACACCTACCACCGGCCGACGATCGTCGTCGCCCTGTCCGACGAGCGACGGCCAGGGGTCGGCCCGGTCGATCGCCGGGTTCAACCTCTACGACGCCATCCACGCCTGCTCGGGCGGCCTGACCGCGTTCGGCGGCCACGCCGCCGCCGCCGGCCTGAAGCTCCCGCGCGCCCACTTCGAAGCCTTCGCCGAGGCGTTCGACCACCATTGCCGGGGCGTCCTCTCGCCCGAACAATTGCAGAAGTCGATCCGCGATCGATGCCGAGGTCCCGCTGGGCGTCGCTGACGCTCAAGGTGGTCGAGGCGATCGAGTCGCTCGAACCCCACGGCGTCGGCAACCCGAGGCCCTTGCTGGTCGCCAACGGCGTGCGGGTCGTCGGCCGAGCCGAAGGTCGTCGGCGAGCGGAAGAATCACCTCCAGGTCCGGTTCTGCCAGGGAGACACCACGCTCAAGGCGATCGCCTGGAACATGGCCGAGCGGGGCAAGGTCCTGACGCCGGGCAAGCTCTGCTCGATCGCGTTCCACCCGTCGATCAACGAGTGGAACGGCCGCCGCGACGTCCAGCTCGAACTCAAGGATTTCCAGCTCGAGGAGGAGGTCCATGCCCAGTCCGCGTGAGTCGTCGGGCGAGGCGATCGTCCGCCAGAGTCCGCGAGAAAGGCATCCGCGACCCTCGGGTCCTGGACGCGATGGCTCAGGTCCCGCGCGACCGGTTCATGCCCGCCCGAGACTGCGCGACCTGGCGACCGAGGACCGGGCCGTCGACATCGGCCTCGAACAGACGATCAGCCAGCCGTTCATCGTCGCCGTGATGACCGCTGGAACTCGCCCTGACCGGCACCGAGCGCGTCCTGGAGATCGGCACCGGCAGCGGCTACCAGGCCGCGGTCCTCGCCCTACCTGGCGGAGGAGGTCTATCACCGTCGAGCGGTTCGCCGAGCTTTCGCTCCGGGCCAGGGGCGTTCTCGACGGCCTCGGCCTGACGCAACATCCGCTTCCGGATCGGCGACGGCACGCTGGGCTGGCCCGAGGAAGCCCCCTTCGACCGGATCATCGTCACCGCCGCCGCCCCGGCGTTGCCCCCGTCGCTGTTCGAACAACTCTCCGAAGGCGGCCGGATCGTCGCGCCGATCGGCGACGACGAGTTGCAACAGATCACGGTCGTGCGGAAGGTGAAGGGAAGGGCCGTCTCGCGAGAAGTCCTATCCTGCCGGTTCGTCAAGTTGATCGGCGAGGAAGGGTGGAGCGAGGATCTCTGACCGTTCCCATTCTCCCTCAGCTATCGATCCGCCGGAGCAGGTTGACCATCTCGATCGCCGCCAGGGCGGCATCGACCCCCTTGTTGCCGGCCTTGAGGCCCGAGCGGTTGAGGGCCTGCTCGACGGTCTCGGTCGTCAGGACGCCGAAGATCACCGGGACGCCGGTGGCCAGCCCGGCTTGAAGGACTCCGCCCGCCGCCTGGCCGGCGACGTGGTCGTAATGCCCGGTCTCGCCCCGGATCACGCAGCCCAGGGTGATGACCGCCGCGTAGCGCCCCGTCTCGGCCATCTTGCGGGCGACGAGCGGGATCTCGAACGACCCGGGCACCCAGGCCACGTCGAGCCGGTCGTCGGCGACGCCGTGGCGCGCGAAGGTGTCCCGGCAGCCCGAGAGCAGCGCCTCGGTGATCATCGAGTTGAACCGCGCCGCGACGATCGCGAACCGGCCGGGGGGTGGGGAGAAGTCGCCTTCGAAGGTGGGCATGGTTCAGTGGGTCGATGGAGTGGAGGGGGGAAGGCGATCAGGCGCCGCGAGCAGGTCGGGGGAAGGTCCGGGCGACCCATTCGTGGAGGAGCGGAACCCAGTCGCGATTCGGACGGGTTATCGCCCAGCGCCAGGGCTTCGAGAACCAATGCGGAGTCAGGACAGGCAAGGCCAGGCTCCGGTCGATCGGTTCATAAGCATCCCTCGACCAGTCGGAGGAACTGCAGCGTCTTCTGATTCCGGACCGATACGCCAGACTTCCGGGACACCCAGCGCGGCATAGACCGGGAGTCGGCCCGTCGAACTGCCCCGATTGTCAACTTCGATCCAAAGATCTGGAGGAGGATCGCCCGCGTCGAGGTCGACATCCCGCTCTCGCGGGAGACGGGCCAGGTTGGCGATATAGAAGCTCTCGTCCGGTTCCTTGCCCTTGCCCCTGTAGAGCGTCTCCCCACCCCGACGGAAGGTCGTCGCTGCCCGTGCCGTCGATAGCGGAGACCCAGATGGACCGGCGACCGTGGTGACGATGATGCCAAGCCGATCGCGACGGCTCCCTCATGCTTCGCGAGATGGGGTGACACGATTTCCAGCGTCCCGTCGTAATAGGTCATCCTGAGATGGTCGATTCGCCGAGGCGTCGCGTAGGTGGACGTAGATCTTGTACGGGACCCGGCGAAGGATGTTCGACATCGGGATCAGATCGTCGGGTGACCGTGGCCATCGGACCCTCCTCGCGAGGTCACGCTCTCCGACCCCGTCTTGCAGCAGGAGCCGCGGGGCCGGAGATCGCCCGATCACGACAGGTTCATGCTCATCAGGAACTCGGCGTTGGACTTGGTCTTCCGCATCCGGCCGGTGAGCAGCTCCATCGCCTCGACGGGGTTCATGTCGTTGAGGACGCGGCGCAGGATCCAGACGCGGCGGAGTTCCTCGGGGTCCATGCAGCAGCTCTTCGCGGCGGGTGCCGGAGCGGTTGACGTCGATGGCCGGCCAGACCCGCTTGTCGACCAGCCGGCGGTCGAGGTGCAGCTCCATGTTGCCGGTGCCCTTGAACTCCTCGAAGATCACGTCGTCCATCCGGCTGCCGGTGTCGACCAGGGCGGTGGCCAGGATCGTCAGGCTGCCGGCCTCCTCGATGTTCCGGGCGGCGCCGAAGAACCGCTTGGGCTTCTGCAGGGCCGAGGCGTCGATGCCGCCGGTGAGGATCTTGCCGGAGTGCGGGGCCTCGGTGTTGTAGGCGCGGGCCAGCCGGGTGATCGAGTCGAGCAGGATCACCACGTCGCGGCCGTACTCGACCATCCGCTTGGCCTTCTCGATGACCATCTCGGCCACCTGGATGTGCGCGGCTGGCGGGCTCGTCGAAGGTCGAGCTGATGACCTCGGCGGTCGGCCCCTTGACCGAGCGCTCCATCTCGGTCACTTCCTCGGGCCGCTCGTCGATCAGCAGGACGATCACGTAGGCGTCGGGGTGGTTGCGCAGGATGCTGTTGGCGATCTTCTGCAGCAGGATCGTCTTGCCGGTCCGCGGCGGGGCGACGATCAGGCCGCGCTGGCCCTTGCCGATCGGCGTGACCAGGTCGACGACCCGCATGTTGATCTCGTCGGCGGTCGTTCTCCAGGATGAGCCGGCCGGTGCGGGTGCAGCGGCGTCAGGTCGTCGAAGCCGACCTTCTCGCTGAGCTTGTCGGGGTCCTCGTAGTTGATCGCCTCGACGCGCAGGAGGGCGAAGTAGCGCTCGTTCTCCTTGGGCGGGCGGATCTGGCCGGCGACGATCGCGCCGGTCTTGAGGCCGAAGCGGCGGATCTGGCTCGGCGAGACGTAGATGTCGTCGGGGCAGGGCAGGTAGTTGTAGTCGGGGCTGCGGAGGAAGCCGAAGCCGTCGGGCAGGACTTCCAGCGTCCCCTCGCCGAACATCAGGCCGTTCTGCTTGACCCGCTCCTTGAGGATCTTGAAGATCAGGTCCTGCTTCTTCAGGCCGGTGTACTCGATGACGCCCTCCTGCTTCGCGGTCCGGATGAGCTGGGGCATGGTCATCTTCTGCAGCTCGGTGAGGTGGATCTCGCCGCGCTTGATGTCCTCGTAGCGGTCGTGGATGGCGTTGTCGCCGAAGACGTCGTCGTCCTCGTCGGGCGGGAGCCCTTCGAGGTCGGCGGTGGACCGGCGTGGGCGACGGAGTCGGGCGGCGGGACGGGTTCCGATCGCGGTCGGCGATCGCGTTCGAGCTCGGGGGCTCGGGGCGGGTCGCGGTCGCCGGCTCGCGTCGGCGCGGTCGCGATCGGCGAACTCGCCGTCGCGGGCCGGGCGAGCGGGCCGCCCTCGCGGCCTTCGCCTCGCGAGGCCGTCGCGGTCGACTCGCGTTCGGCGCGGTCGCGGGCGAGCCGTTCGCGGAGCGAGAGGCCGCCTTCGCGCTCGCCGTTGGTCGCGCTCGCGGTAGCGGACCGGCTCGCGCTCGGCCGGGCGGTCGTCGCGCTCACGGTCGCGGTCGCGGTAGCCGAGCGGGGCCTGGGCGGCGGCCGGGACCGCGGGCTCGGTGACGTCCGAGGCGGCGGGGACGGAGTTCGACTCGAAGGGTTCGGGGGAGGTGTCGCCGTCGGCCGACGTGGCGGGGGCCGGCGGAGCGGCCTTGCCGCGGAGTCGGGACGGGCTGGAAGACTCCCGGCGGGGGCGAGTCTCGTTGGGCATGGGAATCGAAGCTCCTCGTTCGGTCGGACGTGCTGTGGCGGCAGGCGGGGCGTCGGTTCGCCTCGATGGCGGAGGGACGTCCCGGGTCAGAAGTTCCCGCGGCAATTCGCTGGCTCGCGACGGGCTCGCCTAATCTGAAGAAGCGACGGGCGGCGGACTCTCGGACTTGGTCAGGCAAGAACAGGAAATCGGGGTCGTGATCCGTGGTCGGACTCAGGTTGGCGGCTGTCCCCTCGCCGCCGAAGCGGCCTGGCCCGGACCTCGCTGGCGGCGAGGCCGGGCGATCAGTCGGGGCCAGAGAGCCTTGACCGAGGCGCGAACTCGTCGGGCGAGCCGTCGTTGGTCAGGACGTGGTCGGCCTGCCGACGTTTCTCTTCGAGCGGCCCCTGGGCCTTCTCGCGGGCGGCCAGGACCTCGGCGGTCCAGCCTCTGGACGCTTCCAGCCGGGCGAGCCGGACCTCGGGCGGGGCGTCGACGAAGACGACCGAGTCGCAGAGCGTGTCCCAGCCGGCCTCGTAGAGGATCGCCGCGTCGAGCACGACGGCGGGCACCCTCATCCGGCGGGATTCGCGGGCGATCGCCTTCTCGAAGGTCTTCCGCATCGCCGGGTGGAGGATCGCCTCCAGGTCCCTGAGCGCCTCGGGCCTGGAGAAGACGATCGCCCCGAGCGCCCGGCGGTCGATCGCCCGGCGGACGCCGACTTCGCCGAACGGTTCGAGAACGCCCTCGCCGAACCGTTCGAGGACCCGGTCGCGCGACGGGCTCTGATCGAGCAGGACGTGGCCGATCGCGTCGGCGTCGAGCACGAAGGCACCCGAGGCCCGCGAAGGCGGCCGCGGCCAGGCTCTTGCCCGCGCCGATCCCGCCGATCAGGCCGATGACCGGGATCGGCCCATGTCGCCACGGGCCGGAGGGTCGGCGGCGCGGTCCGGGATTGTCGCGGGTGGAGCGGGGCATGATGATTCGATCCACGCCCGGAGGTCGGGCGGAACACGGCGGGTCGTCGAGGGGCTGGCACGAAAACCCCGGCGACGCGGGCGGAAAGTCGGATGAGAGTCGAAAGGCGGAAAGCTCGCGGCGATGGGACGGCCGCGGGGCCTCGCGAGGCAAGACGCTGAAGATCTCTAGGAGGTCATGGTTCGGGTCTGTGAGTTCGCGGCAAAGCCCGATCGCCAGCCGAGAGCGTCTGGAAATTCAGCCCACTGTCGATCCTGTCGATCTGAGGAATCGAGATCGAGGGGAAGCGATGAGGATGCCGTGAACTTGACCCGGAGATTAATAAATCAATTCTATACGATAAGCCCGGCACGTTTCGCAACGGAATTCGTCCGCGGCCTCCGTTTTTTCTCCGGGAGAGATCCGGCCCCTCGGGTCGCTCTCTTGCTGAGCGGGTTCCTGTGGAAAAGATCCAACGTGTTCATGCCGGTTCGGGAAGCGGCGCGACGTCGAGCCAGTTCGGGCCGGCGGAGACCTCGACCTTGATCGGCACGTCGAACGCCAGGGCCCCGACCATCGCCTCGCGGACCAGCCTGGCGAGCCGGGGGACCTCGGCGTCGGGGGCTTCGAAGACGAGCTCGTCGTGGATCTGGAGCAGGAGCCGGGCCTTGAGCCCCTCGGCCTTGATCCGGGCGTTGACCTCCAGCATCGCCCGC
>CAVWND010000004.1:0-497500 GCA_963756475.1 uncultured Planctomycetota bacterium
ACCACGACAGCGGTCGCCGGCATGGCGGGCCCGAAGACCCCGATAGGCACGTGTTGCTGGACGACGTGACGCTGTCCAACGCCGGCCTGATGAGGAACCGCCGTCATCGTCGTCGCCGCTACCGTGTACGGCGCACGGTCGGTGACGTTGAGCGGCTCGGCGATCACCACTCAGTCGTTGCCATCGACCAGACTGCGACAAGCCTGCTGGGCAAGGTGTTAACTGTCGGTGACGCGGTGTCACTGTTGCCGCGCGACCTGGGACCGGGCACATCGACGTCGGACGCCACCCGCGCGTTGGCCTCGGCGGTGGGTATCAGCTGGACGTCGGAACTGTTGACCGTCACCGGCGTCGATCCCTCCGGGCCGGTGAGCGTGCAGCCGAACTCGTCGGTCACCTGGGGAACCGGCGTGCCGGCCGCTCGGCACGCCCAAGCCCGAGGCGTCGGCCTTCACCGTCAGCGACCTCAAGGGCGTCAACGCCAGGCCGCCAGCGACCGAATGGCTCGAGCTCGCGCTCGACGAGCCGCACCTGCTGCGCAGCCTGGGCACGACAACGAATCCGGGCGTACTGGTGTCGGGCCCGGCCGGCATCGACAAGACCACGCTGGTGCGCGCCATCTGCACGGCCCGACGACTGGTGGAGCTGGACAGTCCAGAGGTCGGCGCGCTCGCGCCAGAAGATCCCTGCAGGTGGCTGCGGCGGGGGCCGCGATCCGCGACGGCGGCGAGGTGCTGCTCGTCGCCGACGTCGACGCGCTGCTACCTGCCGTAGCCGAACCGGCGGCGACGCTGATCCTCGCCGATATTGCGCAAGGCGGACGAAGCGGCGCGGGTCACGGTGATCGTCACGTCGGCGGTCCCGGACAACCTCGACCCGGCGGCTCGCGCGCCCGATCTGTGCGACCGCGAGCTGGTGCTCAGCCTGCCAGTCGCACCGACCCGCAGAGCGCTACTGCAGGGTTTGCTGGAACGGGTACCGACCGAGGATCCCGGCTCGGTGAGATCGCCGATCGGGCGCCGGGTTTCGTGGTGGCCGATCTGGCCGCGCTGGTGCGTGAGGCCGCGTTGGTGCGGCGGCCCGGGCCAGCTCGGACGGCAACGCCCAAGCTCACCCGACGACTGCTCGGCGCGCTCAGCATGATCAGGCCGCTGTCCCGCTCCCGGCCGACCGAGGTGTCGGTCGGCTCGGTCACCCTCGACGACGTCGGCGACATGGTCGCGACCAAGCAGGCGCTGACCGAAGCCGTGCTGTGGCCGCTGCAACACCCCGACACCTTTGCCCGGCTCGGCGTCCAGCCACCACGCGGGGTGCTGCTCTACGGCCCGCCGGGCTGCGGCAAGACGTTCGTGGTGCGCGCGCTCGCCAGCACCGGGCGGCTGTCCGTGCACGCCGTCAAAGGTTCTGAGCTGATGGACAAGTGGGTCGGCTCCTCGGAGAAGGCGGTGCGCGAATTGTTCAGCCGGGCCCGCGATTCCGCGCCGTCGCTGGTCTTCCTCGACGAGATCGACGCGCTGACGCCGCGGCGCGGGCAGAGCTTCGACTCCGGTGTCACCGACCGGGTGGTGGCGGCGCTGCTCACCGAACTGGACGGCATCGAACCACTGAACGATGTCGTGGTCGTCGGCGCCACCAACCGGCCGGATCTCATCGATCCGGCACTGCTGCGCCCTGGCCGGTTGGAGAAGCTGGTGTACGTCGAGCCGCCGGATGCGCAAGGTCGGCTGGAGATCTTGCGCACCGCGGGTAAGTCGATTCCGCTACGCGATGTCGATCTGGAAGCCTTGGCGGCCGACCTCGACGGATACAGCGCCGCCGATTGCGTGGCGCTGCTGCGCGAGGCTGCGCTGACCGCGATGCGGCGCTCGGTCGACGCTGCGGAGATCACCGCCGCCGACGTCGCCGCCGCACGCGAAAACGTACGGCTTCACTGGATCCCGGACAGCTTGCGTCGTTGCGCGCCTTCGCCGCCGAGGCGCGCTAGAACTCGTCCGACAGACTGGTCGAAGGAAGACTTTGCAGTAAACTGCACTATTGCGTTCTAGCTGCAACCAGGGTCTACCGTGACCCACATGGCAGTCACCGAGCAGACAGCGCAGTCAGTGACCGAATTCATGGACGACCCAATCCGCTTTTTCGGCCAGTCATACACGCAGATGCACAGCATCGGACGCGACGAGCTCGAAGCCCTGCAACGCCAGGCGATGAGCATCCGCTTCCGGCAGCACTACCAGAGCATCGAGATGCTGCGTAAGCTCGCTGACCGGCTCGGGATCACCGCGGTAGCCGAGTTCAATGATGTTGTGCCGCTGTTTTTCTCGCACACCGCGTTCAAGTCGTATCCCGCAGTATTGATCGACAGAAACGCTTCGACCTGATGACCAAGTGGCTGGACAAGTTGACCAGCTACGACTTGTCCGGTGTGGACATCTCGGGCTGTAACGGTATCGACGACTGGATCGACCGGCTCGACGAACAGACTCCGCTGGAGGTCATCACCTCGAGTGGCACCACCGGCACCATCTCGATCCTCCCAAAGACAAGCGCGGCGCCGAAGAAGGTATGACGTTGTGGAAAATCTGCCTGTTCCAGACCTTCGGCCGTGAACCGACCGCAAGGAGCTCAATCCGTCGGTGGACGTGGTGTGGCCGAACTTCGCCAACGGCAAGCTTGGCCATCTGCGCATCGCCAACATGATCAAGCGCGGTTTCACTGGCGGCGACGAAACCAAGTTCCACGCGCTCTACCCCTTCGCCGTGGACACCGATCTGATGTTCCTGGCCTCCAAGATGCGGGCGGCGGCATCGCGTGGGGAGCTCGACCGCCTCGAGATCGACCCGGCGCTGGCCGCCCGCAAGGACGAGTTCATCGCCATGCAGGAGCGCCAGCCCCAGGACATGGATGCGTTCTTCACCCGGATCACCGAACAGCTGCGCGGCAAGCAGGTGTTCATGCTCGGCACCTACCACCTGATGTACGACATCGCCAAGGCCGGTCTGCAGCGCGGGGTCCGAAACGTCTTCGCTCCGGATTCGGCAATCTTGACCGGCGGGGGCATGAAAGGCGTTGCGCTGCCGGACGATTTCATGGACGTCATCAAAGACTTCCTCGGCGTCGACAGCATCCAGGTCGGCTACGGCTTCTCCGAGTCCAGCACGTTTCACTGGGCGTGCACCGAAGGCCGCTACCACGTGGCACCGTGGGTCATCCCGTTCGTACTCGATCCCGACACCAGCGAACCGCTGCCCCGCACCGGCGTGCAGACCGGCCGCGCCGCCGTCTACGACATCCTGCTGCGCGCACACTGGGGCGGCGTTATCTCCGGCGACGAGGTGACGATCGACTGGGACTTGCGTTGTCCGTGTGGACAATCCAGCGTTGCCTTCGAACCCGACATCATCCGCTATAGCGAAAAGGAGGGCTTTGAAGACGACCGAATAACCTGCGCCGCCACGCATGAGGTGCACAACGAGGCCGTGAACTTCATGAAAGGGGTCGACCTGTGATCGCCTACACCGTGCCGCTGTTCTTGCGCGGTGAAGTCATCAGCGACGACCTGATCAGTTTCGGCACCCGCAAAGGCGTCGCACAGTTCCAAGCACCCGACATGACCAAATATGTTGCTCGACTGCCGCTGCACAGCCCGGCAGAGATGAGCGACCTCTACCGGCTGAGCTTCGACGACATCCTCGACGTCCTCGAAGCTCTCGGCAACGCCCTGGATTTCGACACCAACACCCACCTGCAGGAAGCCTACGAAGCGACGCTGGTGGCCAATGTGCTGCCGGCCGAAATGCTCAAGAACAGCTATCGGGTGCTGCCGCCCCTGTTCTCCCGCGAGAGTGTCACCGAAATCGCCGACAGCCAAGTCGGACTGGATTATCTCAACGGCTGGGTCTCGCACACGCTGCACGACGGCCGCGAGCAGCGGGTGCGCGCATTCGGATCGCGCACCCTGCACATCCCCGCCGGCAACGGCGGACTGGTCTCGGCGGTGACCATCCTGCGGTCGGTGATCACCCGATCCGACGTGATCATCAAAGCGCCGTCGAATGATCCTCTTACCGCCGTCGCCATCGCCCGCACGTTGGCCGATGTCGCGCCGAATCATCCGATCACCAAGCATCTGGTGGTCGGGTACTGGAAGGGCGGCGACACGGCTGTCGAGGAAACCCTCTATCAGCCGCAGCACATCGAAAAGATCGTGGCGTGGGGCGGTTTAGCGTCGGTGAAGCACGTAACCCGCTACATCCAGCCCGGTTTGGAGCTCATCGCGCTCGACCCCAAACGCAGCGCCACCATCATCGGCGCCGAGGCTTTCGCCGACGAAGCAACCCTGCAGGACGTAGCCCGCCGCGCCGCGATCGACATCGGTGTCGCGAACCAGGAAGGGTGCGCCAACGCGCGGGTTATCTACGTGCTCAGCGGAACCGACGCCGACGGCCTGGCGAAGGCTAATCGGCTGGGCGAACTCATCTATCAGGAATTGGTGTCGCTGCCCGCCGTCGTCAGCACGCCGCCGCTCTACCCCGATCGCGAATTGCTCGACCATCTGGAGGCCTCGCGGATGACCGAGGACTTCTACCGCGTGATCGGTGGCGAGCAGCGCGAGGGTGCGATCGTCGTCTCCCAGTTCGACGAGCCGGTCGACTATTCGCCGATGCTGTCCGGCCGCGTCGCCAATATCGTGCCGGTTGACGACATCGACAAGGTGACCGCTGCGGTGAACTCCTACACCCAGACCATCGGTATCTATCCCGAGTCGCTCAAGCTTCGACTGCGAGATACATTGCCACTCTTCGGTGCTCAACGACTGACCAGTCTGGGCTACGCCTGCAATGTTGCGGTCGCCTCGCCGCAGGACGCGATCGAACCGATCCGCCGGATGTGCAGGTGGATCGTCGACGAGGAATGCGATCCGCAGATGGTGATCCCGCTGTGGCAGCTGACGACGGCATGATTGGGCAGCGCAGCGCCCTGCACGTGGTCGAGGGAATCAACCTGTCGGGCAAAGTGTGCGTGATCACCGGGGCTTCGTCCGGGCTGGGTCGCGAATCGGCGCGCGCGCTTGCCACCGCGGGCGCACACGTCGTCTTGGCCGCACGTAATCATGACGACCTGACAGAGGCGGACCGTTGGATACATGCCGAGGTGCCCGACGCGCGCACCTCGATAGTGCATCTCGATCTCACGTCACTGGCCGGTGTGCGCACCGCGGCCGCCGCGATCCGTGACATCACGCCGGTGATTCACATCCTGATGAACAATGCGGGCGTCATGTTCACCCCGTTCGGCCGCACCCAGGACGGTTTCGAAATGCAGATCGGTACAAACCATTTCGGGCATTTCGAGCTCACCCGACTGCTCGTACCGCAGCTCATTGCCGCTGACGGCGCTCGGGTCGTCATCCTGTCCTCCGGCGGTCATGTCATGGGAGACGTCGATCTGGACGATCCCAACTGGGAGCATCGTGAATACGACAAGTTCGTCGCGTACGGAGCCTCCAAGACGGCGAACATCCTGCACGCTGGAGAGGTTGACCACCGGCTACGCGACTTGGGGATTCGCGCGTATGCCGTCCATCCCGGCACAGTGGCCACGTCGCTGGCGCGGTACATGTCCCGCTCGGATTTCTCGCAACTGCGCAAGTTCGCCGCCGCCGGTACGGCCGCACGCGGTGAAACGACCGATGGCCACCTCGAATTCACCACGCCCGAATACGGCGCGGCCACTCAAGTGTGGGCAGCGGTCAGCCCCGAACTGGCCGGCCGGGGTGCGTTGTATCTGGAAGATTGCCGGGTCAGCGAGACGACCGCACCCTATGCCCAGAATGCTGAGCACGCGGAGGCGTTGTGGGCGCTGTCGGAGAAGTTGTGCGCGAAATAGACTGCTGTCGTGAATAGAACCGAACGGCGCAAACTCGAGGTGAAAGAGAACATCCTCGCGGCCGCTTTCGATCTGTTCCTGGCTCAGGGCTTTGCGGCGACCACCATTGAAGACATCTGTGCGCGCGCGGATGTCGCCAATCGAACGTTCTTCAACCACTTCGCCACCCGTCAGGACATGATTCGGGCGCTGGCGGAGCGCCGGCTGGTCAACCTGCACGACGTCGTCTTCGACCGCACTGATGAAGCGATCCCGGTGCGCCTCGTCGGTGTGTTCGACGACATCGGCGCGGCGCTGGCCAAATCCGGCGACACTTACCGCGAGCTGATCGGGGAGATGCTCGCCGCCAGCGGCTATAGCGTTCAACGCGGATTGAACCTTCATGACACGTTCGCCGAACTCATCAAAGAAGGCGTTGCCCGAGGCGAGGTCAGCGCGCGCCATGGCGCAGAAACGTTGGCGGACATCATTGTTGGTGCCCTGTCCGGCAGTATCGTCAATTGGACCGTGGACCGGACATACTCCCTGGAGACCAACTTGCACAACCTAGCAATGGCATTGGCTGAGTTGTTGACCGCAGGAGCCTAGCCGGGCGCGAAGCTAATCAGCAACGCGCGCGACGCCGCTGCGACGTCCTCCTCGAGCCAGGACGGCATCGGATCGTCGTTGGTGTGACGCCGCACGACGGCACCGGGCAGATCGACCACCGCTCTCGCGACGGCGTCGACACAACGGGGATCCACGCGGCCGTATATCTCGCGCGCGAAAGTGATGACGCGCTCGATGAGGGGCGCGTTCATGGCGTCAAGTGTCTGCCGGAAAGCCGCGTCGGGCTCGCCGTCGAGCAGGTCGCTCGGCCGTAAGGTCACCAGCAGCCGCGCGTCGTCGGGAAACTCACGCATGAAGTTCACGGCCGCAACGGCCGTCGCGACGGCGGATTCGAGAACGGTATCGGCGTTCGCCGCAAGCGCCCGTGCCTGAAAACGCTCCAGTGCGCGTAGCCACGCGGCGGTCAGGATCCCGTTGCGATTCGTGAATCGGTGGTACAGCGTGCCCGCGGGCGCCCCACTGGCCTTTGCGATTGCCCCAACGCTCGCGGCGCGCGGCCCCTCGGCCAGCACCAGGGCGCGCGTTGCGTCCAGGATCACATCGGTTTGGTGCTTCCGCGGAGGTGCCATGATCTAGTACATTCCTTCTATATGGAACGATTACCCTATATCGATGAGCATGCCATAACCGTCGCTGCCAGCCGGGCCGAGACATGGCCCGCAGTGCTGCGAACTCTCTGCCGCGATCCGCAGGACCCCTCGGCCGTCCCCTTCGGATTCGCCCTGGATGAAGCGCGACCGCCCGAACGATTCGCGCTCAAAGGTCGCCACCCCTTCGCGACGTATCAGTGGGTGTTCGAGTTGGATGCCGAAGCACCGCAACGCACTTGTGTGCGTTCGGCGACCTGGGCGCATTTCCCGGGCTTGCACGGCAGGATCTATCGCGCACTCGTCATCGGCACCGGTGCGCACCGCGTGGTCGTGCGATGGACGTTGAGACGCATTGCGACCAGGGCCCGGGCCGACCGAACGCAGATCGATCAGCGGGGACGCCGCTGACTATGTCGACGTGTTCGAAGTCCCGGTCCAGTCGACTGACTCGCGTACCGCAGAACAGGCGTTCCGCGACGCCCTCGGACAGACACCGGGCGCGCTGGGCGCTGCCGTCTTGTGGATCCACCGCCACCTACTCGGATTTCACCTCGGGCCTTTCTCGTCGCCCGAGCACGTCATCGGCTGGTCAATCACGCGCTCGAATGCCGATGGAATCGTGCTGGCGGCGGATGGGCCGGCCGCTGCATGCACGGTGAGCTTGATATGCGACGGCAGGGTAGTCGGCGCGCCGTACTGACCACTCGCCTGCACTATCGGCACAAAGTCACGGGACGCATGGTGTGGGCGGTGGTGGACCACTGCAGGGGACGATCGCACCTCAGCTGATGAAACGCACTGCCCGGGCTGGGATTTAAAGCGGAGGAGCGTCTCCGTCGAATCGGATGCGCAGCAACGACTCAGCGTGCGCGGCGGTGACGAACAACTCGTCGTACCGATGGCCGCCGATGCACACGTTGGTTGATCAGGTCGGCGGCCGATCCCTGGATCACCGCGTTCACGGCGGTTCGCTCGGCCGTGTTGAGGTTCCGGCCAGTCGTGTTCTTGATCCCGTTGATCATCCGTCGACGCCCCAGGATCGTCTCGACGTAACCATTCTTCGCGGCGCCTTCCAGCGTCCGGTTCATGAAGGCTTCGACGCTCGCGTACTCGTCGAAGTAGGCGTCGATGAACGCGGCGGCCTCGGTCTGCGTGATCCCCAGTCTTGTCGCCAGGCCGAACGGCTTGATCCCGTAGATCACGCCGAAATTGACCGTCTTCGCCACGCGTCGCTGGTTCGAGTTGACCGCCGACTCGGGCACCTTGAAGATCCGCGCCGCGACCGCCGTGTGGACGTCGATGTCCTCGGCGAATGCCCGGAGCAGAGCCGGGTCCTTCGTGTAGTGAGCCAGGATTCGCAGCTCGATCTGCGAGTAATCCGCCGCGACCAGCGACCAGCCCGGGAACCCGGCGACGAATGCCTGGCGAATTTGACCGCCGTCTTCCGAGCGGATCGGGATGTTCTGCAGGTTCGGGTCGCTCGAACTGAGCCGTCCCGTCGCCGCGACCACCTGGTTGAACGACGCATGCACGCGCCCATCGTCGTCGGCCAGGCTCGACAGGGCATCGAGGTACGTGCTCTTGAGCTTGGCGAAATGGCGGTGCTCGATCAAAAGCTTCGGCAAGGGGTGCTTGCTCGCGAGGCTTTCGAGAACCTCCACGTCGGTGCTCGGGTCGCCACCGGGGGTCTTCTTGAAGGAGGGCAGCTTCAGCTCGTCAAAAAGCACCTGCCGCAACTGCGGCAACGACCCGATGTTGAAGGGATGGCCGGCTTCCTTGTAGATCTCTTCCTCGATGTGGGCGATCCGCTCGGCGAACTCCTTCGAGAGCTGGTTGAGCCGGCGGACGTCGACCTTGACGCCGAGCGCCTCCATCTCCGCGAGGATGCCGATCAAGGGGCGTTCGAGGTCGGCGTAGAGGTTCCAGAGCCCCTCCTCGCGGACCCTGGGGGCGAGGATCTCCTCGATTCGCCAGGTCGCGTCGGCATCCTCCGCCGCGTACTCCGTGATCTTGAAGAGGTCGACCAGGTCCATCGTGAGCTGGTTCTTCCCCTTCCCGATGAGGTCCGTGATCGGGATCATCTGGTGGTTGAGCAGGCGCTGCGAGAGCTGATCGAGGCTGTGGTTCCGCTCGCCGCTCTCAAGCAGGTAGCTCAGCACCATCGTGTCCGTGACCGGCCCAAGGACCGAGATCCCGAGCCGGCGGAGGACCAGCATGTCGAACTTGACGTTCTGGCCGACCTTTTCGACCTCGGGGTTGGTCAAGGGCGGCCGGATCGCGTCCAGGACGGCTTCGAGCGGCAAGACCTTGCTGCCCATCGGCCCCCGGACGGGCAAGTAATAGGCAACGCCCGGCTCCCAGGCGAACGAGAAACCAACGGGGTTGGCCCGGAGCGGGTCGAGCGCCGTCGTCTCGGTATCGAAGCAAAACCTGGGCTGTCTGGCTAACTCGGCGGCGAAGTTCTGGAGTTTTTCGGGCGTATCCACGAGTCGGTAATCGGCGTCCCAGGGTGCTTCGACCACCGCCTCGGTGTCAACGATCTCGTCGAGGAAGCGGTGGAACCCGCACTCGACGCAGAGGGCCTTGAGGGCCTTGGCGTTATAGCCGTTCGACTTCAGGGCCTCCCAGTCGAGGTCGAGCGGCAGGTCCTGGTCGAGGGTGATGAGCATCCGGCCTTGCTTGACGGTCTCGACGTGCTCCTTCAAGTTCTGCTTCCGCTTGGCGCCCGAGACCTTGTCGAGGTTCGCCATGATTCCCTCGATGGTCTCGAACTCCTGGAGCAGCGCCACGGCCGTCTTGAGCCCGATCCCCGGCACGCCCGGCACGTTGTCGACCGCGTCGCCGGTCAGGGCCAAAGTGTCGATCACCTGATCCGGCCGGACGCCCCAGTCGGTCTTGAGCCCCTCGACGTCGAGGAACTCCCCCTTCCGGAGGTTCAAGATCCGCGTGTGCTCGTCCAGGAGCTGGCGGGCGTCCTTGTCCGCCGTGCAGATGACCACGTCCAGCCCTCGCTCGACCCCTCGACGCGCCAGCGTGGCGATGACGTCATCGGCCTCGGCCCCTTCATGGAGCAGGACGGGGACGCGGAACGCCTCGAAGAGCCGGCGGAGGACCGGGATCTGAGGGACCATGTCCTCCGGCATCGGCTTACGCTGGGCCTTGTACTCGGCAAACGCCTCAGCCCGTTTCGTCTTCTCCGCCCCGTCGAACGCGGCGGCAAGATAGTCGGGCTTGCGCGTCTTCAGTAGATTAAGTAAATCGCGGAAAATGCCGAAGATGGCATTTGTAGGCTGCCCCGAGGGGCTGGTCATGAGCGGGATGGCGTGAAAGACCTGATAGATCAGCGAATAGGCGTCGAGGATGTAGAGCGTCGGCCGAGGGTTCATCGGATGGGGTTCGCAGGAGTCAATCGGTCGATCGGCACGACGAGGCGGAGCGATCCGGGCGATGCTACAATCCGTTCAGTCAGTGTAAGGAACGGGGAGCGGCAGTCAAGCGACCGCCCGACTCGACCACCCGGGGCCTTCGTCAGATGACCGAGCCGAACTGCCGCCCGTTCCGGATGTCGGACGCGATGATCCTGATCGCGGCGACGGCGCTGGGCCTCGGCGAGGCCCGGAGCGTCTTCCCCGAGTTGGGTCGATCGCCCTGGGTGGTCTCGGTCTCCGAAATGGTGATCGCGCTCCTGCCGGTCTGGTCGATCACGTTCGTGGTACTCCGGCTTCGAGACCCAAAGCCGGCCTGGGAAGCCCTCCGGCGTGAGCCGGGGTTTGTGGCCTGCATGGCGGGAGGTCTCCCGTCGGCCATCCTCCACCTGGTCTACGTCTTGTTGACGGCCAGCGGAGTGGTCAGCGATGGCAGGATTTACGCCCTGGGGACGTTGCTGGGCAGCATCTCCGTCTCGGGCTTCTGGTTAAAGATGTGGAACGACAAGAGCTGGAAACCGCAACCAGGCTGGCTCGATCGATGCGGGATCATCCTCGGATTCGTGTGGGTCGCGATCCTCAATGCACCATGCGTCCTGTGCGGCTTCTACTCGCTCCTTGCCAAGTGAGGGGTGCGACCGATGCTTCCTGACGTGGGTCCCTCCCGAGACGCCATGGCATAACATAGGGGGCAATGCCGAGAATAGGAACTTTGGTCAGATTGGGGAGTGAGGAACGTGCATGCACCTGCATCCTGGACACTTTGGTTTGTTGTGCAAAGTGGGGTCGAAACGTCGATTATCGGCCCCTTTTTGGTCGATTTCGAGTCCTTTTCGGGCCAAAATCGGGTCGTTCTCGACCCTTTTGGCGGTTTTTAGCAGCCTTCCTGGCCAGCTTTGCCATGCCAAGTGAGCCTTGATCGTCGTCATCTCGCCTCGACGCCGACGGCGCGGCTGTACGATAATCGGAGGAGACCCGGAGAGCCCGCCGCCCCTTGAACGAAGGCCAGGAACCGCATCGATGCCGAATCCGCTGGAGACGTTCCCGAACCAATTCCCCGACCGCGAGTATGAGATCGAGATCACCTGCCCCGAGTTCACGGCCGTCTGCCCCAAGACCGGCCAGCCCGACTTCGGCACGATCCTCATTACTTATGTCCCGGCGGATACTTGCGTCGAGCTGAAGTCGCTCAAGCTCTACCTGTTCGACTTCCGGAACCGGGGGATCTTCTACGAGCACTCGATCAACACGATCCTCGACGACCTCGTGGCCGCCTGCCGGCCCCGGCGGATGACCGTCGTCGGCCAGTTCACCCCGCGCGGGGGGATCTCGTCGAAGATCACCGCCCGGTTCGAGGCCAGTTCCGGCCGATGATCGGGGAAAGTGTGATAACCGGGACGCGAATTGAGCGAACATAAGCGCGAGCCTCAGTCCGGCCGTCGTGGTTGATGGTCCGGGCGGAATTGGCTTTGTCTTGGAGAATTACTCAAGTCTCGTCGGGGATTCGATCGGGTCGAAAGTCCGGCAGGAATTGGCTTTGACTTGGAAAACCGCAACGGGGCTTGTAGGTTGGGTCGTCAGGGCTGTTTCATTCTCACTTTGGGTGGCTCAAAGGGGACTGGCTCCGGAGCGCAGCGGAGGTGCCTGTCCCCTTTGAACCGCCCACCTTGCCTCTGGAATGGGGACAGGCACCTCCGCCTGCGCTCCGGAGCCAGTCCCCATTCCAGAGGCAGACGGAGAATGAAACAGCCCTGGGTGGGTCGAGCCTCAGGCGAGCCCCAACGGCCCGACGTGGTGGGGTTTGCCCGAGGCTCGACCCACGCCATGTGGCCTAAACCTCTTATTAACAATGCATTCGGACGAAATTGGCTTTGACTTGGAACTGTTTTGTGTGGTGCGTCGAGTCCTCGAAGATGCACCATGATGACCTTGGCCATCGGTGCTCGTAGGTCGAAATTGGCTTTGTCTTGGAGACGATGATCGTGGCAGGCGGGATTGTGACGCTGACGACCGACTTCGGGGCCGAGGGGCCCTATGTGGCCGCGATGAAGGGGGTGATCCTCGGCCTGGCGCCGGGGACACAACTCATTGACGTCAGCCACGCGATCGCGCCTCAAAATATTGCCGAAGGGTCGTTCGTCCTGGCCGGGATCGTCGATTACTTCCCGGCCGGGACGGTCCACCTCGGAGTCGTTCGACCCGGGGGTGGGAACCGATCGACGCCTGATCGCGGTCGCGGTCGGCGATCATTATTTCGTCGTTCCGGACAATGGCCTGATCGGCGGCGTGCTCCGGGGTCGCAACCTGAAGGGGATCTGGGAGATCTGCAACCCGAGCCTCCGACGGCCGAACGTCTCCGCGACCTTCCACGGCCGCGACATTCTCGCCCCGGCCGCGGCCCATCTGGCCCGTGGGGGCGACCCGGCCGAGCTTGGCCCTTCCTTGGCGAACATCGTCCTCCCCTCGTCACTGGAACCGGTCGAAGACGAGGCGGGAATCGTCGGCGAGGTGGTCTTTCTGGACTCGTTCGGCAACCTGATCACCAACATTCCACGCGACCGGCTGGGCTCAGTGGCCTCGCCGGGCTGGTCGGTCGAGATCCTAGGCCAGTCGATCGATGGTCTGATCCGGACTTATGGCGAGTGCCCGCCGGGTTCGCTGGTCGCTTTGATTGGGAGTTCCGATCGAGTCGAGGTCGCGGTCGTCAACGGTGACGCCGCCCGGAGGCTGAAGGCCGGTCGAGGGACGCCGGTCCGGCTCCGACGAAACGAGGGGGCCGGCTCGTGAACGCGACGAGCCTCGAACAACTCCGGGCCTGGGACAAGGCCCACGTCTGGCACCCATTCACGGCCATGGCCGACTGGGCGGCGTCCGACCCGCTTGTCATCGAACGGGGCGAAGGGGTCTACCTTTACGACACCGAAGGAAATCGTTATCTCGACGGCGTCAGCTCGCTCTGGTGCAACGTCCACGGCCACCGACACCCCACGCTCGACGCCGCCTTGCGCGAGCAGATCGACAAGGTGGCGCACTCGACCACCCTCGGCGCGACCCACCCGCCGGCCATCGAGCTGGCGCGAGCCCTGGTCGAGCGGCGCCCGAAGGGCTGACCCGCGTCTTCTTCTCGGACGACGGGGCGACGGCGGTCGAGGTCGCGCTCAAGATGGCGTTCCAGTACTGGCGGCAGAAGGCCGAGCCCGAACCGGAACGAACCCATTTCATCGCCCTGGGAGGGGCGTACCACGGCGACACGCTGGGGGACGTCAGCCTCGGCGGGGTCGACCGATTCCACGCGATGTTCGCGCCGCTCCTGTTCCCGACCCTCCGGCGCCGATCCCTCATTGTTATCGCTGCCCGCTCGGACTGGAGCGGCCGGGCTGCGCGATGGCCTGCCTGGCGGAGGTCGACCGGCTCCTGACGAACCATCCCGGCCAGGTCGTCGCGGTGATCGCCGAGGCGACGGTTCAGGGGGCGGCGGGGATGGTCGTCCATCCCGAAGGCTACCTCGCCGGGCTCCGCGAGCTGACCCGGAAGCATGACACGCTCCTGATCGCCGACGAGGTTGCCGTCGGCTTCGGCCGGACCGGGACGCTGTTCGCGTGCGAGCAGGAAGGGGTTTCGCCCGACTTCCTCTGCCTGGCCAAGGGGCTGACCGGCGGCTACATGCCTCTGGCGGCGACCTTGACCACCGAGGAGGTCTATTCCGCCTTCCACGCGACGGCCGCCGAGGGGAAGACCTTCTTCCACGGCCACACTTACGCCGGAAATCCCCTCGGCGCGGCGGTCGCCCTGGCCAGCCTGCGGGTCTTCGACGAGGAGGAAACACTCGAAGGGCTCAAACCGAAAATCGCCCGCCTGAAGTCAAGGCTGGCGGAGGTCGCGAACCTGCCGCATGTCGGCGACATCCGCCAGAAAGGGCTGCTTGCCGGGATCGAGCTGGTGATCGATAAGGCGACGTAAGACCCCGTTCCCCTCGACGAGCCAGATCGGGGCCAGGGTCTGCCGACGGGCGAGGGATCACGGACTCCTGCTCCGCCCGCTGGTCGACGTGATCGTCCTGATGCCGCCGCTGTCGATCGAGGTCGAGGAGATCGACGAATTGGTCGACGCGGTTGTCGCCTCGATCCATGAGACGCTCGACATCGGGGAGCCGACCGGATGACTCTGCCCGGTCTCTTCGTCGTTGGCACGGATACCGGGGTGGGCAAGACCCGCGTCGCGTCGGCGATCGCCCGGACCTGGCGGGATTCGGGCCGGAGGGTCGGCGTTCTCAAGCCGGTCGCCTCGGGGGCGATCTGGCGGGATGGGAGCCTTGATTTCAGAAGATACAGATTTGTTGATCAATTCGATCGGAGGCGGCATCCCGGCCGAGCGGGTCACGCCGATCGTCTTCGAGGAGCCGCTGGCGCCGCCCGTGGCGGCCCGGCGGAGAGGCCAGCCTCTCACGATGGATGACGGTTTCCGCCGCCGTGACGGAAAGTCTTGCATGGTGGGAGGAACGGGCCGAGGTGATGGTCGTCGAGGGGGTGGGCGGGCTGCTCTGCCCGCTGGCCGAGGGGGCGACGGTGGCTGACCTCGCGGTGCTCCTGGATTATCCGCTTCTGATCGTGGCCCGCCGGGGGCTGGGGACTCTGAACCACACGCTCTTGACGGTCGAGGCGGCGCGGCTCCGGTCGCTCCGGGTCGCGGGGGTCGTCCTCAATGGTTCGTCTCCGACGACCGACCCGGTCGCGGAGGCGACGAATGCCGAGGAACTGGCCCACCGGCTCGGCGGGGTTGCCATCCTGGATGTCTGGGAGTACGGCGATGCCTCCAATCACGCTCGGGTCGCCCCGGAGGCCGGAGGATGGTACGATCTAGCGATGGCGCCCCGTTCGCTCCAGGAAGGCCCGCAACGTTGAGCTTGGGCCGGTTCGATGGGCTGAGACCCGCCTTCGCGTTCGAGGAGGAGAGGTCCGATGACCGACGAGAAGCCTGGCTTCATGAGCGGTGATCTCTCATCGATCGAGCCCGATGCCGCGCCGATCGATGGGGATCGATCGGGCGAAGTCGAGTCGCGGGAGCTGCCGACCGACCTTCCGCCAGTGCCGCTCCTGGCGTCCGGGAGCCATGACGACACCTTCATCACCCCGCCCTACCCCCCGAGCCTGGGCCCGGCCGAGCCCGACCCGATCCTCGGCGAATTCGTGACCCCGATCGCGGAGGGCTCGGCGAGCTTTCCGGTCGCGACCGGCCCCGATCATCCGGATCTGATTCTCTCTTCCGCCTCGGGAACGAACTTCCCGACGATCAACTTCGACGCTCCCCAGTCGCCCCTGGCCTCGAAGTCGGCCCGGCCCGAGGACGACGGCTCGGTCCACGATGAAGAGGACGAATTCCGCGAGCACCGGACCCCCTGGTCCACCGTCCTCCTGGCCAGCTACGCCAGCGCCATCACACTGGCCCTCGGCTGGATCGTGCTGAAGGATCGCCCGCGAGAGAAGGCCGAGACCGTCGCGACCCCGGCCGCCGTGGGCCAGCCCGAATCGGCGCGCCAGTCCGGGCTGTCCCGGAAGGTCGAGCCGCCCGAACCGATCCTCGGTGAGCACTTCGCGACGGTCGGCCATCCGCTTCAGGTCGGCTCGCTGGAGGTGACGCCACTGGGTGTCCGCCGCGAGAACGTCGCGCTCCAGCGGTCCAACGACTTTGCCACGCCCCAGCGTCGCGATGGGGGCAAAAAGGCCCTGTTCCTCAGGCTCAAGCTCCGGAACACCTCGGCTGATGCCGTCTTCGCCCCGCTTGACCAGGCTTATCTCCGCGAGCGCGGCAAGGGGCTGGTCGACACCTTCGTCGAGACGGCCGATGGAGAACGGATCTATCCCTATCCGCTGGCCGTCGATAGCGAGTTGTCCATCGTCGGCCAGGACTTCACCGAGCTGAGGCCGGGCGAGTCGCGGATCGTCGCCATCGTCTCGGCCCCCGATGCTCCCCTCGACGCGGCCGGTCCATTCACCTGGCGCGTCCGGCTCCGAACCGGGATCAACCGGACCGACACGATCGGCGTCCGCTGGCCAGACAAGTCCCCGGAGCCCAGGTAAGCAGGACGACCCTTTTGAAACTCGCCCTCACCCGGAAGCTGGCGAGGCCCCTGGCCTGGGCCCTCGCGGCCGGATCGCTGGTCCACCCGCTGGCGACCTGGCTGCGCGGGTCGATTGGCGGGCTGAGCTTGTGACCCACTTCCAGGAACCGGCGCTGGCGGTGAGCCTGCTGGCCGCCGCGGCGATGATCCGGGTCCGCCGCCCGATCGCGGCCGGGCTTGGCCTGCTGGCTCTCGGTCAGGCCTGGAGCCTGGCCCGCTACGAGTGGCCCAACCCCGTCCCGCCCGATTCCCGGTCGCCAACCCGCCTCCGCGTCCTGATGGCCAACGTCCTGGTCGAGAACTCCGACCACGAAGGCTTCCTCCGGCTGATCCGACTCGAACAGCCCGACATCGTCGGTGTGATCGAGCTTTCGAGCGTTTGGGCCGCCGGGCTGGAGCCGATCCGATCGGAATATCCCTACCGGTTCGAGCATCCCGACGACGAAACCGGACGGGGAATCGGCTTCTACTTCCGCCAACCGCCGATCTCGGTCGAATACGTCCCGGCCCTGGCAACCGGCGGGATGCCGGCGCTCCATGCCGTGGTCGACTTCGACGGCCAGGCCCGTCATCTCTGGCTGGTTCACCTGGTCTCTCCGTTCGAGAGGCCGGTCGAGCTACCCCTCGGCCGCGAGTTCGCGGCCCTGGCCGAGCGGGTCCGGGAGCAGGGCGGCTCGACGCTGGTCATCGGCGACTTCAACAGCACCGACGGTTCGCCACACTTCGCCCGGTTTCTCGATCGCTCGGGGCTGCGAGATAGCCGGCTCGGCTTCGGTCGACAGCGGAGCTGGCCGGACTGGTCGCCGTACCGGATCGCGATCGACCATGCCTTCCTGTCCTCGGACCTGGCGGTCAAGGGCCGCCGTCTCGGCCCGAAGATCGGCTCGGATCACTTCCCACTGATCCTCGATGTCGCCCCGGCCGCCAGCCTCTCGACAAAGTGACTGGCCCGGCCTTCCCAATCCTCGATCGACTCCGGATCGGCCCCGGCGAACTTGGTTCGATCGGCCAACCGGAGAAACGTGACCAACTGATCGACTTCCATCGATTCGAGCCGATCGAGGAGCACCGGCTCGATGGCGATCTCCTCGGTTGTCTTCGAGACCCAGCACGGTCCGAACGTCTCGATCAGGGCGGCTCGAACGATCTCGGAGGCGTGGATCAGGCGCTGACGGGGCGACGGATCGGGTTCGGGAACGACCTCGGCCGATCCCGCGGTGACGGCGTTCCGGACCCTCGACCGGCTTCGGATCCATCGCCATCCGCGATGACCGTCAGGAGGATCGCGAAGCCGACTCCCCACCATCCGAGCCCCGTCAGTCCACCCGGTTGCTCGGGCCAGGGCTCGGGGCCGAGGTTGGGTCGGGGCGGCACCAGCACCTCGACCCGCGTTGACTCCCCGGCCACGTCGCTCACGGCCCGCCTCGACGCCTGGCCCGGGCGGCGAAGAATCGGATCAGGGGAGCCAGTCGGATCGTCGGCCGTCGAGAGGTCGAGACCGCTCACTCCGGCCGAGGCGCACCAGCGGCGAAACTCCTGGGTCCGGACCTCGGCCGACCTGGCGTAGCGATCGCGAATCCGCCTTGATCCAAGGTCAACCGTCCGGGTCATTCCTAGCTCGGCGTCGACCAGGTCAACCAGTCCGGAGCGGGGCAATCGCTCTTCGCGAGGCTCGACCAGCCGGAGAGCGACGACGTCATGCCGACGAGCGACGGTCTTCCAGGTCGGGACGGACTCGATCGTCAGGAAGTCGCTGAGCACGACCACCAGGGCCCGGCGCCTCGACCGCGAGAGTCCCCGAAGCCCGACCTCGAGAGCCGTCCGCTTTGACCTCGACGGCGTGGCCACCAGCGCCCGGACGAGCCTGGCGAGATGACGAGGGCCGGAGCCGGGCGGCAGCTCGGCCTCGACCTGGTCACTCACAAGGGCCAGCCCCGCCCGGTCGCCCGCCTGGATCGCGGCCGTCGCCAGCAAGGCCGCCGATTGCACCGCGCGGTCGGCCTTGGTACGGCCTTCGGGGCCGAACCGGAGGCTGGCCGAGATGTTGACGATCAGCCAGACGGTCAAGGCCCGTTCCTCGGCGAACCGACGGACGTAAGGCCGACCCTGGCGGGCCGTGACGTTCCAGTCCATGTGCCGGACGTCGTCGCCCGGCTCGTAGGGCCGAAGCTCCGCGAACGCGAGCCCCGTTCCCGGCCGGGCACCGACGTAGGCGCCCGCAAGGTCGGCCACCGCGCCGCGACGGACCCGAAACCGGAGCCGTCGGGCCTTCCGGACGATCGAAGCCGCGTCGACCTTGGGGCCGGCGTCCACGTCGGGCTTCGGGTGCCGGAATGGCCAGATCCAGGGGAAGGGCATGATTGATGGGCGATGATTGATGAACGATGATCGATGTTGGATGGTCGAGGAATCCAGGGGAAAGGCATGGTGGATGAGCGATCATCGATGCTCGAAGATCGATGGTCTGGGTGATCGATCGACCATTAGCCATCGACCATCGACCATGCCTTATCGGTTGAATCTTCCTCGACGGGCTTGCTCGCGCTGCGGGCCGACTCGATCGTCCATTGGATCCGGACCTCCCAGCGGCGTGACTCGTCGGCGGTGATTGTCCAGTGGGGGACGACGGCCGAGCTCTGGTAGACGCCCTCGAACCCTCCCTCACTCTGGCTGACCGTCTCGATCGGGAAGCACCAGAGCTCGGCGGTTCTTGACCATCGGAGCCCGATGGCGAGGTCGAGCCATTCGTCGGTCAGCGAGAGCCCGCCGGTTTCCACTTGCTCGATCCGGGAATCGAGCATCCCCAGGCGATGGCCGTCCTGGTCGGCGTAGTAGCGATCGTCGGCATGACCGGCCATCGCCGCGAGATTGATCTCGACGGCGAAGTGGAGCGGGACCCCAATTGGAAGTTCCTCCAGGACGTAATGAGCGTCCAGGGTTCCACTCTCGGCTTCCAGCGAGATCGTCTTGCGGATCTTGATCGGGTGCGCATCGGCCAGGCCCGGCCGCTCCATCACGAGGGCGACACCCTGCGGGCCGCGCTGGACTTCGGGACAGATAGGTTCCGGTGACGAAATCGCCTCGCTCGACATCCCGACAGGTCTTCAGGTCGTCCAAGGTCGCCCCGGGGGCGAGGAAATGGTCAACCAGGGCTTTCCTCGGGTAGCGGTCGTAGACCAGGAGTTGGCCGAGCCCCTCTTGCTTGAGAACGACCTTGTTGAGGATGCTAGGCGGGCCATCGTATTTGTCCATGTTCGCCCCATCGGCCGCGGCGATGGCCGCGTGATAGGCCTCGGGCCGGCGGTCGAGCGTGGCCAGGATGTTGGTCGAGGCATGGCGGACGTCTAGCTCGTAGACGTGACCGCCGGTCGCCGGGCGTACAAAGGCGATCATTCGGTCGTTCTCCAGGCGGACTTCCTGGCGGGCGTCGAGGTTATAGTCCGCGACGTCGATCGAGACGCGGGGGCCGTCCCGCCCTTCGGCATCGTCGAGGGCATTTTGACAGTTGATCAGATGACGATAGATCGCGCTGCGGAGGTGAGGAAGATAAAGGCCGCCGAAGGCCCCGTGCCAGTAGGTGCAATTGCACTGCCCCCGGTAGAGCTCCTCGCGGGCGATGTCCAGGTAGTCGGGATCGACGGCGGGGGACCGGCCGAGCTCGGCCAGGCGGTCGGAGAGGCCAAGCATCCGGGTGTACATCTCGTCGCTTTCGGCGTACTTCATCTTGAAGTTCCGCCAGAATCCGCCCGCCCGCACGAACGGCTTGAGCCGGTGCGCGGCCGGGTCATTGGCGGTCTTGTTGACGGCGTCCTGGTAGTCGACCAGCCGGCCGGAGGGGAGGACCCACTCGGTCATCTCTCGATAAGACGAGTCGGGAAGATAGACCTTCCCCATCGGAAGAGTCGAATCAACGGCCTGGGCGAAGGTGGTCGGGTGGAGCCAGTCGCGGTTACCGACGATCATGTCGCAGAAGCGGCGGAGCCAGCCGTTGGTGTAGACGTGCTGATGGGTCTCGGGCCAGGTGCCGAACTTCTCGCCGTCGTCGGCAAAGACCATGACCGAATCGGGCTGCTCGGCCGCGATGGCCTTGAGATATTCATAGGTCGCGTGCGGCTCCTGGAACGGGATCAGGTAGCGGAGCCGCTCGGAGATCGGAAAGACCTTGAGGAGCTTGCCGTCTTCCTCGGTCAGGAAGTAACCGCGCATCTCGCGGTCGGTCAACCCGGTCCGCTGGAAGTGGAAGTCATCGAGGACCGTGTACTCGACCCCCGCCTCGGCCAGCGCCGCGACGAGGTGCTGCTCCCAGACCCGCTCGGCGATCCAGATCCCCCGAGGTTTCGTCCCGAAGGTCTCCTCCAGATAGGAGGCGAACCGG
Source organism: uncultured Planctomycetota bacterium (assembly GCA_963756475.1). Lineage (GTDB taxonomy): Bacteria > Planctomycetota > Planctomycetia > Isosphaerales > Isosphaeraceae > Tundrisphaera. Next base: position 21,004 of record CAVWND010000004.1, read on the forward strand.
CGGATCTGCCCGACCCGGTCGCGGTGCGGGATCATGGTCAGGATCGGCTCGAAGAACCCGCCGCCGAGGATCTCGACCCGGCCGGCTTCGGCCATCGCGCGGACCCGGGCCACGTACTCGGGCCTGTGCTCGATAAGCCATTCCAGGAGCGGCCCGGAGATGTGGAGCACGAAGGGGATGGCGGGATAGTCTTCCATCACCTCCAGGAACGGCAGGTAGCTCTCGCGATAAGCCGCCTCGAATACGCCGCCGAAGTTGCCGACCGGCTGGTGGTCGTGGAGGGCCAGAATCAGTCGGACACCGGGCATTCGCGTGGTCCTTGAGGGCGGTATCGAATCAGTCCGGTCGCGATCTCGCCGGCAGGTCAGGCCGGCTTGTTCCAGGCGTCAGACGCCTGGAGCAGTTCAGAAAGGGGCAACTCGAATCCCGGAAGCAAGGGGGTCTGGTAGACCTCACCTTCCTGGACAACGATCTGGATCGCACCCTCGGGCAAGTTCCGGTGGATCGTCATTGTTCGACTGAAGCGATCAACGATCCAGTATTCGACGATCCCGATTTCGAGATACTCCACTCGCTTGAGAACGTAATCACGATTCCAGTTACGCTTGCCCGCCGAGACGAATTCCACGACGATTGTGGGAGATTCCTCCTTGGGATCCGGCAGTTGACCGAGTCCGGCCCAGATCACGCGATCAGGCCTCCGGCGACTATCGCGGACGGTGACGTATCGCTCGGGAAGTGTCAGATCCAGCGCGGCGCCGAGTGGGTGGTGTCTCTGGTAGACGAACAGCAACCCGCCCAGGATCTCGTTCGGGTGGGCTTCCATCTCCAGCGGGATCGGCGTCACGACGAGCACTCCGTGGATCAACTCGTAACGATAAGTCTCGTCGTAATCCTCGGTCGCGTCGAATTCCTCGGGGCTCATCAAGATCCCCGCGGACCCGGGGCCGATCCTGGCGACTTCGACGGCGGTTGACATGGGCGTCTCCTCGATAGTCAATTACCGGCCTCGCGGAGGAACCGCGCGGCGTCCTCGGGGGGCATCGGATTGATGTAGAAGCCCGAGCCCCACTCGAAGCCCGCCACCTTCGTCAGGCGGGGGATGATCTCGATGTGCCAGTGATAGTGGGGTAGCTCTTGATGGTCGAACGGCGCGGTGTGGACGATGTAGTTATACGGAGGGCTGTCGAGCGCCGTTTCGAGCTTGTGGAGCACCTGCCGGAGCGTCCCGCCGAGGTCGTCGACGCCCGGCTTGGGGATGTTCTCGTAGTGGCTGGAATGGGTCTTCGGCAAGATCCAGGTCTCGAAGGGGAACCGGCTTGCGTACGGGCAGAAGGCCATGAAGTGCGGAGTGTCCAGGACGAGCCGCGACTCGGTAGCCAGCTCTTGCTGGATGATGTCGCAATAAATGCAGCGGCCTCGATAGTTGAAGAACTCCAGGGCGCCGGTCATGGCCTCCCAGACCGAGATCGGCACGGTCGGGGTGACGATGAGCTGGCTGTGGGTGTGCTCCAGGCTGGCGCCGGCGGCCGGGCCGACGTTCTTGAAGAGCATCCCGTGGACGAGCCGGTTGTCCTTCTTGAGGTCGACCAACCGGTCGCGGTAGACCCAGAGGATCTCGCGGATATTCTCCTCCGAGAGCGCGGCCATGCTGAGCAAGTGCTTGGGGCTCTCGATGATGACCTCGTGGGCGCCGATGCCGGCCATCTTGTCGTAGATGCCCTCGCCCCGCTTGTTCAGGCTCCCTTCGACCTTGAGCGCGGGGAACTTGTTGGGGACAACGCGGACCCGCCAGCCGGGCCCGTTGGGCCGGCCCCCTCGGTCCCGGTAGGCCAGGATCTCGTGCGGCGTCTTGTCCTCGTTCCCCTCGCAGAACGGACACACCCCCGAGTCGACCAGCGACTGGTCCTGATGCTTGAAGTCGTGGGGACGTTTGGCCCGCTCGAGTGCGATGATCACCCACCGGCCGACGATCGGGTCTTTGCGGAGTTCCGGCATCGCGAGGTCCTTCAAGGCGGCCAGTCCGATCTCCTCCGAGCGGGGAGGGCGTCTACAACCTTCGAAGGTATCATTTCGACGGTCAACACGCACGCCGTTGACGGAATTCTGCTGTCGAGTCGGGACTTCGAAACGAAATGAGGGTTCGCCCCGAGGTCGGGGTGAACCCTCGCACGCGAGTCGTCCTCCATGGGACGATGCTCAATTCGCCAGCGCTTCCTCATAGACTTCGGAGTGCCCGACCGAGATCGACTGGAGCTTCCGACAGGCTTCCGCGTACGCCTGGTTCACCTGGTCGGCATCCCAGTCGACCATCCGGCCGGGGAAGTCCTGAAGCTTCGCCCAGCTATTGAGATACTTCAGCAGGCCGACTTCGTGCCGCTGCTCCTGCTCCTTCGTCCAGGCGAAGAGCGCCCGGCCGGAACGTGGGGCCGTTCTCGGAGGACTCAGGACGGAGGACGGAGGACTGCGGGTTTGCTGGAAGGGCTGAATCCTCAGCCTTCCGTTCCGAGTTCTCCGTCCTGAGTCCTGAGTCCTGAGTCCTCGCGAATACGGGGACACCGTCACGGTAAAGGTAACGGCCCACGCCGAACTTCACGGCCGTCCGCTTGAAGGCGTCAGAGAATCCGCTCTTGTCGTCGTCACCCTGGTCGGGCATCCCGGCGTAGCCGCCGGCGTCGGACTTGGTCAGGGTCGAGCCGTCGGGCAGGCGAACCGTCAGGCGGCAGAGGACCGAGTGCTCGCCGGGCACGTACTCATCCCACCAGTTCTCCGGTCCGAAGACGTTGTCCAGGCGGTTCATCGCGGTCCTCGCGGTGATGTAGTGGAGCACCCGGCCGCCCTGAGAGCGGCTCCGGACCTCCGAGGCGTCGAACGGGGCGGCCAGGGCCGCGAACAGGTCGGGAAACTGGGTCATCGTCTCATCCCCCCCGGCGCCCAAGGTCCCTCGGGGCCTGGTTCGCCGGTCGTTGCTTGAGCCAGTGATCAAAACCTCGGGACGCGACCCAACCGCGCCCCACTCTCCCACGGATCGAAGACCGCAAACGCGAAACCATCCGCCCAACCCGGACGATTACGCCCGGGTCGAGCAGATGGTTCGATCTTAACGATCAGTCGCGTTGTGATCAAGCGTATACTGAAAATTTTTCCAGTATCGCTATTTCGCGGCGTGATGCTTGAACTCGTACCGGTTCAGGAGCAAGGTCAGCAGGAGGGTCGCGAGGATCATGGCCCCGAGGGCGACGCCGAGGAGGGTCACATAGATGTCGCTCTTGGGTGTCGCGACATAGACGCCGGGCCGGCCGGCGGGGCGGGCGCCCCGGGCTGGGGTCGCACTACCGCGTGTTGACGAGCGTGGACGAGACAATGTCGCCCTCCTGTATCTTCTTCCCGCTGACCGTATTGCCGATGACCTCGGCGACGGCCTGGTCGGGATAAACGGAGACGATTCTGACCTTGCCGATGTACTCGGCCCGAGGTTGGATGCGGAAGACGTAGAGTTCCTGGCCGACGGCGAGGCCGTCGTCCGAGCCGATCGAGATCTCCATCGAGCGCCTGGTCGGCGTTCAACTCGATGACCTTACCCTCGACCGGCGGGCGGGACCGAGTTGGGGTCGAACTTGTCGAGGTTCTCGAGCGGGATCCCCTTCGAGCGGAGGAAGGCAGATGGTCCGAGCCGATGAAGTCCGCGAAGGTCCTTGGCGTTCTGTTCGGCGGTGGTCTTCTCGCGCTGGAGGACCCGAATCTGGTCGGTCAGCTCGATATTCTGGGTGCTGAACTCGTTGGCCTGGGTCTGGGCCTTGCCGAGGGTCTCGTTCAGGACGTCGATCTCGCCTTTGCGGGCGGTCGCCTCGGCGAGGGCGGTCTTGGCGTTCTGCTGGGCGTCCTCGAGGGTCTCGCGGGCCTTGGTCATCTCACCCTCGGCGTCGGTGGTCGCCTTCTCCAGCTCGGCGATCCGGTTCTCGCGCTCCTTGAGTCTGCTTCTCGTGGTCTTCCTTGGCGGCGTTGAGCTGACCCTCGGCCGCGGTGACCTTGGCCTTGGCGTCGTTAAGCTGACCTTGAGTTTGCTAATGTCCTCGGCCTGGTTTCCGCTCTTTTCCTTCCAGTTCGTCGCGGTCGTGAAGACCACGGTGGAAACACCGAGGAACACGAGCGAGAAGGCCATGATGAGAATCACGAGGATCTTGCCGACGAACGTCATGGTCCCATCCCACCAATCAGAGTAAGACGGTCCGTGATCACGTCCCCCGACGACGTCACGAGTCGGGAGGAGGGAAGGTGTTCGGGCCGTTCGGGTCCGGGAGAAGTGTCCTGGCTGCGGTCTGGCGGCGAACGCCGCGCCGTGACATCTGAACTCAAGGATAACGTCAGGCACGACGATCGGGCAAGCGGGTCAATCCCCATTCGTGGATGGACCACGACCGGGACTCGGTCGACTCCCCCTCGCCTGACTTGCCGTAAACTTACACCATAAGATGCGCCGGCGACAAGGATGGAAGTTTGGAGAAAATGGGAATAATGACAACAGGTGAAGTAAGGTTCTCCCGGACCCGACTCTGGTCAGCCCAATGGCAGAGCGGGCTCGGGTCTCCGGCGGCGTGGCGAGAACGTGCCCAGGACGAGCAGGCCGATCGTCGAGGCCAGGCAGAACTGTCCGAGCCAGTCGCCCCAGCGCGAGTAGAAGGAGACCCGGTCGTCGAGCGGGGCGGTCTCGCTCAGGACGCCCCTTGTAGCTTCGCCAGCGACTTGATGATCCGGCCGTTGCCGTCGATGATCGCCGAGATCCCGGTGTTGACCGCCCTGGCCAGCGGGACGCGGTTCTCGATGCACCGGAAGGTGCTGACGGCCAGGTGCATCTCGTGCTCGGACGTCGCGTGGAACCAGCCGTCGTTCGAGAGGTTGACGAGGACGTCGGGCTGGCGGCCGTCGGGGGCCTCGGAGAAGAACCGCCGGACGACGTGCGGGACGGTGTCCTCGAAGCAGATCGCCGCCGCGAGCCGGTGCGGGCCGAGGTCGAACCAGCGAGGGCGCCGAGCCGTGGTCGAGGAAGTGGAGCCGTTGTCCGCGATAGGGCGTCAGGCGGATCAGCCAGGGGAGGGTCTCGATCAGCGGGACGTATTCGCCGAACGGGACCAGGTGCAGCTTGTGGTAGATCTGGACCGGCAGCTTCGGACGGAAGAGGATGGCGGAGTTGTACTTCGAGTAGCCCGACGTCGCGGAAGTCGTTGATCGACGAGCCGACCATCATCGGGATCTCCGACCCGGTCGATCAGGTCCGCGAAGTAGGCGTTGATCCGGTCGCGCCGGAGGGTCCAGTCGGCCGGCGATGTACTCCGGGTCGATCTCCTTGACCAGCCTGTCGAGCGACCTTCATGTTGAGCTTGGGGTCGATCGTGACGAAGCCCCAGGGGTTGGCCGTCTCGGGCCAGACGATCAGGTCGGGCGAGGGTTCGCGCCGCGCGGCCTGGACGATCAAGGATTCGAGAACCGCCTGAATCGCCTCGGGGACTCGCTTCTGGGAGGAGTTGTACTCCTCGATCTCGTTGGTCTGGAGCAGCGCGACCCGTGGGACCGACCCGGAACTCGGCCGTCGAGACCCGGAACGCCCCGTAAGCGAGCGTCCCCAGCACGCCGAGGCCGACGACGATCAGCCGGACTCGCTGCGGCAAGGCCAGCCGAGTCCAGCACGAGCCGCCGACCTTCGGCCGGAACAGCGGCAAGGTCAGCAGGTCGACCCCGAAGGCGTTGACCATCGCGATCAGGAAGCTGAGGCCCAGCGCCCCGGAGAAGTCGGCAATCTGGGTGAAATAGACCTGGCGATACTGGCTATGGGCCAGGTAATACCAGGGGAAGCCGGTCAGGACATAGGCCCGGAGATATTCGAGGGCGACCCAGAGCACCGGGGCCGCGACGATCAGCGGCAGGTTGAGCCGTCGACTCGCGAACCGGGCGAGGAAGACGAAAGCCGGCCACCAGAGCGACAGGAACGAGAGCCATCACGAGCCAGCCGAGCCAGGCCGACTCGTCGGTCCACCAGACCCAGTGGACGGCCAGGAGCCAGAAGACGAACCCACCGGCCCACGACCCGAGATAAACCGACCGCTTCGACCGCCGGCTCCGCACCAGCAGGAACAGCGGCACCAGCGCGAACCACGCCGACCAGCTCCACTCGGCCGGAGGGAACGAGAGCCAGAGCAGCAGGCCCGAGACCAGCGCCGAGCACGGCCGGATGGGGCAACGCCCGATCCGCCGCCGATCCCGAGCGGTCCGACCTTCGGTTCTCCCACCGCCAGGGTCTGGGTCGACATGAGCTGATCCTCTCGACGAAAGAGGGCTCGCACGCCTCCCTTCGCTTCCTCAAATCCTTCGGAGATCCGCACTATACGGAATTCCGGATTTTATTCCATCCGGCTCACGGCGGCCGGGCAGGCAGGGCTCGCTCGATCCGGATTTCCCGCAGGGAAGGGCTCACTCAGCCGTGGGAGCCGGTCTCGACAGGGCGAGCCTTGCCCTAAGAGTAAATCATCCTTCGCGGTCACCTTCGCCCCGAAAACTCAAAGCCAACGATCGAGCCGAATGGCAAACACGAAGCCAGAGGCCATTCTCGGATGGTAGCCATCCGTTCCTGGCCTCACCAGGAATGATATTCCGGTCGCCGACCCGGAAATTATCCGTATTTCCCGGTCGATCCGACGATTTCCCGGGGAAACCGGCCTCTAATCAACGCGAAGCCAGAAACCCGACCACTTCACCCTCTCGAAAGGCTCGATCCCCGGCGGGAAGGCGGCGAAGCCGTCGGCGAGGGCGACGGTCCGCAGGTCGGCGGAGCCGGCCCAGTCGAGCGGAAAGACACAGCCATCGACGAGCCGGGCAGGGTGATAGGTCGGCCGGTCGCCCCGGTGCTCGAACGGGGCCCCGAGCGAAAACGAAGCCAATTGGGTTCGTCTTGGATCTCGCCCGGCCAGGGCGTCGAGGGCGGGTCGGACGAACAGAAGGAAACAGACGAACCCGCTGACCGGGTTCCCGGGCAGGCCGAAGACCAGCGTTCCCGGCTTGTCACCCCGGGGCGGTCCAACCCCGAACCAGAGCGGCTTGCCCGGCTTGACTTTCACCTTGTGGAAGACCGGCTCGACTCCCAGGTCGACGAGGGTTGACGGGACAAGGTCTCTCGTCCCGGCCGAGACGCCCCCGCTGACGATGAGGACGTCGAGCGACATGGCGGCCAGATCCGGCGGGAGGTGGGACTTCCGACCCTACCGAATTCACGACTCAGGGCCTGGCGGAGCCTGGTCGGGTCGTCCGACGCGACTTGACCTTCGTAGACGTTCCCGTAGCCCGACGAGATGACCAGCGCCTGGAGCATCACCCCGTTCGAGTTGCGGATCTGGCCGGGCTGGGGGATCTCGGAGGGTGATACGAGCTCGTCGCCGGTCGGGACGATCGCGACCAGCGGCCGGGCGATGGTCAGGACCTCGCTCCGTCCGGCCGAGGCGATCAGGCCGAGCTTGCTGGCGTCGAGCAAGCGTCCCTCGCCCCAGGAGAATCTCGCCCGCCTTCATCTCCCGGCCCCGGATCAGGCGATTCTGGCCCTCGTGGACCGGGCCGGAGAGGACGACGTCGGGGCCATCCTGCCTGGACCTCTCGACCATCACGACGGCGTCGGCTCCGAGGGGCAGGGGGGCGCCGGTCATGATCCGTGCGGCTTCGCCTTCAGGACGGGCCGGGTCGGCATCCGACCGGCGGTGATCTCCTCGGTCACCCGGAACCGACGTTCCCCTTCGGTCGCCAGGTCGGCGGATCGGACGGCATAGCCGTCCATCAGGGACTTGTCGAAGGGGGGAAGGTCGATGTCGGCGGCGATGTCCTCGGCGAGGAGCGCGCCGAGCGCGTGGATCAAGCGGCTTCGACCCGGCGGGGAGGGCCCGGCAGCGGGACAGGATCGCCTCGATCGCCTGGTCGACGGTCAGCATCGAGCGGGAGCCTCATCGCCCGACGAAGTTCCTCAGGAGCTTGGTCCCTTCGACGCGTCAGGAAGCTCTCGGGGTGGTACTGGACCCCTTCGAGGGGGTAGGTGACGTGGCGGACGCCCATGATCTCGTCCTGGTCGGTCCGGGCGACGACCTTGAGCTAGTCGGGCAAGGTGCCGGGCTGGATCACCAGGCTGTGGTAGCGGGTCGCCTCGAAGGGGTTGGCAGAGCCCTCGGTAGAGCCCGAGCCGTCGTGGTGGATCAGCGAGGTCTTGCCGTGCATGATCCGGTCGGCGCGGACGACCTCGGCCCCGAAGGTGTGGCCGATGCACTGGTGGCCCAGGCAGACGCCCAGGACCGGGATCTTGGGGGCGAAGCGCTCGATTGCCGCGTTGGAGATCCCGGCCTCGCGCGGGGTGCAGGGGCCGGGCGAGACGATCAGGTGGGTCGGGTTCATCGCCTCGATCTCGTCGAGGTCGACTCGTCGTTGCGGACGACCAGGATCTCGAGGGTCGGGTCGATCTCGCCGAGGCGCTGGACGAGGTTGTAGGTGAACGAGTCGTAGTTGTCGATCAGGACGATCATGGAGATCCTGATCACGTCGAGCGGTCGGCGGTCGGTCGACCGCCGGCGCGAGCCGCCTATTGGATGTTACCCGGTTAACCGGAACGTCGGAAGGGAAACGGACGGCCAATTCTCGGGCGGATCACGCCCGGGCGCGGCTAGATTGGAGCGTTGTGGGTCGACGCGGTCAAGAGCACTTCGACACGGAGGACGGCACGATGGTCTCGATGGTCGGTTCGGTGACGATCCTGATCGCGATGAGTTCGACGGGTGGCATCTTCTTTAACCGCGACCCGAACCACCTCGTGCTGCCCCCTCAGCCGGGTTACGGAGTCGGGATACCGAAACGGGAACCCGGACGGCTACGGCTGGTTCGACCACGGCGTCATGATGCCGCTGACCGCCGACCGGACGCCGGACTATTACTTCCCCCGATACATGGTCGTCCCGCCCACCCAGCTTTTCATGCCGAATTACTACAACCCGTACGTGTCACGGGGACAGAGGTTCATCCCGTTCGCCGGTTGTGGCGGCCCGCATCCGGTGAGCGGCCCGCCCACCGGCCTCGGCGGTCGAGTCGGTCCATCCGTACAACGAGACGCTGAATACGACGCCGAGGGTCACGGCCCCCCGGTTCAGCGGCCGAGTCGAGGCCCAGCCGGTCAACCCGGGCACGACCGGCCTTCGCCCTTGATCAAGGGAAACTCGTTCCCCACGCTTGCCAAGGTTAACATCCAGATTATAGGATGGGGCACGTCGGGCGGTCGGATGGGCCGGCGACCTTCGCCGAGATCCGCCGACCGCCGGCTGATTTTTTTCCGAACCAATTGTCATCGATGAACGTAGCATCGCCGGTGGTGGCCCGCTTCCGGGGGGATTGTCCGTTTTTCGACTCGTTTTATCGATCCCTTTTCTCCCTCGGATCAAGCCAGGCCCCCGACGTCCCCCGTCGATCGATTGCGTCTCGACCGTTTTCGCGATCTTTGAAGTCGGCGATCCTCGCGCCGACGTCCTTCCACCGCTATCAAAGGCACCCTCGTGATGAGCCGCGACGTCATTATCGAGACACGGAACCTGACCAAGGTCTACCGCGACTTCTGGGGACGCCCCAAGGTCCAGGCGCTCAAGGCCCTCGACCTCCAGGTCTACAAGGGCGAGATCTTCGGCCTGCTCGGCCCCAACGGGTCGGGCAAGACGACCACGATCAAGCTCCTGCTCGGGCTCCTCTTCCCCACCGAGGGGGACGCGCTGATCTTCAACGAGCCGACCACCAACGTCGCCAAGAACGAGCGGATCGGCTACCTGCCCGAGGAGTCGTACCTCTACAAGTTCCTCAACGCCGAGGAAACGCTCCACTTCTACGGCCGGCTCTTCAAGATCTCCAAGGCCGAGCGGACCAAGCGGGTCGGCCGCCTGATCGACATGGTCGGCCTGAACGCCGCCAAGCACCGGCAGCTTCGCGAGTATTCAAGGGCATGCAGCGGCGGATCGGCCTGGCCCAGGCGCTGATCAACAACCCCGAGCTGATCCTGCTCGACGAGCCGACCTCGGGCCTCGACCCGATCGGCACGGCCGAGATCAAGGAGCTGATCCGCGACCTCAAGACCCAGGGCAAGACGATCGTCCTCTCGGGCCACCTTCTGGCCGACATGCAGGACATCTGCGACCGGATCGCCATCCTCCATCGCGGCGAACTGAAGGAGCTGGGCAAGGTCGACGACCTCCTGACGGTCCAGGACGTCACCCAGATCAAGACGCGCGACCTCTCCGAGGCGGCGATCGACGAGATCCGGGGCGTGATCGAGCGGCACGGGGCTCAACTCCTGGCGGTCGACCACCCGACGACGACGCTGGAAGAACTGTTCCTCCGGATCGTCCGCGAGAGCGACCTGCACCCGGGCCGCCGCCGCGTGGGCGACAAGCCGGCCGACGGCGCCCCAGCTCAAGCCCGCCGTCGCCGACGAGTTCGCCGGGTCGCGCGGCAAGTCCTGAACGGGCCGGGGGTCGGGTTCTGGCCCCTCTTCCCGAGAGGGCCGAGGTGAGGGGATCCGGTCTCTGGCCTCGGTGATCGACCCCTCTCCCGCAAGGGGAGAGGGAGCCTGAGAAACCGCATTCGAGATCAAATCGCGGGGCGAGCCCCCTTTTGGCCGTCGCCCCGGTTTTCGTCGTCAAGAGTCGTCTTCCGATCCGGGTCTGTCCGTTATCCGTTCATTTCATCCCTCGTCGTCCCGGTTCGGCGATCGCCGGTACGTGCCGCCGCGATGCCTTGAGGAACATCCACCAAGATGAATCCATTCTCCTTCCTGTTTCTCTGGGCACAGCCCGATGCCGGGCGTGCCGGCCCGCTGGGTTCCGACGTTGAAGTGGCTTTACGTCCTCGGCGAACCGGGGATGACCGAGTACGGCAATGGCCCGATCGTCGCCGGCCTGATCACCTGGATCAAGGTTGTCGGCCTGTTCGCGCTGCTCGCTGGTTGCTCTCCTGGGTGGTCTCGGCCTACCGGACCCGCGAGAAGACCCGGGGCGACTGGCTCGACATCGCCGCGCTGGTGGCCACGATCGGCTGTGCTGGCGGCGGTCCTGCTGAACGTGCTCCAGACGACCGGGCGAGTCGGCCCGATGAGCATCCAGGGCTTCGGCGTCTCCACGTTGATCGCTCTGGCCTGCGGGGCGGTGATCCTGATCTGGACCGAGCGGGCGCTCTGGACCTCGATCGGCGGCTCGGCCAGATTTCCGACGGCCTGGTGCTCGCCGGCATCCACCTGGCGGTCGTGCTGGGGATCGGCGTGGCCTACGCTGATCGGCGCCCATACAGCGGTGCAGGGCTCGGATGTCGCCGGGCCAGGTCGTCCTCGGGCAGGCGGTCTCCGACGGGGGTTCGCCTCGGGGCGACCTACATGGGCTTCGTGGTCCTGGCGAAGGTCCTCTGGCTGCTGATCCCGCGAGATCTTCGCGCTGCGTCCCCGACGGCTCTTCGCGATCGCCAAGCTGAGCGTGATCGAGTCGAACCCGCAAGATGTGGGCCCCCTGGGTCGTGATCGTGATCTTCGGCGTGATCCTGGCGTTCACCCACTGGTTCCTGCCCGCCTCCACGCAGCGGCCGGCCGAGATGGGCCGGCTCTTCGTCGGCACGCTCTCGCTGCTCTGCATGCTCTTGCTGACGGTCATGGTCACGGTCCTCTCCCCCTCAGCCTGCCGCAGGACATCCAGGCGCAGACGATCTACACCGTCGTCACCAAGCCGGTCCGACGGCTCGAGCTGATCTGGGGCCGGATGATCGGGTACATGACGATCGTGACGGTCCTGGTCCTGGTCTTCGGCGCTGGTCAGCCTGATCTACCTGAGCCGGAACATCGGCGGCGACGATCGACGACGATCGAGACGAGGCCGACGACGATCCGGGCGACGCGACCCCGACCGGGCCCGGTTCCTCGACGACCAGGCCGAGCAGCTCCGGACCCGGATGTCGGCCCGCGTGCCGGTCAAGGGGTCGTTGACCTTCATCGACTCGCGGGGGACGCCGCAGATCCGAGGGCATCGACGTCGGCCAGGAACTGGAGTTCCGCAGCCACATCGAAGGGGGCACGCCGGCCGCGGCGATCTGGCATTACGGCGCTCGTCCCCGACCCGTACGATCCCACGCACGCGACTCCTCGACCGGCGGATCCCCGTCGACAGCCTCCTCGAGCCCGGCACGATCGAGGACGATCGAGAACGAGGCGATGATCCTGGAATACGGGATCGCCGGCGCTCCAGCGTGAGCCAGAAGGCAGGGCAAGCTCTCGGCCGCCGAGGAGCCCAGGTCGACCTCGCGAGATCACCTCGACCACCAGTGAGATCCAGAAGCTCCGGGCCGAATCGCAGAAGCTGCAAGGACCGAGTACGACGACCTGATGGCGCGGGCCAAGAAGGCCGAGGCTGAGAAGAAGCTCGGCCGAGGCCGAGCGAGCTCCGCGGCGAGGCCGCCGAGCAGCACTCGCCGCCGATCCCGATGGAGATGACCTTCACCATCTACCGGACCACCAAGGGACGCGTCGGCGACCCGGTCTACGCCGAGATCGAGGTCGAGAACCCGCGGACGAACCTGCCCAAGTTCCGCGACACCTTCCCGATCCGCGAGTACTACACCAACAAGCGGCTCCTGCCCGTCGTCCTACCTCGTCGGCTCGCTGGGCTCCCTGAACGTCACGGTCCACTGCATGAGCCCGACCCAGTACCTCGGGATGGCCGAGAGCGACTTCTACCTGCTGGCCGACTCGGGCAACTTCGGCCAGAACTTCATGAAGGGGCTGTTCGGGATCTGGCTCCAGGCGATGGTCCTGACGGCCATCGGCGTCTTCGCCGGGACGTTCCTGAGCTGGCCGGTGGCGCTGCTGTTCACGATCGCCTTCTTCGTCGCCGGCCATGCCGCGATCTCGTTCCTCGGCGACTTCTTCCTGGCTACGCATGCTCGGCGGCGGCCCGTTCGAGTCGCTGATCCGGCTGTCTCGGCCACGAGAACCAGGTCAACGACCTGGCCCCGACTCTGGGCGTCGTCGTCGCCAAGACGCTCGACTCGATCGTGATGCCGGTCATGTCGCGGATGGTCTACCTGATCCCCAACCTGTCGGCCCTCGACGTCAGCAACACCGTCGCCGAGGGGTTCGCCGTGACCTGGCCCCAGATGCTGAGCAACACCCTGATCGCCCTGGCCTACGCCGTCCCGTTCTCGATCGCCGGCTATTTCATCCTCAAGAACCGGGAGGTGGCGGCGTGAGTTACCTCACCAACATGCAACGCAAGATCGTCTATTCCGTGGGCATCCTCGTGCTCTTCACGGCGATCTTCCCCTACAAGCAGTACCTCCAGGCCGAGGCGATCAAGAAGGACCTCGGCGAGGCGACCATCGGCGAGGTCGACACCGGCAGCTTCGTCCTCAAGCTCTGCCTCCTCGGAGGTGCCCGCGGGATCGCCGCCAACGTCCTCTGGACCCGCGCCATCGAGCTTCAGAAGGTCCAGGAGTGGGACCGGCTGAAGGTGACCGTCGACATGATCACCAAGCTCCAGCCCCACTTCCTCTCGATCTGGACCTTCCAGAGCTGGAACCTCACCTACAACGTCTCGGTCGAGTGGGACGCCCCCGAAGACAAGTACGAGTGGATCAAGCGCGGGATCAAGTTCGTCCAGGACGGCGTCAAGAAGAACCAGAAGTCGCCCGACCTGATCTGGGACACCGCGTGGTACTACTACCACAAGCTCGGCTTCTCGGACGAGTCGATCATCCTCCGCCGGCTCTTCCGCGACGACGACGACGAGAGCTTCAAGCGGAGCCCGATCGACGGCGGCAACATCTACCACGACAACTTCCAGCTCGGCCACGACTGGTTCGTCAAGTCGGTCCGGCTGGTTGACGAAGGGCGAGACCCGCCAGGCCGTCGGCGAGGTCCGAGACCGTCGAGCACGTCGACGCGCCCGCCCAGCGCAAGGGGCAGCAGGGCGACCTGCCATTCCGGTCGATGCCCGCCCACGCCCAGACCCGCTACGCCATCGGGCTCGAAAAAGAGAGCATGAAGGGGATCGAGGCCACCTTCGGCCCCCGCGCCATGAACGAGTGGCGCAGGGCCTACGACGAGTGGCTCGAATTCGGCCTCCACGTCTTCGACGCCTTCAACGAGGTCATGGTCGACGGCAAGCTCGTCCGGCACAAGGTTCGTCTCGACGACAACGAGATGTCCAACCCGAAGCTTTACGCGACCGCTCCACCCCAACCAGAAGTACTGGTCGAACCGCTGGGCCGACCAGATGAACTACCCCTACTGGAAGGACCGCTGCGACGCCGAGAGCACTCAAGAAGGCGCCAGCGCCCGCAAGCTCTTCTACGAGGGGACCAAGGCGTACAAGTCGGCCGACTTTCCGCTCGCCGTCAAGAAGTTCAAGGAAGGGCTCCAGATCTGGGACAAGCTTCTCGAGAAGCACCAGACCTACCGCCGCGACGACCTGAACAAGAAGGACACCGGCCTCGTCGTCAAGCGTTACGCCCGGGCTTGCCAGCAGTCGCAGATCGAGCTGCCGCCCGACACGCCGTTCCTCGACCTGCTCAAGGCCTACGAGAACGACAACACCAAGGACCCGTTCGACGCCCTGGAGATGCTCGACAACACCAGCCGGAATACCGGCTCGAAGCCGAAGCCTCGCCAGTAAGTCGTCCGCTTCCAGGTTCAGGGATCTCGGATCTCATATCTTCGATATGAGATCCGAGATTTCCCATTTGATCTTTGAGATTTCAAATCGGAAATCTCAGATTCGAGATGGACCGATCGCCACGCGGAGCGTGGCACCGAGTGTTGGTCCTTCCAATCGATTTCGCCTACGATAGCCTCGGAGCAGGGACGTCCCGACTCGACTCGATCCGCCCGTATCACGGACCACCCACCATGACCACCGCCGTTCGCCAGACGATCCGGGTCGGCCATAGCCCCGACTCGGACGACGCCTTCATGTTCTACGCTTTGACCCACGACAAGCTCGACAACGGCGGCCTGCAGTTCGTCCATCAGCTTGAGGATATCGAGACGCTCAACCGCCGGGCCTTGAACGGCGAGCTGGAAGTCTCGGCCATCAGCATCCACGCGTTCGCCCACCTGGCCGACAGGTACGCCCTGCTCGCCTCCGGCTGCAGCATGGGCGACGAGTACGGGCCGAAGCTGATCGCCCGCGAGCCGATGACACTCGAGCAGGCGAAGACGAAGACCATCGCGATCCCGGGCAAGCTCACCACCGCTTACCTCACGCTCCAGCTCTGCCTGGGCAAGGACGTGAAGGTCGAGGTGATGCCCTTCGACCAGATCCTTCCTGCCGTCGCCGAAGGGAAGGCCGACGTCGGCCTGATCATCCACGAGGGGCAGCTCTTCTACCAGGACCGGGGTCTGCACCAGATCGTCGACCTCGGCCAGTGGTGGATGGGCGAGACCGGCCTGCCCCTGCCGCTCGGCGGCAACGTCGTCCGCAAGGACCTCGGCGAGGAGACCGTCAACGAGATCGCCCGGCTCCTCCGGGGGAGCATCGAGTACGCGCTCGAACACCGCCAGGAGGCGCTCGACTACGCCCTGAACTACGCAAGGGACCTCGACCCCGCGCTGGCCGACAAGTTCGTGGGGATGTACGTCAATGAGTGGACCGTCGACTACGGTCCAAGAGGACGCGAGGCCGTTCGGACCCTGCTCAAGAGGGCGACCGAAGCCGGACTCATCCCCGGGCCGCTCGACGTCCAGTTCGTCGGCTGACGGGTCTCTCGATGAATTGATCGAGATGAGAGGTCTCAGATCTGAGATTTCAGATCTGAGATCTCTGATTTTAGATCAGATATGCACCGACTCGCCGACGGCCTGGCCGGCGGCCTCCATGACGGCCTCGGAGAAGGTCGGGTGCGGGTGCATGGCGTGGATGATCTCTTCCTCGGTCGCTTCGAGCTTCTTGGCCATGACCAGCTCGGCGATCAGCTCGGTCGCCTGCGAGCCGACGAGGTGGGCGCCGAGCAACTCGCCGTGCTTGGCGTCGAAGATCAGCTTGACGAAGCCCTCGGTCTCGTCGGCGGCCTGGGCCCGGCCGCTGGCGATGAACGGGAACTTGCCGACCCGGATCTCGTGCCCGGCCTCCTTCGCGGCCTTCTCGGTCAGGCCGACGCTGGCGACGCCCGGGTCGGTGTAGGTGCAGCCGGGGACGTTCGAGTAGTCGATCGGGTGCGGGTGCTTGCCGCAGATCGTCTCGATGCAGTGGATCGCCTCGTGGTGCGCGACGTGGGCCAGCCAGGGGGGGCCGATCACGTCGCCGATGGCGTAGATCCCCGGGACGTTGGTCCGGTAGCCGTTCTTCGGGTCGGCCTTGATGTGCCCCTTGAACAGCTCGACGCCCAGATTGTCGGCGAAGACCCCCTCGACGTTGCCGAGGACGCCGATCGAGACGAGCATGACCTCGGCTTCGAACGTCTTCGGCGCCCTGCGGCGTCTCGACCTCGACCTTCACGCCCGAGGCCGACTTCGTCACCTTGCCGGTCTTCGACCCGGTGAAGATCTCGATCCCCCGGCGCGTCAGGCTCTTGGCCAGCGCGGCGGATGAGTCCTCGTCCTCGCCCGGCAGGATGCGGTCGAGCAGTTCGATGACCGTGACCTTGGTGCCGATCGCGTTGTAGAAGTAGCCGAACTCCAGGCCGATCGGCCCGGCGCCGATGATGAGCATCGACTTCGGCTGAGTCGTCAAGCGACATCGCCTCTTTGTAAGAGATGATCTGCTTGCCGTCGAACTCGGCACCCGGCAAGGGGCGAGGCCGGACGCCGGTGGCGACCACGATCGACTCGGCCGTCACGGTCTCCGAGCCGATCTGAACTTTGTTCTTCGCCACGACCTTGGCCGTGCCGAGCTTGTGCTGGACCTTGTACTTCTTGAAGAGCTGCTCGATCCCCTTGTTCAGGGTTCCGGCCACGCTCCGGCTCCGGCCGATCATCTGGCCGAAATCCCAGTGGGCGTCGCCGCTGTAGCCGAACGCCTTGCCGTGGCGGGAGATCAGCTCGACGAGGTGGGCGTTGGTCAGCAGCGCCTTGGTCGGGATGCAGCCCCAGTTCAGGCAGATCCCGCCGAGCTTGTCGCGCTCGACGCAGAGGACGCGCTTGCCAAGCTGCGCCGCCCGGATCGCCCCGGCGTAGCCCGCGGGACCTCCGCCAATCACGACGATGTCGAAATCGTAAGCCATTTGGTCCCTTCGAGAATCACCGATGCGGCGTCGAGTAATGCAGGGTGCGTCGAGTCCTCGAAGACGCACCGCCTTGGCATTCGCTGTGGTGCGTCTTCGAGGACTTGACGCACCCTACGCCTACTTCGATCATTATAGGAGCATCGACGTCGGCTCTTCGAGCAGCCCCTTGAGGGTCCGGAGGAACTCGGCGGCGAGCGCGCCGTCGACCGCCCGGTGGTCGGCCGTGAGAGTGACGGTCATCACGGTGCCGACTGCGAGCGCGTCGCCCACGACGACCGGCCGCTTCTCGCCGGCTCCGACGGCGAGGATGCCGACCTGCGGGCAGGTTGAGGATCGCGTCGAACTGCCTTGACCCCGTACATCCCCAGGTTGCTGATGGTGAACGTGCCGCCGGTGAGCTGGGTCGAGGTCAGCTTGCCCTTGCGGGCGGCCTCGACGATCGCCTCGGAGCCGGTGCGGATCTCGCGGAGGCCCAGGGTGTCGGCATTGCGAAGGACGGGGACCATCAGGCCGCCTTCGAGGGCGACGGCGATCCCGACGTTGACCTCGGGGTGCTCGACGATCGCCTCGGGCTCGTAACGTCGCGTTCACGCCCGGGTGCTTGCGGAGGGCCAGGGCGACGGCCTTGGTCACGAAGTCGCCGACCGAGAGCTTGATCTTCTCGGCGGCGAGTTGCTTGTTGAGCCGCTCGCGGATCGCGACGATCTCGTCGATCCGGATGTCGACGGTGACGTGGATCTCGGGCGCCGACTGCTTGGCCTGGACCATCCGGGTGGCGATCGTCTTCCGCATCGGCGAGTGCGGGATCCGCTTCGCGGCGGCCGAGGACGGGCTTCGCGGCAGGGGCGGCCTTCGAGGACGTGGGCGCGGCGACTCCTCCGGCGGGGCGGGAAGCGAGGAACGCCTCGACGTCGCGGCGGATCACCCGGCCGCCGGGGCCGGACGGCGGGACCTGGCCGAGGTCGATCTTGGCCGAGGCCGCGATCTTGCGGGCCAGCGGGCTCGACTTGATCCGGCCGCCGCCGTGGACCTCGGTCGCCGTCGCGGCGGGACGCTCCTGCCCGTTGGAGATCTCGGGCTGCGTCGGGCTGCTGGTCATCTCGCGATAGGGGGCGTCGGCGCCTTGTGCTTCGTGCTGGGTGGCGGGCTCGGCCTCGACCTTCGCGGCCGCCGGCGCCTTGCCGGCGCGGCCTTGGCCCCGCCGGACGAGGCGGCGATCGCCTGGGCATCCTCTCCCTTGGCCGCGAGGATCAAGACGGGCTGGCCGACCGTGACGTCCTGGCCCACCTTGGCGTAGAGGACGGCGACGATTCCCTCGTCGAACGACTCCAGCGGCATCACCGCCTTGTCGGTCTGGATGTCGGCCAGCGTGTCGCCTTCCTTGACCTTGTCGCCGACCTTGACCCGCCACTCGACGATTTGCCCGCTCTCCATCGTGGGGCTGATCGCACCCATAGGCACTTCGATCGGCACGAGACTGATCTCCAAGGACTGGTCGGCGGTCGCCGAGGGCTCTCATCCAAGGCACGACCGAGGGCGTCCGCCCCGGATTCGGCTCAGTGCCTGTTGGGGCGGCCACCCTCGGCGGCCTCGGGTCAATTTCGAGGGGAATTGTCGGTCAAAGGCGGCTGTACATCACGTCGCGGACCTGAGCGACGACCCGGTCGACGCTCGGCAGCATCGACGCCTCGAGGGCCCGGTTGTAAGGGATCGGCGCGTCCTTGGTCGTGACGCGGCGGATCGGGGCGTCGAGCTCGTCGAACGCCTTCTGCATGATCCGGTCGGAGATCCCGGCGCCCAGGCCGCAATAGGGCCAGTCTTCCTCGACGATCACCGCGCGGTGGGTCTTGCACGACCGACTCGAGCAGGGTGTCGAGGTCGAGCGGGCGGATCGTCCGGAGGTCGATGACCTCGGCGTCGATCCCCTCGCCGGCGAGGGTCTCGGCGGCGGCCATGGTCGCCTTGAGCGACCGGGAATAGGTGATCAGCGTCACGTCGGAGCCGGCTCGCTTGATCTCGGCCTTGCCGATCGGGACGAGGTGCTCGCCGTCGGGGACCTCCCCCTTGTCGCCGTAGAGGATCTCGTGCTCGATGAAGACGACCGGGTCGTCGGATCGGATCGGCGCTCTTGAGCAGCCCCTTGGCGTCGGCGGGGGTGGCGGGCATGACGACGGTCAGGCCCGGGATGTGGGCGTACCAGGCTTCGAGCCGGTGCGAGTGGGTCGCCGCCAGGCAGCCGGCCATGCCCGAGGAGCCCCGGAAGACGATCGGCACGGCGAACTGGCCGCCGCTCATGTACCGCATGTTGGCGGCGTTGTTGACGATCTGGTCGATCGCCACCAGGCTGAAGCTGAAGGTCATGAACTCGACGATCGGGCGGAGGCCGACCATCGCCGCGCCGATGCCCATGCCGGCAGAACCCTTCCTCGGAGATCGGCGTGTCGATGATCCGGCGGGGGCCGAAGCGGGCGAGCATCCCCTGGCTGACCTTGTAGGCGCCGTTGTACTCGGCGACCTCTTCGCCCATGAGGAAGACGCGGTCGTCGCGCTCCATCTCCTCGGACATCGCCTGGTTCAGGGCTTCGCGGTAGGCAATGACGGCCATGGTCACTCCTGGGGGATATGGTGGGCCACCGTGACGTCCTGGTAGAGCGCCTCGGGCGGGGTCTGGTCGCTTTCCTCGGCGAACTCGATCGCCTCCTCGACCTCCGCCTTGATCTCGTCGTGCATCTCGCTCGATCGTCTCGTCGTCGATCCAGCCGCGGTCCTTGAGGACGTGCTCGTAGGCGACGATCGGGTCGCGGGCCTTGGCGTCCTCGAGCTCTTCCTTGGTCCGGTACTTGGCCGGGTCGCTCATCGAGTGGCCGCGGAAGCGGTAGGTCTTCATCTCGATGAAGCTCGGCCCCTCGCCGGCGCGGGCGCGGGCGGCGCACTCGCGGGTGGTCTTGGCGATCAGCTCGATGTCGTTGGCGTCGATCGAGTAGCCGGGAATGCCGTAGGCCGGTCCCGCAGCGGACGGTCAGGTCCATCAGGCAGGAGTGGCGATGGAGCTGGGTGCCCATCGACATCATGTTGTTCTCGACGACGTAGATCACCGGGAGCTTCCAGAGGCTGGCCATGTTGAAGGCCTCGTGGAGCGACCCCTGGTTCATCGCGCCGTCGCCGAAGTAGCAGATGCAGACCGAGTCCTTGTTCTGGTACTTGCTGGCGAAGGCGACGCCCGCGGCGAGCGGGATGTGGCTGCCGACGATGGCGTGGCCGCCGAGGAACCCCTTCTCGGCGTCGAAGAAGTGCATCGAGCCGCCCTTGCCCTTGGAGCAGCCGGTGTAGCCTGCCGAGCAGCTCGGCCATCGCCTCGTTGGCGCCCATCCCCCGGGCCAGGGCGTGGCCGTGGTCGCGATAGGCGGTGATGACGTAGTCGTCCTCGCGGAGCACGCCGATCGAACCGACGGCGACCGGCTCCTGTCCGCTGTAGAGGTGGCAGAAGCCGCCGATCTTCCCGCCCATCTGGTAGAGCTTGTCCGACTGTTCCTCGAACCGGCGGATCAGCAGCATCTGCCGCAGCCAGCCGATCGCCTGATTCTTCGAGACCACCGGCTTGGCTTCGGTCTGTCGCTTGCGACATGTAGGCCGACTCCTGAAAGATGCCGCCGCCGGGAGACCGCGTCGAGACGGGGGACGCCGGCGGCATCGGGGAAGGTGATGCGTGGTGCGGGACGGAGACTCCGTTGGCCAGGCCAACGGACCGCCGTGGGAGGCTCGGGAGAGGAGGGCCGACCACGGAACCATTCCATGCAATCGCTTGATCTTAACCAAAAACCGCGGCCTCGATCCAGGCGGGAAGCCGTCGCTCGGGCCGAACGCCGGAGGCGATTCGCCGGCTCGAAGCAGGCGCGATCCGTCGGACCGGATCCACGCCTCGGACAGGTCCGAGGGCGTCAAGGCCGTGGCCTCGGGCCGGCGAGCAATTGCCGGAGCACGTAAGGCGAGAATCCCGCCGTGCTGATAGTAGCGGATTTCCTGGGGCGTGTCGATCCGGACGGTCGCCGTGAACCGGTGCTCGGTCGCCGTCGGGCTTGGTCGGCGACGACCGTCACCTCCTTGCCGTGCTTGAAGCCGTCGGCCAGGCCGTCGGCCAGCCCCTCGATGGCGAAGACCTCCTCGCCGGTCAGGCCGAGGCTGCTCGACGTCGTCGCCGGCGCCGAACTGGAGCGGCAGGATGCCCATGCCGACGAGGTTCGAGCGGTGGATCCGCTCGTAGCTCTCGGCGATCACCGCCCGGATGCCCAGGAGCTTCGGCCCCTTGGCCGCCCAGTCGCGCGACGAGCCCGAGCCGTATTCCTTGCCGGCCAGGATGATCAGCGGCACCCCTTCCTCGCGGTATTTCTCCGAGGCGTCGAAGATCGACATCACCTCGCCGTCGGGCAGGTGCCGGGTGACGCCCCCTTCGGTGCCGGGGGCCAGCTTGTTCTTGAGCCGGATGTTGGCGAACGTCCCGCGGACCATCACCTCGTGGTTGCCCCGGCGCGAGCCGTAGGAGTTGAAGTCGCTGACCGGCACGCCGTGCTCGATCAGGTAGCGGCCCGCCGGGCCCTGGACCTTGATCGACCCGGCCGGCGAGATGTGGTCGGTCGTGATGCTGTCGCCCAGGACGGCCAGGGCCCGCGCCCCCTCGATCTCCGTCGACGGGCGGCGGCTGGTCGGGCATCCCGATGAAGTAGGGCGGGTTCTTGACGTAGGTCGAGCTGTCGTCCCACTCGTAGAGGTCGCCCTTGCGGGACTGGCAGCGAGTTCCAGCGCTCGTCGCCCTTGAAGACCTCGCCGTACTCCTTGTGGAACATCTCGGACCGGACCGACTTCGCGACCGCGTCGTGCGACCTCGCGCCTGGGTCGGCCAGATGTCCTTGAGGTAGACCGGCTTGCCCTCCGGGTCGTGGCCGATCGGGTCGTTCGTCAGGTCGATGTCCATCGTCCCGGCGAGGGCGTAGGCGACGACCAGCGGGGGCGAGGCGAGGTAGTTGGCCCGGACGTCGGAGTTGATCCGCCCCTCGAAGTTCCGGTTGCCGCTGAGGACGGCCACCGTGACGAGGTCGTCGTCGTGGATCGCCTTGGAGATCTCCAGCGAGAGCGGGCCGGAGTTGCCGATGCAGGTCGTGCAGCCGTAGCCGACGAGGTTGAACCGGAGCTGGTCGAGGTACGGTGTCAAGCCCGGCGTCGTCGCAGGTAGTCGGTCACGACCTTCGAGCCGGGGGCGAGGCTGGCCTTGACCCAGGGCTGGGTCGTCAGGCCGCGCTCGACGGCCTTCTTGGCAACCAGGCCGGCGGCGATCATGACCGAGGGGTTCGACGTGTTCGTGCAACTGGTGATGGCGGCGATGACGACCGAGCCGTGCCTGATGTAGCCGTTGCGGAGCGGCCGGTAGGCGGCCGAGGGGGCCGTCGGGTCCTCGGCGCCGACGGCGGTCCCGCCGCCGCCTTCGCCTTCGAGCCGCGATCTCGCTCTTGACGTCGGTGGTCGCCGAGGCCGCCGCGCCGTTGGACTGTCGGCGACGGCGGCTTGGCCTCGAGCATCGCCTTGAGCGCCTTGTGGAACGACGTCCTTGGCCTCGCTCAGCGGGACCCGGTCCTGCGGCCGCTTGGGGCCGGCCAGGCTCGGCTCGACGGTCGCCAGGTCGAGCTCGAGCGTGTCGGTGTAGTCGGCCTCGGGCGCGCCGGGGCGTGAAGAACAGCCCCTGGGCCTTGGCGTAGGCCTCGACCAGGCGGATCAGGTCCTTCGGGCGGCCGGAGAGTTCGAGGTAGCGGAGCGTCTCGGCGTCGATCGGGAAGATCCCGCAGGTCGCGCCGTATTCGGGGGCCATGTTGGCGATGGTCGCCCGGTCGGCGAGCGGGAGGGTCGCCAGGCCGTCGCCGTAGAACTCGACGAACTTGCCGACCACCCCCTTGCGGCGGAGCATCTCGGTGACGGTCAGGACGAGGTCGGTCGCCGTGGCGCCTTCGCGGAGCTGGCCGGTGAGCTTGAACCCGACCACCTGCGGGACCAGCATCGAGACCGGCTGGCCGAGCATCGCGGCCTCGGCCTCGATCCCGCCGACGCCCCAGCCCAGCACGCCCAGGCCGTTGATCATCGTCGTGTGCGAGTCGGTCCCGACCAGCGTGTCGGGATAGGCCAGGGGCTCGCCGCCGGCGGCGTCGCCCTCGACGTCGGACGAGCTGAAGACGACCCGGGCGAGGTATTCGAGGTTGACCTGGTGGACGATCCCGGTGTCGGGCGGGACGACGCGGAAGTTCCGGAAGGCGTCCTGGCCCCAGCGGAGGAACGCGTAACGCTCGCGGTTCCGGCTGAACTCCAGCTCGGCGTTGGTGGCGAACGCGAGCGAGGTCCCGGCCTCGTCGACCTGGACCGAGTGGTCGATCACCAGCTCGACCGGCTGGAGCGGGTTGATCTTCTTCGGGTCGCCCCCCATCCGCTGCATGGCGTCGCGCATCGCGGCGAGGTCCACGACCGCCGGCACGCCGGTGAAGTCCTGGAGCAGGACCCGGCTCGGCCGGAAGGCGATCTCGAGGTTGGGGATCGCCTTCGGGTCCCAGCTCGGCCAGGCCGAGGATGTCGTCCTTCGTGACGGTCACGTCGTCTTCGTTGCGGAGCAGGTTTTCCAGGAGGATCTTGAGCGAGAACGGCAGGCGGGCGAGGTCGACGCCCTGTCCGGAAAGAGCGTCGAGGCGATAGTAGCGGTAAGTGCGATCATCAACTTTGAATGTGGCCAGAGAGTCGAAACTGTTGGGCATGGTCGGGAAGCCTCTCCTACCGCGGCCGGGTCGGCCGGGACGATCGCGACGTCCGAATCTGGCTAAAGGGCTCCAGTGTAACGACTGGAGTCCGGCGGTTCGCCACCCTGGCGGGAAAAATCAGGAAATGAGCGATGTCTTCGACCTCACGTCAGGTCCCGGGCCAGCCGGATTCCGCTGAATTGCCAGCGGGCGTCAGGCGGGAAGAAGTTCCGGTAACTGGCCCGGATGTGCGAGCGAGGGGTCGCGCACGACCCTCCTCGGAGCACGAACTGGTTGCACATGAACTTGCCGTTGTACTCGCCCAGGGCCCCAGCGGCCGGTCGATAGCCAGGGTAGGGCGAATACGGGCTACGGGTCCACTCCCAGACGTCGCCGAACATCTGAACCGGCCTATCCTCACTGGGACCGGCCGACGGATGGTAGCGGCCCGATTCGAGGAGATTTCCCTCGACCGTCCGATCGTTGGCGGCGACCTCCCACTCAGCCTCGGTCGCGAGCCTGGCGTCGGACCAGCGGGCGAAGGCGTCGGCCTCGTAATAGCTGACGTGTGTGACCGGCTGGTCGGGCATGACCTCCCTCAGTCCGGCCAGTGTGGTCGTCATCCATCGGCCGTCGAGATGTTCCCAGTAGAACGGGGCCGACCAGTTTCGGGTCTTGCACGCCGCCCAGCCGTCGGAGAGCCAGAGTTCGGGGCGGTCGTAGCCGCCGTCCTCGATGAACACGAGGAACTCGGCGTTCGACGCCGGCCGGCTCGCCAGCTCGAAGGCCTCGACGTACTCGGGATGTCTCGGCAGCTCGTTGTCGAACGCGAACCCGGTCCCTTCGTGGCCGATCGGGCGGACCCCGGCGGGAAAGGTCGTCCAGCGGAGGGGGCCCGATTCACCGGCAGAATCGGGGTCGCGCTCTCGGTAGACCGGCCGGAGGGGATTGGCGGCGAAGGCGTGCTTGAGGTCGGTCAGGATCAGTTCCTGGTGCTGCTGCTCATGGTTCAGGCCGAGGATGATGATCGAGGCGAAGGTCGAGCGGGTGCAATCGTCGGCCGAGACCAGCCAGTCTTCCATTCTTGCGTCGATCTCGTGACGATAGCGCTGAACCTCGCCGATCGTCGGGCGTGACAACATGCCACGGCGGTCGCGAGCGATCCGCTCGCCGACGGCGTTGTAATACGAGTTGAACAGGTAGTTATACTGGGGAAAGCGGGGCCGGTAGTCGGGCAGCGCATTCGCGAGGATGAAGGTCTCGAAGAACCAGGTCGTGTGGGCGAGGTGCCACTTGACCGGACTGGCGTCGGGCATCGACTGGAGGACGAAGTCCTCGGGCTCGAGCGGCTCGGCGAGGGCCTCGGTCTGGCGCCGGACGGCCCGGTAATCGGCCAGGAGCGCCGAGGCCGGACAGGGTCTCTCGGTGGACGGATTGGTCCCCGAAGCGGAAAAAGTCAGGCTCACGGTCGGAGATCCTCGGAGTGCGTCGGGCGGGACGCGATCGGTTCCATTCTTCAGATCCGCCACGTCTGGCCGCCATCGAGCCGGGCCAGCTCGATCGTCGGCCGGACCTCGCCCGCGACCAGGCGGAAGCCCAGCGGGAGGACCGCGCTGGTCAGGACGTCGGGCTTGTCGGGTGTCGAGGTGCCGACCAGATCGAGCCGGCCATCGGCCAGGTGGTAGAGTTCCAAAGCCCAGGGATGGCGGTCGAGCAAGAGGAGTTCCCTCGTGCCAATCTTCGCGTAGAAGTCGAGCTTCTTGCGGGCCAGGTCGCCCTCGCTGAGGATCTCGACGGCGAGGTCGGGGCCGCCGCACATGTGCGTCCCGCAATTGATCGCGGGATTGGTGGCCAGATAGACTCCGACATCGGGTTCCCGGTAGTTCGCCAGCCAGCCCTCTACCCGATCGCTGACATTCAAGACGTTATAAGCGATTCCGCCTCCGACGAGGGGGAGAACCTCGCTGAAGATGCGCCAGAGTTCCTGGGCGAAGACCTGATGTTCGAGGTTTGGGGCGGGTGACATGACGTAAATCCCATCCCACATCTCATCGCGCCGATCGAGCCCCGTCGCCTCCCGGTCGGCCTTGAGGCGACGGACCATGGCGGGATCGGTCACGGCAAGGGCCTCGACCAGTTGATCGGGCACGGTGACTGGGTCGTCTCCGTCCACACCCGGACGATCGGGCTGGAGGAGCGGCGCGGTTCGTTCGGCGGTTGACATCGAGTGGAAGCTCCCGGAAGAAGGCTTCGGCGTTGGTCGGGTCGCGATCAATTCCGATATTCAGATCCGCCAGGACTGGCCGCCGTCGATCCGGGCCAGCTCGATCGTCGGCCGGCCCTCGCCCGGCACCAGGCGGAAGCTCAGCGGGAGGACCTGGCTGTTCAGGACGTCGGGGTTGTCGGGAGTCGACTTGCCGATCAGATCGAGCCGGCCTTCGGCCAGGCGGTAGAGCTCCAGCGCCCAGGGATGGCGGTCGAGCAAGAGGAGTTCCCTCGTGCCGATTTTCGCGTAGAAGTCGAGCTTCTTGCGGGCCAGGTCGCCCTCGCTGAGGATCTCGACGGCGAGGTCGGGGCCGCCGCACATGTGCGTCCCGCAATTGACAGACGTATTGGTGATGAGGTAGACGGCAATGTCCGGGATGCGATAATTTTCTGTCCAACCTTCGATGCGATCGCTGACGTTGAAATCGTGGATGACGACTCCGCCGCCCGCGAGATCCAGCACGGACCAGAAGACGAGCCAGAGTTGGTCTGAGATGGTCTGATGCTCGAAATTCGGGCTCGGAGACATGACGTAGATCCCATCCCACATCTCGTCCCGCCGATCGAGGCCCGTCGCCTCGCGGTCGGCCTTGAGGCGGCGGATGGCCTCGGGGTCGGTCACGGCGACGGCCTCGACCAGGTGGTCGGGGACGAAACGGGTCTCGTCAACGCGCGGGGGCCTTGGCCCGGGGCGCGGCGTGGATCGCTCGACCGTCAACATCGAGGGCGGCCTCCCGGAAGGCTTCGGAGAGTGTGGGATGAGCGTGGCAGGTCCGGGCGATGTCCTCGGCGCTGCCGGCGAACTCCATGACGGCCACGGCCTCGGCGATCATGTCGGAGGCCCTCGGCCCGATGATGTGGACGCCCAGGACGCGGTCGGTCTTCGCGTCGGCGAGGATCTTCACGATCCCTTCCACCTCGTCCATCGCCTTGGCCCGGCCGTTGGCGATGAACGGGAACTTGCCGACCTTGTAGTCGAGCTTCCGCTCCTTTGCCTGCTCCTCGGTGATCCCGACGCTCGCCATCTCGGGCCAGGTGTAGATGACGCTCGGGATGGTCTCGTAGTTGACGTGCCCGGACTTCCCGGCCAGGATCTCGGCGTAGGCCACCCCTTCGTCCTCGGCCTTGTGCGCGAGCATCGGGCCGTCGATCAGGTCGCCGATGGCGGAGATCGTCGGCACGTTGGTTCGGAAGTGCGCATCGGTCGCGACCTTGCCGGTCTTCGGGTCGACTGTCACGCCGACGGTGTCTAGCCCCAGCCCTTCCGTGTAGGGACGGCGGCCGACGGAGACGAGAACGCTGCTCGCAGTCGTAGGTGAGCGTCTTGCCGTCCTTGGTCTCGGCGGTCACGAGGGCCCGGCCGTTGGCGACCTTGGCGCCCGTCACCTTCGTCTCCATCTGGAATTCCAGCCCCTGCTTGGCCAGACTCTTGGCGAGCAGGGTGCCGACCTCGACGTCGGCCATCGGCACAATCCTCGGGAGAAACTCCACGACCGTGACCTTCGCCCCGAGCCGCTTCCAGACCGAGCCCAGCTCCAGGCCGATGTAGCCGCCGCCAACGACGAGCAGGTGGTCGGGGACCTTGTCGAAGGTGAGGGCCTCGGTCGAGCTGACGACCGTCTTGCCATCGAAGGGCAAGAAAGGCAGGTTGATCGGCGGCGCTGCCGGTCGCCAGGAGGATGTGAGCGGCCTCCAGCGTGGTCTCGGACCCCTCGTTGTCCTTGACGACGACCGAGGTCGGCGAGGCGACCCGGCCCGAGCCGGAGACGGCGGTGATGCCGTTCTTGCGGAAGAGGAAGCGGACGCCGTCGGTCAGCTCCTTGACGACGGTATCCTTGCGGGCCTGCATCGCCTTCAGGTCGAGGTCGACCGAGCCAAGTTTGATTCCGTGCTTGGCGAATCGGTGCGTCGCCAGGGAGTAAAGTTCGCTCGAATCGAGCAGCGCCTTGCTCGGGATGCAGCCGATATTCAGGCAAGTGCCGCCGAGGGTTGGCCGCTTCTCGACGCAGGCCACCTTCATGCCGAGCTGTGCCGCGCGGATCGCGGCAACATAGCCCCCGGGACCGGCCCCGATCACCACCAGGTCGTAACGCTCCGACACCGCTTGCTCCTTCGATGGGATGGCCCGCGCAGGGCACGGCGACCGCGACGCCCGGGCCGTGATCCGGCCCCGTTCGCGGTCGCCAAGGTCATTTTATCATCCCCGATCAAACTTCGAGCATCAAGCGTTCGGGGCTCTCGATGCACTCCTTGATCCGGACCAGGAAGCTGACGGCCTCTCGGCCGTCGACGATCCGGTGGTCGTAAGAGAGGGCCAGGTACATCATTGGACGGATGACAACCTGGTCATCGACGGCGACCGGGCGTTTCTGGATCGCGTGCATCCCGAGGATGCCGCTCTGGGGCGGGTTGAGGATTGGCGTCGAGAGCAGCGAGCCGAAGACGCCGCCGTTGGTGATCGTGAACGTGCCGCCCTGGAGATCGGAGACCGAGATCGTCCCCTCGCGGGCCTTCACGGCGAACTGGCCGATCGCCTTCTCGATTCCGGCGAAGCTGAGCTTGTCGGCGTCGCGAATCACGGGGACCATGAGGCCGCGCTCGGTGCTGACGGCCACGCCAATGTCGTAGACATGGTTCGTGACGATCTCGGTCCCTTCGATCCGCCCGTTGACGTTAGGGAACGCCTTGAGGGCCTCGATCGTGGCCTTGATGAAGAACGATGAGAAGCCGAGGGCCACGCCATGCTTGGTCTTGAACGAGTCCTTGTATTTGGCCCGAAGGTCCATGACCTTCGACATGTCGGCCTCGTTGAAGGTCGTCAGGATGGCCGCGGTGTGCTGGGCTTCGACGAGCCGCTGGGCGATCTTCTGTCGGAGACCGCTCATCCGCTTCCGACTCTCGCGAGGGCCGGAAGCCGTCGGGGTCGGAGCCGGCGCTGGAACCGGCTCTGCCGTCGGGGTCGGAGCCGGCGCTGGAACCGGCTTCGGGGCCTCGATGTGGGCGAGGACGTCTCCCTTGGTGAGACGACCGCCTCGGCCCGAACCGTCGATCGCGCTCGGGTCGACGTTCGACTCGGCGACGATCCGGCGAACCGACGGGGCCAGCGGCATCGTGGCGACGCCGCCGTTGCTCGAATCGGGCTTGTGGGCCTCGGCCGGTGCGGGCGCGGGCTCGGCCGGTCGGGACGACGTGGGGGCGGAGGCCGGTTTGGCCGGCTCGGGAGCCTTCGCGGCGGCCGAGGGGGCGGCGTCGGGGTCGATGGTTCCGATGACCGACTCGACCTGGACGGTCTCCCCCTCTTTGGCCTGGATCTTCAGGGTCCCGGCGCTGGGGGCGATGAAGACCTGGCTGGCCTTGTCGGTCTCCAGTTCGTAGAGCGGCTCTCCGGCCTTGACGACCGAGCCGTCGGGCTTGAGCCAGCTCGCCAGGATGCCCTCGGAGATCGACTCGCTAACCTTGGGGACTTTGATCGGCACGACGGCCATCGGGTCAATCCTTGCTCGTGAGGGCGACGGCCGGGCGGGCCGGGTTCGCCGAGACCAGGTGAGGGATGGCGGCCCCGATGGCGGCCTCCACCAGTTCTTTCTGCTCGCGGTCGTGGATGGTGTGCGAGCCGGTCGCCGGGCTGGCGCTGGCGTCGCGGCCGACGTACTCGAAGTTCTTCTTCATCAAATCGCGGAGCCGGAGGGCGACAAAGTTCCAACCCCCCATATTCTGCGACTCCTCCTGGCACCAGACCCACTCCGTGGCTGATCGGTAGCGACCGAGGGCCGCCTTGAGGGCCTCGACCGGCCAGGGGTAAAACTGTTCCAGGCGGACGATCGCCACCTCGCGCGACTGGTTCGACTCCTCGCGCTTGGCGACCAGATCATAGTAGACCTTGCCCGAGCAGAGCACCACCCGGTTGACCCGATCGGCCGCGACCGAGTCGTCGATCACCTCCTGGAACCGGCCGTTGGCCAGATCGTCGAGCGTCGAGACCGCCTGCTTCGACCGGAGGAGCGACTTGGGCGTCATCACGATCAACGGCTTGCGGAAATCCCGCTTGACCTGGCGGCGGAGCAGGTGGAAGAACTGCGAGGGCGTCGTCGGGTAGACGACCTGGATGTTGTCCTCCGCGCAGAGCGAGAGGAACCGTTCGAGCCGGGCGCTGGAGTGCTCGGGCCCCTGGCCTTCGTAGCCGTGGGGCAGGAGCATGACCAGGCCGCTGGCCCGGCCCCACTTTGACTCGGCCGAGGCAATGAACTGGTCGATGATCACCTGGGCCCCGTTGGCGAAGTCGCCGAACTGGGCCTCCCAGAGGATCAGCATCCTGGGTTCGTCGAGCGAGTACCCGTAGTCGAAGCCGAGCACCGCCGCCTCGGACAGCAGGCTGTCGTAGGCGCAGATCTCGGTCTTGTGCTCCGAGACCGTGTTGAGCGGGACGTAAGCCTCGCCGTTGGTCCCGTCGATCAGGACGGCGTGGCGATGGCTGAACGTGCCGCGCCGGCTGTCCTGTCCGCTGAGCCGGACCGGGACCCCGTCGGCCAGGAGCGAACCGAAGGCCAGGGTTTCGGCGAACCCCCAGTCGATCCCCTCGCCGACCTCGATCGTCTTGAGCCGGGCGTCAAGCTGCCGCTTGATCTTCGGGTTGACATGGAACCCTTCCGGGATGGTCGAGGTCGCCTTGGTGATCCGCTTGAGGGCTTCGACCGGCACGCCGGTGTCGACCGGTGCGAACGAGTAGTTTGGCTTGTAGCCCTTCCACTGGCCGCCGAAGCCGGGAGTCGGCGGGATCTTGGCGGCGTTGTCGTGGACCTCCTCGTAGACCGCTTGCAGCTTGTCGCTGGAAGGTCTCGGCGATGGTCTCGGCCTCCTCGGAGGAGAGCTCGCCGGACTGGATCAGGTTCTCCGTGTAGAGGGCCCGGATGGTCGGCCGGTCGCGGATCTTCTCGTACATCAACGGCTGGGTGAACGCCGGCTCGTCGTTCTCGTTGTGGCCGTGCTTCCGGTAGCAGATCAGGTCGATCACGACGTCCTGGCCGAAGGTCTGTCGGAAGTCCACCGCCAGCTTGGCGACGTAGACGCAGGCCTCGGGGTCCTCGGCATTGACGTGGAAGATCGGCACCTCGATCATCTTGGCAACGTCGGTGCAATAACGGGTCGACCGGCTGTCGACCGGCGAGGTCGTGAAGCCGATCTGGTTGTTCACGACGATGTGGACCGTCCCGCCGGTCCGGTAACCCTTGAGCTGGGAGAGGTTCAAGGTCTCGGCCACAAGCCCCTGGCCGGCGAACGCGGCGTCGCCATGGATCAGGACGGGGACGCCGAGCTTGCGGGTGGGGTCCTTGAACTTCCGCTGCTTGGCCCGTGTCCGCCCCTCGACGACCGGGTTGACGGCCTCCAGGTGGCTCGGGTTGGGAGTCAGCGAGAGGTGGATCGTGTGGTTCTCGGCCGTGACGTGGTCGGCCGAGAAGCCCAGGTGGTACTTGACGTCGCCGTCGCCGGCATAGGTCTCGGGCTGGTTGTCCTCGAACTCGCCGAAGATCATCCCGTAGGGCTTGTCGAGTGTGTTGGCCAGGACGTTGAGCCGTCCCCGGTGGGGCATTCCCAGGACCATCTCCTTGACGCCGTGCTTGGCCGCCCGCTCGATGAGCGCGTCGAGGAGCGGGATCAAGGTCTCGCCCCCTTCGAGCGAGAACCGCTTGGCCCCGACGTAGTGGGTATGCAGGAACGTCTCGAACAGTTCGGCGGCGTTGAGCTTGAGGATGATCCGCCGCTTCAGCCGGATGTCGAGCTGGGGCCGGTTCCGGTTCGTCTCCATCCGCTCCTGGAGCCAGGCGCGGACCTGCGGGTTCCGGATGTGCATGAACTCGACGCCGATCGTCCGGCAGTACGTCTCCTTGAGCGCCGCGATCAGGTCGCGGAGGGTCGCCCGGGGGGGGTCGAAGAGCTTGGTGTGGAACGTCCGGTCGAGGTCGGCCTCGGTGAGGCCGAAGCTCGACAGCTCGAGCAACCCGTTGGGGTCGCCGGGCTGGGTCAGTCTTGAGCGGGTCGAGGTCGGCCAGGTAATGGCCGATCTCGCGATAGGCGTCGATCAGGCGGGTCACGGCCGCCTGCGCCGCGCCCTCGTCGGGGTCGACTGACCGTTCGTCACCTTCGCTGGGATCGGCCGAGGTCGTAACCCTCGAAGAAGGCCTGCCAGGTGGCGTTGACCGAGGTCGGTTCGCTACTCCAGCGCTGATAGTTCTCCTCGATCAGCTCGAGATTCCACCGGTTCGCGACCGTCGAGCGATTCATGGGAGCGTGATCCCCACTGGGGCCCTGCCGACAGCACGGCCCTTTGCCGTTTGGGCGAGATTCGCCGAGTGCCTGAGCGAAAGCCCGTGCCGACCGTGGGCACGGGCCGAGACTTTCGAGCATACCGGAAATCGGATTCGACCCAAACCCCGGTCGAATCCTCTTTCATCAAGTATAGGAACGCGGGCCACCGACGGAAGGTGACGGTCGCAAGATCGTCACTGAGGCCATCGGATCGTCCGACGATCTCCTTGAAAAGAATACGGTCAAAGGCGCTCGATCCATCCAATTCTGGAAAATTTTCTCTCGAACTGCGCACGGACCTCCTCCTCGGGGATGGTTGCGACGACCTCGTGCTGATCCGAGGGCAGCCAGGCGGAACGCAACGCGGACAGCAGTCGATCACGGCCCAGGGGAAGGTTCGTGACGAAGTCGGCGTGCGCGCGGTCCTCGCGATACTCCGGACGACGGGACGGCATGAGGGTGTACCGGTCGATCAAGTCGAGCGGGAAGTCGTAGAGCAAGCTCGCGTGGATCAGGACATGTACGGCGAAGCCGCCGCTGTGCGCTGCCGGAGAACTTGCGGAGGCCGAGCGTCAGGTCTCCCGACCCTCGGATCGTCACCGATGGCCCGGCCTCCCGGATCGCCTCGGCCGTCCGCTCCAGGACGAACCGCTGGGCGGCGTCGACCGTCTTCAACTCCGGCGCCGCGTCGATCGGCAGGATCACCGAGAAATTCAAAGCCCCCGGGCCGATGACAACCGTCCCCCCGCCGCTCGATCGCCGGGCGATCGCCACGCCGTCGGCCCGGCAGGCCTCGACCCGGACATCCTCCTTCAGCCGGCACGACGCCCCGAGCACGACCGCGAAGTGGTCCAGCTCCCAGATCCGAAGAAGCGACGGGCCAGACCGCTCCTCGGCCTCGACCAGCAGCGCTTCGTCGAGCGCCAGATTGGATTGGACATCCGGGAGCGTCGCGTCGAGGAAATGGATGGCGGCCAGGACAATCGACTAACCTCGGCGACGAAGACTTGATCGAGAGGCCCCGAGGGCGGATCATCTCCGCGATCGCTCGGCTCATCACCTCAGAGGAGATTCCATGTCCGTCGCGCTGCCCGAACTCTATCGCCACGACCAGTTCTTGGCCCGTCGGAAGGTCTTCAAGCTCTTCGGGGCCGGCTTCACGATCACGACGCTCGACGGTCAGCCGCTGGCCGGATCCGAGCAGAAGGCGTTCCGCCTCAAGGAAGACATCCGGGTCCACGAAGGGGCCGTCGGAGGGCCCGAGCTGCTGCGGATCAAGGCCGATCGGATCGTCGACTTCAGCGCCGCGTACCAGGTGACCGACTCCCAGACCGGCGAGCACATCGGCACGCTCCGTCGCAAAGGGTGGTCGTCGTTGTTCCGCGATTCCTGGGAGATCCTCGACGCCATCGGGCGTCGTCCGGGGCAAGGTGACCGAGGACAGCGCCTGGAAGGCGGCGGTCCGTCGGTTCGTCGATCTGGCCTCGCTGCTCCTGCCCCAGACGTTTCACATCGAGGTCGATGGCCAGATCGTCGGGACGATGAGGCAAAATTTCAACATCTTCGTCCAGAAGTTCCACGTCAACCTGACCCACG
Source organism: uncultured Planctomycetota bacterium (assembly GCA_963756475.1). Taxonomy (GTDB): domain Bacteria; phylum Planctomycetota; class Planctomycetia; order Isosphaerales; family Isosphaeraceae; genus Tundrisphaera. The sequence continues at coordinate 55,191 of CAVWND010000004.1, forward strand.
ACGCCGACGGCGTCCTGCCCCGGCCGCTGGCGGTGGCCACGGTCATCCTGCTCCTGGCGATCGAGGGGCGGCAGGTTGATGGAGTTCTGCTCCGCATCGGAGGGCTTGCCAGCCGAGCCACGGTCGCAGAGCGGCTCGGCTCGGGGATCGCTCGAGGCTCGATGCTCACTCGTCCTTCTTGAAGACCTCGTGGCAGGCGGTGCAGGTCTTGGTGAAGGTCTGGAAGGCTTCCTTGGCCTGGATCTGGGTCGAGCCGGCCTTGGCGGCGACGGCGGAGAGATCCTCGGCCGACTTGATCATCTCGTCCATGAACTTCTGGTAAGTCGGCGAGGGGCTTCTTGTCCTTCTCGGCCGGCTCCTTGATCTCGCGGGCTTCCTTGGCCAGCTTGACGACGTCCTCGGTGTCCTTGGTGATCGCCTTGGTGCTCTTGGCGTAGTCGGCCTTGGTCCGGGTGGCCTTCCGGAGCGCGTTGGTCTTGTTCTGGATCTGCTCCATGATCTTCGTCGTCGGCGTCTCTTCGTCGTCGGCGGCGAACGAGAGCCCGGCCAGGGTGATCAGGGTGACCGTCAGGATCGCGAATTTCCGCAACATCTTGCGACGCTCCGAATCGAGTTCAATGGTCAGGAAAGCGGTGTGAGGGCCAACCCTTGGCAACGTCCAACATAGTGTCTGAGCTGGATCGCGATCAAGCGCCTCGGCGGCCGCGAAGGGTTCTCGATGGCGATGGAGCGTTTCGCGAAGTTTGATCCCTGGGGTACACTGGCTCGCGAATCGCCGGCCAGCCCGGCGCCGTCGAAGATCCCCCAGCCCCGCGGACGACCATGCCCGAGCCGATCGATTACAAGTCCTCCGGCGTCGACCTCGACGCCTACGAGCAGACGATGGCCCTCTTGCCCAGGCTGCTCAAGCGCACCTACACCCCTCGGGTGATCGAGTGGCCGGGCGGGTTCGCCGGCCTCTTCCGGCTCGACGCCAACATCGGCCTGTTCAGCCGGACCTATCGCGACCCGGTCCTGGTCGCCTCGACCGACGGCGTCGGCACCAAGCTCAAGCTCGCCTTCGCCACCGGCCGGCACGCGACCGTCGGCATCGACCTGGTCGCGATGTCGGTCAACGACTGCCTCTGCGCCGGGGCCGAGCCGCTCCTGTTCCTCGACTACGTCGCGATGAGCCGCGACGACCCCGCCCTGACCGAGAAGGTCGTGCAAGGGATCAGCGACGGCTGCGTCGAGGCCGAATGCGCCCTGCTCGGCGGCGAGACGGCGATCCTGCCCGACTTCTACCATCCGGGCGAGTACGACCTGGCCGGCTTCTGCCTCGGCGTGGTCGAGCGCAAGCAGATCCTCGACGGCAAGGAGATCCGGCGCGGGCGACAAGGTGATCGGCCTGGCCAGCTCGGGCCTGCACTCGAACGGCTACAGCCTGGCCAGGAAGATCGCCTTCGACCGCGCGGGGCTCGAGCCCGACTCGTTCGTCCCCGAGCTGGGCTGGACGGTGGCCGACGAATTCCTCGAGCCGACCCGGATCTACGTCCGGGCCTTGAAGACGGTCTACCGCCATTACCGGGTCAAGCGGATCGTCCACGGGATCGCCCACATCACCGGCGGCGGCCTGATCGACAACCCCCCGCGCATCCTCCCCGAAGGCTGCGCGCATCCGGCTCCAGCGCGGTCCTGGGACGTCCCCAAGGTCTTCCCCTGGCTCCAGTCGATCGGCAACGTCCCCGACGCGGAGATGTTCCGCGTCTTCAACATGGGGATCGGCCTGGTCCTGATCGTCGCCGAATACTACGCCGAGGCGATCACCCGCTACCTCCGGACCGAGGTCAAGCTGCCCGCCTGGATCATCGGCGAGGTGGTCGACGGCGACCGGACGGTCGAGTGGGATGAACGGGCGACTGACTCCGACCCTGGTTTCCGGCCTTCCGACACGAGACAACCGGGCTAACCTCGGTTAGATGCTCGGATCAAAGAAGGATGCCCTCTATGGCCACTCTCACCCCCGAACAGCGGCAAGAGATCCAGAGGGCAGGCGAGGAGCCTGTTCGACTCGCCGATCCCGAGACGCAAACCGAGTACGTCATCCTCAAGGCCGACGTCTACGACCGTATCCGTGCCCTGGCCGAAGACATGAGGGCCGCCTATCCCCTCGCGATGAAGGTCTTCGGACAAGACGGCTGGGACGACCCGCAAATGGATGAATACAACGTTTTCGACCCCCGCGGATGACGGTGAATCGCGGCGACATCGTGCTCGTCGATTACCCGTTCACGACGGGTGGTGCCAAGGTGCGTCCTGCTCTGGTCGTTCAAAATGACCGGGACAACGCTCGGATGACGAACACGATCGTCGCCCAGATCTCCGGCAACACGAGTCGCGTCAACGAGGCCACGCAGCATCTGATCGAACTGGCGGCTGAGCCAGGATGTGGGCTCGCGAGGGATTCGGCGCTCGATCGCGACAAACCTGCTCACGATGCACCAGGGCGACGTCCTCCGCGTCCTGGGATCGCTCTCGGCCGCAACAATGGCTCAGATCGATGACTGCCTGAAGGTCGCGCTCGGTCTCCCGTGAATCGACTCCAGGCGCGGGACCGTAAGTCAGCCGCCTGGGGCTGCCTGGGCCACCTTCGCCGTGCCCTTGTACTTCTCGAGCGCCGCGTTGAGGAACCCGACGAACTTCTCGGAGGGGACCTTCCCGCCGAGCTTGCCGAGGAGCTTGCCGTCGGGGTCGACGATCACGTAATTCGGGTTGGTCGCCTCGTCGGTCAGCTTGATCTCGCGGTCGAGGTTCTCTTCGGCCAGCTCGAGCCGGGCTTCCTGGGCTGATCGACTTGATCGGCACGATGTCGGTGTAAAGCTGGACCGTCACGAACTCGGCCGAGCATCTGGACAACCTCCGGGCGGGGGAGGACTTCCTGCTCCATCACCCGGCAATTGGCGCAGTTGACGCCCGGTGAAGTCGATCAGGACCGGCTTGCCTTCCGCCTTGGCTTTCTCCAGGGCCCCTTCGTAGCTCATCCCCCAGGCGACGCCGTGGAAGGCGGTCTGCTCGCGCTCGGCCTGCTTGGGGTCGGTCGAGGTCGCGGCCTTGGCGAGGGCCTCGCCGCCTCCGCGAGCCCGACCGGGGCCTTGCAGGTCGCCCGCGTCGGCCGGCAGGAGGCCGACGACCAGGATACCAGACCTTGCTCTGCGGGCGGTCGGCCGAACAGGGCGGGGGCCAGGAACAGGGCGAGGCTCAGGAAGAGCCAGCCGCCGACGATCCGGCCGGGCCCGACCTTGACCTCCTCGTAATCGTGGTCGGTCCGGAAGAGGCCGAGCAGGTAGATCCCGCAGATCAGGGCCATCACGACCCAGATCGTCAGGACGGTGTAGGCGTTGAACCAGGCTTCCGACGGGACGACGAAGACGCACTCGGCCGTGTTGATGAACTTGAACGCGGCGCCGATCTCGACCAGGCCGCCCACCACCTTGACCGTGTTCATCCAGTCGCCGCTCTTGGGCATCTTCGCCAGCAGGCCGGGCGAGAGCGCCAGCAGGAGGAACGGGAAGGCCAGGACCGAGGCGAACGTCGCCAGGCCGATGACCGGGTAGATCAGGTCGCCCCCCGCCGCCATCACGAGCAGGCCGCCGACGACCGGGAAGGTGCAGGTGAACGAGGTGATCGTCAGCGTGAGGGCCATGAACATCACGCCGATCATCCCGCCCTTGCTCTCTCCCTGCGCCGAGGCGTTGAGCAGGAAGTTCGGCAGCCGGATCTCGAACAGACCCAGTAGGCTCAGGCCGAAGACCAGGAACAAGCGCCGCCACGCCGAGGTTGAGCCACGGGTTGTTGCGCCAGCTTCGAGAGCGACGCCGCGCCGAAGAAGACCGAGAACAGCAGGCCGACCGCCATGAAGATGAGGATGATCGACAGGCAATAGGCGATCGCCAGGCCGGTCGGTCGAGCCGTTCTTCTTCTGCCCCTGCTTGACGAAGAAGTTGACCGTCACCGGGATCATCGGCCAGACGCAGGGCATCGCCAGCGCGAACAGCCCGCCCGCCGCGCAGAACAGCAGGAACGGGATGATCCCCTCCTTGGCCTTGCTGCCGACGTCGCCGGTCGGCTTCGGGCTCGGATCGGCCGGAGGTGCCGCGGCGGCTGACCGGCTCGCGGGCTGAAGCTTGTGGCCGGCTCGGACGCGGTGGCCGGGGGTGTCGGCTCCTGGCTCCGTGGCGGCCGACGGATCCGGCCGGAGGACGACGCGGCGACGGCTCGCCGGGCGGCAAGACGCTGAACTCGGCGGCCGGGAGGGTCAGTCGGACCGGCGGGCTGCAATTCTCGTCGTTGCAGATCATGAAGCTGACCTGGACCTGGACCGACTGTCTTGCCGGGCGTCGGCATCGCCGGGACCTCGAGCGGCAGGCTCCAGGTGACCTCCCCCTCGTAGAATTCGAGGAACTCCAGGTTCTGGAAGGCGTTATCCTTCCGCTTGATCGGAGGCCTGGACGGGGTCCAGTCCCCCTTCGGGATCGAGTCCGGCGGGGTCGAAGAGGTCGAAGCTGGTCAGCTTCGGGCCGTCGTCGGGCTGCGTACTTGGCGTACTTGTAGATGTGCCAGGGGTGGTTGACCTTGGCCGTGACCTTGAGCGTGACCGTCTCGCCCGGCTTCGCCTGCGCCGGGCGACGATCTCGGTCGTGAACGAGGCGGCCTTGGGCCGGCGCGATCGGGCCGGCTGTCCTTCATCTTCGGCTTCGCCGGCTCGGCCTCGGAGGCCGGCGGACGAGGCCGATCACGGCGTCAAGACGAAGCCATCGGGCCGACGATCCAGCGACGACGGAGCCGGGCAGGACGGTCAGCTCGGCGTCGGGCAGGGTCCACTGGCCGGGGAAGCTGCAATTCGCGTCCGAGCAGATCATGTAGCCGATCTGGCAGCGAAGCGTCTTCTTGCCGGGCGGCGCATCGGCGGGGACCTGGAGCTTGATGCTCCAGGTCACCTCGTCTTCGTGGAATTCGAGGAACGGCAAGTCGGGGAAGGCCGGCTCCTTCTTCTTGGTCGGCGTCGACGAGGCCGACCAGTCGCCCAGCGACCTTCAGGCCGGCGGGGTCGAAGAAGTCGAACTCGGTGTACTTCGGCCCGTTGCTCGGCTGGCGTCTTCGAGTATTTGTAGATGTGCCAGGGGGCTTCGATCTTGGCCGTGACCTTGTAGGTGACGGTGTCGCCCGGCTTGGCCTCGGCCGGGGTGACGGACGTGGTGAAGGTCGCTTCCTTGGGCCGGGCGGCGGCCCGGCTGTCCTTCTTGGCCGGCTTGGCGTCGGCGGCCTCGCGCGCGATCGGGCAACGGGCGCCGCGACCGAGGTCAGGAGCGCCGCCCAGGCCAGGAGCGCGAACCTTCGACAGATCGGCGAGTGACGCATCACGACTCGTCCCTCGGAGAGGTCTGACTCGCGCGGACGATTCTCGAACCGCGCGTCGATCGGATGTATCCTAAGCCGTATCCCGGCCCGGACAAGCCGACGCCGGCTCTCGGGCGATGGCCGACTCGACCCATCAGCGGGCTTCACGCCCCGGACGATCGCCCGCCAGCAATGGATCGTCACCCGACCATCCCCTTCCTCGACCGCCCGGAAGCCCCGAGCGCTGCGGAGGTTCGGAGGATCAGGCTGCGAACCTCCGGCCTTCGTCGAGGCAGGCGTGCCCCGGTCGAACCACTCGTCGAAGTCGAGCGTGAAGGCTTCCTCCGTCGAGCGGATCGCGCCGAGGCCGGCGGAGGCGAACAGGTCGACGATCGCGCCCGAAGAGAGGTTGCGGGTGTGGGTCCGGTCGCGGAGCCGCTCGATCGCGTTGTGACGGTCGGCGAGGGACGGGTCGGGGTCGGCCACGTGGTCGGAGAGGACCACCACGCCGCCGGGCCGGATGCAGCTCGACCTGACGGCGGAGAAATGCCAGAGGGTCGGCGACGTGGTGGAGGACGTACCGGGAGATCGCTGCGTCGAACGGCCCTCCCGGGGGCGGGTCGTAGAGCGATTGCCGTTCGAACCGGGCCCGATTGCCGAATCGGGCGCAGCGGGCCTCGGCCCGGGCGATCATCTCGTCGGAGAGGTCGACCCCGATCACGCGATGACCGGCCTCCAGGAAGGCCTGGCTGACCAGGCCGGGCCCGCAGCCGGCGTCGAGGACCAGGGAATTCGGCGGTAGGTCGGCCTCGCGGACCAGCCGGGCCAGCGCGACGGGGTCGGTCTGGACCGGGGCCTTCTCGAACTCGGGCGGCCTGCCCGTCGAAGGCGGTCGCGAGATCCCGATCATGTTGACTGGTTGAAGGTTGCGTCATTGGGTTTGTCTGGGACGAGTGCGGGTTCAGAACAGTTCGCGGATGGGCTCGACTCCAGCGTCCACGAGCCGGATCGGACAGCCATCGGGTCCGGGAAGTTCGGCCTGAGGGCTCAGGCCAAGCCCTTCGTAGACGGTCGCGGCGATCTCGGCGGGGGTGACGGGCCGATCCCTTGGCGTGGACCCGATCGAGTCTGAGGCGCCGATGGCCTGGCCGCCCTGGATTGGACCACCCGCGAAGAGGGCGGTGGAACAGCCCGTGTGATGGTCCCGACCGCCAGAACGGTTGATTCTCGGCGTCCGGCCGAACTCGCCGAGCGCCAGGACCATGGTCGATCCGAGAATCCCTCGGCGTTCGAGGTCTTCCAGGAGCGCCGAATAAGCGCGGTCGAAGGTCGGACCGAGGGTCGTTCCATAGGCTTCGAGGGGCGTGAACGGACTGGCGCCGTGGCAATCCCAGGTCGTCCGGTGGTAGATGGTCCGTTCCATGTTCACGGTCACGAAGCGGACCCCACACTCGACCAACCGACGGGCCAGCAAGCAGTTCCGGCCGAATTCGGTCCGTCCGTAACGGTTGAGCAGGGAAGGGGCTTCGTCGCCCAGCCGGAAGGCGTCGCGAGGCTCAAATCGATGGCTTCGGGGCAGCCTGCCGTTGGGTTCGAGTTCAATCGTCGGTGGCCCCAAGGCACGTTCGAGATAACCCGGTCCTTGACCCTGTCCATATTCCCGCCGGTTGATCCGAGTGGCCCAGGCAGGATTACGTGAGGCGGAAGGTGACCCGACGGGCCCTGGAAGTAGGCAAGCACACTTGCGTGATGGGGGTTTGTTATCCCCCCGTTCGTGGCAAGTCGGCCGGTCTGAATCAGCTGAAGCCCGGCGTCATGGACCGGGACAGCCCTGTGGTGGACGCTCCGGACGAGGGCGACCTTGTCCATGACCCGGGCCATCCTCGGGAAAATCTCGCCAATCCAGAGGCCCGGCACGTTCGTCTCGATCGGCCGGAACGGTCCTCTGACCTCGGCTGGGGCGTCCGGCTTGAGGTCCCAGGTGTCGAGCTGGGACGGACCGCCGAGAAGAAGCAGGAGGATGCAACTCACGGGATGATCGGAAGATGCGTCGGCATTAGAGGATACATTCGCCGGGAGTGTGGTGCCGAGCGCGGCGATCGAGCCCGCCCGGAGGACGTCGCGCCGGGTCAGGGCTTCGGGACGTCGGTCTGGCGGTCGTCCGACGGGGCCTTTCATGGGCGAGTCTCAAGGAAGTGGCCTGGCGGTGCGAGTCATCTCGGCTATGGTACTCGGGCGGTCCCGGCAAAAATATCCGAAATTGACTCGCCCGGATGAATCTGGCTGTCGTATGATCGGTGTTAACTCTCCAACGAGGCAGATTCTTACAAAAAGATCGGACGCAATCCACTTGCGCCGCCGGGCAAAGATTTCCCCAACTCTGTCACTTCTCCTGTCCGCGTTCCTGGCGTGGCCGGCAAACGTGCCGATCGTTTCGCCCGAATGCACGCAGGTGAAGCCTTCCCTGGAATCGGTTGGCGTCCGATTTGCTGGGTTAAGCTTTAATCGGCTCGATCATCGATCTCATCTACTCGCGTCCCAGTGGTCAGATGCCGCCGACAAGGCGGAGGACCCGGACGGTCGCGACGATTCCTGGTCAGGCCCTCTGGAGATCTCCCATCAACCCCTGGATCTCCCGAGCCTGATCCCGGATTCACTGGCCGCTCACCCTCTGAAACCTGTGGCCACCTTGGTTCCGTTTCCCAGATCTCCGCAACTCCTGTGCTAGATCTAACGACTCCCGACGCCTGACCGGTCCTAGGAATTCCCCGTGAGATTCGTCTCGCCGCTCAAGGTCCGGAGCGATTCCCGGTGGGGTTTCCGGATGAGGTTGTCAATAACGAGGGTCGCGGCGAGCCATCGGTCGCGTTTTCCGCGCCTCTCCCCATTCATGATCACCGTCCAGATCGAGAGTGATCGACACTGGCTGTGTCGTGAAGCCTGGCGATCTGGTCGATACCCGCTCAATTCACCGAAGACATTCCTCCTCGGAAGGGGGTTCCATGGCGATCCAGTCGACGGTTCCTGTCGAGCATTCCCACTCGAAGTCAGGTCAATCCCACGATTCCGAGCCCATCCGGAGCTCCTCGATCGAGCTCGCCGCAAAAGCTCGGGGCTTCTGAGGTTCGGGATCATTCGTCCTGGTCCTCGCCGGGATCGGCGGAGGCGCCTACAAGGTCCTGGGCAAGGAAAAAGCCCTGGAGCTGGTGAAGTATGCCAAGGAGCAGGTCATCGGCCCGGCCTCGACGGCCCCCGAGCCCGAGGTGGCCGTCGTCAAGCCCAGTTGCCGCCCTGGAACGGTCTGGTCCGGGTGACCAAGGCTGAGCAGGAAACGATCGGCTTCAAGATCATCCCGGTCGAGCCGCAGACCCAGCCGATCCAGCTCGAGCTGAACGGGACGACCGACTACGACCAGAATACCCTGAACAAGATCCGACCCCGGTTCGACAACGCGCTGGTCGAGAAGGTGTTCGTCTCGGCCGGTCAGTCGGTCAAGAAGGGGGACCCGCTCCTGGAGCTGAAGAGCTCCGACCTGGCCGCCGCCAAGAACGACTGCCGGACCAAGTACGTCCAGTGGGACCACGACCACAAATACCTGGTCGCCCGCGAGCCGCTGGCCAAGGAAGGTCGGATCACCCAGATCGTCTGGACCGACACCCAGAACGACGAGAAGAAGAGCCGGCTCGATTACCTGGTCGCCCGCGACAAGCTGGCCACCTACGGGATGAACTAACGAGCAGATCGACAAGCTTCTGGAAGGGCCTCAGCGACGACCGGAAGAAGGCGCTGGAGGCCGACGACAACACCCAGGACATCTCCCGGATGACTGTGCTCTCGCCGATCGACGGCGTGGTGGTCGAGCGCGACGTCGTGCCGGGCAATTTCTACGACAACCAGAACAACCTTCTGACCATCTCGCCGATGGACGAGCTCTGGGTCTGGGGCAACGTCTTCGAGAGCGACCAGGACAAGGTCCACATCGGCCAGAAGTGGGACATCCTCTTCCAGTTCTCGAAGCAGGAGTTCGAGGCCCGGGTGGAGAGCATCGCCAACGGCGTCGACCCCGATACCCGGACCCTCCGGATCAGGGCCTCGATCCGCAATCCGGACAAGAACCTGAAGGCCCGGATGCTCGTCCGGGCCGATCCTCCAGATCGACCCGCTGCCGGGCGACACCGTGATCCCGCGCAACGCCCTGGCGGTCATCAACGGCGAATATTACGCCTTCATTGAGAAGGGCGACGTCCGGAGAAGAGGCCGACCTGTTCGAGCGGCGGAAGCTGGAGATCGAGCAGGAGAACAGCGACGTCGTCATCGTCAAGAAGGGGCTCGACAGCGGGCGAACGGGTCGTCAGCAACGGCTCGCTGATCCTCTCGCAGATGTACGAGGACCAGAGCACGGTGGACACCGGTCTTCCCGCCCAGTGATGGCGAATCGTGTCCCGATGTCCTCGACGGCCGGGGACCGCTCGATCGAGCGGTCCCCGGCCGTTCTCGTCGTGATCGGTGACGTTTTCCCACCCGGAGCGACCGCGAAAGTCGACAATCGAGCATGACCACCAGGATCTCGGCCAGAGGGATCGAGCTTTCGGCGGGCAGGGGTTTGACCCTGCCGGGCGGGGGTGTAGGATCGGTGAACGAGGGCCCCCGTCATCTCGCCGGCCCTTCGCATCCCCCTGAAGGTCACTTCCAAGAAAGGGGTTCGGACATGCCGCTGTTCGAGGTGGAAACCACGTCACATATCATGATCGCGTGCGTCGAGGACGAGTCGGAGGCCCGGGGTTTCGCGCACGCGAATTATCCGCTCGGAGGAAGTGATCCGGGTCAGCCATCGCCCGCGGGACGCCTGGGTGATCTCGAAGAACCTGCTCGGCCTGAACCAGGCGGTCGACCCCTGCGCCAAGGCCCGGGACTGCCTGGCCAAGGCCCAGGGGGACAAGCTCCACGCCGTCCGCCTCTACATGCAGCAGACTGGGACCGACCTGGAAGGGGCCCGGAAGGTCATCGAGTCGAACATGGCGATGGGCTGGTGAGCCGCCGACCTTGATCGGCGCTCCTCGAGTTCGATCGATCTTTTGGAGATGACCCGAGGGTCCGGACCGACCGACCCCGGGTCCCTCCATCTCACGAGTCCGCGAGACACCTGTGATCTGGCATCGTATTCGATGGTTGTCGGCCTCCAAGGCGAGGCGTTTTCCGGGAGTATCCGACCGTTCTGGCGGGAGAGTTCTCGATGCCCAAGGTCATCAGTCTGATTCTCGGGGGAGGGCGTGGAACCCGCCTCTTCCCGCTCACAAAGTCGCGGAGCAAGCCCGCGGTACCGATCGCCGGCAAGTATCGGCTGATCGATATCCCGATCTCCAACTGCATCCATTCCGGCCTGAACCGGATCTTCGTCCTGACCCAGTTCAACTCGGTGAGCCTGCACCGTCACATCGCCAACACTTACACGTTCGACCCGTTCGGCGGCGGCTTCGTCGAGATCCTGGCCGCCCAGCAGACGATGCAGCACGAGACCTGGTATCAGGGGACGGCCGACGCCGTCCGCCGCAATATCCCCTATTTCACCGAGGCCAGCTTCGACCTCGTCCTGATCCTCTCCGGCGACCAGCTCTACCGGATGGACTTCCAGGACATGATCCGGTCGCACCTCGAGAACAAGGCCGCCGTCTCGATCGCCGCCCTGCCGGTGGCCGAGGCCGAGGCCCGAGTCGTGCGGGATCATGCGGATCGAGGCCAGCGGCCGGGTGATCGACTTCGAGGAGAAGCCCAAGACCCGCGAGCGATGCTCGACCGCGTCCGGACCGACCCCGACTGGATGGCCCGGCTCGGCATCGAGGCCGAAGCCGGCCGCCCTTATCTCGCGAGCATGGGGATCTACCTCTTCAATCGGTCGACGCTGGTTGACCTGCTGGCCTCGGGGAACGCGACCGACTTCGGCAAGGAGATCTTCCCCCAGGCCATCGCCGCCCACCGGGTCCAGGCCCACCTCTTCGACGGCTACTGGGAGGACATCGGCACGGTCGGCGCCTTCCACAAGGCGAACATCGACCTGACCCTCGACAACCCGCCGTTCGACTTCACCTTCGGCGACCACCCGATCTACACCCGGCCGCGCTACCTGCCCTGCTCGCGGATCTCCGGCGCCACGGTGACCGACAGCCTGATCTCCGACGGCTGCGTGATCGGCAAGAACTCGGTGATCGAGAATTCGGTCATCGGCGTCCGGGCCCAGATCGCCGAGAACGTGACGATCCGCAACTCGTACATCATGGGTGCCGACAGCTACGAGAACCCCAAGCAGATCGCCGCCAACGTCCGGTCGAACCGGCCCAACATCGGCATCGGCGCGGGTTCCGTCATCAAGGACGCGATCGTCGACAAGAACGCCCGGATCGGCCGGAACGTCCGGATCACCAACGAGGCCGGGATCGTCGAGTCCGACGACGCCGTCCATTACGTGATCCGCGACAAGATCGTCGTGATCCCGAAGTTCACGATCCTGCAAGATGGTTTGATGATCTGAAACGAACCTCGGATTTTGGAAATTGAGATCTCAAAGCGGGGATATCAAATCTGAAATCTCCGCTTTGAGATCTCAAATACCTGATTTCAATCCCCCTCGGCCCTCGACGTCCTCCGCCGACGGTCGGCGACGCCGTGAATCACCCCATCGGGTTCGACCACGATCGTGTGGGCGTCTCCCTGGATGCCGCCAATGTGGAGCTTGTGGCCCATCGCGGTCAGGGCTTCGCGAGTCGGGGCGTCCCACGACTGGCCTTCGAGATTCAGGACGTCGGGGAACCAGGGGTGATGGGTCCTCGGGGCGTCGACGGCCTCCCTCGGCGTGAGGCCGAATTCGAGGACGTTGAGCACGACCCAGAGCGTCGTGTTCGGGATCGTCCGACCTCCCGGTGAGCCGGTGACGAGCCGGACCTTGCCATCCTTCAGCACGATCGTCGGCGACTGCGAGCTGAGCATTCGCTTTCGGGGGGCGATCAGATTCGCGGAAGTCCCGATCCGCCCGGTCGAGTCGGTCCGGCCAGGGACCAGGTTGAAGTCACCCATCTCGTTGTTGAGCAAGTAGCCCGCCCCCTCGACGACCGACTTGCTCCCGTAACCTTCCTCCAGCGTGTAGGTCAGGGCGACGGCGTTCCCTTTCGCGTCGAGGGTCGAGAGGTGGGTGGTATGAGCCCCTTCGGCGTCGAGGATCGGGAACGCGGCCAGACTCGCGCTCGGCGTGGCTTGTTCGCCGATCGACTTCGCCAGCTCGTCGGCGTACGACTTGGAGACCAGACGCTCGACAGGCACCTTGACGAAGTCGGGGTCGGCGATCGCGGTCGCCCTGGTGTAAAACCCCCGACGCATTGCCTCGGTCACCCGGTGGAGCGTCCTGGGTGAACGCGGGCCGTCGGCCTTGAGGTCGTACCGCTCCAGGATGTTGAGCATCTGGACGATCAAGATCCCGCCCGAGGCGGGCGGCCCCATCCCGTAGACCTCGTATCCCTTGAACGTCCCATGGATCGGCGTCCGGACCTTGGCCTGATAGGCGGCGAGGTCGTCCAGGGTGATCACGCCGCCGAGCTTCTCCATGTGAGCGACGGTTTTCTTGGCGGTCTCGCCGGTGTAGAACTCGTCAGGCCCCTTCTCGGCGATCCGGTCGAGGGTGTCGGCCAGGTCGCGCTGGATGAGGAGGTCCCCTTCGCGCCAGCGGGTCCCGTCGGGCTTCTTGAAGGCGGCAACAGACGCCGCGAAGTCGGCGAGGCGGTCGCCTCTCGGGCCAAGATCCTCGGGAACGGCGTTCTGGTCGGCTCTTTGTCGCGAGAAGAGCTGTGAATTCAGTGAAGTGGCGAGCGTTTGCGAAACTTTGAATCCCTCCCTGGCCAGCTTCGAGGCGGGACGGACGAGGTCGGCCCAGGAGGACTTGCCCCAACGGGCATGGGCCAGCCCTAGCCCTCGGACGGTGCCGGGGATGCCGGCCGCCATCGGACCTTTGCGATGGCCAGCCTTGGGGAGACCATCGGAACCGAGGTACATCGTTTCGGTCGAGGCTTTGGGTGCCATCTCGCGGAAGTCGACCGTGACGGCCTCGCGCGTGTCGGCCAGATAGGCAACGATGAACCCGCCGCCGCCGATGTTGCCCGCCGCCGGGTGGGTGACCGCCAGTGCAAATGCTGTCGCGACCGCCGCGTCGATCGCGTTCCCGCCCCGACGCAGCGTCTCACGCCCAGCCAGCGCCGCCTCCCCCTCCTGGCAGACGACGACTTGCGATCGAAACGTCTCACCTCCGAAAGTCGGTGACCAGAGCAGCGCCGATGAGATCAAGACAAAGCCGATCGCGAATCTTGTAGCCCTCATCAGCACTCCTTGAAGAAATGTGGAAATGAACCGCCAGGGCGGCGAGGGAGAGGAGGAGGAGGAGGAAGACCAGGAATTGAACCGCCAAGACGCCTAGAGTAAGGAGAGAGGAGAGAGGAGAGAAGAGGGAATAAAATGAAATTATGCTGCTGTTTGACGTCCTTGTGTCTGGAACGATTAAACCATGTCAGTGGTCAATTCCGCGCCCTTCCTCTCCGCGACCTTGGCGTCTTGGCGGTTAGACTCTTTCTCCTTCACATCTCCGGCAGCGTCCCGCGCTTGACCGCTCGTGCCACCATGAACATACCGGTTCCCAGGAGGGTAAATGGCATGGTGATCATCAGGATGATGCTCCAGGAATAGCCGTTGGCCAGTCGCATGGCGTCGCCATCCTGGCTGGCGATGGCCTCCTTGCAGTTCGGGCAGGCCAGGGCCTCGCCCGTCAGGCTGACAACGACCAGCAAGGCCAGCCACGGCAGTATTCGACGGATCGTTCGCATGGTCGGGGCCTTTCCTTCCGGACAGGTTGGTCAGGACGAGGTTCCGACTGGCATCTGGTAGAGCATCCAGTAGATGACAACGCCGGTGATCGAGACGTAGAGCCAGATCGGGAAAGTGACGCGGGCGATCGACGCGTGCTTGCCGAATTCCTTCCGAATCGCCCGGACCAAGGTCAACGAGACCAGCGGGACCACGCCGAGCGTCGCTAGCACGGTGTGAGAGAGCAGGATCGACAAATAGGCAACCTTCGTCCAGCCCTCTCCTCGGAACGCAACGCTTCCAACCTGGAAATGATAGAGCAAATAAGAGCCGAGGAACACCGACGAGACCACGACCGCCGAGATCATACACGCCGCGTGGGCCTTCACCCGCCCTGTCATGATCAAGATCCAACCGAGCATCAGGAGCAAGGCACAGGTGCCGTTGAGCGTCGCGTTGACGGCCGGGAGCTTCCTGGCCCACGAGGCCTTGCGCTTCGCCTTCGCGACCAGCTCTTTGACCGCCTCGGCATCGTCCGAGTCGAAGTAGCCGGCAACCTTGTTTCCCCGATCAACCAGGACCAGCCGGGGGCTATGGCGGACGGCCTCAATCTTCGAGTCGGTCTCGGAACCGGGATCTTTTTCAACCGGCAGGTGAAAACGGTTCAGGATCAGGTTGACGATCTCATCCTGCTTTCCGGTCAAGAACCACCAGCGCTCGGGGTCGGCACTCAGGCCGGTTGCGTAGCGGGCCAGGACGGGCGCCGTGTCGTAGTCGGGGTCAACCGAGACGCTCACCAGCCGGACCCCGGCGTCGCCGAGTGGGCCTTGCAGGTCCTTCTTCATCACCGAGGAGATCCGTGGGCAGGACATTGGGCAGCGGGTGAAGATGAAGGCCGCGACCCAGACGTCCCCAGCGAGGTCGGCCTCGGTGACGCTTCGACCCGATCGCTCCGTCAAGCGAAACGAACCCAATTCATACCCCGTGTCGCCCAGGTCCTGGCCAGCCCGTTGCGCGACGGCCGGGCGGCCGTAGCCGACCGTGGCCGTCACCAGGGCGGTCGAGAGGAGCACGACTCCCGCGACGATCAAGATCCCGATGCGATACGAGGCATTCACGGCTTGGGCCAGTTCGTGGTTCGAGACAAAGGGCGGACTGTGGGGAGAGGGCGGTAGTCAGTGATCCGCGACGGCGGTCGACTGGAAGAACCCGTGCTCATGGTACGCCATGTCGGGCACAAGCCCTGTCACGACGATCACCGCAAGCAGGCAGGCCGGCACGAGGAGCAGGTAAACCCAGCGCCCCTCGAACTTCAGGTGCATGAAGAACCAGCCGACGAGGAAGGCCTTGGTGATCGCCAGAACCATCAGGCCCGCCACCAGGGCCACGAACGAGAGCCGGCCCTCCAGGAACCGGGCGTAGGCGTATTCCAGGACCGTCAGGACCAGCAAGGTCCAGAAGACCTTCATGTAAGGGGCATGCGACTCGATGTAGATTTCCTGGTCGGCGGTCAGGTTCTGCTCGGCCATCGAAGGGACCTCAGATCAGGTAGACGACCGTAAAAAGGATGATCCAGACGAGGTTGACGAAGTGCCAGTAAAGACCGACGATCTCGACCGAGTTGTAGTTCGTCGAGGAATAGGCCCCGAACCACGACCGGATCGCCAGCAGACTCATCGCGATCACCCCGCCCGCGACGTGGGCCCCGTGGAAGCCAGTCATCGTGAAGAAGCAGGAGGCGAACAGGCTCACGTCGGGCGTGAAGTGGCCGGAGGCACTGATCCCGACCGGGTAATGATGGACGAACATCAACTGGCGATATTCGAAGACCTGAACGCCCAGGAAGACCGAACCGATCAGGGCCGTGGCCGTGATGTAAACGGCCCCCTTGCGTTTCTGGTCGCGCTGGAGGGCACTGAGGCCGAGGACCATCGTCACCGACGAGCAGATCAGGATGAAGGTGTTGACCGCCGTCAGGTCGATGCTCAGGGGGTTGGTCAACTCGTCGTAAGGCTTGGGCCAGTTGAAGGTCTTGAGCCCCTCGGGCTTCGTTGGAAGGACGTAGGTCAGGTCGGTCGCCGGGGGATAGAGGTTGCTATAGGCCGTCGGCGGGCTCCCGGCGCGGAGCACGATGTACGTCCCGATCAGGCCGGTGAAGAACATGATCTCGGTGGCCAGGAAAAGCCAGATCGCGACCTTGCCCGGGGTCAGCGGCGGGGGTTGGACGGCCGACCTGGCTATCGAGCCGTGGGCGGTCGTCGGGTGGGCCGGGAACGTGGCGGCATCGGCCATGAGACGCACCATGAAGGGGGAATGTCGTTGACGGCGATCAGCGCGCCGGGTCCAGGAGCAACAAGAGCAGGATCAAGGGGAGATAGAGGAATGACGCCCGCAAGAGCCGGCGAGCCGTCCGATCGTTCACATCCAGCCAGAACCGGACGGAGAAGTAAAAGTAATACAGACCCAGCGCGAACGCCCCCGCGAAGTACCACCGGCCGCCCAGTCCGATCAGCGACGGGACCAGCCCGGCGGGCAGAAGCTCGAGCGCGTGCCACATCGCCTGGCGGCCGGTCATCGAGCCGTCGGGGTCGACGTTGGGCAGCATCTTGAGCCCCCCTCGGGCGTAGTCGTCCCGGTAGATCCAGGCGATGGCCAGGAAGTGGGGGAACTGCCAGAGGAAGACGATCAGGAAGAGCGCCCAGGGCTCGACCCCGAGCCGGCCGGAGGACGCGGCCCAGCCGATCACCGGGGGCAAGGCGCCGGGAATCGCGCCGATGGCCGTGTTCAGGGTTGTGATCGCCTTCAGGGGGGTGTAAAGGCCGACGTAAAGGACGAACGTCGTCGCGGCGACCCCGGCCGATAAGGCCGTTCACGCCTTCGAAGAGGATCGCGATTCCCAGAATCCCAAGAACCGTGCCGAACGTCGCGGCCTCGCCGACGGAGAGCTTGCCGGAGGGCAGGGGACGGCTCGCCGTCCGCTTCATCCGGGCGTCACGCTCGCGCTCCAGGACCATGTTCCAGGCGCTCGCGCCACCCGCCACCAGCGCCGTGCCGAGCAGGGTCAGAAGCAGCTTGACCGGCGCGAACAGAACCCGGAGCCCCGAGCACAAAACCGACGGCCACCGTGACCAGGACCATGAAGGCGATCCGGGGCTTGGTCAGGGCCAGATAGGCCGCCAGCCGTCCTCGGAGGTCGATGTCGACCAACGCCGGTTCGGGTCGGGCCTCGATCAGCACCGGGGACGCGAGCATTTCCGCCGTCTTCACGCGACTGCCTCCAGGTCTCGCGCCCCAAGCCCGGTCCCGCTGGGTTGATCCAGCGGCCCGGCCAATTGTCCGAATGCTCGCAAGGTCAGAACCACCGCCGAGGCGAGAACCAGCCCGGCGTTAGCCTGATGGCCCGTCCGGACCAGGGCCGCCAGCAGCGTCACCGGCCGGGAGACACCATCATACGGCCTGAGCAGCCACCATGCACCGATCCCGAGCGCGAATTGCAGGATCAGCAAGAATCCCAGGGCCCGCGCGGCCGGCAACAGTTCTGGGACCTCTGTCTTATGACGCTCGACACGGATCACGACCGCCGAGAGGTGGCCGAAGACGAGGAACGCCAGGACCGAATGAAGAACCAGGGCGTTGACGCTCGCGTAATGGCGGAGCCAGGCCCCGACGATCACCTGGGCATAGATCAGGAACAACCCCGAAGCGCCCAGGCGTTGATACTTCTTCGAGTCCGCGACCGAACGAGCCTTGGCGAACCACCCCCGGCCGGTCAGCACGCAGAGTGCGACCATGAAGCCGAAGAACGCCTGCGCCGTAACAGCCGTGGAGGGCCGCGAGAAACGTCGAATTGAGCCGGACCCGGTATCCGCCGAGCACCCCCTGGGCGATCACGGCCAGAAGCGCGAAGGCCCCCAGCCACTTCATCCAGCTCCGGCGATCGAACGTCACGAAGTCGATCATCAAGAGAATCGTGAACAGCCCAACGGCGGCGGCGTAAAGGCGGTGGGTGTGCTCGCCGAAGACCCCCCAGGGGGCCTTGAAGAAGTCGTAGAGAAACATGTTCACGCCGAAGGTCGTGCGGCCAGTCCGGCACGGCCATGCCGATCTTGTAGGTCGTCACCAGGCCCCCGACAAAGAGCAAGGGCCAGGTGAAGAGGGCCGCCAGCAAGGCCATCCGGTGCGGACCCGGTCGGAACGAGTGATCGTGGGCCGGAGTGAAGTCGACGTCGGACGTCGAATCGTTTTCGGTGGGAGTGTTCATCTTGATTTGGATCGAGCTGCGAGAGTCAGGCCATGATCGGGTCCATCGGCCCGGCGATCGGCGGCCGGGGCTCGGTCTGGGGCAGGAAGTCGCCCACGACGCCGGGGACGCTGTATTCGTAGGCTGGGTGGTACACGGTCGGGATCATCTGGAAGTTGTAGTAGGGAGGCGGCGAGGTCGTGCCCCACTCCAGGGTGTTCGCCTTCCACGGGTTGGCCGGGGCTTTCGGGCCGAGAACGAGACTGAAGAGGAAGTTGGCCGCGAACAGGATCTGCGTCAGGCCCAGGCCGAAGGCGCTGATTGTCATGAACTGGTTCATCCCGACGACGCCCGGGCCGTTGAGCAGCGGGTAGATCGTCGGATCGGCGGTCCTCCGGAGCATCCCGTGCAGGCCGACGATGTGCATCAGGAAGAATGTGCCGTTGAAGGTCAGGAACGTCAGCACGAAGTGGATCTTGCCCAACCGCTCGTTCATCATCCGGCCGAACAGCTTCGGATACCAGTAATAGATGGCCGCGAAGATCGCGAAGGTGCTGCCGCCGAAGAGGACGTAATGGATGTGCGCGACGATGAAGTAAGTGTCGTGGACGTGCATGTCGACCGGCGTGGCCGCGAGGAAGATCCCCGAGAGCCCGCCGATGATGAACATCGAGACGAACCCCATCGCGTTGAGCATCGCCGATGTAAATTGAATACGGCCGCCCCACATCGTCCCCAGCCAGTTGAAGACCTTGATCGCCGAGGGGAGGGCGATCAGCATCGTCGAGAGCATGAACGTCATGCCCAGGGCCGGGTTCATGCCCGACTGGAACATGTGGTGGCCCCAGACGATGAACCCCAGCCCGGCGATGGCCCCGATCGCGAACACCATCGGCTTGTAGCCAAAGAGCGGCTTGCGGGAGAAGGTCGAAATGATGTCGGACATCATCCCCATCGCCGGCAGAATCATGATGTAGACGGCCGGGTGCGAGTAGAACCAGAAGAGGTGCTGCCAGAGCAGCGGCTGGCCGCCGCCGATGGCCGCCGGGCCGTTGGCGACCGACAGCCCGGCCGGCGTGAAGAAGTTCGTCCCGGCCGTCCGGTCGAGCAGTTGCATCACCAGGGCCGACGTCAGCACCGGCAGCGCGAAGGCCTGGAGGATCGCGGTGATGAACATCCCCCAGACTGTCATCGGCATCCGGAACATCTTCATCCCGGGCGCCCGGAGCATCAGGATCGTCGTGATGTAGTTGATCGATCCGAGCAAGGACGAGACGCCCGCGAACAGCACGCCGATCAGCCACCAGGTCTGGCCGTTGAACGAGCCGGGGGTCGACCAGAGCGAGTTGGCCAGCGTCGGGTAGCTCGTCCAGCCCGCCTCGGCCGTCCCGCCTTCGACGATGAACGAGTTGAGCATCGCGATCATCGAGAACGGCATGCACCAGTACGAGACCATGTTGAGCCGGGGGAACGCCATGTCGCGCGCCCCGATCATCAGGGGGATTGTGAAGTTGCCGAACGCCCCGGCCAGGATCGGAATGACCACGAGGAAGATCATCACCGAGCCGTGCATCGTGAACAGCTTGTTATAGAACTCCGGCGGCATCCGGTATCCCTGCGTCGACCAGAGCGCCTGGCTGAGCACCGGCATCGGCGACCACGGCCAGGCGATTTGCCAGCGGATCGCCATCGCCATCAGGCCGCCGACCACGAAGAAGATCAGTCCCGAGAAGAGGAACTGGATCGCGATCACCTTGTGGTCGGTCGAGAAGACATAGCGGAAGAGCGGGTTCCACGGCTGGGGGTGAATGTGGTCGTGCGCGGCGGCGTGGCCGTGGTGAGCGGCCTCGTGGCTCGGGGCGTGGCCGGCGGCGGGTTCGTGGCTCATCGTCGGCTCATTTCCCCTCGGTGATCGCGGCCACGGCGACCTGGTCGCGGGCCTGCTCGCGGGCGGTGGTCTTCAACCAGTCGTTGAACTCGGCCTGCGTCTCGTGGACGACCACGTTCCCGCGCATCTTGTAATGGCCCCACCCGCAAAGCTCGGCGCAGGCCAGATCGTACCGCCCGGCCTGGTCGGCGTCGAACCAGACCGAGATCTTCAGGCCGGGCACCGCGTCCTGCTTGACCCGAAGCTGCGGCAGGAAGAACGAATGGAGGACGTCCTTCGCCTGGAGGTGGATCAAGGTCTTCTGGTCCTTGACGAAATGCAGGTCGTTGACCGTGTGGATGTCGTCCGCCGTCCGGAGCTTACCATCCGGCCCGGGATAGCGGATCAGCCACTGGAACTGCCGGGCGGTGACCTCGGCCACGGGCGGGATGTTGGGCTCACGGCTCTTGAACTTGACGTTCGCCCAGGTCCCGAGCTGGTAGACCGTGATAAAGACCAGAGCGATGGCCGGAATGATCGTCCAGATCAGTTCGAGCCGTTGGCTCCCGTGGAAGTAGACCGCGACCCGGCCGGGAGCGTCTCCATATTTCCAGATCGCCCACGACAGCGCGACCTGCGTGCCGATGAACACGGCCCCCGTGATCCAGAGGATGATGACGTAGAGGGCGTCGATCTCCTTGCCGATCGACGAGACCGAGTGGAGATGGCTGACCTTGGGGTCAGGCCCGGCGGGGAGCCACCACTCGGCGTCGAACGGGGCGTAGGCGAAGCACGCCACGCAGGCGAGCCCGACCACGCCGAAAAAGAGACTCCAGAATCGCACGATAGATCCCCTTGCCGGGCTGCGGAATTCGCACTCAACTCGCTTCGTTGACGTGTCTCGGTGCCTTGTCTCACTCGGACGAGGCCAGGGTGTGAGGCTTCGACGGGGTCGGCAAGGCCTCGGGGAGCAGGCCGGGTTCGAGCGGCAGCGCCAGCACGAAGTTGACCACGTCCCAGATCTGGTCGTCGTTCAGAAGGCCGGCGTGCGCGGGCATCTTGGCCCCGTTGATCCCCTTGGAGATTCGCCAGTAGAGGTCGATCGGCCGCCGGCCTCCCTTGTAAGTCCCGTCGACCAGGTTCGCCGGTCGGAGCGGGTCGTCCCAGGCGTCGAGCGACTTCGACCACAGGTCCATCTTGGCGACGAGATAAGCTCGGAAGTCGGGGTCGTCGAGATCCGGCAGGAGCATGCGGGCCTGGCTGGCCACGCCAGCGGGGTCGGCCTTGAGCTTTTCGGCGAACTCCTTGTCGGGGACTTCCGCCATCAAGGCCCGCTTCTTGCGGAGCTGGCCGACGACCGGAGGATTGTCTTCCAGGAACTTCGCGACGCCCGCCGGGTCGGCTTTGATCTCGGGCGACCCGTGCGAGTCGGCCGACGCTTTGTCCTTGCCGATCCGATAAGACCGGTCGATTGCCTGGTCGAGCGGCCATCGGCGGAAGATGACGTCGTTGAAGATTTCGGGCTCCACAAACGCAGAACCGTTCCCCTTGCCCGAGGCCCCATGACACCCGACGCATTCGAGCTTCGGCCCGGTCGTGTTCACGCCGAGGTAAAAATCCCGGCCCCGCTGGATGCTCTCGGGGGACGACTCGACCCGACGGGTGGAAGGGTTGACGACCTGGGTCTCGGCGTCCTTCCAGGACGAGGTCACCTTCGCCAGGATCTCCTCGACGATCTCTCCACTGAGGGCGTTCTCGGCGTCGTTGTCGTCGGCGTTCATCGCCTCGTCGATCAGGTAGCGCTCGGTCTCGCCCCGGATCGAGAGAAAGGTCATGTAATCGATGACCTGGTCGATCTCGGACTCGTTCAGGTTCGCGTCGAAGCCAGGCATCGAGGTCCCGTGTAGACCGTATCGAATCGTCTTTCGGAGGTCGTCGCGTGACGGCTTGGCGTTGACCGGGTTGGTCGAGGTGAACTTGAAGATGCCCGGCCGGTAATCGCGAGGCCGGGGGAAGAGGAACTCGGCGGTCGGCCCATCGCCGGCCCCGATGACTCCATGGCAGTGCAGACAATGCTTCCGGTAAAGGGCGTATCCCCCTTCGATCGGGGCGGATTTGCCCGTCTTCGGGTCGCGTTCGAGGACCGGCTCGCTCTTGTCGCCAACCCGGACGTGATCGGCCAGGTAAAGGCCATCCTCGCGGAGGCCGGAGTCCTTGGGCACTTTCATGTGGCGGACGTCGTCGCCGAACTGGGTGATGAGTGCCTTGCGGATGACGCCCTGAAGCTTCGGCTTCTCGGACAGATCCTTCACCAACCGCTCGCTGTCGCGGTAGGGGATCGGGCCGGCAAACTGAGCGTCGTCGCAACCGGCCAGGGCGAGCGCACCGACGACCAAAACGAAGCGAAAACGCGACGTCACGCGTCCAATCCTCCCAACTCGGGCGAGATGGCGACTGCTCTGCGAGCCCGAACCTTCTCGATTTCGAGCGAAGGCAGGGCGGGCGGCGAGGCGCGATCGGGGCGGCAAAACGATCGACGGCAGGCAAACCCCGGTCGCCAATAGGGCGGAACGACCACGGAAAGTGGGGTGGGAAAACCCATTCTGCAAATCTCGGGGTGTTGCGTCAAGCCAAGAACCAAACCTCCCCGGAAGACATGGTATCGGTCGGGCAGGGGAGCAACAAGAGTCCCCGCCATTTCGTCCCTTTCGTCCGTTCTGAAAAGATCGACCGCTTCGACGGGCCTGATCTCGTTCGAGGACGAGGTCAATTCGCGCCGTGTTTTGCCCGATATCATGGGTGTGATTTCACCGACCCGTCCGAAATCGGCTGTTCCTCGACGACCTCGGTCGCGCTACGGCTACGACCACCACTGGTGGGGCGAGGCCGCGCCGGTCGAACGTCGCGGATCATTCTTACTGGTCAACCACCCGGCGTCCGCTTCCCGGCCTGGCGTTCATCCTGCCGATCCTGCTGGCCTACGAGGCCGGGGTCGTCTGGTTCGGCGGTCCTTCGGCCGATGCGCTCCGAGCCGGGGCAGACGCCTGGGTCCGCCAGGGTCTCGCGTCGCTGGGTCTGACCGACCGCTGGCTCTTGCCGGTTGGACTGGTCTCCGGCCTTCTCGGCTGGCAGGCGCTGGACCGCCGCGACTGGCGGTTCCACCCGGCGATTCTCTGGGGGATGGCGGTCGAGAGCCTGGTGCTGGCCGTCGCGCTGCTTGGCCTGAGCAAGTTGGTCGACCTGGGCTTCTCCCGCCTCGAAGGGCCGAGCTTGCTTGCGACCTCTCGTCAATCGATCGCGCCGGTCATTGGGTTCCTCGGCGCGGGGCTTTACGAGGAGGCACTGTTCCGGCTCGCACTGATCCCTCTGCTGTTCAAGGGCTTGCGACTGGTCCTGGTCCCGCCGCTGTTGGCATGCACACTGGCCGTGACCTTCTCATCGCTGGTCTTTTCGCTGGCTCATCACGCCGGGGCGCCTGGCGAGTCGTTTACCTGGTTCGCGTTCATCTTCCGGTGGCTGGCGGGGGTCTTCTTTGCCTGGGTGTTCGTGGTCCGGGGCTTCGGTGTGGCGGTTGGCACGCACACTGCATACGATCTCATGGTCGGCTGGCTCGACTGGCACCTCTGATTAGGCCGAGACTCGCGGAGCCGCGCACCCTTGCGGATGATCCACCTTTCCGACGTCCACGTCTGGCGCTACTCGTACAACCCCTTGCACCTATTCAACAAGCGGGTCCTGGGCACGGCGAGCCTGCTCGCCGGTCGCGCCAGGAAGTTCCGATTGGAACGTCTGGAATCCGTGGTCGAGCGGGTCAAGAGCCTGGCGGCCGACCACATCCTGATCAGCGGAGACCTGACCACGACCGCCTTGAAGGCGGAGTTCCAGGACGCCCGCAAGGCGTTGGCGGATCTCCTGGTCGATCCGGATCGAACGACCGTCATCCCCGGCAACCATGACAGATACACTGACGGCTCGGTTCGTTTTCGCCAGTTCGAGGCCCACTTCGGCGAGTTCGCCCCGTCAAAGAAGTTTCCCTGGCTTCGCTACCTTGACCCGGAGACCGCGATCCTCGGCCTCGATCCAACGCGGGCGCACATCTCCGCGCGGGGGCATCTGCCCCCGGACCAACTGGCGATGGCCCGAGACATGCTGGCCGACCAGGTGGCCCGACCTCGCCGGCTGATTGTCGCCTGCCATTACCCGGTTGCTGCTCCTCCTTCGTATGCGAGGGAACTGGCTCCCAAGCGGCTGAAGAACGCGACGGCGGTCGCCGACTGGCTCGGAACGATCGGGCCGCACCTGTACTGTTGCGGCCACGTCCACGCCGCCTGGTCGTTCGTTCCCCCGGGACTGGAGAACCAGCTCTGTCTGAACTCCGGCGCTCCCTTGCTCCGCGATCCCACGGGCCGTCGGCCGCCCGGTTTCCTCGAGATCGAGCTCCACGACCAGGACGTCTCCGTCCTCCATCACGCCTGGGTCGGCGACGCCTGGGAAGTTCGGCCGCTTCATCAGAATCCCGCCTTCTTTCCCTCCGCTCGTAACGCAACTTCAATCGCTTGAATCCGTTCAACGATTTTCGCTCCGAGACCATTACCGTTTCGACCGGGCTCCTGGTTGGCTTGCTCTGAGTGAGCGATCGCCGGGGCTTGCGTTCCGGGCCGGGACTTCGAATACTCGATGAGTGCGAGGTCGAAACTCCTGTGCGATCTCGACTTCCTCCTCTCCCGGGAGATTCGAAGATGGTCCGTCGGTTCTGCGCCGGCCGCGCTTCTGGCCTGGCTTTTCTGGCTTGGCCCTCCGGCCCTGGCTCAGCGAGGCGAGCCGATCCCGCATGCTCAGGACCGTCCGCCCGGCCCGCCGCTTTCGCCCGACGGAGGCGATCCGCGAAGATGACGGTGCCGCCGGGGTTCTCGGTCGAGGTGGTCGCCAGCGAGCCCGACATCGTCAACCCGGTCGCCATGACCTTCGACGAGCGCGGGCGGGTCTGGATCACCGAGAGCCTGGAATATCCCCGCCACTCGGCCGGGCCGGGTCGCGACCGCGTCAAGGTCCTGGAGGACACCGACGGCGACGGCAAGGCCGACAAGTTCACCGTCTTCGCCGACGGCCTGAACATCCCCTCGGGGATCGCCGTCGGCACGGGGGCGTCTGGGTCGCCAACGCGCCCGACATCCTCTTCCTTCAGGGACACCGACGGCGACGGCAAGGCCGACACGCCGCGAGGTCGTCGTCACCGGGTTCGGCCGGTACGACACGCACGAGCTGCCCAACTCGCTGACCTGGGGGCCCGACGGCTATCTCTACGGCTGGAACGGCGTCTTCAACCCGGCCAGGATCGACTATCGGGGCAAGCGGTACGAGTTCACCTGCGCCATCTTCCGGATCGACCCGAAGACCCGCGACTTCGAGGTCTTCTGCGAGGGGACGAGCAACCCCTGGGGCATCGCCTGGGACAAGGAAGGCTCGGCCTTCGCCAGCGCCTGCGTGATCGACCACCTCTGGCACCTGACCGAGACCGGCTATTACCACCGCCAGGGGGGGCCTTATCCGCCGTTCACCTGGAAGCTCGAATCGATCGTCGACCACAAGCACCAGAAGGCCGCCTATTGCGGAATCACCTACTTCGACAGCGACGCCTACCCCGCGAAATACCGCGAACGCCTGTTCATGGGGAACATCCACGGGAATGGCATCAACGTCGACCGCCTCGAGCGCAACGGCTCAACCTACCGAGGCGAAGGCCGAGCCCGACTTCCTCACGGCCAACGACGCCTGGTTCATGCCCGTCGTCCAGAAGTCGGGTCCCGACGGCTGGCTCTACATCCTCGACTGGTACGACCGCTACCACTGCTACCAGGACGCCAACCGCGATCCGGACGGGATCGACCGCCTCAAGGGGCGGCTCTACCGGGTCCGCTACAAGGACACTCCGAGAGCGCCCGAGTTCGACCTCGCGAAGGAGTCGGACGAACAGCTGATCGCCCGGCTGGGCAGCCCGAACATCTTCTATCGCGAGACCGCCCAGCGACTCCTCCGCGAACGGATCGATCCCGCGATCCGCCGGAAGCTGCAGGCCCTGGTCCTCGACCATGCGACACCCGAGACTTCCCGGAATCATGCCCTCTGGACTCTGATCGGCACCGGCGAACTGGCCGCCGGGCTCCACGAGCGGCTGCTCGACGACGAGCACCCGACTGTTCGAGCCTGGGCCGTCCGGGCGGCGGGGAACTTCCGCAAGGTCAACCCGGTCATCCGGGCCCTGGTCCTTTCCCTGGCCGATGATCGTTCGATCGACGTCAGGCTCCAGGTGGCCATCGCGAGCCGGAAGCTCGAAGGGGTCGACCCCATGCCGACCTTGATTGCGGTCGTCAGCCAGGGCGACGTGGACGAGACGCTCCTGTCGATCGTCTGGCAGAACCTGCACCCGCTGACTCGACGGCGGGGCGGACGAATTCGTCAAGCTCGTCGCCGGAGTCGACCTGGAGAAGTCGCCCGGCTTGACGCCGCTTCTCCCGCGGGCGGTCGAGCGGCTCCTGGGCGGCTCGAAGGCCCGCCCGAGGCCGCCGTCTGCCTTGCTCTCGAAGCTCCTGCGAAGGGCCGGCCGAGGGCGAGATTCTCGACGCTTCGCGCAGGTCGCTGGAAATCCTGGCCGATCGGCTCCGAAGAGCGACTCGCTCCCCGCCGGCTCAACGCCAGATCCTCCGCGACCAGGCAGCCCGGGCGATCGGGTCGATCCTCGCCGGCGAACCCGGCTCGCCGCTCTACTTCGATTCCGCCCTGGTCGCGACCTCGTGGCGCGATCCGGCCGCGATCAAGGCCGTCCGCGACGCCCTGGCCTCGGGCAAGGCCCCGGAGGCCACGCGACTACAGGCCCTCGAAGCCCTTGATCGGCCTGGGCGATCCGTCGATCCTCGACGTCGTCGGCCCAGCCCTCGTCGATCCAGGCCGGATCGGTCGGGTTCCGGGGCGAACTTCTCGCGGCGCTCGGTCAGCTCGACAGTCCCCGCAGTCGCCGACGTGGTCCTTGAAGAGTTATGCCGACCTCGAACCCGACCTTCGACCCAAGGCCATCGAGCTTCTGACCCAGCGGCCCGCCTGGGCCAAGGCCCTGCTCGACGCCGTCGCCCGCAAGGCCATCCCCGACTCGGCCCTGAACCTCAATCAGATCCGCAAGCTCGCGGCGAGCAAGGACCGCGAGCTGGCCGACCGGGTCAAGTCGATCTGGGGGATCGTTCGCGAGTCCCGGAACCCCGCCCGCGAAGCAGGTCATCGAGCGGATGAGGGCGACGCTCGAGGACGCCCACGGCGACCCCGTCGCCGGCGCCGTCGTCTTCAAGAACGTCTGCGGCCAGTGCCACAAGATTTACGGCGAAGGGCAGGAGGTCGGCCCCGAGATCACCCTCAACGGCCGGGCGTCTTACGAGCAACTGCTCTCCAACGTCTTCGACCCCAGCCTCGTCATCGGCCCCGCCTACCAGGCCACGACCGTGGCGACGACCGACGGCCGGGTCCTCACCGGCCTCGTCGTCGAGGACAGCCCGGAGCGGGTCGTTCTCAAGCTCCAGGGGGGCAAGCTCGAGACTCGTGCCGAGGTCGGCCGTCGAGGAGTCGAAGCTCAGCCCGCTCTCGCTGATGCCCGAAGGGCTCGAAACGCAGATGAGCCCGAAGGAGCTGGCCGACCTGTTCGCCTACATCACCCTCGACAAGCCCCCAGGCGACCCCGCCGCCCGGCCGATCCCCGGCACGCCGCCGGAATCCGGAAGTGAAGTGCCGAGCGGGCAGCGTCATCGCCGCCCTCCCTGACTCAGGCCACGACCTCCGGCTTGATCCGGCTCAGGGTCCGCTCGACCTCCTCGATGGTCGCGTCGAGCGTCGACGTCCCGGCGGTCAGGCCCACGGTCTCGAACGGATCGAACCAGGCGGGATCGAGCTCGGAGGCGTCCTGGACGTGGATCGCCGGGACGCCCCGCTCCCGGCAGAGCGAGACCAACTCCTTGGTGTTGTTCGAGTTCCGGCCGCCGACGACGACCATCGCCTCGACCCGTTCGAGCAGGCGTTCCAGGGCCCGCTGGTGGTCCTTGGTCGGCAGGCAGACGGTATCCACGAAGCGGATCTCGGCGTCGGGGTTCCGCTCCTCGATCGCCCGGCGGACCTCCTTGACCAGCCGCTCGGGGGCGGTCGTCTGGCAGAGGATTCCCAGCCGAGCGTGAGGGTAGGTCGATCACGTCTGCCTCGGACTCGACGATGTCGACGCTCGGCAAGTCCTCGGCGATCCCCCGGACCTCGACGTGCCCCTTCCGGCCGATGATCAGGACGTGATACCCCTGCGTCCCGGAGCGTGATCGCCGCCTTGTGGGCCCGCTCGACGAGCGGACAGGTCGTGTCGATCAGCCGCTTGCCCGCCCGCTCCAGCCGCTGCCGTTCCGACGTCGCTGATCCCGTGGGCGGTGATCAGCACGACCGGGGTCTCCGTCGGGACCTCGCGCGATCGCTTCGTCCGACGTCCGGAACCCCCGACGCTCCAACTGGTGGAGCACGATCGGGTTGTGGACCAGCTCGCCGTGGACCGTCACCTCCTCCGGCCGGTCGACCCCTTTCATGATCGCCAGGGCGTCGCGGACCCCGAAGCAGAGCCCCAGCACCTCGGACCGAATCACCCGCATGATCCACACCCTTTCAAGTTTGACGGTCCCGAAGCCTGGGTAGCTTTGTTTTGTAAAGCCAAGGCGCGCACGCAAAGATCGCGTCCAGCTTACCCTAACTCATCTCACGCGGGGGAGAGGCCATCGGCCAGAGAAGGAGTGGAAGCATCGGCGGATTTGGCGGCGGCGAGGGCGTCGGCGACGACGTTTTCCAGGACGTTGATGTAGTCGAGGAACCGGCGCCGACCTTCCTCGGTGAGCCGGCAGAGGGTCTGCG
This sequence comes from uncultured Planctomycetota bacterium, assembly GCA_963756475.1. Classification (GTDB taxonomy): domain Bacteria; phylum Planctomycetota; class Planctomycetia; order Isosphaerales; family Isosphaeraceae; genus Tundrisphaera. The sequence goes on from CAVWND010000004.1 coordinate 84,431, forward strand.
GTCGGTTCTTCTGGAACCCTTTCCAGACCTCGACCAGGCCGGCCTCGTTGAGCACCTGGAGGTGCCGGCTGAGGTTGCCGTCGGTGAGCGAGCAAAGTTCCTTCAAGTCGTTGAACAGCAATCCTTTAGGATGGGCAACGAGCGACGTGAGGATGCCCAGTCGGGCCTTCTCGTGGATGATCCGCTCCAGCCCTTCGTAGGCGAATCGGCCGCCGTCAGCCGGGGGTTTAGAGTCATGGCCATGATCCCATTCCAGGGTCCGGTAGAGAATCGCGGCCGCGAGAAGCTGGCCACCGCCGAACGGGATGCCCATCGCCCAGGGCGAGAGGGCCGCAATCCCCCTGCGCCAGCGCCAGGCAGGCCAGTCCGGCCACGAGGTAATAAGCCGCCACGCCGAAGATCGCCCTGGGCAAGAGCCGTCGAGACGCGAAGACTCCCAGGGCGAACAAGATCGACCAGAGCCCCGGGAGCATCCAGACCACCGATTCCGCACTTCGGACGAGAACCAGGGTCGTCAGGCCACCCGCGACCACGCAGGGCAGAAACTGCTCGACCACCAGCCAGGTATGCTCCCTGGCCCAGCGGGTCGAGCGAACCGGCCCGATAGGCCATCTCCCAGCCCGCCGCCGCGATTCCGATCGCCGCGGCGCCGATCCAGAGCGTCAGGTAGGAAGACAGGTCTCTCGACGGCTCGGGAATCCAGATCGCCTGCGCGATCGCCGCCGCCCAGGCCAGCACGCCCGAGAACGCCACCGGCACCGAGCGAAATCCGCGGAAGACCTCCGTCCGCGCCATCTGCTGGCGAATCTCGGCGATCTGGCTCAAAGCCTCGCGAAGCTCCATCGCCCGCCGCCTTCCCGGATGGTCGGGATCGTCAAACCTCTGACAACCAGAAAATCACTTCGGCTTTGCATGGTAAAGCAGTCGAACTTCCTCGTCAAGGGTCGGGGCTGCACACTTTTTCCAAACCCCTTCGACCGAATCGAGGACGGGCGAGGCGGACACTCCATCGATGGAGTGGCCGCCTCGCCCGTCAAGGTTGCTGGCTTGAGATCGATCCGGTTACCGGAACAACCCGAGTCGGAAGCCGATCATCTGCTGGATCATCATGAGGAAGAGGGCGCAACCGGCCAGCGAGATCGCCAGTTGGGCCACGTTATTTCAGACAAGCCGACAACGGCCCCCGCCGACGGAAACAAGTCCGCTGTTTAACGTGATCAACAGCCCAACCACGATCAGGCTCAGGATGGTCGCGAGGGTCAAGAAATCCTTCAGATAGGTCAAGAATCCCATGACGGAATCCTCCTCAGATTCGGTTCGGGCCATGAGAGCAAATGACCCTGATTTGACTCTAGGTTGCAAACTTGAGGCCAATTGAAGGAAACCTGCAAGGTCCGCCCCGAAATTCCGAACGATTCCGAGACCACTCCCGCAGGGAATCCTCGTCAAGGTCGCTGTAGCTTATCACGCGACTTCAAAATGTAGGGTCTGGGAAGAGTGAATTGAAGAAACGGTTCTGGTTGTCTGGGGAATTCAGGGACCTTGATCGGGTGAAATGACCATGGAAGAAGGAAGTCTGAAGAGTCGCCGGGCGTTCGCGGTTGTGGCATCGGCCAGTTCTGGCAGTGGGATGCCTCGGATCTCGGCCAGTCTGGCTGCGGTGATGGCAACCCTGGCCGGCTCGTTCTCGCGTCCTCGAAAAGGGTGAGGGCTCAGGTAAGGGGAGTCGGTCTCGACGAGCAGGCGGTCGATCGGGACCCGGGAGGCCGCCTCTCGGAGCGGGTCGAGCGCCTTGTTGGCGAAGGTCAGCATCCCGGCGAAGGAGAGGTGCAGGCCCAGGGCCAGGAGTTCCTCGGCCTCGGCCCAGGTGCCGGTGAACGAATGCAGGACGCCCCGGACGGGCCGCCCGAGTCGCCGCGAGCTGCTCGACGATGTCGCGGTGGCAGTCTCGACTGTGGATGATGACCGGGCGTGTCGAGCTCGGAGGCGAGGTCGAGGTGGCGTCCGAAATAATCTTGCTGGACCTCGAACGGGGTCCGGTCCCAGTGCCGGTCGAGCCCGGTCTCGCCCAGGGCGACGACCTCCGGACGTCCGGCCAGTTACCTGGAATCTGCTCCCAATCTCCGGCCCGGGCGTCGGCCGCCTCGTTGGGATGGATGCCGACTGTGGCGAAGACGCCCGGGTGGTCGCGGGCGATCGCCAGAACCGAAGCACTATCCTCGGCCGTCGTTGCGACGGCGACCACCTGGACGACCCCAGCCGGCGGAAGCCGATCGTAAGACCTCATCCAGCCGGCCTTTGAGGCGACGGTCGTCGAGGTGGGCGTGGGTGTCGACCAGCGGGGGCGGTCCGGTCATCGAATCTCGGCCCCCGGACCCTCGCCGTCGCCCTCGGCCTCGAAGTAGCCGACCAGTTCCAGCCGGTAGCCCGTGACTTCGAAAGCCCTTGCTCGCGAGCTTCGAGCCGAGTTCAGGGTCGATCTTGGCGATCAGGTCGGGGTCGAATGTCGTCGGGACGATCCTCGACCACCCCCGAGCGGAGGCAGCGCAGATGATAATGATGGTCGCTCCTGGCGTCGTACCGGGCCGAGCCGTTGGCGGCCACAAGCTTGGCCGCCAGTCCGCTGTTGACCAGGGTCTCCAGGGCCTTGTAGACCGTGGCCAGGCTGATCGAGGGGACGCGTCGCCTTGACCTTCCGGTAGACGTCCTCGGCGGTCGGGTGGTGGTCAGCCCGGCGGAGGTGGTCGTAGACCGCCGCCCTTTGCCGGGTCAACCGCCGACCGGCCGCTTCGAGGGTCGCCCGGAGCTCGGATTGTGCCCGCGACTCTCGGTATCGGTCGGTCGGTTCATGTCGCCTCACCGTCTCTTCACGGCCTGGCACCTGGCCGAAAGGCCTTCGTGGACGTCGAAGGGGAGGGGATGGCCCTCGGCCCCGTTTTCCGCATCCTGTCCATTGTTCGGTCGCTTGACAGTCGTGTCAACTCGCGGATAGACTAGGTTTTGGGGCCGTATTCCAGGTACGGCAGGCGCGAACGTCGGGTCCGGGTGCGACGCGAAGCCTTCCTCGAAGCCTTTTCGAGGCAGGTTCGCTTTCAGGTCGTCCAGATTCGGAACGTGTCGGGACATCACCGGGGACGCGCCTGCCTGGCAGGACGACGTCCCCGCAATGTTTCCCGGCCGTCTTGCATCTCGCCCGGTCTCGTTCCGCCTCGGAGGGGTTTCATGAGCGTCGATTTGGTCCGGATCGTCGACAGCATTCACCGCGACAAGAACATCCCCAAGGATGTCTTGTTCGAGGGGATCGAGTCGGCCTTGGCGACCGCAGCCAAGAAGCATTATCCCGACGCCGAAGAAATCACTGGTCACGATCGACCCCGATACGGGCAAGATCAGCACGACGACCGACGGCAAGGCCGTCGTCCCGCCGGACTTCGGCCGGATCGCCGCCCAGACCGCCAAGCAGGTCATCATCCAGAAGATCCGCGAGGCCGAGCGCGACAGCCTCTTCGACGAGTTCGAGGACCAGCGCGGCGACCTGATCACCGGCACCGTCCAGCGGTTCGAGGGTGGGGCCGTCACCGTCAACCTGGGCAAGACCGACGCCTTACTTCCCCGATCCGAGCAGATCCCCGGCGAAAGCCATCACCCGGGCGAACGCGTCCGGGCCGTGATCCTCGATGTCCGCAAGGTCGGCCAGCGGGTCAAGATCATCCTCAGCCGGACCCATCCGGACTTCGTTCGCCGCCTCTTCGAGCTGGAGATTCCCGAGATCGCCGACCAGATCATCTCGATCCGGCGCCCTGGCCCGCGAGGCCGGCTATCGCTCGAAGGTCGCCGTGACCTCGATCGATGCCAAGGTTGACGCCGTCGGGGCCTGCGTCGGCGTCCGCGGGACCCGGATCAAGAACATCGTTGACGAGCTGGGCGGCGAGCGGATCGACATCGTCCGCTGGAACGAGTCGCTCCAGGTCTTGATCCCCAACGCCTTGCAGCCGGCCGAGATCGACGAGGTCATGCTCTGCCAGCTGCTCGGCCGGGCGATCGTCCTGGTCCGCGAGGACCAGCTCTCGCTGGCCATCGGCCGTCGGGGCCAGAACGTCCGGCTCGCCTCCAAGCTGGTGGGCTGGGACATCGAGATCATGACCAGCGAGGAGCTGGACGAGTTGATCGAGAAGGCGGTCGCCGCGTTCACCCGGATCGAGGGGGTCGATACCAACCTCGCCGAGAAGCTGGTCGAGCAGGGAATCCTCAGCTTCGACGACCTCTCGGTCATGGAAATCGATGATCTGGTGAACACGATCGAGGACTTGAACGAAGAACTAGCTGTCGAGATCGTCGGCCGGGCCGAGGTTCTGGCCGAGGAGCAGGCCGACGAGATGCCCCGCCGCAAGGGGGCACGTCCCCAGCCCTCGAACCCGCCCGCCGAGCCCGCCGCTGAAGCACCCCCGACCGAGGAGGGGGAATCCAAGGAAGTTCGAACCGACCAGCCCTTGATGGCCGATCTTTTCCCCGAGGAGCCGTCGGCCGGGAGTGGTGGGGACGGATCGGATGAATCCGAACTCGACGTCAACGACGAATCCGAGGATCACGAGGAAGCCGAACCGGAGACCGGGGAATTTCGAGACCTGGCATTGGCCTCCGAACCCCTGATTTTTGAAAGCAGAAGTGACCAGCGCCCCGAGCGATGACGACCAGTCCGAGACCGAGAAGATCGTGACCGAAGCCGTCGAGGCGGGAGCCTCTCGGGCCGAGGTCGAGGCCAATCCGGCCGGTGAGGGACCGAACGTCCCACCCCAGCCACCCACCGAACCTTTCTCGGTCGACGAGGCCGAGGAGCGAGAGACGGACATGCGTCAACCATGAGGCCCGCTCAGGGCCTGAACCCGCGGCCCGCCCGCGTCGCGCTCGCCGACTCACCCCCCTGACTTTCCCCTCGCCCCGGCCATCCTCGGGCGGCGGGCGAGGTCGGCGGCTCCGGAGAACTGGCCTTGGCACGACCGGTCGGGAATGTTCAGAATACCGATCGGTCCGGCCCGGCCAGATTCGGCCAGCCGTCCATCCAGGAGGAGTCGCCGTTGTCCACGCGAGTCCACGAGTTGGCGAAAGAATTAGGTTTGAAGAGTCAAGAGCTGCTCGACCGAATCCAGGGATGGGGGCTTGACGTCAAGCCCAGCATCTTCGCAGGCCTGGCCCAGGATCAAGTTGATCGCATCAAGGGGCTGATGACCGGTTCAGCCGAGCCGGCCGCCGCACCGGCCCCGCTACCGTCGGCGCGTCCTAGTCCCACTCCCTCGGAGACGCCCGCCATCAGCCCCACAGCCCCCGTGGCGAAGAGGCCCGTACCGCCCCCTCCGGCGGTCGAACCGGCCCCGCCGACCGTCGCACCGGCCGCTCTGCCGGCACCGAGCCCCACCTCGTCTCCGTCCGCGACCCCTGAGCCGGTGGCCGTCGCGCCCGAGCCGCGCCCGCCCCTGCGGCCCAGGCGGCCAGCACGCCCGCGACGGTGACGCCTCCGACGACGGCCGCGCTCCCGGGCGGAGCACCCCGGCCTCCCGCGCCGACGGCGGCTCAGTCCCCGGCCCCGAGTGGCCCTCGCCCCGGCGGCCTGACCTCGCCCCCTCGCCTGGGCGGCGGTCATGGCCCGCTGTCGAGGCATACGCCCCATCGGGGAGCATCCGGCGGCACCGAGCAAGGTGGTGGCGGCGGCCAGCCGACCCAGCCCCGGCCCGCTCCGACCGGCCAGGGAGCGACCCAGGCGGCCCGCGCCGAGTTCCGACCCAATCCCGCCACACCTCCGCCGCTCAAGCCGAGCGATTACATCTCGCCGACCGGTGTCCGGAACCTCTCGACATCCGGCCGACGATCCTCCCGAGCACGGGACAATCGCTCGGGGCGACGGCCCGAGTCGGGGTCCCTTGCCCGGCGGGGGGACCAGCCGTCCTCTGCCCAGGGTCGCCGTTAATCCTCCCGTTTCCTCACCTCCTCGTCGGCCGGATGGCCCTCGACCCGGTGGCGGAGGCGGCCCCGAGGTCAAGACCCAGCGTCCCGAGCGTCGCTTCACGCCCGAAGAGATGCGGCGGATGATGCAGTCGGGCCAGATCGGCGGCGTCGAGGCGCCCCCGTCTCCCGGCCGTCCCGCGTCCCCGTCTGGCCGTCCCGGGCGGCCCGTCCGCTTCGCCCCGGTTCGGCGCCCCTCCCGCCGCCGGCCAGCAGCAGGCGAGGGGTCCGGCTGGCCCGGCGGCGGCCCCGCCCTCCGGCGCCCGGGCGCCGGTGCCGGCACGATCGCGCCGCCGCCCCTGATGCCGCCGCCGATCGATGATGAGGATGAGAAGAAAAAGGCTGCCGGGCGGCTTGGAACCCCCGCCGATCGGGCGGGCCGACGGGCCAAGCGGAACGAACGGGCCAACGAACGGCGGATCTCCTCGCCTCTGCCCGCCTCCGCTCTCACCTCCGAGACCGAGGAAGAAGGACGCGGTCGACGGGGTGGTCGCAAGAGCGGCCACAAGGTCGGCCGAGGGCAGCTCGCTCCCCAGCGCAAGTCGCACGCCGAGATCGAGCCGCCGATCACGATCCGGAGCCTCTCCGAGGCGATCGGCGTCCGCGTGCCCGACCTCCTCCGCAAGATGATGAACAGCATGGGTCTGGCGGTCAACATCAACGCCAATCTCGAAGACGAGGCCGCGCAGATGCTCGCCCTCGAGTTCGGCGTCGACCTCCAGGTCGTCCACGAACGGACCGCCGAGGACGATCTCCTCGACGAGTTCGAGAGCCGCGAGAACGGTGAGGACACGCGAAGGGCTCGTCGCCAGGCCGCCGATCATCACGATCCTCGGCCACGTTGACCACGGCAAGACCTCACTGCTCGACAAGATCCGCAAGGCCAACGTGGTTGACACCGAGAGCGGCGGGATCACGCAGCACATCGGCGCCTACCAGGTCGTCCAGGACGGCAAGCCGATCACCTTCGTCGACACCCCCGGCCACGAGGCGTTCACCGCCATGAGGGCCCGAGGGGCGAACGTCACCGATATCGTCGTTCTGGTCGTCGCGGCCGACGACGGCGTCATGCCTCAGACGCAGGAAGCGATCGCCCACGCCAAGGCCGCCGGCGTGCCGATCGTCGTCGCGCTCAACAAGATCGACCTGCCGAACGTCAACCTCAACAAGATCTACGGCGAGCTTTCGCAGCAGGACCTCGCCCCCGAGGAGTACGGCGGCGACACGCCGGTCGTGAAGACCTCGGCCTCACTGGCAAGGGCATCCCCGAGCTGCTCGAAATGCTCGCGGTCGTGGCCGAGCTGAAGTGCGACCTTCGAGCCAACCCGGATCGGCCGGCAACGGGCACCTGCCTGGAATCGTCGATCTCCGAGGGGCGGGGCGTCGTGGCGACGGTGCTGGTGCAGGACGGCACGCTCAAGGTCGGCGACGTGATCGTCTGCGGCGACGGCTTCGGCAGGGTCCGGGCGCTCTTCGACGACAAGGGCCGATCGATCCAGGAGGCTGGCCCCTCGATGCCGGTCGAGGTCTCCGGGCTCGACGAGGTTCCGACGGCCGGCGAGAAGTTCGGCGTCATCGACGACATCAGCCGGGCTCGTGAGATCGTCGAGATCCGCCGGCTCCGGAGCCGGGGCGTCGCCCTCGGCGAGCGGCAGTCGATCACGCTGGAGAACCTCTACAGCAAGATGGCCGAGCAGAAGATCAAGAACCTCAACTTGATCCTCAAGGCCGACGTCCAGGGGTCGCTCGAGGCGCTGGTCAAGGAACTGGACAAGCTCGCGAACGACGAAGTCCCGCTCCGGATCCTCCTCAAGGGTGTCGGCGGGATCACCGAGAGCGACATCCTCCTGGCCGACGCCTCGCAAGCGATCGTCATCGGCTTCCGGGTTGCCCCCGAAGACCGCGCGGTCACTCTGGCCGACGAGAAGGGGATCGATATCCGTCGATACGATATCATCTACCAGGTCACCGACGAGATCAAGAAGGCGGTCGAGAACCAGCTCGTCCCCGAGTACAAGGAGGTCCACCTCGGCCGCGCCGTGGTCCGCCAGACGTTCAAGATCTCGAAGGTCGGCATGGTCGCCGGCTGCTTCGTCACCCAGGGGGTGATCGAACGCTCGGCCAAGGCCCGCCTGATCCGCGAGGGTCGCGAGATCTACAAGGGGGGCATCGAGGCCCTCAAGCGGTTCAAGGATGACGCCAAGGAAGTCCGCGAGGGCTTCGAGTGCGGCATCAAGATCACCAATTTCGACGACATGAAGACCGACGACGTGATCGAGGCGTATCGGATCGACGTGATCCGTCGGACTCTCTGAGCCTTCGATCGGTGCCCGGGCGAAGGAACTCACGTTCCTCTCGCCCGGGCATCGACGTGACTCCCCCCGGCGCCTTTCGCGGACGGTGGGCCGATGTATCTCGCGATGCTCCGGTTCGAAGTTCGGATCGGTGACGGTCCTCGGGCCAGACGGCGGACGATCCGGGCGATGATCGACAAGATTCACCGCCACTTCAACGTCTCCGTGGCCGAGGTTGATCGCCAGAACCACCCCTCGGAGAGTGTGCTCGGAGTCGCCGTTGTCGCCCCCACTCGCCGAGAGGCCCGCGAGGTACTCGATCGGGTCGCTGACGCTGTGACCGCGCACCCCAGGGCCGAGATCCTCGCCATCGAAATGACCGAACTCTGAATCGAAGCGTGCGGAAGAGTACCGATGACCCATCCGCCTGCTTTGTCGTGTCAATGCCCGCGAGGACCCAGTATCATGCCATCCCACCGCAGTCTCCGGGTGGCCGAGGCAATTCGAGAAGTCGTTTCGTCGGCGATCCTGTTCGAGGTGGCTGATCCCCGAGTGACGGGGGTCACGGTTCTCCGGTCCGAGGTCTCAGGCGACCTCAGAAACGCGACGGTCTACGTGTCGGTCATGGGGACGGAGTCGGAGCAGAACCTGGCCATGAAAGGGCTCCAGAGTGCCTCGGGCTTTCTTCAGGCGAAAGTCGCCGCACGGCTCCAGACCCGGACGACCCCCCATCTGATTTTCAAACGCGACGTGGGAATCAAACGCTCGATCGAGATGTCCAGGCTGATCGACGAGGCCCTCGCCCACGAACGAAAAACGGAGTCGGAGTCGGGATCGGATTCCGGAGCCGAAATCGAACCCGAGGAAGCGGAAGCCGACGAATGAACTCCCGGCCGCCGCCCTCCTCTGGCGGCGCTCGGGCCGCAAGAGCCCGGAGCCTTTCCCGATCCGGATCGGCTAATCACCCTTCGATTCAACCCCGCCCGCGAATCCCCCAAAACCCCATGGCCACAACGAGCAAGACGCAGTTCCTCACCGAAGTCCATGCCCTGCTCAAGAAGCGTTACAAGGTCGAGCCGGCCGTCGACAAACTGACGATCCTTGAAGCGGTGGTCTACGGAATCTGCCACGAGGATTCGTCCCGGGAGCAGGCCAATCAGGCCCTCTCGCGGTTCAAGGACGGATTCTTCGACTGGAACGAGGTCCGGGTCAGCAGCCTGGAGGAGATCCAGGGTGTGGTCGCCGGGATGTCCGACGCCGAGGGGCGCGCGTTCCGGATCCGCCGGTTCCTCCGCCAGCTCTTCGAGAAGACCTACGGGTTCAACCTGGAGCCCTTGACCAAGAAGCCTCAAAAAGAGTCGGTCAAAACGCTCGAGGAGTACGACGCCTTCGCGTCGGATTACGTCCTGGCCACGGTGACCCGTCTGGCGCTGGCTGGCCACGCGATCCCGGTCGACGCTCCGGCGATGCGGGCCCTCCGCCGCCTCGGTGTGGCTGACGACGCGACCGACGTGCCGACCCTCAGGGGAGTCCTCGAACGCGCCGTGCCCAAGAACCGGGGTGCAGAGTTCAGTGAGTTGATCGAGGCGCTGGCGTACGACACCTGCGTCGAGGGGGAGCCCGACTGTCCTCGCTGCGAGCTCCGCAAGATCTGTCCGACCGGCCTCGCCCGGAAGACTGAGGCCGTCGCCGCGACCAAGGCCGCCAAGGGAAAGGCCGGCAAGGCCAAAACGGCCGACTGACCTAAACTAAGAAATTTTCGCAAAATCATAGACGCTCGGCCGTCCCTGCCTACAACGCCAAGGCACGGACGGCCATTTCCATTTCTGGAGATGGTTAAGGGATGAACATTGTCGCAGGTTGACACCTCAGGGAGCTTTTTCGATGCGTAAATTCTTCGCCGCCTTTGCTTTCCTCGCCCTCGCCGCCCCGGCCTTCGCCGCGGAGAAGGACATCGTCAACACGGCGGTCGCCGCTGGGTCATTCAAGACGTTGGTCGCCGCCGTCAAGGCCGCCGGTCTGGTCGACACCCTCAAGAGCGATGGTCCGTTCACCGTCCTTGCCCCGACCGACGAGGCGTTCGCCAAGCTACCCGCGGGGACCGTCGAGAGCCTTCTCAAGCCCGAGAACAAGGACAAGCTGGTTGCGATCCTGACCTACCACGTCATTCCCTCGAAGGCGATGGCCTCTGACGTCGTCAAGCTCGACGGCAAGTCGGTCAAGACAGTGGAAGGCTCGGCGATCAAGGTCGATGTCGAAGGCAAGACAGTCATGATCAACAACGCCAAGGTTCTGAAGACGGACATCGCCTGCACCAATGGCGTCATTCACGTCATCGACACCGTGATCCTGCCCCCCGCCAAGTAAATGTCCTCAATCGCTGAGTTATGCTGAATCGAGACGCCCGACCGTTCGCGAGTCGGGCGTCGCTCTTTTCGAAGGGTGGGACGATCTCGCCCCACGGTCTCCGGCTCGTCGCAAGCACTTGGCAGGCTTGGTTGGGTCGTGATAGAGTGATCTGTCGGAAGACCGCCCGGGTCGCGTTGCCCGGGTGTCGTCTCCGACGCGGAACCGGCGCAGAGGGGAACTGGCCGCCGAGGACCGGCGCCAGTTCATTGACCCGGCGGCGAGAGGGTGGCCGATCGGTCGAGGAACCCTCGAAGCCCGGCCGAGGAGGTGCGATCATGCTCGGTCGATTTCATCGCTCATGGATCTCGCTGGTCCTCGGAGGGCTGGCGCTCTCGGCGTCCCTGGTCCGAGCCCAGGAGGCGGCCCCAAAAGCGGCTCCCCCGGCGACGGGTTCGGGTCTTTCGCCTGCCGATTTTGCAATTCCTGGTGAGGATCCACCCAGGGCGTTCGTACCAGCCCATCCCAGGACCGTTGAGGAGCAGAAACGTCTCGAAGCGCTCCGCTACTACGCCACGGCCCGGGCCCTGGAGGAACGTCGGCAGTTCAACGACGCCATCAAAGCCCTCGAGAAAGCCCTGGCGAACGATCCCGACTCGCCGGCCGTGCTTCGACGCCTCAGCCGGATCAACTTCGCGCTCGGTCGAGAGGACGCGGGCGTCGCGTTCGGTCGCCGCGTTCTGGAGTCCGAGCCGGGCGACATCGGCACCCTGGAGCGGCTGATCAAGCATTTCAAGGACGACCCGGCCGCCGCCGAGGCCCTGCTCAAGGAGGTCTCGAAGAACCCGAAGCTGGACAAGAAGTCGGCTGGGGCCCTCTACATTGAGTTCGTGCTGGGGAACATCTATGAGGAGTCCCTCCAGTTCGACAAGGCCGCCGAGGCATTTCTGAAGGTGGTCGCCGCGCTCGATGACAAGTCGAACGATCGGCTCACCCCATCAGAGTTGCGTCGGTTCCTCGGCAACGACGAGGCGCCAGACTTACCTTCGTTTCGGCAGGGTCTTCCTCCAGGCCAACAAGATCGACGACGCCATCAAGGCCTTCCAGCGCGGGCTCGTCTACGACCCCGATGAGGCTTCGCTCCTGCTCTTTCTCGCTCAGACCTATCTCAAAGCCGGTCGGGGCCAGGAAGCGCTTGCTTTTGTCGAGCGGTTCCTCAAGAGGCAACCCGAAGGGCGAGAGTCGTACGACCTGCTGGCCAGGATCTTGACCACCCTGAAGCGTGAGAACGAGGTCCTTCCGCTCCTGGAGAAGTACGCCAAGGACAACCCCAAGAATCTCCCGCTCCAGTACGCTCTGGCCGAGCGGTTCAACCTCGCCGGTCAGCCCGAGAAGGCGCAGGCGATCTTCAATGCCCTGCTGGCCGAACAGCGCGATACGAAGGATTTCGCCGAGATCTTCCCCAGGCTCCTGAAAGACAAGAAAACCGAGGAATTGCTCCAACTCCTGACCAAGGTCGCCGGCCGGATGAGGCAGCTCGACGCCGTCAAACCGCAGATCGATCAGCTCACCGCCGACGCGGCGTACACCGACGAGGTGATTGACACCGGCCTGAAGATGCTCTCGGCCAGCCCGCCGGCGCTCGATGTCGCGGAAGGCTACAGCATCCTCCGAGGGATCGCCATCGAGGCCAAGCACTACGACAAGCTGGCCACGATCCTCCGCTGGTGGCTCAAGAAAGACCCCAACCCCTATGTCACCTACCAGGAACTGATCCTCACGAACAAGCTGGCCGGCAAGTTCGCCGAGGCCGAGGCCGCCTGGAAGGAGATGATCGACAAGTTTCCCGACGAGCGAAATGCGAGGAACCTGGGTATCCTCGCGGATATCCAGTTCAAGGGGGGCAAGCCCGAAGTCGGGATCGCCACGGCTCGCGAGGCCGTCAAACTCGATCCCAACGATCTCGACGCGGTCCAGTCGCTGGTCGAGCTGCTCCTCCAGGCGGGCACGATCCGACGAGGCGGTCGCTACCGTCCGAGGCGCCTTGAAGGCTGATCCCAATAACCCGGCGTTCAATTTCGAGCTCGGCCGAGTTCTGTCCCGGGCGAAGAAGTTTGACGAGGCGATTGCTCAGTTCAAAGGGATTATCGAGCGGTTCCCCAACAACGAGGAATTCATCAAGATCGCCCGATCGAGCCTCTCCAGCATCTACGCCGACATGAACGACTTTGCCAAGGCCGAGGCCGAGCTGGAGACGATCTTCGCCAAGAATCCGGACGACCCCGGGATCAACAACGACCTCGGTTATCTCTACGCCGACCAGGGGAAGAACCTCGAAAAGGCGGAGGAGATGATCCGGATGGCCGTCTCCCGAGGAGCCGGACAACTACGCGTATCTCGACAGCCTGGGCTGGGTCCTTTTCAAGCGAGGGAAGTTCCAGGAGGCCCGGGGGCCGCTGGAGAAGGCCCAGGGCGACCCCCGGGCTGACTCGACGATCCCCGACCACCTGGGGGACGTCTATTTCCAGCTCCAGGAGCATGCCAAGGCCAAGGCCGCCTGGGAGCGGGCCCTGAAACTGGCCACCGAGGCGAAGCCGCCCGACAAGCGGCTCCCCGAGATCCAGAAGAAGCTCCAGTCGCTTCAACAGTTCGTGCCGTCACCCAAGCCGAAGACGGGCGACACGCCCTGATCGAGCTCGATTCGACCGTTCGTTCGGCGACGGACGGCCCGCTTTCGGCCGGGGCGAGCTTGCCGCCCCTTTCCGACGATCGGGCCGTCCGCCGCGTCTCCCCAGGCCCCCCCTCGACAGACCCGGAGTTGGAAGGACATATGGCAGGGCATTCCCACTCGGCGAACATCGCTCACCGGAAAGGGGCCGTCGACGCCAAGCGAGGCAAGCTGTTCAGCAAGCTTTGCCGGAAGATCTACGTCGCGGCCAAGAACGGCGGGGGCGACCCCGCGATGAACCTGCCGCTCCGCTACGCGATCGACAAGGCCCGCTCGTACAGCTGCCCCAAGGAGAACATCGAGCGCTCGATCAAAAAGGGAACCGGCGAGCTGGGCGGCGAGAACTTCGAGGAAGTCACCTACGAAGGATACGGCCCCGGCGGCGTCGCCGTCCTCTGCGAGGTCTTGACCGACAACCGCAACCGGACGGCTGGCGACCTTCGCAAGGCCTTCGAGATCTGCGGCGGCAACCTCGGCTCGAACGGCTGCGTCAGCTATCTGTTCGAATACAAGGGGCTGTTCGTCATCGAGGCCAAGCACGTCGCCGAGGACCAGCTCATGGAGGTCGTCCTCGAAGCCGGCGCCGACGACTTGAAGCGGGTCAACGACTACTTCGAGGTCACCTGCGACCCCAAGGTGTTCGAGTCGGTCCGCAAGGCCCTCGAAGAACACAAGATTGCCACCGAGTCGGCCGACACCAGCTATCTCCCGTCCAATTACGTGAGCCTCGACGCCGACAACGGCAAGCGGATGCTCCGCCTCCGCGACCTTCTCGAAGAGAACGAGGACGTCCAGAATAGTCTTCGACAACGCCGAGGTCCCCGAGGAGCTGGTCCAGGCTTGAGCCGCCCCCGAAACGACAGCCTGGCCTTCGAGCGCGCCCTGCGGCTCGCGGCCGTCGGTCACCGCGATCAGATCCGCAAGGGGAGTGGCGTCCCTTACGTCGAGCACCCGGTCGGCGTCGCGATGATCCTCGACCGGGCCGGCTTCGACGAGGAGGTCGTGATCGCCGGGCTGCTTCACGACCTCGTCGAGGACACCGACATCACTCTCGACCAGATTCGCCACGAGTTCGGCGATCGGGTGGCCGGGATCGTCGCCCGCTGCTCCGAGGTCAAGCTCGACGCCGGAGGGGCCAAGCGGCCCTGGATCGACCGCAAGTGTGATCACCTCGCGGAGATGGCCGGGGCGGATGACAATGTCCGGGCTGTCGCGCTGGCCGACAAGCTTCACAACCTGCTCAGCATCTGGATCGACTTCCAGGATAACCGGCCCGTGTGGGAGTCGTTCAATGCCGGCCGGGAACAAATCCTCTGGTATTACGAGGCGATGATTGACGCCTGCCGGTCGGACGACCCTCGGGTTGCGCGATTGGCCGAGGAATGCCGGGCCTTACTGGTCCAGGTCGAGGCGGCTGGACGTTGATATTCCGGAAAAGTGGCTCGCCGAGGGTTGAAGACGCGGGGGCGGATCTCTATAGTAAGGTCGTCGGCCGAGATTCACCTCCGGCTGACATGGGCCGTGCGAGCGTGGCACGGCAGGATCAAGCCCCGTCTTGCTCGAGGCTGGACTCCCGCGGGACCGGGAAGGCCCTTGTTGAATAGGAGGTGATCGCGTGTGTAGTGACAACCAGAGGCGGCTCGCCTAACGGCAGCCGACGGGTTGCCCGTCGGGCAGCCGCATCTTCTGCTGATCTGAGAAGATCGCGGGGCCAGGCCTGATCTATCAGGCCTGGTCTCTTCCTCATCGATACCGTTTCCTTTTCTGGAGAGTTCGGATTTGTCTCTGACCTTCACCTATCGTCCGTTTGATGGCGATCGTCGATTCTGGTGGTTTACCAGCGTCGCCACGATCGGTCACCGGGCTGGGTGCGGAGTCTAGACTGACCGCGAGAGATCCCAGAATCAAGCCACAAAGCCCCGTGACCTGGAAAGGTCCTGGGGCTTTTTTTGTTGGTCCCTTTTCCCTTCGGCGCGTTGCCGATCAATCACCCCGGCCTTCGGAGCCGGATCTTTGGAGGACGGGTCACCGTGATCGTCGTGATGAAGCCCGAGGCGACGGCCGAGCAAGTGGACCACATGGTCTCCCACATCCGTGCCCTGGGGATGTCGCCCCAGGTTCTCATCGGCACCCAGCGCACCGTGATCGCCGCCATCGGCGACGAGCGCCAGGGCCTGGCCGAGATCCTCGAACCCGGCGAAGGGGTCGAGAAGGTCATGCCCATCCTCGCCCCCTACAAGAGGGCGTCTTCTGAACTGACGACCGAGCGGACGGTCGTCAAGGCTCGAGGCCTGGAGGTCGGCGGAGTCAAGGTCGCCGTCATCGCCGGCCCTTGCTCGGTCGAGAGTGAGGAACAGATCGTCGGCCTGGCGAAGACGCTCAAGTCGATGGGCGCCACCGGCCTCCGAGGGGGTGCGTTCAAGCCCCGGACCAGCCCTTACAGCTTCCAGGGCCACAAGGAAGACGGCCTCAAGATGCTCGCGATGGCCCGAGAGGCCACCGGCCTGGCGATCGTCACCGAGGTCATGGCTCCCGAACACGTCCCGATGGTCGCCAAGTACGCCGACGTCCTTCAGATCGGCGCCCGGAACATGCAGAACTACCAGCTCCTCCAGGCCGTCGGCGACTCGGGCAAGCCGGCCCTCCTCAAACGTGGGATGAGCGCGACGATCGACGAGTTCCTCCTCGCCGCCGAGTACATTCTCGATCGCGACAACCCCAACGTCATCCTCTGCGAGCGCGGTATCCGGACCTACGAGGATCACACGAGGTTCACCCTGCCGCTGGCAACCATTCCCTACCTGCACGACAAGAGTCACCTGCCGGTGGTCATCGACCCGTCGCACGGGACGGGCAAGGCCAAGCTGGTCGTCCCAATGTCCAAGGCCGCCGTCGCGGCGGGCGCCGATGGGCTGATCGTCGAGGTCCACGACGACCCCGAGCATGCCATGAGCGACGGCTCGCAGACGATCACCCCGGCCGCCTTCGCCCAGCTGATGGCGACTTGCCGGCGGGTCGCCGAGGCCGTCGATCGGACCATGTGAACATTCCGGCCCGTGCTGGCAGGCCATCGCGACTCACCCGACCACGTGGCCGGGTGAACCGCCTTCCGGCCCGTCGACGAAGGGTGCCGGCGTCAGATCCGCT
This sequence comes from uncultured Planctomycetota bacterium, assembly GCA_963756475.1. Lineage (GTDB taxonomy): Bacteria > Planctomycetota > Planctomycetia > Isosphaerales > Isosphaeraceae > Tundrisphaera. The sequence continues at coordinate 100,943 of CAVWND010000004.1, forward strand.
GGTCGATCAGCACTGGCATCCGCTCCGAGCCGGTCATGATCCGGTAGTAGTGGCTCGACGGCTCGCAGATCATGTAAACGACCGCGCAGCCCCGCTCGTCGGGGACCAGCAGCCCGCGAATGCCTTGCTCGATCAGATACCAGACGCCCCGGCGCTCCAGGCCGAAGCTGGCCGGGATGTCGACCGGGATGGCCGGGAGGTGGCGCCAACCTCCCTCCTGGATCGTCCCGAGCCAGGTCCATCCGGTCCGGGGCAGGAAGCGGCTCTGCCCCCGGCCGTTGCCCCAGCGGACGACCTGGAGCCGCCCGTCGCGCCAGACCGGCAGGCGAGGGACCCGGTCGCGGAAGAGGAAACGGTACTCCGGCCGTTCGCCTCTCACGTGGAGGCGGCGAGACAGCCCGTGCCGCCCGACCAGGTCCGTGGGCACCTCGCTCCCTGCCAGCGCGATCCCCAGGCACACGACTCGCGACGTCCTCACTCCTCGGCCCTTGATCTATCCGCCAGTACACAGTATATCTTCGTTCATGAAACGACAAGGGGAGGCGATCGGACATCTCGACGCGGATTGTTTCTACGTCTCGGCGGAGCGGGTCCGGTACGGCCACCTGGCCGGCCTCCCGATCGGCGTCCTGGGCAACCAGGGGGCGTGCGTGATCGCCAAGAGTTACGAGATGAAGGCGGCCGGCGTGAAGACCGGCGAGCCGATCTGGGAGGCGCTCCGCAAGTGCCCCGATGGGCTCTACGTCAAGCGGGACTTCCGCTGGTACGAGGTGCTCTCCCGGCTGATGCTGGCGATGATCCGGGATCTCTCGACGAGGGTCGAATACTACAGCATCGACGAGTTCTTCTTCGACGCCACGCCGCCTCGGGGGATGGACCACCAGCGGTACGCCGAGGTGATCCGGGACCGGATCATGGAGGCGGCCGGCGTGCCGGTGACGGTCGGGATTGCCCGGTCCAAGACGCTGGCCAAGCTGATCTCCGACTCGGCCAAGCCGTTCGGGGCGAAGGCCGTGCTGGACCGAGCGGCCGAGGTGACCCTGATGGCCAGTCTGCCCGTCACCGAGATCTCCGGGATCTCGGGCCGTCGAGAAAAGCGCCTGTTTCCCTGGGGGATCGCAACCTGTCTCGACCTGGCCAACGCCGACCGCCGGCTGGTCCGGTCGCTGCTGACGGCCTCGGGCGAGGCGCTCTGGTGGGAGCTGAACGGCGAGAGTGTCCTGCCGATCCTCCCCCGGCGGGTCCCGCACAAGAGGCTCTCGCGAGGCGGGAGCTTCGGCGAGTCGACCGACTCTCCCACAGTCCTCTACGCCTGGCTGGTCCGGCACCTGGAACGGCTGATCGAGGAGCTGGAATACCACGAGGTCCGGACGGGCCGGGTGATGACGTGGGTCGGCTACCGGGACGGCCGGGCGGGCGAGGGCCACGCGGGCCTGGAGGCCCCGTCGGATCGCTTCGATGTGCTGCTCGACGCCTTCCGCCCTTGCCTGAAGCAAGCCTGGATTCCCAGGGCGACGGCGTCGAGGATGCACCTGTTCGCCGAGCACCTGACGCCCCGAGGGGCGAGCCAGATGGGGCTGTTCGACGGGGCAGGGGACCGGGCGGAGAAAGTGGCAGAGGTCAAGCGGGAGATCAACGCCAGGCACGGCCGGTTCATGCTCCGGTCGGCCGCGACGCTGCCGCTGGCCGAGGTCTATCGCGACTCGGCCAACGGCTACGACATCTGCGACGTCCGAGGGAAGGTCTGCTTCTAGAGCAGTTCACGTCCGGATGGGGCACGAGGGAAGAGAATGGGGACTGGCTCCCGGCCCTTTCACCGACCATCGAGCCGGGAGAAGACGAGGCGGGCCGGGTGCCTGTCCCCGTCTTCCTCCATCGTGCGCCGTCCGAGTGGGAACCGCTGTAGGGCCCGTCGGGCCCCGCAGTCAGGACAGCCCCGCGAGGACTCCGGTGCTGTCGCCCAGGCTCGTCGGTCGGGCGCGCCCATCCGGTCGAGCATCGCCAGCCAGAGGTTGTTGACCGGCGTCTCGCGTCGGGTAGCGGAGGTGCCGGCCGGTCTTGAGCGAGCCGCCCCCCTTGCCGGCCACGCAGGATCGGCAGGTCCTCGTGGGTGTGGCGGTTGCCGTCGCTGTTGCCGCTGCCGTAGGCGATCATGCAGTTGTCGAGCAAGCGTGCCGTCGCCTTCGGGGATCGACTTCAGCTTGCCGATCAGGTAGGCGAACTGCTGCGATGTGATAGGTGTTGATCGTGCGTGACCTTGGCGATCTTCTCCGGGTCGTTCCGGTGGTGGGTCAGCTCGTGGTGGCCTTCGGAGACGCCGATCATCCGGTACTTCTGCTCGCTCCCTTCGCGGGCGAACATGCAGGTGATGACGCGGGTGACGTCGGCCTGGAACGCCAGGACCATCAGGTCGCACATCAGGCGGAAGTGCTCGGCCAGGTCGGCCGGGCATCGCCTGCGGCCGGGCCGCGTCCTCGGGCGGCTGGACCGGCGGCAGGGTCTCGGCGCGGGCGATCCGCAGCTCCAGCTCGCGGACGCAGGAGAGGTACTGGTCGAGCTTCTGGCGGTCGGCGCCGCCGAGCTTGTTCTCCAGCCCCTTGGCGTCGTCGAGCACGGCGTCGAGCACGCTGGCCCGCAGCCGGTTCCGCTTGAGGCGGTCGGGGTCGTTGGGCCGCTCGGAGAAGAGGCGGTCGAAGATCGAGCCTGGGGTCGACCTCGTTGGGCAGGGGCGAGGTCGGCGACCGCCAGGAGATCGTGTGCTCGTAGACGCAGGAATAGCCGCTGTCGCAGTTGCCCGCTGCCCCGGTAGCGTTCGATGCCCGAGTTCCAGCGAGGGGAGCCGGGTCTGGTCGCCGATCCGCTGGGCGGCGACCTGGTCGGCCGAGATCCCCGACCGGAAGTTGGCGCCGGCGGTCTTCCGCGCCTGGCAGCCGGTCAGGAACGCGGACGAGGCCCGGGCGTGGTCGCCGCCGCCGTCGCCGTTGGCCCGGGCCTTGTCGCAGGTCAGGCCGCTGAGGACGAGCAGGTCGTCCCGATAGCGGGGCCAGCGGCTCCAGGATCGGCGGGAGGTCGAAGTCCGGCCCCTTCGGTCGTCGGGGTCCAGTCGGCCATGATGGCGCCGTTGGGCACGTAGATGAAGGCCATCCGTCGGGGCGGCCGGACCGTCGGCGGCGCCGGCCAGGGCCTTCGGGCAGCATCGCCTCCAGGAAGGGCAGGGCCACGACCGTGCCGACGCCCCGGAGCACCGTCCGCCTCGAAATCCGCCCGCCGTCGCTCATGGCTCGTCCCCTCGGCGTGGTCCGCATCTGGAAAGGTCCGCTCTTGACCACCCCGACGATCAGGGTCGAGAACCGGTCATCGTCCTTGCCGCAAGGCTTCCAGGATCTCGTCCACGGCGCACCGGTCGTAATACTCCAGGCCGCGGCCCAGGGCGTAGGTCAACACCTTCTCGGTCAGGCAGCGGCTGAACTGGTCTTTCTTGCCCCGGAGGATCGACCTTCAGCTCGGCCGGCCCCTGGAACGACTGGCCGTCCGGCAGCACGCCCGAGGGGTCGATCGGCGAAGTCGCCGTCCTTGTCGCGCCAGGCGCCGACGGCGTCGTAGTTCTCGAAGGCGAAGCCGATCGGGTCCATCCGTTGATGGCAGGAGGCGCAGACGGCGTTCTCCCGGTGCTGCTCCATGACCTTGCGGAGCGAGCCGGTCAGTTGCTTCGTCTCGGGGAGCGTCAGGGACGTCGGGCGGCGGCGGGGGCGGCGGCGTGCCGAGGATCTGGTCGAGCACCCACTTGCCGCGCTTCACCGGCGAGGTCCGCGTCGGGTTCGAGGTCAGGGTCAGGATGCTGGCCTGGGTCAGGACGCCGCCCGCGGTTGGGCGGCAGCTTGACCCGGCGGAACTCCGTGCCCGTGACCCCTTCGATCCCGTAGTGCTTCGCCAGCCGCTCGTTGACGAAGCTGAAGTCGGCGTCGAGCAGGTCGAGGATGCTCCGGTCCTCGCGGAGGATCGCCTCGAAGAACAGCTCGGTCTCGCGGACCATCGCCGACCGGAGGTCCTCGTCGAAGCCGGGGAACTCCTTCGGGTCGGGGGCGACGTAGGCCAGCTTGCGGGTGGTCAGCCACTGGCCGGCGAAGTTCTGCACGAAGGCGGCCGACTTCGGGTCGGCGAGCATCCGGCGGACCTGGGCCTCGAGGTTCGCCCGGAGCTCGCCCTGCCCGCCAGGGCGAACAGCTCGTCGTCGGGCATGGTGCTCCAGAGGAAGTACGAGAGCCGGCGACGCCAGCTCGTACTCGCCGATCGGGTAGCTCGTGCCCGGGCTGCAGCGCCGGGCGGGTCGAGCTCGACGCGGAAGAGGAAGTCGGGCCAGACCAGGACCCCTTCGAGGGCCAGGCGGACGCGGTCCTCGAAGCGTTCCCCCTCCTTCTCGGCCGTTGTCGTAGAGCTTCAGGAGGCGTTCGACTTCCTCGGGCCGGCTGGGCCGGCGGAAGGCCCGGTCGGCGAACCGGGCGACGATCTCGCGGGCGGCCTCGCGAGGCGGCGAGGTCGGGCTTGTGGGCCATGATCCGCTTGATGGGTCTCGGGCAGGACCGGCGGCGGCGGGTTGTAGGGGCCGTCAGCCACGATCGTGCCCCGGACGACCAGCACCCGCTGGTCCTTGTCGGGGTGACGCGCCGGGGGATCGAAGTTGTTCCGCCTGGCCGGTCGGGTCGGCGTTCCTGGCGCGGGCCTTCGGGGTGGTTCGCGTGTAGGGGTTGAGGAAGGCGACGCGAGATCCGGCTGCGTCCCGGCCTTGAGCCGGACCTTCGCCTCGACGTTCATCGGGTCGATCTTCCGTCGGCCGTCACCTCGAACTCCTTGACGTCTGTCGCCGTTGACCCGCAACGACGGCCCGGACCGGCTCGTCGCCGACCTGCTGGCCGAAGACCTCGACGCGGATCGTGTAATCTCCCTCGTCGAGGTAGACTCTGGCCGGAGATCTCCCCCTTATCGTTCAGGAAGAGTGCCACCGCCCCGCCGGGGGCCGCCGTCGCCGAAGCTCGCGCGGAGCCTGCCGAGCGCGGCTCTTCGCCGGCTTGGGCGGGTCGGCGATCACGATCGCCCGGTCCAGGATCGACTCGGCGGCGGAGAGGTACTTCTCCAGGAGCAGGGGGGAGAGCGACAGCACGTCGCCGATGTTGTCGAAGCCGTAGCCGACGTCGTCGTTGGGGAAGTCGGCGGCGGGCTTGAAGTCGACGCCGACGAGGTCGCGGATCGTGTTGTTGTACTCGACCCGGTTGAGCCGGCGGATGGTGACCCGGCCGTCGCTGCCGGGCCCCCGTGCAGTCGAACTCGTCGAGGATCTCGTCAACGGCCCCGATCGCCGCCTCGGCCTCGGCGGGGTCGGGCCTCGGCCGGTTCTTGGCCTTGGGCGGCATCTCGCCGGTCCGGACCAGTTCGGACGACTTTCTCCCAGACCTCGCGATCCTCGCGATCGAATCCTGCACGTCCCGGTACTTGTCGAGCGAGAGCTCACCCTTGTTCTTGCCGTCGCCGTGGCAGGAGTAGCAATTCTTGGCCAGGAAGGGGACGACCACTTTCCTGAAAGCCGCCGGGGTCTCGGCCTTTTCTGAACCGGCCGCGGCCCGGGGCTCATCGGCGGGCGACGTCGCCGACCAGCCGAGCAGGAAAGCCGGGATCATCAGGAGGATTCGCGGGAGGGGCGAGTTCACGGGTTCCTGTTCCTCAATGGCTCGGGACGAATCCAGGCATTCCACCGGAACCGAGTTCTTCATGAGAAGAGCGTCAACCGGCGGCTCATCGGCAGGGTCGTCTCACGGGAACGATACTTTTGAGATCGAGAAGGACGAGGCAGGCTGAAGGCGGGACGACGGCGTCATTGGTCGGAAGACCGCGTTTGATACCGTGGCTAATCCACCATTAAACCAGATCAGAAGTGAGCCCGCCAGGCCATTCTGAGAAGAATTCGGATGAGAAACGATATTCTCACGACAAATCGAGACGCGAACGGCTTCAAACGTCCTTCATCGAGCCAGGTGGTCGATGCTGTCCGGCCGCGCTGGGGTCTGTTAGATTGGCGACCGAATCGAGTCAGGGCCAGGATTTGACCGACAGGACGGATCGGCCCTCCCGTCAGTCGCGGCCACTTGTCGAGCGTGATCGAGACGTGAGGCGGAGTCTCCAGGAGGCGACCATGAACCGGCTCGCGAAGGCTGTTCCACTCCTGACCCTTCTTCTCTTCCCGAACCTGGCACTGGCCGCCGTACCCTCGAAGCGGCCGAACGTGCTCATCGTGATGACCGACGACCAGGGGCTGGGCGACTTTTCGTTGACCGGCAATCCGGTCTTGAAGACGCCGAACTTCGACGCCTTCGCCCGGGAGTCGATCCGGTTGACGGATTTCCACGTCGCCCCGATGTGCAGCCCGACGCGCGGGCAATTGCTCACCGGGCTCGCGGCCCTCCGGAACGGGGCGACCTCGGTTACCGCCGGACGGACCTTCCTCCGTCCCGGCCTTCCCACGCTTCCCCAGGTCTTCGCCTCCGCCGGCTACCAGACCGGCATTTTCGGAAAGTGGCACCTCGGCGATTCCTACCCGCATCGTCCGATCGACAAGGGGTTCCAGGAGAGCGTCTACCATCTCGGCTGGGGCCAGCTTCAATCCACGCCGGAGTTCGACTGGCCGCTGATCGACGGCCGCTACTTCCACAACGGCGTCCAGAAGCGTTTCAAGGGCCACTGCACCGACGTCTGGTTCGACTCCGCGATGGAGTGGATCAAGGGCTGCCAGCGAAAAAACGAGCCGTTCCTCTGCTACCTGCCGACGAACGCCCCGCACTCTCCTTACGTCGAGCTGGAGGAGTATGTTCAGCCGTACCGGGGCAAGGGGCCGGCGGCGTTCTTCGGCATGATCGCCCACGTCGACCAGCGGTTCGGCGACCTGATGAAGTTCCTGTCCGCCGAGGAGCTCGCGGACGATACGATCGTCATCTTCATGACCGACAACGGCGGCACCGCCGGGGTTTCGACGTTCAACGCGGGCCTCCGAGCCGGCAAGACGACCTATTACGAGGGCGGACACCGCGTCCCTTGCTGGGTCCGCTGGCCCAACGGCAAGCTCGGGTCACCCCGCGACATCACGCCCCCGACGCAGAATATCGACCTGCTGCCGACCCTCTGCGAACTCTGCGGCGTCGCTCCGCCCACGCGGCCGGCAAGCGACGCGCTCTATACCGGCGTCAGCCTCGTGCCGCTTCTCCGAGGAGCTGCGCAGCCCTGGCCCGACCGGACGCTCGTCGTCCAGTACGGCCAGATCCTCAAGAAGTTCGACGCCTGCGTCATCTGGGGCCAATGGCGGCTGGTCCAGGGTCGAGGAGCTTTACGACGTCGAGGCCGATCGGGCGCAGAAACCGATATTGCGGCCCGGCATCCCGACGTGGTCTCAACCTTGAGAGGTGACTACGAGCGGTGGTGGCAGGGACTGGAGCCGTCGATCAACGAGTTCGTACCGATCACCTCGGTGCCGAACAGCAGCCGATCGTCGAGCTGACCAGCGGCGACTGGGAGGGAATCTACGCCGACAACTCGGGATACGTCCGAGAGGCGGTGGGCGGCCCGACCGGAGGGCACTGGAACATCCAGGTCGAGCGGGCCGGCGACGTACGAATTGACCCTCCGGCGCTGGCCCGAACAGACCGGCGCCGCCCTGGGGGCGAAGTACGAACCGTCGCCGAAGTCGCCGGGCAATCGGCCGGGCCTTCAGACGGTGGGATTCCCGACCATCGCCGGAGCAAGGGTCGAGATCGCGGGCAAGACCACCTCGGCCTCAGCGTCCCCCGAAGCGACCGGGGCCAAACTCCGACTGCGATCTCCCGGCGGGCCGGACCACGCTCAAGGCCTGGTTCGTCGACGCGAGTGGACAGGGGCTCTGCGGGGCGTTCTTCGTCACCGTGGAACGGCTCAAGGAGCCCAATCAGATCCCCGGCGATCAGTAGCCTGGATCGGTTCGAGCCGACAGAGCCGGTCGTTGAGCTGGAGTGGAGACGACGGGAGTCGAACCCGCAACCTCGTGGTTGCAAACCACAAGCAAGAGTGCAGCTTAAACTGTTTATCCGCAATGAGTTAAGTATTGGTTCGAGGTGTCGAGTGGTTTCCAGCGTTTCGCAGAATCCCCTTGCTATCGAGGGGTTTGGCAGGGTTTTGGTTCGGCGAACCGAAACTCACGAGGACCAGCAGGTTTCGCCGCTTCCAAGTTCCTTCCCGTTCTCTATGTCCGCATTTCGAGACCCAACGAAAGATCGTCTAGATCGCAAATGACCTCAGTTGCATCGCCGAGACGCCTGAGAGACAATCGTTAATTTGATCCGCCTGAATAAAACAGCTCTTCGCGATTTCTTTTGGGGACTTTACCATGTTCGCCTCTCCCGACTGGACGTGATCGCAAAACGTCAGGGTAATTGCCGATGCAGACTGAATCATCACCCAAATACATCTTTACGCTCATCCATGGCACATTTGCGCCGAACCGAATGGGTGAAGATTCGGGCATCACTGCCCAAGAGCTTGGCCAACCATTTTGAGTCAGCCGCAATCTTGCCATTCCATTGGTCCGGCAAGAATTCGCATCGAGCAAGGCTTAAGGCGAGCAGGCGTCTTGCCCGGTCAGTATTGCGGCAGCGGCGTAAATACCCCAAATCAACTCATGTCCTTATTGCCCATAGCCATGGAGGTATGGTAGCTGCATACGCACTCCGGGATCATGATGCATCAACATCAATTGATGCTCTTATCTGTCTAGGTACTCCATTCATTCACTGCTCTGGTCCGCGGCTAAGGAAGTGTCCGGAAATAAGTTCGCCAATTCAAGCTGGTTCAGGTAATACCGTGTAGTTCCAGTCGCCGTGGAAGCGGGCTCTCTGGATCTTCACTCGGGACAACTCCTCGTCGGTTACTTTCTTCCCCTTCGGGTACGCCTCCTTGTCCAACTCCGCCCGGACCTCCAGGCCTTTCGAGGTCGTCGTCGAGTCGATCAAGTTGACGATCACTTCGTGGCTCACCAGCGGCCGCCCTCGCCAATTCTGCGTGATGTGGCAGAACATCCGATGCTCGATCTTGTTCCACTTGCTGGTCCCAGGCGGGAAGTGACAGACCTTGATCCGCAGGCCCGTCTCCCGGGCCATCGTCGCCAACATCACCTTCCAGAGTCGGTTCCGCGACCCGTTGCTGCCGCCGCTGTCGGCCATCACGAGCAATTCCGCCGCGTGGGGGTAGAGCGGCTGCCCCATCATCGACCACCAACGGCGGAGTGTCGTCACGGCGAATTCCGCCGTATCATGATCCACCCCGACGCTGACCCAGCCTCGGTTGGCTGCCAGGTCGTAGACGCCGTAGGGGATCGCCTTGCCCAGGGCGGGGTCCGGGAAGTCATGGACCCGCACCTTCTCGGGTTCCCCCTTCGGCCGCCACTCCCGCCCGCCGTTCTTGAAATCCCCGACCAACTCCTTCTTCTTTGTGTCCACCGAGACCACCGGCTGTCCAAGCCGTTGGAAGAGCTTGGTCTGCCGATTGATGTACTCGAATTGGGCGTCGCGATCCGGGTGCGACTCGCCTTCCTTGGTCTTGCGGTTGGATTGCAGGCTGTAGCCCAGATGCTCCAGCAGCTCGTGGACCGTGGTCCGGCCGACCCGATGTCCCTGATCACGCAACTCCTGGGAGAGCCGCCTGGTGCTCTTGCACGTCCAGCGGAGGGGCGACATCGGGTCGCCTCGGGTCGTGGATTCCACCAGGGCTTGCAAGTCCGCCAGGAGTGAGGCGTCGAGGGAAGTCAGCGGCTTACGCCCCGCTCCGGGATGCCGCGCACGCGACGGGGATAGGTCGGCTTGGCCCTGACCGGATAGCTCTCCAAGCTCGCGGATCCCGAGGCGTACTGTATCGCGAGCGATGCCCGTCGCCGCGGCGACGGCACTGATCCCGCCACGGCCCAAGGAGCGAGCTTCGGCGGCCGCCCAGAGGCGACGGGCTCGCTCGTTGAGCACGGAACGGAGAGCTTGATACTTGTCACGGATCGGGTCGCTGTCGATCATGAGGCCATCGAATCACAAATCCGCCCAAATGGCGAACTTATTTCCGGACGCTGCCTAAGCATTTGGCCAAACTTGGCCAAGCTGTCTCTTCTGGCTTGTATTCTCGTCTGGGGTTCAGCCATTGTCTCTAGTTTGATAAGGGATCTGGTTGACGAAACTAGTATTGTTTATCTTGCTTACTTACCGTGTTTGGTTGTGTCCTGGATGATCGCGAAGCATTTTGCATTTCCATGCGTGGATCAAGTCGCAGCAGCTATTCGTGCTCGACTAAATACTCATGTACTGGCTCGCTTATCATTCCAGAAACCAATTGACGTTCCCATCCTAGCGATTAGAACATTTAGGGACGAAGCTATTTTTCTATTAATAACAGCCTCAGGATTAGCTGCGTGGTCAAGCATGACGATGTTTGTTATGGGAATATATTTTCTCACTTGCGCGGGTCCGAGTTTTCTGATAGCAACGATTTTCCAACTGGCAATGGATCCACATGGCCGTTCGGCAGCTTTGATGGTTCTGGCATTTCTGGTGGCATCGTGTTTTGCCTTTGCATGGAATTACTTAGCGTTTTATGTACTATTTCGTTCGTTCACATTTGGGGAATGTAGCATTGTCTTTGGTCCCTTTTTTCTTGTCTACGTCTGGCGAAATCCGCGATTCGCATCGTCCTATGAGTCGTTTTCTTATTGGGACTGGTCTTCGAAGATGGCGCACACTCAGATCTACAACCGGAGCGATGTCCAAGGCAAAATTAATGATTGGATTACGACGGTGTCTGTAAACAGTGGCGAAGAGACACCATGATCCTAACTACTCCGATAACTCATTCCGGCGTCCGCCCCTACTGCCCCCGTTTGCCCCGGTCCTCACCACCGGGGTCTTTTGAATGCGCCTCACGCGAAATAATGCTTGATCCTTATTGCAATCTGCAATAGCCTCCATCTGCACGGGCGATGATGCCCGACTGAGAGATGGAGAGTTTATGAATGGATACCACACTTACGATTTGCATGGAATAGCTACCCGGTACGATCTTACAGAGCATCCGCTGTTCGATCTGATTAGCCACTTTGGGGAATCAGACGACTACTGGATCGCTGGCGGTGCAGCCAGAGCCTTCATGCTCAACCTGCCGATCACTACGGACGTGGATTTCTTCTTCAAGACGCAGGAAGCATTTGACGGCTTCGTTGCGAAGTACGGCAGCGACAAGAGCAAGCGGTTGGCCGCAACGGCTCACCACACCACCTTCAAGGTGCAGGTTGGCGAATTCTTCTATAAGGTGCAGGCCATAAAGATTGGCTTCTACCCGACCATTGAATCGTGCCTTAATGTCCATTCCTGGGATCTAAAATCCCCCGCCTTCAGGCGGCCACTTCCAGTACGTTGGAGTGAGCATCGCATCCCGGGTGAAGCTGATCGACGGGACGTTCGGCCTGTGACTGCGGCAGAAGGAACGTGTTGACCTTCGGCCTGGAATCCCGCTGCTCTGCCTCCTTGGTCGGGCTTTCAGCCGACTGGCGAACCTACCGGCTTCCAGCCGGTAGAGCCTCAGTTCATTCGATTTCACCATCTGCCAGCTTGCGGCCCATAAGGGGAAGCTCTACGTTGGCCAGTACACAATGTGGGATTTGGCTCGCAAGCGGCTGGCCCTGCACAAGCTCACCTATGGCGCGGCAACCGTTCATAGGCTGCTGAAGTATACCAAGCAGGGTTTCACCGCCTGCCAAGGCTGCATCGTGTCATTACTCCGGGCAGTTGGCGACGATCCCGCTGTTATTAACTCGGATGTGTAATACGTGGATTAGGAGGGATTATGACAGAGGAAATAAACCTGACGCAAACTTTTGATGCGCGAGCGTGGGCGAAGGAATGGCTCAAAACCATCAAGGCGAATCCTGCGATACCGACTGACGAAAGCACGATGATCGAATGGTTTGCTAACGCTATTATGGCCGGTTACGATCACGCCCAACGGGAAGAGCGAAACTCCCCAGATGGAAAGATTGACCAGAAGAGCTATCTGTTCGGTTACAAGAAGGGCATCAGCGACCAGCAGAAATTCAGTCGGCTGGTTGGCCAGACTCTCAGCGAGGATGGCCGAGGATATTATCCGGACTGATAGATGCTGACCGCAAGACCCCCGCCGACCTGCGGGTCATCTGCGATTCGCTCAACGACGAGCGCGGCACGGGCGGGCAAACCAAGCTCGCCCGCTTGCTCGACTGGCATCACTCGACCTTGTGGCGAAAACTCAACGGCAAGAGCCGGATCACCCAGTCCGATGAACTGGCGATCACCGGAGCGCTTGGTGGTTTGCCACGTGGTTGATTGGGTTTTGGTTCGAATGGAAAAGCTTATCTGGCAAGGACTTGGAAGTGATTCTGAGGACATTTTGGTTCGGCGAACCAAAACCATTCCTACTATTCCCTCGTGGAAATCGACGCTCTAACTTGTTGCCACTAAACGACTTGCGAATGGAGACGACGGGGGTCGAACCCGCAACCTCGTGGTTGCAAACCACGCGCTCTCCCAGTTGAGCTACGTCCCCAGGACATGCATTATCTTAGCCGACGCCCCCGAGATTTCCAAGGCCGGGCAGGGCGACCTTCCTCATTAACAAACATGAGCCGGTCCCACGTGGGTGGGGTCCCGGGGGCGGTTCAGGCTCGGATGGTCCACCACGGAGGAAAATGAGGGCGGGCTCCCGACCCGGCTTGTTTTCATCCCGACTCGATGGCCGGGGCCGGGGCCTTGGGCGAGTCCCCATCCTCTTCCGCCGATTTCGGCAGAAAGTGTGATAACGCGACGTCAATCGACCTGAATGTTTTAGGGGAACAGGCAACTTGCCGGACACCCTCGAACACGAAAGGTCCGCCGCGATGGCCACCGAAGCCCAGATCCGCGCCAACAGGGAAAACTCCAAGAAATCGACCGGTCCCAAGACCCCCGAAGGGAAAGAACGCGTTCGCCGGAACGCGCTCAAGCACGGCCTGACCGGCTCGGGCGTCGCCTTGCCCTCGGAAGATCAGGCCGAGATCACGCGCAGTTTCCTCGCCCTGCAAAACGAGTTACGCCCGAGCAACGAGCTGGCCGAGAAACTGGTCCGCCGTACCGCCTTCCTCTTCGTCCGGCTCGAACGGTGCGAGAAGCACGAGACGTCGGAGACCTCGAAGCGCGTCCGCCACGCCGTCGAAAAGTTCGACGATGAACGACTCGCTCTCGTGGAAGAACTCGTCTCGAAGATCGACCGCGAGCCGGCGACGACCTCCCGGCGACTTCAGATGACGCCCGAGGGGATCGACTGGCTGCTCGATCAGTGGGAGATCCTCCAGGACGAGCTGTTCATGAAGGGGAATCGTCTCTACTGGACCAACAACCATCGCGCCCGGTTCGAATTGCTTCTGGGTCGGAATCCCGCCGACTGGCGGCTGGGCCGGATCGCGATCCTGTCCGACGCGGTGGCCGGCTTCTTCCTGAACCTCGAAAAAGAGGACGGACCAGGTCTCGAAGGCGAAGCCCGCGCCGACTGGGCGCGCGGCGAACTCGGCCGGATGATCGACGAGGAGATGGCGCGATTGAAGGACGTACGAATCAATCTCGACCCGAAGGCCATCGAGCAAGACCGCGCCGAGGCGGTTGACCGCGCACTCTTCGATACCTCGAAAGAGGCGATCCTCGCGCGGAAGTACGAGGCGGCGACCGAACGGGCGCTTTTCCGGACTTTGAAGGAGCTTCGCCAGGTCGAGGCCGAAGCGGCCCAGGGAATCAAGACGGAGATAACTGTTGACACGGAAGAAACTTACGACAATTCGGCTTTGAATGGGAAAGAGGACGAGCCGGAGACTTCGACAGCCCCCGAATCGGCCCCTCCGACCATCTTCCCGCTGTCCGAGCGGGCCAAGGAGGGGCCGATTTCGGTCGAGACGGCCGAAAAAGTGGTCGGCTGAGGCTCAAAGGGGGTCGTCCGGGGGTTCGAGAGGCCCGATCGTGATCGGGCCGGGGGTGGTCCACGGACCTCGCGGCCCTGGTTGTGTCACCGGACCTGAACCGCTCTCTCTAAAGGATCAGGCGGCATGCGATTCGGCGAGGAGCAGCCTCGTGGCCTCGTGATGGGGCTCGTCAAAGATCTGGGCGGGCGGCCCCGATTCGATGACTCGACCGTTCTCGAAGACGTGGACGGTGTGGGCGACCTGACGGGCGAAGCGCATGGCGTGGGTGACCACGACCATCGTCAGGCCGTCCCGGGCCAGGTCGGTCATCACGGCGAGGACCTCGCCGGTCATCCTCGGGTCGAGGGCGCTGGTGGGCTCGTCGAAGAGGATCGCCCGGGGCTCCATCGCCAGGGCTCGCGCGATCGCGACCCTCTGCTGCTGGCCTCCGGAGAGCTGCCGGGGGCGGGCATCGAGCTTGTCGATCAGCCCGACGCGGTCGAGGAGCTTCCTGGCCCGGTCCTCGGCCGAGGCCCGGTCCAGCCCGAGGACGTAGATCGGCCCTTCGGTCACGTTTTCCAGGACCGTCCGGTGGGGAAAGAGGTTGAACGCCTGGAAGACCATCCCGACCCGCCGGCAGACCTGGCGGAGGATCTTCGACCGCTCCCGAGGGCGGGTCTCGACGCCGAGCCGGAGGCCGTCGACCGTCACGGTCCCCCCCTGGAACGGCTCCAGGCCGTTGAGACAGCGGAGGAAGGTGCTCTTGCCGCCGCCCGATGGGCCGATGATCGCCGCGACCTCGCCCCGGACGACCTGGAGCGTCACCCCTCGGAGGACTTCGAGCGCACCGTGCCTCTTGACCAGGCCCTCGACCTCGATCATCCGACCACCCCCTTCCTCGGCTCGGCGTCCATCCGGCGTTCGACCCAGCGAGAGAACCAGGACAGCGGCAGGCTCATCGCCATGTAGAGCGCGGCGGTCGCCAGCCCGAACTCGACGACTCCTCCCTGGCTGTTGAAGAGGATCGAGTACTGTTTGGTCAGCTCGGTCAGGGTGATCACCGAGCAGACCGACGTGTCCTTGAACAGGGCGATGAAGTCGCTGGTGACTGGCGGGATCACGATCCGGACCGCTTGCGGGACGATCACCCGGCGGATCGCCAGCGCCGGCGACATTCCCAGGGCCAGGGCGGCTTCCATCTGTCCCTTGGGGATCGCCTGGAGGCCGGCCCGGTAGATCTCGGCCTCGTATGCGGAATAGTTGATCGCCAGTCCGGCCACGCCCGCGGCCCAGGGCGTCAGCGTCAGCCCCAGCTCGGGCAGGAGGTAAAACAGGACGTAGAGCTGGAGGATCAGCGGCGTCCCGCGGATCAGCTCGACATAACCGCCCAGGATCTTCGAGAGAGGCCAGGGGCCATAGACCCGACCGATCGCGACCATCAAACCCAGCGCCATCGCCAGCGGCATGGCGGTGCAGGACAGGACGATCGTCGTCAGGGCCGCCACCAGGAGGCTCGGGCCGAACCGGCGGAGGAGCCCGAAGTCGAACGCCGGCCGACGAGGTCCGGCCGGATCGTTCGTGGCCGGTCCCCGGGCCTTGAGCACATCCTGGGCCTCGTTCCAGATGTCGTACTTCTCGTAGATGGCCCGGAGCTCGCCCGATTCGATCAGATGGCCGATCGCGCGGTCGATGGCGTCGCGGAGCTGGATGTCCTCCTTGCGGGTGTAGATGACGTAATATCCGCACCCCTCGGGGGGACCGACCAGGGCCAAGCTGTCGCGGAACTCGGGCGATCGGATGTAGTGCCGGGCGGCGGGGAGATCCTGGAGCGTGGCGTCGATCTGGCCGTTCCTGACGGCCCGCATCGCGTTGGTCGCGCCGTCGAAGGTGAAGATCCGGACATTGTCGCCCTGGAACCGCTGGGCGAAGGAATCGGCGGCCGACATCCCCAGCACGCCGACCTTCCAGGCCCCGCCGCCGGGACGGGGTAGCTCGAAATCGGCCCAGGATCGCACCGGGCCGCCGCGGGCGGCCATCAACTGGAGCTGGTAGACGTAGTAAGGGCGGGTCGCGCGTAGTCCCGGAGCCGGGCGCCGGTCAGCTCGTAGCCGTTGATGACGGCGTCAACTTCGCCCCGGCCGAGCACCTGAAGCAGGTATTCCCACTGGACCTGGTGGAAAACCGGCTCGACGCCGATCGCCTGGCCGAGCTTCTCCATCAACTCGGCCTCGAAGCCGATCCGTCGGCCTGTGAGATCCTTGAAGAAATAGGGTGCGCCCCCTTCCTCGTCGGCGCCGAAGTTGAGGCGGCCCGAGGATCGGACGCGGTCGAGGGTGTCGGCAAGGGCAAGCGTGGGGAAGGGCCAGCGCCGTCGAGGCGAAGGCCAGGACGAAGGGCGAGTCGTGTCAGGCAGAGTGGCGAAGAGCGATGAGGCGATGTGCGGGGATGTCGTCGGCGGAGTCAGGCTCGGATTCCGAGGCGTCGGAGGTATCACCCATCAAGACCCATCCTTTCTCGACCAGAGGCGGTCGACGGTGGAAAGATCGGGAAAACTGGAGACCATTGCTGTCGGACAGGGCGAGACGGCCCGAGGTTCACGCAGACCTGGCCGGGAGTGTTCAGTCGCCGTGGCGCGACCGGAGCCGGCGGACGCGTCGGACCCGGCGGCGGACGCTCCGGGAAACCCTGGCCGAGCGGAGCCGCGTGAAGTTGCCGACCAGGAACTGGTGGCCTCGCCAGTGAATCCGGCGGTTGATCAGGGCATCGAACCAGACCGGCATCAGGAACAGGTCCTTGACCGGGCTGAGCAGCAGGTGGCGGAGCCTGGGGAAGGTCCCGCGGAGCCGCTTCGCCTGGACGGCGTCGCGGATCATTCCCAGGCCGACCAGCACGAGCAAGCCGCCCCAGGCCAGGCCCGATTCGCCCGACAAGGCCCAGACCAACCCGACCACCGCCAGGTTAACGCAGGGCTCGATGATGAAGGTCGGCAAGCGCCAGCCGACGGCGGATCTTGAACCAGCGCGAGTGCCGGTTGAGGAACCAGCGGAAGCTCCGATCGCTGGTTAACGTTATCGATGACGTGGTGGCTCAGCCGGATCGCGTAGCCCGCCTTGCGGACCCGGATGCCGATCGCCTGGTCCTCGGCCAGGAGGTTGCGAACCGCGGCGAAGCCACCGATCGCCTCCAGGACCCGGACCGGCATCAGCATCGACTTGCCGACCACGCAGGTGATCCCCAGGGTCGACGCCGCGGCCACGCCGCCGGCGATGATCCCGTTGAGCTGCAAGTTCTCGAGCGCCGCGCCGGAGTGCTCCTCGCCCACGCCCGCGAACAGGTTCGTGACCAGGCCCACGCCCGGGTCGGCCAGGTAGCAGGCCGTCTCGCGGAGGTAGGACGGGCGGACCCGGACGTTGGAGTCGCTGATCAGGATCGTGTCGTACTTGCGGTGCCGCTCCATCGCGGCCAGGCTCTCGACCTTCGGGTTGAGCCCGAACGCGGGGCAGCCGACGATCAGTCGGGCGTCCTGATCCGGGAACTCGCGAAGAAGCGTTCTGGACCAACGGGATGGCCGGGTCGTCGGCATCGGCCACGCAGAACAGGAGTTGATAGGCCGGATAATCGAGCCGGAAGAAGCTCCGGAGGTTCTCCTCCAGCCCTTCGTCGAGCCCCTTCAGCGGCTTGTAGATGGTGACCGGCGGCGTGAAGTCGGGCAACCCTTGTCGCTTTCGGGTGACCCAGAACAAGCTAGCGAGGGCGAAAAGGGTGGTCGCGACGGCGACGATGGCGACCAGGCCGAGCGAGCAGGTTTCCGTAATAGTTGACCATGAGGGAGGGCGATCCCCGGCGGTTACCCGCCGCCGTCGGTGAGGAGGGATGCGACCAGAGCGGGAAGCTGGAGCAGGGTGGGGGACGACGAGACATCGTCGACGGGGCGACCCTCAGGCACCATCCGGAGGGCCTTGACCCCCGTTCCTTGGGGCCAATCTGTTCCTATGGAGAATAAAATACCGAATCCAACCGAATTTGGCAAAAGGAATCGGGTCGATCGTGTCAAACCTCATCATTGACCTGATCGACCGGTTCGAGCGGATCTCATCGATGCCTCAATCTTTCGATGAACCGGAGTTGCCCTTGGCCGACTCGGTGTTTTCGGAAGTCTTGGCAGGCTCGACGGCAACCTCGGAAGAGGGAGACTTCGACGACTCTTCCTCGGTTCCGTGCTTCAGGTCACGCTCGCCGAAAATCTTCTCGAAGTTGGGGAATCCGTATTTGCGGACGATCGGACCACTCATGGTTGCGAGGCTCCTGGGAGCGATGATCGATGATTTGAACCAACCTCCATCATAACGGAGAATGGGCCGCTCATCGCAACTCGAATCGTCCGGATCGGACGCTTCATGCGACGATCCAGAGGGCCAGATAAGGAATGAAGTTGAAGAAGAAGATGGCGAGCTTGTAGATCATGATTCCGGAGAACTGGATGAGGTCGAAATTCTCGGCGGAGATCCCGAGCCACCCGGCCAGTCGATGGTAGGGCTTCCGGGCGATGAGGATCACAAGGACCCAGAGGATCAGGATTCCGTAGTTGATGATTCCCGACCAGAGGAGGACGCCACGAACCAGATCGACGGTCATGATCGAAGCCTCCACCATTGAAGGAAGTCTTATCGAAGACTCAAGGCTAGGCGACCGCGGGGCGGTCGCCGAAGGAGATTGACCTATCGAGGTTTCCGGATTTCGTGACGGCCGAAAACCCTGTCGGACGCGTCACGCCTTCTTGGCCTGGGCTTCGGCGAAGGCAGAGTCGAACCCTCGGCCGGAGGAAGTGAAGCCCATCTTGGTCTTGGTGAACCGGGCGGCCTCGGCGGCGCCGTACTCGCGGTCCATGCCGGGGTCTTCCCACTCGACGGAGAGGGGCCCCGAATAACTGATCGCGTTGAGGGCCCGGGCGATCTCCTCGAAGTCGACCTGCCCTCGGCCGGGCGAGCGGAAGTCCCAGCCGCGGCGGGGGTCGCCGAAGTTGAGGTGCGAGCCCAGGATGCCGGTCTTGCCGTCGAGGGTCCGGGCGGCGTCCTTGACGTGGACGTGGTAGATCCGGTCGGGGAAGGCCCGGATGAAGGCGACCGGGTCGACGAACTGCCAGAGCAGGTGGCTCGGGTCGAAGTTGAACCCGAACTCGGGACGATGGTCCATCGCCTCGAGTGCCGTCTGCGCCGAGTAGAGGTCGAAGGCGATCTCGGTCGGGTGGACCTCGAGCGCGAACTTGACCCCGACTTCCTTGAACACGTCGAGGATCGGGTTCCAGACGCTCGGCCAGGAGCTTGAAGCCGTCGGCGATCGTCTTGTCGGAGACCGGCGGGAACGAGTAGAGCAAGTGCCAGATCGACGAGCCAGTGAATCCATTGACGACCTTCACGCCGAGCTTGGCGGCGGCCCGGGCCGTGTCCTTCATCTCCTGGATGGCCCAGTCTCGCTTCTTCTCGGAGTTCCCCCGGATATTGGCGGGCACCCAGTCGTCGGTCCGGTCGTCAAGGATGTCGAGTACGAGCTGGCCGGTCAGGTGATTGGAAATGGCCCAGGTCTTCAGTCCGTACTTGGCTAGAAGGTCGTGCCGCCCCTGGCAATATTTGTCGTCGTTGAGGGCCTTCTGGACGTTGAAGTGGTCGCCCCAGCAGGGGAGCTCGATGCCGTCGTAGCCCCATTCGCTGGCCTTCTGGCAGATCGTCTCCAGGGGCAGGTCGGCCCACTGTCCGGTGAAGAGTGTGACGGGTCGGGCCATGGTGCGCGTACTCCCGATTCGCCTCGTCGGGGATAATAAGGAAGAAGACGCAACCATAGAGTGGCAAGGGGGGAAAGTCAACGATTTGACGGCCGAACCGGCGCCCGCCATAATCGGCCGGATCGGCCCCATCGAGGGCCTCGCCCTTCCCGAGGTTCCGATGCTTAAGCGAGCCGTGCTATTTGACTTCGACGGCGTGATCGCCGACACCGAGAACGTTCACGTCGTCGCCTGGCAGCGGACTCTCGGCCAGATGGGCTGGATTGAATCCGACGAGAGCTGCGCTCGGGGCGTCGAGATCGACGATCGCGTATTCCTCGCCGAAGTCTTCGCCCGCCGGAAGATTGAGAGTGGGAACATCGAGGGGTGGGTCGCCCGCAAGCAGGAGCTGACGGTTCGACTCCTGGCGGATGCGCCGAGGGTCTATCCCGGTGTCACCGCACTGGTTAAATCCCTCAGAGGGCGCGTCCGGCTCGGTGTGGTCACGACGACCTGGCGGGCCAATGTCGAGGCCGTGCTCGGCATCGCTGGCCTGGTCGACGCCTTCGAGCTGATCATTGCCAAGGAGGACGTGAAGGCTCCGAAGCCCGACCCCGAGGGTTACCGACTGGCCGTCGCCCGTCTGGAGTTGCCGGCGAAGAACGTCATCGCACTCGAAGATTCCCCGACGGGGCTGGCTTCAGCCCGAGGCGCCGGCGTCCGCGCGATCGCCGTCGGTCATCGGAGGCCGGGCGGGGAATGGGTTGGCGACGGCCCGTTCGTGCCCGATTTCACCGATCTGAATCGGGTCCTGGAATACCTGGGACTCCCAGGTTAGCGCCTTCAGACAGTCCGCTCAATTCTGAGGGGTCGGCTTGGACGGGTTGCCGAAGAACGACTTGCCCTGGCTCATGTCCTGCCACTGGTATTCCTTCTTCGGCGGGGCGTCCGACCCGCTCACGACCGGGGTCGACATCTTCCGGGCCGCGGTGCATCCCGCGACCGCAACCAGAGTCGAAGCAGAGATCACCACGAGCGTGAGCGATCGCTTCAAGGGCATCATTCTCATCTTCGTCCCCTCCTTGGGTTGAGGTGATGATATCGATGCCGGGCGAGAGGGCAAGGCCAGTTTGATCGTGGTCAGTCGTTCACTCGACGACCATCTCCCAGTGGATGCCGGGGCTCCGGCCGTCGATCTTCAGGCGGAAACCGCCCTCGATCTTCTCCAGCATGGCGGGGCCGATCCGGGCTCCGGTGTTGTCGAGTGCGTACGCCTTGACGTTCCCCTGCCGCTTCCATGCGATCCTGGCGCTGAGCGGCTCCTGGAGCAGGGGGGAATCCCGGGGTCGGCCGGCTCGCGTCTCCACTCATCGACCCAGCGGAATCCTGTCGGCTCAATCCGGCCAATCACCGTGATGAGAAGTCTCTTGCTGGTCGCGATCGGCTCCTTCCCCAGTGAGGAAACAGCCACCACGCCGAATGGGCTCGCGGCGACATCGATCGTGAGCCCCTCGAAGCTCGAACCCGACTCGCCGACCCAGCCCGCGACGGCCCTGGTGTGTGGGGTGTCGATGACCAGACGACCCTCGCGGGGGTCCCAGCCGCCGGAACCTTTGGGGACCTGGCGAGTCGTCTTCCGGGCTCCGGACTGGTGGGTCGCGGCGTCCGGAGTGCGGAGGAGGATCGACGAGGCGTGGGGCAGGAGGGCGAAGGTTTGCGGGATTCCATTGACGACCTCGGCCAGCCCGAAGATGTCCTCGCCTCCTCCCGTGCCGGCGGCGTCGGCACCCCAGATCTTGGGGAACATGAAAACCCCCCGACGGACCAAAGCGTCCCAGTCCTCGCGCGAAGCCGTCTCGGCGACGAGGAGGAGATCGGCCCCTTCATGGGGCGTGGCCCAGGCGCCGAAGGTCGGCATGGCCCACTGACCGACGACGTACGGTCGGTCGGTTCGGTGCTTCTTCGAGGATTCGGAGAGGAGCCCACCGGTTCGGCTCCAGAGGAGCGACCGGCGATCCGGGCCGGCCCAACTTGGCGGATTGTAGTAAAGGCGGTCGTCGATGAGGTCGAGTCCGGCGGTGGCCTCGGCTGAGGAATAATCCGGGTCGCGTCTCCAGTGTGAGCCGCCGGCGATCGGGACCTTGACCCCGGCCTTGCGGAGCTGATCGGCCAGTGTCCGCCACTGGTCTCGCCTCGATCGACCTGCCAGCCCCGCCGAGCGGTGGGAATGCCGTCCTTTCGCATCAGGTCGCGGATCGCGGCGGCCTCGGTCGCGGAGAAACGCTCCGGTTCCACCAGGTTGAACAGCGAAAGCTCGCCGGCCAGCGTGACCCAGGCCAGGACCGGGTCGTCTCGGAGGGACAGGCCGGTCAAGGGATTGACATGCGAGAGCAAAGCCTCGGCCGCCTTTCGCGCCGCCTCGCGGACGGCCGGGTCGAACGCGGCGGCCGGTCCACCGCCGGGCGGGAGCTGGCGGGCGCTGGGGATCGTGTCATCGCCGTCCCGGAACTTTCGACCGCCCTGAAGCTCGATCGCGACGTAGATTCCCCGCTCCTTGAAGGCGGCGATGAGCATATCGAGCTTCGAGAGCGACTCGGCGTCAAGCTCCTTGGTATCGTCCCGGGTGTCATCGAAGAGACTTCGAGACGGGCCGAGGGGAACGTCGAGGTCGCCCAGGCGGACAAGGTTCACGCCCGATCGCGCCAGGCGATCGGCCAGGGCAACGGCCCTCTCGTTGTCGGGAGGGAAGGCGGTGGGTGGCAGGAGTGTGACGCCGAAGAATCGGGCTCGCCTTCCCTTGCTGAAGTTCAGACGGCCTTCCTTGACGGTGACGAACCCATACTTGCCCGCCGGGGCGTCGAGCAAGGTGGACGCATCGAGCGCCGACTTCTCCGACGATCGTTGGTGAGGGGGCGACCGGGAACCAGCCTTGGGTTCCGGTCTCCACATGGTCGGGGGTCCACTGGGTCACGCCGCCGTTGAGCGGTCACCTGAACGTCGTCGACGAGCAGGGTCCCGTAGGCCGAGCCCTTTTCGAACTGGAGGAGAGCACGCACCGCGGTCGGAGGGACCGGCACGACGGTTCGACTCGGCTGCCAGGGGGAAGATCCCGCGAAGTTCGAGGGCGGGGACGCCCCCTTCGAGGCCGGGCAAGGGGCGCCCATCCTCATCCAGGAAGAAGAAGACAGCCATCGCCCCGTTGATCCCTCGGAGCCCGGTGGCCTTGGCGACGACGGAGAACTCCAGGGAGCCAAGACCCCTGCACGGGCAGGGCCAATCCGGTGAAGGCTCTCGCGCCGTTCCCCCTCAATTCGATCGCCGCGTCCGACCGATAGCCGGGGAAGACCGCGCCGGGCGCCGTGGTCGATCTGCCAGCCAGTCGGCTCGGGATCGCCCAGTTCGAAGTCGCCGTTCACGGCAAGGTTGGAGGTCGGCTTGCCGCCGATGGGGACGAGTTCGATGGTCAGATTATCGACCTCGATGACGCCGGTGGCACCCAGCAGCCCGACGGACATGATGGCCAGGCGGGTGTCGGGCGGGAGCGAGATCCGCTTGACGACGTGGGTCCACGTCGGGCCGACCGACTTCCAGGGTCCGAGCGTCCCCCGGCGCAAGGTCTTGAGCTGGAGCGGGTCGCTGAGGAAGTCGATGACGAGACTGGGCTCGTCGCCGAGCCGTTCTCCGGCGACGATCGACTCCTGGCGGACCCAGAGGCCGATCACCAGCGCCTCGAACTGTCGACCGTCCACGCCAAAGGCCCGGCTCGCTCGCGCGGGGCGTCCCGGTCGTGCGTTCTCGAACCGGAAACACTTTGTCCTCGCCGCCCCGACGCCTCCCTCGACGACCTTGGCATCGCGGAGGTTGTACCAGCCGTCGGGGATGCCGTCGCTCGTCGGTATCCACCTCGAAGTCTTCGAGCGGCTTGGGACCGAGCGGAACCTCGGTCGCCTGGCCCAGAGCGGTCGGGAATTGGGCCTGGAGCGAGTGAGGGAGGGCGAGGACCATGGCCAACACCGGCAGGAGATGAGCATTCCTCACGGCTTGGCCCCCTGATTGGCCTCGCGCTGGGCCTTGCCGGTCATGGGGACGAACAGGGTCGGCTTGAGGACCTTGTCGATGAGCTTTCCGTCCTTCTTGATCATCAGGTGGACCCGCTGGTCGAACTGGCCGCCCAGGGGAATGACCATCCGGCCCCCTTCCTTGAGCTGCTCGACCAGCGGCGGGGGCACCTTGGTCGGGGCGCAGGTGACGATGATCGCGTCGAACGGCGCGGCCTCGGGCCAGCCGGCGTAGCCGTCGCCGATCCGGGTGTGAATGTTGGTGTAACCCAGCTCCTTGTGGACCTCGGCGGCCCGCTTGCCCAAGGGCGGCGTGGATCTCGATCGAGTAGACGTCCTTGACCAGCCTCGACAGGATCGCCGACTGGTAGCCCGAGCCGGTGCCGACCTCGTAGACCTTGTCGGTCGGCTTGGGGTCGAGCACCTCGGTCATGAAGGCGACGTCATAGGGCGGGGTGATCGTCTGGCCCTCGCCGATCGGGATCGACTCGTCGTCGTAGGCCTGCCGCTGGGTGTCGGGGGGCAGGAACTTATGGCGAGGGACCGTCCGAAACGCGTCGAGCACCCGCGTGTTCTTGATCCCTCGCTCGACCAGATGCTGCTGGACCATCTTGTTCCGGGCCGCAGCCCGGCTGTCAACGGCCGGCTCGTCACCCGCTGGCGACGAGGGTTGAGATTGTCGCCAGAGTGGCGAAAGCAACGGATCGGAAGATCGGTCGATGTGCCATCGCGAGGGACTCGTCACGAAGGATAGGGAACGGGCCCGTGCTGGATGTCTCCACAATAGCAGAGACGCACGGGCCCGTCATTCCCATTCAAACTTCCCGGCCGAGTGTCAGACCTGGACCAGGGTCCCGGCGAAGAACGTGACGGTGAAGTTGGCCCCCGGGGCGGTGTACTGCGGGTTGACAAGTCGTCGGCCGAACAGGTCGGCGATGCCCGTCTTCGTCGAGCCGACGACGACCAGTTGGTAGAACTGGGTCTTGTCGAGCCCCTGAGACGGAGTGATCAGCACGGATTGAGTGGTCGGGTTGTAGGTGACCGAGGAGATCGTGATCGACTTGTTCGGCCCCTTGCCGGCCTTGCCGAGCGCGGTGAGCTTGTAGTTGGCCTTGTTCGTCGCGGTCGAGGCGTTGAGTGCCTCGTCGAAGTAAACGGCCAGCTTTCGGTTGTTGCCCGAGCCGGCCACGCCGGCGACGCTTGGACCGCTTGGGACGGAGATCGACCCGTAGGCGAACGAGGGGGTCGCGGTCGGGACGTCAGGCGTGTACACGCCAGCGAAGTTGACGTAGAGTCCGGGAACCTTCGGCACCACGACCAGTGTCAGGGTGGCCGAGGCCCCGGCGGCGACCGTGCCGAAGTTGTCGGTGATCACGCCGTTGACCAGTGAGGCGAATCCGCCCTGGCTCGGTGCCGCATTGATGAAGGTGACGTTGGCCGGCAGCGAGTCGATCAAGGTCACATTGGTCGCCGCGTCCGGCCCGAAATTGGTGACCGTCATCGTGTAGATCTGGTACGCGCCGACGAACCCGGTCGTCGGGTAGACCGACTGAGCCAGGATGAGGTTGATCTTCGGCGTGGCGGCCACGATCGGGGTCGTCAGCGAGGTCGAGTTATTGGTCGTGACCGGGTCGAACTGATTGCCCGAGACGTTGGCGGCGTTGGTGATCGAACCGGCCGCCGTGGGGGTCACGACGAGGGTCAACGTTGCCGTCGCCCCGGAGGCGATCGTGCCGAGGTTGTCGGTCACGAGAGTGCCGTTGACCGTCGCCGCAGTACCCTGACTGGGCAAGGCGCTGACGAGTGTGACCCCACTCGGCAAGAAATCATTGACCGTGGCGTTGGTCGCCGTGAACGGCCCGTTATTGGTGACGGTCACCACGTAGGTCAGGTTCGAGCCCACCGTGCCCGAGGTCGGCGTGGCGACCTCGGTGATCGCCAGGTCGGCGCTCGGCCCGGCGCCCGAGGGAGTGACCGTGATTGTCTGGGTGGCCAGGTTGTTCGAGTAGTTCGGGTCGAAGGTGTTGCTGAAGACCCCCGGAGTATCGCTCAACGTTCCGGTGAGCGAAGCGACCCCGACGATCGTCACGGTGACCGATTGCCCGGGCGCCAGCGTCCCGAAGGACCCGGTGAGGACGTTGTTGCTGTCGAGCGAGACCGAGCCGAGGCTCGACTGGACGTTGACGTTGACCAGGCTGGTCGGCAGCGAGTCGGTGAGCAGCACGCCCGAGGCGGCAGCCGAGCCGTTGTTGGTGATCGTCTCGGTCAGGGTCACCGAGTTGCCGATGACCACCGAACTACTCGACGCGGCGGACGTCACCGAGAGGTCGGCCTGGACGCCCGACAGGACGGCCGGAGAGTTGGCCGAGAATTCCGAGGTGCTGCCGTCGGGCCCCGTCAGCGTCCCCGAATAGGAGGTGTAAGGCGTTGACGGCACCGCGAACACAGGGTTGTACAGCCCGAAGCCGGCCGAATTGGTCGTGAAGGTTTTGGCCCCCACGAAGACCGGGCCCTGGCCGAATCCGGATGGGTCGGCCCCGTTGGCGAAAAGATCGATCTGGTAGGTCGTTTCGAGGGGCCCGTAGAAAACTCCGAAGACGTTCAACTGGGCGTTGGCCACGTCGGCCGAGGTGATGAAGAAGGTTGACGGGAGGGGAACCCCGCTGCCGTTCAGGTCGATCCCCAGCTTGGCGTTGCTGAAGATCACGTTCTCCCGGATCGTGAGCCCCGTGATGCCGGTCGGATAGTTGTCGTGGACTACGATCCCCGCGCCGCCGCTGTTGGCAATGACGTTGCCCGCGCCGGCTGCCGTGCCACCGATCGTGTCGTTGATGGCGAGCGGCAGGACGGGCGTCGAGGAAGGCGCCGGGATCGTCAGGTTGATGCCGTTGCCCGCGTTGGAGAGCGCGGCTCCGTTGACGTTTTGGCCGATCGCATTTCCCTGGATCACGTTGCCGGTCAGCCCGCCCAGCGTGATCGCGTCGCCGGAGTTGCCCGCGATGACGTTGCCCGCTCCGGCCGCCGTGCCGCCGATGGTCGTGTTCGAGGTATTGAGTGCGAGCCCGACGACGTTGCCAACGCCCGAGGCCCCGATGCCGGCGGTCGTCAGGCCGATGTAGTTGCCCTGGATCAGGTCACCGTCGCCGGTGAGGTCGATTCCGGTCCCGACGCCCCGAGCCAGCGCTGCCCGAGATCACGTTCCGGGCGGCCGCGGTTGTCCCTCCGATTGTTGATCCGTTCGCCCCGAGGAAGATGCCATAGCCGTTCGGACAGCGGCTTCATTCCGGTGGAATCGAGGCCGATCGTGTTGCCCGCGATCAGGGTGGTCGTTGTATTCCCGGTGATGCCGATGAAGTTCCCGGAGATCTGATTGCCGGCGCCCGCCACGGTCCCGCCGATCGGTGTCCATGACGATGTTGTCGCCGGTCGAACCGCCGGGCGTGCCGAAATAGATCCCGTAGACATTCGGCACGGCGGTCGAGGCCGGTCGAGTTGGTGCCGATCTTGTTACCTTCGACGACATTGTTCGTCGACTGGGCGAGGAAAAGGACGCCAATCCCGGTCTGCCCGCCCGGTCCAGTGTTCCCCGAGATCACGTTGGCCGAACCGGCGACCGTCCCGCCGATCGTGTTGCCCGAGCCCTCCAGGGCCACGCCGTACAGGTTGCCCGCCGCGGTGGTGCCCGAGGCGTTCGTGCCGATGTCGTTGCCGCTCACGACGTTACCGGTGGCACCACTGCCCATCAGGTGAATACCGCGAAATCGTGTTGGCCGAGATCACGTTCCGGTTCGCGACCGTCGTCCCGCCGATCGTGTTGTTGGCCGTGGTGACGACGATTCCATTGGTATTGGCCTTGGCGGTGACGCCGTTGGCCTCGATGCCGATGTCGTTGCCGATGAGCATGGACTGACTGGACGTGCCACCCAGCATGATTGCGTCACCACCCACGCCAGCGGACGTGGCCGTGAAGCCGACGATCGAGAGCCCCCGGACGACACTGGAGGAACCGGCGGTGAACGTGAGGCCGTTCGCTCCCGCGCCCGCGGCCGAGCCGTCGAGCACGATCCCCAGCGTCCCGGCCTGGGTCGCCTGGGTCGTCCCGTCGATCGCGACCGTCCGGGTGATCGCCGGGAGTGACGACTGGAGGGCGATCGTCTGCGGCCCGGTGCCGGGGATCGTGAACGAGATGGTGTCGGCGCCGATCGTGCTGTCGTTGTCGGCGGCGATGATCGCGGCCCGGAGCGATCCGGGCGTCGGGCTGGCGTTGTCCCCGTTGTCGAGGGCGCTGGTCACCGTGAAGCCCGTCAGCAACTCGCGGCATTCGAGTGCCTCGAGGCTCAATCGCCGGGACTCGCCTCGCCGAGTCCGCTTGTCGTTCCGCTTGGGCTGTCGAGACATCGTTGGCGTCCTCCCCAGGTGCAACTCCGGCCGGATTCGAAGGCCGCCGGGGATGGGTTCTTGTCGAGCAAAACTCGGTCGAACTCAAGCCTCCCCATCCGGGCGGTCGGGCCGTCCGCTCAAGTCCACTATTCTAACTCCATGCATTCGCGTTTCAAGAGCCTCGCTGTAAATTTGGGTGTAATGCGCAGACTTGATGGGATGAAGCGAGGCATGAATGCGAACAGATCGCCTGTGGAGGCGACAGATGAGAAGATTGGGCAATTGAGATTGATTGCGTCGAAGGGAGAATCAGCGGGAAGGGAACCGAAAGGGGAGCCTGCGGGATCAGTCGGCCATGTCGGAACTGAGGACATCGCGGAGCTTCTGCAACGCGCGTGTCTTTTCGTTACTGACCGTCTTGGGGGCGATTCCCCATTGCTGAGCGATCTCGGCGGGGGTCTCGCCCTGGAGCGTGGCCTGGATCAACGCGGCTTCACGTGGGCTCAGCGACGAGAGAATCGCTTCCTGGAGGGAACTCTTCAGATCCTCTGTCGAGCGATCAGGCCGGTTCAGAGACGCGGTCTCGACGGTATCGAGCGGCTGGAAGCTCCGCTCGCGCTGGGCCCTCTTTTTGACCGTGTCGATCGCCCGGAAGAAGTCGGGACCGTCCGCCGTCTCCCGACTCAAGACGTCGCGGATGCCGAATTGGCCGACTTCCGCCAGAAGCTGGTCGAAGCGATCTCGGCCGAAGGTCTGGAGCAGGGTGGTGTAAACCGCCTGGGTACAATCATCGTGCTGCTGGGCGGAGAGCCCTGCGCGGAACCAGGCTCGGGCCAGATAACGGTCGAGCTGGGCCATCCCGGCGGAAAGGTCAGCGTCGGTAACCTGGTCACCCGTCGTCCCCAGCAACTGGTCGAGTTGCGAGGCAACCAGGGCGGCGTCCCAGGTTGAACTCGGGATCGAAGGGATTTCAGTCCCGGTGAGCGGGGCCGCCAGCCCCTCGGATCCGACCGCGACGTCAACCGGGGTGTCGACGAGGACGCTCAGGAGCCGCAGGGCTTCGAGGCCCTCGACGCCTGGCCGATACGCTCGCCGCGATTTTCCCCGAGGTTCGACACCCACGACTCGATCACCCTCCCCATCGAGGTCCGACCAGGAACCGAACCGCTATCTCATTCCCAGGTCCAGGATGACGGGCCGCCGAAGATACCCAAAGGGCTCCCGTTCATCGAGGTCAGCTTTGAATCAGATTGGCTCAATGATATCATGCATGGTATCGCAATGCAATCCCACGATCCAACTTTTTCCAGAGCAATAACGATTCCGGCCACGTCAACTGTCGCAAATGATCGAAAACAGGCCCGGCCTCCATCCGACGTCATTACCATCGCAAGATCCGAGGTGTGACAAACACACTTTCCCGATCATCGCGTCGGATTATTCGTCCAGGTGGGTCATTCCCATGACGGGTGGGCCCTGGATGTAATCTAGGACATGAAGGCCGTCTGATCGATTGACCTTCGGTCGAAACGACACTCCCGCTCCCGGGGCTGGTCCGGGAGCGAGAGCGTATGCGGGCGTTTCGGGTTCGGCCGGGTCAGCTCTCGGAGCTCAGACGTGGGAGGGCATCTCGAATCGCGAGGAGTATTCGCGGGAGAGCAGGGCATTGGCCTCGGCGTCGCCCGGGAACGACTCGGTCGAGGCGTCGAAGGTCAACTTGCGGCCGACCCGGTGCGCGATGTTGCCGAGGTGGCAGAGCCGCGTGCTCAGGTGCCCGATCTCGATATCGGCGTTGGGGAGGTCGCGGGACTTGACGCAGTCGACGAAGTTCGAGAGGTGAGCGCCCAATCCGTCGGTCGCCTTCCCCGAGGCGTTGCTGCCCCCGTCGATCTTCCAGCCCTTCTCGTCGACGATCAGGACGCCATCGTCGCCGTAGAAGGCGATGCCGAAACCCAACCCTTCGAGCGGGTGCTTGTCGTAAAGCCGGTGCTCCCAGACGAGGCACGACTTGGGGAATTCATACGTCACGACCTGGGTGTCGGGGACCTCGCGATCGTCGAAGACGAACCGGCCGCCGCCGGAGCAGACGGTCAAGGGGGCGTCGACGCCCAGACCCCAGCGGGCGACGTCGAGCCCGTGGATGCCGTTGTTGCCCAGCTCGCCGGTCCCCCAGTTCCAGAACCAGTGCCAGTTGTAGTGGAAGCGGTTGCTCATGAACGGGCGGTCGAGGGCGGGGCCTTGCCACATCGCGTAGTCGACCCCGGGCGGGACCTCGGCGGGCTTGCCGGGGCCGATGGCCGGCCGCTTCTGCAAGATCCAGGCGCGGGCCATCCCGACCTTGCCGATCCCCCCGTCCCGGACGAGCTTCGTCGCCTCGATGACGTGCGGCATGCTCCGCCGTTGCGTCCCCATCTGGACGATCCGCTTGTACTTCCGCGCCGCCTCGACGATCCGCCGCCCCTCCACGACGTTGTGGCTGGCCGGCTTCTCGGTATACACGTCCTTGCCTGCCTGGCAGGCCATCACCGCGACCAGGGCATGCCAGTGGTCGGGCGTGGCGTTGACGATCGCGTCGATCCCCTTGTCATCAAGGAGTTTCCGGAAGTCCTTCTCGATCTTCGGGGCCTTCCCCGAAATCTTCTCGACGTCCGGCGACGATCTTGGTGAACGAGGCGTCATCGATGTCGCAGAGGGCGACGACCTCGGTATCAGCCCGTTTGGCAAACTCGCGGGCCAGCTCGCCCCCTCGGCCACGCACTCCAACCACGCCGAGCCGTAGCCGCTCGCTGGCCGGGGCCGACCCCGCCAGCCTCCCAGACAAAGCCAATGTGCCCGCCGCGCCCAGGAACGTTCGGCGATCGATGCCGGTCATCGGGATGGTCCTCATTGATTTTGGGATCAGCAATGTCCTCGATCATAACGAGACGAGCCGCGCGGGGCCATCCCGCGGCTCGAAACGCTTCTATCTTCAAGTCGTGATCGGTCGCTCAGCCCTTTCCGGCCTTCGGCGCGGACTTGAACTCGTCGGCGGTCATCTTCTTGACGGTCTTGCCATCTTGCATGAGGACGAAACCACCTGCCTCCGAGGCCTGTTTCTCGTGGGCGAGAATCTTATCGGTTGCCCCCTCCTCGATGGGCGCTCCCCAACTCACCACCACGTCGCCCTTTTTCATCGCCATGAATCCGAGCGGCCAGCCGTTCTGATACTTGGCCAGGTCGGAGATGCTGGATGGAGCCGAGTTCGCGTCCGTCTTGCGGATCGTCAGGATCTCGCCAACCTCGTTCAGCGTGTTTTGAACGAAGGCCTCATTCGAGTCGGGAATCTTACCCGTCCCGGCACTCTCGCCGCAGCCGGTGACGAGTCCCAGCAACGCACCCAAGGTCAGGGTCACGGCGACCCTCGTGGATTGACTCATCAAAAATGATCCCCTTATGAAAAAGGGGCAGCCCGATCTCCAGGCCGCCCCCGACGACTCGCCAATGACGTAGAAGACCACAGGTCGCTGGAGGGTGGTGAAATCAATACTGGTCGGCGCTGATCACCTCGCTGCCGGCCCTCGTACCCAGGGCGCTCCAGGTGACGATGTTGATGGTGCTCTTGATGAAGTGGACGGAACCATCGACGAAGCAAACATTTACGCCACCGGAATGGTAGCTTCGCGAGGCCGTGTGACTGGCATTGATGCCGCTGTCCCCGCAATCAAAGCTCGTGTAATTCGGCACGACGGTGTGCGAGTAGTTGGAGCTCTGGACGATGAAGCGGAAATACTCGTTTCCACGATAGGTGATGCGGCTCGAAAGTGTGGCGCACGCGGCATCGGGGGCGTGGAGGTTTGTAAAACCGCCGATCAGGTTCATCTGGTCGATGTAATTCAAGGGATCGGCCGCCGGGGCGGGATAGGGGAAGCGTGACCGCTTGATCTCGGCGTACATCGCGGTGTTGGAGGTTCCATCCGTGATGGAGGCAAGCGTCGGCCCCTTAACCTGGAGATACAAGGGGTTGGGACTGCCGTTAAGCGTCTGGGGCTGGCTCGTGTCATAGGTCACGTTGAAGATCCCCAGGAACGCTGGGTTCGTCTCGTTGAGCGTGCCACCGTTGTTATATTGCTGTCCAGCCGTGGCTCCGATGCTCGCGTAGTAGTTTGTGGTGCCTTCCGGAGCGCTGATCCCGCCGGAGATGAGGTTGTTGTTCAGTGTGCCCGAGGAAGGTTCCGAAGGGCAGTTATAGACATTCAACTTGGTGATCCGCGCCGTGTCGTTCGCCATGTTATTGTTGGCGTCGAGCCCGAAATTCCAGGTGTTGTACAATGCCCCCTGTTCAAGGAACTGCATCAGGTAGGCCAGAAAATTGGCTCGGCTACCGCCTGCGCTGATGTAAGGATATGGCGCCCGGCGGGGGGAGAGTCGAATTAGTTGAACTCGAAATTCAGGGACGCCAGTCCCATCTGCTTGAGGTTGTTGACGCACTGGCTGCGGCGGGCGGCCTCGCGCCGCCTGGACGGCGGGGAGGAGCAAGGCGATGAGGACGGCGATGATGGCGATCACGACCAGCAACTCGATCAGCGTGAACGCGCGTCGACATTGACGATGACGAAGATGCATACAGGCTCTCCAATCTGCGAAAAACGCGAGAGGTGGGGGGCGGAAGCTCTCGACCCGCGTCTGGGCAAGCGAACGGAGGGGGAGGACCTTTCAGCGTGCCGCACGAGGCGGGTGGGGACGAGTCGCCCGAATACTGAGCTTCGGAAGGAGGGGAACCTTCGGAAGCCGCGGAGGATGCTTGCCGGCTGGCGGAAGGGGGAGAGCCTTCGATGCACTTCAGGACCCATCCATCATGACGGAGCGACAGCTCAACTGCAAGTGATTTTGTTAAATGGAATGAAATTTTCCCCGGATGGATGGATGGCCCCGGCCCGAAGCCTCCGGCCGAGCCATGCTCGGCGATCGTGGCGGAGACTTCAGCCGAGAAGCCTGGCCGTAGCCGCCATCGATTTCGAACGAAAACGAGGCAAGCCGTCTGGCTTGCCTCGCGGAGGAAGGGGACCGAGTGTGGGCCGAGACTTTCAGCCCTTTCCGGCCTGCTTGGTGGCCTTGAACTCGTCCGGAGTCATCGTCCTGATCGTCCGATTCTTCATCAGGACGTTGCCCCCGTTCTCGGGGACCTCTTTCTCATAGGCGAGGACCTCGTCGGAGGATTCCTGACCACCCTCCTCGGAAAGGTCTGTCAGCTTCGCTCCCCAGTTGACCACCACGGCGCCGTCCTTGACGGCCTTGTAACCGTGCGGATAGGCCTGCTCGTAGATCTTGAAGTCGTCCGGCTTTTCGGGCGGCTTTTGACGGTCGGCCGAGTACATCCGGTAGATCGTGCCGACGTCGCGGATCGGGCCTTCCTGGATCGCCTGAGGCGACGGGGCCTGATTTCCGCCGCAGCCGGACACGATCGACAGGATGAGACCGACCAGCACCTCGGCGGTCCCTGAACGTTTTCGGGGCATGATCGATTCCTCACGGAAAGCCGGGCGGGAGACGCTTCCCGCCCAGGGGACCTGCTGACCAGCGTCACCATCAATACTGATCGGCACCGACAACCTCACCGCCCATGCGAGTCCCAGAGCACCGCCAGATCAGCGGGTTGATCGTGTTCTTGACGAAATGGACCGATCCGTCGGTGAAGCAGACATTCACTCCCCCGGAATGGAAGCTCCGGGCGGCGATGTGGCACGAGAAGAAGTTGATCGCATTGCCGTTATTCGCCGAGCAGTCGGCATACATCGTGGTATTGGGGGGGACCGTGTGGGTGTACTGACTGGCCGAGTTGAAGTTACGGTAGTATTGCTGGCCACGCGAATAGGTCAGACTACTTCCGCAGGCCCCCGCGATCGGCGTGTAGTTGAAGCCGGCGGCGTAGGTCGTGTAGAAGACCGTGTTCACCAGGTCGGCGCTGGTGGTCGTGGTGAGAGGTGATTTCTTGGTCTCGGCGAACATCGCCGTGTTGCTCGTGCCGTCGGTGACCGAAGCGATCGTCACGTTGCTAGTGACACCATAAGGAAGGATGCCCCTGGAGTTCGTCGCTCCCGTCTCGTTGACCGTGACGTTGAAGATCCCCAGCAGGTTCGAGTTCGTCTCCTCGCCCGGGATCGATCCACCGTACAGG
Organism: uncultured Planctomycetota bacterium; assembly: GCA_963756475.1. Lineage (GTDB taxonomy): Bacteria > Planctomycetota > Planctomycetia > Isosphaerales > Isosphaeraceae > Tundrisphaera. The sequence continues at coordinate 135,298 of CAVWND010000004.1, forward strand.
GCTGATGCCGTGGCGCCGAGGCTGCCGAAGTAGTTGGAATATCCCAGATAACCCATCAGCTTGGTGGTCGAGGGGTCGGAGGGGCAATTGTAAGCGCTGATAACCTGGGACTGGGCTGTGTAGTTCGGGTTGGCGGTCGCCGCGTCGATGTTGATGCTGGAGGAGAAGTTGAAGGCGTTGTAGACCTGATTATTCTCGAGATACTGGAGGAGGATGGCCTGGGTGCTGGGGCACGCGGCCCCGCCGCCCGGGGCGGGGGGACCCCAACCCGGGGGAAGGTAGCTGTTGCTCGACTCGAAGTTCATCGCCGCCAGGCCCATCTGCTTGAGGTTGTTGACGCACTGGCTGCGGCGGGCGGCCTCGCGCCCCGCCTGGACCGCCGGCAGGAGCAGCGCGATGAGCACAGCGATGATGGCGATCACGACCAGCAACTCAATGAGGGTAAACCCGGCAGGCCGGCGACGCTTGGTCATTCGGAGGACTCCAGACGCAATAGGAGAGGGATCACCGCCCGTAAGCCTTCGAGGCCGGGTTCGGCGGATCGGTAGGCCCGAAACCAGGGGGAAACGATCGGGCAGGATCGAAATCGGCCGCACAGACCAAGATCGCGAGGCAACAACACTCGCTTCTCGGCTGAGATTCATCCTCTCGCCCAGTCCAACCAGGCGAGCGGATCATTCATTGAATTCTTGGCGCGAGGCCGGGTCATTGCAAGGGAATTTGCCGCTATTTGCAAAAATTCATCGCTGCGTGAATTCACGGCGAGACATGACAATACATCGGCTCGATCCATGCTGGACTTCAGGCGTCGCCCACCGAGTCAACGCCCAGAAATCGGCCGCCGTCGACCCGGTAGCAGGCGCCCGTGGCGAAGTCGGTCCCTTCCAGAAGGTAGAGGATCAGGCGGTTGGCGTCGGCGGGCGTCCCCTCGCGTGCCAGAGGGGTCGCGGCGACGACCGCCGCCCGGTCGGCGGCCGACATCGTTGGGCGGGGGTTCGATCATCGCCGGCTGGACCATCGTCACGGCCACGTGGGGCGCCAGCTCGACGGCCAGCGCCAGTGTCATCGTCGTCAGGCCGCCTTTGGCGATGATATAGGGAAGATAGTCCTTGTACGGGCGTTCGGTTGACCAGTCGCCGACGTTGACGATCTTCCCCTTAAGCCCCGATTCGTTGGCCGGCTGGTCGAGCATCCGCTTCGACGCGGCGACGGCCACGTGGTAAGGAGCGGCCAGGTTCGCGGCGATCATCGCGTCGAAGTCAGCCGGGGTCAGCGACCGGAACGGGGTCTTCCGGAAAATGCTGGCCATGTTCACCAGCGCATCGATCCGGCCGAAACGTTCGACGACTTGGTTCACGGCCGCCTCGGCCTGCGACGGCGTCGGAGAGGTCGGCGGCGACGGCCAGGGCCTTCACGCCCTTGGCTTCGATTTCGACGGACGGTCCGCTCGATCGCCTCGCGGCTGGTGTGATAGGTCATCGCGACGTTCGCCCCTCGGTCGGCGAGCATCAAGCCCAGCGCACTCGCCGACTCGGCGCCCGCCGGTGATCAGGATGGTCTTGTCCCGGAGGTCCATGTCAAAGGCCCGACCAGGGGACGTCTCGCGACGCCCGAGCGATGATTCACGGCCCGGGCGAGCACGAACAGGAAGTCGCTCAGCCGGTTCAGGTAGGCGATCAGGTGGTTCGGGACGTCGACGCCCGGCTGGCGGCCGAGATGGACGACCAGGCGCTCGGCCCTCCGGCAGACGGTCCGGGCCAGGTGGAGTCTGCGACGCGGCAGGACGTCCCTCCCGGCAGGATGAACCGCGTCAGCGGCGGCAACTCGGCTTCGAGCCGGTCGATCTCGGCTTCGAGCCGGGTCGCGTAGCCTTCGGTGACGGCGTTGTGAAACCGGCCTTGGGGTCGGGATCGGCCAGGGCCGCGCCGACGGCGAAAAGCTCGTCCTGGACCCGGGCGATCAGGGCGTCGGCGTCGGCGTCGAGCCCGCCGCAAGGCCCGGGCCAGTCCGAGGACGGCGTTCAGCTCGTCGACGGTCCCGTACGAGTCGATCCTCGGGTCGTCCTTGTCCACTCGCCCGCGGCCGAGCAGGCCGGTCGTGCCGTCGTCGCCGGTCTTCGTATAGATCTTCACGAGCGAAACCATTCCCTTGGAGGCGTCCGGGATGCCGGCGGTCGGCACCATTGGCGATGGCCTCGAGCTCGGCTCTATACTAGGCGCACTGGTTCCTGATCGGAAAGTGCGGCTGGGGCGGGCCGGCACCGGAGTCGAATGCTTGTCTGGCTTGCAGCCTCTCCTGGAGACGGAGCCCTTCTCTCATGCTCGCCCACCTGGCCCTCGCCGCCCTGCTGATCGCCCAGCCGCCGCCACCGCCCGACACCCGGGAGGCCGACCTGGCCGAGGCCAAGCACCTCAAGAACATCCGCCAGGTGACCTTCGGCTTCGCCAAGGCGGGCGAGGGGTACTTCCGCCCCGATGGCCAGGGGATCATCTTCCAGGCGGTACCCACACGCCCGAGTCGATCTTCCACCAGCCGAAGCCGAACGAGGACGATTACCAGATCTTCACGGCCGACCTGAAGCCCGACGCCGTCCCCAGGATGGTCAGCACCGGCAAGGGGAAGTGCACCTGCTCGTACTACCATCCCGACGGCAAGTCGATCCTCTTCGCCTCGTCCCACCTCGACCCGGCCATCGTCGCGGGGAAGGCCGAGCCCGCCGGCGCCGAAGGGGCCGGCCTACAGCCGGTCCGGGGCGAGCTATCGGTGGGACTTCGACCCGTACATGGACATCTTCAAGGCCGGACCCGACGGCAAGAACCTCGTCCGCCTGACCGACTCGCCCGGCTACGACGCCGAGGGGAGCTACTCGCCCGACGGCAAGCAGATCGTCTTCACGTCGTTCCGCGACGGCGACGCCGAGATCTACATCATGGACGCCGACGGCAAGAACCCTCGGCGGATCACCCGCGCCAAGGGCTACGACGGCGGCCCGTTCTTCTCGCCCGACGGCAAGAGGATCCTCTACCGGAGCGACCGCAAGGGGAACGACAACCTCCAGGTCTACATCAACAACATCGAAGGGACCGCCGAGCGGGCCCTGACCGACAACGAATTCGTCAACTGGGGGCCGTACTTCCACCCCGACAACCGGCACATCATTTACGCGACCAGCCGCCACGGCCATCAGAACTACGAACTTTACCTGATGGACGTCGACACCGGCGCCGAGGAGCGGATCACCTTACCGCGAGGGGTTCGACGGCCTGCCCGTCTTCTCGCCGGACGGCAAGAAGCTGATGTGGACCTCCAGCGGCCGGATCTCCGACCGGAAGAGCCAGCTCTTCATCGCCGACTTCGAGCCCGCCCTTTCGAGTACCGCCGCGCGGTGATCCTCCCAATCGCAATCTGAAATCAGTCAGCGGCCCCGGGCCGTCCGGGGCCGTTCTCTCCCTTCGAAGAACGAACGAGGTCGAATCCGATGCAAGCCAAGGACGTGATCCGCCAGTCGATCGAGATGGCCGACATGACGACGAGCAAGTACCTGGAGGACCTCGACGACGCCGCGTTCCTGAAGCGGTCCGTCGACGGGATGAACACGATCGCCTGGCAGTTGGGCCACCTGATCTCTTCGGAGCGGAGCATCATGGAGGCGATCAAGCCCGGCTCCTGCCCGGCCTTGCCCGAGGGGTTCGACGCCCAGCACGGCAAGGAGACGGCCAGCGTTGACGACCCGTCGAAGTTCCTCACCAAGGACCAGTACCTCAGCCTCTGGAAAGCCCAGCGAGCCGCCACCAAGGCGGTGCTGGAGTCGCTCAGCGACGCCGATCTCGACGCACCCGGTCCCGAGCGGATGCGCTCGTTCTGCCCGACCGTCGGACACGTCATGAACATGATGGGCGGAATCCACCCGATGATGCACGCGGGGCAATACGTCGCCGTCCGCCGCGACCTCAAGAAGCCGATCGCCATGTGACCGTCGACGACCGGGCCGATCGCGCGAGTGATCGGCCCGAGATCAAGCCTCGAAGGTCTTCAACCGGCGCTTCTTCTGGTGGCCGTCGAAGTGGGCGCCCTGGAGCGTCTGGCCGGAGAAGTAGTGTTTCTGATACTTCTTCTTGATCGCCTCGGTGTCGCCGGCCCGCTGGGCGGCGAGGAACGCCTGGCGCGAGTTGACCCAATCCCGATAGCCGTCGAAGAGGTCCTGGTTGCTGGCCAGCTCGGCCTTGCGGACGGAGAAATCTTCGAGGTCCGCCCGGCGGTGCGGGACCAGCATCGCGACCGGCTCCCCTTCCTGGAACTCGACCCGCCCCGGCCGGGTCATCTTCCAGTTCGAGGAGAACGACGCGTAGCTCCAGTCGGTTTCAACCAGCCCCTCCAGGGCCTGGATGCCATCCTTGATCAGGTTCGCCGGCCCCCGGCAGAGCAAATTCCAGCCGGGAGGGGTCCGGAAGACGTAGGGGATGGTCCAGCTCAGGATGCCATTGCCGACCGCCGACATCGCGTGGACCGACTCCGGCTTCCCGACGATCTCGACCCGGAGGTCGGTGACCATCTTCCCACCGTTCCACTCCACGACGGCTCCATGAGGGGCCAGGACGAACCAGCCCGACTGGTTGGCCAAAGTCATGGGAAGGCAGTGGTACGCGAACCCGCCGGCCGTCTCGTCCATCCAGTCCCGCTTGTAAAACGCCGGGACGAGCGGGACGCGGAACCCCCAGGCCGAATAGGCCACGATCTCCAGATCCTGCTGCCTGGCCTGGCTTTCGGAGTCGGTTTCCGTGGGCATGGCGGGCGAGGGGAAAGGGATGAGCGTCGAAGGCCCGGCCCGAGCACAGTCGGGCCCGCGTCCCAGGCCATCGAGGCGCGAGGGACGATACCCGGAACCGCCCGGCGAGGCAAGCTGACCCGCCCGATCGTGGGTCGTGCCAGGGTTATTTCGATGCCTGAACGTTCGTCATCGGCTTGAACCCCGGCGCGGCCAGGATCGTCCGGATCGGCTTGCCTTCGGGCAGGCTCCAGATCCGGACCTCGCCGTCCCAGCTCCCGGAGGCGAGAGTCTTGCCGTCGGGCGAAAGGGCGATGCTGTAGACCCAGTCGTTGTGGCCCGACAGGGTCTGCTTGGCGGCGAAGTTCTCGAACACGCGGATCGGTCTTGTCGGCCCCGCAGGCGAGCAGGGTCTTGCCGTCGGGGGCGAACATCAGGCGGAAGACGGCGCCGCCGAAACCTCCGACGACCAGGGCCTGCTTGGCGTCCTCGTCAGGGTTCCAGACCCGGATCTGGTTGTCGGCGCCGCCGGTGACGACGGACTTGCCATCGGGGGTGAACGAGACGCAGTAGATCGTCTCGGCGTGGCCGGGGAAGGTGGCGATCGACTCTTTCTTCTCGACGTCGAAGACCTTGCTCGTCTTGTCGCGGCTGGCGGTGGCCAGGCGCTTGCCGTCGGGGCTCCAGGCGAGGTCGAAGATCCAGTCGGCGTGGTCCTCGATCAGCGCGAGTTCCTTGCCGGTCGCGACCTCCCAGACCCGGACCGCCCGGTCGGCCCCGGCGGCGGCGAGCTTCGTGCCGTCAGGGCTGAACGCGACGGCGAAGACGCTGTCAGTCGTCTCCAGGAGGTCCCGCGCGAGCTTGCCCCCTCCGTCGGGCTCGGCGATCCAGAGCTGGACCGAGCCGAACTGGCCGGGGTCGCCGCTGGCGGTCGCCATCCACTTGCCGTCCGGGCTGTAGGCGATGTCGTGGATTCGCTCGGCCATCCCCGGAAACCGTCGGGCGGGCGAGCCGTCCGAAAGTTTCCAGGTCGTCAACTCGTGATAGCCCGAGGCGACCACCTCCGCGCCATCCGGGCTGATCGCCAGAGCGGTGATCGGGACGGTGGCCGGATAGACGTCTGGGATGGAGACCGGCGTCAGCTTGCGGAGCGCGGCGGGCCAGTCCTCGGTCGGGAGCGGCGCCGTCATACTTCGCCCCTTCCTTGACCCAGCGCTCGATGATCGCCAGCTTCGCGGCCGGCAGGGGCTCTTGCTTGAAAGGCATCCGGGGCTCGCCGTCGGGCTGGCAGAGCTCGACGAAGATAGCTGGCGTCGGGATCGCCCGGGACGAGCGTGATCCCCTTGCCCTGCGAGCCCCCCTTCGCCAGCAGGGCGAAGGTGGTCATCGTGTACTTGCTCTCCGACTTCTTCGGGTTGTGGCACGCGATGCAGTTCTGAACCAGGATCGGCGCGACGTCCTTGAGGAAGCTGACCGGCGGTGGGTCGTCGGCCAACGTCGGGGCCGCGACGATCAGGGTCAGAAAGAACGGCGCGAGGATCGGTCGGGCACGGTTCATCGCGGCGACACTCCGAAGTCGGGGCGGGGCGGATCACTGCGCCGGGGTGACCTTGACGGCCAGCGGGACAGTCGGGACCGGGTAATCTTTCTTGGCGATCTGGAACGCCAAGGCGACCTTGGCCTCGCCTGGCCGACGGCGGCCTTGGGGTCGGCGACGAGCTTGAGAGTGAACTCGGACTGGTCGGGCGGGACGGTCACGGGGTCGGCCTTGACGCCTCCAGGGAGGCCATCCAGCTTGACCGTCACCGGCTCCTTGAAGGGGCCTTTCCGAGCGACCTTTCCTTTCAACTCGAACGTCTCGCCGGCCTTGATCTCGGTTGAGGACACGGCCAGCTCGACGGACGCGGGGCGGACGACTTCGATCGTCACGGCGGGGATGTCGAGCACCCGATCCTTGCCGCCGATCTTCCCCTTGGCCGTCAGGACGATGACCGTCGGGCCGAGTGGGGCCTCGGGCGCGGCGTTGACAGTCGCGCCGCCTTCGACGGCCTTGGCGGCGAGGGTCGAGGCACCGACGGCGAAACCGACCGGCAGAGGCAGCGAGCCGAAGGTCAAGGCAACGTCCTCCGACCCGGCCGCTCGGACAGCCTTGATCGGCACGTTGGCCCCGTAACCGTGAACGACCTCGACCGGCGTGGTCGGCGAGTCAAGCGTGATCGGGTTCGGCAGGGCGATTGCGGCAGGCAAGCCCTCCTGAACCTCGACGTTCGTCGGCAATCCGGCCTGCTGGGCATAGATGATCGATTTCGAGGCCAGCACGACGATCGGGCCGGTCGGACCTTGCGCCTCGCCGACGAGCTTGAGGTTTGCCATCTCGAACGGCGTGTCGGCCGTGCTGTTGATCGTCAGTGAGCCGACGGTCTGGCCTGGGTTGATCCGACCGGGACGGACGGAAAGGCCGGTCGGAGGATTGGCGATCGTAAGGGTGATCGGCCCATCGTAGCCCTGCCGGGTGACCTCGACGCCGACGGCCGCTGTCCCTCCCCGGGGGATGTTGACCTGGTCATCGGTTGGGGAAAGCTGGAACGAGGTCGCCGCGATCGGCTCGACCGTCAGATCCGGTAGGGGTAGCCCGAACCCCCATCGCCCCGGAGGTCGCGGAGGGCCAGCGTGATCTCGGTGACCCCGGCGGGGACGGTGAAGTTGAGCGAGGGGTCGGGCGAGTTGATCGCGGCGGCCTTCTTGGCGGCCTTCTTGGCCTTCCCTTGCGGCGGGATCACCGTGTCGTCGGCGGTGGCCAGCACGGCACCGTCTGGCCCACGGACCTGGAGCACGCCGTCGAGCGCCGAGCCGAGGTCGGCGGCCGAGACGTCGATGTTGAGCTTCTGGCCCGGCGCGACGCCGACGATGAACTGATCTTCCTCCCCCTTCTTGCCGATCCGTCCGTTGAAGACCATCGGCGCGAACGCTTTCAGAGTCGGTGCGCCGGGTTCGACCGGTTCGCGAAGCTCGGGGTAAGCGTTCGACTTGCAGGGGCGGCAGCGATTCGACGTCGAGAACGGCTTCGCCAGGCGCGGCGATGCCGAGGTTGTCGTTCGTGACCCGGGGACGGAAGGCGTTCGGATCGGTCTCCAGGCTCGGCGCCAGGGTCGCGGCGGCGATGCTTGGACCGGGGAGCGTCCCGCCGCTGCAGTTCGAGACCGATCGTCTCGCCTTTCCTGCCGCCGAGTGGGAAGACCTCGTCGGCGACCGGCACCGGGCCGACGAGTAGTCGATAGATCGCCTTGGCCGTCCCTTGATAGCGGGAGTCGGACAGTTCGATGACGTAATCGGTGTCTTCGGGAAGGACGGCGGTGAGCCGGGCGTCGGTCAGAAGTCCAGGAGTGTCGTCGGCGGAGGCGACGTAGGCGTGCGCGGCGGTGGTCAGACGGATCGTGGGATCGACCCCCGAGCCGATCCGGGCACACTGGGCGTCCACGACGATCCGCTGCCCCTTCTTGCCCGGGAACCGGAAATAATCGACGTCATTCCCCTCCGACTTGCCCTCCACCACGACCGGCGAGGGGATCGGCTGGGCCAGGTCGAAGGCGCCGTTGTCCTCTTTCTCGGCCACTTGCGGGACCTGGCCGACCGCGAAGAGGAACGGGTTGGAAAGGCCGTCGTCAGTCCGAACCCGGCAGACATAAACGCCCACGGGCGTGTCGGCGGCGGGGGTGATCCGGAACTTCCAGCTCGCCGCGTCGGCGGCCAGGGGGACGACCTCGGCCGAGAAGGGGGCGATCAATCGGGCCTTGCCCTCCAGGTTCGATCCAAAGAGCGTGACCTCGGTTGGTTCGCCTCGTCGGGCTCCGAAAGGATTATTCGAGGAGAGTTTGGGAGCCTCCGCCCAGGATGCGGCGGCGACCAGTCCGACCGCGACGGAGAAGGCGGCAAGCGGGCGCGTCATGGCGGGCGATCCTCGGGAGTCCGGGCTTACGAGGGAGGCGAAGGCGGGGGCGTCGACGAGCATCGGGGCGGGAACGGGCCCGGGGCACCAATTCAACGTCGCACGCTCGTCCCTCGATGTCAAGGGGCTCCGTTCGGGGGAAGCACGGCTTTCGGATCGGGGAGCGGTGGGCTACAATCAGTGCCATCGTGATCGATCGGCCCGGATGGAGCCATCGCGACGTGGCGGACGACCCGATGCGCGTCATCAAGGCGGTCTGCCCGCTCGACTGTCCCGACACCTGCTCGATGCGGGTGACCGTCAAGGACGGGGTCGCCGTCGACCTCCGAGGCGACGCCGACCACCCGTTCACCCGAGGCTTCCTCTGCCAGAAGATGGCCCGATATCTCGACCGGGTCTACAGCCCGGATCGGTTGCTCCATCCGCTCCGCAGGGTTGGGCCAAAAGGGTCGGGTCGGTTCGAGCGGATCGGCTGGGAGGAGGCGCTGGCCGAGGTCGCCGATCGGTTCGCGGCGATCGCCTCCTCCGACGACGGCTCCCAGGCGATCCTGCCCTATAGCTACTACGGGACGATGGGCAAGCTCCAGGCCAGCAGTCTCGACCGCCGGTTTTTCCATCGGCTTGGTGCCTCGATGCTCGACCGGACCATCTGCGCCTCGGCCGGCGGAGCGGGCTACGAGTACACCCTGGGCCGAGGCCGGCTCGGTTCCGACCCGATGGCCGTGCCCGAGTGCAAATTCATCATCAACTGGGGCTCGAACACCGCGCACACCAACAGCCACCTCTGGAGCCTGATGATCCAGGCCCGGAAACGTGGTGCGACCCTCGTCGCGATCGACCCTTATCGAAGTCCCACAGCCACACGTTGCGACTGGCACATCCAGCCTCGCCCCGGCACTGATGCCGCCCTCGCACTCGGCCTGATGCACGTTCTCTGGCGAGACGGCCTGACCGACGAGGATTATCTCGCGAAGGCCACGGTCGGAGCCGATCTCCTTCGCCGCCGGGCCCTGGAGGAATACACCGTTCGACCGCGTCGCCGCGATCACGGGCGTTGACTCCTCGACCATCGAGCAACTGGCCCATCGCTACGCCGCCGAGCCGCCCAGTCTGATCCGGCTCAATTATGGACTCCAACGCCATTTCGGCGGGGGGATGGCCGTGCGGACCATCACCTGCTTGCCCGCACTGATCGGCGCCTGGCGACACCCGGGTGGTGGGGCGCTGCTGTCGACCAGCGGGGCCTATGACTTCAACATGGCGAGGCTCACCCGACCCGACCTGTCACCGCCCGGGACTCGCTCCGTCAACATGAACCAGCTCGCGGAGGCGCTGGCCGGCGATCTTCCCGGCCCGCCGGTTCGCGCCCTCTACGTCTACAACTGCAACCCGGCCGCCGTCGCCCCCGACCAGCGCAAGGTGCTCGAAGGGCTGAAACGTCACGACCTCTTTACCGTGGTCCACGAGCAATTTCCGACCGATACCGTGGATTACGCGGACCTCGTTCTTCCCGCGACGACGCAACTGGAGCACCTCGATCTTCACGGCTCCTACGGCCACCACTTCGTGATGCTCAACCCGCCGAGCATCGCCCCGCTCGGTGAGGCTCGCTCGAACAACGACTGTCTTTCGGGCTCTCGCGGCCCGGCTCGGCTTCGAGCCCGAACTCTTTCCCGACGATGAAACCCTCATCCGCGAAGCCCTCGACGGCGGCCCGAGTCTCCGGGGGATCACCCTGGAGCGCCTTCGCGGGGAATCCTCCGTCCGGCTCAATCTTCCCGAGCGACTCGCCCCGTTCGCCGAGGGGGTTTTTCCCACTCCGTCCGGCAAGTGCGAGCTCTATTCCGAGCGGATGCTCGCCGATGGCCTCGACCCGCTCCCGACCTATCTTCCGCCCAGGGAAGACCCTCAATCACGCCCAGACCTGGCCACGCGATACCCGCTCCAGCTCCTCAGCCCTCCTCGGCCTCAGTTTCTCAACTCGACCTTCGCAAACTCCCCGAGCCACCAAGCCTCGGCCGGTGATCCTACGATCGAATTGTCCGCCGAGGATGCCCAGAAGCGGGGTCTTGTCGATGGTCAATGGGCGGAGGTCTACAATGAGAGGGGTGCCTTTCAGGCACGGGTTGCCCTCACCGGAGCGGTGAAGCCTGGAGTGGCCGTCGCCACCGGGCTCTACTGGAACAAGCTCGTACCGGGCCGGGGCAACGCCAACCGCACATCCTCCACGGCCCTGACCGATATGGGTGGCGGTGCCACCTTTTTTGATAATCTGGTTGAGGTCCGGGTCCGAGATCGGGAAGACGTTGACGACGCGAGCTCCGAGACCCGAGCCGAATCCTGACCCGTTCTTCCTTGAGGCTCCGGAGCCCGAAGCATGTCGCTGCTCGCTCGTCCCACCATCAACGCCGTCCCGTCCGTTGCCCAGATGACCATCACCCTCTACACCCGGGAGCAGTGCTGCTGCTGCCAGTCGGCCCGCGAGGTGCTCCAAGGGTACCAAGCGGAGCACGGCTTCCATTACGAGGAAATTGACGCCGCCGACCCGGCGCTGGTCGACCGGATCGGGCCAACCATCCCCGTGGTCGCGGTTGACGGCAAGATCCGGTTCCGTGGCGAAGTCAACCGGGCCTTGTTCGAGCGGTTGCTCGGGGCCCGCGGGAACGAGTGATCGATCACGCCTCCGCCCGCGGTGAGTTCGGCGGCTTCGGTCGGGACCGACTCCACCACCGCCAGGCCAGAGCCAGACCGAGGAGCCAGGCCATGAGCATGGCGTGGAAAAGCTCCCGGCGGCGAACCTCTCCATAGGTGACAGGCGCGGCGCAACCGGACATCAGGCCCAGACTCGCGGCGGCGAGCAGGGCCGGGACGATCCGGGGATCGAAGAAATAGCCGCGCCAGGCTTCCGTAATCGCCCAGAACGAACCGAACAGGGAGCCGACAAACCCAACCGCGACGGCCAGGCCCCGGACGATCGACCCTCCGAGTCGTCCGAGCCGCTTCGCGCGCAGGAATACCACCCACGCCACCAGAAGCCAGCCGAAGGCGAGAGAACCAACCGCGAGCACCCACAAGACCCAAATGAGCAGCCAGAACGCCCGGGTTGATTGCCAACCTGGTGGAAGAGCGGGCATCGACCACGTTTGGCTCGGCGGATAAGCCCAGTTGATTGATACGATCGCGAAATAGATGGCCGACCAGGCCAGGAACCCGATCCATGGGCCGATCGCCACCCAGGTCGATCGTCGCGAGATCCAATTTCTCGCGCCTCGGAGGGGCGGATCGTCGGGAAGGTCGAGCGTTGCCCCAGCCAGGAACCCGTAGCCCACGAGCGGCCCGGTCAGGATGACCCAGCGCCATTGATCCCAGACGCGAGGGTCGGGAGGGCCGTTGCCCGCAACATCGAGATTGCACGTCCGATCGTAGGTGCTCCCCAGGAGCGCCGGCACCATCGGAAAGGCGAACCAGGTCAGGGCCGACCCGATCCCGATCAGGTTCCCCGCCCTCATGACGCAATCCTCTTTGATCGCGGCGGGGCGACGTTCAAGACGAGCTTCGAAATTCGTCCGGAAAGTTATGATAACGCCCGCGCCGACGGTCGGATCATAATGGATAGGGCCAGCGACTTCGAGGAGGTGGACATCGCCTCGGATTTTGGCTTTGTCTTCTCGTTCCGTCCTGGTATCGAGAAGACGGATTGGTTGGGTTCGGATTTTTCGGGTCGGTTCACTCCACGGGCACCACGGTTTGGCTTTGTTTTTTCGGCCCGCTAGGATCGCTGGACATCGAGCGTTACAATTTCAAATAGTCCGGGTAGGCGGCATCCGACCCGAGGGACTTTCATAGGCCCGGATTCGTGGCTGAACCGAGATATGCTCGCCAAGCGGATCATCCCCTGCCTCGACGTCAAATCCGGCCGGGTCGTCAAGGGGACCAACTTCGTCAACCTCCGCGATGCCGGCGACCCGGTCGAGGTCGCCGCCCGGTACGAGGCGGAGGGGGCCGACGAGCTGGTCTTCCTCGACATCACCGCCAGCCACGAGGAGCGCGGGATCATCCTGGACGTGGTCCGCCGGACGGCCGAGGTCTGCTTCATGCCGGTCACGGTCGGCGGCGGCATCCGGAACCTCGACGACATCCGGGCCTTGCTCAACGCCGGGGCCGACAAGGTCTCGATCAACTCGGCGGCCGTCAAGGACCCGGGGTTCGTCGAGCGGGCGGCCCGGCGGTTCGGCCGGCAGTGCATCGTCGTCAACATCGACCCGAAGCGAGTCGACTCGCGACGGTCGGGAAGTCTGGGAGGTCCACGTCAACGGCGGCCGGGTGCCGACCGGGCTGGAGGCGGTCGCCTGGGCGCAGAGAGGTCGAGCGGCTGGGCGCCGGCGAGATCGTCCTGACCAGCATGGACGCCGACGGCACCAAGGCCGGTTACGACCTGCCGATGACCCGCGCCGTGGCCGACGCGGTCGAGGTCCCGGTCGTCGCCTCGGGCGGCGCCGGCGCGCCCGAGCACCTCCGGGCCGCGCTCGACGAAGGGGGCGCCAGCGCCGCCCTGGCCGCGAGCATCTTCCACTACCGCGAATTCACCATCGCCGAGACCAAGGAGTACCTGACTCGCCACGGCGTTCCCGTCCGACTGGTCGCATCGGCGGTCGACGGCGCGTTAAACTAACGGATCAATCGACGCAGCCACACGAGCCCTTCTCCGCTCATCGGCCCGGCTGAACCCCAGGATCGGGCCTCTCGATCGCCTCGAACGACGCCTGGTGCCCGGTTGACCCGGAGGATGAACCATCATGTCGAGCAAGCCGAATCCGATGAACGCGCCGGACGTCTCGGCCATCGATGCCACGACCATCGAGGCGGGAGCCACGCGAGCCCGAGGCCAACAAGCTGTTCCGGATGGTGATGAAGCACAAGGGGTCCGACCTCCACCTCAAGGTCGGCCTGCCCCCGTGCATGCGGCTGGCCGGCGTCGCTCCGGCAGATGGCGCTGCCGCCGCTGACGACCGCCGACATGGAACGGCTGATGTTCCCGCTCCTGACCCCACGCGGCCAGGAAGATCCTGGAGGAGGAGGGCGGGGTGCGACTTCGCCCACATCGTCTACGACGGCAAGCTCGAGACCCGGTTCCGCGTCAACCTGTTCCGCGCCGCGGGCGGCTCAGCCTGGTCGCCCGGCGGGTGAACAACACGATCCCCAACTTCGAGCAGCTCGGCCTGCCGCCGGTCATCGCCGAGCTCTGCGAGCTACGAGCAGGGGATCATCATCTTCGCGGGCGTGACCGGGTCGGGCAAGACCACCAGCATCGCCTCGATGCTCCAGTACATCAACGAGCGCGAGCGGATGCACATCGTCACGATCGAGGACCCGATCGAGTTCACCTTCACCGACGACAAGTCGATCATCAACCAGCGCGAGATCGGCATCGACGTCATGGACTTCCACAAGTCCCTGAAGGACGCCGTCCGCCAGGACCCCGACATCATCCTGGTGGGCGAGATGCGCGACCAGGACACCTTCAGCGCCGCCCTCCACGCCGCCGAGACCGGGCACCTCGTCTTCGGGACCATCCACGCCTCGACCGCCCCGTCGACGATCAGCCGGATCCTCGACCTCTTCCCCCGCGAGATGCACACGCCGCTCCGGCAGAACCTGGCGTTCAACCTCAAGGCCGTGGTCGCCCAGAAGCTCCTGCCGACGACCAAGGAGTACGCCGAGAAGACCGGCAACACGCCGGGTCCCGACCAACGAGATCATGCGGACCAACCCGATCATCCGCAAGCTGATCCTCAACGAGGACGACAACAAGCTCGGCGACGCGATCCGGATGGGCAAGGAAGAGGGGATGCAGGACTTCACCGAGAGCCTCCGCCAGCTCGTCGTCGACGAGAAGATCGAGCGGGCCACGGCGTTCGAGTTCGCCCCGAGCGTCGAGGTCCTGAAAATGGCCCTCAAGGGGATTACGCTCAACCAACCTGGTATCCTGTAAGGCGATCCTCGAGGAGAGCATGGCCGAGGCTCGATGGTCGGAGACATCGGTCTCCCGGCGATCATCGTCCATCGGCCCGTCATGCGGAAGCCCTCAAGCCGAAGCGTCGCGTCCCCTCGTCTCACGAAAGGCCAGCGATGATCCGTCCGCGCCTCGCCCTCGCCGCGTCCGCGACCTTCGCCCTGCTGACCCTCGGCGTGGCCTCCGGGGCCTCGGCCGCCGGCCTGGGCGACCTCGTCCTCTTCGCGCAGAGCGGCGACGATGCCCGCGCGGGCCGGGCTTCTACCTCAACCTGTTCAAGTTCGTCCCGGTCCTGCTCATCTACCTCATGTGGGTCTGGACCACCGGCTGGGTCGACGACGACACCAAGGAACTGGCCAACACCCGGTTCGAGATGTGGAACTCGATCGTCTTCTTCACCGGCGTCCTCGGCCTGGCCCTGATCTGGGCGATCCTCGATCTACGCGATCGGCCTGATCCTGCTGCTCCTGGCCTACTTCATCCCCCTGTTCACCTACATCTACGTCCGCAACCAGACCGTGCCCGACGACAACAAGGTGCTCACGCCCTACCACCTGGGCGAGGTCGCCAACAGCCTGATGAACAAGATGGGGATGCACGGGGTCTTCAACAAGGGGGACGAGGGGTGCGACAAGTCGGGGCCGCCGATCGTCTTCGTCGGCAAGAGCCAGGGCTCGACCAAGGCCGACCCCGAGCGGGTCCAGCGGGCCGAGGAGTCGAAGTCGTACATGGCCGCCAAGGAGCTGGTCTACGACGCCGTGCTCCGGCGGGCGACCGACATCCACCTGGAGCCGACCACCGAGCAGCTCTCGGTCCGCTACCGGATCGACGGCATCCTCCACGCCGCCGAGCCGTTCGACCGGCCCACCGGCGACGCCGTGCTCAACGTCTTCAAGGTCCTCGCGGCGATGGACATCTCCGAGAAGCGCAAGCCCCAGGACGGCTCGTTCGGCGCCAAGCTCGAATCCCGCGACATCGACTTCCGCGTCGCCACCTCGGGCTCGAAGTCGGGCGAGAAGATGGTCATGCGAATCCTCGACAACGCCTCGTCCGTCGGCAAGCTCGACGAGGTCGGGCTCCGCTCGAAGATGGTCGCCGAGATCCGGAGCATCGTCACCCAGCCGCACGGGATGTTCCTCTGCTGCGGGCCGACCGGCTCGGGCAAGACGACCACGCTCTACGCCTGCCTCCGCGAGATCGACCGGTTCCAGAAGAACATCATCACCGTCGAGGACCCGATCGAATACCACCTCGACAACATCACGCAGATGGAGATCAACAACAAGAGCGGCCAGACCTTCGCCGGCAGCCTCCGGTCGATCATGCGGCAAGACCCCGACGTGATCATGATCGGCGAGATCCGCGACCAGGAGACGGCGACGATCGCCTGCCAGGCGGCGACGACCGGCCACTTCGTCTTCTCCACGGTCCACTCCAACGACACGATCACCGCCCTGTTCCGGCTGCTCGACCTGGGCGTCGAGCCGTTCATGATCGCCTCGGCCCTGACCGCCGTGCTCGGCCAGCGGCTCGTCCGCTCGCTCTGCGAGAGCTGCAAGGAGCCGTACAAGCCGAAGCCCGAGTTCCTCAAGAAGGCCAACCTGCCGGCCGACAAGGTCGACGTCTTCTACCGCAAGCCGACCGAGCCCCAGGAGTCGTCTGCCCGGTCTGCGGCGGGACCGGCTACCTCGGCCGGACCGGGATCTTCGAGCTGCTGATCATCACCGAGCCGATGCGCGACCTGATCCGCGAGAACCCCTCGCTCAACGCCATCAAGGCCGAGGCCCGCAAGAACGGCATGATCTACCTCCAGGAAGACGGCCTCCGCCAGGTCATCCAGGGCAAGACGTCGATCGACGAGCTGCTCCGGGTCGTCAAGTGAATCGGGTGAGCGGTCAGCGGTCAGCGGGTAGCCGGGTAGCCAGACGCAGGAACCCGCCATGCCTGGCCTCTATCCGACCCGCTGACTGCTACTCGCTGGAGGAATCGTCCATGAGTACGTCGATCTCTGCGTCCTCGGCCTGGTCGCCGGGATGACTTATGCCCTGATGAGCGAAGGGCTCTGGGGGGCGGCGTTGATGTTCTTCAACGTCCTCTTCGCCGCGCTGATCACGTTCAATTTCTACGAGCCGCTGGCCCAGTTGATCGTCGACCAGGCCGGCAGTGCGACGGTCAGCAGCTTCGCCGACTCGGTCAGCATGATGCTGCTGTTCGTGGTCTCGCTGCTGCTGCTCCGGCTGGCGACGGAGACGCATCGCGCCGTCGATGGTCCGGTTCCCGACGCCGCTCTACCACCTCGGCCGGGTCGTCTTCGCCGTGGGCGGGGCCGTGGTCACGATGGGGATGCTGCTGCTGGGCTACCAGGCATCGCCGGTGCAGAAGAAGATGCTCGGGGTGATGGATTACAAGCACAAGTCCGGTTCTACACGGAGCGATTCGACCGCGACTTCCTGGCCTTCTTCCAGTACACCAGCGGCTACACCTTCGCCCGCAACGGCGCGGGCGATCCGCGACCCAGGAGTTCCCCAGCCAAGCCGATGCTGTTCGACCCGAAGGCCGAGTGGCTGCTGGTCCACCAGCAGGCCCGCCCTTACGGCACCGAGGCGATCCTCGAAGAGACACCCGACGCCGACGCGACGGCGGCCGCTCCGGTGGCGCCGCGCCCGCCGGTGCATGCCCGGTGCCGTCCGGCCGCGGATGGCCGGGTCAGCCCGGGCCGGGCATTCCCGGAGGGCACCGCCGGTGCCGCCGCCGGGCTCGCTCCGACGAATCCTTGAGACGTCGACGAGCTCCTGCGTCAGCGTCAGGGCGCGGCGGGCAGGGCTGGCAGCGCCGCGTAACGACTTGAGCTCCAGCAGTTCGAACTTCGACGACGACTTCGAGCCGATCGACTGGATCTGGAGCCTGTAGACGGCCACCTGCTTGGTGGTCGTCTCGAAGACGAAGAGCGGCGCCCAGCCCTCGCCGTAGGCCCCGAGCGAGCCGGGCGTCATCAGGAAGTGGGGGTTAGGTCCGCGTTCGAGGTCGATCTTGAAGTCGGCCACCAGGTCGCGCTCGACGAAGCCGTCGATCATCTCGAGCCCGTGGCCGACTGCCTCTGGACCGGCACCGTCGCCATCAGTCGGCCCCCCGGTAGTCGAGGAAATAGATCGCGTCCTGCGAGGCCTGGGTCTTGGTCCGCTCGTTATACTGGATCGCGATCGGGCCCGGTCGTGAGCGAGTAATCGCCGTAACGGTCGCCCCCGACGGCCTTGACGACCGGCGGTCGGTGGTTCGCCAGGCCCCATCCCAGCGCCAGGCCGATCACCAGGGTCACCGCGGTCGGGATGCGTTCGACGAGGATCTGGACATCGCGGGCAGACTCCCTTCGCCTCGAATGGATTCCGCTGATCGTCCGATCGCCGGGATCGTGCCAGGGATCGCCCGGCGAGTCCAGGGCAGATCAGCTGGAGCAGATCGGCCTCAAGAATGAATAAAGAGGGACCGGTCGGTCGATCGAGGAAACGTCGCCCTTCAATCCGGACGGGGGAAATCGTGACGACCGCATCTCACCTTGCTGGCGGCCGGATACTGGCTCCTGGCCACCTTCCTCGAGCCTCAGGTCCCCCCGCCGCTGGTGGATCGGCGAAGTCGGCGGAGCTTCGGTCGAGCCCGCGACGAGATCCTGGCCAGCGAGCGGACGAAGCTCCAGGCCCTGGCCGACCGGCTCCGGGCCGAGGGGAAGGCGGCCGAGGCGGATCAGGTCGCGCCCGACCCGGCCGGATTCGCCCGCGCCCGACGGCTCGACGCGGTTCATCCTCCTTGCCCGAGGTCGTCGAGGCTCGGCCCAAGGGGCTGTCCACGTCGAGGTTGGCCGAGGAGGCCCGGAACGGCCGAGCCGAGGCCGAGGCGATCCGGGCTCGAGACCGCGAGGAGCGCTGTTCGACCTGGCCGGCAAGGCGGCGAAGCTCCGCCGGGTCGTCATACGCCCTCGCCGACGAGTGCCTCCGAGGCGTGATCGAACGCCAGCCCGACCACGCCGAGGCCCGCCGGCTCCTCGGCTTCCTCCCGCCAAAGGCGGTTGGGCCACGCCCTTACGCCGCGAAGATGCTCGCCGAAGGAAATGTTCTCGACCCGACTTACGGCTGGGTCCCCGCCGATTGGGTTCCGCACCTCAAGCGCGGCGAGCTGCCGACCCGCGACCGGAAAGGCTGGCTCCCCGCCGACCAGGCCGACGCCCTCCGGCGCCGATTGGGCGACGTCCTGGCAGATCCCCACCGAGCACTTTCCCGATCCGGACCAACGTCCCGCTCTCCGAGGCCATCTCCTTCGGCCGCAAGCTGGAGGCATCTTCACCAGTTCTTCTTCGCCATGATGGCCGACGTGATCGAGCCGGAGCAACTGCCGCTCGCCCAGCGGTTCAAGAACCCCAAGCTCAAGCCCGGCGTTGCCGAATTCGCGAGGAAACCCTACCTGGTCTTCTACTTCGCCACCCGCGATGAGTACGCGGACACGCTCGCCCCCATCCACGGCGAGGAGGCCAAGAAGAGCCTGGGGACCTACATCCCCAAGAAGGAGTCGAGGCAATTCGGCGGCGTGAGCTACTTCTTCAACGACGTCGGCGGTCAGCTTGACGTGACCTCGACGCTCTACCACGAGGCGTCGCACCAACTCCTCTTCGAGTCGGCCGGCCCGGACAACTACGCCCAGAACGTCGGCAATTACTGGGTCTTCGAGGGGCTAGGGACGTACTTCGAGACGATCCGAGCACGAGCCCGACGGCTCGCTCCGGGTCGGCGGCCTGGTCGGCCCCCGGATCGCTCAGGCGCGGAGGCGGCTGATCCAGGAGCACGAGTTCATCCCGATCGAGCCATTCGTCGCCATGGGCCAGGCGCGGTTCTGGGGCAGAACGGGGGCGGCGACTATCACTTGCACTACGCCGAGTCGATGGCCCTGGCCGTCTTCCTGATGCAGGCCGACGGCGGACGTTACCGCGAAGGGTTTCTCGACTACGTCCACGACGCCTACAAAGGCCGGTTCCGGGGTGGCTCGGGCCGGCCCCTCGAAGATCGGCTCGGCGTCCGCTACCCCGAACTGGATCAGGACGTTCCTCGACTATCTCGAGCACGGGCCGAAGCCGAGATCATGACGCGGGGCCGGTATCGTCTCGTCATGAGGGACGATGCCGGCCCTTGCTGCCTCGTTTCGTTTCGTCTCGTCTCGACGAATCGTCGAGTTACTCGCCGACGTAAGGGATCAGCGCCATGAACCGGGCGCGCTTGACGGCGTCGCTGGCCGCACGCTGGAACGCCGCGCAGTTGCCGCTCCGCTTCCGGGAGAACATCTTGCTCTGGTTCGTGCAGAGCTTCTTCAGCAGCCCGATGTCCTTGTAGTCGACATACGCCGGGCGAGGGCAACCTTCCGGGGTGCAGAACCGGCACCGATTCTTCCGGTTTCGACCGAATTTCTTCCGAGGCATTCGCGGGTGTCCTCTGACTGGCAAGAACGCGTCCGACGCGTCGGCGCACGGCGACCTTGAACCTGGGCCAAGAGTCGGGAAACCACCAATTTAAGGGATCGAGAAGGCGAGAGTCAAGGGCAGCTCAATCGGTCTTGGCCACGGCACCATGAGGCGAGCTGGAGACGGCCCCCCGGCGGTCGGTGACGTTGAAGAAGAAGACCAGCGGGCGATCGGAGGGCAGGGGGGCCTCGACGGTCTCTCCGGCGATCGAGGCAGGCGTGGTCTTCCACTCCCGCTTGGGCCAGGGGCCGGCGTCGAGGGCGTAAAGCAACTCGGCCTTCTCGACGGGCACTCTGGCGACGAACCTGGCCGAGGCCCGACCGCCGTCAATCTTAGGCGGGGCGAGCTTGGCCAGGGGCTCGCCGTTCTTGAGGACGCTGTCGACGAACAGGCCGATTTCCTTCGGTTTCCAGCCCTGCTCATGGCCGTGGGGCATCCGGAGGGTCACGCAGAGGCGGTCGGGATTGGTCAGGTTCTCGAAGCCGGGGACGGCCTGATAGGAGCGGTCGGTAGCTATCGAGAGGATAGGCGAAGTCGTTGGTCCCGTTGACGAAGAGGATCGGGGCAACGGACCTGCCGGCAGGTAGTTCGAAGGGTCGAACGCCGCGACCCAGCGAGTCCCGACGCTCGGGCGTCATCCGGTCGAACTGGACTGGCTTCCAGTAGCTGTCCTCGTGGAGGAAGCCACAGCCGTAGACCGGGACGGCCACCTTGACCCGGTCGTCGATCCCCGCCACGATGCAGGTCAGGTAGCCTCCCCAGCTGATCCCGGTCACGCCGATCCGGGCCGGGTCGACCTCTTTCTGGGCGGCCAGGAGCGAGTGGCCTTTCAGGACGGCGGCGACCGCGTGATAGGTCCACATCGAGCCGGGGTCGTCGGGGTCGAAGTCGCGGAATTTGGTCTGGTCGTCCTGGTCGGGGCCGCCGTCGGGCAGGCGTTTGCCGTCGGGGCCGTGCCCGGCCAGGTCCATCGCCAGAGCGACGTAGCCGCGATCGGCCCAGAGCCTGGCCCACTGCGGGAAGGCCTTCCCGCCGCCGCCGTGGACGAGCACCATCGCCGGGAACGGGCCATCGCCGGTCTCGGGGCGGGCGTAGTAGCCGAAGACCCGGGTCGGCTTGCCGTCGAGCTTCGCCCCTTCGTAATAGACCTCGCGGACCCGGCCTTTCGACTCGCCCCAGGTCGCCGGAGGGGTCGCCTTGAGTGCCTCGACGTCCCACGGGCCGGTCAGCCGGTTGGGCGGCTGGGCCGACGCCGGTACGAGGGGGAGGAACAGGCTGAGGGCGAGGATCGTGGCGGTCCATCGGACGAGGCGAAACATGGCGGGGACTCGATCGGTCGGGGGAAGTTCGTCAGGGTCTGGCCTGTCGCCGAGGCTTCGAGTGCGGTATACCCGAGGGAGGAGGGCGACGCAAGAACCAGGGTTTTGAGGGAGTCGCGATGGGATTCGAGATCGAGATCAAGTTCCGGGTCGCGGACCATGACGACCTGGAACGCCGCCTGGTGGAGCGAGGGCTCACGCTGGTCCCGCCGGTCGAGGGCGAGGACGCCTACCTCGCGCACCCGTCCCGGGACTTCGCGGTGACGGGCGAGGCGTTCCGGATCCGAAGCGAAGGGGACTTGAATCGGATCACCTACAAAGGGGCGAAGCTGGGCGGGCCGGCGAAGACCCGCGAGGAATTCGAGGTGGCCTTCGCCGAGGGGGCCGAGGCCCGCAAGAACCTTGCCCGGGTGTTCGAACTCCTGGGGTTCCGGCCGGTCGCCGTGGTCCGAAAGCTCCGTTCGGAATACCACCTGGACTTCGAAGGGCGGCGGATGTCGGTCGCGCTCGACGAAGCCGAGTGCCTGGGGACCTTCGCCGAGGTCGAGACCCTGGCCGAGGTCGAGGAGGACACCCTCGGCGCCCAGATGGCCGTGCTCGCCCTGGCGCGGGAGCTGGGACTGGTCGAGGTCGAAAAGCGTTCTTACCTCCGGATGCTCCTGGAGTCCGAGGGGAAGATCGATCGGAATCCGACTGGCCAGACTTGAGCCGAATCCGGTAGAACACCGCTTCACTTCGACCCGCACCTCTCGACCGGGGTGGCGTCCGCCACCGAACCCCCTGACCTTCGCCGATTCGCCAATGGCCGGGAGGCCCGCGCGATGGATCGCCGCCGCCGCCACTTCGTTCCTTCGTCCGAGGGGCTGGAAGATCGCCAGATGCTCAGCACGGCCGCCGTTTCTCCGGTCACTTCGGCGGTCAACCCCGTCTCCACGGCGCCCGCCGGGACTCAGATTGACGGGGCCGCGCTGTCCCAGCAGACGATCGAGGCCAAACGAAGGCATATCAGCAATCTGCCTTACTTTATTGGCCTTCTGAATAAGGACAGCGTCGTGCCTCAGCCGGCCGTGGAGAACATCCAGAACGACCTGTACTCCATGGTTGCGAGTTTCCACGCGGGAAATCCCCACCTCACCGCCAACTTCAATCTGGATGTCCGCAAGGCCCAACCTTACGAGAACATCACGCCGATCAGCGCCGCGGCCTTGAACCGCGACTTCGGCGCCATCTTGGTCGCCTCCGGGGCGCCGGCCCATACGGTGGCCGACCTCCAGAACCAGCTGACCCAGCTCGTCAATTACGACTCCACGCAGGTCGGATCAACCATCGCCGCGACCAACGACTACGGGACGGTTCTCCAACTGGCCCTCGGCACCGGCGCTCCCCTGGTTTATCCGAACGTCCCGGCCTTGCTCGGGGCTGACCATAATGGCAACGATGGCAAGATCCCGATCACTCACAACCATCGACCCAGCCTGACCGGGAGCTATGCGATCGGTGTTGATATCCAGATCGTCGATCGCCACAACAAGATCGTGCTCGGCCAGACGGCGGTCAACCCGACCACCGGCGTCTACACGGTCCAGTTCAACAACAACCTGCCCGACGGCACATACACTGTCCGGACCCGCGTGGAGGATTCGGGTTACATCAGCGACCCGAGCCCGATCTTCACCTTCAAGGTCGTCACTCCACCGCCTCCGAAGTGAAAGACGAGCCGGCTCGCGTCCTTCCGGCGCGATCCGGCGAGTTTACGAGGTTCGACTTGATTCCGCGAGCAAGGGACCGCACAATGGTCCCTTCCTCGCATTCGAAGACGACCGGAGCCGGAGAGCGCCATGAAGACGAAGTCCAAGAATCGCAAGAGCTACAAGTGGCGCAAGAAGGCCGACAGCTCGCCAGTCGCCAAGGGCCGTAAGGTCAAGCGGCAGGGCGTTCGCAACCCGCTGAAGCGAAAGCACCTCGGCGGCGCCGGACTGTAAGAGAATCGGTCCAACAGGGGCGGCTTTCGCGCCCTCGCCAGGCCATTCGATGAATCCGATGACCGCGAGCTTGCTGGCCTTGCTGCTCCTGGCCGCGCCGGCGTCGAGCGGGCCTCCGGAGGGCTCGCTCGTGATCGTCGGCGGGGGCGAGGTCGGGCCGACGATCGTCCGGCGCTTCGTCGAGCTGGCCGGCGGCCCAGACGCCGAGGTCGTCTTCATCCCCACGGCGACCGAGGCCGAGACCTTCGACGCGAAACGCTTGGCCGAGCACTTCGCGAAGGACTTTGGCGGCCTCAAGCACGTCACCGTCCTCCACACCCGAGACCGCGCCGAGGCCGACATCGAGGTCTTCGCCGCGCCGCTCGGGAAGGCCCGCGAGGTCTGGTTCACCGGCGGTCGCCAGTGGCGGCTGGTCAACTCGTACCTCGGCACCCGGACCGAGCGGGCGATCCGCTCGGTGCTGGACCGGGGCGGCGTCATCGGCGGGACCTCGGCCGGGGCGACCATTCAGGGCTCGTACCTGGTCCGGGGAGCCCGCGAGGGCAACCACATCATGATGGCCAGGGGGTACGAGGTCGGCTTCGGGTATCTCCAGGGGGTTGCCGTCAACCAGCATCTGATCGCTCGCAAGCGAGAGAATGACCTCGTCTCGGTGGTCGATACCCATCCCGACCTGCTCGGGATCGGGATCGACGAGTGAACCGCCATCGTCGTTCGGGGCGATCGCTTCGAGGTGATCGGCAAGAGCAAGGTGGCGATCTACGACGGCCGGGACCACGACGGCCGGCGTTATTACTTCCTCGGGCCGGGCTCCCGGTTCGACCTGAAGGGCCGCGCAGCCCTGAAGTAAGGCAGGGCCATCACGACCGGACCCGATCGGCCCGAATTTCGGCCGGAAATCGATCACGCCTCAATCGGCCGACTCCGATAAGAGGAGTGCGGCCGGGAGGGCTGGCAACTCGCGTGATCGCCGGGACCAGAGCAGGGAGGCGGTCGGCTTCGAAGGTTCGCCCTTCGACGTCAACCTCGATGGACTCCCCGGGATCGGCTTCACCGCCAGCTCGCCCGGGGTCTCCTGCCGATGCCGCTCGGTCTCGTCCGTGGATCGTCCCGCGCAGCGTCCTCGACGCGCAGTCCCGTCGTGGATTTCCCGGGGTTGAATGCCTCGACAGACGCCAGCTTCTCGCCTCGGCGAGCCCCCCGGTCGAGATGCTCTCCGCAACGACTCTCGACTCGCGGAGCGTCACTGTTTCCTACGACGTGACGGGCCCCGACCCCTCGCTTAGCTTCGGCGTCTATCGTTCGACGGGAACGCAGTTTAACTCGGGCTCGATCCCGGTCGAATCGCCCATCCTCGCGCCGGCGCTCGACGACTCGGGTCAGTCGTCAACGACGCTCGGAGTTCATCAGCTCACGATCCCCCTGGCCGGCGGATTGCCGCTGAATCCGAAGCATCCGTATGTCCAGGTCGTCGCCGATCCGGGATCTCCCACGGCGGTGGACCCGGGCGAGGTCGCCTCGTTTCGCAAGGTCGTGATCGGGATCGTGACCCACGGCGGCCTCGAGTACAGCCACTGGAAGAAGGATGGCCCACCCTGGGAACGCCAGATGGCCAACTCGCTCCGCGAGCAGGGCTATGACAAGGTGATCGCTTACAACTGGGTGGCCCAGAGCAGCACGCCCGGCGAGGCTGTGAAGCAGGGGCCGATCCTGGCGAAGATGGTCCTCAAGGCGGCCGGCAAGTTCCCGGCAAATGACCCGGTCGACCTCCAGTTCATCGGCCACAGCGAGGGGGCCGTGGTCAACACCCAGGCGATCGTCGATCTGGAGGGCAAGGCCACGGCCCAGATCAAGGCCGGGTTTCTGGAAGACACACTCCTCGATCCACACGCCGCGAACCCCGACTTCCCCGGCCCTCAATATAGCGTGGCCCGGAACCCGCTCGGCTGGATCGCCAAGCTGGCCATCGACAACTACCAGGCCCGGTCACGCGATCCGCTGGTCTTCATTCCCAAGGGGGTCGACGCCGCACAGGTGTTCTACCAGCAGTCACCGGCCAACAAGGACCACAACGAGAACCTGGGGATCTACAACCTCTGGGGCCAGGTCCCGGTGAAGGGGGCTTCGGTCTACTTCAACCTCACCGCCGACGGCGTCGTCCACTCCGGCAAGAATGGCGTCTATGCATGGTACGAGCACCACGTCGTCACGACCCTCGGCGACGGGGGCCAGCCGATCGTCCGTGAGACCCTGACCGGCGGCATCGATCCCCAGGCCGAGGCCGCCGGTTCGTCCCGCGCGACCTATTCCGGCACGTCTGACCCCGGCTCGACGGTCTATCTCCTCGCCAGCAAGCCGAGATCGGGCACGCTCGAAGTCGTCGGTTGGACACGCACCGGGTCTGACGGGAAATGGACCGCGATGACCCGTCAGATGGGTGAAGGAACGTACCGCATGATCGCCGAGGCCCGCCTGCCGATCACCTTCAAGGGCGACCGGCCACCCGTGCCGACCGAACCGCTGGGCTTGCTGACCGTTCAAGGTTGAGGGAGCAGTTTTTCTCGAACATAAGCCCGGAACGTCTTGATCCATGCCGTGTCGCCAGCGGCCCGACCCTGTTCGAGGACCTTGGACACCTCGGCAGGCGGGAGGGCAGGGAAGGCGAGGCTTCGGTCTCTCACCTGGTAAGTTCCGTCGGGCTGGAGGTGGAGGAACTGGAGCGAGCCGGCCGCAAGTCGCCAGATCTCCGGGATTCCAACCGCGGCGAAAATCGGTAGGCGCTCCAGCGAGCTGTGGCTGACGTCAACCTCGATGGCGAGGTCGGGGCAGGGGTCAACAGCCAGGTCAAGCTGACGTTTACTGGACATGCTTTTGGCGTTCCGACCGAGCCAGTAGCACTGCTACGGCTCGGCCTCCCGGTCCAGGTCCTGATGATTTTATCGCATCGGGCCAGTCAGGGCCAGGACCTCGACGACCCTCGGGCAGTCGGGGAGGGAGCCGAGGAATGTCCTGCCATAGGGCTTCGACAGGACCCTCGGGTCGAGGATGACGACGATGCCGGTGTCGTCTCTCGACCGGATCAGGCGGCCGAACCCTTGCTTGAGCTTGAGGACGGCCTCGGGGACCTGGTACTCGACGAACGGGTTCCCGCCTCGCTGGCGGATCGACTCCAGGCGGGCTTCGAGCAGGGGGCGGTCGGGGACGCTGAACGGCAGGCGGACGATGATGACGTTCGAGAGCGCCTCGCCGGGGACGTCCACGCCTTGCCAGAAGCTGTCGGCGCCGAAGATCACACTGTTGACGTCGGCCTTGAACGCCTCGACCATCTTCGAGCGGGGCATGCCGTCGGACTGGGCGTAGAGGGCGATGTTACGCTCGGCGAACCACGGGGCGAGCGTCCGCGCGGCGGCATCGAGCATCTTGTACGACGTAAAGAGCACAAACGCCTTGCCGTGGGTCTTCTCCAGATAGTAGGGGATAGCCCGGATCGCGGCGGACTCGAAGCCTCGGGGGTCGTCGGAGGGGTCGGGTAGGTTCCTGGGGATGTGGATCGATGTCTGTTTCGGGTAATCGAAGGGGCTGCCGAGCTGGAGCGTCTCGGCCTTCGTCAGGCCGATCCGGGATTTGGCGAAGGTGAACCCCGGTGGCGAGCCGACCGAGAGCGTGGCCGAGGTCAGGATGCACGTTGGTACCCGGTCGAAGAGGTCGCGGCGGAGGATCGGGCCCGATGTCGAGCGGGCGCAGGCCAGAGTAATCCGGCGTCGCTGGCCGGTCTCCTGTTCGATCCAGTAGACCGAGTCGGGGACGTCCTGGACAAGCCAGCTTGAGAGGGAATTTGCGAGGGCCTCGCAGCGCTCGGCCGCGGCGATCAGTTCGACGCGCTGTTCTTCCTCGATGACATTCTCCGTCCCGGCGTCGATGGCCGAGGCGAGCTTGCGTAGCTCCTCACCGAGCGAATCGGGCAAGCCGCAGGGGCGCGGAGCCGGCCGTTGCTCGTCCCATTGCTCGCCTGCCATTCGGAGACGAAATCGAAGAAGTCGTCGGCCGCCGAGCGGACCCGCCGGGCCTGGAGAATCGCCTCGTCGAGCTTGTGATAGGCAAGCAGCCCCTTGCGCGTCCGCTCGTGGTAGAGCCGGCCGAGGAGGAATTCAACCTGGCCGCTGGTGATCCGCAGGCCCAGGTGGTCACCCGCAACGGCCTCCAGCGTGTGGGCCTCATCGAAGACCGCGACGTCGTACTCGGGCAGGAGGCTGGCGCCCGAGCCTCGCAAGGCCAGGTCGCTCATGAACAGGGCGTGGTTGACGACCAGGATGTTGGCCGACCGCATTCGCTGGCGAGCCTTGAAGTAGAAGCAGTCGCGGAACTTGGGGCATTTCTTGCCCAGGCAGTTGCCGTGCTCGGAGGCCACGGCGTCCCAGACGGGCGGGGAGGGCCGGAAGTCGAGGTCGGACCGGCTCCCGTCCTCGGTCCGGTTCGCCCAGAGCTTGATCTCGGCGAGCTGGTCGAAGTCCTCGACCTTCTGGAAAGTCGCCCCGGCACGAGAAGAGGCGGCGTCAAGCCGCCGGAGGCTGATGTAGTTCGACCGCCCTTTCACCAGGACGGCCGAGAACTCGTGCGGCATGACCGCCCGGAGGAGCGGGATGTCTTTCTCCAGGAGCTGTTCCTGGAGGCTGATCGTGTGGGTCGAGACGACGACCTTCTTGCCGGCCTCGGCCGCCGCGAGGATCGCCGGGACGAGGTAGGCGAAGCTCTTGCCCACGCCTGTCCCGGCCTCGACCATCAGGTGCGACTCGTCCTCGATCGCCCGCGCCACGGCGCGGGCCATCATCATCTGCTCGGGGCGTTCCTCGTACCGGTGCAGCCGCCGGGCGATCGCCCCGCCGGGACCGAGGATCGGGTGCGGGTCGAATTGCGGCATCCTGCCCTCCGTCTCGGGAAATGGGGCTCAAACCCGGCTCACCGGTCCCATCACTGGTCCGGCTGGGATCCGCTGACGTGATAAGACCAGCACGATTCGGCCGATGCGGCGATCATACGCTTTTCCACCCGTTCCTTCAGGACGAGGATGATGATGGGGGCGCCGATCATGAAGACCATCATGAGCCCCAGTCCCAGGGACGACGCATCGAAATTCTTGGGTATGAGGGACGAGACCGCGATGAACACGAGCACGAGGCCGACGATGGTATAGGTGATGATCGCGCTCAGGACGACGGGGTTCGCCCAATTCGAGGTGACCCTCCGGTTGTCGTCCGTTCGCGGAGGCCAGGTCTTCTGCTCCATGGCCCATCGGGCCTCGGGGCCGACCCAGACCTTGAGCTTGTGACGCGCGGCCGAGATGGCGGCAAGGCCAGAGACCACCGAGGAGAGCAAGAAGCCCACGATGGCCAGTTGAAACGCCTCGGCGAACCCCGGGGCCGTCTCGGCCGCCAGCGGGGGTTTACCAAACTCCTCCAGGTTCACCGCGACGTAGGCGACGGCCAGCGCGACGACCGTCGCGACGAGGCTGACCCTCCAGAGGCCGAAGGCCAGGTAGAACCGAGAGCAGATCCGGCCCCGCCCCCGATCCGGGTCGGTCCGCTTCAACCATCGGGCGAGTCGGACCTCTTCCCAGCCGAATTTCAGGCACCCCAGGACGGTGGTGAGGGCGGGGTCCGCAGTCACTTCGAAGGCGACGATGGCCAGGGCGATCACGCCGAACCAGGCGAGCTTATGGCGTCTCGAGGAAGGGCGTGGAGCAACGCCCTCATCCTCCTGGTCCCAAGAATCCTGCGTCCATTGGAACTCGACCTCGGGCATGGATGCTCCATCGTCACGGAGAGTGAACGGTCATCGGCCGGCGATCGAACCTTCGGTCGGGCTCGATGCCGTCGCGTAGAGCTTCCTGGCGATCCGACCCGCGCCGGCGGCCAACCGCCCGGCCTCGATGGCCAGCCTCATGGCGTGGGCCATCCGGAGCGGGTCCCTGGCCCCGGCGATCCCGGTATTGAGGAGGACTCCGTCGCAGCCCAGCTCCATGGCGATGGCCACGTCGCTGGCGGTGCCGACCCCGGCGTCGATGATGACCGGGTAATCCGGGTCGTCGCCCTTGAGGTCTTCGAGGATGATCCGGATGTTGTTGGGGTTGAGCACCCCCTGACCGCTGCCGATCGGGCTGCCGGCGGGCATCACGCTGGCGGCTCCAGCGGCCTTCAGCCGGCGGGCCATCACCGGGTCGTCGCTGGTGTAGCAGAGGACGTGAAACCCTTCGGCGACCAGGATTTCCGTCGCCTGCAAGGTCGCCAGGGGGTCGGGCAGAAGGGTCCGCGTGTCGGCGAGGACCTCGAGCTTCACCCAGTCGGCCCCGGGGTTCTTCAGGCCGAGGAGCAACTCGCGGCCGAGCCGGGCGGTCCTCGAGCGCGTCCTCGGCGTTGAAGCAGCCGGCGGTGTTGGGCAGGATCGTGTAGCGGGTCGGGTCGAGGTAGTCGAGCAGGTTGCGTCCTTCGCGGTCAAAAAGCCGCTCGCGACGGACGGCGACGGTGACAACTTCGCAACCGCTGGCGGCCAGGCAGTCCCGCATCAGCTCCAATGTCGTATATTTCCCCGTACCGACGAGGAGCCGGCTCCGGAATCGATGGGGGCCAATCACCAGGGGCGGCGTTTCAACCGCTCCCGGGGCACCTCCGCCGACCAGTGTCACGACCTCCAGGACGTCGCCGGGGCCGATTGTGGCCTCGGCGTGGGTCGCTCGGGGGACAAGGTCGCGGTTCCGTTCGACCGCCACGTGCTCGGGCTTGACCCCGAGGAGCCTGAGGAGGTCGGCGACGGTCAAGGGCTCGGGGACGTCGCGCCTTTCGCCGTTCAAAGTGATCGTCACGGGAGGTTCCGTCGGTCTATTCGAGGTTGGTCGTTCGAGAGGGCGCATCCTTGACGCTTGTTCATGATAGGTTGAGGATCAGGATCCGGTCAAGCGGCCTCAGATTCACAGGTCGATGATAGCAGATCGAATGGCTCAGCACAGCCCGGGGAGCGAGACCGGATTTCATCGGTGCCGATCCTGGCCAGGTTTGCGGTCATTCCGTGGACGGGGAGTCGATACTTCCCTGAGTTTTCTGATATTCTACAAGAAGTTAATTTGACGACGTCGGCCGATTCGATCAGAAAGAGGAGGG
The DNA here is from genome assembly GCA_963756475.1 of uncultured Planctomycetota bacterium. Taxonomy (GTDB): domain Bacteria; phylum Planctomycetota; class Planctomycetia; order Isosphaerales; family Isosphaeraceae; genus Tundrisphaera. The sequence continues at coordinate 165,974 of CAVWND010000004.1, forward strand.
GTCTTCCGTCGTGATCCTGGGACGGCCGATTTCCATTCATCGGTCGCCGGGCACGCGTCTGGAATGCAGCAAAGGGGCGGATCGGCTCGCCACGAGGAACGAATTCCCGGATCGGGCCGCGACCAGATCTTCGGGCACCTTCGGGTCGGAGGTCGAAGTGGAGAGAGTGGATCAACGGGAGGGCCCGGTCGAACCGACCGTCAGAGAGTCGCCACTCAGGCCGCGCTTGCTCCTGATCGAGGACGACTGGAGAACGCATTCCGCGCTCCGGAAGATCCTCTCCCGGCTTGGCTGGGAGGTCCATTCGGCGATGACCGTTTCGAGCGGTCTGGCGTTGCTGGACCTCCGGCCGGAAGCCGTGATTTTGGATCTCATGCTCCCGGACGGAGACGGAGTGGCTGTCTTACGGAAGCTCCGGAGCGAACATCCCGAGATCCGGGTCGCCGTGACGACGGGTGTCGAGGACCGGGCCAGACTGGAGGAAATTCGTGGGCTCCAGCCCGACGCCTTGCTGCGGAAACCCCTCGAGCTTAGCGAGCTGCTCGCCGCGCTCGGGATCGATCGGGCGAGGTAAGCGGGCCGGGTTGTCCGATCAGCGACCGTCGAGGCCTCGAAGATTTCGGGCGATCTGGAAGTGGCAAAGGGCCACGGCGCAGGCGTCGGCGACGTCGTGCGGCTCGGGGAGTCGGTCGAGACCCAGTTCGACGCGGATCGCGTGCTGCATCTGCTCCTTGGGGGCCTTGCCGCTGCCCGTCAGGGTCTTCTTGATCCTCGAGGCGGCATAACCGGCGACCGGCACGCCTCGCTGGGCGGCCGCCAGCACGATTACACCCCGCGCATGGGCCATCAGGATCGCCGTGCGAGGGTGGCTAACGTGGCTGTGGACCTGCTCCAGGGCCAACGCCGAGGGCGGAAAGGCGTCAAGTACTTCCAGGATGCCCTGATGGATCAGGAGCAAACGACCACCCATCGTCTTCGCCGAATCCCCACGAGGCCGGATCACCCCTGCCTCGACGACGTAAGGCCCCCGGTTCGTCGGCTCGACCACCGCGTACCCGGTCACGTTCAGGCCCGGGTCGATCCCGACCACCCGCCCGGGAGCCGGATCGGGCTCACCGGGTGCTCTCGGTTCTCGAGCCGTCGTCGCCATCCCTGGACCTCCTCAACTCCGCAGGGCTCAGAATTCCTCCTCGTAGGGTAGGGCTTGCCCTGCCGAAATAGGCGGACGGCAGGGCAAGCCCTACCCTACGGAAAGAGGGCTGGGTCGGTCGGAATCCTAGTCGATCTTCCAGCTCGTGCCGTCCGGCCGGTCTTCGAGGGTGACACCCAGCTCGGCGAGACTCTTGCGGATATCATCGGCCAGGGCGAAGTTTTTCTCCTTCCGAACTCGTGTACGGAGTTGCACGAGGAGGTCGATTAGCGGGCCGGTCAGGCGGTCCTGGGCTGTCTCAGCCTTGGCCCGACGGTGGCGGAAGAGCCCGAGGATCTGGGAGAGCTCCTTGAGGACGACCACGCCGGAGCGGAACGCGGCGAGGGCCTCGGGGTCGGCGGCCGATTCGAGCTTTTGGGCGTCGGCGTATCGGTTCAAGGCACGGACCAGTTCGTAAAGCTCGCCGAAGGCTCCCCCGGTGTTGAAGTCGTCGTCCATCGCTTCGAGGAAGCGGTCGCGATGCTCGCCCACCTCGGGGATCGACGGACCCGGCCGCTTATCGCTCTTGGCTCGGGGAGCTTCGAGGGAATAGAAGCTCTCGCCGGTCAGCCGCTCGAAGCGGTCGAAGAGACTGTGGAACGCATGCAGACCCCTGGCCAGTTCGTCGAGCCGTCCCGGGCCGTAGTCGATCGGCCGGCGATAGTGGCTCGCCAGGAAGAGGCAGCGGAGGGTGTCGGGGTCGTGCTTCTGGAGCAGGTCCCCCATCAGGATCACGGTCCCGGGGTCGGACTTGGAGATCTTCTTGCCCGACTTCGTGAGCAAGCCGTTGTGCAACCAGTAGGTGGCAAACGGCTTGCCGCTGAACGACTCGGACTGGACGACCTCATTCTCGTGATGCGGGAAGACCAGGTCGAGGCCACCGCCGTGGATGTCGAAATGCTCGCCGAGGATCTTCATGCTCATGGCGGAGCACTCGATATGCCAGCCGGGGCGACCGGGTCCCCACGGGCTGTCCCACGCGGGCTCGCCCGGCTTCGAGCCCTTCCAGAGGGCGAAGTCACCGGGGTGGCGCTTGATCGATGACGGCTCGATCCGGGCACCGGCCTGGAGTTCCTCGGGGTCGCGGTGGCTGAGCTTGCCATACTCCGGCGCCCGGGTCACATCGAAGTAGACATCGCCGCCCGATGGGTAGGCAAATCCCTTATCGATCAAGCCTTGCGTCATCGCCACGATCTCGGCGATGTGCTCGGTCGCCTTCGGCATGTGGTCGATCCCGTCGACGCCGAGCGCCGCCAGGCAATGAAGATAGTCCTCGGTGACCCGCTCGGCCAGGTCCTTGACGGTCGTCCCGTCCTTCTGGGCCTGGACGATCAGCTTGTCGTTAACGTCCGTGATGTTGACGACCCAGGTCACTTCGTAGCCGAGGTAGACGAGATAACGCTTGATCGTATCGAAGATCACCGGCCCGACCATGTGGCCGACGTGGCTGTTCGAGTAGACCGTCGGCCCGCAGACGTACATGCCCACCTTGCCGGGCTCGACGGGCGCGAACGGTTCCTTGGTCTGGGTCAGTGTGTTGTAGAGGAGGAGCGGCATGGCGTTTTGGGCTCAGTCCTGGGCGAAGAGGATGACGGCAGCCTCGCAGGAGATCGACTCGCCCCGGCCGATCGGCCCGACGTGCTCGCCCGTCTTGGCCTTCACGTTGACGGCCGAGGGCTCCACGCGGAGCAGATCGGCGAGGTTGGCGCGGATGGATGCCTTGTGCGGGGTGAGCTTCGGCTCCTGGGCGTGGACGATCACGTCGCAATTGCCCATTTTCCAGCCGGATTGGGCCACCAGCTCGACCACTTCGGCCAGGAGTCGGCGCCCTTCCAGCCCCTTCCACCTGGGGTCGGTATCCGGGAAGTGCTCGCCAATATCTCCCAACCCCGCCGCGCCGAGCAGGGCATCGGCGACCGCATGCAGGACGACATCAGCGTCGGAATGGCCAAGCAGGCCCCGGGGGTGCTCGATCCGGACCCCTCCCAGGATCAGCGGACGCCCCTCGACCAGCCGGTGCGTGTCGTGCCCGATCCCCACCCGCATCGGCGAAACCTCTTCCGGCCCCGTGTCGGATCTCCCGACCTTTGTGAGAGTCACATCATAGCCCGGCCTCTCGGGTTTTGCCATGCCGGCCGGGTCAAGGCCCGGTCGGTTCCCGTTTCGACACGCGAGATTGTCATTTTGGGAAGAAAAGTCGCGAGATCTGTACGAAGTCACAAGTGGACAAAAGTCTTGACAGAATCCTTGAGAATTCCTAAAGTCTGGAGAACTTGAGCTTTTCGCCTCCGATTTCAAAAAAATTGAAGACGCGGCATGCTCGGTGCATTATGGTCCTTTCGTTCGCGGCACGAGAGTCGGAAACGTCTGTCAAGACGAGACGACTCGGGTTGCGATGGAACCACCCGACTCGACGACAGAATCATCACACGGAGGATTTCCCATGCTGGTCCTGAGCCGCAAGGTGAACGAGAAGATCATGGTTGGGGACGATATCGTGATCACCATCGTCAAGATCGACCGGAACCAGGTCCGGATTGGCATCGAGGCCCCCGGCCATGTCCCGGTCTATCGCGAGGAGATCCTGCCGGCGAACTGGCACGCCGACAAGGAGGAGTCCGCGAACGTCGCCCTGAGTCTTTGACTCCAGGCTCGGACATTCGCCAGACCGTCTGCCGCTGCCATCTCGACACCCGACCGAGGTCGGGCTAGTCTGAATGTCGGCCGGAGAAGACGCGATTTGCGGAAAGTCCGACGCCTCGCGCGGAGGCTGAGGGCATCCCTTTATCCTGGGAGTCGCAAGCCTCATGGGCGCCATCGATCCTTCGCAGGTCCAACGTCGAGAGTTCCTCCAGGCTGGCGCACTGGCATCCGCCGCGGCGCTGACCCTGGCGTCGCCGAGTCTTGGCGACGAGCCGAACGCGTCGAAGCCGACGCTCCCCACCCGCAAGCTGGGCAAGACCGGCGCGGAGGTCACGCTCGTCAACCAGGGCACCTGGCGCGCCTCGGGCCTCGATCGACTGATGCGCCTGGCCTATGAGAAGGGTGTCCGCACCTTCGACACCGCCGCGGCCTATGGTTCGGAGCCGAATTTCAAGAAGTGGTTCGCCGAGAAGCCGGAGGTCCGCAAGTCGATCTTCCTCGTCAGCAAGACGATGGCTCGAACGGTCAAGCAGTTCATCGACGACATCGACAAGAGGCTGGAGGCGACCGGCACGGATCACCTTGATCTCTATTTCTGGCACGCGATGGGCGACCACCGGGAAGCGATCGACTTTCCCAAGAGCCCCGAGTTCGCGAAGGCCATCGAGGCGATCAAGAAGTCGGGCAAGGCGAAGTTCGTCGGCTTCTCGACGCACAACGCCCGTCGGGCTGAGTACATCCAGGCGGCGGCCGACGGCGGTTTCGTTGACGTCATCATGGTCCAGTACAGCCCGTTCCTCGACAAGGAATCGCCGCTGAACAAGGCCCTCGACTCGGCCTACAAGGCGGGGATCGGCCTGATCTCGATGAAGCAGTCCGCCGGTCAGTTCGGTGGCGCTCGGGGAATGCAGACGCCGGTCCAGGAGGCTGTCACCCGGCTTGCCCCGATCCTGAAAGAGCGGGGGATCTCCCCGTTCCAGGGCCTGCTCCAGGCGATCTGGACCGACGAGCGGATCGCGTGTAGCTGCGTCACGATGAACAACACTGACCAGGTCCAGGAGAACACCGAGGCCGCCAAGAAGTTCGAGCCGCTCAAGGCGGTCGAGCTTCAGCAGCTTCGCGACGCCTCCCTGGCCGCCAACCCGACCTTCTGCGCCGACTGCGACGGGAAGTGCGCCGCCGCCGCCGGGACGAAGGCTCGCCTGGGCGATCTGACCCGTTACCTGACCTACCACGAGCACCACGGCTACCGGAGCGAGGCCCGCGCCCACTATGCCGAGTTGACCGAGGCCGAACGCGACTGGTCCGACGCCGACCTCGCCGCCGCTCAGGCCGCCTGTCCGAGCCGGCTCGACTTCGCCAGCCTTCTGCCCGAAGCCGATCGGCTGCTCTCCTGATCGCCACCTCCGAATCGACGATCGTTCAGACCTCGGCCCGGCTTGACCCCGGGCCATTTCGTTTCGAATGGTGTGAGGCTCGCCGGTGTTGGATCAAAGTTGGATAATTCGATCCATCGGCGTCCGGTCCTGTCTCGACACCCGGCGCTCGCCTGGCTAGGCTAGGGCCTTGCGGAGGGACTTGTTTGCAAAAAAGTTCAACGCCGCGAAGACCGAGAACATCCTTTTCCACGGGAGAGGCAAGCGAGATGAGCGACAACGATCGTTCGGGTGTCGACCGTCGAGAGTTCCTCCAGACCGGCGCCCTGGTGACTGCTTCGGCGGTCGCGATCGGCTCCGGCTCGACCAGCCAGGCTCAGGACAAGGCACCGCTGCCCAAGCTGCCAACCCGCAAGCTGGGTAAGACGGGTGTTGAGGTCTCGATGCTCACCGTGGGGACCGGGGCCTGGCGGTCGCTGGGCAACGCCGCCCCGCGCCTCCTCCAGACCGCCTACGCGCAGGGCATCCGCTACCTCGACACCGCCAACGCCTACGGGACCGAGCCCGCCATCGCCAATTTCCTCAAGGCCATGCCCGAGGCCAAGAAGGACACCTTCATCGTCACGAAGGACACGCCTCGGACGCCCAAGCAGATGGTCGAGCGGCTCGACAAGCGGCTGGAAACCCTCCAGCTCGACACCGTTAACGCCTTCTTCTTCCACGGTCTGGGCGACCATCACGACCTTGACACCTGCCTCGAATTCCTCAAGGGCAAGGAGTTCAAGGAGGCGGCCGATACGATCCGCAAGTCGGGCAAGGCCAAGTTCGTCGGCTTCTCCTGCCACCACCCGCAACTGGCCCAGATGGTCACCACCGCGGCCGAGGTCGGCGTGGTCAACATGATCATGGTCAAGTACAACGCCTTTGCCGAGAAGGACCACCCGTTCAACAAGGCCCTCGACGCCGCCCACGCCAAGGGGATTGGCCTGATCTCGATGAAGCAGCTCATCGGCTCCGGGGTCCTGCTCAACGACATGGCCAAGAAGCTGCCCAGCCTCAAGGACAAGGGGCTGGCCCCCTACGAGATGCTCCTGCACGCGATCTGGACCGACGAGCGGATCGCCTCTTGCTGCGTCTCGATGAAGAACGTCAACCAGGTCATTGAGGACGCCCACGCCGCCCGGACCTTCCAGCCCCTCAAGGAAGCCGAAATGCGGGCGATCCACGAGATCTACCTCGCCTCGAACCCGACGATGTGCTCGCTCTGCGACGGCCGGTGCGCCGAGGCCGCCGGGACCAACGCTGCGCTGGGCGACCTGGCCCGGTTCCTGGCTTACCACGAGCACAACGGCGACCGGACCGAGGCCCGCCGGCTTTACGCCGAAATGCCCGAATCGGCCCGCGACTGGAAGGGGGCGGACCTGGCCGCCGCCCAGGCCGCTTGTCCGAACCACCTCGACTTCGCCGAACTGCTCCCGCGAGTCGATCGCCACCTGGCCTGATCCGGCCAGGGGAGCCCACCAACTTTCAACGACGCGGCCCGGGTATCAACCCGGGCCGTTTGCTTTCCGGCGACCTCAACGAAGGCGCGAGGTCAAACCCTCCTTGAGCGCCACTCCCAGGTTGACCGGGCCGAGGTAAGTTCCCCAGGCTGCCTGCGCGAACGGGACGCCCGGGATCACCACGCCCGGCTGATTGCCCGACTGGCAGGCCATCCCAACCCCAGCCACGTGCGTCAGCCAGACATGGTCGCCCTGCCTGAGGTTCTGGGGGAGGAAGTACCGTTCCAGCTTCGTCAGCTCGGCCGAGAACGCCGGAGCCGGGTGAATGGCCCCGATTGAGGCTCGGAATGAACTGGCGATCGTCGGGCCGTCAACCTGCCGCTCGAAGATCAGGTGCAGGATCTTGGGGATGTCCGCCCTGGCGAGCGCCTCGGCGTTGCGAACTTTCACGCCTTCCTGGACGTAACTGGCGACGGCATAGACACTAAAGCCGTATTTCTTGCGCATGGCCGAGCCGGTCAAGGCGAGCCGAACGGGATTTCCCCCGATCCGTGTGGTGATGGTCGAGGGGAAACGGGGATCGACCGTCTCGGCCAGGGCCGGTACGCCGATCAGGCTGAAGGGGACGGCAGCGGCCAGGAAACGTCGCCTGATCATGGGCGGGCTCCGCGAATCCATCGAACCGGCGCGATTTCCCGGAGAAATCGACCGTTTCCTGATTCATCGGGCTTTGCCGAGGCGTGCGGCCACTCCGAACCGGCCGATTTCGGCGGTTCGATCGTCTCCCGAAGTTTCCTGGAAGGTTCAACGAGTCCGACCGATCGTGATCGGGACGTCGATCGACCCCTTGAAGACCGGATTCCAGGCCGGGAAGACCGTCTTCACAGGCTTGTGGGGCGGCTTCGGAGCCATCTTGGGCTCGGGCGAGCTTCGGGGCCTGCGGGGGGCGGAATCACATCGGGAAAAAACGAAGCCAATTGTTCCATCGACTTGCGGGCCGAGGCGGCCTCGGTCTTCGTGGTCGAAGGGATGTCGGCCGACTTCTGATGCTGGCGGAACTCCTTGATGGACCGGAAGAATCCTCGTTCCGCGGCGGCCTCGTACTTCCGCGCCAGGCAAGCTTCCTTCGAGGGGTCGAAAAGCGCCCGATGTCCCGCCTCGACGGGGTCCTCATCGTTCGCCGCGGCCTCGGCCTGGGCTTCGAGGATGCGCTCGATTGAGCGCGGCGGTCTCCTGGAGGACCGAGCGTTCCATCCGCACGGCGCAGGTCGCGGCCCGGCGGATCAAGGTCCGGCCCATCTCGTCTGAGGGGCGGAAGTCGGACTCGAACGCTGAGTAGACCCGCTCGACCTCGGCGGCGTCCTCGGTCGTCAGAGCGACACCGGCGCCGGTCAGGCCGTGCTTGAGCGCGTTCCGTCGCGACTGTTCCTTGCCTTCGGCGGTCTTGGGGCCAGTGCTGCGTTGCGGCGTTCTCGCGGTTGGCGCGAATCTGGGCTTCGCTGGCGGGCATGGGTGCGGTCCTGGGAGGGGGGTGCGTCCGGATGCCATCCGTTCCGTCCTTTATATTCCGTTCCGGTCGATCGCCTTTATTCCTGTTTCTGGCGGGATTGGACCGATTTCGAGAAAAACCCCCGGCAACGAGCTCTCGCGAACGGCGGGGGTTACGTGGTGAGCCGGGTTGCCGTCTTCTTGGTAAATTGGTGGGCTTTCGTAGGGTGGGGCGAGCCCCGGGCGAGCCCCACCAGCCGAAATCGTTGTGGGGCTCGCCCGAAGGTCGCCCCACCCGATGAGAGCCGCTCCGATGTCCAGCCCCCGATTCAGCAAGAAGAGGAGCTGATCACGAGCGGGACATTTCCGCGCTGAGGCGAGTCCGAGATTCCGGAACCACCTTTTGATCCGAATCGCCTGTCCGGGACTCAAAGGACGGTGGGATCGCCATCGATCTCGACGAGGTCAGGTGTGGAATGACTCGGGGAAATCCGTTGATTTTTTCCTTGAGTTCTTCCGAATCGCTTGCCATAGTGCCTAATGGCGTGGAACGTCTTGTCCTGACCGTCTCCCCCGGTTGGGTTCCGCGTGATGCTCCGGCGCCAAGCCTCGGCGACGACGACGCACCGACGATCCGTTGTGGATCGGACGAGGACGGAATCGGAAGAAGGTCAGCGATCATGGGCAAGAACATCTACGTGGGCAACCTGCCCTATGACACCACCGGCGATGACCTGGTCGAGCTGTTCCAGACCTACGGGACGGTCACGAGTGGTCAGGTCATCATCGACAAGTTCAGCCAGCGGAGCCGTGGATTCGGCTTCGTCGAGATGTCGCAGGACGACGAGGCTCAGGCCGCGATCGACGCCCTGAACGGCACACCGTACGGCGGCCGTCCCTTGACAGTCAATGAAGCTCGACCCCGCGAGGAGCGTGGCGGCGGCGGCGGTGGCGGCGGTCGTGGGGGGTATGGCGGCGGTGGCGGCGGCGGCGGATACGGCGGCGGCCGAGGCGGATACGGCGGTGGTGGCGGAAGTTACGGAGCAGGGGGAGGAGGCAGTTACGGTGGTGGTGCGGGCGGCGGGTACTGATCCCGAACGCCCGGGCGGGATGAACTCCCTCGACTCTCTCGAAAAAACACGCTTTGCCCGGTCGAGATGGCTTGGCGAAGACGTTCGTGTCGTCTATATTGATGAATTGCTCCCCCTCCCGGAACCGAAGGTTTCGGGATCAGGGGCGCTTCCTCGCCGCCGTTGCGAGGAGTTGGTCGAACATTCATTCAGTCATTCGGAGATCGAGCCTGTGGTGAAGTTACGGGTCCGTTCCGGCGAGTCGATCCAGGAAGCTGTCCGACGCTTCCGTAAGCTGTGCGAGCGCAGCGGCCTTCGGAAAGAGATGCGGCGCAAGGCTTACTACGAGAAGCCCAGCGAGCGTCGTCGTCGGGAGGAACTCAAGCGACTCCGAAAGGCCCGTCAGGCGGCCCGGGTCTGAACGGACGGGTAGCGGGTAGCGGGTAGTCAGAGGAGAGGTCGAATCTTGCCGTCATCGCCTTCGGGATGATGATGATTGTGAATGATCGACCCCCTTGCTGTTACCCGCACCGTAGAGATGCGCACTAACTGCGACCCGTTTTGCTTAGACATGGACCTCGCGGCTCTGGCCCAACCGCTCGGGATAAAGGCGGCGGATCGGTTCGATTTCCTGGTGGATGAAGGCGTCCACCTGCTCGGGTGATCGGCCGACGAACTGGCGGGCATCCAGGACCGTGGCGAGGTCGATCCCTCGAAACGCTGGGTCCTGGGCGATCCGATCGGTGAGGTCGTTGATTCCATCCCCTTGCTTGATCCGCGCGGCGGCAGCAAGGGAATGGGTTCGCACACGCTCGTGGAGATCCTGGCGGTCCCCGCCGAGCTGGACGCCGGCCATCATGAGGTTCTCGGTCGCCATGAAAGGGAGCTCGGCCGCGACGTGGCGGGCGATCACCGGCTTGTTGACGACCAGGCCGGGCACGACGTTCAGGTAGAGCGTCAGCAGGGCATCGACCGAGAGGAACGCTTGCGGCAGGACCATCCGCCGGATTGCGCTGTCGTCCAGCGTCCGTTCGAGCCACTGGGTCGCGGCGGTCTGCGTCGCCGCGGCGGGGAGTGCCATCGCGAACCGGGCAATCGAGCACATCCGCTCGGCCCGCATCGGGTTGCGCTTGTAGGCCATCGCCGACGAGCCGATCTGCTCGGCCTCGAACGGCTCCTCGACCTCGCGCTCATGGGCCAGGAGGCGGAGGTCCGAGCCGAACCGGTGGCGCTCTTCGGCCACGGCCGCCAGGGCGGCGACGACCTGCGAGTCGACCTTGCGGGTATACGTCTGGCCCGAGACGGGGTGTGAGGATTCGAAGCCGAACGCCTGAGCGACCTTGCGGTCGAGCGCCTCGACCCGGGCGTGGTCGCCGCCGAAGAGGGCGAGAAAGCTCGCCTGAGTGCCGGTCGTCCCCTTCACGCCGAGGAATCGCAAGTCGGCCAGGCGACGCTCGATGTCGGTCAGGTCGAGGATCAGCTCATAAGCCCAGAGTGTGGCTCGCTTGCCGACGGTCACCAGTTGTGCGGGCTGGAAATGAGTGTAGCCGAGGCAGGGGAGATCCTTGTAGGTCTGGGCGAACGAGCCGAGGGCGTCGATCGCGCCGACGAGGCCATCGCGGACGAGCGTGAGGGCCTCGCGGATCAGGATCAGGTCGGTGTTGTCGGTGACGTAGCAGCTCGTGGCGCCGAGGTGGATGATCTTCCGGGCTTCGGGGGCGACGTCGCCATACGCATGAACGTGCGCCATCACGTCGTGGCGGAGACGTTTCTCGTGAGCCGTGGCGGCGGGGAAGTCGATGTCCTCGATTCTCGCCTTCAATTCGTCGATCTGGGATTCCGTGATGTTGAGCCCCAGCTCGCGCTCGGCCTCGGCGAGTGCAACCCAGAGCCGCCTCCAGGTTGAGAACTTCTTCTGGCCGGACCAGAGTTCGGCCATCGCTCTTGAAGCGTAGCGGGTGACAAGGGGGTTTTCGTAGGTGGTCTCGATCACGCTTGATGTCCGTCCGCTAAGATCTCAAAGCTCAATTCCCGACCGATCTTAGCGGATGGAATCGGTGACCGGCTAGGTTGATCCGGGACGGTAAGGGCGGCACCGAGGCGGATTCGCGATTGGTAACGACGCGGCGACCCCGAGGACTTGCGTCCCCGGGGTCGCTTTGGATCGTTCGGTCTGGCGGAAGACCGGACTCAGTCCCTGACGAGGGCCCGGCGTCTGGCCGCAAAGCCCGCGACCCCGGCCAGGCCGATGCCGAGCATCGCAACCGAGGCCGGTTCGGGTGTGGACGACGTCGAGGTTCCGATTGACGTGATCAGGCCGCTGATGTTACCAGCGCCATTGGTGGAGTTGACCGTCGGGGCCGTGTAGGAGACGTCGGAAAGGACGTAAGTGATTTCGCCGATGATCGTCGGTCCCGAGATATCAGTCAGGGCGAAAGTGCTGACCTCACCTCCCAGGTCCGATCGGGTGAAAGACAGGGTTCCGGAGAACGTGAGGTCGCCGCTGTCCAGGGTGCCCGGCGACGGAAGATTGGTGAGGCTGACCGTGGCGTTGAAGCTGATCGTGAAGATGTCGGTCGGGCCGGAAGGGTCCGTCGATGTCGTATCGGTCACATTCAGGAGATTGACGAGCGTTGGCGTCGTCAGCGTGTTCGCGGAGCTGACGCTCCCTAGCCCGATCAAGGAATCGCCGAGCGAACCGGAGGTAACGACCGGGGTCGACGATGAAGAAGTGTAAGTGAAGCCCGCGCGGGCCTCTAGGCTGGCCGTCGCAACGATGACTGCCGCGCAAGCCGTCATCCGGAGGGCTCTCGTCGCTCTCATCAGTCGGTGTCCTCTCATCTCGTTGTGGAACGGCCTCCTCGTCCCGGGGTCCTGGCGAGTCTTGCCTAGGTGGACGAGAGGCGGTCTTTATCGGCTAACAAGAACATTTTCAAATTTTATGCTCTTTGTGTGCCGATCTGCTCAGACCATTGAAAGCTAGCAAAAGTATCGTCTCACAGGGAAGGTCGTTCGCCGCGGAATCACTTTATTCCACGAGAATTACGCCCATGTTGATGCGGGGCAACATTTGAGTGATACGTTGCTTGCTTGCAGGCAACATCCTGCCGATGAGGGGACTCGAATTCCCCAGGTCTCAATCCAGCATGGCCAATGAGCTGATCGTCGAAGTTCGACATGAATTTGGCGAGCATGATAGCGGTTCGCGATCGGATGGCACACGTCGGGTAGGGCTTGGCCCAATATTGTTTAACGAAACGTAACTATTTGCGGCATCAACATTTTCTGCCTCCCTCTCCCTCTGGAAGAGGGCCGGGGTGAGGGTCGTGGCACCACAACTGGGGTCCGGAATTGGCCTGTTCGACCTTCGCTGACGAGGCGACGCCCCTCACCCCCGGCCCCTCTCCCAGAGGGAGAGGGGAGACAGAAAGACGGCCTGGAACTGACGTCACTGTTCGTGCAACGGCATTGGGACTTGCCCTGCCGTGCCAGGCTTGATCGGCAGGGCAAGTCCTACCCGACGAAAGCAGGCCATGCGCGTCGCGAATGGGAACCGCGGTCGTTCCGTATTTCCCGATGTGGAGTCGGTCAGGCCACGAGGCGAGCGGCGCCGAGGGGACCATCCGGGCCACGCCTCACGGCTCATTCGACGGTATGGGAGCAAACTCCGCCCGGCGAATTGAGGTCAAGTCAACCATGTCCAGGCGATTGGTCGGTTCATTCCGAGGTTTCCGTCCCTCGGTGAGGACGTTCCCTCAGCGTCAAATCCCCCCGAGGACCCGGGCTCGACCGACGCGGGAGATCGCCAGCATGAACGCCGCGGTCCGGAGGCTCACGCCCTTCCTCTGGGCCATCTCGAAGACCTTTTCGAAGCTCTCGACCATCCGGCGTTCTTCCTCCTGGCGGACCTGTTCGAGGGGCCAGCGGAAGTGCTGGAGGTTCTGGACCCACTCGAAATAGCTGACGACCACTCCCCCGGCGTTGGCAAGGATGTCGGGAACGACCGGGAATCCCGCGTTCCTCGAAGACCTCGTCGGCGTCGGGCCAGGTGGGGCCGTTGGCGGCCTCGACGATTAACTTGGCTTGGACGGCCTTCGCCATCGACGCGTCGAAGACGCCGCCGAGCGCGGCGGGGATCAGGACGTCAACGGGCAATGTCAATAACTGTTCGTTAGTTATCGCGTCGCCCCCCTTGAACCCGATCGACCTTGCGGTTGACGGCGACATGCTTGTCCAGTTCAGGGATCGCGATTCCGTCGGGGTTGATCAGATGCCGCCGAACGCGTCGGAAACGGCGATGACCTTGCCGTTCATCTGGTGGAGGAACCGGGCGGCATGGCTGCCGACGTTCCCGTAGCCCTGGATGGCGAAGGTCGTGCCAGTCATGGGCCTGCCGAGTTTGTCGAGCATCTCGCGGGCGATCAGCGCAGACGCCGTAGCCGGTTGCGGCCTCGCGCCCGGCCGAGCCGTGCAGCTCGACCGGCTTGCCGGTCACGCAGGCGGGGTGGAAGCCGTGAAACTTGCCGTACTCGTTCATGATCCAGGCCATCACCTGGGCGTCGGTGCCGACGTCGGGGGCCGGGATGTCCTTGTCGGGGCCGATGAAGTCGTGGATCTGCTGGACGAACTTGCGAGTGACCCGCTCCAGCTCGCCGCGCGAGAGCTTGGAGGGGTCGCAGTTCATCCCCCCCTTGCCGCCGCCGAACGGGAGGTCGACGACGGCCGTCTTCCAGGTCATCAGACTGGCCAGGGCTCGGGCCTCGTCCTGGTCGACGTGGGGGTGGTAGCGGAGTCCCCCTTTGAAGGGTCCCCGGGCGTTATCGTGCTGTACCCGGTAGCCGATGAAGTTGCCGATCTCGCCGGAGTCCATCTCGATGGCCACCTCGACGCGAAGCTCGCGGTCGGGCGTGATCATCAAAGTCCGCGTGTTACCGGTCAGGTCGAGGCGTGCCGCGGCCTTGTCGAAATAGATATTGGTCGCCTCGAAGGCTTGCATCGGAGGAGGGATCTCCGGTTAATGGGAGCCTTCGACGGCCCCTGGGACGGCACGAACCCGAACCGGATCGTAACGGATCGCTCGCCTGATCCGCAAGGATCAGGGCCGGGCGGACCAAGGGTCAGGGCCCCGTGACGAGGCACAACCCCATGCAACCGTGGAATCTGAGTGAGACCAACTACGGCCAGGTCAAGGCCAGCCCTTTCGAGGTCGCCGTCTTGCCGCTGGGGGCAACTGAGCCGCACAACCTTCACCTGCCTTACGGGACCGACACCTATCAGGTGGAGGCCGTCGGACGGCTCGCTTGCGCGAAAGCGCACGAAATGGCGGCGCGCATCGCGCTCCTGCCCGCGATTCCCTATGGGACCGAGACGAATCAGATGCGGTTCCCGATGGCCATGAACCTCGACCCATCCACCCTGGCTCGCGTGATCGCCGACCTGGTTAACTCTCTTGCCGCGCATGGCGTGATGAAATGTGTCCTGCTCAACGGCCATGGCGGTAATGATCTGAAATGGATCTTGCGCGAGTTGCATCTCAAGACGCCGGTCAAGCTCTTCGCCTGCCACTGGTGGAAGGTGGCCGCCGATCGCTACCGGGAGATCTTCGAAGACCCAGGCGACCACGCGGGGGAGTTGGAGACGAGCATGATCCAGGCCCACCGGCCGGACCTGGTTGCCGAGGGGACGGCCGACGCCGGCTCGCTGGCCTCGACCCGGTTCGAGGCGGTCAACCGTGGGTGGGTCGAGATCACGCGACCCTGGCACCTGCTGACCACCAACTCCGGGGCCGGTGACCCGGCTCCCTCGACGGCCGAGAAAGGCCGGAAATTGACCGAGATCGTGGTCGAACGTCTCGCCGCGTTCCTGGTTGACCTCGCCGCGAGTCCCGTCGACGACCGATTCCCCTTCTGATTGGCCCGGAGGTCCCCCCGAACGCCGGGGCTCTCGATACAATTCCTCAGAGGATCAATCGCGAGGGATGGAGGGGTGTTCCGATGGGACGTCGAGCAAGAGTGCTGGCCGTCATGGCGGTCCTGACCCTGGGTTGCGAGAGAGTCGAGCCCTCGTCGCGGACTTATTCGCTGAAAGGAACGGTGCGGAAGGTCGATGCGTCAGCCGGCGAGGTCACGATCACCCACGAAGCCATCCCCGGCGTCATGTCCCGGATGACGATGCCGTTCCTCCTCAAAGACAAGGCGCTTCTGGAGGACGTCCGCCCCGGAGACGAGGTTGAAGGTCCTCTCCGGGTCGAATTCAAGGAAGGCCGCGTCGTGGAAATGGACCTGACGGACCTGACAGTGACGCGACCCTCGATGGTTGAGTCCTCGGTCACGCTTCCGCCGGAGAATTCCGCCGTGAGGACGCTCCAGCCAGGCGAACCGGTGCCCGACTTCGCGGTGACGACCCAGGACGGCTCGACGCTCCGGCTCTCGGATTTGCGGGGTAAGGTGGTAGTCCTTACATTTCTTTACACGCGATGCCCCTCACCCGAATTCTGCCCGGCGATGGACGCAAAATTCGCGGACCTGGCCCGGCGGATCTCGGCGGTTGCAGGGAGAAACGAGAGGATTCGCCTGCTCTCGATCAGCTTCGACCCTGACCACGACACGCCCGAGATTCTCGCCGCCCATGCCCGTCGACGCGGGGCGAATCCACCGCTCTGGAGGTTTGCCGTGGCTTCTCACGCCGAACTGGACCGGGTCGCCGGATTGCTCGGGCTGGCGTTCGTACCGGGGACCCGGGAATTCGAGCACAACCTCCGGACCGCCGTGATCGGCCCGGACGGGCGGCTCGCCCGGCTCGAATCGGGAGGGGGATGGGACCCGGCCGACCTGCTCAAGACGGCCTATGCCCTGGTTCCGAAAGCCGGAAAATAAGCTCGTCGTCCTCTTTGCATGTCAGAGGAGACTTGATAGAGTTATC
Organism: uncultured Planctomycetota bacterium; assembly: GCA_963756475.1. Taxonomy (GTDB): domain Bacteria; phylum Planctomycetota; class Planctomycetia; order Isosphaerales; family Isosphaeraceae; genus Tundrisphaera. The sequence goes on from CAVWND010000004.1 coordinate 182,163, forward strand.
TCGACGGACGATTCACAAACAAACGTGAGGGTTCACCTTGTCAGCACATCCATGGATTTTCCTGGCGAACGGAAGGCATCGCTTCCTGGCAAAGTTCGAAAAATGATAATCTTGGGCCTGGAAATGGGAAGTTGATATTGTCAACAGGCCGGGTCGTGTTACATTAATAGCAGACATGATCCTCACAACGGATGTCATTGTTGAAAAAATCGACTCCCGCATTGATCCTGATCGGGTGTCGAGTGACATGTCTCCGAGAGGTTCATGGTTGATTCGTCGGTCCGGGCTCGAATCAGTCCGGATCTTTCCCGTGGTTTCCGAGGGCCTGTTTGGCCCGGGACCACCGCACCATTCGCCCTCGTGCTGCAACGCCCGGGGGCGGGAGAGAACCAGGAATGGCAACGACCAAGGCCAGCGTCCCGAGCAAGCCCGCCGCCCCCAAGGCCCCCACGAAGTCGAAGGCCGTCAAGGCGGCCGATCAGCGTTCTCAGCAGGCCAAGCGCGCCTCGATCCTGTTGAAGCACGTCAGCGACCCGACGCGGCTTCAGGTCATCCTCATCCTCGCCGATGGCGAGCAGCACGTCGGTGCGCTCTGCTCGCAGCTCAGCCAGAGCCAGCCGGCTGTCAGCCATCACCTCGCGCTGCTCCGTCACGGTGGGATCATTGCCCCTCGTCGCCAGGGCAAGAACAACTTCTACAGCCTGACTGACACCGGTGCCGACCTCGCCAGTGTCGTCAAGGGTTTGATGACTGCTCCTTGAACCTCATCGAGTGAATCAAACGATCCGCCTGGGACACGCCGCTGACGCGCCAGGTCGCACGTCGGCGTGTCTCCCTGCGCGAAGGGCCCAACGACTAGGGTCAAGGTAAGATCCGTTGGCCGACCGCCGTATTGATGTTGAGAATCGCCCGCCTGAGCCGGACCTGGCTGTCGAGCAAGGTACGAGCCGTGTCATTGTAGTCCTTGAGAGCGGCGAGATACTGGAGAACCTCGATTTCTCCGGGAAACAGCCTCTGCGCGTCGGTGAGTGAGGCGGTGGCATCGGGCAAAATCTCCGTCTCGATTCGATTGACGCTGGTCTTCGCGGCGAAGTACTCCCGTTCGGCGACCTGCACGTCCTGGATCGCTTGACGCTCGACCGACGCCAGCTCAACCTGGGTTTGCGTCACGTTGAGCTTCGCTCTCTGGATGTTTCCCTGATTCCGGTTGTAGATCGGCAACGGGATCGTCACACCAAGGGCCCAAGAGGTCGGGCTCTTGAGCCCGAACGGCGTGTTGTCCTGAAGCGTGTAAGGTTGATAAAGGACGTACACGTCCTGAGAATCGATTGGCATATTGCAGCTTCACATCCGACTTGGCCCGGTTCAGACCCAGGCGGTAAGAGATCACGTCAGGGCGGCTGGTCAGGGCGATCTGGATCATCTCGCCGATGGGTGGCGGGGCGAACCCCTGGTCCTTGAGCGTCCCGTAAAGCTCGATCGAGTCGGCCTGATCGGGCGGAATGTTCAGCTGTGTCGCCAGCGCCTGCTTGGCCTTTCGATAAGCTTCCCGGCTTTCCAGTAGTTGCTGTTCGGCCAGGTTGCGCTGGATCCGGACCTGCCGGACCTCGTTCAGCTTCCGTTCGCCGCGCTTGTAGAGGTCCTCGGTCGCCTTGAGCGAGCGGCTGAGCCCCTCGAGGCCGGCCTCGGTGAACGTGATCGTCCGCCGGGCCTGGAGGACGTCAACGTACGCGGAATAGAGGTTGTCGATCGTCTGGCGGACGGCGTCCTGGTACTGGGCCTCGACGACCTGGGTCGCCTTGAGGGCCGAGGCGGTCCGGGCGTGCCGCTTCCCGGAGATGTCGAGCGGATACGAGATGTTGATGTCATACTGCGTCTGGCCGCCCGGCCGACTTCGCGTGTACTGCCCATAGGGAACAAGCTGGCTGTCGGCGTAGAAGACGGGGTTGGCCCGGAGGCTGGCGGTGAGGATGTCGGCCTTGGCCTGAGGGATCTCGTAGAACTTCGATTTGAGATCGAGGTTCTCACGGACGAGCCGTTCGATCGCCTGGTCGAGCGTCAAGCCCTCGGGGGGGCCTGGGGCTTCCTCGGTCGGCGGGACCGAGAGCGGGCCGGCGGCGGGAATCGTCGCGGCGGGTAAATCGGGCGTGGCGGCCAGACCCTGGCGGGCCGTCACGTTTCCGCCATAGGCCATCCCCGGCGTTGAAATCGAGGTTGGGATTCCCTTGGGAGACGTCGGGCCCGCCCGGCCTCCCAGAAGCGAATCGGGGGCCGAGGCAGGGCCGGCCCCGCCCGATCCAGGTGACTTCCCGAACGGCGACAGACCACTGCCCGGCGAGGTATAGTCGGGTGTGTCGATCGTCGGCCCTTGCGCCCGAGCCTGGGCGCCGATGAGGCCAACGGCCCCAACGATCACCAATATCCGGGGAAACGCCCGGAATCTCGTCCTCATGGCGACCCTCCTTGGTCTGCGGCCGATCGTTGCGTCCTTGACAACGGCGTGGCAAGCACTCCATGAAGGACATCGGTATGACCCAGGGTCTGTATTTAACTCGGATTACCAAAACTGCCCAGGCTCTGCATAATCTGCGAATCGTGCCGATTCACTTTCTTTGATGCTCCTTACCTGACCGTCTTGAAGCACACGTCAGGTCGAGGGAGCCCAGTTTCGAGGTTGAAGAGTATGGTGAAGGCGTGTGAGTGTGTAAGTTAGAGTGAGAGCGGCGGGGACGAACGACCGGATCCGGAGCCAAACTTGATGAGCATCGCGAGCGAGGGAGAAGCGGATTCGAAACCGGGGTCCAGTCGCCGTGACTTCCTCCGGGTTGGCGGCCTTGGAGCGCTCGGGCTGGGCCTTTCGCGGGGTGTCGATGGGTCGACGGATCGCCCCGGTCAGGGCTCGGTGATCCTCTTGATGATGGTCGGCGGGCCGAGCCAACTCGAAACCTTCGACCCCAAGCCCAACGCCCCGAGCGATGTCCGGGGACCGTTCCGGTCGATTGAGACGTCAGTGCCGGGCGTTCGGGTCACGGAGCATTTGCCGGGGATCGCCAGGAGGATGAGGCGGCTGACCCTGGTCCGCTCGCTCCACCATGCGACCGCCCCGATCCATGAGACGGGCCTCCAACTTCTCGGAACCGGCCATCTTTGCCATGCCGAAGGTCACCCGCACGTCGGTTCGCTGGCCGCCCGGCAACTCGGGTCCTCGGGTGGACTGCCGCCGTTCGTGATCTTGCCGGGACCGATCGGCAACACCGGGGTGAGTATCTCGAACGGGCAATCCGCCGGCCCGCTCAACTCGTCGTTCGGGCCTTTCTCACTCGACGACGACCCGGGATCGCCCCGCTTTGACCCTCGGAGGGCGATCGACCGAGCCCGACGTTTTCTCGATACCGCCGGGGAATTGACCTCGGCTGGCGCTCCGACGCGAACGAGCCGCCGGGCCTTCGATCTGGACGCGGAACGCGCGTCAATCCGCGAATCTTACGGCCGATCGACGTTCGGTCAGAGTTGCTTGCTGGCCCGCCGGCTGGTCGAGTCGGGTGTTCGGGTGGTCGTTGTGAACGCGGCTCAGACTGTCTTCGGCCAGCCGAGCTGGGATGCCCACGGCTCCGGTCCGTTCAGCACCTTCGACGACTACGCCCGGACGTTGCTCCCGGAGTTCGATCGGGCCTTCTCGGGGTTGATTGATGACCTGGAATCGAGCGGCCTGCTCGATTCGACCCTGGTCGTGGCCTCGGGCGAGTTCGGACGGTCGCCCAGGCTGAACCCCTCGGGCGGTCGAGACCACTGGCCGGGCGCCTGGTCGGCACTCCTGGCGGGCGGTGGGATGACAGGCGGCCGGGTGGTTGGCGCGACCGACCGGATCGCGGGCGAACCGGTCGAGCAGCCGGTCGCCGTCTCCGCGTTGTACGCGACGATGGCCGATGTCCTGGGACTGGATCGATCCGACAGCGTCGCGGGCCTACCGATCGGCTGAATCTCGACTCGATCGAAAGGAGCCTGCCGTCTTGGATCTCTGGAATCAGGTGATGGTCGTGTCGATTGGCGGAGCCCTGGGCGCGAATGCCCGCTACTGGCTGAGCGTCGTCCTGGCGAAGTGGACCGGTCCTCGGTTTCCCTGGGCGACCTTCACCATCAACATCACGGGCTCGTTCGCCATCGGCCTCCTGGCGGTCGTCCTGTCGCATCGCTGGCCGCACCAACTTTGGCGACTCTTCGTGGTGGTCGGGTTTCTCGGGGGATACACGACCTTCTCCTCGTTCGTCTTCGAGTCGTTCACCCTCTGGGAGCGTGGAGAGAAGGGGCTCTCGCTCGCCAACTCCGTGGGAAGCGTCGTCGCCGGGGTCCTGGCGGTGGTGCTGGGAGTCGCGCTTGGCAAGTCGCTGGTCGGCTCACCTGGCCAGAGCGAGCATGCCGTCCACTCGGAAATCATCGAACGGGCCGACTCCGTGGAGCTTGCGCCAGAGTCGTTTCTGGACGGCAAAATAGAGAACGGGTAAGAAGACGTCGATCACTTCGTCGGCGATCAACAAGCCTCCCAGCACGGGTGCCGCCATTGGCCGGATCACCTCCGAGCCGACCCCCGAGGCCCAGAGCATCGGTGCGATCGAGATGATCGCCGCCCCCTCGGTCAGCAGCTTCGGCCGGAGCCGATGCACCGCCCCTTCGAGGATCGCCGTCCGAAGCTCCTCGATCGAGCCGATCGCCTCCAGTCCTCCTCGCTCCTGGATCGCCTCACGGAGATAGACCAGCATCACCACGCCGGTCTCGACCGCCATCCCGAAGCAGGCGATGTAGCCCACCTGCACCGCCACGCTGAACCGGAAGCCGAAGAGCCACTGGAAGATCGCCCCACCCGCCAGGGCCCCGAGCACGCTGGTCATCATCAAGAGGGCGTCGATCCAGCTCTTGTGGGTCAGGTAGAGGATGAACGCGATCGTCGCGAGCACGGCTGGGAAGACAATGCGAAGCGTCTTCTGCGCCCGGACCTGGTGCTCGAACGTCCCCGACCATTCGACGTACATCCCGGAGGGGAGCTTCACCTTTTCCTGAACGACCCGGCGAGCCTCCTCGACGAATCCAACCTCGTCGCGGCCCCGGACGTTAAGCTGGATCGAGGAGCGGAGCAGGCCATTTTCCCCCTTGATCATCGACGGCCCCTCGACCACGCGGATCTCGGCCATCTCGGCCAGCGGGATCTGAACGGGGTTCGATGGCGATCCCGGAGCCATCGAAGCACCCATCTCGCCGGACCCGACAACGCCCCCGCTGGCCGTGACGAGCACTCGCTTCAGGCCCTCGACGTCATCGCGGAACGCTCGGGCGTAGCGGACGCGGATCGGATACCGTTCGCGTCCCTCGACGGTCATCGTGAGCGGTCGCCCGCCCATCGCCACTTCGACAACCTCTTGTAATTCGCCGACGTTGATCCCGTAGCGAGCCGCCTTGTCTCGGTCGATCCGGATCTCGACGTAACCTTTGCCCGTGACCTGCTCGGGGAAGACGTCGGCCGCGCCTCGGACACTCCGAAGGACGGCCGCGATCTCCTTGCTGACCCGCTGGAGGTCATCCAGATTGGCCCCGAACAGCTTGACCGCGACCGGCAGGCGGACTCCGGTGGAGAGCATCTCGATCCGGTTGGCGATCGGCTGGGTGAAGCTGTTGCCCCAGCCAGGCACCTGGAGAACGGTGCTCATCTCCTCGATCAGCTCGATCCTCGTCTTTTGCCAGAGGAGCAACCGGTCGGCGAATGGCTTTTCGAGGCTCGCCCGGAGTGCCTGGCGATCTTCGGGCGAGGGTTCGCGGGGCGAGAGATGGCGTTCTTTCGCAAGCCTGGCCAGTTCCTCGATCGCCGTCCAGGTGGCGACGCCGGAGGCCCGGTCGAAGAGATCCCAGTTCATTTTCTTGACCTGGTCGTGGAGCCTCCGCTCATGCACGACGGCAAGATCTTCGGCGATCCGTGCGAACAAGGTTGGCCGGTCGAATCCCAGCAGATCGCCCGCCGCATCGGCCATGCGTTCGAGCGGGGCAGGGGAGGGCGTCAGGAGGTCGGGACGGTCTTCGAGGATGCCGATCCCGACCAGTTCGCGGGCGACCTCGCGGATGAGGACCGCCGAGTCATCGGGAAGGACCTCCGTGGCCAACCGGTCAGCATGAGTCGGCGAGAATTGATCGATGAGTTTTGACTTTTCCGAGGGCGACAGGGCTCGATGGATCGCGGTCGTCTCGACGCGGGCGATCAATTCATCGATCGCCTCGCCGACGAGCCCGCGCCCTAGCTCCCCGGCCTTCGGCTATTCTCAAAACGGCCAGGTCGCGGAGCACCTCGTCAACCCGGCCTGAGACGGTCATGGCAACTTCATTGACCAGCCCTTTTCGATCCTCGGCCGAGGCGAAGCTCAGGAATCCCTTCGCCTCCATCGCATCGAGGACCGCTTTGGTCTGAGCCGTGACGTCGGCGAACCGCATTTGACGTTTCGGCCAGGCCGACCGGTCGCGGAGGTTGATCACGGTCTCAACCATGTCCAGAGGCGCCGGGTCGGTCGCGGTCTCGGCCCGGCCCGCCTTGCCGACGACCTGGCGGACCTCGGGAAAGCCTCTCAAGATTGCGTCGCGGACGCGAAGGTCGTCCCCCACCTGCGCGATCGAGGCCCTCGGCACGGTCGTCGGCATGTCCATCAAGGTCTGCTCGTCGAGGTCGGGCATGAACTCACGCCCGAGCTTCGTCGAGGCCACGTAGCCCAGCCCGACAATCACCGCGAAGAGCCAGCAGACCAGCGTCGGACGGTCCATCAGCCACGAGAGCATCGGCTTGAAGACCGCGATCATTGACCGGACGATCCAGCTCTCCTCCTCCGACTTGATCCGACCCTTGAGGAAGATTGGGATCAGGGCCGGGACGAGCGTGATCGAAAGCAAAGCCACGCCCACCAGCGCGAACGTCTTGGTATAGGCCAGCGGGTGGAACAGCTTCCCCTCGCGGCCGGTCAAGGCGAAGACCGGGAGGAACGAGACGATCGTGATCACAACTGAAAAGAAGATCGGCCGACCGACGGCCTTGCAGGCCGGGATGACGATCTCGGTGATGTCGCCGGTGATCCGCCGGCCCTGGAAGTGGCGGGTCAGATGGTGCGCGGCGTTCTCGCCCATCACGACCGCCTGATCGATCAGGATGCCCACGCTGATCGAGATCCCCGCCAGGCTCATGATGTTTGACGAGAGCCCGAAGAGCCGCATCATGAGGAAACTGAAGAGGATCGCCAGCGGTAGCGTGACCGCGACGACGAACGCGTTGCCGACGTGCCCCATCACCAGCAGGATCGCCAGCGAGCAGACGATCAGTTCCTCCTTGACCGTCCCGCCGACCGTCTCCAGCGCCTTGCGGATCAAGGGTGTCCGGTCGTAAAACGGCACGATCCGGACCCCCTGATCGCGGAGGCTGACGCCGATCGCCGTGATCTTCTCCTTGATTCGCCGGGTCACTTCGAGCGGGTTCTCGCCGACTCGCATCAATACCACGCCGCCGACGGCCTCCTTGCCGTCCTTCTCCAGGACCGAGCGGCGGAACGCCTGGCCCATCTGGACCGTCGCCAGGTTCTTGACGAGGATCGGCGTGCCGTTGCGCTGGGTAACGACGGTGTTTTCAATGTCGCGAAGGCTTCTGATCCAGCCAACGGAGCGTATCAGGTACTCGGCGTTCCCTTGATGGATCACCCGCCCGCCGACGGCCGAGTTCGATCGGGCCACCGCCGATTCGACCTCACCCAGCCCGATCCCGTAGGCCCGGAGCTTGTTCGGGTCAACATCGATCTGGTACTCGCGAGGCGCCCCGCCGACGCTGGCGACCTCCGCCACGCCGGGCACCGAGCTGAGCTGGTAGCGGACGTACCAATCCTGGATCGACCGGAGTTCCCCCTGGTCCTTGCCGTCCCCCTCGACGGTGTACCAGAAGATCTGCCCGAGCGCCGTGGCGTCGGGGGCCATGTAGGGCGTGACGCCCTTGGGTAAGAACGTGGACGCGATCGCCAGCTTTTCCAGGACCCGTTCGCGAGCGAAGTAATAGTCGGTCTCATCAGTGAAGATGATCGTGATCATCGAGAAGTTGAACTCGCTCGACAACCGGAGCACCTTGACCCCCGCCAACCCTTGCAGGCTGACCGAGAGCGGGTACGTGACCTGGTCCTCGATCTCCTGCGGACTCCGGCCCATCCAGTCGGTAAAGACGATCACCTGATTTTCCGAGAGATCCGGGATCGCGTCAACCGGCATCGTCAGAGCCGCGCGCACCCCCGCGATCCCGAGCGCCAGCGCGGCCAGGATCACGAGGTACCGATTGCGGATCGACCATTCGATGATGCGTTCGATCACGGTGGTGGATTTCTCAACGGATGATGACCGAGGAGTCTCTCGACGCCGAACGTCCCGCCGGTTCGGGCGTGGCGACTGGTTTCTCCTTGGGCGGCTCGGGGCGGGTTGAGGGGTCGAGCCGGCTCTCGGCGTCAACCAGGAAGGCCCCGTTCGCGACCACCGAGTCGCCCGGTTCCAGCCCTTCGAGTACCGGGAAACGGCCGCCGTTTCGAGGGCCGAGCACGACCTTGCGGCCTTCGAAGACGCCGGGCTCGGCCTCGATGTAGACCATCGTGAGCGCACCGGTGTCGATGACGGCGGATTCGGGAACGCTCAGGACCCCATCAACCGGCGGCGGATCGAGTCGAGCGAGGTATTTCGCGGGGCTCGCCAGAAGCTTGGGTGGGCAGGCGCCGCAGCAGGTCCAGACTCTTCGGCCTGATGTCTCGGTCGCGACGGGGTCGCCCATCGAGCCAAGCTTGCCGCCGGTCACCGGGCATTTCACCTGCTCGGCGATCGTCGGATTGGCAATGATACGGGGTCGGGTCGAGGCGATCCTGCCCCGGAACATCGGCGTCTCTGCCATCGGCGTCTTCAAGGTGACCGTCGCGAAGAAGCCTGGACGGAGCTTGTGCCCGGGATTGGCCAGGTCATAGCGGACTTCAAGCGTCCTCGTGGCCGGGTCGAGGTGCGGCTGGAGGAACGCGACCTTCCCCTTGAAGACCTCGCCCGGATACGCGGCGACGGTCGCCTCCACCTCCTGGCCGACCCGGACCAGCCCGACCTGATCCTCGAAGACCTGGGCCTTGACCCAGACGGAATGGAGGTCGGCGACCTCGAACATCAATTGCCCTTCGGAGACATATTGCCCCTCGACCACCTCCTTGCGGACGATGTGCCCACCGATCGGCGCGACGATGGGCAGGGTGAAGTCGGCCTTGTCCGACCGGAGGATCGCGTCAACCTGGGCCTGGGTCACTCCCATCAGCTTGAGTTTCTCGGCCGAGAGCTTGACCATCTCCGCCGGGTCGCCCGCGATCGACCGGCCGACCGGGCTCTGAGCCCGCTTCTGGGCCAGGAGCAATTCGCGGACCCCTTGATAAAGCTCGGCTCCGTAAAGGTCGGCCATCGGCTGGCCCGCCTCGACGTCAACGCCGTTGAAGTCAACATAGAGCTTCTCAACTCGCGCCATCCCCTTGACCTTCGAGGAGATCCGCTTGAGGCGTCGCTCGTCGTACTCGACCGTCCCGACCGTGGTCAGCGTCTCGGACATCGGCTCGTAGGCGACCGAGACCGTCCGGATATTCGCCTGGCGGATGCGCATCGGCGCGAGCTGGACCCGGGCCAGGACGCCCTCGGGCAGGGGGGATCTTGTCCCCTTCAGCCGTTTCGAGAGCGGCATCCCGCAGATCGGGCAAGATCCCAACTCGTCCCGGACGACGTTCGGGTGCATCGGACAATAAAACTCAGACCCAATCTGAGCGACTTCGGATCGAGACTCGGGCCTCATCCATTTGTCGTAACGGTTCGCGATCGTATCCCAGTAAGCGAACGTCAGCCCCGTCGTCCCGATCAACACGATGAAGCGTAGGCGGATCTCGACAACCTTGATCACCAGCCGGATTCTCGACCATCGCGAGCCCGGCAAACTCGAAGCCATGACATCCCCCTCTCTGCCGATGCGCAACCTGATCCCGGTTTATTATCGTGAAATGACCGATCCACGAACCGACTCGCGGCAAAATGCCGATCGCGGATGTCTCCTCACGCGTCGTCCTGGATTGATCGAGGCGTGTGGGGATTCAGGTCAAATCAGAAGGCGAGAAAACCGGAGGTAGAGTGCAGAGGGGGGAGGGATGCAATGGGAGAGGTCGGCCGATCGGCATCGACTGCCGGGATGGGTGTCTCGTTCAACCCAAAAAACAGCTTCTTCGAGGTCCGGCCGGATTTCGAAGCCGGTCCGATCGGTCGAGGTTGCGGGGGATGTTGGCTCGTTCTCAGGGCAGTCACACGACAGGAAAGAGCAGGCCGTGGGAGTCAATCGAGAGGCGAGCGATTCGACCTCGGGGGCCGAGGGGAGAACGAAAGAGGCAGGGCGAGCCGCACAGCAGCAAGAGCGGCCCATCTTCACACAGCGAGGGGACATCGTTCCCGCGGCAGCCTCGCTCGACGTCAACAGCAAGGCCAGCGTCGCCGCGAGGGCGAGCCAGGCAAGCCGAAGAGATCGACAAGACGAAGCCATGATAAATCTACCGAGCAACGAAATGCCTGTTGATCTTCCTCTTATCACTATAGCGTGATCGACGAGAGCGGCAAGGTGGGGTGAGTCGAGTCTTGCCCTGGGGGAGACTTGGTTTAGAAGGCAGCAGTTAAAGTCCCCCTGTTCCTTAAAATCGACCCAAGCCTTCAGCCCGGTTCGGCCGATATGAATTGCAGGATCGTCGTCCGCACCGACTTCCCGGCCGGGATCGGGTCTACTGAGGGCATTGATGGGTGTGAAATGGGCCTGGAACCTCGGGGCGTTCGGCTGGCTGACCGTGGCGGGCTGCGCTTTCCCGGGCCCTCGGCCGGAATACGACGAGGTGGTCCGGAACCTCCGATCGACCGAGCGTCGGCCACCGTCCTCGATCGCGCCGGATGACCCGCTGGCCGTCGCACTCGATCCGGCCCCCACGCCGCCGGACTTGCTCGGGCCTCAGCCGGTCGATGCGTTTATCCGCCGGGCCCTGGCCGAGAATCGCGGCGTCCAGGCGGCTCGGGCGAACGTCCAGGCGATGGCGAGCCGGATACCGCAAGTCACGGCGCTCGACGACCCCATGGTCTCGAACACGATCTATCCGATACCGAGCGTCGCCCCGCAGTACTCTTTGATGGGCTACAACCCATACAACCTGATGCTCAGCCAGCAATTCCCGTGGTTCGGGACGCTCCGGCTCCGAGGGCTGGCGGCCGACGCGGACGTCCGCGTCGCGATCGCCGAACTGGCCTCCGCCGAGCTGGAGGCGGTCGCCGCCGTGAAGCGGGCCTATTACGACCTGGCCTTCAATGAGCGGGCCGAGGCGATTCTGATCGAGAACCGCCGCCTGGTCGTCGATTTCGTTGCCTTCGCGAAGGAGCGATTCAAGACCGGCGGCACGAGCCAGCAAGACGTCCTCCGTGCCGAGGTCGTTCTCGACGACCTCGACCGGGAACTGATTCGGATTCGCCAGGGGGCGGCCTCGGCGCGGGCCGACCTGGCGCAGTTGCTCCATGTGGACCCTGAATCAGAGCTTCGGACGATTCCCGATCCGAACCCGGCCGGGGTTCCGGTCCAGGTTGACCGGCTCTATCGGCTCGCCGTCGCCGCCCGACCCGAGCTGAGGGGGCGGCTCGCCGCCATTGACCGCGACGAGAAGAACGTCGAGTTGGCCCTCAAGAAGTACCGGCCCAACGTCACCCTCGGACTGTCCTACATGGATATGGAAAAGACCAACGCCGTCACGCCGAGGACGGCGGGCGGCTTCCCCAACGTCGGCCTGGTCGTCGGATTCAACCTGCCGGTCTATCAGAAGAAGCTCGCGGCCGGTGTCGCCGAGGCCCAGGCCCGCGCGATCGCCGACGCGAAGCTCTATGACTCCGACCGCGACTCGACCTACCGCGAGATCAAGGGGCTCATCACCCTCGCGAGGTCCCACCAGTCGATCGCCGAGCTCTTCCGAAGCTCAATCCTGCCCAAGAGCCGGCAGGCCCTCGAAGCCTCGACGAGCGATTATCAGGTGGGGACCGTCGATTACGTGACTTTAATCACCGCCTGGCGCGAGGTGCTTCAGGTCGAGCTCCAACTCGCCCAGGTCGAGGCCGAGTTGGGGAAGACCCTGGCCTCGCTGGAGCGGGTTGTCGGTTGCCAGATCAACGCGAATCCGCCTCAATCGCCGGCCCCCACGACTTCACCAACCATCCCGCCACCTTCGGACGCCGCTGGCCCGTTCCGGCCGGGGATCGGAGCCCGTTCGCCGGTCGAGCCCGACAGGGCTCGGGTTGATCGATCGGGCGGAATCTGATAACAGAACCGGCGCGGTGTGGCTCTCGCCAAGGAAGGGCGTTTCCCGGTCACCCCGCGCAGGTCGGTCCATCGCGGCCAGGAGTTTTCTCATGGACGAGAGCAAGGCGGAGATCGCGCCGACGGCGCGTCGCGACGGCACCGGGCCTGGAATCGCTCGAAGGACGACAAATGTTGTCGGCCACCCCGTCGCAGGTTGGGATCAAGGAAGTCACCCAGAGCGGTTATACCGAGCTGAAAATCAGCGGGACGAACAAGGGCGACTCGATCACCATCAACGACAACGGCTCGAACACGCCCGGCAACGTCAGCGTGACCTATGGCAACGGCATGACTTATACCTCTCAGGGCGCGATCTCGGTCATCGAGTTGCAGGACGGCTCGGGTGCCGACAATGTGACCTTCAACATGACCGGAACTTTGATCGCTCCTCAAAGCGTGCTGCTCAGCCTGGCGCAGGGAACGACCACTTCAATGGAAACATCAGCGGGAACGTCGACACCGTCAACGGCCTCGACCTGGAAGTCTACGGCGGCGCCGGCAATGACACCCTGAAGGTCAACCAGACGGGCCAGGAGCAGGCGGGGTCGTTCGTGCCTTACCTCGAGGGCGACGCCGGTAATGACACGCTGATCTACAACGGGACCGGCAACATCGCGACCGGGGCCTCCGTCACCCCGGAGTTCTCCGGGGCGCCGGCAACGACCAGATCAAGACGACCTATTCAGGCCAGATCGACGGCAATTTCATCTATAACCTCTCGGCCGACGGCGGCGCGGGCAACGACACGATCATCGACAACATCAACCTTGGTGCCGGTTCGACCGGGACGGTCGGCACGAGCTCGGCGACGCCCGCCGCCCTCGAAGGAGGCGCGGGGAACGACACGATCCGCTACAACGTCACGGTCGACCCCAACGCACCTCTCGCCCAGGTCTTTGCCGTGGCGATCGGAGGCGCGGGCAAGGATACGGTTTCGCGGACCTCGAACGTCACGAACGATCCAAGCAATGAGAAGGACATCGTCCTCGCTTGACCGTGGCGTGGTTTTCCGATCGACCGGAGGTGAGATCTTGTGGGAAGCATGCGTGTGTGTCTCTCGAGGTCGAGAATCCGATTGACGCCGCAGATCGGCATCCGTTAGGTTGAATTGATTCACTCCCGCCTATCGACGACCCGACTTGCAACCCACCCGGACGAACCGTTGACGAACGAGGCCTCGATGCGCCGACCCGCCCCGACCCGCCCGCTCGCACGCGCGATCGGGCTCGCCGTCCTCGCGCCCTGGCTCTACTGGCCGCCGATGCTCCCGCCCAGGAAGTGGACTTCGCGAGGGACGTCCGGCCGATCTTCGAGGCCCGGTGCTACTCCTGCCACGGTCCCAGGAAGCAGCAATCGGACTTCCGGCTCGACGAGAAGGCCCGGGCCTTCCGAGGCGGTTCGGACGGCCTGGCGATCGTTCCCGGAAAGCCGGAGGAAAGCCCTCTGGTCCAGCGGATCGACACCCGGGACCCCGAGGTGGCCATGCCGCCCAAAGGGGAACGCCTGACCCCCGAGCAGGTCAAAATCGTCCGCTCCTGGGTCGAACAAGGGGCCGTCTGGCCCGCGGATTCGAACGAGGGACAGACGAAGCACTGGGCATTCCAGGCCCCGATCCGGCCCGGGCTTCCGAAGGTCGGCGACGAGCCCTGGTGCCGGAACGCGATCGACCGTTTCATCCTCGCCAGGCTTGATGCGGAGAAGATGAAACCCTCGCCCGAGGCCGACCGGACCACCTTGATCCGCCGCTTGAGCCTCGACCTCATCGGCCTCCCACCAGAGCCCTCGGAAGTCGACGCCTTCCTCGCCGATACCCGCCCCGATGCTTATGAGAGGCTCGTCGACCGGCTCCTGGCGAGCCCTCACTATGGCGAGCGCTGGGGGAGGCACTGGCTCGACGCCGCCCGGTATGCCGACACCGACGGCTTCGAAAAGGACAAATCCCGCCACGTCTGGTTTTATCGCGACTGGGTCATCAACGCCTACAACCGCGACCTGCCTTATGATCGATTCATTATCGAGCAGATCGCGGGCGACCTCTTGCCCGGGGCCTCGCAGGATCAGTTGATCGCGACCGGCTACCTGCGGAACTCGATGGTCAACGAGGAAGGGGGCGTCGACCCCGAGCAGTTCCGGATGGAGGCAATGTTCGACCGGGTCGACGCGATCGGCAAGGGCATCCTCGGCCTGACCGTCCAGTGCGCCCAGTGCCATTCGCACAAGTTCGACCCGATCTCGCACGAGGAGTATTACCGGCTCTTTGCCTTCCTCAACAACGACGATGAGCCGACCCGAGTCGTCTACAACCCCGAGGAACTCCGGCGGATCTCGGAAGTTCGCCGCGAGATTGGCTCGGCCGAGGACGCCATTCGCCACTCGAACCCCGACTGGCGCGAGCGGATGGCCCGTTGGGAGGACGACCGCGCGAAGGCTCCTCATCCGAAGTGGACCGTCGTCCAGGCCCCGTTCGAGGACATTTCCACGGGTGGCCAGAAATACCTCATGCTGCCCGACGGTTCCTTTCTGCGCCGCGGGCTACGCTCCGACCAAGCACACGGGCAAGGTCACGGTGAAGGTCGACCTGCCGAAAGTCACCGCCTTCCGGCTCGAGTTGATGAACGACGCGAATCTACCTGCCTCTGGGCCAGGCCGATCACTCTGGGGGACCTGCGCCCTGACCGAGTTCAAGGTTGAGGCTGGCTCGAAGGACCGCAAAGCCGTCAAGATCGCCCGGGTCTCGGCTGACTTCGAGCAGGCTGAGACGCCGCTCGAAGCCTATTACGAGGATCGATCGGGCAAGAAGCGGGTCGTCGGCCCAGCGGCCTACGCGATCGACGGCAAGGAAGAGACCGCGTGGGGAATCGACGCCGGCCCCGGCCGTCGGAACGTGGGTCACGAAGCCGTTTTCGTCGCCGAGACGCCGGTCGAGTCTTCCGAAGGCATCGAGCTAACATTCGCCCTGGCGCAGAACCACGGCGGCTGGAACAGCGACGATCTGATGACCAACAACCTCGGTCGCTTCCGCCTCTCCATCACCGACGACCCCGCCGCTGTTGCCGACCCGACCCCGATCCGCGTCCGCGAGGCGCTGGCCGTCCCTCGCGACCGTCGGAGTCCTGAGCAGGTCGAGACAATCTTCGCCTACTGGCGGACGACCGTCCCCGAGTGGAAGGCGGAGAACGACCGGATCGAGAGCCTCTGGAAGACACACCCGGCCGGAGCAACCACCCTGGTTCTCCAGGCGAGGGCCGAGCCGAGGTCGACCGCGATCCTCAAGCGAGGCGACTTCCTCAAGCCCGGCAAGCCGGTCAGGCCGGGCGTGCCGGCGTTCCTCCATCCGCTTCCAGCCGACGCTCGGCCGGATCGCCTGACGTTCGCGAAGTGGCTGGTCGACCGCAAGTCGCCCACGACCGCCCGGTCGTTCGTCAACCGGGCTTGGCAGGCGTACTTCGGCACGGGACTGGTCGCGACCTCGGAGGATCTCGGCACTCAATCCGAGCATCCCAGTCATCCGGAGTTGCTCGACTGGCTCGCGGTCGAGTTCATGGAGAAAGGCTGGAGCATCAAGGAGCTTCATCGCCTGATCGTCGGATCGAGCACCTATCGCCAGTCGAGCAAGGCGACGCCCGGAAGCTGCTCGCGAAGGACCCGTACAACCGGCTACTGGGCCGTGGGTCGAGGCTCCGGGTCGAGGGTGAGGTCGTTCGCGACATCCAACTCGCCGCGAGCGGGCTCTTGAACCCGACGTTAGGCGGGCCGAGCACGATGCCGCCCGCTCCTGCGTTCCTCTTCCAGCCCCCCGCGAGTTATGCCCCGTTCCCCTGGGTCGAGGCCAAGGGTCCCGACCGCTACCGCCGGGCGGTCTACACCCTTCGGCGGCGTTCGACCCCGTACCCGCTCCTCTCAACTTTCGATGTGCCCGAAGGAAATACGGCGTGCGTTCGCAGGGTCCGTTCGAACACGCCGCTCCAGGCCCTGATCACCCTCAACGAGACGATCGCCGTCGAGGCCGCCCGCGCCCTGGCTCGCAAGGCCCTGGCCGAAGGAGGCTCGACCGACCTCGAACGGATCAACTACGCCTTCCGCCGCTGCCTGGGCCGAAACCCGACCGAATCCGAGCGGGCCATCCTGATCA
Organism: uncultured Planctomycetota bacterium; assembly: GCA_963756475.1. Taxonomy (GTDB): domain Bacteria; phylum Planctomycetota; class Planctomycetia; order Isosphaerales; family Isosphaeraceae; genus Tundrisphaera. The sequence goes on from CAVWND010000004.1 coordinate 198,725, forward strand.
AGCTCCTCAGCGACCAGAAACGACGCTTCGCCGACGGCTGGGTCAGCCCCTGGGAGATCGTCACCGGCAGCAGGGCCGAGCGCCCGAGCGACCTCCCGAAAGACACGAGCCCGACCGATTGGGGGGCCTATACCGTTGTCGCGCGGGTCTTGTTGAACCTTGACGAGACGATCACCAAGGAATGACCGGAGGACGCTTTGTGGACCGTTTCGAGCAAGCCCGCCAGACCATGACTCGCCGCTGGTTCTTCCAGGAGTGCGGCGTCGGCCTCGGCGCCGTTGCGCTCGGCTCGCTGCTGGGCGAGGGGAAGGTTCGGGGGGCGATGCCCGACCTGGCCGATCCCCTGGCCCCGAAGGCTCCGCACTTCCCGGCGAAGGCCAAGCGGGTGATCTACCTGTTTCAGGCCGGGGCGCCCAGCCATCTCGACCTCTTCGACGACAAGCCCGAACTGCGCAAGCACAACGGCACCTTGCCTCCACCCGAACTGCTCAAGGGCTACCGGGCGGCGTTCATCAACCCGTCCTCGACCTTGCTCGCCCCCAAGTTCAAGTTCAGCAAGCATGGCCAGTCGGGCGCCGAGCTTTCCGAGCTGTTACCCCACCTCGGCGAGGTGGTTGACGATGTGGCAATCGTCAAGTCGATGGTCACGGACGCCTTCAACCACGCCCCGGCGCAGATCTTCATGAACACCGGCTCGCAGCAGTTCGGCCGGCCGAGCATGGGGTCGTGGGTCACCTACGGCCTGGGATCAGAAGGGCGCGACCTCCCGGCCTACGTCGTCTTCAGCACCGGCCAGAAAGGGACGAGCGGCGGCGCTTCGAACTACGGCTGCGGCTTCCTGCCCACCGTCCATCAAGGGGTCCCGTTCCGGGGCCAGGGCGACCCCGTCCTCTATCTCTCCAACCCCCCGGGCGTGGACGGAGAGATCCAACGGGCCTCGATCGACGCCGTCTCGGCCCTGAATCGCGAGCACATGGCCGCTGTGGGCGATCCCGAGATCGCCACGCGGATCAACAACTTCGAGCTGGCCTACCGGATGCAGTCCTCGGCCCCCGACCTGATGGACCTCTCGAAGGAGACGCCCGAGACTCTGGCCATGTACGGGGCCGAGCCCGGCAAGTCGTCCTACGCCAACGCCTGCCTGCTCTCGCGGCGGCTGATCGAGCGGGGAGTCCGGTTCGTCCAGGTCTTCCACGAGGCGTGGGACCACCACGGCGGCCTGACCAGCGGCCTGAAGGAGCAGTGCGGCAAGACCGACAAGGCCAGCGCCGCGCTGGTCAAGGACCTCAAGCGCCGGGGCCTGCTCGAAGACACCCTGGTGATCTGGGGCGGAGAGTTCGGCCGGACCCCTATGGTCCAGGGGGGCAACGACGGCCGGGACCACCACCCCAACGCCTTCACGATGTGGCTGGCCGGCGGCGGGATCAAGCCCGGGATCACCCTGGGCAAGACCGACGACCTCGGCTTCAACGCGGTCGAGGACCGAATCCACGTCCACGACCTCCACGCCACGATCCTCCACCTCCTCGGCTTCGACCACACCCGCCTGACCTACAAGTTCCAGGGCCGGGACTTCCGCCTGACGGACGTCCACGGAGAGGTGGTCCAGAAGCTGCTGGCGTGATCGGTCGGCCGGTCGATCTCGGAGGGCGGCGATCATGACCCGGCGGGCGGCGATCCTCTGGGCTGCGGCAATCGCGGCCCTCCTGTTCCTTCTCCTTCCCGGCACGATGCTGGACCTCAAGGATTCGGTCTCGCGTGCGATCGAGGACGCGAGCGAGCCGCCGCTACCGCCCCAGGGCGCCCGCCGATCGAGATCGGCGCGGGACGCTATCTGGTCAACTCCCGTGTTGACCCCGGGATCGACGATGTCCCGATCGCATTCGCCCCGGACGGTCGATCGATCGCGACCATCCGGAAGAAGGGACGCGATGACGTCGTCGTCCTGATCGACCGGGCGACTAACGAGGAGCTTCGGCAGGTTGAGGTCGAACATCCCGGGCACGTCAGGCCTGGCTTTCGCCCCCGATGGCCGCACGCTGGCGATCACCCAGGGTGGAAAGATCCGGCTCATCGATCCCGCGACCGGGCGGGAATTCCCGGCGCTCGAATGTTCCCGGATCATCGAGGGCTCCCTGGCGTTCTCGGCCGACGGCCGGAAGCTGATTGCCGCCTCGGCGCCCGATCTCTGCGTCTGGGACGTCTCGACCGGACGTGAGGTCGACACACTCGGGACGAGTTCGGGCGTTATCGCTGGCCTGGCCATCTCGGCCGACGGCCGGTCGATCGCGGCGGCCTGCGACGGATTGGGCTACTGCCGTCCGGTGGGGCCATTCGGGCTGGGCGGGGTGGCTTGCGGGACCCGGGGAGGACGGATCATGCTCTGGGAGACCAGCATCGAAGACGAGCCGCGAACCGTCATCACCCGAGGCCGGTTATTCGCGGTGGCCTTCGCGCCCGATGGTCGGACCCTGGCCTCGGCCGAGTCGGAGGGCGTCCGGATCCGCGACGCGAATGAAGGACAAGGCGGCAAGATTCTCGATTTCCCGGCCTGCTCGCTGGCCTACGCCCCCGATGGCCGGACCCTGGCCATCGGGAGTGGTCGGGGCTTCGGTCGGGGCCGCGACGGCGAAGTTCACCTGTGGGACGTCGCCACGCGCCGGGTCCGGGCCGTCCTCAAGGGCGATCTCGGCTCGGTCAAGTCCGTCGTGTTCGCGCCTGACGGTCGATCCCTGGTCGCCAGCGGCCCTCGGGGGGTGATGCTCTGGGACCTGCCGCCCCAATGACACGATTCCCTCGCGATCGATCAGAGCAACGCCGTCGTCTCCGGATGGCCGTGCATCAGGTTGAAGTTCTGCACCGCGACCCCGGCCGCCCCTTTCACCAGGTTATCGAGACAGGCCAGGATCAGGATCTTCCCCCGGACGACCCGCAGGGTGATATCGATGAACTTAGCGATTCACGATGTCTTTCACTCGCTCGGCCAGCGCCGCTGCGATGGTCCCGCTGCCCGGCGCCATCTTGTTCATCACGTAGGCGAAGGTCATGCGGCGATCCACGTCGATAATCACCCACGAGCCGCCCGCGCCACCCCAGGCACACACCCGGCCTTCCGGGGCCAGGCCATAACCGACGCCCCACTTGATCGGGATGCCCATCACGAGGTCGATTCCGTTGAATTGCACCTCGAAGATCCGGTCGATCGTCCTGGGCGAGAGCAGCCGGACGCCATCGACCTCGCCGCCGCAGGCCACCGCCGACTGGAGGCGCGCGAGCGAGCGGGCATTGCCGTGGCCGTTGGCCGCGCCGATGTCGGCGCGCCGCCAGCCTTCGGTCCAGGTCGTTTCCGGCGCGCATGCTCGGGTTGGTCCAGGTCTTGAACGCCACGCTGTTAGGGTCGAGCGGCGGCACGTCGGAATAAGAAGGCGGCGGCACCACGTTGGCGACGCGATGGAACTTCGATGGCGGCAGGCCGATGTGGAAGTCGGCGCCTAGCGGCCCCGCAACGTGCGCGGCAAAGAACTCACCCAGGCGCTGGCCGGTGATGCGCCGGATCACTTCGCCGATCAGGTGGCCGTAGGTCAGCATATGGTAGCCCGAGGCCGTCCCGGGTTCCCACCAGGGCGCCTGGGCGGCCAGCAGGGCGGTCGACTTGTCCCAGTCGTACAGGTCGTCGAGAGTGATTGGCTGGTCCCAACCCGAGACGCCCGAGGTGTGCGACAGGAGCTGGCGAACCTTGATCCCCGCCTTGCCCCGGGCCGCGAACTCGGGCCAGTACTTGGCGACGTTCGCGTCGAGGTCGAGTTCGCCGCGGTCGACCAGCACGAGCGCGGCGAGCGAGGTCATGCACTTGGTGGTAGAGAACACGTTGGTGATCGTGTTCTCGGTCCACGGCACGGTGCGGGCCTCGTCGGCCCAGCCGCCCCACAGGTCGACCACCATCTCGCCATCGATGTTGAAGGCGAGAGAGGCGCCGAGGTCCTCGCCCGACTCGAGTTTGGCGGCGAACAGCTCGCGCAGGGGGTCGAAGCGGCGCGTGGCACGTGCCGCCCAGCGCCGTCGGGTGATCGCTCATGAGGCCCCCGTTCAGCAATCGCAGTTGAAGCTGACGCCGATATGGCGTGGCCAATTGTAGGTGACCGTCCTGCTGCCCAACAGGTATTCCGACGACGGGGCGACTGGATTTGAATCCCGCGTGGCCGTCTACCTGCTGCCCTACCCTGCTTCGGTCTGATCGACCGAGACCTCCGCGAGCCGTTGCAGCACCACGGAGCGGGATCGCAGCTTCGAGGTTGCTGCACTATCGTCGCCCTCGGGCCTCGAACGGCTACCCTTGCCTGATCGCCGGTGAATGGCCCCGTCGATCAGAGCAACGCCGTCGTCTCCGGGTGACCGTGCATCAGGTTGAAGTTCTGCACGGCGACCCCGGCAGCGCCTTTGACCAGGTTATCGAGACAGGCCAGGATCAGGACCTTGCCACGGACGACCCGCAGGGTGATATCGATGAAGTTGGTCCCGGCCGAGTCCTTCGTGCCGGGCGGGTGGTTGACGATCCGGACGAACGGGCTCTCGGCGTAGAAGGTCCGGTAGAGGTCCATCAGGTCGTGCTCGACGACGATCCCGCGCGGCTGGGCGTAGATCGTGGCGTGGATGCCGCGGTCCATCGGGGCGAGGTGCGGCGTGAAGATCACCTCGACCGGGCCGGAGCCGGATGACTTGCCGACGTCGGTGAGCACCTGGTCGATCTCCGGCGTGTGCCGGTGGCGGCCGACGCTGTAGGCGACGAGGTTCTCGTTGGCCTCGGGGAAGTGGAACGCCGGCTTGGGAGATCGCCCGGCGCCGGAGATCCCGCTGTAGGCGTCAACAATAATGCCGCTCCGCTCAACCTTGTCTTCGGCGATCAGGGGGGCGAGCGCCAGGATCGCGGTCGAGGTGTAGCAGCCGGGATTGGCGATCAAGTCGGCGCGGGGGATGGCGGATCGATAGAGCTCGGGCAGACCGTAAACGGCCGAAGCGAGGCCATCGAGGTCGGTATGGGAGTGGCCGTACCAGTCGGCGTAGGACGATGCGTCCTTCAAGCGATAGTCGGCGCTCAGGTCGATCACGCGGACCCCTCGGGCGCGGAGGAGCGGGGTCACTTCCAGGCTCGCCGTGTGTGGAAGTCCCAGAAACGCGACCTTCGCCACGGACGCGAGCTTGTCGGCGTCGAACGGCTCGCAAGTCAGGTCGATCCGCCCGGCCAGGCTCGGGTGCAACTCGGCGACCCTCGGCGCCTCGTCGGAACGCGAGGTCGCCACCACGATCTTCGCCCCCGGGTGATTGAGCAAGATCCGCATCAATTCCCGAGAGCCATACCCCGAGGCACCCACGATCGCCACACCCGTTTTCACGAAGCTTCTCCTGAGTTCAACGCCGATCGGCTTCGTCCGCATCCGAAAGAAGACCACGAACCAGATCAGCCACGCCAGCCCCGACACCAACATTCCAGCCCAGACCGCCCGGCCGGAATATTCTAGGTGAAGCGTCCATCGGCCGGGTCCGGGGACCGCGACACCTTGCCAGCCCCCCAGAACCCGAACGACCTCCGCCGGTCGGTCCTGACCGGAAGGCCACGACCACCAGGCCTTCCATTGCGGGTCGAAGGTCTTGGAGAGTACGACCACCGACGGCGTCGACGTGAGAACCTCAACCGCGACCTGTTCGCGCTCGGGCGAGTCCGAGGCCGTCAACAGAGGTCGGCCGTCCCGGAACGCTCCGAGGAGGACCGACGGGTTGGTCATCCCGTCGTCCCCGAGCCGGCTCGACCGCGGGACCAACCACGCTCTGGTCGGAGGGAGCGATGGATGAAGGAGCGTGAAGTCGCGCATCCCCGTGGAGTTGACCAGGTTGACACCGTAGAGCCACCCGGCCAGCGCCGGGTCTCGGATCGTCTCCGGGTTCGATTCCCAACCTCGGGGAATCCGCCCCGCGAGAAAAGGGCCCGCGTCGGGTTCGATGACCCGGACCCCCACCCCGGCCACCCGCGCGGACTCGCCGACCCAGCGGACATCTGAGCCCATCCGGGCCAGGTTGAGCAAGGAAACCGGCGCCGGAAGATCGAGCGTCCGATAGGCCGAAACGGGAGCCGCGCCGACGATCATCATCAGGTTTTGTGACGGATCGAGGCTGCGAATCCCCCGTGGCTCCCTCGCCAGCCGGGCGAGCATAGGGCTCTGGGTGACAAGAGGACGGCAGGGACCGAGGTCGATCGGACGATGACAGGCCATCAATCCGGCGTCGGCGGCCGTGAGCGTCAAGAGGGCCGGCCCGAGTGTCCGAGGTCGCCGGGCCATCGCCGAGACGATCAACAGCCCGACGATCAAGACGGTTGAACTCGCCCAGTTCCCGCCGATAGATCTCGAACCGCCGGGCGGCCAGGGTCGGGCCGGGCGGCCGGAATGGCGGCTCGCCAAGCCTGGCGAGAGCGGATCGAACCCGGATGTCTCCTTGAGGCCGGTACGCCTCGGCCATCACCTCGGAGAACGACTTCTCGCCGGTCTGGGTCGACCAGGGTAGGACGTTCCGTGCCGTCTCAAATCGGGAGGTGATCATCGGCCAGCCCGTCCCTCGTGTTGAGGCCAGAGCCAGCTCGAACCCGAGGACCACGATCAACACCGCCACGAGGGACGCGATCGCGAACGCCACCGCTCCCCGGAGGACCCTTGGCCCAACTTCGAGAGTGTCTAACCCTCGGCCCGCCAGGATCGCCAGCGCCAGGTTTGTCGCCAGTCCCCAACGCGCGGGTGCCCGGAAAAAGGAGAAGCCGGGGAGCCGGATCAAGAATTCAAAGCCGGGCACGTAGGGGCCGAGGCTGAAGTAAAGCGTGATCGCGGCGACGGCCGCCAGCGTTCGAACTACGAAATCCCCTCGCCATCCCCGCCGGATCGCCCTGAGCGCGAGGAACAAAGGCACGAGCCCGATATATCCGAGAAGTTCCTCGGGCGAGGTATGGAACGGGTCGAATGCGATCGGCCGCCAGAGCGGCGAGCGATGGAACAGCCCGGGTGCCAGATAGTTCACCAGGTGGAGTGGCGTCGCCGCGAACCCGGAAAGGTATTCAAAGCCACGCTGGGAGTCCGAAAGCCTTGCAAGCTGTGCTGTGGGATAGAGTTGCATCGCCGCCAATGGCAGCGAGCATGCCAGAGACAGAGCCACCGAGAGCCATCGACGGATCGACCGGCCGCTGCCGATCAGAGCCAGCAGGAGCACTCCGACCTCGGTTTCGAAGGCGAGCTGGAAATGCCCTGGTAAGATTTGCAAGGCCAGGACCGCCACCAGGAGGCAGGGCGTTCGCCTCGACCCCTCGCCCCGCGCCACGCTCCAGGTCAGGCCCCAGGCCCAAGGCATCCAGCTACCGACTGTGTAACCCCACTGGTGCGGGAGGTGGATCAGGAAGAATCCACAGGTCGCCCATGAGAATCCGGCCAGGGCGGCTCCCGCCTCGGAAGTGCCGAATCGACGGGCCGCCCAGTTCGCCCCGAGCGCCGCCCAGAGAGTGTGGAGCACAAGGCTCGCGGTGTAAGCGACTTCCGTCGGCAACGTGCCATAGAGTAGGAGATGGGGGGGGTAGAAGACCCCCATCTGGCTCTCGGCGAGGCCGGGAAAACCGAAGCCCCAGAGGTCGTTCCAGAACGGCAGCCGGCCTGACAGAATCGAGGATCGAAGAAAGGCCATCAGGCCCATTGAGAACTGAGTCGCATCTCCGCCGACCGGCATCGAACCGCCTGGACCGATCGGCCAGAGCCAGGCCAGGACGCCAGCGAGCATCAGTCCTCGGGGGCCGAACTGACCCCATCGCCCGCGCGTCGCCGGTTCCGACACAACACTATCCTTCTTACCATCGGCCGATTTCGGCCATCACTGGAGGGAATTCTTACAAATCCGGACCTTGGAGGAAAGTCAATCGCCCCGTCCGGCACAATTACTCTCGGAAACCACTCCGAAGAAACTCAAGATGGATCAAGGTTTAGATCGTTCCGTCGCACGAAAATCGGTCGCGAAATCGTTTCACGGCACGGGGGATGCTCAACTCTTCCCATCGCCCCGCACAGGGCGGGGCTCAAATCACCCGACACCACTCAAGGAGGAGTGATCCATGTTAGTTCTGAGCAGGAAGCTTGGTCAACGGTTCCAGGTGGGTAGTGACATCAAAGTCACGGTCGTCAAGATCGACCGCAACTCGGTTCGGATCGGCATCGAGGCCCCTGACGACGTCGCGATTCACCGTGAGGAAATCGCCATCCTCGACCGCGAACGGCTCGCCGACTTCAACCTGGAAGTGGCCTGAGCGGAAGTTGATCCCGCCCTTATTTACCGGATCTCGGCACCGATCAGGGCCGGTAACTCGACCGGCCCCGACCCCCCGCCGGGAACGGATTCCTACGACAAGATTCCCAGCGGCTCGCCAATGGCCTCGCGAATCCTCAAGCAGGTCGCGAGCAGCCCCGCCAGGTCGTCGAGTTTGAGGGCGTTCGGGCCGTCCGAGAGGGCCTTGTCGGGCTCGGGATGGACCTCCAGGAACAGCGCGTCGCAACCCGCCGCGACAGCCGCCCTGGAAAGATAGGGGACCATCGCCCGCTCGCCACCCGTCACCTTCCCGCCATCCCCGGCCGAGGGGAGCTGGACGGAGTGCGTGGCGTCGAAGACGACCGGGGCGCCGGTGGCCTGCATCTGCGGGATCGCCCGCATGTCGTTCACGAGCCGGCCGTAGCCGAACGTCGTCCCGCGCTCGGTCAGCAGGACCCCGGCCGAGCTCTCTCCCGTCACCTTGGCCACGACGTTGGCCATGTCCCACGGGGCCATGAACTGCCCCTTCTTGACGTTCAGAGGACGCCCGGTCGCGGCGCAGGCCTCCAGGAGATCCGTCTGCCTCGCCAGAAAGGCCGGAATCTGAAGCAGGTCAACAACTTCGGCGATCGGCGCGGCCTGATGGGTCTCGTGGACGTCGGTTGTGACCGGCAGGCCGGTCTCGGCCTTGATCCGCTCAAAGAGCCTCATCCCCTCTTCCAGCCCGGGGCCCCGATAGCTCGACTTCGAGGTCCGGTTGGCCTTGTCGAACGACGCCTTGAAGATCAGGGGGATGTCCAGCCCGCCGCAGATCTCCACCAGCCGGCCGGCGATAACTCGTGTCAGGTCCCCCGGTTCCATCACGCAAGGTCCGCAGATCAGGGCGAGGGGTCGGCCTCGGCCGACCGTCAACGGGCCGACGGTCACGGGGTTCGGGACGGGCATCGGGAATCCTTCCCCGGAGCGGGGTCTTGAGGGCGGAACGGAGGTCAGCGCAGCTCGAAAATCACCGATTTTCGCCAGGCTACGACTCCCCGTCCCGCTCGTCAACGCGGGAACCACGCGGCCTGCAACCGTCCCGTCGAGGGGGCCAACAGCGGCCCTCGGCCGATCGCGAGCAAATCCGAACCCAACGGGCGTCGGCCGAGCGAATCAACAGACTCGCCTCACCTCGGAAAAAAACAAACCCAATTTCACGCTAATCTATCCCTCTAAACGACTTGGATCGCAACGGGCAGCGAAAACGACCGTCCTCGGCGGCCGGTCGGGCGTCGGAAACTCAAAGCCAGGGAAGTCACTGTCCTGGAATTCCAACCCAATGAATGATCCGTCCGGAGGAATTCAAAGCCATCTATGAGGGGGATCTTGTCAAGCGGAGCGGTGCAGGTTCTCGTTGCGGGGTTCCCCACGCATCCCCCTCGCCTTCGGCTTCGGTCAACCTGGCCCATCGTCGTCCCGCCTCCGTCGAGGTGATCGTGATCCCCCACAACGCATCCCCTGAGCCACAGGCCGAGGGAGACGCTCCCACGGCCATCCCATCTCATCGAACGCAGGCCGACGCAACGTGACGCATCCAACCATCTATTCGGGATCGCCCGGTCACCCGGGCCTCGCCAGGAAACTCAATCCAGGGGACGCCGCCATTCAATCGCTCGGCGATCGACGAGATTCGTCCTCGCCGGGCTTTGAGCCGGGGTCATCCCGTGGTTCGTCACGCCCACCCGCCTCCGCTCGACTCCATCTCCCCTCTGCGACGGGTCTCTGGGTCTTCAACCGCTCGGGCCGATCACGCGATCAGCCGGTAAGGACTCCGCGTCTTCAGCATCGCCACCATCACCCCCAGGAGCCGGCGGGCCACCGCCACGATCGCCTTCTTGCCCCCGCGACGCTTCTTGATGCCTTCATACACCACCTTCCACCGGCCCGACCGCGCCACCAGCCTCCAGGCCGACTCCACCAACGCCCACCGCAGCAGCCCCGAGCCCTGCTTGCTGATCCCCATCTCCTTCGACTTGCCGGCCGACTGCCGGACCCCGGCGCCAGCCCGGCGTAGGCCGTCACCGCACGGGCATTCTTGAACCGCGAGATGTCCCCCAGCTCGCTGACGATCACATCGACGGTCACCGCCCCGACCCCGGGGATCGTCCCGAGCACGGCGCGGGCCTCGGCCTCGGCCGTCGGGGCCTTCTTGGCGAACTCCTCCAGCTTCGTCTTGACCGCCCGGAGCTGCGTCTTCTCGTGCTCCAGGTCGTCCCAGAGCCGCCCCAGGACGAAGCGGTCGGCGTCGCGCAGCTCGAGCTTGGCCAGCGACTCCAACCCGGCGGGGGTGAAGAGGTCCTTGCGGTCGGCGTTGTAGTCGGCGGCGAAGCGGCGGATCTTGTTCTTGAGGGCGGTCATGCGACCCCGGATGAACTGACGGTGTCGGACCAGCGTGCGGTGCTCACGCTGGCGTTTGGTCGGGCGATGGGCCGTGGGGATCATGTCGCGGGCCAGGAACTCGGCGAGGACCTGGGCGTCGAGGCGGTCGGTCTTCTTGACACTCTCGGCGATGACGCGGAGCTTGCCGGGATGGGCCAGGACGACCTTCTCGGCCGTCGGCTCGATCAGCTCGAGGAGCCACTCATAGCTGGCGGTGGCCTCGACAACCGCCTGGAAGGGCCGGAGCGACTCGAAGTAGGCGCGGATGTCCTGGACCTGGGAGCAGGCCAGGGTGCGACGGCCGATGATCTTGCGGTGTTGGTCCATGACACAGGTGACGATAGAGTGCTTGTGGAGGTCGATGCCGACGTAGTTCACGGGAGTGCTCCGATTCTGCGGGCCAGAGGGTTGTAAGCACCTCAAGTCTGCCACGAACTCAGGGCACCCGCGGCCGTCGGCTCGACCTCCACCCCCCTCATAGTTTCAATCGGGCGTCGCCCGCCAACCGGGCCGACGAGGCTCTCCCCGGTGATTAACTATCGTGACAGGATCGGGCGATTAACCGGGTTTCTGGCCCCACCACCCGAATTCCCCGCGCCAAGGGTGACAGAGACCGGCTCCTGCTCCGATCGCGACCTGACAACTCCGCTCCGGGCTCGCGAGTGCCGGGTACCTATCCCGTTTTACAGGCGCGTCTCGAGTGGGAAACGCTCCCATCGGGTTGAAGGCGGGATGTCTCCGGAAACCTTGGGGAGAACAACGGCCCCTGGCAAACTTTCTCCATCTTGCCAAACCCTCTGGCTTTGTCGAACAAAGTGGGGCGTTAAGGCTCTCGAAAACCCCAAAACAGCGGCGAAAAGGCCCGATTTTCGGTCGAAATAGTCCAATAATCGTCCAAAACCAGCGAGAAATCGGGGTCAAAAATCTACTTTACGCGGCAAACCAAATATGTCGGGAACGGTTCCAACGAGGAGACAGACCGGTCGCCCCTTTCGCCAAATCTCATATTCTTGCCATCCTCCAGAGATGACCCATTCTCCAGGTTCGAGTCATTAGAGAAAGGGAAATGAAAGTGCGATCGGGGCCGGCGTCGAGGTGATCGCAAACGGGGGCCCGAGATGTGGGCAAAGCAAGGAGACGCCCATGCCGTTTCGATCACCATTTCAGCGCTTCGGGCGCCTCCGCGAATCGGGATCGGATACAGGGTATGGTCGGATGTTGGCGTTTCATCTCCGCCCAGACTGTCTGGTGATGGGATCGACGGATGCCATTGGGATAGCATGATAGCGTTCTCTTCGAGGCCCCGGATTCGCGTTGCCCACGATAGGCGTCCAGGGTGTCGAGGAACGATCGGTAGGCGTTTTCACGCGACTTGGTGAGGTAGTCGCGGTCGTTGAGACGAAGCACTTCAAGGGTATACTCAGCCCGAAGGAACTCGATGGAGCCAGGCGGGGCGATCGGGACGAACTCGAATGTGTCCTTCAGATCCAGTTGCAAGTATTCGAGGGGGTCTTCTTTCAAGGGATTGATCAGGGCCGGCTTTCCCCTGGGAGGCGGGATGATCGGCGCCCCCCGTTTGCGAGTCGCATCGATGAGGCTCGGCGGAGTGCGACCGGCGATGACCGCGAATCGATTGTTCTTCGGCCCGTTGCAGGACCCGCAGGAATACAGGTAGTTCGTCCAGGCGAAGGCCAGTTCGGGATGAAGATCCTTCGGCCTGAAATGCTCGATCTCATCGGCCGGGGCGTCCTCGCAGTACATGCATCGGCGCGGCCCCCGGCACATCGTGTCGAGCACCTGCCGGACGACCTTGAAGACACGGTCATTCGGCCGGTTACGAGCCTTGAAATGGGCCTTGGCAAGTTCGACCTGGCCCTCATACGTCGTGGCGGCGTTCACATGGGCTTGATAGCGGTCGAGGCCCGCTCGGGTCTCGGCGGGGAGGCGACGACTACGAATCCGGATCATCGGTCGGTCGCCGGGTGAGGGACGCGGTCGGCATGGCGCTGCGGAGCTGTTCCTGCTCCTTCTTTTCTTCCTCGGTCAGCCCTTCGCGCGTCTCCTTGACGTTCAGTGCCGCCAGCTTCTTCCGCATCTTCTTCGCTTCATCCGATCGGTTGACGTCTTGCCCGAAAACTTCCGTGCCATAGGCGTCGAGCACGTTGCCGTAGACCAGACGATCCAGCCTGGCCCCTTCGAGCATTTCCCCGCCCCCCTCCTCACCGGGCCTGGGGAGGACGAAGACCGTGCCGACGTCGGCCGCCTGGCAGATCAAGGGGCTGTGCGTCGTGACGATGAACTGGATCTTGGGGAAATGCTTCCGGAAGAACAGCCCGACCTTCCGCTGCCAGGTCGGATGCAGGTGAACGTCAACTTCGTCAATCAGCACAACCCCGGGGCAGATCACGTGGGTTGGATCAGCCGGGTCGAAGACTCTTTCGGGGCCGTAGGCGATGGCGAGTTGCCGGATCAACTCGAAGGTCATGCTCAGGATCGATCGAAAGCCATCGCTCAGGTCCTCGATCCGGACGTCCATTCCATTGCCGTCAACGAAGAGGACCGAACCCGACGTGATTTCCTTCAACTTCGTCTGGTGGGGCAGAAAGTCAGGCTGGTTGATGAATTCGAGAATCGCGGGGAGCAATTCTCCGTCGGATCGCTTCAACTCGGGATCTTTCTCGTTCTCCAGTTGCTGGAATTTCAAGGTCTGAAGCCATTCGATGCAATCGCTCAACGCGTAGCGTTCGTCGAAGATTGAGAGGAAGCGGGCGAGCTTTGGCAGCCTCGTCGATATACGGGCCGATTCCGGATCGCCGCCAATAAGGCGACGATAAGGACCGAACGCGGCACAGAACCAGCCACTGCCAGAAATCTCGAAATCACCTCTAACATTAACTTCTGGCCAATTGTGATGCTCGACCCACGCATATCCATTATGACTATTTCTGCTTAAATCTAGGAGGCCTTTGAATGTTAATTTTCGGCTATTTTGGTTTCCTATACGATCGTATTCTTTATCTCGAACGATCTCGACTCCAATCGAACCGGACCTTTGATCTCTCCGAAGCAATTCACCCAGCGGTTCCCGAAGGCCCATGGCCTCGGATGCTCCCAGTAGCAGCACCGCTATAGAGCGCAGGAACGTCAACTTGCCCGACCCGTTATCGCCAATGACGACGTGCCAGCCCTCAGCCTTCTCTTCGGGCACTTTCCAGTCGATCTCTTTGATCGAGCGGATGTTCTTGATGTGGATCTCTCGGAGGTACATCACGAGGTCCCGGAGGCCGACCAACGCCCGAGTTTCTGAATGATACCAATCCCAGGGTTAAATCACTCCAGATATCCCAGGTCGGCCAGCCTCTGCTCGATCATCGCCTGTTCCTCGGGGGTGTACTCGAAGCCGGCCTCGTGGGTCCCGGCGAGGTCCGCGTGGGCGGGGTCGCGGCGGAGGTTTCGATCTTGCCAGCCGAGGCCGGTGAGGCACGGCAGGGGCTCTCCCTCGACGTGCTCGGGGATCGGCAGGCCGAACCAGGTGAGGATCGTCGGTGCGATGTCGCGAAGCTGGGCCTTGAGCGTGCGGCCGGTCTCGATCCCGGGGCCGGAGAGGGCGATCACGCCTTCGGGGCGATGGGTGCCGGGCATCATCGGGTCGGCGTCGATCCAGTCGCGCCCGGAGAGAGCTTGCAGCGGACCCAGTACGGCTCGTCCGGCGGGGCGATCAGGTCGGGGAAGCCCTCGCGGGCCGGGTCGATCCCGTAGGCGTCAGCGGTCGAGATCACGGTCGGGAAGAGGGGAAGGTTCGTCTCGGGATGCCTGGCCTCAGCGAGGGCGGCGATCGTGGCGGCTCGGGCATCTTCGACCTGCCGGGGCGTCGTGAGCGGAGCGCCAGCTCCTCCGATCGGCCGAGTTCAGGTAGATCATGGCCGCCGTGTCCTGGTGGGGCGCGAAGGCGAGCGTCCGCTTCCAGTCGAAGGGGAACTGCGCGGCGATCGACTGGTCGAACGAGGCGGATCGGGCCTCGGGATCGTCGCGCTTGGCGCCCCAGAGCCGGAGGTGGTCGACGGCCTGCGTGGCCCGTCGTCGAAGACGGCCGGCGACGCCCGGCATCCTCGCAATCCCAGCGTCGATCAGGATCCGGTTGGCGTGGACCCGGCCCAGGCAGGGGCCGAAGCCGTGGTCGCTGACCACCATCACGCCCGCGCCTCGCTTTTCGGCCAGCTCGCAGAGCCGGCCGATGGCGCGGTCGAGACCGGCCATCACCGAGCCGGCGGCGTCGTTCATGGCCGGGTCGTCGATCCCGGTCTCGTCGACGTTCAAATACCGCCAGGCGCGATGCTGGAACGGGTCGAGGTTCTGGAACTGGACGAGGAGGGCCGACCAGTCGGGGTTCATCCGGTCGGCGAGCCATCCGGCCTCAGCCTCGGCCTCGAAGACCTCGGCGGTCTGGCGGGCGTTCTCGAGCATCTCGGCCAGGTCGCGCGGGGGTCGCTTCCAGAGCGAGCGGAGGTGGTAGCCGAGGACCTCGGCGCGGAGGCGATCGGCAAAGGCGGGGGCGCCCGAGAGCGCGGCCTCCAGGTGCGGGGCGTCCATCCCCGAGACGACGATCCCGCGGACCGGCAAGGGCGGGTAGGTCACGGGCAGGTTGAGCGAGACGACCGATCGGCCGGAATCGGAAAGCTGGTGCCAGAAGGTCGGGACGCGGACGCGACGGGCGTGGTTGACCTTGAGTCGGCCGGCGGCGGCGTCGTAGTAGCGATGGTCGAAGACGCCGTGCCTGGCGGGGCCGCAGCCGGTCATCATGGTCGTCCAGGCGGCCGACGTGACCGGCGGGATGCACGAGCGGAGCGTCCCGTGGGCCGACCGGGCCAGGAGGGCGTCGAGGTTCGGCATCAGGCCGCGCTCGCGCATCGGGTCGAGCACGGACCAGGTCGCGCCGTCGAGCCCGAGGATGACCAGGCGTTCCGTCCTTGGCATCGGTGCCTCCTCGCGAAATTCAGGGTGTGGAGAGGAAGTGGCCGTGATGGTCGGCCGGTCCGAGGTCGGGCGGGGGGTGGGGTTGAGGTTGAAGTCGAGGGTGAGGGCGGCCTTGAAGTGGTCCCGGAGCCGGAGCCGCTCCCCCTTCGAGCGGTAACGCTGGCGGAAGCGCCGCCGGATCTTCAAGGAGAGCGGCAGGTCGGCCTCGGCTTGATTGAGCCAGCCCTGGAACGACCGCGAGAGCCATTCGAGGCGTCGGACCACGTCGGCCGGGGCAGGGGCCTTGATCCCAACGCCCAGGACCGTGTGCGGGAACCGATGATAGCCCTGCGAGCCGGTCAGCCGGGCCTCATAAGGGGCCATCAACCGGCGGAGGCAGGTCGGTGTCATCCGCCAGTAGTCTTCAGGGAAGCCGTGGAGCCGGAAATTGAGCGGGAGTGTGACGACGAACAGGCCGCCGGGCCGGAGGACGCGTAAGACCTCGTCGAACGCCCGCCGGACTTCGAAGACGTGCTCGAACGTTTCGATGGCGACAACCGTGCCGGCCGACTCGTCGTCGAGATCGATGTCGCTGACGTCGGCGACCCGGTCAACCCCGGGCCCGGGTCGAAGGTCGCAGCCCACGAACGTCCGGCCGGGGAAGAGGCCGCGGAGGTCGGCGTAATCGGCCTGTTCCCGGGTCTGGTAGGCGCCGAATTCGTAGATCGGGCCGGGGCAGTCGAACGACTGGGCCACAAGGCGGCAGAAGGCTTTCGTGTTGTCTCTCAAAGGCGGGCGCCCCTCCCTGAGCCCCGGACGGCGTCGATCGAGGACTCGGATCGTAAGGGAAAGGCCCGAGAGGGTCAATCCAGACCGAGTGGTCGATGATCTGCTGGCGGAGCTTGCCCTGCCAATCGGCGGACGGCGGGGCAATCCCCAATGCCGTCAAATGAATCATAAAGTGGGATTCGTCATTGACTTCTGACTCTCTCTCCCTGAGTGAGAGGCGAGCGGAAAGACGGCCTGGAGCGGTTCACATCGGTGTCGCGCAGGGCCTGTTTTCGTACGGTAGGGCTTGCCCCGCCGATCAAGCCGAGTCGGGGCGCCTCGCGTTTCCGCGAATCGGTCAGGCCGTGGAAATCACCCGGGCCAGGGAGGAGGTGCATCCCCGTCGTCGCCTCCGAGAACGCGACCAGCCTCGAACGGCCGTTTTACCGCGCCTCGACGCCGATCAGTCAGGTCCGAGCCTCGCGAATTATCAGACGATCCCGCCGGATTTCTCGTCGATTTCCGGGTCCAGGAGCGAGCCTTTATCCTGCCGAGCGGCCTGATCCTCGATGACACCCGTGCGATTTTTCGGTGAAGCTCGGGCGTCTCGGGGCGTGGTGGGTCAACATTCCGGGCTCGGTTGCCTAAAACTCCAGGTGGAAGGTTGGCTGGCTTCGTCTTTCCTCCTCTATCTCCAGCCGCCGACCGATCGCTCCGTCTGAGGCTCTGACCACCGTGATTGCATTCTTGCTCCGGGCTCGCCGGATTTCGATCCTGCTCGTATTCTTGCTCCTGGTCGCGCTGCTCGTCTCGAACAAGAGAGTGAGCTACGAGCAGTCGATCCGGTCGTTCTTCGCGGACGATGACCCCACGATCATCGACTATCGCCGGGCTTCGGACGCGTTCGGTGACGACAACTTCGTGTTCGTCGCCTACGACGACCCGGCCTTGCTCACTCCCGCGGGCATGGACCGCGTGGCCGAGCTGGCGGCCGAACTCGGGCCCGCTCAGATCGATGGAGTCACCGGGGTCGAGTCACTCAACGCCATGCCCCTGCTCTGGAAGGTCGACGACGGCCTGATCGCCATGGACGCGATGCCGGCCTTCGCCCGCAAGCTCGCCCAGCGGACGATGCGCGACGCGATCAAGAACGTCAACCTCTCCGGGAACAGCGCCCTGTCCGTCGGCGGGTTCGTGAGGTCGACCGACGCGGCGGGCCTGGCCGACCTCAAGGCCCGCCTGACGAAGCATCCGCTGTTCGTCGGGACCCTGATCGACGCCCAGGCGAAGACGACCTCACTGGTGGTCCGGCTCAAAAAGACGGAGGAAGCCAACGTCAAGCTGAGCGTCCAGGAACTCCGCCGACGGGCCGACGCCTTCGCCGAGCGGCACAAACTGGGTCGCCCCGCCATTGTCGGGCCGCCGGTCCTGCTGGCGGACGGGTTCCATAGCATCGACGTCAACGGCAAGCGGTTGGCGATCGTGGGGATGGTCCTGATCGGCATCGTCACGCTCTCGGCGACGCAGAGCCTCTGGTGGGCACTCGTCCCGCTGATCTCCGGTTGGGTGGTCTGGCTGGCGAGCGAGTGGATCCTGTCGACCTTCGGCATGAGGCTTTCGCTCTCGGGAGGTCCCCTCGTTGCACAGATCATCGTCTTGACGATGCCGGCGGCCAGCCACCTGGCGATCCACTTCCGCGACGAGCGGAGGCGCGAGGGGGACGCCTTGGTCGCGGCGCGGACGACCCTGGCGAGCGTTTCGAGCCCGATCCTCTGGTGCGCGGCGACCGGCGCGATTGGTTATGGGGCGTTGGTTACGAGCAATGTCGTGCCGATCCAGCAATTCGGCTGGATCATGGGCCTCTGCACCTTGATGGCCTCGCTACTGGTGATGGCGATCTCTCCCGCCGCGATGCTCCCGCCGTTCCGCCTGGATTTCCCGGTCAAGCATGGCTCCAGCTCGAACGTCGGCCGGGGGGTTGTCCGTTTGACGGAGTGGGTCTACCACCACCCGGCCCGGATCGTGATCGGCCTGGTCGTGATCGTCGATCCCGGTCGCCCTGGGAATGAGCCGGCTGACGTATGAGTCGAACTACATCAATGCCTTCAAGCCCCAATCGAGGGTCGTCCAGGACTACAAGATCGTCGAGTCGAGGCTGGGCGGGATCGGTGTGGTCGAGCTGATCGTGCCGACCGCCGGGACGGTCACGCCCGAGTTGCTGGGAAAGTTCCGCTCGGTTGAGCGAGGGCTGGTCGTGGCCAGGGGGGATCGTCCGAAAGCGGATTACGTCCTCTCGCTGGCGACCGTGCTCGACCCTGACCGGCGGATCTCGGCGCTTCCGGAAGCCTCGGCCTCGCGCATCCTGGCGTCCAAGCTCGATTTGATCGCGGCGTCGCCGCAGGCCGAGCTGCTCCGAGGATTTCTGAACCCGAAGACGAACCAGGCGCGCATCCTGGTCCGGCTTGTCGAGCAGCAGCCCTCACCGGCGAAGTCGGCGATCTTCGCCGAGGCGACTGACCTGGCCAGCAAGGCGTTTGGTCCGGAATCCTACCTGACCGGCCTGTCGTTCCTCATGACCAAGACGACGCAAGGCGTGATCAAGACGCAGTGGTCCACGTTTTTCTGGTCGGTGGCGGGCATCCTGCTGATGTTGACGATCGCGTTCCGGGGGCCGATCCTGGCCGCGCTGGCGATCTTGCCGACGTTGCTCGCGGTGGCGCTGGTACTGGGGCTGATGGGATGGCTCGGGATCAAGCTGGACATGGCGACGGCCCTTGTGGCGAGCGTCGCGCTGGGGCTCTCGGTCGATGACACGTTTCATTGCCTGCTCCAGTTTCACCGCTACCGGACGAGCGAGCCGTTCGAGCCGAGCCTGTTCGCAAGCTACGCGGTCACGGGGCCGGGGGTCTTGCTGTCCAGCTCGGCGGTCGCGATTGGCTTCCTGGCGCTCCGGCTGAGCGAATTCACGCCGTTCTCGAACTTCGGGGCGATGGTCGCGATCGCCACGGCCGGGAGCACGATCGGCAACATTCTGCTCTTGCCCGCTTGCTTGACCCTGGGTGAACGTCGGCGAGTCGCCCGGAGACAGCCGGTTGAGGCCACGACCTGATTCGAGAGTCAACCGGCGAGCTTCAACAACCCGGTGAATGACACCCTAGGCCACTTGTGGGCTCCCTGTCGATCCCATCCCGAAAAACCACCAAGATCGCCGAGTTCCCGTCAATTTTCCGCGATCCCGCCAAAAGTGGTCCGATCTGGACATTCAATTGGAATGTCGGAGTTCAACAAGACCTTGGCGACCGGGAGTGCCGCAACGATGAACCCAGCGACGTCCTTCGACGGGGATGGGCGAGCAGCGAAACGCAGTTCGCGAGTGGTCAGGCCGATTGAAGTGACGGCCGAGGACGAGCAGGAGTTCCAGGAGGCGATGGATCAATACAAGCGACGAAGTGGTCGCCTTTTCCCGACCTGCAGCGAGATCCTGGAAGTGATCCGGTCGCTCGGTTATGAGAAGCGGATCTGGCGGCCCGTCGGTCCCTGGGGTTCGGTTGCCGCCGGAGCCATCGAGGGATTCGCGGAATCAGAATCCCGAGGGGGGCTGCTGGGATGGTACGCCCGGGCCGAGACGCCCACGATCCCTTGATCGATCGGGGAAGGCGCCGGTGCAAGGCCCCGCGGCTCTGCGGGAATCCTCCAACTCGACGGAGCTTTACGAACTCCAACGAGTTATAATGGGCGAAAATCCGTGGAGGAGGCCCCGATGGCCAGGAAGAAACCGACGCCACCGTCCAACGAAGGCCCGAAGCGTCGAGGCCGATCGAGGCCCGAACCGGAACCTGCCCCGGCCGAGTCGGTCGGCCCCGGCTCCTTTCCGTCGTCCTCGAAGCCGAAGCCGACCCGACCCCTCGAAACGATGCCTCTTCACATCCGGTCCATCCCCGCCGAGCTCGAACAGGCTCGGGCTCTGGCGGTTCGGGCCGCTGAGGCCCTCGATCCCAGGCGAAGTCTCGCCCTGGCGAAACAGGCCGTGGAGAAAAGTCCCGATTGCGCGGAGGGGTATATCGTCCTCGCCGAACACGCCAGGGCTCGAAAGGAAGCCCTGGCGATGTACGAACGGGCGGTGGCCGCCGCCGGCCGGGTTCTGGGGTCGGAATTCTTCGACCAGTTTGAGGGGATGTTCTGGGGACTGATCGAGACCCGCCCCTACATGCGGGCCAGGCTCGGTCTGGCCGAGGCTCTCTGGGCTTCAGGACACCGGGCCGAAGCCGCGGAGCATCTCGAAGCGATGCTCCGCCTCAACCCGAACGATAACCAGGGACTTCGCTACATCCTGGCCGGTTGGCTGCTCAATCTCGACCGGCTCGACGACCTTGAGGGACTGCTCGGCCGCTACGATGAGAGTTCGGCGACGTGGGCGTACACCCGGACACTCGTCACGTTCCGGCGAAAAGGAGATTCGCCCGAGGCTCGGAAGCTCCTGACGGCCGCGAAGAAGTCGAACCGGCATGTCCCCGACTTTCTGCTCGGTCGCAAGATGCTCCCTCCCGAACAACCCTCGTATTACAGCCCCGGGGACGAGTCGGACGCGATCCTCTACGTCGGCCACAACCTCTCGGCCTGGAAGTCCACCCCGGGCGCGATCACCTGGATCCGCTCGAAGGTCAAAGCCCCGCGCAAGCGTCAGCCGAAGACACCGACGGTGGTCGGGCCCTCCCCTGAAGTCGAGCAACGGCTCATGGGACTGCCGAGCCAGATGGACGCCTGGCAGGCCGATTTCCGCCAGTTCTCCCGCCGGGTCCAGATCGCCGGCGAACGAGTCAAGCCGTGGATGATCCTGGTCTCGAGCCGGACGCGTGACCTGGTCCTGGCCCATTCCTTGACCGACAAGGCTCCTTCAGCCCACGAGCTCTGGGACATCGTCATCTCGGCGATGGAGAAACCGGCGGCGGGCGAACCCCATCGGCCGACGGAACTGCACGTCCGCCCCGGTGAACACTGGGAGGCCCTCGCCGAGCACTTCGAGGCCATCGGCGTGGCCTGCACACCGTCGGAAGTGCTCGACCAGGTCGATTACCTCTTCGACGACCTGTCACGCCACATGGCGGGCGTCGACCCGCCCGGGCTGCTCGACATGCCGGGGGTCACTCCCGATCAAGTCGGCCGGTTCTTCGACGCGGCCTCAGCCTTCTACCGACGCGCCCCCTGGAGGTCGCTCGGATACGAGGCGGTCATCCGGGTCGAATGCGAACGTTACCAGAGCGGTCCCTGGTTCGCCGTCATCATGGGCCAGTCCGGCCTGACTCTCGGCCTCGCTCTCTACGAAGACCTGGCACTGCTCCAGCGGATGTGGGCCGGCAAGCTCTCCGACGAGGAAGGGGCCAGGAAGACCGTCGCGTTGACCGTGACCTTCGACGACGACGGCGGGATGATCGAGGCCGACCTGGAAGCGATCGAAAAATACGGCTGGACGATCGCCGAGCCCGAGGCGTATCCCTCGATCTTCCGCAAAGAGCGAGGCCTTTCGATGCGTCCGCCGCTCTCGTGGGAACTCGACCTGATGGAGGCCTGCCTTCGCGCCCTTCCCGATTTCGTCGCTCGACGACGTCCCGACGACCCGACACGCGAGCTGGTCTCCGTCCCCGGCTTCCAACCGCCGATGGAACTGGGCCTGTCCTGGGTCGAGGAACCGAACTGACCGAGGACGCCGAACCTGGCCGGATTGGATTTTGTAAAGAGTTTTGCGATGGGTGGGTGAGTTGGGTAAATTGAAAGTCCCCCCGGAGGATGCGACGAGGCACCCGAGCGGCACCTTGGTCGTCCTCGACATCAACGCCCACCTTTGAGCGAGACGCCATGAAGCGCCACCCTTCCTTCCGTCCGTGCGTGACGAGGCTGGAAAGCCGCTGGTTGCCGACCGCCTCGGCGTATCCCGATGTCTTTCGTAACGCCGTGCAGCAATCTTACGTGGCCCAGGCCGACACGAAGACGAACGAGGTCGTCTTTCTCGGCGACTCGATCACGTTCAACTGGGGGACGGCCACGCGACCGGCCCCCGGGTCCACCGTCTTCACCGCGAACTTCGCCAGGCTTGGCGTCGCGAACTTCGGGATCATCGGCGACACGACCCAGAACCTGCTCGATCGGGTCCAGACCGGCGACCTGAACGGCCAGCCGAAGGTCGCCGTGGTCATGATCGGTTTCAACGACCTCTACGGCGGCTCGACACCCGCTCAGACGGCCGAGGGCGTGACCTCGGTCGTACAGGCGATCCAGGCCGAGTCTCCCTCCACCAGGATCCTCCTGCTCGGGGTTCTGCCCAGTCAAGTCGCGGCCGTGAACCCAGAGATCCAGCAGCTTGACACGCTGATCTCCGGGCTGGGCAAGGAACCAGGCGTCACCTATCTGAATCCCGGCGCCTTGTTCGGAGGGACGAACGGGGCTGCCAACCCGAGCCTGCTTCAAGATGTCGTCCATCCCGACGCCGCCGGTTATCAGGTCTTGGCGAATGCCATCGAGGGGACGATTCTCGGCCTTCTCGGAGACTCGACGCCGGTGTCGACAGCCCCGACCCTGGCCGTCTCGCCGAAGACATCGGCGAGCCAATCGACGTTGACGCCGGTCGATTCCGTCGCACCGGTTCCGATTTCGTCGGCGGAAATCGTCCCGCTGGTCACCAGCGTCGACACATCGATCGTTAATCCGTCGACCACGCAATCCGATCGTCCGAAAACCTTCGCGACGGAGCTGATTGACGTCAGAACAGGTTGACGTCGCCTCCGCACTGTCTTTTGAAACCATCGAGCCTCTGCTTATGCGAATTGTTCGGGTCGAGTTGCGAATCGTCCGCCTGCCGCTGGTCCGGACGTTCCGGACCAGCTCAAGCAGCAAGGACCACATCGACCACATTCTGGTCCGGGTGGTGCTCGATGGCGGAGCCGAGGGGTGGGGCGAGTCCGCCAGCCCCTCGGACCCGTATTACTGTCCCGAGACCACGGAGACGTGCTGGCATCTCCTCAAAGATTTTCTTGTTCCCAAGGTTCTCGGCAAGACGTGGACGACGATCGACGAACTGATCGCCCTGTTCGGGCCGATCAAGGGGAATAACTTCGCGAAAGCCGGGCTGGAGATGGCCTGCTGGGACGCGCTGGCGGTCGTTCAGGGCGTCTCGCTGGCCTCGCTCCTGGGCGGGACGCGTCCGGAGATCCACTCGGGCGTCAGCCTGGGGATCGAGCGAGAGATCCATTCCTTGCTCGATCAGGTCGATCAATACGTCGCGGAAGGTTACCGGCGGATCAAGCTCAAGATCGCGCCGGGGTGGGACGTGGACGTCGTCCGGGCGGTCCGCGATCGTCATCCCGACGTGCCGCTCCAGGTCGACGCGAATTCCGCGTACACCCTGGACGACGTTGCGACGATGAAGGCTCTCGACGACTTCGACCTGCTCCTGATCGAGCAACCGCTGGCCCACGACGACATCGTCGACCACGCCAGGCTCCAGGCTCTGCTCCGGACGCCCGTCTGTCTCGACGAGAGCATCCACTCGGCCGAGGATGCCCGCAAGGCGCTCGACCTCGGCTCGTGCCGGGTGATCAACATCAAGGTGAGCCGGGTCGGCGGTCTCCGCGAGGCGAAGCGGGTCCACGACCTCTGCCTGGCGCGCGGGGTGCCCGTCTGGTGCGGCGGGATGCACGAGTTCGGCATCGGCCGGGCCGCGAACGTGGCGATCGCCAGCTTGCCGGGGTTCACCCTGCCGGGCGACGTCTCGGGGTCAGACAAGTACTATCGCGAGGATGTCGTCGATCCCCCGATCATCGCCGACCGAGGGGCCGTTGTTGTGCCGACCGGCCCGGGGATCGGCCATCGGCCGCTGATGGATCGGATCGCCAGGCACACGATCCGGGAACTGGCACTGACGGCCTGAACTCGGGACCAATTCCGGATCGCCGATCAACCGTTTTCCGAGGTTCTCAAGGTCAAGGACCGACCTGGGGGTCAGGGGTTACGTTACTCCGAAACCCTGACACCAGGCCTGCCTAAAGGCGTGGGCTTCAACCCCTCCCCTAACCGAAAGTGACCAGGGCAGCTACGGTCCACCCTATGTCACCGGCCCGTGATTCGGGATAATGAGGGGTGAGGGCGTGTCTTGATTCCCCGTCTCGTCCATCCTATCCCTTGTTAGGTGGCACATGCGCACATTCATCCTTCTTGGACTACTGGTGCTTGCGCCACTATCGGCGTTCGCTCATAGGGACCGCATCGAGCCGGCCCGCACCGTGACTGTCAACTTCAAGGCCGGCGAGTCGGTGACTTTCGCGATCTCGGATGTCGCCATCACCGCCGTCACCCTGCATATCGGGAAGGCGGATTACGCCTTGCCGCAGAGTGAGTGCGACAAGTTGCGAGATGTCCGTTTCGAGACGGTTTCGTTCCTGTGGAATGGGTCATTCGAGTCTGTGCAGCCGGCCGATTATTTCTACTTGCGATTCGAAATGGGAACTGAGAAAGCAAGGTCTTTTGGCGTGTTGCCAAGGGTTCAATTGATGTTTCGCGCAGGCAAGTTTGCCGAGGCAACGGTCAGGAAGCAGATTTCGGAGGACGAGTGGGAAGAATCCAACTTATGATTCTATGAGAATGCTCCTGAAACGGGAGAAGATGTCAGGAATCGGTCCCGCCAGGAGACGATCCCATCCCTTGTTCCATTCCTCCTTCTGTGACGATTTGCATAAATAGGATGTTTGTAAGCAATAGGAAAAATAGAGACTCTGATTAAACAATGTTGTATTTTCCCGACTCTCCCATCACCTCCAGACAAAATTGGTTTATTGTGCAAAGTGGGATCGGGGACGCGATTTTTCGTCGATTTTGGTCGATTTTGGCCCCATTTCGACCGAAAAGCGGGCCTTTTCGGCCGCTTTTTTGGGTCTCCGAGGGCCTTTTTGGTTGACTTTGTCCGGCCAAGTCTCGCCGGATCGGTGCCGGGTCGGGCGAGGTCGGTCGGGTGGCCGAGGTTCGGTCCTTCGCCAACGACCGGGTGCGTTTCGGAGGGCCTGGCCAGAAACCCGGTTATTCTCCCCGCCTTTTCACGATAGTAAATCCCCGGAGCGGGCCTCGTCGGGCCGCTCGTCGGGCGATGCCCGGTTGGCTTCGAGTTTTCCCGGGCGAATCATATCGTTGGCTTCGAGATTCTCGACATTGGCTTTGGATTTGTGCGCCAGGCCAAGTCTGGTGGGTCTTGTCAGTTGAGAGGTACTGACCATGGGAATTGCTCGTTCGCCATGAAGCTAGCCGGCGGCGTCACGGGTGACCGTGCCGTCGAAGCCCGGCGATGCGACGACGTCAGCCGTAATGCGAAAGCGTGAACCCGATTCGGCCTCGTTAAACCCTTTTCCGAGAGTGGCCAACCTTCAAATTCGGGCCAAGCCTGACACCAGCCGCGAAGTAACGAGCACTCGCAGCGGCTGGGCTCTCCGGGGTGGTTGGGGACGGCGGGCGTCGAGAGATCCATCGAGGAACCTGGGAGACCCGATCGAGCGGACCGACTCCAGGGCATGGGGTCGGACCAACTGACGAGGGGAATGAATAACCGGCGTCGGGCTCGATCGGGAGTCGGAGGGGGTCGTAGTAGCGGGGAAGCGGGGTAATTCCCGGGGAGCGAAGGACCCCTGCCGAATTCGTGCTGTCTTCAAAACGTGAGGAGATCCGCTTGGACAACCGTCCCACTACGGAAGAAGCGAACCAGGTCAATCCCGACACCCGCCGCGTGAGACCGGAGGTGAAGTCGGGGGTCGCCCTGCCGCCGAAAGTCTCCGAACTGAGAAGCAAGCTGACCCACAAAGCCAAGCAGGAGCCGCGATTCCGGTTCTACGCCCTGTCTGACCGGATCTTCCGGCTCGACGTGCTGACGGCCGCGTGGTGGTTGGTCCTCAAGAACGACGGCGCCCCGGGAGTGGATGGCGTGTCATGCCGGGACATCATTGATGGTCCGGGTGCCACGGCGTTCCTCCAGGAGTTGCACGAGGAACTGCGGACCAAGACCTACCGGCCCCAGCCGGTCCGGCGTGTCCAGATCCCCAAGCCGGATGGCCGGTTGCGACCCCTGGGCATTCCCACGGTTCGTGATCGGGTCGTTCAAACGGCGGTGTTGCTGGTGATTGAGCCGATCTTCGAGGCGGACTTCCTGGACAGTTCCTTCGGGTTCCGTCCGGGCAAGAACGCGCATCAAGCGATCGACGCGATTCGCCATCATCTTTCCGCCGGGCTTGTGGAGGTGTACGACGCGGACCTTCAATCGTACTTCGACACGATCCCTCACGAGCACTTGATGAAGTGCCTGGAGCGACGACTCGCCGACGGCGTGGTCTTGAGGCTGATCCGCCAGTGGCTGGAAGCTCCCGTGGAGGAGACCGACGACCGAGGTCGAACGACCCGGACCCGACCGAAGCAGGGGACGCCGCAAGGGGGAGTGATCTCTCCGTTGCTGGCGAACCTCTACCTTCACTGGTTCGAGAAATCGTTCTACCGAGGCGACGGCCCCGGGACGTGGGCCAAGGCCCATCTGGTGCGTTACGCCGATGACTTCGTGGTGCTGGCGCGTTATCAATCGAGGCACCTGGTCAACTGGATCGAGGGGAACCTCGAAGGACGATTCGGGCTGACGATCAACCGCGAGAAGACACGGACGGTGAGACTTGTCGAACCCGGTGAGAGCCTGAGCTTTCTGGGGTTCACGCTGCGGTACGATCGGGATCGTTTCGGACGATCGCGGCGTTATCTCAACGTGTTTCCCTCGAAGAAGGCGATGGCGCGAGCCCGAGCCAAGATCCGGGAGCTGACCGAGCGTCGGCGTCGCTTCGTGCCCGTCGTGGAGATGGTGTGCGGGGTGAGTCGTTGGCTTGGGAGCTGGGGGAGATACTTCCAGCACGGCTATCCGAGCGAGGCGTTTGGCGAGTTGAACTGGTACGCCTGCGAGCGGTTGAGACATCACCTGAAACGCCGGAGTCAGCGTCCCTACCGAGTTCCGGAGGGTCAGTCGTATTATGCCCATCTCGTGACGCTGGGATTCCAGCCCTTGAGAGCCCAATCGACCCGACGCTGACTTCCTGTGCCTGCGTTGTGGGGAAGGAATTCGGGTAAGCCGGATGCGGGAAATCCGCCCGTCCGGTTTGAAGAGGGCGGAGGAGGCAGCGTCCCTGCCCCTCCGCTACTCGACCCGACGCACGATCGGCCGGCAGGGCGAAGGGCGCGACAGGGTCGTGGGCATCGTGGGGGAACCGGGTCCGGATGGCTTTGCCTCGGGGCCAGAGAGGGCGGGGCCGACAAATTGGGTTTGTCTTTCCGGGTACGTGCCGGGCGGGCCTGGCTCGGCTCGTCGATCGATTGGGTTTGCCTTTTCGAGGAAGGTGGTCCGAGATCGGGTTTGAATTGGGAGCTTCGGAAGCACACTCGGTTGGGTTTGAGTTTTCGCGACGAGGAAGGTCCCGAGCTTGCCCTGGCCGTGAGAGACCGCAAGCCTGGCTTCGTTTTCTTCGCGGAAGTGTCATCGGGGGGAACAGCCGACCCAGGCGGCGTCCCGTCTGTATAAGTCGTTGTGGCAAAACAAAATGCGTCGTCATTTCCCGCGCTCTCGGGCACGTCCTCAGATGCTCAGAACCTCCACCGAGGAGCGGAAAAGGGCCTGCGCGGTGTCCTCAGTGATGGGGCCGAGGATTGCGACGGAGTTGCCGGGAAGGGTGATCTCGTCATCGCGGGTCTCGATTCCAGCGTCGACGCTGGCCAACAGGACGTTCGTCGGCCGCCCATCGCGGAGGGGGACCGTTCGGGGCTTGTCGGCGAAGTTGGCGACGATCGAGACCAGCCCTCGTTCGACGAAGAGCCACTTTTCCTCCTCGTTGTAATCGGTGACGACAAGGTCGAGCCGGCCGTCGGTGAGCTGGGGAAGCTCCCGGCGCAGCTCGATCAGTTGCCGGTGCCACTCCAGGAGCGATCGATGAGGCTCTCGCTCCATCTCCTCCCAGCGGATCTTCGACCGCTCGAATGTCTCGGGAGAGGCCGGCTCGGGGACCTCCTCGGGCTTCCAGCCGAACTGACCGAACTCTTTCCGGCGACCTTCCGAGACCGCCCTGGCGAGCTCGGGCTCCTCGGAGAAGTCGGCGAAATACTGGAACGGCGACGACGAGCCGAATTCCTCCCCCTGAAACAGCATCGGGATGAACGGCGCAGTCAAGACCAGCGCCGCGGCGATCCGGGCTCGCTCCTTTGTGGTCAAGTGACAGAGACGGTCCCCCTGGGCCCGGTTGCCGAGCTGATCGTGATTCTGGACGTAGGCCAGGAAGTGATGACCCGTCAGGCCGATCGGCGGTCGTCCGTGTCGCTTCAGGCGGAACCTGGAACGCCGCCCGGTGTAGACGTACGACGTCTCGAAGGCCGTGGCGAGGTCACGGATCAAGCCGAAGTCGGAGTAATAACCGTTCCGTTCGCCCGTCACCACGGAGTGAAGCGCATGGTGGAAGTCGTCGGACCACTGGGCGTCGAGGCCGAACCCGCCGATCTCCCAGGGGCGGACTACGCGAGGGTCGTTCAGGTCGCTCTCGGCGATCAGGGCGAGGTGGCGACCGAGGTGGGCCTTGAGAACCTCGACCTCGCTCGCCAACTGCTCCAGGAAAGTCACGGCGGAGGTGTCGACGATCGCATGCACGGCGTCGAGCCGGAGGCCATCGAAGTGGTAGTCGCGGAGCCACATCAGCGCGTTGTCGCAGAAAAAGCGGCGAACTTCGTCGCTGTAGGGGCCGTCAAAGTTGAGGGCGTCCCCCCAAGGGGTGTGATGTCGATCGGTGAAGTAGGGAGCGAACTTGGGCAAATAATTTCCCGAAGGGCCGAGGTGGTTGTAGACCACGTCGAGGATCACGGCGAGATTCCGAGCATGGCAGGCGTCAACCAGCGTCTTGAGCCCTTCCGGACCTCCGTAAATATGTCGAGGGGCGAAGAGGTTCACCCCGTCGTAACCCCAGCCGAACCGGCCGGGGAAATCGGCCACGGGCATCAGCTCGATGTGGGTCACACCCAGGCGCTTGAGGTGGTCGAGGTGCCCGATGACCGCCTCGAAGGTCCCTTCCGGCGTGAACGTGCCGACGTGCAGCTCGTAGATCAAGGCCGAGGAGAGCGGTCGAGCCTGGAATTCGTCGTCGGTCCAGTGGAACGCGGCGTGGTTGACGATTCGCGACGGGCCGTGGACACCATGCGGTTGCCAGCCGGAACGGGGATCGGGTAGGTTCCGTAGCGTCGTCGACGGTGAAGGTGTATTCCTCCCCCGCCCTGGCCCGGCGGCCATCGGCCTGCCACCAGCCCTCGATGACCTGATCGGGGACCATCGGGATCGATTCGCCCGAGACGTTGACCGAGACCCTCTGGGCCAGGGGGGCCCAGACTCGATAGGGAGCCATTCTTCCCGTTTCCTTCGAGGTTTGACGGTGGTCGAACTTCCGACCTCGCGTCCTGTCCGGATCGTTTCTGGACGAGTCCTGAAACCACGACCATTCAGAGGGCAAGTCGCATGCCCCGTCGGTTCTTCCCGGCCATCATCGGCCAAGTGGAGTTCAACCCGCGATCGGCACAGCGTTCGCATCGGGTAGTCGCCGAGTCTCCGCTGATCTGAGCGGGGCGCGCCGTCCTGCGCCGAGGGTGGCCGATGGCGGACCCTCGTTCCTCCCTACCACGGAAACGGACATGCCTGTCCCACTGGCCACGTATCGGATCCAGATGCACGCCGGTTTCGGATTCGACGCCGCGGCCGGGATTGCCGACTACCTCCATGAGCTGGGAGTCACTCATCTCTACTCTTCGCCCTATCTCCAGGCCGGCAAGGGGAGCACGCACGGCTACGACGTGCTCGACCACTCGAAGCCGAACGCCGAGCTGGGCGGCGAGGAGGCCCAGAAGCGGCTCTGCGAGGCGCTGGGACGGGCGAAGCTCGGGCAGATCCTCGACATCGTCCCCAACCACATGAGCATCGCGAGTCGGGAGAACAAGTGGTGGTGGGACGTGCTTGAAAACGGCCAGTCGAGCCGTTACGCCGGCTACTTTGACGTCGACTGGCGGCCGATCGAGGCCAAACTTCGCGACACCGTACTGATGCCGATCCTGGGCGACCATTTCGGCCGCGAGGTCGAAGCCGGCCACATCCGGCTCAAACGAGACGCCGGGACCTTCACGTTTACCTACTTCGACCACGTCATGCCCGTCGCGCCCCGTTCTCTCCGCGAACTCCTGAACGAGGCGGCGTCGCGAGTGGATTCCGACCTGCTTGCGTTCATCGCCGATTCGTTCGGGAACCTGCCCCTTTCCACCGCGACCGACGTCGAGAGCGTCACGCGACGGCACCGAGACAAGGAGGTTCTCCGCGCGGCACTCGCGCGGCTTTGCTCCGAGAAGCCGGAGGTCGTCCGGGCCGTCGATTCCGTGATCGAGGACGTGAACGCCTCTTCGGAGCAGATCGACGCCATTCTGGAACGGCAGAATTACCGTCTCGCCTACTGGAAGACCGCCGGACAGGAACTGGACTATCGCCGTTTTTTCGACATCAACACGCTGATCAGTCTCCGGATGGAAGACCAGCGCGTCTTCGACGACAGTCACCGGCTGATCCTGCAGTGGGTCCGAGAAGGAGTGCTTGACGGCCTCCGTGTCGACCATCCCGACGGACTGCGCGACCCGGCCGAATACTGTCGCCGACTTCACAAGGCCGCCCCGAACGGCTGGATCGTCGTCGAAAAGATCCTCGAACCGGGCGAGGCCCTACCCGTCGACTGGCCCGTCGCCGGCACGACCGGCTATGACTTCCTCAACCAGCTGGGCGGCCTCTTTGTCGACCCGGCCGGCGAGAGGCCAATCACCGACTTTTACGCAACCTTCACCGGCGAACCCGTCAACTACATCGCCATGGTCCGCGACAAGAAGCATTACGTCCTCAAGGAGATGTTCGGCAGCGACGTCAACCGCCTCGTCACGCTCCTCTCCGAAGTCTGCGAACACCAGAAGCGCTATCGGGACTACACCCGTCGCGAGCTGACCTCGATGATCCGCGAAGTGATCGCTTGCTTCCCGGTCTACCGGACCTACGTCCGGGCCGAGCAAGGGGAAATCAGCGACCGAGACGTGAAATACATCAACGAGGCGATCGAGGCAGCCAAAGCCAACCGGCCCGAGATCGATCCCGAACTGCTCGAGTTCCTCCGCGACCTGCTGCTCCTCAAGGTCACCGGCGACGTCGAATCGCAGTTCGTCATGCGGTTCCAGCAGAACACCGGGCCGGTCATGGCCAAGGGGCTGGAAGACACCGTCTTCTACAACTTCAACCGGCTGGTCGCCCTCAATGAGGTCGGCGGCGACCCCGGCCGGTTCGGGATCTCCCCGGCGAAGTTTCACGAGGACTGTCTCGAGACCCAGCGTTTGTGGTCGACCTCGATGACCACGACGACGACCCACGATACCAAGCGATCCGAGGACGTCCGGGCGCGGATCTCGCTCCTCTCGGAGATCCCTGAAAAGTGGGGCGAGGCGGTCGAGCAGTGGTCCGAACACAACCGCCGCCACAAGACCGACGACAGGCCCGACCGGAATGCCGAGTATCTCCTCTATCAGATCCTGGTCGGGGCCTGGCCAATCGACGTCGATCGAGCGACCGCCTACATGCTCAAGGCGACCCGAGAGGCGAAAGCCAAGACCTCCTGGACCCAGCCGGACCAGCCCTACGAGGACGCCCTCAAGAAATTCGTCGGGGATCTGCTGCGTGACCAGGAATTCGCGGTCGAGCTCGAACGGTTCGTCAAGCCGCTGATTGAGCCGGGGAGGGTCAACTCGCTGGCGCAAGCCCTTCTCAAGTTCACCGCGCCCGGCGTTCCGGACATTTACCAGGGAAATGAGATCTGGGATCTCAGCCTCGTCGACCCCGATAATCGTCGCCCGGTCGACTACGACCTTCGCCGCAAGCTGCTCGCCGACCTGTCGGAAGCTCCCTCGCCGGAGGAGATCCTGCATCGCTCGGACGAGGGACTGCCCAAGCTCTGGGTGACGAGGCAGGCGTTGCATTTGCGGAGGCGACGGCCCGAACTATTCGGTCCGGCGGGGGATTACCGGCCGATCGAGGCCAGAGGAACGAAGGCTGAGCACGTCGTCGCGTTCGGCCGGGGAGATGGATGCGTCACGCTGGCCCCTCGACTTCCGCTCAAGCTCGGGAAAGACTGGGGCGAGACGACCATCGACCTTCCCGAGGGCCCCTGGACCAACCTGTTGACCGGTGATCCGCTCAAAGGAGGACGCGTCCCGGTTCGCGATGTGGTTGCAAGGTTCCCGGTGGCCTTGCTCTGGAAGGATCAAAGGTAAACGCTGGTTGCACCCGTTTCGCGGACCATCGACGAATCACCGCGCGACAGGGATGGTCCGCGGCCTGGATCGCTTCTCGTCCCGGAGCCCGCCCGTCATGATCGAATCCGACCCACTCTGGTACAAAGATGCCATCATCTATGAGCTGCACGTCAAGGCGTTCTTCGACAGCACCGGCGACGGCATCGGCGACTTCCCCGGCCTGATCCAGAAGCTCGACTACTTGCAGGACCTGGGCGTGACCTGCCTCTGGCTCCTGCCGTTCTACCCCTCACCCCTCCGCGACGACGGCTACGACATCGCCGACTATCACGGCGTTCATCCCTCGTACGGCACCCGCAAGGACTTCCGCCTCTTCATTCGCGAGGCCCACCGCCGGGGCATCCGGGTCATCACCGAGCTGGTCATCAACCACACCTCCGACCAGCATCCGTGGTTCCAGGCCGCGAGGCGCGCTCCGGTTGGCTCACCCAAGAGGGATTACTACGTCTGGAGCGACTCGCCCGAGAAATACAAGGGCGTCCGGATCATCTTCACCGACTCCGAGCCGTCGAACTGGTCGTGGGACCCGGTCGCCAAGCAATACTACTGGCATCGCTTCTTCCACCATCAGCCCGACCTCAACTTCGACAACCCGCGCGTGCTCCGGGCGGTCTTCAAGATCATGCGGTTCTGGCTTGACATGGGCGTCGACGGGATGAGGCTGGACGCCATCCCGTACCTCATCGAGCGGGAGGGGACCAACTGCGAGAACCTGCCCGAAAGCCACGCGATCCTCAGGCAGTTTCGTCAGGAGATGGACCGGCACTACAAGGACCGAATGTTCCTGGCCGAGGCCAACCAGTGGCCCGCCGACGTCCTGCCCTACTTCGGAGACAGCGACGAGTGCCAGATGACGTTTCACTTTCCGCTCATGCCCCGGATGTTCATGGCGATCCGCCAGGAAGACCGGCACCCGATCGTCGAGATCCTCCGACAGACGCCCGACATCCCACCCGACTGCCAGTGGGCGCTCTTCCTCCGAAACCACGACGAGCTGACGCTCGAAATGGTGACCGATGAAGAACGCGACTATATGTACAATCAATACGCAGCCGATCCCCGGATGCGCCTCAACCTGGGCATCCGCCGCCGCCTGGCCCCCCTGATCGGCAACAGCCGGAGGCGGATCGAGCTCCTTAACATGCTCTTGTTCTCGCTTCCGGGCACGCCAGTGCTTTACTATGGCGACGAGATCGGCATGGGGGACAATATCTATCTCGGCGACCGCGACGGTGTCCGGACACCCATGCAATGGAGCGGCGACCGCAACGCCGGATTCTCGAAGGCCGACTTCGCCCGGCTTTACGCTCCGCCGATCATGGACACTCTCTACGGCTACCAGGCGATCAACGTCGAGTCGCAACAGCGCGACTCGTCGTCGTTGCTCCAGTGGATGAGACGGCTGATCGCCCTCCGCAAGCGGTACAAGGCGTTCGGTCGGGGGACGCTCGAATTCCTCCATGCCAGGAACCGAAAAGTCCTGGCCTACATCCGCGAGTACCAGGACGAGCAAATCCTGGTCGTCGCCAACCTGTCGCGGTTCGTCCAGCCCGTGGAACTGGACCTGTCGAGGCTGAAGGGTCAGACGCCATTCGAGATGTTCGGCCGAGTCCAGTTCCCGACGATCACCGATGCTCCTTACTTCCTTTCGCTCGCTCCGTCCTCGTGCATCTGGTTTCAGCTCGAGACGGTGGCCGGATCGAGTACCCGGAGCATTGAACAACTCCCGGCGCACGAGGTCGAGGCCATTCCGCGGATCACTCTCACGACCGGCTGGGAGTCGCTCCTGGAGGGTCGTGAGCGGGCAATTCTGGAACGGACAGTCTTGCCGAAGTTCATCCAGCGTCAGCGCTGGTTCGGCTCCAAGTCGAGGGCACTGGAGACGGTCAG
Organism: uncultured Planctomycetota bacterium; assembly: GCA_963756475.1. GTDB lineage: Bacteria > Planctomycetota > Planctomycetia > Isosphaerales > Isosphaeraceae > Tundrisphaera. The sequence continues at coordinate 233,498 of CAVWND010000004.1, forward strand.
CATCCGCGACTGGATCACCTTTCCGACCGCAGGGCCGCCGATCGCTATCATTTACGTCCGGACCTATGACAGCTCAGGGAACTTCGAGAAATACCAGATCCCCATGGCCGTCGCGACCGGCACTCAGGCCGAGCATCTGCTCCAGAACAACTCGGCGGCGGTGATGGCGCACGTCAAGTCGGCCGACGGTGAAGGGGTGCTCTGCGACGCACTCGTCCTGGACGACTTTGGCTTGCGGCTCCTGAAGCTGATCGGCGACTCGAAGGAGGTCAAGAGCCGCCAGGGACGGATCGTGGGCGTTGCAACCTCAGCCTATCAGCCTCCCAAGGATCGCGATCTCAGACCGATCAGCCGGGGGGCGACCGAATCGAGCAACTCGAACATCGCGTTCGACGACCTTTTCTGGCTCAAGGTCCATCGACGGCTCATTGACGGGCCAAGCGTTGACTTCGAGGTCGGCCGCTTTCTGACTGAGAAGGTGGGCTTCCCCCACGTCCCCAAGACGCTCGGCACTCTGGAATTCCGCCGGGCCAAACGCGAGTCGATCACGATCGGCATGCTCCGCGAGTTGATCCCGAACCAGGGGCAGGCCTGGGAGCTGATGCTGGACGTGGTTGGTCGCTACTTCGAGGAGGTCCAGAGCGAGACGCACCGGCTCGACCGGATCGACCTGGCCACCCCGTCTGCCTTTGTTCTCAGCGATCGGGAGGTTCCGCCCGACGTCCACGAGGTCATCGGTTCGGCCTTGCTGACGGCCGGTGTCCTTGGCCGGCGGACCGCCGAGATGCACCTGGCGCTGGCCAGCGACCCGACCGATCCCGCCTTTGCACCCGAACCTCTGACCGAGGCCGAGCTTTCCGCCCTTGTCGAACGCGTCCAGGATCAAGTCGGGAACACGGTTGCGTCTCTCAAGGAGCATGCCGACTCACTCCCGGAGGCAATCCGTGCCCAGGCTCACGAGGTGATCACCGCCCGTCCCAGGCTCGCGGAGATGGTGGCCAACCGGCCCACATCGGCGGACGGCCTAGTCAAGATCCGGGTCCACGGCGACTATCACCTCGGCCAGTTGCTTTGGCGTGAGAACGACTTCTCCATCCTCGACTTTGAAGGGGAACCGGGCCGGAGCGTCGAGGAACGTCGGGCCAAGCAATCTCCTTTGAAGGACGTGGCTGGCATGCTCCGGTCGTTCGACTACGCGGCCTTCAACGCACTCTACCGAATCGGCAAGGTGCATCCCGACGCCCTGGAGCAACTGGAGCCCTGGGCGAGAATCTGGCGGTCGTGGATGTCGGCGGAGTTCTTGAAGGCGTATCGTAGGGTCGCCGCGAGTCTGCTGCCCGCCGACTCGACCGCCAGCCAGCAACTACTCGACCTGCTCCGGCTCGAAAAAGCACTGTTCGAGCTGAGCTACGAGCTGGATTACCGGCCGGACTGGGTCCGGATTCCCTTGATGGGCGTCCTGCACCTGACTCGGACGGGGGATTGAGCGGGGCATCCGACAGGATCGAGAGTCGGGCGTGTCATCGACGCCCGAGCGGCCAACCCGGGACGAATGGAACAAACCCGAAGGGTGAGAGAATGTCCGCGACCCTGTCCGAGGAACTCCGCGAGCTGGCCCGGTCGTACGGGGTCCAGGTCGATTATCTCGACATGAGCAAGAAGCTCAAGACCGCCTCGGCCGGGTCGCTCCTGGCCGTGCTCCGCGCTCTGGGAGTCGAGATCGAGGGTGAGGCCGACGCCGGCCGGGCGCTCCGAGATTGGAGCAGGAAGTCCTGGCGGACCCGGCTGGAGCCGGTGATCGTCGCCTGGGACGGCGAGCCGGGCCGCCTGGACCTCAATTTCCCCAGGACTCTGTGCGAATCGAGCCTGTCCTGCCGACTGACCCTGGAGTCGGGAGAGGTCCGGGAGTGGTCGATCTCGCTTCGACGTCTGGCCAAGGTCATCGAGCCGGGCGATCTCCCCGACGCGGAGAAGTTCGCCTTCGCGCAAACCAAACTACCGGGCGATCTCCCGACCGGCTATCACCGGCTCGTGGTCGAGTTCGCCGACGGGCAGGCGGCTGAGGCCAAGATCATCGCCGCGCCGAGGCGGGCCTTCGACGGCCAATCCGCCTCGAACAAGCGAACTTGGGGCATCTTCTGCCCACTCCATGCGCTCCACGGCCGCCGGAGCTGGGGCGCGGGGGACTTCGGCGACCTGGAAGCCCTGATCGACTGGACGGACGGCCTCGGCGGCGGGATCGTCGCGACTCTGCCGATGCTGGCCTCGAACTTCGACGGCCCCTCGCCGATCATCAGCCCCTACTCGCCGACCTCGCGCCTCTTCTGGAACGAGTTCTACCTCGACCTGGAACGAATCCCCGAGCTGGCCCGTTGCCAGGCCGCGCGGGCGTTGCTCCAATCCGAAGCCACCGGCCGCGAGATCGAGGCGCTTCGCTCCTCCAACCTGGTCGAATATGGCCGCCAGATGCGACTCAAGCGGGCCGTCCTCGAACTTCTGGCCGAGGAACTCCTCTCGTCCGAGGGCGAGCGGCGGGCATCATTCCAGGAGTTCCGGAACTCGCACTTCGACGCCCTCCTTTATGCGTCCTTCCAGGCGGCCGGCGAGGACTACGGGAGGGACTGGAGGGCGTGGCCCTCCATGATCGAGTCCTCGCCAGAGATCCCGGACAACGGCTCCCGGGCTCAGCACTACCACCTTTACGTCCAGTGGCTGGCCGACGAGCAACTCCGCCACCTGGCGTCGAAGGCCCGCGAGAAGGGGCTGGCCTGGTATCTCGACTTCCCCGTTGGCGTCGATTTCAACAGCTTCGACGTCTGGCGGCATCGCGACGTCTTCGCGACCGGGGCGAGCGTCGGTTGTCCGCCCGATCCGGTCTTCACCAAGGGGCAGAACTGGGGCTTTCCCGCCGCTCCACCCCGATCGCCTGCGTGAGAACGGTTATTCCTACCTGATCGCGTCGTTCCGGAATCACCTCAGACACGCCAACGCCCTGCGGATCGACCACGTCATGGGGCTCCATCGCCTCTTCTGGATTCCCCAGGGGGCCGAGGCCAAGGACGGCGGCTTTCGTCTCGACGCCTGCCGAGGAGATTTACGCGATCCTCTCCGTCGAGTCGCACCGCTATTCCTCGTGGCTCGTCGGCGAAGATCTGGGGACGGTCCCTCCCGAGGTCGAAGGGGCGATGAAGCGAGCACAACGTCCGGGGGATGTACGTCGTCCAGTACGAGGTCCAGCCCGACGATGCCCGGCCGCTTCGCGAGGTCCCCGAGATGACCGTCGCCAGCGTCGAACACCCACGACATGCCACCCTTCGCCGCCTTCTGGAGCGGTCTCGATCTCGACGATCGCCTGGACCTTGGCCTCCTCGACGAGCGAGCGGCTGGAAGCGGAGCAAGTGATCCGCGACGAGCAGCGCCGGGCCGTCGTCAAGTTCCTCCGGGCCGAAGGGATGCTGGCGGCCGAGGACGCCTCCGACGCCGGGTCGGTCCTCAAGGCGAGCTGGGACTGGCTGGCTGCATCCCCGTCGAAAGTTCTCCTGCTCAACATCGAGGACCTCTGGCTCGAGACCGAGCCTCAGAACACCCCGAACACATACGACGAGCGTCCCAACTGGCGACGAAAGCTACGCCGGGCCTTCGAGTCGTTCGCGAGCGACCCGGCCTTCCGGGAAACCTTGAGACGCGTCGATGAGCTTCGAGCCGGGCCGTCGAGAGTCGTTTCGACCGGCGAACCGAGTCCGGTCATGCCCATCCCCGAGTGAGCGGTTCAACGAAACAGGGCCGGCCCGGGTTGACCCGAGGCCGGCCCTGGCAGCTTGGTTTTTTCGATTGTCCTCGTCAGTTGCCCGGGGGCAAGGGAGGCAAGTGACGACTCGGCGGGCAAGGGCGGGAGGTTCATCGGCGGGAGGTCCTTGATTTCCTCGGCCGCGGGACTGCGGGGCCGTGCCGGCGGTTCGGGCGACTCCCGGGTCGGTCGGGAGCGGCGGCAGACCTCGGCTCCTGCGAGAGGAAGTTGGGCTCGCCGGCCGGGACGGTCGGGGCCGTCGGCGTCGGCGGGTGGGCCGAAGGGGCCGACCGGAGCCGGGAACCCGGCCTTGGGGCCGTCGTTGTCCGAGTTCGGGCGGCGGGTTCGCCGGCAGCGAGTCGGGCAGGGGCGGCCCGTTGATCGGCTGGGGCCGGTACGAGCCGTCGAGCGGCACGTGGAACTGGCCGTGCGCGGCCCGCTGGTCCCTGGCCTGGATGTAGGCCTTCCTCGGCGACGGCCCTTCGGCGACCGCGATGTTGTCGTAGGCCAGCAGCGTCCCCTTGGCCTCTTCGAGGGCCGCGATCGACGTGTTGTAGCTGGTCTTGTACTGGGCTTCCTGAGCGATCGCGTTGGCATACTGGCTGACGGCGTCGAGCAGACGGTCGATCGTGATCCGGCCTTCCTCGTAGAACGCCCGCTGGGCCTCGAGCCGTTGCTGGGCGGCGGCCCGGAGCCGCTGGGCGGTCCGGAACTGCTTGTAGTTCGCGTCCACTTCGAGGAAGAACCGGGCCAGGGAGTGGGTCGTCTGGTGGACGATCTGCTGGAGGAACGCCCGCTGCCGGAGAAGCTGGTACTGAGCCTGGCGAGTGTTGGCCAGCGGCGCCCGGAAGCCGATCGGCATCGCGAAGGTCAGGCCGACCTGCCACTGGTTGAAGTCCTTGTAGGTCTGTGGCAGCGTGTTCACGCCCTTGGCGGTGTTCATGCCGGGAAGTCAGCGGGTTGAGGCCAGTGATGCCGGCCCCGGTCATGACCGCCTCGCGCCTGGTCGAGCTGGTGTGCCAAGCCCGTTGAACTGGTAGAGGGCGTTCAGGTTCAACTGCGGGAGGAGCTGGTTGCGGGCCAGCAAGAGCTGAAGCTCGGTGAGGCGGACCAGGAGCTGCTGCTGGACGATGTCGGGCTGGAAGGCGAGCATCTGGGCCAGGCTGGTCTCCCAGTCGGGCTCGAGCCGGGCCTCCGTCGGCGCCGTGTCGGGCACGATCCGGCGGTTGTCGGCCGGGGGCAGGCCGAGGATGTTGCGGAGCTGCCGCTCGGTCGTGATCACGTCCGAGGTGGCGCTGACGAGGTTGAGCTTGAAGTTTTCGAGCTGCTGCTCGGCCTCGGCGACGTCGGCGGTGGTGGCCCGGCCGACCTCGAGCTCGGCCCGTTCGCGACGGAGGATCTCCTCGCCGAGCTTGACGGCGGTCTCGCGGCTCCAGAGGGCGATCTGCTGCTGCGAGAGCGACCAGTACTGCTGCTCGATCGACCGGACGTGCGCCATGATGGCGGCCTTGAAGTTCCAGACCGAGGCGTCGGCGTTGAGCCGGGCGATCACGATGTTGGCCCGGTTGGCCTCCAGGCCGCTGGGGTTCTTGCGCCGTGCCGCCGAGCAAGGGTTGGGTGATCGAGAGCTGGGTATTGGTCGTGTAGGCCGACGGAGTGACGTTGGCCGGGCTGTTCGAGTAGAGGTAGCTGACGTTGTGCTGGATCTGGAGCACGGCACCGGTGGCCGCCCGCTTCTGCAAGGTCGATCTGGAAGGTCGCGTTGTCCTGATCGAAGAGCAGCGGATACTTGATCGCCGAGGGGATGACGCCGGCCGAGATCGAGTTGTTGATCGGGGTCGTGCTATGGCCCCAGAGGATGCTGGTGCTGAAGTTGGCGTCGAAGACCGCCAGGGCGGTGGCGATCTGGGTCTCCTGGATCGCCGGGTCGTAGACCGACGACAGCGTGCCGGCACCGAGCGAGCTGGCGACGCCGGCTCCGGCCCCGGTGTTCAAGCGGCGTCGGCTCGAAGCCGCCGAGCGGAATGCCCTGGGCACCGAGCGAGATCACGCGGACGACCTCGGAGTTATCCAGGCCGATCCGGATCGCCTCGGGGAGGGTCAGGTGCCAGATCTCCGTCGGCCTCCGGGTTCTCGGTCGTCCGGGGCTTGCTGACCTTGGGCATGGCGGTCGGCGAGGTTGCCGGTGAAGTTGGCCTGCTTGACCGCCTTATCCTCGGCCGCGATCGTCCCCATGTTGTCGTGGGGCACCGGCTTGGACTGGTCGATGTAGGGCAACCGCTGGCAGCCGGCGGAGCCGGTCAGGGCCACTGCCGCCGCCAGGGTGTACCGGTTCGCGAGCTTGGTCAATCGCATGGCCAGTCCGTCCTTGACATAGAGCGCCATGAGCCGCGTGGGGCGAGGTCGTATGGCCCGATCGCACCGCCCCGGGCGGCCTCGATCCGGCCCGCCCTCCACCGGTTGTCGGCCGGGTGGCTCGCACCGCCCCGGTCCACGTCGGTTCTTGGAAGCTCACGATGACCACGCCTCCCCGTCCTTGGGTCCGAAGCCCACACCGCGACTCGATGGCCGGACCGCGTCCGATCCCGAGCGAATCCTTTCGCGCCGGGCCGGAAATCCGACCGATCGACTTCGTCATTTTGTATCGGCGATCGAAGAAGTGAGTCTTGAGCGGACTTTGCGGATTCTACGGATTACCCGGCCGCTGACTAGTCCAAAACCGATTGTCGGCGCGGGGTCATTCCGAAGGGACGGCGCGAACGCATCCCTCTCGACGTCTCAACGGGACGCCCGTCGGCAAGGTCTTCCCGACCGTTCGTCTCAGGTTCTGCTTCGCGTCGGGTAGGGCGACCTGAATCCGGGATCGCTGAAGCCGTGACTCTCGCCGGCGTTCCATCCAGAGCCGCAGGGCCTTGATCTCGCCCGGTTCGCTCCCGTCCAGCGCGTGGCCGAGGAACTGGAGCCCGAATCCGCCCAGGAACAAGACGAGAGCAATCACGAAGAGAGAGAAGGACATCAGAAGGGTGTAAATGGGCAGCAAGCAGCACGCCCAGGATCGTGCAGGGAATGCCCAGAAGGTGCAGGACGAAACTTCGGGGGTCGCGATGACGCTCGACCCAGTTATTGACGAGCGGAGATGGCGACTGCGGGGGGTAAATCATGATGGGGGGCTCCGGCCGTCGAGCGTCCTCGGTGAAGGGGCGCGGCTTGACGACGCCTCGTCTCGCGGTTAGGTTGTTCGTTCCAGCGGAAATCAAGATAACCGACCGGGTTCGGTTGACGCAACGGATCACTGACGACATCTTATCGTCATCGACGCCCCCGATAGCCCGGGACGACACGGAGAGACGCTTCCCATGGCCCATGACGTGACCCTGATCCCCGGCGACGGCGTCGGCCCCGAACTGGCCGAGGCCACGAAGTTTTGCATCGAGGCAACCGGCGTCTCGATCAACTGGGACGTCCAGGAAGCGGGCGTCGACATCATGGCCAAGGTCGGGACACCCGTCCCCGACTCCGTCATCGAGTCCTGCCGGCGGACCAAGGTCGCCCTCAAGGCGCCGATCACCACTCCGGTCGGCACCGGCTTCCGCTCGGTCAACGTCTACCTCCGCCAGGCCCTCGACCTCTACGCGTGCGTCCGCCCCTGCAAGCACTACGACGGCGTCCGGACCTACTTCGAGCACGCCAAGATCGACCTCGTCATCGTCCGCGAGAACACCGAGGACCTCTACCTCGGCTGTCGAGTTCGAGAAGGGCAAGCCCGAGACCGCCGAGCTGATCGCCGACATCAAGAAGCTCAACGGCAAGACGATCCGGCCCGACTCGGGGATCTCGATCAAGCCGATCTCCGTCACGGGCACCGAGCGGATCGTCAAGTACGCCTTCGAGTACGCCCGCAAGCACAAGCGGAAGAAGGTCACCAGCGTCCACAAGGCGAACATCCTCAAGTTCTCCGACGGCCTCTTCCTGGAGGTCAGCCGCGAGGTCGCCAAGGGCTACCCCGACATCGAGTTCGAGGACCGGATCGTCGACAACATGTGCATGCAGCTCGTCCAGAAGCCCGAGCTGTACGACGTCCTGGTCCTGCCGAACCTCTACGGCGACATCCTCTCCGACCTCTGCGCCGGCCTGGTCGGCGGCCTGGGTGTCGCCCCCGGCGCGAACATCGGCGAGAACGGGCGCGGTCTTCGAGGCGACCCACGGCTCGGCCCCGAAGTACAAGGGCCAGTGGAAGATGAACCCCACCGCCCTGATCCTCTCTGGCGCCCTGATGCTCGAGCACCTCGGCGAGCTCGAAGCCGCGAAGAAGCTGGAAGCGGCCGTCGCCCAGGTCATCAAGGAGGGCAAGGACGTCACCTACGACATGAAGCCCGACCGGAACGACCCCACCGCCGTCGGCACGATGGAGATGGCCAAGGCGATCGCCAAGGCGATGGGGGCCTGAGCTTGAAACGTCGCGGCTCCGGTTGCCCAGAAGAGGAACCCGGAGCCGCGACCGAATTCAGATTCGTTTCAAGGATGGTCAAGTGAGGATCGATGAGGCTGCGTTCCTTCGACTGGTCCGGGGCGAAACGCATGGTGCTTTGCCATCGTTGGCGAGGATCGGCCTCGGCGGAATCGCGGGTCTTTATCGAATTGGGGTCGGTGCCCGGAACCTGGCCTTCGACCGAGGCTGGAAGGCGAGCCACCGGGCTGAGGTCCCCGTCGTCTCGGTCGGCAATCTGACCCTCGGCGGCACGGGCAAGACGCCGATGGTCGAGTGGGTCGCTCGGTGGTATCGCGCCCGAGGGGTCCGCGTCGCGATCCTGAGCCGGGGCTATGGCGACTCGTCAGGGATGAACGACGAGGGGCGGGTCCTCGAGGAGAACCTGCCCGACGTCCCCCACCTTCAAGCGCCCGACCGCGTCGATCTGGCCAGTCGGGCGGTCGAGGAGCTGGAGAGCGAGTTGCTCGTCCTCGACGACGGGTTCCAGCACCGCCGATTGGCCCGCGACCTCGATATCGTCCTGCTCGACGCGCTCGACCCGTTCGGGCTCGGCCGGATCTTCCCGAGGGGCCTGCTCCGCGAGCCGATCGGGTCACTCCGGAGGGCCGGGGTGGTCGTCCTCAGCCGGGCGGACCTGGTCGATCCGAGCCACCCGTCGGTCGATACGCGAGCGGGCCGAGCGCGCGGCCGGGCCGCTCCTACTGGGCCGAGGTTCGTCATGTACCGATCGACCTGATCGACGCCGAGGGTAGATCGACCCCATTGTCGGAGGCTGAAGGCAGGAAGCTTGGCGCATTCTGCGGGATCGGCAATCCCGAGGGGTTTCGGAGGACGCTCGGCGGCCTCGAGTGGGGATTGGCCGGCTTCCGGGCATTTCCCGACCATCATCCTTATGACGCCTCGGACGTGGCCGACCTGTCTACCTGGGTGCGGTCTCTGGGAATCGAGCTGGCCTTGACCACACAGAAGGATTTGGTGAAGCTTCGAACGCTCAACCTCGGTCCCGCGCCGCTCCGCGCTCTGCGGATCGGGCTGGATGTCATGGACGGGTCCGAGGTGCTCGACCGGGCGCTCTCGGCGCTCTTGCCTTCGGGAAAGGATGCCCCGTGACACCTCCGGACGTCGACTTCGACCACGAAGATTTCACCGACGCCCCCGGTCTCGACCTCGACGCGCTCCGTTTCGAGCCACTGGCCGACCGACCGAGCAAGGTCGGGCTGGCCGACCTGGGACGACCCTCGAAGGCCGGTGTCTCGCTCGATGACTGGCTCGATGGCCTGCCGGATCTACTTGGCGGTCGGGGATTGAAACGGCTCCGTGACGCGATCGTCCGGTCTCATCAATCCGGATCGCCGGTCGTCGCCGCGCTGGGCGGGCATGTCGTCAAGACGGGCTGCGCCCCTTACCTGATCGACTGGATCGACCGAGGAGTCCTGAACGGGCTGGCCCTGAACGGCTCGGCGGCGATCCATGACCTGGAACTGGCGATCGCCGGTCGGACCAGCGAGGACGTCGGCCCCCGCCTGATGGCCGGAACGTTCGGGTTCGCCCGCGAGACATCCGACCTCTTCGCCCTGGCCTGCGATCGCGCGGCGGGTTCGGGCATCGGCCTGGGTGCGGCCCTCGGCGATGTCGTGATCGAACACGGCGGGCCCGGGCTCGAGTTCGAGCTTGCTTGTCGCCGCCCGGCGATCGGGCATCCCGCTGACGGTCCACGTCGCGATCGGCACCGATATCGTCCACATGACGCCCCGGCTCGACGGTGCCTCGCTCGGCAAGGCGACGCTCGACGACTTCCGCTCGCTGGCGAATCTGATCGCCAGGATGGCCGGCGGGGTCTGGCTCAACCTCGGCAGCGCCGTGGTCCTGCCCGAGGTCTTCCTCAAGGCCGTCTCGATGGTCCGCAACCTGGGCGATCTCGCTCGACGGGCTGACGACGGCCAACCTCGACTTCAACCAGCAATATCGCGGCCTGCTCAACGTCCTCCAGCGTCCGGGAGCCGAGGGGATCGCCTTGACGGGGCACCACGAGCTGATGATCCCGCTGCTGCACGCGGCCGTGGTCAACCGCCTTGATAAACCTACCTCGATCTGAAATTTGAGATTTCAAATTTGAGAATTTCAAATCTCAAAGAACCCTCGACCATCCTCGTCTTCTGCCCGAACCTCGTGGGCGACACCGTGATGGCGACCCCGGCGTTTCGGGCCGTCCGATCCGGGTTTCCGCGATCGAGGATCGTCGCGGTGGTCAAGCCGAAGGTCGCGCCGACGCTCGACGGCGGACCGTGGTTCGACGAGCGGGTCGGGTTCGACCCGAGATCGAGCCACCCCGAGGAACGAACCGGCGCCGTGCTCCATCGTCTCAAGGCCGAGCGGGCCGATCTGGCGATCCTGTTCCCGAACTCGTTCCGCTCGGCCTTGATGGCCTGGCGATCGGGCGCGAGACGGCGGGTCGGCTACGCGCGAGGCGGGCGCGGGTTCCTTCTGACCGATCGGCTAGCGGTGCCGCTCGCGATGATCGGGGACAGATTCGCCCCTCGCCGATCGTCGACTATTATCGAGCGATCCCCCGAGCGATCGGTTGCCCGGACGACGGCCCGAAGATCGAGCTTTTCACGACCCCCGAGGACGAGGCCGCGGCCGACCGGGCGTGGGATCGGCTCGGACTTATCGATCGCGGGACAGGTCGTCTGCCTCAACACGGGCGGAGCGTTCGGGCCGGCCAAGAGCTGGCCGGAGGAACATTTCGCGACCCTCGCGCAGTCGGCTCGTCGACGAGTCGGGCGTCTCGGTCCTGGTCGTCTGCGGACCCGGCGAGCGCGAGGCCGCGCGGTCGATCGCCGAGCAAGCCGATCGTCCAAACGTCGTCAGCCTGGCCGACGAACCGCTCGGGATCGGTCTGACCAAGGCGTGCATCCGTCGCTCGGCGCTCCTGGTGACGACCGACTCCGGCCCTCGTCACTTCGCGACGGCCTTCGACGTCCCCGCCTTGACGCTCTTCGGCCCGACGCACATCGCCTGGACCTTGACCTATCACCCCAAGGCCCTCCACCTCCATCATCCCGTCCCCTGCGGCCCTTGCCAGCGGCCGACCTGTCCCGAGCGCCACCACCGCTGCCTCCGCGAGATGAGCCCCGATGCCATCTTCTCGGCGGCGGTCGGGATGCTCCGAGGGCAAGGTCTGGCGCGGAAAGGGTCCAGTCTGTCTGAAGATCGGGAGGGCGAGATGCCGGTCTGGATGGTCACGGGAGGGTCGGGTTTTCTCGGCCGACACCTTCTGGCGAGATTGGGCGAGGATCGTCCGACCGGCGTCGAGGTGATCGTGGTTGGCCGACGCCGGCCGACTGGATGGCCCTCGGAGGCGTTCCGGCCGGTCGACCTCGTCGATCGGACAGGTTTAGCTCGAGTTGTGAGCGAAATCTTGCCGTCGGTCGTCTTTCATCTCGCGGGTCGGACGCCCCCGGCTCCGGTCGATGATCTCTACCGTCACAACACACTGGCGACGATCCACCTGCTCGACGCCCTCCGCTCGATCGATCCGCCTCGCCGGATCGTCCTGGTCGGCTCGGCCGCGGAACTGGGGCCGGTGCCGGCGAGAGAATTGCCTGTTGGAGAGGAGTACCTAGCTCGGCCGGTTGACGCTTATGGTCTGAGCAAGTGGCTAGCAACCTGTGCGGGAATGGCGAGCCGACTCCCGCTGGAGGTCGTCATCGGACGCGTGTTCAACCCAATCGGCCCCGGGATGCCGAACTCTCAGGCGTTGGGCCGGTTCGCCGAAGCGCTCGCGGATGGCTCCGGGCCGCTCCACCTGGTCGTGGGCGACCTCGAAGCCCGGCGCGACTTCATCGATGCCCGCGACTGGCCCGGGCCTTGCTCGCGCTCGCCGATCGGGGCACGCCAGGCCGGATTTATCATCTTGGCACAGGGCGATCGGAGCGGGTGGGGGATGGACTCGACCGGCTGATCGCTTTGAGCGGTCGCGACGTGAGGTGGGAGGTCGACCCCGTGATCGCCCGCGGACGAGGGCCATCGGACTCGCGGGCTGACGTCCGGAGGATTGCCATGGAGACCGGTTGGGTGGCCTCGATCCCATGGGAGCAGAGCCTTCAGGACCTCTGGGACGATGCATTGGCGAGGTCGTTCTCGGGGTTGACCGATCACAAGCCCTCCGTATAATGCGGCCCGCGGCCCGAGGGGTGGGCCGGACAAGGTCGGAGCCAGACCAGGGAGGGTCGGCATGTCGAGCCGCCGGTGGTTGGTCGCGGTCGATCTGCTTCTCGGCGGCCTTGCATCTGATCGGGATGGCCCGGACGCCCCTGCCCGCGCAGGATGGGCTGAAATTCCTCCGAGTGGCCCGACAATTCCAGGTCCAGCCCTGGGCGGACGTCGTCCGATCCTCGGATCAGCATCCGCTTTATCCCGCCTTGATCGCACTGGCGGAGCCGGCGGTCTCGCTGGCGATCGGCCAAGGGCCCGACGCCTGGCGGCTCGCCGCGCAAGGGGTCTCGATGCTCGCGGCACTCGCCTTGCTCTGGCCGCTGCATTCGCTGACCCGCTGCCTGTTCGATGAACGAACCGCGAACCTCGCGGTCTTCCTCTATGCGCTCTTGCCGTTTCCGGCGGCGATCGGGCACGACACCCTCTCCGACAGCCTGGCTCTGAGCTTCACGGTTGCCGCGCTCTGCCTCGGCGAGGTGACGCTTCGGACCCGGTCGTGGATCGCGGCGATCGGCTGTGGAGTCGCGGCGGGACTGGGTTTCTTGACCCGTCCCGAGGCAGCCCTGGTGGTGCCTGTGGTCGTGATCGCCGCGATGTGGGGATGGCGTTCCTGGCGCGAGGAGATGGCCGTTTTCGGTCGGCTGGTCGCCTTGACGGCCTCGATTCTCCTGTTCGTCGGCGCCTATGCGATGGTCAAGGGCGAGCTGTCCGAGAAGCTTGCGCTCCGGTGGTCGACACAGATCGGCACCAAGGCGTACGTCGCCCGGAAGCCGCCGCCCCAGCTCCCGACGGGGCTCGACAATCCCCAGTTTGACTTCTCGCCCAAGGAGGAGTCGGATCAGCCGAGCCTGGTGAACATGCCGCTGGAGGCGACGGGGCGGCTGTTTCGAGAGTGGGCCGAGGGGACCACGCTGATCCTGATCCCGGTCATACTCTGGGGACTGGTCCGGACCCGGTCGCTGGAGGGGTCGGCGGCCGGCCGGAGGATGATCCTCGTCTACGTGGTCGGGTTCTCGCTGATCGCGATCCGTCACGCCTCAACTCTGGGCTACCTTTCGGGCCGGCATGCCCTGACGCCTGGTCGTCGCGACGATCCCGTGGGCCTCGGCGGGAACCTGGGCGTGGCTCGCGGGGTTCCCGGAGCGTCGTGGGCTGACCCTCGCGCAAGGGCGCCGGCTCGGTTATGCCGGCCTGACGGTCCTGGCCATCGCGGGGATCGTCACGCAGGCGAAGGCGGGACATCCCAGCCGCTGGGGCTATCGCGCGGCCGGGACTCTGGCTGGCCGACAGGGCGAAGCCGGGCGACGCGGTGCTGGACACCCGGGGCTGGGCCTCGTTCGTCCGGGGCATTCCCGGCTATGACTACTGGCATGTCCGCCAGGCCCTGAGCGACCGGAACCTGAAATACGTCGTGGTCGGCTCCGACGAGCTGAAGGCCGAGAGCCGCCGGGCCGCGACCTTGCGGGCGATGCTCGCGCACGCCGGCAAGCCGGTCGCCAGCGTTCTCGGGAAGGCGCGACGGCCGAGGGTCCGGCGTCGAGGTCTATCGGTTCGAGCCGCCCGAGTCGTGGGAGGGGATCAGGCCATGAGGAACGGCCACGGCACCCTCCTGACCCGGCTGGTCCGGGGGACTGCGCTGGTCGTGGCGGTCCGAGCGGCACACCTCCACGTTGCCGGCCGACCTGGACGCGACGGTGATGTCGCTGGAATCGGCCGACCGGCACCACGCCAAGCAAGGGCGGTCGACCGCCCGGGTCCGCTTCGACGCGGGCGCGGCGTCGCTCTCGGTCTACCTCAAGCGGCACTATCAGCTTCCCTGGCTCAACCGACTGGCGGCGCTGCTCCATCCAGCGGGCCGGCACTCTCCGGCCTCGGCCGAGTGGGCTCACCTGGAGCGTGCCCGGTCGCTGGGGATTCGCGGTGCCGGAGGTCGTGGCCGTCGGCGAGTGGGTCGGGCCCTGGGGTGCGTTGCGCAGCTACCTGATGGTCGCCGAGCTGGTCGGCCACTGCTCCGTTGCACGAGGCGATCCCCGAGCTGGCCTCGACCCTCGACCCGGCCGACGTTCGAGACGCTCAAACGTAGCCTGGTGATCGAGATGGCCGAGATCGCCGCGAAGCTCCACGCCGCCCATGCGTTCCACAAAGACCTCTATCTCTGCCACTTCTTCCTCGACCGGAGCCCGGTCGCCAAGACAGGGCCGGCGGCTCTGCCTGATCGACCTGCACCGTCTCGCCGTCCACCGCTGGACGGCCCCTCGCTGGCGTTGGAAGGATCTTGGTCAACTGCTTTTCTCGACTCTGGGTGTGCGCCGGGATCGAGGACCGCGACCGGCTCCGGTTCTGGATGCACTATCGCCGACGCTCGAAGATGCTCCTGCCAGGCGCTTCAGCTTCGCTTCGTCCGGGGCAAGGCGGCTCTCTACCTGGCCACAATCGATAGAGTGAGTGGCTAGTGGTCAGTTAGAGAAAGAATCCAAGAAATGACGATAATATTCTTGACTACTACACTTAATGGCTGACAACCGGGACTGATGCGGCTCGCGTTGAACTTCCAGCGGATCGATCCGTCGAAGAGGCGGGGCGGAGACCTATGTGGTCGACCTCTGCCATCGGCTGGTCCACGCCGGGCATCGGGTCGACCTCTTCGCCAATTCCTGGAAGGCTGAGGCCTTGCCACCAGAGGTCGGGCTTGTCCGCGTCAAGGCCGAGGGCTGGACGCGCTGGCAGCGGACCTGGAACTTCGCCCGGAACTCCGAGCGGGCTTTGCGCGAAGCGGGACTCGGACTACGACTGCACGGTCGGGCTGATCAACACCTGGCATCACGACGTCATCATCCCGCAAGGGGGCGTCCACGCCGCGAGCCTCGAGGCCAACGCGAAGCGGTTCCCGCCTGGCTGGCGACGCTCGGCCTACCTCCTGGGCAAGCGAGGCGAACCCCAAGGCCTGGATCTACCGGGCGATCGAGTCCCGTCAGTACGACCCGGCCCGAGGGGCGAGCGTCGTCGCGGTCTCCGGGATGGTCCGGGGCCACCTGGAGCGGCATCACGGCGTCCCACGCGAGCGCATCCACGTCATCCCCAACGCGATCGACGCCGGCCGGCTCGCGGTCGACGAACCCGGCCGCTGCCCGGCATGATTTCCGGCGTCAGGATCGGCCTGAAGCCGGATGACCTGGTCGCGCTGTTCGTCGGCCACAACTACTGGCTCAAGGGGCTCAAGCCGCTCTTGCTGGCGATGCGCGAGCGGCTCCGGCGCGACCCGAGCGCGCGGCCGATCCACTGCTGGCCTGCGGTGGGGGTAAGCCCGGACCCGTTCCGGTCGATGGTCCGTGACCTGGGGCTGGGCGACGTCGTCCACCTCCTCGGTTTCCAGCCGGACATTCGCCCGTGCTTCCACGCGAGCGATTTCTTCGTCTTGCCGACGTATTACGACCCCTGCTCGCTCGTCGTCTTCGAGGCCCTGGCCTGCGGTCTGCCGGTGATCACGACCGCCTGCAACGGCGCGGGGGAGCTGATCACCGAGGGACGCGAAGGCTTCGTCATCCCCGCTCCCGATGCCCGAGGGCCGCTGGCCGACGCCCTCGACCGGATGACCGACGATCGGGCCCGGAGGGCCATGTCGACCCACGCCGAACGGCTGGGCCGCGAGCAGTCGTTCGACGGGCATGTGGCCCGAGCTGATCGAGGTCTTCGAGCAGGTGGCGAGCATCCCGACGTCGAGCCCGATCGCTCGCGAACCGCGGCCTGAGATTCATCGACGTCCCCATCCACGAGAGGGAGCCCGAACGATGCAAGCGATCCTCCTGGCGGGCGGCAAAGGGACCCGGCTCCGCCCTTACACGGCGGTCCTGCCCAAGCCGCTGATGCCGATCGGCGAGGTTGACCCTCTGCCGATCATGGAAGTCGTGCTCCGCCAGCTCGCCCGGTTCGGGTTCCGCGACGTCACGGTCATCACCGGGTATCTGACCGCAGTTGATCGAGGCGTTCTTCGGCGACGGCCGGAAGTTCGGCACCAGGCTGACCTACCGGCGCGAGGTCACGCCGCTGGGGACGGCCGGCGGCCTGGCCCTGCTGGATCGGCCCGACGAGTCGGTCCTGGTCATCAACGGCGACATCCTGACGACGCTCGACTTCGCCGCGATGTATCGATTTCATGTGCGACCGCAAGGCGTCGGCGACCATCGCGTCTTACCCTCGCGAGGTCAAGATCGACTTCGGCGTCCTCGAATTCGGCGACGATCCCCACGTCCTGGCCGGATACCGCGAGAAGCCCGAGTTCTCGTTCCAGGTCAGCATGGGCCTCTACATCCTCGACCCGGTCGCCTGGGACTTCCTCGAAGCCGGCCGGCCCTTGCAGATGCCCGACCTCCTGGAGACGATGCGGACGGCGGGCCGGCCGGTCCACTGCTTCAAGGAGCCGTGCTACTGGCTCGACATCGGCCGGCACGACGACTACGCGACCGCCAACGAGGTTTTCGAGGCCCGCCGAAGCTCGTTCCTCGGTGAACCGCTTCTCGAAGAGGGATCGGCTGTGGTTGATCTCCGGCACCACGTCGGGCTCTTCGGTGATCGAACGCGGGCCGATCGGGCTCACGGCTCGGGGCAAGACCACAACCCGGGATCGGACGAGACCAATGAATGCGGTGTGTCTCGACCCTCGGTGACGCTGGGTTTCGCCTACCTGCTCGGGTCGATCCCGTTCGGGCTCCTGATCGCCCGGTGGTTCGGGAAGGTCGACATCCGGACGGTCGGCTCGGGCAACATCGGCGCGACGAACGTCGGCCGGGTGCTTGGGTTCCGGTTCTTCGTGGTCGTCTTCCTGCTCGACTTCCTCAAAGGCTTCCTGCCGACGCTCTACTTGCCCGAGCTGGCCAGGCACGCGACCGGCCTGGAGCTGCCGCACCTGCCGGTCGGCGTGGCGGTCGCGGCGATCCTCGGGCACAACTTCCCGATCTACCTCAAGTTCAAGGGCGGCAAGGGGGTGGCGACGAGCCTCGGGAGCCGTCTTCGCGCTCGACGCTTTCGCCAGCGTTGCCGTCGGCGTCGGGGTTCGTGACCTTCCTTCTCTTGACCCGTTATGTCTCGATGTCCTCGATCATGGGCGGACTGGTCTGGCTGATCGTCCACTTCACCCGGGTCGAACACCCCTGGGCCAGGGATCAAATCGCCATGACCATCGCCTCGATCGGCCTGATGGGCCTGCTGATCGCCCGGCATCGGAAGAACATCGCCCGGACTCGCCGCCGGGACCGAGCCCAAGGTCAATCTTCGCAAGAAGAAGGGCCAGGAACGTCCCAGGGGGTGCAGTTCGACGGGTCTCGTCGTGCTCCTGGCGGTCCTCGCCGTTGGCATGGGCGCGGCGGGGTTCGCCCTGAACGCTCGCCGGAAGTTCGAGGTCATCGCGGGGCCGTATCGGGTGGCCGAGGTCGCCCGGGTCGCGACCGGTCACCAAAGGGCCGAGCGGCTGGCCTTCGCCGATCATGGCAAGCTCCTCGCCGCGACCTGCCCGCGCTACGGACGGGTCATGCTCTACCGGGTGACGGGGACGAATGGGCTCGAACTCGCTCCGGGACATCGCGCTCGAAGGCCGAAGCCCGTTGCCCTCTGGCCGACCTCCGACCGCCTGTTCGTCCTCGTCCGCCCGAACAACGACGCCCGGCACGTCGAGGAGGGCTGGTGGGAGACATTCGACCTGGCCGGCCAACCCGTCGGCTCGCGACTCCGCGTCGGTCTGTATCCCGACGACCTGGCCATCTCCCGCGACGGTCGCCGCGCCCTGGTCCTCACCTCCGGCCGTGGCGAAGGGGGCGACCATCGGCCGATGCCGGCGACTCACGGTTTACGACATCGCATCGAACCCCGAAGTCGCCCCGGGTCGTCAGCCGGCTCGACTTCGACCGGCCGGGCGACGATCCGGCCAGGCTCGCGATCTCGGACGATGGGACGAGGGCTGGCGTCTCGCTCCAGGGATCGAACGCCGTCGCCTGGGTGGATCTGACGGAGGTCGATCGTCCTCGAAGCTCCTCGCCCGAACCCCCTGGCCCGCGTCCTCCAGCCCCGACGCACTCCGTTTCGACCACCTGGGCGGGCTCCTGGCCGCCGACGAGGGCAACGAGGCCCTCTGGCACCAGGTCCGGCCAGACGCCGAGCCGGAGGTTCGGCCGATCGACGGCGGGATCGGCGACGTCGTCGAGATGCCTGGAACGCCGGATTTCCGGGCCGTGAGCCTCCCGTTCGACTCGAGTATCGCCCTCCTGTCCAGCGGGAGCGAAGCCGGACGAGCCCCTCGCCCGACTCCCGCTCAAAGGGCGAGCGAACCTCGCGTCCACTCGACCGCTTGGCCTCGCCTACGACGCCGATCGGGCCTTGCTGGCGGTCGCCAACCGATCGGGCGGGAGCATCCACCTGATTGCACTCCGGAAGGGCGAGACGACACGCTGATTCCGGCGACTCGGACTCTTGTCCCAGGGACGCATGTCCGGGTAATCTGGCATGCGTGGTGATCGGGGCGAGTTCGGGTCGGAGGGATGGGTCGATGGAGAAGGCGGGACTGCTGGACGCCGCGATTGCGCCACTGCACTGGCTGGAGCGGTCGAGGGGCTGGAAGCGCCGTGGGTTGGTGCTCCTTTATGTGACGATCGCCGCGACGGTGGGCCTCCTGGGCTGGCGCGAGATCAGCCTCTGGCGGCTGCCGAACATCGGGGAGCCGTTCGACGAGTCGAAGTCCGGCACAATCCAGATGGCCGAGGCCGACAACGCCCTCCCGCTCTACCGGGTGGCCGCAGCCCGGCTCAAGCCGGCCGATATCAAGGTCTACAAGCTCGATCCCAAAGCCTGGAATGTCACCGACTGGGCGATCGTCGATCCGGAGATTCGCAGGTGGGTCGACGACAATCGGCCGGCACTGGAGCCGTGGCTCCTCGCCGTGGATCGACCCGACGCCCTTCTGATCCAGCCCCGGGAGATAACGATCTCGACGGTCCTCGGGCCGATCCAGTCGATGCGTGAGCTCGCACGCCTGGCGACTCCTGGAGGGCTCACGCCTCGAGCAGTCTGGAGACCCCGCCGGCGCCTGGCGATACTATCGGGGGGCACTCCGGTCGAGCCGGCACGCGGGTCGGCACGGGGTCGACATCCAGCGTCTCATCGGACACGTCATCCTCAACATGGCCCGGCCCGCGGTCAAGAAGCTGGATCGAAAATCCGGCGGTCACCTCGGAGCTGCTCCGTCAGGCCATCCGGGACGTCGAGGAGGCCCGCGCGATGACCCCGCCCAACTCGGACATGGTCATCGCCGAGTATTTCGCCTGCCGGGATGCCCTCGATCATCCGGAGGACTGGAAGAAGTTCGAGCCGCAAGGGATGGAGGGCGACGATCAATGGTATAACCAGATTCCTCCGCTTGTCCGGCGCCCGCCATTTCCTCTTCCGCGAGCCCGAGCGGAGCCACCGCATCAATCGCCTGATCACCGCCGGCATCCTCGCTCAGTGCGACCGCCCCCGCGCCGTCCGGCCGAAGCTGGCCGGAGATTCTCCGTATCTCATCTACGACATCGGCGCGGCCACCCCGCCGGCCATCGCCTCGCTCACTCCCGAGGAGTTGACGGCCTGGGCCGACCGATCGGCCTACCGTTCCTTCCGCAATGTGGCCCTGGGCAATCTCTTATCGAGGGTCGACTTCGAGCGGGGCCTCTTCGACGACCTCATCCTCCAGATGGCCCAGCGGGCCTATCGGATCGACCACGGCAAGCCGGCCTCGACCTTCGGCGACCTGCTCGGATCGTACCTGGAGGCACTGCCCGACGGGTTCGAGCCGGGGGACCCGACCGGCTCGTTCGTCGGGCCTCAATGAATCGAGGCGTCGTTCAGGAGAGGAAGATCGACCGAGTGTCGACTTCCGCCTTAGGCTCCATGCCGGCCCGGATCTTGTCCAGAGCCTGAGCGGTCGCCCGGGTGTTCTCCTCAACCTGGATGGCGAGCCGGAAGAAGGCCCCCATCGCCAGGCATTGCAGGCCCGAGGCGAAGAGTCCGATCGACCAGAACAGGGCGATCCCGGCGCCGACGCCGTTGATCGGCCGGATCAGGTCGGTTGTGACGGCCGCCGTTCCCACACCGACGAGCAGGACGCCGAGCAAGAGCAGGAGTACTCCCAGCCAGGTGCAGATCGAGGCAATGACCCTCAAAACCGCGTACCGTTCCCCCTTGTCGCGAAACGAGCTGATCCGGGCCATGATGGTTCTCCTCTCCGGCCGATCGGGCGCCGGAGGGTTGTTCGTCAGGTGCCGGTGAATCTTGGCCCGGTGTCCTCAATCGTGAATTCGGAGAAGCTTGACGTTGCGATATTCGGCCGGTGAGCCGTGGTTCTGGAGGCCGATGTAGCCCCGGAGAGGGGGATTCGGCAGGGTTTCGGGATAACGGCCGAGCGAGGTGTCGAGGACTTGCTGGCCGTTGCTCCAGACCTCGATCCGTGGGCCACGGGCGCGAACCGTGTAGCGATTCCACTGGCCCGGTGGAAAGGTCGGATTGGCGGCGGGGGCGGCGTGCCGGTAGAGCGAGCCACTGCTATACCGGTTGGCATCGCCGGGGTCAGCCTGAGCTTGTAGCTCCAGGCCAGTCCGAGAGGGCCATTCCAGCCCCAGGGCCTGGAGCCGCGGCTTGGAGAGGTCGCTCGGCGGGAGGGTCCAGGTCACCGGCTTCGCCCGGAGGAAGATCCCGCCGTTTCCCTTATCCGGGACCCGCCACTCGACCTTGAGGATGAAGTCGTTCGACCTCAATCGGCAGGCGGAGCCAGCCAAACTCGTTCGTGCCCATGGGCTTGCAGGTGATTACACCGTCGTGCCACGTCCAGGTCCCGAGCCGTTGCGACATCTCGGCTGACCACCCGGCGATCCCATTCACGGCGACGTCGATAAACCGGTCATCGAGCTCCGGCTCGGGCTCGGGAGCATGGCCCAGGGGAGATGGTCCTTGCGGGCGGAGGTGCTTGTCGAGCTGTTCAAGCCCGGCCATCCACTGGAGCCGGGTCGCGATCGAGTCGTGACCCGGGAATTCCCCGAAGATCGTCATCGCCAGCCCGGTCCCTTCCGGACCATAGACCTTGTAAACCCCCTTCGCCGCCCTTTCGAGCGTCTTCGCGGGCGAGTTCGAGCGGAACGGGAGGACCTCGCCGACCAGGAGCGAGAGCGGCCGAGGGGCAGAGAGCGACCAGATCCTCGAAGCGCGGGCGGGATGAAGCCTCGAGGTCGCGCGACTCGACCGCCACGACCCCGCAATCGATCCGCTCATCGATCGCCATCAAGGACAGGGCGACGGGGCCGGTTGGCCCGATGCCGATGACGGCCACGCGGTTCGAGTCGAATTCGGGTCGCGCCAAGGCAGCGCCGAGGGCGATCCGGAGGTCGCGGACATGAGACCGTTCGTCGGGACTCGCTTCGATCGCCAGTGTCGCAAAACCGAATCCCGCTAGCGTAACCGCCGGGGGTCGGCCATCAAACCCCGGCTCTGCGATAATGTTTGTGGCGCGACGCGATGGGTCGCGGAGGAGGAGGATCAGCGGAACCTTGCGAGACTGGTCCGAGCTTTCCGGAAGGACGAGAACACCTCCGACCGTCCCCGCGAGGTTCTTGAGCAAGAAATGCTCGACGGTCATCCCCGGCTTCGACTCTCGACTTTGAATGTCGAGTCGTGGTCCCTCGGGCCGGGCGAGCAGCCCGCCGCTCAAGGCGTCGTCCACCTGGCTTCGGAGTACATGGCGCCGGGCATCCCAGGCTGCTCGGTCCCGGGGCAAGACGAACGGCTTCGAAACCTGGGACTTGGCGCGCCGCAAGAGATCGCCGCGACGACCAGGATCAGGAAAATGCGACCCGGCCGGTCGATCGGTCGGCGAGCCATCGGTAAGCCCTCGCGGAGGTCCTCGGATCGGAAGAGATCCGTCTCACGTTAGCGAGGCCGAGAGGTCGCGTCCAGTTGATGGAGCTAGCGGGCGGTCTGAGAGTGACTGGAGACGTATCTCGCGCGACTGAGGATCTCGGTCGGGCTCAGCGGCTTGATCGAGGCTCCCACAGAATCGGCGGCCTGGATGACGGCGTTGGCAATCAGGCCCTGGAGGATCGTGCCGGGGTGGATATTGTCAGCGAGGACGGCATTGTGGAAGTTGTCGCCGGTCGTCGTCAGGGTCACCCGGATGCCGCCGATCGGTAGGTTGGTCGCCGAGGCTCCCTCGAACGATCCGGCCTGAGCGGCGATGTCGGCCAGGGCGACGCGGGACAAGTCGTGGGCGACCTGGCGGATGTTTGCGTTATAAGCCGCCTGGGCGTCCGCGATGGCGTTGGCCACCTGGCCGATACCAGGAATGGCCAGGAATTGCTCGACGATCGGGACCTGGCGGATGTCGGGAGTTGTCTGGACGATCACCTTCACCTTGGGGTTGGCGGCCAGGAGAGTCTCGACCGTCCTGTCAAAGTTCGCCACGGCGGCGGACTCGACGAAGGCAAGTTCCGCCCCGAAGTTGGCCGGAGGTTGGCCGGCCAGCGACTGGGCCGCCACTCCCTCGGCGAAGAAGAGGAAGTCATTGGTGCCCATCCCCACGACGGCATAAGTCACCTTCCCCGCCACGACCTGCTTGCTCAACCCGGCAAGCTGCGAGCCCACCACGTCCTCAGTGGTCGAGTTTTCCTTGGCCCAATCGTTCGCGTACCCCTGATCGCGGGGGAAGCCACGGTCCTGGGTCGTGTAGGCGCCGAAGTTGACGTTTCGCGTTACGGCCAGGGTCTCGACCCAGTTCCTTGCCTGGCTCCGGTCGGGGGGATAGAAGCGGTACTCGTCGGTCAGGCTGTCACCCACCGCGCCGAACTCGACCGCCTTGCTCAAGGCAACCCGCGACTCCAGTGGCTCCCAATCCAATCGACGGGCCTGACGTCTCGGGAACTTCCTCATCGTGATTGCCCTTCGCCGAGGAAGACACGGCGTGACCGAAACTACCCCATGCTCCGCAGCTTACCACAGGCGCCTGTGGATTCGGAAGAGTGCAGGGTCGGGCGTGTTCCTCTCAGGGAATGCCGCCGGCGGGGGCTTCGGCGCCGGCCTTGGCCCGAGCAACGGCGAAGTCGACCAGTTCCTGACATCGGAAATAGCCTTCCCAGAAGTCGTGCCCGTGCCCCTTGGCCACGATCAGGGTGACGACCTCGCCCGCGCCCGCCCGTCGGTAGCGTTCGACCAGCTCGGCGGAGTTCTCCTTGAGGGGCACCACCTTGTCCTCGTCACCGTGGATGATCAGCACCGGCACCCGGTTCGCCGCGAGCACTCCGACCCGCTCGATCGGGTTCAGCTCGGGCAGCCGCGACTCCAGGGCCTCGGGTGAGAGGCCATAGGCGGGCGCCGCTTTTCCCAGGCCCGGATACGTCCGGAGGTCGAAGACGGGATAGATCCCCGCGATCCCGGACACCTTCCCCGGGTTCTCCACGGCCCAGCTCGTGACCCACAAACCGCCCCGACTCCGGCCGAGCAGGCAAGGTCTGGAAGCGAAACCTCGCTTCTCGGTGAGCTCCCGATAGAGCGCCGAGAACGGCTCGCGAGCCTTCGGGCTCCCGTAAGCCTCACCCACGTCGATCCCCGCGACAGCGACCCCGGCGGCCAGGAACTGCTGGTGCATCCACTTCTCGTGCGAGTCGGGATAGCCGGGGAGCGTGGGAGCGTAGAAGACCCAGGGTTGGGGCGTGCTCCGCTTCTCCTTCTCTGGGAGCAGGACGAACGCCGGGCGCCCCTCGACGGTAAACGACTCGCCGGGAAGGATCAGGACCTTCTCTTGACCAAGGGCGAGAGACGAAACGCAGACGCCGGCCATCAACGCCAGGCCAATCGATCTCGACGGGATCTTGTTGCTTGTCATCGTCGGTTTCCCTTAAAGCCAGGTTGGGATCGGGTCGAGCCGTCGAGAGAGATCAGACCCTCGCCGGGTCGGGATGGGTCACCCTGGCGGCGGCCAGGGCCGTCTGGACCATCAGGAACTCGCCGATATTCTCCATCGTGAGTAGGCCGACCGGCCTTCCGCCATCCACGACCTCTAGGCAGGGCTCGCCCTCTTCTCGGAGCCGTCTGACCGCCGGCGCGAGGGGCTCGTTGACCTCGACTCGGCCTAGCTCACGGAGTGGAGCGGCCCCGACCAGGGCGTCGCGTCCCCCCTGGGCCAGCCCGGCGAAAAGGGCGTCGCGGGTCAGGACGCCATCGGCTCGCCCTTCGCCCAGAACCGGAAAATCCTGCTGTGTCCCGGCCAGGAGGAGGTCCGCGGCGTGGCCAAGTGTGTCGGACGGGGCCAGGGTCCGGTAGTCGGTCAGCATGGCCGAGCGGACCGGAATATCCCGCAACGTCATCCGTTCCTGGACCTGCTGGGCTTCTCCCTCCGCGCCGATCCAGACGAACAAAGCGATCAGCAGTAGCATCGGGTTGCCGAGCAGGCCGAGGAAGCCGAAGAGGATTGCCATGAACTGGCCGATCGACGCCGCCGCTCGAGTCGCCCGTGCGTAATCCATCCGCATCGCGAGGAGAGCCCGGAGGACCCGGCCGCCGTCCATCGGAAAGGCAGGCAGGAGGTTGAACAGGACGAGGAAGATGTTGACGAACATCAACTTGGGGAGGAACTGACCCTGAACCAGGAAATCCGCCTCGTTCGACCCCAAGGGTGGCCGGACCCCGGCGACCCAGAGCGAGCCGGCGATCACCACGTTGACCAGGGGGCCGGCAATGGCGACAACCAACTCCTGCGTTGGGTGCTCCGGAATGCGCTGGAGCCGGGCGATTCCCCCGATTGGCAGGAGCGTGATGTCGGCCGTCGGGACACCGTATCTCCGGGCCGCCAGCGCGTGGCCTAGCTCGTGAAGGACCACGCAACCGAAGATGGAGAGAACGAAACCCACGCCCTCGGCCGTCGTCTCCAGGTCGTTTCCTGCCGACCAGTGGCCGTAGAGCAGCCACGCGATCAAGATCAGGAAGGTCCAGTGGACGTAAATCGGGATGCCGGCGATGCGGGCGATCTTCCAGGACCACGACATGCGGAAAGACCCCTCGCGGACGTTCGTTCGATCGGGCAGATGGGCCCAGAAGGCTCGATCATCCTAATCGAACGTCCGCGACGGGGGAAGGAACCGGGGCTTGACCAGGCTTCGCTCAGCTGAGGTCGCCGAAGATCGTAAACTCCCAGGAACGGAGTTGATTCGAGGCCGCTGGCTCTGGATCGTCCGCGGCTCCGTAGTTCACGACCTCGGATCGGAACGAGGGCAAACCTCCGATGACTTCTTCGGCCAAGGACCGGGGCTCTGGCCCGAGGTTGAGGAAGATCGTCAAGGTCTGGCCGGAATCGGCCGAGCGGACCATCTCCAGGACCGACGGGGCTCCCAGGTTGTCGAGGAGGCGGACCCGGGGATGCCGGAAGTCGCGGAGGACGGCGCTTTCGCGGCGGAGCTTGAGAAGGTCGCGATAGAGCCTTCGGAGCCCAGTCCGGAACGGGTCGGACCAGGACCAGGAGAGGACGGCGGACTCGCGGGTCGAGGCTGCAAAGGGGTCGGGCACCTCGACGTCCCAGCCGAAGTAGGCGAACTCCTTCGTCCGCCCTTCACGGACCGCCTCGATCAGGTGGGGATCGTGGAAGTCGCAGAAGAACGGGAAGGGGTTCGACTCGCCGTACTCCTCGCCCATGAAAAGAAGGGGAAGGCGAGGCGCCAGCAAGAGAATCCCGGCCGCGAGACGGACGGCCGCGGGCGGGAGGCTCGCGGCGTAGCGGTCGGACTTGGCCCGGTTGCCGACCTGGTCGTGGTTCTGGGTGAATGCGACGAAGCGGTCGCCGGGGAACTCGGTTGCCGGGGCCCCGTGCCTTCGCTCCCGGAAAGGACTATAGCGGCCGTCGTTGACGAAGACGGACGCCAGGGCCTTCGCCAGAGAGGCCGGGCCGTCAGCGAAGTCGCGATAGTACCCGTTCGACTCGCCGGTCAAGGTCGCGTGGGCAGCGTGGTGGAAGTCGTCGGTCCAGTGGCCATCGAGCCCGTATCCGCCATGGTTGACCGGACGAAGGTAGCGCGGGGCGTCGTTCTGGTCGGTCTCGGCGAAGACGTGGACCGGTCGGCCGAGCTTCCGCCCTTCGGCGTGGGCGACCTCGGCGACGTCGGCGAGGATGTGCCGCGGCCCTCGATCGAAGATCTGGTCGGCGGCGTCGAGCCGGAGGCCGTCGATCCGGTAATCCCTGATCCACATCCGGACGTTGTCGAGGACCATCGCCCGGACCGGATCGCAGTTCTTGTCGTCGAAGCTGAGGGCGTGGCCCCAGTCGGTCTTGTACTTCTCGGTCAGGTAGTGGCCGAAGGCCGGGAAGACGTTCCCCTCGGGGCCGAAGTGGTTGTAGATCGCGTCCAGTATCACGGCCAGGCCCGCCCGGTGACACGTCTCAACCAGCCGCTTGAGCCCCTCTGGACCGCCGTAGCTGTTCTGGACGGCGAAGGGGTGGACGCCATCGTAGCCCCAGCTATTTTCCCCGGGAAACTGGGCGACTGGCATCAGCTCGACCGCCGTGATCCCGAGTTCCCGGAGATCCTTGAGCCGAGGGATCACCGCGTCAAAGGTTCCTTCCGGCGTGAATGTACCGACGTGAAGCTCATAGATGACAAGATCAGCCCGCTCGATCCCGGTCCAGTTCCCCTCATCCCAGAGGAATCGGTCGGGGAAGAAGACGGCCGAGGGCCTGGAGACACCCTCGGGCTGCCAGCGCGAGCAGGGGTCGGGCACCGGATCGCCTCCGTCGAGAGCGAATCCATAGCGCGTACCAGGTGAGGGCAGGGGGGTGGTCACGCCGAAGAACCCCCGCCCCTCGTCCTCCATCGCTCGCGGCTGGCCTTCGAGCCTCAGCTCAACGGTCTTCGCCTTCGGCGCCCAGACCCGCCATCGGGCCTGGTTACCATCGAGCGGGATCACGCCGGCCGGGGGGATTTCGGGGTCGTCGATCACGGATTCGATCCTCGGGGTTGTGCAAAGAGGTGAATCCGGCTGGTGCAATTTCCGGGCCGACGATCAGCGGAGCGTCCTGGTCGCACGGAGTCCGGCCGCGGTGTAGCGGAACTGCTCGGCCAGTCGGGCTCGCTGAATCTTAGTCAGAGGCTTGCCCTGGCTCTCGGGCTGGGTGAGGTCGAGCCCCTCAGCCTTCATCCCGGCGACGAAACGGGCCATCAACGGGGTGAAGAGCTGCTCGATCCAGACCGCCCGCCGATCCTTCTCGCGAGGCACGACCGCGTCAAGCCGACGGGTCATCTCGGCGGTCGCCTCGGAGAAGTTCTTGTAAGTGTCGATCCGATCCGCAACGACATCAAAGACCCGGGAGAGGTCGTCCGAGTACCGAGTCCCTCCCTCGATCGAGGCGAGCGAGACCCGGGCCAGCTCGTCGATAGCCATCGCCTGCGCATCCTCGGAGCCGCGAGCCGCCCCACCGACCTTGACCGTCACAGTCGACGCTTCCGACAGTGCACCGCCGCTAGTCGCGACCACGAGTGCGAACTTGTAGGTGCCCGGTGTCTCGGGGACGAACGAGGCGGTCGGGCCATCGGTGGCCAGGAGCGCGACCTTCGGGCCTCCGGCCTGAATCCAGCGGAACCGGAGCTTCCCCTTCGGCTCACTCCGGACGCCGTTGAGCACGACTTTCCGGCCGACCTTCGCGGACTGGTCGTCCCCCGCGTCCGCCTTCAGAGCCAGGGCGTCGGCCTCGCGCTCGGGGTCCTCGACCTCGATCAGGAACGACCGGGCGTTGACACCCGAGGCGTTCCCGACCACCAGCACGAAACCCAGCAGCGAGGCGTCGGCCGGCACGGTGAAGTGGGCCTCCGCCTTCGTTGGGTCGTCGATCTTGACCAGAGGTCCCTGCGTCTGGAGCCAACGGTACCACATCCGGCCGCCGGCCGAGGACGAGCCGTCGAGCGTCATCTGCAAACCTGGCGACGGGGTCCCCTCGATCCGGGCCGAGGCCCGAAGCGGGTTCGAGGACGGGACCAGGCGCGTGCCGATCGTGCCGCTGGAGCGGGTCGAGGCAATCGGCGTCGGCTCGTCGGGAGACCGCTCGGGCCGGGCGGGCGCCTCGGCCGCGATCGGTGTCGGCCCCTGGGCGAGGAGGGGCGAGGTTCCGAGGAGGAACGTCGGGACGAGCCGGGCGATGACGGACAGGGACCTCGACACGGGTAATCCTCCCGGGCATCCTTCACGAGGCGAACCGAATGACGGCACACTCTCGGTTTTCGGACCTGTTCGCCGGCCAGCTTCACCTCCATCTCCACTCCATCGGGTGCGACGGGCAACCTTGTCGATAGACTCGGTGCGATGCTCGCGGGCCGTTCGTTCGCTTCGACCCGCGAGTCCCGCGCAGACGCGTCGACCGCCCTGGCTTTCGCTCGGCCCGCCCGGGGCTTACAATCACGGGATCAAGGCAAAGTCCCGACGAATGTCAATGACCCGGAGCGATCGGCGATGTCGCAAGGCTCGGAAACCACGAACCCGACTCCAACCTCGACCCCGGCGCCGACGCAGCCGATGCAGCATGGCCATCGCCCAGCCTCGGCCGAACGCATCCCGGCCATGCTAAAGCCCGAGTCGGGCTGGCACTTCCTGCACCTGTTTTACCGGGTCGATCGGGGGTCGCTGGCGAACCTGAGCGAATCGGTCCGGGCCGAGGGGCGTCGACAGATCCTGGAGGCACTCGACAAGAGTCGGCCCGGCGCCCCGGAGCAGCTCCACGTCTTCGCCGTTCCCGGACACAAGGCCGACTTCGGCGTGATGATGGCCGGCACCGACCTTCGGGCGATCCACGGCGTTCAGACGGCCCTCCAGGCCTCGGCGCTCGGCCCGACACTGGTGCCGAGCTACTCGTTCTACTCGATCACCGAGGTCTCCGAGTACGTTCCCGACGTCGAGGCCTACGGCAAGATCCTCCGCGATCGCGAGGGGGTTGACCCCGAAAGCAGCGTCTACAAGGCCAAGGTCGCCGCCTACGCCGATCGGCTCGGCCCGATGAATAAGCAGCGGCTCTATCCCGAGTTTCCCGACTGGCCCTGCCTCTGCTTCTATCCGATGAGCAAGATGCGCCAGGGGGACCAGAACTGGTACACTCTGCCCTTCGAGGAGCGGGCCGAACTGATGAGCCAGCACGGCCGGAGCGGTATGAAGTTCGCTGGGAAGGTGAGCCAGGTCATCACGGCGTCCACCGGGCTCGATGACTGGGAGTGGGGCGTTACTCTCTGGGCGCGGAACCCGTCTTACCTCAAGGACATCGTTTATACGATGAGGTTTGACGAAAGCTCGGCCCGGTATGCCCTCTTCGGCGATTTCTACTTCGGCTACATCCTGCCCCCGGCCGAGGTCCTGGACGTCGTTCGACTTTGACTGGAATCTCTTTCGCGAGGAATGCTCCGATGTGGACCTGTCCGAAGTGTCAGACGAAGGTGGATCCCTCGTTCGAGGTCTGCTGGAACTGTGGGACCTCGGCCGATGGCGAGGAGGACCCGAGCTTCGTCAAGGCCGATGACTCCGGGCCGATCGAGGCCGATCCGCTGGTCCCCGAACTGGAGACCGAGGCCGAGGATGCGAGGTTCGTCGGCGAGCTTCCCGAGCCCCTGGAAGGCGACCTGGTCGAGGCGTACGCGGCGCTCGACCTGATGGAAGCGAAGTTCCTGGCCGACCAGCTCAGCGACGCCGGCATCCCGGCCGTGTCCGACACGCACGACCTCCACGATGCCCTGGGCAGCATGGAGTCGGGCCCCCGCGTCTGGGTCCGCGCCGACGACCTGCCCAAGGCCCGGGCCTGGCTCGAAACCTACGAGCGAGACAAGACCGTGCCGACGAGCGAGTGAGCCACCGAGCCTCGACCGGTTCCGGAGCCTCGGGGTAGACTGGAAGGATCGCCGGTGGGCCGATCCTTCTGGCTTCCCGGCCATCGGGCCTCTTCGGAGCCTCCTTGATGAGTCCTGCTTCCCGGGCCGTCCGACCGGAGTCCAACCCTCCGGGCGCGACCACCGCGGGCCGAGTGGCCGACCTCGGCCTGATCGCCGCTTTCTTGTGCCTGACGTTTCTCCTGGGTGTCTTCCCGCTCAAGGACACCGACTTCTGGTGGCACCTCAAGGCCGGCGACCTGATCCGCCAGACCGGCCAGGTCCCGACGGTTGACACCTTCACCTACGGCGCCGAGGGTCGGCCCTGGATCGACCTCCACTGGGGGTTCCAGGTCGCCCTGAGCTGGGGATATGCCCACGGTGGGGTCGTCGGCCTGAACCTGGCCAAGTGCGCGATCACCTGCCTGGCCGTCGTCTTGCTGATCACCTCCCGACGCCCGAACTGGCCGGTCTGGGCGATGCTCCTCGCGTGGCTGCCGGCCTTGCTCGTGCTGAGCGGTCGGATGTACATCCGGCCCGAGACGATCTCACTGCTTTATCTCTCGATCGTCCTGGCGATCCTCTTTCGCTGGGAACGGAAGCCCTGGTTGGCGTTCGCCTTGCCGCTCGTCCAGGTCTGCTGGGTCAACACGCAAGGGCTATTCCTCCTCGAACCGATCGTGATCGGATGCGCCCTGATCGGCGCGGCGGCTCGCCCTGGAGCCTTCGCCCCGGATCGTCGGGGCTGGTGGCGGACGATCTTGACGGCGACCGCACTGACCGGGGTCGCGTGCCTGTTCAACCCCTACGGACTGGCCGGGGCCCTCTATCCGATCCAGCTCGCCCGGACGATGAGCAGCCAGATCTTCAAGGACACGATCGGCGAGCTGAAACCGCTTCTGGTCTTCGTCGAGGAAGTGGGCCTGGACAGCCTGCCGCTCCAGCTTCACCTGCTCACGGTCATTGTCGGCGGCCTGAGCTTCCTCGTTCCCTGGGTCTGGAGCCTCTGGGCCGGCTTTGCCGATCGTCGGGCTCAGCCCGAGCCGAGCCCGGATCAACCCAAGGGACGCAAACGTCGCGAGTCGTCGAAGGCCAGGAAGCAACTGGACGCCGAACGGCTCGAAACCCTCGATTCCTGGCGTCCGAGCCTGTTCCGAGCCTTGCTCTTCGTCGCCTTCAGTGCCCTGAGTCTGGCGGCGACGCGGAACAGCCACCAGTTCGCGGCGGTCGTCGGCACGGTGACGGCCTGGAACTTCGGCGAATGGGCCGCGGCGCTCCGGGCCCGAAAGCTCCGCCGCGATCCCACGATTCCGGCGCATCGAGTGTGGCCCCGGCTCGTCACCTTCGCGGCGATCGGCCTGACCTTCGCGGTCGTGGCCTCGGGTCGGTTCTACGCGTGGGCCGGCGAGGGCCGGACGATTGGTCTGGGCGAGGAGCCGCTCTGGTTCCCGCGCGACGCCGTGAAGTTCGCCGGCGGGCCGGGAATGCCGGACCGAATGGCCGGCTTTCACAATGGCCATCCCGCGCTTTACGAGTATTACTTCGCCCCCGAGAAGAAGACCTATACTGATGCCCGGCTCGAAGTCATGGGACCGGAGATCTACAGGCAGTACACCGAGCTGAGCGAGAGGATCTCCCAGAACACCGGAGGCTGGGCGGAGGAACTGGACCGGATGGGGCGGCCGGCGGTCCTGGTCGATAACCTGGACGAGCGAAACGCCCCTCTCTCGGCGACCTTGCTCAGCTCGCGGCACTGGCGCTGCGTCTGGTTCGACCCGATCGCCAGCGTCTTCGTCCACGACTCTCTCGCGAAGGTGGTCCAGGCCCACGGAGTCAACTTCGCCGCCCGCCACTTTGCCCGGTTGGCCGACACATCGACCGAGGACCCGGCGACCCTCGCC
This sequence comes from uncultured Planctomycetota bacterium, assembly GCA_963756475.1. GTDB lineage: Bacteria > Planctomycetota > Planctomycetia > Isosphaerales > Isosphaeraceae > Tundrisphaera. The sequence goes on from CAVWND010000004.1 coordinate 265,781, forward strand.
GCGACCGCTCGGGCGCTCCGGTTGATCGGGACCCAGTGCGTTTACCGGGCGGGCAACGCGGAGGGGGGTCGGGCCATGTTCCTGCTCGGGCTCGACTACGCCCGGAAGCTCCGCGAGGTCGCTCCGAAGTCCCTCGACGGCTGGAAGCAGGCCGGACTGATCGAGTCGCTCCGCGACATCATCCCGTCCGAGGAGCCAATCCCGAGGTTCCGGCTCTCGTTCGACCCGGTCTTCGACCTCTCACCCGTCAGAGCCACCTATCTGTTGAGCCGGGCGCTGGAGATCGCGCCGGAGGACGGCTACATCCAGAGTTTCCTGGCCAAGAACTATCAGTTCCGAGGGATGGACGAGGAGGCGTTGCCCCTCCTGGAACGGTTCATCGAGCAGCCGAACAGGAACCTCTCGCAGCAGAAGGAGAAGTCCCGCGCCGCTGATGAGGTCGCCCGGCTCCGGGTCAAGCTCGGCAAGACCCCTTCGACAAAGTGGGCCAACCTGGGGGAGCTGGATCGGGTGGTCGCCGAGCTTCTGACCAGCGGACGGCCGTCGACCGCGGCCGATGTAATGGAGTCCGCTTACCGGACCGAGGCCCGCCCCTGGGAGTGGGCCGACCGCCTGGCCGTCCTCCGCCTTCACCTGGGCCAGCCCTCGAAGGCCCGCGCCATCTGGCTGGCCGCCTCGACCGGCACCCCGCTCGCGACCCGATCCGCGCGGGTCGCCGCGACCTACCTGGTCGAAGGGGACTTCGACGCTGCCCGGAAGTCGTTCCGCGAGGCCATCGCCGCCGATCCGAACCTCTTCGAAGCTCGCTACGGCCTGGCGCATCCTGGAGCAGGATTTCGGCCACGCCCCCGAGGCCCTCGCCGAGGCCCGGCTCGCCGAGAAGGCCGCCGCCAACGACCACTCCCGCGCCGCCGCCCGGCAGATCGCCGTCACGGCGGCGCCTTATGCGAAGACGGCGCAGGCCTCGCGATGACAGTGGAGCGACTCCCGATGAACTTCCTTCATTACGTTTACCTGGCCGTCAGACGATCGGAACCCGCGCCTCAGAGCGTCGTCGGCATCATCCGGCAAGTGGGCGAGGAAATCGGAGTCAGATCCGAAGCGGACCGGGATAAGCTCCCGACGCATGAGGATCTCTCTGATTGCCTGCGGGCTCTGATCGAAGCCGGCCGGATCGTCGAGGTTTCACCCCACCGCTATCGAGAAGCCACTTACGGGTCTTCCGACCGCAACTTCTCGGGAGTCTCCCTCGCCATCTACGAAAAGGCTTGCGAGGCTTTCTTCAGACGGCTCTCCGGGGGTCCAACGAGGGGGTGGAAACGCGACGTCGCGGAATGGCCGGGGCCGGATCGCGCGCGATGGGGAATTGGTGACGATCTCGTCTCGCCAGGCCCCGCCGGCCGACATGCTTGCGTCCTGTACTCGTGTGCCGAGATCAGGATCGGGTGGACAGTGGGGCTGCTGGCGCTCTTGAAGGGTCCGGCGGAACGGCCCGAGGTCATCCTTCGTCCCGCCAATTTCACCTGTTACGTGGAAGGGCGGAATTGTGTCCAATGGCTCGACGGGGGCCGCTATTGCGTGGTCATCCCGTATCTCTTCAACTCAGCGGAAAATCGCATCGAACTGCTCGCTTATACCTTCCTGGATCTGGTCGAGGAAAGATTTTCCCATTACGAAATGACCGACATTCTTTATTTCATCGGACAACGCTTTGTCGAGAAAGAAGGTCATTTTGTGATGCATGCGTTAACTCCGCGCCGGCGATCCAATGAGGTGCGAATCGATCCCGAACAACTCGAGTGGCGCTCATGGCGGCTCTTGACTGGAACAACAGAATCGCCTCCCCCTGACCTGTCGGGAGCACGACCATTCATCGAAACACCGTATTAGGTCCTCGGTTCTCCGCCCAAATCGTTAGTCCTTGCGAACCTTTCCCGATTCCTGGCCGGATCGGTCGCGAATCCCTACAATTCCCTCAGGAACTCGAACGACCGATTGGAGCCCGAAAGATGCCCACCCTGTCCGCCCCCGCCGCCGAGACCTTCGACTGGAAGCGCTGGCCCGAGACGGAGGCGTTTGTCGCCGGGCGGATCGCGTCGGCCCTGGCCGGGAATGCATTCGCGGCCAACCTGGCCGGGCGGATGGCGCGGGAGACGAGCACCCGGTTCTCGGACTGGGTTGATCACCTGGTCATCGGCGAGGCTACGGGCCTGGGTCGGACTCTGGGGGGCTTGGCTACGTCCGGCAGTCGGTCGCCGACCCTCTGGGTTCTCCGGTCTTCGCCCATGAAGGCGGGATGTTCCCCCGGCTGATCGTGGCAAGAGGGCAGGGGCCGGAGGTCCGCGAGGTCGCGATCAAGGTCGAGTCGGTGGCGGCGTTCTCGCGGGCCCATGACCTGGGCCTGACGATCCGAGGTTATCCGATGGGGCCATATCGGGTCGGCCGGATCGCGGGCCAGGGGACGACCCTGGCGGTGGTCGAGCGGCGCGGGTATCTCGGGATTCGACCCGTTCTCGGGCGAGATGGCCCGGATCGGGCGGATGGCCCCGCAGGCGGCTCGCGACGCCCTGGCCGCCCGCGAACTCTGGGAAGGTCGGAGCCGCCGGTTCGACGACGACGAACGAGGGCTTCGACGCCACCGAGGCCACTCTGGCCCGCGTGATCGAGCTGGCCGGCTGGCCGGACCTGGCCTGTCACCTCGTCTTCGAGGTCGAGCGCGACTACTGGCAGTCGCGGAACCGCGCGGGGCGAGTCCAGAAGGCCCGGCAGGATCGGCTCGGCCTGGGCTGGGCGAACCACGACCATCATACCTATCGGTCGTCCCGGCGGTTCTTTCCCCGGCTGATCGGGATCTTCGAGACGCTCGGCTTCCGGCTCCGCGAACGCTACCACGCCGGGCGAGCAGGCCGGCTGGGGTGCTCAGATCCTGGAGCACCCGACGACCGGCATCGTCATCTTCGCCGACCTCGACCTCGCCCCCGACGAGGCAACCGCACGACTTCGCCCACCACGCCCTGCCCGACCTACCTCGGCCCAACACCGTGGGCCTCTGGGTCGGCGCTCCACGGCGAGTCGATCCTCGAGGCCGGGATGCACCACCTCGAAGCCCAGTTCGACTTCGACGCCCTCCGGGCCGACCTCAAGGCCGAGGCGGATATCGATGTGATGAAGCCGTTCTCCGACTTCCCGTTCCTCCGCCAGGCGTTCACCGCCGGGGAACGGTGGGCCGGTCGACCCCCAGCGGCTCGACCGAGCCCTGAAGCTCGGCCTGATCGACGCCGAGCAGCACGACCGGTTCTCGGCCGAAGGGGCGATCGGCAGCCACCTGGAGAACCTCCAGCGGACGCGAGGGCTTCAAGGGCTTCAACCAGAAGTCCGTCAGCGCCATCTCGCAGGCGGTCGACCCCCGGCTCCATTGATGCGTCAGATCAGCGAACCGGGATGGCGGGTCGTGGTGGAATCAGCCTGTTGTCCTGCTCGTTCCAGCCCGCCCAGACCTTGACGGCCTCGGGATGATGGGTCCGGAGCCAGGCGGTCGCCTCGTCGAGCTTGCGGACCCGGCCCTCTCCCTCGGACCTGGCGGCGGCTACGAGGAGAACGGCGAGGGGTTGAAACGGCCCGTCTCGATGGGTCGCCTCATCGAGGGCCTTCGCGGCCGAGGCGTCGCCGGTTCCCATCACGGCTCGGGTGTAGGTGGCCCAGAGCGCGATGGCCGGGTCGGGGTTCTCCCGAAGGAGGTCGAGCGGCTCCCAGGCGATCCGATACCCCTCGCCAACCCCGTACGCCATTGGCCGGACAAGCAGTAGCCGTAGCCACTCGGGCCAGCCTTCGCTCCGGGCGACCATCAGCGCGTAGCCTTTGGGGTCGGTTCGGATCGCCTCGGAGGTCAGCCGCTCGGCGATGACGTAGCGGGCGAGATCCGGCAGGTCTTTCCGGAGGGCGAAGTCGACTCGATGCCGCTCGTTGGTCGCCGGGTGACGGGCCACAATCCACGCCGCCTCGATCCGATCCGCCTCGGGCCTGCGCGGGTCGTCCATCAGGTAAACGGCCACCCAGTAGTCGCGGGTCGACCAGAGCCCGTACACGAAGTACCCCACCAGGGCGAACGAGATGAACAGCCCGGCAATGCTCAGGTAGTAGAGGTTGCCGTACTTCTCCTGAAGCGTCATCCGGGGTGGGTCGGGGGTGACGATCGGCAGTTCGGGGAACGGCTTCGAGGGAGGAGGCGTGATGATCGGCAGCTTGGGGAAATCGGCCATGGTCCTCGGCTCCCTGTCCTGGCGGGCTCGACCCCGTCGAGCTTAACCGATCGACCCTCGCTTGGTCATCCCTCACCCTCGCGATGGGTCATCAACCTCGGTTAAGATGAGGGCATGAAGCTCAAACGCCAGCCCGAGGATTTCCAGGTCGAGGAACTGCCCCTGGTCGAGGGGGTCGATCGCGGCCGGTTCGGCTTTTACCGGCTCACCAAGCGAGGGGTCGGGACCCTGGAGGCGATCGAAACGATCCGCCGGCGCTGGAACCTGTCGGGGAGCCAGATCAGCTACGGCGGCCTCAAGGACCGGCACGCGGTCACGATCCAGTACCTGACCATCCTCGACGGCCCCGACCGTGGGTTCCGCGAGGGGAACCTCGACCTGGAACCCCTGGGACGCCTGACCCACCCCTACGGGCCGAACCAGTTCCGGGGGAACCGGTTCACCGTCGTCCTCCGCGACCTCTCGAAGGAGAAGGCCGAGGCGGCGAAGGTGGCGATCGGCGAACTGCCCCGAGACGGCCTCCCGAACTACTTCGACGACCAGCGGTTCGGCTCGGTCGGCTACGACGGCGACTTCATCGCTCGGGCCTGGCTGGCGGGCGAGCACGAGAAGGCCCTCCGCCTGGCCATCGCCGAGCCCAACCCCTCCGACCGCCCCGACGCGAAGGCCGAGAAGGCCATCCTCCGCGAGTTCTGGGGGAACTGGCCCGAGGCCAAGGCCCGGCTCCCCCGCTCGCACGCCCGGAGCCTCGTGACCTACCTGGTCGACCACCCGACCGACTTCCGGGGGGCCTTCGCCCGGGTCCGCCGAGAGCTTCGATCCCTCTACTTCTCGGCCTTCCAGAGCCACCTCTGGAACCTGCAGCTTGCCCGCCTGATCGAGCGGACCACCCGGCCCGAGCAGCGGTCGACCGTCGCGTTCAAGGTCGCCGAACTGCCAATCCACCGGGGCCTCGACCCCGAGCAGGCCGCCCTGCTTACATCCGCCCGGCTCCCCTTGCCCGCCTCCCGGACCCCGCTCCCCGAGCCGGGGGCCGTCCTCGACGCGGTCCTCGAAGTTGTTGATAGCTTCGGCCTGGCCTGGGAAGACCTCCGGGTCAAGCACCTCAAGGACGTCTTCTTCTCCAAGGGGGTCCGGCCCGCCCTGTTCCACGCCCAAAGACTCACCGATATGATCGAACCCGACGACCTTTACCCCGGTCGAAAGAAGATCACACTTGTCTTCGAGCTGCCCAAGGGAGCCTATGCCACGTTGGTCGTCAAGCGGGTGACCGACGCCGGCGGCCTGCCCGACAGGGGTGACGAAGGATGACCGGATCGACGATCTCGCGGGTGGAACTGGACCGCCGGATTGCCCTGGCCGGCCATCGGGCTTGGGAGGGGCAACCCGAGCTGACGGCGGGGCACGTCAACCCACCACGCGATGCCTATATCACCGTCGGGGCCAACCTTGATTCGACATTGAAGAACGAATTCCGAGAATACTATTTCTGCTGCCTGTTGATCTCCCGCGAGAACCCTGTCCCTGGTGTCCGAGACGACCCGCGATTTGCCCTCGCCGGCCATTTCCCGGCCATCGAGGCCGATCAGCCATCCATCGGAGAGTTTGCGCAAGGGCCATTTCGATGGCTTCTGAGACGGCTACTGCGTTTCGACGGCCTGCTAGTCTGGCCCGAGTCGAGAGACGAATCAGGAACAACACAAGGATTTTATCAAAATCTTTTCTTGGGTGATCTCCCTCGATTGAGACAAAGGCTGCCGGCCGATCCAGGCGAACTCGCGTCCCAGGGGGCGGTGGCTCTCGACCTCAAGGAACCCGAGGATTGCCGCATCCTGTGGGAGGTCGCAAACAGCATCGCAAGCTCATTCGATAACTGGTACGTCAGCGATCCGGACTGCCTTGAGGTCTACCTGCTACACCATCACGACAAGGTGGTTGTGGCCATTCCCGACGAAGCCCGACGGGCTGCGCTACTGGATGAACTCGATGAATCGGCCGACCTGATCGAAGATTATTCGGGCTACGGCTCCGATTGGGATGACGATGACGATGAACCAAACTGAGAGAGAATATTGATCCGCCGTTGCGGTGGATTCGTGCCGCAACGGCGGAGAATGCCTTCAAATTAGCCGTAGATCGAGAACCCCTTCCGATAGTCGCGGCGGAGGTAGTCGTTGGCGTCGCGGTTGTTCTTCACCCTCATGTTGGCCGCGTCCCACTCGATCTTCGAGCCGGACTTGAGCGCGACGACGCCGAGCAGGACGGTCTCGGTCAGCCGGCTGGCGTAGCCGAAGTTCGAGAAGGCCTTGCTCGGGTCGTTCGACTTGATCGCCTCGACCCACTCGGTGAAGTGGCCGGGGGAGTGTGGCAGCGTGGCCTCGACCTTGGGGTGCTCCTTGAACTGGTCGCGGGGCAGGAGGACGTGCTCGGCGCCGTAGTCGTTGGTCGAGAAGAACGAGCCCTTCTCGCCGACCAGGAGCAGCCCGCTGCCGGGCATCTTCTCGCCGTGGAGACGCTGCTCGATCTCCGACCGCTTCTCCTTGGGCAGGTTCTTGCCACCGTCGTACCAGACGAGGTCGAGCGGCGCCGGCCTGCGCGCTCGCCGAAGTGGGTCTTGATGATCGACCACTTCGGGTAGGTCTCGTTGTCGACGATGCCCGAGGTGTCGACGACTTCGACGGTCTCGGGGTCGAAGAGGCCCAGGGCCATCGCGGCGACGTTGATCGTGTGACAGGCCATGTCGCCGAGGGCGCCGGTGCCGAAGTCGAGCCACCCTCGCCAGTTGAACGGGTGGTAGGCCGGGCTGTAGGGGCGGTCACGACGCGGCGCCGAGCCACTCGTACCAGTGGACCTGGTTGGGAATGCCCTTGGCGTCCTTGGGGCGGGAGATTCCCTGCGGCCAGATCGGCCGGTTGGTCCAGACGTGGATCTCCTTGATCGGGCCGAGGGCGCCCGAGCGGATCAGCTCGACCCCTCGGCGGAAGCCGTCGGCGGAAGTCCCCTGGTTGCCCATCTGGGTGCAGAGCTTCTTGTCCTCGGCGAGCCCCTTGAGGACGCGGGCCTCCTCGACCGACCAGGTCAGCGGCTTCTGGATGAAGGCGTGCTTGCCCATCCGCATGGCCATGGCGCCGGCGGGGGCGTGGGTGTGGTCGGGCGTGCTGACGGTGACGGCGTCGATCTTGTCGCCCATCTCTTCGAGCATCTTGCGGTAGTCGTAGTACTTCTTGGCGTTGGGGTAGTTGGCCGCCATCTTGTCGAGCGTCTTCTCGTCGACGTCGCAGAGGGCGACGATCTCGCCGTGCTTGCCGGCGTCCTTGGTGTCGCTGTCCCCCTTGCCGCCAACACCGATGCAGGCGAACCGGACCTTCTCATTGGGCGAGCCCTGGGCGAAGGCCGACTGACCGGATCGGAGAACCGAGCCGGCCACCCCGGCGAGCGCGGTCTGCTGGAGGAAGATTCGACGAGTCGGGCGATGGATCATGGACGCGGTCCTTTCGGAGAGATACGATTCGAACGGAAGGAAGGAACAGCCCGGCCCCGACGACCCTCGGGCAGACCGGACCCTCCCCCGAGTATGCCCGGCGCCGAGCGACTCCGCAATCGTCCGGCGGCCCGCGAAACCGGGCCCGGAAATGACCTCGCGAGCCACGGCGGCCTCGATCCGGCCCATCTGGGCCGAAACCCTCCTGGAGTGCGGGAGCTTGCTCCCGCTCTCAAGCCTCGGAGCTTGCTCCGAGCCCGTACAGCTCGTTGGCCCCAACCGGCAGAGCAGGCTTCCGCACTCCAGAAAGCCGAGACGGACCGCGCAGCCCACCCTGTTGGCTTCGTTCCCGATTCGACCGATCCGCCCCCGCCCGAACCCTTCCCGAACAACCGATCGGGCCTCGAAAAGAGCGTGAAAGCAACCCCGGACAACCGTACAAATGCGATCCAAACCACCCATATCCACAAATCCCCCGAGGAACGAACAAAAGGACCGTCGAGCGAAACAGCGATCATTTATAATTATGATTATTTAATTATCAATCATTCGGCACCCCCCTCTGGCCGGCCCGATCCGGTGGATTCCACGCCCGTTTCCCCGCGAGTCGATCACGAGATTCCTCGTTCCCAAGGAGGAACGAGGGAAATCGAGTTCAGGCCCGGAGACGTTCGAGCTTCCGCTTGCGCGACTCTCGCCTCGCCTCGGCCTTCTTGAGCTTCTCCTGACGACGGGCGGGCAGGGTCATCGCCTCGTCCTCGATCTCTTCCACCTTCGGCGCCGGGGGCGGCTCGACGATCTCCGGCTTCACCGCGATCGGCCAGTCCGTGATCACCCGGTCGCGCACCGGGTCCGGCGGCAGCGGGACGCCCCGGAGGAAGTGCTTGTAAACTCCGGGATGGGTGTGCGCGTAGCGCTCTTGTACTGGAGCTGCGAGATGAACCACTTCAGGCGACGATGGAGCGTCGCGTCCTGCTTGCGGAGCTCGCGGACCTCGGGCGAGGGCATGTTGACGTAATCGGCCTGCGCCATCGTCTGGTTGACCGCGTCCAGCGGTGCGACTTCGGCCCTTCGCTCCTGGAGCGCCGCGATCTCTCGGCGGGCCAGCGCCGCCAGACCAGGCGACTCGACCAGGCGTCCTTCGCAGTCGATCGCCTCGCCGGGCTGGCCGGATCGGTCCTCGGGGCGGGTGCCGAGCAGGTCGAAGGCCAGCGAGCGCTGGGCGTCGTCCCACTCGCCAGCGACGTCGGATATCCGGGCCAGGCGTGCCCAGCGGCCGATCATCCAGTCGCACCCTTGCGGGGTCCTTTTGAGGAGGTTGACGACTTTGCTCGGCGCGTGGGCGAGCTTCTCGCCGAGTTCCTCGGCTTCGAGCTTGCGGTCATCGTCCCAGAAGAGCTTGGCGCGGAGGACGGCGCGGTCGCGTTGCCGTCGTTCGATGCGTCCGACATGGTCGATCCGGAGCGAAAGGACGACGATCTGATCGACGAGCCAGGAGTGGTGGAGGCTTTGAGGTTTGAGGTCGAGATACCACTCGCCGGCGCGATCATAGATGGCCTGGGAGTCCTCGGGGACTGCGCGGGCAGTCCTCGGCGGTGCCGGTCTTGAGCGCGTTGGCCTGAGGGTCGGTTCGACCGATGGGGGGGAGGACGAGGTTGTCGAAGTCGCGGAGGTTCACGGAAGTCGTCTCGAAGGTTTGCGATCGGGTCGAGAAGTGCGCCCGACCAGTCCGGCGCGCGGGATCTACCCGATACATTCCGGTTCGAGGGACGTCCGTTATCACAGTTTCTGGAGGGAACGCCGGAGCAGGAGTAGACGTCGGGTGCGTCGAGTCCTCGAAAACGCACCAACTGGGTCTTGCTTTCGACCTGCCCGAAGAGACCGATGAACCTCTCCACGCCCTGATGAACTGGGAGTCAGGCCGTCGCCGACTCGCACGTCGCCGATCCCTCGCTCGTCTCCATCTCGGAGGCGGAGAGCGCGGCGTCAACGATCTTGACTCCGATCTCGACCTGTCGGGCGGTCAAGCAAAGCGGAGGACAGAAGCGGACGGTGCTCGGGCCGCAGGGGAGGAGGAGCAAGCCTCGGTGGAAGGCCAGGTCGATGATCCGGTCGCGGAGGTCGGGGTCGGGCTTGCCTTCGTTCTGGATTTCCATCCCAACCATCAGGCCGAGGCCGCGGACTTCCTTGATGCTCGGGTGTCGCGCGGAGAGTTCTCTCAGGGCGGACATGAGCTGTTCGCCCCGGCGCTCGGCATTGGCCATGTAACGCTTCTCGACGAGGGAGAGGGTCGCCAGGGCCGAGGCGCAGGCGACGGGGTTGCCCCCGAAGGTCGAGGCGTGGCTGCCGCTGGGCCAGTCCATCACGTCGGCCTTTGCGACGATCGCCCCGAGGGGCAGACCGTTGGCGATCCCTTTGGCCAGGCAGACGATATCTCCCGAGACGCCCCAGTGCTCGGAGGCGAACATCCGACCGGTCCGGCCGATTCCGGCCTGGACCTCGTCGAAAACGAGCAGGGCACCGACCTCGTCGCAGATCGCGCGGAGGCCGGGGAGGAGGTCGGGCGGCGGGACGATGTAGCCGCCTTCGCCCTGGATCGGCTCGACGAAGATCGCCGCCAGCTCATCGGGCGGGCAGGTGGTCTTGAAGAGGGAGCGGACGCTGTCGAGGTCGCCATAGCGGGCGTGGTGGATCTCGGGGACGAGCGGGGCAAACCCCCTTCGCTGCATCGGCTTGGAGCCGGTCAGGGACATCGCGCCGTAAGTCCTGCCGTGGAAGGCCCCGTGGAAGGCCAGGATGCGCGAGCGTCGGGTATGCCGTCGCGAGAGCTTGAGCGCGGCCTCGATCGACTCGGCCCCGCTGTTGGTGAAGAAGACACGCTTGGGAGAGTCGCCGGGCGCGAGCTTCGCCAGTTTCTCGGCGAGCTTGATCTGCGGCGTGTAGTAGAAGTCGGTCCCCGACATGTGGACGAGCCGACCAGCCTGGCGGCGGATCGCGGCGACGACCTTGGGGTGGCAGTGGCCGGCGGCGGTCACGGCGATTCCGGCCGTGAAGTCGAGGAACCGGTTGCCGTCGAGGTCCTCGATCATCGCCATCCGGCCCCGGCGGACCACGAGCGGATATGTCCGCGTGTAGGAGGGGGACATGACCGCGTCGTCTCGGGAGAGCCAGGCGCGGGCTTTGGGGCCGGGCAGGGGGCCGATGATCCGGGGTTCGTCGCGATGGAGGGAGGTCATGGCTGGTCCTTCCCTGGGCAGGTCCGGGGCGTCTCGACCTCACGGTCGCGTCCTGCCGCCCTTTGACATTCTATGGATCGCGAACACCCCGATCCAACCCCGCCTCTCGTTCCTTGAAACGATGTTGATTTCGGCCGACAATCAACCGGCCGTCGGAGGGCTCGTCGGGGAGATTGGCCCGCCTCACGACCGACGACCGGACTCCCACGAGACCTCAACCGATCATGCGACACCGACTTGACCCCGCCTGGACTCTGGCGTTCGTCATCGCCGTGTCCTCGTTTTCCAGCGCCGCCGAGTTCCCCCATCCGTCGGCGCACCTTGGCTTCCGGCCTGGCGCGGATTTCCGGCTGGCGACCTGGCCGTCGGTCGTCAACTACTATCGGAAGGTTGACTCCGCCTCCGACCGCGTGGTCGTCCGCGAGCTGGGCAAGACGACCGAGGGGCGGCCGTACCTGGTGGCGATCGTCTCGAACGAGTCGACCATCCGCGACCTCGACCGCTACCAGAGGCTCCAGCGTGCCGTGGCCCAGCCCCGGGATACGGCCATTGATGGCTCGAAGGACGTGAGCGAAAGTAAGCCAGTCGTCCTGATCACCTGCTCGATCCACTCGACCGAGACCGCGTCGACCATGATGTCGATGGAACTGCTCCACGACCTCGCGGCGAATGACGACCCGGCGACTCGTGAGATTCTCGATAACGCGATCCTGCTCCTCGTCCCTTCAGCAAACCCCGACGGCGTGGACAAGGTGGCGAGCTGGTACGAGCGGACCAAAGGGCACCCGTGGGAGGGGGAAGGCTTGCCCGAGCTTTACCACAAGTATGCCGGTCACGACACGAACCGCGACTGGTTCATGCTCAACCTCCAGGAGACGAAGCTCCTCACGCGCTTCCTCTATAAGGAATGGCCGCCGACCCTGGCTTATGATGTCCACCAGATGGGGTCGAAGGGGGCGAGGATGTTCGTCCCGCCTTTTTTCGACCCGATCAATCCGAACCTCGACGCGAAGCTGAACCAGGGGATCTTCCTGATCGGCGCCCACATGGCGGCCGACCTCGCGAACGAGGGGAAGCCGGGCGTGCTGACGAACGCCATGTACGACAACTGGTGGAACGGCGGGATGCGAACCACCCCGCAGCGGCATAACGTCGTGGCGGTGCTCACCGAGGCGGCGAGCGTGAAGATGGCCTCGCCGATCTTCCTCGAAAAGAGCCAGCTCGCCGGCCAGACCCGGGGCTTCTCGAACCACGAACCGGCGGTCAACTTCGTCGAGCCCTGGACGGGCGGCTGGTGGCGGCTCCGCGACATCGTCGATTACGAGCTGATCTGCGCCCGGTCGATCCTGGCACTCGCCTCCCGCTACCGCGTCCAGTTCCAGTCGAACTACCAGCGGCTCGGCCGGGAGTCGATCCAGCAAGGCCGGTCCGAGCCCCCCTACGGCTGGGTTGTCCCGGTCGACCAGCGCGACCCGGGAACGGCCGCGAAGATGGTTTCCATCCTCCACGATTCGGGAATCCGCGTCCTCCGAGCCAGAATCGACTTCGCCGTCGACGGCGTGAATTATCCCGCCGGAAGCTGGCTCCTGCCCGCCGACCAGCCTTATCGCGCGCACCTCAAGGACATGATGGAGCGCCAGCAGTATCCCAACCGCTACGGGCCCAATGGCCAGGCCGAGGCCCCTTATGACGTGGCCGGCTGGACGCTTCCGCTCCAGATGGGAGTGAAGGCCGTCGAGCTCGGCAGCCATTATTCGGGAGAGTTCGACGATCTGGAGCGAATTGATTCGCCCAAGGGAACGGTCGAGGGGAACGAGAACCCGACCTTCTTCGCCATCGAGAACCGGACGAACGATGACTTCAAGACGATCAACGCCCTCCTGGCGTCGGGAGTGAGACTGAAGAGTCTCGACAAGCCGGAAACCACGGAAAAGGAGCAGTTGCCCGCCGGTTCGATCGTCTTCGAGGCGACGAATCAGGCCAGGGCCGTCGTCGATCGGGCTGTGGCGTCGGGATCGAGTCGGATCCTCGGTCGAACCGACTTCACGACAACCCTCGGAGCCATCAAGCCGGGGTATCGCCAAGGCACGATCGCTCTTTATCAGCCGTGGGTCCCGAGCATGGACGAGGGTTGGACCCGGTTCGTCCTGGAACAATTCGACTTCCCGTACACCACGGTCCATGACGCCGACATCCGAGCGGGTGACCTGACCGGTCGGTTCACAACGATCTTGATTCCCTCGATCTCCCCGAAAACTCTCCGCGAGGGATATCGACCGGGCGAAACCGAGCCGGCTTATGTTGGCGGGCTTGGGCCGGAAGGGATCACGGCGATCCGGAAATTCGTCAGGGAGGGGGGCCGCCTGGTCTGCCTCGAAGATTCTTCGCTCTTTGCGATCGAGGCCCTCGGCCTTCCCGTCAAAGAAGTCTTAAAAGACCTGAGGTCCGCCGATTTCTACGCCCCCGGCTCGATTCTCCGGTGCGACGTCCCGTCGAACCCCGCGTCGGACCAGCAGTGGCTGACGGGCGGCGTGCCTCATGAAGTCTCGGTCTACTTCGACCGCTCCCTCGCCTTCGAGTTGACTTCGAGTAAAGACGACCCGCCGGGCCGGGTCGTGGCCAGCTATGCGAAAGGGAACCCGCTGGAGAGCGGCTGGCTCCTCGGCCCCGAGAAGATCCAGGGCAAGGCGGCGATTGTCGACCAGCCGGTCGGCAAGGGACGCGTCGTCCTGTTCGGGTTCCCGCCTCAACACCGAGGGCAGACGCACGGGACGTTCCGCCTGCTGTTCAACGCCCTCCGCTGAGCCGGGCCCGGGAGTCGGTGGGCGGCGCGCGGTTTGCTGTGATGTGACCGTCAATTCCGCCCAGGAATTCTCGAAGGAGTAGAGACATCATGGCCCTGACGACCACGGATTACTCGGTCGCCCCGCACGAGCACCGCGAAGGCGAGGTGACCAAGGCGATCGAACACTACACCAGTCAGGTCCCCTCGGGCACGTATCTCAGCCTCGCGGTCGGTTCGATCGGCCTGTCGTTGGCCCTCCGGGTGCTCGGCCAGAAGCACGCGGCCACATTCGTCGGCCAGTGGGTTCCGACGATCCTTCTGCTGGGTCTCTATAACAAGCTGGTCAAGATCGAAGGGTCGGAGTAAATCCGATTGCCAGGTGGCTGCTCAACCTCCGGCCCCACGCTCTTGCTTTTCCGGCGAGTGTGGGGCCTTCTCGTTGGCCGATCCGGTCGGCCCTCCTTTCCTGTCTTTTGCCTGCCTGAGAACCTTGCGATCCCCTCCCGCTTGCTTGACGACGCCCGCCGCGACCGACTAGGATGCCGGTCGGCTGGACTTTTCGGGTCGGATCGAAAATGCGCCCTGGAATAGATGCGAGCATTGCCTTCGTCGGGCCGATATTAAGGTCTGGAGGAGGACGGGGGTTTGCCGGCCGCGGTGAGGCCGGCAACCTGATGCCGAACCTCCTCAAGGGCAGGGGGCGCTCGCCGATGGATCGGACGGGAACGGGGCTCGTACCCGTGGGCAAGGAACCACCCCAGGCCCACCTGGTGGGTCTGGACGGGAGGGGCATGTCGGGCCTGGCCCAGATGCTCGTGCAAGGGGGATTCGTCGTGACGGGGTCGTCCGCGACCCCGGGGCCGGCGGCCGAGCATCTCCGACGGCTCGGAGTGAGGGTCCATGCCGGCCACGCGCCCCGGACGGTCCCTCGTTCGGCCCGGCTGCTGGTCTACAGTCCCGAAGTCCCTCGCGAGCATCCTGATCGGCTCTCGGCCGTGCTCGGAGGTGTGGAGCAGACCTCCGGCCCGGAGATCCTGGCCCAACTCCTCCGTCGAGGCGTTGGGATCGCGGCGGCGGGTGGCCGGAGAGCCGGTCTGGCCTCGGCGATGGTTGGCTGGGCCTTGACCCATGCCGGTCTGGACCCGACGATCGTGCTCGGCGGGTACTCATCTCAGCTCGGAGGTTTCGGCCGGATGGGGCTCGGCCCTCACGTCGTTGTGGAGGCCGGAAACGAGGCGGTCGGGGTCGGCCTGATGAATGCGGAGATCGTCCTGTTCCACGACGAGGCGGATTCTCCGACCCGGTCGGCAACGTTTCGCCGGCTCGTCCAGGCCGCTCCAGCGGGCGGATACGTCCTGGGATTTGCGGGCGAGGGAGATCATCACGAGGATTCTCACGCCTCGATGGCCGAGGTCGAGCGGTTCTCGCTGGCCCCTGGGCATGCCTGGTGGGGGGCGGACCTCCGCGAAGACCGCGGCCGATATCGTTTCCGGGCCTTTCACCGGGGACGGTTCGCCATGGAGATTCGACTCCAGGTGCCGGGCCGTCACCACGTCCTGGGGGCGCTGGCGGCGGTCGCCGTCTGCGGGCGGATCGACCTGACCAGCCGGGCGATCAAGGAAGCCCTGGAAGAGTTCGCGGGCGTTTCGCGAGGATTCGAGTCACGCGGGAGCTATCGAGGTGTTACCCTGGTAGACGACGAGGCGTCGGGACCTCTGGCGGTGGCTGAGGCCCTGGCCATCGCCCGGGAGGTCTTCGGCCGGCGGAGGCTGCATGCCGTGTATCGACCTGGCCCGTCCGGAAGGGGTTCCTGGCCGATGCCGACAGAATTCGCCGAGGCCGACCGCGTGCTCATCGTCGACGAGGCGGGACCGTCGGGAGGCTCGGTGGCCGGTGGGTTGGTGGAGGCCCTGATCGCGGCGGGATCGGCCGTCGATCGGGCGTCGGGACTGGACGAGGCGATCCGAGAGTTGGACCGGTATCTCGAACCCGGCGACGTGCTGGTGACGCTCGGGGCCGGTGATGTGGGGACGATAGCCGATGCATTCCTTCGAAGACTTTCAAGCGATCGTCACGCCTGACGAGCCCATGGCGCCCCACACCTGGTTCCGCCTGGGAGGCCCGGCCGCCTACCTGGCGAGGCCCCGGAACGTCGCCGACGTGGTCGGCCTGATCCGTCGCTGCCGCGAGTCCGAGATCCCGTTCCAGGTGCTCAGCGGCGGCTCGAACGTCCTGGTCCGCGACGAGGGGTACGCCGGGCTGGTGATCCACCTGGAGAGCCCGGCCTTCTCCGACGTGAAGATCGATGGAGAGTAAGGTCGAGACCGGCGCCGCCGTGCCGCTGACGGCCCTGATCTCCCAGACCGCCCGAGCCGGGCTGGCCGGACTGGAGGTGCTCACGGGCATCCCGGGTACGGTCGGCGGGGCGCTCCGGGGCAACTCGGGCGGCCGGCAGGGAGCCATCGGCACGTTCGTTCGCCGGGCCACCGTGGTTGATGACACCGGCGAGGTCCTCGTCCGCGAGCATGAAGACCTCCGATTTAGCTATCGATCGTCCGACCTCGACGAGCCGATCATCCTCTCAGCCCAGTTCGAGCTTGAACCCGAGGACCCCGAGGGGGTCGTTCGCCGGATGCGACGGATCTGGATCATCAAGAAGGAGAATCAACCCTACGGCCACCAGTCGTCGGGTTGCATCTTCAAGAATCCCGCTCCCGAAATCTCCGCCGGCGTCCTGATCGAGAAGGCGGGGCTCAAAGGCCAGCGCGTTGGAGGGGCCGAGGTCTCCGACCGGCACGCCAACTTCATCGTCGCCCAGCCGGGGGCGAAGTCGGCCGACGTCCTGGCGCTGATCGACCTCATCCGGCAGAAGGTCAGCCAGCAGTTCGGACACGAGCTGGAGCTGCAAATCAAGATTTGGTGACGGGTGGTTGCACCACAATCGACCTCGGACCATCCCTCCCAGTCCATGGGAGGGCGTTTTCCTCTCCGGCCTTGACGGCCGGTCACGCCCGGGCGGGGAGGCTCGTCGGTGACGGAACACCGCGAATCGCTGGAGATCGGGCCGGAGGAGGCTGAACGGCCCTTGCCGACCTCGTCCCGGAGGTTCGCCAGGCTCATGGATTCGCCCGCCGCGCGCCGGGTCGCCCTGCCCCGGTTGATCGCGGCGGTCGCGCTCTCGGTGGGGATGGTCTGGCTCGCCGCGTCCGGGGTGCGGTCGTTCCTGGGCTGGGTCGGCTCCGGGTCGGAGCATCAACTTCCATTCTCGAAGATCGACCTCGTCCCTCCACCCGAACCCTGGATCGTCGGTGGCCGGGCTCGGATCCTTGAACAGGTCCGGTCCGAGGCGAAGCTCCCGGAAATGCTCTCGCTCCTCGGAGTCGACCTGAAATCGCTCCGGAACGACTTCCGACGCTGTCCCTGGGTCAAGGACGTGACCCGGGTTGAGCGATCGTATCAGTCGCTGACGGTCCGGCTGGTTTATCGGAAGCCCGTGGCGGTCGTCGTATTGGAGAAGCCGGGCGAGAACGCTTACGTGATCGACGAGGAGGGCGTGCCGCTGCCGCCGATCGACATCGACTGGAAGTCGAAGGCCCCTCGATTCCAGGTCCGGGGGATCGCCGATCCCTTGATCGAGATCCGGGGCGTCGCGTCTTCGACCGTACCTCGCTTTGGCGTCCCCTGGAAGATTCAAAATGAGTCGGGCTCGCTCGACGACCGCGATCCGAAAGTCCTGGGAGCAGCCAGGCTGGCGGAGTTCCTCCAGAGACAGCCGAAGACGACCATGACGGGCCGAAAGGCACCGGAGTTCACCGCAATCTGGGTTTCGGGTGAACCGACGACCTCCCTCACGCTCCGCGACGTTGAGGATAACTGGGTCGACTGGGGTGAACCGCCGGGCTCGGAGAAGCCAGGCGACCCTTCGGCCGAGGCTCGCTGGACGATGCTCCTGGAGTGGGTCGATCGTCACGGGTCGATTGAGGCGAAGTCACCGGATTATCTGCGTTTCAACCGGGCGGGGGCGGAGCTGGTCGTCCGACGGAGCCCAAACCGGAGAAAAGCGGTTGGTCCTGGCTGAGATTCCGGGTTCCGGGAAGATCGGCGTTCTGCGCGTCCTATTCCATTATCGCGAAAGTCATGCGCCGAGCGGCCGGCAGGATGGGGCCTCGAGATCGGCGGCCCATCGGGTTTGTCAGCGAAACGGGGAGATCTGGGTCATGTCGAGCCAACTCGGCCCGAAGTGGTTGAACCGGGTGCAACAGGTCGCGGCCCCCACGCATGCCGGGCGATTGAGCCGATACGCCTTGCTGGCCGACCAGATCAACGCGCTGGAGCCGGGCCTGGAAAAAGAGACCGACGACCAGCTCAAGGACCGAAGCCGGGCCTTGCGGCTCCGGGCCAGGCAGGGGGATTCACTCAACAGCCTGCTCGTCGAGGCCTTCGCCTTGGTCCGCGAGGCGGCCAAACGAACGATCAAGCAGCGACATTATGACGTCCAGCTTGTCGGCGGCGCGGCGATCCATTACCGCTGTCTGGCCGAGATGGAAACCGGTGAGGGGAAGACGCTGGTCGCGACCCTGCCGGCCTTTCTGAACGCCCTGGCCGGTAAAGGGGTCCACGTCGTCACCGTTAATGACTACCTGGCCCACCGCGACGCCGAGTGGAACACGCCGATCTACCAGATGCTCGGCCTGACCGTCGGCTGCATCCAGACGGGCCAGCCCGACCCCTCGCGGCGCGAAGCCTATGCCTGCGACATCACTTACGGCACGAGCAAGGAATTTGGCTTTGACTTCCTCCGCGATGAGCTGAAGCGGCTCCAGATCGGCAACAACGAGCGCAAGACGTTCGAGGAGGCGTTCCTCGGCCGGTCCAGCCAGGGCGGCGACCCGCCCGTCCAGCGTGGGCATTTCTTCGCGATCGTGGACGAGGCCGACTCGATCCTGATCGACGAGGCAAGGACCCCTTTGATCATCGGTGCCAACAATCAGCCCACGCAGGAAGAAGCCGCCGCCTATCTCGGAGCCGACCACCTCGCCGCGACCCTGATCCGGGGTAAGGACTTCAAGTACGACCCCGCCGAACGCAAGGCCGAGCTGAACGCGGCGGGCCGACGGAAAGTCCAGGTCGCCGCCGGGCATTCGTCCTTCGTCACGCTCACTGTGGACGGCCTCTACGAGTACGTCGAGCGGGCCTTGCGTGCCCAGATCGCCTACCTGAAGGACCGCGATTACGTCGTCTTCAACAACGAGATCGTGATCGTCAACGAGTTCACCGGGCGAATGATGCCTGGGCGTCAGTGGCAGGACGGCCTCCACCAGGCGATCCAGGCCAAGGAGCGGCTGGAGATCACGCTGGAGACGATCACCGCAGCGCGGGTGACGGTCCAGGACTTCTTCCTCCGTTACAAAAAGCTGGCCGGGATGACCGGCACGGCGGCCTCGGACTCCCGAGAGCTGAAGCGGGTCTACAAGGTCAATGTTTTCAAGGTTCCGACGAACCGCCCGGGACGGCGCGAGTGGGTGCCCGACCGGGTCTTCTCAACCGAGGCCGAGAAGTTCCAGGCCGTCGCCCAGCAGATCGTCGAATGGCACAAAAAGGGCGTGGCGGTCCTGATTGGCACGCGCTCGATCGAGAAGTCGGAGCGCCTCAGCGCCCTGCTCAACGCCGAGCAGATCGAGCACCAGATCCTCAACGCCAAGAACCACGAGATCGAGGCCCAGATCGTGGCGCAAGCGGGTGGTCCTGGCAAGGTGACAGTTGCCACGAACATGGCGGGTCGAGGGACCGACATCAAGCTCGACCCCGAGATCGCCGCCAAGGGGGGGCTGCACGTCATCGGGACCGAGCGGCACGAGTCGCGCCGGATCGATCGGCAGCTTGCCGGCCGATGCGCCCGCCAGGGTGACCCCGGCTTCTGCCAGTTTTTCGTCTCGCTCGAAGACGAGATCATCGAAGCTTATGGCGAAAAACCGGCCATCCGCCTCCGCAAGCGCTACGCCGGCCGGGGCGAGTTGACCAGCGGCGCGATGCGCCGGCTGGTCCTCTCGGCTCAAGCCCGCAAGGAACGCCAGCATTACCGCGACCGCAAGCTCCTGATGAACTATGAGAAGCAGCGGGCCGACATGCGGAAGAACATGGGACTCAACCCGGTCCTGGGCTGAGAATGGAATCCCGATCGCTTCGATGTTCTAATGGTTTCTCGGTAAACCCTTGATCGACGACCGGGGCCGGGGCGACATGGATATCATCTACCGCTACGACAGCTTCCAACCGATCGACGCCCGGAAATGCGTGACGGCGGAGGACGCCGAGGAGGCCCTCCGCGAAGGGAACCGCCGGTTCGGCCTGAAGGTCGAGAAAGTCCAGGGCGAGGTCTTCCACGGCGACGAGAACCGGCCGATCGTCATCATGTCGAACCCGCTCTCGCTCGGGTTCTCGCTGGTCGCGGGCAAGGCGCCGGTGCAAAGTCCGTTCGGGATCGTTCTGGGCTGCTCCGACGCCCGGGCTCCAATCGAGCTGATCTTCGACCATTCGCACAATGAATTGTTCAT
Organism: uncultured Planctomycetota bacterium; assembly: GCA_963756475.1. Classification (GTDB taxonomy): domain Bacteria; phylum Planctomycetota; class Planctomycetia; order Isosphaerales; family Isosphaeraceae; genus Tundrisphaera. The sequence continues at coordinate 286,096 of CAVWND010000004.1, forward strand.
TATTCGCGTCGCCGGCAACGTCCTCGGAACCGAATGCCTGGGGAGCATCGAGTACGGCGCGAAAAACTTCGCTGAGAGCCTCCGACTCGTCGTCGTCCTGGGCCACACCAGTTGCGGCGCCGTCGGCGCGGCGGTCGACCTTTACCTCGACCCCGACGCGTACGGTGCGATCGCGCAAACGCACGCGTTGCGATCGATTGTCAACCGGATTCTCGCCGTGGTCCGGGTCGCCGACAAGGCGCTCGAGCGCCGGTGCGGGCACTCCCTCTCGTCCGACCCCGGCTATCGGATGGCTCTCTGGCAGATGGCCGTTTACCTGAACGCCGCCCTGACCGCCCACGACCTTAACCGGGAACTCTCCGCCTCGGTCGCCGACGGCCTGCGGGTCGTCTACGGTGTCTATGACCTGCTCACACAGAGGGTCGAGGTCGCCCCTCGGTCCGAGGTGACCTTCGCCCCGGCCCCGCGAACCTCAGCCGAGTTCACCGCCCTGGCCGACCAGATGGCCGACTCGGTCCTGACCTGCGGGATCATCGCCCAGCACGAAGCGTAAACTCAGCGGACGACACGGATTTCCTTGTCGAGCTTGTCGAGGTCGCCGAGGTGCTCCCTGGCGATCTCGATCCGCTTTGCCGGGTCGGGGCGCTCGCGGAGCGCGGCCAGGTAATTCCGGAACCTCGGCAGCTTCGACCGATCCCTGAGCATCTTGTAGACGAACATCCAGCTCTCGGCATAAGCGATCTGCTGGGTCTTCTCGTCGTTGACAAGCTTGTCATCGGCCAGGAGCGTGGCCAGGGGAATCCACTTGATACCGGCCCGGCGGGCGAGTTCCAGCCCCAGCCTGCGTCGACTGTTGATGACGCCGATCTCCCCTCGGTGCCTGGGTCCCCAGGTCTCGCCGTAAGTCGCCAGCCCCTCCGTGACGCAGAGAGGGACGTCGGCCTTGAGGTCGAGGACACCCGTGTTGTAGGTGAGCTGGTGGATTGCCTCGTGGACCAGCGCCAGCGTGTTGTCGATCTCGGCCACCGGTGCCTTGGGATTCGCCCCCGTGCCCCGAAAATCGAACATCACCAGCCGATTCCGGTCCAGGTCGAAGTGGCCGCCGATCGCCTCATCGACGAATCCTCCCTCGAACATGGCGTAGGACTTCGGGCCGAGCAGGATCACGACCCTCAACTTGTCCTTCGGCCAGGTCAGCTCGAACCCCTTGGCCTCGAAGTGCTTACGATAGTCGATCGCGACCGCTTCACAGATCGAGAGAGCGTCGTCGCGGAAACGCTTCGAGGCGTCGCCAACCCCGTGATAATGCTCCGTCTCCGACTCGTCGAACGGCTCCATCCCCGCTTTTCGGGCCTGCGCCTTGATCGCGTCGATCGCCTCGTCTCCGAGGGCCACGCGCGCCCCCAAGCCGAGGCCAGCGACCGAGCCGAGAAGCCAGGACCGCCGAGAAATCCGGCCTGGATCGCGGTTCATAAGCTCTGATCCTCCGAGGAATCTGGATCGGGCTCGAACACGGCGGGCATCCGCTGGTGGAGGTCAGCCTGACTGTTGGACCAGTCGCGTTCGACAAGCAGGAACAGAGCCTCCTCGAACAGGACGGCGAGGGAGGGATATTCGCCGTTCTCGATCTTCTGACGAACGACCTGCTCGATCTCGGGGTCTAGTGGGACTTCCATGGTTCGCGCCGCCGACGCTTCGAGGAAGGTCCGGTATCAAAGACGATCGGCCGGCCCTGTTCATTCATGGTAACAGCGTCCTTTCCCGGTGGGGAGAGGTCGGTTGACCAGGCCTCAATATTGAGATAAACTACTACTTCTCAATCGGTTCCGTCAATCGAGGGTTGGAGATGGATGCCGAAGGATCACAAAGGTCCTTGTACCTGGGCCTCGACCTGGGCGGGACAAACATCAAGGCGGGCGTGGTCAACGATTCCGGCCGGGCGCTCAGCTCGGTCAGTGGTCTTACGCGGGCGGATCTCGGGCCGGAGGCGGGCGTTGATGCCCTGGCAGAAGTCGCTCGTTGGGCGGTCGATGCCGCGGGAGTCGAACTGGGAGGAGATCTCGGCTGTCGGCCTGGGCGCCGCTGGCACGCTCGACATCAAGGAGGGGCGGGTCGTGGACGCCTCGAACCTGCCTGGCTGGAACGGCTTTCCGCTCGGGCCAAGGGCTCGCGATCGGCTGGACCGGCCGACGGTGCTCCTGAACGACGCCAACGCGGCGGCTTTCGGTGAGTTCTGGGCCGGGGCCGGGCGAAAAACAAACAGCCTGGTGCTCTTCACCCTCGGCACTGGAATCGGCTGCGGGATCGTCGAATCGGGCCGGATTCTCGAAGGGCGGAACGGTCTTGGCGGCGAATGCGGTCACATGACGATCCAGATGGACGGTGGAAGGCGTTGCTCGTGTGGCAAGAGCGGTCATCTGGAGGCCTATGCGTCCGCAACATCCGTCGTTCGTCGGGCCACGGAGGCGCTGGAGTTCGACTCGGAATCGACACTGCTCCCCTCCCTGATCGATGCGTCGCTGAGCTGCGCTTTGATCGTCCAGCACGCCCTGGAAGGTGATCGATTGGCGGCTCGACTGATGAAGGAGACAGCCCGTTGCCTGGGGATCGGCGCGGCGAACGTGATGCAGACGGTCGACCCCGAGTTGGTCCTCTTCGGCGGAGGAATGATCGCCGCCGGAGCACCATTCCTGGAGGCGATCCGGGCCGAGGTCCGCGAGCATGCTTCGCCCGCCGTCGCAGGCCGGACCCGCGTTGAGTTTGCCGCGCTCAGCGGGGATGCCGGATTCATCGGCGCGGCAGGCTGGGCCAGGAAGACGATCTTCGGCCGTTGACCGGGGATCGCGCCGAGAACCCAAAGTGGTATGATGACGTAGAATCCTCGATGGAAGTCCCGCGACGACCGACCGACTCACCGCCTCCGGTCCACTCTGAGCCGCCCCGATCCATCCTCTTTTGGGAAGCCCATGGCCTTCGATCCGAAGTTCATCCGGAATTTTTCCATCATCGCCCACATCGACCACGGCAAGAGCACGCTGGCCGACCAGCTCCTGCTCCAGTCGGGAGCGATCACTCAGCGCGAGTTCCGCGAGCAACTCCTCGACGACATGGACCTCGAACGCGAGCGCGGGATCACAATCAAGGCCCGCGCCGTGGCGATCAACTACAAGCTGGACGGACAGAACTACGAGTTGAACCTGATCGACACGCCGGGACACGTCAACTTCCATTACGAGGTTTCGCGGAGCCTGGCCGCCTGCGAAGGGGCCATCCTGCTGGTCGACGCCACCCAGGGCGTCCAGGCCCAGACGGTCGCCAACGCCTACGCGGCGATCAACGCGAACCTCACGATCGTCCCGGCGCTGAACAAGATCGACATGCAGGCCGCCCGGCCTGACGAGATCCGCGAGGAGATCGAGGCGACCCTCGGCATCGACGCGACCGAGATCCTCGCGGTCAGTGGCAAGACCGGCACGGGTGTCCCCGAAATCTTCCGCGCGATCATCGACCGCGTTCCGCCCCCGCCCGGCGACGTCGACGCACCGCTGCGAGCCCTGATCTTCGACTCGAAGTTCGACGACTACCAGGGCGTCGTGATCTACATCCGGGTCGTCGACGGCCTGCTCAAGGTCGGCCAGAAGATTCGCCTGATGGCCCAGGGGACCGAGCACGAGGTCATCAGCCTGGGCCGGTTCCGGCCGCGCGAGACCCCGTGCGAAGATCTGGGCGTCGGTCAGGTCGGTTACGTTACTGCCAACATCAAGAAGCTCTCCGATGTCCGGATCGGCGACACGATCACCGAGGCCCTCCGCCCGGCCGACGAGGCCCTCCCCGGGTACCAGGAGCCGGCTCAGGTCGTCTATTGTGGCCTGTTCCCGGCCACGCATAATCAGTTCGAGGATCTCCGCACGGCGCTCCAGAAGCTCTCCCTCAACGACGCGAGCTTCACCTTCGAGCCCGAATCGTCCGACGCGTTGGGTTTCGGCTTCCGGTGCGGGTTCCTGGGCATGCTCCACATGGAGATCGTCCAGCAGCGGCTCGAACGCGAGAGCAACCTCTCGCTGGTCCAGACCGCGCCCAACGTCACCTACGAGATCCTCACCCGTCGAGGTGAGACTCTGCATATCGCGAACCCGACGCGGATTCCCGACCCCGGAGACATCGAGGAATTCCGCGAACCGGTCGCCCGTGTTAACTTCATCATCCCGTCGGACTGCATCGGCTCGATGATGCAACTCTGCGAAGATCGGCGAGGGATCTACCTCAAGACCGAGTACATGACCCCCACCCGCGCCATCCTCTCCTACGAGCTTCCGCTGGCCGAGATGATTTATGACCTCTACGATAAGCTGAAGAGTTCGACGCGCGGCTACGGGACGATGGACTTCGAGATCATCGGCTTCCGGCCGAACGACCTCTGTCGGCTCGACGTCCTGGTCAACGGCGCGAAGGTTGACGCCCTCTCGATCGTCGTCCACCGCGCCTTCGCCGAGCGTCGGGGACGGAAGCTGGTCAAGAAGCTGAAGGGGGAGATCGACCGCCACCAGTTCGAGGTCGCCATCCAGGCCGCCATCGGTAGCCGGATCGTGGCGCCGGGAGTCGATCTCGGCCCTCCGCAAGAACGTGACCGCCAAGTGCTACGGCGGCGACATCTCGCGGAAGCGGAAGCTCTTAGAGAAGCAGAAGGAAGGCAAGAAGCGGATGAAGCAGGTGGGGAACGTCGAGATCTCGCAGGAAGCGTTTCTTTCGGTCCTTGACGACGGCGACGAGTGAGATTTGTGATATCCGGATCATGGGGGCATCTGATGGAAATTCCCAGGGAATTGACGATCCGATGCGGCGACGATGATCGTCTTCTCGAACTCATGACAGAGATCAGCCGCAATCTCCCCTCGGGCTGGTCCGGCGGAGTGCTGGGAGTCCTGCGTGAGGGTACCGGGAGCCATAGGATCATCCACAATTTCCGGTGGGTTGGCCGCGATCGTTTCCCTGCTTGTGAATTGAACTTTCTCCAGACGGGGCCGGGTTCTTGCAGTGTTTGCTCTGTCATGCCGCGGGGAGAAGGCCGTCTCTCCTTGAGCGACCGCAACGCCGCGCTCGTGGAGTTCGAGAAGATCGCGCGTCCCGGCGTCGAGAGATTGGGAATGGAAATGGAGCTGACAACGGACCAATTCGACATCAATGAAGAACTCTCGGAAGCGGCGGCCGAGAAGCTTCGCCTCTTCTCCCGTTCGGCGAACAAGGGGCTCGGCGGGGCGCTTCCCATCGATCGCGAACGCTGGCTCGACTTCGTCGTGACGGCCCATCGCGACGGGTGCAAGCTGCCGGCGACGATGCTCCGGGAATGGCTCATCGAAGACGAGGGGTGGTATTTCGAAGACGCTGACCGTCTCGCCGGCGAATATGAATTCGGGGGGAGAATCCTGAGCTACTCCGAACACCAGACCGCCTGAGACGACTGAATGCCAAGCGTCAAATCCTTGTCGGAGCTGATCGCGGGAGCGGGCATCCCCGTCTTGTTCGTTGATACATGTACTTTGCTCGATATGCCCCGCCTGGCACTGCCAAAGGTTTCACGAAAGGATGCCGCCAAGTTGAGCAGGGAACTGCTGTCAACCAGGGAGTTGCTGAGCATGGTCCTCGGATCGACCCCCTCCTGTGGACTCGTTATCTCTTCGCTTGTCCGAAAGGAGTGGGAGGACAACATCGAAAAAGTTGTCCTTGAGGTGACTACTCATCTTGAGAGATTGGATCAGCACTCGGCCGCCTTTCACGACGCATGTCTATCACTGGAGATCCCCCTGGGATTCGGGAGGGCGCAGTATGCCTCTTCGGGCCTGGTCGAGTCTCTCCACGATCTGTCCCGTCAGTTACTCAACGCAGCCATGAGCATCGACGTGCATGAGGAGAGCCGAGCCAGGGCGGGACATCGGGTGTTGGCGAAGATCCCGCCCGCCGCGATCAAACAGGAATGGAAAGATTGCGTCATCCTCGAAGAATACCTTTCTGTCTGTCGGGCCCTGAAAGACATGGGATCGAATGGCAAGCGGGTCTTTTGCACTTCGAATAAAATTGATTATCTCTCGATAAGGTACTCTAATCGAACCTTTGGCACAGGAATTCGCGGATGTCGGATTGGCGAATTCTGGGGATTTATCCAGGGCGATCTTCGAAATGGGCCTCTCCAAGCGCAGACAAACTTGATCGATGATCTTGGGCGGTTCGATCGGGAAGGATGCAGGCACAAAATGGAACAGGGGCCTGACCAACTTCCGAAACTTCCCGTGGCGGAAGTACCTTCGCGCCCAGAATCTTCGTCGTCACCGGTCCCTCGCGAGGCGGCACGTCGTCAGACGGTCGAGTTCCTGATCCTGCTCGGGATCGGCATTCTCCTGCTCCGGACCTTCGCCGCCGAGGCTTATGTGGTCCCGACCGGCTCGATGGCCCCCACGCTCCTAGGTTTCCACAAGGAGCTGACCTGCCCGAACTGCAAGTATCCGTTCGTGGTCGGGATGGACGAGCAGGGTCGGACGGGGCGGCCGATCTGCCCCAACTGCGGGCAGGATGGCCTGGGTCGGGTCGAGGCGGTCGAGTGCAACGGCGACCGGCTCCTGGTCCAGAAGTTTCTTTTCGACTTCCGGCGTCCGAGGCGCTGGGAGGTCGCGGTCTTCCATAGTCCGAGCGAGCCGGACCAGGCGTATGTCAAGCGCGTGGTGGGCCTTCCCGGCGAGTCGGTCCAGATCGTCGACGGCGATCTCTTCATCAACGGTCAGATCGCGCGGAAGTCGCTTGCCGAGCAGCGGGCGATGCGAATCCTGGTCTTCGACAACGACTACGTCCCGGCCGATTCCGACCGCTTCCCGCGTTGGCGGTTCCGCGGCGACCGTTTTCGACGAGCGGTCCCCAGCGGCTGGAAGGCCGAGGGAACCCAGTTTGTCCACGAGCCGACCCGGACCTCGGAGGATCGCGAGGACTGGCTCGAATACCTCCACTGGGACCCCGACAGGAGCCGGCACGGGCCGATCCGCGACTTTTGCCCCTACAACGGAGGCGACGTCCGGGGCGATAACGTGGTCCGCGACCTGATCATCGAGGCCGATATCGCCGTCCGCTCCTGACATGAAGGCCGTCGTCCTCCGGCTCGACCACGGCGTCGACCATTTCACGATCACCTTGCCGGTCAACGGCCGGGGCAGGCCCGATGTCACGCGAAATGGACGGTTGCTGGAAACGGTCAATGCACGCGGAGGCTTGAACTCCTCGGCCGAAGGATCGCCGAGGTTCGCGCAGCCTGGAGGCGTCGGCGATCGACCGCCGGATCACCGGTCGCGCTCGACGGTCTCTTGCTGTTCGACCCGATCGATTACGAGGGACCAGGCGGGTCGGTGCTCGGGCCGCCGGCCAGCCCGGTGGCGATCGGGGCCCTGGGTGGGTCGATGAAGGTCCGCGGTCTCCGGATCTACCGCGACCTCTTCTACACAGGGAGCCTTGCGCTCGGCCCCCGTCGGCCATTCGGGGTGGACCGGCCCTATCACCTCGGGGCCGACGAGTTCTTCGTCCTGGGCGACAACAGCCCGGTCTCGAACGATTCGCGGTTCTGGGAAGGGAGTCCGGTGGTCCGGGGAGACCGATTCCTCGGCAAGCCATTCCTGGTCCACCTGCCCGGCCAGGTCTGCTCGCTGCGCGTCTTCGGCCGGCCGCTGGGATGGATTCCCGACCCTCGCGAAATCCGTTATATTCGTTGATCTCGAATGTCCGGTGGACCACGTTTGCCAGGGGCCTCGCACGATGAGCCGGACCGCACCCAAGCCCTCGCCAAAGCCGACCGTCGGAGCCGTCCGCGGCCAAGCCAAAGGAGACCTGGCGCGACTTCCTCGAGCAGATCGTCGTCGCGATCATCCTGGCCATGCTGATCCGGGGTTTCGACGCCGAGGCGTTCGTGATCCCGACCGGTTCAATGGCCCCAACTCTGATGGGTCGGCACAAGGAGATCCACTGCCCCCAGTGCGGCCTGCTTTACGCGATCAATGTCTCCGAAGAGGTCGATGACCACCTCAACTCGAAGAAAGACGACGAGGTCCACGAGGTCGGCATCTGCGTCAACTGCCGCTATCGGACGGTGGTCAACGAGTCGCCGAGCTTCAAGGGAGACCGAATCCTCGTGATGAAGTTTCCCTATGAGCTGGAGTTCCTCCCCGGCTCGGCGGGTCCAAGACGCTGGGACGTCGTCGTCTTCCACTATCCCGAAAAGCCAGAAACCAATTACATCAAGCGGATGGTCGGTCTTCCCGGCGAGGAACTTCGAGTCAACCACGGCGACATCCAGACCCGCCCCGACGGCTCGAACGCGCCGTTCCAGATCCAGCGCAAGCCGCTCATCCATCAGCAGGCGATGCAGATCCTCGTCTACGACGACCACCATCGACCCAGTGCCATCGAGGGCAAGCCTGAATGGCGGCGATGGAATCCAACGGGTGCCTGGAAGGAAGGGGCCGAGGGAACATTCCTGGCCGAGCCGGAAACGGCCACGGACTGGTCCGAGCTTCGCTATCGCCACCTGCTTCCCGACCCCGAGCAATGGGCCGCCCTGGAGAAGAAGGCAAGATCCGGCGCGAGCCCCTCGGGCCAGCCTGATCACCGACTTCTACTCGTACAACACGAACGCCAACTCACCCCAGGAACCCTGGTCCCGCAAGTATGAAGGCTGGGTCCAGAGCAACTGGGTAGGCGACCTGACACTCTCCGGCCGGATTCGACCTGGCGATGGCCCAGCCGGGCGGTATGCTCAGGCTCGAACTGGTCGAGGCCGGGATCTCCAACCGCTGCGAGATCGACCTGATCAGCGGGATCGCCTCGCTCTACCACGGCGACAAGAAGCTCGGCGAGGCCGGGACCGTCGTCCGGGGGATCGGTATTCACGACTTCGAATTCGCCAACGTCGACGACCGCCTCACCCTCTGGATCGACGGACAGACCCTCTTCGAGCAGGGCCTGCCCTACGACGATGACCCGACCCTTCCCTATGCCCCGACCGCGAAGGACCTCGACCCGGTCGGGATCGCCGTCAAGTCGGCCAGGGCGTCTGTGAGCGACCTTGTCCTGAAACGCGATATCTACTATACCCAGGAGCCAAGGGATCCGGATTACCTGATTCCCGGGGTCACCGAGGCGAGCGATCGCGACGGCGAGACCGAATATTCCCGGATCATCAAGCTGTTCGACTTCCTCTCGGACCCCGAACAGTTCGCGATCCTCAAGGATCTCTCGTCCCGGGACACGTACAAGATCCACCCCGACCATTACATGATGATGGGCGACAACAGCCCGAGGAGCAGCGATAGCCGGGCCTGGAACTCGCTCGACCGGAAGTGGAGAACCAACGACCGGTCGAGCTGGGAAGTCCCCCGGTCGATGCTCATCGGCAAGGCGTTCTTCGTCTACTGGCCCCACGGCAAGCCGTTCGGCCCCGACATCCGAATCAACCGCGATTTCCGGATTCCGTTCAGGCCTTACTTTGAACGGATGAAGTGGATTCGCTAAACGATCGTACTGGCTTCGGCAAAATCGATGGCCGGATGTTCGATGACCGAGTGATCTAATTCTCAGCTCGATCATTGGCCATCGCCCATTAACCATGCTTTCCCGATGTGACCCAGGCTCGGACATCGCCGAGCGGTCCGATCAAGGAGGATCGAACCATGCCCCTGCTGGATGTCCGTGGCCTGGAGAAGTTTTACGGGCGACGTAAGGTCGTCGATGGCGTCTCCTTTGACGTCGAATCAGGGTGAGATCGTCGGCCTGCTCGGCCCCAACGGGGCGGGCAAGACGACGAGCTTCCGGATGACCATCGGCCTGATCGACGCCGACGGCGGACAGGTCCTCTTCAATGGAGAGGACGTGACCAAGCTCCCGATGTTCAAACGGGCATTGGCGGGGATGGGCTATCTGGCGCAGGATTCGAGCGTCTTCAAGCAACTGACCGTCGAAAACAACCTGATGGCGATCCTGGAAACCCGGCCGGGCATGAACCGGAAGGCTCGCAAGATGCGCCAGGATGAGCTGCTCAGCCAATTCGGGCTCTCGCACATCCGCAAGACCAAGGCCAACCGCGTCTCAGGCGGTGAGCGGCGTCGCCTGGAGATCGCCCGCTCGCTGATCACCGAGCCCAAGCTGATTCTCCTCGACGAGCCGTTCGCCGGCATCGACCCCAAGACAGTCGGCGAGATCCAGGACGCGATCCGGAACCTGGCCGAGGAGCACAACCTTGGCATCCTCCTGACCGACCACCAGTTCCGCGAGACCCTGGAAGTCACCGACCGGACCTACGTGATCCGCGAGGGCCGCGTCTTCGCTTATGGCGACCGCGAGGCGATCATCAACAACGCTGATGTCCGCCGCTACTACATCGGTGAGCGGCTTCGACGTCGGCCACCTGCTCGACAAGCGGCATCGTCACGAGTTGCCCGGCAACGCCGAATCGGCCGACCATGCGACTACCGACGTTGTGATCGACCAGGTTGACGTGGGCGACGACCTCATCGACGACGATGCCCCGATCGGCGATTGATCCCGTCCGTTGCGCGTGGCTCGAAAATCGCCCGATGCATTTCCTCAAGAAGAAGAAATAAAGTCGACTCGGAATAATCCCCCTTGCGAGCTGGATGAAGTCCTTTTATCCTTGGTATCACATTTCCTTTCGATCCGATTTCGCTCTCGAACCAGTCTGATTCAACACGCGAAGTGGGATGAGCGCCCCGCGCAGTGGTCGGTTCTGGTTTGAGGGAAACCTCTCAATCGGAGCCTACGTCATGAGGTCTCATCGCGGTTTCACGCTGATTGAACTCCTGGTCGTGATCGCGATCATCGCGGTCCTGATCGCCCTGCTACTCCCTGCGGTCCAGGCGGCGCGGGAGGCCGCTCGGCGGATGCAATGCACCAACAACCTCAAGCAACTCGCCCTCGCGACCCAGAATTACCACGACGTCAACGGCGCGATCCCGCCCAACAGCTCGAGCGGGCCCAACGACTTCTCCATGAAGGCCCGACTGCTTCCTTTCATCGAGCAGACCGCCCTGTACAATGCTTTGAATCAGAGCTACACCGCCACGGACTCCAGGAACGCGACTGTCCATTCGACGAACATCCTCGCCTTTCTCTGTCCTTCGGACGGTAATCAGCCCGGAAATCCGACCAACTCGACCAATTACCCGAATAACATCGGCGTCGTCCGCCTGCCGACGGCGGGGGCTTGCGACGGGCCCGCCTACAAGCTTGGCCAGCCGAGCGATGGCCCGGTCGTGAACCTGGCTACGGTCATCGATGGCACGTCCAACACCGTCATCTTCAGTGAATGGATCAAGGGGACGGGGGTCGCGACCGGCGGTGCCAACAACCTGGCCATGGTCTACAGCATCGGCATCAGCGAGACTTACGGCACGCCGCCGCTCACCTATCAGCAGGCGTGCAAGGCGGCCACGGCGATCGCCTACAGTCAGAAGGGGATCGACTGGATCCTCGACGACTGTGGCAAGGGGGGATGTTACTCCCATATCATGACGCCGAACCTCCGGGCCTGCTGGTACGGGACCGGCGACAACCCCAACACTGACCACACCGTGATCGGTCCGAGTTCGTATCACGCGGGCGGCGTGAACGTCGCGATGCTCGACGGGTCGGTCCGCTTCATCAAGAGCACCATCAATAACTTGACCTGGTGGGCCCTCGCCACGAAGGCCGGCGGGGAAGTCATCAGCGCCGACCAGTATTGAACCGGGCAGACACCGCCGATGATCGAGATCCTCCACGAGGACAACCACTGCCTGGCCGTCAACAAGCCGGCCGGGCTCCTCTCGCAGGGGGACGCGACCGGCGACCCGAGCGTCGTCGAGGAAGTTCGGGCCTATCTCAAGACGGCCTATGCGAAGCCCGGCAACGTCTTCGTTGGGCTGGTCCATCGGCTCGACCGCCCCACGTCAGGCGTTGTCCTCCTGGCCAGAACCAGCAAGGGGGCGGCCCGGCTCTCGGAACAGTTCCGCGATGGTCAAGTGGAGAAGACCTATCTGGCCGTCGCCGAAGGGGATTGGCCGGAGGACTCTGGGGAGTGGGAGGACTGGCTGCTCAAAGACGAGGCGACCAATCGCGTCTCTACGGTCTCGCCGGGTCGTACCGATGCTCAGCAGGCGAGGGTTGCCTACCAGGTTCTTGATCGCCGAGGGGGGACAATCACGTTGAAGCTGACGCCGACGACCGGACGGGGGCATCAGCTCCGGGTCCAGCTCGCCTCACGCGGGCTGCCGATCGTCGGCGACCGCAAGTACGGCGCCCGATCACAGCTCGTGGCGCTCGACGGTCAGTTTCGGATCGCCCTCCACGCCCTGCGACTGCGTATCAAGCATCCGACCCGGCCGGAGCATCTAACGATCGAGGCGCCGCTGCCGGGAGACTGGCCCGGAGACGGACCGAGCGGACCCCGCTAAGAACCGACCGGCTCCAGTAGGCCAGCGGCACGCCGATCCCGCTCAGGATCAACGCGGCAACCGGCCGCCAGGCTTTCGGGTCCTTGAACGCCTTCGGAGGAGCCGGCTTTTCCAGGCTCGCCTGTGGCCGGTGCTCGCCCGGGAGCATGGAGGGCGTCGGCTCGTCATTGACCGGTGGAACTTGGGCCGGCTTCGCGACCGGCTCAGTCGCTGCCGGGGTTGGTGGGAGGGCAACCTCGGGGGCCGGGTCGGCGGGTCTTGACTCGTCCTTCGCCTCGGGGGCGGACGGCGGCGTTGAGGTCGGGGCCATCGCGACAGCGGCCCTGGCCCTCGGCTTGTGGATCGCCAGGTAATCCTCGGCCAGCTTCGCTTCCTTCCCGGTCAGGCCGATCTCTTCGGCCTTACCCGCGGCGGCTTGCGAATCCTCGCGGTCAACTGTCCGGACGTGGATGTACCAGACGAGCCCCGCGCGGGTCCCGTCGCTGTCGCAGAAGAAGAGCGGGCGGTTGTCGGCCTGGGAAATGAGATCGTCGAATCGAGCCAGACGGGAAGGATTCGAGTTGATCAGCCACGATGGACAGAGAAATGTAAACCATGCCACGATCATTCACGGAATCCGCAAAACCTGCTTCAACCTCGGAGCCACGACGGAGATCAATAAACGTCCGGTAGCCTTTCTCCTTGAGCCATTCGAGCCCCTCGAGTCGACGGGGCCGAGCCCCCTCCGACGGTGGGGGCAACCGACGCGAACCTTCGGATTCCCGGCGCCTGGTGCGTGGCGACGGCGATCGTCGATGGCAAGACGCTCGCCGCCCCCTCCACCGCCGAGACTTTCTCGGCGGGGGTCGGGGTGACGTTGTCGGTCGCGACGGGGCTCGACCCGGCGGAAGACGCGGGCGTCGGGACCGGGTTGATCGTCGAGGTTGGAGAGGCGGTCGAGGCCGGGCTCACGGCCTTGCGAGTCACCTCGCTCGGGAGGTCGACCGGCGGGATATTGTCCAGAAGGTCGATCGAGTTTGGCACCGTCGCCGATCGGCTCGTCGAATCCGGACTTGAGTGCAAGGCCCGAGCCACGTCGGAGCCTCGTCGCGACGCAGTCCCGGCTTTCGGAACCATGGTGGTGTAAGCCGAGCGGTTGTTACCGCCCGGTGTACTTCGGGTCGAGGAGGGGCTGGCGTTGCCCGAGTGCCCCCCGTGCCGCTCGTTGGGTTGGCCGGCTGGGTGCTCGGGATCGCCTCGAGTTGCGTGGGGGCCGTTTCGACCGCCGGCGCTGGGATAATCGTCCCCGGGGCGGGCACCGCCATCCCCCCGGGCACCACGGCGATACCCGAGTCGACGATCGTGCCTTCTTCCCCGCCACAACCGCAGCCCAGGCCGCCATCGCAACCTGTCTTGTGATTGAAGACTCTGGCCCCCAGCGCCTGGACGCCGTTGGTCAGCTTGGACGCGAAGCCGCAGGTGCTGCAACCGTCGGAACGGCAGCCCGACTGGATCAGGCCCAGCAGGGCCAGGCCGAGTAACGCGAGGCCCGGGGGCTTCGCCCAGCTTCGAGTTGAGAAGGCCCGCGTGCACGGGTCCTCCTGGGTGACTTCGATTCTTGATCATCGCGGATGAACTCCCGTCTTCTGACTCCTCGCGTCGCGCCTCCGGGCCGGTCCGGCGGTGCCAGTCCATCGATTCTTCGACCCTCGAATCGTCGGGCCCGTCGAGGGCGAGCCCGACCGTGGGCTCAAATCCGCAAAGGCCGCTCCGGGACCCGACGCGACCAATCGGCCGCGGAGCCCCTCCCGACTTCAAACCGACCGACCCGCCAAACGCCCACGAATCGCCCGGGAGCATCTCCCTGGAAGGGGTTTGTCCGTGGTCGAACGCGAGTCGATTCGCATTGGAACGCCCGGATGGTGTTGAAGTCAAAGATGACGATCCGATCCCGATTCCAGCCCTGGCTCGATTAGAGCCCGCAGCGGAAATCTCGGGGGGATTCATCGAGGCGACTCGATTCAGACCGGCGGAAGCCGTCGGTCTCGAACTCGCCGATCTCGAAGGACAGCCCGAATTCTTGCGCCGTCGAGCAAACTTAGCCGACGAACAGCGCGTTGCCAAAAATCTGGGACGATTTCTAGAATGTTGGCGGGACTGGGCCGTCCTTGACGCCCTCCACACACCCGAAGAGGGGTCAAGCTTTGCCCAACCCGCACTCTTTCCCGATCTTACGCCAAGGCTCGCGACTCCGAAGGTGGGCCGGGCCGGTGCTGGTGACGGGCCTGGCCTTGACGGTTTTCGGGTGGGATTTATCGTCAGAACCCCATTTCGTGGACGAATCGGCCTACATTTCCCAGTCTTTCTATGCCGATCTGTGGTTGAATGGCGAGTGGGACGATCCGGCCTGGCTCAGTTACGCGGGGTATGATTTACCCCCCTTGCCCAAGTACACAATCGGCCTGGCGCTGAAAGCGGGAGGATATCGCCGACCCGCGCCGTCGGCCATGGTCGCATGGTATCGTGACACCAGCCGGCAATTCGTCTCCCGTTCGGCTTTGGTCGTGGCTCGATGTCCTTCAGTCATCTTCGGGGCGATCGGTTGCCTGTCGATCTATGCGCTGGGCGCCGTCGCCTTTGATCGTCGGGTCGGGTTCCTCTCCGCCTTGTTGCTCATGGCCAACCCGCTCTACGCGATGCACGCGAGGCGGGCGATGTCGGACGTCTATGTTGAGTCGCTGATCCTGGCGACCCTGGCGGTCGGCCTCTGGGCCTGGAAGCGGCTTCTGGCCGGTCAAGGAATCGCCGGTTCGGCTTTCGTGCTTTTTCTTGGCTCGGGTGTCCTGGGTGGCCTGGCGACACTCTCCAAGCTCAATGGCAGTCTGGGTGGGATGATCCTCGGAGCCTGGGCGATCCTCGCGATCGTCCTTCGGCCATTTCCGAAACATCGACGAACGATCATCCTACTAGCGACGCTGGGGGCGGGAATTGTCTCGTTCGAGACTTTCGCCGCGCTCAACCCGTTCCTGTTCGCTCTTCCGGCGAGGTCCTTCGACTCATTGACGGCCCGAATGTCGCGCCTCGGTTTCTTCGAGCGTGTCAAGGTCGTGTCCGACCATCGAGTGGACGTCTCCACCTCCGCGAAGTCGAGCTTCCCGAACGACGCGTTGACGACCCCTCGGGAGAAAGTCGAAGCCATGATCGTCCAGGGGTTCGGTCGGTTCGGACTCTTCGGACCAAGGGGGCGGACCGACTCGACCGTTCGTTTTGACTGGAAGCAGGATCGGGGAGCCCAGGTCTGGCTTCCCTGGGTGACTCTTGGGTTCGTTCTGGCGATCCGCAAGGGATGGAGACAAATGCGTCTCGGAGAGCCGCCGACGGCCTGGTCGGTGGCGGTCCAGGCTGGGGTCGCCTATGCCGTCGTCACGGCCTTCATCCCTCTGGCCTGGGACCGCTACTTCTTGTCGATCCAGCCGGGCTCGGCGCTCCTGGCAGCCTTTGCGGTCATCGAGTCCCTGGATCTGGCCCGCTCAGCCCTGACTCGGACAACGACCGTGGAGTCGTCCCCTTGAGGTTCCTCCGGCGACCCGAGCCCTGGGTCTTTACCGTCCTCCTGGTCAGCTACGCCTACTTCTGGCAGGCTCGCGACTGGAACGTCGCCAGTCGCTTGATGCTCACGTATGCGCTGGTCGACCGGGGGACCATCTCGATTGACGGCCTCAACGACCAGACGGGCGACCTGGCCCGGTATCGAGGCCATTACTACAGCGACAAGACGCCCGGTTATCCGCTTCTGGCCGTGCCCGTCTACGCGGTCGTGAAGTGGGTCCTCCACCTGCCCGACCATCCTCTGAATCAGGCCGGTTTCGCCTACTGGCCGGCGGATTACTGGGTGACGCTCTGGACTTGCGGCCTGCTCTCAGCCCTGACGGGGGTGATCCTGGTTGGGCTGGCTCGCGACCTTGGCTGCGAACCGAGGCGATCCGCGCTGGTCGGACTGAGCTATGGCCTGGCCACGCCAGCCTTCGCCTACGCGACCCTGGCCTATGGGCATCAGGTCGCTTCTTTCGCGCTCCTGGCTTCGTTTTCCATCCTCTGGAGGGACGGTCCTCGCCCTCTGGTCCGGTCGATAGTCGCGGGGTTCCTCGCCAGTTATGCGAGCGTGGTCGAGCTGCAGGTCGGGCCGGTCTCTGCCATCCTGGGGTTCTATCTGCTGGCCCTGGCGATCGGGAAGAAGCGGCCACCCTGGACCGTGCTTGCCTTCGGACTAGGGGCGGCGGTTCCTACGCTCATCCTGTTGACCTATAACGCGCTTGCGTTCGGCTCACCCTGGCGGATGGGGTACTTCTATGAGGTGCTTGACCGCTTCAATCAAGTCCACTCGGCCAGTAACCCACTCGGGGTCCGTCGTCCTGATTGGTCGAAGCTGAGAGAGTTGCTCTGGGGTGAAAGGCGTGGGCTGATCCGTTACGCGCCGATCGTCCTGCTGACGTTGCCAGGTCTGGTCGCCCTGGCGGCTCGCCGCTTCTGGGGCCTGGCGATCGTGGCGTCGTCGATAATGGCGAGCGTCTTCCTGGTTAACCTGAGTTATCCCGAATGGACGGGGGGATGGTCGACCGGCCCTCGGCTCCTGGTGCCGCTCTTGCCATTCGCCATGCTGCCGGTGGCGGGCCTTCTGGCTGTCGGCGGACGGGGGACGACATTCCTGGCGGTGGTTTTGACTCTCATTGGTGCCGTGCTGATCCTCTTGTTCGAGGCCGTTGGCGCCCGGGTGCCCGACGCCGTCGCCCGACCGCTCGTCGAAGGAGTCTGGCCCCTCTGGCGAGGAGATCGACCGTTGCCAGGCTGGGTCTTCGGCCATCGCTACGCCCGAAACCTCGTCAGCCTTGCGTTTCCCGAGGCAATCAACAATCTCCCAAGCTGGGCGGGATGGATCACGCTTCTACCTCTTTTCGCCGGGCAAGTACTGTTCGTTGCATTGATGATGTGCTTTATTAAAAAACGCCCGAAAGACTCCCTTTCCATTCCCTCGGAAGTTTAATTGGATCAGGCGATTCTCAGGGAAGGCGACTCCGCATCAAGCTGAGCCTTGACCGCTCGCCAGACGCGCTCGGGGGTCAACTCGGACATGCATTCAAGGCGGGAACAGGTCTTGACGAAGCTCGGAGCGCACCAGACGCAACTCGTGACGGCAATAGAGTTAGTGCCATAAGGGCCTGTCCTGGCCGGGCTCGTGCAGGTATAGACGCCGACGACCCGCGACCCCGTGGCGGCGGCCAGGTGGAGCGGCCCTGTGTCGTTAGAAAGGAAAAGGTCGACTTCCGAGGCAACGGCCGCCAGTTGCGGGAGGCTCGTCTGCCCGCAGAGGTCAATGGCTTCGTTTGGTCCGAGAGCGACTGTAAGGGCATCGACCAGTGGGCGGTCCTCCGGTGCGCCGACGAGGACCAGGCCGGCACCTCGCTCCGCCACGGCTCGCCGGGCCACAACGGCGAAGTGCTCGGGTGGCCAACGCTTGGTAAGCCACCGGGCTCCGACATTGATCGCCAGCCTGGGCCGGGGAATGCTCGCCAGGGGCTCGCGAGCCCACCGGAGATCGTCCGAACCGATGGCGAGCTGGAAACGTGGGCGAGAGATCTCCGCTCCGAACGCTTCGGCGACCTTCAAGAGCCGGTTGACGGCGTGGGAATCGGGGCCGGGCGAGGGGATCTGATGGGTCGTGAAATGCCTTGAACCCTCGCGGGCCCCGGCCAGTCCAACCCGAACCGGAGCGCCGGTGGCCCCGGCCATCACCCCCGATCGCAAGAGCCCTTGGAGGTCGATCACGAGGTCGAAATCACGTCGCCGCAAGTCGATCAGGAATTGAGAGATCGAGATAATTCCGCTCGGACTGAGTCTCACTTTCGAACGGTCGAAGGGGATGACTTCGTCGAGATCGGGATGGCCGTCGAGCAACCCCCGGAGGCCACGATTCACGACCCAGGCGAGGTAGGCATCGGGCCAGAGTGCGCGGAGGGCTGAGAGGACCGGAAGCGCATGGACCACGTCGCCCAGAGAGCTGGGTTTGATGAGGCAAACGCGGTTCGGTTGGAGGCCGCGCAACGTGGCGAGGTGGTCGACGCTCATCGCGGGAACTCCCTTTCCCTCGGAAACCGAGGCGAGGTATCCTAGCCAAGCTCCCCCCGGAGGGCAACCGCGACCGCCTCCACTCCCATCGAAGGCATGACTCCCATGATTTCGGCCTGTCTGATCGCGGCAATCCTGACTTCACAGACGGTCGAGAAAGGAGAGGCGACCTTCCACCCGACCGCCGCCGAGGCCGACGTTCCCGAGCTTTTCCGGCTCCAGGAGGCGACCTTCGGCTTTGAATTGGAATCGGCTCGCGACACACCCGGCTACTCGGTCGCGAGGTTGCGGTTCCCCTCGCCGATCATCACGCCCGAACCGGCTAACAACACGGTCCACGCCGAGTATTTCCAGCCGAAGGGAGACGGGCGACGGCCCGCCGTTGTGGTCCTGCACATCCTCGGGGCCGACTTCGCCCTGTCTCGCTACTACGCGGCGAGGCTGGCTGACAAAGGAGTCGCGGCAATCTTCCTCAAGCTGCCCTATTACGGAGAGCGGCGACCGATCAATGGCGAGCATCGGTTTCTCTCGACCGACATCGGTCGATCCACACTCTCGATGCGACAGGGAGTTTGCGACGTCCGGAGGGCCGCGGCCTGGCTCGCGGCCCGGCCCGAGGTCGACCCGTCGAAGCTCGGGGTGACCGGGATCAGCCTGGGCGGGATCACGTCGGCCCTGGCCTCGGCGGTTGACCCGACGCTCAACCGGGGCGTCTTCCTGCTGGCCGGTGGCGGGCTCGACGAGATTCTCTGGCAGATGGATGAGCCCGAGGCCCGGCGCTATCGCCAGGGGTGGCTCGCCTCGGGCCGGACCAAGGCTGACCTCACCGCGTTGACCCGGCCGCTCGACCCGCTCACCTACGCCGACCGGCTCAAAGCCAAGAAGATCCTGATGATGGCCGGCAATGTCGACGAGGTTGTTCCCCCCTCAACGACCAGGGCACTCTGGGAAGCCGCCGGAAAGCCGCCGATTCGCTGGTTCGACTGCGGACACTACTCCGCTGCCGGCTATCTTCTCCCCGCAATCCGCGAGGCTGTCAACTTCTTCGCCGCCGACGTGCCGGGTTGACGTCTCATGGCCCCGGGTTTGCGACTTCATCCCGAATCGCCGGTCCAAGTCGAGCAGGAGGTTTCCCGATGGCCACTCCCACTCAAAAAAACGAGACCCCACCCGCCCAATTGGCCGGAACTCGTCTTCATTGCGAGAGTTGCGGCTCAGAGATCGAGATTATCCGGCCCTGCGGCTGCAAACCGCCCAACCAGGTCTTTCAGTGTTGCGGGCACGCCATGACCGCGAAGACGGCGACAGCCTGAGCCCTCCACGATCGGACCAGGCTCGCGTTGCGGCCGACCGCCCGTTCCGGGTATTCTCCGCCGAAGGCATCCCGGAAGGAATCCAGAGGGGGGGTTCGGATGGCGGCCCAGGTCACCAGTGTTTTCCTGTACGTCAACGACGTCCAGAAATCGCTCGAATTCTATAATGAGATCGTCGGCGCCGAGATCTCTCAGCTCCACGCCGAACAGGAAGGTGGCCCGCTCACCCTGGCCATTCTCAAGATTGGCGAGTTCTCGCTCATGCTTCACCCCCAGGATGAGCACTCCGAGGAGTTCACCAAGAACAAGGCCGGGGTGGGAATTCATCTCCAGATCCGCGTCGATGACATCGACGCGTTCTACACCCACTGCCTCGAGGAAGGGGCGATGCTCTCCGTCTCGGGAGAGCCGGTCGAACCAGGCCTGGGGCTGGCGTGAGTTTGCCCTCAAGGATCCCAATGGCTACGTTTGGTCGATCTACGAGGACAAGTCCGGCGGCCAGTGGACCTGAGAGGCTTCGCACGACAAGGCGGCCTTCTCATTCGACAAGGGGAGACGCCGGCGCAACCGCCTTTTCTGGCTTAGGATAGAGCCAGTCCCCGGCCAGGAAATAGACGCCGACGACAATCAGGAAGACCCCGTAGGCCCGTTTCATGCTCGCCTGCGAGACGGCCCCGGAGATCATAGCACCGATCAAGGTCCCGAAGAGCAGGCCGCCAGCGATTCCCAGGCCCCTTGGGATGTCAACCTCGCCCCGCTGCCAGTAATTGCGGACCGCCAGGAAGGCGACCGGCAGGAGTTGGGCTAGCAGCGAGGTCCCCGCCGCCGTCTTCTGGTCAAACCCGAATGCCAGCACCAGCGCCGGAACGATGATCAGGCCCCCGCCGATCCCGAACAATCCCCCCATCACGCCGGCTCCGAGACCCAGGCCGACCATCGCCGCGATCGCTCCCCATCCCATCAACGCCCCCCATTCTCGTCAGGATCGGCCTCGGCGAGGGCCAGGATCGTCGAGCAACCAGCCAACGCGGCGGTCTCGATTCTCAGGATCGTCCGGCCGAGCCCGACTCCCCGCCAGCCGGCGACGATCGCCAGGCCGGCCTCATCGTCGGTGAAACCACCCTCCGGACCGATCGCCAGGACGACCGACTGCCCACCCGGGCGCAACCCTGAACTGGCGATTCCCAGGCTGGAAGGAAGAGCGATCAGTCGGATCGATTCCTGGGCCGACCCGACCAGCGAAGCCCAGGAGTTGGGTGGCTCGAGGTTCATCAAGAGATCGCGACGGCACTGTTTGGAGGCCTCCACGATCGCGCGACGGAGCCGGTCGAGCTTGGCCGATCGGGGGTCAACTACCGACCGCTCAGTCACCAGCGGGACCAGCCGGGCCACGCCCAGCTCCGTGGCCTTCTCGACCAGCCAGTCGAACCGATCCCCTTTCGGAACGGCCGTCGCCAGGGTCAGCTCACAGCCCGCGACACGACTCGGCTCCGAACGTTCCACCACGGTCAGCTCGACTCGATCCCGCCCCAGGGTCACGACTTCCGCGCGGTAGGCCGAGCCCCGGCCGTCGAAAATCTCGACGGATTCTCCGAGGCCGACGCGTCGGACGCGAATCAGATGGCGGGCCTCGTCCCCTTCGAGCCAGGCGCGGCCATCGACGAGGGGCCCCGGGCAATAAAAACGGTCGGCCAACGTCGCGCTCTCCGGCAATCGCGAAAGAGTCGTCACCATCTTACCGATGGAAGGGGTGGTGCGAGAATAACTCAACGGGCGGAAGCCGGTTTCAGGAGTTTCAGCACGATCATGTGGCTCCGGCACTGGAACCTGACGCGCGACCCGTTCGACGAGCGCCAGTCGCCGTTCGTCGAGACCCCGACGCATTCCGAGGCGGTCGCCCGACTAGTCCACGCGATCGCGTCGGCCAGTCGCTCAGCCCGGCTCATCGCTGGTCCTGGGGTGGGCAAGTCTCGAGTGCTGACGGAGGCTCTCGAAGCCACCCGGAGTCCGACTCGCCGGATCGCCCGCGCCAATGGCCTGACCGAAGGCGACAACCTGTTCGCAACGTTGGCGGCGGGCCTCGGCGCTCGACTCTGCCCCGACGCCTCGCGTACGTCCGCCTGGCGGGCCTTGGTCAACGCGGCCCGGCTCTGTCGGTGGCAAGGGGTTCAAGTCGTCCTGGCGATTGACGATTGCCACGCGATCGAAAGTGGGGCTGGCCGGATCGATCTGGACCGCCTCGATCACCTCGACCCGGACCCCTCGGCTCGCCTGACCCTCCTCCGGGTCGGCCGACCTTCGGACCTGACTGAAGAACTCGCCGACGGAAACCGCTGGGAGCTGTCAGCACGCCTCGAACCACTGACCCGCTCCGAGACGGCGAACTACCTCACGCGCAAGCTCGATTCCGCCGGTCGGTTCGAACCGACGTTCACGCCGAGGGCCTTGACGCGCTTGCATTTGCTATCCGGCGGCGTTTCCCGAGGACTGGACAGGCTTGCGACCCTCTCACTCATGGCCTCGGCGATCAAGGGACTGGAGATGGTCCCACCCGATGTGGTCGATGACGCCTCGCGTGAGTGTCTGGGAGTCGGGATGGTCGGGTTGGATTAACCTGGATGGAGGAATCGCGATTGTTGAGTGAGTCGTCCCATCCGGTTTAAGCTGATGCTTTTCCCGGTCTTGAGACCCGACCATGCGACAACCCCGCGTGCGATTCACGGTCTGGGGATTGATGGTGATCGTGGCGATCTTCGCTGGGGCACTCGAACTTGAGGCGTGGCAGCGGAGGTCGCCTTACTGTGAACACAACGCCGAGCGATGCGCTCAGGCCGAGAAAGCTCATCTTTGGCTGGCGGAGAGTCACGAGAAGATATCGGCAGTCTACCGCAAGCACTCGGCGGCCCTTCGTGGCAGCGCCCGGTACAACGCCGAGCAAGCGGCCTTCTTCACTCGGGCTGCCCGAATCGAACGAGCGGCGGCGGCCGGCGCGGCGGAACGCGGAGCGGCGTTCCGGCGTGCCGCGCGATATCCCTGGCTCGCACTTCCTCCCTGGGAGAACGATCCAATGGGAGCGGGTTGGACCGATCGCGAGGAGCAACCCGGGAAGTAAGCCCTTCGCTCTTGGATGCCTGGAGTCGGACCAGTCTTGTCGAGTCGGGATGTGGCGCGGTGGCCCGGTTTTGGGGTCGGGCTCCAATTCCAAATCCCGCTCATCGAACCGGATCCGCCCGACACGGTACCTCGATTGTCATAAGCCCTTGGCTCTCGATCCGACGGAAAAGATTCGATCGATCGAGCCCGCGACGTACCAAGTGAGGCGGCTCCGGTGACGGCGTGAAGTCATGGTATCGCTGCACCCGCCACGTTAGGATGTCCCCATGGACACTCCCTCACCGACCGACCCGCAGATCATCCAGCGCGATGAATCCACGCTCATCTCGAATGCGCACGGGCATGGTCAGACCGAGCCGTTCGTCTCCTCCGGCGAGGAGGTCCGCGAGCCGCCGAGGTCGCTGGGCCTGGCATTCCGGCAGATCGGCCCCGGCCTGATCCTGGCCGGGTCGATCGTCGGGACCGGCGAACTGATCGCCACGACCGGACTGGGCGCGGCGCACGGTTACACGCTCCTCTGGTTCATCCTACTGAGCTGCGTCATCAAGGTCTTCATCCAGACCGAGCTGGGTCGGTACGCGATCACCCACGGCAAGACGACCCTGGCGGCTTTCGATACCCTGCCGGGGCCGCGATTGGGCACGTCCTGGATGGGCTGGCTCTGGCTTTTCATGATGCTGACGACCCAGGCCCAGATCGCCGCCATGGAGGGGCTCGTGGGGCAGGCCGCTCACATGGCTTTCCCGGGGGGATCGAGATGGGCGGCCGGCTGGGCCGGTCGGATCGTCCCCGGATGGGGGACGTTCCTGGAGGCTCATCCCGAGCATTTCTGGGCCACCTTGACCGCCCTGGCCGCCATCGCCTTGCTCCTCTCGGGAGGGTATCGGCGGCTGGAGAAGGTGACCACCGCGCTGGTTGCGCTGGTGACCTTGATGACCCTGGCCTGCGTGCTCGGCCTGCCCTGGACGGATTATCCGATCCGCTGGGAGGAGCTGAGGCACGGGTTCGACCTGACGCTGCCGGCCACCGGCGTGGCGCTGGCGGTTTCGACGTTCGGGATCACTGGGGTTGGAGCCAGCGAGCTCTTCGCCTACCCCTATTGGTGCATCGAGAAGGGCTACGCCCGGTCGGTCGGCCCTCGCTCGGACGACGAGGGCTGGGAACGCCGGGCTCGGGGATGGCTGAAGGTCATGCAGCTGGACGCCTGGTTCAGCATGGTCGTCTTCACCGTGGCGACGGTTGCCTTCTATCTGCTCGGCGCGGCGGTGCTCCGACCGCAAGGGCTGGTGCCCCGTGGGGCGGGGATGATCGAAGTCCTGTCCTCGATGTATGTCCAGCCGCTGGGAGTCTGGACGCGTGAGGTTTTCCTCATCGGCGCCTGGGCGGTTCTGTTCAAGACCCTTTACGTGGCCACGGCCGCCAACAGCCGGTTGACGGCCGACTTCCTCGATCTTGCGGGGATCTGGCCCCTGGAGAAACCGTCTTCACGAGCGTGGACGACTCGGGCCTTCTGCGTGATCTATCCCCTGCTGGCGCTGGGCCTTTACTTCGCCTTCCGCGAGCCGAAGGGGCTGGTCGCCGTGGGCGGCTACGCGCAGGCGATGATGCTCCCCCTGATCGCCGGGGCGACTCTCTACCTCGGCCGCCGCGACTCCGATCGCCGCGTCGCGCCGATCTTCCTCACCGAGGCCATCACCTGGCTCGCCTTCTTCGCGATCTCGGCGGTGGCCCTCTTCAGCGCCTGGCACGACCTGATCTCGCCGCTGGTCGGGCGGCGAAGCTGAACTGCCGAAGGGAGCCGGGACAAGCCCGCAGCGTGGTCCGAGGACAGGGATAATCGGGGAACGTTTCCGGGGGACGGCTCCGAGACTCTTCGGTTTCGAAACTCAAAACCCCCGGTTTCCCAGGGGTTTCCTTTCAGCGAGGATGACGGGGCTCGAACCCGCAACCTCCGGCGTGACAGGCCGGTGCTCTAACCAATTGAGCTACATCCCCTCTCGCTCCAGGGGCGTAGGAAAAGGATAACGGCTGACAACGGGTGAGTCAAGGGCCTGGTGCCAGGGCAAGTAAGGGTCCCCGAGAGAGCGTCAGACCCGATCTCGCTAGCCCACTCCCGCGAGAGGAGAGGAGAGTGACGTCGAGTCAACCTTGGAAACGACTCTACCGGCTCGGCACGGAGGATTGACCGCCTCCGCCTCGACTTGTAGACTGGCGTAATGATCCGCGAAGGGATCGCGGGGAAGCCGTTTGCTCATTGTCCGTGTTTCCCCCGTTTGAGCCGCCGAGGAGCGAGGGTTCGCCATGAGCTTCGGGGAAAGCGGGGGCAGCGAGATCGATTTCGAGACGATGCAGGCCCGAAACTGGCCTTCCGTGACCCAGTTCTCGGTGTTCCTCGAAAATCGAGTTGGTCAGTTGCTCGAACTGGTCCGCGCGTTCCAGGGGTCGAAGGTCAAGATTGTCGGGCTCTCGATCTCCGACTCGGCCGACTGCTGCATCATCCGGCTGGTCCTGAGTCACCCCGAGCAAGGACGCGAGATTCTACAGCTCAAGAAGATGACCTTCGCCGAGAACGAGCTAATCATCGCCGAGATGCCCAATGGGCCTCATGCGCTGGTCAACCTCTGTACGGCGATGATCCAGGCTGAGATCAACATCCATTACGCCTACCCCCTGATCGTCCACCCCCGTGGTCGCGCGGCGGTCGCCATGCACGTCGATAACATCGAACAGGCCGGCGTCTCACTCCACACTAAAGGGTTCGAGATCCTCTGCGAGGCCGACTTGCAGATCTGAAGAGGATGACGTCGAGATAGGGCCGGTGTCATCCCTTCGGGCCATCGCCGATCGTAGCGCCGGGATTCGTACGCGGACGTCTTGGGCCACGGAAAAGGCCGGTCGGGGGTCGTCTCACCTGTGGGTACAAGGTGGCTTCTTCGGTCCGACCGGCCGCCCTGAGCGCCTCACCCAGCTTGCTGCGGGCACGATCGCTCTGGGGACGTATGGCCAGCGCGACGGAGAAGAACCGGACCGCTTCGTCGGGTTTGCCCGAGCGGGATAGCTGGTCTGCGAGGTCGGAGTTGACCCAGAAATCATCGGGGTGAGCTCGCCGAGCTCGACGGAGCAAGTCGGTCGCCAGTCCACGCTCCCCCAACCCCGCCAAGGCGGAGGCCAGTCGGGTCACGCTGGCCTCGGGTAGGCGGGCCGGGTCCGCGGTGGCGGCAAGCTGCCGGAGGGCTTCGAGACCCCGCCCCGATGCCTGGCCGCGTCGGCGAGCGTGTCCCGGAGCTGGTTCCGCCAGGGGTCGGGGTCCGTCGCTTTGGCGACTGCGACGAGGTGCCGCGCCCCGTCGGCATCGTGGACCTGGTCCCTGCGGAGGAAGGTCCACTGGTCAAGCGCATTGGCGAGTTCGGAGGGGACGGGGCTTGCCCCGAGCCGGGCGCCCGCCTCGGGGGGATCGAGCTTGTCGACGTCAACGCCGTACTCGCGGAAGGCTGCGGCATATTCCGCGTCTGCCCTCTTCATGTTGAAGTGGACGACGATGTCATCGTGGATCTGGGCGAGTCGCTTGACCATCCGGCGGTCCTTGAACTCCGCCTCCGCCCGGGCTCGTTCCCGGGCGACCGTCGAGGTGAGCTCCTGGACCCTTTGGCGCAGATCGGCGCGAGTTCACCCCGGCCGAGAAGCGACACCGCTCGATCGGCCGCCTGTGTTGTCTCAGTCCACCGGGTCAGATCCCCTCGGGGGAAGGTCCGCGCCTTCTCCAGGAGGAGGGAGGCCGAGCGAAGTGCCTCGGTCACCTCGCGAGCGGTCACCTCCGCCCTGGCCGCTCGGTCGTGGGTCACCCAGGCCACGCCGCCCACCCCCAGCGTTGCCACGGCAATCAGCGACGCGGCCAGGCCGACCGCCAGAATCCGACGTTTCCGCTCTTCGGCGGCCCGTGACTCGGCATGGGCCTGGGCCAGCTCGGCCGCCTTGATCCGTTCCTGAACGCTGACGAGATGATCGGTCAGGGCGACGGCCACGACCCCCGCATCTCTTGGACGATCCTTCGGCGCCGCGGCCAGGCACGCCCTGGTCAGCTCGATCAGCTCGATATCGGCTCCACAGGCATCGAGCCGGGCCAGTGATTCGGTCAGATCGGCTCGCTCGGCCATGCTGTAGACATCATCGCCGGCCACGCCCGTGTAAGGAGGGTGGCCGGTCAGGATCTCGCAGAGGATCGCTCCCAGACCGAAGACATCAGCTCGCTCGTCGAGCGTGTCGAGCTGGCCTCGGGCCTGTTCGGGGGCCATGTAAGAGGGCGTGCCCATCACTGAGCCGGATCGGGACTCGTCGGCCTCGGAGCCGGTGCGGGCCGGGCGGATCAGGCCCGTGTCATCCCGGCCCCGAAGGGCGCGTTCCTCATCGGCGATGCCCTCCTGATCGATCACCTTGGCGAGCCCCCAGTCCATCACCTGGACCTCGCCGAAGTTGCCCACCATGACATTCGACGGCTTCAGGTCGCGATGGATCACCGAGCAAATGTGAGCCTAGGCCATCGTCTGGCAGACCTGCTCGAAGACGGAGAGAAACCGAGCCCGGTCCTCTGCCCGGTCCCTCCTGGCCTCCAGAAGCGTGGCCAGCGTCCGGCCCTTGACCAGCTTCATGGCGATGAACAGCCTGGAGTCGGAAAGCTGGCCCAACTCGTAGACCGGCACGATTCCCGCGTGCTGGAGCTGGCCGCCGATCTGAGCCTCCTCGACGAACCGACGGACCATCTCGGGAGAGTGGAGTTACCGCTCTTTCAGGACCTTCACAGCCACGTCCCGGCCGAGGTCGAGGTCGCGACCCTGGAACACGACGCCCATGCCGCCCCGGGCAATCTCGTCGAGGAGTTGATAGCGTCCCGCGTCGCCGGTTGTGGCGATCGCGCTCTCCAAACTGGTTCTCGCCGGCGTCGCCGACTCGGACGAGCCCTGGCGGAGGAGAATACGGGGTACGGGTCCAACGATCACGTCAAGGGCTGAGAGGAGACCCGAGCTTCGAGATGTTGAGGACACCCGAGAGGAATCAAGAGGTTCGCCGATGGTTCTTTCCAGGGCTCGGTCCGAATCGTCGGCACGTTCTCCGCGTATCGCCATGTGGCCGCCACCGAGTCCCAGCCGGAGCAAGCAGCGCGGGCAAAGCCCGCCGGGTGCATTCGCCGGTCTCCTGACCCCACACTGAGGGCAGGTGTTCTCAGTGGTCATGGGTCACCTCTCATCCCGGCCGGTTGTCCTCGTCGAGACTCCGAAGCCCAGGTACTCCATTTGGCGGCGGGACGGTGTCGTTCGTCCTGGTTTCGAAGGCTTCGGATGCCTCGATCAAGGTTATCAAGCGAAACGCCGCAGTTCGTTATAGGAACGCCGGTTTTTCTGGCGGATCAGCCAGCCAGGGCAGCGAACAGGTCCCGGATCTCCTCATCCACTTCCGCCGGATCGTCGAGCGTGGAGGCGATCTCGCGGCGAAGCAGCTCGCCGTAACGGCGACGGAGGCGATGGGCCGCGACGCGAGCAGCCCCTTCAGACGTGCCCAGCCGGGCGGCGATCGTCGCGTGGGGCATGTCCTCCGCAAGGCCACCCCGAAGCGCCTCGAAGGTCGTTGCCCGGCCTGCCTCCTCGTACTCCCCTCGAAGCTGGTCCAGGACTCGTTCCAGGAGAGTCAGCGCCCAACTCCGGTCGAAGATCCGATCCGGGGTCAGTTCGTCGGCCAGCTCGCGCGCATAGCGTCCCTCGGCATCGGCCGCGTCAATCGGGAGAGTGATCCTACCCCCTCCACGCTTCCGGGTGTTCTCCCGATCGCGTTGGTTGGCCAGATAGTGAATGCAGACGGTTCGCAGGAACGAGCGGAAGCGCCCCCGGGTGGGGTCGACCTCCGCCAGAAGCCCCCGTTCCAGCGCCGGGCGAAGAAGTCCTGGGTCAGATCCCGAGCCTGCTCGGCATCATGGCCCCGACGTCGGATATACGCATAAAGGGGATACCCGTAGGCGTGGCAAAGGGTTGCCAGCGCCTCGCGAGCGTGGGGTGCATTCGGGTCCCCGGCAGCGATCACGCGGCTCCAGCGAGTCGTCGGGAAATGCCTTGGTTGAAATCGGTCCGAAGGTGTCCGCGACATCAGAGTGACCTCTCATCGACGATCGAACCGGATGCGAGTCGAGGTGCGGCCTCTCAATGATACGCGTCCTCCCGGCGCTGTTGAACTGGCCCGACACGAGTCGATGGAGTCGGTGATGCTCGTGGCACTGGAAGAAAATCGCCCTCAAGTCGGTAACGTTCCTGGTCGTGTTGCTTGAACACCCTACGGCGCTGGATCGGGGCGATCATGGTGGTCGCACTTTCGGACGAATACGGAGAGGAAGTCCGAAAAGGGGAATCAAGTTGATCCGAGATGCATTGGTCTCATCGATCCGGCCCGTCCTGTTTGCAGCCGGGACGGTCACCGGCCTGGCCATCCTCGTTGCCCAATCGAATCCCGTTCAACCGTCTTTGCGCACCGAATCCATCGTACCCTACCAGGTCGTCAACGGTTATTTCATCGGTGATGTGGACGGTGGGCCTCGCCGGTTGAACCTCGAAACCGGGAGGATGGAAGTCTTACCCACACCGCCAGGTCTCTTTCAAGCTGGCGAGCGTCTCCCCATGGGAGGATCGCGGTTTACGTCAGGTCATCGGTCTCGGTTGGGAGCGATCCGTCTCGGGTCCATCGTCGTCCGCATCCGGCATGGGCCTGGTCCGGATGAGTCTTCCCGAGGGCAAGATCCTCGACAAGATCGATATGACCGATGCTCCTCTATCGACATGTGCCCCGTGCTGGTTTCCGGGAACTCTGGCCAGGGTGCTTTGCTCGGGCGGTGACGGCCGGATTTATCGGGTTGACTTCGAGACGCCTCTCACGGACGGTCGTGACGAACACGAGTCCATGATCCGTCCCCGAGCTTTGACCTGGCGAACTCCGGGCCCCGCGCCGAGCACATTGTTCGTGGGCGACCTCTCCTGGCCGACCGACGAGCGAATGGGCCACCGAATCCTCGCGTCGTTATACATCGAGAACTCAAAGACCGAGAAAGAACCAGACTGGCGGATCTGGTGGCTTCAGCTGGATCAAGCCGCCACATCGATCATCGCCGCCGGTCCTCTGCTGGAGCCCGAGACCTCGGGCGAGGAGGACAATCGACGACTCCCCAACCTCGTCCGCAACGAAAACGGATCACTGGCCCTGACCTATCTCAACAAGGGCATACGGCAGCCGAATTACGAGTTGAGACTCGCGCCCATCCATCTCGAACCCGGCTCGAATGTTCCTCATGCCCTCGAAACTGAGGCTCGCGTTCTCGCGAGTGGCTGCTTGCTCGTCAGCCCCCTACCGTCGCCGGACGGCCGATGGGTCACCGTCGTCCGATCGTCCGGCAGGATTGAACGTCTGGCGATCCGAGGTGAAGCGACGCTCCTTGCGAGGTACCCGTAGCATCGAATCCGATCGAGGACGAATGTGTGACGTCGACGAGGCTGGTCATTGGGCCCCGTCGCCCTTGACGGCGTGGTAGAGCCGCCCTGAACCGACGCGAGGCTCGACCAGATTCTGCTTTTCCATCCTGCGGAGCCAATGGCCGGCCCCGACCGGCGAATGGAAGATCGAGCGGAACATCCTCTTGATCTCCGACTCGTCGAACTCCTCAGGCAGGAGATCGAGGCCGAGCTTCCCCTTGCGGACGCCCGAGGCGAGCCAGTCCAGGGCGTGGGTCAGCATGAGGTCGTGGTCGAAGGCGAGCGGACCCGCCGCGCGAGCGATTCGCCAGGCGGCCTCGCTGGCGTCGTCCCCTCCTTCGACCCGCGAATGCCCTTGCCGGACCACGGCGACGTGGGCCAGGCTGATGGTCCGTCCTCGGGGGTCGCGCCGAGGATCGCCGTAAGCTCCCAGGAAGACGACCGGCCCGGTCGCATCGAAGCCGGTCTCCTCGCGAAGCTCGCGGCGAGCCCCGTCCTCGATCGGCTCGTCGATCTCCAGGAACCCGCCCGGCAAGGCCCATCGGCCTTCGAACGGCGGGTGCTTCCGGCGGATCAGGAGAACGCGCAGGCCGTCTCCGGTCAGAGCGAAAATCGCGAGGTTGACGGTGACGGCCGGACGTGGATAATCGTAACAATAGGGTGGCGGCATGGACCGGACTCCGCGAGTCGTCGCCCTTCGGCGCTGGCCGATTCCTCGATGTTGGATCATTCTACCGGAGCGAAGTCCCGATGCATCTGTGGAACCACGAGGATCTGGGCGAGCCCGAACTCGGCCCGCTGGTCGAGGCCCTGGCCGGGCTTGACGGTCCGGCTGACGAGGCGGGCGTCTGGCCCTCCGACCTCTGGGCGATCCTCGAACGGGTGGGCGTGACGCGCTGGGCACTCCCTCGCGAGTTCGGCGGCGAGGAATGTGACCGACTGACTCTGCTGAGGCGTTACGCCCGGGTCGCCGAGGGGTCGCTGACGGCCGCCTTTATCCTCTCGCAGCACGATGCTGGGACGCGTAGGCTGGTGGCGGCGCTCGACCGGCCGGTCGCTCGCCGTTGGGTCGAGGCGATCGCGGAGGGCCGAGCCTTTCTCACAGTCGGTATCTCGCAACTGACCACTTCCCGCCGCCACGGGGCGCAGGTCGTCCGCGCGGAGGAAGTCGGACCTGGTCGCTTCCGCGTTGATGGGCTGATCCCGTGGGTGACGGCCGCCTGCCGGGCCGACATGCTGGTCGCCGGGGCAGCCACGCTCGACGGCAGGCAGATCCTCTTCGCCCTTCCGACCGATCGCTCGGGGGTGACGGTCAAGCCCTCGTTCGCCCTGGCGGCGCTCCAGGCGTCCTGCACGGCCGAGGTGGCATGCGATGGAGTGGAATTACTGGAGGACGATCTCCTCGTTGGCCCGCTACCCGACGTGATGGCAAACCCCTCGGCCGCCGGGACCGGCGGCCTGGAGACCTCGGCCCTGGCCCTGGGGCAAGGGCTCGCCGGGCTCCGGGCCCTCGAATCCGCCGGCCGGGACGATCTCACCGAGCCGGTTGAGGCTCTCCGCGACGCCTGGGAACGGCTCCGGGATGATCTGCTGGCAACGGCCTCGGGACTTCCCGGCGCACCGACCTCGGCGAAGGTCCGTGGCCAGGCCAACGGACTGGTCTTGCGGCTGACCCAGGCATTCCTTACCGCTCGCAAAGGTTCCGGGTTCCTCCGCGAGGAGCCCGCCCAGCGCTGGGCACGGCAGGCCCTATTCTTCCTGGTCTGGTCGTGCCCGAGCCCGGTCGCCCAGGCCGCGATCCGCGACCTCGCGGGACTTTGCTCGACTTGACGGGATCAGGGGGCTTTCGGTGTGACGAACAGGTCGGAGACCTGGCAACGGAAGCCAGGGATCACCTCCTCGCCGTCGAGTTCGCCCGGCTCGCGCGTCCCTGCGATCGAGCCGTTGACGTGATAGATCAGGATCGTCCGGACCTCCGGATTGATCACCCAGACGAGCCGGGTTCCGGCCTTGAGGTAATCCTCCAGCTTCCGGTCGGTCTCGTAATCGATGACGTTCGGCGAGATGACCTCGACGGCCAGGTCGGGGGCCAGTGTGATGTGCCACGCGGGAACCCTCTCGTCCGGGAGCCGACCGAGCCGGATCAAGGAGAGATCGGGCTTGCGGACCCGACCGTTTGGGAAGCACTGATAGCTCGCGTCCCCCATCAGGAGCCAGCCGAGCTTCTGATCGGGGTCAAACCGCGCGATCAGCGCCAGCAAGCGCGAGGCAACGTGAACCGACCAGGCACCCATGTTCCGCTCCACGAGGCGGCCGTCGATCAACTTGTATTGATCCCCTTCCGGCATCGTGAGCAGATCATCGGGTGTGTAGACGAGTTCGGTGGACAGACTCATAGGCAGTCTCCCAGATCCCGCCGGGACATCCGCTCGCTAAAGCGATTTGTCCATGATTCTATCGGATCGTTGCCACCCGGTCTCGCGGTCTCACGCGGGAAAGTCGCAGAGCGACAGGACATGAGTCCCGGCTGCCGTCGTTGGCCCAGCCGTCGAGCTGGGCGGTGTCCTTGAGCTGCTGGCCCCTCTGGCGGTCGACGGCGAGGAACGCGGAGGGGAGGTCGGGCAAGGAGGTCAGGTCGCCCCAGAGCTTCTCGAACTGGACGACGGGGAAGACGTCCTCCTGGCCGTGTCCCCAGCGCCGCTTGACGTCCTTGATCGTGACGTAGGTCGGCACCCGGGCGGCCATCGCGCGGACCGAGGCGGCGACCTTCGCGGGGTCGTTCCGGAGGTCGGCGCGGGTCAAGCTGGAAGGCGTCGAGCAGCCTGGCGACGTCCACCCAGGTGGTCAGGGTGTTGTAATAGCGGAGGCGGAACTCGACATCCTCGCGAGGCTGGGCGAGCCCTTCGAGAAGCCGGAGCCGACCTCCGACCCGGGCCAGGCCGCCGCCTCGGTCCTCGATCCGTCGGGGGATGACCTCGAAGCTCAGGGTCGCCCCGGTCTCCATCGCCAGGCCGAGGACGCCCGGGTCGAGGTTGGCGCCGAGCGTGTCGATGTTGTGGACCATCAGCCAGTTGAGGTTCGGATGGTCGTCGAGGAGCCGGGCGAGGACGCCGTTGCGGAGAAGCGTGGGGACCTCGTAGAAGTGGCCGGGCGGGTTGAACCGCTGGATCGGCACGTTGTCGGTGTAGTCGGCCCCTTCCCCCTTCGACCTCGCCCATTCGAGGATCGCCCGGCGGCCGGCGTCGCGGACCTTCTGCTTGTTCTCGTCGAGGATCTCGTGCGAGCCTTCCTCCCAGAGGAAGGTCAGGTCGCGGGCCATCGGCATCAGCCGCTGACCGATCGACTGGCCTCGCGAGAGATGCACCGGGCCGTCGTGGCCGTAGTTGCCCGTCTGCGAGAGGTGGTGCTCGATGGCCGAATGGGTCAGGAAGCTGGTCGTGACGACGTGGGGGATCCGGACGCCGAACTCGCGTTGCGACCTGCGGGTCTTGGCCAGGTGGAGCTCGAGGAAGCTCCGGTGCTTGCCGGCGAGCATCACGAACGGGTTGACCGCCTTGACCACTCCCGCGCCCGTCGTCCAGCGGCTGCCGACGCCGGCGGCGAGCGAGACCACGGCGACCTCGCCGTTGCGAAGCGCCTCCTCGCCCCGACTTCGTCGCCTGATCGAGCCGAGGCCCCTGCGCGAGGGTCAGATCGGCGTCGTCGACGTCGCGGATCTCGACGTCGACCGGCAGGCGGTTGCGGGCCAGGCCGATCCGCCCGCGGCGGAGGTCCTCGCGGAGCTGCTCGTGCTGGACCGGGTCGAAGCCGTTCTCGAGGCGGATCTGCTCGGCGGCTTGGTCCCAGCCGGCCGAGGCGGTGTCGCCCGCGGCTCGGGTGACGGGGAAGAGGTTGTTGATCATCGTCCGGAAGACGCGGAGCAGGTCGCCGGTGCTCTCGCAGTGGTTGGCGAAGTGGTCGACGTCCGACTTCCGCAGCGGGTCGAGCGCGGCCGTCCCCTCGGCGATCATCCGGGGGACCTGAAGCGTGTAATAGCGAGGGGGCATCATCGCGTCGGCGTCTACGGCCAGCTCGGCGAACGTGCCGTGCGGGTTGATCCGGAAGTCGTAGACGACCGGCTCCATCGCGAAGGGCAGGGCGTCGTCGAGCGTGGCCTTGACCCGCTTCATGATCGCGCGGGCCTCGTCGAGGAACGCGGCCTTGCGATGCGGGGCGACGAAGAAGGCCATCCCGCCGCCCGACATCCCGCCGAGCATCAGGAAGCCCCAGAAGTCCTCGCCCAGTGCCTGCCTCGCCTCGCGGATGATCGACTCGGTGAACCGGTTGCTCACCCAGGGGATGATCCCCTTGATCGGCCCTTCCCAGTTCCTCGTCGTGAGGCCGCCGAGCGCTTTGACGTCGGCCGACTTGACCGCTCGGACGATCCCCTCGAAGATCCGCGAGCGCCTCCTGCCGCGCCTCCCACTCCTCCTTGCTCCGGAGCAGGTATTTCTCCGTCACCATGTTGAGGATCGGCCCGACGTTCTGCGCCATCCCGCCGTGGACCAGGACCAGGCTGTCGGCCAGGGCCTTGTGGAACGTCGGCTCGAGCCGTCGTCGTCGAGGATCTCGTGCGTCGGGAGCAATCGGCCGCGGCTGATCGCCCGATTCGGGGTCGCCCTCGGACGCGCCGACGCCCTTGATGATCTTCACGCCCGGGAAAGACCCCGCCCGAATCCTGCCAGCCGCCGCCCGACCCGCCCAGCCATTCGCCGAGGATCGCCCGAGCGACGACCACCGGCGCCTCCTCGGGATCGAGCGGGCCGGTCAGGTTCCGGGCCTGGCAGGTCGCCCTCATCAGGACCGAGATCAGCGAGGCCAGCAGGTTCGTCGAGACCGCCAGCCGCGACCCCTTGGGGATGTCGTTGACCTTGCTCACGACCTCCAGCCCGTGACCCGGGACGGACGACCGACGCGAGCAGCTCATCGAGCCGCGCGGCGGTCCCTTCGAGCGAGGCCGGCACCAGCCCCGAGGCGATCACCCCGGCCTTGACCAGGCCAAGGTAGTCGTTGCCGAAGTTGAACAGCTCGTCCAGGGTCGTCACGTCCTTGCAGGCGTTCAGGTCGATGCTCGTCAGCCGGAGGAGCGGCTCGGAGATCACGCGGACCCGGGTCTCGATCGGCGGGATCGGCCGATCGTCGCGGCCGTGGACGCCGAGGTCGACCGAGATGTTGAGGACCCTCGCCCCTTCGGGATAGTCCATCCCGAGGAAGAAGATGTCGGACCAGGCCGAGTGCGAGAGGTCGAGCCGGACCGGCGTCCGCTCGATCAGGATCGGGAACAGGCCATCGTCCGAGGACCGCTTCGAGGAGCGCTGGGATGGATCCGGATCGGATGCTCGGCGACCTGGCCGACCCGGAACATCCAGCGGTTCCCCTTGCAGCTCCGGACCGACCGCCGGACCTGGTCGGCGAGGGTCTGATAGGTGATCCGCTCGTAGACCTGGGCCAGGGCGCTGAGGATCGAGCCGTTCGGGCCATCTTGACGTACGGTCGAGCGGAACGCGGTGATGGCCTGCTCGAACCGGCGCTCCATCAGGTCGACGAACCCGTCGAACGGGATCACGCCGCCCGAGGGGAGGTCGGGCGAGTCCTGGAGCCGGTAACGGTAGATCGCAGTGCAGGAACATCGACGCCCGGACCCGCTCGTAGAGGTTCCGCGAGTCCTGGCGGAACGTCTCCAGCTCGTCGCAGTCCCGGAGGACCTCATCGGTCGAGAGCCCGGCGAGAAGCTCCTGGATCGACCGGTCGCGGACGAGCGGCTCGGAGCCGGTGATGGTCTGGATCAGCGGATTCATGGCGGTCGTCCTGGCCGTCGGGGTGAAATCTACCAGGCGGGAACTCGTCAGAGCACGCGGATGTCATCGAGTTCGACTACGTAGTCACCTTCTACATCCTTGACGGTTAGCGCGAGACTCAGGTCGGATTGTCCTTCCTGACAAGTCCATAAATCGAAAACGATGGACCATTGAGGAGGCGAGGCTCCATGCACCTCAATAACATTCATACTGTCATACGCCGCTTCCGGCGGAGAAGTCAGGTCGCGGCCATGTTGGCTGATTGCCCATTCGATCATTTCTTTATTTAATCGCACGCCATGAGTCAGTTCGACCAGGTTGTCGTACCGCCCATAGACTAACAGATTGACGGCTTGTCTCACCGGTGCTTTGAGAAAATCGAACGCCATGGAGGTAAACCAGCGATTCTGAGAGTTGCGATGGAAATCAGAGAGGTGAGACCGGGCCTCATCCCGCACCCTGCTCGATCCGGATGACCGACTCCAGGAGGGTCGTCAGCATCGTCTGACGGTTGACCCCGGCCAGTGAGAGGGCGATCTGGGCCTCGACCACCCCGAACTTGACTCCCAGGTTGTATCGGGCGCCGCGGGTCTCCAGGGCGAGGTAACGCTCGCGGCGGGCCAGCTCGTTGAGCGCCGTGGTGAGCTGGATCGAGCCCAACTCGCGTCGATCCCTGGCGACGACCTCGCCGAGGAGGTCGAGGACACCCGGGGTCAGCACGTGCATCCCGAAGAAGCAGAGAAAATGCCCGGCCCGGAGCCCAGGGATTTGTAGCCTCAGCTCGGCGATCGTCGGGTTCGGCTTCTCGATGATCTCGTCGATCGAATAAACCTCGGGCCGGTCATGCATTCGTCGGCCGCTGATCGTGCCATACTGGTGGATCAGGTGCTCGCGGGTCGCCTGGACCGCCGAGACGGCGCACCCCTCGGCGACCGCCAGGTCGATCAACTGCCGGGCACAGCGCCGGGTTTCCTTGGAGACATAGACATGATCGTCGAGCAGGAGCAGAAACGGCTGGCCGCCAACGAATTCGCGGGCGCTCCAGACGGCATGGCCAAATCCGAGCGGCTCGTGCTGGACGGCGAAGGTCAGGCGACCGGCCAGCTCATCCAACCGCCCGGCCTGCTCCTCGGCCCAGCTTAGACCCTTGTCGGCCGACCGGAGATTCGCTACGAAAGTTTTGAAGTGGCGCCGGTAAAACTCCTCATCTCCCGGGGCAACGACGACGCAGATCTCCTCGATGCCACTTTCAAGCGCCTCCTCGGCGATGATCTGGAGGACCGGTTTGGCCAGACCGTCGCGATCAACCAGCGGCAGCATCGCCTTTTGAACGGTGTCGAAGGCCGGATATTGTCGGGCCCCCCGGCCCGCCGCCGTGATGACCGCCTTCGTGATCCGCACGTCCTCGCCTCCCCCTACTAGCCCCACGATCGGCCAAAACCAGGCCCGCCGGGTCTCAACCGCGGATTCTCGGGTCGGCAATCGTAACAGACGAAGCCAACCGAGTCGAGCTTCGACGCATCCGCCCTAGAGTCAAGGGGTCATCGTATCGAATGTAGGAAGAAGACGTGCGGCGGAAGACATCGATATGTCGTCTCGATTTCTTCGCCACTTCTTCACCTAAAGCCCCTCACATGCCCCTTTCTCGCTCGACTTGACGCCTGAACAGCGCGACGAAGCCGACCGAATTAAGCAACGCTTGCTCGCTGTCCACAAGGACGAGATCCTAGGCATCGCCAAACTGCTCGCCTCCAAGCCCGACTGCCAGATCCTCGGCCTGGCCGAGTTCCAGGTCCGCGACCTCGACCATAAGCCCGGAGCCCAGGCGATCCGAACCGGTGCGATCCGCCGTCTTCTCCGACGACGAAAGGTTGGCGAAATATCTGGCCGAACGTCCGGGACGCCACTTCGCTCGTCGGCCTGAGTCCCCCGAACTGTCGCCCAAAAAAATCAAAGGCTGACGTGCACTCCGCATTTCTCTCAGGCCGCTGTCGTCAAGAAGTGCAAGAATGCACCAGAAAGGGCGGGAACCAGGTGATGTGGAGGAAAAGAGCCGCTGCTCGGACTCGAACCGAGGACCTACGCTTTACGAAAGCGTCGCTCTACCGACTGAGCTACAGCGGCCTGGCGGCTTGAACGGGTCGATCGATCGATCGTCCTCATCGAGAGTTAGATACTAATGGGCGTCTCCCGAGGTGTCAAGCCGATCGGGGCCCGCTGACGAGCGCCTTCCGGTAAACATCGAGGTAGCGGTCGATGTTTCGGTTCATGCCGAACAACTCCTCGGCGACTGGTCGGGTCGCGGCGGCGAGGCGGTCGGCGAGCGCGCGATCCCGCAAAACCTCGATGATCCCCTCGGCGATCGAAGTCGGTTCGACCGCCGTCAATCGTCCAGCTCCCGTCGGGCCGAGGATCTGTGCGTAGTCGGCGAAGTTGGTGGCGACGATCGGTCGGCCGGCGGCAAGGTAGACCGCGATCTTGCTCTGAACCGAGTAGTTTTCCCGGCAGGCGAGCCGGGAGTGGACCAGGACGTCGGCCCGACGCGTCAGAGACACGACCTGGTCGGGGGTCTGCCCGGTCAGAACGATCAGACGGTCGCCGAATCGCCCGAGTTCCGCCCGGTAGCGTTCGCCGGCCTCGGCCGGACCGCCGACGAGGACGCAATGGGCCTCCGGGACAGCCTCAAACACGCGCGGCAGTGACTCCATCAAGAGCGGAACCCCCTGGTTTGGGTGAACGATGCTCCCGACGTACATCACCACCTTGTGTTCGGGCGTGAGGCCGGGGATTGCCGCAGGTTCTCCAGGCCGGTCATACTCGCCAAGGTCGATGCCGGGGTAGATCACCGTCACCCGGTCGGCCGGGACCCCTTTCTCCTCGACCATCACCCGCTTCACCTGGTCTCCCAGGACGATCACCTCGGAAGCGAGCCGGCAGACCGCGCGTTCGAGTCGCACATTAATCTGAAACCCGATGCCCCGGCCGATCCGGTCGCGTTCGTATTCCTCACCCAAGAGCGAGTGGAGTTCGTACACCATCGGCCAGCCGAAACGTTCAACAGGCGAAATAGGTCCGGTTGGCTCCCCCGTGGTGCTGGGCATGGACGAGGTCGAAGGGGAACTCACGATGGACCCTGGCCAGACCGCCGACCCAGTCGCGTGGGTGGAAAGTGAACGAAGGTGTCCCCTCGAAGTTGTCCCGGCTCGCTGATCCCCAGGGTGGGCGAGCCTTCAGGTGCGCCAGGACGACCTCGACCCCTCGGTCCTTCAAAGCCCGAAGGATCTTGATCGGGAGCATCGCCGTGCCGTCATATTCGCCGGGCACGGGGAAGGATGTGGCCAGGAGCACGCGCATTCGAGGAATCTCCGCCGGTTTCAAGGGGACCACAGCATAGTGGCCCTTCCTCCGCCTCGGAAACCCCAAATTGGAGCATGGACGCAGGATCGGCTCGATTCGCCAAAGTCGAAGCAAGATTGCACCGAAATTAAACCGAGTCGGAGGAGACCGACAAATCTGGACGGATGCTTAAGGTAGCTAGGTTGGGAGAGGAGCTTGATATGAGTGCGGGAGACTTACTCAGGCTGGCGTGGGAGGCCGACCACGACGGCCGAACCCACCTGCGCGATGCAGTCTTGACATTGGCGGTCACCGAGAGCGAGCCAGGCGACCACTGGGCCGAGCATTGCCGGAACCGTCTGGTGGTCGAGCGTCCCGACCACTTCCTCTGTCATTTTCCTGATGTCCGCCAGGCCCTCGAAGATGATCGCGTGATTGAGGCCAGGGAGCGGCTCCGACTCAAGTACCCCGAGGCCCGTGTTCAGTGGCTCCTGCTCCGCGCCAGGGCCCGTCGAGGCCCGTTTCTGGGGCGGGTCGAATCGCTCGACGCGATGATCGAAGACCTGGCCGGAGTTCTGTCCGAGGCGCAGAATGTCCGCCGCGACGCTCCTCAGCCCTCGCGAGGCCCACTGGCCCGACACATGGCGGCCCGGCCGATCGCCCTGTCCTTGGCCTTCCCTCCGATGTCGTTCAGCCCGGCTGACCCGGTGGAGGACCACTACCCGGACGTTCCACCGGAAGCGTTGGTCGAGCCCGAACCCGAGGATTTCACCCACTTTTACCTGACGGTCCTGCTGGCCATCGCCTGCTTGCTGGCGATGGTCCAGAGGCGTCGTTAGCCTGACTTCAGACTGAAGGATGAATGACCCGGACGATCTCTCGGCGATGGCGGTTGGCTCGGGTCAAGGCACCGTCCAGACGGCGATCAAGGGCTTCGATGGCGGCGTCCAGGACACCCCTTGCGGTGTCGAGGTGGTGAGGTCGCAGGGCATAAGGGTCGCGCGGCAGTCCGGTTCTTGGATACTGCAGCGAATCGGCCGAGAGGCTGAGCCCTTTGGGGATCTGGTGGGGTTGGAGTGGTTCGAAGTCGCTTCCGGGCCGAGACGACCGGTAGTAGGCCCGGCGATCCACGGCGCGGCCGGGATAGCACCAGGTGGATCGGAGAGCGAGAAGCTCGGCAAATTGCGGCCAGGGAGGGGTCGAGGTGTCAGCCGGCGGTGTCGTCCCGTGGCCGACGAGAGCCGGCAAGAGTCGCCAGGCGTCAACGAGTGCGATGGGCCTGGTGGGATCAGAAACCAGAGATGCGAGGTCGGGCCGGGCGAGTTCCTCGGCGGCCTGATGGACCAGGGCCTCGGCCGACGCGACGTAGAGTAGCAGCGACGCCCGAGCGAGCCGACTCGACGCGCTCTCGGATCGAGGGAGCGTCAGCCGACTCTGAGAATGGAATTCGAGAGCGTCCTGGTAAAGGCAATGAAACGGGCTGACCTCGGTCATGATGACCGACACCGAGCCCATCGGCTCAGCCCGAGCGGATCGATCGTTATCGGCGGCCGGGCCAGCCGAGCCCGGTGGGCCGGCACCACCATTCCTCATGAGGCTTCCTCAAGGAACCGGACGAGGGGCCGGTCGGTAGAGTACGCAAAACGGGCCTGGTTCGACGTCCAGGCCCGCGGACTTCAACAATCTATCAAATTCGACCGAGGCCGGATAAGCCCGATCAACGATCCGCCGCCCTGATTGAGGCCGGGATATCAGGAGGTGCCGCGGGAAGGTGCGTACCCGGGTCGTCGAACGGTCGATTCCAGACAAGGTTTCTGGCCCGGAACAGGTTGCCGTGACGCTGAGGCGTGTTGTTGCCCGCGCTGTAGTAAGCAATCGCCCCGGCGCGATCCCCCTTCGCCTCGCAGATCCGGCCGAGATTGGTGAGAGCTCCCCATCTGAGCATATAGTAATAATATCGACCGGGGCCAGGCTCGGGCGAGAGGGCCAGTAACTGTCGGTATAAATCCTCAGCCTGTTTAGTGTTGCCCTGATCGAGATGGCACTGAGCCAGGAAATAGGTCGCGTAGACATCGAGGGCTTTCTGGTCCTCGCTCGGAATCGGTGTCTTCTTCGCGTCCCTCATGACCGCGTTCTCGGCGAACCGAAGTGAGACATACTTGTCAATCGCCTCGGTCAGTTCGCCGCGGAGCTGCGCAGTCCTGGCGTAAAGCAGTGGATACTTACCTTCGAAGAAATGGAGCGGCAGCAGCGTCGCCTTCACGAACTCGGAATCGCCGAACAGCTTTTCCGAGACAAGGATCGGCAGGGTCCAGAGGCGGATTGAACCGACTCGCTTGCCGAGGGCCGTGGCGATATTGGTCGCCTGCTCAGCCGGGTCGCGGAACAGGATCGTTCGGTAATCGCCGCGAAGCTGGCCCTGGAGCAGTCGCATCCGGGGCGAGAAATACCCCTCGCTGGAGTCGATCAGCACGCCGATCTTGGAGGTGCTCCCGGCCAGATCGGCGGCGGAGGTGCTGTAAGATGAGAGCCCCGGTAGATCCAGGCGGCCGAGAACCACCGGGTCGCTGATCGCCTCCTCGAGCGTCGCGACCCCGGTCCCGTCAGGCCCCGGGATCTCCAGCCCGATCCGCTGATCAAAGAGATACGCCTTGTGATCGATGATCGCGGCGCAGATCCAGGGGATCGGCTGCCGTGCCCCCTGAGTGGCCGGATTCGCCATTGCCGATTGACGGGGCGTGAAGGTCAGCAGGCCCACATCGATCCCAATCTGACGACAGAGGGACATGAACAGCCAGCCCCGCTCCGACCAGAAACCACCGTACTCCGTGGCCATGCCCCGCAGCAGTACGTCGGCCGGCCGGACCTGGGCCTGAGGCAAGCCAGGTCCGGCGAGTGACTCAGCAGGCACCAGTTCGATATTCCGGACCATCCAATCGAAGATCCGCCGGACCCTCGTCAGATCATCTCCCTCGCCCGCAACCCGATTCGCGACCACGTGATAAAGCATGCAATCTTCAATGTGGCGGGCATCGCGGATCGTGAACTTCGGCGTGCAGAACGACTTCACGATCGGCTCAGGGTCTTGCCTCCATACCTCGTAGAGCCTCGGCAGGAGGAAGTCCTGAGCGGCCGGGCTGAGCAGGTATTCGGAAGGTTTGACCCCTTGTTCAAAGAGCTCGTTGAGGTTGTCGGTCGCGAGCGCGAAGTTCTGGCCTCCGGGATTCGTCGAGGCGGTCTGCATGAGC
The DNA here is from genome assembly GCA_963756475.1 of uncultured Planctomycetota bacterium. Lineage (GTDB taxonomy): Bacteria > Planctomycetota > Planctomycetia > Isosphaerales > Isosphaeraceae > Tundrisphaera. The sequence continues at coordinate 329,024 of CAVWND010000004.1, forward strand.
TTGACGACATTGCCGAGGATGACCCCTCGGCGGTTGATTTCCTCTGGGCTCATTTCCTGCGACGGCCCCTCGGATGCCGACGAGATGACGGCCTGATCAGGCTTCCGACCCTGCCCGGGTGGCGTCGGGAGCGGGCCGGCCGCGATTTCGGGCGGAAGGACCGACTTTTTCTTCGAGGTGTAATCGCATCCGGCCAGGATCATGGCCAGGCCGATCAGGCCGAGCCGGAGGGAAGAGGGCCGCTTCAAGGGTAGCTCCTGGTGCTGGGATGACGATCTGAGGGCCGGTGGCCTCAGGGATGATCCGGCCAGATCATTCTGAGAATTCGAACAGGCGGCGTCGAGGTCAGGAGGCCGACCTCGGCCGTTTTTTCCGAGATACGTCGGGTCGCTCCCGATTGTTCGATCGATTGGGCCTGATTTCGATTCCGATCGTCATCGAGCTGCCAGGGTGTGGGAAGTCGGGGCGTTCTCCAATCCCGGTGTCCGCGATCCGGCGGAGACTCAGGATCGGTGCAACCGAACCGACTGGAAGCTCTCAGGTGGTCCGCATGACGTTGGCAAAGACGTTATTGGCGATGGAGCTTCCCATTTTCATACCGGCCGACTCGTCAAACCAGAAGTGAATTCCGAGGTAAATCCGGCTGACGGCATTCTCGAACGACGCCTGGCTGAAGCTGTTGTACGAACGAGTCACGCCCGGAAGGATGTCCGAGGTGAGGGTGAAGTGGAGGTTGTTCGTCCCATAGAAGTTGGCAAGCATGGTGAAGAGGTCGCCGCCGAAGGTGGCGTGCCCTGAGACGTAGCTTGGAAATGGCGGGGTGAAGTTCGGCTGACCAGGGTCGCCGGGTGAGCCGAGGGGTTGCCAGGTCGGGTCGGCGGTAGTGGCGGGGTTACCGTCCGTATTGGCCAGCGGGATCGCCGTGATCGGGCGCCAGCGGTTGTACGTGTATTTCACGTCCCAGGCGGCGATCCCAGCGTCGGCCATCGAGACGTTGATGAGTCCGAACATCCGGGCGTCCTGGATCAGGCTGTTGTGTTCCTGGAGAGCGATGGTCTCAGCGATCTGGTTGTAATGGACCGGAGGCGTCCCCGTGTCGGGTTCGTCATAGGACCAGAAGTCGGCGATCTGCGTCTGCTGGGCGGTTCGGGTCGTGCTGTTGAGGGCTCCGAGGGACTCGACCTGGTTCAAAGCCGCAGCGTAAGCGGGGCTGTTCAGGGCAGGTGGGGGTGGTGGCATGAAATTGGAGACCGGCTTGGTCACCGCGAAAGTCTGAACCTGACCCCATTCCGGTCCCCAGGCGACCTGGTAGGTCGGCGGTGTCGGCCGCCACTGACCCGGTGCGGTTCCAGGGACATACGGAACGATGGCCGACGAGCCGTCGTTCGCCCGCCAGGCGAGCATGTCCTGGCCGACCTCCATCCCAACCTCGACGCCTCCCAGTTTCGCGCTCATCGAGTGGACGACGGCTAGCGACTGGGCCATCGTGGCATCCAGAAACGCCTGCATGCTCGGGTCGAGGGCCGAGAGGACTGTGTAAGCCGCCTCCGACGCCGCGACGGAAGGAGAGGCGCCGGCTGGTGACTTGACGTCAAACTTGTAGACGGCGCCTGTCCGTTCGATGTCGTTGACGGCGTCGTAGACCGCCCCAGAGACCATCGCCAGGGTCCTGGAAGCCAAACCGACGTTGGCGGTGTCGGCCTTGATGACCGCGATCATCGCGTCGTCCCAGGCGATGACCGCATCGCCCCGGGTCGCAGTCATCGATGCCCGCTGGACGATTCCCGCGCTGTTCTCGGCCCGGACGTTCACCTGATAAGAGCCGGTGGGCATGGACAGATGGAACTGGTACTGGCCCAACTTGTTGGCGTGGGTCGTTCGGAGGGTCTGGCCCAGCTTGAGCTGGACCGTGGCATGGGGCATCGTCTGACCGTCAAAGACCATCGATGAACTGGTTGCGACGCCGCCGATCATCCCGTTAGGGAGAGTCGGCATGGTCAGTGTCATCGACGATGTCGAGAGGACTTCTCGACGTTCCAGGTGCTCCAGGCCCGGCCGAGTGCCGATCCGCCGAGACCACTTGCTAGTATCCATGGATCGACGCACCATCATCAGACTATGCCCTTCGGTGGATCATTCGCCTTTGGTTGATTATGGCTGATGATTCTCACCGATGAGGAGAAACTCGACAAGTGTGCCGGAAATTCTGAGACCGTCGGGTTGCCAAAATGCCACAAAGGCCAAAGGGATTTCCGTAATTGTTGCAGACATAACGCCTCGGAGCGTGAATGTGGATCGCGCGCTCCGAGGCGATCAGATGCAGTCGATCTTCAACGATTGGGTGTTGGTCGCTCGATGAGCGGTGTCCGGACCTTGGGCGTGGCGTCGTCCGCGAGCTTGCCGAGCATGACCTGTTCGAACCCCTTCAGGTCGGTCCAGAAGGTGCCGGGTCCGGCGTAGAACACGCCGAGCTTGATGTTCTCGGAGAGCCCCTCGGCGAAGACGTAACGGTTGTAGGCCTCAGGGCTTCCGAGTGTCTGGACGTACTGCCGGAAACGTTCGGCGCTGGCCTGGTTCGAGAGTTCCGTGGTCTTGGCGGTGGCCTCGCCGATCGTCTTGGTAATCTGAGCCTGGACGATGGCGGTCTTGGCGTCAATCTCGGCGCGAAGTTTTTCCGTGGTCGCCTCGATTTCCTTGGCTTTCTTTTCCCCCTCGGCGGTGACCTGGGCGATCATCTTCTCGGTCTCGGCCTTGGTCCGGTCCTGTTCCTGGACGACCTTGGCCTTGGCCTCGGAGAGGTCGGCCTGGGCCTTGGCGGTGAGCTGTTCCTGCTCGCGGGTCTTGGTCAACTCGTCGGCGATCCTGGCCCGCTGGATCGGCTCGCGGACCTGGTTGGGCACGTAGATGTGCCGGGTCAGGCCGAACAGGAGGGTCAGGTTCTTCGACGCCAGGACGCTCTCCAATTCCTCCGAGGTGTCGGTCTGGAACTCCTCGCGGGTGTCGCCGACAAGTAGATCGACCGCCCCTCGCTTGGAACCGTGGAGCCGGCAAATCGAGCCGATTTGCGGCAGGATCACTTTCTGCTCGACGTCCTTGAGCGTGCCGAACTGGCGGACGACGTCGGGGGCCTGGTCGGGGAGGATGCCCCAGATCGCCGTGTAGTCGAGGTGGATCGGGAACCCGTCGTTGGAGGGGAACTCGATGCCGGTCCCGGCAATATATTCGGGGTCCTTGCCCGGCCCCTTGCCCAGTCGGTCACTCTTGGTCGAGGCTCCGGCGGCATCGCGGGTCTCGACCATCTGCGTGGTCTCGTTGAAACCGACGCTGATGATGTTGACCCGCTTCTCCTCGGGGTTGAGGAAGTAGATCCCGGGCTGGAGGACGTTGTCCTGGATGCCCTGGGTCTCGCCGGTGGTCGGGTTGTCGGTCTTGTTGGTCACGACACCGACGTATCCGGGCGGGATCAGCGTCGGGTCTCCCTCGCGCTTGGTGGCCTTGGCGCGGGTCTCGACGCAGGCGTCGACGTCCTTAAGCACAACCTCGTACGCGTACTTGTTGAGCCGGTAGCGACCGGGTGTGAGGACCCTCCGCCAGACCCCTCGGTCCCCTTCCTTGTCAACCAGGTACGACCCGCCGGACCGGCTCCGCCCCATCTTGGCGGTCACGATACCGATCTTGCCCGGTTTGACCAGGATATCGGGCACGAGCTGGTGCTCGAACTCCAGTGGCGAGTAGAAATGCCGGCCGGGGCCGGGCATCGCCTCGAGGATACCGATCTGCTTGGGACGGCCCGAGGTATCGAGGGTCACGAGCGTGCCGTCGGGCGCCTGCGACACTCCCCCCAGCGCGAACGGGAACGGACCCTTGTACCGGAGGAACAGACTTTGACCGGGCGGGACCTCGATCCGGCAGAATCCCCACTGCCAGATCCCGAGATAGCCGATCACGTAGACGGCCGCGAGGGCCACCCCCACCTTGGCGAGCTTGGCTCCGATCGAGTTATTCACGGTTTGGCCTCCGCGGAAGCGAACGGGGGTTGGGGCAATTCAGGAGTCCGGGCCGCCTCGGCACCCGGCTTCGGGGTCGGCTCCGGATTAACGACGGGCGCGGGGAGCGAGCCGGCTGGTTTCCGGGCCGACGGCCGGACGAACTGGCCGAAGAGGTCCATCAACGGGCCGTCGGAGTTGGTCAGGATCGAGCGAAAGCCGGGGGCGAGCTTGCTCACGAGGATATTCTGAGCCAGCGCCGAGCCGTCGCCGTCGAACGCGGCAACCCGGGCGGCGAGGCCCGCGAGGTCGGCCTTGTTGGTGAACCGGATCACGTCGGCGTCGGCCTGGGCCTTGGCGATGATCGCCGAAGCCTGGTCCTTGGCCGCTTCGAGCTGGGTTTGCGTCACCTTGAGCTTCTGCTCGGCGAGCGTGACGGCGACCGCGTTGTCCTGCTCGGCCTTGGTCGTCTGGACGATCACGGCGGCCTCGGCACGGACGACTTTCTGCTTCTGCTCGGCCAGCAGGACCTCGATCCCGAGCTTGGCCTCGGAGAGCTGCTGGAGCTTCTCCTGGTTGAACTGGGCCAGCTCCTGCTTGGCGACCTCGCGGTCGCGGACGGGCGCGGCGATGTCCTGGGGTGGCTCGACCCGAGTGATCGCGACGGCGAGGATCTCGACGCCCTGCTGCTTGCAGTTCTCGGTCAGGCTCTTGACCAGGTTCCGCTGGAAGATCTCCCGGTCGGTCCCGCTGATGAACTGGCCGCCGGTGAGCTTCGACCCGCCGGTCCGGCAGAGCGACCGGCTCTCGGGCGTGATGATCTTCTTGATGATTTCCTCGTCGATCGCGTCGCCGTTGTCGTCCTCGTTGTACTTGACGAAGACCTCTGCGGAGCGTTCGGGGATCACCCGGAACTCAATCGCCCCGTCGAGTGTGACGGGGAACCCGTCGGACGAGAGGAAGTCCATCGCCGAGCCTTCACCCAGGTTGAATCGCTTCGAGCGACAGTCGACCAGGCTGACACGGGTCTCGTAAGGGTTCAGGTAGTATGTTCCCGGGTCGAGCGTCTTCAACTGGACCCCGCGCTCCCCTTCGCCGACCAGGAAGACGTTCGGGTCCTTGGGTGTCTTCCCTGCGAGCAAGGTGACGACCCCCCGGAAGCCGGCGGGGACGGTCACGGGGTCGTGCAGCTCAAAAACCTCGGCATACGGGTTGTAGGGATAACGGCCCGGCAGTTCCACCTTGCGGAGGATGCCCTTCTGGCCTGCTTCGGCGAGGATCTGGCCGGCGGGAAGATCGGTTCCGGCCAGCGCGACGCGGATGCCGATCTTGCCGTTCGGGACAACGAACTGGTCGGAAATCTCCCAGTCCCAGTAATAGGGGTTGTAGAAGTAGCGCCCTTCCGTCAGGACGCCTCCGTAAGTCCCCTCGGTCTGGATACCTTTGTAATAGGTGGTCCCGTTCTTCCTGGGCGGGGCCAGTTCCTGATCGCGGTCCAGATCGAGACCAACGCGGCGGATCAGGACCGCCTGCTTGCTGGTATCGACCTCGATCTTGCAGGCGTTGTAAACGCTCAGGATGAGGAATGGCGACGCCACGACCGCGCCGATCAGGATCATCTTCCACGAGAGACCCCGTGACGGGCGCGGACCTCCCTCGTCTCGCAGGATTAATCGGGTCATGAGTGTTCGACTCCCTCGTCGGTATCAGTCGCGGCCGATCGGATCGATCAGGCCTGCCCGACGTGATGAGATATTCGCCGCTCGGATCGGGATATTTTAACACGCCGCCGACCGCATGGCGCCTGATCGCCCGGATCGGATCGTCAGATTTTGCCCATCTTTGGACCGTTGCCTCCCGGAGTTCCTCAGGCCTTCAGGTAGCCAGACCGATGCGAGTCCGGTAGATTAGCGGCTTCGATCGGCCGCCGAGCGGGCTCGCGTGGCTTCGACTTTTCGGCTCGGGAGCGATCATGCAGCCGCTGGATTTCGGTGTCCTTGTCCTGTACATCGTCGGCTGCACCGTCCTGGGGGCCCGGATCGGGGCGAGTTCGGAAGCGAAGGGACTCAAGGGGTATTTCCTCGGCGAGAGCAACATCCCAGCCTGGGCGGTCATGATCTCGATCGTTGCCACCGAGACCAGCGCCGTCACCTTCCTGAGCGTGCCGGGCAACGCCACCAAGGGGGACATGACGTTCCTCCAGCTCGCCTTCGGCTACATCGTGGCCCGGTTCGTCGTGACGTTCGTCCTCCTGCCTGCTTATTTCAAGAAGCAGATCTACACCGCGTACCAAGTGCTGGAGCTGCGGTTCGGCGGCGCGACGCAGAAGGCGGCGGCCGTGCTCTTCCTGGTGACGCGGACGCTGGCGTCGGGGCTCCGGCTGTTGCTGGCGGCCGTGGTCCTCAAGGAGATCACACACTGGAGCCTGCCGGTCTCGATCGTGGTCATCGGCATCTCGACTTTGGCTTATACCTATCTCGGCGGGATCAAGGCGGTGGTCTGGATCGACGTCTTGCAGTTCGCCGTCTATCTGCTCGCGGCACTCATTGCGATGGGGATCTTGCTCGGAGAAATTCCCGGAGGGTGGGAGGAGATCTGGCGGAGAGGATCAGCGGCGCACAAGTTTCGGGTAATCAACTTCGGGTTTGACGGGGTCGGGCCCCCTCGGAGTGTCCAGGAAGCCGCCAGTTCGTTCTACGCCATGTTGACCCAGACGTACACTTTCTGGGGTGGGCTCATCGGCGGCCTGGTCCTCGACACGGCGACTCACGGGGCCGACCAGATGATGGTCCAGCGCGTACTTGACGGCCCGTTCAGAGCAATCGGCGGGGCGGGCGTTGATCGCCAGTGGGTTCGTGATCCTCGCCCAATTCGCACTCTTCCTGACGCTCGGCGTCGGCCTCTGGGTGCTCTACCAGGACCAACCTCCGACGGAGACGCTCACGAAAACCGACCGGTTCTTCCCCTATTTCATCGTCCACTATATGCCCATCGGCGTCCGAGGGCTAATCGTCGCGGCGGTCTTCTCGGTGACGATGAGCACGGTCTCGGGCGCCCTAGCGCCTCGGCGTCCTCGACGGTCAACGACCTCTATCGCCCGCTCTTCCCGAACACGGGCGAAAAACAACTCATGGCGATCTCAAAAGGGATGACGGCGTTCTGGGGTGTCGTGCAGATGGGTGTGGCCCTTGCGTCGGAGGGCCTCAGCGACTCCGTGGTCAACAACGCCCTGTCGGTCGCCTCGTTCGTGACGGGATTATTGCTCGGGTTGTTCTTGCTCGGCCTCTGGACGAAGAATGTGGGGCAACGATCGGCCTTCATCGGCCTGATCGCCGGCACGGCGGCGGTGACGGCTGTCAAGCTCCTGACGGGCGTGGCTTATCCCTGGTACGCGCTGGTGGGTTCGGGGACGGTAGTCGCGGTGGGCTGGCTGGCCAGCCAGGTGATCGCCGAAGGTCATTCAAGGACTGACCTTCAGTACGATGGGCTCCAGAATTAACTCGCTTCGAGTCCTCCAGGGCTCGACCTCCGTGATGAGCTCGATGGTGTCCGTCTCGGAGGACTCTTCGTGCCCGACTCCCGCGAGGTACCCTCCTGATGAGACTTTCTTGCTTGCTCCCGCTGCTCTCCCTGGTTCTTCCCGTGTCGACCCTGGCCGCGTTGCCGGAGGCGAAGCCGGAGGCCATGGGGTTCGACCCGTCTCGCCTGGCCCGGGTCGATGAGGCTGTCTCTCGGGCCGTCGGGGAGAAGAAGGTGCCGGGGGCCGTGGTCGTGGTCGGCCGGCGGGGGAGGATCGCGCTGGCGAAAGCTTACGGCAAGCGATCTGTCGAGCCGACCGACGAGGCGATGACCCGCGACACGGTCTTCGACCTGGCCAGCCTGACCAAGCCGGTCGCGACGGCCACCTCGGTCATGGTCTTGCTCGAACGCGGTAAGATCCGTTTGAGCGACCGAGTCGTCACTCTCCTTCCGGAGATGAGGGGGAATGGGAAGGATTCGATCACGGTCGAGCAACTGCTCCGGCACCGCGCGGGGCTGATCCCGGACGACCCGATCTCGGACTATGCCGAGGGGCCTGAGATGGCCTGGCGGAAGATCGCCGAGCTTCGGCCGGAGGTGACGCCGGGTGAGAAGTTCATCTACAGCGACGTCGGGTTCCTGATCCTGGGGCGGCTGGTCGAGAAGGTGTCGGGGCAGTCGCTCGACGCATTCGCCCGCTCGTCAATCTTCGAGCCGCTGGGGATGGGCGATTCCGGCTTTCGGCCGCTTGTTGGAGCGGATGACGAGCCGGTTCCGGTAAGCCGGATCGCGCCGACCGAGCGGGACGAAGGGCGGATGCTCCGTGGAGTAGTCCACGACCCGAGGTCTAGAGCCCTGGGGGGCGTCGCCGGTCATGCCGGGCTCTTCGGCTCGGCGGACGACCTGGCGGTTTTCGCCCAGATGATGCTCGACGGCGGCAAGGGGGTCGACGGCCGGCGGGTCCTCTCGCCCTTGACCGTCCGGGCGATGATCGATCCCGGCTCGACCCCCGAGCATCAGCGTCGAGGGCTCGGCTGGGACGTCGACACGGCGTACAGCGGCCCGAGGGGCAGCCTGTTCGGGCCGACAAGCTTCGGCCACACCGGATTCACCGGCACGAGTCTCTGGATCGACCCCGAGACCGAGACGTTCGTGATCCTGCTGACGAGTCGACTTCACCCCGATGGCAAGAACTCCGGCCCGAACGCCTTGCGGGCTGAGATCGCCACGCTGGTGGCCTCGTCGATCGTCGACGCGGCCCTGAGGGTCGCGGATCGCGAGACGACCGTTCTCAGAACCTCCCAGCCAAAGCTTCCCGCGCTCCGGCCCGTCGACTGCGGAGTCGACGTCCTGGCCCGCCGTGGTTTTCGCGAGGTCCGCGACAAGCGCGTCGGGCTCGTGACCAACCACACGGGCCGGACCAAGGCGGGGGTCTCGACGATCGACCTGCTTTTCTCCGCGCCTGGAGTCGAACTGGTCGCGCTGTTCAGCCCCGAGCACGGCATCCGGGGTGCGGTCGACACCGAGGTCGCCGATGCGAAGGACGAGAAGACCGGCCTGCCCATCCACAGCCTCTACGGCAAGACCCGCAAACCGACTCCCGAGAGTCTGGCTGGGATCGAGGTGCTGGTCTACGATATCCAGGACATCGGGACGAGGTATTACACCTACATCAGCACCCTCGGACTTCTGCTGGAGGCCGCCAGGGAGAGCCACATCCCCGTGATCGTGCTCGACCGGCCGAACCCGATCGGCGGCATCGCGGTGGCCGGGCCAGTGCGCGACCCGGACTTCGCGTCGTTCATCGCTCATCACGCCTTGCCCGTTCGCCATGGAATGACGGTCGGCGAACTCGCCAGGATGTTCAACGCCGAACGGTCGATCAACGCGGATTTGACCGTCATCCCTTGCGAGGGCTGGCGTCGGAATGACACGTTCGACCGGACGGGCCTGGAATGGGTCAACCCTTCGCCGAACATGCGGAGCCTGACCGAGGCCTTGCTCTACCCCGGCGTCGGCCTTCTGGAAGCAAGCAACCTGGCCACGGGTCGGGGGACCGACACCCCATTCGAGCGGCTGGGGGCCCCCTGGATCGATGACCGTGCCTTCGCCCGAGCCCTCAACGAACTCGCCATGCCGGGAGTCCGGTTCGTTCCGGTTCGATTCACTCCCAAAGAACGGCAATATGCCGGCCAGGAATGCCAGGGAGTCCAGATCGCGATCACCGATTGGTCAACCTTCGAGCCGGTTGACCTCGGGGTCGGCCTGGCCGTGACCCTCAAGTCGCTTTATCCCCGAAAGTGGGAGCCCGCCGGATTCCTCAAGATGCTCGCCGATCGCGACTCTTACGAAGCCCTCCAGGCCGGGGGCGACCTCGCCGCGATTCGCTCGACCTGGCAGGAGGAGCTGGCTGAGTTCGTCAAGGTCCGCGCGAAATATCTGCTCTACAAATAATTGGGCTTCAAGTGTAGGGTGAGGCTGGCTTGAGGCTCAAACCAATCTGCCCAGACGATGATGAACGACTTGATTTCACCATTTCGCTACTGGCTTCGGCTCGCCGCCTGGCTCGCGCTTCTGACGCCAGCGGCGATGATTCATCCGGAAAGCCAGGCGCGACCGCGTGCCCCTCGGCCCGAAGCCGGCCCCAGGGGCCCGAACCTCCTGATCTTGATCGGCGACGACCACGCCGGGGGGACGCTGGGAATTGATGGAGATCCCCGCCACGCCACGCCTCGTCTCGACGCGCTGGCCAGGCAAGGGGTGCGGTTCGACCGGGCGTTCTGCAACTCGCCGGTCTGCACGGCGAGCCGGCAGTCGTTTATCACCGGACGGCTCCCGCACGCGGTCGGCGTGACCCGACTGCTGACCCCGTTGCCCGACGACGCGGTGACGCTGGGCGACTGGCTCGGCGAACTGGGCTACGACACCGCTGCAATCGGCAAAATGCACTTCAACAGCCCCAAGAAGCATGGATTCGCCGAGCGGGTTGACTCAAATAACTGGTCCGAGTGGCTCCGCCTGAACCCGCCCAAGCAGGTTGGTCGGCGCCGGAGCTGGCGTCCCTTCCAGGACCCCGCCTCGGTCTGGCTCAACGCCAATGGGCACTCGTTTGGGTTGCCGATGGCGTCGATGGAGTCGACCTTCTTCGTCGAGAAGGCCGCCGACTATTTCGATCGTCACAAGGATCAGGACCACTCGAAGCCGTTCGCCCTGGTCGTGAGCTTCTACGAGCCCCACTCTCCGTTCAAGTTCCCGGATGACTGGAAAGTCCGCTTTCGACTCGATCAGTTTTCGGCCCCGCCCATCTCCGAGCAGGACCGGCTCGAGCAACCGAAGATCTTCGCGGACCTGACGCCCGACGAGGTCAAGGGCATCCAGGCGAGCTATTTCACGTCGGTCTCATTCCTGGATCATCAAATCGGACGGGTCCTCGATGCGCTTGACGCCTCCGGGTTGGCCGAGGACACGATCGTGGTCTACTTTGGCGACCACGGCTATATGCTCGGCCAGCACGGTCGATTCGAGAAGCATTGCTGCTTCGAGCCAGCGATTCGCGTCCCACTGATCTTTCGCTGGCCCGGCCATCTGCCATCCGACCGTCGAGTGAGCGAGATGGCTGAGCTGGTCGACGTACTTCCGACCTTGCTCGACCTTTCCAGACAGCCGATGCCACCCCACTTGCACGGTCAGAGCCTGAAGGGCCTGCTGCTCGGCGAGCCTGGGGCCAAGGGGCGCGAGGTGGTCGTGAGCGAGTATCTGGAGAACGAGGAGGCGATGGCCCGATCGAGCCAGTACAAGCTGGTCGTCGGGAGCGGGGCCCGCCATCGCCGGGACGGTTACGAGACAGGCCGACCGCTACCCGGACCCTATGAGCGTCTGTACGACCTCGAAGTCGATCCCGACGAGACAAGCGACCTCCGAAACCGACCTGAGCTGGAACCGGTCGTGGCCGAACTTCGTCGCAAGCTTCTCCAACGCCTGTCAACCACCCGGGAAGGTCGGCTCGCTGTCCCGCCCGGTCTGTCCGAGGCCGAGGCGCTCCGGTGGTGTCTGGTCCCGCAAGATTGAACGCGGCAGGCCTCCTGGCAGCGATCAACCGGGCCCCCTACAATCGAGGCGGTCCTGCGCGACGGGACGACGGCACGGCCACGACCTGGCGGAGGCTCGATGCGGATCTCGCACCTGCTGTTTGCCGTACTCGTTATAGGCACCCTGATGGGGATCGTCCGCGACGAGGTCGGCCGTGTCGCCGTGATCGTGTTCTTCACGGGCCTCGGAACAGTTCTCTCGGCCCTCGCGTCAATTATGGCCCTATTCCAGACCATTGGAGCCTTCGGCGAAGCCAGGGGAGTCGGAGCACACGTCGAGGCGCTGGCGGCAACAATCGTCGTACTTGCCGTCGGCTCGGCGACCATGCTTGGCCTCCTGTTCGGCGGGGCCCTGATGGTCCAGTGGGCCATCCCTTGAGTCTGGCTTCGGGGAGACTGTTGCGATGCCTCTCCCAGCGCCGGTCGACCTCGAATGGCACGAGCAGATCGCCCGGAGGATCGAGGCTTCGAGGAATCGCCCGCTCCGGATCCGTGACCTGATCGGGGCGATCGTGGTCTCAGCGGTCCTGCTCGGTCTGGGTCGGTCGGCATTCAGGACGTATGAAGGCTCGGCCAGCCGGTCTCCCAGCTCACTGGCGGTCTGGCTCGCACTTTTCGCAAGCGTCGGCGTGGCCGCGATCCTGGGTATCGGCGCGGCGATCCTGCTCGGACGGGTCTCGACCTCGCTCTACCGTTGGGGGAAGGATCGGTCGGGTCTGATCAGGTCGATACGCGCTGGGCACCGCCATACTCGCGGACCTGATCGCATTTGGTACGTTGATGGCGCTCGCGCTGGGTCTCACACTCTTCCTCGTGATGTTCTTGCTGATGATTCTCGGCGCATTCACCTGACGTCGGAGGCTAGCAATGGTCGCGCCGTCGAAGCGACGTTGGAAGCTCTGGCATCTGACCGTCACGGTCCTGGTTTCCGCCTTGCTCTTCGGCGCGATCCGGTCGCTGGGAGTCGCTTTGGCCGGACCCCTGATCGGGATCGGGATCGCCTGGATCGTAGGGATTGCCTTCGTTCTTTCAATTTCCCTCGGGGCCAAGCTTGGAATGCGCCTGACTCGCAGCGTCATGGATCGGGGGCTTGAGCGAGGGGGAGTGATCGGCTTCTCGGCCTGGCTGTTCGGGATCGGGGTGAACATTGCGTTCATTCTTGGAGGAATCGCGGCTGTGCCGGCCCTTATTACCGCGGGATTCTTCTTCCTGGCCCGCCACGTCCGTCATTGATGAAGCTCCGGGCGATCGTCGGGATGTTCGACTCGAAGCCAATCCCACTCGGTCGAAGCCATCCGACCCGGTTCTTCGACAGTCCTCTGAGCGACAAGCCTGGCAACGCCTCCGGCTGTCCTTGCTTGAGGGGGATCGAGCCTCGAAATCCGTCGGAAAAATGTGATCGCGCCGACCGACCTCGCCTGAATATGAATCCAGGAGGACCAGTTGGCGTACTCGATCGCCCCGCGTTGGAGTGATCCAGATCGTTGGGCTCGTCTTTCGGATTGGACTGAGAGGGTGGTCCAAGTTTGGCTTTGACTTCAGACTAATGAGGTCGAGCCGGTACGACTGAATTGGCTTTGGATTTGTGCGCCAGGCCAAGTCTGGTGGGTCTTGTCAGTTGAGAGGTACTGACCATGGGAATTGCTCGTTCGCCATGAAGCTAGCCGGCGGCGTCACGGGTGACCGTGCCGTCGAAGCCCGGCGATGCGACGACGTCAGCCGTAATGCGAAAGCGTGAACCCGATTCGGCCTCGTTAAACCCTTTTCCGAGAGTGGCCAACCTTCAAATTCGGGCCAAGCCTGACACCAGCCGCGAAGTAACGAGCACTCGCAGCGGCTGGGCTCTCCGGGGTGGTTGGGGACGGCGGGCGTCGAGAGATCCATCGAGGAACCTGGGAGACCCGATCGAGCGGACCGACTCCAGGGCATGGGGTCGGACCAACTGACGAGGGGAATGAATAACCGGCGTCGGGCTCGATCGGGAGTCGGAGGGGGTCGTAGTAGCGGGGAAGCGGGGTAATTCCCGGGGAGCGAAGGACCCCTGCCGAATTCGTGCTGTCTTCAAAACGTGAGGAGATCCGCTTGGACAACCGTCCCACTACGGAAGAAGCGAACCAGGTCAATCCCGACACCCGCCGCGTGAAACCGGAGGTGAAGTCGGGGGTCGCCCTGCCGCCGAAAGTCTCCGAACTGAGAAGCAAGCTGAGCCACAAAGCCAAGCAGGAGCCGCGATTCCGGTTCTACGCCTTGTATGACCGGATCGACCGGCTCGACGTGCTGACGGCCGCGTGGTGGTTGGTTCTCAAGAACGACGGCGCCCCGGGAGTGGATGGCGTGTCATGCCGGGACATCATTGATGGTCCGGGTGCCACGGCGTTCCTCCAGGAGTTGCACGAGGAATTGCGGACCAAGACCTACCGGCCCCAGCCGGTCCGGCGTGTCCAGATCCCCAAGCCGGATGGCCGGTTGCGACCCCTGGGCATTCCCACGGTTCGTGATCGGGTCGTTCAAACGGCGGTGTTGCTGGTGATTGAGCCGATCTTCGAGGCGGACTTCCTGGACAGTTCCTTCGGGTTCCGTCCGGGCAAGAACGCGCATCAAGCGATCGACGCGATTCGCCATCATCTTTCCGCCGGGCTTGTGGAGGTGTACGACGCGGACCTTCAATCGTACTTCGACACGATCCCTCACGAGCACTTGATGAAGTGCCTGGAGCGACGACTCGCCGACGGCGCGGTCTTGAGGCTGATCCGCCAGTGGCTGGAAGCTCCCGTGGAGGAGACCGACGACCGAGGTCGAACGACCCGGACCCGACCGAAGCAGGGGACGCCGCAAGGGGGAGTGATCTCTCCGTTGCTGGCGAACCTCTACCTTCACTGGTTCGAGAAATCGTTCTACCGAGGCGACGGCCCCGGGACGTGGGCCAAGGCCCATCTGGTGCGTTACGCCGATGACTTCGTGGTGCTGGCGCGTTATCAATCGAGGCACCTGGTCAACTGGATCGAGGGGAACCTCGAAGGACGATTCGGGCTGACGATCAACCGCGAGAAGACACGGACGGTGAGACTTGTCGAACCCGGTGAGAGCCTGAGCTTTCTGGGGTTCACGCTGCGGTACGATCGGGATCGTTTCGGACGATCGCGGCGTTATCTCAACGTGTTTCCCTCGAAGAAGGCGATGGCGCGAGCCCGAGCCAAGATCCGGGAGCTGACCGAGCGTCGGCGTCGCTTCGTGCCCGTCGTGGAGATGGTGTGCGGGGTGAGTCGTTGGCTTGGGAGCTGGGGGAGATACTTCCAGCACGGCTATCCGAGCGAGGCGTTTGGCGAGTTGAACTGGTACGCCTGCGAGCGGTTGAGACATCACCTGAAACGCCGGAGTCAGCGTCCCTACCGAGTTCCGGAGGGTCAGTCGTATTATGCCCATCTCGTGACGCTGGGATTCCAGCCCTTGAGAGCCCAATCGACCCGACGCTGACTTCCTGTGCCTGCGTTGTGGGGAAGGAATTCGGGTAAGCCGGATGCGGGAAATCCGCCCGTCCGGTTTGAAGAGGGCGGAGGAGGCAGCGTCCCTGCCCCTCCGCTACTCGACCCAGATGGTGATTAAATCGGATTCACCCAGATTGGGTTTGCATTTCCCCGAGCCCGCGTCTCGGGCGACCCAGCCGTTCTCGACGCCCAGCGTCTCGAGTCGGAGTTCGCGGAGGTTTCTCGGCTCAGGCTTGCTCGTTAATTGACCCGGTCGGACGATTCGTTGAAACATTTTCCACCATTTCTTGGAAGAGTTTGAAGTTGACATGCCGTTGGCGTGGTAAGCACGATACCAAGGATGGGTCAGGTGGCTCGACTGAGAGCGAAGGGGTCTCGCTGATGACGGGTTGGAAGCGTTGGCGGATGTTCGGCCACTCGGGGCTCGTGTTAATGCTCTGTCTGGCCCTCCGCGCCGAGGAACAGCCGGTCAACCTCCGGATCGGCAAGACGATGCCCAACTTCACGCTCTCGAAGGCGGATGGGGGCGATCCAATCTCGCTCTACGGGTTCGCGGGTCGGCCGGGGGCGGTCCTGGTCTTCACGGGCACGGAATGCCCGGTCGGCAACCTTTACCTTCCTCGCCTGATCGAGTTGGCGAAGACCTACGAGCCCAAGGGGATCGTCTTCCTGGCGATCAACTCCAACGCCTCCGAGACCGCCGAGGAGGTCGCCCGCCATGCGAAAGAGCACGGCGTCGCCTTTCCCGTCCTGAAAGACTCGAAGAATGTCGTCGCTGATCTGGCCCAGGCCGAGCGAACCTGCGAGGTCGTCGTCCTTGACAGTCGAGCGGCGATCCGTTATCGAGGGGCGATTGACGACCAGTATGGCGTCGGGACCCGCAAACCGGCTCCCACCAAAAACTACCTCGCCGAGGCCCTCGATGCCGTCCTGGCTCACAAGCCGGTCGAGATCGCGTCGACCCCGGTTGCGGGCTGTCCGATCGAGCGTGTGGAACGCAGGATCACGACCACTCAGCGCGTTCGCCCAGCGCCGGCCGCCATCGTCGAGGCGTTCGAGACTCGATCGAAAACGGAAGGTCCGATCCAGCTTGGTCCGGTCACCTTCGCGTCCGACGTGGCCCCGATCGTCCAGGAGAAATGCCAGGCGTGCCACCGACCGGGTCAGGCCGCTCCGTTTTCGTTGTTGAATTACGACGATGCCCGGAAATGGTCGACTTCGATCGCCGAGGTCGTCCAGGAGCGCCGGATGCCCCCCTGGCATGCCGACCCCAGATACGGCCATTTTGCCAACGACCGGAGCCTGACTCCTCGTCAACGAGCGATCCTGCTCGCCTGGGTCGAGCAAGGTTCTCCGCTTGGCGACCCGGCGAAGCTTCCGTCTCCGCGGACCTTCCCCGAAGGCTGGTCGATCGGAACGCCGGACATCGTCTTCGAGATCCCCCAACCGAATGAAGTGCCGGCTGTCGGGGTGGTCGACTATGTGATCGTCGGCGTGCCTTCGAATTTCAGCCGCGACATGTGGGTTCAGGCCGCCGAGATCCGGCCCGACGTGCGTTCCGTCGTCCACCACGTCATCGTGTACGTCCAGGCTCCCGGCGGCAACGGCCGGGGCCGAGGGTCGTTCGAGCATCTGGCCGCCTATGTCCCCGGCGACGTGCCGACTTCCTACCCCGATGGGATCGCCAAGAAGGTCCCCGCCGGCTCCAAGCTGATCTTTCAGATTCACTACACGCCCGACGGCACCCCCCGGACGGATCGTTCGAAGATTGGGTTAGTCTTTGCCAGGGCGCCGGTGAAGCATCAGGCCCACACCCGGCCGATCGAGCAGAGAAGATTCGAAATCCCCGCCGGGGCCGACAACCACGAGGTCAAGTCCTCGGAGACGTTCCGATCCGACATCCATCTTTACAGCCTCTCGCCTCATATGCATTTGCGGGGCAAGGACTTCAAGTACACAGCCACCTACCCCGATGGCCGGAGCGAGGTCCTTCTTTCGGTGCCTGCCTACGACTTCGGCTGGCAGTCCGCGTTCGTCCTGGCCGAAACCAAGCCGATCCCCAAGGGGACCCGGATCGACTGCGTGGCCCATTTTGACAACTCGGCGAACAATCCGTCCAACCCCGATCCAGCCCAGGCCGTCCGCTGGGGCGAACAGTCGTTCGAAGAGATGATGATGGGATATTTTGATTACGTGGATGACGCACCTGCCGACTGGAAGCCCTGATCCGCGATCCGTCAGTGTCGTTTGCTCGCATCTTCCCCCTTTCGTTCAAGTCGCCCTGTCTTGTACGATGATGCATGGGTCCAGGGGTGTTAGGGGCGGCTCGAACGGTTCGGGGAGGGTCGGCGATGCGAGGCGTGATCACGGTGTCGGTAATAGTGGTCTCGGCGGTCGGCTGGCTGGCCCTGGCTGGCCCGGTGGATGAAGTTCCCGCACCGTTCTTGCCATTCGAGCACATGATCGGCGGCTGGAAGGGAACCGCCCAGCCGACCGCCAACAAGTTCAAGGGCTGGCAGGAGACGCACGGTTGGGCCTGGAAGTTCGAGAAGGGCAAGCCGGTCGGGATGTCGGTCAACTTCGACGGCGACAAGACTCTGACCAAGGGGCAACTCAGCTACGACGAACCGGCCAAGAAATACCATCTCAAGGGGACCGACGCCGCCGGCAAACCGGTCGAGTTCATCGGCGCCTTCAGCCCCGATGGCAAGGTCCTGACCTTCGATCGAGTCGGCGAGACCCCCGAAGGCAAGGAGCGGCTGGTCATCCGGCCCAACAGCAACAAGATCCGCTACACCCTCCAGGCTGAGTTACAAGAGCCCGGCGCCCCTCAGTACAAGAACGTGATCACCGTCGGCCTGACCAAGGAAGGTGAGTCGTTCGCCGCCGGCGCCGGCGGGGCCGACCTGCCCAAGTGCATCCTGACCGGCGGCTCAGCGTCGATGACAGTCTCTTATCAGGGCAAGTCGTACCCCGTCTGCTGCACCGGCTGCCGAGACGAGTTCAACGACAATCCGGCCAAGTACGCCGCCAAGGCGGACGCCGTCGCAAAGGCTGACTCGGGCAAGGATAAGTCAGCCTCCAAGCCCGTTGCGAAGGGCAAGGACGATGGCTCGTTCGACGGGCTTTTTGAGGAGACCAAGCCCAGATCAAAGACCGCCCCGATGACCGGTAAGGCCGCACCCAAGGCCAAGGCCGAATCCGAGGCCGCGGAGCCCGCCGAACCCTCGAAGGACGCTCCGGCCAAGGACGACGCCGAGGTCAAGGCCGCCAGGGAACTCCGCCTCGGCCAGAACTTCGAGAAGAACGGCAAGAACGCCCTCGCCCTGGAGTATTACCGCAAGGTCGTCAAGGAACACCCTGAGACCGCCGCCGCCAAGACCGCCACGGCGCGGATCAAGGTCCTCGACCCGCGTTAAGTGGTGACTGTCCAAGGAGGTTCGATCAGGCGATGACCTCAGCCTCGTCCGGCTTGGCCTTCGGGGTGATCCGGATGTTCAGGCCGATCGTGGTGGTCCAGATCTCCCAGTCGTCGCGGTCCCAGCCGACGATGATCCCGGAAGCTTCGAGCCGGTCGAACATCTGCTCGACGTAGGCGGGGACACGGTCCTCGAACTCCGCAACAAGGTCGAGCTTGCGGCCGAGCAAGTTGAAGAGGCCCCGGATCGTTGCGGGGCCTTTGTCGATGATCCGCTTCTGACCCTCGGGCGAGGCGGGGTCGGGGCCGTCGAGGGTCAGTTGCATCGAGCGGAGGAGCATGCCGAGCTGGCCGAACCAGGTCTCGCGGAAGCCGAAATACTCCTTGTGGACGATGTGGATCTCGCCGTTCCGGACGATCGCCGCCTGGTAGACCGACTCGAGGTAATTCTCGCCGTAGTCGGTCTGAAAGGCGATGTTGACCGCCTTGGCCAGGTGCTGGAGCGCCGCCTTGATCCCGACGGTGTCGGGATCGACCTCCATGGACATGTCGCGGAGGCCGCCGGCTTTTCGGGCGGTGACAGTGCCGCCGGCCGAGGCGTCCGCCGAGACCGCGACACCCAGACTGACGTCCCCCGACCCCGAAGGGGCTGGAACAACGGGTGGGATGCCCGCGAGGGGTACGCCCTGGCGAGTGGCCGTGGCCCTGGCCGGTGCCATCGGCGTTCCGGCCGGTTTCGAGACCGGAGGAGTCGTCGAGTTCGGCCGCTTCGGGCCCTTGGGCGTCGGGGGCATGCGAGAACTCCGCGCGAGGATCGGGACGTCGGGAAAGGAGACCCGACTATCCTATCGCGTCGAAGTCGGCCGTCGATGCCTCAGTCTTTTTCGCCACGGATCGAATCGAAGACCTCGCGGCGGTGGACGGCGACCGTCTGAGGGGCCGAGATCTTGATCTTGACCGTGTTGGGCCGGATGTCGACCACCATGAACTCGACATCGTCGCCGATCATGATCGACTGAAGGACCGATCGCGTGAGGACCAGTCCACCCGACGGCTTACCGACCCGAGTGACTGTGGGAGTCTGGATCGGAGGAGCGACTGGAGGGTTGTCCTGGATTGCGTCGAAGACCTCACGACGATGTACCGGGATCAACCGCGGTGCGATGATCTTGAGTCGGACCGTTCCGGCCTTGATCCCGACGACCTGGACCTCAACCTCGTCGCCGATCATGATCGACTGATCGATGTGGCGTGTCAAAACCAGGCCGCCAGACTTCTTCCGGGTCGAATCTGCCCCGCCCGACCCGGGCCGGGTCCTCCCCTCGGCCGCGGCGCGGCGCGCCAGCAAGGGACGCAACGCGGGAGCGGCCGGGATTTGGGAGGCATCACTGAGCATCTGCGGGCTCCTTCCTCGAGGTGCTAACTTGGCAATCATCGACCCGATGACCGTCGACGATCATCGGGCTCCTCGGTCAATCTGACCGAACGAGGTGCTCTCAACGCGGCGGATCATCCCATCCGCCGGATGAGCACATTACGCGGCATGAGAGCGTCGCGTGACGTCTGTCTGCCGGAATGGCTTGCGACTCGGGACCCAGGATTCTGTGAAAGCGGGCGCTCTCTGATCCCATCATTTCTTTCGATGGAATTGTATTATGATAGGAACGCTGTTTCGTCAGCGTCAAGGGCCTTCTCAGGATTTCACCGTGAAATTGTCTCTGAGTCTCTGAGTCCGTCCAGCGGCGAATTTGGCCGGCGATGCCGTCTGATCTCCACTCGCCACCATGAATACCGGGTAGTTCGTCCGATCCTTACACCCATCGAGCGGATTTCCGGATCCTCGGACGACCGGAAGAGTATTGATCCGCTCGAAGGCCGGATCTGGTAACTTCACCCTGAGCTGTCGAAGTTGTCCTGCTGGCTCCTCTCGCTTCCCGGAGGTCCCCGTGGTCGTCGAGCGCTTCATCGACGCGCACTCCCATATCTGGACGCCGGACGTCGCCCATTATCCGCTCTCGACGAGCTTTACGGTCGCGGACATGCGGCCGAAGTCGTTCACGGCCGAGGAATTGCTGGCAACGTGCCGCCCTTCGGGTGTGGGACGGGTCAACCTCATCCAGATGTCCTTCTACGGGTTCGACAACTCCTACATGCTGGACATGATCCAGCTCTATCCCGATCGCTTTGTCGGGACGGCCGTGATCGACCCCTTCGGCCCCGATCCCGCCACGCGGATGCGGGATCTTCTGCCGAAGAAAGTCCGCGCGTTCCGGATCAGGCCAAGCGACCCGGAAGGAAAGACCGAGCCGGGCCGTTCGCAAACGATCAAGCTCCCGCCGAGTCGCTGGCTAGAGCCGCCTGGGTTCGCGAGTATGTTCGCCGAGGCGGCCAAAACCGGACAGGCCCTGAGCTGCCTGATCAACCCGGATGCCTTCGCCGAGGTCGACCGGATGTGCCGGAGGTTTCCCGACTCGCCGGTCCTCATTGATCACCTCGGTCGGATCGGCGCGAGCGGCACGATCATCCCGGAAGAGGTCGAAGCCCTCTGCGGTCTGGCGGTCCATCCCAAGGTCCTGGTCAAGGTTGGAGCGTTCTACGCCCTCGGGAGGAAGAACCCGCCTTATCTGGACCTCGCGCCTTTGATCCGCAGGGTTGTCCAGGCGTTCGGACCGGAGCGCTGTCTATGGGAGAGCGATTGCCCGTTCCAGGTTGTCCGCGACTCCTACGACGATAGCATCGGGTTGATCCGCGACCGGCTCGACTTCCTGACGCCCGATCAGAAGGACTGGATCCTCTGGCGGACGGCCGAACGGACGTTTTTCAAGACATGATCGAGTCGAATCCGGGCTGCTGGCACCTCATCACGGGCGAATACCCGCCCGGTGAAGGCGGGATCGGCGATTATTCGTCGCTCGTGGCTGGAGGTCTGACGATGGCCGGGGCCGAAGTCCACATCTGGACGAACGGCGTCGGGGAGACGGTGAATGAGGAGAACGGTGTCACCGTTCATCGGGACGGTTTTGGATGGTCTGGCCGTGACCTGACCCGACTCGGCAGAGCCCTCGACGGCTTTCCCGCTCCTCGACGGCTCCTGATCCAGTATGCGCCTAACGTTTGGGGCCGCAAGGGGATGAACCTGGGCTTCTGTCGATGGCTGGTCGGTCGAAAGCGACGAGGCAACCGAATCGACTTGATGTTCCACGAAGTTTGCTCTCTTCCCGGGTCGTACAATGACCGACCGCCCCGTGGGTTCTTGCCCTGGGTCCAGCGGGCGATGGCTCGTCGGGTCATGGCCGCCTCGGAACGCGTTTTCATCCCAACCACTCGCTGGGCCGAACTGCTCAGGCCGCTCGACCCGATCCCAAATCGCCGCCCGACCTGGCTGCCCGTCCCGAGCAACATCAAGGTCGTCGAAGACCCCTCGGGAGTCATCGAGATCCGACGGAGGTTCAACGGCCCAATTCTCGGTCGCTTCGGAACGTTCGCTAATGCCAGTGGCGCCACGCTGGCCGAGGTCTTTCCTCGACTCTTGGAGGGAAATCAATCCTGGGTCGCCCTGATGATCGGCCTGAACAGCGACTTATTCGCTCGCCGGTTGTGTGAGGAACATCCCGAATTGTCGGGACGTGTGTATGCGACCGGCAGTCTCGCTCCGGAGGACGTTTCGCGACATCTCCAGGCGTGTGACCTGCTGGTCCAGCCTTATCCGGGCGGGGTCTGTGGTCGGCGAGGCTCCTTCATGGCCGTCCTGGCTCATGGGGTCGCGGCGATCACCACCGAGGGACCTTTGACGGATCGATTTTGGAGGGCTTCCCGGGCTGTCGCGCTGGCGCCGGAAGGGAAGCCGGAGGTGCTGGCCAAGCTGGCATCAACTCTGCTGGATTTCCCTGAACTCCGAACCGGGTTGGCCGCCGCCGGTCGCGAGCTTTATCGAGAGTTTTTATCGATCGATAGGACAGTCGAGAAATTCCTTGCCGGGTTGACTGTGGAGGCCGAAGATCGCTGCCGCCTCGGTCGCGATTGACGATTTGTCGGATCGGCCGGTATGATTCTCAATTGGTCGTGCCCCATCCCAGGATTCACCGTCCGGTTGGCCGAACCGGGCGCGCACGGAAAGATTCGCGAACGATGAAAGACGAGCAGCGCCCCGTCCACCAACTGGAACACGCCGAACCGACTGTTATCCATCATCCTGAAGAGGATATGACGGTCCTGGCCCGATGGCTGCGGCACGGGATGGAGCAAGGCCCCCGGTTCTGGCTCCTGCTCGGCGGGGTCGTCCTGGCCCTGGTCGTCGTGGCGGTCGTGAGTAGCGGCGTGGTGGCCGGAAGATCCTCCGACACTCAAGCCTGGGTCGAGTTGACCGAGGCGAAGTCGGCCGAGGACCGGATCAAGATCGCCGATGCCTACCCGGAGGCCCCGGTTTCTTACTGGGCGAGGCTCGAAGCCGCCTACGAGGAATACAACAACGGCCTGGCCGACCTGACCACGCCGGGCAAGAAGGAATCCGCTGGTCCTCGGCTGAAGCGGGCTCTCGAACTTTTCCGACAAGTTGCCAAGGAAGCGCCCAAGGATTCGTCGCAGTCCCTTGGCGCGGCCTATGGAGTCGCCCGGACGCTGGAGGCTCGCAACGAGCTTCCCGAGGCGATCGAGCAGTACCGGCTCGTGGCCAGCACGTTCCCGAACACTCCCGAGGCCAAACAGGCCCTGGCGATGGCCAAGGCGCTCGAGGACCCGGAAAACGTGATGTTCTACAAGGAGTTGTACGCTTACAAAGCGCCCGCGAACCCCAGCCCCAACCTCGGGCTCGGCTCGTCGAGCATCCTGGACCTGCCCGCCTCAATTCCCGGTCTGACTCCGGGTGTTGGCAAGGCGATCGGCCCGGCCGGCAACTCATTCCTGCCCAACTTCCCGGCCCCGGCCGGTCTCGACGCGCCACCATCGACTGGCCCTGCTCCGGTCCTCGAACCGTCCAAGACCGAGACGCCTGCGGCCAAGCCAGCCGAAGCCTCGAAACCTGCCCCGGCGCCGAAGAGCGAGCTTCCCGAGAATCCATTCGCGGCGCCGAAATGAGGACTCAGGACCGAGGATTCAGCCGGGTCAATCGAGTATCCGGTTCAAGAAGCCCTGAGTCCTTCGTCCTGAGTTTATTCGAAGAACAAGATGCCCCCTGAGCTATCCGAGACCCCAACCGAATTCGTGGTCAAGGCCCGAATGGAGGGCAAACGGATCGACTCGTACCTGACGAGCCGGTTCCCGGACTACTCGCGGAGCGTGATCCAGAAAGTCATCGACGCCGGCGCGGTCCTGATCAACGAGCGTCCGGTGAAGGCGTCGTACCGGGTCCGTCTGGATGATCAGATCCGCGTCTGGCTCCCCGACCTCGGTGACGACTCGTTCGTGCCTGAGGACATCCCGATCGGTATCGTTCACGAGGACGCGGCTTTCACCGTCGTCAACAAGCCGGCCGGCCTCGTCACCCACCCGGGCCGGGGGAACTGGAGCGGCACGATGGTTAATGCCCTCCAGTTTCACTTCGACACGCTCTCCTCGGTCGGCGGAGAGCACCGGCCGGGGATCGTTCACCGGCTTGACCGCGACACCTCGGGCCTCTTGATCGTTGCTAAGGACGACCAGGCCCACAAGGCGCTGGCCTGGCAGTTCGAGTCCCGAACAATCCAGAAGGAGTATCTCGCGCTGGTCTACGGCGTACCCTCAAGGGACAGCGACTTCATCGAGAAGCCTCTTGGGACTCATCCGACCCAGCGCGAAAAGATCGCCGTTCGGACCTTCCAGGACGGGGGCAAGGACGCGGTGACCTTCTACGAGGTCCTCGAACGGTTTGATGGTTATGCCCTCGTCCGCTGCAAGCCGAAGACCGGCCGGACCCACCAAATCCGCGTCCATCTGGCTCACATCGGCCATCCCATCGTCGCCGACAAGGCCTATGCTGGCCGAGCCGCATTGACCCTCGGTGACCTCGTCGGCTCCGATCATCCCGAGGCGGACCAGGTGCTGCTTGCCAGACAGGCTCTCCACGCCCACTCGCTCAATCTGGAACACCCCCTGACCGGCGAGCCGCTCGACTTCACCGCGCCGCTGCCCGAGGACATGGCCACTGCCCTGGCGGCGCTGCGGGCCCATCGAAGCGGATTGACGGAGACCCATTCAAGGAGGATGCTCTGATGAATAAGCCGAGGAGACGGCTGACGGTCGGCCTGATGATGCTGCTCGTGGGAGTCGCGTCCGTTGCGATTTGGGGGTTCGCGTATTCCCGACGCCTCCAACTTGTCTTCAACAATCGGTCCCCATCCCAGGTGCGTTCCGTCAAGGCGACCTGGGCCGGCGGGGTCCGTGACCTGGGCCCCGTCGCACCTCGTAGCCATTCGAGCTGGCGCATTGCTGCCCCGCCCGGGGAGTCCGTCCGTGTTTCATTTGTCGTGCAAGGGAAGCCGGGCGAAGCCGATCGGCACCTCGAAGCCCCCGCAATCACGACCTGCGGGGCAGGCCAGATGATCTCTGTCGGCTACGCATCGCCCTGAGAGGTCAGCCCGACAGATAGGGGGCCGGACTATCAGAAGAACTCCCGGATCGGCTCGCCCCTCTCGATCAGATAAGTCGGCCGGCCGGAACGGTCCTCGAAGGTGATCGATCGCGAGTCGATCCCGAGGTGATGGTAGATCGTCGCGGCCACATCCTGGGGGCTGATCGGGCGGTCGACAACGTGCTCGCCCCGGGCGCTGCTCCGACCGATCACCTGGCCCATCTTCATCGAGCCGCAGCCCATCAGGATGCTGAACGTGTCGCCCCAGTGGTCGCGCCCGGCGTCCTTGTTCATCCGAGGGGTCCGGCCGAACTCGCCCATCGCCACGACGAGGGTCGAGTCATACAGTCCGCGGTCGATCAGGTCGTCGATGAGCGCGGCGATGGCCCGATCGAGCGGCGGGATGAGTTTCCTGGCTCCTTCCTCGGTCTTCATCTGCGGGGCGGTCCCGTGGTGGTCCCACGGGACGCAATTGACCGTCACGAAGGGGGTTCCGGCCTCGACTAATCGACGGGCCAGCAGGGCGCTCTGGCCGAAAGTGTGCCGACCATAGCGATCGCGGAGCCTAGGGTCTTCCAGGGCGATGTCCATGGCCGTTGCGACCGACTTGCCGGTGAGCAGGTCGAAGGCCTGCCCGTAGTAGGCGTCGATGTCACGGAGCCTGGATCCGGCATCGCGTTGGAGCTGGTCGAGCGCCTCGCGGACTCTTCTGCGATCTTCTAACCTCTGGAGGGTCACGTCACGTGGCAGGGTCAGATTCTTGACCTGGTATTTCGAGTCGTTGGGGTCGGATTCGACCACAAAGGGATTCGCCCCAGCCGCCGAGGTAGGCCGCGTAGTGGAAAAGGTTGTCCGTACCCCCTCGGAGGTTGGGCACGGCGACATAAGGCGGCATGCCGCCCATTCGCTTTCCCGCGAGAAGCTGGGCGACTGCCGAGCCGATCGCCGGCCGGCGCTGGATGGTGTTATCAGGGGCATTGAACGCCGGCCCTTCGTAGCCGGTGAGCATCCAGTGATTGCCCTTGGTGTGATCGCCCGTCCCGTGGTTGACCGACCGGATGATCGCGAGTCGGTCCATCCTCTTCGCCTGCTCTGGCAGAAGCTCGCCGAACCGGACGCCGGGCAGGCTCGTGGCGATTGCGCCGAAGGGACCTCGGAATCCGCTTGGCGCCTCGGGCTTGGGGTCCCAGGTCTCCATGTGGCCAGGGCCGCCGCTGAGCCAGAACAGGATCACGCTGCGTTCGTGAGCTTTCCGGTCGTCCGCCCCTTCGGCTCGGAGCCGGAGGACGTCGGGCAGTGTCAGGCCCCCAAGGCCGAGCGCCCCAGCCTGAAGGAAGCTTCGCCTGGTGATCCCGTCGCAATCTCGGGCTCCGGCGCCGAAGACCTTGAACATGCCCGGCCTCATCTCGTCTCATTCTGGAGGAATTTCACCCTTGTTAAATTCTCCCAGCGTCCTAGGTTTGTCAAGGTTGGGCCGTCGTGAACCGGGGGCGACCTCGTTGACAACGCTTCCCCACTGAGCGATGGTCGTGGCTCGACCACTTCTTCGTCCTCGTGAGCCGAGTACCATGGACCTTCAGGCCCGCAGCAAAGCCGACGCCGAGGGACAGGACGCCCGCGACTACGAATTGATCACCCTCCGAGCCCTGTCGAGCCGCTTTCCCGACGTCGACTCGGCCATGGCCGAGATCGCCCGACTGGCCGCGGTGCTGACCTTGCCCAAGGGGACCATCCACGTCATCAGCGACATCCACGGCGAGGACAAGAAGCTCCGCCACGTCATCAACAACGCCTCGGGCACGCTCCGGCCGCTGGTCCACAAGCTCTTCGCCTCGAAGATGACTCCCGAGGAGTTCCAGGAGTTCCTCACCCTGATCTTCTACCCGGCCGAGGTGGTCGAGCGGCTGGAACAGACGCTGCACCGACCCCGACGCAGCTGCGGGCGTTCTGCACCAGGACCCTCCGCCGCGAGTTCGAGCTGGTCCGGGTCCTGGCGGCGCGCTACAGCCTCAAGCGGGCGATGGAGGTCTTCCCGCCGCGAGTACCGCGAGCTGATGGCGGAGATGCTCCACGAGCCGACGACCGAGCGCGACAAGGCGTTCGTCGAGGCGATCGTCGACGAATTGCTCCGCCGAGGGCAGGCTGCTGCACCTGATCCACCTGTCCGCGCGGCTCGTGCGGAACCTGGCGATCTACGAGCTGATCATCGGCGGCGACTGCTGGGACCGGGGGCCGCGCGGCGACCGCGTGGTCGACTACCTCCGCCAGCAGCCCAACGTCTCGTTCATCTGGGGCAACCACGACGCCGCCTGGCTGGGCGCCAGCCTCGGCCACGAGGCCCTGATCTGCCACGTCCTCCGCTTCTCGCTCCGCTACCGGCGGCTGGGCCAGCTCGACGAGGGGTACAGCATCCCGCTGACCCCGCTGGAGCACCTGGCCCGGACGGTCTACGCCGGACGACCCCGCGACCGACTTCCTGCCCAAGTCGACCGGCATGCGGCCTGACCTGATCGTCGCCCGGATGCAGAAGGCGGCGGCGGTCATGCAGTTCAAGCTCGAAGGGCAGGTGATCGACCGCAACCCGCAGTGGGACATGGAGCACCGCCGCCTGCTGCACCGGATCGACCCCGCCGGGAAGACCATCGAGGTCGACGGCGTCCGCTATCCGCTGTGCGACACGCACTTGCCGACGCGTGGACCCGGCCAACCCCTACGAGCTCTCGGCCGAGGAGCAGGCGTGCATCGACCGCCTGCGCCGGTCGTTCCTGGCCAGCCAGAAGCTCGGCGAGCACATGCGGCTACTTCGTGACGCCACGGCTCGATGTACCTGGTCCGCGACGGCTGCCTGATCTTCCACGGCTGCGTGCCGGTCGACGAGGCCGGGCAGTTCCTGACCATGAGCATCGACGGCAAGCCGCTGGGCGGCCGCGCCACTGTTCGACGCGATCGACAAGGCGCATCCTGCGGGCGGCGGAGCGACGAGACCTGAAGGACCTCGACCTGCTCTGGTATCTCTGGGGCGGCGACCGCTCTCCGCTGTTCGGCAAGGACCGGATCACCACCCTGGAGCGCGACTTCATCGCCGACAAGGCCACGCACCACGAGACCAAGAACCCGTACTTCGAGCTGATCCACGAGCCCTGGTTCTGCGACCAGATCCTCGACGAGTTCGGCGTCAGCCCCGAGACCGGCCTGATCGTCAACGGCCACGTCCCGGTAAAGATCGAGGCCGGCGAGAACCCGATCAAGCGGAGCGGCAAGGCCATCACGATCGACGGCGCCTTCTCCGAGGCCTACGGCGACCACGGCTACACGCTGGTCCTGGAGGCCGACCGGACGCTCCTGGCCGAGCACTCGCACTTCGAATCGGTGGAGGCCGCCGTTCGCGACGGCGTGGACATCATCCCCAAGGTCTCGGTCGTCCGGACCTGGGACCGACCTCGCCGGATGGCCGACACCGAGCGGGGCGACCAGATCCGCTGCGAGATCCGGCTGCTAGAGCGGCTGATCGAGGCCTATCGCAACAACGACCTCCGGCAGAATGACCGGAGACCGTGGTCGCCCCAGTAGTCCGGCATCTCAGGATTTCGCCTTCGCCGCTCGATTTCGCTTGCGGGTCTCGGCGGCCTTCCTCGCCGAGGCCGACCGCTGCTCGGGCGTCCGCGCCGCCGACGCCGCGCCGCCTTTCTTGCCCCCGATCTTCCCGCCCTTCTCGCTCGAGACGTGGGTGTCGGCCTTGCCCTTGCCGCTGCCCGACATGTTCCCGCCGCCCGATTCCTTGTTGACGGTCGCCCAGGCCCGCGCCGCGGCCGTTTTCTCGGGGACGCCCCGGCTCTCATAGCTCTCTTCGATATGTTCGGCCTTACGCTTCTGCTTGTCGGTATACTTCGACTTGTCGCCCTTGGGCATGGTCAACCTCCCGATCTGGTCCGGTCCGATCTGAGGGCCACGGTTTTGGCAAGCTAGCAAAAGAAGTGCCGATACTTTGCGGAGCGAAACGGGATTGCGTCCGGGCACCGGGCGGAAGTATCGTGCGGTGAAAATGCGAGGATTTCTCGCCGGGCTGGGCCGAATCGCGAAGGGAGCCGGGAGCATGGACGGAAGAGACGAAGGAGAAGTCGAGGGCCAGGGCGTCTCCCGCCGCACTTTCCTGGTCCTCGCCGGGGCGATGTCGCTCGGGCGTTTCCCGCTGCCCCCGCTGGATTCGGACGATGATGGGCCCGGGGGAGAAACCCGTCGCCTGCTCCTCGCCCCGTCGCGCTGGGGTCCCGATGACCGCAACCTGCTCTGGACCGAGGTGAACGAGTCCGGAGAGGCGGTCACGATGATGTGGATGCCCGAGACGCCCGAAGAGGTCGAGGATCTCGAAGCCTTCGCAGCGGCGGCGGCGAAGGTTGACTGGGACAACGTCGTCATCGCCGACGTGCCGATGCCGTCCGCGACCCGGCGATTCGAGCTGAACGACGCCTCGTCCTCGAAGTTCTGGGAGATCGAGACGATCGAGTCCGGCTTCGAGGTCCGCTACGGCAAGATCGGCACGAAAGGCCAATCGCAGAAGAAGGCGTTCCCGACGCCCGAGGCCGCGAAGAAGGCCGCCGACAAGCTCTTCGCCGAGAAGGTCGGCAAGGGCTACATCGAGGTCGGGGCCCGGCCCGGGAAGGCCGAGAAGAAGCAAAAGCCCCCCCGCGAAGGCCCCGTCGACTGGACCACCCTCGAAGCCTGGCAGGAGGTCTTCGACCGCCTGAAGACGCACATCAACTCGGGCCAGGAGATCGCCAGCCCTTCGGTCGAGGAGATGGACGCCTTCGAGGCCCGGTTCGATTTCCGCCTGCCCGCGAGCTACCGGGCATTCGTCCAAGTCTTCGGCCCTGGCCATTTCACCGGCGGTTTCGAAGTCTACTCCCCCGACGGGCCGAAGTACCACGAACTCGGGTCGCTGCAATCGACCGTGGCGGAGATCGTCGACGGCCAGAACTACGACTTCGTTTCGGCGGATCACAAGAACGCCGAGCCGGTCACTCGGATGATCTTCTTCGCCGAGGACGTCTGCCCGCTCTATTACGGCTGGGACTTCAGCGACGTCCGCGACCCGGCCACCCACGAATACGCCATCCGCCAGTACGACTTCGAGTATGACATCTGCCCGATCGTCGCGACCTCGTTCCCCGAGTTCATCAACGACTGCATCCTCCAGGACAAGGGGAGTCACTGGAGGCCGAAACAGCACGAATGCGACGGGTCGTTCTTACCCTGCACCCGGAAGAAGTCGGCCCGACCCCGCCCCGCGATCAAGGCCACGGCCCCGAAACCGGTGGTCCGGCCCAAGAAGCCCTCGCCGGTCGAGGAGCGGGCCCTCATGCTGGCGATCGCCGCCGATCCCGGCGACCCGGCCCCCCAACTCGCCTACGCCGACTGGCTCGACGCCTACAAGAACAAGCTGGGCGAGCTGATCCGCCTCCGTCTTGCGCCCGACCACGACGACGCGACCGCGAAGCGCGAGGCCGAGTTGATCGCCGGCCTGGGCAAGACCTGGGACAAGTTGACGCTCGAGATCGGCCTGGTGCCGGCGGTCCTCAACAGGCTCGGTGCCAAGGTCCAGACCAACGACCGGCGCGAGGTCGACGTGGTCAAGATCGGGGGCGACCTGGTCAACCTCCGCCTCCTCGAATCGCTCTCGGTCTATCCCTCGCTCCGCGAGCTGGTGATCCACGACTACCGACTCGGGCCCGTCGAAGTCGAGGCGATCTCGAAACTTGAATCGGTCCGCGACCTTCACCTCCACTCGACCGGGATCGACGACGACCTGTTCCAGCCGATCGGCCGGATGGCCAACCTGGAGAGCCTCTGCATCGGTGGCCATCGGGCCCGGGGTGACGGCCTGATCTATCTCCGCAAGCTCGCGAAGCTCGAATCCCTGACCCTCGGGGCCCGGGACGGCGACGAGGGTTGGATGACACCCGGCTGCCTGGCCCACCTCGAAGCCCTGCCCGCGCTCCGGAAGCTCTTCCTGCACGACAACGAGTTTGGCGGCAAGGCCCTCGCCCCGCTCGGGCGGCTCCATCGGCTCGAAGCGCTCGGCTTTGGGACCAACCCGGTCCACGACGACGACCTCGCCCACCTCTCCGGGCTCGTGAACCTGACCTTCCTGGAACTCGAGCGGACCAAGATCACCGGCGCGGGACTGGTCCACCTCGAAGGGATGAGCCGGCTCGAAATCCTGCGGATCGCGAGGCGCCCGATTGGCGACATCGGGATGGCGTCGATCGGCAAACTGACGAATCTCCGGGAGTTGAACCTCGACTGGTGGGATGAAGGGCCCCGGATCACCGACGCGGGCGGCGCCCATCTCCGGAGTCTGACCCGTCTCGTCGAGGTCGATCTCGGCCGTCACGAGTTGACCGACGCAACCCTCGACCACTTCGCCGGGATGGCCGACCTGGAGAAGCTCGACCTGGCGCAGAACGAGGGGATCGTCGGCCCCGGCCTGGTCCATCTCCGCGGCCTGTCCCGCCTGAAAGACCTCGACCTCAGCGGCACCGGAGTCACGGACGCGGCGCTACCCGATCTCCTGGCGTTGACCTCGCTGAAAGACCTGGACCTGGAAGGGACCAAGGTCTCGGTCGAGGCGAAGCGGGAGCTGGAAAAAGCTTTTCCGGACGCCTGGCTCCGGTAAGTCTCAGGCGAGGATCTTCTTGACGACGTTCCCGTGGACGTCGGTCAGACGGAAGTCGCGGCCCTGGAACTTGTAGGTCAGGCGCTTGTGGTCGACCCCGAGGAGGTGGAGCATCGTGGCGTGGAGGTCGTGGACGGGGACGACGTCCTCGACGGCGGAGTAGCCCAGCTCGTCGGTCTGGCCGTGCGAGATCCCGCCCTTGATCCCGCCGCCGGCCAGCCACATCGAGAACCCCTTGATGTGATGGTCGCGGCCGTTCCCCTGGGCCATCGGGGTCCGGCCGAATTCGCCGCCCCAGACGATCAGGGTTTCGTCGAGCATCCCTCGACGCTTCAGGTCGATGATCAAGGCGGCCGAGGCGCGGTCGACCTCCTCGGCCTTGAGCTTGATGTCGTTCTTGATGTTGCCGTGGTGGTCCCAGTCGCGGTGGTAGAGCTGGATGAACCGGACACCTCGCTCGGCCAGGCGGCGGGCCAGCAGGCAGTTCGCGGCGAACGAGCCGTCGGCCCCCTTGGTCCCGTAGAGGTCGAGCACTTCTTTCGGCTCGCCCGAGACGTCCATCAGGCCGGGGACGCTGGCCTGCATCTTGAAGGCCATCTCGTACTGGCTGATCCGGGTGGCGATCTCGGGGTCGTCGACCGACTCCTCGCGCACCCGGTTCAGGGCCTGCACCGCGTCGATCACGTCGCGTTGCTGCTCGACGCCCGACGCCGTCGGGCCGGGTGAGGTAGAGGACCGGGTCGCCCTGGCCGCGGAGATGGACGCCCTGGAACCGGCTGGGCAGGAGGCCGCTGTGCCACTGCCGCGAGGCGATCGGCTGGTTCTGCCCGCCCCGGCCGTTGGAGGTGAGGACGACGAAGCCGGGCAGGTCTTCGGACTCGCTGCCCAGGCCGTAGGTGACCCACGAGCCCATGCTCGGCCGGCCGGAGATGGTCGTCCCGGTGTTCATGAAGGTGTGCGCCGGGTCGTGGTTGATCGCCTCGGTCACCATGGACCGGACGATGCAGATCTCGTCGGCGACGCCCCCGATGTGCGGGAAGAGCTCGCAGATCTCCTGGCCCGACTGGCCGAACTTCTTGAACGGGTGCTGCGGCGCGAAGCACTTGAGCGCCTGCCCCTGGAGCTGCGCGATCGGCATCCCCGCCGTGAACGAGCCGGGCATCGGCTGGCCGTGCATCTCGGCGAGCTTCGGCTTGTGGTCGAGCGTCTCCAGGTGCGACGGCCCGCCGGCCATGCAGAGGAAGATGACCCGTTTCGCCTTCGGCGTGAAGTGCGGCGGGTTGACCACCCCTCGCCAGTGATCGGTCTCCGACTCGCCCCGGCGTCGAAGCCGGGCCCATCAACGACGCCAGGGCCATCGCGCCCAGCCCCTGGGCCGACTGGCCGAGGAACGTCCGACGTTGGAGCAGGCGATGATCGTGTTGTTGGTCCATGGCGAGGGCCTCGATTTCAATCTCGGGTGATCGTCTCGTGGAGGTTGAGCAGGACGCGGGCCACCGAGGTCCAGCGCGGCCAGCTCGGCCGGGTCGATGTCGCCGGGCGCGGGAACTCTGGCCGACGTGGGTCAGCTTTTTCGCGGCGTCGGCATCGCGGCGATAATGGTCGGCCTGTTTGTCGAGCAGGGCCGAGCAGGACGGCGAGCATTCGCGTTCCGACGGCCGGCGTGAAGTTGCGTGCTCGAAGGCCCAGGCGACCCGGTCGCCGGGCGTGGCCCCTCCTTCGCGCACGACAAGGGCCGCGAAGGCCCGCGCCGCCTCGACGTAGGTCGGGTCATTCAGAAGGACCAGCGCCTGCTGCGGGATGTTCGACCGGCTCCGCTCGGCGGTGCATTCCTCGCGGCGTGGTCGCGTCGAACGCCTGGAGGCTCGGGTGCAGGAACGACCGCTGCCAGTGGGTGTAGAGGCCCCGGCGATATTGCTCCAGTCCTTTTGAAGCCTCCCAGGTCCGGGTCGGGAAATTGAGGGCGTCCCAGTAGCCCGCCGGCTGGTACGGCTTGACGCTCGGCCCGCCGATCTCGGGCGAGAGCAGTCCGGAGACGGCCAGGGCGTTGTCCCGCACGGCCTCCGCGTCGAGCCGGAACCGCGACTGCCGGGCGTAAAGCCGGTTGAACGGGTCACGCTCCTTCAGCTCGGGCGGAGTCCAGCGACGATCTGGCGATACGCTCCCGAGGTGACGAGCAGGCGGACGACGTGCTTGACGTCCCAGCCGCTCTCCATGAACTCGACGGCCAGCCAGTCGAGCAGCTCGGGGTGGGTCGGGCCACTCTCCCTGCGAGCCGAGGTCTTCGAGGCTCCGCGAGATCCCCTGGCCGAAGTAGAGCATCCAGAGCCGATTGACCGCGACTCGGGCCGTCAGGGGGTTCTCGCGCGAGGCGATCCAGCGTGCCAGGTCGAGCCGGGTCGGCCGCCGGCCGGGCGTGCTCGACCTGTCCGAGCGACCGGGGTACCGTCGGCTCGACGACCTCACCCGTATCGTCCTGCCAGTTCCCGCGCCGGAGGACCCGCGTTGTCCGGGGAGGGCCGGCGATCGTGACGAGGGTCTTCGGGATCTTCGCGAGCAGGTCGGCCTTCCGCCGTTCGAGCCCGGCCAGTTCCTCCTTCGCGGTCACGAGCCGGGGCAACGGCGCGACCTCGCGGAAGTAATCGGCCACGGTCTTCTTCTGGGCATCGGTCCGCTTCTCGATGGGCACCGACAGGGCGAGCCGGACGCTCGATGGTAACCAGCGGTCCAGCGGCTCGGAGTCGGATGGTGGCCGAGAGCCGGAACTTGCCGATCTGATGCCTGGGGTACTGGGATCGGAATTCGAGCGTGAACGTCAGCGTGATCCCTTCGACGTTGTCCAGAATCACAACCGGGCGAATCAAGCTCGAAGACCGCCTCATGAGCCCGGCCGAAGGCCGGCATGATGGCCCAGCCGGTCTCGTCCCGGCCGTCGATCGCCGTGGCGACCGCGTGGCCTTCCTGCGAGTGGTCGGCGACGGCCCGTCGGAGCTTCAGGGATTCCGATGATGCTTCGGGTTCCGAAGCCGGTGGCCGAGACCTTGAACTCGGTCAGGACGAAATTCCCGTTGCGCCGCCGTGCCCGGCCCCTCGGCCGGGCAAGGATGTCGTCGTCGAGGGCCTCCAGCCGGAAGGCCGGTGATCCGGGCGAGGTCGCCCCGGGCCGTCACGGTGTAGGTCTCGCTCGCGGCGACCTTCCCGTTGGACTTCAAGACCCCGCCCGGCTCGTCGGCGGAGCGAGGATTCGCCCGCCACGGTCGCCGAATCCGGCTCCAGGATCGTCCAGTCGATGTCGCGGCGTGCCGCTTTTCCCATGCGGGCTGGCCGGCGGACTGCTCGGCCTCGGCGGCTTCGAGTTGCTTCTTCGCCCCTCCGATTGCCTCTTCGAGCCTGGCCAGCTCGGCGGCCTGCGCGGCGTCGGGCAGGGGCATGCCGGGCTCGCGGCGGCCGACGGCGGCCTCCTGGACGTCGGCGAAGAAGGCGGCGAGGCCGTAGAACTCGCGGGTGGTGAACGGGTCGAACTTGTGGTCGTGGCACTGGCAGCAGCCCATCGTGGCGCCGAGCCAGACCGTCCGAGACGTTCCGGACGCGGTCGGCGGCGTACTTCGCCTCGTACTCCTTGGCCTGGGCGCCCCCCTCCTCGGTCGTCTGGAGGAGCCGGTTGTAGCCCGAGGCCACCTTCTGCTCGTCGGTCGCGTCGGGCAGGAGGTCGCCGGCCAGTTGCTCGACGGTGAAGCGGTCGAACGGCAGGTTCTGGTTGAACGCCCGGATGACGTAGTCGCGATAGGGCCAGATGTTCCGGGGGTTGTCGCTGTGGTAGCCGATCGTGTCGGCGAACCGGACGAGGTCGAGCCAGTACTCGCGCCATCCGCTCGCCGTACCGGGGCGAGGCGAGCAGGCGGTCAACCTGCCGCTCGTAGGCATCCGGGGACGAGTCGGCGACGAAGGCCCGGACCTCGGCCGGGGTCGGCGGCAGGCCGGTCAGGTCGAACGAGAGCCGGCGGAGCAAGGTCGCGCGGTCCGCCTCCGGCGAAGGCTTCAAGCCGGCCTCCTGGAGCCTGGCCAGGACCAGGCGGTCGACCGCGTTCCGGGCAAATCTCGGCTCGTCGATCGCCGGGACCTCGGGCCGCTTCGGCGAGATGAACGACCAGTGCCCCTGGTACTCGGCCCCTTGCGCGACCCACGCCCTGAGGGTCGCGACCTGCTTTTTGGTCAGCGCCTTGCCCGAGCCCTTCGACGGCATCCGCTCTTCGGGGTCGTCCGAGGTGATCCGCCGGATACAGCTCGCTCTCGTCCGGGTCGCCCGGGGCGACGATCTTGACGTCGTCGTGGGCCGAGAGCAGACCTTCCTTCTGGTCGAGCCGGAGGTCGGCCTCGCGATGATTCTTGTCTGGCCCGTGGCAGAAGAAGCAGTTCTCGGACAGGATCGGCCGGACGTCGCGGTTGAAGTCGATGCGTTTCCGCCCGTCGGGTTCCGCCGCCAGCGTCATGCCCGCGATCATTAGCCAGGCCGGTATAAACAGGCGAATCGGCCGGATGCTCTGACTTTTCATGGTCGAGTCTCGGGGCATCGGTCTGTGTGTGTCCGGCGGGGCGCACGCGAGGGAAGGTCGAACCCGGCGGGTCTTCGGCGTTTCTTCATCCATTTGACCAACCCGTGTCCCGGTCCGCAACCGGCTCGGCCGAGGTTTTCCCGGCCGATCCGGTTTCCGGCCCGGCCACGGTCGATCACAATGCGTGGACGAGGTCTGGCACCCGGGCCGCGACCTCCTCGGATCGCGGCATGGGCCGAGGTTCTTTCGCCGGCAGGATCGAGAGGATATAGCGGACGGCGCCGAGGCTTTGCGCGGCCGATTCTCGCGACAGCGGTTCGGTGCTCACGGCGACCAGCCAGTGGCGTTTCAGTTCGGCAACCAGCCCGAGCGTCGGCTCCTTGAGGATGCCCCTCCGCGTGGCGACACGGACGACTTCCTGTGGCCCGTCCGCCCTGGCCACAACCCGTCGCGAGAGCAATGCTTGCCGGAGTCGGGCCTCCAGGGCCCGCCAGGCTTCGACCACGGCGAGGTCGAAGTGCTCGCTCTCGAAGAGAGCCCTCGCCTGGTCGAGCGACAGGGCCTCTTGCCTCGCCAGTTGTTCGAGCTTGGCGAACCGATCCCGCTCGCCGAGCCGTCGCCTGATCCGCCAGGCGACGACCTGCGAGAGCGCGACCCAACCGACGCCCAGCACCAGCGCCACCGCGGTGCCGCCCAGGCCAGGTGCGACATCGCCACCCGCTCGGCCAGCTCCGCCGACAGGAACAGACCGCCGTAGATCGGCAGGACCATGACCGCCAGCGCGTAGGTCGAGTTGCCCGTCCGCTCGCACCACGAGTGAGGGTGCTCGTTGAGCAAGGTCACCGCGTAGAGGTAGACGCAAAGCCCGAGCAGCCCGGATGTCAGAGCGTAGGCGTGCGCCACCTCCAGGCGGTACCCCAGGTAATCGAAGCCCAGATCCGGCGACCGGTCGAGCAGCGGATGGAGCGCGAAGAGCGTCCCCAGCAGCGCCAGCGCGAAGCCGATCTTCAGCTTGGTGAATTCCGTCATCGGACGAAGCCTCATCGAGGACCCGGCCGTCGCCTCCCGTCGGGAGGACGGATCGGTCGATCGGGAGCTATTCGACGGACGAGTCGAGAGATTTGGAAATATCGCGGTGAGAAACCGAGCGACCATCCCCTTGACGGCCGTCCCGGGATCTGTTGATATGACGCTTCCGGGACCGCAGTCATGATCGCCGAGTCTCCCCGGTCCGGGAGAGCGGGGGAACCACTTTTTGGGGCTAATCGCGACCGATCCGGCGCGACGGGGCACACTCGGCTCCGAGCCCGTCAGCTAACCTCGCAGGCGTCCGAGGGGTTTTCCCAAGGCCGGCCGTCATCCCACGGCTCGAGCCCGTCAACCCGGTCGGGTCGGCACCCCGCGATCCTGGAATCCCCTTCCAAGGGGAATCGGCTGGTCGAAGGACCGCGCCCGGCCATCGTTGCGGGATCTCCTGGGCCCCTTTCGATGCGTGTCCCTCCGCGCCTTCTGGCCGTCCTGCTCTTTGTCGGCGTCGGCATGATCGCCCTGGTCGTCGCGGGGCTGCTCGACTGGGTCGTCGGCACGCTCTTCCTGACGATGGAGTTCCTCGGCGAGTTCGTCCGGAGCGCGTTCCGGCGCGATCCGGAGCGCCGAACGTCGGCGAAGCGATCTCCCGGCCGATCGCCGCGCGTGGTCGAACATTCCCGAGGATTCCTCCGCCGGAAGGGACGGATTCGACGGAAGTGGCCGGAACACCGGGGAGCCGAAACTCCCGCGACATCCCCGACGGTTCCCTCGATCAAGGTGCTGGTCCCCATTAGCGGCGACGAGTCGGAGCTTCTCGACTTTGCGCTGGAGGAGTGCCGCGTCCGTCAGGCCGAGCTGATCGTGCTCTTCCTCCGGCCGATGGCCGTCATGCCGATGGGGCCGAACCCGCTCCCCGGCCTGGCCGAGGATGACGAGGCGCGGGCGACGTTCGAACGGATCGAGTCGGAGGCCGGACGGCTCGCCGTCCCGCTCCGGACCTTGTACGAGGTGACCGCCGACCGGTCGGCGACGATCGGAGAGGTGGCAACCGCCTGCTCAGCGGATGTGGTGGTTGTCGGTTCAAGCCGGCGGAGTCTGATCTTCCGGCTCTTCTCGGGAGACGCTAGTCCCGGGTTGATCCGCCGGCTCCCAGAACGGGCGAGTCTGATGATCCACGCATCGTGAAGTCGGGCTCGATCAAAGCCCGCTCAGTCGTTGGTCGGCGTCGCCGAAGCGCTCGAGCTTCACGCCCATCCGGTCCATGACCGAGAGGTACAGACCGCAGAGCTTGCGGCGGTCGTCCCCCTTGTCGCCGTAATCGAGTACGCGACCGGTCGAGAGCGTCCCGCCCAGGCCGCCGGCCAGGACGAGCGGGACCCGGCTAGCGTCGTGTCGGGTCCCCGACCACATGCTCGACGTGAAGAGCAAGCAAGAGTTGTCGAGCACGGTCCCTTCCCCCTCCGGCATGGCATCGAGACGGGAGGCGAGATAGGCGAGCTGCTCGACGTAGTACCGGGTCACCTTCTCATAAGCCTCGGACTTGTCGTCGTGAGAGGCGCTGTGGTGGGCCGAGCGGACGTCGAGGAATGGATAGAACAGCCCGGAAATGTCGCGGCAGAGCAAGAGCGTGGCGATTCGGGTCTTGTCGGTCTGGAAGCCGAGGGCGACGATGTCGCACATCAGTCGCATGTGCTCGCGGATGTCCTCGGGCAGGCCATTCTCGGGTCGGGGCATCGTGATCTTGGGCCTGCCGAGATCCCTGGCGCGGCCGTCGGCCTGATGCTCCGCAGCCCGCATCGGCGCGGCCCGCTTCTCGACCTCGCGGACGCTGGTCAGGTACTCGTCGAGCTTAACGCGATCGCCGGCACTGACTTTTCGGCTCAGGCAGGAGGCTTCCTCGCGGACGCGGTCGAGGATGCTCAGGTTCCGCTGGCTTCCACGGTTGTCGAAGAGACTATCGAAGGCCAGGGAAGGGTAAACCTCCATCGGGACCGGCGAGGTCGCGTCCTGCCAGGAGATGTGCGAGCTGTAAGCCATCGAGAAGTTGGTCTCGTGGTAGCCCGTGATCGGCTGCTCGCAGCCCAGGACCATGCTCGGCTGGACGGTCTCCTGGCCGAGATGTCTGGCCAGCTCCTGATCAATGCTGATGCCTCCCTTCAGCTCGGCCCCTTTCTGAAGCGCGGCGCCGGAGAGGATGTTGCCGGTCATTCCAGGATGAATGCCGACGCCCGTAGCCTGCTTGTTGAACAGGCCGTTGACGACATTGATTTTGGACTTGAGCGCCGCCAGCGGCTCCAGGCAGCGACCCAGTTCCATCTCCCGACCCGAGCCCTTGGCCCACCAGTTCGTCGGGTTGACGCCGCAGCCCATGAAGAGGGCGGCGAACCGCCTGGGGCAGGGGGTGGGCAGTCCGTCGGCCACGGTCGGGGCACCCCAGACGGGGACCGATTCGAGCCAGGGCAGGGCCATCGTGACGCCGACGCCCCGGAGGAAGGTCCGACGGGTGCTCTGGCGATGATTTCCCGGTTCGATCGCGCTCATGGTCGGGCTCGCTCCGCCGTGGGGGACTCGACTCGCTTGTTCAGGAACTGGGGACTGGTCACGATGACCTCGATCAGGCCGCCGAAACGGTGGCCATCTTTCGCCAGCCCGACTTTCATCGCCTCGATCGTGCCATCGTCGGAGAGGATCAGCCCTCGGCCGAGCCCGTAGGCTAGCAGCTTCCGGCAAAGATTCTCGACAAACTCGTGCTTACGGTGCCTTTGAAGATACTCGCGAAGTCCGTCGACTCCCACCCCCTCCTCGCCGCCGGGAAAGGTCGCTCGGGTGTCCACCGGACGTCCGCCGAGATCCTTCTCGCGAGCCTCACCGACCGGACCATATCCCTCGAAGGCCAGGCCGATTGCGTCGAAACGCTCGTGACATCCCGCGCAACTCGCGTCGGCGCGGTGCCTGGCCAGGGTCTCGCGGAGGGTCCGGTCCCCGAGCTTCGATTCGTCATCGGGAAGGTCGGGCACGTTGGCCGGGGGCGCGGAGATCTCTTCGCCGAGGAGCCGGCGAACGACCCAGTAGCCCCGTTTCACCGGGCTGGTTCGAAGACCGGGAGCGTTCTTGGTCAAGAACACCGCCATGGGCAGCAAACCGCCCCGTCCGTAACGTCTGGCGTCCCCGATTCGGACCCAATCGTCGAGCCCTCCCGAGTGAACAGGCATCCCATAGTGGCGGGCGAGGACCGGGTTGACGAAAGTGTGGTCGCCGTCGAGGAATTCCAGCACCGAGCGGTCACTTCGGACCACGTCGTCGAAAAATCGGATCGGCTCCTCG
This sequence comes from uncultured Planctomycetota bacterium, assembly GCA_963756475.1. GTDB lineage: Bacteria > Planctomycetota > Planctomycetia > Isosphaerales > Isosphaeraceae > Tundrisphaera. Next base: position 369,643 of record CAVWND010000004.1, read on the forward strand.
AACATCGAGCGTCTCAGCTGGTCGTCGAAGCTCGGGAAACGACCGCGGTCGACGCTGTTGTGCTCCTCGAATCGGCGGAAGTCGAGCCAGTTGCCGGCGAATTCGGTGGCCAGCCCACGGACGCGGTCGTCCTTGAGCATCCGGCGGGCCTGTGCGTTCAGGACATCGGGACGGTGAAGTTCGCCAGCCGCCGCGTGGTCCAGTAACTCCCGATCGGGCATGCTCGCCCAGAGAAAATAGCTGAGACGGCTGGCCAGCGCGAAATCCGAAAGCGGCCGGATACCCGGCCCCGCTCCGGAGACCTCGTCGAGCCGGTAGCAGAAGTGGGGCGACATCAGCACGGCAACGACAGTATCACGAACCGCGTCCTCGTGGCCCAGCTTATCCTGCTCGCGGAGGGTCCGGTAGAAGTCGGCAACGCCTTCTCGCTCGTCCTTCGAGAGTGGTCGTCGATAAGCACGCTCGGCGAAGTCCTGGAGAGCTTTGATGTGTCCCGGTTCAGCCGCGAGCCGGCCGCGCTCGACCCGGCGAATGCTGGCCGAGATGATCTCGAAATGGTCGCGGATCGCCTGGAGCACGACCTCGCTCGCCCCTCGACGGCTGGCCTTGTCAGAATAAACCTGGCAAAGCCGCTTGATCATGAGTTCGGAACCGGCGTCCCTGTCCTCGGCCCGGGCGAAGTCAAATTCAGCCCCGCGCATGAACTGGGAGTCGGTTCGCTCGAACCAGAGAAAGCTTGAGTACTGCCTCATCGGGGCGCCGGTGATGAAGTCGAACTCCTCCCAGAGGTCGTCCAGCTTTCGGCGCTCCGTCTCGTCGAGGACCAGTTCGGAGAGCGGGGCATCGTCTCGGAAATAGCCGGTCATGCTATGAAACCCGGCGCTCAGGAGCCGCCCCGCGTTCCCTTTTTCCTTGCTGGGATCGAGGTAGACTCGCGCCCGTTCCGAGATGAAGAAGGCGTCGGGAAAGATCGAGCAGAAGCGGATACGCGAAGGCTCGTAACTCGCAATCTCGGAGGGACCATCCGGGAGCGCCAGAGCTCGCGCGGCAGGCGTGCCTTGCTTAAGGTCGTCGGGCCGGATTCGCTCCGCGCCTCCCGCGTAGCGACGACGATTGGCGGCCATCTGGCGGTCTTTCCAAAGGACCAGTGTCTGTGAGCCGGCCTGGATACCTGGCGCGGAGAGGTTCTTGACCTCGGGAGTGAGCCGCTGGCGAAGCTCCAGGACAAAGTCACGCAAACGCTCGGTACCCGCTCGCGTCGCGACTTCATCGCCGTTGCCCGGGGCGGGTAGATCGCGCCAGAGGGACTGGATCGCGGCGATTGGCCCCACCTCACCGGCCGGCTCGGCCAAGACAGTCCAGATCGTCGCCAAATACTTCGGGCTGATACCACTCTCAGTGGCGAGCTCAGCCAGAGAGGCATCGGGACGGCCGATGGCCTCGCGGTGCTGGAAGCGCCACGCAGCGAGGAAAAAATCGGCCAGGTCGAGCCTCTGTCCTTTGTAAAAGTCGATGATGCGTCGGACGCAATACTTGTCGCGATCGGTGTCTGCGACGACCGAATGAGTTGCGAATCCGAAACCATTTGGCTTGAGAACAAGATGGTCGGCAACCCGTCGGGCCGCTTCCAGGTATTTCCTGGCCAGACTCGGCGACATGGTCAACGACTCCGCCGAGTTGTCGAACCCCGCCTCGTTAGCGGGGTCAACAGGGAATTCGCGAGTTGGCCGGATGTCGACGCCCGTCAAGTCACGAATCGTATGGTCGTACTCGGCGTTGCTCAGCCTCCGGGCCAGGACCGAGCCGGGATCACCTGAGTTCCGGGAGGCCTCAAGCTTCCGGACATCCCGGACCCAGTCGATGACCTCCTGGCGAGCCTGGTCCGATGGGTGCTCTTTCGCCTTGGACGGGGGCATGGTCCTGGACCGGAGCTGCTCCATGACGAGGTCCCAGCTTTCCAGGTCTTTCGCGACCGAGTTCACGCAGGTGAAGACACTCAGGTCGAGCTCCCCCTTTGGCTTTTGACCCGTGTGACAGTCCAGGCAATACCGTTCGAGGAACGGCCGAACCGTCTCACGGAATCGAGGCTCTTTCGCATCAGCGACTGGCTGCGAACCTCGATCTGGTCCCGAAGCTATCGTCCGAAGGCAAAAAATCGCCAGGAAACAAACGATGACCAGAGCGGGGGTGGTTCTCATCCTCAAGTCAAGTCCTCGGCTGAAGGTATTCGCCGCATGTTTAACATTTATCAGAACGTCTCTCGGAACCAGCGTCAAGAGGTTGGTTAGCCGGCAAACTAGCGAATCCGGCGAGCGTCTCGGGCAGTCACTAGTGGAGCGTCAACCGGCACCGACGCGGACCAATTCCCCCGGCGGGATTCCCTTTCAACGATTGAGTTGTCGCAAATCCCTCGAGTCGCCGCGCTGGAATTCTATTGACCCTTATAATAGCATTGATGCGTTCGTTCTTGCGGGTGGGATGATAGAAAAATAGACTGGCGCGGGCTATCTTTTTTCGGCTGGACCTGGTTATGCTCGGTTTGGATGGTTTGACGACCGAGTGAGCTGAATGGGTCTTCACGTCGACCCGGTCCCGCTCTCCCCTTCGCCTTCCCACCGATTGGGCAGACCCTTGGCCCCTTTCTCCTCGACCCGGAAAGTTTCCAGCGGGTCGTCTTTCCTTCGCCCGGGAGACCACCGGTGGGCAAGAAGTTGTATGTCGGGAATCTGACCTACCAGGTTGACAGCTCGCAGCTTGAGCAACTGTTCTCGCAGTTCGGAACCGTCCAGAGTGCCCAGGTGATCCAGGACCGCGACACCGGCCGGAGCAAAGGCTTCGGCTTCGTCGAGATGGATACCGAGGCCGAGGCGCAGGCGGCCATCGATGGCCTCCACGACCGCGAACATGACGGCCGTCGATTGACGGTGAACGAGGCCAAGCCCCGTGAAGACCGCGGAGGTGGAGGTGGTTACGGCGGCGGCGGCGGTGGAGGCCGTGGTCGCAGCGGAGGCGGTGGTGGGGGCGGCTACGGTGGTGGCGGCGGGGGCGGTTATGGCGGTGGTGGCGGTGGTCGGCGTTACTGATCCTCCCCACCCGACAAATCGAAAAGCAATGAGACCACCGGCCCCTGGCCGGTGGTTGTTCGCGTTGACAGCGGGCCTTGGATCGGGACTGGCGTGTTCCATCGTCCGGGCCTTGATCCGCTTTTCTATAGTTAGAGGTTAAATGGTCGCTTTTTACTGCTTTTCCCGACCACGAAAGCGCATTGCGTCGAGCCTGAATCGGTTAACAGACTGGTGACTCGACTTCGGAACCAGGATAAGGGCCGCTGTCCATGAACGGAAGAAGACGATTCGTCGGCCTGCTTCTGGTTTGCTCTTGGACCGCCGGTTGCGGGGTGCCGGAGGCGGTGGAGGTCAAGAGCGATCCGACGAACGTCGTTATCGCGCAACCCACATTTCGAGAGGTCACCGATTACGAGGAATTCACCGGACATACCGACGCAATTCTGAGCGTCCAGGTCCGCGCGCGTGTGACCGGATATCTTCTGAAGCGAGTTTTTCAGGAAGGGGCGGAAGTCCACCAGGGAGACCTGCTCTACGAGATCGACGACCGACCATACAAGGCCGCCCTCGACTCGGCCGAGGCGGCGGTGGCTCTGAACGAGGCCCATCGGAACCGGCTGGAGGCCGATCACAAGCGAGCCTCGAATCTCTTCCAGCGAGGGGCGATCGGAAAGCAGGAGTTCGACCTGATCAACGGCGATTTCGCCGAGGCGGAGGCGGCCGTGGGCGTCTCCCAGGCTCAGCTCGACGTCGCCCGGCTTAACATGAGCTTTACCAAGGTCCGGGCCCCGATGGACGGGCAGATCAGCCGGACGTTGGTCGATCCCGGGAACCTGATCCGGCAGGACGATACGATCCTGACCGACATCGTCGCGGCCGACCGACTCTATGTCTATTTCGACCTTAATGACGAGGCGATGCGGCGAGTCCAGGGGTTGATCGATCAGGGCCGGGTGGAGAAGGGGCCGGGCAAGGAGGTTCCCGTTCTCGTGGGGCTTTCGGATGAAGAGGAATTCCCTTACAAGGGCCTGGTCAACTTCAGCGAGAACAAGCTCGACGCCGCCACGGGAACCCTCCGGGTGAGAGGCGAGATCGTCAACCCTCGCCCCTGGGTTCTGAGCCCCGGCCTGTTCGTCAGGGTCCGACTGCCAATCGGTGCTCCGCATCCGGCCGTCCTTGTCGCCGAGGATGCCGTCGGGAGCGATCAGGGGCGTCGGTTCGTGTACGTGGTCAACCCGGACGATGAGGTCGTTTATCGTCCGGTCGACGTTGGTCCAACCTATGGTTCGATGCGGGCGATCCGGAATGGCCTTTCGCGGGGCGATCGGATCATCGTCAACGCCGAGGGACTTCGACGTGTCCGTCCGGGCTCGAAAGTCGCGCCCAAGCTGGCCCCGCTCAAGGGAGGGGTTGGCACCTCTCCCTTGAAAACGGCATCGCGAGGAACGGCGATCCACTAGCTCACGCCACGAGTCTATCGAGACTTCTTGGCTGCCTGTTTCTTGGTGGTCTGTTTCCTCGCGGGAGTCGGGGCGGTCCTCCTGGCCAGGGTCTCGGCGAGGTCGAGCGGCTCGACCTCCACGACCAGGCTGTTCTTGGATTCGGCACCGTCGAACGTGCCCGACCCGATCACCCAGGGCATTGCGTCGGGCAGTAGCTCGACGACTTTCTGGCCGAAATAGGTGTCGATCACGAGGTCGGTGTCGATGTGGGTCGTGAGGAACTCCGCGGAATCGTTCCCGAAGAATTCGAGACCGTCAACCGGCCGTCCGGAACGGAGGGCGCCCGCCATGTTAACGGGGACCCAGCCGATCCCCTGGGCAAAAAACTCGACCTTGGCATGAGGCCAGCTATTCTTGGTCGGCTTGCCTTCATGGATGACCATCCGGCCGCAGAGTGCCCTCGCGGGAATTCCGTTGGCCCGGAGGGCGGAGACGTAGACGGCGGTCAGGCCCGCGAAATCCGACCGCCCCGCCTCGCAAACACGCGAGGCCAGGTGTTCGATTCCCGCCCCCTCATAGTGCTTCAGCTTTTTCCGAACGACCAGGTACGCCTTGCGGGCAAAGTCAACCTCATTCTCTCCCTGCACGCGACGGAGATCGTTGTCCTTGAGCCAGTTCCGGAACGACGGGGACTGATGGTCGAACTGGTGTCCAGCCAGGAGTTCGAGGCGGCGAGTGAGCGGATCGAGCGTGGGCGCGGCCGGCGCTTTCGAGGGGTCCGTCGCACCCGGCTCCCTGGGCTCCAGCTTCCGCTCGATCAGGATCGCCTCGTATTCCACGCGAACCGCAATGTTCTTGCTCCAGAGCGGCCCCTCGGAGGGAATCCGGACGAAGAACATGGGGCGAGCTTCTTCGCTCAGGTCACGAGCTGGAGTTCCCTGGGGAAACAGAGTTGTTCTGACGTTGACCTGGCCCGGCAGCTCGGGCAACTGGGTGATGTAGACGGTCCACTCGTCCGCCTGGACCCGCGGGGCATTGTACTCGAAGCTCATCCGGGCCTTGATCCGCCTCGCCGATTTCGGGACGAGCACGTACGACGGGACGGATTCGGGCTGGGGACGCTGCGCCTGTCCGGATTCGGGCAGGATGATCCCGATCATGATCGCGACGAAAGACAAGATGTGGAGGATCTGGCCGTTCATGGTGCCTGGACCGTGTTGGTTCAACAGCCTCGGGTCGGGTGATTTCGCCCACGCATCGACCAATGTTTCCAGACCCGCGACACGCCTGCAATGTTTTTCTGGCAACCAACGGATGCCGAATGGGATTGCGAAGAGGTACTGGACGGCGGTAAACCAAAGGATAAGGATAACCCGAGGAAAAGGAGACGGCGTGGTCAACCTGAACGTGAAGCTGGGCCGGCTGGCCCTCTCGAATCCAGTCCTGGTGGCCTCGGGGACATTCGGCTACATTCGCGAGATGGCCGGCTTCATCCGGCTCGATCGGCTCGGCGGGGTGATCCCCAAGACCGTGACGCTCCGTCCCCGCGCGGGGAATCCGACCCCAAGGATCGTCGAGACGCCATCCGGTCTGCTCAACGCCATTGGTCTCGACAACGATGGGATCGAGCACTTCCGGACCCATCATCTGCCCTACCTTCGAACCGTCGGGACAGCCGTCATTGCCAACATCGCGGGTGAGGATGAGGACCAGTTCGTCGCGATGACCGAGATGATCGGCGAGGAGCCGGGCGTCGCGGCGGTCGAGCTGAACATCTCGTGCCCGAACGTCAGCCACGGCCTCGACCTGGGGATCGACCCCGTGGCCGTCGAGCGGCTCATCGGTCGCGTCCGTGACGCTTGTCCGCTGCCAATCATCGCCAAGCTGACTCCGAACGTGACCGACATCGTGGCCATCGCCCGAGCCTCGGCCGATGGCGGCGCCGACGCGGTCAGCCTGGTCAACACGTTCCGAGGAATGGCGGTGAACTGGCGATCGCGTCGGCCGATCCTGGCCAACGACGTGGGCGGCCTGAGCGGGCCAGCGATCAAGCCGCTCGCGCTCCGGATGGTCTGGGAAGTCTCCCGAGCCTTGCCCAGCTTGCCGATCATCGGGATTGGAGGGATCAGCGAGGCCGACGATGCCCTGGAATTCCTGGTCGCGGGCGCCTCGGCCGTCCAGGTCGGAACGGCCACCTTCGCAGACCCGACGGCCGCGGAGACCTTGCTCGACCAGTTGATTCACAAGCTCGAACAGGCGGGGGTCGGAGGGGTGACCGAGATCATCGGCACGCTTCGGTCGAATCGGGATCGGTCCTGAGTGGTTCACTCGCCCACGCGATCCGGTAAATGGTCCCGTTCACGCAACCCTGCTCGTCGGTCTCGGCTTGAGCCGCATTCGCCTCGATCTTGAGCCCGAGGACGGCGAGAGCGTCACGAAGTCCTTCGGTGGCAACCCGGTTTGGGTCGGAGATCAAGGCGATTCCGTCGTGGGCGAGCATCGCGGCGAGCACCCCGGCAACCAGCGGAACGAGTCGCTTCTCGTAGGTCACGTCGGCGCCGAGGATCAGGCGATATCTTTCGGGCGGCGGGTCGCGCCAGTCGAGCAGGGCGGTCGAGAAGTTCGAGAATTCAAACCCGTTGGCACGGGCGTTTCGCTCAACAAAATGAAGGGCCGTCGGGTCGTGATCGGTGAAGTGGACCCGAAGACCATGGGCCAGGGCCACCATCCCCGGAAGGCCGAGGCCGCAGCCGATCTCCAATGCTTGTAAGTCTTTCAGCCATTTGCCCGCAGCCACTGCGTCGCTCAGAAGGAAGGCTCCCGGCCAGAGGTACGCCCAGTAGGGCATGTAGTCCTCGGCCACGTTCCGGGCGCGGACCTCGGGGGCGTCGAGTAGTCGGTCGGGATCGCCCGGACGGAAGAGCGTGATCTCGCGGCCTCCCGCACGGACCCGCGTTTCTCGGATCGGACCAAAGTCGGGACCGTCGGAAAGCTGCAAATTCATCGCGCCCTGCTCGTCAAGATCGACACGCGGAGAAAGATGATTGACGGCAACCTTTGTCAGGGATACAATCTGGTTGTTGAGATTGAATCTCAACAGCGATCCATGCCCCGCCTGATGCCCGCCTCGCGAGATCACCGACCCCGATGGAATGCCCCATGTCGCGATCCCTGGTGATGGTCACTTTGCTGACCCTTGCGGCCTCGAACGCCCGTGGCGCCGAGGTCAAGGGTCGAGTCGAGATGCCGGACGCCTGCTCGCCCACGGTGAGCCCGGCGGTCGTAACCATGGAGCCGGCGGAAGGGTCGGCTTCTCCTCAAGTTGCGGCGGGACCGGCCCGGGTGGCCCTGGTCAACCAGCACGGTCTGCAATTCGAGCCGAGGGTCCAGGTGGTCCGCGTGGGTCAGACAGTTCGGTTCACGAACCAGGATGGCGAGACGCATAATGTCCACATCCTGACTCCGGGCTTCCCGTTCAACAGGAGCATGGCTCCCAACGTACCCGCCGACTACGTCCCGGGCAAGCCTGGGTTGATCCGTCTGGTCTGCGACATCCATAGCCATATGAGGGGTTACGTCGTCGTGACCGCCGCTCCTTGGGCCAAGGTTTGCAAGGGGGGCGGTGGGTTCGTTTTTTCCAATGTACCGGCCGGCCGCTACGTCTTGAACGCCTGGCACGAGATGGGCGAGCCGCTCCGCCGCGAGGTTGTGATCGCGGGCGACGGGCCGGTCGATCTGGGAACGATTGTGCTCAAGGGTTTTCCGGTCATCGCGACGGCTCAGGGCTCGGCTATCGTCCGGCCCTGGCCTGAGGTGACCGACCGGATCGGCGTCTTGCTGGCCGAGGCCCGCGAGGCCGCGAAGAAACCGGACGGATTGAGAAAGGCACGGAAGTGCGCCGAGGATGCCTACTGGGGCGAGTTTGAATCGTCAGACATGGAGACCGCCGTCCGTCGCCACCTCGGATTCCAGAGGGCCGGGGCGATCGAGGGGCAGTTCCTCGGGTTCCGCTCGGCGATCAAGTCCGTGGTCGAGGGGAAGGCCCCGGCGGCCGAGCTGGTCACGCGGTCGAGGAAGCTCCTGCTCGACCTCTCGAAGGCTTCGGATGACCTCATCAAGACGCTCAAGATCATCGACCGCCGTGACGTCGGCCGGTCGTCCAACCTCGCCGAGGTCGTCGACGTGCCCGATGCCTCCGGTCAGGCGGGGCAACTCCGGGCGCTGGCTTCGTCTTTCTCCGAGATCCGGTCCCTTGCTGACCAAGGGCGGCCCTCCGACGCCGCGTCGGCGATGACGGACGCTTACTTCAACGACTTCGAGCCGCTCGAGCGACTGCTGAACGTCCGCCGGCCCCAGGAGGTGACGTCGCTAGAGTCGCGGTTCAACGCGATCCGGGGCCGGATCGAGTCGGGCCTGAATGGGCCGGATCTCGCGGTCGACCTGGAGGGACTCCGCGGTGACGTGGTCGCGGCGCTCGGTCGGGCGGATTCGGCGACCGCCGGCTCATTCGGCCTGGCGTTCTCGACCTCCCTGTTGACGATCCTCCGGGAAGGGGTCGAGGTGATCCTGCTCCTGACCATGCTCATCGCCCTGGTTGCCAAGGCGGGTCAGCCGAGGGCGATGGCCGCGATCAAGTGGGGGATCGCCGGGGCCGTCATGGCGAGCGTGCTCACGGCTCTCGGCCTGAATTTGCTAGTGGCCTCGGCGCAGGGGAAGACCCGCGAGGTCGTTGAAGGCGTGGTGATGCTGGCGGCGGCGGGCGTCCTCTTTTATGTCAGCTACTGGCTGATCTCACAGACTCAGGCGAAGCGTTGGGCCGACTTCCTCAAGGGCCAGGTCGCCCGAGGGGCTCAAGTCGGCGGCCTCGGGACGCTGGCGCTCACGGCGTTCCTGGCGGTCTATCGCGAGGGGGCCGAGACGGCCTTGCTTTACCAGGCGTTGATCGCGGGGCAGGGTGGATCACAACGAGGGTTGTTCGGGCTGGCCGCCGGCCTGGCGGTCGGCCTGGTCATTCTCGCCGCTGTGGCCATCCTGATCCGGTCGACGAGCGTCAAGCTGCCGCTCCGCCCGTTCTTCAAGGTGACAGGATTCGTGCTGTTCGCGATGGCCGTCATCTTCGCTGGCAACGGGGTGTTCGAGTTGCAGAATGCGGGTTATCATCAAGATCACGCCGGTCCTCTGGCTCGGCTCGGGCCTTCCCGCCCTGGGGTTCCACCCCAATACTCAGGCCCTCTCGATCCAGGGATTGCTCCTCCTGGGAGCCCTGCTGGCCTTTTTGCTCCCGGCTCTGGATCGGAAACCTCAAGTCCCCAAGCTCGTCGCGACGGCCTCAGCTCGGGTCAGGGCCTGAGGGATTCTTCTCCTGGTCGTCACTCGTCCGTCGAGGGGGTGGATTGTGAACAGGTCGTGGACCGGGCCGCTGGTGACAGGTCTGATTCTGGCCGGCATCGCCGCGATCCTGGCTTTGAATATCCAGCCGAACCGCCCGGCCGCCCCGGTCACGCCGCCCTCTCCGAAGCTTGACGCACCGAAGTTCCCCAATCGCTCCTCTTCGAACGTCGCCAAGGGCGTGAAGGAGAATCTGATCGGCGAGCCGGTCGAGAAGAACCACATTCGGGTGGTCGCCGTCTGGCTAGAGGCCGTGAAGATGGAAGGAATGGACCCGACCTCGATTTCGGCGTCAGACTTGATCCATCTCGAGGCCGACATCAAGGCGACCGAGGACAATCCCAACGGCTTCGCCAGGGATGAGTTCGTCCCTTACTTGAAGGTCAAGTACTCGATCGTACCCGCTCAGGGTGGCCCGGCGATTGAGAAGGGGGAGCTGACCCCGATGGTCGCCTGGGATGGGCTGCACTATGGGGCGAATCTCCTGATGCCGAAGGCGGGCGAGTACCGCCTGATCTACGACATCGAGCCGCCGTCGGCCGGCGGGCTTGGGCGTCACAGCGACCCGGCGACGGGTGTCGCCCCCTGGTGGCAACCGTTCCAGGCGTCCTTTGACTGGTCGGTCGGTTCGGCGACGGCCCTTCCCGCGAAGGTGGGTTCTCGCTAAGTCGATGAGCAGCCCGGCACGGCCACAGGAGGATTGCAAAGTCGATCGTTCGAACCGTCCGCGACCGGGGACTTTGCAATCCTCCTGGGCAAGACCATTCCAAAGTCAGTCGAAGGAAGGGAGTGAGTGAGTGAGGACTGAATCTGGATGTATCCGGCCGGTGTTTGTCTCCATTCCCCGGCGAGAACGGGGACAGCGACTGTGTTGAAAACGAGCGTCTTTAACGGTTGTCGTTTAGCGGAAAACCCCCCGGTTTTCAACACGGTCTGCTTGTGTTCTGCGAACATAAAAGGCACCTCCGCTGCGCTGCGGAGCCAGTCTCTGTTCTCGCCTCGCTTTGCGACCTTTGAATGATGCTGGTCATCGAGGGCCGAGAAATGAAGAGCAAGTGTACCAGCGGATTCGGGCGTCGGGCGGGTGTCTTCCAGGAAGAGACGGTTTTCCCGGAGGGTCGGGCTTGCCCTGTCGCGAGCCGGTTCTCGGCAGGGCAAGCCCGACCCTATGGGGATGCCAGAATCCGTTCCAGCACCTCGGTGTGGAGTGGATTGATCGAGGATACTGTCTTCTTATGACGACCCCATTCGACCAAGTTCGGCGGAAAGACCGAGATCTCGGTTTCGAGAGTCGCCGGCTGGCGGCTCAGATCAGGTCGAGCCGACGCCTCGGGCTCCTCGCCCGACTGCAAGTGGGGCAGATTCCGGTGATAACGAAGCGATGAGCCGAGGCACGGAAGCCGTGTTCGGTGCTGATCGCCTCGCGGAGCTTGCGGATCTCATCGTTGCGGAACTCGATGATCCGATTGCATTCCGTACAGTGCATGTGGTCGTGCGAAGGGTAGCCGAAGTCATGCTCATAGGCCGTGCGGTTGGTCAGGCGAAGTTCCCGGAGCAGGCCAGCCTCGACCAGTAGTCGGAGCGTCCGGTAGACCGTCGCCCGGCTTACCTGCCGGCCGGCGGCTCGAAGGTCAGCGACGAGCTCGTCGGCGTCGAAGTGCTTGTGAGAGTCGAAGATATGACGGACGAGAACGCGCCGGGGCTCGGTCAGCTTCTCGCCACGGATCTCGAGGAACTCGCGGAATTTGTCCTCCGCGGAACCTTGCTCGACAAGCGGTCCGAGGGGCGCGGGGTCCGCCATTGGTAGTCATCCTCGGGCCTAGACAGGGGACTGCTCTCGCCGCCTTGAACGAGGAGGTCACTCCGACTCAAACAGTATCGATTCTTATTGTAGCAACGTCTTGGTCACGGAACTACTCGCGGTCATGGGAATCCCTACGGAGTGCCGACGGGCCGGCAGGGATAACAGGTTGATGACCAGAGACCGGAGGGCATCGCCTGCCGGTCTCTGGCTCGGCTTCGATGCGGTTCAAGGGGTCGTGGTCAGAGGCAGCGGGGGAGTGGTGAGCAAGCCTCGGGGGGACGGAGCCGGGGTGTTGCTGGCGGTTGAGGAAGCGGCGGGGCGTTGCGGGGCTGAGCTTGGTCTGGAGCTCGTCGAGGACCTTCTGGAGGTGGTGGACCGCGTGGTCGCAGCCTTGCGGGTTGCCCGAGTAGGAGAACGAGCTGGCGCGGAGCCGGCCGAGCGAGCGATCGAAGACGACGACATGAACGTTCTCGATGAAGTCGCCAGCCGGGCCGCCGCAGTGTCCCTTGAGCCTGGCGAGGTCGCCCGAGGCGACGGCCTCGACGACCGGCCTGAGGACGTCGGCGTGGACATGGTGGACGCCTTCGCCGTCGATGACGGTGCCGTCGGCGAAGACCTGGAGGAACATCCCGAACTGGCTGCCGTTGTCCGACCGGCCGAGCGAGATCCGGCTAACCAGCGGGTCGGCCTCGGTGACCGGCTTGTTGACCCGAGGCTTGGGGCTGACCTTCAGGGCGTTCGGCGCCGAGGACGGGCCGGTCGAGGTCGACTGGAGGCGTGCTCAAGGCCGGCTGGCCGTAGATAGCTGGGAGCGGGAGCTCGAGCGAGTTCGAGTCGGGGCCGGATTCGATCGAGGACGCGGGAGTCGGAGCTCGAGCTTGCCCATCCGGAACAGGCGGCCGAGTCGGCCTGGCTCGTCTCCGAAGCTGCGAGTGGCATTCAGACTATGAAAGATGAGGCCGGCGGCGACAGTCGTCGCCGCCAGCCCTTTGATCGATTCGAGTCGCATCGCCGACCTCCTTGTCGGTTGGCCTTCTGGCCAGGGTCGCCCACCCCTTCGGGCCGCCGTCACATCGCGACGACCCGGTAGACCTCCTCCAGGGTGGTGGCGCCTTCCAGTACCTTATCGACCGCGCTCTGCTTCAACGTTCGCATTCCCATGTCGGAGGCGACCCGGCCGAGCACGTCCTTGGCGATCTGCTGGAAGATCAGCTCGCGGATCGTGTCGTTGATCTCCATGATCTCGAAGATCCCCGACCGTCCCAGGTAGCCGGTCTGGAAGCAGGACGGGCAGCCTTCACCCCGGGCCAGCTTGACCCCCTGGTACTCGGTCGGATCGAGGCCCAGCATCGAGAGGTGCTGCTCCTCGGCCTCGAAGTGGATCTTGCAGTACGGGCAGATCTTGCGGAGCAGCCGCTGCGAGATCACCGCCAGCAAGGTGTTGGAGAGCATGTAGCCGGGGATCTTGAAGTCGTAGAGGTTACCCAGGGTGCTTGGTGCGTCGGCGGCGTGGATCGTGCTGAAGACGAGTACGCCGGTCAGCGCCGCACGGATGCCGATGTGGGCGGTCTCCTCGTCGCGGATCTCGCCGATCATGATCACGTCGGGGTCCTGCCGGAGCATCGCCCGCAGTCCGCTGCCGAAGTCCAGGTTGATCCGGGGGTCGACCTGGAGCTGGTTCACGCCCACGATCCGCCGCTCGATCGGGTCCTCGATCGTCATGACGTTCTTGGTCGGGGCGTTGACCCGGCTCAGGCAGGTATAGAGGGTCGTCGTCTTGCCCGCCCCGACCGGCCCGGCGACCAGGACCGCGCCGTAGGGCTTGGCGCAGATATTCGAGAGCTGCTCGATCTGCATCGTGTTCAGTCCGAGCAGGTCGAACCCGTAGTCCTGGGTCACGGCCTCGTGGATCCGGACCACGATCTTCTCGCCCAGGATCGTCGGGAGCGTGGCGACCCGGAGGTCGCGGGGCTGGTTCTCGTAGTGGAACCGGATGCCGACCATCCTGCGAGTGGCGACGCTCGACGATGTTCATGTTCGCCATGACCTTCAGCCGGCTGACCAGCGAGCTGGCGAACGCCGGCTCCAGCTCCAGGACGTCATGGAGCTGGCCGTCGATCCGGTAGCGGACCCGGAAGAAGGTCTCCTGCGGGTCGAAGTGGATGTCGGTGGCCCGGGTCTCGAACGCCCGGTTGAAGATCTGCGCGACGAGGTCGGGTGAGGCCGGCGGTCGCGGCGATCTCCTTGAGCTCGTTGCGGATATCGCGCTCGCGCTGGGTTCGGTCGAGTGGATGGTCAACCTGTGGCGCGAGAGTCAGTGCCGAGGAGGCCGGCGTGTGATCGGGCTCCTCGTCCTCCGAGGCGACTCGCCAGGTTCCCGTCGCCGAGGGGTGAAGATTGTGGACGGCGTTCGTCGAGGGCGGGCCGTTCAGGCGCTGGTCGAATGGAGAGGGCTGGCTGCGGTCGGGCTGGACGAGCGGTACCTGCTCGACCAGGATCGCGTTGAGGCGATCTTCCGGGAGCAGCTTGAGTTTGAGGATCGCCTGGCGGAGGTCGAGATTGTGTTCCTGGCCATATTGCTGGACGGCCAGTAGCTGCGCGGCCGAGAGCATACCGTCCTGGACGAGCAGGGCGCCCAGGGCTTGCTCGGTCGCGGGAGTCAATCGCTCGGAGAGTCGGAGGCATGGGAGCACCTCGCCGGGCCGAGTGCAGCCCTCCCCGGTTCGGCGATCCGCCCGCGCATCAGGCGACCACGCCGGACAATTCCTGGACCCTCGGGAGGGTGGCCGACCCGATACCCGATTGTTCCCCAGAATTCCGTGGATTACCAGACTCTTATGCCCGAATTGAGCCGCCTGAACTGGAACTTCACGAGATCGGGCACCAGCCGATCGCCCGGGTTCCCTGAGAAAAGGGAAACCCGGCCGATCCGCCGGAGCCCGGCGTCATTGAAGGCGTCAGAAGCCGCTGAGCTCGTCCAGGAGGCGATCCAGGGCGACCTGGATCTTCTCGGGGGTCTCGTAGGTCCCGGCGGCGATCTGCTGCCGGATCTCCTCGACCTTCTCGTGTCGGATCTCGGGCAGCCGGCTGATCCCGTCGAGCATCTGGCCCAGCGGCGAGATCTCGACATGGTCGCGCGGGGTGCCCGCGTTCACGGTCTGGCCGGCGTCCACTCCGAACGCGGCGAGCCGAGGATAGATCGGTTGGGGGCCCTGAGCCCCGCCTGCCCCGTAGATCTCCATTTGAGCATCCCCCTTCTTGGTGTCGGAGCCCGGCGTCCCTGGAATTCGGCCGTCGCGGGCGTTGTTCATCAAAGACCCACGGAGGCCGCGTTTGAGGTCGCTGGCGGCACTCCGCCGCTCGCGTCTCCCTCTCCGGACTCCGCCGTCGAGGCCCGGGGCGTCCGCCCTTCGGGCCTCCACACCCTTATCATCGGTCCGGAAGATGGGTCGGATTTAACTTAAGGCCGGAAAATCGGGCGAGGTTCGAGAATCATTCCCTCGGTCAGTTCGCCGACCCTCGCCGGGCTCTCGTACCGGTCTGCGGTTTCATCGCCTCGCTGAACTGCGGCCGACATCTGGCCGAGCCGGGCCGTCACCTCGGCGATCTGACGGCGGACCAGTTCCAACTCGTCGCGCTGCTGCGGCGAATTGGGCCTGGACTGAAGCAATTCGAGTGTCTTGACCGCGTCGTCGAGCTTCATCGCTCCGTTGGCGAAGACCTGGGCCGAGTCGTAGACGCTCTGGACCCGGATGTCCTCGGGCGTTGGCTTGTAGAGCGGGCTGAGCACGAACGGGTTGGCGTAGATTTTCTGGACCAGCTTGCTCCCCCAGTCGCTCGCGTCCTTGACGTTGGCCACGGTCCGCTCGATGTCGATCTTGTTGCGGGTGAGCATCGCTAAACCAACGTCGGTAATTTGCTTGACATTATAAAGGGCCAGGTCGGCCCGAGTCATCGTCCCGTTGAGGTGTTCGAGCAGTCCCGAGACCTTCTGCTGGTCGCGGTCGACGATCATCCGGAGGGTCGCCGAGAGGTCGTGGATGCTGGCGATCGTTTCCTTGATGTTGGGCCGGTTCTCGGCGAGCAAGGCGTCAATCCGGGCCGTCAGTGAGGCAACCTGGATCAGCGTGGCCTCGGCCTTGGGTGAAGCGTCGGCGATCCGCCGGGTTGCCTCGTCGACGTGACCGACCGCCGAGACGACGACCGGCCGAACTGTCTCGGATGTCGCCTTGAGTCCGTCGACCGTCTCGTCGAACCGAACCGACGATCTGCCGGACCTTGAGGAGCAGTGGTGTCGACCGTCTCGCGGACCTGGCCGATCATGTGGCTGATGTTGCTCCGCTCGACCGGCCCAAGCCCGACCTGTTCCAGGATCGGGTCGAACATGCTGGTCTCGACTCCTTGAAGCACCTTGCCGGGAACCATCGCCAGGTCCGATTGGCCGATCGAGAGGATATTGACCCGGGACTGGCCAGTCAGGCTCGACTCGATCGTGATCCGGGCATCCTGCTTGAGCCGGACGGCCAGGTCGGCCGGGACCGCCAGGCGGACCCTGGCCCGCAGGGTGCCGTCGACCTCGGCCAGTGTCACGGCAACCACCCGGCCCGACTCGACTCCGGCGATCCGGACCTGGCTTCCCGGTCGGATGCCCTGGCCGTCGCGGAAGTCAACGTCGATCTGACGACGATCCGACAGGAAGCCCGGCCCGCTTGCCGCCATGGCCGAGCAGCCCGATCAGGGCTGACAGGCCCAGGACGATCACCAGGCCGACGCGGATCTCGCGTCCCGAAGATCGAGCACTCATCGGGGTTCCTTCCCCTGTGGGGGCGTTCTGAGATCGAGGACGATTAATGGTGGATGGCTGATGGTGGATCGATCGCGACGACGCCGTTCTTAATCGGTGGTCTGTTCTCCGGGATCAATCATCGCCCATCGCCCATGAACCATCGTGATCCGAGGAATCGGAGACGGATCGCCGCTTAACTTCTCGGCGGCGTTAACACCGTCGGGCCGAACGCCGGCGCCGGCGTGGTAGAACAGCAAGAACCAGGCACTATTGACAAACAGGATCACCACCCCGGCCAGGCAGGCGGCGCGGCAGGCGGCCGAGCCGATCGGCTCGACTCGGAGAGTCGTGGTTCCTCGAAAGACCTTCCTGGCAGGCCAGCAACGCGGCGGCGAAGCCGAACGCGGCGCATTTCACCGGCAGACCGACGAGTCGCGGACCCAGAGCATCTCCAGGAACATGTCAAAGAAAGCCGGCACGGTCAGCCCCATCATCGAGTGGGCGACCAGCCAGCCGATCGCGATCCCGACGAACGAACCCCAGATCGCCAGGATCGGTCCGGCGACCGTCGCGGCCGCCAGCCGGGCCGCGACTCGCCGAGCCGGCTCGATCTCCACCTCTTCCGAACCGCCTTCGCTGTCGCCCAGCTCGGCCACGTAACGGGCCGAGATCAGGCCGGCCAGGATAAACCCGGTCAGTAGAGGGGCGAGGTTTCGGATCAGGCCCACGCCCGTCACTGGCCCGATTCCGTCAATGAATGTCGCTCCGAAATAGGCCTGCATCGAGAGGAACGACCCCATCCCGACGTGGACCAGCCCCACCAGAGGTAGACCCATGGCAAACAGAAGATCGAGCTGTCGGGAGGTCTCGCGAAGGAAGGAATGGGCCGGCCCGACCGGCAGGACGATCGAGCGGAGAGCCGAAATAGCCAGCAGGCCGAGTCGGCCAAGATAGGCGATGATATCAAGGACGTAGCGAAAGGGATTCAGGAGGACGGTTGCAGTGGCTGCGGCTGAGCCTGAGGTGGGTTGGCTGGCCATGGTGGAGTCGTCCCTCCCTGGGCGTCCGCGTCGCCGTTCCGTCGGCGTCGGCCGGATCGAGTCGCGACTTTACGCAAATCGTCGTCTTTTGGATAGGCGGCTTGAACCCGCCGTTCTTCCCACCAGGCCTTCCAGCGTGCGACTGCCTTGACTCGCTCTTCGGGTGGGGCCCAGGGGACGAAGCCGAAGTCGCGGTGGGTCCGCTCTTTCAGGCCGTCGTTGGCCGTCATCCGGACCACGCGATCGGGGTCGTTGAGCCGGCCGATCATGGCGGGCACTGCGACCCACTCAGGCTGTTTGTCGTCGAGCCCGACGGCTCGCGCCCGGACGATCGGGGCGGGGTGGAGCATGTCGCGGAAGCTCTTCGGCGCCAGGCTGCAACCCGTGCCCGAGAGGCTCAGTGTGAGGGAAAGTCCGACGAGAAAGATCCGCTTCACCGCGGGGCCTCCTTCCGTGGAGGTCCGGCCGGGACCGGCGCCGACCATCGCGAATCTCCGGCCCCGCCGCGTATCCATCGCGACAAGCTCCCCGTCTTCCTTGCGAGGAGCGACCTCGGGCGAGCCTGCTCGCCCGTCGGCCTTCACCGGAGCCCCATGTCTAACGGAACTCGCCGAACGACGCAACGCCGATCATCCCGTCAATCGGGCGACTTCTCGTCCGATCGGGCATGGCGCCGGATCTCGTTGACGTATTCATGGGCCATCCTCGACGGGATCGGCAGGCGGTACTTCCGGGTCGTGGCCAGGACAAGTTTGACGGCGCTCTCCAGGTCGCAGCGGTGTCCCGGCGAGACGAACAACGGCGCGATCCGGGCCCGGGTCCGGAGCACGGCTCCGACGACCTCTCCTTGATCGACCAGGGGGCTCCGGTCGCCCCGGTCGAGTCCCGGCTCGTCGTAATGGCCGCATAGGCGGCTCTTGGCGCAGCCGACCGTCGGTATGTCGAGCACCAGCCCGAGGTGGCTGGCGATCCCGAGCCGCCGGGGGTGGGCGATCCCCTGGCCGTCGCAGAGCACCACGTCGGGGCGATTCTTCAGCCGGTCGAAGGCTTCGATCAGGCAGGGAGCCTCGCGGAACGAGAGCAGTCCCGGGACGTAGGGAAATCGCGCCGGGGCCGACAGCTCGGCCCGCTCGATGATCTCAAACGTCAGGGCGTCCACGACCACGACTGCGGCAAAGAGGGATATCGCCTCCGCGGTCAAACGAGACGTCGGCCGCCGCGAGGGTCCGCCAGGGGGCCAGCGGCGTCGTCGATGTTCGACCGATTTCGCCAGCTCGGACTGGAAGGCCCGGGCCTCGGTCGGGGTAAGGTCCCATGGGTGCGAGTTCGTCATAAGATGGTCTTCGGCGAACAGGTCAGGCTTGTCCCAGCTTCCGGAGGAGATCAGCGGCCCGGCGGACGGCGGCCTCCGAGACGTCCAGGTGGGTGCAGGCCCGGATCACCTGCGCGCCCAGGCGCACTGACCAGGACGCCATCGGCCTTGAGACGGTCGGCGACCTCCGGGCGGTTCCGAGCGTGGGGTCGACGTCGATCCAGACGAGGTTGGTCTCGACCGGGCCGGATTCGAGCGACAGGCCGGGCGTCTCCTCGACAGCCTTGGCCAGGAGCTTGGCGTTTCGATGGTCCTCGGCCAGCCGTGCGACGTGGTGCTCCAGGGCGTGGAGAGCCCCGGCGGCGATGATCCCGGCCTGTCGCATCCCGCCCCCAGAACCTTGCGGAGCCGGTGCGCCTCGTGGATCGCGTCGAGCGAGCCGACGAGCGCCGATCCGACGGGTGCGCCCAGCCCCTTGGAGAAGCAGATCGAGACCGTGTCGAAGTACCGGGCCCACTCCGCGGCCGGAGATGCCGCTGGCCACGACGGCGTTCATCAAACGGGCACCGTCGAGGTGCATCGCCAGGTCCGTGGGCCCTGGCCCAGCCGGCGATCTCGGCGATCGCCGTGATCGGATGGACCTTGCCGCCCTTCCGGTTCTGGGTGTTCTCCAGGCAGATCAGCCGAGTCCGGGCATAGTGCGAGTCGTCGGGCCGGACCTTCCCCTGAAGGTCGCCAGGTCTGAAGCAGCCCGTCGGCCGGCTCGAAGGTCCGGCGGGTCACGCCCCAGAGCCGGGCGATCCCGCCTCCTTCCCAGAGGTAGACGTGCGCGGTCGGGTCGCAGACCAGCTCATCGCCCGGCCTGGCGTGCAGCCCCACGGCGATCTGGTTGGCCATCGTTCCCGACGGGACGAAAAGCGCGGCTTCCTTGCCGAGCAGCTCGGCCGTCTTCTCCTGGAGCTTCAGGACGGTCGGGTCCTCGTTCATGACGTCGTCGCCCACCTCCGCCTCGGCCATCGCCCGCCTCATCGCGGCTGTCGGCCTGGTCACGGTGTCGGACCTCAGATCGATCGGCGGGGAGGTCGGCATCGACTTAACTCCGGAGACGGGATGGAAAACGGTTACTAAACGCCTACTTTGGCGACTTTGATCGACACATCCTACCATGCGTCCTTGCCGGAGTCAGGACTCATTCCCCGTTTTCCCGATTCAGCGAATCCGCAGCTTCGTCCACCGATCCGCCGGGAGCGGCTCGCGGAAAAAGTAGGGCGAGCGCTGGCCAGGATCGATTAGAATGGGGACATGACTTCCGGTCGGAGACTCTCCGCTCGATGGCAAGCATCACGAATATCGGCCGGATCGACTGCGCGGGCGAGGACGCGCACGAGGCGATCCGGGAACTCAGGCGCCAGCTCAGCCCCAGGGGCGACGTGGTCAGCCCGCAAGGTCGAGAGCCCGGACGATCGCCGCGTTCGGCGAGCCGCTGACGCCCGAGCAGGTCGTCGGCCGGATCTGCGCCGACGTCCGAGCGCGAGGGCTCGAGGCCGTGCTCGACTACACGGCCAGGCTCGACCGCGTCACGCTCGAACCCGTCCGAGGTCCGGGTCTCGCCCGAGGAGCTGGCCGAGGCCTTACGCCCAGGCCGATCCGGCCTACTTGCGGACGATCCGGCGGGTCCGCGACAACATCCTCGCCTTCCAGTCGGGCATCCTCCACCGCGACGCCACCTTCCGCCGAGGCAAGGGCTGCGAGCTTCGGCTCCGCTACCGGCCGCTCCGAAGGGTCGGCGTCTGCGTTCCCGGAGGGGCGGCGGCCTATCCGTCCTCGCTCCTGATGACGGTCGTCCCGGCCCAGGCGGCGGGCGTCGAGCAGATCGCCGTGGTCGTCCCGCCCACGCCGTTCGGCGGCTATAATACCGATCTTCTCGCGGCCTGCCATGCTCTGGGCGTGACCGAGGTCCACCGGATCGGCGGCGCCCAGGCCGTCGCGGCGCTGGCGTATGGGGTCGAGGGGATCGAGCCGGTCAACAAGATCGTCGGGCCCGGCAACCTGTTCGTCGCGCTGGCCAAGCGGCACGTCTATGGCGAGGTCGACATCGACAGCATCGCCGGGCCGAGCGAGGTCGTGCTCATCGCCGACTGGACGGCCGACCCCCGGTTCATCGCCGCCGACCTGATCAGCCAGGCCGAGCACTCGCCGGGCGCCTCGATCCTGATCACCTGGGAGCCCGACCTGATCGACCGGGTCGACGAGGCCCTGGCCGAGCAACTTGCCCGGCTCAGCCGGGGCGACCTCGCCCGCGACAGCCTGGAACGCTTCGGCGCCTTGATCCTGGTCAAGGACGAGGACGAGGCGGTGGACCTCACCAACCAGATCGCCCCCGAGCACCTCCACGTCTCGACCTCCGACCCCGACCGACTGGCCGAGCGTCTGACCAACGCCGGCGCGATCTTCCTCGGCCACGAGACGCCCGTGGCCGTTGGCGACTACGCGGCCGGGCCCGTCGCACGTCCTGCCCACCGGAGGAACGGCGCGGTGGGCGTCGGGGCTCTCCGCCAACGACTTCCTCAAGCGGACCAGCCTGATCTGGGTCGACCGCGACGGCCTCGAATGCCCTCGCGCCCGACATCCGCCGGCTCGCCGACAAGGAAGGGCTAACCGCCCACCGGTATAGCGTCGATATCCGCCTCGAAGAACCCGAAGGCGTCGATTAAGGCACCTCACCCGAGACCCTATGGATCCGATCCGCCTCATCCTGGTCGATCCCGACTCGAAGCTCTGCGGGGCCCTGAAAGGCGCCTTCGCACGCCATCCGGACGTCGAGGTGGTCAACGATCGATTTGAAAATCTGCCGCTTTTTGACTGCTTCATCACCGCCGCGAATTCGTTCGGCCAGATGGACGCCGGGGTCGACGCCGCAGTCGCCTGTTATTTCGGGCCGTACCTGGTCCAGGATGTCCATGCGCACATTCTCTGCGAATACCTGGGCGAGCAGCCGATCGGGACCTCGTTCCTTGTCGAAACCGGCGACCCGGCCCATCCTTACGTCGCGCACACCCCCACGATGCGAGTGCCGATGGCGATCGACCGGACCGATTATGCTTATCTGGCCATGTCGGCGGCCCTTCGCGAGATCCACCGGCACAATCGAGGGGGAAACTCGCCGATCCGGGTTGTCGCTTGTCCGGGAATGGGCACCGGCTACGGGGAAGTCCCTCCGCTTGAGGCGGCCAGGCAGATGGAGCTGGCCTATCGCTTCTTCCTGCGTCCTCCCGAACGACTCGACTGGACGGTCGCCGCGCTGAGGCATAAAGAGATCCGGCTTGGCGGGAACTCGCCTCCGGCTGGAGAGATGAGATCGAGCCGATGAATGCCACCATCCGACCCGCCCAACCGGACGACGCCCCGGCAATCCTTTCACTTATCCACGATCTGGCCGTTTACGAGAAGCTCGAAGACCAGGCCAAGGCGACCACCGATGACCTGATCCGGCACCTTTTCGGTGACCGGCCCGCCGCCGAGGTGCTCATTGCCGAACTGGCTGACAAGGCGGTCGGATATGCGCTCTTCTTCGCGACGTTTTCGACCTTCCGGGGCCAGCCGGGCCTCTACCTTGAGGACCTCTTCGTCCGGTCCGAGCACCGGGGTCGGGGCATCGGTAAGGCCCTGCTTCAGAACGTGGCCCGGATCGCCGTCGAACGCGGCTGTGGCCGGCTCGAATGGTCGGTGCTCGACTGGAATGCGCCTTCGATCGCGTTCTACCAGGCCCACGGGGCCATGCCGATGGACGATTGGACTGTCTTCCGGGTCGCTGACGGGGCCTTGATGGAACTGGCGAGGGAGAATTGAACCGCCAAGTCGCCAAGGTTGAAGACGAGGAAGAGACCACACCGGTTTGATTTCTTGATTTTCTCTTTGCATTTTCTCTCTGTCCTTCTTTCTGACCCTGTGCATCCTGGCGTCTTGGCGGTTCAATTCCTGAGTCCCAAAGCGATGAGTCGTTACTTCCTCAGCCACATTGACCGGATGGCCGGCTACGCACCGGGCGAGCAGCCTCTTGTTGGCGGGTTCATCAAGCTGAACACGAACGAGAACCCGTACCCGCCCTCGCCGCGCGTGGCCGAGGCGATTGCCGGGGTCCTGGGCGAGCGTCTCCGGCTCTATCCCGACCCCGTTGGCACAGTTTTCCGCAAGGTCGCCGCAAATCTGCACGGGGTCGAGCCCGGGATGATCCTGGCGGGCAATGGCTCGGACGACTTGCTGACGATCCTGACCCGCGCCTTCGCCGGGCCTGGCGAGGTGATTGCCTACCCGACGCCGAGCTACATCCTCTACCGGACCCTCGCCGAGATCCAGGCAGCGAAGACGGTCGAGGTGCCATTCGGATCCGACTGGGATCTCGACCCCGATCGCTTCGCCAGAACGGGCGCGAAGCTCGCCTTCATCGCCAACCCCAACAGCCCCTCGGGCACGGCACTCTCGCCCGAACGACTGGGTGAGATCGCCCGATCGCTCGATTGTCCGCTTGTCGTCGACGAGGCTTACGTCAACTTCGCAACTCAGAACGCGATCGGCCTCATCGTTGATCATCCCAACGTCATCGTGCTCCGGACCCTCAGCAAGGGCTACAGCCTGGCTGGCTTGCGGCTCGGCTACCTGATCGCCCGGCCCGAGATCGTCGAGGGTCTGATCAAGGTCAAGGACTCGTACAACTGCGACACCTTGAGCCTCGTCGGCGGAGCCGCGGCCCTGGAGGATCAGGCCTATCTCGCCGAGACCACCGCGAAGATCCGCGCGACCCGATCACGGCTCGCCCGCGCAATGCGCGATCTCGGCTATCACGTCCCCGAGAGCCACGCCAACTTCGTCTGGTGTACTGGAGGCCCGGCCGCCGTCGCGACTTATGAGGCCCTGAAGGCCCGCAAGATCCTTGTCCGGCTGATGCGGTACCCGAATCAGCCGGATGGCCTACGGATCACCGTCGGCACCAACAGCGAGATTGACCGGCTGCTTGAAGAACTCCCCGTTTGACCGGGAGAATGTTTCTCAAAAACATAAGCATTGTGTGAGAGGATGCTTGCGGGCGGTGCGCCGTTGATCTTTTCGGACTGCTCGTCGATCGAGGTTGCCGCCGCCAGAAACTCGGACTAGGTTCTATCTTCAGGTTCCAGGAGCCACGTTCGATCGGCCTTGTCTGGACTTGCACCCGACTTAACAATCACTCATGCCAGGGAACACGCCCGATTTCAACCCGTCTCTGGAAGCCTTGTGCGTGCGGCCTCGGGAGGTCTGCCCGCCGGATTGCGAGGGGCTTCGGCTCTGCGCGGCGGTGACAGCCTTGGTTCAGCTTGCGATCGTCGCGAAGCTCGTGGATTTCGACCAGATCAGCGTCCTCGTGAGGGCTTGCTTCACTCTCTGCGGCTTCCTGCTGACCGGCTTCTTGCTCCGGGAACGTGAGCTTTCCGTCGTGGCTCGCGCGGAGCTTGACCGAAGCCGCTTCTCGTCGTGGGTGAGGGTGTTTACCCAGGTGGTTCCTGTCTTCTGGCTGATCTTGACCCTCGCCGGGATCTTCCTCCTTCCCGAACTGCTGACCCTCAAGAGCTTGCCGGCGCCCGACCTGAACAAACTGCCATCGGAATTCGGGCGGATGATGTTCACCGCAATCCCGCACTTCCTCGCGCCGACGCTGAATGGGATCTCCTTGCTGGTCTGGCCGCTGATTGTCCTCGTGGCGCCCCGTCAGATACTCGGGCTGGTGTTCATGTCGGTCCTTGGGTCCGGGCTGGCGATTCAGATCCTGAGTCTCTTCGAGGACCGTCTCGAACCGGTCTCGATCGTGGTCGGGCCGTCGGCCATGGACCTCATGGCGATCGGTTCGCTCCTCGCACTGATCTTCCAGCGCGATCAGGACGAGGGGCACGGGAAGCTCGGCCGATGGTCCGTCCTGACCGGTCTTGCGCTGGCCGTCGGGACCCTGATCTATAGGTATCGAGGCGAACTGTCCGATTGGGGATCAATGGGCCTGCTCAGCGCCCCGGCGGCCTTCGGTCTCCTGTACTTCATCGGCGAAATCCTGGCAACGGTGATGGTTGCCTCGCTCTCCTGGCGCGACATCGATGGGATGCTCGATGGGCTCCGTGGTACGAAGCCCCGCTGAAATTCAACGCCCAGCCAAGGGTGCCAGATCACGACGAGACTCGACGCGATGAGACGAAGTCGGGACCGGAACTGGGTCAGGTCGGGTGAACCAGACGAACTTGAAGTAGTTCACCAGCGCGACCCCGGTATAGGTTACCGGGACGTAGCGGAACCCCCTGCGGATCAGGAAGAACGCCACCTTCGCGGCGAAGCCGCCCGACATCAAGCCCGGCCCGATCGCCGATCGGAACGATGAGGGGACGATGTGGCGATAGATCATGCTCCGGTCGGCGTAATAGCGCCGGGCATGGCGGGCGAAGGCCCTCTTGGAGCGGCTGTAGCTCTCCAGGACCGGGTTTCCGAAGCTCGGATGGGCCTCGATCTCCGAGCCGACCGCCCAGACCTCGATCGGGCTGAGCCGGTCGGATTTGAGCGATTTGAACCGCTCGATGAGCGCGACGAACGAGTCACAATTGGCCGCCATCGCCCAATCCCCCTTCGCCCCGTGGCAGAGAACTAGGATGTCGGCCTCGCGGAGCGCCTCGTCGGCGGCCGAGGCGTCGGCATCGTAGAAGTCCCGCCCGTGCTTCAGGGGGGTCACTGCCGCCCCCGCTCGCACCAGCAGTTTGGTCATGGCCGACCCGAAGGCTCCCGAGGCGCCCGTCAAGGCCACGCTGCCGGCCGACAACCTGGCAGGCGGTGCCCATCAGACGGTCGAAGACGGTCACGTACGAACTGAAGTATCGGTCGGGGTGGATGTGGTGCAGCGAGTGATAGTCGGCCGTGACGAACAGTCCGGCGGCGTGGTTCCGCTTGGCCGGCCGCTTTTCGATTGAAAGGTGGTGCTCGTCCATCCCCATCCGGAAGACGACCATCAGAAAGATCAACGTCTCGATCGCCAGCGCGACCACGACCGGCCAGACGCCGACCACGAAATATCCCAGGACCGTGAACGCCACCTGGTTGGCGTACTCGGGGATGACGTGCTGGAACAGGTTCGCCCGCGCGTACCGCTCGTCAAACCGGAGCGCCTCGTTGAAGAAGTCATGGTGCGCCTGGTGCAACGCGCCGATTCGCCGCAAGAGCCCGATGTGCGACTTCAGAAACTGGTGCAGTATGTAGTGGACCACGTCGAAGAAGACCGACGCGACGAGGAAGAGGACGACGCCCTCGACTCCGTAGACCAGCCCACGCCCGACCGATCCGACCGTCACCATGCCGAACATGTGGGAGACTCCTCGCGAGGCCGGCGCCATCACCGGGACATAACGATAATCCTAGATTATTCGATCCAAAAAATCCATCCGGACCCGTTTCCCTTCAGCGCCGGATGACCCGGACAGGCGCCCAGTTGGTGACGATTGTGCCGGGCCAAACAGAGCGG
Source organism: uncultured Planctomycetota bacterium (assembly GCA_963756475.1). Classification (GTDB taxonomy): domain Bacteria; phylum Planctomycetota; class Planctomycetia; order Isosphaerales; family Isosphaeraceae; genus Tundrisphaera. Next base: position 396,002 of record CAVWND010000004.1, read on the forward strand.
ATCTCGGGATCGGTCCAGCCGAGGTCGGGGTCGGCAGTCAGGATCACACGGAGTCGGCGGTCGCCGGGGCGGTCAATCGCGTCGGGGGGCAGGCCGACGATCGGAACGCGTGGGAACCGGAAGTATCGGGGCGGACCCAAGCGCGCCCGGACCCTGTCCGCTGAGGATCACCTTGCCGGCTCCGAACCGGCCGGGAACGCCCTCGAACTCGATCGCCAGCCGATGCGCCAGGTCGCAGGGTAGGGGGGTGGTCACGACCAGATCGGGCGGGTTGCGGAGCACCAGATCGGCGTTGAGGTCAAGGTGCCGCGACTCCCCGTTCGACGACTTCGGGCGTTTCCAGGCGGATCGACCGCTCGATGGCCGCCGCCCGGGTGTCGTCGGGGATGGCCAGCAGGGCCTCGACGGTCAGGATCGGGTCGAACTCGAACGAGAACGGTATGTGCGGCAGCTCGATCTCCCAGGAGTCGGTCAGGCCGACCACGCGGACCTTGCTCGCGAGGGCCAGGCGATGCGGGCCGAGCGTCGGGAAGTCGGACGGGTCGACCTCGAACCGGGCGACAACCGGCCCCTCGCGCCAGGGCGTCGCCTCTTCCAGCCCGGCTCGCTCGGCGCCGAGGATCTTGTGCGACCAAACAAGGCTCGAAGGCCCCACCCCCGGGCCGCCCTCGACCAGGAACGGGACGCCGTAAGCCGCCTCGATCGGAATCGGCGATTTCAGGCCGCGAGGATAGCGCCGGCGGGCTCGCCAGGTCACGGCGAAGCCCCGGCGAACCAGCGCCTTTTCTTCCTCGACGATCAATTCATCCTTAGCCCAGAGGATCGCCAGGGCCCGGCCGGCGGCGTCGCGGACCTTGGGCTTCTCGGCCGTTCCCAGCAAGCGGAACAGCTCGATCAAGCCTGCACGGCCATGTTCGGCCACCTCCTCGACTTCCTCGGGGCTCGGGTCGGGGCCCTCCAGCGCGGCGACCGCCCGCCGGGCGCGGACCCCTTGCCAGAGCTTCCGGCCGCCCCCGATTAGGAGTGCCGAGGTAAGGAACGCCAGGACCGCAGTCCTCGGGTCGGCCAGCCAGGCCGACCAGCCGGGCGGAGGGGCTTCCTTCCGGCGCCAGCGCGGGTTGGGGCAGGAGTGTTACCTTCGATCCGGTCTCCCTCGCGCTGACGAGCCATCAGCCCGAGACTCCTGGCGTTGGCCGACGGATCGGGTTGTGTCGCGCCCGTATCAAGGCCCTCGCCCGGCCGAGCCGGACGATCGACGTCGGATGCTTTGGCGTGTTGGGCTCGATCCCGAGGTCTTCCTCGACGAGGTCGAGCAGGTCGTCGACGGCGTCCTGAAGGTCGTGCATCTCGCGGTGGATCGTCTTCATCTCGGCGAGCACGCGCTCGGCCGGGTCGTCGGCCGACTCGGGCGCCGTCAGGATCAGGAGGTTGTCCTCGGGGACCACCCGGAATGAGAGCCCGACCTGGTCGAGCACAAGCTTGAGGCCGACCTTGAGCCGGACCCCCTTGAGTTCGAGCCGAACCGTGTCCTCGGGCGTCAGCTCCAGGCGGTCCAGTGCCGAGCGGTCGAGGATCACCTGGGCGCCGAGACTCTTCGCGAGGTATTGACGCAGTTTCTCCAGAGTTGTCTCCGCGCCGAACGGGAGGTCAAACGGTCGGATCAGCGCATCCTGGACCGAGACAGGGTCCCCTTCGGCCCGAGGAGCGACCACCGCCTCGCCGCGCGCCTGAGGCTGGGCCTTCCTCGCCCGGATCTGCGCCTGGAGCGTCCACCGGGCCGAGGCAAGGAGTCCGCCGGCCACCACGACCATCACCAACCCCCACCGGACGAATCTCATCGTCTTGCCCCTCGTGACGCCGTCACCGGCCTTGATCCGCGGAGCTTGCCACACTAACCCGGATGGGGCCGGTATTCCAGCGGAGTTCAAGGACTGGGCTCACGACCGACTCGCGTTGGAATGGGGCCTGGAAAACCGTATGCTGGATCGGACGAAGGCCGACCGGGGCGAACCTGGTCCGGGCCGGGCGTGTCGCCGAGGGGTCGCGCGACTCGGGAGATCCGACCCATCCGTCGTCGAAGAGTCCCCGAGTGCCGAAAACGAGAAGGGTTCGAGCCGTGAAGAGCGTCGCCGTGGTTGGGGCCAGTGGTGCGGTCGGCGAGGTGATGGTCCGCCTCCTCGTCGAGCGGAATTTCCCGGTCGGGTCGATCAAGTTCCTCGCCTCAGAGCGAAGCCTCGGCAAGACGATCGAGTTCCAGGGCGAAAAACATTCCATCCTGCTCCTCACGGCCGAGGCGTTCGAGGGCGTTGACATCGTCCTGTCGAGCACCCCCGGCTCGATCTCGAAGGAATTCTCGCCCCTGGCCGCCAAGGCCGGCGCGGTCGTCGTCGATAACTCGAGCGCCTTCCGGATGGACCCCGACGTCCCTCTCGTCGTCCCCGAGGTCAACCCCCACGACGTCGCCAACCACAAGGGAATCATCGCGAACCCTAACTGCTCGACGATCCAGATGGTCGTCGCCCTCAAGCCCCTGCACGACGCCGCGAGGATCAGGCGCGTGGTCGTGAGCACGTATCAATCGGTCTCGGGCGCCGGTCAGAAAGGGATGCACGAGCTCTGGTCGCAGACCGCGGCGCATATCTCGGGAAGCGTTGTCCCGCCTCCGTCCAAGTTCGCCCATCCGATCGCCTTCAACTGCGTCCCGCACATCGACGACTTCCTGCCCAACGGGTACACCAAGGAAGAAATGAAGATGGTCCACGAGACCCGCAAGATCATGGGAGACGACTCGATCGACGTCTGCCCGACCTGCGTGAGGGTCCCGGTCCTCCACAGTCACAGCGAGTCGATCCTGGTCGAGACCGAACGTCCGATCACTCCCGAGGAGGCCCGCGAACTCTGGGCGAAGGCCCCCGGCCTGACGGTCCTCGACGACCCCGGCCAGCTCGTCTATCCCTTGCCCGCCTCGGCCCGCGACCGCGACGACGTCTTCGTCGGCCGGATCAGGCAGGATTTGCACAACCTCAACGCTCTGCTTTTCTGGTGCGTCGGCGACAATCTTCGCAAGGGCGCGGCGCCGAACGCCGTGCAGATCGCCGAGGAGTTGCTCAAGCTCGACCCGGTGGGGGCGTAGCGCGGCCGTCGTGAGGAACATCAAGCTCCTGATCGCCTACGACGGCACCGACTTCTCCGGCTGGCAGCGTCAGCCGGACCGACGCACGGTCCAGCAGGTCCTCGAAGAGGCGATCGGCCGCCTGACCGGTGTCGAACCGCCGACCAACGCCAGCGGCCGGACCGATGCGGGGGTCCACGCGTTGGGCCAGGTCGTCCACTTTTACACGGCGTCGCGGCACCCGCCGGAGGTCTTCGTCAAGGCGCTCAACGCGATGCTCCCGCCCGACGTCCGCGTCAAGGACGCGGCCGAGGTCCCCCAGTCATTCCACGCCACGCTCGACGCGAAGTCGAAGCGATACCGCTACGTCATCGACAACGGCCCGGTCGCCGACCCGTTCCAGCTCCGCTACAGCGACCACGTCTACCAGCGGCTCGACGTGGAGGCCATGCATCGCGCGGCCCAGGCCCTCAAAGGGCGGCACGACTTCCACAGCTTCGAGACCAACTGGCCGAACCGCACGAGCAGCGTCCGGACGATCTACGAGATCTCCGCGACCCGCCACGATCACAGGGTCCGGGTCGAGGTCGAGGCGGACGGCTTCCTCTATAATATGGTGCGGTCGATCACCGGCACGCTGATCCTGGTCGGCCTGGGCCGATGGCCCGAGTCGAAGGTCGCCGAGGCCCTCGCCGCCGAGGACCGGCGCGAGGCTGGCCCCACCGCGCCCCCGCAAGGGTTGTTCCTGGTCAGGGTCCGCTACGCAGGAGACCCCTGACGGGCCATCGATGAAGATCGTCCACATCATCACCCGCCTGATCCTCGGCGGGGCGCAAGAAAACACCTTGCTCACCGTTGACGGACTTCATCACCGCTTCGGCGACGACGTTACCCTGATCACCGGCCCGGCCGAGGGGCCGGAGGGTGACCTCTTCGACCGCGCCCGCGAACGCGGGCTGAAAGTCGAGTTGATGCCCGATCTCATCCGCGCCATCCGGCCGAAGACCGACCTCCGGGCCTATCGCCAGCTCCGAAGTTCGATCCGAAGACTGAAGCCCGAGGTCGTGCACACCCACTCTTCGAAAGCCGGCATCCTCGGCCGGGCCGCGGCGTGGGCCGAGCACGTCCCAGCCGTCATCCACACCATCCACGGCCTGCCGTTCGGGCCCTCGGAGTCTCCGGCCAAGAACCGGCTCTACATCGCGCTGGAGCGGTGGGCGGCCCGGCGTTGCCACGCGATCGTCGGCGTCTGCGACGCGATGGCCGAGCAGGCTCTGGCGGAGGGGGTGGGGCGTCCCGAGCAATACTCGACGGTTTACAGCGGGATGGATGTCGACGCCTTCCTCCACCCGGCCCGATCCCGGGCGGAGGTCCGCCGAGAATTGGGTCTGGCCGACGACGAGGTCGCCTTCGGCACCGTCGCCCGGCTGTTCGAGCGGAAGGGGCACGACGACATCCTCGCCGCTGCGCCCGATGTCCTCCGGGCCAATCCGAAGGTCCGCTTCGTCTTCATCGGCGACGGCATCCTACGCGACCGCCTGTTCGCCGAGACCGAGCGAATGGGCCTCCGCCACGCTTTTCACTTCGTCGGCCTTGTGCCGCCGACGCGTATCCCGGAACTATTGAACGCCATTGACGCTGTGGTCCATCCGAGCCTCCGCGAGGGGCTGGCCAGGGTCCTCCCGCAGTCGCTCCTGGTTGGCCGGCCGGTGATCAGCTACGACATCGACGGCGCGCGGGAAGTGGTCCTGCCTGAGACCGGGATCCTGCTCCCGCCTCGCGATATCGAGGGCCTGAAGGCCGCGATCTTGCAACTTGCCACTGATTCCACGCTTCGCGACGCCATGGGCCGGGAAGGCCGCGCCCGGTTCGCTGACCGCTTCCGGCACGAGACGATGACCGCACAGCTTCGCTCACTTTACGAGCGGCTGCTGGCCGGATCTGGCCACGTCTGAGCCTGAAGGACCGACCACCGCGAACGCCAGCGATTGCACCTTCCCCTTGTTCGAGTTGAACCCGGAGATCGGCTCGATGACTTTGAAGGCAAATCTCGGGTCCGAACGCATCTCCTCGACCTCGGCGGCCAGCAAGGGAACCAGGATCGGCCCGTTCCGTCGGACTTCCTCCGCCATCTCGTCGTACCCCCGGACGTCGCAGGCCGGATGCCCCAGCGCGTAGATCACGCCAGGCTCCTGGAACGTCATGATCGCCGGCCGGATTCCGGTGGATCTCGCCAGCTCACCCAATCGTTCTCCAACAATCCTGGAGAATCGATAAGGCTCGGCGCTCGGCAAGAACCAGGCGACGAACAACCCCATCACCACCGCCCAGGTGCCAATCAGCCCCCTCGCCGCCTTCGATGACTCTGCTTTCGTCAGCAAGATCCGGGCAACGATCGTCCCGACAGCCAAAGGAACGGCCATCGCCAGGCAAGGCCCCATCAATGGACGAGGCAAGAGCAACCCCGCCGAAACCAGGCCGACCGAGGCCACCAGCCCCATCCCACCAAGTAGCCTCGCGCAAGGCCGCCCGATCGGCCAGTCTCGCCAGGACGTCCCTCCGCGAACCGCCTCGACCGTTGCCCAGCCAACCAGCAAGGCACAGGCGGGATAACCCGGCAGGTAGTAATGGACCAGCTTCGTCCCGAAGCATTCCAGGACCAGCCACGGACCGACAATCCAGCCCAGCAAGAACCCGAACGCAGGCGAGGACCGGCGACGTGACCAGGCCGCCAGCAAGCTTGCCGGGAGCAAGGCCGACCAGGGATAGAACAAGGCCAGCGAGACCACCGGGTAATATCCGGGAAATCCCCCGTGCTGCTCCATTCCCGACGCGATCCGCTGAACAATTTGCGTCTTGAAGGCGAAGCGATAGAATTCACCGTGCGAGATGAGCCCGACCGCGACATACCATGGAGCCGTCACGGCCAGGAACAACGCCAGGCCGCCGAACCATCGGAGCCGTCGCCAGCACGTGGTTGGGCCGCCCCACCACCACGAGACCACCCCCGACGCCGCGACCCAGCCGATTCCAACCGGCCCCTTGAGCAACGTCGCCAGGGCCATCGAGAGCCAGAACCCGGCCGCCAGCCCCTTCGAGTCGCGGCGTGACAATCCCCAGAGACAGCCCTGTGCCGTCACGACCAGCAGGCCCAGAGTCGCGTCGGTGGTCGCCAGCTTGGATTCAGCCACCATGATCGGCGATACCGCCAGCGCCAGGCCCGCGAGCAGCCCGGCTTCCGCCCCGGCGATCGACCGCCCGAGCCTCCAGGTCAGCAGGCAGGTCGCCGCTCCCGCGAAGGCCGAGACCAGGCGGGCACCGAACGGGTTGTCGCCGCCGACGACGTAGCCGAGCCGCATCAGCCAGTAGATCAGGATCGGCTTGTGATACCGCGGCTTGTCGTTGAAGGTCGGATGGAGCCAGTCGCCCCGAGAGATCATCTCGCGGGTGCAGGTCGCGTAGCGAGGCTCGTCGCGGTCCCAGAGCCCGACCTTCTCGTTGCCCGCCAGGTTCAGCCCGAGGCACAGGCCGACGATGAGGATCGCTTCGCGCGAGCCGACCCCGGGAGGGTGGTCGATCTTCGATAAGGAGGGGCTCGATCGCATTCACCGGGCTTCTTTCGCCTCCATGCGACACGCCTCAACCAGCCCGCCGTTCCGATGGCGGGCCCGATGACTATAATGAAATCGACTTCTTCTGCGGAGGTTGATTACGCCAACTAGATTGACTCTCGTGACTCGGCTCAAGTGTAGGCTAGGGCTTGCCCTGCCGAGAGGCCGATCTCGCGGCAGGGCAAGCCCTACCCTACTCGGATCTGGTCCGATCCCGATCAATCGTACTCGCTGACCTCTGCTCGCGAACAACGGACTTCCACAGATGGCCCAGACGACCGAAGCCGCCTGTCTTCTTGAATTTGGATCGATGTATTTCCGGAGGCTCGGCCTGAAATCACGGGCGGGCGAGGTCATCTTCGCGGGTGTCAAGCCCTGGGCGGTCTCGCTCTACTTCGGCGACGCTCCCATCTATCACTTCGACTTCGAGGGCCGCTGGCAACGGGCTTTTATCGACGGGATGCACTACATCAAAGGGCTCGACGCGACCGTCCGGTCGATCGGCCGCGAGCGCGAGCACGGCGGGATGGTCCTGCGCCGGAATGCCTTGTCCTATGCCGAGGCGGCCGACCTCGACGCCTCGATCCGCTCGACGGCGCTCGAACTGATCGACGACTTCGACTCCGGCCGGCTCGATGTCATGGCGACCCTATCCGGGCACAAAGCCCTCGCTCCTGAGCGGTTGCGAACATTTCTCGAAAAGGCTGCTTTGTGGGATTCGGCCGCCTGGTTCGCGCACCGCGAACGCTATCTCTCCGCCTACGGGCCGCTGCCGTTCCTGCCGCCCGACTCATCGAACGCGCTGGTGCTCCAGGCGACCCTCGGCCACGCCGAAGGCCGCGCCTTCGGTCGCGCAAAGCCGGCCGAGCACTACGTCCGGACCCTCCGCGAGTTTGCGGATCATGCCCGGGCTGTCCGACGCCTGGTCGGCCGCCGTGTCGCCCAGTCGAAGGGGATGTTTCTCGGTGGGGCCGACTTGCTCCATCGACCGATCGAGGAAATCCTCGGGTTCCTCGAAGCCGCCCGCCAGGTCTTCCCGATCGGGGCCGACCCGTCGCGGCCTTCTCGACCGGATCAAGCCGGGTCGGGAGACGACTGGGACGAGATCCAGCCCCCGCTCGGCCCGATCCACGCCTTCCTCGACGACTTCCAGCCTCCCATGCCGAACCTCGAAGGCTGGAAACGGCTCAAGGACGCCCAGCTCGGCCGGTTAACGCTCGGTATCGAGTCGGGCGACCAGGTCGTGAGGGCTCGGTTTGGCAAATCCTGGGAAGAAAAAGACTTGCGCTCGACCATCGCCGGCCTGAAGTCGGCCGGGATCGGCGTCGGGTTGATTGTGCTGGTCGGAGCGGGAGGGCGAGCGCGGGCCGATTCCCACCTCGACGCAACAGCCACGCTCCTCGCCTCTCTCCCCCTGGAATCAGGCGACCTCGTCTCGCTGGTTGACGCTCGGAGTCTCGACGCCGACCCGGTTGATCCGCTCACGGACGAGGAGACGATGGCGCAGAACCGAGCACTGAAAGAGCGGGTCGCCGCCGCTCGGACCTCGAAAGGCCCCAAGCTCGTCGCGTACAATCCCGACAAGCAATGGACCTGACGGGACTTCGACGATGAGGTAGCGGTGATGGGCAGAACCTGGACGATCGTGGGGTGTCTCCTTCTGCCCGTGCTTGCAAGGGCTGCGGCTGACGACCGACCGACGCCGCCCCCGGCCGATTTCCGGCTCCACGTTGCCTCATTCGGGCTCGGCAAGGAGCCGGTCTACACCGAGGAGATCGTCGTCCATGCGGGGCGGGCCTATGTCCTCCCGTCGAACGTCAAGGAAGTCGTGATCATCGAACCGGCTCGAAATCAGCTCGTGATCCTCGACGTCGGCCGGCGGATCCAGACCGAGGTGACGTTCGAGGCGCTCGAAGCCGCGCTCGCGAAGCTCAAGGCGAGCCTCCGCTCGACGATCGAGACGCTCGAAAAGGAGGGCGGACGGGCCAACGAGGTTGAGGCGAAGATGACCCGCGAGCTGATCGAGCCGAGGCTCGCGACTGAACCCGGCTCGAAGCCGAACCGGCTCCGGCTCACCAATCCGGCCGTCGAGGTCGACGCTGACGGCGAGCCCGAGCCCGATGCCGCTCGCCTCGCAACGATCGCCGTCGTCCTGCCGTCGATCGCCCGGCTCGGGGCCTTCCGGACGCCCCAGGACCTGCCGCCGTTCATCGAGCTCGAGACAATCGCCGCACTGACCGGCATTCGCCACCAGCGCCCGACCGAGCTGGCCTATCTCTACCGGCTGGCCGGCCCTCCTCGGAAATTCCACCGGACTTATCAGTTGATCCCGACCCTGACCGACCGCGAAATCGAGGCGATCGCACGGGTTGACCGCCTCCGCGAGTCCGCCCCCGTTGTCCGTTACGAGCGCTATCGACTGGCGCGGTGAGGTTGGATCAGTCAAGTCGGCTGGGTCGCGACCCAGCACGCGATTGAAGCTGGGTCGCGACCCAGCCGACTTGACTTCTCGGATGATGCGGTCACGCCCCCGGCGCCAGGTCTCGTTTCGCCCGCCTCGACGCGAATCCGAGCCACAGGATCATCAGTGCCGATCCGGTCGCGACCAGGCTCGACGGCTCGGGTACGCTCGCGACGGCGCCGAGGAGCGTGACGTTGTCCAGGCCGGCGTAGGCTGTGGCCGAGGGCGTGTCGTTGAAAAATGCGATGTTCGTGCTCGAACCGGTCGCCATGAAGTTCACAGTGAACAGTTCCCAGTTGGTCGTCCCGGTCGTCAAGTTTGAATTTGTGTACATGGTCTGCGCGCCGCCGTTGATGCTCAGGCCCACGGTCGCCGGCGTGAGATAGAAGCCCGAGGAGCTTGACGCCCGGCCGACGTAGAACGTCAGCGTGTAGCTCGTCCCGGACACGGTGGCGACAGTTTGCGAGACCCCGTCGGTCGGCCCGGTATTGAAGGCGCCGGTCAGATCGACTGAATTCAAGCCGTCCTGGGCAGTGAACGCGCTGATGCCATTTGCCGGCTCGGAATAGTTCGTCTGGAGGAGGAGGATGTCCGATCCGAGGATCGTCCAGTTGGGGATCACATTCGACCCGGCGGACAGGTCGAGTAACTGGCCGGAACTGAGGAGGGGCGACTCGAAGCTCCCGTTCAGGATGAGATTCGCCTGTGCCCGTCCCGCCGGAATGGCGAGAATCAGTCCCAGAGCGACTGCCAGCAAGATTCGCCTCATGCCACTCTCCTCGGTCTCAAGCCTGTCACCGGAATTGGTGACTCGACCCCAATCCGTCATTGGAACCGGACGCGCCCTAATCTAAAATCAGGGCTCCGGCATTTCCAATGAAATCACTCGGTACTACCAGTTTTGATCCCAAATGAAGTTTTTTGTTGTTTCGAATCATCATGATTCCAGGAGAAGCACCGTCCAGCGAGTCAAGTCGGCTGGGTCGCGACCTTAGGTTTTACCACAAGTTCTTCGGCCAGACTTGCAAACCACTCGGACGGACGTAGTGAGAGCTGCGGTGTTAATGTCTTGAAGCGGAAGGCTTTGTGGACCCGATCCGGGTTCGCTCATGGTCTCAAATGTCCTGGAAGACCGATCGATGGCGTAGGCCGTTTCGTAGCAAGGGCAGTGCTTCTCCTACGGATGACCCCCTCAAGGAGGCCCTGCCATGTCCTTACAATACGACCTACACGCCAGCTTGGGTCGAGAGATCTTCGGCGCCGCTGAGTTGGGTGACCGCCGTCGCACCGAGCGACTGATCAAGTCCTTCGACCGGATCTGCTCGCACCCCGGTGGGACCCTGCCCGACAAGTTGGCCTCGCCCCCGGACCTCCGCGGGTTCTATCGCCTCTGCGACGGCGACGACGTGACGCACCAAGCCCTCATCGGCCCGCGCGGGCTTACACCCAGACTCGAATCCAGGCGTGCTCTCACGAGGTCCTCCTCCTGCACGACGCCACCGAACTGGACTTCACCACGCTGACCTCGTTGGTCGGCGACCTGGGACAGATCGGCAAAGGAAACCGGCGTGGCTACCTCTGTCACAACGTCCTGGCCGTGGTGGCCGGCTCGGGAGAAGTGCTGGGGCTGATGGATCAGATCCTCCATCGTCGCGACGAGGTCTCCAAAGACGAGACACTCGCCGAGCATCGCGATCGCCCCACACGCGAGAGCCGACTGTGGGTCCGCGGGACCCGAAACCTGCCGGCCGACACGCGGTTGATCGACATCGCCGACCAGGGCGCCGATACCTTCGAGTTTCTCGAGCACGAATTCCGCAGCGGCCGGCGGTTCGTGATCCGCGCCACCAAGACTGCGCAAGGTCCACGCCGGCCACGAGCCGACCGGCCCCCGGCTGGAACTCAAGGCGTACGCCCGCAGCCGGCCCGAGTTGGGACGATTCACGATGGACGTCCAGGCGCAGCCGGGACGCAAGGCCCGCCAGGACGCGGAGTTCGTGGTGCGAGCCGCGGCGGTGTTGGTCGATCCGCCGCACGCCAAGGCGGGGCATCACGGCGACGACGCGTTGCCGCTGTACGTCGTGCAGGTCATCGAGGTCTCGCCGCCGAAGGGGGAGAAGGCGATCGAATGGACCTTGCTGACGAATGAACGCGTGGAGACGTTCGCGGACGCCCTGCGTGTGATCGGCTGGTACGAGCGGCGGTGGGTGGTGGAAGAATATCACAAGGCCCAGAAGACCGGTTGCCGGATCGAGGACATGCAGTTCACCACGACGGACCGGCTTGAGCCGGCGATCGCGTTGCTGTCAGTGGTGGCGGTCACACTCTTGAACCTGCGCGAGGCGAGCCGGCGCGACGACGCCAAGACACGCCGCGCCGACACGGTGCTGTCATCCGAATACATCGAGGTGCTGAGCTTGAAGCGTTATGGCAAGGTACGTCCCGACCTGACAGTCCACGAGTTTTTCCTGGCATTGGCGCGGCTGGGCGGCCATCAGAACCGCAAGTGCGACGGGCTTCCCGGCTGGCTGGTTCTTTGGAGAGGCTGGATGAAACTCCAAGACATGCTCGACGGATACCTCGCCGCCCAACGCAAGACTTGTGGTAAAACCTAAGGTCTCGACCCAGCCGACCTCTACCGGTGCGGTGAGGTTGAATTAGCTCCCCGCCGGGAGGTCCCTCTGGGCGAAGACGACGAACCCAATCACCACTCCGATCAACCCGATGCCTCCGAGCAGGCCCGCGTTGAAGGCCAGCGTCTCCCCCTTGACCACGACCTCAACGGGGTTGTACGCCTTGAAGATCGAGAACTTTTCGAGCCACTTCATCTCCAGTTGCGGGATGCTCGCGAGGACCAAAGCGATGAAACCGGCCAGCGTCGCGACCGAGGCGATGAGATTGGGACGCCACCGGACGATGTCGAGGGTCGAGAGCAGGAACGTGTAGCCGAAGATCGCCCAGCCGAAGGCCACGAGGTTCAAGGCGGGCTTGGTCAGGGTCGCGGCGGAGGCGGGCGAGATCAGGGTGTTGTAATGGCTGCCCACGAGATTGCCGGCCATCATCGCCGCGGCCATGACTACGAGTCCAGCCACTCCTGTGAGGACCTGAGACGCCAGGAACGCCGAACGGTCGATGGGCCGGGAGAGCACCAGGTCCATCGTCCCTCGTTCGATCTCGCCAGCCACGGCGACCGATCCTCGGGCGATCGCCCAGAGGGCGAAGAGGAGCAAGACGAACGGGTGATTCCAGAATGCCATCTCGATCGCGGCCGTCGAGAAGTCCATCGCCGAGCCCCCAAGGCCCCGGAGCATCCCCATCGAACGGTTGCCGGCCGCCTCCTGGAGCCTGACTTCAATCCGGTGGGCGACGTACACGAACAGCCAGCAGAGCCCGAACAGCGCCGTGCCGCAGGCGGTCAGGAGCCAGCGCGAATCGAGCAGGTTCTTCCGGACCAGTGCGAGCACGACTCTCATGACGGGATGACCTCGCCGTTCGATTCGGGAACGTCCGGCCCATGGAACTTGTCGTAAAGCGCCTTCAGATCCTCGGTCCCGATCGCCAGGTCGACCACGTTCCGGCCCTGGAGCCAGCCCAGCAGCGGCCCGACCGCCCCCCGGTGCTCCAAAAGATCGACGTCCCCCTGGCGATGCCGGAGGGTCAATTCGAGCTCCTCGGGGAACGTCTGAGGGGGCTCGCCCACGTATTTCAGGAGGATCATCCGTAGCCCTTGTCGGTCGCGCATGTCCTCGACGTGCATGAGCCGGCCCAGCTTCATGATCGCCACGCGGTCGGCCACGTGCTCGACCTCGGAGAGGACGTGGCCCGAGAAGATCACGGTCTGCCCGTTCCGCTTCGCTTCGAGCACCAGGTTCAGGACATCGGCGCGGGCCGAGGGGTCGAGGGCTGAGGTCGGCTCGTCGAGGATCAGGATCTCGACCGGGTCAGCGAACACCTGGCACAGGGCCAGCTTCTGCTTCATGCCGGTCGAGTAGTTGCGGACCTTGCGCCGGAGGTCCAGCCGCATGATCCGCTCGGCAATCGCGACGGCGCGGTCGAGCCCATCTTCGTCACGGAGCGAGGAGAGGAATTTCAAAAAGCCCAGGCCACTCATCGAGCCGATCAGTCGCAACTCGCCGGGCAGGTACGAGACCAGGCTCCGGACCTCCAGGCTCTGCCGCCAGACATCGTATCCCGCCACGCTCGCGCGGCCGGAGGTGGGCCGGAGCAGGCCAAGGAGGAGTCGGATCGTGGTCGTCTTCCCCGACCCGTTCGGGCCGAGCAGCCCGTAAATCTCCCCTTTGCGGACCTCCATCGTCAGGTCGGAGAGGGCGAGGGTCGCGCCATACGCCTTGGTCAGGCCCTCCGTCGCGATCATCCTGCCTCCGCACCTTCGAAAACCGGATCAACCGTCCCCGGCCACCATCGCCGCACGACTGAATGAGTTGAACCCATCCCGACCGAAGCGTCAACCGCCGGGAGTCCAGGAACGACTCGAGAGCCGAGGGATTCCAACCGCTCCGTTTGATCCGACGCCCGAATTGAGGGAATCCAGGGTCACTCGCCCGATGAACAGCCGGCCTCGGCGACTCCGGGAGCGTGAGGCTCCTTCAGGTCGTCCGGGTCGGAGGCCGAGCCTTCCGCATGGGTGACCGCCGGATTACGATGACCGAGGATTGGATCGACCCATCTTCCAGACTCTCCGAGAGGATCGCCCATGCTTCGGCTCGCCCGACCGTTGCTGATCTCGGCTGTTGTCATCTTATTGACCTGGCTCGTCCCGGCAGTCGGCGATGATAAACCCACGGAGGGTCCGCCTCGGATCAAGACCGTCTTCCTCATCGGCGACTCGACCGTGAAGAACGGTAGCGGCCAGGGCGGGGGCGGCCTCTGGGGCTGGGGGAACTTTCTGGGCGAGCACCTCGACCCGAGCAAGGCCCGGGTCGAGAACAGGGCGCTGGGTGGGCGGAGCAGCCGGACCTATCTCACCGAAGGGCTCTGGACCCGGGTCCTGGCGGACCTCAAGCCCGGGGACGTCGTCCTGATCCAGTTCGGCCACAACGACGGCGGCCCGCTGGACACCGGCCGCGCCCGGGCTTCGCTCAAAGGGGGTGGCGAGGAAACCAAGGACATCGTCGTCGAGGCGACCAAGAAAGCCGAGACGGTCCACACCTACGGCTGGTATCTCCGGAAGTACATCGCCGACGCGAAAGCCAAGGGGGCCACGCCGGTCGTCCTCTCTCCGGTCCCGCGCAACATGTGGAGCACCGAGGGGAAAGTAACTCGTGCCACGAAGGATTACGGAAAGTGGGCGGCCGAGGCAGCGAAGGCCGAAGGCGTTCTTTTTGTCAACCTCAATGACATCATCGCGAAGCATTACGAGGAAGAAGGCAAGACGAAGGTCGAGACCGCCTACTTCACCCCGGCCGACCACACTCACACCACCAAGGCCGGCGCAAGACTCAATGCCGCCTCTGTGGCTGAAGGGCTCCGAGCGATCCCCGATGGTCCACTCGCCGACGCCTGGAAGTCGCCGACCGCCTCGAAGTGATGATGACGTGGAATTCACGATCCGACCGCTTGGCCTTCTCGCCCGTTTGAGGGACAATGCATGAGCGGTTGGATCGTGCCGGCCACGATACGCAACAAGGGGGGATGGGCCAATGATGCGGCGATTCGGGTGGTGCCTGGTCCTCGGCGGCCTCGGGGCCTGGGTCTGCGCCGCAGAGGCCGACCAGTTCGAGCAGCTTGATGGCCCGATGCTGGTCAAGACCCTCAAGGGGCCCGACGTCAAGGCGGTCACCAGCCTGACGGTCTCGGACCTCGGCGCGATGCCGGCCCTGCTTCGTGACTCCCGGTCGGCCCTGCTCCTGGCCAGGACCGAGCAAGGGAACCCCGTCCGGCTCCTGATCGTGCCCGAGCTGCGCAAGCCCGTTGATGGAAAAGGCGATCCGATCCCGGTCGTGGTTCTGGAGCGGCTCGACACGTTCGACGCCGCCGATCCATCGACCCGCCTGGCCAGCCGCAAGGATGTTGTCGTCTTCGAGGGGTTCCAGGTCGATCTCGACAGCGGCCAGGTCGTTCCCGAAGGGCAGGGGGGCGACGTGGTCTTCCGGGTGAAGGGGGAGGGAGGTCCGAGGCTGGAGGCGATCGGCGAGGCGCGGTTGTTCACGCTGGGCAGGGCGCCCGCGTTCGACAACGCGAAGGCCCCCCAGCCGACCCCGGGCCGGGCGGTCCTGCCGGGCGACTTCGCGGGTCGCTACCGGCTGTTCTGCAACGGCCAGTCCTCAGGCACGCTCGACCTGAAGGTCGAGGCCCGGGGCGTGGTCACCGGCCTCTTCCGCTCGGACCTCCACGGAACGACCTACCCGGTCTCCGGACAGGTGGCCACCGACGCCGCCCAGAAAATCTATTTCGCCATCAAGTACCCCCGAGCCCGGCAGGAGTTCGAGGGTTACCTCTGGGCCGAGGGTAAAGGGGCGATGGCCGGCCAGGCGAGCATCGCCGAGCGGCCGGTCGGGTTCTTCGCGATCCGGGAAGGGGGTCGCTACGCGCCGGAGGGGTCAGACATCGGCCCGCTTGGCGCCGCCGAGGCCGATCGTCCCGGCCGGAACGTGGTCGAAATTCAGGGTGAGGGGTTGAAGCTCAACGGCCACGCGGCCACGTTCGAGGAGCTGGCCGCCACGCTTAAACCTCAGATCGACACCGTCAACGACCCAGCTCCTTGGGTCGTCATCAAGGCCCATGCCGACCAGAAGCTCACCGATATTCTCAAGCTCGCCGAGGGCCTGCGAGCACTGGGGATCCGGACCGTCCGTTTCGAGGCCGAGAAATAGCGTCGTTCAGCGAGGTGGGCTGAGGGCGGCGAGCAAGACTCGGAGATCGTCCATGTCTTCGGGTTCCAGGTCGAGCAGGCGCTGGGCCAGGGTGTCGATGAGCCCGAAGAACTCCTGCAACTTGAGGATGCGGGCACGCATGGGCTGTTGCGAGGGATCATCCCCGACGATCTCGACCGAGCGTTGGAGGACGACGAGCGTCGGGTCGAGCTCCCGCCGCTTGCGTTCCCGCAAGATCCTTCGGAAGAGGGTCCAGACATCGACTTCGGCCCGGTAATATTCTCGGCGCTCCCCTTGACGATGGACCTTATGGACCACCCCCCAGTTGATCAGCTCGCGGAGGTTCATGCTGACATTGCCCCGGGAGACGCGGAGTCGCTCGCGGAGGTCGTCGGCTGTCCAGTCGTCGCCAGTCACGTAGAGCAGGGCGAACAGCTCGCCCATCGTCGCGTTGATCCCCCAGGACCGGGCCATCACGCCCCAGTGCTCGACGAATTGCCGGACCAGTTCCTCGGGCGGAGGGCTTGCCGGCGCCTCGCCTTGTGAAAACGGCGGTTCGTCGTGGGGTGTCGGGTCCTGGAGGGTCGGGTACAAAATAGTTTTCCGTGGAGAAGGGAACGAGAGCACTTGCCTTCATTGAAGATTCAATGCATCATGAATCGGGGCGAGGGTGGAAGCGCGTGACCTCCCTTCAGGTGTTGTAAGCCAACCGGCTTCTCCAGACAACCGCTTTCAGGCAACCTGAGGCGGCCGTCCAAAAAATCCTGTGAGCGAGCGATTTTTTTCGAGTACACTTCCAGCATGCGTTCGCCGCGGTCGAAGTAGACCCGGACGCGCGATCCGGTCTCCCCCCCACGTCCCCTGTCCGAGTCCGCTGGTGTTGAGGAGAAAGCCCCATGCCTGAAACCGTCGTCCACTTCCAGATCCGGATGCCACCGGTCCTCCACGAGCAACTCGCGAGCTGGGCCAAGGAAGACAAGGCGTCGCTCAACGCCCTGATCGTCGGAATTCTCGAGAAGGCCATCGCGCAGCACGAGGCCAAGGTCCCCTCCAAGGAATGAGCCGTCCCGGCCGTTCCCGGTCTCGATTCCTTTCCCGCTTTTCGGGAATCGGGCTTGAGTCTTCATCGCCCGCGATGTATCCTGGTCCTTCCGATTCCCCGATAGCTCAATCGGTAGAGCGAGCGACTGTTAATCGCTAGGTTCTAGGTTCGAGTCCTAGTCGGGGAGTTTCTCCCCACCCGTTCATCGCCCCTCGGGGCGAGGAGGCTCGCGGCCACCGACCGCGAGCCTTTTTTTACCGAAGGGTGGGATCAACGGGAGGTCCATCGAGTCGTGGGCAAGCCGGGCGTCATCGTCCTGACGAACGACGACGGAATTGACGCCCCGGGCCTGGCAGCCCTCAAGGTTGCGACCGACGGATTGAACGGTTGCCGGGTCCTGGCCCCACTCAGCCCCCAATCGGGATGCGGCCATGTCGTGACGACTCACAAGCCGATCACGACGGTCGAACGTCCGGACGGCGGGTTTGCCGTGAACGGCACGCCGGCTGACTGCGTTCGGCTGGCGATCCATCACTTTGGCGTGGAGATCGCCTGGGTCCTTTCGGGGATCAACGCGGGGGGCAACCTGGGGGCCGACATCCACCATTCGGGGACGGTCGCGGCGGTTCGCGAGGCCGCGATCCACGGCATTCCCGGTATTGCGGTCTCGCACTATATCGCCCGGAAGCGGGCGATGGATTGGGACCGCGCCGCCCGCTGGTGCACCCGGATTCTTGGCGATCTGATGAACCGGCCGCCCGAACCCGGGACCTTCTGGAACGTGAACCTGCCCCACCCGGAGCCCGACGGCCCCGACCCGGAGGTCGTCTATTGCCCGGTGGACCCCTCCCCGCTGCCCCTGGCCTATCGAGAGGAGGCCGGCGGACTGGTTTATTGCGGCGACTACCAGGCCCGACCGCGTCGCGAGTCGTCCGATGTCAACGTCTGCTTCGGGGGCCGGATTGCCGTGTCGAAGGTCCACGTCATGGCCTCGGTCTGGCCGGTCGTTTGAGACCGCGATGGGCTGGCCGTCGGGGCTGACTCGCCGTCATAATGGGCTTGAAGCGGCTGGCGGTCCCGGGCCGCTGGAACTGAGACTCGATTGAGGGCGCGCCGCGATCGGCGCCGGAGGGTGTTCGGATATGAGGTTGCGGAACAAAGCCCTGCTGCTCGTGGCCGCCTCGGCGATGGCGACGGCCGGTTGTCAGGAGCCTCAAGACATGTCCCCGATCCTGCCTCCGGGGATTCAAGACACCAAGGTCCCGGAATACAAACCCGGCGAAGGGCCGCAGGCGCTCGGCGAACAGGGACTGACCACGACGACCGTCAAGCAGAACAAGGTCGCCGTGACCACCGCCAATTCACCCCCCACGCCGATCGGCCAGTCGACCAAGACCGCCTCGGGGCTCGTGTATGAGACCCTCAAGGAAGGAACCGGCGCGGCGGCCAAGTCCGGCGATACCGTCACCATCCGATACAAAGGGACGCTGACCGACGGCTCGACCTTCGACAGTGGCGAGATCACGACGGCGATCGGCTCGTCGGCGGTCATCAAGGGCTGGGATGAAGGCGTGCCCGGCATGAAGATCGGCGAGAGCCGGAAGCTGACCATTCCCCCCGATCTGGGCTACGGGGATCGGGCTCAGAGCAAGATCCCGGCCAACTCGACACTGATCTTCGAGGTCGAGCTTCTTGGCGTGAAATGAGCGTCCGGGGTCGAGACTTCGGAACCGGGCCGGGAAGGTGCGCCAACGGCTTCTGGCCTCCCGTAGGGTAGGGCTTGCCCTGCCGAGACCCGGGACGCGGCAGGGCAAGCCCTACCCTACGGGAAATCGGCCCTTTCTGGGCGACGTCCATCCGATGCCGGAATCCGTTGGCGCACCCTGGCCGGGACGTCAGGTCCCGGCCCGCCTTGTCATCCAGGGGAAACTCGGGTAGCCTCCCGCCGGGAATCAACCTGGGGCGTCGCCCTCGGATCGATCGAGACACGGAAGCCAGGGGGGCCGGCATGGAAGCCAGCATCCGAGGGGAAGTCGCGCCTATCCGTCGTGGGCCGCTCGGTGTCCTCGCCGGTCTCCGTGTCGCGCTCGTCCATGACTGGCTGACCGGCATGCGCGGGGGCGAGAAATGCCTCGAAGTTCTCTGCGAGGCCTTCCCGGATGCCACGCTCCACACCCTCATCCATGACCGAGGGAAGCTCAGCCCGGCGATCGAGGCGATGTCGATCCGTCCGTCGCCACTCCAGCATCTGCCGGGCGTCTTCCGCCATTACCGCAAGCTCCTGCCGGTCATGCCGCTGGCCACTCGGACCTGGAACCTGGGGTCCGTCAACCTGGTCGTCAGCCTGAGTCATTGCGTGGCCAAGATGGTCCGCCCGCCCCGGGGTGTGCCGCACGTCTGCTACTGCTTTACGCCGATGCGCTACGCCTGGGACGGCCGCGACGCCTATCTCGACTCCTGGGCCGACCGGCCGATCCGCAAGGCGCTGGCCGGGACGCTACTCGATCACCTCCGACGAGTTGACCGGGCCACCTCTTCCCGCGTCTCGCACTTCGTGGCCATCTCGGAGACGATCCGTGAGCGGATCGACCGCTGCTACGGCCGCGAGAGCCGGGTCATCCACCCGCCGGTCAACACCGAGTTCTATACGCCTTCCCTGGTCCCTCGCGAGGACTTCTATCTCTGCGTCTCGGCCCTGGTCCCGTACAAGAATCTCGACCAGGCCGTGACCGCCTGCTCGGCCTCGGGCCGACGGCTGGTCGTGATCGGTTCCGGCCCGGAGCGAGCCAGGTTAGAACGCCTCGCCGGCCCCTCGGTCGAGTTCCTCGGTTGGCAGCCCGACGAGGTCATCCGCGATCACTATCGGCGCTGTCGAGCCTTGCTCTTCCCCGGCGAGGAGGACTTCGGGATCGTGCCGATCGAGGCCCTCGCCTGCGAGACCCCCGTGATCGCACTCGGCCGAGGAGGAGCCGCCGAGACCGTCGACGAACAGGTCGGCCGGACCTATCCCGAACCGACTTCGCATTGCCTCCTCCAGGCCATCGAAACCTGGGAAGCCGAGGCCCGCCCTCACGACCCGGCCCTCGCCCGCGCCAGGGCCGAAGCCTTTGCCTTGCCGATCTTCCGCCGCCGGCTCCTGTCCCACCTCGCCGAGGTCGTTACCCAATCCCGAGGCCGGGCCATCCCCTCACCGCATCTTCCCCGGTGAGTGGGAAGAAACCGAAGAGGGGGGGATTTAACCGCCAAGATGCCAAGGTCGCAAAGGAGGAAGAAGAGGGAGAGAGAAAGAACTAAAAAATATAAAAATTGCAAATATGATTTTTAAATAACATGACTATTTGAACAGTTTTAATTTTCTTTTCCTTCTCCTCTGTGACCTTGGCGACCTGGCGATTAAACTCTTCTCTGGATTCAATCCCATGCTCAGGCAGAAGTTGCGTCAAGCCTCATTCTTCGCCCTCTCGGTATTATTTCTCGCCACCGGCCGGGCTTCGGACGAAGCTGGGTTTGTCTCGCTGTTCGACGGCGAATCGCTTGCCGGCTGGACGGCGATCGGGGGAAAGGCCGGAAACTGGCGGGTCGAGCGAGGGTTGCTCGTCACGAAGGGAGACGGCAAGGGCTGGCTCAGCACGAACCGGGCGTTCGGGGACTTCGTCCTGAAGCTGGAGTATCGGACCGGCCCGGCGGGCAATTCGGGCGTCCTGATCCGGGCCCCGCACAAGGGCGACCCGTCGTTTGACGGGATGGAGGTCCAGATCCTGGACGACAACGCCCCGGGTTATAAGGCGTTGCAGCCTGCCCAGTACTCGGGATCGGTCTACGGAGTCCTGGCCTCGAAACGTGGCCATGTCCGGCCATCTGGCGAATGGAATTCTCTGGTCATCCGGGCGGAGGGTTCGAATATCACGGTCGAGTTGAATGGGACGACGGTCGTCAACGGCGACGTCTCGAAGCATCCCGAAGTGCTCGCAAGACATCCGGGGGTTCGTCGGACGAGGGGCTTCGTCGGGCTCCAGTCGCACTCCGATCCGGTTGCGTTCCGGAATCTGATGATCAAGGAGCTTCGTTGACCAGGTGAGGTCGGGGCGGGGCCGACTTTGAGGGCGGCTTCTCGGTCCTCCGATTGACCCCGAGCACCTGGCAAAGGGCGGCCACGCCGACGTGCTTGGTCACGTTCAGGCCGACCAGCCCCCAGAGGAAGCTGACGCGAAACAGCCAGATATTCAGGGCGACGCAGGCGACCAGCCCGAGCATCGCGGCCACGCTGAATTGTAAGGCGGGTCGTCCCATGCACCCTATTATGGGCGACCGCGCGGCGGTCGGACAGTCCCGATCGGGGAGAGGGCTTCCGCACTCCACGATCGGCAAAATGATGGGCTTTCGGGAAAAACAGGAATAATCGCGCAGGCGCGAGCCGGAATATAAGGAGCGGAGGCCGGAGCAGGCCAAACGCCCCATCATCTCGGATCGCCAACCAAGGACCGCGCCCATGCCCGCCAGCGAAGCCCGGATCAAGGCCAACCAGCAAAACGCACTCAAGAGCACAGGTCCGAAGACGGTCGAGGGCAGGGAGCAATCGCGCCGGAACGCGCTCAAGCACGGGCTCACCGGCGCGGGGATCGTCCTGCCCGAGGGCGACGCCGCCGAGGTCAAGCGCCGGGCCGTCGCCTTCGAGAAGGAGTTGAAGCCGACCGGCGAGGTGGGTCAGGCGATCGTCCGCCGCGCCGCGCTGAACTCGGTTCGGATGGAACGGGCCGCCGACCAGCAAACCGTGGCCCTGACCGAACGCATCCGGAAC
The DNA here is from genome assembly GCA_963756475.1 of uncultured Planctomycetota bacterium. GTDB lineage: Bacteria > Planctomycetota > Planctomycetia > Isosphaerales > Isosphaeraceae > Tundrisphaera. Next base: position 417,859 of record CAVWND010000004.1, read on the forward strand.
GTCGAGGCCGAATTCGTCGCTCCCGAGGGGACTTCGGAAGAAGAAGGGGCCAAACTCAGGTCAGAGGCCGTCCGCCGGGCGATGTTCGACCCGTCGAAGGAGGCGACCCTCGCCCGCAAGTACGAGGCCGCCGCTGAACGAGGCTTCTATTGGGCACTCAAGGAGTTGCGTCAGGTCGAGCGGCAGTGCAACCCCGTCGTCCCGGAGGAGAAAGCCCCGTCGCTCGACCAGTTGATGGCTTCGTTTTCGGAGCTGGACAGGTTCGACGAGGAGTTCGAGGCTCTTTACCCCGAATTGAAGCTCCCGAAGCCCTCGCGACCGCTCGGGGTGCCCCAATCGGCGCCGAATGGGGCCAAAATCGACGTGCCGATCACGATCGGTCGGCCTCGCTGAGTCGTCCGATCGCCCATTTTGCGAGCATGATCGGCCGCCGGACCGGGCGGAGCCCCTCGCGGTGCGCCCCGGACTCTGGAATCGAGCCTTGCGCCCCCCTTGGCGAGGGATGGTCCTGGCGTTTACGATAACTTGCTTCGACGATCCCGCCGCATCGGTCGGGTCTCGCCCTCGAATCCTCCGAATTGCCCACGCGCCAAAGTACTTATGTCAACACCGACAATCACGCGGCCCGAGTGGAGCACGGTCATCGACCCGGTGCTCCAGAAGGAACTGGAGCAGCACGTCCTGGTGACGAACTGGGAGAAGATGCTGGGGATGGTCAACCTGGTCTACAACTGGGGCCGACGGTCGAGCCTCTGGCCGCTCGGCTTCGGTCTGGCCTGCTGCGCCATCGAGATGATCTGCACGGCGTCGAGCCGGTTCGACATCGCCCGATTCGGTGCCGAGGTTTTCCGGGGCTCGCCCCGGCAGGCCGACATCATGATCGTCGCCGGGACTGTCACCAAGACGATGATGCCGACCATCGCCCGGCTCTACGACCAGATGCCCGAGCCGAAATACGTCATCGCCATGGGCGCCTGCGCCTCGGGGGGCGGGCCGTTCAAGGAGGGTTACAACGTCGTCTCGGGGATCGATAAGTTCCTGCCCGTTGATGTCTACGTCCCCGGCTGCCCGCCGACCCCGCAGGCCCTCCTGCACGGGATCATGTCCCTCCAGAAGAAGATCGACGGCGAACGGATCACACGCTCCCCCTGGTATCGGGGCGATGTCGAGCGCGATATCCCCATCCCCGCCCTCGGCCCCGACCTAATTGACCTCCGGATGGTCGAGGTCACCGCCGAGCGAGCCGCGCAGGGACTCGTTGAGGCCCGCGAGGCAACCCTGGAGAAGCCGGCGAAGATCCCGGCGCCGAAAGCCGAGGAAAAGGCTCCCGAAGCGTCCGCCACGCCCGCGGCCAAGGGGCCGAGCAAGATCGACCAGCTTCGCGCCGGGCCGCCGGTCAGAACGAGGCCGCGCCGGTCGAGCACAAGCCCAGGCCGGTCAAGAAGATCAAGCAGGCCGAGGCTCGCCCGACCCTCGCCTGGCTCGGAGACTCCGGCCTGGTCGAGTTGGCCGGTCGGCTCAACGCCGAAGTCGGCTCCGGAACCGTCTCGATCATCCGCGCGGCCTTGCTGGTCGAGCCGGGCAAGCTGGTCGAGGTCGCCCGCCTCCTCCGCGACACGACCCGCTACGATTACCTGGTCAGCCTGACGAGCGTCCATTACGAGGACTGCATCGAGGTCGTCTATCACCTCGACAGCACGCATACGCCTGGCAAGGTGATCGAGCTTCGGGTTCGGGCCGACGAGGTCGAGGGGCGGGGCTTGGTTCCGTCCGTCACCGAGATCTGGTCCGGGGCGGACCTCCAGGAGCGTGAGGTCTTCGACATGATGGGCGTCCGGTTCGCCGGGCACCCGAACCTGGTCCGGATCTTGATGTGGGAGGGCTTCGCCGGCTTCCCGCTCCGGAAGGACTTCCTCGAACCGTATTACGAGGCTCCGACCAAGGTCTTCGACAGCCGGATCGAGGACGGCCGCCACTTCCGGGCCGAGGAGGTCAACCCGTTCGGGACGAATGTCAAGATCCCGAAGGACTTCCAGGGTTGGTCCACGCTCGACGGGGACGCCGACCCCAAGGCCAAGGGCCTGATGCCGATGGGGGTCGAGATCAGCGAGCTCGACACCGACCAGTTCGTCATCAGCATGGGGCCGCAGCACCCGAGCACCCACGGCGTCTTCCGGATGAACATCCGGGTCGACGGTGAGACGATCGTCGGTCTCAAGCCGGTCATGGGCTACATGCACCGGAATCATGAGAAGATTGGCGAGCGCAATACGTATTTGATGAACATGCCGTTCACCGATCGGCTCGACTACTTCACCAGCATGGGCAACAACTTCGCCTATGCTCTGGCCGTCGAGCAACTCATGGGGGACGAAGCGAAACCGCCCGAGCGGGCGGAGTACATCCGGGTGATCATGGCCGAGCTGACCCGGATCGCCAGCCACATGTGGTCGACCGGCTTCCTGCTCAACGACCTCGGCGCGTTCTTCACCCCGGCCTCTACGCGATCGAGGAGCGCGAGCTGATCCTCGACCTCTTCGAGTGGGCCGCCGGGAGCCGGATGATGTGCAACTACTTCCGCTTCGGCGGGGTCGCCTTCGACCTCCCCGAGGGCTGGGCCAAACGGTGCGGGGCGATCGTCAACGACCGGCTCGACCGCAAGATCGACGAACTCGACCGCCTGCTCTCGGGCAACGAGATCGTTCTCGACCGCTGCAAGGGGGTGGGCGTCCTCACGACCGAACAGGCCATCGCCACGTCGGCCTCCGGCCCGGTCTTGCGGGCCTCGGGTGTGCCCTACGACATCCGCCGGGCCGCTCCTTACGGCGTCTACGACCGTTTCGAGTTCGACGTCGTCACCGGCCTCAACGGGGACCTCTACGATCGCTATTATTGCCGACTCCAGGAGATGCGTCAGAGCGTCAGGATCTTGAAGCAGGCCGTCCGCGATCTCCCCGGCGGGCCGATCCTGCCGGGCAAGAAGACCTATCAGATCAAGGTCCCAGCCGGCGAGGCGTACTCCCGAGTCGAGAACCCCAAGGGAGAGCTGGGCTTCTACCTCGTCTCCGACGGCTCGGCGACCGCTTATCGCTACCACGTCCGGAGCCCAGCTTTATTAACCTGACCGCCCTGGAGGCGATGTGCCTGGGCCACACGATCGCCGACGTCGTCGGCATCCTGGGGAGCCTGGACATCGTCCTGGGCGAGGTGGACCGATGACAGTGATGGAGACGAGCTCGAATGTCCTATGTGGATTTTACGCTCGAATCGGCCTATACCGTGTTCGGGCTAGCATTGACGGAGGGCGACAACCTCTTCGCCGATGTGCCCGAGCTCATCGTCGCTCCGCTGTTGCGGGAGACTCTTGCCGAATACGTCCCGCTGGCGACGGCCATCCACACCGAGAAGGCCCGCTCCGAATTCATCGTGGCACCGATCCTGGCCGAGGTCAGGAGGCTGTCGAAGCATCAGATCAGCCTGTTCTCGGGGATCGCCTTCGACGTGGACAGGGAACGAGGCCTGACCGGGTTCTGCGACTTCCTGCTCTCTCGCTCTCCCGTCCAGTTATTCCTCCAGGTCCCGGTCATGGCCGTCGTCGAGGCCAAGAATGATAATATCAAAATCGGTCTCGGCCAGTGCATTGCCGAGATGGTCGCGGCTCGGATCTTCAATGAGCGATCGGGGCAGGGGCCTTCAACTGTCTTCGGGGCCGTCACGACCGGCAGCGTCTGGAAGTTCCTCACGCTTGATGGGCCGGGCGTCCGCGTGGATCAGGCGGAGTACTACCTCGACCGGCTTGGAAAAATCCTCGGGATCTTGATGCACTGCGTCGAAGCAAACGACTGAACAATCGAAGGGATCGCGATGAGTTTCGGAATGGGCCTGATTCGCGGCCACCTGATCACACTGAGAAGGTTCATCCGGACCTTCGTCGTCGGGCACGGCCGGACCCTCACGCGCCGGGGGGGCGGCTACCAGAAGGTCAACCTCTGGTTCGGCTCGAAAGACGCGGCACCCAGCCGGTCATCCGACAGGACGCCTCGACCGAGGGGTTGTTCACCGTCGAGTATCCTGACGAGCGTCTGCCGGTCTTCGAGCGCTCGCGCGTCCTGCCGATGCTGATCTACGATACCGACGACGGCCACGTCCGCTGCACGTCGTGCCACATCTGCGCCAAGGTCTGCCCCCCTCAGTGCATCTGGATGACCCAGGCCCGCAAACCCGATGGCAAGCCGATCCCCTTGCCGTCGGACTTTTACATCGACATGGACGTCTGCATGAACTGCGGCCTCTGCGCCGAGTACTGCCCTTTCGATGCCATCAAGATGGACCAGAACTTCGAATTGTCCAACTACGAACGGCATCATTCACATATCTTCACGCTTCAGGACCTCCTGGTCTCCAGCGAGTACTACGCCAAGAACCACCCCGACGCCTACCAGAGCGAGGACGAGTCGGCCGAGCGGACCAAGGTCGCCAAGAAAAAGGCCCAACGGCTCCAGAAAGTCTCGGCGGCCTCGGATAAGGCCGAGATCCCGACGGCCTGAGCTCGGGCCTTTCGCGAGGGACCTCGGGAGAAAGGTTGGCCTTGACGCAAAAGCCGAATCGGGCAAGAACTAGGGCCATCGTTCGGCGCGTGGCGTGCCATGGATGGCGCGAGCCGCGAACCAGGGAAGGACGAGCGAACGCATGGCGATCGGCGGTCTGATTGCGGAACGGCTCGCTCCCTCCGCGCCCGAGTGGCCCGGGCGAGTCCCTGCCTTGCGAACGCCTCCGCTCGTCGCGGCTCGCCACTGGCTGGCCGAGCGGGTCCGGGGCGAGATGCCGAACGGGGCCGTGGTCTATCACACCCCGTCAACCGCGTTCCAGTCCCCCGGGGGTGGCGAGAACCAGCTCATCCAGACCGGCCGCTACCTTGAGGCTCAAGGGGTCGCTGTCCGGCCATTCTCTCCCTGGGTCGACCGGCTCGATCGGGCGAGGCTACTCCACCTCTTCGGGATGTCGCGCGAAGGGCTTCAACTGGCCCGGATCGCTCGAGCCAGGGGAATCCCCGTCGTCCTCTCGCCGATCTGCTGGATCGAACCGAGGGCCATGGCGGCGCTGGCGACCGACCCCGTAGGGCGATGGGCGAACTGGGCCAAATGGCGGCTCAAGGCCCTCGTGCCAAATCTTCCGACCTGGCGGCGCGATCTGCTAGGGCTGGCCGACGCGATCTTGCCCAACTCGGTCGCCGAGGGCGAGCAACTGATTCGCTGGTTCGGAGCCGATCCGATCCGGATCAAGCCCGTGCCCAATGGCGTCGAGGAGCGGTTTGCCCTGGCCGACCCTTCGGCCTTCCGCGAGATCCACGGGCCGAACGAGTTCGTGCTCTACGTCGGCCGGATCGAGCCGAGGAAAAATGTCCTGGGACTGGTCGAAGGTGTCCGCGCCGCCGGCTTGCCACTGGTCGTGATCGGCGACGCCCTGCCGGGCCAAGAAGGATATGCCACTGAGTGCAAGCGTGCTGGATCGGGCTTCGCTCGATGGCTTCCGAGGGTCGACCACGACGACCCTTTGCTCGAATCGGCCTACGCCTCGGCTCGGGTCCTTGCCCTGCCGAGCTGGTTCGAGACACCGGGTCTGGTGGCCCTCGAAGCCGCGCTGGCGGGCACGGCGGTCGTCGTGACTCCTCACGGCTGTACTCGTGAATATTTCGGCGATCGTGTCGGCTACGCTCGGCCCAACCGCCCTGCGGAGATCGCCCGCGCAATCCGTGACGCCTGGCAATCCGGCCCCGACGCGGGTCTGGCGGCGCACGTCGGGTCGCATTACCCGTGGTCAGAGGTGGCCCGGCGAACGGCGGAGGCTTATGACCAGGTCACCCGCTAGCCCCCGGCCCATCGCCGCCGGCCGCTATCGCTACACCAAGTGGCGCTGGCGGATCTCGGTTCGCCTTCTGGATCTCGTGGGGTCGATCCTGATGGTCGTCTGGCGGCTGTTCCGGCCGGCCCGGCGGATTGACTCCCCGCGCAAGATACTGGTCGTGCAGCTCGACCACATGGGGGACGCGATCCTCTCCACGCCGATCTTCCCCAGGCTCCGCGCGGCATATCCTGGGGCATCAATCGACGTTCTCGCCTCGCCGAGCAACCGGGAAGTCTTCGAGGCTGATCCCCTGGTCGACCGCGTTCACCTGGCCGACCGGAACTGGTTCGAGCGTCAGCCGGGACGTCGGGCCATCGGCTCCGCAGTCTGGACGCTCGGCCGGACGCTTCAGACGCACGGATACGACCTGGGGATTGATGTCAGGGGCGATATCCTGACCGTATTCGTCCTCGCACTGGCCGGAATTCCTCGGAGGCTTGGATGGGCGATGGGCGGGGGCGGGTTTCTGCTGACTGACGTGGCCACCTGGGTTCCGGGGCGGCATGAAGTCGAATCGCGCCGGGCTCTGCTCGATCGGCTCGAACTTCCGGAAGATTCCCCCGCCAGGGTTCGAGTTCACCCGACCGACCGCGATCGGGTTAAGATCGCGCAGAACCTGCGTGAAGCCTGGCCCGGGCGAATGAATCGGTGCCGGCCCTGGCGACTACGGCTGTCGTGTCTCAACAAGGGAGCGTGCGACCACGCCGCGAGATCTGGAAAGACAAACCCAACCCGTGGGACGAGCCCGACGCGTTGCATGCGGGTCGGTTCGCGGATCGGGCGCCGCTGCTGACGGTTCACCTCGGGGCCGGCGCGGCGGCCAAGCGCTGGCCGGCCAGACACTGGCGTGACCTGATCGGCCGGTTCCTCGAAGACGGCTGGCGCGTAATCCTGATCGGCGGTCTGGAGGACGTCGGGGCGGCCTCGGCGATCTCCCCGCATTCCAGGCTCCGCGACTGGACCGGGCGCCTCGCGGTGACCGAGACCGCCGCGCTCCTGGAACGCGCCGACCTGTTCATCGGCTCCGATTCTGGTCCTGCCCATCTGGCGGCCTCGGCCTCGACGGCATCGGTCATCCTGTTCAGCGGAACCAACCGTCCCAGGCAGTGGCGACCCTGGTCGCGACGGGCACTGGTCCTCCGGAGCAAGGTTGGTTGCCGGCCCTGCCACCACAAAACCTGTCCCCTGGCCGATCATCCGTGCATGACGGGACTTGACCCCAACAGGGTTTATCAGTCCGCCCGGCGCTGGTGGGCGCGCCTCCATCGAAAGGAATCGCCCCATGCCCCGATCTGATCCCGAGGCATCCGAGAAACTCGAAGCCAACACAGCACGACATCGATCCACGTCGGATCGAACCCAGTTTGATCGGTCCATGCCTCGCGTCGAACGAGCGTTTCGCTGGCTCAACGATCTCCAACACGATCCCAAGCTAGACCGAAGCTCATCGAAGACAAGGATTTGAAGGAAGAATACTCCGCAACGCAAAGGAATTCCTCCAGGGTTTTTGGAAAGAGTTGGCCGGGATATATTCAGGACAGAAACAGTCGCTTGAACACATTATCTGACCAATTTTCCACGACGCCCTCATCGACCGATCGCGGCCCGTCGAACGGTCGCCCACGGATTGACTGGCAAGGCTGGCTAGCCCTGGGCTGGGCGTCCTGCTTCGGCCTTGCTTACGGCCGGATGGTCTTGATCGAGCGAGGAGCGGGGTTGCTTCAGGCGGTCGGCCGGTTTCTCGGCCACTGATTGCCGCTGGAGCGAGGTCCGGATTGAATTCACGCCCGAACCCTGGTCAACTTGGTTGATCCTCAAGATCGATTCGTCAAGGGCCAGGAAGTTCGGGTCATGAAAATCGGATGGCGGACTGGCGGGAAACGTCGATCGCTGGTCCGGCTGGTCTTGATCGGTGTGGCGATCACCCTCGGAGTGGTTGGGTATCTGCTCGGTCCCCCGTTCCTGGAATTGTTTTCCCATCCGTACCTCGTCGGACAGGTCACCGCGGCGTTCCTCAGGGGGATGCTAGGTCTCTATCTCACCGGCCTGGTCGTCTCCTTGACCGGCTCCTTGTTCCTCACGCGATCGATCCTCCGGGCCAGGCAAAGGCGCGAGAAGGCGACGAAGCAGGCGAAGTGGCTCGCCGCCTGCGTCTCTTACCTGATCGGGGCCTTGCTGATGGAGGGATGCGCGGCGATCTGGCTCGCCCGAGCGCATCGGATCGCGACTCCCGAGCCCCAATACACGGCACGGCCGTTGCCGAAAGACCCGGCACCCAGCGATCTCTACATCGTTGTGTTCGGCGAGTCAACCGCGCTCGGCAGTCCCTTCGACCCGAACCTCTCGATCGGCCAGATGGTCGGGTGGAAGCTGGAGAGCGTCTTCCCGGCTCGACGGGTTGTCGTCGAGATCCGGGCTGTCGGCGGCTTCAACCTGGAGAAATCACTGCGTTCGCTCGCGTATCTTCCCAGACGGCCCGACGCGATCCTGCTCTATTGCGGGCATAACGAGTTCCAGTCGTTTTACAAGCTCTCAAGATCGGCGAAGTACTACCTGGACGAAGTCTCCTTCCTCCCCCGAGCAACCCGTCAACTCCTTCGTATCTCGCCACTCTCCGCGCTCATTGTTGAGACGCTGGAGATGCACCAACTAAGTGAGTTCCCGGAGCGTTCATTGCTCAGGAAGGTGGTTGATTCACCTGGCTGCACGCCGGAGGAACGGCAATGGATTCTCGACCATTTCCGCGCCAGATTGAACAGTTTCGTTGATTTCTGCGAGAAGGTTGGGCCTCTGCCGATCGTGTTTGCCCCTGCGGGCAATGACGGCGATTTCGACCCGAGCCGTTCGATCCTCCGACCCGAGACGACGCCCGAGGCCCGGGAGGCATTTGCACGGGCCTTCACTGAGGCCCGGGCCCTGGAGGACTCGGACCCCGAAAAGGGCATCGCCGCTTATAGATCACTCCTGGCGGATCAGCCCGGCTTCGCCGAGGCGCATTTCCGGCTGGCGCGGCTCCTGGAACGAAACAAAGCGTATCAGGAGGCGAACATTCAATACGTTGAGGCCAGGGACCTTGACGCGCTGCCCTTGCGCTGTCAGACCGACTTCCGCGCCGCCGTGCTCGACCTGTCGAAACGTAAGGGCTGCGTCGTCATCGACGCTGAGGAAGTTCTCCGGCCGCTCTCCCCGCATGGAATCCTCGACGACCAGCTCTTCCTGGATGCCCACCATCCCGGCCTCAAGGGATACACAGCCCTGGCTGACGAAGTCTTGAAACGGCTCCAGGCGATCCGGGCCTTCGGCTGGCCGAAAGATATGCCCGCGCCTACGGTCTCCGAATCCGACGCCGCCGCGCACTTCGGGATCGACGCCCGGGCGTGGGCCGAGATCTGCGAGAGAGAGGGACGTTGGTACCAGAGCGTCGCCAGCATCCGGTTCGATCCGGCCGACCGGCTTGCTCGGAAGGACCGATACGTTCGCGCGGCCGAGGCAATCAAGAAAGGAACGCCTCCCGAGGAGGTTGGCCTCCCCGGGATCGGCATCCCAAAGATCACCGCGCGGCTAGGTCAATGATCGATCAGAACAAGGTATAGATGAACGGCGCGGCCCCGGTGCTCGCCAGTGCCACGAGAATGCCGAAGACCCCGATGAGAACCAGGATCGGCAGCATCCACCATTTCTTGTTCTCGGCCAGGAAGCCAAAGAACTCGGCCGCGAGGCTGGGCGGCTTCTCGTTCGCGAGCCGTTCGAGCCGGTCGGATTTGTTGGATTCGGTCGTCATAGAGTGAGCCTCAGAAGGGTCGGAGGTAACGGTCGAGTCCCCGGTCGGGCCGGTAAGGCTCCCAGTAACTCACCGGCGCCGGATCGGCCTTCCGACGGAGAGCATCCCGCCCGATCAAGCGGAAGACCAGGGCGATCGGCGTGAAGACCAGATAATAAAGCAAACCCAGCGCAAGCTTGGAGACAACCCAGCCGATCGGCCAGGTCGCCAGGGTCAAGGCGAGGAAGACCGGTTTGAGCCAGTCGGGCCGGATCAGCCCGACCACCCGGCCGATCACGGCCAGGCACCAGAAGGCGACCGCCAGGCCGGGCCGTCCCCGGTAATAGGCCAGGGGCGCGGCGACCATCCCGAGCGCGAACATGCTGGCCTCGGAGAACTCGGCCAGGGTCTTGCGGTCGGGCGTCCAGGGGATCGGGATCATCGACCGCCATCCTTCCGATGCGCTCAATCGAGCGGGAACTGCGCGAGGTGGGCCTCGACTTCGGCTCGGGCCATCGGCCGCTGGTCGGCCTTCCGGACCAGGAAATGCCCTAGGGCCAGAACGTCGACCCCGGTCGCCAGAAAGCCTCGATAGGCATCGGCTGGCGACTCGACGATCGGCTCGCCCCGAACGTTGAAGCTGGTGTTGATCAGGACGGGGCAGCCGGTCCGCCTCTCGAAGGCCCGGAGAAGTCGAGCATAAAGCGGATTGCGGCCGTCGTCAACCGTCTGCACCCGGGCCGAGCCGTCAACGTGGGTGACCGCCGGGATCGTGCTCCGAGGGACCTTGAGCTTGTCGATCCCGAAGAGCCCCTCTCCCTCGGCGTCGTCGACCCGCTGCTCGGCCTTGACCGGGGCGACGACGAGCATGTAAGGGCTGTCGCAATGCCGAGGCATGTCGAAGTAGTCGCCCGCCCGGTCGGCGAGCACGGACGGCGCGAAGGGCCGGAACGACTCACGGAACTTGATCTTGAGGTTCATCGTCGATTGCATCTTGGGATCACGGGCATCGCCCAGCAAGCTCCGGGCGCCGAGGGCCCTGGGTCCGAACTCCATCCGGCCCTGGAACCAGCCGACCACCGCCCCGTCGGCCAGGTGTTCGGCCACGGCCTCGCAGAGGGCCTCATCGTCCTCGAATCGCTCAAAGGGAGCCTCGACCGAGCGAAGGAACCGCTCGATCTGAACGTCGGAGTAGCTCGGGCCAAGGAGCGAGCCGGATTGGCCGTCGGGCTGGACGGGGGTCCGGTCGTGTTCGAGGAGCTGGTGATGGATCAACAAGGCCACGCCGAGCGCCCCGCCGGCATCCCCGGCGGCGGGCTGGACCCAGAGACGCTGGAACGGTCCTTCGCGAAGAATCCGCCCATTGGCCACGCAGTTGAGAGCGACGCCGCCGGCCAGGCAAAGGTCGGTCAGGCCAGTCAGGTCGTGGACGTGGCGTGCCATCCGAAGGAGGATCTCCTCGGTCACGACCTGGATCGACGCGGCCAGGTCCATCTCGCGCTGGGTGAGGGGAGATTCCGGCTTCCGGGGAGGTCTGCCGAGCAGTCGGTGGAGCTTGACCGATGTCATCGTCAAGCCCTGGGAGTAGTTGAAGTACGACTGGTCCATCCGGAAGGAACCGTCTTCCTTCAGGTCAATCAGGTGTTTGAAGATCAGGTCGGTGAACCGGGGCTCGCCATAAGGGGCCAGGCCCATCAACTTGTACTCACCGCTATTGACCCGGAACCCGCAGTAGTAAGTGAAGGCCGAGTAAAGCAGGCCGAGCGAGTGGGGAAACCGGAGCTGGTGGGTCAGCTCGATCGAACGCCCCCGGCCGACGCCGAAGCTGGCCGTCGCCCATTCGCCGACGCCGTCGACCGTCAGGATCGCCGCCTCATTGAACGGCGACGGATAGAAGGCGCTGGCGGCGTGTGACTCGTGGTGCTCGGCGAAAATGAATCGCTTCTTGTAGGCCCCACCGAGTTCCTTCGCCATGGTCCGGGGGAGGAACAGCTTCTCGCGGACCCAGACCGGCAGCGCCTGGCTGAAGGAGCGGAGCCCCTGGGGGGCGAACGCGAGATAGGTCTCCAGGAGCCGCTCGAACTTGAGCAGCGGCTTGTCGTAAAATCCAACCCAATCGAGGTCGGCGGCAGTCATGCCGGCCTCGGCCAGGCAGTAGGCGACGGCCTTCGAAGGGAAGCCGGCGTCGTGCTTCTTGCGGGTGAACCGTTCCTCCTGTGCGGCGGCCACGACCCGGCCGTCGGCGACGAGCGCCGCGGCCGAGTCATGATAGAACGCCGAGATCCCGAGAATGGCCGCCATGAGTAACTCGCGGTCTGAAAGCGCGGTCAGTGGTCAGAGAATGTGGCTCGACCGGAGGTTGGGCGTTTTCCGACTGTCTTTACCGACCACCGATCACGTACCACTGACCTCTCAGTTCAACGAATCTCAACGGCCTCCAGCTTGAGCTTCCCGAAGACCCGAGCGACGGCCAGGAAGGTCTCGAACGGAGCGACACCGTCGAGGCTGGAGTCGGACAGCTTGATGTGGACCGCGTCAACCTGGGTCTGGTCGAAAGTGGAGTCGATGGCGACCCAGCGGCGATTGATGTAAACTTCGTTCCACATGTGAAAACCGAACCCACCGAGGTGCGTGGCGTAGACCAATCCGGTGGCGACCCGAGCGGGGATGCCCTCGGCGCGGCACATCGCGGCGGTCAGGACGCCGTGCTCGGTGCAGTCGCCGGCGAGAGTCCGCGCGACCTCGTCCGCGGGGGCGAAGGTGGTCTCGAAGTTCTTGTCCTTGAGGTTCGCGTGGACCCATTTCGTGATCGCCTGCACCTTCGCCCAGGGGTCGACCGCCCCGCCCACGGCTCGCCGGGCCAGGGCGACCACGCGCGGGTCGTCGCAGGTGATCAGGGGGTTGGTGCGGAGGAATTCGGGATCGACCGACTCAGGGCCGGCCGGGCCGACATCGGGACCGGCGGTCTTGATCTCCAGGACGGCGGTTCCGGGCTCGCCAGTGGGCTGGATCGTTTGCCGGCGATCGGCGGGGAAGAGCTGCGTCAGATCGGCGCCAGCCATCGTCACCTTGTAGACGACGTCGCGGCTATTCTCGGGATTGCTGATCTTTCGCCCGATCTTGATGATCGAAGCCTGGATCAAGTCGACCTTCGGTTCGTTGCGTTGAGCGGCTTCCTTGGTCGTCCGATAGGCGGCCATCCCGCCGTTGGAGTCAGTGAAGCTCTTGAGAATCTGGCCCCCCTCGTCAACCCAGAGACTCGTGTTCATCTCGGGGGCCTTCTTGCCGTCGAACGTGATCTCCTGGTCGACGCGCAGGAGTTCCCGATTGACGCCCCCGCCAAGCTGCACCAGTTCCATGCCCCGGGCCGACAGGGTGGTCTCGCCGATCTTGTTGAGGTCCGGGATGAAGGTCTTGATCGTCCGGGTCTCTCCCGGCTTGATCGGCTTGCGCGAAAGGCTCATCTCGGCGCCGTAGGGCCCGAATGTGTCGGGCGTCCAGGCGATGATTTTTTCCTGCTTCTGGGAGCCGTTCTCGATCTTGAGCCTCATCTTGCCGTCAACGACGTCACCGTGGACCCGGAGCACCTGCTGGCTGGCGTAAGTCCGGGTGTCGAGGCGGAGGACTTGCCCCTCGGGCGTCTCGATCGTGCCGTACTGCATCTCAACCGTGCTCGAGTCGTTGCCACGCTTGAAGGTGAGGACATAGTCAACCAGCACCCGGGCGAGCTGACGATCGCCGTCCTTGACAGGCGCGACCCTGATCCTCATGTGCCCGATCTTGGCACCGCCGATATAGATCGCATCCCACGATTCTGTGTCGGCGACGGCCAATCGGGCCGCGCCGATTAAAAGTCCGAGGCAGACCGCGCTCCATCTCAGCCCTCGCCCGACTCCGATCCGTCTCATCAGTGGACCCCTTCCGGTTGCCCAGGGATAGGCGCCCGGCCTTCCGGTGCGCGCGTCGACGACGTCAACTCACTCACCCGGCTCCAGGTGAGCGGCCTCGTCGATCGCTCTCTTACTATGATGCAAAGAGACGGCCCGCTCAAGTTCAAGAGCGGGCCGGGCAGGGGGGAGGATTCAGATTGGTCCGGATCGAACGGTCAGCCGACCGTGATCATCGCCGAGAAACGGTCGCCGGAAAGCAATTCCAGTGCACCGTGGAGGGCGAGTTGCCGGGTGTGATGCGAGGGGACCTGGCCCTTGACCACAAGGTGCCCCTTGATCTCCTCAACCGTGAGATTCCGGATCCGGCCATGGGTCAACTCGCGAACGCGGGTCTCAATCTGCTGGATCAAATTCGGCGTCTCGGGCGACATACGAACGGACTCCTGATCGACGCGATGGGCAGCAGGGTGTCAGATCTGTAGAACCAGCCAGGAGCCAACCACAGTCCTTGGTGACAACAGCGTCATTCTCCAACCCTCGGAGAACTTTTGCAAGAACGAATTCAGATATTCTTCCTAACGTCCAACCTATCCTAGGACAAAATGCTCAGGATGTGACGGCCGACGTGGAAAATACCTCAATTCGTCTGCGAAGTACCGATAGAATCCAGAGGAACTCAGGATTCGTCAACGCATTGGATCTAGTCTGGCGGCAGGGTTGAGTCAGGGCAGGATTCGGTACCTAAATAGGACCGCAAGTCGTGGGCCAACTGCTTGAGAATCGGTAGATTCCAGGTCTCGACCGGATGTTTCCAGCGGTCCCAAAACGGTTCACGTCCCAGACCGGTCAATTCGCTCAGGCGGCCCAGGTTATATCCAAGCTGAAGAACCGAGCGACGGTCGTCACATTCCTGGGCAATGATGGCCTGAATTGTCTCGATGCAATGATTCATGATCAATTGGATGGCAGATGAGGTTTGGAATCGCTCCGGGGCGAGCGGAGGTCAGTCTCGCCGTTCACGCGAGAGCACGATAAGCAGTCGCTCCAGGATGACCCGGGGGGGGAGTGGGGAGTCGCCTTTCAAGTCGAGGTCGGCCTGGAGGAGCAGAGAGGGGAGTCGGTCAACCCGGCCTGGGCCAAGGTGAGCGTGTTGCTGGCGGGTCTTCTCGATGGCCTGGCCGAAGAGAGGGATGCCTGCGCGCTCGCAGGCCTCCTTGATGTCCACGCGATTGCGTCGCAACTGACCGGCATGATGAACCTTGCGAAGCGATCCGCTCATCTGGGCCAGAAGGCCGATCGGATGCTCGCCCGAGCCGAGCAGGCGGTCGAGGTCAACCAGAGCCTCGGGGGCCTTCCCGGTGGTGGCGGCCTCGATCGTCCGCCAGATTGTCTCGACGCGCCCGGCGCCGACCATCCGGGCCACGTCCTCGCGGCGGATCACTCCTCGCTCGCCGACGTAGACCGCCAGTTTCTCAATTTCGGATACCAGCAATCCAATCTCCGGCCCCACAAGCTCGACGAGGAGTCGAGCCGCGTCGTCCTCAAGTCGGGCTCGACATTCATGGCTTGCCAGGGTGACCAGCCAGGGCGGCAATTCGCGCTCGTCAGGTGTCTTGCAGTCAACCGAGAGCCCGTTTTTCTCGACCAGCTTGGCCAACCGGGTATTCCCGGGCCAAGACTTGACCAGGAAGATCAGGATCCCGGTGGTCGAAGGCCGTTCGGCGTAGGCTTCCAGTTCCTTTCGGTGAGCGGTAACGAACGGGTCGGCCCCTTCGACGATCACGACGCGTCGCTTGACCAGGAACGGCAAAGTCCTGACCTCGTCCATCACGTCGGCCAAGGTGGCTTGCTCGCCCGAGAACCGGGTGACCGCCAGCTCGTCCGGCTCACCGCCGAGCGCGGCACGGACGATCGCCCTGAGCGATTGGTCACGGAGATAGGTGTCGTCTCCGAACACCGCGTAAATCGGTCGAGCCCCGGCTCGATTGGGTAGTCGGAGAACCTCGAAAGCGTGCATGATCGATCCCGCTCGAGGACTGGGCGTCACGCTCGGATCGTGACAATCTATCATCCTCCGAGCCAGAGCGACTCCATTTCGAAACCGAAACCGCCGCCCCTCGGCTCGAAAGCGTCGGGACGGCGGGATGAATTGGCCTCGCGGACGAGGTTCGGGAGCGTTGATTCAGACGCGGTCGGTTCCGCTTCGGGTCTCGCCAGTGCGACCTCCCCGGGTGGAGTTCGCATAGACAGAGGTCAACACACCGAGCAGGGCCGACCGACAACCGGCCCGAGACGACTTCCCACCACGACGGATGCGGGCCACCGTGCCCGCCCACTCGAAGCCCGCATGCAACGGTGCCGTCTTCTTGGGATTCGACGCGCTCATCGAACAGAGACTCCGGAAAGGATCATGGACAACCCGTAAAGTGGGCCGAACCACCTCAATCCATGGCGCCGGGAAAGACCCGAGTCTCCCCAGCCCCCAAGCATCATCCTGACGCCGGTATCACAACGAACTCCGACGAGAGGCCGCCAGAGGTCAAGGATCGAAAGTATCAAACGAGGCCATTCAGATTGGTGCAATCCATACCGACCGCATGTCCCAATCTTATCGGAAAAATCCAGCCGCCGATCGAGAAAAATCCCGGACGTGCAGATCGGGAAACATGAGAAATGAGAATCGAGCACCCGAAGAGATCGCAGTCCCCAGAGGAACATCGACGCCGTCGGGATTGAAGAGTGTATCGTACTCTCAATAAGCCGTCAACGAATCCTCTTCGTCGATTTTTTGTCCTCCAGTCATGGTCGCGGTCACCGAGAGATCGAGGATCGTTTCGGTCCTCCCTTGCTTCGGCACCGTCTTGGCTTTACAACGAGAACTTCCGACGCGGTGAGGGGGGTCGTGAGTCGCGAGCCGGCAAAAGATCGCGTCGGGGTCTGGGCCCGATCACCGGGCGGGAGATGGGGACGGATGAGCGATCAGAAAATCGCCGCGCGCGTTCGCGCGGCGCTCGACGCGGGCGAAGGTCTCTTGCGGCTGGCCCCGACCTGGGTTCCTCGATCATTCCTGATGCCTGGGGGACGCCTCAAGCTGGCGAGCCAGGATCTCTACGCACTGGGAACCCATCGGGGTGGGATCGACGAGCGCTGGTTCGCCTCGACGACGCCCGCCGCCAACGAAGGGGCACCGGCCGATGAAGGGCTGAGCTACGTCGTCCACGATGGCGACCGGTTCACCCTCAAGGACGCTATCGAGGCCCACGGCCCCGAGCTGATCGGCGCCCCGATCTGGGACAAATACAAGAAGTGGCCGGTTTATAGCAAGTTCTTCGACAATCTCGGGCCGATCCCCCATCACATGCACCAGTCGGCCGAACAGGCCGCCAAGCTCGGACGCGAGGGAAAGCCCGAGAGCTATTATTTCCCCCCCAGCTCAACTGGACCGGCAACAACTTCCCGCACACCTTCATGGGCCTGGAGCCCGGCACGACCAAGGACGATATCCGCAAGTGCCTGGAGCGCTGGAACGAGGGGGACAACGGGATTCTGGACTTCTCCAAGGCCTATCGCCTCAAGCCCGGCACCGGCTGGCTGATTCCGCCGTGCGTCCTCCACGCCCCCGGCTCGCTCGTGACCTATGAGCCCCAATGGGGTTCCGACGTCTTCGGCATGTACCAGTCGATGGTCGAAGGCCGTCGCGTCCCCTGGGAACTGCTCGTCAAGGATGTTCCCGAAGACAAACACCACGACCTCGACTACCTCGTCGAGCAGCTCGACTGGGAGAAGAACCTCGATCCCGAGTTCAAGGCCCACAACTACCTGGAGCCGATCGTCGAGGCCGGCTCGGAGGCCGAAGGCTTCGTCGACAAGTGGATCGTCTACGGGACTGTTGACGGCAAGCAACTCTTCAGCGCCAAGGAATTGACCGTCTATCCCGGCGGTTCGGCCACGATCAAGGACTCCGGCGCCTATGGCCTCGTCTCCACTCAGGGTCGCGGCACGATCGGCAAGCTTGAAATCGACACCCCGGTCTTCATCCGCTTCGGCGAGGTGACGAAGGACGAGGTCTTCGTGGCCGACAAGAAGGCCAGGGAAGGAGTGACGTTCAAGAACACCGGCTCCGAGCCCTTCGTCAGCCTCCGCTACTTCGGCCCGGACATCCATAAGGACCTGCCCAAGGTGGGCGACTACCTCAAGGGCCGCTGAGAAGGGGGGATCATGGCTGTCGCGATTTCCGAAGTCGAAGCCAAGGCCGAAACGGGAGGGCAGCATCTCGTTCTGGACGGGATCGATTGGGATCAGTACGTCACGATCAATGACGCCCTCCCCGATCGAAGCGGCTTGCGGATGATTTATATCGACGGGAGCTTGACCTTCTTGACTCTCTCACGTCGCCATGACTGGCTCGAAGATTGTCTCGACAAGATCGTCATGGTTGTCGCGCTCCATTGCGGTATCGAGCAGGAGGTCGCGGGCTCGGCGACTTTCCGCCTCGAAGCCGAGAAGGTCGGCGTAGAAGGGGATCGGACCTATTATTTCGGCCCTCATGCCGAGATCATGCGAGGTCCCGTTAACATCGACCTCTCGACACAGCCCCCGCCCGATCTGGCGATCGAGGTGGAAGTCACGCATCACGCCGACAAGGCGATCGCAAGCTACGCCCGGATCGGCGTGCCCGAGGTCTGGCGTTACGATGCCCGTCGAAAGACCCTCGACTTCCTGGTCTTGGGACAGGATGGCTCCTATCAGGTGGCTACGCACAGCCGAAGCCTACCGCTACTCAAGCCGGAGGACGTGCTAGGTCAGATGAAGCTCGCCGAGGAAATGGGTTCGTTCTCTCGCTGGTTCAACCAACTTAATGAATGGGCTCGATTGACGATCCTGCGCCGGATCGCCGAGGGTTGAGCGATGGACGATCAGGTTCCCGAGCCCGACGCCGTGCCAGAGGAACTGCTCCACCTCGTCAAGCCCGAGCTTCAGCCGGGCGAGCGGCTGCTCTGGGCCTCGTTCGCGCAAGCGAAGCCGCCCGCAGGCCTCCGGAGTCCGATCCGCGCCCTCGTGGTCATGATCACCGGTTTCGGGCTGGCCGCCGGGGCGTTCTTCACGATCTTCGGACCCTATCGCCCGAAATTCTTGGGCGTGGAGAATCTCCTGATCGGGACGGGCGTGATCGCCTGCCTTGTCGGCATCATCTCCGCCATCGTGGCCTTTTTCGCCTGGACCGAGCGATGGTGGGAGCATGATCGGTTCGCGTCGAACACCTACGCGTTGACGGATCGCCGGGCCATCATCTGGATACCGCAACAGAACTCCAAGGCCGTCGAGGTCCACACTTTCCCCCGAAGTTCGATCAAGTCCCTTCATCGTCTGGAATATCCCGACGGGTCCGGCTCGGTTCGATTCAACTATGGGATCGAAGACTATTACGGACCCATCACCGGCTTCGAAAGCGTGGCCGATGTCCGCTTCGTCGAGGACCTGACGCGTCGGACTCTGATCGACGCGGAACGGTCTGCTTCAACCTGAATCCGTCAGACACCGCGATCCCTCCGACACAGGAAGGTAGACCATGAGCGCCGCCAGCCACCCCAACAACTTCCCCAAGCTGCACAACGCGGCGTGGCCCGGCGTCGTGGGCAAGGGGGAGGGGTCCGAACCCGCGATCGACCTCGACACGATGCTCGACCTGACCGCCGCCGCCGAGGTCGACGGAATCAAGTTCGACGGCGTCAACCTTTTCCTCTTCGCCCCCCACGTCAACATCGACGCCTCCGAAGATGACCTCAAGTCCCTGGCCGACAAGGTGAAGGCCAAGGGCCTGACGATCGGCTCGGTCGTCGCGCCGATCTGGCCGCCGACCGGCGGCGGGCCGGCAATGGACGAGGGGGAGGGACGCAAGAAGTTCCTGGAGCAGGTCAGGAAAGGCTGTCGGATCGCGAAAAAGCTCCGCGAGCTGGGCGTCCGCCCTTACGGCGTCGTCCGGTTCGACTCGGCGACGGGCGTCGGCGAGTGGTCGGCCGATCCCGCTGGAAACCAGGCCAGGATCGCGGAAACCTTCAAACAGGCCGGCAAGATCGCCCGCGACTTCGGCGAGAAGCTCGCGGCCGAGGGGGAGATCTGCTGGGGCGGGATGCACTCGTGGCGGAAGATGGTCGACCTCCTCGAACGGGTCGGCGAGCCCGAGACGGTCGGTTTCCAGGCCGACATGGCCCATACGCTCCTCTACACGCTCGGCGAGAACGCGCCCGAGGACCGAATCCTGCCGGATCACTTCGACTGGAAGGACAAGGCGACACTCGATGCGGCCCTGCGAACCCTGACGACGGCCCTTCGACCCTGGACGATCGACTTCCACGTCGCCCAGAACGACGCGACGGTCTTCGGTTCGGGCTCGCACGACCACACGGGCCGCCACTGCCTTGCCACCGACCCGAACGGCAAGCTCGACATCCCGCACCATGCTGGGTTCTGGCTCCGTGACGAGAACGGCATCCTCACCAAGGCGTTCCGGCACATTTGCTGGGACGGGTGCATGTTCCCCAACGCGGTGATGATGAAGCCGCAGACCTGGAACGACATCCTGGCGACGATGATTGCCGTCAGGGATGCGCACGGGTGGGCCGAGTGACCGAACCGAGACTCCTGGGAACTTGAGCCGAGGGTGCGGGATGAGCGTACTTGAAGCGTGCCGGAGGCGGCTTGGTCCGCCTCCTCGGTCATTTGCTCCCGAGATGATCCGTGAGATCCGGGGCATCTATAATCCCCTGCTCTCGACCCACCCCTGGGACTCGCTGATGCGGACTTTTTTCGACCAGGCGAAGCTCCGCGAGCACGGAGAGATCGTCTGGGCGCAGGTCGTCCAGGCGAACGACTTTCTCTTCAACCCGGGGCTCCGTGGAGAGTCGCACCCGGCCACGGTCGTCTTCGCGACCCCAAAGCTGGACGACCCATCTGACTTGCCCGAGATCGCCGCACGGTTGGAGTCGATCCGCGAGTCCCGGCCGAACGACCCCGACCTGAAAGCGGCTCGTGCATGGTCTCCATCCGTCCAGGCGCGGTTACTGGCTCCGAGTCCCCGCCTCGTTGGCCGGCCGCCATGAAGTCTACTGTTCGAGTATCCTGATCTTCCGCAAGCTCCTACCCCAGCAGCCCAAGGGCGCGACGCTTCAGAAGCTGATCTTCCCCCTGTTCGTGGCCCCCGATGAGACCCGGATGGTCATGCAGGTCCCCTCGTGCTTCTGGCCCGAGGATTTCCTGGAATTCTGGGAGTCGTGATACCAGTCTCCCTGGCGACCCGACTCGGACCAGTTCCAGGAGCGCGTCCCCTCGTGAGCGATCGCGACGATGCGACACGTCAGGGCGAAGACCCAGCGGAGGCAGGTGACCAGGACGACGGGAGCCGTCGTTGACGGCGGAGTGATCAAGCATGGGCTTTCCTGAAGCCGTGTGTTGCGAATGCGGGGCCATGGCGCATCGGAACGTGCGGCCGATGCGGTCGGTCCATTTGCTCCCAACATCGGATCGTCTGCGAAGAAGTGCCCACGAACCCGGGCGCCTCTGGCGTCTTCTGTCCCGCTTGCTATAAACTCCGGACCATCGAACTGGAGAAACCGAGTCCCATCCAGCTGATCATCCCGCCGCCAGCCGAGGCTGTCGTCTTCGATTGGGTCGGAATGCTTCTGAAACGACTGTTCTTGCGGAAGTGAGATCGTCCCGGGCGACGAGGGGATCACTCTCGCTTCCAGAATCATCGGGAACCATGCGATGGCCAAGAAACCCCTGAATATCGGCCTGGTCGGCTATGGCTTCATGGGCCGGACCCACTCCAATGGCTACAAGCGCGTCAACGACTTCTTCGACGTCGAGTACCGCCCGGTCCTCAAGGCCGTCTGCGGCCGAAGCGAGGAAGCGGCGAAGGCGTTCGCCGAGAAGTGGCAATACGAGTCGGTCGAGACCGACTGGCGGAAGCTCGTCGCCCGCAAGGACATCGACGCGATCGACATCTGCACGCCGAACAACACCCACGCCGAGATCGCCATCGCCGCGGCCGAGGCCGGGCAAGATGATCCTCTGCGAGAAGCCGCTCTCGATGGACCTCGTCGAGGGGCAGAAGATGGTCGAACGCCGTCGAGAAGGCCGGCGTCCCCAATACCGTCTGGTACAACTACCGGAGGGTCCCGGCCGTCGCGCTCGCCAGGCAGTTCATCGACGAAGGCCGGCTCGGCCGGATCTTCCATTACCGGGCCAACTTCCTGCAAGACTGGACGATCTCGGCCGACCTCCCGCAGGGGGGCACCGGTCTCTGGCGGCTCGACGCCGCCGCGGCTGGCTCGGGGGTCACCGGCGACCTCCTGGCCCACTGCATCGACACCGCACTCTGGCTGAACGGCCCGGTCACGTTCGGTCACGGCCATGACCGAGACGTTCGTCAAGGAGCGGAAGCACAACCTCACCGGAAAGGTCGAGCCGGTCAAGATCGATGACGCCTGCGCCTTCCTCTGCCGGTTCGAGAACGGCTCGCTCGGGCTCTTCGAGTCGACCCGTTACGCGCGGGGCCACAAGGCCCTCTACACCTTCGAGATCAACGGCGAGAAAGCGTCGGTCAAGTGGGACCTCCACGACCTCCACCGGCTCCAGTTTTTCGACTACAAGGACGACTCGATCACCCGAGGCTGGCGCTCGATCCACGTCACCGATAGCGACCACCCGTACATGAAGAACTGGTGGGTCCCCGGCCTCCAAATCGGCTATGAGCACACCTTCGTCCATCAGGTGGCCGACTTCCTCAAGGATCTCTCCGGCGGCAAGAGCACCAGCCCGACCTTCCGCGAGGCCCTTGCCACCCAGGCGGTCTGCGACGCCGTGCTCGACTCAGTCGAGCTGGGCCAGTGGCAGACGGTCGTGCCGGTCTGATCGATCCCTTATTCCTCAAGTGAGAGCCGCGAAGGACGAACCATGAAGACCGGGATGAACCTGCTGCTGTGGACGACCGAGGTCAAGGAAGAGCACGACCCGATCCTCGACCGGATCAAGGCGATGGGCTTCGACTCGGTCGAGGTCCCGATCTTCGAGATCGCTGATCGGAAACCGTATGAACGACTGGGGAAGCGGCTCAAGGAGCTGGGACTCGGGGCGACGGCCGTCACGGTGATGGGGCCGGCGACCAACCCGATCTCCCCCGACCCGGCAATCCGCAAGGCGGCCGTGGACTACCTGGAGATCGTCCTCGACCGCGCCTCGGCGTTCGACTGCGAGATTCTCTGCGGCCCGACGCACTCGGCCATCGGCGTCTTCTCGGGCGAGGGGCCGACGCCCGACGAGTTCAAGCACGGCGTCAACACCCTCCGCCAGGCCGCCGAGAAGGCGGAGAAGTTCGGGATCAGGATCGCCGTCGAATACCTCAACCGCTTCGAGAACTATTTCCTGACGACCGCGGCCGACACCGCGAAGTTCGTCAGGGCGGTCGACCATCCCTACCTCAAGATGATGTACGACAGCTTCCACTCGCACATCGAGGAGAAGGACCAGCGAGCCGCCATTACCTCGTGTGCGAAGGAGACGATCCACGTCCACGTCTCGGAGAACGACCGGGGCATTCCCGGCACCGGCCAGGTTGACTGGGAAGGTTACTTCTCGGGCTTGAAGGACAGCGGCTTCAACGGCTATTACACCATCGAGGCGTTCGGCCGAGCCCTGCCCGCCCTCGCGGCAGCCACCAGGGTCTGGCGCGACCTCTTCCCCGACCCCTTCGGCCTCTGTCAGGACGGACTCGATTTCATCCGGTCGAGCCACTCGGGTCGCTGATCCGAGCGGTCGACGTTAAAATGGCGGGGCTGGCCTCCGTGCCGGCCCTCGCCGGTTTCGCTCAGGATGTGGGCTGGAGTGCCATCGCTGGCCGGGTCGGTCGCGCGTCTTCAAGTTCCGGAGCCGGGATCTCGGCCAGCCGGGCCTCGACCACGGCGCGGGTCGCGACCACGTCCTCGTCGGACTGGACGACGACGAGGTCTCCGGGGGCAAGGTCCCTCATCGCGACCTCGATCGCCGCCGCCTCGCCCTGGATCGTCTCGACTGACCGGACCCGCCGGCCTCCGGCCAGCCCTCGGCCGAGCAAGTTGAAGATCTCCCCTTCGGCCCGCCCTCGGCGGTTCCGGTCCTCGTAGAGGATCACCCGGTCGAAGCCGTCGCCGAGGATCTCCCCCTGGCGGACGATCGACTCATCCGTCCGGTCGCCGTCGGCCGAGCAGACGATCACCCGTCGCTCGTGGGGGAAATGGTTCAGGGCCTCGACCAGCGCGGCCCTCGCCGACGGGTTGTGACCGTAGTCGACAATCACCGTGGCCCCGTGCTTGTGGAGCACGTTGAACCGGCCTGGGGCGTCGACCGCGTCACCGCGAAAGCACTCCAGGCCAGCCCGGATCGTCCCGGTCGGGACGCCGTTGGCCCAGCAGGCCGCCGCCGCCGCGAGGGCATTCTCGACCTGGAAGCCGACCCGACCCTGGAAAGTGAGCGGCACTCGGGCCAGCAAGCGACGAGGGACTCCTCGCGATCTCCCTCGGCGAGCACGATCACCTCGTCCCTGACGAAGGCGACCTTGCCGTCCTTTGCACCGATGGGCGACGAGTACGGCGTTCTCGAGGTCGCGGGCGAAGAAGACGACCCGACCCCGGCATCCCTCGGCCATCTCCGCGACGAGCGGGTCGGCGGCGTTGAGGACGGCGTGTCCTTTGTCGCGGGCCACGACGTCGACGATCGTCTTCTTGACCCGGGCGAGCTTCTCCAGGGTCTCGATGTCCGAGAGGCCGAGGTGGTCGCCCTCGCCGATGTTGGTCACGACCGCCACGTCGCAGCGGTCGAACCCAAGCCCCTCGCGGAGGATGCCACCCCGGGCACATTCGAGCACGGCGGCCTCGACGATCGGGTTTGCCAGGATCGCCCGGGCGCTCCTGGGTCCGCTGCAGTCGCCCGACTCGATCACCCGACCGTCGACGTAAATCCCCTCGGTGCAGGTCATTCCGACCATCAGCCTGGTCCGCTCCAGGATGTGGGCGATGATCCGGGTCGTCGTCGTCTTGCCGTTGACGCCCGTGACCGCGATCAAGCGGAATCCGGCCGTTGTCGCCAGGCTCGAAGAGCGAGTCGACGATCGCCTCGCCGACGGGTTGAGACTGACCTTCGGAGGGTTCGAGATGGATCGCCAGGTCGGGCGAGGCATGGACCGCGGTCACGACGCCCTCGATGCTCGCCCAGGGGCCGGGCGATGTTGTGGGCGACGACGTCAACCCCCGCCACGTCGAGCCCGATGACCCGGGCCGCGTTGACTGCGAAGGCCGCGATCTCGGGATGGACCCGGTCGGTGACGTCAACGATGGCCGGATCACGCCTGGCGGCGGCGACCACCCGGTCGCCGACCACGAGCAGGCGATGCTCAGACGCCCGGAAGTCGGAATCCGCATCCTCGTCGGGCACGGGGACGCCGACCGCCCGGAGCAGGGAGCGGGACAGCTCGAGGTCGCCCGCGATCGACTCGGCGATGGCGCCCGTCCTGTCGGTCAAGGAGCCCAGGATCCGACGCTGCCTGGCCCCCTGGCCGAGCAGGATCAAGCCCTCGTCGTTGAGCCGGCGAGTCGGGATCTTCCGCCTCCGCGCGGCCTCGACGATCGCCGCCGGGCCGGGCTTGAGCCGGACATCGCGGTGGAGCCGCCTTCAGCGCCTCGATCTCGGCGGCGACATCGAAGGGTCGGTCGTAGATCGCCGCGAGGCAGAGTTCAAGGCCGCGATCCAAAGCGCGGCGCGGCCGACTGCTTCCTCCTCATACTCGATCGCGACCTTGTAGACGCCATCCTCGGTAGGTCTCCCTGGTCCGGCCGAAACCGACCTCCGTCCCGACCAGGCACTGAAGCTCCAGCGCGACGTGCTCGAGGATGTGTCCCGGCCAGGTCCCTCTCCGGAGCCGCTCGAAGAACCCTCCCCGTTCCCCGACACTGCACCGATGCTCGATCATGGACGGCAGCCACGACTTGAGCCGGTCGTTGAACCCCGGGAGCTCGTCGGACGGCGAGTCCTTGAGCTCCTCCAGGTCAACCCAGGCTTCGAGCACGGGGAAGTTGGCCCAGTAGTTCGGCCCTCGAAGGGCCAGGACTTTGCGAAATCGCATCATTTTCTCCCAAGATGCCCCCAGCGGACCGGCCGACCCCCGATTTTGGTCGCCCACGACGCATTGGAGAGGAATGCATCGGGGAGACGCGTCCCCACCCCGCCCGGTAGTGGGCGGGCCGATCTCAACGCTTTCCGTCAACTAAAGCGGGAGAATGGCGGAGGACGCCTCGAGACGTGAATACCTCGGGCCACTGGGTCACCCGGCGGACAGATCGCCAGGGACGCCCGGAACCCGGGAGGCGTTCCGATCGGACAACGTGTGTCCCACTGAGATACGAATGCTTCCAGCCTCGCTGTTGGAAGCACGATTATTTTAGGGGTCCAAGCCCAGGAAAATCAATCGCAAGAAACGAGTTGAAATGATGAAACTGAACAACAAATCGCAAACCTCATCTTCATCGGGCGAATCCCGCCTTCTCCGGCCGAAGAATTGATCCTACAATGATGAGCCGGATTCCGGGTTCTGGTGGGGTCGGGCTTGCCCTGCCGCTTCGCGAATCTTGTCAGGGCCTCCCGAGCCGATCGGGAAAGCCGTCTGAGCTGTGGAAAGCCGAAGGAGTCGCTCTCGCTTTGGACCGATCTCTCAGTACGCCGGGACCCATCCCTCCCCGCTGGAATGCCGAGCTTGAATCCGAGCTGCAAAGCGACGAGATCGGTTCTCGCCTGGTTCGCCCCGGACCTCAACGATCGCCTTCATTACGCGGACGATCTTGTCGTCTTAACGGATCGCAGACTGCTCAGCTTCTCCGATCATGGTCAGACTGCCCACATTCTCGATGATCGTTTGATCCTCAAGGCCAGGGATCGAGCGGGACTGGGTTCGCTGGAGCTGTCCGGTCCATTGGGCCTGCTTGGACTCTGGCGTTATACCATTGACCGGGCGCAGCCGTGCATCGGCTCGTCTCCCGGTTTGAGTCTCGTGGACGCGATGCCGCCGGGGCGGAGGTCGCGGAGCAGGATATCGAGGCGTCGGAAGCCCCCTCGGTGCCGACCGCCTCGTCGCTGATCCGGCTCCTGCGGTTCGCCCGACCGAGGTCCGGGGCGATCGCCCTTGGCTTCGTCTTGTCGCTGGCGAGCACGGCCGCCAGCCTGGTTCCGCCTTACCTGACGATCCCGCTGGTTGACAAGGTGCTCCACCCTCGCGAGAACGGCCAACCGGTCAGCTTCTCGCTCGTCTGGCTTTATCTGGGTGGCCTGGGCGGGGCGGCGGTCCTGGCGTGGCTGCTTAGCTGGGCCAGGACTTACGTCATCGCATGGGTCGGCGAGCGGATCAGCGCCGACCTTCGGACGCAGACCTACCAGCACCTTCATGGACTCTCCCTGGAGTTCTTCGGAGGCAAGCGGACCGGCGATCTGATGTCGAGGATCAGCTCCGACTCGGATCGGATCTGCTCGTTCCTGTCGGTGAGCGTGCTCGACTTCGTGACCGACATCCTGATGATCGTCGGCACGGCGGCGGTTCTGCTGGCGATCAACCCCTTGCTGGCGGTCGCGACCCTCGCCCCTTTCCCGGTGATCCTCTGGCTGACTTTCCGGGTCCGCGACCGGCTCCGGGGAGGGTTCCAGGTCACAGGGACGGGCCTGGGCCGAGATCACCAGCGTCCTGGCCGACACGATCCCGGGCATCCGGGTGGTCAAGGCGTTCGCCCAGGGCGGGCGCGAGGTCGAGCGGTTCCGCGCCGCGAACGACCGAAACCTCAAGGTCAACGACCGGGTCAACGCGACCTGGGCGTTCTTCGGGCCGATGGTCGGCCTGCTCACGCAAGGGGGCCTGCTGATCGTCTGGGCGTTCGGGGCCTGGCTGATTTTTCAGGGTCAGATCACCACGGGCGTCCTGCTCGGGTTCCAGGCGTACATCATCCGGTTCTACACCCGGCTCGAATCGCTGAGCCGGATGGTCCAGTCGACCCAGCGGGCCGCCGCCAGCGCCCAGCGGATCTGGGAGATCCTCGACCGGGTCTCGACCGTCCCCGAGCCCGCCAGGCCGGTCGACCCCGGCGACATCCAGGGCGAGATCGTCTTCCAGAACGTCGGCTTCCGCTACGGGAACCGTCGGGTCCTCCAAGGGATCGACCTGGCGATCAAGCCGGGCGAGATGATCGGCCTGGTCGGCCCCAGCGGCGCCGGCAAGAGCACGCTGGTCAACCTGGCCTGCCGGTTCTACGACGTGAGCGAAGGGGCGATCCTGGTCGACGGTGTCGACCTCCGCCGGTTCCCGGTCGAGGCGTATCGTCGGCACATCGGCCTGGTGCTCCAGGAGCCGTTCCTGTTCTTCGGCAGCATCGCCGAGAACATCGCCTACGGCCGGCCCGAAGCCGAGCCGAGGCGAGATCATCGCGGCGGCCCGGGCGGCGAAGGCGCACGAGTTCATCCTCAAGCTGGCCGATGGCTACGACACGCTGGTCGGCGAGCGCGGGCAGTCGCTCTCGGGCGGCGAGCGGCAGCGGATCTCGATGGCCCGGGCCTTGCTGATCGACCCCAGGATCCTGATCCTCGACGAGGCGACCTCGTCGGTCGACACCGAGACCGAACGCGAGATCCAGGAGGCGCTCGACAACCTCGTCCGGGGCCGGACGACGATCGCAGTCGCCCACCGACTCAGCACGCTCCGCAAGGCTGATCGCCTGGTCGTCCTGGAGAACGGCCGGATCGTCGAGGTCGGGCCGCATCAGGAGCTGCTCGAACGCGAGGGGACCTATTTCCGACTCCACCGGGCCCAGGCCGAGATGGCGAAGGAGCTGGCCGTATGATCCCTCTCGACCTGGAAAGAGACGCCTGGGGCCGGCTGGTCCTGACCGACGAATTCGGGCGAGCGTCACGTCGGCGTCGAGCCTATCCGGGCCTTCCCGATCTCCGAGCCGGCCCGCTGGATCTCGCTCTGCGTCCCCGACGGCCAGGAGCTGGTCCAGGTCGAGACCCTCGACGACCTCTCCGAGGAGAACCGTCGGCTGGTGCTCGACGAGCTTTCCCGCCGCGAGTTCCTGCCGGTCATCCGGCGGATCGTCCGGGTCGCGACCGAGACCATCCCCTCGACCTGGGAGGTCGAGACCGACCGGGGCCCGACCACCTTCACATTAGACGGCGAGGAGAACGTCCGCCGACTCGGCCACGACCGGGCCCTGATCGTCAACGCCCGGGGGATTCGCTACCTGATCGCGGATACGAAGGGACTTGACTCGCATAGCCGGCGGATCTTGGAGCGCTATCTCTGAACTTCTTGGTGTTCAGAGATCGTCGGGTTTCAGCCCAGTTCTCTTGGCGATATGGGCCAGCAACCGGGGCCCGATCTCATCATCATCGTGCGAGGAAACAACGTGATCGGGTCAGCCCGGGCGCTCGAGCACCCTGTGAGAACCGCCGGATTGCCGCTTGATCGTCCTTCCGATCCGGAGCATGGCGGCCTGGACTCTCTTGGCCTTGATGGAAGGCCAACGACTCATGCGACCACCGAAATGAGGTCGTCGAGTTCAGGAACAGCCTCACCATGCTCGAGTCGGTCCGCCAGGACTCTCAGGGTGAGGGCCTCGACCTTGGCGATCGCCTCTTCGCGAGTCTGTCCGTAAACCATGACGCCGGAAAGAGTGGTCACCTCCGCGATCCATCGCCCGTCTTCTTCCTGTTCCAGCTCTATGGGCAGATTCAAGGCGATCTCGTGACAGAAGGATCGAGCATGACGCGGTAGACCAGAGATCAGAAAATGGGGGCTAGGCGGCAGCCCCCTGATTAACAGATCTGTCTTTGACTTAAACTCCCACCTTCTTCCCGCCCCCTCGGCCGGCGCACTTGCGGCCTTCCTCGGTCAGCACCTTCTTGCGGAGCCGGATCTTCGGTCGGGGTGATCTCGACCAGCTCGTCGGACTCGATGTATTCGAGGGCGATATTCGAGCGTCATCAGGCGGGGGGGCTTGAGCAGGACGTTCTTGTCCGAGCCCGAGGCCCGCATGTTGGTCAGCTTCTTCTCCTTGCAGGGGTTGACGACCATGTCGTCGCCCCGGGCGTTCTCGGCGACGATCATGCCCTGTGTAGACGTCGTCGCCGGGCTGGACGAACATCGTCCCGCGCTGCTGGAGCGATGTCGAGGGCGAAGGCGACGGCCGGGCCGTGCACCATGCTGACCATCACGCCGTTGGCCCGGCGGGGGATCTCGCCCCGGAAGGGCTGATAGTCGTGGAAGTTGTGGTGCATGATCGCCTCGCCCTGGGTGCCGCTCATCAGGCGGTTCCGCAGGCCGAGCAGGCCGCGGGCGGGGATCACGAACTCCAGGTGGGCGTAGGCCCCCTTGACGTCCATCTTCGGAGCATCTCGCCGCGACGGCTGCCGACCAGCTCCATCACCGGGCCCATCTGGCCTGCGGGACGTCGACGACCAGGTATTCATACGGCTCGTGCTCGACGCCGTTGATCCGCTTGAGGATGACCTCGGGCTTGCCGACGGCCAGCTCGTACCCCTCGCGCCGCATGCGTCTCGATCAGGACCGAGAGGTGGAGCAGGCCGCGGCCGGAGACGATGAACGAGTCGCGCTCCTCGGTCGGCTCGACGCGGAGGGCGACGTTCGATTGCAGCTCGCGGTCGAGCCGGTCCTTGAGGTGCCGCGAGGTGAGGAACTGCCCCTCGCCGGTCAGCGGCGAGTCGTTCACGGTGAAGAGCATGCTCAGGGTCGGCTCGTCGACCTCGATCCGCGGCAGGGCGACGGGCGTCTCGACGTCGGCGATCGTGTCGCCGATGTCGACCGGCCGAGGCGCCGACGACGGCGACGATGTCGCCCGCGTCGGCCTCCTCGACCTCGGTCCGGCCGAGCTTGTCGAAGACGAGCACGCTGTCGAGCGGTGCCGGGCTTCATCGACCGCCGCCGGCCTTCATCAGGACGATCTTCTGGCCGCGCTTGATCCGCCCGGCGGCGATCCGGCCGATCGCGATCCGGCCGACGTACTCGGAGAAGTCGAGCGTGGTGCAGAGCATCTGGAGCGGGCCGTCGGGGTCGACCTCGGGGCCGGGCACCTTCTCGACGATCAGGT
The DNA here is from genome assembly GCA_963756475.1 of uncultured Planctomycetota bacterium. Lineage (GTDB taxonomy): Bacteria > Planctomycetota > Planctomycetia > Isosphaerales > Isosphaeraceae > Tundrisphaera. The sequence goes on from CAVWND010000004.1 coordinate 448,584, forward strand.
CGAGCAGCGGGCGCGATGTCGCCCGAGGTGGCGTGCGAGTCGTGCGAGGCGAACCCGCCCTTGCCCGAGGCGAAGATGTACGGGAAGTCGAGCTGGTGCTCGTCGGCGCCGAGCTCGACGAAGCGTGTCGAAGACCTCGTTGAGGACCTCGTCGGGCCGCGCGTCGGGCCGGTCGATCTTGTTGATCACGACGATCGGCCGGATCTTGTTCGCGAACGCCTTGCGCAGCACGAACTTGGTCTGCGGCATCGGCCCTTCGAAGGCGTCGACCAGCACCAGCGCACCGTCGGCCATCTGCAAGGTCCGCTCGACCTCGCCGCCGAAGTCGGCGTGGCCGGGCGTGTCGATGATGTTGATCTTGGTCGTGCCGTAGTTGATCGCGATGTTCTTGGCCAGGATCGTGATCCCGCGCTCGCGCTCCTGGTCGTTGGAGTCGAGGATGCAGTCCTGCGAGAGCGTGCCGGCGCGGAACTGGCCGGACTGGCGGAGCATCACGTCGACCAGGGTGGTCTTGCCGTGGTCAACGTGGGCGATGATCGCCACGTTTCGGATGTCGTCGCGTCGGATCATGGGATCAAGTCCGCCAAGGGAAAGGGCGGGCCAAGTGGGGTAGGACGAGTCGAGTGGTAGGCTCGATGCGATCGGGAAATCAAGTATAGACAGACTGCACTCATTCAGCAAGGCCGATTGGCTCACCAAGCCTCGCCCGATACTCGTCCGGGCCGATTGGCTGGAACCGGAGCCTGTCCCCGGGTCGGATCGGGAAGTGTCCCCGGTCGAGGTCGACGATCTTTGATGGCGTCCGGCCCAGCAGCCGCCAGCCGCCAGGCGATTCCGCCGGGTAGATCCCCGTCTGCCGTCCCGCGATCGCCACCGACCCTCCGGGCACTCTTGCCCTCGGTTGACTTAGACGCGGCAAGCCGGCCAGAAGTTCGTCGAGAAAACCCGCGTAGGGGAACCCGGGTAGAAACCCGAGAGCATAGACCGTGTAGTCCCGACCGGCATGTCGTTCGATGATCTCGACTTCCGTCGAATCTGTCAGGAGGGCGACCTCGGCCAGATCTTTCCCGTCGTAAAGGACTGGGACGAGGATCAGCCGGCCTTCTTTCCGTCCCGCCTCGATCGGTTGGACATCGCGGAGCGTGGTTTCCAGATTCGAGAAGGCGAGCCCATCGGGATCGGTGAACACGGCGGCCGTGGCGTAGGCCACGGCGATGTCGAGCACGCCCGGGATCGCAAGAGTCCGAACTGCCTCAGCCCAGCCTCGGGCTTGCGACTCGCTCGCGAACCGGGCGAGGAACGCACGGTCGCCGAGGGGACGAAGTTCCATGCCATGATCCGGAATCAGACGGCCAGATCGGGCAGGTTCCGCGCCCACTCGCGGAGCCAGGGCTTGCTCGCGGTCTCGCCGAACTCATTGATCCGGTCCAGGGCCTGGAGCACAAGCGCTAGGGTCAACTTCGGCAGGTTCAGGCTCTGTTCGATAGCCTCGTAGCGATCCCCGACCAAACGGCCGAACCACAAGGTCTTTTTCCTGGACTTGTATCGCCAGACCTCGGGCACGCCGATCCGAGCGTAGACGGTGAGGGCCTTCGAGGAGTCGGCCTTATTCTCGATCTCGATGGCCAGGTCGGGAGGCGGGTTAACCTCTAGGACGATGACGTCCTTGTTCCGCATCCGGGGCTCGTTTTCGCGGAAGTAGAAGCCGAAATCGGGCTCCTTGGCGCTCCCTTTGCGTGGACCCGGCCCCTTGCGGCTGGAGCGTCGAGGAGACCGTGCATTGGGAGGGAATACCCAGTGCCTCGCAGACCTCGGCGATCATCGAGGTGATCCGCCAGCCGGAACGGTTGTGGATGAATTGGGGTGACACGAGGATCAAGGTCCCGTCGAGGTAGGACATCCTGAGATGATTATTGCCCGGGTGGTTCCTCATTCGGACATAGCTGTCCCAATCGACGCCACGCAGGATGTTCGTCGGATCGACCCTGGGTCGCGTTGCCTGGGTGGCCATCGATCGCACCTCAGCGAATTCTCGGCTTTAAAATGAAGAAAAACGCTATCGGTGAACACATTGTCAGAACTGCCCAGATCGATCGAGAGGTCGCCCGATCGAGTTTCAGCGAGGCAACGGGTTGGCCTTCCTCGGCGGTGGGTTGTCGAAGTAGTTCGGGTCTTCCAACCCGAAGGCATTCGCCACCCGGTTGAAGAAGGCGAACAAAGCCGTCACGTAGACACACTCGGCGATCTGCGGGTCGGACCAGCCCAGGGAACGGAGCTTCTCGACGTCCGCGTCGGATGTCTTGTACGACTCGCGAGTGACCCGGCCAACGAAGTCGAGCAGGGCCCGTTCGGCCTCGGGCATCGGGGCAGAGCCGAGGTCGGCGAGGGCCAGGCCGGTGTGCAACTTGGGGTCAGGGTCCTCTGACTGCAGGAAGAACGCGTGGCTGCCCGTGCAATAGGGACATCGGTTCAGCGCGGAGACGTAAGTCGCGATCATCTCCTTGATCCGAACCGGCAAGTGGGCGTCCCGGAAGTGAACCAGGTCCGAGACCTCATCCATCTTCCGGAAGAGCCCGGGCTGGAGACCAAGGCATTTCAGGATGCCGGGGATCTTCTCGCGTCCGGGGTTGGCGGCCATCCAGGAGGCGTAAACCTCGGCAATCTCACCGGTCGCCTCCGACTCCTCGATCCATCGAATCCGAGCCATCGGACCACTCCCTCCGGGACAAGTTCACTCGACCTGCGTAAGATGATGGATGGACTGGTCGGTCGAACATCCGGCGCATCGTAACGCGCCGGTGAGGCTTTCCCAAGGATCGAGAAACGTTCGGGAGGGGATCTCATGGGTGCGACCGCCTGGCTAGTCGGGCTCGCGACGCTCGGGCTCGGCCCGCCGTCTTCAACTTCCGTTGCCGATGCCGTGACCTTTCGCGACGGCAAGGTCCTGCTCGGCCAGATCGTCGAGACCAACCGGCAGGGTGGCCGACCACTCATGATGATGGTCCGCCGCGATTGGGCGGAGAAGAATCTGCCGGATCGGACGGCCCTGTGGACGAAGGCCGAGGTCCCGGCGATCCACCAGGCCGTGACATTGAGGAAGCAACGCCTGTCCGATTGGCGACGTGACCGACCCCAGAACCCGCCCGCCGGCGATCGAATCACCTCCTGGATTGATCGAGAGCTCGCTCGATTGGCTGATCCGGCCAAGATGGAGAAGTCCTTTCTGATGGTCGTCACGCTGAGCAGGACCGACCTCAAATTGCTCACGACCCGATCCGGCCGGTTGAGGCGGATGCTCCAGCTCGGCTGGCTCTCCAATTTCCCCGATGTCGAAGCGATGTCCGTGAATGATCTCGAACAGGCGCTGGAGGGCCGAGGGTTCGCTCCGGAGGCCGACACGCCCGTTTCGTTGGACTCGCTCCTACCCCCGCAGTCCGAGAACAACGCAAAGTGGCTGGTCCGCCGCGCATCGACGGAGGTCATCCACGACGAAGGCGGACGATTCCTCCGTTACCAGGGCTTGATCATCCCCGAGCCCGCGCCCGGCGAGGCCCCGCCAGCGGCCGCGAGCCTGAACGCGGCATTATCCAGTCTCAAGGAACTGCTCGGCGAGGCCCCCGTCAACCCGCTTCCCGGCAGAGCTCCGAGAGTTGGCGGGGCAGGGGAGGGTCGGGGCGGTCGTGACGAGCCTCAACCTGGCTCCCGACCTGGCCAGCGTCGCGGTCGAGACGACGCTTTGGGTCCGGACCGGCGGAGAGCAATGGACGCCGGCCATCGTCCGATCGGCCATCGTCCGGCCCGATGACCTCCCGGCCAACGCGGGCGATGGACTCGCCGACGACCTGCAGGTCAAGGCGGTCTTCGGCGTGGTCGAGTCGCTGGGCTTGGGAGAGGTCTCGCCTGAGCTGAAGCGACGGAGTCTGAACATGGGAGCAGCGACAAGAAAGGCTCTGGGCCAGGCCCGAGGGGCCCTGGATAAGGAATTGAACGCGTTCGCCTTCTCACTTTGAACCCCTCGCGATCGCCTCAAGGCGTCAAACCAGCTCCGACGCCATGGACTGAGGTTGAGCCGGCTGGCACTCCTCGCTATCCTCTGGCGGAGTGCGAGGCGAACGAACCTCGGGCCGCGAAACATGTTGGATCGAGCCTCGGAGAGGCCGGGAAGGATCGGATCGATGGGCTTATTCACGGGCAAGAAGGGGCTGGTCCTGGGGGTCGCCAACGACTTCAGCATCGCCTGGGCGATCACCCGCAAGCTGCTGGACGAGGGGGCCGAGGTCGGGTTCACCCACCTGCCGGGCGACAAGATGGAGCGTCGGGTCCGCAAGCTCGCCGACCCGATCGGCGCCAGGTTGATCACCCCCTGCGACGTCCAGAAGGACGAGGACATCGCCCGGGTCTTCCAAGAGGCCGGCGAGGTCTACGGCTCGCTCGATTTCGTGCTCCACTCGATCGCGTACGCACCACTGGAGGATCTCAAGAACCCGTTCGTGCATGTCGAGCCGGGAGGGGTTCAAGACGGCGATGGACATCAGCGTCTACTCGCTGGCGAGCGTCTCGCGTCATGCCGCCGAGGTCATGCCGAACGGCGGCGCGATCGAGACGCTGACCTATTACGGTGGCGAGAAGGTCGTCTCCGGCTACAACCTGATGGGCGTCTGCAAGGCGGCTGCTCGACGCGGCGGTCAAGTATCTGGCCTACGACCTCGGCCCGAGGAAGATCCGGGTCAACGGACTCTCCGCCGGCCCGGTCAAGACGCTGGCCGCCTCCGCCGTGGGGGATTCCGACAAGCTCGCCGGGCTTTACGAGGCCGTCTCGCCCCTGGGCCGGAACATCACCCGCGAGGAAGTCGGCGCCGCCGGGATGTTCCTCCTCTCCGACCTCGCCAGCGGGATCACCGGCGAGATCATGCACGTTGATTGCGGTTATAACGCCATGGGCTCGCCCGGCCGTGCGGTCGAGGCGGCCAAGGAAGGGAAGGTCTGAGGATTCGGTCTGGTCGCCGCACTGGCCTTTCCGAGAATTGAGCATTGGGATCTGATCAACTGGACCAACCGATCCGCGTGGGGATCGGCCTGATCGAGCGAACGGGGTATTTCCTGATCCGTCGGCGACCTCCGGGCACGGCGATGGCGGGCCGATGGGAGTTTCCGGGCGGGAAGTGCGAGCCGGGAGAGTCGCCCGACGCGGCGACCGCCCGGGAATGCCTGGAAGAAGTCGGAGTTCAGGTCGATTGTCGGCGAGCTGCTCCGGCGGATCGTCCACCGCTATCCGCACGGCCTGGTGGAATTGAACTACTATCGGTGTACGATCGAGGGAGACGAGCAAGAGCCGGCGGCCGGATCGGGCTTTCGATGGGTGTTCGGCCGGAGAATTGCCGGGATATCGATTTCCCGGAGGCGAACGACGCGGTGATCGCGGCCTTGGCTCGCGAGGCGTCCGGATGAAGGGCTCTTCGCGAGACGAACCATGAAACCCGCAATTGCAGATCGCCCTGACGGCCACTCCGCTCGCGGCCTATTTCTGTGTCCTCGGCGTCTTTCACAGCGGGCGACGTCCGAGAATGGTCTCCGGTCCGGTCGACGTCGGCTTGCTGGCATTCGGGATCGGGGGACTGGTCGCCTTCGGGCCGTTCGGACGGGCAGTCCTCGGGCGGATCGCCGGCGAGGGGGCCGGGCTGGTCGCCTGGTCGATCTGGATTGGCGTGGTCGGGCTCTGGTCGCTGGTCCTCGCCGGCTCGGCATCGCTTCGTGTTACGATCTATCACATTGACTCCGCGGAATTCGACCGCGCCGTCCGGGAAGCTCTCGCCCAGTTGCCAGGGTCATTTTCTCCGACGTTGAACGGTTACGAGGACGTGATCCGAGGGCTCGGGGATCGCGATCAAGCCCCTACGATTCCTCCGCTCCGGGGCGATCGAGGCTTACGGACGGGAGCCAGACGCCCTGATCCGGGAGTTGAAGCCGAAACTTCGAGCGATCCTGGCCAATCACCCTCAGCGAGCCTCGAAAGTCTCGCACGCCATGTTTGGGTTGGCCTGCTTGACCATGCTCGTCCCCGTGGCGGGCTACTTCGCCGGTAATCCAAGGGCCAAGGACGCGTTACGGACTCTCCTCCATTCGCTGCGCTGGTGGTGAACAAAAACGACCGATGATCGTCAGGCGCATAGGCCCAACGATCATCGGCCATCATGGATCGGTCATTGTCCGAACCGACCTCAGGGGATCGGGTTCGGGTTGAGGGTGATCGCCGGCTCGCGTTCGATAACGTTGTCGATCAGGCCATACTCGCGGGCCTCTTCGGGCGACATGAAGCGGTCGCGGTCGGTGTCTTCCTGGAGCCGTTCGAGCGTCTGCCCGGTGTGCTTCTGGTAGATCCCATTGAGCTGCTTCTTCATCCGGAGGAATTCCTCGGCGTGGATGAGGATGTCGGTCGCAGTCCCTTCCATGCCGGCGAGCGGCTGGTGGATCATGATCCGGCCGTGCGGCAGGGCGTTGCGCTTCCCCTTGGCTCCGGCGGCCAGGAGCAGCGAACCCATGCTGGCACACTGGCCCATGCAGTAGGTGGCGACGTCGCAGGGGACGAACTGCATCGTGTCGTAGATCGCCATGCCGGCGGTGACGCTGCCGCCGGGGCTATTGATGTAGAGGTGGATGTCGGCCTTGCTGTCCTGGTGGGCGAGCACCAGCATCTGGGCGACGACGACGTTGGCGACCTGGTCGTCGATGGCCGAGCCCAGGAGGATGATGCGGTCCTGGAGCAGGCGGGAGTAGATGTCCATCGCCCGCTCTTCGCGACCGCTCCGCTCGATGACGATCGGGATCAGTGGCATGGGTGAGTCCCCGGTTGAGAAGCGGTCAAGCACGGAAGATCAGGACGCGAGCGGAATGTCGGGTCAGGACTGGGCGCCCTTGGCGGCCTCGGCCGTGGGGATGTGCCCGACGACCTCGTCGACCAGGCCGTATTCCTTGGCCTGGATCGCCGTCATGTAGCGGTCGCGCTCGGTATCGCGAGTGACCCGCTCGATCGGCTGGCCGCAGTGCTTGGCGAGGATCTCGTTGATGTCCTCGCTTGTTGGCCATGATCTCCTCGGCCTGGATCTCGATGTCCGAGACCTGGCCGCTGACCTGCCCGTAAGGCTGGTGGATCATGATCTTGGAGTGCGGCAGCGAGAACCGCCGGCCCTTGGTCCCGCCGGCCAGCAGGACCGCGGCGCCCGAGGCGGCCATGCCGATGCAATAGGTCGCGATCGGGCAGTCGATGAACTGCATCGTGTCGTAGATCGCCAGCGTGCTGTAGACGCTGCCGCCAGGGCTGTTGATGTAGAAGCTGATCCCCTGCGACTTGTTCTCGAACTGGAGGTAAAGCAGCTTCATGACCGCCATGTTCGCCGAGCCGTCGTTGATGACGCCTTCGAGGAAGATGATCCGGTTCTCCAGCAGCATATCGCCCAGGGTCATCTGCCGCTGCCGGGCCATGTCCCTGTAACGCTGGAGCCGGGGCGGGTCGAGCGGGAGATCGAAATTCATCGGTCAGTCCTTGGGGACGAGGCCCGAACCGCCACCTCGCGAAGGGCGACAGGCCGGGCCAGGCCGTGGAGGGGCGGTCGTGTTCGGAGGGCCGAGCCGGCCGCTCAGGCCGACTCGTCCGGGTCGGTCAACGATTCCTCGGCGGATCCCTCGGGGGCCGTGGTCGCGGCCTGGTCGAGCGTCTCCACCGCCTTGTCTTCGACCAGCGGGACTTCTTCGAGCTTGACGAACTCGAGGATGCGGTCGATCGTCTTCCGCTCGAGGATCTGGGAGGCCAGGGCGTCGGCCAGCCCTTCCTTCTCGACCCGGGCCCGGACTCGCCGGGGGCTTTCCTCGGTCCGGGCGGCGATCGCCTCGATCTCGTCCTCCATGTCCGAGTCCTCGACCTTGATGTCCTCCGCCTCGGCGATCTTCGCCAGGACGAAGAACTCCTTCAGGCTCTGGAGGGTCAACTCGTGGGCGTTGGCCCGAAGCTCGGCCTCCCGGGCCCGGATATCGGAGTCGCTCAAACCGCCCTGGCGGAGGTCGAGTGCGAGCCGCCGGAGGGTCGCTTTCTCCTGCTTCGAGACCAGGTCGGCCGGCAAGTCGAATGGCGTCTCGTTGACGAGCTTGCCGAGCAATCTCGTTCCGGACGGCCTGCCGTCTCTGGTACTCGTGCCGGCGTTCGAGGACCCCCTGGAGGGCGTCGCGGAGGTCGGCCAGATCGTCGAAACCAGTCGAAGTGAAGAAGGCGGCATCGAGTTCGGGCAGGCGAAGCATCTTCAGGTCGAGGACGTTGAAGGTGACCTGGATCGTCTTGCCGCGGAGAGCCGGGTCGGGCGAGGAGGTGCCGATCTTGGCGTCGGCCTGCCGGAGTCTCGCCCGGCTTGACCCCCACGAGCACCTTATCCAGCTCGGGAACCGAGCCGTCCTGGAACCGGAGTTCCGACTGGAGCCGGAACTGGATTTCCTTGGCCTCGTTATAGGTCACGCCGCCGAGGTGGAACGCCAGGTCTGCGGTGACGAAGTCGCCGACCTCGGCCCCGCCCTCGAACTTCGGCACGAGCTGGGCGTAACGCTCCTGGAACGCCTTGACCTGGGCGTCGATATCGGCCTCGGTGATCGTCTTGACCGGGCTCTTGACCGTCAGGGCCTTGTAGGCGGGGAGCGGGAAGTCGGGTCGAACTTCGACTTCCATCTCGAAGGTCATCGGCCCGTCATCGGGCAGCTCGATCGCCTCGACGTCCAGCTCGGGCTGCGAGATCGGGTTGAGCTTGTGCTCCTCGTCGATCTGCTCGAGGCGGCCATCAGTAAGGTCGACTTGACCTGGCCGGCGACCTGCTTGCGGAATCGCTTCTCGACGAGCTGGCGAGGGGCGCGGCCGGGCCGGAAGCCGGGGACGACGGCCTCCTTGGCCATCGTCCCCACCGATTCCTCGAACTGCTTCTCGACATCCGAGCGGGGGATCGTGACCTTGAGATGCTTCTTGCACGGGCCAACGTCGCTGATCTTGCACGTCGAGATCCAGACGAGTCTTCGGCTCGACGGCCTCGGTGGAAGCGTCTTCGGAGGGGGCGGTCGTTTCGAGGTCTTCCCCGGTGCTCATCGACGGCGGTCCTTCGTCGCAACCGGCTGGGATGGCCTGGGCCGCCACCACGCACCCGACGCGTTTCGAGCGTAAGCCGCCAGCCCGGTATGCAATAAAAAATGGAGCGGGAGATGGGATTTGAACCCACGACAACCACGTTGGCAACGTGGTGCTCTACCCCTGAGCTACTCCCGCCCGAAAGCCGGAAGGACGATTCTCGTCCAATCCGGTCGAATTGTGTCAAGACACCCGTCTTGCTTCGGGTAAGAATCAGTATAGAGACCCGATCCCGGATTGCAAGCCGTCGCTTCAAAAAACCGGGGGAGGCGCCGATCATTCCTTCCCTCGATTCGGGTTGACCCTCTGGACGATGTCACCTACGATCCTTCGCCATGCGACGGACGGAGCCGAGCCCCCCTTCGAGACCACCCGCCGGCGACTCCTCTCGCTCGCCCGTTTTCGAGTCATCTTCGGACCTTCGAGCGGGACGCGAATCATGCGGATCGGGATCGTCCTGGTGGTCCTCGGCGGGGTCGCCATCTCCACCTACCTGGGTGTCGAGACCCGCCGCAACCGGCTGGTCTGGGACCACTTCGACGTGGTCAAGCCCGACATTCTCTATCGGAGCCGGGCAGCTCAACCATGAGCAGCTCGAACAGGCGGTCGAACCGGTACGGCTTGCGGACGATCGTCAACTTCCAGAGGCCGGGTCCGGCCGTCGAGGAGGAGCGTGCACGGGCGAAGAGGCTGGGGGTCGACTTCCTCAACCTGCCGATGACCGGCGACGGTTTCGGCCAGGAGATTCAGTTCCGCGAGGTCCTCAAGGCATGCGACGACCCCGACCGCCGGCCCGTCCTGGTCCACTGCGCCCGGGGGACCTGCCGGACCGGGGCCTCGGTCGCCCTCTATCGGTTCGAGCGCGACGGCTGGACGATCGACGACGTCTCGGCCGAGATGAGGCGGCAGTCGTACAAGGATGGCTGGCTTCCCGGCTACATCTTCGAGATGGTCAAGAGCCCGGCCGGGTTACCCGCTTTCCGACCCTCCCGTCACCCTCGACCGCAACGGGCCGTCGGCGAGAATGGGGCGTCGTAAGACCTTGAGGCCCGGAGCGGCCGAGCGAGCGATCTCCATCGGAAGGAGCCGATCGATGTCCGTGGAACCGAGAGCGGCGGCTCGCCCCTCGCTCAAGCTCCGGGCCGACGTCCCGGAGACCCTCGAAGCTCTGGCACCCGAGGGCCGCCCGGCCGGCGGTCCTCGTCCTTTCGGCCCTGTTCGTCCTCGTCGGCGGGGCGAGCCTGGAACTCGGGCCGATCGGACGCGAGGCTCGGGCTGGCGTCGGGCGAGGCTCTCGGCCCTTACGGGCGGGTCTTCGGCTACTGGGACCCCTCGCTCTGGCCGGCCTCGGTGACGCTGGGACACGTCTGGGCCTACTTCGAGGAGGTCGGCCCGACGCAAGGGGCGGTTCGCTGGCCCTCGGCGATCGCCGCGATGGTGACCGGCTTGATCCTCGCCCGTCGGGCCCGGTTGAAGCTCGGTTCGAGGGCGGCTGTGCTAGTTGCGCTCGGCTGGTGCGGCTCGATCGGCGATGATGGACCGATCGGCGGCCTCGGGGCTCGACCTGATCGTCGGGATGGCGACGGTCGCGGCGCTCGACCTTCTGCTGGCGAGCGGGCCGGGCTGGGCGGTCGGCGTCTGGGCGTCGCTGGCATTCCTGGCGGGAGGATGGCCGCCGCTGGCGGTCCTTGCGCTGGTGACGGTCGTGCTCGGACGGTCGGGGAAGATCTGGAGCTGGTCGATGGCCTTGCCGATCGCGGCGACGGTCGCGGCCTGGTCGGCGTGGGCCCTCGTCGAGGCTCCGGCCGAGGCGTGGGCCTCGGCGCTGGCCCTGCCGATCACGCAGCCGTCAGCCTGGTTCCTGGCCCTGATCGCGCTCGGCCTGGGCCTGCCCTGGGCGCCGTTCGCGATCCTGGCCCGGCATCGGTCGATCCGCGAAGGGTGGCCGAGGGAGGGTCGACCGTTGGTCGTCGGCTGGCTCAAGGTCATGGGGGCCTGCCTGATCGTCGGGTCGGTCGTCCCAGGTCTGGCGACGGCCGCGCTGGTCCCGGCCCTGTCGGGGATGTTGGTCGCCGCGGCGGCTTGCTGGGACCGGATCTGGGAAGGCTCAACGGAGTTGCCCCGGGCCGCCCGGCGCGGGGCGATCGCGATGACTTTGCTGATCGCGGGCCTCTGGTTCCTGCTCGTGCTGGGCTGGGGCGGGTATATCGGCTTCGCGGTGGCCTATTATCGGTCGACGATCATCGCGGTCGCGGTCGTCAGTCTGGCCGGGTTCCTGCTCGCGCTGCACGGGGCCAGGCTGGGCGAGCCCCGGTGGTCGATGCTGGGGCTGGTGGCGCTCTCGGTGGCCCTCAAGCTGGCGCACTGGGGCTATTTCGTGCCCGAGTGGAATTACCGGGAGGGCGCCGGTCCCTGGGGCAGGGCGATCGGCCAGTGGGTCCCGGAGAAGCACCCGGTCTACGTCCTCCATCCCTGGCCGGCCGACCTCGCCTTCGCGATGGGCCGGCCGGTCCGCCAGCTCTTCAGCCCCCAGCACATCGAATTCCAGCCTGGGAAAGGCTCGAAGTTCGTCCTGCTCCAGGACTCCGAGTACGCCGAGTACCAGAGCTGGCCGGGCGGCTGGCCCAAATTGATCAAGGTGGCCGAGTTTCAGGACGAGGAGGGCCTATCACGACGCGTCCTCACCCGGACCGACGCCCCCCTGATCATCGAGCGACCGTATCGGAAACGGCCCGAGCCTCAGGACTGAGCCGGCTTGCCCCGCGACTCCTTCTCAACGATCCCACTGACCCCGAACCGTCGACCCAGTTCGGTCTCGACCTCGGCCCAGGGGATCTCCTTGAGGCCGAGCAGGACGAGCGTGTGGAAGACCAGGTCGGCGACCTCATGGACCAGGTGCTCGCGCCCGGCCTGGCCGGGCTCGTCGGCCGCCTCGATGACCTCGCCGGCCTCCTCCGTGATCTTCGGGCCGATCTTGGCCGTCCCGCCGTTCAGGAGCGAGACAACGTAAGACCGCTCACTGGGAGGGTTTGCCTTGCGATCGGCGATCAAGGCGAGCAAGGCGGGGAGGATCGAGGATTCGGCCATCAGACTCACTCCAGATTCCGGCAAAGGCTGCCCTTCAGCCGAGAAAAACGAACCCAATCGAGGGCCGGGCGTTCGAGAAAAACGAACCCAATCACCCGTTGGCCGGGTTCTGCGCATTTCCTCATGTTTGTTACCGCGTCACTGGCGCCGGTGGGTCGGGCGCGACGGGCAGCCAGGGGCGATCGGCGGCGATCTCATATTTCACTTTCATTCGTGAGAGGTAGTCCGATAGCCGCTGCATTCCCTTGACCTGGTCAGTCCACCACTCGATCCGCTCTTCGTCTGAAAGCTTGTCGTACTTTCGCCAGGCATTTTCGCTGAATTGCTCAGCATCTTCCGATGCTCGTGCCATTTCGAATAAATCGTTTGAGCTTACAAAAAAATTGACTTCATAAATATCCCGGACCAACGACTTGAATTCTTGCTCGCCAATCTTTTTGATATCCTCACTCTGGATCTTAACTTCCGCAAAGCCTTTTGCGAATTCTCGTGCCAACGATGCCCGAAAGTCGAAGAACTGCGATTTCTCACGGTAAGACTTTGAGGTCTCCCATTGTTCCCAAGCTGGGATGACGAACCAAAAAGTGACTCCAACGAGAGCCATCCCCGCGATCGCCAGGGCAACCATCAGCCGGCGCACGGTGAACCGGGGGCGGGAGAGGCGCATTGGTCGAAACCTCGCTCCGCTGACGAGCGTGGCTCTGCCGGGCAAAAACGAACCCAATAGCCCCGGCTCCTCCAACCATCATTATTATCGTTCGCGACAACCCTTCGTTAGTGGTCTTTCCGCACGGGTTCCTCTAAAAGGACCACGCTGGCGGTGAACCCGTGGACGAAGTTCTGGCCGCCGACGGGGCCAATCTCGCCCATGGCGAAGAAGCCCGCGACCGGGATCGGGCCGAAGAGGTCGCGGAGGACGCTCACGTCGTGGTCGGGCCCGGGGAAGAGACGCGTGCCCCGGCCGTTGCAACTGAAGAGGAGGGCGCCGGCGACCTTCGACTCGGGACGGGCGAGGCGTTCCCCTTCGACCATCGTCCGGAGGTCCTCGTCGGCGGTCTCGGCGTCGCGGACGTGGAACTGGACGGTCTGGCCGACGCGGACCATGTCGGTGATCGCGATCCCACCCGTGTCGTCGGCCCCCATGACGTTCCGGACGAGGAAGTCGCCCCGGCCGAAACTGTCCTGATATTCGTTGATCACCCGACCGATGTGCAGGCCGGACTGGACCCGCTCCTGGTCCTCGGCCGGGAGTTCCTCGAAGAGCTCGCGGAGGACTTCCAGGCTCGGCCGACGGCCCAGCTCGCGGATCAGGTTCCGCTCGGCCCTGGTGACGATCATCGGTCGACCGATCGGCCGGCAGCCCTGGCTGACCAGGGTCCGGACCTCCACTCCCCCGGAGAGGACCATCCCAACGGCCCCGTCATCGAAGACCTGGCCGTCAAGGAGCAGTCGGTTCTGACGTGGGACCTGGCTCCCGCTGGCCATCCCGCCCATCACACGAAGTCCGGGGACCGCCGAGTTAACCCGTTGGAGCCAGAGGTCGGGGGCGAATGTGAATGGGTCGCCCAGGAGCAAGACCGAATCGGTTCGAGGATCAAGGCTTCCGACGATGTTGAGCCCGTCCGCCGAGTCGTCGACCCGGATTGGCTTCAACTCCGACGTGGGTAGCCGGATCGCCCAGACGCTCAGGGCCGGCTCGCTCTCAACCTCGCGGCCTTCGCCGATGATGGTCTCGCCGGTGCATCCGAGGACATGCCGGCTCAGCTCCCTCGATACCAGCTCCGAGCCGACCCGACCCAGGGTTTCGGCATGATGCATCGAGGCGAACACGACCGCCAGGTCGGCCGGCTCCGCATCGAAGTTCCCGGCGAGCCCATCGAGGACCTCGCGCAGCGCCGCTTCGCTGTTCCGGCTCGTCGAGAAGGCCGAGGCGCATCTCATCAGGATCGTCCTTGGCGACCAGAATCCTCCAGTTCGCCGGATTCTAGCCGAGAGCAGCTGTGCCCGATAGGGTTTGCCGTAGAGCCCCCCGCGTGTGGGCCTCGTTCAACGAATTCTGGACGTTGGATGGCACCCACCCCGTTGCTTCCAGGCAACTATCGATCAGGGATTGCTGGCGGTGGTCCTCGCCGTCTCGGCGGCTTTTCGCTCGGCGGTGAGGGCGTCCACCTCGGCCCGAAGATCGTTGGCCTTCGCGACAAGGGCGTCGACCTGGGGGCGTTTCTCGGCGAGGCCTTTCTCAGCGGCGACTTTGGCGGCGTTCGAGGCGTCCACCTCCGCCTTGCGGCTGTTGGCCTGGTCCGTGGCGACCTTGAGGGCGGATCGGGCATTGGCGACGAGCTTCGCAGCCTCACTCCGGGCCGCGTTCGCCTGGTTGAGAGCGGCCTGGGCTGGTTTGACGCCTTCGGCGGCGACGCGAGCCCGCTCGGTCGCCGCGGCAAACGATCCCGGCGCGGCGGCCTTATCCGCGACCGCCTTGTCCCAGGCTCCGAGGGCTTCAACGTGCCGCTTGCCGGTCGAGGCGATCGCGTTGGTCAGCTCGGTCGACCTCGCCACGACCTGCGCCAGGGCCGAGGCCGCCTGCTCGGCGGCGGCCTTGGTGGTCGCCGACTTCAGAGCCTCGACGGCCGAGGCGATGGCCTGGTCCTGAGCGACCTTGTCGTTGAGGGACTTCTCGACCGAAACCTTAGAACCAGTGATGGCTTCATACGCGGCCTTCTCCGCGACGATCGTGTCGGTGACAGCCTTCTCGGCAGCGGATCTCTCGGCGGCGGCCTTCTCGGCGGTGGCCTGAGCGGCCTTGAGAGCCTCGGTCATTGTGACTTGAAGCCTGGCTTTCTCGGCTTCCGACTTCTCGGACGCAGCGACGACCTCGGCCTGACGTTGACTGTTTTGCTGGGCCTCAGCGAAGACTTGCTGGGCCTTGGCCAGGATGGCGGTTTTGTCGGCCAGTGCGGCCTGGAGCGGTTCGAGGCTTTTGACGGCCTGGTCGGCGGTGGCCTGGGCGGCCTGGGCGAGCGCGATGGCCTTTTCCAGGCGGGTCACGATCGGCTCTGGGATTGGCCCGGAGGTTCGCAAGCTTCTTCCCCTCCTTGGTCTCGAAGACGCGGACCTCGCCCGACCAGTCTCCGGCGACGACCTTCGAGTCATCATCGGCGAACACGGCGCGGAGGGCCAGGTCGCCGAACGCTTCAAAGTCCTTCTGTTTATTGCCGTTCTGGTCCCAGAGTCGGGCCATTTTGTCGCGGCCGGTCGTGACGATCCGGCCGTCCTTGGCGAACCGTGCCGAGGTCACGCCGCCGCCGTGGGCGCCCCAGGACTTGATCTGGTTGCCGTTCTCCATCTCCCAGAGCCGGACCGTACCGTCCTCGGCGGCCGAGGCGACGACGTTGGAATCGAGCCGCCAGCTAACGTCGGTGATCGCGGCGGTGTGGCCCCGGAGGTCGAAGAACTCGCGGCCAGTCTGAGCCTCCCAGACGACCAGGCCGTTATTCCGGTCGCCGGTGGCGAGCAGGACGCCGTCAGGGCTGAACTCGATCGCCGTGACCCACTCGGTGTGCTTCTTCATCTCAAACTGAAGCTGGCCGTCGGCCGTGTTGTAGACGCGGACGACCTTGCTCGGGCCACCGAGAGCGACCTGGCCGTGGTCGGGGCTGATGTCGGCGGCGAGGACGACGTCATATTCCTTGCCGATCTCGAAGACCCGCTTGCCGGTCTTCACGTCGAAGACGACCGCCAGGCCCGACTGGCCGCCTCGCCCGCCGGCAGCCAGCAGGAGTGAGCCATTCCGGCTGAACTTGAGGACGTGGATCGTCCCCTCGGGAAACGGAAAGACGCCGACAAGCCGGTCGTTCTTCGCCTGATAGAGCAACACCTGCTTATGCCCGGCGACCGCGACCAGCGGCGCCCAGGGGCTTGCGGCGAGCGCGACGATGGCGTTGGCCTTCGGGCTGACGACGAACGGCTCGGTCAGGACGCCTTCGGGCATCGCGGGCGGGCCGACCGGCTTGCCCATCGCCGAGGGGTCGAGCTTGAACTCGAACTTCGGCTTCTCCTTCATCGCGACCACGCTGCCCGAGGTCTCCGGCGCCCGGCCTCGATCCACGCCTTGATGATCGCCAGCTCGGCGTCGGGGATCTTCGGCGACTTGGGCGGCATCTTCGGCTCTTCGGCCTGCGTGACGAGCTTCCAGAGGTGCGAGCCCTCCGGGTCGCCCGGCTCGATGACCTGGCCCGAACTTCCCCCTTGCATGGTCGCGCCGTAGGTCTCCAGGGCCAGGCCGCCCTTCTGTTTGTCGTCGTTATGGCAGGAGTTGCAGCGCGACTGGAAGATGGCCGAGACGTTGTCCTGGTAATTCACCTTCGGCTTGGCCGTGGCCTTGGGAGCATCGGCCGCGAGGGCCGCGAGGGCCGTCAGGCAGGAGAAAGTAAGAGCGATCGCGACAGGGAATTTCGAGGGCATGGTCTCGGGCCTCGGGATCTCGAGATTTCATCCCGTAGGGTCAGGCTTGCCCTGCCGTTCTTGATTCGGCAGGGCAAGCCCGACCCTACGGGGGAGGGTTATCGGTCAATGATTGAAGAGGAACTCGCGGCTGTTGAGCAGCGCCCAGAAGAGGTCGCCGAGGCGCTTGCTCCTGGTTCGAGCCCTCGCCGAAGGCCGGCATGAGCTTCTCCAGCTCGGTCTTCGTAGGCATCCGCGAGAGGGTTCGTAGGTAAAGCTCGACGATCCGCTCCTCGGGGAATTTGCGGGTCTCGATCAGCTTCTTGACCACGCCCCCTTGCTGGATCTTCTGGTTCGTCGTGTTGCCGTTGAGGAGGTGGAGCGCCTGCGAGAGCGTGGGCTCCATCTTGACCTCGCACGAGCAGACGGTCTCTCGCGTGGCCCGGCCGAAGGTGGTCAGGAAGTAGGTGGACGTGCTCCCGTCGGCGATCTGGGTGGCGCGGGCGCCGAGCGGAAGGCCCTTGAACTTGTCCTTGGTGTCGGTCACGAGGCTGATCGAGTCGAGCAGGTTCTCGGCCTTGATCCGCCGGAGGTTGGCGTGGGCGAAGTTCCGCTCGTCGGTCATGTTGGATTCGTTCCGCTGGGTCGACCGCTGATACGTCCGCGAGTTGCAGATGTCGCGGACGAGCGACTTGAGGTCGTACTTCGAGTCGGTGAACCGTTTGCCCAGCTCGGCGAGCAGCTCGGGGTTGGTCGCGGGATTGGAGACGCGGAAGTCGTCGACCGGCTCGACAATGCCCGAGCCGAAGAAGTGGGCCCAGACCCGGTTGGCGAACGACGTGGCGAACCACGGGTTATCGGGCGAGGCCAGCCACTTCGCCAGGATCACCCGGCGGTCCTTGCCGGCCGTGTCGGGCGCGTCGCCGCCGAGGAACTTGGGCTTCATCTGGCGGTTACCGACCGGGTGGTTCGGACCTCGCCGCCGCCGGAATTGAAGATGATCGTCTCGCGCTGGTCCTCGGCCTGCTTCCGGCCGATCTGCGAGAAGAAGGCGGCGAACCCGTAGTAGTCATCCTGCGTCCAGCGGTCGAACGGATGGTTGTGGCACTGGGCGCACTGGATTCGCATGCCCATGAAGACCTGCGCGACGTTCTCGGTCATCTCCAGCGTGACGTTCGTCGACTGGTAGAAGTTGGTCGAGGGGTTCTTGAAGGTCCCCCCGTTGGCCCCGAGCAGCTCCTGGACCATCTGGTCCATCGGCGTGTTCTTCGAGAGCTTCTCGACCAGCCAGTTGTAGTAGAGGAACATCGCCTTGTAGCTGACCTGCTGCGACGACTTGACCTGGAGGATCTCGGCCCACTTGTTGACCCAGAGCTCGGAGAACTCCTTGCGGCCGAGCAGCTCGTCGATCAGCTTCGCCCGCTTGTCGGGCTCGGTCGAGGTCATGAACCGGCCATACTCCTCGACGGTGGGCGGCACGCCGATGACGTCGAGGTAGGCCCGACGGAGGAAGGTCTCGTCGTCGCAAAGCTCGGACGGAGCGATTCGGAGCTTCTTTAGCTTGGCGGCGACCAGGGCATCGACGTAGTTGACCTCGGGCTCGCTCGGATACTCGAACTTCAGCCCTTTGGGCAGGACGAGCACCTGCGAGCCGACCGTGTGGGTCTCGAACCGGGCCATCACGAATGCCTCGCCCCGCGCCCCGGCGGTGACCAGACCATCGGGGGTGATCGCGGCCGAGGTCTCGTTGTTGGTCAGGAAGACGGCGAGCGAAGTGACGTCGCGGTCGGTCCCGTCCGAGTATCTGGCCCGGACGGTCATCTGCTGGGTGGCCTTCTCGCCGTCGAGGACGGCCTTGCGGGGATAGAGCTCGACCGCGACGACCTTGGGGAGCTTCGCGACGTCGTCGTTGGGGACGCCCGCCTCGATCCAGGTCTTGAGGGTCGTTGTAATAGCTCGTCCCCCTTCTCCATCCGCTTGCCGCCGGTGTGGTTCGACGGCGCCGATCGACTTCTCCAGCATGGTGCTGTCTTCGGGGACGGCCAGGTTGACCCGTCGGCCGACCATCTCGCGGGTGAGCCGGTAAGTGGTCGCCCTCGGGATCGAAGCCGAAGAGGGAGATCCGGAACCCGTCCTTGCCCCGGGCGGCACCGTGGCAACTGCCGGTGTTGCAGCCGGCCCTCATGAAGACCGGCATCACGTCGAGCCGGAAGCTGAGCGGCGGGACGGCCGTCGCCTGAGTCACCTTGACCGGGACCTTGACCGTCTGGCCCCTGAAGGCGACGTCGAGCGTCGTCTCGCCGTCGAGCACCGGATGCAAGACGGACCCATCGCGGCGGACCAGCGCGGGGTTGGCCGGCGTCATGACGGCCTCGGCCGTGACGTCGCGAGTGATCCCGTCGGCGAAGGTCGCCTGGACGACCAGCGACTGGCGGTCCCGGGCGGTCGAGAGGTTGACGTCGTTGGGGAAGACCTCAAGCTTGCTCAAGGCCGATTCACCCGCGAATGACAGGCGAAGCGAAGCCAAAGGCCAGGAAGGCGAGGAGGGTCCGGGCCGAGTTCATAGGGCGTATCCTGTCGAGGGTCCCGAGAGGGTGATCGTTCGTGGTGGATCGGTTTGATCGAATTCGGTGGTCATGAGCGGGTTCGGACCTTAGCGGTTACTTCGGATTGCAGCTTGGCGATACCGATCGAGTTGCTTATTCATCTCTTCATCGCGGCCTCCTAATAGCTCCATAGCGCTTTGCTGGAACTGAACTGCCCTAACCGGATCGCCAGTCTTGAAGTAAGCGAGTGCGAGATTTCTCAAGATTTTCCCATCCTTTCCTGCGGCCAACAGATTCGCCCTGCTGGCCACCTTGAGTGCCAGCCCATAGTCGCGTTTATCGTCAGGAAGATCACTTAATGGACTGATTATATAGGAAACAAGATCATTGAGCGTGACGGGATCGTCTTTGTAAATACCGTCCAAGAGTTTCATTCCATAAGCTACAGCGCTCTTGTCTTCGGATTCTATCAAATATTGATACTTGAGTAATCCTAGATTTGACTCCAACTCGGGCGTTCGCTCGATGGTCTCGGTGATAAGTTGAAGATATTCTTTTTTGGTGGCTTTCTCTTTGCTAAGTTGGCGAATTCTTTCGAAGAAAATCGGTTCCATTCTTTGTCTGATTCTGTCGTCGTGAAATGACCGTGCGGCTTTTGCAAAGTCGTAAGTGGGCTCCAGTGCCAACTTGATCTTCTTCTCCGAAGCCATGGGGTGCCCAACCCAGGCTATCTTTCCGTTCTTGATCAGGAAGGCAGCTGGAAGTTCTTGCCAACCGGCGGCGGCCATCCAGTTCTTCGCCATTTTGCCATTTCTCGGATCCATTCCGGCAGGCACAAGATCAAGAGCCATACTGTATGTGATTTCGTCGTTCTTTTCGTTCATAAATGCAATAATTTGTTGAGAATCTTGTTCATGAATATTGATACCAATGAACATAACTCCTCTTGTCTTGAACGACTCCTGGAACTTGGAAATCCTCGGAATCGCGAATTTGCTCATCGGGGACGAAGTTGTCCAGAAAATGACCATGTAAACCCGATCGTTGGCGAACCGCTCGACCTTCTCACCTTTCAACCAACGCGATACTTCCAGTGTCGTCAGTTCGCCCTTGCCCGGGCGCGGTTCGGCGGCCGGCCTTGGCCTTTTCCTGGGCTTCGAGCCGGAGCTTTTCGAGCCGGCTGAGCCGTTTTTCGGCCTGGGGGCCGGGCGGCGGGCTTGGGAGCGGGGTCGGCGCGGCGGCGACCGGGGCCGGGGCGGCGGCGGGCTTGGGCTTGGGCGGGAGGGGGACGTCGATCCGGACCTGCCCGGAGCCGAGGTTGTGGACGATCGGCTCGCCGTCCTGGATCACGATCACCTGGCAGAACAGGTTCTGGTGGTTGCCGGCCGGCGACACCTTGTCGGTCTTGAGCCGGAAGACCAGTTCCTTGGTGTCCTTGGTGATCGTCTTGTCGTCGGTCGTCACCTTGTTGGGCAGGCCGATCAGCGTGACCTTGGCCTCGCCCGGGAAGTCGACCGCCTTGTTCACGGCGACGACCAGGTCGGTCTCCTGCCCTTGCTCGACGCTCGCCGGCTGGTAGGACAAGCGTCAGGAACTGGGCGGCGACCGAGAGCTTGGCCAGCTGCGACGAGACCATGACCGGCCCGCCGGGCGTGCCGGCCGTGCCGTTGACCACGATCCGCCAGGTCTGCAAGCGCGGCGCCGCCGTCGGCGTTCATCGGGATCGACCGCCTCGTCCGCCTTCTCGGGGATCGAGACGCCGCCCGACGAGCTGACGCCCGGGCGGGTTCCAGGGCAGAGAGACGGCGATCGGGGCCGTGAAGCCGGGCTTGCGCTTGGCGACGACCTTCAGGCCCATCGACCCGCCCCGGACCAGCGGGACCTTGGGCTCGACGACCTCGATCGAGAACGGCGACTTCCTCGGTCACGGCGACGGCCAGGCGGTCGAACGCTCCGGGCCCAGTACAGGATCGTTGTTCTGGCCGAGGACCAGCTCCGACGACTGGCGGAACTCGGAGGGGACGTCGAGCTTCGGGTCGGCCGGCTTGCCCTCGACCTCGGACCAGGGCCCCGGCGAGCGGGGCGTCGGCCTTGGCCTCGATCAGGACGGGCAAGGTCGGCTGGTTCGCGGCCATCTCGTCGGAGGTCGCCGTGGTCCCGGCCGGGAGCCCTTCGAGGTCGACCTTGATCGCCCCGCCGGTCTCGGCCCGCCGGGCGTTGACCAGGACCGCCTGCCGGTTCCCCTTGGGGACGGCCACGGCGGTCGGCCCGATCCCGCGCTGGAGCGACTCCTCGGCGACGCTCAGGGTGATCAGCGGGACGGCGGACGTCGACCTCGATCCGGTAGAAGTAGTCGGGGCCGCCCTTCTTGAGGTGGTCGGTGATCGAGATGACGTACTCGGCGTCCTCGGGGGCGGTGAACCGGAGGCATGCTGTCGGGCGAGTTCCGCGCGTCGTCGTTGCCGGCCAGGGCCCCGCCGCCCTTCTTGGCGATGTAGATGACCGAGTCGAGCGGCGAGCGGAGCTGGCGGGCGTAGACGCGGATGTTGAAGTTCTGCCCCTTCTTGGCCGGGAAGACGAAGTGGTCGACGTCCTCGGGCTTGCCGATCACGCCGTTCAGGGCCATCGACGCCTTCGAAGCGGGTCGCGGTGTTCTGGTCGTCGTTCGGCTCGGCCTCGATCACGTTGCCGAAGGGCGAGAGCCGGAAGGCGTTGGGGTAGGGGGCGGTCCCCTTGTCGTCGCTGGCGACGATGCCGAACTCGCGCTTCTGCTCCGGCGGGCAGGGTGACCTTGGTCGTCTTCTCGCCGAGGACGTCGCCGATCAGGCGGACGTCGATCGTCTCGCCGAACTTGCCGCCGGCCGGGACCGTGGCGGTCGGCCGGGGGAAGTTGCCGACGTGGAGCCGATAGAGGCAGGCGTCGGTCCCGGCGTAGGCGCTCTCGCGGACCTGGACGATGTACGTCCCGTCCTCCGGGGCGACGACCGAGGCGAACGCCGTCCTGCCAGATCAGGGCCGCGTCGTCGCTGGAGGCCAGCTCGAACCGCTTCGAGTCCATGATCGCGACGTAGGGGTCGAAGAGGGCGATCCCGAGCCGGGCCCCTTCGACCTCGGCGGTGATCCGTTCGCCCTTCTTGGCCTCGAAGGCGTAATAATCGACGTCCTCGGATCGGGCCACGCCGTTGACGACCGAGCCGAACTCGATCTTCTGGGGCTTGGCGAACTCGTCGTTGGGCTCGACCTCGGTCGTCTCCTTCAGGGCCCCGACGCTGAACGTCCGCAGCTCGCTGACGCCGGTGGCCGTCCGGACCCGGAGGTCGAGCAGGCCGAGCTCGGCGTCGGCGTCGATCTTGATCGTCGCCTTGACGTGGTTGTCGTCGACCGCCTCGATCTTGGTCGCCGAGATCCCCGGCTGATAGAAGAGGATCTCCTGGGCGTCGCCCAGCCGCTGGCCCGTGAAGTTGACCTCCAGCTCGGTCCCGCGCTGGCCGCCGACGCGGCCGGACCGCCGGTCAGGCGGGGCGAGGCGGCCTGGGCCGACCGACGCAGCGTCGACGGCCAGCAAGGCCGCGAAGATCAGTCGAACGAGCGTTCTGGCGTTCATGGGGGAGGTCCGGTCGAAGGCGGGTGGGTCGGGCGAGGAAGGCTGAGGCCGAGGCGTTCAGATCAGCCACGTCCGGGCGTCTTCGGTCTGGGTCACTTCGATCGTCGGGCGGGGGTCGCCGGGCAGGAGGCGGAAGCGAGATCGGGAGCACCTGGCTGGTCAGCGATTGCGGCTGGATCGGGCGGCGACTTGCCGACCAGTTTCAGTTCGCCATCGGTCAGGCGATAGAGTTCGAGCGACCAGGGCTTGCGGTCGACCAGCAGCAGTTCGCGGACGCCGACCTTGGCGTAGAAGTCCGAGCTTCTTGCGGGAACGGTCGCCGGGGCTGATGACCTCGACGGCGAAGTCGGGCCCGCCGAGCCAGTGAGTCTCCCATGTCCTCGGCCGGATTGCCGGGGAGGAAGACGGCGACGTCCGGGCATCGGTAAGTTCTTCGTCCACTTCGTCCGCCGATCGCTGACATTGACGCCCGGATAAACGCGGACGCCCTTCGATGCCTGCCGAGCGCTTGATCGAAGGCCGAAGTCGAGCTCGAACGCCAGAGTCTGATGCTCGTTGTTGGCGATCGGCGACATCACATAGACCCCGTCCCAGACCTCGTCGAAGCGATCGATGCCCCGGCGCTCGCCGGTCGCGGATCAGCTCTCGTTCGAGTCGTCGCGGTCGAGGACGATCACCGCCATCGTCGGTCTCTCCCGTGGTCGAATCGAAGGCGAGGCCCGGCGATCCCGGGCCTCGCCCCTCGATCGTAACGCCTCGCCGATCAGGCCAGCAACTCGGTCCGGACCTTGCCGCCGTCGACGATCTCGATCGGCCGGCCGCCGGGGGCCATCAGCTCCTTGTCGGCGACGATGCCGATCTGGTGGTAGAGCGTGGTGGCGAGGTCCTCGGGGCCGATCGGCGTCGCGCTCGGGCTCGGTGGCGGTCGAGTTCGAGGCGCCGTGGATGTAGCCCTTCTTGATCCCGCCGCCGGCCAGGGCGACGCTGAAGACCTTCGGCCAGTGGTCGCGGCCGCCGTCCTTGTTGATCTTCGGGGTCCGGCCGAACTCGCTGGAGACCATGACGATGGTCCGGTCGAGCAGGCCGGTCCGGTCGAGGTCGCGGATCAGGGCGGCGTAGGCCTGGTCGAAGGCGGGCATCTGGGTCTTCATGCCGTTGGCGATCCCGGCGTGCATGTCCCAGCCGCCGTACTGGAGCGCGACGAACCGGACGCCCGCGGCGACCAGCCGGCGGGCCATCAGCATCCGCTGGCCGGCGGCGTTCCGGCCGTACTCGTCGCGGATCGCGGCGGGCTCGGCGTCGATGTTGAACGCCTCGCGGGCCTTGGGCGAGCTGATCAGGCTGTAGGCCCGCTCGTAGAAGGTGTCCATCGCGGCCAGGCCGTCCGCCTTCTCCTTCTTGGCGAAGTGGTCGTTGACGGCGTCGAGGACGTGGCGGCGGGTGGCGAACCGCGAGTCGTCGATCCCGCCCGGCAGGTTCAGGTCCTGGACCTTGAAGCCGCCGTTGGCCGGGTCGCTGCCCAGGCTGAACGGCGAGAACGACGAGCTGAGGTAGCCCGTGCCCGCGTAGACGTTCGGCATGGTCGGCACGCAGACGTACGGCGGCAGGTCGTTCTTCGGGCCGTACTCGTGGGCGACGACGCTCCCCATGCTCGGGTACTGGAGCGCCGGGCTGGGCCGGTAGCCGGTGAACATGTTGTGCGTGCCGCGCTCGTGGGCCGCCTCGCCGTGGGTCATCGAGCGGATGACCGTGATCTTGTCGGCGATCTGGGCGGTCTTCGGCAGCGTCTGGCTGAAGAACTCCCCCTCGATCTTGGTCGGGATGTGCGACAGCTCGCCGCGATACTCGACCGGGGCGAACGGCTTGGGGTCGAACGTCTCCTGGTGGGCGATCCCGCCCGGCAGGAAGATGTGGATGATCGAGTCGGCCTTGGCGGCGATCGGGGCGTAGGTCTTCAGGTCGGCCCGGGCCTTCATCCGGAAGAAGTCGCCCAGGGTCAGGCCGAAGCCGGCGGCGCCCGACCGTCAGGAACCCTCGGCGGCTGAAGAGTCGCCCGGCCATCGTTTCATTCATCGATCATCTCCCTCTCGAAAAGAGTGAACGTCCCGGATCGGGCCCGGAGCGACCCGCCGAGGCGGTCGCGAGGACCAGCGATCCGGACCGACGTCCTCGAGAATTCGATGGCCACGACGCCGGGGATGGCCCGTCCCGAGGGACGGAGTCAGGCAGGGACGGACCAGGGCATGCGGCCGGGGTCTCGAGGGCAAGGCGGGGAACGGCGAGGCTCGGATGAAGTCCGACGATCACGAGTATCGCACCAGAATCGGCCGAGCTTCGCAAGGGTATGCCAAATGTTCAACAAACCGGCTCGACGTATCCAATGTACGCGACCCGCGAAAGCTGCGTTTGCGCTTTTTTCTCGAAAGATCATTTTCCGCACCATCCTTGCACGGGCGGGATGGAATGTAACTTCTGGCTACACCGTGGTTAATGAGCCGGAGTCGCGATTTCGAAGATCGCCTTCGGCCTCGAGCTGCCGGACCGGCTGGTGATCTCCGTCCGGCTCGTCGGGATAAAGTCGAAGGACCGTCAGGGATTGTCGAGAGCGGGGAAGGGGAGGTGCGTGATGCATCCTGGTCGATGGCTCCGAGTCGTCCTGGTCCTGGCCGGGGCGTTCGCGGCCCGGGGAGCTGGATCGTGGAAGCCGACGAAGCCGGCCCCGCAAGTGAGTACGTCGCGACGCCCACTCGTTCGGCAACCCGCACGAGGTCCGGGTCAGCACGTCGACCTCGACCTGACGGTGGACTTCGACCGGAAGGTACTCCTCGGATCCGCGGCGCTCCGGTTCGAGCGCCAGCCCGGCTCCCGACCGGACGCCCCGCTCGTGCTCGACTCGAAGGGTCTGACGATCGAGGAGGTCGCGGGTCGCGACGGCCGACGGGAATGAGACGACAACTCGTCGGCGATCGCGGACGGTCCAGCGCGACCCGATCCTCGGCGGCTCGCTGACGATCCCCCTGGCCGAGGGGGTCGAACGTGTTACGATCCGTTACCGGACGTCCCCCTCGGCCGGGGCCTTGCAGTGGCTCGACCCGTCCCGGACGGCGGGCGGACGTCATCCGTTCCTGTTCACGCAGTCGGAGGCGATCCAGGCGCGGACCTGGATTCCGCTCCAGGATTCACCGGGCGTCCGGATCACCTATTCGGCGCAAGGTCCACGTGCCCGAGGGGCTTGACGGCCGTGATGGCCGCCGACCGCAAGCCCCGAGGGGCCGACCCGACCGTCTTCGAGTTCGCGATGGCGCAGCCGATCCCTTCCTATTTAATAGCGCTGGCGGTGGGCGACCTCGTCTTCAGGCCGCTCGGGCCGAGGACCGGGGTCTGGGCCGAGCCCTCGGTGGTCGAGAAGGCCGCGTTCGAGTTCGCCGACACCGAGGCGATGATCGAGGCGACCGAGAAGCGGTTCGGCCCCTACCGCTGGGGCCGGTATGACCTGCTCGTCCTGCCGCCAAGCTTCCCATTCGGCGGGATGGAGAACCCCAAGCTCACATTCGCCACGCCGACGATCCTGGCCGGCGACCGCTCGCTGGTCGCCCTGGTGGCGCATGAACTGGCGCATTCGTGGTCGGGAAACCTCGTCACCAACGCCACCTGGCGCGATTTCTGGCTCAACGAGGGGTTCACCGTCTACCTCGAACGGCGGATCGTCGAGGATGTTTATGGCGTCGAGCGGGCGAAGATCGAAGCCGTGCTCGGCCTCCAGGAACTCCGCGAAGACCTGGCCAGGCTCCCCGAAAGGGACCAGATCCTCCACATCGACCTCGACGGTCGCGACCCCGACGAGGGGATGACGCAGGTCGCCTACGAGAAAGGGGCGCTCTTCCTGACCGAGCTGGAGCGGGCCTTCGGCCGCGATCGATTCGACGCATTCCTCCTCGATTACTTCAATCGCCACGCCTTCCAGAGCATCACGACCGGCGATTTCCTCGACGACCTCAAGACCCGACTTTTCCCGCTCGACCCGGAAGCGGCATCGAAGATCGACCTCGGCGCCTGGGTCGAGTCCCCGGCCTGCAAGGCCTCGTTCGTCGAGCCGACGTCAGAGCGGCTGGCCGTCGTCGAAAAGGCCGCGAGCGATTGGACTTCCGGAAAGACGCCGGCCGATCGGCTTCCGACGAAGGATTGGTCAACCCAGGAATGGCTTCGTTTTCTCCGGGCCTTGCCCGAGAAGATCGCGACCGATCGGATGGAGGAGCTCGATGCCGCTTTCGGCCTGACGAAGCGGGAAAACGCCGAGATCGCCGCCCTCTGGCTCCTGATGGCCGTCCGGAACGGCTATCGACCGGCCGATTCCCGGCTCGAATCGTTCCTGACCTCGATCGGCCGGCGGAAGTTCCTGATGCCGATTTACCGAGAGTTGATCAAGACGCCGGATGGGCTCGCCAGGGCCCGCGCGATCTACGCGAAGGCCCGGCCGTTCTACCACCCGATCGCCGTGGAGTCGGTCGATAAACTGCTGGATCGCCCGTAGGAGGGTCGATTCACCCGCGAATCCCTCGTGTTATGATTGGGGATCTCGCGGACCAGGAATCCGGGCGGTCGTTGTGGGTCGTCTCCCGCCGGTCCCGGCGCGCCGAGGCGAAGCGTGGGGAGTCAGTTCCATGAGCGTCACTCTGGGCATCGACATCGGCACGTCGGGGACCAAGACGATCGCCATCGACGAGTCGGGGGCGATCCTCGCCTCGGCCTCAGCCGAATACCCGTGCGACCACCCCAGACCGGGCTGGTCCGAGCAGGACCCCGAGGACTGGTGGCGGGCGACCGCCACGGACTGTCCGGGAGGTCCTCTGGAATGGCAACCTCAAGCCGGTCGACATCGCCGCGATCGGCCTGAGCGGGCAGATGCACGGCTCTGTCTTCCTGGATTCCGAGGGCCAGGTCGTCCGGCCCGCCCTGCTCTGGAACGACCAGCGCACCGGGCGCCGAGGCCGCCGAGATCGAGGAAAGCGCCGGGGGCCGCGAGGGGCTCGTCCGGCTGGTCGCCAACCGGGCCCTGACCGGGTTCACCGCGCCCAAGCTCCTCTGGCTCCGGAACCACGAGCCGGCGAACTGGGACCGGGTCCGCCAGGTGCTCCTTCCCAAGGACTACATCCGCTACAAGCTCTCGGGGACCTACGCGACGGAGGTCAGCGACGCCGCCGGGACGTTGCTCCTGGACGTCGCCAACCGCCGCTGGAGCCGCGAGTTGCTCGGGCTCCTCGACCTCGATCCGGCGCTGCTCCCCGAGTGCTTCGAGAGCTTCGAGGTCTCCTCGGTCGTGAGCGCGGCCGGGGCCGAGGCGACGGGCCTTATGGCCGGGACGAAGATTGTCGGCGGCGGCGGCGACCAGCCGGCAGGCGCGGTGGGCAACGGGATCGTCCGGGCGGGCGTGGTCTCGGCGACGATGGGGACCTCGGGCGTTGTCTTCGCCCATGCCCCCGAGCCCGGCTTCGACCCGCTCGGCCGGCTCCAGCGAGGCTGTCACGCCGTTCCCGGCGCCTGGTGCGTGATGGGCGTCGTGCTCGCGGCGGGCGGGTCGTTCCAGTGGTATCGGAACCAGCTCGGCCAGGTCGAGGTCGACGCGGCGAAGGCCCGGGGGCTCGACCCCTATTTCCTGCTCAACGACGAGGCCGCGCTCGCCGGCCCCGGGGCCGAGGGCCTGTTCTTTCTGCCCTATCTGACCGGCGAGCGTGCCCCGTATTACGACTCCGACGCCAAGGGCGCGTGGGTCGGCCTGACCGTCCGTCACGGCCGGCCGCACCTGATCCGGAGCATCCTCGAAGGCGCCTCCTACGCGATGCGGGACAGCCTTGAGCTGATCCGCGAGATGGGCGTGAACATCGAGCAGATCCGAGTCTCTGGCGGAGGAGCACGGAGCCCGTTCTGGCGGCAGATCCAGGCCGATATCTATGGCGTCGACGTCCACACGGTCAACGCCACTGAAGGCCCGGCCTTCGGCGTGGCCCTTCTGGCGATGGTCGGAGCGGGGATCTTCTCGAGCGTTCCGGAAGCCTGCGACGCCACGATCCGCCTGGTCGACCAGACCACGGTCGAGCCCTCGGTCAAGGCGTTCCACGACCGGGGTTACGCAATCTACCGGAAGCTCTATCAGGACCTCCGCGAGACGTTCGGCAAGATCGGCGACCTCGTCCAGGGCTGAACCACGAGGTCCGATCATGGCGTCTCTTCGAGGCATCTTGCAGCGGAATCGCGGCCTGGCGATGGCGTTTGGACTCGTCCTGATCGTCCTGGTCGGTTATGCGTCGCTCCCGGCTCCCGGCCCTCGGGTTTCGTGGCGGGAACGGTACACGCCAAAGGAGGATGAGGACGAAACCGGATTCAATCATGACGGCGGTCAATTCATGATCTCGCCCGACGGTCGGTCGATCCTGACCACCTTCCGCTTTCAAGCCAAAATCCGCGACGTAGCGACG
The DNA here is from genome assembly GCA_963756475.1 of uncultured Planctomycetota bacterium. Classification (GTDB taxonomy): domain Bacteria; phylum Planctomycetota; class Planctomycetia; order Isosphaerales; family Isosphaeraceae; genus Tundrisphaera. The sequence continues at coordinate 477,888 of CAVWND010000004.1, forward strand.
GGCCGGGTCGCGGAACTGGAGATGGATCGGCCGGGGTCGGATGCCCGTTCCTGGATGGGAGGAGCGAAATTCCTCGCCGGCGGCCGTTTCCTGGTCGGTCTGACTCGCGACATCGACCAGAACGTAGAGGGCACGGCGACTCTCAAGGTGTACGAGATCCCTTCAGGTCGCGAACGGATCGCGTTCACCGGAATCTATGATGGCTCGAATTGGTCGCCGCTGGCGGTCTCGCGAGATGGCTCGACCATTGCCGTTGCGATGGGGAATCCCGTCCCGACGAAGGTCGGTGTCTGGAGCGCCATGGAGGATCGGCCGATCACCTACTTCGCCGGGAAGGGGCCGCTTGCCCTCTCCGACGACGGCCGGATTCTTGCCCTTCACGAATTCACGGCTTTCGATGCCAATCTCATCGTCTGGGACGTCGCCTCGTCCACGCGTCTCGCCTCGATCGCGGTGCCGGGGGCATCCATACAGGAGGCGATTGCCTTGTCACCAGACGGCAAGATGCTGGTCGAGCTCTGGGGAGTTAAGGCGATCCTCTGGGATGTGTCGATCTCCCCGCTCAAGCAGGTCGTGCATGTCGATCTCACGGAACGCCATGTAACGAATTCTTCCATCAAACACTTCCTGCCTCACGATTCATTGGGTTATGCACCCTGGTTCAGCCCCGATGGATCTCTGTTCTACCTGAGGAGGTGGGATTCGGGCTATGTGTGGCCGATCGAGGCGTGGGACCTCAAGGTCAACCCGCCCCGTCGAGTCTTCCGGGGACAGGCTTTGGAGATTTCCCGCGACGGACATCGGATGCTCCAGGCCGGGCCGAACATCGTCGACCATCCCGAACTGGAGATCGTTCAGCAAAGCGCCGCACCTCTGCGGTTCGTCGAACTTCCCTCCATGAAGCCGTTGGGTCGCGATCTGGAGCCTCATGGGATGTCGGTCGCATTCAATCCCGACGCCCGGCTCCTGGGGATGGTCTATGCACGCAACGAGCCGTCGTTGATTGATCAACTGAAGGGCTGGATTCCTCCGAGGATGCGTCCGACGTCCTGGAAGTTCCGTCGTAATAACCGCCAGGACGAGTTCAAGGTCGTCGATGTGGATACGGGCGGAACGCTCAGGACGGTCAAGCTGAATCCACAATCGATCAACTTCGATTCCATCGGAACACCCGGCTTTGTGGAGGACGGGAGGACTCTGGCGTTGCACCGCTGGATGCCTCCCGAAGACCCTTCGGAGCACGGTTACGATGAGCTGGTCGAACTCTGGGACATCCCCGGCCCGGCCTCGAAGTGGCCGATCCTGGGTGTCCTGGCCGTGTTTGCGCTTGGTTCCGGTCGTTGGTACGATGTTAGGGCGAGACGTCGGGAGAATTCGGCTGCCGCGCCCGCCTGAGATGATCGGCCCGATCGGAGCGTCCCTTGGCCCGTCGAAAAGTCACCTCCCCATCAAGTCGCGCGATCGAGAAGACTCCGGCGTCGACCGCCGGGGCGGTCCCGGCCGAAAGTCCGACGATCGAGACCATCCCATTCTGGACTCGCCCGAGGGTTGCACTCGCTGTCGTCCTGCTCCTGGCCTTGCACGCGGGCCTGGCGGTGGACAGTCTCCTGCGCGAGAACGCGACGGTCGACGAGGTCGCGCACCTGCCGGCCGGGGTGAGCTACTGGGAGACCGGGACGTTCAAGCTCTATCATCACAACCCGCCCCTGGTGAAGCTGGCCGCGGCCTTGCCGGTGGTCCTGAGCCCTCATGAGACGGACAAGCTCTACCAGATGGGGTCGTGGGCGAACGAGTCGCAGGCCGCGTTCGGCCAGTCGTTCGCTTACTTCAATCGGGAGAATTACCTCGAACTGTTCGACCGGGCGCGGCTGGTCATGCCGCTTTTCACGGTCCTGGGCGGGCTGGTGGTCTTCGCGTGGTCGAGCCGGCTTTATGGCGCGGGAGGCGGGCTCCTCAGCCTGACTCTCTGGGTCTTGTGCCCGAACATCCTGGCCCACGGACGCCTCGTGACCAGCGATGCGGCGGCTGCGGCGATCGGAGCGGGGGCAACGTACCTTTTCTGGCGATACCAGAAACATCCGACGTGGCGGCGGGCGGTTTTCGCGGGTCTGACCCTCGGTCTTGCTCAGCTCACCAAGTTCAGCCTGGTGCTGCTCTATGGGCTCTGGCCGGCGCTTGCACTGATCCGCTTTGTCCTGGAAGGTCGATGGGGAGGCTGGGCGTATCGACTGGTGGTCGGTGTGGGGCAGGGGGCGGCTATGGTCGCACTGACGCCCTGGTCATCGATCTTGGATATGGGTTCGAGGGGGTCGGGACGCCGCTGAGCAAGTTCGAATTCGCGAGCCGGTCGTTCACAAGGCCGATCTCGCCGGGAACGCCCCGGCCGACAAGCCCGAACCCGCTCCTCGACGGGGCGTGGCGCTACCGGGTCAACCGATTTCGCGGTACGACCCTGGGTCTCTTGCCTTCGCCCTTGCCGAAACACTATCTGCTCGGGTTCGATGAGCAGAAGATCGAGACTGAGGGGGTTCCCGAGCATTTCCTCAACCCGAACGCTCCGGTCGATGACGCCAAGGTCTCGGGATACGCGGTCTACCTCGACGGGGTGATGAAACGTTCGGGCTGGTGGTACTATTACCTGGCCACGCTGGCGTACAAGGTGCCCGAGGGGACCTTGATCCTCGTGAATCTAGGCGCATTTGTCCTGGTCTTCTCGAAACGAGCACGAGCACCGTGGCCGGACGAAGTCGCGGTTCTCGCCATTCCGGTCGGCGTCCTGGGGGCGATGAGCTTCCTGACCGATATCTGCCTGGGACTTCGGTATATCTTGCCGATCTTCCCGTATGTCTTCATCGCGACCGGGAAGGTCATCCCGTGGGCGTCGGGGTTGAAGGGGCGGCCGAAGTGGCTGGCATCGGCGGTCGTTGCTGGCTCGCTCGCGGCGACCGCAACGGCCACGGCGACCATCCATCCGGACTACCTGGCCTATTTCAACTGGGCCTCGGGAGGCCCCGACCGGGGCGCGGAGCACCTGATCGACAGCAACCTCGACTGGGGGCAGGACCTCGTTAAGTTGAACCGCTGGCTCAAGGTCCATCATCCGGGCGAGAAGGCGGGCCTGGCCTATTTCGGCCAGATCAACCCGAGCCTGCTCAAGCTCCGAGGGGATGGGTTTGAATGGTTTCTGCCCCCCGGCCCGCCCGGAACCGTCTCGATCATGCCGGGGGTGGAATCCCGGATGCTGGTCGGCCCGGCGCCTCGGCTCACGCCCGGCCTCTACGCAGTGAGCGCCTCGATCGTCCGGGGCCTTCCCTGGCGGCTTTACGATAGCGCGTCGCTCAAGGCTCCGGAACGGGCCTGGATGCCTTGTTGGAGAGCTGAGGCAGACGCCTTCGCGTATTTTCGAGAATTGACGCCAGTGGCGAGGGTCGGACATTCGATCTACGTGTACCAGGTCTCGACCGGGGATTGCGATCGTTTGGCGCGTTTCTGGCCATGACCTACGCTTCGAATGGAGTCCGAGGGCGTCGGAATGGGCCGGGTCCGGGTTGACCCGTTGGGGGAGAAAGGCCATAGTCGGCTTTACGATCGCGAGGGGTCATGATGGCCTTCGCGTTTGACCCCGCCGTCACGACGTTCGGTGTTCAGGAGGGAAACCGATGACGTTCGATCAGTGTCACGCGAACTTGATGGCGATCCGACGAAATCAGGGGACCCCGTGCCCCGTGGTCAAGGTCGCCTACAACGGGATGATCTACCAGGGCCGCCTGACTCGTGCCGACAGCGACCCCGAAGTCCGCCGGTCTTCCCAGTCTCCCTTCGGCGTGCTCGTCCTGGAGAACCTCGGCCTGGCCCGAGACCCCGAGACGATCCTGCAGATCGCCAACATTCCCGAGGACGGCATTCGCGACCTCTCGGCCGCCTGAAAACCCACCAGCGCGACTCCGCCTCCCCCCGCGCCGGCGGAGTCGCTTCCCTTCTCAGAACGAGGGAAGCATCGGCAGGTCGCGGACGATGGCCGAAACAACATTCCCTTCGATCGACAGGTTGAGCTTCGTCCCCGCAGAGGCTTGCGCGACCCGTAGATAGGCAAGAGCGATTGGACATTGCCAACCGGGCGAGAAGGCCGAGGATGTGACCGAGCCGATCGATTTCCCCTCGAACGTCAGCGACGATCCTGCCGGGGGGATGACATCGGCTTCCAGGTGTAACCCCTTCAAGAGCCGGTTGACGTGCCCGAGGGCGTCGAGCCGGGCGACGGTCTCCTGCCCGAGGTAGCAACCCTTCACAAAGTTGACCGTCAGCTTGTCGCGTCCAACCTCTTGCGGCAGGTTGTTCGGCAGGACGTCCACACCCGAGACCGGCGTACCGGCCTCGATCCGCAGGGCCTCGAAGGTTGCCGAGTCGATCTCGGGAAGCCCCGCCTTGACAAACGTTGCTTTCACCGACTCAGCACCCTCGATCGAGCCGATCAGGCTGAAACCCGGACGTCCGGTCGGCGATTCCCTGATGATCCGAACGGCAACTCCAGCGAGTTCGGTGCATCCGATGGCGAAGTGCTCCCTCCGGCGGCAACTCGAGTCCCTGGGCTTCGATCAACGACGCGGCCTCGGGCCCCGCGAGGTGGAATTCGAAGGTCCGGTCGGTCAATACCTCGATCGCCACGTCGTCAAAGACGCCGTACTTTCTGAGATGGGGCAAGAGCTCGCCAAGCGAGGCGGAGTCGGTCCTCGCGAGGATCGAACGGTCGGTCGCCATTAAGGTCGTATAGGCCAGTGCCTTACCTTGCGGGCTCGTCACGAACGACTCGTGCCCTGTTCCCTCGGCCAGCCGCTTGACGTCGTTGGTCGTCAGATTGTGCAGGAACTTGGCCCGATCCGGCCCCGAGATCTCCAGACGAACCTGGCTCGATCGGTCGACCCAGCCCGCGCTTTCGTTCGTCGATCGGTAGGCGTTGGCGTCAGGGTGAGGATGATCAGATCGCATGGGTTCCGATTTCAGAAAAGTCAGAGGGACAAACCAAGTCGGGGATCACTTCAATCCTCAGCGTTGACTAGCGCTCTCGTCCGGTCAGCGTGGCTCAGGATCGTGCAGGAAGCGGCCGTGGCGGCGAGTTTCCGGGCCTCGCCGGGCCGGTCGATCGGGATCAACCCGAGTTCCTCCACGATGTCAGCCTCAAGGTTGCTGTGAAGGTAGACGTCGGCCCAGGCCAGCGTCGAAGCCAGCCTACGGGCGGCTCCATAATCCGGGTCGGCTTCGCGTCCTCGGAGCCGGTTGAGCGCCGACCTCGGGTTCTCGGCGCCAACGAGCCGACGCACGGCGGGTCCGACCTCGCCCTCCGCCCTGGAGAGGGCGACGATCTTGCCACCTTGACGGACCAGCCGGCCGGCGGTGGCCAACCCCTGAGCCAGGTCCTCGATCGAGGTCGGTCGGCCGGGTGCTCCGATCCCGGCGATGACCACGTCGGCCCGCTCCTCGGCGGTGAATGTCCAGGCTCCGTCGACAGCGGCCATGCCCTCGGCTCGAACGGAGGATTCGAGTCCCGCCAGAACCTGGGCCACCCCTTGCCGTCCGGGGAGGACGCCCACCTGAAACTGGCAACCGAGCAGCCAGCCGACCTCGGCCGACTCCTGGAGCGAGGCATTCGGATGATCTCGGTCGGCCTTCTCTTCGGCGAGCTGGCCACGGTAACGCGTCAGTGTTTCCTGATCACTGAGGCCGGGATAGATGACCGACCATGGGCCTCGATAGCCGAAAGTCCCGTCGTAGCCGAGCGTCCCGATCGGGATCACGATGTCAGCGTCAGTCAGGTAGCGGTTCAGGTAGACACGTTGCCCTTGATTGGTGCTCGAAAGGTATGCCAGTTGCGTCCGATCGTCGGGATGGTGAACACGCCAGGAGACGCCCTCGGGAAGGGTCGAGGGCTCGGGAGCGGTCGAGACGACCGTGATGCTCTCGACCTCAGCCGTCCGGAGCGTCTCGGCCACCACGTCCAGGATTGCGGTGAGGTCGGGCGTCGTCGGGTCGAGCGGCAAGACGACCCGATCGCCAGGAACGACCGAGCGAATGAGCGAAGGGAAATCGCTCGGCGACTCGATCGCCCTCCGGGTCATCTCCGGAACGTCGATGTCGGTCGGAACCTCGGGACCGGTCCATTGTCCGACGAGCCGGTCCTCGGGGACATCGAATTCAAGCTGTTCGTTGTGAAATGTTACTGCGGTCTTCATGCCCGTCTGTCCCTCGCCCGGCCGGTCCAGGCCGCTCCCCTTCCCTCGAATCCGACTTGCACATGATAGGCCCAGGTTCCCCATCGGGGCAAGCGATCCAGCGAAACCATGGTGGAAGAGGGTCGCATCCTCGGGCGCCTTTGATTAATATCAGGAGACCACATCGAAAACGCGATCTGGGGTCGAGTTCCGGGTTCTCGGGAACTTCGCCCCTCCATCGAGCGTCAAAGGTTACCGATGACCGGGTGCAATGACGACAACTCCCTCATCGCGGCGTGTCGAGCAGGGCGGACGGATGCATTCGGGGTTCTGGTCCAGCGCTATCAGGACCGGCTCTATCCCACGATGCTCCGCCTGACCGGCAGTTCGGAGGATGCGCTCGATCTTCTGCAAGATGCATTCCTTCGGGCCTTCGAGAAACTGGATCGATTTCAAGGGCGAGAGTTCGTTCTACACCTGGATTTATCGGATCGCCGTCAACCTGGCCCTGAGTGGTCGTCGCCGTCGGCGGATCTCTGGCGGATTTCACCGTCCGGGACCGCGAGGAACCGATCGATCCAGCGGATGACTCGATCCTGAGCGACCCGACCCTGCCCCTGGAGCGGGCCGAACGCGATGGGTTGATCCAGTCCGCCTTGAATGCTCTGGCCGACGACCATCGAGCGGTCGTGGTGATGAAAGAGTTTGACGGCCTGCGATACGAGGAGATCGCGGCGATTCTCGGCGTGCCAGTCGGAACGGTTCGGAGCCGATTACATCGGGCTCGGCTCGATCTCCGAGAGAGGCTCAAGGGGGTCGTGGAGGAGGAGAGTTCGAGCCGTCAGGCCGCCCGCAATGTCCACTGACTCGACTTGAACCGGAGTGATCGTAGAAAGGAAAGGCAAGAGGCCCCGTTCCCCAGGCCTTAACCCAGCCGGACGACATGAACCTCGACGACGAATCCTATCTCTCCGCCTACCTCGACGACGAGCTCGACCCGGCCGACCGGCTGGCGATCGAGTGGTCGGTCGAGTCGAGCCCGCCCCTGGCCGAGCAGCTTCGCTCGCTCGTCCAGGCCCGTGACGCCGTGGCCGGGCTGGACCGGCCCGCCATCCCTCGCGACCTCGCCTCCGTCCTGGAGGCCCGGATCGCCGCAAACCACCGCCAGGCTCGCCTCAAGGCCCTGGTTCGACCCGCCCGATCGGGCCCTCGCCGCCTCGGCTTTCTCGGGCGTGGCTGCCAGCTTGATCTTCGCCATCATCCTCTTGAATCAAGTCGCTCCACGACTCCCCGATCGGTCCTGTCGTGGCCCAGAAGCTCGATCACGACCCGGCTCCCCGCACTCATTCCATTATGCCAGTAAAGCATCCGATCCCGCGCCGAAGCCGACCGAGGTCGTCTCGAAAGAGCCCGTTGACCCGTCCAGCCAGCCGCATCCCTCGGTTGCGGTCATTGAATCCGTCGCGACTCACCCCTCGATCGAGTCCCGTGAACATCGGCTCTCGACGTTTGATCGCCCGGATGCTCGAACAGCCCAGGGTCCGCCGGATCGTGATCGTCACGGACATCCATGGATGCACCGGATCGGATTCAGGAGATTGATCCGGGAGGATGCCCGCCAGACTCCCGAGTTCGGCCGGATCTCGATCTGTCAGGACATCGTCATCGACCCCGACCGGGCCGAGGCGGCCGAGGTCTTCGCCGTCCCGATGGACGGAGCGGGTCCGGCGTTCGTTCGTCGAGCAGCTCCGCAGGCAGTTCCCCAGATTGATCGAGGAGGGCGACTCCGAAGCCCGACGCTGGTGACCCAACTGAGCGAGGTCGGCCAGCGTGGCCATCTTCCGGGGGGCCGAGGCCGCGCCGCTGGGCGATCCGCCGGGTGATCTTCGACCGTTCATCGCAAACCGGGCTAGACTCCACGCCGGACCATATCGTCGAGCCCAGGTTCGGCCAGCATGAAGCGGTTCGTGGTGGAACTGCTTCGCCAATCGCGCAGGTGGGCACGCCCGAACTTCGCGAGAACGCCGGTCGATGTCGTCGTGGCACCGCGGACGTTAGCGGACGAGCGGAGCCGACTTCGTCGGGTCCGCCTGACCTCGAACGGATGGCTCCGCCCAGGCCGGGCGAACCGCTCACCTTGCTGGTCTGGGTGACTCACCGACCTTCGAAATCGTTAATCCTGCGCTTCGAGTCATTAGTCCGAGTCCGAGATTCTTTCCATGATCGAAGTCGAGCGGTTGTCGAAGCATTATCACTCGGTCCGGGCCGTGGACCGGGTGAGCTTCTCGGTGGGCCGGGGGGAGATCGTCGGCCTCCTCGGCCCCAACGGGGCGGGCAAGACGACGACGATGCGGATGCTGACGACGTTCCTGCCCCGACCAGCGGCCGGGCCGTGCTCTCGGGGCACGACGTCCTCGACGAGCCCTGGAGGTCCGCAAGAAGGTCGGCTACCTGCCCGAGAACGTGCCGCTCTACCCCGAGATGCGGGTCCGCGAATACCTGACCTACCGGGCCAAGCTCAAGGACGTCCCGCGATCCAAGCGGCGGGCCGCGATCGATGACGTCCTGGAACGCTGCAAGCTCGTCCGACGTCGAATCGCGGGTGCTCGGGCATCTCTCCAAGGGTACCGCCAGCGCGTCGGGCTGGCCGAGGCGATGGTCCACGACCCCGACATCCTGGTCCTCGACGAGCCGACCGCCGGGCTCGACCCGATGCAGATCCGCGAGGTCCGCGCCCTGATCCGCGAGCTGGGCGACCGGCACACGATCTTGCTCTCGACCCACATCATGTCGGAGGTCGAGGCCGTCTGCGGCCGGGTGATCATGATCGTCAAGGGGAAGGTCGCCGTCGACGACCGGCTCGACCACCTCCAGGACGCAATCGGCGATCGTGCTCGAAGTCCGGGGGCCGGCCCAGGCGATCCGCAAGGCGATCGAGGCGACTCCCGGGCGTCGACGCGGGTCGGGCGTGACCGATCAGCGAGGGCGAGATCGATCCGGGTCGAGATCCAGACCAACGGACGATGCCGACCTCCGCGAGGCGCTGGCCCAGCGGATCATCCAGAACGGCTGGGCGCTCCGGCAGCTCGACCTCCGGCGGTCGTCGCTCGAAGAGCGGTTCGTCCGGGCCGTCCGCGACGCCTCGATCGCGCCGGGACGCCGAGTCCGAGAATCCGACCGCGACCGAGGCCGCCTGACCATGCGACACATCCCCACTCTCCTCCGCCGCGAGCTGGCGAGCTACTTCCTCGGGCCGATGGCGTTCCTGATCCTCCTGGCGTTCCAGGCCATCGCCCTGGTCAACTTCTGGGACCTGGTCGAGGCCCTCGCCCGCAACAACGTGGGCTACTCCGGCCTGCGCGACCCGCTGAACACCTACATCTCGGGCAGCCCTGCAGTTCTGGATCGGCATGCTCGTCGCCATCCCCGCCCTGACGATGCGGCTGATCGCCGAGGAACGGCGGTCGGGCACGATCGAGCCGCTGCTGACCGCCCCGGTGACCGAGGCCGAGGTCGTCGTCTCGAAGTGGCTGGCCGGGGTCGTCGATGTACCTCGTGCTGCTCCTGCCGTTCGCGCTCTATCTGCCCTTCCTCTACTATCAGGGGCAATACAACTTCGACCTCGGCCCGGTGGTCTCGCTCGGGATCGGCCTGACGACGATGGGCATGATGTTCGTGGCGATCGGCCTGTTCTTCAGCTCGCTGACGAGGAACCAGATCGTCGCGGCGGTCCTGACGTTCGCGGCGGTCTTCCTGCTGATCGTGCTGATCCTCGGCCGGCTACGCCTACGCGATGTTCCGGCGGGCGAGCTGGGCCGAGGCGATCCAGTTCGTCTCGGTGCTCCACCAGGTCAACACCTTCGGGACCGGCCAGCTCGACCTCCGGTTCCTGGCGCTCCACCTCTCGGTCGCCGTCCTGATGCTCTACCTGACCGTGAAGGTCCTGGAATACCGCCGCGAGGGGTGATCGACGACCATGTCGCAACGAGTGCTCGATTTCCTGTCCCGGCCCGACGTCTGGGCGATCGCCTCCGCCCTGGCCGGCTTCCTGACGCTGACCTGGGTGATCCGGGGGGCGCCCGATCGGCCAGGCGACCCGCGAGGAGCCGGAGGACTCGCCGGCCTCGAGCTATCGCGACCGCGTGGTGGCCTCGGCGGTGATCGGCTTTCTCCTGGTCCTGGCCGGCGGCTACCTGGCGGCGACGGTCGGCATTCCCTGGTCGCTCCCGGCGTTCGCGGCGGGGTTCGGGATCGTCCTGGCGGTGCTCCGGGTCAACCGCCGCTACCGGCACGCCAGCCCGACGCTGCGCCGGGTCCTGGAGTTCTCGAACACGGCGCTGACGGCCTCGCTGGTGGCGGGCATCCTGATCGTCGGCAACGTCGTGGCGTTCCGGTACGGCGGCCGGGCGATCGACCTGACGCGCGACCGCTCGTTCAGCCTCTCGTCGAGGACGATCAACCTGCTCCAGTCGCTCGACCGGCCGGTCTCGTTCGACGTCTTCTTCGGCAACTCGCCGCAGTCGAGCCGCCAGCTCGACCGGGTCCGGCAGTTGCTCGACCTCTACAAGGCGGCCAACCCGTCAAGAGTCCGGGTCGAGTACCTCGACCCCAACAACGACGTCAAGGAATTCGAGGCCCTGGTCAAGCGGGTGCCCGACATGGTCGGCCTGCTCGGCGACGGGATCGTGGTCGGCTATCGGCGAGGGGGACACGGCCGTCGCATGCCGTGATCAGCGCCCTCGAGCTCTTCGAGGCCCAGGGGAGCCGGTTCGAGGCCAGGCCCGACCGATTCGTCTCGACCTTCGACGGCGAGGACGTCGTCACCTCGGCCCTGATCCGGCTCCGCGAGGGGAAGCGGTCGAAGATCGGCTTCACGATCGGCCACGGCGAGCCCTCGATCGGCGAGCTCGACCCGTCGCAGGCCGGGGATCGGCCTCTGGCGGGCGAGGCTGGCGTCGGTCGGCACCGACGCGGTCGAGGTCGAACCTGCTCCGCGACGAGATCCCCTCCGACGTCATGCTCCTGGTGATCTGCGGGCCGAAGTCGCCGTTCCACGCCGACGAGGTCGAGCGGATCAAGCAGTTCTTCATCCGAGGCGGCCAGTTGATCGTGCTCGCCGGCAACGCCGAGTCGGCCGGGCTCGCCGACCTGCTCCGGACCTACAACGTCGAATTCGGCACCGGGATGGCGGTCGACCCGCGTTACTCCTACCCGGGACGGCCCTACTTGGTCTTCGCCCCGATCCCGCCGGGGAGCAAGCCACCCGATCGTCGAATCGCTGGCCGGGCGGGTCGTGCTTCTTCCCAACGCGGCGCCGCTGGCCGTGCTGGGCGGACCGCCGAAGCCGGGCGAGTCGGCGACCAAGAAGGCGGCCAACCCGGGCGTCGTCGCCTCGCCGTTCCTCAGGACCGGCCCCGAATCGTGGGCCGAGACCGACTCGAACGCCCGCAAAGTCAGCCGAGACCCGGCCAAGGACCAGGCCGGCCCGCTCAACGTCGGGGTCGGCCGTCGCCGTCCGGCCTCAGACCGCCTCCGAGAAGCCGACGCCCCGAATGGTCGTCTTCTCCAGCTCGCACGCGGCCGACAACCAGTTCGTCCGGGTCGAGCCGGCGAACCTCGACCTGCTGATGAACGCCATCCACTGGCTCCGGGGCCGTCCCGAGTTGCTCGGCATCGACCCCAAGACGCACGAGAGCCTGCTGTTCGCCGCCGATCCCGGCCTCCGGCTCCGGCTGGTCCTGGTCCCGACCCTGCTGGCCATCGTCATCATCCTCGGCCTCGGGGCGACGACCTACCTGGCCCGGCGGGATTGAAGTGACCGCATAGACGATCGTTGATGATCAGATCTCGATCGATCCGCTTGCCCTCCGGCCCTCGCCGATTGGACCTCGATCATCGGTCTCGCGATGCCCTTCGTTCCCGATCACTGGATCGATCACCGCGATGAAAAACCGAGGCACCTACGCCCTGCTCGCTTTGTTTTTCGCCGGCCTGGTCGGCCTCTGGGTGGCCGATTTCGCCCAGATCCCCACCCGCTCGCAGCGCGAGCGGATGAGCAGCCGGCTTCTCCACGAACTCCTCGACACCAAGCCCGACGACCTGCGGAAGATCGAGATCCTCGGCGGCGAGGACGGCCCGATCGTCTTCGAACGTCGGTCGAGAAGGGCGAAATCGCTGGCAGATGACCGCGCCGATGCACGTGGCGGCCGACCCTTCGAAGGTCGAGACCCTGGCCTACAACCTGAAGGAGCTGTCCCGGAAGCCCGAGGCCGCCACGCTTGAAGGCGACCCGGACAAGTACGGTCTGGCCCCTCCCGAGCGGACCATCCGCCTCTGGGGCGAGGCGACCGACGCACCGCTGGTCGCGCTCGAAGTCGGGCAAGACCAGCCTCGATCGCCGGTTCGTCCGCCGGGTCGGGCTCCGAGGGAGTCGAGGTCGTCGACGCCAAGGGGCTCGACCTGGTCAAGCTCCCGCTCGTTCGCTGGCGCGACCACGAACTCTTCCGGGTCCCCTCCTTCGAGGTCAACGCCGTCAAGATCGCCGCAGCGGCGACAGGAGTTGAAGCTCGAACGGGGCCGAGACGCCTGGCGGATCGACGCCCCGTTCCACGCCCTCGCGGCCGAGCCCAGGGTCGACGGCCTGATCGCCGACCTCGGCTCTCTCCGCGTCCTGGACGACTCCCGGTTCGTCGCCAACGACGTCAAAGACGCCGATCTGGACCGCTTCGGGCTCAAGAACCCCGCGCTCACGATCGAGGTCGACGCCGGCCGGGTCGACCGCCGCCGGCCCGAGCAGGTCCTCCTGGTCGGCAAGACCGGTCGAGGGCACGGAAGGACAGGTTTACGTCAAACGAGGCGACCAGGACGATGTCGTCATCGTTGAGAACCGGGTCCTGAAAGACCTCCGGCCCGACCCCAACGCCTTCCGGAGCCCGAAGGTCGCCGACTTCAACCCCGCTCGGGTCCACCGGATCGGCGGTCGAGTCGGCCGACGGAGGCGATTTCGAGGTCGTCCGGTCGGGCAACGACTGGACGATCGTCCGCCCTTCGCCCGCCAGCGGCCGACCGGCAGGCGATCCAGGACTTCCTCAAGTCGCTCGACCAGGTCCAGACCAGCATCTATCTCGACACCCCGGAACGCGCCCCGACGCGGGCCTCGACAAGCCGGCCCTTGTCCTCAAGCTCTGGCAGGCCCGCGACCCTCGCGACCCGGCGGCTCGGCCTCGGCCGACCCGAACCGAGAGCCTGACCTGACGCTCCAGTTCGGTCGGCTCGACGCTCGCCCGAAAGACGCTCTATGCCCGGCTCCCAGGCGACCCGACCATCCTGGGCCTGCCCGACTCGGTCAACGGCTTCCTGCCCCGGAGCCAGCTCGCCTTCCGCGACCGCCAGATCCTCGCCGGGTCGACCGACCAGATCGAGCGGCTGAAGTTCACCGGCATGGGGCGGAAGGCCACGCTCCACGCGCCCATCTTCAAGCTCGACCCTCTCGAAGAACGCCCCCCTCGGCTGGTGGATGGTCGAGCCGGTCGCCGCCCCGGCCGACGCTCCGTCGGTCGGCCGGCTTCTCAAGCTTCTCTCGCGGCTCCGGGCCGAGACGCTGGTGACCGAGAAGGCGGAGGACCTGGAGAAGTACGGCCTGAAGTCGCCCGCTCTCACGCTGACCTGGTCGAACCTCCCTGAGCTTCTCGATGGTCGCCGACCTGCCAAAGCCAGGTCGGAGTCCCGGGGACCATCGATCTCGAGGACCACTCCTTGCTCATCGGTCGCCTCGTCCCCGGTAAGGCGAACACCCGGTACGCGAAGGTCGACGACAACCCGTTGATCTTCACTCTCGGCCCTGAGGCGATCGAAGTTCTCGACTCGGAATGGCACGACCACCACGTCCTCTCGTTCGACCCGAAGCAGGTCGGCAGGATCCAGCTCGACTGGCCCGAGCGAGGCTTCTCGCTCAACTCGATCCAGGACGCCGGGAACCGCAAGTGGTCGTTGGAGGGGCCGATTGACGCCCCCGGTCTCGACCCCGCCAAGGTGAACCCGCTCCTGGAAGTGACCTCGAAGCTTACGACCACCCGGTTCCTCCAGTACGAGGGGGAGATCCCGAAGGTCGCCGGTCTCAACCCCGCACGGCTGGCGATCCGCCTCGACTTCCTCGAACGGCTCGCCCAGTCGGACGATCCGGATCGGCGGCCTGGCCCGGCCTGGACAACTCTGCGCCACGACGGCCACGGGCGACAAGGGGCCGGTCTTCCTCGTCCCCGAGAGCCTCTTCACGGGCTGGTTGAAGCCTCCCAGACGTCACGACGACCTGCCCGAGAATGTCTTCGCGCCTTGACAAGCCCCGATCCTCAGTTGGGTTGGCGACCCGGGGCTCGACCCCATATACTGGAGGTTCAAGCCCCTTCGTCAACGGATCGCCCGGGAGCGTCAACGTGCTTCGGATCGTGCCCTATCCCCATCCCGCCCTTCGCTATGAGTCGCGGCCGGTGGTCCAGATCGACGACAAACTCCGGGCGACCGTCCGCGAGATGTTCGACCTGATGTACTCCTCGAACGGGGTCGGTCTCGCGGCCAACCAGGTGGGCGTCCCGCTCCGCTTCTTCGTCCTCAACCTGACCGCCGACGCCGCCCAGCCCGACCAGGAACAGGTCTTCATCAACCCCGAGATCGTCAAACGGCACTCCTCCGAGGAGAACGAGGAAGGCTGCCTCAGCTTCCCCGGCCTCTATGGCAAGGTACGCCGGGCTCGGAAGATCCGGGTGCGCTCCTACGACCTCGCCGGCAATCCGGTCGAGCTCGACGCCGAAGAACTCCTCGGCCGCGCGATCCAGCACGAGACCGACCACCTCGACGGCAAGCTCTTCATCGACTATCTCGGCCCGATCGCCAGGACCTCCGCCAATGCCAAGATCAAGGAGATCGAGGCCGGCTACCGCAAGGCCCAGGCTGAAGGGATCTATCCCGACGACGATGAGATCCGCCGGCAACTCGATGAGATGAGATAAGGCACCAACGTCTGAACCTTGGCGGGATTATGAGCAAGCTGGCCACCGAATTGAAGGATCTGAAAACGAGAGGGGATCGCGAGTGGATACGGATCACACTGCTCCAGCAGGTCCCAATCGCGCTCCTTGCTG
Organism: uncultured Planctomycetota bacterium; assembly: GCA_963756475.1. Taxonomy (GTDB): domain Bacteria; phylum Planctomycetota; class Planctomycetia; order Isosphaerales; family Isosphaeraceae; genus Tundrisphaera. Next base: position 493,231 of record CAVWND010000004.1, read on the forward strand.
CACTTGATGCTCGACGGAGGCGCGATGGGGAAGGTCTGCCTCGCCGCGATGGTCGGTTACTGGATTGGAATTCTCTGGCTACAGCTTCGCCGAAGTGGCCGCTCCGAGAGAACTGACACTCTGTTCAAACGATGGGGCTTTCTCCTCCTTTTTGTGGCCTCGATCGCGATCGCTTGCTATCGGACCGGTGGGACTTACCCCTGATCGAGGGTCTCCGTGAATTCGGTCGGCCATCCCGGTCCATACTCTCAAAGGGAGGCCAACAATGCTTCCGTCTCCCCGGATCATCATGCTCGGCACCGGCGACTTCGCCCTGCCGACCTTCGAGCACCTTTGTCAGACCGGCCACGGCGTCGTCGCCCTGGTCACGCAGCCGGATCGGCCCCAGGGACGCAAGCAACTGCTGATCCCGAGCCGGATCAAGCAGGCCGCGCTCGCCCGGCAGATCCGGGTTGAGCAGCCTGAGGACGTCAACGCTCCCGAGTCGCTCGAACTGATCCGGAGCCTCGACTCCGACCTTCTGGTGACGGCGGCCTACGGCCAGATCCTCTCGGCCGACCTGCTCTCGATCCCTCCACTGGGCGGGATCAACCTCCACGGCTCGATCCTGCCCGCCTACCGAGGGGCCGCGCCCGTGGCCCGGGCGATCGAGCGAGGCGAGACCGAGACCGGCGTCACCGTGATCCGGATGACCCCCAAGATCGATGCCGGCGGCATGATGGCCTTCGCCCGGACTCCGATCGACCCCAACGAGACGGCCGGCGAGTTGGAAGACCGGATTGCCCTCCTGGGCGCCCCGCTCGTGGCCGAGGCGATCGCGACGCTCGTCGCCGGCTCGGCGAAGATCCTTCCTCAGGAACAGTCTAAGGTCACGAAGGCTCCGAAGCTCCACAAGGAAGACGCTCGGATCGACTGGACGCGATCGAATCTCGAAGTCCACAACCTCGTCCGAGCGATGCAGCCCTGGCCTGTCGCCTCGACGACGTGGCATCGCCCCGATGGCCCTATCCGCCTGATCGTCCATCAGACCCGGCCAATCGAAGGGCAAGGGCGAGCCCGGCCAGGTCCTTGAAGCCGAGGGGGACCGATTCATCGTGGCCGCCGGATCGGGCGCGATCCGGCTACTGAAGGTTCAGCTCGAAGGCAAGAAACCGATCACGGCCGAGGAGTTCCTCCGGGGCCACCACCCGTACGGCCAGTTTCTCGGCGGTTGAGGGCTTGAACCCGCCTTGACCCCCGCTGATTGATCCCATACCCTGCCGCTTGTCGTTGCACGTCGTCGGGTTTCCGGGCTTCCAATCGGAGGCGGTCAATGCGCAGGGCTGCCCCTTTGTCCTGGTTGATTGTGTCAGTTGCCTGGCCTCCGGGCTGCTCGACGATACATCCCCAAGGGGTCCGACCACCCGGGAATAATCGAGCCGAACCCTGCGGCGGTCAACCGGGTTTATCCCGCCTCGGCGACGATCGTGGCTCGCACGGTCGCCGACGTGATGTCGCAAGATTCGATCATCGACGACGTCTCGATGACCGCCGACACCAGCTCAAAGGAATTCCGGAACTTCAGCCATGAGCGATCGGCGGCGGCTGGGGATCTCTCCTGCTCGTCCTTGCCAATGACGTTAATTTCAACATCAAGGCCAAGAGCAAGGACGGCCGACCCATCGCCGTAGCCGTCCGACTGAAAGGTGAGTCGAGCGCCGAGGTGAGCTTGCTCTACGGGTTTGGAGGGGATTCCGATCTGGCCCGGGACATCCTCGACAAGGTTGGGATCGCGCTGGAGGAGCTTCCGAAGGACGCGGCGGTCGCCAGGACAGCCGGCTCCAAGAACGGTTCCCGTTCCGCCGTGAGTCGTTAGGTCTGGAACGGCGGCCGGTCCTCGCGTAAGCTCTTGGTATCGGGGAGCGAACGGGGGACTCTGCCCTCGACCGGCCGTCTCGAACCGGGCGCCGCTCCCCTCGGTTCGATCGGGGTGCGACCGCGATGATGGCCGAGTCCGACGCGGAGCCCGTCCTGCTCCGGCAGCACCGCTCCGAACGCTTTCTGGCGACCGTCGCCCCGTTCGCCAGAGTCGTCCTGGTCTCCCACGTCAATCCGGACCCCGACGCCCTCGCCAGCATGCTCGGGCTCCGGACCCTGATCGAAATCCGACAGCCCGGCAAGTCGGTCTCATGACGGTCAACGGCATGATCGCCCGGGCCGAGAATCGGACGATGGTCAACCTGGTCCCGATTCCGTTAGTCCCGATCGAACAGGTAACGATCGGTCCCGATGACGCCGTGATCATGGTTGACTCCCAACCCGGGACCGGGCGGAGGGCCAGCGAGGCCGCCACTCCTGTCGTCGTGCTCGACCACCATGAGACCGGGGGCGATCTCGAGGGCGTCCTCTACCGGGACATTCGAGCCAACCTGGGCGCCACCAGCACGATGGTGACCGGCTATCTTCTCGAACAGGGAGTCAGTGTCAACCCTCGGCTCGCCACGTCTCTTCTTTACGGAATCGATTCCGAGGTTTCCGGCTACCCCCGCGAATCGGGACCACTCGACGATGGAGCCCTCGTCTGGCTCTTCCCCCGCGCCGACAAGGATCTGCTCGCCCGGATCAGGAACCCGAAGCTCTCTCAGGATTACTTCGCGACCTTCCAGAACGCCCTGTCCAATGCGTTCCTCTACCAGGATGTGATCGTGAGTTGGTGCGGGGTCGTCCCCCAACCAGACATCATCGCAGAACTGGCCGACTTCTTCATCCGCTTCGATCGGGTCAATTGGGCCCTCTCTATCGGCCGCTTCGAAAACCTCCTGAAGCTCTCGATTCGAGCGGCCAACCTGGGTGCCCACTCCGGCGATGTCCTTCGAGTCGTCGTCGAGGGCCTCGGGACCGCCGGGGGCCACGACAAGCGAGCCGGAGGCGCCATCCCGCTCGTGGACACACGCCCCGAGACCATCGAGAACGCCCTCCGGATTATCCGCCATCGCCTTCTCGCCAAGCTCGAAATCGACGAGCAGCGCGGTCATCGCCTCCTCGAAGCCAGTCCCATCATCCAGGTCCCCTGATCCAAATTTCCCGTCTCATCTCTCGTTTGCTGATCCGGTCGGAATACGTCGTAACTCGTTCCCAATCTCACCGTCATTAGCAACAGCTCTTGAAATTGGAGCAGGAGATGGGAAGAATCATTAAGTCACTGAGATTGAGTCTCAAAATCAATGAGATCCTATCATGCACACACGATCCAATCATCGCCTTGGTTTTACTCTGATTGAATTGCTTGTCGTGATCGCGATCATCGCGGTCCTCATCGCGCTTCTCCTGCCTGCCGTGCAAGCGGCGCGAGAAGCGGCCCGAAGGATGCAATGCCTCAACAATCTGAAGCAGATCGGGCTTGCGCTCCACAATTACGAGTCAACTCACGGAGTCATGCCCCCTCAGATGTCACTTCTTTTCAATAGCTCGGGCGTTGTGACGTGGAAGTCAACGTGGGGTGCATCGTCGCGAGTCTTGCCCTTTCAGGAGCAGGGGTCTCTCTACAATGCCATTAATTACACCAACAAGGTGAGCGACGTCTCGAACGCGACGGCCGTGTCGCAGCAGATCAAGACGTTCCTCTGTCCGAGCGAGCCCAATCAGCAGACATACACAAGCACCAGCACCACGACTAGATTGACCTCCACCTATGGTGTCTCGAACTATGGATGGTGCGTGGGGACGTGGTATTCCTTCGGCGGATACTCGCTCCAGTCCCCGACGTCCGGCGCTCTCGGGACGAACCTCAGTCGGACGTTCGGTTCGTTCACCGACGGGCTGAGCAACACCATCCTGGCCGCGGAAGTGAAGACGTACACACCGGTGTATCACGATTGCGGTACGATTCCGGCAGGTGCCCCGGCCGGACCAACTGCTTACCCGGACATCACGACCGTGCTCGCCAGTGTGTATGCGGCTCCGACAGCGGGCTGCAAGGCGGTCACGGCGTCCGGGGGATTGCCTGGCGGCGGCCACACCCACTGGAGCAACGGCAATTCCTTCTACGATGGCTTCACCACGGCTTTGCCCCCGAACACCAGGTCGCCGTTGGGAACGCTCTTCCCGGATGGCGACATGAGCTCGGAGGATGAAGACGACGGCGGCCCAACCTACTCCGCAGTGACCTCACGAAGTTACCATTCGGGGGGCGTCAATTCGCTCTTCAGTGATGGCAGCGTCAAGTTTATCAAGAACACAATCAACTGGCAGACCTGGCGAGCCCTGGGCACTGTCGCGGGCGGTGAGGTCG
>CAVWND010000004.1:502500-1930801 GCA_963756475.1 uncultured Planctomycetota bacterium
GTCGCGGATTCGAGAAATCGAGTAGTAGGAGAGCGTCGCCAGCCGCGTCGAAGGTGGACGGTAACGACCACTGGAGCGTTGGCGAGTGCGTATGCCGGAACGAGTAACGACAAGACGGGTGGGAAGCCCGTCCGCCGAAAGCACAAGGTTTCCTGGGGAAGGTCAATCCGCCCAGGGTCAGTCGGGTCCTAAGGCGAGGCCCAAGGGCGTAGCCGATGGGCAGACGGTTAATATTCCGTCACCCGATGGTGAAGGTTGAACTCAGCGAGGACGCCGGGAACTGAAGAGTCGGGGTGATAGACGCCCCCGTCCCGCAAGGGCGACAGCATTCGATCTGGAAGCTCTTCTTCACCCGGCCACGAAAAGCCCGCTGAGGGACGACTCATCGGCCCGTACCGCAATCCGACACAGGTGTGCTAGGCGAGTATCCGAAGGCGTTCGGGAGAACCCTCGTGAAGGAACTCGGCAAAATGACCCCGTACCTTCGGTATAAGGGGTGCTCGGGGCAACCCGAGCCGCAGTGAATCGGCTCTAGCGACTGTTTATCAAAAACACAGGACTCTGCCAACTCGCAAGAGGACGTATAGAGTCTGACGCCTGCTCGGTGTCGGTAGGTTAAGGGAGCCGGTGATCGCAAGAGAAGCTGGCGACCGAAGCCCCGATAAACGGCGGCCGTAACTATGACGGTCCTAAGGTAGCGAAGTTCCTTGTCGGGTAAGTTCCGACCTGCATGAATGGCGTAACGACTGGAGCACTGTCTCCACGAGGGACCCGGTGAAACTGTAGCCGTGGTGAAGATGCCACGTACCCGCGGTCAGACGGAAAGACCCCGTGAACCTTTACTGCAGGTTGACACTGGCCTGACGGCATTTCTGTGTAGCATAGGTGGGAGGCATACGATCCGCCGGCGCCAGCCGTCGGGGAGCCATCGGTGAAATACCACCCTGAAATGGCGTCAGTCCTCACCGATCCGTGGCCCGGATCGGGACCGTGTTCATCGGGCAGTTTGACTGGGGCGGTCTCCTCCCAAAGCGTAACGGAGGAGCGCCATGGTACCCTCGGCCCGGTCGGCAATCGGGCAACACGAGCGCAAAAGTACAAGGGTGCCTGACTGCGAGAGCGATCGCTCGAGCAGGGACGAAAGTCGGCTTTAGTGATCCGGCGGTGCTGGATGGAAAGGCCGTCGCTCAACAGATAAAAGGTACTCCGGGGATAACAGGCTGATCTCCCCCGAGCGTCCACAGCGGCGGGGAGGTTTGGCACCTCGATGTCGGCTCATCGCATCCTGGGGCTGGAGAAGGTCCCAAGGGTTTGGCTGTTCGCCAATGAAAGCGGTACGCGAGCTGGGTTCAGACCGTCGTGAGACAGGTCGGTCCCTATCTGCCGTGGGCGTCGGAAACTTGCGAAGGGTCTCCCCTAGTACGAGAGGATTGGGGAGGACCGACCTCTGGTGTGCCGGCTGTCCCGCTCGGGGCATCGCCGGGTAGCCAGGTCGGGAAAGGATAAGCGCTGAAGGCATCTAAGCGCGAAGCCCTCTTCAAGACGAGGTTTCCAGTATCAATCGATACGAAGGCTCCTGGAAGACGACCAGGTCGATAGGCCGGGAGTGCACGGCGGGCGACCGCCGCAGCCGACCGGTCCTAACAGCCGAGCGGCTTGACCACCCCGATCCGCCGCCGCCAGAAACCAAGGCGACCGCGAATCGAACGGACCAAGCTCCCTCAATCGACGACCCTCGATCCATCGAGGGTCCGCGATCCGAGGATGAGATCTCAAGCTACCACGCTTGCGCTCTTGAATGAGCTGCGTGTGTGACCCGACACCGGAACCACCGCGTCCGGGAGGGCCTGACCGCCCCCCGGCCGAATTCCGGCGACGATACTGGCGGGGCCCCACCCGTTCCCATCCCGAACACGGCCGTTAAGCCCGCCAGGCCCATGATAGTGCCCATGGCGCGAAAGTCGGTCATCGCCGGATCCTCCAAACCACCCCGCCCCCGCGATCGGAAACGATCCCGGGGGCGGCGGTGTTTCGAAACGTCGAGTTCTGTGAATCGTCGAGTTCTCTAGCTTCCTGATTGCTTCGAGGCTGTCGGCTCTGGCAAGTTACCTTACCCGGATGGTGCAAACTCCTCGCCTTCTGCTCGGATCTCAGAAGGCGATCGGACCATCACGTGGCTCATTCCTCGTTCTAGAGGATCGACCTGAGCATGACTCCAAAGCCTCCGGCCCGATGGCGGTGGGGTCTTTGCTGGCTGATGTTCGCCTCGACGGTCCTGAGTTACATGGATCGCCAGGCGATGTCGCTGGTCGGGCCATCGATCAAGGCGGAATTTCAATCTGACAATCAGGGGTTTGGCTGGGTCATGGCCGCGTTTTTTCTCTCTTATGCCTTGTTTCAGGTTCCAGCGGGATACATTGCCGATCGTCGCGATGTCCGGCTGGTCTATGCTTGGGCGGTGACTTGGTGGTCGATCGCAGCCGCGGCGATGGCTTTCTCGCCGACGCTTGGCGTCTTGATGGTCGTTCCGGGCGTTACTCGGCGTCGGCGAATCGTTCAACTGGCCGTGTGCACTTGCGGGCGACTTCTGCGGTCCTGCCTCCGGCCGATCGGGGTCTGGGGAACGGGATCTTCAATTCGGGGCGGCGGTTGGCGCGGTCTTGACCCCGCTGATCGTCCCGAAGCTGTCGCACTGGTACGGCTGGCGAGCCACGTTCGTCATCGTCGCCTCGCTCGGTTTGGTCTGGGTCGTCGCCTGGCTGTCCATGGTTCGTGGTCCGAATCGCGGCCTGCTCGCAGGTCGAGGCCATCAGGGACTTCTCCGACCGACGAATTCGGCGGCCAAGCTCCGGGACTTTCGCCGGTCGTTCAAGCGACCTTTGGGAGTGTGCTCGTCCTTGCCATCCTTATCGGTCTTTCTTCCTATCGATTCGGCTACCAGGCGATCTGGTGGGCGATCGCCGTGTTTGATGTTCGGGCTGCTGATCGTAGCCCGCGTCTTGCCTTTCCGGTTACTCAAGGGGACGGACTGGGCCGAAGCGCTGGGCGAGGTCGTCCGACTGCGGCGATTCTGGGTTCTCGTGGTCGTCTCGATTTCGATCAACGTCTGCTGGCATTTCCTGATCAACTGGCTGCCGACTTATTTGAAGGAAGATCGGGGGATGACCTACCTGGCGAGCGGGATGTGGAGCGCCTTGCCGTTCCTGGCGGCCGACGTCGGCAACCTGGGCGGTGGTGCCTTGTCGCGATTCCTGGCGGGTCGGGGATTGAGCCCTCGCGGCGAGGCTCCGGGTCATGGCGGGTTGTTCGCTCCTGATCGCTTCTGGGTGCTTCGGTGGGCTGGATCGATGATAATGCGCTGGCGATCGGCCTGCTCGGGGTGATGGCCCTCGGGACGGCGGCGTTCATGGCGAATTACTTCGCGTTCTGTCAGGACGTCTCGAGCTCGCCATACGGGATTCGTGGTCGGGATTCTGGGCGGGCTCGGAAATCTGTTCGTGGCGGGCTTCTTGCCGTTCGCTGGTTACGTCAAGGATGCCTCCGGCTCGTTCGGGCCGATCTTCCTGATCGTCGGGCTGCTCCCGTTCGTTGGCCTGGGAACGCTGCTGTTCGGTTGGGGATCGGACCTTACGTCGAAGGGAGACGATTTTCACAGTGCGTCGGGGGACAGGGTCGGTTAGAATCGATCAGCTGACCCGGCGGCATCCTCGACGTTCGCAGGCGATCATGCGTTCGCGATGGACGGCCTACCGGGTTCCCTCCTTCGATCGGACGCCCCGTCCCATGGACGTCTCGCAACTCCTGATCATCGCCGGGTTGATCTTCGTCAACGGCTTCTTCGTCGCCGCCGAGTTCGCCCTGGTCAAGGTCCGGACCAGTCAGATCGAGCAGCTCGCCGAGCAGGGGAACTGGGCGGCCAAGCTGACCAGCAAGGCCCTCGACCACCTCGACGCCTATCTCTCGGCGTCGCAACTCGGGATCACGGTGGCCAGCCTGGCGCTGGGGTACGAGATCGAGAAGGTGGTCAAGCCGATCGAAGGCGGCCTTGAAGGCCGTCGGGATCGGCGGCGAGGACTGGGCGGTCGGCACGTTCTCGCTGCCGCTCGCGTCGATCCTGGCGTTCTCGACCGTGACCTTCCTCCACATGGCGCTGGGCGAGCAGGCTCCCAAGAGCCTGGCGATCCGCTCGGCCAAGACGATCTCGCTCTGGACGGCCCCGGTCCTGATCGCGTTCTATTACCTGTTCTTCCCGTTCATCTGGCTGCTGAACAACGCGAGCAACCTGACCCTCCGGATGATCGGCCTGGGCCGGTCCAACCACGCCGAGGTGGCGCACACCGAGGAAGAACTCCGGCACATCGTCGCCGAGAGCGTCGCGGGGGGTCATCTCTCCCGGAACGAGCGGGTGATGATCGAGAACGTGCTCAACCTGGAGCAGAAGACCGCCCGGCGGGTGATGGTCCCCCGGCCCGACATCGTCTATCTGAGCCTCTCCCGGCCGCTGGAAGATAACCTGCGGATCGCCAGGCAGGCGGGGCACACGCGGTATCCGCTCTGCGAGGACGACCTGACGACCGTGCATCGGGATGATCCACGTCAAGGATCTGTTCCGTCTGGGCGGCCCGTCGAACGCGCGGCCCGACCTCCGGAAGGCGTCGAGGCGCGTGCCGTTCCTGCCCGAGTCGCTCCGGCTCGACCAGCTCCTCATCGAGTTCCAGCAGAAATCGGGTCCACCTGGCGATGTTGCTCGACGAGTATGGTAGCGTGGTCGGCATGGTGAGCCTGGAGAACGTGCTCGAAGAGCTCGTCGGGCCGATCCAGGACGAGTTCGATCGCGAGACGCCGCAGGTCCTCGACCTGGGCAACAACGTCTTCGAGGTCAACGCGACCTGCCCGCTGGACGTCCTGGCCACATCCATCGGCGCCGAGCTTCCGGAGACCGACGCCGAGACGGCCGGTGGCCTGATCCTGGACCTGCTCGGCCGGCTGGCCAAGGCCGGCGACAGCGTGATGGTCGACGGCCATCGGCTGACCGTCGTCCGGGCCGACCCGACCCGGATCCGGACCATCCGCGTCGAGAAGCTCGGAGGTTAGGCTGCCCATCCGACGAAGCCGAAACGAAAGTCTTGAGACGAGGTCCAACTCATGACGAGCGGTTTGTGACGCTCCCGATTCTCCCTCTCCACCATCGGGCCTCTCTCCAACACCTGTCAGGTCCGTCCATGAGCTTCGGACGCTATCGGTTACTGAGCCAGCTCAGCGCGGGCCGCGACGGTGTCCGCTACCGGGCCCTGGACCGCCACGACGGGAGCCCCGTCGAGATGATCCTGCTGGCCGACGCCCGGGGCGACGCAGTCGCGTTGGCGGGCGATCGAACGCACGGCTCCGGATGGCGCTTGATGATCGCGCATCCATCAAGCCGCCGGGTCGATCGGTCTGGACCTTGACGGCGATGCGCCTTTCGTCGCGATGGAGTGGATCGACGGGCCGACACTGGCCGAATCGGGCCGCGAGGAAGAGGAGGCGATGACCCGGACGATCGAGCTGGCCCTGGCCCTGGCGGCGGGCACCGGCTCGGCCTGGCCCTTGGCAAGATCGGCGCCTGGACTGGTCAGGAGCCGGCACTTCGGGCGGCCCGGTCCTCGACTGGACGGGCTTCGATGTCGGCCCTCCGGCGGCCTCATCGCCGACCAATGCTCTCGACGCCTCTTGTCGGAGCCCTGAGATCGTCCGAGGGGGCGAGCCCGACGCTGCGTCTGACGTCTTCGCACTCGGCGCGATCCTCGACTGGCGGCTCGGCGGTGTGGCGACTTCGGGCTACGGCCACGGCTCGGAGATCGGCCGGCTCCTCCGCGAGATGCTTGCCGAGGAGCCCACCGCCCGACCGACCGCGAGGGCCGTGGCCGATCGGCTGATGATGGAAGTCGTCACGACCAGATCAACCCAGGTCGGAGCTTCGTCGCCGTTGTGGCGGATACCTCGGTGACGACCGCCTTCGAACTGGAAGGCACGAATCCTGAGGAAGGCCATCCGCTCGACCGCGATCGGCTCGGTCGGTTCCGGCTCTTGGAGACGCTGGGGCAGGGGGGGATGGGGACCGTCTATCGAGGAGAAGACCTCTCGACCGGCCTGCCGGTCGCGATCAAGGTGCTCAAGTCGGCCTTCGCCAACCGCCCCGAGTCGCTCCAGCGGTTCCACAAGGAGGCCAGGCTCCTGGCCGAGGTGAATAACTCGCGGGTCGCCAACCTGATCGAGCTCAACGAGGACGACGGCGTCCATTACATCGCCCTGGAATACGTCGCCGGAACGAATCTGGCCGATTGGGTGGCCGGTCGAGGCCCGATCGACGAACACCAGGCTCTTTCGATCGTCGCCGACGTGGCGCGGGCCCTGGAAGCAGCCCATGAGCGGGGGATCGTTCACCGCGACATCAAGCCCGAAAACATCCTGGTCATCCAGGAGTCGGTCGTGACCAAGGAGAGTGTGAGTCTGCCCAGGGTCAAGCTTTCCGATTTCGGACTGGCCCGGCACGTGGTCGAGTCGGAATCGCTTGTCCTGACTCGAGATGGCGCGATCATCGGCACACCGCTCTACATGGCGCCCGAACAATGCGCGGGGGAACCGCGGATCGGACCGGGGGCCGACGTCTATGCGATGGGGGCGACGCTTTTCACCCTGCTGGCGGGGCAGCCGCCGTTCTCAGGCGATTCGCCGTTGGTCGTCATGGCCAAGCATCGTACCGAGCCTCCGCCCGATCTCAAGCGACTCAACCCGCTTGTCAGCGACGCCGCGGTCTCGATCGTAACCAAGGCGTTGGCGAAGCTTCCCGACCGCCGATACGCGACCGCGGGGGAGATGCTCCAGGACCTGGAGCGACTGCTCCGGGGGGAGCCGACCGGCCTGGAGATCCACCCTCGCCTGCCGGCATGCGACCCTCGCGATGTGGTTCGCTTCGACTGGCGGTGGGACCTGGAATCAACACCGAGGGCGCTCTGGCCGCTGGTCTCGAATACCGAGCGGTTCAATCGGGCCATCGGACTCTCGGCGGTCAACTTCGATGACGAACCGGACCCGTCGGGAGGTTCGAAGAAGTCGGGCCGGTTCCGAAGGGCGGGGGTCGACTTCTCCTGGCGCGAGCATCCGTTCGAGTGGATCGAGGGCCGGCGGATGGGCGTGGTCCGCGAGTTCGACCGGGGCCCGTTCGAGTGGTTCGTCAGCGTGGTCGAGCTAGCGGCCAAATCGGGCGGTGGTACGACCTTGACGCATCAACTCCGCGTCAAGCCCCGAGGGATCGTCGGCCGGACGATCGCGGCGGTCGAACTGGGGACGAGGGCACGAAAGAACATCGACCGGGTCTACCGGCGGATCGACGCGACCCTCAGCGGCAAACTTGGACGAGACCCGACCATCGACCCATTCGAAGCCCCCGAGCCGCTCTCTGGCGAGCGACGTCGACGGCTCGAACGCTGGCTGGACAAGCTGGGCTCGCGAGGCTTCGACCCGATGGTCGTCGAACGGTTCGGCGACTTCCTGGAACTGGCCCCCGCGCAGGAGGTCGCGCGGATTCGCCCGCTGGCGCTGGCAAGGAGACTGGGGGTCAACGCCGGGGCGGTGGTCGACGCTTGTTTTCTGGGGGCGGCCGAGGGGGTTCTGATGCTCCTCTGGGACATCCTCTGCCCGGTCTGCCGGATTCCTTCGCAGGTGATCGACACCCTTCGGGCCCTCCGCGAACACGGGAGCTGCGAGTCGTGCCGGCTCGACTTTGACCTCGACTTCGCCAACTCGGTCGAGCTGATCTTCCGGGTCCACCCGGAGATCCGCGAGACCGACGTGGCAACCTACTGCGCGGGGAGCCCGTCGCACTCGCCGCACGTCGCGGCCCAGGCCAGGGTCGCGCCCGGCGAGCGGATTGTCCTCGACCTGTCCCTGGAGACCGGTTCCTACCGACTCCGCGGGCCTCAGCTTCCCTATGCGATCGACTTCCGGGTCGAGCCGGGCGTCGCCGCGAGGCGTTGGGACATCTGACCTGAAGCGAGGGCCGGACGCAGACCTGTCGATGACGCTTCGGGCCGGGTCGCAGGTGCTCGCGCTGGCAAATGACCACGACTCGGAGATCCTGGTCCGGGTCGAGCGGATGGCCCCTCGCGAGGATGCCCTCACAGCGGCCCGCGCGTCGTCGCTCGCCCTGTTCCGCGAACTCTTTCCCGGCGAGGTGCTCTCGCCCGGCCAGCTCATCAGCCTGGACACGGTGACGTTGGTCGTGACCGACCTCGACCACGCGGGTGATCTTTACACCGAACTGGGCGACGCCCGGGCGTTCGCGATCGTGATGGAGCAGTTTCGCTTGATTGGGGAGCGGGTCCGTCTCGAAGGAGGAGCTATGGTCAAGACGGTTCACGAAGGGACCGTTTCCGCCTTCGCCGACCCGGCCTCGGCCCTCAGAGCGGCCGTCGAACTACCTGGTTTGCTGGCCGGCGGTGAAAAGACCAGGGAGCTGTCCTTACGGGTCGGTGTTCACCGGGGATCGGCGATGGTAGCGACACTCAACGATCACCTCGATTACTTCGGTACGACCGTCAGCATTGCCGCCCTGCTGCCAAAGCTGGCTCGTGGCGGGCAAATCGTTCTGACCAGGTCCGTGGCTTCCGACCCCAGGGTCTCGGCCTTGCTTAACGAGCGGGGGTTCATCCCCTCGGTGGCCGAGGTCAGCCTTGAGGGTCTGAACGAAGAGTTCGTCCACATCATTGAGCCGACGAGCCGATTAGAACTAGAAACTTGAATGATAATGCTCTGGAATCTTCCATTTGAGATTTCAAATTTGAAATCTCAAATCAAAGATTAGGCGTTTAATATCTTGGTTCTTGCGAGCCGAGATGGGGTTCGGGTCGGCATGATACTCGACCTGCTCTGGTTCCGGACGTGGTGGCGCTACCGTCCGGGTGACCCGTCTGGTTTCTCAATGCCTTACCACGTCTTCAACTTGTTGGAAGGGGCGGCGTGGATTGTCTTCGGCATTCTCGTCCTCGTCCGCTATGATCGGCGAGGCCAGTCCCGGCTCGAGATCGTGTACGCGTTCGCCTTCATCTCCTTCGCTTTGACCGACTTCCGTGAAGCCTTCGCGCTCAGCTCATGGCTGGTGTGGGTGAAGCTGGCGAACCTCGTCCTCCTTGCCCAACTTCGCTCGACCGTGATTCGCCGGTATTACCCGGAGAGCCAACTCTACTGACGGGTCGATTCAGTATCCCAACTCGTCGAGGAGATGGCCGAGGTGCGTCTCGATCTCGCGAGCGGTCTTGTGGTAAGTCTGCTGGTCGGAGCCGACGGGATCGGCGATGTCATCGCCACCGGCGTGAAGAAGGCGAGCACGAGGGGTCACTTCGGGCACCTGGTCGAGCAGGATGTCGAGGTGGTCCACGGTCATGGCGATGATGTGATCGGCCTCTCGGACCAGTTCGGGGGCAGCCCTCCGGCTCTCGTGCTCGTAAAGCGATCCCCCTCTCAACTTGACGGCCTCGACAGCATGGGCTGCGGCGGGCATCCCTTCCATGGCCGAGACTCCGGCCGAGAGAACCACGAAACCTCGGTTCGACCAACTCTACGATCTCACACCCGAGTCGGCGAGCGAGGAGAACCTTGCAAAGAGCCTCTGCCATCGGACTACGGCACGTATTCCCAGTGCAGATGAACAGGATGATCGAGCAGGCCATCCGGGCGAGAATCTGGTCTGGAACGATTCCGGGGCGGACCACTGACCAGTCGTCGGCATCGACCTCAACGACTGTTGGAGGGCCGCCGAGCTGAGTCGGACCGACGTCCACGATCATGTCCAGACCCTGGAGGCCGGCCAGGTCGTCCGCGCTGGTTGCCCCGCCCTCGAGGTCGGATCGAGGGTCGACCTGGATCACGGGAAGAGGCAAGAGTCGGAGGACTTCGCGGACCATTCGGTTCGATGGGGCTCGTAGGGCGATCTTGCCGGCGGGTATGAGGAAGGGACGGACCTCGGGCGGCAGGCAACCAGCCAGGCCGCGTCGCGACGTCGGAAAGACCAGAGTGACCGGCCCCGGCCAGGCGCGACGGGTCAGCTTTCGCCCGAGTTCCTCGGAGACCTCGGCCCAATCCTCGACCTCGCTGGGTCCCTTCAGGAGCAAAGTGGGAAATAACGAGTCCTCTCGCCTGATGAAGTGGCGGAGACGGTCGACGGCGGAAGGGTTCAATGCCCCGGCGACGACTCCATAGGTCGACTCCGTCGCCAGGCCGACAACGCCCCCCTGAGCCAGACTGGCCACCACTCGATGGACGACGTCGCGGGGATCGTCAGCCCGGGATAGGTCGATCCGTTCCGTCATGGGTCGGCCTCAGTCTTCGAGCGATCACCACCCGTCCCATACCCGACGATCGGGCCATCCGGGCATGCGGAGGCGTAGCTCGCCCGAAATCGCTCAGGTCCAATGTACGACCTCATTCGACACGGGGTCAACCCAACTCGAGCCTGGCATACTGCTCGATCGGGATCAAAAGAGAAGGGTCAACCCCTTGACCTCGCGGACCTTGGCGTAAATTGCCCGAACCTGATCCGCGCTCTGGACATTCATCTCCATCGTCAACGAAACGTGACGTCCCCCTGGCGTCACCCGCACCTTGTGGTCCAGCTCGCTCGGCGTCGTCAGCTCGGACACGACGGCCTCAACCACCCTTCGGATGAAGTCATCGTCGGGCGTGCCGATGGCCTTGATCTGATAAGTTCCTGGAAACGGGTGAGACGATTCCAGCAGGTCTTCGGAAGGGCGATGATCCATGGATAGCTCCATTGGTGCGTGGCGGGAGCGTCGAGTCGAGAAGTGCAACAAGCATTATAGTAACCTGCCGCCCTCTCAGCCAAACCCGGGCTTCCGAATCTCGACGGGAGCGAACCGGGGAAGGTGGGTCACTTGTGCGGCCAAGGTTTGACTTGCGTGGCGACCGTGCCAGGTGAAGAAGTTCATCCCCTTGACCAGCGGAGCATTGAAACGCTATGATTCAGTTAGGAAATGAGGCAAAGCCTCGCGGAGCCCCTGAATGCGACCCACAATCACCACCCTTCGACTTCGGTCGACCCTCGGCCTAATTGGCCGGGCGTGGTCTTAGGGTTCGGCGTTCGATCGACTTCTGCTTACCGATCAACGAAGCCCCGAGACCCGCCGATCGGCGAGTCTCGGGGCTTTCTTCGTTTCCCGACCGAGTCCCGACCTTCTTCTTTCGGACGAGTCCACCATCATGGCCGACGTCGACACCGAGCGCGAACCGGATCTTGATCTTCGACACGACCTTGCGCGACGGGGAGCAGTCGCCGGGTGCAAGCATGACCCACCTTGAAAAGGTGGAAGTGGCCCGTGCCCTCGCCGCGCTCGGTGTCGACGTGATCGAGGCTGGGTTCCCGATCGCCTCGCCCGGCGATTTCGAGGCGGTCCGGGCCATCGCCACCGAGGTGGCCGGGGCGTCGGTCTGCGGCCTCGCCCGGTGCAACGACCGCGATATCGACCGCGCCTGGGAGGCGCTCAAGTACGCCCAGAATCCGAGGATCCACGTCTTCCTCGCCACCTCGGCGATCCATCGCGAGCACAAGCTCAAGATGACCACGGCTCAGGTCATCGAAAAGGCCGTCGCCAGCGTCCGCCGGGCTAAAGGCTACTGCCCGGATGTCGAGTTCAGCCCCGAGGACGCCGCGAGGACCGAGGTCGACTTCCTCTGCGAGGTGGTCGAGGCCGCCATCGAAGCCGGGGCGACCACGGTCAACATCCCCGACACCGTCGGCTACGCCACGCCGACCCAGTACGCCAAGGTGATCCGGACCCTCCGCGAGCGGGTGCCCAACATCGGCCGGGCGGTCATCAGTACCCATTGTCACGACGACCTCGGTTTGGCCGTCGCCAACAGCCTGGCCGCCTGCGAGGCCGGCGCCCGGCAGGTCGAATGCACGATCAACGGGATCGGCGAACGCGCGGGCAACGCCGCGCTCGAAGAGGTCGTGATGGCCCTCCGGACCCGATTCGACTACTACGGCCTGACCACCAACATCAAGACCGAGCGTCTCTACCCGGTCAGCAAGATGGTCTCGACGATCACCGGGATGAACGTCCAGCGGAACAAGGCAATCGTCGGCCGGAATGCCTTCGCCCACGAGTCGGGCATCCACCAGGACGGGATGCTCAAGGAGCGGTCGACCTACGAGATCATCCGGCCCGAGGATGTCGGCGTTCCCAAGACCGACCTCGTCCTGGGCAAGCACTCGGGCCGTCACGCCCTCCGCGACCGGGTCGCCGAGCTGGGCTATCACCTGAACGACGCCCAGATCGAGATCGTCTTCAACGACTTCAAGGCCCTGGCCGACAAGAAGAAGGAGGTCTTCGACGACGACCTGGTCGTCCTGATCGAGAAGCACATGGAGGACGTGACGCCGGTCTGGAGCCTGGTCAGCCTGCACACGACCGCCGGGACCGACCTGATCCCGACGGCGACGGTCTGCATCCGCCGGCCCGACGGCCAGGTCGTCCAGGACGCCGCGATCGGCGACGGGCCGGTCAACGCGATCTTCAAGGCGGTCGAGCGGGTGACGGGGATCGCCGCGAACCTCAAGGAGTTCGCCGTCCGGGGCGTCACCGCCGGCAAGGACGCCCAGGGCGAGGTCTCGCTCGAACTGGAGGTCACCAGCGACGACCGGACCTTCCGGCGGCCGGGCCGCCTCGACCGACATTATCGAGGCCTCGGCCGAGGCCTACCTCAATGCCGTCAACGCCATCGTGAGTCGCCGGGAGCGCGACCAGCCTCGCGAGGTCATCGGCCGGCCCGGGGCAGGGGCCTGAGTGCGTTGCGAATCGAAAGAGCGGGGTCGTCCCGGCCCCGTTCGTCAGACAAAGCCACCGGCCTCGATCACCTCCAGGAAGCAGCGGCGGATTTCCGACGCTCCGGTCAGGCTGGGCTCGATCGTCCGGGTGAACCAGTCGGGTCGACCTTTAAGGAAATGGCGGTGGAGGTCAACGAGGGCGCCATGAGCCTTCGCCAGCTCGGCGAGGCTCGCGTTGATCCTCCGGAGGTTCTCGCGGCCCCAGGCCGGGTCGACTGCCGAAGACGTTCAGGGCGTCGTTGCCGAAGGTCGGGTCGTAGACCGTCCCGATCAGGACTGGGCGGATCGGCAGCGACTGGAGGAAGCGGCCGAGCTTCCGGGTGAACTCCTCGATCCCCGGCCCTCGGTCGTCGAGCAGGCCCATCAGGAGGTCGTTCCCGCCGATCGTGAGCAGGGCGATCGACGGCCCCTCGACGACCAGTCCCTCCACCTGGTCGGGAAGGTCCTCGACGACCGAGCCGTCGACGGCGCGGTGATCGAGCCGGGTCGGGCCTCGATGCGATAGGTCCCGGCCTCGGAATTCGGGGAAGAGGGTGTCGTCGTTGGCCACGAGCAACCGACCGGGGTCGACCCTGTGCTCGTTGTAGTGGGCACAGTCGAGGATCGAGTCGCCGAAGGTGTGGACGGTGAGCATGGACACCACCCTTCCCGGTCAGAGGAACTCCGAGGCGGCGGCCCGGTCGATCATCCAGGTCACCTTGCCGGGGACCGTCTGGAGCAGCGAGCCGGGAACCTCGGCGGTGACGGGACCCGGAGCGACCGGGCGACCGCATCGGCCTTGCTGCTCGCCGAAGGCGAGAACCAGGATCGACCGGGCCTCCAGGATCGTGGCGATTCCCATCGTCAGGGCCCGGCGAGGGACGCGGTCCTCGCCGCCGAAATCCTTGGCCGCGTCGGCGATCGTCGTGGGATGAAGATCGATCAGCCGGGTCGGAGGGCAAGGGCCTCCTCGACGGGCAGGTCGACGGCTCGTTGAAGCCGATGTGCCCGTTCCGGCCGATGCCGAGGAGTTGGAAGTCGAGACCGCCGTCGGCCGCGATCCAGCGGTCGAACTGGACCGGCATGGTCGTCGGCGAACGCTTCGGGAACGGTTCCGTCGAGGACATGGGCGCGATTCGGCGGCAAGATCGACGTGGGCGAACAGGTGCCGGTGCATGTACGACCGGTAGCTGTTCGGGTCGAGCGGACTCATCGGATAGTATTCGTCGAGGTTGTAGGTCGAGGTCTTCGCGAAGTAGAGCGATCCTTCCTTATGGAAGCGAGACGAGCCGGCCGTAGACTGGCTCGGGCGTGGAGCCGGTCGCCAGTCCGAGGACGGATTGGCCTTTCTCGGCGATGTTCGACCGGATCGATCCCGGCGATCCAATCGGCCGCGGCCCGGCAGGCCGTTTGATCGTCGGCGAATTCCAGGACCGAGGCGCCGGCGATTTCGCGGCGACGGATGGGTCGGGGCTTGGTCATTTTTCTCGGATTCAAACAATGGCGGCGACCCGATCCGGGGCGGCGCAGTTCTGGAGCATGCCGAGGGCGAGCTGGATGGGGTCGGTCGGGTTCGTTTCAGAGTGGGAGGGGTCGTAAGTCTCGACCTGGAAAAGCTCGACGCCGACGAATCGCTCGTCGGTCCGGTGCGGCCCGGCCGGAGAGGCTGTGCCCCTCGGCCCATTCGCGGGCAGCGCGGCGTAGGCCCGGCCCAGGTGCGAGCAGAACTCGGTGTAGTCGGTCAGCAGTACCTGGGAGGCGTGGCAGTGGATCGCCCATTCCTTGGTGCGTTCGGCCTCGCCGTCGTAGGTGAAGTAGGCGTTGGGCCGGGGCAGGGGTCCCCAGGGCGTCCAGCCGGTAAGGACCAGCGTGTCGCTCAAGCCCGCCCCGACGAGCCCGACGGCGGCCAGCGCCCGGGTCATCCGGTGGGCCAGGTGGGCGTCGGTGGCCGGCGGGATGATCAGGGCCCCCGGCTTTCGGGCGATGAACCACTCGACGATCTTGTCGATGTCGGCCGGGCTTGGCTGGTAGCCCGAGGTTCCGATAGGCGTCGAGGTCCCAGCAGACGGCCTCGGCGCCCAGGACGTTGCATTCGAGCCGGAACTCGGCCTCGCGGACCGAGACCTTCTTCTTGTCGTTGAGCCAGGGCGCGGCGACGTTCCGCTCGCCGGCGAAGACCAGAACCTCGACGACCGGCAAGCCGCGACGAACGGCGTACTCGTGGAGCAGGCAGGCCGCCGTGATCGCCCCGTCGTCGGCGTGAGGGCAGAGCATCACCAGGGGCCGATCGGGACGGAGGATCGGCCGGAGTGCGTCGCGGATGTCGAGGAGCTGGCCGTGCGAGCCGCTGCTCTGGACGGTCTTGAGCAATTCTTCGAATGGGGCTTGCCAGTGGGCGCAGCGCGAGGTCATGGGAGGGCTATCCATGAGCGAAAATCCTCCGGGAAATCGACCCGGCGCGGCGACCAGAGGCGGGTCCGACAATTGGCCGCGATCCAGCGGAGGGAACGGGAGCCACGTCCCAGGGGTGTCCGGGCCGGGGAACATTAACCCGTTCCGGAATCCATGGAAAGCGATCTCCAGCTATTCTGTTGTACGAGACAGGCTCCGTCAACGCAGCTGGTCCTTTCGAGATTCTGGATTGATCCATCCTCGACGGTTCGTTCTCGGTTTTCATCCAAGTCTCATGGATCGCTTTCGCCTTGTCTAAACCGACTTGATACGGCACCCTGTGACGCCCTTCTGGTTTATCGGAACGGACGGCAGGGAGTCGTTCGCATGCCCCTCGCGAGCAAATCAAGCTCGACCGTCCGTCTGGCGAGGCTGATCCTCTCCGCGACGGTCCTCGTCCTTCTTTGCGGCATTCCCTACCTTCGCTGGATGGCCTATCCCAGCCTCTTTGACGACGATTTCCTGAGGGTTGGAAGTCTCCGGAGGACGAGTCTGGTCGAGGCCCTTTTCCGGCCCTTCAACGAGCACATGGCCCCCCTGTTCGAGATCGTAACCTGGCTCGCCTGGCAGGGTTCTGGTCGGAGCTTGATCAACGTCCCATTGGCGTTCATGGTGGCCTCGATGCTCGCCTTCGGGGTGACGGTCGGATTGATCGGGACGATGATCACTCACGAATTGCGGTCCCGGTCGGCTGGGCTGCTGGCGGTCGTCGTCTTCACTCTCTCCGCAGTCTCGGCGGAGACCGTGCTCTGGTTCTCGGCGAGCAGCTTCCAGTGGGCCGCCTCGGCCTCGATCTCGGGTTGGTTGGCCGCAGCCAGGGCGGTCGAATCGCCCACACGATGGGGAAGACGTGGTTGGCTAGCCGCCTCGGGTCTGGCGGCCTTTCTGGCGCCGGGGTTCTCGGCGATCGGTGTGCTGGCCGGCCCACTCGGGACCTTGCGAATTCTGTCGGCCGAAGCCCACCCGATTTCGAAATCTCAACGATTCGGCTGGGGGGTTGCGCCGGCACTCGGAACCCTCTTCTACCTGCTCACTTGCGCACCGTTTCGGTACGGTGAGGTTGTCTCGGCCAGCGTCCAGCGTCACTTCTCGCCGGTGGCGGCGGTGTGGGCGGGCGTCCGGGCTCCCTCGGGAGTTCTCTTGCCAGCTTTAATTGGCTTGCCCAGCATGGTCGGCCAGATCCCGGGTGTGGTCCTGGCCAGCTTGACGGCGGCCGGCATACTCGCCGCCTTGAGCCGAGCCGTTCGGAGCCGGGATCGGTCCTTGATCCTGGGGGGGGTTGCCCTGATCGTCGGGGGCTATCTCTCGACCTACGCGACCCGGGCTCATCCAGACGATCTCTGGATCTTTGAGATCCAGCGCTATCACTTGTTCCCTCAAATTGGTCTGATCTGCCTGCTTTCCGCTGCGACCGCTCCGATCGCCCGTCGACTGGACCTTAATCCGCAAAAGGGGCTGTTGGCCGCGACTTGCCTGGCGGCCATCCTGACGGTCGGGCAGTATCCCAGGATGCTTGCAGTCACCGACAGATCGTTTCGATTTCCCGAACAGCCGCCCATCCTCGCCTCGACGATCCGGCTTGAGGCGACCATGGACCGTGAGGGGATCACGCTGGTGCAGGCCATGTCAACACTCGAACCGATTCGGACTCGATGGTTTCCGCATCCCGGCCCATTCAACCCGCTCCTGAACCTACTCCCGGTCGGACCAAAGATCCCCAGACTTCCGGATCAATTCGTCCGGACGACCCTGATTGACTCGATGTGCTCTGAAGACCGAGAAGCCTTCTTTGGCGGAATGGAAGCAACTCGTTACCGGACACCGGCACGTTACTGGACCAGCACGAACCCACCGATCGAGGCGAGGGCGATCGTCTTTTCCCCAGCCAAATCAGTCGGCGTTGACCGATATCGCGTCGAGGGCTGGCCGGGAGTGATCGAATTCGAGGTGAAGCGCGACGCTGACGGGGCTCGGGCCCTCTGTCTACCGGGTCTCAAGGCCATCAGGCCGCTGGAAATCTGGTGGATGGGACAAGGGGAAGATTGGTCACAGGGCCGTAGCGTCCGCTGGAATCCCGACTCGCAAGAACCGTCCCAAGATTACGCCGTACCGCTCGAACGGCTCCCACACTGGCGAAGGGGTGAGGTTCGGAGGCTTCGGCTCATCTTCCGGGAGCCAGGTCCGATTGACGTCGCCTCACCACGATTTCTCCGCTGAGCCAAGAGCGATCGGGCATTCAGAGAGCGGGCTCCTCGAACAACCGCGAGCGGAAGTTAGCCCACTCGTTGGCTCTGGGGTGATCGTCGTCGTGCTCGGCCATCAGTTCAGCAAGCCGGACGTCAAGCTGGTCGAACCGATCGGACAGGACGCGGACGACCTCAAGGGCGAGCGCCTCGGCGGCCATCGGGTCGTCGATTCGGAGCTGTTCGTGGGCCTTCCGATCGAGGGTCCAGAGCGTTAGGTCCGTTGACGCTCGGATGGTCGCACTCGGGGCGGTTGACCGGAAAAACGTGGTTGTTCCCAGGATGGCGGGCGTAGCGAGCGTTGCCAGGGTGTCGAGCCGACCGTCAGGTTGCTTCCGCTCGATCACGACCGAGCCTCCGAGCACGAACCAGAGCCGGTCATTCGGCTGGCCTTGCGTCATCAGAGGGGTCCCCACCGGGGCTCGACCCCGGACCAGCCTTCGGAAAACGGCCAGGCGCGCCCGGTCGTCGGCGCCGGCCAGCAAGGGCGTGGCCAGGAATTGCTCGGACTCATCCGTCAAGGTCGCCATCATCGGATCAGACTCCCTCGGCCGGGACGAAGGAGCGATCGACTCGCCTCTCGACTCCGGTCGCCATTCGATACTCTCTCCTTTCTACGGTCGACCTGACGGATCAGTCGGGTTTTCGCAAAGAAATCAATTCTGATTTTCCCCAACTTCCCAGACCTCCGGATTGGAGACATCTCGCCGTCTTTCCCTCCGATCCCTATCCAATGAATCGCGCCGACAAGACCGGGAGGACCGTGTCGAGGAATCGGAGGCGCGGAGGGCGGAGGGATTCGCCATGATGAGACGATGCTATTTCGTGGGATTGCTGGCGATCTGGGTGGGGGCGTCCGGATGCGCCGGGACGGCTCGGAGACCCGACGGATCGTCGATCTTCGCGGCACGGACCGCGATCGAGGCCCCGGCCCCGCTCCAGCGACAGGTGGCCGTTCCACCCGAACGTACCGAACTGGTGGCGCAGACGGCGACGTCTCCGGTTGGGCTTTCGAAATACTTCCCGAGTCTCCGACGAAATCAGACCGAATCGCCCAAGATTGCCTCATCGAGCCGGTTCACCTGGTTTGGACTACGTTCCAAGGGCACGACTCAGCAGATCTACACGACCGACGCCCGGGCCTCCCTGAACCGTGTCGGCCCCGAACCGACGGCCCTCCCAGTGTCGCTCCAGGTGCCGACCGACAACGCCGTGACTCCAACCAGCGCCGAGGCCGTGACTTCAGGATCGCCCAGGTCGGCGACCGAAACCCCGAAGTCTGTCGGTTCGGACACACTCGCGGGTGCGCCTTCCCGGGCTCTGGATTTCGGTGGAATTCCCTCAAAGCCCGGCGAGGATGAGGTCAACCCACTACCGCCAGCCGCCGAGCCCGCCGCTCCTCCGACCGCGAGCGTCAATCGGATGCCGGAGCTTCCGGCGATCGACCCTCGCGAGCGTCCCCGGCTTGGCGACCCCGCGCCGAACCTGGCCAGCACAGCGCCGAACCCCAACCAGGAGCCGGCTCTCGCCCAGACTTCGGACGACCACGCCGTCAAAGCGATCACCGGCCCAGCTGACCCGACCTCGATGACCGCATCGCCTGAAGCAACGGTTCCCGCTTCTTACTCGACTCATCACCACTCGGCGAAGGCCCAGAAGACCGTCCTGGCCTCGCCCCAGGGTCTGCCGTCTCCGCCTCCGCCCAAGCCGACGCCCCAGGCCAAGCCGTCGCCGCAAGGGCTGGCCACGTCCCAATCTTGCGAGGAGACGACCTGCAAGTACCACAAGTGGAAGAAGCCCTGCTTCTGCCGGCTGGTCCGGAAGATCCTCAAGCAAGGCGAGTACGCGAACCCGCCCGTGACGATGGCCCATTGAGCGACAGCGGATGACACGAAAACGCGACAGGGCAGGGGGGATGGATCGGACATCCCCTCTGCTCCGCTCGCGTCGGATCAATCGCTCTCATTGAAACGGGCGATGTCCCGGAGAGGCGGTACATCCTCGATCGCGTCGCGGCGAATTGCGTTGACGAAGCGTCGAAGCGTCAACTCAAGGTGGTCGGCAACGTCCGGGTTCTCGGTGGCTATGTCGTTCTGGTCCCAGCGGTCCTCGGGCTTTCGGTAAAGCTCGGGCCGACGTGGCTCGTCGGGGTCAACTTCGATGGGTACGGTCAGATGCCAGTGGTGAGTTCGGATGGCGAATTCCTCGACATCCATCCCCATGCACGCGTAGTCGCGGACCTTCGTCTGTTCACCACGGATCACGGGGAGCAGGTCGTGGCCGTGGGCCTGGTCGTTCGGCGGTAAGTCCAGGGCCGACAGGATGGTCGGGAGCAAGTCGACCGTTTGCACGATTGCCTGTCGACGTGACCCGCCTTGCTCGCCTCCGGGCATCCGGACGATGAGCGGGGTGTGGATCAGTTCTTCGTAGAGCCAGGGACGGAATCGGCGGACGAAACCATGCTCTCCCAGCGGCTCGCCCTGGTCGGAGGTGAAGATCAGGAGCGAATCGTCGAGCCGACCCGAGGCCCGGAGTGCTTCGAAAAGCTCGCCCAGCCAGCGGTCAACCAGGGTCACAGTCCCCGCGTAAGTTCGCCGGAGCCGGAGCAACTCCTCCTCGGAGAGGACGTCACCGACCGCCCCGGCTGGAACGTCGATCAGAACTCGGACCTCTTCGAGCGTCATCTCATCGTCTTCCTCGACGAGATCTCCTTCATCGCCCGCCTCGAACTCGTCGGGCTCGGCTGCGGCGTACTGGTCGCGATAGGGCTGGGGCGGGTCCCAGGGACCGTGAGGACTGAAAAGGTCGAGCCAGAGGAGGAATGGCGAAGGATCGGTCCCTCGACGATCAAGCCAGTCGATCGCTGAGTGAATCGTACGCGCAACTCCCGTATTCTCTTCGATTTCAGTCTTGAGAACGGTGCGATTGCGGAGGAATTGCTCCCAGCGCCCTTTCCAGAGTTCGAAGTCGGGATCGTCCTTCGACGGGAGCTTCAACCCTGGCTCGGCATCGATCCGGATCCGACCGGCGCGGGGGTCGCCGGGCGGGATGAGTGGGTCGTAACCCTGGCCTCGGACCCAGATGACCTCATCCCACCCCCGGCCGAACCCCTGGCCAGCGTCGCGGAGCAGGGGAACGTCCGAGATCAGGGCCGAATGGACCCCCTGGTTCCAAAGCAAGTCGGGCAGGATTGACTCGTCGTGGCGGAGTGGTGTCCAGCCCGCCTCCGGATCGGGAAACCCGTAACGACCGGTCCACCAGCTCCGGCGGGTCGGAAGCGTGGTCAGATTCTCGGGATAGTGGTGGTCGAAGACGATCCCTTCGGTCGCTAGCCAGTCGAGGTTCGGAGTTTCGATCCAGCTATTACCGTAGGCGCCCACGAAACCCAGGTGTAGACCGTTGCAGACGACGACAATGACGTTCATGGGCCCATTGTAACGCCCGAATGCCATCCGGGAAGCACAAGGGCGGGGTTCGAGCGTCCGTCAGTCGCTGGAAG
Source organism: uncultured Planctomycetota bacterium (assembly GCA_963756475.1). GTDB lineage: Bacteria > Planctomycetota > Planctomycetia > Isosphaerales > Isosphaeraceae > Tundrisphaera. The sequence goes on from CAVWND010000004.1 coordinate 523,553, forward strand.
AGTCGGGATTGGCGGGAGCGTAGGCGGTGTACTTGTCGGCCCGCCCGAACGAGCGGTCAACTGGGTACTTGAGAGCGGCCAGGTCCACCTTCTCCCGGAGAGCCGAGGCCAGGTCCACCTGGCAGACGTCGGCCAGCCGGAGGATCATCCAGAGACAGTCGGCCAGCTCGTGGGAGATCTCGCGGCGGACGTCAGGTCGTTCCAGCTCGTTGCGAATTTGTTCGTTATTCTTGTAGCGAAAATGGTCGAGAAGCTCGCCAACCTCACTCGCCAGGGCGACCCCGAGGTCCTTGGGATGATGGAACTGTTCCCAGTCCCGTTCCCGAGAGAACGCGAGCACCAGCGCCTTCAACTGGGCGATCGAGGTCTTAGCGTCAGTCATCCCGGCCCCCGATCGCGGTCAATTCCCATTCTTCGCCCGGGCTCCGGCCATCCTTTATAATGAACCTGAGGCTCGACCGTCGAGGAACCTGGATCGAAGAGGGAACCGATGGGCGAACTGGAAGGCCGATTGGCCCTGGTCACGGGGGCAAGCCGAGGGATCGGGCGGGCCGTCGCCGTCGCGCTCGCCCAGGCCGGCTGCGATCTCGTCGTCAACTTCCGCGAGCGACAAGTCGATGCGACCGAGACAGTTCGGTTGGTCGAGTCCATCGGTCGGAGGGCATACGCGATCCGAGCCGACGTTTCGCGACCGGAGGACGTCACCCGGCTCGCCGACGTGGTCGATCGGGAATTTGGCCCGGTCGAAGTGTTGATCAACAACGCGGGTCAGGCCCGACCTGTCCCACTGGATGCTCTGACGCTGAGCGATTTCGATGAGGCCATTGCCGTCAACCTTCGCTCGGCCTTTCTCGTCACCCAGGCTTTCCTACCTTCGATGAGGTCCAGGCGATTCGGCCGAATTGTCTTCCTCTCGTCGGTCGCCGCGCAGGTGGGCGGGGTCGTCGGTCCTCATTACGCGGCCTCGAAAGCTGGGCTCTCGGGGCTTGCCCACGCCTATGCGTCGCTCCTTGCCAAGGACGGGATCACCGCCAATGTGCTCGCACCGGCGTTGATTGAGACCGAGATGGTCACGAACAACCCGAACGCCCGGCCAGGCTTGATCCCGATCGGCCGCTTTGGCCAACCCGAGGAGGTTGCGTCACTCGTCGCCGCGGTCGCCGCCAACGGATATCTGACCGGTCAGACGATCAACCCCAACGGCGGCTGGTTCATGACTTGAACGGTTTCGAGTCCGGTTTCGTTCGACTTTGGGTGATTTTGATAACATAAGACCCATTATCGGACGTTGGAGTTGGAAAGAAACTCAATGGATTCAATGAGTGTTCGTCTGACTCCCGTCCCCGTGGGACGATTTGATCGATCGACACCAGGCCGGCAGAGCCTGGCGGATTTCACGAGCATCAGCCGCGGTGCAGTCAGCACCAAGTCGCGCGGGCATCCCCTCTCCCAGCTTGCACAGCGCGGCCCCTCCGACGGCGATTGCAAGCCCAGACCGCGCTCGACGGGCAAGTGAAATCAGTTCCGCCGCGTCGTTAAGGTGGGCTTCCATCGTGCATGAGATGCAGAGCAAGTCGGCCTCGACACGATCCACGAATGCGACCACGGCCTCGGCGGGGAGAGCGACGCCGAGCATGTGGACTTGCAGCCCTCCGGCCCGGAGCGCATCGGCCACCATCATCAATCCGATCCCATGCCGTTCCCTGGGGGCAGAGCAGGCGACCGCGACCGGGGAACCGGTCTCCAGCTTGGCGAAGGACAGTGGGCCGTATCGGCGGATGATGTCGCAGGTCACCTCGCTGATATAGTGCTCATCCGCCTCCGAGATCCGGCCTGCCTGCCACTCCTTCCCCGCGTGGATCATGGCGGGTCCCAGGACCTCCACGTACAGGTCCAGCACATCACCCTGATTGCACAGATAGCTCTCGGCGAGGTTGAAAGCCCCTGTTCGATCTAGCTTTATCAACGTGTCAAAGTAGACCCGATGGACCGAGGCCTCGGACGTATCCATCGGGAGAGTCGTAGCTTGCGGGTTAACTGCCTGGTTCCGGCTCGCCTCCTCGGAGGAAGGATTCACCGGGGGAAGCATCAGCCGAAACTGGTTATCTCGGAGAATGGAAACCAGGGCACTGCGATCGGTTTCCTGACTTGCCGGGCACTCGACCGCCTCGAATCCGTCGGCCAGGAAGCCGAACGCGCCGGCCACCTGTTCGAGCCCGATCCCTCTGGCCCGGAGCAGGGCCGCCAGCCAGTCAGCGTAATCCGCGAAGATTCTCGGTTCACCCACCGCGAGCGCTTCGTCCAGATGCTCAAGGTGCCACGCGGCGTCTCGGGACGCGTGTTGCCGGCCCGTTCTTCCGTATCTGATCTCGAGATCGGGCCAAGATTCATAACATCGCCTCACGCAACTCGCGGCAACTCTGCGACCGTGAACGCGCAGGAAGGCGGATTGAAGGCTCGAAGGAACCGAGGGCGATTCACCGCCGATCATGTCGCCCATGCGCTCACTCCCTGTCACTGACGCTTTTTGCGTTCCTGAGAGGTTTCCCTTAAATCACCAGGTCGCATCTATCGTTCTCCAGAGTCATGGCAAAAGCAACAACATTCGAGAATGCCCCCCCGACGGAGAGATCTCTCATGAAGTCCTATGAAACCCACAGTTCACAAGGCACGGGAGAATCCCCATCCTCGAGAAAATGATACTATCCTTCCCTCGGAAGATCGGCAGGACTCGTCCGGTCCAGACATCCGGATGAATCCATGGCGAGCAGTCGAGGTTCCCCGCTTGTGACAGGTCCAGTCACCGGCCTATGATAGAAGACCGGACCGGCTGATAGATCGGTCGGAGCTTCCCTTCGACGCACCACCTCGGATCGCGGGCGGATTTCGTGGAGCGGGATGCGTGGCCGACTTGATCGCGCAAGGCAACGAGCCTCAACTTCGCTGGCGACATCCGCTCCCGGCGGGTGAGCGGCTCTCGCTCGGCAGGGGCGAGGCTAGTCTGGTCATTCCCTGGGACAAGAAGATCTCCCGACAGCACGCCGAACTTCGCTGGCATGACGGGATCCTCCAGGTCCGCCGGCTTCCCTCGGCGAGGAACGCCATCTCCTTCCGGGGCCATGAGCCCGAATCGTTCGAGATCCGCCCCGGTGAGCATTTTCAGATCGGCGAGACGACGTTCACGTTGGTCGACGACCGGGTGGACCTTGGTTCGTCGATTCCCCCACCCATTGACAAGCGGACGTACGCGTTTCAGGACATCCAGGCGGCTCGTTATCGCGACGCCGACCTTCGGATCGACGTCCTCAGCCGTCTACCCAACCTGATCTCCGGGGCCGATGATGACGATGAGCTGTTCATCCGTCTCGTCAACATGCTCCTGGCGGGCCTGCCTCGCTCCGACGGCGTTGCTCTGGTGGCCGTCGATCCCAGCGGCAAGGATCGGCCCGCGATCCAGGTTCTCCGCTTCGACTTCCGGAGGCCCAACCAGGGCGGGAGCTTCCAGCCCAGCGAGCAGTTGATCCTGGAATCGATGCGCAAGGGCAAGAGCGTCTCCTACGTCTGGAGCGGGCTGGAGGAACCGTCCGGCCAACCCGAGTACACGATGACCGGTGGGATCGACTGGTCCTATTGCACGCCGGTCCTCGGCGAGGATGCCGAAGGCTGGGCGATCTATGTTTTCGGTCGGTTCGGGCTCGATGGCCTCGCCGGGCCACCATCGGTCAACTCTCCGGATTTACTGGCTGACCTCAAGTTCACCGAACTGGTGGCCTCGATCCTCGGGGCCCTCCGACAGGTCCGTCGGCTCCAGCGCAAACAGGCCGTTTTGAGCCAGTTCTTCTCCCCGGTCGTCATTGCATCGCTGGCCGACGCTGATCCCGAGGTGGTCCTCGCCCCTCGTCAGACCGAGGTCTCGGTGCTCTTCTGCGACCTTCGGGGATTCTCGCTCGAGTCGGAGCGGAACGCCGACGACCTGCTGGGCCTGCTGGAGCGGGTCAGCAAGGCCCTGCGGGTGATGACCTACCATATCATGGACACGGGCGGAGTCGTGGGCGACTTCCAGGGCGATGCCGCCATGGGCTTCTGGGGCTGGCCGATCGACCAGGGAGATTCCGCCCGAAGGGCCTGCCTGGCGGCCCTCGAGATCCGAACCCAGTTCGAGGCCAACGCCCGACGGGAGGGCCATCCTCTGGCCAACTTCAAGATGGGGATCGGTATCGCCAGCGGAACAGCCGTCGCCGGCAAGATCGGCACAGTGGATCAGGTGAAAGTGAGCGTTTTCGGCCCGGTCGTCAACCTCGCGTCGAGACTGGAGGGGATGACGAAGATCCTCCACTCCCCGATTTTACTCGACGAAGCAACGGCGCGACTGGCCAGGGCACAGCTTCCTCCCGAGCTGGCCCGATTTCGTCGGATTGCGAAGATCAAGCCCTACGGCCTGGACATCGCCCACGAAGTGACCGAGCTGCTCCCTCCCGCGACAACGGACCCCAGTCTGACCGATGAGCACATCCAGGCTTATGAATCGGCGCTGGATTCGCTCCGCGCGGGTCGATGGTCCGAAGCCCTCTCCTACCTGTCCCGGGTCCCACCCGAGGATCAGGTCAAGGACTTTCTCACGGTGTTCATCGCCCAGCATAATCGAATCCCGCCCGAGGGCTGGAACGGAGTGATCCCGCTCACCCGGAAGAATTAGGCGAGTGAACCCGGCGGTTCGTTGACACGGCCGTTCCGCCGGTGTTAGATAACTTGACTCTTTTGCCACGTCTTGAGCCGAGATCGATGAAGATCCGAGGGGCCGTCTCGTGCTGATCGACCGCCGGAATATCGCGCGACACCGACCGTGGATCGCGTTCGTGCTCCTCGCCACCGCCGCGTCGAGCTTGTGGTACTTCGCATCGAGCCGGGGGGCTTCCGTCTGGCCTGGAGGTAGTAGCCCCCCCGGGTTCACGTTCGGGGTCGTCGGCGGGCTCCTGATTCTCTTCGAGTTCGCCCTCTGGGGCCGCAAGAAGGTCCGGGCCTGGCGGATCGGCCGGGTCCAGGACTGGATGATCGCCCACATCTGGCTAGGGCTGCTGACCGTCCCGTTGCTGATCTATCATAGCGGCTTCCGTTGGGGCGGCTCGCTAAGCACGGTCCTGATGCTTCTGTTCCTCGTGGTAATCGCCAGCGGCGTCTGGGGGCTCTGGCTCCAGCAGATCCTGCCGAGCCGGATGCTCAACCAGGTTCCGGCCGAGACGATCCACTCGCAGATCAACCGGATGGTCCGGTTCATGGTCGATGATGCCACTCGGCTGGTCTCCGCGACTTGCGGGGCCTTGCCTGGCGAAGAGACCGACGACGAGGAACAGCAGGAGGTCGCCCAGCGGTGCGCCGGTCTCGCACATCACGGTTGGTGCGGTTCAGACCGTGGGCAATGTCCAGGGCAAGGTGCTGGTCACCCGCGTTCCCAAGGCGGCCGTGCCCGGTTCCGAGCCGCTCCGCGAGTTGTTCCGGTCGAGCATCGCGCCTTATCTTCTCCAGGGAAAGAAGTCGCGTTCGCCACTGGCTTACCCCAACAAGGCGGAGTCGATCTTCCGGGAGATCCGCAACAAGCTCAACCCGGGGACGCACGAAGCCATCGACATCCTCGAGAATCTGCTGCGATCAGCGGCGTCAGCTCGACCGCCAGGACGGCCTGCATCGCTGGCTCCACGGCTGGCTCAGCGTCCATCTTCCGCTCTCGGTGGCCCTCGTCATCCTGATGTTCGTCCACGTCTGGGTGGCCCTGAAATATCGTTGAGGCCCGGCGTCCCATGCCCAATGAATCGCGAGACCGGTAAGGACCGATGGAAGCGGGTCCCCAAGGATTATTTCCGGAAGCCCGACCGGCTCCAGAGGACGAAACTCCGGCTCTCGGCCCTGGCCTGCGTCCTCGCCCTCGGCTGGTGGGCCCTCGGGGTCGACTGGACCGGCAAGGGTCTGTCCTCGACCGACCTCAACAGCCTCCGTGCCAATCACGGCGAGCTGGCCCGGGTCCATACGGCCTGGGACAACAAGTGCGACGCCTGCCACCACCCGTTCGAGCCGATCGACGGGCGGCCCCTGCTCTCCTCGAGGTCGGCCCCCGCCGACCAACGTAAGAGCGACCAGCTCTGCATGAGCTGCCACGCTGGACCGGCGCACCATCAGGCCCAGGTCGAGTCCGAGGTCAAGGGTTGCGCCGAGTGCCATCGAGACCACCAGGGGCGCGATTTTTCCCTGGTCCGGATGAATGACGCGGAATGTACTCTTTGCCACTCCGAACATGGCGGCCCACATGGCCTCGGGGGCCAAGCCGGGATGGGGCCGGATCTTCGAGAACGTCTCTCGGTTCAACGCCAACGACCACCCGGCCTTCCGTCCCCAGGCCGCCACTTACGCCGAGGGTAAGGCTGCCGGTCGATAAGAGCCGGCTCAAGTTCAACCACGCCCAGCATATGGCCCGTGGGATCGTCAAGGATTCCAAGGCGACACCCTACACCTACGAACAGATCCTGATCGCCTCGGAACGTCAACGTTACCAGAAGACGGCGGCCTCAAGAGACCCGGTGCAGCTCGATTGCTCCTCCTGCCACGTGCTCGACTCGGGCGACGCCCAGGTTCCGACGATTCCCACCATCACCTCGACTCCCCTTCCCTCGCGGACTTCGGGCAAGTACTTTCTCCCGATCCATTTTGAGAATCAGTGCCGGGCCTGCCACACCTTGACCTTTGACCCCCGGATGGAGACCGTGGAAGTCCCTCACGGCGTCCAGCCCGACCAGGTCTCCGCGTTCCTCAATCAGACCTACGCGGCGCAGGTTCTTTCCGACGATCCGAAGCTGCTGAACGAGGTGTACACGCCGAAGGCCACGCTCCCCGGCAAGTCTCCGACCGAGATGCCCGCCCGCAAGAAGCTCGACGAGACCGTGGCAATCGCCCTCAAGTGCTTCTTTGACGAAGCACCGGGCGGAGGCGTCGCGATCCAGAAGAACAACTGCAACGAGTGCCATTATTTCCGGAAGGATGAGAAGACCTCAAAAAGTCTCGTCGAGCCGACTAAGGTTCCGGAGATCTGGTTCACCCACGCTGTCTTCGACCACACGGCTCACCGGGGGGTTTCCTGTCGCGAGTGCCATTCTCGCTCTTACGCCGTGGAGGCCGACGGCAAGACCATGGTGAAGGACGCCTCGAACGTCGCGACCGACGTACTGATTCCCGCCATCGATAACTGCGTCCAGTGCCACGCCCCGTCGAAAGCGTCCGGCGGCTGGTTCGCATCCGCCGCATCCGCCTCGAATGGTGGCGCCTCGTTCGACTGCACAGAGTGTCACCGCTACCACAACGGGGACAATTCACTCCAGGGACCGGGGGCCAAGGTCCAGGATGCCACGACCGAGCGGGACGTCGCTCAGTTCCTCTCCGGGATCGGTGGTGCAGCAACTCGGTCGCCGGAAAAGAAGGCCGTCACGCCCTGAACCACTGGATTTCGGCTGGCGTCAAGGCTCCAAGAATCCGACTCTTCGTGGAGAGACCTGTCCGTTCGATGGGCTAGTCTCTCCCCGAAGAGAGGACCGATCATGAGGAGAGCCCTGGCGGTCGGATGCCTCAGCGTGCTGTTTTGTAAGTTCTCACCGGCATCGGCCGAGCTGGTTTACTTCACCCGAGGTGGCCAGGCCCAACTCCCCGCGACGGTCGAGGGGGACGAGGTCCGGCTCGATACGCCCGATGGCCCCAGGATTTTCTCTCGAAGCGACTTCCTTGCGATCATCCCCGGATCTGTCCCCTCCCGCGAATGGATTTCGCGTCGAGCCGCGGCCGTCAAGGAGGACAACGCCGAGCGCGAGATTCTCGGCGTTCTGGTGGGCGCTTCAGAACGGCCTGACTTCCGATGCCGTTGCGTTTCTCGATGAGATCCGGTCCCAGGGGTCATCGCACGGATCGACTCAACGGGCACTCTCCGCTCTCGACGCACTTGCCCTCCCCTGCCCCGATCCCAACATCGAGCTTGGACAAACCCGAGCCCGACTGGAAGCGCACAAGTTCCACGAGGTCCGGAGCCCCCACGTCATCCTCTTTCACCAGGGTGGCGAGGCCGAGGCTTGCGAGCGCCTCGACGTCCTGGAACGGGTCGTCCAGACGTTCGTCCTCTCGTTCGCCGCGCAGGGGATCGAAGTCGCGGGCGCCTCGACGAAGACTGATTTCGGTCTACTTCTCCGAGCGGAAAGAGTACGTCCGATTCCTCCGCCTCGTCGAGGCCGAAGCGTTCGCGAACACGCAAGGCTACTATCATCCGGTCCTGCGCGCGGTTTTCGCCTTCGACACAAGAAGCACCGAGGAGCAGCAAGCCGGGCGTCGAGGGATCGGCAACCGACAAAAGGAGGGCGCCCGTCGTCTGACCTGGCTCGCCGGAAACTGCTACTCGACCTCGATTGGCGGACAACCGACCTGGGAATCGCGGCTCACGAGACCGTCCATCAACTCACCGCCGAGTGTGGCCTGGCTCCGCATTTCAACGACTTCCCGAACTGGCTCCACGAAGGGCTCGCCGCCCAGTTCGAGGTGGTCCGTGGAGGTCGATGGGCCGGCTTTGGCCACGCCCACGACCTCCGACTTCCCGACTGGCGGACGATCCGACCCAGGCCCCGGCTGACCCCATTAATCGGTGATGCCGGACTTGGTCACGGCTATCGCCGCGACCGCTATGCCGAATCGTGGGCCCTCGTCTACTTCCTCAGGAAGACGAGGCCACGCGAATTCCTCACCTTCCTCGACTTGCTCCGATGCGCCATCGATGGAGGCCGCTCCGCCCGCTGATCGAACCCTCCGGGCATTTCAAGCCGCGTTCGGCGACGACCTCGACGCCATCCAAACATTGTGGTCTCGCTCGATCGACGGACTTCAGACGCCCCTCGAATCCTCCCGGCCCGTCGTGGAGAAACCAATTCTCGGCCGATCTGAGACAGACCTGGATGTCAACCGTTGCAGACGCTGATGGGCTCGGTTAGGGTGTTGCTGGCATCCGGTTCGACCATGCTCATCTCTACCGGGGTTCGATCCCATGTTGAGCCCAATCCGTCCGATCTCGATCTCGAAGCGGTCGTCCATCCTCGCCGCCGTTCTCCTCGCGATTCCCGGCCTCGTTCGAGCCTTCGACGATCAGAAGCCGGAAAAGTTACCGCCCGGCGTCTCCGAAGTCACCAAGGACGATTTACGCTCACGGATGCCCAGCTTTTTTTATTTTGATTACCCTTTCGAACCCACGCCGGGCAAGCGGATCTGGTTGAGGATCGACGACAAGCACTGGATCGAGCGCTACCCCGACGGAATGGAGACCCGCTTCCGAATCCTTGGAAAGGCCAAGGCGGACAACACGATGGGAACGATCGTGGTGAGGCTCACGAGTGATCCGAACGATCCGGTTCGAGAAAAGGACGACAACTTTCAGGTCTTCATTCCCGACAAGGGAAACGAGCCGATGCTTCTCCGATTCCGGACCGTGGAAGACGAACCCAACGAGTGGGTGAGCCTCGGCCAGATGCAGAAGCTTGAGTGATAAAATCGGCTTGTTATCACATTTCCCCGCCAACTGAGTTGATCGTTCGGGTAGGCTGGCGAACATTCAGATCAGACTCGGTCTAGAAAAAGTCGGCTTGTCGGTGCCAGCCACGCCCACTAAGATAATCTGCTCAGAACCGGGCGCCGTAGCCAAGTGGTAAGGCAGAGGTCTGCAAAACCTCCATCGGCGGTTCGAATCCGCCCGGCGCCTCTGGCGAATGTCAGCCCCCGAGCTTCCGGGGGCTTTTTCGTTGCCCGATGGGTCAATCTTGACGCTTGTTCCTGAAACGCCGCGCGTCCGATCACCACCCGCAACCTGATCTTCCACCCAATCCGCGACCCAGAGGGCTCCATGCGACATTCGCACCGCCTGATCTTCGCTACCCTGCCTTTCCTTCTGCCGATCGGTGCCTTCGGTGCGCCCGACCCAACTCCCGTCGCGGCGACAGTCGAGTCCTCGCTCGCCACCTCCTCGAAGCAGATCCGTCAGTTCGCCTTTGACGGCGACCCGGAGACATACTTCGCCTCGGCTTCGAACCCCGGCGGTTCGGATCACTTTACCCTGACGTTCGACAAGCCGGTCGCCTTGAGGTCGGTCAAGGTGACGACTGGCCGCCCGGACGGCTCCGACAAGATCGGGGTCGGCACCCTGGAGATCTCGGCCGACGGGAAGAGATTCGATCCCGTGGCGAATTTCGCCGACGGAGTCGCCGAACTTGATGCGAAGGATCGACCGATCCAGGCGATCCGGATCAAGCCGGGTTCGGACCCGAACCACCCGCTCGTCCTCCGCGAGATCGCACTCGAGTCGGCCGAGCCCGTGGCCACGTTCAAGTATCCGGTCGAGTACACCATCGACGTCACCGATGCTCCCGACATGAAGGAGTGGACGGAGAAGGTCGCCCGGCTCTGCGAGCGCTGGTATCCGAAGCTCAACGAGGAACTCAAGAGCGACGGCTACAAGCCGGCGACCCAGATCTCGATGACGATCAAGGACAGTTACAACGGCGTGGCCTTCGCGAGCGGCAACCGGATCACGGGCTCGGTCAAGTGGTTTAAGGAGCATCCCGACGACCTGGGGGCGATGATCCACGAGACCTGCCACGTCGTCCAGCATTACCGGGGTCGAGGTAACCCCGGCTGGCTCGTCGAAGGGGTTGCCGATTATGTCCGGTTCTTCGTCTACGAGCCGGGCAAGGCCGGCCCGGTGAATCCGAAGCGAGCCCACTACAACAACAGCTACCGGACCACCGCGAGCTTTCTTGCCTTCGTCTCTGAGAAGTACGACAAGGAACTCGTCCTCAAGTTGAATAAGATGATGCGTGAGGGACAATTCAAGATCGAAGCCTTCAAGGATCTGACCGGAAAAACGGTCCAGGAACTCGACGAGGAATGGTTGGAGTCACTCCGCAAGTGATCGAACGGAGCAGTCGAGGCCCGATGGACCGGGCCTCGACTCAGACTTCACTCAGGCTCCGCCACCCTGGCAGGCCAGGCAGTCACGGAGTGTGACCCGTCCCGGGATCGTTCCTTGACCGGTCCGGCATTCCGACAACTCCTTGCCCTGGCACCCACAATCGTCCTGGAGCGAGATCGGCAGGACCGGCCCCCTTGCCGGGCAGGCGTTGACGGCGTCGCGGATGGCCGGGTCGATCGCCGGCCGGGGACGACCCAACCGGCTGATCTGCTCCTCGGCCGAGAGCTTTCGCCAGGCCGAAAGGGCCGCAAGCTGCGAGCAGACGCCCGGGTTGGATGTTCCCGGGCAGGGCGTGACCGGGCAAGTCAGGACCTCATGTCTCGGGCAAGTCAGGCGACCTGGTTGATCGCCGAGCATGGCGAGCCCCCCTTCCCGTCTCTGGCCGCTCGGACCAGGAGTTCGGTCCAGGCCCGGCCGAATCGTCCCGGGTCCAGCCGTTCGCGGACGAACGCCCGGGCCCGTTCTATTCGTTCCCGTGTTCCTTCCGTGTCGAACTGATCCGCGAGCAAGGCCTCGGCGAGTTCCCTTCCCCTGGCCCCCGTGGGGATCTCGCGGACGAGCCCGGGGACCAGCTTCGCCAGCCCGCTACACGTCGAGAGAACCGGAACGCCCGCCCAGAGACCTTCCGCCAGGGTCAGGCCGAACGACTCATAGCGCGAAGGCACGACCAGAGTGTCAAACGCTCCGAGCACGTCCCCCACGGCTGTATCTCCTCCAACTAATCTGGCCCGATCCAGACCGTGGGACTTGACCTTTCTCGTGAGGCCGTCGCGTTCGCGCCCCTCGCCGACGAGGATGATGTGCCAGGGTTCGGGAAGCTCCGAGGCCAACCGGAGCATCGCGTCCGGGTCCTTCTCGGGTGCCAGCCGACCGAGATAGCCCGCCACGGGGACATCGGACGGTATGCGCCAGGCCGCTCGCATCGTCGGTCGATCGCGGCGGATCGCCAGACGTTCCGGTACGACCGCGTTCCAGATCACATCGACCTGATCACGGATCGAGACCGGGACCGACTCAAGCGCCAACTCGGAGACCGCAACGAACCGGTCAACCCCTCGCAACAAGACGTCGGTCCCCGCTCCCCAGGGGGACTCTCCCGGGAAATGGCAGGCCATCACGACGGTCGGAGGGCTTTCGAGCCCCGATACCAGCGTCGAGACGTTCGTGACGGCCCAGGAGAGGATCACATCGCAGGAAGCGGCCAGAGTCCTCGCCGCGTTCCATCCGAAGCCAATCGGCATGATCGACGCCAGTTCACGAAGCATCTCCGGATGCGCCGATCGCCGGCCCTCGATCACCGCCGCTCCGGACCAGGAGATGAACGTCGGGTTCAACCTCTCTGGCCAGTGCGAGCTGCCAGATCTCCGCGCCGCCCAGTCCCAGGCAAGGACTCCAGAGACCAACGCGGAGCCTTCCATCCGCCGTCTTCGTGGATGGGACGAAATCCGTCTCTTCACAACAAATCCGGATTCGCTGATCCTCTCGATCAAGACGACGCCAGGAATGAAGGAGGGCGACCTGGCGACAGGCCTCTGATTCGGTCAGTCCCGGACAGGACGAGACCGGACAGTGCACCCCTTCGGCCCTCGGGCAGATCAAGCCTGGTCGATCGTCACGAAGCATGACGCGTCGCTCCCCGGGAAGGCCGTCCCGTAATCGAGGTGGAAGGGCTCACAGGTGTTTTCATAGCCGCCCAGAAGCCAGGTGTAGAGAATGCCGTCATGATAGGGAGAACCGTAGGGCGACTCGGCGAAGAGCCTCGACAATGTGAACTGGTTATATTGACATGTCAAATAGTAGTAAAAGAGCGAGCCGCCGGAGATCGGGTCAGGGAAGCTTTCGTTACTGAGGAAGACATGGTCGGTGAGGCCGAGCCGGTCGAAGACAGCCGGTGTTGGCTGGTACTCGATCGTGCAGCTCTGAAACATCCGGAAGTTGCAGTTCGGATCGGCGGAGGTCATCTGGAGCGTCGCCGGGATCGGCGAGCAGAAGCAGAAAGGGATCGAGCCGACTGGCCCGGTGTAGCCGGCTCCAGGATTCGTCTTCTCGGCGGCCCAGCGATTATCGATGTACTTGCAGACGAGGTAGTCCCCCGTCGAGGGCCGACCCGGCCCGACGAGATAGACCGGGACCATTGACGAGCTGGCCCTCGTGAAACTTCCGCTCGCCCCTTCGAGTTCCTGGCCCGTCACGAACGTCGGCAGGACGAGCAGGAATTCACCCACATTGATCATCGAACTCGACGACGTCACCTGGCCGACAAACGCCGGTACTCCGCCTCCGATCAGGTTGGAGCCGGGCAGGACCTGCCCGGCGACTCCTGATTTGGAGACGCTCGAAATCGACACGCGAACCGATCTCGGCCATCATCCCACCTTCAGGTTGAGGATTAACACGGACTCCGGCCTTATGTTCAGGACGATTCGACTCGGATTATCAGCGTTTTCCGCGGAGGATTCGAAATCGACCCCCGATCGATCCGTCCAAGTGCCCGAATTCAAACCCGTTCGAGGAGCCAGGACCCTCGCGAAATGACCACCTGATCGACCCCCGATTCTTCGCCACAAATCCCTGTGTCAGAACGAACTTGAAGTCGATCTCCAACGTAATAAAAGAGCGAGAAACCGAGATCGGATGAGGTCATCAGGTTTGAGGAGCGAAGTCCTTGAGGAAGCTCAAGATTTACGTTGACAAGTACGGACCGGTGGCCGGGCCGAAGCTGTACCATGCTCTTCAGAGTCAGGCCGCGCACGCGGGCGTCAGCGCCCGGCTCCGCAAGAAGATCGAGACGATGAGGGCTCGACAGCTCCGCCTTCTACCGCTGTTCGAGGAAGGTCCACTGACGGCCTCGTCAGTCACGTCGTCGGGACCCCTTAGCCTCGGCACGGGCCGTGAGGGGGTCGTCGGGCCAGGAGTGCCTGGGGTAGCGTGCCCGGAGATCCTTGCGGACCTGGAAGTAGGTGTTCGACCAGAAGCTCCGGAGGTCGTCGGTGATCTGCACGGGCCGATAGTTCGGGCCGAGCAGGTGGAGCAATACGGCCACCCGTCCCCCGGCGATCCGAGGTGTGTCCGTCCAGCCGAACAACTCCTGGAGTCGGACAGCGAGGATCGGCGGGCCGCCGACCTGGTACGTGAGCTTGATCCGGTTTCCACTGGGGACGGTCAAGGTTTCGGGCACCAGCTCGTCGAGCTGTCGGTTCTGGCCGAAGCTCAGGCGTGACTTGAGAATCCCCAGCAGCGAACCGCGCCGGACCTCGGCCTCGGTTCGTTTGCCGAGGCAGGCCAGCGCGATCAGTTCGGACCAGTTGGCTTTGAATTCGGGCCAGTCGACTTCCGGCATCGCCCGGCTCGCCAGTTCGAGCCGGGCAAGCCAGTGTCGCGGTGGCTTCGTCTTCTTCGAAGAAGGCACGGCCTCGGGGAGCCAGGGCCTCGGCAAGCGCCTTGCCCGCATCGCCCGGCTCGACCGAGGCGTTGCGGTCCTCCCTCAGCGGCAGGTCGCGATAGAACAGAGTCGAGACGCCGACGACCCGCTCTCGGTCTTCGTCGAACTCGACGGTTCTTTCGCGACGGAGAGCTTCGGGGAAGAACTCGTCGAGCCATTCCAGGCGGATCGCACTGGCGATCCGGACGCGGGCTTCGAGCGTCCCCCCTCGGCGGTCCTCCCTCGGGTCGAGCGCGAGGAAGAACTCGGCCTCGCGGACGACCGATTCCGGGTCGAGCCGGATTCCTCGACCCCCGACCATCACGCCGGTCGAGCCGTCGCCCCCCCTCCGGCGGACAACCCGGTCGGGATAGGCCAGCAGGACGAGACGGAGGAGATCGTCCTCGGTGGGTTCGTTTTTTCCCGAGACCCGGCAGTCTTCGGGCGATCCTCAAGAGGTCGTCGCGGACCCTGGCCACCTGTCGGGCGGCGGAGGGATCGATCCCCCGGTCGCGAAGAGGTGGGCGAACCGGGCGTGCTCGGCCTCCTCGAGCCGGTCGAGCCGGATCAGGACGTCGGAATCGGCGTGGACCTCGGGGCGGGCGTCGCGGCCGAAGCTTCGCGTCAGGATGTCCTTCTCCGAGAGCAGGGCGGCGAGCGCGGCCCCTTCGCGGGCGAACCCCATCTCGGCCGATCCGATCAGGAGCCGGCCGAGCCGGGGATGGGCGGGAATGCCGAGCAGCTGACGGCCCAGCGGCGTGATCGAGCCGTCCTTCGCCGTCGAGGGCACCGAGCATCGCCAGGAGTCGCCCGGCGGCGGTCGAGGGTTCCCGGATCGGGGGCCTGATACCAGCCAAATCGGGCCGGGTCGGCATGGCCCCAGGCGTGGAGCGCGAGGACCGTCCCGCAGAGGTCGACCCGGCGCGACCTCGGGCAGGTCGGAATCCGGGCAGCCCCCGCTGCTCCCGCTCCGACCAGAGCCGGACGCAGCGGCCGGGCCGAGTCCGTCCGGCCCGGCCGGCCCGCTGATCGGCGGATGCCTTGCTGATCCGGCCGAGCTCGAGCCGGTCGAGCCCCCGCGCCGGGTCGTGGCTGGCGAACCGCGCCAGACCGCCATCGATCACGGTCGAGACGCCTTCGATCGTCAACGACGTCTCGGCGATGTTGGTTGCCAGGATCACCTTGCGGCGATCGGCCGGCCGGAGGGCGCGGTCCTGCTCCTCACCCGTGAGCGAGCCGTGAAGCGGCAGGACGAGCACCCCCTCACGGTCGGCCCAGGGGGCAAGACGGCGACCCGTCCGACGGATCTCCTCGACACCGGGCAGGAACGCCAGGACCTCGCCGGAATCGGGGCCCGGGTCGCTCGCGACGGCCTCCTCGATCGCACCGGCGACCTGCTCGGGCAGCGGGGCCGAGGTCGACCCCCGGTAGCGGATCTCGACCGGGTACGACCGGCCCTCGACCCGGACGATCGGCGCATCGCCGAGGAACCTCGCGACGGGCTCAGCCTCCATCGTGGCCGACATCACGACCAGGATCAGGTCGTCGCGGACCGACTCGCGGACTTCGCGAAGAAGCGCCAGGGCCAGGTCGGTGTGCAGGCTCCGCTCGTGGAACTCGTCGAGCACCACGGCGCCGACGCCTTCGAGGAACGGGTCGTCGACGAGCTGGCGGTTGAGGATGCCCTCGGTGACGACCTTGATCCGCGTCTCCGGCCCGATCCGCTTTTCAAAGCGGATCTGGTAGCCGACCCGGCCGCCGATTGTCCAGCCGTTCTCCTCGGCGATCCGGCCCGCCGCGGCCCGGGCGGCGACCCGCCGGGGCTGCAAGCAGGACGAGCGAGGGGTGTTCGGCCGCCATCAAGCCGGCCCTGGACCAGCGCCACCGGGACCCGGGTCGTCTTGCCGGCGCCCGGCGGGGCCACCAGGACCAGGCATCTCCGTCGCCGGGCCTGCTCGACGATCTCGGGCAGGGCTCTGTCGATCGGCAGAGGGGTCATGGAGCCTCGGTTCAGGGCATTTCAGGCCGACCGGAACCGGCATCTTCGCCAAACTCGATTCGGTGGCCGATCGTATGTTAAGTTTGAGCCAATCCCCGGGAAATCCGACGCCCTCGGTTCGTCCTCCGATTTCATCGCGAGCTCCGGGAAATTCGACGGGGCCTCGGGAACTTTCGGGGCCTGGTTGTCGTCGAAAGAGTCGTGGCATCCGAGTCCGGCGATGATGTCGGTGTTGGACATCGGGCGGACGGCTGTGCTAGCGTGATTCCTCTGAAATGGCGGGCGGCGTCCCACGCCGGCCGGGTTCTACCGGTCTCTCCCCCGCCTTCGCATCTGGTCCCTTCGGCTTGACCGGACGTCCGGACGGCCTCCTCGGCCCGGTTTCGGACCCCCCAGGAGATAGATCGCATGGCGAAGAACCAGGCCGTCTGGGCCCTCGACATCGGCCAGTCCGCCCTCAAGGCACTGAAGCTCGTGCCGGGCGAGACGCCCGACCAGGTCGTGGCCGAGGCGTTCGACTTCGTCGAATACCCCAAGATCCTCAGCCAGCCCGACGCCGACCCCGAGGCGCTGGTCTCCGAGGCGCTGGGGACCTTCCTCGACCGCAACGACCTGAAGGGCTGCAAGGTCGCGATCGCCGTGCCCGGCCAGGCCGGCCTGGTCAAGTTCATCAAGCTTCCGCCGGTCGAGAAGAAGCGGATTCCCGACATCGTCAAGTTCGAGGCCAAGTCAGCAGATCCCCTTCGCCCTCGAAGAGGTCGTCTGGGCCTACCAGCAGATCGGCGACAAGGACGAGGCGGACGAGGAAGAAGAGTTCGCCACGGTCGAGGTCGGCCTGTTCGCGATGAAGCGCGACCAGATCAACCGGGCCATCGCCCCGTTCCGGACCGCCGGGATCGAGATCGACGTCGTCCAGATGGGGCCGATCGCCCTCTACAACTACATCACGTTCGACCAGCTCAAGGGGTCGGACCTGAAGGGCTCGATCGTCCTGCTCGACATCGGGGCCGACAACACCGACCTGATCATCAGCGACGGCACCCGGATCTGGCAGCGCAACGTGCCGATCGGCGGCAACCACTTCACCCGGGCCCTGACCAAGGAGCTGAAGCTCACCTTCGCCAAGGCCGAGCACCTGAAGCGGAACGCCACCAAGGCGCCCGACCCCAAGGCCGTCTTCACCGCGATGCGAGGGATCTTCAACGACTTCGCCAGCGAGGTCAACCGCTCGATCGGCTTCTATTCGAGCGTGAACCGGCAGGCGAAGATCATCAAGGTCGTCGGCCTGGGCAACGGGTTCAAGCTGCCCGGCCTCCAGAAGTTCCTCCAGCAGAACCTCAACGGCCTGGAGGTCGAGAAGCTCGAAGAGTTCACCAAGCTGGTCGGCGACGAGGTCAAGGACGCCCCGCAGTTCGTCGAGAACCTGCCGTCGTTCGCCGTCTCTTACGGCCTGGCCCTCCAGGGACTGGACCGCAGCCAGCTCCGGACCAACCTGCTCCCGCCCGAGGTCGAGCAGGTCCGGATCATCCGCCGCAAGAAGCCCTGGGCCCTGGCCGCCTCGGCCCTGCTCATGCTCGGCTTCTCGGCCCTGTTCCTGGGCGACTGGCAGGCCTTCTCCGCAGGTCGTCAACGACCCGTTCAAGGAGGCGGTCGACCGGGCCAAGGCGTCAGCGGCAAGGGTTCGGGATACGCCAGCTCCTACAGCGCGGCCAAGGGGGAGTTCGAGACCAAGCTGAAGGAAGGCAAGTCGCTGGTCGTCTCCGACGATCAGCGGGCCACCTGGCCGAAGTTCCTCAAGGTGATCAACGAGCACCTGCCCGACCCGGCCAGCCGAGTATCACCTCGACCCGACCAATCCCAACGAACATCCCAGAACTCGACAAGCTCCGGGTCCACGTCGACAAGATCAAGCCGGTCTACCGGACCGACGTCGCCACCGGCTGGTTCAACGACCCGCAAGTCGTTCCCCGAGAGCGCCAAGGCCACGCTCCACCCGCTCGATCGCAAGGAACCGCCGGCCGGCGAAGGCTGGATCATCCAGCTCCTCGGCCACCACTACAACCCCACGCCGACGCTGGAAGAGCGGCAGCCTCCCGAGGCGCAGACGGAAGTCGTTCGGGCCCTATAACTACATCGTCCAGAAGATCCTGCCCCGATTCCAGGGGGCCGACCTCCGCGTCCTGGGCATCCACCACGCCGCCCTGACCTGGAAGGTCACCGACACGGCCTGGACCACCGACAAGGGGGCGGCCGGTAACGGTGCTGGAGCGGTCGCCACGCTTCTCGATCGAGCGAGCCGCCCCGGTCGCCGCCTCGAGCACACCTGGTAGTGGACCGGGCGGTCCCAGTATGATGCCCAGCATGGGCCGCCATGGCCAGTCCTGAGAGGACGGGCAGGCCCGGAATGGGCGATGCCCGGCATGGGAATGCCTGGGATGCCCGGCATGGGAATGGGGATGGGAATGGGAATGGGGATGGGAATGGGCGGGATGAACCCCGCCGACGCGAAGAAAGCTGGTCACTCAGACCCGAACCGACTTCCTGATCCAGTTCATCTGGCAGCCCCCCACGGCCGAGAAGCCGGCCAAGCCGATCGAGGAGATCCGCAAGGCCCTCGCGGAAGCCGAGAACGACCCCAAGAACCGACAGGCCATCGCCGCCTACGACCCGACCAAGATCGAGAAGCAGCTCGAAGAGGAGTCGATCAAGGGCTCCATGACTAAAGTCCAGACCGACGCGGCGAAGTCGGGAACACCGGGCATGGGCCCGGGTACGCCGGCCACCGGGACCAACCCCCCAGGCGCCGTCAATCCGGCCCCTGGTTCCAATCCAACGCCCGCGCCGAATCCGACGCCCGGCCCCGCGACGCCCCCCGGCGCCGCTCCCGCTCCGTCGCGCTAAGACACGCTTCGAGGATGTCTCCCTCGTCCGCCGGGCGGTCGGTCATCGGCCGCCCGGCGTCCTCCAAGACCCCGAACCACTCGCGTCAAAGGCGGCCTCGACCATGGATCAACTCAAGGACTTCCTGAAGCAGTGCGTCAAGTATCGGTTCTGGATCGCCTTCGGCATCTCGCTCCTGCTCCCCATGATCGGCTACTTCGTCGGCGTCGGCACGATCGTCGAGGCGACGACCAAGCGCGAGGGGGAGATCAAGAGCGCCAAGACGGACATCGGCAAATACACCTCGCCCGGCATCGTCAACGCCCAGTATCAGCCGATCGCGGTCGCAGAAGAAGGAGGTCGTTGACCAAGGACGTGGACGCGAGCTGGCGGAAGCTCTTCGCGTCCCAGGAACCGCTCCTGAAGTGGCCCGAGGTCGTCGAGGAGAGGTTCCGCAAGTGGGGCCGGAAGTATCCCTCGGACGTCGACCGCGGCTTGGTCACGGGCGACGATCATCGACTACACGATCGCCTATCCCAACTTCGTCACCCGGGTCTACAAGACCTTCAAGCCGTTCAACTTCGAGGATGGCACCGGGATCGTCGTCGCCCCCGACGCAGGCCATGTTGCTCAAGCCCGCCCCGTTCTCGCCCGACAATCCGCCGGAATTCGGCAAGGTCCGGGCCGAGCAGGAGCGGCTCTGGGTCGTCACGGCCTTGCTCGACGTCGTCGCCAAGGTGAACGATAGCGTTGGTGCCAAGGATTGGGACGGGGCGATCGTCAAGCAGATCAACGCCCTCGAGGTCGGCTCGCAGACCGCGCAGGACCAGAAGTCGCTGGCCAAGGGCGAGACCCTCGTGCCCGCCGACCCGCTCCTCCCCGAGGGAGCGGCGGCTGCCGCCGCCCCCGACCGACACCGGCCCCCGGCGGTCCTGAAGGGGCCGGCATGCCGATGATGGGGGCTGCTACCAAGTCCGAAGGGGTCTATTACCTCAAGACCGAGGGGCAGGTCCAGTACAAGATCCTCCCCATCATGATGAAGGTTCTTGTCGACCAGGCCCACTTGCCCGACTTCCTCGTCGGCCTGGAGAATTCGCCGATGTCCATCCAGGTCATGGAACCCGAGATCGCCAAGCCCCTCATGCCCGTCATCAAGCCCGTGCTTTATGCCGACAAAAACGCCTTCAACATGGGGGCATGGGGGGGATGAGCGGCGAGATGAGCTACATGGCTCCCGGTGCGATGGATCCGATGATGGGCCGCAACAACATGAACATGCCGAACATGAGGTCGAGATCAGACCCCATGTATGCCATGAGCATGCCGGGGGGAATGGGTGGCATGGGGGGTGCGCCGGCCGTCAAGAAGGGGACGGACATCCGTGGCGATCGACAAGCGGGAACTGCGGAAAACGGATCGGGAAAAAGATGCTGACCAAGAAGGCCGAGCCGAAGGCCAAGATCGACCAGTATTACAACATCATCGAGGTGACGGTTTACGGTCAGGCTCGTTTCTATCTCGCCCCGCCGCCCCCGCCCGAGACCCCGCCCTCGACCGCTTCGCCCGCGCCGGCTCCCACGACGCCCTCGGCGCCTCCTTCAACGACGCCTTCGACGACTCCTTCACCGACGCCCGCAGGCTCCCGGATCGCCCGAGCCCGCCAAGGCCGAAACGCCCAAGCCGGCTGAAGGACCCCGCGGCCGAGGCTCCCAAGTCCGAGACCCCCAAGACTGAGGAGCCCAAGGCGGATCTTCCCAAGTCCGATGCCCCGAAGGCGGAGGTTCCCAAGGTGGAGGCCCCGACTCCCAAGCTGTGACCGATCGTCGGTGATGAAGTCAAGCACGGAGGGCGGGCACGGCGCCCGTCTCCACTCGCGGATTCGTTGGGAGGGGTTCATCCACCATGGCTAATGCGTCGGTCGATAAACTCAAGAACTTCGGGATTCGCCACGGCGAGAAAGTCGTGGTCGGCCTGACGGCCACCCTTTTCGTCGCCTTCACCGCGATGGCGATCTCCAAGCCGGTCATCGATATCAAACCCGAGGAACTCAAGACCGCGGCCGACAACGCGGACAAGAACCTCAGCCGCAAGCAAGAAACCAAGGACATCCTCGCCAAGCTGGAGAAGGATGGGCTGAAGGACCCGAATTTCGAGAAGATCGTCACGAACCAGCTCGCCAACGCCCTGAAGCCGGGCGACTATCGGGCCAAGCTCGAGTGGGTGACGCCCGAACCGGGTGCCGGCCTGATCCGCGACCAGCCGGAAGTGATCGCCCCGACCGAGCTGGCCGCCTTCCCCGGTCGAGGCGGCATCCTGATGTACGCCCTCGACGAAAAGGGGGAGCGGATCATCGATCCCGGCGACGAGAAGGACAAGAAGAACGCCGGAGGTTCCCGGAGACGCCGCCCAACGTCGAGCATGGAGATGGCCGGCATGCCCGGAATGCCTGGCGCGGCCAAGGAAGACGACAGCCCAGAAGCCAAGAAACGTCGGCGCTCAGGAAGAAGAACAGCGTAAAAAGGCGTTCGTCGGGAAGGTCGATCCCTCCAAGGACAAGGAAGAACCCGAAGCGGTCACCCCGCAAGGGCCCTGGAAGGAAGAGACGCACGGCAAGCGCTGGATCGTGATCACGGGTGTGATCGATAACGCCCAGATGATGAAGAACTGGCTCCTGGCTCTGAAGAACCCGGCCATCGCCTATCCCAATTACAGGCGGCTGGACGTCGAGCGACGGACCCGCCAGTCCGATGGGACCTGGGCGGAATGGGAATCGATCGACCAGAACAAGAATTACGAGGTCCTCGACAACCTGCCCGAACTCGATACCGAGTACGTGCCCGAGACCCAGCGACCCGGCGCCCTGGTGGACCCCCTGCCCTTCCTCCGAGCGGGCTACTGGACCGGAGTCCACGTCGCCCAACTCGTCCCGGCCGAGGTCCTGAAATCACCCGCGCCCAAGGCGGGCGGCCCAGGGATGCCCGGCATGCCTGGAATGTCCATGGAAGACATGGGGCGAAAGGGCGGCATGGGGATGAACATGGCACCCAATGCGATGCCCGGGATGCCGGGAATGCCCGGCATGGGCTCAGCGGAGATGGGAATGCCCGGCTCCTCGGTCAACCCGGAGGAGATGAACTTCACCAAGCACGAAGATCCGACCTTGATGCTCCGGTCGCTCGACTTCACCGTCGACCCTAACACGACCTATCAGTTCCGCGTCCGGATCGTCGTGATCAACCCGAACAAGGACCACACGGACGTCAATCCGGGCGTGGACACCGAGAGCAAGGAACTTCTCGGCCCCTGGAGTGAGCCGACCGATCCCGTCACCGTTCCGGCCGACGTCGCGACCTACGCCCAGGCACCCGAGCCGACGACCCGTCGCGACGACCTGGTCTCGTTCCAGGTCATCAAGTGGGACCCGACAACCGGCCAGACCGTCACCAAGAACGACATCGCCGGCCCCGGCGAGATCGTCGGGGAAAGCGGTTCGGTCCAGGTGCCGAACGCCGACGGTGAAGGCGCCGAAGTCGACCAATATCGACTTCAACAGCCGGGCCGTCGTCCTCGACACCTTCGGCGGCCGGCAGAGGATTCCCGACATCGGTGTCGAGCGGAACGCCTTCGAGGTCCCCGCCCTGGCGATGGTCGTCGAGCCCGACGGCTCGGTCGTGATCCGGAGCCAGGCCCGCGACAGGGCCGACGAGGTCCGCAAGGACATGGAGTCCGGCTACAAGCAGGCCCTGGCAGACTCGAACAAGAAGCGCGAGCCCGGGCGGCGGTCTCGGATGCCCGGCGCCCCGGGTAAGAAGAAGAAGAAGCGACGCTGAAAAACTCCCGGTCTCTCCTCCAACTTTCCGCCCGAGGCCCCCGGCGAACACCGCCGGGGGCTTTTCTTTTTCGAAGGTCGGATCGATGGCCTGATGTCCCTTGTGGGGAAACGGCCGATCCCTGGGTGATTCGCCGAACCGGGACTGATATCGGAAAAAAACTCGAAACGCCCTTGACTGGATTTTGGCCCCGATGTAAGACACCGCCTCGTCTTCTCCCCGTTCTCGATCGCCCACCCCTCGACCCACACCTCGATCCGCCTGGACGATCCCGGATCACCGGGGAAGCCGCCGTGCCCTGTCCGGGGGCCGGCACGTCCGAAGCACCGGATTCACGTCTCCCGCCCCGGGGTTTTCGCAAGAAAGACCGTCGCCAGGGAAGTCGGCGGTCATGCCCGGAAGCGGCGAAAGGAGGTCGCGTTGGGAAGCTTCAGAACGCTCACGATCCTCTTGACCCTCGGCGCGTGGGGGGCAGCCACGGAAGGCGCGCCCCCCGGCGATCCGGCCACGTCCCCGGGCGCGATGCCAAGAGCCAGCTTGCCCGCGCCCGCCGTCGAATACCTCAAGGGCGGAATCCGCCTGTTCAACGCTGGTGATCAGGGGAACGCCGCCAAGTATCTCAAGGTCGCCAGCGATTATCGCGACCTGCTCCAGCCCGGCGAGCAGGCCCAGCTCGACGACTATCTGGCCAAGCTGAACCCCGCGCCGACCGATCCGGCCGTCCAGCCGGTCGCGACGGCCCCGGCTCCGACACGGCCTCGCCGGTCGCGGCCAATCCGGCTTCCGCCGGCCCGGCCCCGTCGCCCAGCTCGCTCCCATCGGCCAGCCCGATGCCGTCGAGCCCGGCGACCTCGACGGCCAGCCCGAGCTTCTCCCCGCAGCGGACCACCACCGACACCAAGCAGGAAGCTCGCTGGAAGCTCCAGGCGGCCCGCGAGCAGATGAGGATGGGCAACTACGACGAGGCGACCCGGATCGTCGTCGAGGTCCAGAAGATGAACATCAAGTGGGGTCTCTTCGACGAGACCCCCGCGAAGGTCGCCGAGGCGATCGCCAAGGCCCGGCCGAAGGCCGTCCGCCAGTTCACCCACTCAGGGGGCCCACGACAAGAAACAGGCTCTGGCCAAGCTCAAGGAAGCCCGCGAACTGCTGGCGAACAACCAGTTCGAGCAGGCCGAGGCGCTGGCGATCGAGGTCAACTCATGGGGCCTGTCGTACAGCATCTGGGACGACAAGCCCTCCAAGGTCGCCGCCGCCGCCCGGGCCCTCCGCAAGCGGGACCTGGCTCGATTGCGTCTCGCCGAAGATCCAGCCCAGCGGGGAAACCTATGACCTCCTGGTGAGCGAAGCCCGTCACCTGGTCGCGGAACGGGAAGTATGACGAGGCCGCGGCCAAGGCCCGCCAGGCCCTGAGCCTGAACTTCATCCCCTCTCTGACGGCCGACCGCGCCGAGTCCGTGCTCAACGACATCGAAGTCGCCAGAGCCCAGGCGAAGCAGACCGCCGCCGCCGACCGCTGTCGCCGCAACCGCGACCCGAAGGCGCGTTCCCGCTCCGAAGCCGGCCGTCAATGAGTCTCCCAGCGTGATCGCCGAGCGGGAGGCCAACGATCTGCTGGCCAGGGGCCTGACCGAGGCCGCGTCGGCGAAGTTCGTCGAGGCCGATCGCCTGAAGGCGGCCGAGATGGCCCAGCCGCCGGCCACCGCCATCGCGTTGCCGCGACCAGCCCGGCTCCCATGCCGGCGACTCCTCAGCCGCCGGTTGACCAGGCCGTCCAGCGCGTCGTCGCCGACCCGGCCCCGGGGCTCGAGCCACCGGCCCTGGCTCCGGCCAATGACCCCGCCCCTCCCGCCCTGGCTGGTCCGCCGCCGGCGGCCGAGGTCGCTCCGCCGGCGCTCGGTCGACCCGACCGCCCCGCCTTCGGCCATGCCCGCGCCCGATGCCGCGTCCCTCCAGCCGCCGGTCGCTGTCCCGTCGCTCTCGACCGAGGCCCCGCCCGCCGGCAACAAGGGGGAGGAGCTGCTCTCACAGTCCAAGGCGTTCTTCTCCAGCGGGAACTTCGCCGCCGCTCGCGAGAAGGCCGCCGAGGCCAAGTCCGGCCAGTACGGGGTCGATGCCCAGGCCGACGAGCTGCTCGCCCAGATCGCCCTCTCCGAGCAGGGAGGCGCCCTGGCCGTCTACGAGTCGGCCCTCGACGCCCTCCGCAAGAATGACGTGCGATCGAGCACCGGGCCATGCTCAACGAGGTCGCGGCCTCGGGTGCGGCGCTCGACGAGGGGATGCTGCAGAAGGTCCAGAACCTGCTCATGAAGCTCCCCAAGGAAGGTGCCGCCGGCAAGACGGTCGCCTCCGACGTGCCGACCAACGATGCCGAGTCGCTCAAGGCCCAGCAGATGAACGCCGAGGTCGGCACCAAGGTCGCCGAGGCCCGTCGGCTGATGGAGACCGACCCCGACAAGGCCATCGCCCTGCTCCAGACCACTCTGGCCGCGGTCAAGGCCGCCGAGCTGCCCCAGACCGTCGCCCGGACCATGACCCGCCGCCTCGAAGTCGCCATCGAGCTGTCCAAGAAGGACAAGGTCGCCTTCGACGCCAAGATGCTCGACAAGGGCGCCAAGGCGGAGATCGAGACCAAGAAGCTCCGAATCCTCGAAGCCGACAAGGCCAAGAAGGCCGCCGTCGCCGACCTGATGAGCAAGGCCCAGGTCGCCCAGGCCAACGGCGAGTGGGCCAAGGCCGAGGAACTGGCCAAGCGGGCTCAGGAGATCGACCCCGAGGACCTCGGCCGCCACGATGCTCGCCTACAAGGCCAACATCCAGCGGCATTACGAGGTCGACAAGCGGAACAAGAAGGACAAGGAAGAAGGCTTCCTGACCGAGCTGCAGGCAACGCGATGAGAAGATGATCATCGATCCGGAAGTCTCCGCGGAACGGGATCGTCTATCCCAAGAACTTCCTGGAGATGTCGGAGCGCCGCAAGAAGATGCAGCTCTCCGACAACCGCCAGAAGACGATCGAGGAGCTGGCGATCGACAAGAAGCTGAACGAGCCGATCACGCTCAACCTCAACGATCAGTCGCTCGGCGAGGCGATCGCGTTCATCCAGAACTACACCGGGCTGAACGTGATCCTCGACCCCAAGGCGCTGAACGACGAGGGGCTCAGCCGCGACTCGAAGGTGACGCTGACCGCCAACAGCATCAAGCTGAAGACGGCCCTGAAGTTCATGCTCCGGCCGCTGGGGCTGACCTACAAGGCGGAGGAAGGCGTCCTGCTGATCACGAGCCCACAGGCGTCTCGCGACAAGACGTATACCTGGACCTACCCGGTGGCCGACCTGGTCGTCCCGCCGAGCAAGCCGACGGCGCCGCCGACGGCCTCGGGCCTGCCCAACATCTCGGGCGTTGACCCGTCGTCGCTCCAGGCGATGGCGCTGGCCAACTGCCGCCCAGAGCGGCGCCGCCAACCCGTCAGTCACCTTGAACCAGCGGACCATCACCGTCACCGACATGATGCCGCTGATCCAGCTCATCACCTCGACGATCGCGCCGAATACCTGGCGGATCACCGACACCACGGCCGGCGGGGAAGGCGGAGCCTACGGGATGGGCGGAGCGTTCGGTGGCGGAGCCGCCGGAGCGGACGCCGAGATCGCCCAGCCCGGCTCGATCACGCCGTTCCTGCTCAGCATCAGCCTGATCATCCGCCATACGGCGGAGGTCCACGAGGAAGTCGCCGAGCTGCTCAAGCAGCTCCGTCGTCTTCAGGACTTGCAGGTCTCGATCGAGGTCCGGTTCATCACCGTGAGCGATGACTTCTTCGAGCAGATCGGGGTCGACTTCGACTTCAACATCCTCTCGAACACGGTCGGTCGGAACACCTCGTTCGCCGCAGTCCAACCCCGCCGCGACCGTCGGCTCGTTCACGCCGCCGGGCACCACGGGCGGCTTGCTCGGCGGAGTCGCTGGCGGGACTGCGGGCGGTGTTGCCGGCGGCGGCGTGGCCGGCGGCGGCGTGGCTGGAGGCGGCGCGGCCGGCGGCGGCGTGGGCGGCCGAGGCGGGATCGGCGGCACGACCGGAGGCGGGATCGGCGGCGGTGCCGGTGGTGCCGGTGGCTTTGCCGGTGGCGGCGGCGGTGCCGGAGGCGCGGGCATCGGTGGTGCCGGTGGCGGCGGTGCCGGCGGCTTCGCTGGCGGCGGCGGCGGCATCGGCGGTGCGGGCAGCTTCGGCGGCGGCGGTGCCGGCGGGACCGCAGGAGGCGGTGCGGCCAACCAGGGCGGTCGAGCGGTGCGTCGGATCCCAACGTATCCTCGTCAACCCGTTCCTCAATGGGGCGACTCTCGGCCGCGAAGACCCCGATCGTCGTCGGCACCCAGTGCCGGCGGCATCGGCAACTACACGGGCAACCTCGGCATCCCGTTCATCCAGGGCGGTGCCACCCAGATCCAGCCGTTCAACGCCATCCCGACCGCCGGGGCCACGCTTCGGCATCTCGTTCCTCAGCGACCTGGAGATGTACCTGTTCCTGACCGCCGCTCAGGGCGATTCGAGGAACAACATCGTCCAGGCGCCCAAGATCACCAGCTTCAACGGGGCCAACGCCTCGATCTCGAACACCGAGAACCAGTACTACATCGCCGGCTTGACCCCGATCGTCGGGCCTGGCTCGGTGGCGTTCTTCCCGCAGCCCGCCCCGCTGCCCGACGGCGTGCAGCTGAGCGTGACCCCGGTCGTCTCCGCCGACCGGCGATACGTCCGGCTCTCGCTGGCCCCGTTCTTCCAGACCATCAACGGCCTCCAGTCGTTCCCTGTCCCGGCGGCGGTCGGCGGCGGCGGTCTCGGCGGTCAGGGCACGCCGATCACCGGCGAAATCCAGCTCCCCTTGACGACCACCACCACGCTGAACACGACCGTCACCGTCCCCGACGGCGGCACCGTGCTCCTCGGCGGCGTCAAGCGAATGCGAGAGCAGCGGCTCGAATTCGGCGTCCCGGTCCTTTCCAAGACGCCTTACATCAACCGTCTCTTCCGCAACATCGGCGTCGGTCGCCGGACCGACAGCCTCATGCTCATGGTCACGCCCCGGATCATCATCCTCGAAGAGGAGGAAGCCCGGCTCGGCGTCCAGACCGTCGCTCCCAACCCCTGATCCAGGGGACCAGGATCGACTTCACGCAGTGCGACTTCCCAATCGCGACCGGCCGCCGGGGGACCCGTTCCCCCGGCGGTCTTTTTGCTTTTCTCGGCGGCCGGAGTTAGTCTGAAATCCTTCAAGTTCGTCGCTCCTTGAACCGAATCGCCGTCGGAGGGACCCTTGCCATGCCGGCCATCCTGACCATGCTCGCCGCCCTTGTCCTCACCTCGGCGAGCGGGCCAACGGGCGAAGATCCCCCCAAACCGAGCCGTGATCCTTCGAACTTGACTCCGTCCCAACCGCCAACCGACTCCTTCCAGCCCGATCCGGCCTGGAAGTCTCTCGGCAAGGACATCTGGTTTGATGCCAAGGGGAAACGGCTGGTTCTCAGGGCCAGGGTCGCACTCCAGGATGGGGCGCTCGAACACCTGCTTTGTCGGAAAGGGACCAAGGAGCACGAGTCGGTTCTCGCCACCGAGGCACCGGCCCGGATGATCCACGCCGGCCTCTTGCTCGTCGGCGCCGAGCCGGGCCACCCGGTCCGTTTCCTGCCGAAGTTCGAGCCCCCGGCCGGGCCCGCCATCGCGATCGACCTCGAGTGGGAGAGGGACGGCAAGCTCCTCAAGGCCGATGCCCGGGACTGGGTCAAGGACGCCGCGACCGGCGAGCCACTTACGCCGTGACTGGGTCTTCGCCGGGAGCGAGCTGTTCGAGGACCCAAGGAGCAAGGCGATGATCTACGCCGCTGACGACGGCGACCTGATCACTGTTGCCAACTTCCCCGCCTCGATCCTCGACCTACCCTTTCGGAGCAGTGCCAACGACGCCGACCGGGGTTACGTCGCGCACGCCGGGCGAGTTCCCGCGCGAGGGACCCCGGTGACCATGTCCTTCACCCTCCGCCGCTGCCCCGGTCATCGAAAAAGACAAAGCCAAGCCGAAAGCCGCCCCTGCTCCATGAACACGGACGGTCTGCTGAGGCACTGGCTTCGCGAAACCGCCGGGGGGGATGGACGACGGCCTATGATACTCTCGCCGACCTTGTCGAAAGTTGACTTTCCAACAGACCATGGGCAAGATTAAAGCAGACAAGGTTGAACGGGGATGAGGGAGCCATGATCATCGAGCTGCCGCCGAGCTTGGATCTGACCGAGGCGAATGCGAAGCTGGCCGACGCCAAGCCGTGGGAGATCCTCCGTTGGGCCGTCGAAGCGTACTACCCCAGGCTGACGATGGCCACCGCGTTTGGCCCAGAAGGGTGCGCGATCATCCACATGCTCGCCGAGATCGAGCCGCGAGTCCGCGTCTTTAACCTCGATACCGGCTATCAGTTCGCGGAGACCCTGGAACTCCGCGAGCGAATCGCGCGGCGTTATGGGATCGAAGTCGAGCTAGTCCGAGCGGATACGTCGGTCGCCGAATATGAAGCTTCCAACGGCGGCCCGATCTATGCAACCGATCCCGACCGTTGCTGCAAGGACCGCAAGCTCGTCCCGCTCCGCCGGGCGGTCGAGGGGTATGACGCGTGGATCTCCGCCATCCGGGCCGATCAGTCCGAACACCGGGCCAGGGCGGACGTGATCGGGTGGGACGCGAAATTCGGCCTGGTGAAGGTCAACCCGTTGTTGAAGTGGACCAAGCGCGACGTCTGGGCGTTCGTCGTGACCAATGACGTTCCTTACAACCCGCTCCACGACCAGGGGTACCCTTCGATCGGCTGCTGGCCCTGCACCCGGGCGGTCCGACAGGGCGAGGATGAGCGGGCGGGCCGCTGGGCCGGCCAGGCCAAGACCGAGTGTGGTCTCCACTCGCTCGACAGCAGCCAGCTCTGAGGGTCAAGGCGGGCCCGGCTCCGCCGAGTCGTCGAGCGGGATCTGGACGGCGGTGCCGAGCCGGCTCGACCGGTAGATCGCCCGGATGATCTCGACCGACTTCCGCCCCTCCCGGCCGTCAACGAGGGACGGCTTGCCGGTTTCGATGGCCTGGAGGAAGTCGGTCAACTGCTCGCGATGGCCGGCGTGGCTGATCGCCTTGGGATCGCCCGCTCCTCCGGTCGTAACACCCTTTGGGGCCAGGATCTCGGCATCGCCAGGCCGCTCCTCGCGGAAGGTCCAGAGGGTGACGTCGTCCTGCTCGACCCGGGCTGAGCCGTTCTCGCCATGAATCTCGGTTCGCTTGAGCAGACCAGGGTAAGCCCCGGTGGACGCTTCAATCACGCCGAGCGCTCCGCTCTTGAACCGGATGACAGCAACAGCTGAATCCTCGACCTCGATCCTCTCGTGGACGAGTGTTGCAGTCATCGCCTGGACGGATTCGACGTCTCCCATGAGCCACTGGAGGAGATCAACGTTGTGGATCGCCTGGTTCATCAGGGCGCCACCGCCGTCGAGCTCCCAGGTCCCGCGCCACTTTCCCGAATCGTAATACTCCTGGGTCCGCCACCATTTGACGTAGGTGTCGCCCAGTGTAAGCCGGCCGAATCGCCCCTCGTTGATCGCCGCCTTGAGCGCGAGGTTCGCGGGGGAGTATCGCGAAGGGAAGATCGCGCAGAGCCGGACACCGGTCTCGTCGCAGGCCCGGATAATTGCATCGCAGCGCGGGACGGTGATCTCCAGCGGCTTTTCGACCACGACGTGCTTGCCGGCACTGCGCCACCTTGACGGCCGGCTCCATGTGAGCGCCGCTGGGGGTGCAGACGCAGACAACGTCCATTCCCGGGTGGGCAAGCATCGCGTCGAGGTCGTCATAGACCCCACACTCGCCGCCCGCCATCGAGGCAATGTTCGCCGCCCTTCCAGGAACCTGGTCGACGACCGCGACGAGGCGGGAACCGGGGATCTCGGCGATCGCCCGAGCGTGGAACTCGGCGATCATCCCGCAACCGACGATCCCGAAACCGTGGGCACCCATGGCCGTCCTCATCCCTTCCGATATCAGGAGTTCTCGACCACCTCGATCACGACCGATTTCGCCTTGTTGCCCGAGCCGACGGTCACCATCAGGCCGCTGGTGACTTCCAGTTTCGCGGTCTTGTCTCGGGGTAAAGGAGTTCGCTCCGGGCCAACCTTGACGGCCCCCTGCTCGACGAGCCGGCCTCCCTCCGTCGAGCTGCTGGCCAGCCCGAGCGCTTTGAGCAAGAGCCCGGGGACCACCTTGTTGTCGGGGCCGAGCAAGCTCCGCGACACCGTGCCCGACTTGACCTCCTGATCGACCCCTTTGGCCCGCCTCCGGAACGCCTCGGCCGCCGCGTCCGCGGACTCCGGACCGTGATACTGGGCGACGATCGCCTTGCCGAGAACCTCTTTCGCGTCCCGCGGGTTCACACCGGGACTGAGCAAACGGTCGACCTCGCCGATCGGGAGATCTGTCAACAGGGTGAAGTACTGCCGCATCGGGACATCGGGCAGGCTCATTACCTTCCCAAACTGGGTGTCGGGCGGCTCATTGACCCCGATGTAATTGCTCAGGCTCTTGCCCATCTTCCGCTCGCCGTCGGTGCCGACGAGAATCGGCATCGTCATCGCCACCTGTCCTGGCTGCCCCTGCGACTGCTGAAGGTCGCGGGCCACCAGCAGGCTGAAAAGCTGCTCGGTGCCGCCCAGCTCCACGTCGGACTTGATCTCGACCGAATCCCATCCTTGCATGAGCGGATAGAGGCATTCGTGGAGGTAGACTGGCTTCTTCTCGCTGATTCGCTTCGAGAAATCCTCTCGGGCGGAAATCTGCCCTAGCGTCATCCGCCGCGTCAGGTTCAGGACGTCGAGGAATGTCCACTTCGAGAACCAGTTGCCATTGTGATGAACCTCAGCGCGGCTCAGGTCAATAATCTTCCCGACCTGCGTCAAGTAGTCTCGGGCGTTGGCTTCGACTTGCTCCACGGTCAGAGCCTTGCGAGCCTCATCCCGGCCGGAAGGGTCGCCGACGAGAGCCGTATAGTTGCCGATGATCACGACCGCCGTGTGACCCAGGTCCTGAAACTGCCTGAGTTTGCGGAGTGGGACGGTGTGGCCCAGGTGGACGTCGATCCCGGTCGGGTCGATGCCGTACTTGACCCGAAGCGGTGTTCCGGTTGCAACCGACCGTTCCAGTTTCCCGGCGAAATCGGTCTCGGGCGTGATCGAGTCGACCCCTCTCCTCAGGATCACGAGCTGTTCGGCTGCGCTGACGGGCACCGAGGGCCTCCCTGGCATCATCGCGGATAGACTGCGGGGAAAGGGCACGATTCTAAGGCAACATCCGAGGTCCGGGCAAGGTGGCCTCGGTGGCCCTCTGGGGTTAAGATGATCGTGTCACAATAGATCTTGTCATCGTCCCCCCGATCACCTGACCGTGGACCGATTCCGATATGCCCGCGAACATGCCAGCACTAAGCCCGCTCACGACCTTCCTCGTGCTTTGCATCTTCTTCGCGATCGTCGTGGCCATCGTCTCTTCCTGGATCTGGGTCATTCTCCGGATCGCTTTTCGCGAGCCGGTCCTCCCTCCAAACCGGCCGAGGTTTGTTCCCTGGGGCCCGGGCTCAGTCCTGGCGGCGATCGTAGCTTATTTCGTCGTCCAGTTCGTGGTGGTGGATGTTTACGTTCTCGTAATCCGTCCCAAGCCTCCGGCTGGTGCGCAAAACTCGACCGATTTCACCCCGTTCGAGATGATGTGCTTGTCGGCGATCTACAACCTCGGGACCTTGATCGTCGTGCCTGTCACCCTGAGTTTGTTGGCCCGAGCCAGGCCAAAGGATTTTGGTTTGGGATCCGATTCGCCAGGCCGACAGTTCGCGATGGGGATGCTGGCATACCCACTTCTCGCGCCGTTGATCTTCGGGATGTCGCTGGTCTCGATGCTGATCTGGAAGGCCGACACGCACCCGCTCGCGAAGGCGATGATGAATCAGATGACGCCCTCAATGGGCCTGATCCTGGCCGTGGCCGGTGTCGTGCTGGCTCCGATGGCCGAGGAGTTGATGTTCCGAGGAGTTCTTCTGGGATGGCTCACCCGGCTTGTGCTAAGTCGAGAGCCGATCTCAATCCCGCATGGTCCAGACGACGAGGGTTTCTTCTCGGGCGTCGAGGTCGAAGCCCACTCAGAATTGCTTACCGAACCGATCCGCTTCGAGCAAGACCAGGGTTTTTCCGACGTCTATTCGGCTCCGATCTCGCTTGCTCCCGCAACCCGGCTTGACGGGGCGGAAATGAAAGCCGTTGACGGGTCCCGCCAGGCTTTCCCTCTCCTGATCGCCAACGTCGCGGTCTCGCTCATCTTCGCCGGAATGCATTACAAGGTCTGGCCGACACCGATCCCGATTTTCTTTTTGTCGTTGGGTTTAGGATTTCTCTATCAAAGGACGGGCAGCCTGATTGCGCCCATCGCCCTTCATATGACGTTCAATGGGATCAGCACCTTGCTGATGTTCGTCTCGCTCGGTGCGGCACCCAAGGCTCCGAATCCGGTCCCAGGCCCGGCGATGTTCTCTTCGGTGTCCGAAGCAGCGACCCCGAGAACTCCGAAGGCGAAAGAGCCTTCACCAGAGGGCTGACTCAGGCAGGGGTTGCTTCCGGCTGGTTGTCAGTAACTGTATGTCTCGTTGAATCGCGCGATGACAAGGTTCGGTAAGCCAAGGGCAAGCATCTCTTCGAGGATCTTGACGCGGAAGCGTGGCTTGATGTGCACGACGACGATGTCAACGTCGTCACGCCCAAGTTTCCGGGTCTCCTCGCCAAACATGGCCGGAGTCAGGTGCTTCGAGAGGTTGGCGAGGCCGGTCATCGCGTTGGGAAAAGCCGCTTCGAGGAAGACGGCCTTGAGATGAGGAGTCGCCCGAGCGACCCGCCAGAGTTCGTCGGTCGGTCCCGTGTCGGAGGCGATGACGACCGTGCTGACGCCGTCGTCCACCACGAAGCCGAGTGTCGGAACCAGGTGGTCAACGGCAATCGGGGTGATGGTCAGGCCCTGCAACTGGAGTGGCTGGCCAGACTCGATCTCGTTGAGGCGGAGGAATGGACCCTGGTTGACCGACATACCGATGAAGTCGGGCCAGATCCGGCCATTGAAAATGTCGCGCTGCAAGCTATCGAGGACCGTGGCGCTGGCGTGAATCGTGACGGGATTCGGGCTCGCCTCAAAGGCGTTCTCGACGAAGATGGGCAGCGAGGCGACGTGATCGGCGTGGGTGTGCGAGATCAGGACATCCTTGATCTTCGCTTGCTCCTCGGGCGTCCCGTAGAAACCAATACACCCCGCGTCAATCGCCAAGGTATCATTAATCAAATAGGAAATCAGATACTGATTCTGGTCAACGCCGTCCGAGGAGACCGAAGATGGGATCAGCGTGACCTTCACGGGAGTTCTCCCACGGAAAAGACTTTCCTCAACGGTAGCACCTTTTTCGCGATCGTCAACGATTGACATCTCTTGTTCGTCGTCTGGATCCCCGGATTGCTCGATTTTGACGGAAAATCTTTCGATCCGGTGAGAAGATCGGCGACATCCAAGTCGAATCGGGTCTGAGAACGTTCCGAAGAGTTGCAGACGTTCGGCCTACCAAATCGCTTCTCTGGACGTCATTACGGCGTCGCCGATGACAGTGACGATTGAAAAGAGGATCGGGTCGAAAGTTAAGGGAGCCTCGTCCTTTTGGGCCGCTCTTCGACGACATGAGAGTCCCTCACCGCGTCGATTTCGCCGGAGCGATAGTGGGCTTCGGCAAGTTCGTTCTCTGCCAGGTGTGTTCATTTCGCGGAGACTGGCGAAGAGGTTGCGAATCCGAGGATCGGTCAAAAACGCTGAGATCCATCTTCGCCAGAATTCCGCGGATGTCGTGCTCGAACCCTGCTCATATTAAGAGTTTGCGCTGGTCTATCAGTCCTCGCGGATTGAGAAGCCCCATTTTGAGAAGGTTGACTCCGGGTCGGTTGGCGGGACGGAACAATCTCCGCTCCGATGCTTGACTTGAGGTGTTGGTTGCCTTACGTTCATCTCTAATCACGGTCGCTTCCGGGCGTGTTTGTCGAGGTCGTTTGAGCTGAGCGAATGGAACTGAAGACGTTCGATCTGGTCATCATCGGCTCGGGTCCCGCGGGCGAGAAGGGGGCAACTCAAGCCGCCTATTTCGGCAATAGCGTGGCTCTGATCGAGAAAGAACCCTGGCTTGGCGGAGCCTCGGCCAATACGGGGACGCTCCCTTCCAAGACCCTCCGGGAGACCGCGCTCTTCCTGTCGGGTTTTCGGAATCGCGCTCTTTACGGGCTTCAGTTCACGCTCAAGCAGCAAGTGAATGTCCGCGATTTCATGGCCCGAGAACGGTACATCTGCGACACCGAGCGGGCGAGAATCCAGGCCAACCTGAAACGCCATCATGTCCGGGTCTATTCCGGAAAGGCGTCTTTCGCGGACCCCCACACGATCTCGATCAAGCCGACCGGCAGCCCCGAGGTCCAGATCCGAGGCGAGAAGATCCTGATCGCGACGGGGTCGTCCCCGTACAGGCCTCCGATCTTCCCGTTTCACGACCCCAGGGTGCTCGACTCGGATACAATTCTGACCCTCCGCGACATGCCCGCCAACCTGATGGTCTGCGGAGGTGGCGTGATCGGGTGCGAATACGCCTGCATGTTCGCCGCGCTCGGGGTCAAGGTCACCCTTATCGAGCAGCGGGACCGGCTTATTGGTTTCCTCGACCACGAGATCTCGGCGGCACTCCGACGGGGAATGGAATCGCTGGGCATCCGGATGTGCATGTCCGACGCCGTGATCTCAGTTCGCAACGAGCACGAAATCGAGCTTCACCTCAAGTCGGGTACCGTCGTCTCGGGTGACGCCGTGCTGGTCTCCTCGGGTCGGAACAGCAACACGACGGACCTCGGGTTGGAACAGATCGGGATACCGCTTGGCAAGCGCGGCTTGATCCCGGTCAACGAACACTATCAGACCGTGGTCCCGCACATCTATGCCGCGGGAGACGTGATCGGCATCCCGGCGCTGGCCTCGACCTCGATGGAGCAAGCCCGGGTGGCCATGGTCCATGCCTTCGACTTGAAGTACAAAAAGAACGTGGCTTCCGTGCTTCCTTACGGGATCTACACGATCCCGGAATGCTCGATGGCTGGTGCGACCGAGGAGGAACTGGTCGATCAGAAGATCCCTTACATCGCCGGTCGGGCCTCGTACACAGCCAATGCCCGTGGCCAGATCGTCGGCGATAACGAAGGGTTCCTCAAACTCCTCTTCCGGACCAGCGACATGAAGTTGCTGGGTGTTCACGTGATTGGTGAAGGGGCCACCGAACTGGTCCATGTCGGGCTCACCGCATTGCTCCTGGACGCCGACGCGGACATCTTCATCAATTCGTGCTACAATTATCCGACATTATCCGACCTTTATAAATACGCCACCTATGACGCGCTCGGTCGGAGAGCAACCAGTCCGCCCATGTCAGTCGAACCAGACGCCGCCTGATCCCGGCGCCACGAATCGCCCGCGCGGAACCCGGGTCGAAAGGTCACATCATTTGTCATGCCGATCCGGCATGTTAGACTCAATTCCAGACGTCCGGATTGCCCCTCGCCCGGCGGTACGTCTCGCCTTCCGCGTCTCCACGGACCCCGTGGACTGCCGGGCCCCGAGGATTTCACCTCCTCGGCGATCGGGCGTGTCCCCTGTTCGGGGTGTGCCATCATGGGCGTGATCATGAGGAACAAATGGCGACGGGCGATGGTCAGTCTCGCCCTGGGATTCTGGCTATTGATACTCGCGGGACCGGCCCGAGGGGCTGACCGGCCTCCGGTCGAGACACCCGTCTGGACGGGTTCTGGTTCGTGCGCTGCAATCGCTTGCCACGGCGGACGCCGCGAGCCAATCGGTTTGAAGGGCTCGGAATACTCGTTCTCTGAAGCTTACGACCCGCACATCCGGGCTTATTCTGTCCTCTATGACGACCGCTCAAAGCTGATCGAGAAGAATTACCGGAGACTCGCCAGCCTCGAACTGTCGAGGCCCGAGGAGGACAACGCCTGCCTCCGCTGCCACGTCCACCAGGGATACGAATCGAAGACACCCTGGTCCAGGACATCGGAGTTCACCGAGGCCGACGGCGCGGGTTGCGAGGGTTGTCATGGGCCGGCGGGCAAGTGGCTCGTTCCCCATAGTGAGTACGGCTGGAAGGGCCTCAGCGACCAGCAGAAATTCGAGGTCTTCGGGATGAGGCCCACCAAGGACCTGCTCGCCCGCGGACAGTCTTGCGCCGAGTGCCATGTCGGAATCGGCTTGAGCGACGTCAACCACGACCTCATCGCCGCCGGCCATCCCCGGCTCAACTTCGAGTACGGTAGCCAGCTCCAGAAACTGCCGAAGCACTGGCAGATCAATGACGACAAGGCACGCCATCGTGACTACGAGGCCAAGGTCTGGGCCTTGGGCCAGATCCTGACGGCCAAAGCGTCGCTCGACCTGCTCGAATCCCGAGCTTCGCGATCGATCCCGGATGACTCGACGAGTCCCTGGCCGGAGTTCGCGGAATACTCCTGCTTCTCCTGTCATCACGAGTTGGTCAAGGCGGGCTGGGCGTCCGCGAATGTCTCGCTGGCATCGAAGCCGGGAACACTCCCCTGGGGGACCTGGTCGTTGCCGATGGGGAAAGTCCTCGCTTCGCTCCAACCGGGGCTCGATGCCGACGAACCGGGATCATCTCTGGGCTCTCTTCGACTGCTGATGACCCAGCCGATCCCGGAACCAATCCTGGTGGCGCAGCGTGCCCGCGAAGCGTCCGAGGAGTTGGGACGGGTGGCTGACTCGGTGAACAGCGGGCTGATTGCTCCTTCGGAAATCCGGCTCATGTTGAACAACGCCCTCAAAGTCGAGGCCACGCTCCAACCCCTCGACTGGGACCGGGCGGCCCGTCAATATCTGGCGATCGTTGCGCTCGACAAGGCTCTCGCCGATTCCGATCCCGGCGCCCCCGGACGCCCGGATCAGGTCGCCCTCGGCCGGCTGTACAAAGACCTGAATCTCCCCCTCAAGGTCGAGCGGCGTGGTGGGGTCTTCGACAGCCCTTATCGGTTTGACTTCGAACAGATCCGGGGCGACCTGCGGTCGCTTCAATCCGCCCAACTCAACCCTTGAAGGATGGCACCATGTCGAAGTTGTCGTGGTGGAAGCGAACTCTGATGGCAACCGGGTTAGTCATCGCGGCCGTCGCCGCGCTGGCTGTCCGGCCGAGAGAAGGCCGGTCGGCGGAGCCTCCGGAACCGGTTCAGGCCCAGGCGTTCAAGTACTTCGGCTCCGGCGAGTGCCAGCGTTGCCACGCCTACACGGAGGAAGAGGCAATCCGTTTCTCGCGAAACTCGGTCGGTTTTATCAAGCTGAATGAATACAAGACCTGGAAGGACGAAGACAAGCATTCGCTCGCGTTCGCTCGCCTTCTCAGCGATCGAGGCCGCAGGATCGCCGGTCTGCTCAAGGTCGACGTGACGAAGTCGGAAGGGGGTTGCCTCGGCTGCCATTCGGCCAGTGTGTCGGAGGTCCAGAACCGCGCGAAGCCTGGTGACCTGTTCGACAAGAATGAAGGGGTGAGTTGCGAGAACTGTCATGGTCCCTACTCCGCGTGGGCTGCGCCTCACACCCAGGTGGAGTTCCGCAATCAGAGCCAGGCCGATTGGGCCAAAGTCGGCTTCAACGACCTCCGATCCCCCGAAATCCAGTCCGAAAAGTGCCTCTCCTGCCACGTTGGAAACTTCGACGAGGGTAAGGTGGTGACGCACGAGATGTACGCGGCCGGACATCCTCCGCTGCCGAGCATCGAGGTCGCCACCTTCACCAATAGTATTCCTCGTCACTGGTGGCTGCTCGCCGAGCGGAAGGACTCGAATCTCCGCAAGGCGCTCGGCTTCAAGGAAGGAGAACTGGAGCAGACGAAGCTTGCGCTGGTCGGTGCCGCAGTCGCGTTTCGGACCTCAATGAAGTTGCTGGCCGATGAATCGAAACCGGGAGCGAAGGACTCCGCGCCCGGTCAGGGATGGCCCGATTTCGCACGATACGATTGCTGGTCGTGTCATCACGACCTGAAGCGGGAAAGCTGGCGGCAGGCCCGGGGCTACGCCGGCCCACCGGGGCGGGTTCCGGTCAGCGAGTGGCCGATGCCGGTGGTGGAACTCGGGATCACCCGGATCTCGTTCGACGACCCGGCCGGCGCAGCCGCCCTCGGTGCCGACCTCCAGCGATTGCAGAAGGAACTTCACGATCAGGCCATCAATCGGGCGTTCGGGCGTCAGGACGCCCTGGTCATGACGGCCAACAATCTCGCCAACTGGTCCGTCGTCCTCACGAAGAAGCTGATGGCGTCCTCGTACGACCGTGCGACGGGGCTGAGGCTGCTCAAGAACCTCGTCGAGGAGACCCACAAGAATCTCGTCAACAAGTCGAGGAAGGCCTCGCCAGACTACGACGCCGCCCGGCATATCGCCTGGACGATCAAGCTGCTTGTTGAGGATCTCGGCGATCAGTTGCCGAAATCCAAGGCGGACGCGATCCGGCCGATCCTCGCGAAGTTCGACGGCAGCCTGAAACTCGTGCTTCCGGCCGGTCGGAAGTACGAGATCGAGGACAATATCGGATCCGCCCTGGAATCGATCGGCGACTACGAACCGGCGCAATTCCAGTCTGCCATCGAGCAACTCGCCGAAATCCTCAATGCGAATTGAACGAGAAGGCCCGAGGGATTGACATCCCTCGGGCCTCGTTCGATCGGATTGCTATCGGCGAGGGGAATCCATCCCCCCATTTTCTGGGCAAGTCAGCGGAGTGGGTCGGCCCTCCGACCCTTTCTGGCCGGACCATAAACAGGGTCCTGTGGGTCGTCGCTGACCCACCAGGGCTCGGCGGTACCTTCTCGCCAGTAAAGCTTCCGCTGCTCCTGGAGGTTGAACGGCTTCGCCCCGACCCGTCCGAAGACGGAGATCTGGTTACCGCTCTCGTCAACCGCTCGGTCGCGGTCCATTCCCTTGGAGATCGCCAGGGCCTCCCCACCCTTGGGGATCTTGAAGGTCGCGATCAGCCGAGGGGTCGGGCGGGGGCTGAACCCGTCGTTACCCGGCGTGTCGGGCGAGGTGAGCTGGACGATCCTCATCCCGTTCTTTCCATCGGCGAGATACGCGAACTCGCTGACGTAGGTGATACCCAGCTTCACGTCGTGAAGGTCGTTGATACAACCGCCGGCGTTGTAAATCTGGTCGAGCTTGGGGGCGTCGGGCTTCTCGATGTCGAGGATGACGAGCCCGTTCTTGCCGGCCGCGACGTAGGCATAGGTCCGGGCCAGATAGATGTTGTGGGCGTCTTCCATCGGCATCGCTCCGAGCGGTTTGGGCGAGGCCGGGTTCGTCACATCGAGGACCTTGATTCCCTGCTCGTCGCAGACGTAGCCGTAGCGGAACTGGCCCTGGAAGGCCCGGGGCTTGTGGAGGAACCCCTCGCCGATGACGCAGGTGACGACCGGCTTCTTGGGGTCTTCGATCGAGATGACCACCAGTCCGGCGTCGCAGGTCATGTAGGCGTAGGTTCCGAAGATCGTGATGCTGTTCGCCCCCTTGAGGATGTTGCCGGGGTTGAACGTGATCTCGCGCTCCAGGAAGTTGTTGAGCGGGTTGCCGTCGATGACGGTCCCGGCGCCGATCGTGATGAGCCCTTCGTATTTGTCGGCGACGTAGATGTAGGCGTACATCGAGTGGATCGGATGCTTCCCGATTCTCGGGGTTGTGGGTCCGGGTCGGGTCGGGGGCGATCGTCGTCGGCGAGGCGACGGCCGTCGCGTAGGCTGTCTTGACGTAGAACCGCTGCCCAAAGGGCGACACCGGCGCGGTCGTGGTCCGCTCCGAGAAGCCCTTGTGATCGATGAAGGCGATGTCGAAGAGCTTCACCCCTGCTCGGCCACAGGCGGTGTAGGCGTACTCGCCACGGACCTGGACGCCGAGGATCTCGGGCTTCTCCCGCAATAAGGTGGCGATCGAGGTGCCGATGTCCCGGCCAACGTGCTCGTGGGCGTCCTTGAGCTCCCGGCCCTGCTCCTCGACGAACTTCTTGTAGTTGTCGGGGAAGGCGGTCGCGTGCATCGTGCTGCCGATGACGGTCTGGGGCTCGTCACGCTCGGTGGCGACCACGGCGTAGAGGCCCTCCTCGCCGGCGGCGACCCAGCAATAACGACCGATATGGTTCAGATAGTTCGTCCCCTGCATCATGAGCTGGGCCATGATCGCGTTGTTGTCGTTGTCCTTCGAGATGTGGCAGTCGGTGCACTGCTTGGTCTCGTTGCGACCTGGCAGGTAGGTATTCGGGTTGAGCGATCGCCCGGTCTTCGAGTCGCGGGGCGGCCCGCCTCGGACGGTGTGAGGAACGTTGGTGCTGAATGCGATCCCCGACATCCCCTCGGCCGAGACGGTCTGCTGCTGGACGTAAATCGACTCGCGGTTGATATTGTACGAGCCGACGTGGATGGCGCACGAGGACCGCGCCGGGTTGATCCGGTTCTTGGTGACGTCGCCGTCGCGGGCCAGCATGAAGACGTCATCGCGAAGGGTCTGGAAGTTATAGGAGACGTAATTCCGCGAGACGTCGCCGGCGTTGTGCAGCTCCGGCATCTTCATGTTGGCCTTCTGAGGCAGGTGGCAGCCGTAGCAACTTGGATTCCAGGACGAGTGGCAAGAGATGCAGCTGATATTGCTGTCGGCGTGGGCGCAGGCGTTCTCGTCCGGCGTGCCGTCGGCCCCCAGGGGAATGTCGCCCCAGGCCATCTGGTTATTGGCGTCGAAGCGAACCGTCTTGGCCAACCGCGACTTCTCGTTGTAGTGCCGGCTGGACGGATCGAGGGTGTCAACCGTCTGGACGACTTCCCAGGCAACCTTGGGGTCCACCATCGAGTTCTGGATCAGAACGTTGCCGCG
Source organism: uncultured Planctomycetota bacterium (assembly GCA_963756475.1). Classification (GTDB taxonomy): domain Bacteria; phylum Planctomycetota; class Planctomycetia; order Isosphaerales; family Isosphaeraceae; genus Tundrisphaera. The sequence continues at coordinate 565,772 of CAVWND010000004.1, forward strand.
CTTCTCGAATCGCTTCTTACCGAATGGGGTCCGGAGCGCCGAAAGGTTCAGACCGCCATTGGGAGAAGCCGGACCCGAGGTCCGCAGGGAGGGTCGCTTTGAGGAGGTTCCGTGGCAGTCGATGCACTCGATCTCGATCGCGTTGCGGACCTCACCGTAGAGCTTGCCGTTGCCGTGGGCGCTGACGATGAAGTGGCAGTCCACGCAATGCATCCCCTTCTCCAAGTGGATGTCCATCAGGTGGAGCGGGGTCCCTGCCCTTCCCTCCTTGCCATCGACTCGCTCTTGAGGGGTCGGGGGGACGAGGGCGTTGACCAGGCTCTGAGTATCGGGCTGTTCGACGAGATCACCGGCGGCGTCAAGCAGGTTGCCGTGCCGGTCCTTCTTGAAGACGCTTCGGTAGACCCAGCCGTGGCCGTGGAAGTCGGCAAACTGGGTGTGCTTGAGGTACGGGTTGAGCTCGGCCGTCTTCGCCAGGAAAGCTGGGTCGGACCAGTTGCCCCGGGCGGACGCCTCGTCGGGATTGTTGAAGGCTGCCTGGACGTACTGCTCGGCGGTCGGATTCTTCTGCTTCTTGGGGTACATCAGCTCGCCGTCGGTCTCCTCGTCCCACCACATGAAACCAAGGTAGCTGTTCATGACGGTGGTGCCGGGGTGGGTGTGGCAAGTGATGCACTGGCTGGTCGGCGGGGCGGTGATGAACTTGTGCTCGATTGGGTGGCCCGGCTCGTTCTTGGGGATGGTCGGGTCGGGGCTGAAGCTGGTCCCCGCGTTGCCGAACTGAGCAAACGATCCTGAGTGGACCGGCGACCGGTCGTTGGCGTACATGACGTGACACGCCGAGCAACCGCTCGATCGATAGTCGCCGGGGTGGTCGTTGGTTCCGAAGAAGTTGAGGGTCGGGTCGAGGAGACGTGTCTTCTGCAGGCCGATGTAAACCGGATCGGTTCGGGTGACGGTCCCCAGGCCCCGACTGCTGAGTCGGACCTCGGGGCGGCCGACCGAGGGGGCGGCTCCCGGGATCTGAGACGGCAGGAAGGCCAGATTGATACCGACCTCGTTGGCGAGACTGCCGCCACGTTCGAAGAATCCGGAGGATGTTGGCGGGCTGGCTGTTCTCGAACCTGGGCAGCGGCATCAGGAAGGGAAGCTCCCCCTTGAGCCGGGTCTCCTCTTCCGTGGGTGGCGGGTTGGCCACGATCATCTGGGGAACGCCGTTCATGCTGTAGCTCTCGCCATAGCGGGCACGCTTCAGCGGGAAGGCCCCGTTGTTATAGAGGGCCGCCTCCCAGAGCATGGCCCCGTGGGTCATCATGCTCTTGCGGTTGTTGTTGACCTCGCCGGGGTGGCAGCCGGACGTCCCGCAGCTGATGTGGGCGACCCGGAGGTCGCCGGGGTTCACGAACATCGTGAACTCAGGCGACTCGTGGTTGAGCAGTGTATAAGACCGAACCGGGTTGCCCGTCGACCTCCAGGCCTCCGGGAACCGAGGGTTGACGTGGGCGAACTCCTTGACGACGGTCTCGGCGTTGCCCCCGTGGCAGTCGGTGCAACCGAGTTTCACGGTCGCCTTGCCGTGCGGGTCTTGCGAGCCCTGGTGGCACTGGATGCAACCCACGCTCTTGCGTTCGGCGTCGGCGGCCGACTGCTGCGAAAGGTCGATCCCGACGAGTCGGCCGGGGATCGGGTAAGCGTCCGAGGAGACGGGGGCCGGGCGGGGCGTCGGATTCGTATGGTACTGGGCACGGACCACCGAAGGCAGGATCAGTGTCAGGAAAGCAGCGAGCCAAGCCGCCAATCGAGGCCCATTTTCCGCTGGCCGAAGGCTGGGCCCACCGGCCGGGGGGAGTTGTCGAGTCATGGCAACCGCCGACCTCCGTGTCGAAGGGATATTACGCGAGTCCCCGATACGCCTCCGGCGAACATTGGGGAGGCGCGGGAGTTAATCAGGACGGATGGGATAGGTCAAGATCGGTTCCTTCTGGATCGAAGCGCCATTTCGCGTCGGCTCGGTTTCGGATCGAGGTGTCTTGGCCTCGTTCGCGGCCGACAAGAAACAGCGTTCAGAAGGCCAGAGTCAGAGCGGCAAAGGCGGCGACCGGGGTATCGACCCGCTGCCCGAAGTTACTGTAGATGTCGCGGAACCCCATGCCGGGCAGGAGCGCGGCGACGCCGACGACGATCACGGTCGCGTCGTTGAGGAACGGCCGGTACACAAATCCGCTGCTCGGCTCGGCACCGATCGTGTGGTGGATGTGGCCGGCGAAGAGGAATTGCTAGAGGACGTTGGTCTGAGCGAACTGGATGAAGTTGAGGTTGTTGATCATCTTCAGCTTCGGCGTGATGTCGATGTCCTGGCCGATGTTGAAGAGAACCTCGCCCGGGTTCACGAAGTTGCTCTGGCCCTGGATCTTCGAAGATCGGAGGTCGGGCAGGAAGACTGCCCGAGGTTGACCAGGTTCACGCCGAAGATCGGGATCGCCTGTCGCTGGAGGTAGCTGAAGATACCGCCCGCGAAGACCTGGGCATCGAGGATCGAGTCGAACCCGGTCGCGTGGCCGTTGTTGATGTTGCTGTCGCCCGACGCCTAAAGGAAGGAGGTCCGGAATCGCATCCAGTCGCGGTCGTACGACAGCTCGGCCGCGGCGAACTGGGCGCTGATCTGCTGCGAGCGGTTGGCCAGGGGGTTCAGGCTGTCGCGGCCGACAACCCAGTAGAAGGCGTTGGTGAGGTTGAACCGGTTCCAGTGCCCGTCGCCGTTGAGTCCGAAGTAGACGGCGTCGATCTCGTGACGTTGGTAGATGCCGACGGGATCAGGCCGGTTGAGGAAGCGGTTCTTGTTGATCTTGAACGACGGGTTGTCTGATTGAAGTGGACGTTAGCCATGGACCGTGTAGCCGGGGACGATGAAGTCCTGGCGGTAGTAGTTGGCGATGATGATGTTCTGGTTGCGGTCGTGGAACGTGTTCAGGCCGCTATTGGTGTCCTTCTCGAATTGGCGGAAGTAGACGAGATTGTACTGGTCGCGGTTGGCGTTGCGGGTGCCGAAGATCCGCGCTCCCCGATTGACGTCCGCGAAGATGAAGCCGCGGAAGTCGCTGACGAAGAGCTGGCTGCCGACGCGGGCCGAGACGAAGTCATAGTTGGGGCTGGTGTCGGCCAGCTTCAGCTCGCCGAAGAACTCCTGGAGGGCGAAGAAGGTCCGATGCCTCTTCGTACCCGCAGTGACGGTCGGGTCGACCTGGGCCAGCTCGTTTACCGACAGGCTGTTGACGTTGAAGATCGGCGTGATCTTGAACCGCCAGTCCACCGGCTTGAACCCGGCGTCGCCGTGGAACAGGTCAAACGAGAGGTTGAAGAACTGGGTGTAGAAGAACTGGCTGGGCCGGCCGAAGAACTGGGGCTCATTCGCCCGGGCCGTCGACTCGAAGGGCGTGGTCTGTACGGGAATCTGCCGGTACTCGAAGAAAGCCAACGTGGTTCCGGTGAACTCGAAGAAGGTGTGCTGGCCGAGGATCGGGTAGTCACCCTTGAGCACGTTCTGCCGGAACGGGTTGATCGGCCGACCGGGAACGTACGGATAGTCGTCGAACAGCGGGTGTCCCTTGCCGTAGCGATCCCAGGTCGGGATATCCGAGCCGCCAGCGGTCCTCGATCGGTACGAAGTCGGACGAGACCTGCGGCTCAGTCGGGCGGATGCCCGACCTCCCGGCAAAGCCCGCTGAGGACTCGAAGAGCGAACGGATGAACGATCCTGGGTTCGCGATCGTTGGACTCTCGGGGCTGGGATAGGCGTTCTCGGTCAATCCTCGGAGCCCCGTCGGCGGCTCGCCGGGGATCGGCGGGAATTGCACCTGGAACAGGGCGTCGTCGCCTTGGCCGATCGGAGGGGTTGCCACCGACGGTCGAGTCGGAGCGGGCGTTGCGGCTGTTGTCGAGGAGATCATTTCCCCCGGCAACGATGAATTGGAGATCGGAGTCGGGTCCTCTGGCAGAGCTGGGATCGCCGGGAAGGGAGGGAGGGGCAGCCCCGGCCGCGGTCCAGGCGACGGCCAGTCCCGCTAACCAGACTCTGACCGATTGTTTCGCCCTGGCGGCTCGCGACATTGTTTTGCTCTCCCAGAGAGTCGTCGAACGCGGCGGAACCGGCTCGACCATGCCGGATGGAAAGTCAGTCTCACGCGATTCGGGGGGAACCCGCAGGCTGCCTCGCCCCGCCGAGGCCGACGAACCGCGGCAACGGTGCCGCTGTCGCCTCGACTATCGTTCCGGCCACAACATCGTCCCGGACAATTCACGACCTTGAGGCATTTATCGAATTCAATGGCGTTAACGGAAAAATCGATTCGTTGCTTTGCCCGGATTATCAGGATTTCCACGAGATTAACGATCACGAAGGATTATCGGAGAAATGGGTCATGATCCCTGCCGGTTATGCCGAAAGTAACAGGCGAAAGACCCAGGCATCGCCGACGGTGGCTTGCCCCGGGTTTCAAGCCGCTCGATCGAGTTGGCTTCGAGATCTTCCGGCGCAGCGTGGACAAGAGGTCAAGAACGAAGGGGGCCGGCCGCCGTCGCCATGCCCCCGGGGCCGCTCACGAAAGGGAGAGCGATGCACCTGCCAGGCTTCCGAACGAACCGATCGCGTCCGGACGCCCCCCCCGGGCGCCCTCATCGCAGCGCCGGCGCGCCCCGGTTGGCCGTCGAGCGCCTGGAGAACCGTCAACTGATGTCGGTCGGAATGGCCGGACATCCTCCCTCGACCATCGACCCGGTCGGCGGGCCGGCCTTTAATGCCGCCACCAAGTCGGCCCAGCTCTCGCCGGCCGACGTCAACCAACTCCTCTTACGAGGCGACCGCCGCCGACCCCTACAATAACGCCATCATCGCCGTCGTCGACCGGAATGGTCGCGTCCTCGGCGTCCGCGTCGACAACGGCGTCTCTCCCGCGATCACCGGCAACGCCGGGACGCTCGTCTTCGCCGTCGACGGGGCCCTGGCCGAGGCCCGGACCGCGGCCATGTTTGCCAGCGATCAGGCCCCACTGACCTCCCGGACGATCGAGAACCTCAGCCAGACCACGATCACCCAGCGCGAGGCCCAGTCGAACCCGAGCATCACCGACCCCAACTCCACCACGAGGGGACCCGGCTACGCCGCGCCGATCGGCATCAAGGCCCACTTCCCGCCGGGCATCCCCTTCACGCCCCAGGTCGATCTCTTCAATATCGAAGGGAGCAACACCGACAGTATCCGACATCCGATCGCCAACGGCCTGCCCAAGAGCACGGCCAATGACGTCACCTTGCCCAACCGCTTCAACGTCGCCGCAACAGTATATCCCAGCGAACATTGCCGCCACGCAGACCCAACTGGTCCCTCCCGAGTCCTACGGGCTTGTCTCGGGGCTCGAGCCCGACGCCCAGGCCCGTGGGATCGGCACGCTCCCCGGCGGCATTCCAATCATCCGCATGATGCACGTGGCTGGCCGTCCCGGGAAGTCGCCCATCCTCGTCGGCGGCATCGGTGTCTTCTATCCGGGGACAACTGGCTTTGCGACCGAGGAGAACTCGAACCTCAACGACTCGCTGTACAACCCGAACAAGGTCGACCTTGCTCAGGTGGCCGAGGCGGTTGCGGCCGTGGCGGTCAATGGCTCCTCTACGCCGACACCGGTCGGCAGCCAGTCGCTGCGGTTCGGCGCGATCGGCGGGATTCCCCCGGTGCCAGGCCTGAACATCCAGCCCTTCCAGCGCATCGACCTGGTCGGCGTCACGCTCGACGTCCTCGGCCAGCACGGCAACTCCGGACCCTCCACGGTCCTGGCCCTCGCCAAACAGGTCGGTGTCGGCACGGGCAACCCCAACGCGGGGGTCAACCTGCCGGTCAGCAACGACGTGAGCAACCACATCTTCGGCTTCACCACCACGCCGCTCAACCCGGCGGTCTACCCGAACTACACCACCAACATCACTAACGGAATGATCGGTGCTCCCGACCCTACTCTTTCCGTGAACACGACGACCGACACGCGGGGCGGCCAGATCGTGCCCGACGGTTGGCTCGTCACGCCTCACGCAGGCGACGGACTGACCGCTCAGGACGTGATCAACATCGTCAATCAGGGGATTTATCGAGCGACCCAGACCCGCGCCGCGATTCGACTGCCGATCGAGCGCCATGTCCGCATGGTCTTCGCCGTCAGCGACAAGGAAGGGAACCTGCTGGGCCTCTATCGGATGCCCGATGCCACCACCTTCTCGATCGAGGTCGCCGTCTCCAAGTCGAGGAATGTGGCCTATTACGCCAACCCCGCCCTCCTGCAGCCGACCGACAAGCTGCCGACGGTCCCCGCCGGCACCGCCTTCGAGAGCCGGACCATCCGCTATCTGGCCGACCCTCGCTTCCCCGAGGGCATCGACGGATCACCGCCCGGTCCGTTCTCGATTCTGACCGACGGAGGCACCAACCCGATCACGGCCCTGAATATCGGGGCGCCGCTCCCCGCTTCGTCGTTCCAGAGCGTCCAGGGGTACAACGACTTCAATCCCCAGACCAACATGCACGAAACGGCCTACCCACTCAACCAGAGCGGTGTCATCTTCTTCCCCGGCGGCGTTCCGCTCTACAAGAACATCAACGGGCAGAAGGTGCTCGTCGGTGGTCTCGGCGTCAGCGGCGACGGTGTCGATCAGGACGACGACGTCACCTTCTCGGCCTCCCTCGGCTTCCGGCCTCCGGCCAGCGTGCCAACGGCCGACAAGGTCTTCGTCAGGGGCGTTCGACTGCCCTACTTCAAGTTCAACCGCAACCCGCAGATCTGACGGTTCCAGAACCTGGCCGGTCGCGAGTCGGCCGGCCAGCCTCCTCCCGACGGATTTTCGGAAGGACTGTTCCAGACGCCGAGGAAAAACCGAGAAAGGATCACGAGGCCCGGCGTCGAGGGCCTCGATTCCATTGGGAAAACCGAAAGGAGATCGGCCAAATGAGCTACCGGAGTTGGATCGCCGCGGCCCTCCTGGCCGCGTGTCTCTTCATCAACCCGTCGAGCGCCATCGCCCAGATGCCCGTCTCGGGCGTCTACTGGCCACAGACCCCGGCGACCATGAAAGCCGAGCATCGGGCGGGCTATTCGCAATCGGTCTCGCCGATCGCCATGGAGTCGTACAACGAGCATTACAGCGGTGGTTACATCGGCGGCGGGACACTCTTCGGTCGGCCACGGCCGTACTTGCCAGGAAGGGACCTGGGGTTGGGATTACTCTCCTCTTCGCTCTATGTCGCCGCAACGCTTTCTCGGATGGTCGCACGGCCGCCGTTATCAGGGCGGCACCGGCTCCTACAGGACCGATGGTCCCAAGCCAATCGAACACGTCAGGGAAACCATCCACGAACATTTCTCGGGTGGCGAATAAATCTCCCCGAGACTTCGCTGTCTTCCCAGATCAACCGGACACGTTGACGAGAACGGGCGTGGTTGTTGAAGTGTGACCAGGCGCTTCAGGAAATTGACACATTCGCTACCGGATCGCGTTACAATCGAGTTCACGACGATGTGTGAGGGCGATGCGGTCCGACCTGAAGGTGGCCACCCATGACTGCGGCGTTTCAACTTCGAGTGATCGACGAGGAGCGTAACACGGTCTTCATCAGCGATTACTCCAAGCGAGTGGAGATCGGTCGGCAAGACAGGGGCGAACCGGGTCCGTATAGCCAGCGCTTCGAGGCCGATCGCTGGCGGCTGGTGATCGCTCCCTTGACCGAGGACACCGTCTCCCGCCACCACCTCTCACTCGAACCCCTGACTGAAGGCCGTTTTCGGGTCAGGAACGGCAGCAAGGCGATTCCGATCCGACTGACGACGGGCGAGGAGGTCAAGCCAGGTGAGGCCCGGGATCTCACGATCCCAAGCCAGATGATGCTCGGCCGGAAGATGATCCGGATCGTCGCTCCCGAGTCGCTCACCGGGCAGCTCAACGAGCTTCCCGAGGCGACCTTGCCTCCCGGCGTCGCCTTCGATGGCCTGGCGACCCGGATCCAGGCCATGTCACCGCCAACCGGCGGCGACCCGGCGGGGATGATCCGCTGGCTCAGGGCGGTCATGGAAGTTCTCCAGTCGGCCTCCACCTCGTCTGACTTCTTCGAGAAGGCCGCGCATGCCGCGGCGGAGATGGTCGGGCTCGACTCGGTCAGCGTCTGGCTGCTCAAGGGGGAAGAATGGGTCGTGGAGGCGTCGCAAGTGGCCCCAAGGCTCATGGCCGTCCCTCGGGCCCCAGCGAGTCGCCACGTCCTCAACAAGGTCCGGCAGCGGGCCAAGACCCTCTGGGACAAGCCCGAAGGAAGTTCCACCGCGACGACTAGCCTCGAGTCGATCGCCGCCGTCGTCGCCGCCCCGATCCTTAACTCTCAGGGCGAAGTCATCGGCGCCCTCTACGGTGATCGGTCCTTCCTCAGCCCGGCCAACCGGCAGCGTGGGGAAATCACCGAAGTCCAGGCAATGCTCGTCGAACTCCTGGCCGGAGGGATCGCCGCCGGACTGGAAAGAATGAAGCACGAGAAGGCCGCCGTCGCGGCTCGCGTGCAATTCGAACAGTTCTTCACTCACGACCTGGCCAAGCAACTCGAACAGAATCCCGACCTACTCAAGGGGCGCGAGAGTGAGGTCACCCTCCTCTTCTGCGACATCCGGGGCTTCAGCCGGGTCAGTGAGAAGCTGGGACCCGCCAAGACGGTGGAATGGATCAACGACGTCATGGGCGTCCTGTCCGACTCCGTCCTCGCCTACGAAGGCGTCCTCGTCGATTATATTGGCGACGAGTTGATGGCGATGTGGGGAGCGCCCTCGCCCCAGCCCGACCACGCGACATTGGCCTGCAAGGCCGCTCTCGACATGCTCGAACGGCTTCCCCAGCTCATCGAGCGCTGGGAGCCGGTCCTGGGGGAGCGGTTCGACCTCGGCATCGGCTTGAATACCGGGACGGCCCGCGTCGGCAACACGGGGACGATCCGAAAATTCAAGTACGGCCCGCTCGGCAACACGGTCAACCTGGCTAGCCGGGTCCAGGGCGTCACCAAGCATTTCAAGGCCCGCCTGATCATCACGGGCGCGACCAGGGCCGCCATCGACGAGAGCTTCTGCACGCGCCGGCTCGGCAAGGTCCGGGTGGTCAACATCAAGGAGCCGGTCGACCTCTACGAACTCGTTTCGCCCGATTATCCTGACTGGTCGACGATTCAGTGCGCGTATGAAAAGGCCCTCGACCACTACGAGGCCGGCCATTTCCGCCCCGCCGCAGGGCTCCTGGGAAACCTCCAGGTCAATCACCCGAGTGACGGCCCATCCCTCGTGCTCCTGGCCCGGACGGTCAACGCCCTCTGCGAACGGGAGGCCTTCGACCCCGTCTGGACCATGGACTCCAAATGAACGAGTGATCGAGGGCCTCCGGCGTGAGTCCCGCCCGGATCAGGGCCCGGAGGGAGGCGACTCTTCCTGCTGGCCTTTCCATGCCATCGTCTGACCGATGGGCAAAAGGAGGATCGCCGTGATCTGCACCGGCAAGCGGCCGACCTTGCCGAGCAGGCCATTCTCGAATCCCAGGGAGATCCCCAGAAGGACCCCCAGACCTACCCCGGCCAGGATTCCACCGACATACTGCTTGGTGAACTTCGGACCTCGACCCATCGACAAGGCCCTCAGTTTCCGGTCCGGCGGACCTTGCGGCCGCCGATAAAGCTATCGAAGACGTACTTGCCCAGGTCGTCAGCCGAACAATAGGCGGCGACCCCCTGCGAGACCCGGGCCATCTCTTCAACGAAGTTGACGAGCCCAAGATAGAAATAGTCTTCGATCAGGGCGAAGCTCGAAACCCGGATGCCCGCCGAGGCACAGCGGCGGACCTCGTTCAGAGTGTGGCGGGCCGTCTTCTCCGATGGCGGGTAGATCAGGACAACCTCCCGCCCCTCGATGTGGGCGGTCGGTTCGCCGTCGGTCACGACAATGATCTGCTTGTTTTGCGCCCCGGAGCGGCCGAGGATGTTCCGGGCCAGTCGGAGCCCGGCGTCGATGTTCGTGAAGTGCTGTGGGACCCGCTTCGGCAAGTTATCGAGATCAAAGCGGAGGTTCACCCGGCTGTCGTAAAGGCTGACCGGCTTGGGCGCCGAGTTCGAGTAATTCCCGTTCGGTCATCACGTTTGCGAAGCTGTAGAAACCGACCATCTGCAAGGTGTCTTGCGAGTACTGCGCCCGGACCATCGCCTGCAGGGCGAGCGCAACCTTCTTCGTCGTCGCGTACTTTCCATAGCGACTCATCGAGCCGCTCATGTCAATCAAAACCACGGTGGCGCAACGGGTCTGGTGCTCGACTTCGTGCACGACGTAGTCTTCGTGACTGAGCCGAATCGGGTATCCGCCCCCCTGGCGAACCATGGCGTTCTTGAGCGTCTCGTGGAGGTTGAGGTTGGCCAGCGAGTCGCCGTAAACGTAAGGTTTCGAGTCCTCGTGACGGATCGACCCGTCCCCTTTCTGCGGCGTCTCGTGCTTGCCGATCGCGTCGCGCTGGAAGGTCTGGAACAGGTTCGTGAGCGCGGATTCCTGAATCCGGCGGAGACCTTTCGGGCTGACTCGGTACTTCCCCTCGCCATCCTCCTCGATAAACCCTTCCTTCTGGATCAATTCGACGAGATCCTGCATATCCTCGTCTTCGATGTCGTCCAGATTGCGGAGGACCTGATCTCCGTACTGCATCAGGTACTCGGAGATCTGGTCGAACGCCTTTTCGGCCGACTGGGGCTGGAACTGCTGCGATCCGTCCCACTTCGTATATTCGTTGAAAGGCATGATCACCTCGAAGGTCGCGTGGGCCGTCGCCGGAATCATCGGACGCGAGGCACGGCCCACGCGTCGAGCGATCAGGCCGCCTGGCTGTCGGGTTGCCAGAGGGCGAGGACATTCCCCTCGGTATCCTTGAACTGGATGAACCAGCCGTGGCCGGGGACCGCCATCTTGGGGACGCAAACCTCGCCCCCAGCCTCGACGAGTTTGGCGGTGTGAGCGTCGATGTCCTCGACGCCGATGTAGTTGGTCGGGAACTGGCCGGGATGCATACGCTTCATCATCCCGCCGTTGACGCCGGGTCCTCTGGGCATGCCGGACTCGTCCGTCGCCATCGTCTTCATGCCGAAGTACTCGAACGGGCCGGGCATCTTCGCGATCTCCCAGCCGAACACTTCCTTGTAGAACTTCGTGGCGCGATCCAGGTTGTCGGCGGGGATCTCGAAATGGACGATCGTGTGATCCATGACTTCCTCGTTCCTTCGGGTCGATGGATGGACGTACACACTTCCGACGGCGAGAGGATTATCGGAAAAGCGCACGGGTGTCAACCACAAATCTCCATCGAACCGGAGGAATTCAACGGCGATAGGAAGTCCCTCCCGCCTTGGCGGTCTTGTTCAACTTGTTGTGGACGTGGAGACCTTCCAGGATGAACTCCGCCGCGCTGGCAACGGCGGCATCGCGTGCGTCGGCGTCGGAAAGCTCGGGCAGGAGCTTGCGGGAAAGCTCTTCGGCCTTCTTCTTCAGGCCGGGGACGCGGTTGACCCGCTCCAGGACTTCACGAGTCGCCTGGGTGTCGCCGACCTCGACCCCCTTCCCCGACTCGAAATAGTCAACCGAGGCTCGGAAATCCTTGACGTCCAGGTGGGCATCGAAGACGTTCTTGACCGCCTCCGAGGCAAGGCGGCCGATCATCTTATCCTCGTGCCCTTCGTCCTCGGCCATCGTCAACTCGAGCTTTCCGCGCGAGCTGGGCGTGGCATGAGCCAGGTCGGACACGCGGGGGACGACCCATCGCTCGGCATTGAGGATGGCTCGGCGTTCGGCGTTGGAGACGACGTTTTCAAGGTTCGCGATCGACATCCGAACCGATACGCCGGACGCTTGATTGACGTGGGAGCTGGCCCTGGCCAGCCTCGACATCTCCTCGACCACCTCCTTGATGTAAATCGGGATCGCCAGTCTCGCCCCATCGCGTTCGAGCCACGCGTTCTGGTCATTAATCGCCATGCCCAGCTCGCGAGTGAGCGGGTAGTGGGTCCGGATGACCGAGCCGATCCGGTCCTTCAGTGGGGTAACGATGCGACCTCGATTCGTGTAATCCTCCGGATTGGCCGAGAAGACCATGCAGAGGTCGAGTTCGAGCCGGATCGGATAGCCTCGGATCTGGATGTCTCGCTCTTCGAGGACGTTGAACAGACCGACCTGGATCTTCGGCGAGAGGTCAGGCAATTCGTTGATGCAGAAAATCCCTCGGTTGGTCCGGGGGATCAGTCCGAAGTGCATCGTCAGCTCGCTCGACAGGTGCCGCCCCTCGGCGTGCTTGATCATGTCAACCTCGCCAATCAGGTCGGCGATGGTGACGTCGGGCGTCGCCAGCTTTTCCTGATACCTCTGATCGCGCCCGACCCAGGCGATCGGCGTGTCGTCGCCCAGAGTGGCGACCCGATCGCGGGCTACCTTCGAGAGCGGAGCGTAAGGGTCGTCGTGGATCTCCGAGCCTTCGACGATCGGCAGGGCGTCGTCGAGCAGTTGGACGAGCTGGCGGATCATCCGGGTCTTGGCTTGTCCTCGGAGCCCGAGGAAAAGGAGATCATGACGCGAAAGAATCGCATTCTGGATCTGCGGGACGACAGTTTCTTCGTAGCCAAGAATGTCGGGAAAAAGCGGCCTTCCGGACCGAATTCTGGCGATCAGATTTCGCCTGATCTCGTCCTTGACCGACTCACTCCGATAGCCGCTCGCCTTCAACTCGCCGAGGGTCCGTGGTCGCTCCGTCGCCATGTCGATGCGATCTCCAAGGATTGGGGAATTCGCGGCCCGCGAGGCGGGCGGAGACACAGGGCCGCGGCATCTGTCAGGGCGCGGGGAGCGCCGAGAGAATAAGTTAATGCTAGGCGGACGCCCAGACTGAGTCAATGCAACGGCCGTGCCGGGCAGGAGGATTGCAGAGTCCTTAATCGACTGCCCCAATGAACTTGAGGACCTTGCGGATCTTGCGTCCCAGGTGATCCGCCCGCGCCCGGATCGGCATCTCATCGGCGAGCCCGGGGACGAGCCGCAGGGCCGTCAACGCCGAGTCGCGGAGCATCGACAGCCGCTCGGCCAGGCCCGCCCGGATGCTCCATTGCCGATCCTCGTCCCTCCATCGGTCCTTGATGAAATGCAGCCCGTTCTCCACCGACCAATGGCCTCGGACCAGCTCCATCAGCCTCTCCGGGCTCACCTCGTCCGCCTTCAGGCTGGTGATCAGGTGTCGCGTCTCCCGACTCGTCATCACCCCCGCCACGCTCACCTCGAGGTTGACCCGCAGGACCATCTCGAGGCCGGGGAAGTCGACCGCATCGCGGATGGGGGTGACCTCCTCGCCCTCGATGATCCAGAGCCGTCGGGTGTGCAACTCGCCCCCTTTTTTTCAACGGCCTTGGCGTCGGGCTCGCGTCTCTCCGCGTCGAGGAAGCTGGTCAGGATCGCCTCCAGCAGGGTTGGCTGGTTGTCCTTGACGGCGAAGAGGAAGTCGTGGTCGGCCTCGAGGATCACGCGGGCCAGCGGCCTCTGGGAGAACAGGGCGTCGCCGGTGAAGAAGCGGAGGAACGGGTAATGCTCGATCAACTCGGCCAGGCCGGCCGTGAGGGCCTGAGAGGCTGTGAAGGAATCACCCTGTTCGCGGGGACCTCGAATCGAGTTGCCGTTCTCATGATCCGATGTGGTCAAACGACATCTTCCCGATCTCCGAGCCGTCCGATCGACCGATCGGCTCGTTTCGGCCCCCCCGAGTAGGCTCTCAAGCCAATTCGAGAGGATCTCGACCTCCCATTCTCCTCTTCATCCCTTCCCGGCCGCCGCGACGCGCAGCCTCGCACCTCGCATCACGTTATGAGCCAACGCCTGCCACAACGCCATCGCCTTCGCCTTCACAAGGCCCCTCACCGCCATCTGGATCAACCCTCGACCTCTGGCCAACGCGTTGACGCATTCCGCCGTCGCCGCTCGTGCCTTGTAGATCAACTTGGCCGCCTCCGTTGCCATCCGCGCCCGCCACTCCGCCACCGCCTTGCTGTCGGATGGCTTGGCCTCGTGCCGGTCCACCTTCGGATCCTTCGGCTTGGGCACCGGGGCATACACCGTGCCGCCCACCTTCGGGTCGCTCACCGCGTCGATCTCCTCGTGCTGGGCAAATCCGCCGTCGACCAGCATCTCCGGCGGCACCACGCCGGTCCGCTGTCGGATCTGCTCGACCATCGGCGACATCTGGCCGGCGTCGCTGCCCGAGGTAATCACATCGACCCCGACGATCACCTGGCTGGCGACGTCGGTGGCGAACTGGACGTTGTACGCCGGCCGGAATCCGCCGTCGGCCATCTTCATCACCGTGGCGTCGGGGTCAGTCGTCGAGCACCGGGCCTTGTTCACCTCCTCGGGCTTCTTCTTGGCCTCGAGCTCGGGCAGCCGATCCAACGCCTGCTTGATCCGCTCGGCCCGCTCGCGGTCGGCCCGCTCGCGGGCGGCCTTCTGGCGTTTTGTGGTCGCCGCCGGGTCGGCGTCGAGTTCACTCCGCAACGCCTCGACCTGGTCCTTGGCCTCTTGGTGCGCCTGTTCGAGAGTGGGCCGGCGTCGGAACGAGGCGGCCCCGGCACTGGCCCGGACCCGCATCCCGTCCTGGGCGACCCGGTTCAGCTCGACCAGGCCCTCGGCCATGAGGGCGGCCACGCTCCTGGTCAAGAGGTCGTCGAGCAAACCGACGTGTTGGGTGCGGAAGTCGGCCAGGGAGTGGTAATTCATCGAGACGTCGCCGGCGATCCACTGGTAGGCGATGTGGTCGCGGCAGAGGCGGTCGAGCTCGCGGGCGCTGCCGACGCCCTCGACGGTGGCGTAGAGCCAGAGAGCCAGGAGGATCTTGGGGTCGGCGGCGGGCCGCCCCGAGCCGCGTTCGACCGAGCCGATGGCCTGGTAGAGGGGATTGAGGTCGAGGCCCTCGACGTAGGCCCAGATGATGCGGGCGTCATGGTCGTCGGCGAGCAGGGCATCGAGGGTGGTGGAGCGGAAGGCGACCTGATGGCGTTGGGCCCGTCGGAGTCGTGGGGTGCCCAGCGATGGTGGGACCGCCCCGATCTCGAGGTCCGGCTCGGCCGGGAGCTCGAAGAGGGTAGCTTGCTCGGGGCGATCGGGCTTGGGAGCGGCAGGAGTTGTCATACATCCACTCTAGCGCCAGCCGGGCCGAGATGCAGGCCCAAACCGACGTCAATCAGGTTTTTTCACAGCCTCTGAGG
Source organism: uncultured Planctomycetota bacterium (assembly GCA_963756475.1). Taxonomy (GTDB): domain Bacteria; phylum Planctomycetota; class Planctomycetia; order Isosphaerales; family Isosphaeraceae; genus Tundrisphaera. The sequence continues at coordinate 581,097 of CAVWND010000004.1, forward strand.
CTTGGTGGGCTTGCCGCCGGTGACAGGGAACTGGGCCAGGCAGAGGTTCATCTGGTGAAGGAAGACCTTGAGCATGTGGACCGGGTCGCCCTGGGCGTCGTGCCCCTGTTTGCTGGTCTTGCCATCGGCGGCGACTGCGGTCGCCCCGGCGGTCTGGGGGAGGGTGACGAGCCAGCCGGCGAAGGCGTCGCGGAACTGCTCCAGGGAGAACTTGGACAGGGCCAGGCTGATCGTCGGGGCGTGCGGGGGCCTCTTGCGAGTGAATCCCAGCAGTCTCTTGAGGGTGCGCCAGTGATCCTGGGCCCAGCGTTGCAGGCTGGCCATGTCGACCTGGCGACAGAGCAGGCCCAGGAAGGCCAGGGCGAGCATCGATGTATAAGGGTGGCGGATGCCCCGTGCCTTGCGAGGGTCGTCGATCTGGCCGAAGGCGTCGAGCAATGAGGAGACGGGAGCGGCCATCCGTGAGGAAACCTCAAGGGGTGTCGGAAACCGGGAGGATTGAGCAGGATAAATCGTGGTCGAGGGACTTTGCAATCCTCCTGTGGCCTTGCCTCGATGACTTGACATTCGTGGTCGCCGGAGTCATCATGGGATCATCACGTCGCCCCCATCGTCTAGTGGCCTAGGATACTAGGTTCTCAGCCTAGGGACCGGGGTTCGAGTCCCCGTGGGGGTACTGATTACAGTCAAAGGGGTTGTGTCCTCGGGACGCAACCCCTTTCTGTTTTCTTCGCGAGGCTTTGACCCTCCTCGATCCTCTTGCCCGATCGTTTGCGATAGTGCGTCTGCCACGGACGGTAACAAGAGGTTCCCCTGGAGGGCAAAAAAATGGCTGGGCGGTTGCATGGTGTGTCACATGAGTGAGGAACCACGGTATTGACGTCCAGCACCACCCGGCGTTGACCGGTACGAGCCCAGGAAACCGCGATCCAGCGGCAGAGATCGGGGAACCATCGATGATGATGTTCACCTCGCGGGAGTTGATCTCGCTCGGTTGGTGCCTGCTGGGTTACATGTTCCTGATGCTGGGCGAATCGGGTTTCGCGATCCTGGCCTCAATGGCCGCGATCACGACGGCAAGTCTCGAACGGCCCTCAAATGCGGCCGGCACTTGAAGCTTGGTTGGATTTTAAGGTCTGCCTCAGTCAGGCTCGGGGCCGGTCGCGGGGCACGCGGAGCGCTGTCTCGTGCCAATAGGTCCGGAGGTTGACGACGAGATCCCGGTAGCGTGGAAACTCGGAGGGCTTTTGGATGTAGGTGTTGGCCCCGGCCTGATAGGTGGAGAGGATGTCTTCCTCTCGGCGGGACGTGGTCAGGACGACGACGGGGATCGCCTTCAGGTAGAAGTCGGTTTTAATCTCGGACAGGATCTGACTGCCGTCGATACCGGGGAGATTGAGGTCGAGCAGGATCAGGTCGGGTTCGCGATCGGCTGGGATGGCGGGGTCGTGGAGTCGTTGGAGATATTCGAGGGCGCGGCGGCCGTCCTGGATCACGGTCAGGCGGTGCTGGATGCTGGCTTCCCGGAGCGCCCGTTCGATGATCATGACGTCGGCGTGGCTGTCCTCGATCAGGAGGATGTGGAAGTCAAGGTGCATGAAGGATCTCGACCCGCTTGGCCGCGACACTCTCGAGGATCGCGGGGAGGGTAACGTGGAACGTCGAGCCTCGGTCGGGAACGCTCTCGACCCAGATCCGGCCGCCGTGAGCCTGGACGATCTTCTGGCAGATGGCAAGCCCCGCGCCGGTGCCCTCGTATTCCTCGCGAGTATGCAGGCGGCGGAAGAGTTGGAAGACCTTGCCGTGGAACTGGGGATCGATGCCGATCCCGTTATCGCGAACGTCGATGGTGACCATCCGGCCGTGCGGGTCAAGGGTCGCACCGATCTCGACCCGAGGTTCGAGACTCTTGTTGTACTTCAGGCCGTTGCTGACGAGGTTCGCCAGGAGCTGGCCGATCCGGTCGCGGTCGCCCCAGACCGTCGGCAAATGGCCCTTCGACCCGAACTTCGGCATTCCTGGAGCGGATCAGCTCGGCGAGGTCGGCCTTGATCACATCGACCACTTCCTCCAGATTAACGCGGGTGAACTCGGCTGTCACCTTCCCGGCCCGGGAAAGCGACAGAAGGTCCTGGATCAGGGAACGGAGCCGGCGCGAGGCGTCGACCAGGTAGCGGACGTATTCCTTGCCCGCCTCGTCGAGCCGGTCCCCCTGGTCGCGCAGGAGGAAGTCGGAGAAGGCGATGAGGGTCCGGAGCGGCTCCTGAAGGTCGTGCGAGACGACGTAGGTGAACTCGTCGAGTTCCTTGTTCTTCCTCGAAAGCTCGGCGTTGGCCAGGGCCAGTCGATCGTTCTTGACTTGCAGTTCGGCCTCCAGGGTGCGCCGGGCGGTGATGTCCTGGGCCACGCAACGATAGTGTCGGACCTTGCCGTCAGCGCCTGGGATCGCGGCGCCGGTGACCCAGACGTCGATGACCTGGCCGTCGAACTTGACCCACTCGCTCTCGAACTCGATCGTGCCGTCGACGGGAAGGTCGGCGAAGCGGTCGGCGGGCGTTGGCGACCGCGCGAGAAGGCAGGAGCCGAGTGACGGGTCGGCCGATCAGGTCACGCTTGGGATAGCCGAGCGTCAGGACGAGCGTGTCGTTGCACTCCAGGAACAGGTCCCCTGGCGATCGACGGTGAAGTACATCGCCGGCGCGTTCTCGTAGAGGTCGCTGTAGCGGTCCTTCAGCTCCTCCAGGGCCCGGTTGGTGCGGCGAAGCTCGTCATTGGCCTGGGTCAGCTCCAGGGTCCGGCGCTTCAGTTCGGTCTCGTCGCGGAGCTTGGCGGTGACGTCGGTCAGGTGGCAGCGGAGGTGGAGAATCCGGCTGGTCGGCCCCATACCGGACGCCGACATTCATCTCGACTGCCTTGATCTCCCCCCGGGCCGTTGTGATCCGGTAGATCAGGCCGTGCCCCTCCCCTCGTTCGATCGAGGCCCGGAGCTGCTGCTTCGCGAGCCTGCGGTCGTCAATATGGACGATGTCGAGGAACGACTTGTCTTTGAGCTGGGCCAGCGACCAGCCGAGGAAGCTCTGCTCGGACTGGCTCGACTCGAGCCAGCGGAGTGTTCGGGGATGGAGCCGGCTGATCATGTCAACCGTCGGAGAACTCGCCCGAGGCCATCGTCGGGCGCTCGATGACGGGCGGCTCGAACGAGCCGCTCCCGGTCATCCGGGCGTTGAGCGGACCGACGGGCCACATCTCGCCGCTGTCGGCCAGGCGAAGGCGAGTCGTCACGTCCCCGGAGCGAGAGGTAGCGGGATTGCAGCTCGCGGACCGGCGACGATCAGTTCGACGAGGCCGGGCGTGCTCGGCAGGTCCCACGACTCGTTCGGCCGGTCGTTGAAGGCGGCGAGATTGCGGGCCAGGTCCCGGACGGGTCCGGCCCATCGGAGCTTCTCTCGCCGATCGGCCGATCGCCATCCCGATCCCGATCGTGAGCAGTCCGAAGCAGGCAATCAGGGCGAGCAGCGATCGGCCGCCAGTCGAACGAGACGAACCCGACCGAAAGGATCATTCCCGCGATGCCGGCGAGGATCAGGAGCGAAGAGGCGGTCGAGGTAGGCCATCCGGCTCGTCGAGGCGATCTCGTTCGGGTTCGTTTCATCGATCTGGCGAACCTCGTCTCGTCCCCACTCGATCTCAGTTTTCCAGCGACGGCCTCGCCAGGCTCAGCGAGCGGGAGCCAGATCGAGAGGCAAGCTCCTCCTCCGTCGAGGTTCTCCGCCGTCAATCGCCCGCCGTGCTCCTTGAGGATCTCGGAGGCGAGGTAAAGGCCGTAGCCGGTCCCCCCCTCCTTGGTCGTGAAGAACGGCTCGAAGATCCGGTCGAGATAGCCCGGCGCGATCCCCGGGCCGTCGTCCATGACGTCGACCCGGACCCGGACCTCGCCGTCCTCGGCGACCGGCAGGACCCGGACCACGATCCGACCTTCGGCGCGATCGGCCAGGATCGCCTCGTGGGCGTTGGCCAGCAGGTTCAGAACGACCTGGATCATCCGGCCCGCGTCGGCCCGGACGATCGGCACGTCCTCGTCGAGTCTGGAGGTCGATCGACACCTTCCCCGGCGGGGGTCGGTCCCCTTCTGGAAGAGGCTGATCGACTCGCGGAGCAGCGGCACGGCGTCCAGCGGCTTGGGCTCGCTCGGGCCGGTCCGGACGGCCGCCATCAGGTGATCAAGCCGGAGCTGCAGCGTCTTGACGCTCCGGAGGATCGGCTCGACCCACTGGTGTCCGGGCGAGTCGCCGTCGAGTTCCAGCGCGATCAGCTCGGCGTTGCCCCGGATCACCGTCAAGGGGGCCCGGATCTCGTGGACGATCCCCGCGACTAGCCGGCCGACCTGCGCGAGCTGCTCGTTGAGCACCGAGATCGTGGCCATCTTGCGGAACTGGACCAGGCGGCGGACCCTGGCCAGGATGATCTCGCTCGCCTCGTCCTTGGCGAGATAATCGTCGGCCCCGGCCTCCAGTCCGGCGAGCACGTCGTCGTCGTGTCCTCGGGTCGTGAGCATCAGGACCGGCAGGCCCGAACAGACCGGGTCGGCCCGGATCGCCCGGCAGACGGCGTGGCCGTCGTCATCGGGCAGGTTCACGTCGAGCACGACGATGTGCGGCCGGATCTCGCGGGCCTTGGCCACTGCGTCGAGCCCCCTCGAAAGCTCGACAACCGTGAACCCGGCGCGGCCCAGGATCGTCCGGAACAGGGCCCGATCCGAAGGGCTGTCGTCGACGAGCAACACCGTACTCATTCGCCGAGCCCCTCGTGACGTGACTTGAAAGCCGAACTTTTCGACGTTCGGCGACAGATCTTCCTCGCCCGCGGAATTCTAGATTACCAGGATTCGATAGGGATGGCGACTCACGGCCGGCTGGACGATTCGAGAAATCGCCCGATTCCCAGTATGATGGCCAGAAAGGATTCCCCATGCCGACAATCACTCCTAAGTTCGTACCTCTGCCGGCGGTGCTCGACGCCGAACCCCAGGGCCGGTTATGTGACCCGATGCCTGGGCTGCGGGTGACCGATCCCGCCTGAATCGCCAGCGAGGTCCAAGTATCCGTCGGATCGAATCCCGGAACCTATCGAGATTCCCAATGTAGGTCGAACAACACTCGTCTCAACCGGAATCTTAGGCGGAATCGTCCTGGCCTCCGTGCTCATGATCCGGATGATGGCCCTCGGCTGGTGGCCTGTCGTGGTGCTGGTGTTCATGCCCAGGCGCTTGTTCCTCGTACCCATGATCCCGCTCACGATCGGCGCGTTCCGGTCTCGTCACAAAGGGAGCTGCGTACTCGTTTTGGTCAACGCGTTGCTCGTGATCGGATTGTTCATGGGCTTCTCCCTCCCCGTGGGCCGCCGGATCGCGAGCGATCCGATCGGTCCTCGAGTCCGGATCATGACGTTCAATCAGGGAGGTGCCCGACTCGATCCCGCGGCCTTGATGCGATATCTCGACCGGCACGAGGTCAACATCGTCTGCTTCCAGGAGCTCGGCTCGAACTCGTGGCTCGACGAGTTGCTGGCGAAAGAGGGCTGGTTCCTCGATCAAGATCGACGCATCGCCTGCCGGTTCCCGATCGAGACGGATCTCGGATTGTCAACCGACCGCAATAGATCCGACTTCCAATAGACGATGACCCTTTTCCGGGTCCGGCTCCGACATCCCGACGGTTTCGAGTTCGTCGTCGGATCGGCCCACTTGCCCACACCTCGCTGAGGGTCTGAAACGACTTCTGGCCGGCGACCTACGGGCGTTTCGCCTCCATCTGGCCTGGTGGGATCTCGAGGCGGATCGATTCATGGCGAGGCTAGTTGAGTCGGGCGGGACACCGTTGCTCGTCGGAGTTGATTTCAACATGCCGTCCGACTACTCGACGATGGCCGTTCTCCGATCAGAGTATCCTTCTGCCTTCGAGAGCGGCGGCTGGGGGCTCGGTTATACGCGGCCGACAAGCTTGCCCTGGGTCCGGATCGACCATGTTCTCGGCAGTCGGGACTGGACCTTTACCCGCTGCTGGGTCGGGCCGGACCTTGGATCTGACCATCTTCCACTCCTCGCTGAGGCGGTCTACACTTCCGGCCGATGACTTTGGCGGGGATTGCCAGTGGCCACGAAGTCATCCAACGCCGCGAGATGGGCATGATGGTTGCGGCTCATGGAGGGCATGGTTAAGGTGGGCAGTGTGCGAAGCCCCATCCACGAAGTCAACCGACCAGCGAGCGAGCCGATGACGATGACCCCGACGAGTGAGCCCGCGCTGACCGTGCCCAGGGAGGTCGTCGACCACCTGATCCATGCGAATTTCTGGGACCCGTTCTCGATCCTGGGTTCGCACGAGGTCGAGCATGAGGGCAAGGCGGCCCGAGCGATCCGCGCCTTCCTTCCCGAGGCGAAGCGGGCCTGGGTCGTGGTCGCTGAAGAAGGGCGGCACGACCGATCGCGTCCCGCTCGCACCGGATCCACCCCGACGGCCTCTTCGAGGCGATCTTCCCCGACCACGTGCGAGCCCTTCCCCTACCGCCTGGCGATCGAGGGACACGACGGGCACACCTGGGAGATCGAGGACCCGTACCGGTTCGGCCCGGTCCTGACCGACTTCGACCTCCACCTGCTCGGCGAGGGGACGCATTACAAGAGCTATGAGAAGCTCGGCGCCCACGTCCGGACGCATGAAGGGGTCAAGGGGGTCCATTTCGCCGTCTGGGCGCCGAACGCATTGCGGGTCAGCGTCGTCGGCGACTTCAACGGCTGGGATGGCCGTCGGCACCCGATGCGGAGCTGCTCGGGCGGGCTTCTGGGAGATCTTCCTGCCCGGCCTGACCCAGGGCGAGGTCTACAAGTTCGAGATCAAGAGCCGGTATCAACAGCTACCTCGTCGCGAAGGCCGACCCCTACGGCTTCGCGGCCGAGATCCGGCCCAAGACGGCGTCGATCGTCTGGGACATCACCCAGTTCGACTGGAATGACGACGACTGGATGCAGTCGCGGACCGAGCGCCAGGCGCTCGACGCGCCGATCTCGATCTACGAGGTCCATCTCGGCTCCTGGAAGCGCAAGCCCGAGGAGGGGAATCGCTTCCTCAACTATCGAGAGCTGGCCGACGACCTGGTCGTCTACCTCAAGGAGACCGGCTTCACCCACGTCGAGCTGATGCCGATCAACGAGCACCCCTTCGACGGGAGCTGGGGCTATCAGCCGGTCGGCTACTTCGCCCCGACGTCCCGGCACGGCACGCCGGACGACTTCGCGTACTTCGTCAACACGCTCCACCAGAACGGGATCGGCGTGCTGATCGACTGGGTCCCCGCCCACTTCCCGCGCGATCTCCACGGGCTGGGCTATCTTCGACGGCACCCACCTCTACGAGCACGAGGACCCCCGGCTCGGCGAGCACCAGGACTGGGGGACGAAGATCTTCAACTACGGCCGGGCCGAGGTGAAGAACTTCCTCCTGGGCAACGCCCTCTTCTGGCTCGAGCGCTACCACATCGACGGCCTCCGCGTCAACGCCGTCGCCTCGATGCTCTACCTCGACTATTCGCGCAAAGCGGGCGAGTGGCTGCCGAACGTCTTCGGCGGCAACGAGAACCTCGAAGCGATCGAGTTCCTCAAGCGGATGAACGAGCTCTGCCACCAGGAGCACCCCGGCATCATCACCGCCGCCGAGGAGTCGACCGCCTTCTCGGGCGTCTCGCGGCCGACCTATCTGGGCGGTCTCGGCTTCAGCCTGAAGTGGAACATGGGCTGGATGAACGACACGCTCGTCTACTTCTCGAAGGACCCGGTCTATCGGAAGTACGAGCACGGCCAGCTCAGCTTCAGCCTGATCTACGCCTTCACCGAGAACTTCATCCTGCCGCTCTCGCACGACGAGGTCGTCCACGGCAAGGGGTCGCTGCTCGACAAGATGCCGGGCGACGTCTGGCAGAAGTTCGCCAACCTCCGCCTGCTCTACGGCTACATGTTCGGCCACCCCGGCAAGAAGCTCCTCTTCATGGGCGACGAGTTCGCCCAGTGGCGGGAGTGGAACCACGACGACCTCGATCGACTGGCACCTGCTCCAGTGGCGCGACCACCAGGGGGTCAAGCAGCTCGTCTCCGACCTGAACGCCCTCTACAAGTCCGAGCCCGCCCTGCACCAGGTCGACTTCGAGTGGCAGGGGTTCGAGTGGCTCGAACTCCACGACTGGGAGAACAGCGTCCTCGCGTTCCTGAGGCGCGGCAAGGACCCGAACGAGGTCATCATCGTCGTCTGCAACTTCACGCCCGTCGTCCGCGAGCCCTACCGGATCGGCGTGCCCGTGCCCGGCTTCTACCGCGAGATGCTCAACACCGACTCGCACATCTACGGCGGCTCGAACGTCGGCAACGCCGGCGGGATCTGGGCCCACCACGGCCAGCTGGGGCGGCAGGCCGTGGCACCTCTCGCTCAAGCTCCCGCCGCTGGGGGTGCTGTTCCTGAAGGTGGCGGCGGGTTGAAATGACGGGCTGGTCAAGTCTTGTAATTATGGACGCGACCCAAACTACAGGACTGAGTGTCGAGAAAGGATATACGCCACGTGGAGGTCCCGACCGAAGCCGACTGGCGATCGGACCCCGATGATCCCGACCTCATCAATCTCGATGCGGCCTGGGCCTACAAGAACTTCCGCGGCAAGACGTTCGACGAGGCCGTGAGACTGTTCGAGGACAACGCCCTCCACTACCAGGAAGACCTGTCCTACATGCCGGGCAGGGTCTTCGGCTTTTATCTCAGGGCTTTCATCGCATATCTGATCTCCGACGCCGCCAGGGACGACGCCGACGCGGCGAGTTGCTTCTTCTCACTGATTCGATTCAAGGCGGAGCATGATCGCGCGAAGATCGTCCCCCTCTGGGCGGAGATCGAGCCGGTCCTCAGAGTCCTCGCCGAGCATCAGGACGACTTCGGCGCCGAATGGAAGATTTACGGGAGCTTTCGAACACGATTTCATGAAATCGTCGGATACGGGTTCGAGACTTCTTTCGACACAGCGGCTCCCGAGATCGTCCCCGCGACCGTGACTTTGCTCGACATGGCCTACTACTCGAAGCCAGCCCGTGCCTTGGGCGGTTGCATTGCAGGTCTTCCGTCAATCGGGCTACGACGCCATCGGGGCCGAGTCACGCAAGGAGGACATCATTCGGATCTTCGGAACGCCGTCTCTCTCGGGGGTGGGAAACATCCCGAATTCGGAAACATTCCCGACTGGTTGCGTTATGATCGTCCCGCCTTGACCCTTCGCTTCGAGTTCGAAGGCGAGGCGATCGCGAACGTGATGTTCATGCCCCCGATCGGCTCCAGCGGCGTTCCGCCCGAAGTCGAGAAGTTCCTGAGCCCGGAAACCCTCGAAAGACTGAGATGGCTCCATGCCCCACTCGCGCCAAACCCTCCCGACACTCCGGGTCCGCCGGGCTCGTTCTTGACGGCGTTGGAACGCTTCGGTCAACTCTTTCGTCCCGACTGACGGATCGAACGCGGACGCCAGGACGGTTCAGGGCTCATCGGCGAACTCTTCGAGCCTCGGCCCCGGCTTGGTCCCGACGAGGTTCGGCTTGTCCTTCGACCCGGCACCTCGGGCTGGCGGATCATCTGCGGGATCAGCTCGTCGATGGCGACGTCCCACTTCATCATGCCGATCGAGACGGTCGCGGTCTTCTTCCGCGCGTCCAATCTTGACGATCCGGCCGGGGCGGTCGTAGCCGAAGCGGGGGACGACCACGCGGTCGCCGGGCTGGAGGCGGGCGCGGGCCTCGGCGATCCTCGCGTCGTTCTCGGCCTGGCGCTGGAGGTCGCCGAGCCGCTGGTTGAGGGCCTCGCGGCTCCGGTCGGCCTCGGCCTGCGCGGCGAGGGCGGACTGGCGGGCGTCCTCGGCGTCCTTGCGGAGCTTCTGGACGATCTCCAGCTCGGGGACGTGCCGCCCCTGCCCTTCCTGGAGGTACTTCGCGGCTCGGGCGACGAGGTGCTCGGGGAGGTTCAGGCGGCGGGCGATCTGGAGGGCGTTCGACTGGCCGATGTCGCCGATGTGCAGGCGGTAGCGCGGGCGGAGGGTTTCGAGGTCGAACTCGACGGCGGCGTTCTCGGCCCGGGGGTTGGTGAAGGCGTAGGTCTTGAGGTCGCCGATGTGCGTCGTCACGATCGCCAGGCAGCCGATGCGAGTCGATCTCGTCGAGGATCGCCCGCCCGAGCGCGGCGCCTTCGGCGGGGTCGGTCCCGGCGCCCATCTCGTCCATCAGGACGAGCGATTTCTCGGTCGCCTTCTCGAAGATCGACGAGACCCGGCGGACGTGCGACGAGAACGTCGAGAGCGACTGTTCGAGGCTCTGCTCGTCGCCGATGTCGGCGAGCACGTCGTCGAAGATCGGCAGTTGCGAGCCCTGATGCGCCGGGATGTGCAGGCCGGCCTGGGCCATGATCGCCAGCAGGCCGACCGTCTTCAGCGCGACCGTCTTCCCGCCCGTGTTCGGCCCGGTGACGACCAGGATCTTGAACTGAAAGCCGAGGTGAACGTCGATCGGCACGACCGTCCGCGGCTCGGACGTCGGCCCGAGGGTCTGGCCTCGGCAGACTCGTCGTCGCCTGAGTCCGCTCGAGTCCGCGAGCCGCTGACGGGTCCGGCTTCGTCGCGGAAGAGGGCTTCGAGCAGCGGATGCCGGGCCCCTCGGAGGTGGAGCTTCCCCTCGGTGTTGAAGTCGGGCGGGGTCAGGCGATAGTCGAGGCTGTAGCGGCCCCGGGCGAAGATCAGGTCGAGCTCGGCGAGGGTTTCGAGCGTGCCGAGCAGCGAGTCGGCGACCTGGCCGACCTGGGCGCTGAGCCATCGGAGGATCCGCCGGATCTCCTTGGCTTCCTTCGACCGGAGGAACGAGAGCTGGGCCGATTGCTCGGCGATCGCCTGCGGCTCGACGTAGACGGTCTCGTTGCTGGCGCTGGTCCGGTGGACCGAGCCCTGGATCTCGCCCCGGTGCTCCTTGGCGATCGGCAGGACGTAGTGATGGCCGACCATCGTGAAGTTCGGATAGCGCAAGATCCGCTTGATCTCGTTCGAGCGGAGCATCCGCGTCAGGGTTTCCTTGATCCGCTCCTCGACCTGCGACGATCTCGTGGCGGAGGGCCGAGAGCGTCGGCTGGCGGTGTCGAGGATCTTGCCCCGGGCGTCGATGCACGACTCGATCGCGTTGGCCACGCCCGTCGAACTGGCCGACCTCTTGCTTCATCCCGCCGAGCCGAGGGAACTCGTCGCCGATCCGGTCGAGCCACTGGCCGAGGTTGGCGATGGCGCGGAGCGACTCGACGATCTCGGCGAGTTCCTCGGGCGCGAGCAGGCTGCCGACCTGCGCGCGGCGGACGAGCGGTCGGATATCGCGAAGGCCGCCGAATGGAGGTGTGAGCCCGGAGGCGAGCGCATCGGCCATCTCGGTGGTCAGCGCCTGACGTTCGCGGATCTCGCCGGGGTCGAGGCTCGGCTCCATCCGGAGGGCCGCGTCCTTGCCGAGCGAGCAGGCCGCCTGCGCGGCCACGAGCGCGCGCACCTTGTCGAATTCCAGAAGCTCCAGCGTGTGCGTGTCCATGACCCCTCGCGCCGACCCTCGTCCGCCCTCGGACCCGATCTCCCATGCGACACGGGTCGAGCTTCGGCGGTTCGCCCCGCGTCATTATCGCACGACGAGCCGAGCGGTGGCCACGGCGGTTATCGAACCCAGCATGATCAATGAGACGATGACCGATGATCGATCGGGAGAATCGCTCATCGGCTATCGACAAAGCGATCATCCGGATGGCAATCAACCGATCGGTCAGCGGATCTCGGGCGGAAGTCCGCTGGCTGTTTCCGGAAGCGTGGCGGCGGCCTCGGGGGGGATGGGTTTGGTTGCGGCGGGGTCGATCGTTGTATCGGGAATCGCGTCGACATACTTCTTCCACTCGATCGCGTCGACGCCGAGATCCTTGCCAGTGATCGCCTGGAGCGACTTCCAGCTCGCCACGCGGATGGCCGGCTCGTCGTGCTCCATCCCGGAGACGAGAAGCTGGCTGATTCGCTTGTCCGGTGACTTCAGGTCGCCCAGGCTCTCGATCGCCGCGATCCGGCACTCCTCCGAGTTGTCGAGCGTCATGACGCGGGCCAGGATGGTCGCGTCCTCGGAGCGTCCCACGCGTCCGAGCGCCCGGCAAGCCTCGGCGCGGACGAGTGCATCTTCGTCATTGGTCGCGGCGAGGATCACGTCGCGGGCCTCGGGCTTGCGGAGCATGCCCAACGTCCGGCAGATCACGGCCCGGGTCGCGATCGGCTCGTCGCCTTCCTTTCAGCTTGGCGACAAGGACCTGCGCGGCGCGGGTCTTCTGGGCTTCGTCGTCGTAGCAGCGGGGCGAGGCGAGCTTGTCGTAGGCGGTATAACGGACGTTCGGGTCCTTGCTCTCCTCGATCGTCCGGAGGAAGCTCGAGGCGGTCGTTCCCTGGAACTGTCCGCCTCGAAAAGCTGGAGCACCCGGTGACCGCGGCGATCGCCAGGACGAGGATCGCCCGGGATCGCGTCCGCGTTGAAGGTCGATCGCCTCGCATGATCCTTAGTCCTACCCCGCCATCCATGGCGATAGGAACCGAAGGGAGAGTCGGCGAAGGGACCATCCCCTCTCGCCTGGGCTCGCTCGGAAGTTCTCGGCCGGTGCCGATTGAAGAGTCGCGTCAACGCGAAGTGATTCCCGGGCGGCGACGCATGATAGTCGGCCCGGTAGATTCCGCAACCCCAACCCGATCGGTAGCGGATCATGGCCGGTCGAAGTTCTCCACGATTATCCTTTGTTCCTGGCCTCCGCCCGAGGACTGACCGCCACGACACTTCCGAGGAGCATCCATGTCATCAGAGAATTTGAACCGCCGGGCCTTCCTGGCCGCGGGCGCCGTCGGCCTGGGGGCCTCGGCCATGATCGGCGCCGCGCCTCCTCGGGAGGTCGGACCCCGGCGGCCCGTGGTCATCTCCAGCGCCAACGGCTTGAGGACGGTCGAGAAGGCGATGGAGATGATCAAGGCCGGCGCCGACCCGCTCGACGCGGCGATCGCCGGCGTGGCGATCGTCGAGGCCGATCCCAACGACCGAACCGTCGGCTACGGCGGCATCCCCAACGAGGACGGCGTCGTCGAACTCGACGCCTCCGTCATGCACGGCCCGACCCACGGCGGAGGCGCCGTGGCCTCGCTCCGGAACATCATGCACCCCGCCGCCGTCGCGCGGCTGGTCATGAAGCGCACCGACCATTGCCTGCTCGTCGGCGAAGGGGCGCTCCGGTTCGCGAAGATGCACGGATTCCCCGAGCAAGATCTGCTCACCGACGAATCGCGGAAGATCTGGCTGCACTGGAAGGAGACCAACGGCAAGGACGACGACCGCATTCCCCCGCCCGACGACGAACTCGACGACGTCGTCCGCCAGTTCTTCGGCATCCGCAAGCACGGCACGATCCACTGCTCGGCGCTCGACACTCACGGCGATCTCGGCTGCACCACGACCACCTCGGGCCTCTTCTACAAGATCCCGGGCCGCGTGGGCGACTCGCCGATCCTGGGCGCCGGGCTTGTTCCTCGACAACGAGGTCGGCTCGGCCGGCTCGACGGGCCGAGGCGAGGCGAACCTGCTCAATCTTTCGAGCTATCGCGATCGTCGACCATCTCCGTCGAGGGCTCGACCCGAAGGACGCCTTGATCGAGGTGTGCAAGCGGATCGTCGCGACCAACAGGACCCCTCGGCTCCGCGACGCCAAGGGCCGGCCGAACTTCAACGTCTCGTTCTACTGCGTCACCAAGGACGGCCGATACGCCGGCGCCAGCCTCTGGGCCGGGACCAGGATGGCCGTCCACGACGGCGACTCGGCGAAGCTGGTCGACTGCGCCTCGTTCTACAACGAGAAGCTCATCGAATCGTGAGCAGGTCGATGGATTTCGGCCTCGGGCGTCGATGACGCCCGAGGCCGATGGTCGTTCCGGGCTCATGACTTCAGACGGCGGGGATCGACGAGAGGTGCTTCTCGCCGGCCTTGGAGACGGTGTAGCGGAAGTTGCCGCTGGTCTTGTCCTTGGCCCCCTTCTTGATCAGCTTCTTGTCGAGCAGGGACTCGATGGTCTTCTGCTCGGCCTTCTTCGCGGTCATGAAGCCAGCTTCCTTGGCGCCGTGGATCTGCTTGAGGAACTCGAGCTGACGCTCGGTCAGCTTGATCGGCGCGGCGGCTTTCTTCGGGGCCGCGGCGGCCTTCTTCGGGGCCGCGCGGCCTTCGGGGTCTCGGCCTTGGAGGCCGTGTCGGTGGCGACGGCGGGCTTGGCCGCTTTCGCCTTCGGGGCCGCTGCCTTCTTCGTCTTCGTCGCGGACTTCTTCGCGGGGGACTTCTTGACCGCCGCTTCCGCCGGCTTGCTCTTCTTGACCGCCATCGGTTCTCGAACCTCCAACCAGAGAATCAAGGCCTCGTCCGAGGACCGATCGTACGATCCCGCTTTCGAAATTTCTTAGCGAAATATAGCACGCTCGGGAAGACGAAGAATGATCCAACCTCGCCGATTTCTTCCGTTTTTCGGCGGTTTTCGGCCAAACGAATCTGACAAAACCAGATACCAAATTTAATAGAATCTATTTCAATTCAATTTATAGATCATTTCTCGAATTGATGCGTGCGTTCGACGTATGATCGCGTTTTCCCCTCTATTTTCCGGGGTTTTCTCGATCGGTGCGCACGACGTCGTCGACGCGCGACGCATCGCGCGATCTCGCGCGACGACACGACCTGATGCGCTGCGATCGAGTCGAGAAAAAAATTCCGAGAATCGCTTCGATTTTTTTCGACGAAGCGCGCGCGAATCGACGCGAGCGCATCGAAGCCAGTGTGGTCACGCGAGGTCGCAACGCCTTCGAAGCGTCTTCATCGGCACGCTTAACGCGCACTCGTCTGACCCGCTCCTACCGTCGTATCGCGCACCCGATACACTCTGCGGATGGGTCGAACCATCGAGCCGCTCGACGCGAGCCTCGGACACCATTTCAACAACCAGGGAGATCGATCGCCATGCGGACGCAGAGCCTGGTCCTCGCCTCGATCCTCGCGCCTCTCGCACCCGCCTTCGCCGACGACCACGACGCCCAACGACAAGACGCTCGGCCTCAAGCCGCCCGAAGGCGCGACCGTCCTCCTCGGCAACTCGCTCGACGCCTGGAAGGGCGACTGGCCGGTCGTCGATGGCGTCGCGACCGTCGGCAAGGGGAACATCCAGACGAAGGAGAAGTTCGGCGACTTCCAGATGCACCTCGAGTTCAACGTCCCCTTGATGCCCGACGCCAAGGGGCAGGCCCGGGGCAACAGCGGCGTCTACCTCCAGGGGAACTACGAGCTCCAGGTCCTCGACTCCTACGGCCTCAAGCCTCAGAGCAACGACTGTGGCGCGATCTACCAGCAGATCATCCCGAGCGTCAACGCCTGCAAGCCGCCGCTCCAGTGGCAGACCTACGACATCACCTTCCACGCCGCGAAGCGCGAGGGCGACAAGGTCGTCAAGAAGGCCCGGCTCACCGTCGTCCAGAACGGCCTGACCATCATCGACGACAAGGAAATCTCTCCCACCCCCGGCGGCGTCGGCGGGATCAAGGAAGGAGAGGACGGCCCGATCATGCTCCAGGACCACGGCAACAAGGTCCAGTACCGCAACATCTGGATCAAGCCGCTGGACACAGTGAACTCGGATCAGAATTCGAAGCAATGACGAGCAGGCCCGGGACGTCATGCGGTCCCGGGCCTCGCTCGTCGATGGTCCGATTGCTCGGAGTCGGAAGTCAGTCGGCCTCGTGGCCGGCGTCCTTGATCTTCTGGCCGGCTTCCTTCACCTTGTTGCCGGCGGCTGTCGCTCCTTCGGCGATCTTGTGGCCGGCCTTTTCGACGCCTTCCTCCGCCTTGTGGGCGGCATGCACGGCGCCGTCCTTGGCTTTCTCGATCCCCTCTTCGACCTTATCCTTGAGGTTCGACATGATCTTCTCTCCCTGTGAGTGAATGGGACGGTTCGTTGACAACGCCTCGTTCTCAACGCAATCGTCATGCCGTTCTCGAGCACCGGTCGGAAATCAGAAATCGATCGCCTCGTAGGGGACGAGCGCCATGCCATCGATGGTGCGCCGAGGGTCGTTCCAGTCGGGAGCTTGAAGCCGCCTGGTGAGTTGAAGCAGGCTGGCGCGGAGCTTCGCATTCGAACGCCGCGAGGGTGAGGTCGTCGGAGCGGAGCAGGTCGGACTGGCTCCTCGCGAGCAGGCTTCCCGGCTTCGCGGGCGGGAGTCCTTGTCGACGACGGAGGTGGTCGGCGAAGGTCCGCGAGCCTCGATCGGCCGCGAGGAACGAGGTCTCGCCCGACGCCGCGGCAGTGCCGATCTGGAGCAAGCTCCGACAGGTCGCGGGCCGTTCCCGAGGCGGCCTGCTGGAGTTGCGTCAGCTCGGCAATCAGTGTCTTCAGCTCGCCGCTCGACATGAGCATCTCGACGGCGACCATCGGCTTGCCTTCGAGCGCGATCGGCGATCCATCCTTTGCGAACCGAGGGGGCCTTCCGCCCGTCGAACCGAGGGTCGGGCCGGGCCACGCGCGCGGCGTCTCCTCGATGGAGGTCGACGAGCACCGGCGCGACGCGGTCGAGCGTCAAGCCCTGGCTGTTGACATACTCGCCGAGCCTCCCCTCCGCCTCGGCGGCCGCGAGCCCGGCGATGGTCCGAGCGTGCTCAACCCGGTCATCGATCAGCGCCTGCAGCCGCTCGGCCAGTTGCTCGCCCTCCTGGAGCGAGGCCGTGATCGGCGCGATCGGCGAAGCAAATCCGCTCGCCTTGTCGAGCGGGCGGTACGACTCTTCGGCCAGCGTCCGCCACTGGTCCCGGTAGCGTGCTCGCTCGTCGCGCGAGAGAGCCCCCGGCCGGTCGATCGCCACAGTTGCGATCGTGATTCCGGAAGCCCTGGCCCGTTCAGCAACGGCCTTCGCGCGATCGAGGTCTCTGGCATGATCCGGTGCGTCACCCAGAAGCACGAGTAGCTTGGTCGCCAGTTCCCCCGCGCGGCCGGTCGGCCAGTTGACGTGGTGGCTCGCGATGTCCTCCGGACCAGGTGGGAGCGCGATCGAGACGCCGTCGAGGACCGACTCGTCGACGCTCCCATCGCGCCAGGTCGAGGCGTTCGTCCGGTTCAGGGCGGCGAGGAAGCCATCGGGATTGTCGAAGCTCGACACGACGCGGGCCTTGAAGCCATAGCCCGGGGCCGCGTCGCGATACTCAACCAAGGCAAACCGGAGCTTGACGTCGCCGAATCGCCGCGAGGCCGAGGCCACCAGGTCGCTCGCCAGTCGCCGCGCCGACTCGATCGTCAACTGCATCGAGGCCGTCGTGTCGATCACGAACGCGACATCGACCGACCTTCAAGTAAGGCCGGAGATCGGCCGGCGGCTCCTTCGGTAAGATCGGTGCCCCGGCCTGATCCTTGACGAGGCTGGCCACCTCGTATATCACTCCCCCTCCGACCGACTTTGATCGCAGGATCGGGAACCCGAGCGGCGGGCCCTCGGTTGATGAGCCCGCGGGCGCCGCGGAGTCGGGCGGCTCCTCCCCCTCGGTCGGGCAACGTCCGGAATGTCGGGGGCACGTCCGTCCGGCCAGGGCGTCTACCAGGCACGATTCATCACGATAGATCACCAGCCTCGGACGACCGTCCCGGGGCGTGGGCCGGGCCATCAGCCGGGTGTCCCACTCCAGGACCGACGACGCCGGAACCCACCCCTGCGGCGGCCCGCCCATCGGCCCGACCTGGAACCAGCCCGGCTGCTCCCCAAAGACGTATCGGATCGCGAAGTAGTCGAGCGGCTTCCCCACCGCTCGTCGTCCCTTCGGATCGACCTGGCAGACGACGGCCAAGTCCTTCACCACGACTTTCCGCCGCAAGCCATCCGCCGTCCGGAGGATGCCGTCCGGGATCGGACGATCGTCCGCATCGGTCGCCACGCGGATGGGCCGGGGTGTCTCCTCGGCCACCTCAAGGACGGGGCCGACATCGACTGACCGGAACCCGTGACCGATTCCGTAAGCCGCCAGTCCGACCAGGATCACGACGTAGAACACCGGCATCCGATAGAGCGCGGGCATCGGGAGCGATCTCAACGTTTGGCTTTGTCTGACTTCTCTCCTTCTCATCTTACGAAGACCCGACGAAAGCCGACAGCCGACGCGAAGCTGGGATCTCCGAAGAAAGGCTGATCGGGGCGAGCGTGCCAGCGGGAATATATCAACGGCGAGAGTGCAGCGAGCCCATGGTCCTCAACCGTGCTTGGTGTTTAAGTTCGCCTGGGACCTTCCGTCGAAATTAGCTTTGAATGGGAGTTCGATCGGCTGGTGGGTTCGTCTGAGATGTCTCCACGAGCGAGTCGAAGAGAATTCGAGGGTCAGGTTCAGTCAGTTGGCTTTGAGTTGGAGTTTCGGCCGACATGGGAGGCGGGACAAACCCACAGCCAAGCAATGAATTGCCTGACAAGGAATTCGATTTCCCAAGAGATGAGGATTCTCCAGTCTCCCCGTCCCGCAATCGAGCCTCGCTCAACAACGTTCTGGACTCCGGCCGCGCGAGGTTGGAGACTGTTGTCGGAGAGAATCCCCGGGGCCATTCGCCCCAGTCCTGGAGTGAGGGTCAAGCCGTGACGAGACGCGGGGCAATCTGGACAGCTTTGACGACGCTGGCAAGCTTGACAACCTGGCAAGGAACCAGCCAAGCAGGCGAATTGGTCAAGCTTAACGGCTGGGCCGGTGAGGGCGTGGTCATCCCGGGCAAGGGAATGGGAGAGGATCTGTTCGGCCTGATCGCCGAGGCGGAGTGGGTCCGCTCGGCCCCTCGCGAGCCTGCTCGTTACTCGATTCGACTCGCGTTCCCGGACGGCCGGGTCGAGTTCCGTCCGTTCCCGGTCGATTTCCCGCCAGGTCGTCGCCGGTTCTCGGTTTTCGTTCCGGCTGGTCCGCTCCGAAACCAGGTCCCCTCGGCGGTCAAGGTTGCGGTGGCCGTGGTCGATGCCTCGTCGGGCGTTGTCGTCAGCAACGTTTTGGAGGCGGGCATCGAGCAATTCCCCCGGCCGAAGGGGGGAGTTTCCGCGACTGATCCCGGCCCGTTCGGCTGGGGCAACCCGCTCGGGGGGATGGAGCGCATCTTGCCCGAACCTGGACCCGATGGGCTTCGGTTTGCCAGGATTCCAAATTCGGGCGACTCGCCCGGCTTCTTCGAGTCGACGACCGAGGCGACGGTTGGGCAAGTTGGCGAGCGGCTCAAGGGATACGATCCCAAGGCCGGCCGCTCCGACGAGTTCGCTCTCGAGACTCTCGACCAACCGGCGATTAATCTGACCCCCACGCAAGCCGAGGACTATCTGAAGGCCCTCACCATGGCCGACTCGTCGGGTATCGTCTACCGCCTCCCGACGGTGGAGGAGTGGACCCGGGCGGCGAAGGGAGGCAAGGCCACGGCCTTCTGGTGGGGCGATGAACCGACCTTCCCCGAGGGGGTGAACTTCCTCGGGCCCGAACTGGCCCTGCCGGTTGACGCGACCGCCCCGAGCCAGCCCGTGGTCTCGGATCGGACCTTCAAGGTGAACCCGTTCGGCCTGGCCCACACTTACGGCAACGCCGCTGAGTGGGCCACCGAGCCCGCCGGATGGTTCGCGCGAATGGGTGGCCACTTCCGGACCGAGCCGGTATCGCCGTTGCCCGTGGTGAAGGTCGAGAAGGCTGACGAACTGGGCCCCGACCCGTTCGTTGGCGTTCGACCGGCGTTCGACTTGACCGCCATGACCGGCGCGGAGCTGGTCAAGAAGCGGCTCGACACGGACCCCCGGTTCAAGGGGGTCACCGTGGCCTACGATCCCGAGACCGCGTCGGTCACGCTGACCGGAAAGGTTGCCAATCCCTCCGCGCGTCGAGGAGCCGATCAACTGCTCCAAGGACTCTGGTTCGTTGCGGCGGTCGAGAACAAGCTGGAGACCCCGGCCCTGACGCCCAACCAGCTTGCGACGATCGGAGCACCGACGGGCCCTGCCCGACGGCTCACGATGCTCGATCGGACGTTCGTCGAGGTCCCGCTTGCGGTCCAGTGGCTCGACCCTCTTCCGGTCTTTGGTTCGGAGTGGTGGGTCAACGTCTTCCTGCCGGGCGGCGGGCACCTGGCCCACAAGCTCGACGCGGGGGAGCCGGGTCGATCGACTCGGCTGAAAGTGCTGATCGACCGATCCCAGCTTCGCCTCGCGCGGCTGGCCGATGACGCGACGGTCTCCGTCGCTCTGAGTCTCGGCGCCCCGCTCTGTCGTCAACCGACGCACGGATCGTGAGCAATGTCGAGGTCGTCCAACCGGCGTTTCCAGTCGGATCTCGTTGAATATTCGATGGGCGGCGACGATTACCATGAGGGTCGATCGGCCCTCGCCCGAGCCGCCCAGGACATCCGCCCACACCTGAAGGTCCACGCATCATGGCCAACGCTGAAGGCTACGTCCTCCCGAAGCCGGGAATCCCGAAGACCCTGGGAATCTTGAACGTCATCTTTGGAGTCCTACTCACGCTCATGGGACTTTGCGGGTTGGTCGGTATGGTTGCCGCTCCCGCCCTGTTGAAGGGCGCCGAGAGCGTCGTGAAGGAGGCACAAGCAAAGGTCGAGGCGAAGCAGACGGAGGAACTGAAGAAGCTCGACGAGCGCGAGAAGGCCGCGACGACCGAGGAGGAGAAGAAGTCGATCGAGCAGGAGCGTGCCAACATCCAGGCCGAGAAGGCGAACATGCCCAAGGTCGACATGAGCGCCGCCACCGACGTGCTCAAGGACCCGACCATCATGGGTTTCAGCTATGCCGAGCTTGGCATCAGCCTGATTTTGGACATCCTCCTGCTCGTCTCGGGAATCCTCCTGATCCGGCTTTCCTCCTCCGGCAAGACGCTCGCCGTCTGGTGGGCCGGGCTCCAAATCGTGGCGATCGTGCTCTTGACCGTGGGGAACATCGTGGTCGTGCAGCCGATCAACAAGCCGTTGACCGAGAAGGCGATCGCCAAGATGGAGGCGGACGCGAAGGGGAAGCCGCCGGGCTCTCCCGAGGCCGCCACACTTCAGATGACCAAGATCTCGGCGAGCCTGGCGACCCCGATCCTGGTGGGCAAGGCCGTCGGCAGCATGATCTATCCAGCGGTCCTGCTGATCCTGCTCAACACAGCGGGCGCGCGGGCGGCCTTGCTCGGCAAGAAACCAGCGACGCCGGAAGAGTTCTGACCCAACTCCGAGAGATCCCCGATGCCGACCGAAGCCGACCGGCCTGAACCACGAATCAACCCGAGGCCCGGGGTCGTCAAGACCCTGGGCATCTGCAACGTCGTGTTCTCGGTCCTCTCGGGGATCTCCGTCTTCATCTCCATGGTCTGGTGGTTCACCGCTCGGACCTCCGGGGCGATGACGGCTCAGCCAAAGGTGGTCGCCCGATCGGCCCCTTCGAATACGACGGTCGTCGCGATCAACCCATTCTGGGGGATGGATGAGCCCAGGATGGCTCACTTCTCGCTCGTCCAGAATGGCATCGTCCTGGTCACTTCCTCTCTGATGTTTGCAACCGGAATCGGCCTGCTCAACCTGAGGCGCTGGGCCGCCCGATGGTGGGTTTACCTCGCCTGGTTGAAGATTGTCCTCGTTGTCATCCTCGGGGGCTATTTCATCGTGGCAGTCGCCCCGGCCCTGTCCGAGAGCATGGCCCGGAACTTCCTCGCCGCGATCCCCCCGTCCGGTCGGGGACGGGCGCCGACGATGGCCGAGCTGTTGACGATCTACTCGATCATGCTGCTGATCGCCGCCGTGGTCGCGATCCTGGTCAGCTCGATCTACCCGGCGATCTCGCTCTGGCTGCTCGGCCGGCCGAGTGTGAAGGCCGCCTTGATCGACAACACGCCGGTCCAGGAGCCCGAACTGCCATGATCGGCACTATTCCACCTTTGCTCGGCCCGCTGGCCGGCCCCGAATGCTCGCGGGCCTCTCGACGAGGCTGGGTGATCTGGGTTCGAATGTTGCCCGCGATCGCGTCGGGGGTGGTGGCGTTCGTCGTCCTCTGGATCTGGTGGATCGCCCAGCAGTTCAACCAGTTCCATCAACCGCTCCTTGAGCTTCAGACCGCCATGACGATCATCGAGGGTATGCTGATCGCGTTCGCCTTGATCCTTTCTCCGGCGGTTCTGGCCGGGAGCCTGGCGGGTGAGAAGGAGCGGGGATCGATCGGTCTCCTCTTGACGACCCGGGTCAACTCCGCGGACATCGTGCTGGGCCGACTGGCCGGTCGGCTCTCTCAGGTCGCGATGATCGAGCTGGCGGCCGTTCCCGGCCTGCTCCTGATCGCGGCCATCTCCGGGTTCGGATGGCTCTCGACGCTGACGATGCTGGCCCTGCCGATGGCCGTCGCGTTCGGGGGCGGCGGGATCGCGCTGGCGGCCTCGGCGATGTCGAGACGAGGACGCGACGCCTTACTCCTCGTCTATTTGATCGACATCTTGTTTCTTCTCAGCTCGCTCATCCGGTTCGAAGGTTGGACCTGGATTGGTCTTTTGAGTCCGTTCGCTGTCCTGTACGACCTGGTCTGGAGGGAGGCGGTTGAGCCACCTCTGGTTACAACCGCGATCTGGGCCGCGCTGGGGACCATCGGTCTGGTGCTGGCGTCCTGGCGGCTCCGGCCATCGTGCCTGGCGGAGGGGGACGACGCGAAGTCGAGGAAGCGGATCAAGCGTCGAGGCTGGGTTCCACCGCTGGACGAACGGCCGATGCTCTGGAAGGAGCTTTATATCGAGCGGGTGGGAACGCTCGGTCGTGCCGGCCGCTGGATCGGCGGGTTGCTGGTGCTCTGGCTCGGGCTGGGGAGCATGATCCTCGCGGGACTGGCGGGGTGGAGTTTTTACCGGGACGCTGACCTCGAATGGTTCAACCGGGCCGTCGTGATCTCCTCGCGGATGTATGGCAACTCGGCGATTTTCATCGGCTTCTTGATTCAGTGGGCGATCGGGCTGCGGGCCGCGGTCACGATCTCCTCGGAGCGCGAGCGAGGGACGTGGGACGCGCTCCTGACCAGCCCACTCGAAGGCAAGGAGATCGTTCGGGGCAAGCTCTGGGGCAGCCTCTACGCTCTCCGATGGTTGATCGTCTCGGCGCTGGTGGCCTGGACAATCACGCTGTCGATCGGAGGTATGTTCGCGCCGGAATATGTGGAGCAAATCCTCGGCCTGGCTCTGATCGGCTCGTTCATGTCGGCCGTCGGCGTGCGGACCTCGCTCCGGAGCCCGACGGCCACTCGTTCGATGGGTGTGACCCTGGGAATTTGGCTCGGGGCCTTCCTGCTGGCGATCGCAATCGCCTGGCTCGTCTGCCTCCTGGTGGTGATGGGCTGCGTGATCGGCTGGCTGGTCGCGATCCAGCTCGGCGTGAGCAGCTTCAATGTGAGGCCGTGGTTTCCGATGTCCTGGCACCTCGGGTCCGACCTGGTTTTCTACGGCCAGTACCTCGCCGCGACCCTGCTGATCGTCAGCGAGACCCGCCTGCGATTCGACCGTGTGGCCGGCCGGATGACCGGAGGCTCGGCCGCCGTGGCGATCGATCAGTTGATCCATGGCAAGCCGATGGCGCCGGTCATGCTCGACGTCAAAGGCAAGGCCACCCGGCCGGAGCTGGATGAGGTCGCTTGATCTTGTTTAATGTTCATGTATGAATTGATATTTAAGATCTCAAATTTGAGACTTCAAATTTGAGATCTTGAAATTCGACCAGAGCTTCATTTCAAGCATGATGATCCGCCCGGAACGGCGGGATATCCTGCCTCGGTGGGGGCATGAGAGTCGCCCGAGGACCAGGGATGGTGACTGTCGAGAGGTCGATCGGATGGCGATCAAGGACGGCCTGGAGGTCGGCGGCGTCGAGCGTCTCGCGCTCGATCAGGAGCGTGGCGAGATCTTCGAGGGCCATCCTCCGGCGCGAGAGGATCACGCGGGCGACCTCGTAAGCCTGGTCGAGCGACCCGGCGGACTTCCAGGTCGATCTCACGGGCGGTCCGCTGGCTCCAGGCGTCCGAGTTCGACCCCGCCGCCCGGCAGGAACGGGCTCCGGCCTTCGTTCTGGTAGCTGACCCGGCCGAGCTTGGGGCTCATGCCGAACTCGGCGACCATCCGCCGGGCGATCGACGTGGCCCGCTGGAGGTCGCTGGTCGCGCCGTCGGAGACCTCGCCATAGACGATCTCCTCGGCGACCGTGCCGCCGAGCAGCCCGCGGATCGTGTTCTCGAGCCAGCTCTGGGTGTGGAGGAAGCGGTCGTCCTCGGGCCGGTACATCGTGTAGCCGAGGGCTCCGTTGCCTCGGCCGAGGATCGAGACCTTGTGGACCGGGTCGGTCCCGGGCAGGCTCCGCGAGACGAGCGCGTGGCCGGCCTCGTGGTAGGCGATCCGGAGCTTCTCGTCGGGCCGGAGGACGCGCTGCTTCTTCTCGGGACCGGCGACGACCCGCTCGACCCCTTCCTGGAACTCGACCCGCCCGACCTGCTGCTTGCCCTTCCGGGCAGCAAGCAAGGCGGCCTCGTTGACGAGGTTCGCCAGGTCGGCGCCGACGAACCCGGGCGTCATCGCGGCGATGTGGCGGAGGTTGATCTGGTCGTCGAGCGCGACCTTCCGGGCGTGGACCTTGAGGATCTGCTCGCGGCCGGCGATGTCGGGCCGGTCGACGATGACTTGCCGGTCGAACCGGCCGGGCCGGACCAGCGCGGCGTCGAGCGTCTCGGGCCGGTTGGTGGCGGCCATCACGATGACGCCGAGGTCCGAGTCGAAACCGTCCATCTCGACCAGGAGCTGGTTCAAGGTCTGGTCGCGCTCGTCGTGGCTGCCCGGCCCGCCAGCCCCTCGGGCCTTGCCCAGCGCGTCGAGCTCGTCGATGAAGATCAGGCAAGGGGCCTTGGCGTCGGCCTGGGCGAACAGGCTCCGGACCCGCGCCGCGCCGACGCCGACGAACATCTCGACGAAGTCGGAGCCCGAGAGCGAGAAGAACGGCACCCCCGCCTCGCCCGCGACGGCCTTGGCCAGCAGGGTCTTGCCCGTGCCCGGTGGACCGACCAGCAGGACCCCCTTGGGAATCCGCCCGCCGAGCGCCTGGAACTTCTCCGGCGTCTTGAGGAACTCGACGACCTCGCGGAGCTCGGCGACCGCCTCGTCGGTCCCGGCGACGTCGTCGAACGTCACCCGGCCGTCCTCCTTGTCGTAAAGCTTGGGCCGGCTCTTGGCGAACGCCACGGCCGAGCCCAGCCCGCCGGAGCGCTTCGAGATCACCCAGAGCACCACGCCAGCGAAGGCCAGTAGCATCAACGGCATCACGATCGCCTGGGCGGTCGAATGGTCGGGGGCGGCGTCGTAATTGCCGTCTCGGAACATGCCTGTCGAGGAGGCCGGCGAGCTGCGTCGTCGCGCTCCATTCCGAGCCGCGACGTCCGGAACCTCGCAGGTCGGCCGTCGGCCCGGTTCGTCGTCAGCTCGCCGGTGATCTCGGTCGGGCCGACCTGCGCGGATCGGACCTCCCCTCGGCTCAGCCGCTGCTTGAACTGGCCGTAGGGAAGATCCTCGACCGGCTCGATCGAGGCGATCCAGCCCAAACGATATCCCCGGCAGACGCGATGAGTCCGATCGCCAACCAGAGCCAGACGGGGGGCTTGCGTTTCTTGCTAAGGGGGAAGGCCGACGACCGATCCGAGGTCTTGCGTTCCATTCGGAGGTGTTCCGGCGAGGAGGTCCGCCCACGTCGCGGATCATGCAAAGAGTAGGCCAGACCGTCATGGTCGGTCCTCGGCCGGCGATCGCGGGCAAGGTGTCGTGATCGAGATCGAAGTTTAAGAAACGTCCGAGGCGTTCGTCAACCGATGATCCGACCTTGACGCTACCGGACCGGCTCGCTCGGAGCGCCGACGGAAGGCGGCGGTCTCGGGCGCGACCAGGCTCAGGTTGTCGAGCGCAGCGCGGGCCTCGATCCGGCGGGCCTTGGTCAGGTCGATCCGCTCGTCGGAGAGGTTCACCTCGAACTTGCGGTTGCCCGGCAGTTGGAGCGGGATCCGGATCGTGAACGTGCTCCCCTGGCCGGGCCGGCTCTCCAGGTGGACGTCGCCGCCGAGGAGCTTGGTCAGCTCCCGGACGATCGACAGGCCCAGGCCCGGTCCCCTGGTGCTCGCGGGTCAGCACGCCGTCCCCCTGGCCCGGTTGCCCGGCCTGGCGGAACTTCTCGAAGATCGTCTCGCGATCTTCCTCGGCGATCCCGATGCCGGTGTCGGCCACGTCGATCACCACGAACCGCCCCTCGGCGTGAGCCTTGAGCGAGACTCGGCCCCCTTCGGGCGTGAACTTGATCGCGTTCGAGAGCAGGTTGTAGAGGACCTGGCGGAGCTTGCCGGGGTCCTGCCTCATCAGCGGGATCGCCTCGTCGAGCCGGCATTCCAGGTCGATGTTCTTCCGCTCGGCGATCGGCCGGGCGAGCGCCGGCGAGGGCCTCGCAGACGTCGCGGATCGAGAAGTCCTCGGTCCGGACCTCCATCTTGCCGCTCTCGATCTTGGCCAGGTCGAGGATGTCGTTGATCATCCCCAGGAGCATCTTGCCCGAGGTCTGGATGTTCGCCGCGTAGCGCCTCTGCCGCTCGTTGAGCTGGTCGGAGCCCGAGAGGACCTCCGAGAATCCGATGATCGAGTTGAGGGGCGTCCGCAGCTCGTGGCTCATGGTGGCCAGGAAGTCGCTCTTGAGCCGGTTCATCTCGAAGAGGGCGAGGTTCGCCTGGGCCAGCTCGTCGACCTTGCGGTCGAGGTCGTGGTTGACCGCCCGAAGCTCCTGCTGCATCGCGACGAGGTTGTGGAGCATCCGGTTGAAGGCGTGCGCCAGCTCCTCGAACTCGTCGCCGGTCTGGATCTGGGTGCGGACGGTGAGCTTGCCGGCGGCGATCGCGTCGGAGACGTCGCGGAGGTGCTTGACCGGCTTGACGATCACGTAGCGGACGATCACGTAAGAGGCCACCATCGCCAGGATCGCGGTCACCAGCGCCGCGGAGATCAGGATCGCCCGGTTCTGGTTGATTTCGCCGGTTCATCTGCTCCATCGGCAGGTGGATCACCGCGGCGCACGGCGAGGTCGCCGGCCTTGATCTCGACGTACTTGCCGTTGGGGAGTGTCCGGTAGGCATGAGCTTCGTAGTGACAGTCGATGCATTCCTGCTTGAACAGGACGGCCTGGACGTACTGGAATTCGGTCTTGTCGGGCAAGATCCGCGACTCTTCCATCGAGCGTGCCGTCGCCGAACGTGTAGGGCTTCTTGTTGCCGGCGGCCGGCCCTCGGGCGGCCGAGGCCATGAACCTGGCGAGGGCCTTCTTCTCGAAGTCGTCGCCCGCTCTCGGGCTCGGCCCCTTTGTCGGACTTCTTGTAAGGGTTGAGGATATAGCCGTCGAAGGTCGGCAGATCGTCCTGCCCCTTGAAGCTCGTGGAGAGCTGGTTGAACATCCGAGCCGTCTCGTGCGAGACGAACTTGTCGGACTTGTAATGCTTGTCGACGACCGTCGGGTTGACCAGCCTTCGGGCGGTCTGGGTCGTCTGGCCGATGACGAGCTTCTCGGTCTTCTGCCCGTACCAGTAGAAGCTGATCGTGACCAGGACGAGGATGCCGCCGCCGAAGATGAATCGGCACTTCCGCTCCAGGCTGGTCTCGCCCAGCAGGTGCTTGAAGGTGCGGTATGACATCGCTGGCCCATCCCCTGGTTCGATCTCGCCCGGCGCTCCGCCGCCGAGGTCGATTCGACCGCCTGACGCCACCTTACCCGAAGGCGCGGAGATCGAACAGTCGAGACGATCGGCGCGACGCGGCCTCCTGGATCAGCTTCACTTGCGATTCGCGGGACGAGACGGCTTCAGCAACTGGCATTTCGGGCAGTAATGCGTCGGCCGACCGATCAGCCCGGCGATCTTCGTCTTCAGGATCGGCCCGGAGCAGGACGGGCAAGGCATGCCCCCGCGGCCGTACATCGCGTTCTGGGCCAGGAAGCCTCCTTCGAGTCCCAGAACCGTCCGGTAGCCGGCGTCGAAGCTCGACCCCTCGCCTCGATCGCCTCGGCCAGGACCTCGCCGATCGCTCGATGGAGCCGCTCGACCTCCGCCTTCGAGAGTCCCGACGCCGGCCGCTCGGGATGCAGCCGCGAGCGGAACAGAACCTCGTCGGCGTAGATGTTGCCGATCCCGGCCAGGACCTTCTGGTCCATCAAGGTCGGCTTGATCCCTCGGGCCGTCTTCGACAGCCGGTTCGCCAGGTCGTCCGCCGCGATCTCCAGCGCGTCTGGCCCGTGCGAGCGGGCGAAGGCCGCCTCGGCTGCGTCGGTCGCCGCGTACCAGGCGATCTTGCCCAGCCGTCTGGTGTCGCAAAACCAGACCGAGCCGCCTGGCTCGCCCATCCCGAATGTCAGGCGGATATGCTCGGGACGGTCGGGCGGCACAAGCCAAAAACCTCCCGTCATCCGGGGCTGGATGACGATAGTTCCCCGGTCGTGTCCCAGCTCGATCACGACCCACTTGCCGCGCCGGACCACGCGACGCACCGATGCTCCGCCCACCCGGCGTTCGAATTCCTCCGCGTCGCACTTCCTGGAGCAGGAACGGGTCCTGGACCGTGATCTCGCTCGATCACATGGCCCTCCAGGGCGGGCCTGAGCCCTCGGACCATCGTCTCGACCTCGGGCAGCTCGGGCATCGATCGCTCCTCCGTCCCGATATCCCTCCAGTGTAGAAGAGTCGATCCCGATTCCAGCGACATCCGGACTCTCCGATTTCAAGAACGGTCTGCTGCTTGTGAAGGATTCTGTCAAGACTCGACAGAAATCCGTCATTTTTTCGAGTAGTCCTTGACAGTTCATGACGGATACGGAAAGCTAGTGAAGGGTCGTGCGATACCCTCGTCAAGAAAGGCTGACATGCTCGCCGAACCGAGACGCCGGATGCTCCTGGATCGGATCGCCCGCCAGGGTTTCGCCACCCTCGACGAGCTGGTCAAGTCGCTCGGAGTTTCCGAGAGCACGATCCGCCGTGATCTGGAGGCGCTCGACCTCGCCGGAGCCGTGAAGCGGACGCACGGCGGGGCGGTCTATCGCCGCTTCCGAGGCGCGGGCGATGCCCGCGTTCGACGAGCGGACCGCCAGCGCGACCCTCGAGAAGCGGGCGATCGGCCAGGCGGCGGCGAACCTCATCGACGACGGCGACACGGTCCTCCTCGACGGCGGGACGACGACTCTCGAAGTCGCCCGAGCCCTGCTCGGCCGACCCGTCCAGATCGTGACGAACAGCCTGCCGATCGCCCAGCTCGCGGCCTCCAGCAAGGAGACCGACCTGATCCTGATCGGCGGCTACGTCTATCCTCGGACCGGCGTGGCGCTCGGGCCCCTGGCGATCTCGATGATGCAAGGCATCCGGGTCCGCAAGTCGATCCTCGGGGCGGGGGGGATCGTGGCCGAGGGTGTCTACAACTCGAACCTGCTGCTGGTCGAGACCGAGCGACAGATGATGGCCTGCGGCCAGGACGTGATGATCGTCGCGGACCACTCCAAGTTCGGCCGGCTCTCGCTGGCCTTCCTCTGCGGGCTCGACGCGATCGGCGAACTCGTGGTCGACCCCGGGCTTGTCGAAGTCGGATCGCACGATGCTCGAAGCCGCGGGTGTGACGGTCCACCTTGCCCCGCTTCCCGAAGAATCCAACGGATCACCGCGCAGTCAACGGATCGAGGACCGAATCATGAGCACGATCGCCGCCCCCGACCGTTCGCAGATCGAGCGGATGGTCCGCTCCATCCTGGAACAGCAGCTCGGCAAGAACGGGGCTTCGAAACCCGCCCTGGCAAACGGCCACACGCCGAACCTGGTCGTGAACATCTCGGCGAGGCATGCCCACCTGACTCAGGCGGACGTCGACATCCTGTTCGGCCAGGGCTACCAGCTCACGCCGATGAAGCGGCTCTACCAGGACACCGACTTCGCCTCGAACGAGACGATCGCGGTGGTCGGCCCCCGTCAGCGGATGATCCCGGGCGTCCGGATTCTCGGCCCTTGCCGGGCGTTCAGCCAGGTCGAGCTTTCGATCACGGACGCGATCAGCCTGGGGCTCGACATCCCGGTCAGGCTCTCGGGCGACATCGAGGGAACGCCGGGGTGCTTGTTGATCGGTCCCAAGGGGAGCCTGGTGCTGCCCAAGGGGGTGATCAAGGCCGAGCGGCACGTCCACATGGGGCCGAAGGACGCCGAATACTACGGCGTGAAGGCCAAGGACCGGATGAACCTCCGCGTGGAGAGCCCCTGCCCGACCACGCTCGAAGGCTTGCTGGTGCGGACCCATCCCGACTGGAAGCTGGAGGTCCACATCGACACCGACGAGGCCAACTGCTGCGACCTGACGCACGCGACCAAGGTCACGCTCGTCAAGGCGTGAATAAGACCTACCGATAGAGTGGCATTCCTTGACCCTGATCGATTTGACCGAAGGGGGGCCTCGATGGCCAGTTCGACCGTGGAAGCGCTGGGGATGATCGAGTGCAAGGGGTTCGTCGCCCTGGTGGAAGCCTGCGACGCGATGTTGAAGGCGGCCAATGTGGACCTGGTCGGCTGGGACAAGATCGGCAGCGGCCTGGTCACGGCGTTCGTCGCGGGCGACGTCGCGGCCGTGAAGGCGGCGGTTGACGCCGGCGCCGCGGCGGCCAGCCGGATCGGCGAGGTCGTCAGCGTCCAGGTGATCCCCCGGCCGCACGAGGACCTCACCGGCGTCCTGACGTTCACCAAAGCCCGCCCCGGCCGCCCCGGCCAAGACCTCCGGCAATGGAGCCTGAACCATGGCCGTCGCGACGCAACGAGGAACGAAGGCCGGTCCCGCCGCCAACTTCAACGGCGACGCCCTCGGCCTGATCGAGACCAAGGGGCTCGTCGGGATGATCGAGGCGACCGACGCCATGCTCAAGGCCGCCAACGTCACGCTGGTCGGCCGGATCGGCATCGGCGCCGCGTTCATCACGACGATGGTCCGGGGCGACGTCGGCAGCGTCCGCGCCGCCGTCGAGTCCGGCGCCGAGGCCGCCAGCCGCGTCGGCGAGCTGGTCAGCGCCCACGTCATCCCCCGGCCCGACGAGGCCGTCCTCCGCACTTTCATCGGCTGATCGATTCGTTAATCGGTTCCCCGTAGGGCAGGGCTTGCCCTGCCGAACATCGTCACGGCACGGGCAAGCCCTACCCTACGGGAAAGAGCAGAACGCTCACTCGAGGAATACCATGAACAGCGCACTGGGATTGATCGAGACACAGGGCCTCGTCGGCCTGATCTACGCGATCGACGCGATGCTGAAGGCGGCGAGCGTCGAGCTGGCCAGCTCGATCATCAAGCTCGACGGCGGGCTCGTCAGCGTGATGATCCGTGGCGACGTCAGCAGCGTCCGCGCCGCCGTCGAGGCCGGCGCCGAGGCCGCGGGCCGCGTCGGCGAGCTGAAGGCCGCCCACGTCATCCCCCGGCCGGGCGATGTCGTCGTCTCCACTGTTCGGCGGGGGTCGCTGATGAAGGTCCTCGTCGCCAACCTCGGCAGCACGAGCTTCAAATATCGCCTCTACGACCTCGAAGGGGGCGAGCACCTGCTCGCTCGCGGCGGGATCGAGCGGATCGGCTCCGAGAACGCCAAGGTCACGATCAAGCTGGCCAGCGGCGACTGGGAGTCGGTCCGGCCCGTCCTCGACCACGGCGACGCGGTCCAGATCTGCCTCGACCAGCTCACCGATCCCGAGACCGGCGTCCTGAAGGACGCCTCGGAAGTCTCCGCGATCGGGTTCAAGTCGGTCCACGCCAAGGACGTCTCCGGCGTCCAGCTGGTGACCGAGGCCGTGCTCGAAGCGATGGAGGCGTTCGCCGACGTCTGCCCCGCGCACAACCCGCCGTACACGAAGGCCATGCGGATGCTCGGCGGCCGGTTCCCGACGATCCCGCTCGTCGCCGCGTTCGAGACCGGCTTCCACCGGACCATCCCCGAGCGTCAACCAGCGCTACGCGATCCCCGATGAGTGGGCGACCAAGCATGGCATCCGCCGCTGGGGATTCCACGGCGCCAGCCATCGCTACATCGCCGGCCGGATGGCCGAGCTGCTCGGCCGGAACGACCTGAAAATCATCTCCTGCCACCTCGGCGGATCGTCCTCGATCTGCGCGATCAAGGATGGCCAGTCGGTCGCGACCAGCATGGGGATGAGCCCGCAGACCGGCCTGCCGCAGAACAACCGCGTGGGCGACTTCGACGTCTTCGCCCTTCCGGCGATCCTCAAGAGCACCGGGCTAACGCTCGAACAGGTGCTCGACACCCTGGCCAACCGCTCGGGCCTCGAAGGGATCGGCGGATCGGGCCGCGACCTCCGCGACATCGAGGCCGCCGCGACGGCCGGCAACGAGAAGGCCCAGCTCGCCCTCGACGTCTTCATCGCCTCGGCCCGCCATTACCTCGGGGCCTACCTCGTCGAGCTGGGCGGGGCCGACGCGATCGTCTTCACCGGCGGGATCGGCGAGAACTCGGTCCTGATCCGGAACGGCGTCTGCCGCGACCTCGAGCTGGTTCGGGATCGAGCTCGATCCGACCGCAAACGCCTCCGGCCCGGCCGAGCGGGTCGTCTCGACGCCCGGCTCGCGCGTCCAGGTCTGGACCGTCCCGACCAACGAAGAGATCGTCGTCGCCCGCCAGGCCCGCGATCTGGTCGCGGTTCTGAACCGATGAAAATGTAGGGTAGGGCTTGCCCTGCCGAGCCACGTCATCGACCCCGATGGCGTCGAGATATTGAGAGATGAAGATCGGCAGGGCAAGCCCTACCCTACGCATCGGAAATCCGGAGCCCGCCCATGTTCGTCGCCCGAGTGACCGGCAGCCTGGTGGCCACCCAGAAGGTGGCCTCGATGACCGGGCACAAGCTCCTGATCGTCGAGCCTTACCGGGTCGACGAGAAGAACCGCGACCGCCTGGTCCCGACGGGCCGGACGTTCGTGGTGGTCGACGCCCTGGGCGCCGGGCTCGACGAGATGGTCCTGGTCTGCCAGGGGTCGAGCGCCCGGCTCACGCCCGAGACCGAGAAGCTGCCGATCGACGCCGTGGTGATCGGCCTGGTCGACACGGTGGACGTCGGCGGCAAGACGATCTTCTCGACCCGCGACTGATCGAACGCAAGATATACAAGCCTCCCGGCCCTCCTGACCCGACGGTGACACCCATGGAAATGACCGAAGACCTGATCCGCAACGTCATCCAGCAGGTCCTGTCGCAGATGGGCACCGGCGGCCCGGGCAACCAACGGCTCGGGCTCGAAGCCCTCGGGCAAGGACGGCGTCTACCCGACGGCCGACGCCGCCGTGCAGGCGGCCGAGGCGGCCTTCGCCAAGTACCGGAAGCGCCCGCTGGCCTGACCGCAAGAAGGCCGTCGCAGTGCATCCGCGACATCTGCGTCGAGCCAGGCCGAGGAACTCGGCCGGATGGAGCTGGAAGAGACGAAGATCGGCCGGCTCGACCACAAGATCGCCAAGCTGCGCGACGCCATCCCGATGGCCCCCGGCGTCGAGTATCTCCGGACCGACAACTGGTCGGGCGACGACGGGATCACGCTGACCGACTACGCCCCGTTCGGCGTCATCGGCGCGATCACGCCGGTCACGCACAGCCTGCCGACCCTCGCCGGCAACGCGATCAACATGCTGGCCAGCGGCAACACGGTGGTCGTCAACGCCCACCCGTCGGGAGCGAAGATCGCCGCCGAGGGGGTCCGCCGGTTCAACCGGGCGATCCGCCAGGCGATCGGGCTCGACGACCTGATCACGATCATCGAGACCCCCACCCTGGAGTCGGCCGCCGCTCTCTTCGACCACAAGGGCGTGAAGCTCCTGGTCGTCACCGGAGGGCCGGCCGTCGCCCGCGCCGCGCTGGCGAGCAAGCGACGGGCGGTCGTCGCCGGGCCGGGCAACCCGCCGGTCGTGGTCGATGCGACGGCGGACATCGAGAACGCCGCGAAGTCGATCGTCGCGCGGCGCGGCGTTCGACAACAACCTGCTCTGCATCGGCGAGAAGCAGGTCTTCGCCGTCTCCGAGATCTTCGACAAGCTGATGGAGGCGGTCGGCCGCCACGGCGGCTTCCGGCTCAACGCCGCGCAGATCGAGGCGCTGACGAAGAAGGCGTTCGTGCTCGGCGACGACAAGCATTATCACGTCAACAAGGACCTCGTCGGCAAGGACGCCGCCGTCCTCGGCCAGGCACGCGGGCGTCGAGGTCCCGAAGGGGACCGAGATCGTCTACGGCGAGACCGGGGCCGACCACCCGTTCGTCGAGCACGAGCAGATGATGCCGTTCATCCCCTTCGTCCGCGTCCCCGACGTGGACCGGGCCATCGACCTGGCCCAGGTCAAGCGAGCACGGCTACGGCCACACGGCGATCCTCCACTCGCGGGACACCTCGGTGATGTCGAAGATGGGCAAGCTGATGGACTGCACCGTCTTCGTCGTCAACGGCCCGAGCGTCGCCGGCCTCGGCCTGGGCGGCGAAGGGCGTCCTGTCGTTCTCGATCGCCGGGCCGACCGGCGAGGGCGTCACCACCCCGCTCACCTTCTGCCGCCAGCGGCGGACGGCGGTCGTGCGGCGATGCGGTTCGTCTAATCGGAGGTTGACCACGAACACAAGGACGCAAGTATGAAGAAATATAGAAATTGAATTTCTTAGTATCCTTGCGCCTATCGTGGTGAGCCTATCCGGGATTTGCCATGCAACTCGGCCGGGTGCTCGGCACGGTGACGACGACGGTGAAGCATCCCACCTTCCAGGGGGAGCGGCTGCTCGTCGTCCAGCTGAGAGGGCGTCGACGGCCGGGCGGACGGCGAGCCGGTGCTGGCCTTCGACCGGCTCGGCGCGGGTCGGGGAGATATGGTGCTGGTGACGAGCGACGGGCAGATCCTCCAGGAACAGATCGGCAAGAACACGCCCGGGCGTTGGAGCGTGATGGGACTTCCCGACCGATGACGCCAAGCTGGCCCGAGGTCAACGCGGCCGTCCTGGCCGTCCTGAGCGAATTCGGCCGGTCGAGGCGACCGGCCGAGCGGCCGATCCACGGCCATCGGGACGTCTTCGTCGAGCGGCTGTTCTCGCTCCGGCATGCCGAGGTCGATCGGGCAACGGCGATGAGGTCCGGATCGCGCCGGGGACGGTCGTCACTCCGCTGGCCCGCGACTTCCTCAAGCGGCGAGGGATCGCGCTCCGGGTCGTCTCGGGTCGCGAGGCGGCTTCGTCCAGGAACCGTCAGAAGGGCGAGTGGGGCTTCGCGATCGAGTCGAGGTCCGGGCAGGTCGAGGCGATCCGCCGGGGCTTGCTCGACGACTGGCTCGAAGTCGGTCCCGACCCCGTCGAGGCGGCGCGGTGGGTCGTCGACGGCGATGGCCGCGGGGCGTTCGTGGTGACGGACGAGGCGTCGGTCGCGGTCTGGCGGGCGGGCCGGATCGAGGGGATCCGCGCGGCGACCGTGGCCGAGCCGAGGCCGTCTCGCGGGCGATCCGGCAGCTCGGGGTGAACCTGATCGTGGTCGAGCCGGCGGGGAAGTCGATCTCTCTCCTGAAGCAGATCGGCGACGTTCCGACGGGGCGGCGCCCCGATCATTCCCGAATGGCTCGGAAAGGAGGCCACGCGATGAGGATCGCCGAGGTGATCGGCCGGGTCACGCTGTCGCGGGTCCACCCGAGCCTTGAAGGGCGGCCCGGTTCGTGATCGCCCTGCCGATGCCCCGCGAGGCCCTGCGTCGAAGGCTCGCCGAGACGCGGCGAGGAAGTGATCGCCTACGACGACCTCGGCGCCGGCCCCGGCGCCCTGATCGGCCTGAGCGAGGGCCGCGAGGCGGCCAACCCGTTCGGCACGACAAGAAGCCGATCGACGCCTATTGCGCGTGCCTGATCGACCAGATCAATCTCTGAATCATACGGATCGATCATTCAACGACCCATGACACGGGGACCTCGGCCATGTCAACCGGCAACCTGATGAGCGAGTGGAAGCTGCGCGAGGAGATGTGCGAGATCGGCCGGCGGGTCTACGCCAAGGGCTTCGCCGCGGCCAACGACGGCAACATCAGCTATCCGGCTGAGCGAGGACCGCGTCCTCTGCACGCCGACCCGCGTCTCGAAGGGGTTCATGAAGCCCGACGACCTCTGCATCGTCGACATGGACGGCAAGCAGGTCTCGGGCAAGCGGAAGCGGTCGAGCGAGATCCTCCTGCACCTGACGATCATGAAGACCCGGCCCGACATCAAGTCGTGCGTCCACTGCCACCCGCCCCACGCGACGGCCTTCGCCGTCGCCCACGAGCCGATCCCCAAGTGCACGATGCCCGAGTTCGAGGTCTTCCTCGGCGAGGTCGCCATCACCCCGTATGAGACCCCCGGCACCCAGGCGTTCGCCGATACGGTGATCCCCTACGTCAAGGACACCGACGTCATCCTCCTGGCCAACCACGGCACGATCACCTGCGGCACCGACCTGATGGACGCCTACTTCAAGACCGAGATCATCGACGCCTACTGCCGGATCTTGATCCTCACCAAGCAGCTCGGCCGGGTGAACTACTACGACGACGCCAAGGCCGCCGAGCTGATCAAGATCAAGCCGAACCTCGGCATCCGCGACGTCCGGCTCGAAAAGGGCCTGGAGAACTGCGACCTCTGCGGCAACAGCCTGTTCCGCGAGGGCTACACCGAGTTCAAGCCCGAGCACCAGGGCGTTCGTCCCGCCCAAGCTCCAGCAGGTCGCGCCCGGCCGAGGACTCGAAGCTGCGTCACGCCCCCGACCGGCGACCCGACCGAGGCCCTGGTCCAGACGATCACCGACCAGGTGATGCGGTTCATGAACGGCTCGGCCAACGGCTCGTCGGCGGTCAAGGACGGCGGGTATGCCTCGGGCGTCTCGGGCGGGGTTTGAACAGGGATCTTCGATGATCTTGATCGTCGGCGGGTTTACTGATCACGTTGCTCGGCTGCCGAAACCTCACCGGCGGTCACCTTGATCCCGATCGGGCCAACGCATGGCGATCCAGGAGTCTGGGTTTCGTGTGGATAGTTTCCGGCTTGATCTCGCTGATCATCGGTCTCGCGAGTTTCCTCGGCTCGGAACCGCTTCCTCCGGCTCCGTCCTGAGAATGTAGGGTGGGCCGAGTGAAACGAGGCCCACCACGGTTCGGCGAAGCTGGTGGGCCTCGTTTCACTCGGCCCACCCTACGAAGAACCTGATCGGCCATCGAATATCAACCATCGGCGATTTGAGATCTGAAATCTCGAATTTGAAATCGAGGGCTCCATGAAGGTCAGCATCATCGGCGGCGGCGGGCTGGTCGGCTCGTGTGCCGCGTTCGCCTTGCAGTGCGGC
This sequence comes from uncultured Planctomycetota bacterium, assembly GCA_963756475.1. Taxonomy (GTDB): domain Bacteria; phylum Planctomycetota; class Planctomycetia; order Isosphaerales; family Isosphaeraceae; genus Tundrisphaera. Next base: position 618,641 of record CAVWND010000004.1, read on the forward strand.
GGGATCGTCAGCGGGATCGACCTGATCGACGTCAACGCCGACCTCTGCCGGGGGCAGGCGCTCGACCTCCTCCACGGGGCGTCGATCGCGGCCGACCAGCGGATCCGGGCGACCGGCTACGAGGCGATCCCCGAGAGCGACCTCATCTGCATCACCGCCGGCCTCCGCCGCAAGCCCGACGAGAGCCGGCTCGACCTGATCAACCGCAACGTCGAGCTGTTCCTGAACATCTTGAGCCAGGTCAAGGCCGCCGGGCCGAAGAAGTCGGCGATCGTCCTGGTCGTTTCCAACCCCGTCGACGTGCTGACGTACCTGGCCACGATGCAGCTCGGCCTGCCCTCGACGCAGGTGATCGGCCTGGGGACGAAGCTCGACTCGGCCCGGTTCCGGAGCCTGATCGCCGAGTCGCTCAAGCTCCCGCCGACGCAGGTCACGGCCACGATCCTCGGCGAGCACGGCGACAGCATGGTCCCCATCTGGTCGGCCGCGCAGGCCGGCGGGCCTGCCGCTGGAGAAGTTCCCCGGCTGGACCTCGGGCACGGCCGACGCCCTCTTCGCCCGGACCCGGGGCAGCGGCGCCGAGGTCATCAAGCTCAAGGGGGGCGCGGGGTTCGCCGTCGGCCTGGCGATCCGCGACGTCATCCACGCGATCGCCCTCGACAGCAAGCGGATCTTGCCGGTCTCCTCGCTGGTGAACGGGACCTACGGGATGCGCGACGTCTGCATCTCGGTCCCGACGGTCGTCGGCCGGGAGGGCGTCGAGGCGCAACTCGAGATCGAGCTCTGGCCGAAGGAAGTCTCGGCCTTGCAGCACTCGGGGCAGGTGCTCCGCGGGACGATCGACCAGGTCCTCAAGACGAACCCCAACGCCGCCAAGGGGGCGAGCCTTGCCGAAGCCGGCTCCGCGCCTCGAACGGCAACGGCTCGGGCGTGAGGGTGACGATGGGCTCGGGCGGCGGGAACGGGCGGCGGCAAGTCCCGGGTGACGATCTCGGGTCAAGGGGGCGGACGTGGTTAAGTCGCTCGACCGGAAGCTCGCCGCGATCCACGCCGACCCCTCCGGCTGCCGCGAGTTCATCCTCGCCGACGCCAAGGACGCCGACATGGCCTTCGGCATCGGCGCGCCGGGGCAGTCGCCCGAGGCCCACTCGGGCGAGGTCCGGTTCAAGACGCTGGAAGAATACCGCGAGCAGATCCGGGCGATCGTCAAGCAAGGGGTGGTCGACATCATGCTGATGTCGGCCAGCACGAATCACGCCTTGACGATCCGCGAGCGGATCTTCGAGGGCTCGGCCATCACCCCGGCCGTGCGGGCGAACGACACGACCGATGTCCACATCGCCCGGGGCTCGCGCTACGCCCAGGAGCCCGCGCGGCCGTTCCGATCGGCCAGCCTCGACCACATCCAGTGCGGCCACCTCGATTGCTCGCCCGAGGAGCGTGCCCTCGGCGCCGACCTCGGCCTCTACAGCGTCACGTTCAACAACGACCTGGCCCTCGACCTGGCGACGCTCGAACGGTTCCACGAGTTCCGCGAGGAGGCCGAGCGGAAGAGGTTCCGCTACTTCCTCGAAGTGTTCGACCCCAACGTCCCCGGCGCGGTCGACCCGGCAATCTTGCCTTCCTACCTCAACGACATGATCGCCCGGATGCTCGCGGGGGTCGCTCCGGCCGGTCGGCCGACGTTCCTCAAGATCGTCTACCACGGTCCGAAGGCGATGGAAGAACTGGTCCGCTACGACCCGCACCTCGTCGTCGGCATCCTCGGCGGCTCGGCCGGGACGACTCGCGACGCCTTCCAGATGCTGGCCGACGCCCAGAAGTACGGGGCGAAGGTCGCCCTCTACGGCCGGAAGATCAACAACGCCGAGAACCAGCTCGCCTTCGTCCAGTTCCTCCGGCTGATCGTCGACGGCGTGATCGGCCCGGTCGAGGCGGTCAAGGCGTATCACGCCGTGCTCGGCAAGCTCGGGATCGCCCCGAAGCGGCCGCTCGCCGAGGACCTGACACTCCAGTCGGCTGCGATGAGCTACGGCGGGACGAAGACCAGCGTCACCGTCCCTGCTCGGCCCGAGCCGGCGAAGGCTGGAGATTGCGGGTGCCACGCGAACGGGGTCAAACCTCAAGCCGCCTCGCACGATTGCCAGTGCCACGAGAAGACGGCGGCCCCGACCAACGGCGCGGCCGTCAAGGTCTCGACCAACGGGTTCCCGAGCACCCTCGACGGTCGGCCCGACTTCTCCAGGATGGACGTCACCCAGCGCCTGGCGTACCATCGGGACCGGCTTGGCCTGGGTCGCTGAGCCGGTGGGACCGTCGGGAGGATCGCGTTGGGACGGCTCGAACTCCAGGCGGTTTCGAAATCGTTTCCCGGGGAAATCGTCGCCGCGCGAGGGGTCAACCTGACGGTCGAGGACGGCGAGCTCTTCGTCATCGTCGGGCCGTCGGGGTCGGGCAAGAGCACACTGCTCCGCCTGGTCGCGGGGCTCGAAAGCCCCGACTCGGGGAGCATCTGGCTCGACGGCAGGCGGATCGACGGGCTCGCCCCTCGCGACCGCGACGTCGCCATGGTCTTCCAGGACCAGGTCCTTTACCCGCACCTGAACGTCTTTGAGAACATCGCCTTCGGGCTCCGGGCCAGGCGAAAGCCAAGGGTGGAGATCGGGGAACTTGTCCGGGGGACGGCCTCGGTCCTCGGCCTGGCTGATTGCCTCGAACGGCCTCCCGACACGCTCTCTGGCGGGCAGCGGCGACGGGTCGCGCTGGCGAGGGCGCTGGTGCTTCGCCCCGGGCTGTTCCTGTTCGACGAACCATTTTCGGGCCTCGACGCCCCCCTCCGAGCCTCGACACGGGCCGAGTTGGCCGACCTCAAGCGAAAGCTAGGCGCGACCATGGTTCTCGTCACCCACGACCAGGCCGAAGCTCTGGCCCTGGGCGACCGCGTCGCGGTCCTCGACCGAGGCCGGATCGTCCAGGTCGGCCGACCTCTCGACCTTTACGACCGTCCGGCCTACCGGTTCGTCGCTCGTTTCCTCGGCCAGCCGCCGATGAACTTGCTGCCGTGCCTGGTCGCCCAGGAGGACCGCAACCTCACAATCCGGATCGTGCACCTCGACGAGCTCGGTCGCTGGTCGATCCCCCTGTCGATGCCCGAGGTCTTGCCCCTGTCCGAACGCGGCGTCCCCCGGCTCGACCTGGGGCTTCGTCCGGAGCAGGTCATGATCCGTCCGGCTGGTGCCTTCACTCCCGGTTCAAACCCGCCGACCGGCCCGGCCACGATTCTCCGGCTCGAACTCGCGGGCCACGAGACCCTGGCCTTCCTCGAGTTCGGCCCCTATCTGATAACCGCCCGGCTCCCCGCCCGGACACCGTTCCGCGCCGGTGACCGGGTCCTGGTCGAGCTTGATTTCCTGCGCGAGCTGGTTCGACTCGGTATCCGGCGACCGGCTGGACTGAGAGGGAAGAGCTTCCAATCAAAGCCAATTGTTCGCAAATCATTTGGATACAATGATTTAGAATTTCCGAGCGATCACCGGAAGTCTCCCGATAAAACAAAGCCAGTTCTCGGCCGGAAGCCGAACAGGTCGTTCCCAGACAAAGCCAAACCGCAATGGCTGGAGCAAGAAAAACGAATTCGTTCGCTGCTCTTACTCTGGGTTTCCCGGGGAAACTGGAGCCGCTCTCAGCTCGTCTTTCCTTTTTCACCAAGGCTTCTGCCCGGCTCTCAGACAAAGCCAAATCCCAATGGCTGGACAAAAAAAGCAATCCCGTTCGCGGCTCTTGCGCAGGATTTCCCGGGGAAACTGGAACCAGTTTCGGGTGATCTCTCATTTTTCATCTCCGCTCTGGTCTGGAAACTTGAAGCCAACGGCGGACAGGCTGGAACGAAGCCTCCCTGTAATATTCACCTCGGGATGCCTCCAATTAACCGCTTTTTTCTACGAGGAGATCCGATGGGCCTCGCGCGATGCTCCGGGGTTCGATCATGGAGGGCGGTTGCCCTTGTCGATCGAGGCGGTGCGTCTAATAAAATGAGTAAGAAACTGCTGACAAGACCGCGACGCATCGGCCCTGAGACGAGACGTCGATGAGACCAGGCATCCATTCGGCACTGGTCGCTGGCGGTGGGCGGGGTCTGGGACGAGCCATCGCGGAGAACCTGGCCGGCGCGGGGGCTCGGGTCGGCGTGCTCGCCCGTTCAGAGGCCGAGGTCGAGGCGACCGCCCGTTCGATCCACGAGGCGGGAGGCGAGGCCCGAGGGTTCATCGCCGACGTGCTCGATGCCTCATCGTTGAAGCAAGCCCTGGCCCGTTTCCAGGAATGGGCCGGTGGCCTGGATGCTCTGGTCTGCGCCACGGGTCGGCTTCGGGGGATCGGACCGCTGGCGGCCGTGGACTTCGAGGACTGGTGGCTGGACGTGGAAACAGGCCTCCGGGGCGTTTCTCGGACGATCCACGAGGCATTGCCGCTGCTCCAGGCTTCGTCAAACGCCTCGATCTCGGTTCTCGTTGGCCCCGGACACGCCTCCGCCTTGCCATTCGCGACGGGTTACGCGATCGCGCAGGCGGGGTTGGTCCGGCTCGTGGAGTGTCTTGACAAGGAACTTCGGCCCCAGGGGATTTTGCTCTACGCGGTCAACCCCGGTCTGGTCCCGACCGGCCTGGTCCAGCATGTCCTGGATAGCCCCGAAGGTTGACGCTGGTTGCCTGGCGTCACCGAGGCCTTCGCCGAAGGAAAAGAGGTCAGCCCGGAGGTCGTTGCCGAGATGGTCCTCTGGCTGGCCGAGGTCCGGCCGATGGAACTGTCCGGCCGGGTCGTCCCCGCGCCGGCGACCCCGGCAATCCTGGAGACCCGGCTTCATCGGATCGAGTCGGAAGACCTGCTTCGACTCCGGCTCCGTTGACCGGGAGAACGATGACTGGCCGACTCGGCCAGGCTTGTTCCGAGGTCGATTTGACGTCGCTCGCCCCCTCGACTCCGGTGAGAGAAGGTTGCGAAAAGGGGCTCTGACGTTTCATCGGTGAGCCACAATTGACCCTGAATCCGCGACAAACTCCGGGAAATCGGTTGACGCTCGCCACGTAGGCGATAGGATGGGTTAGGTAATCCCTCCTCGCGTCGTCCCTGTCGAGACGCCTTCCCCGGTCGGTGCCGATCTGTCGGCCCTCCCTCATTTGGTCACGAGGACGCGATCCGTCTTCCGGACCTCGGTGCCTCCTTGACCCGGGTTTGACTCCACGCATGACATGCCCGGTCCCAATGGGATGGCTCTGGGGATTGCTGCCCGGCCCTCGTGAGTGGGTCCTGGTGGCGATGGTGGTGGTCGCCCTGTATGGTCGATCGGAGACGGCCCGCCGAGGCTTCGCCCGGCTGGTCCGACCCTGGACGACCCTCCCGAACCGGGCGACGGGGCCACTGAAGCTCGGCTGGCTGGCGGATCGCTGGTTCCTGATCGTCGCGATGGCCGCCTCGGCCGCCGTGGCGGCGTGGGTCGTGACCTGGATGAACGTCATCCACCGACCACCCGGCCCTTGAGTCTACCGAGTTCCGATCAACATCCTTTTTTTGACTTCGCGGGAGCCTTGCCATGATGATGCCGCTCGCCTTTATCGGACTTCCCGGCGGTTACGAGTTCCTGGTCGTCGCCTTCGTCGCCGCTCCTGATCTTCGGCAACCGCCTCCCCAGCGTGATGAAGTCGCTGGGCAAGAGCGTGACCGAGTTCAAGAAGGGCGTCGCCGGGATCGAGGACGACCTCGACACCGCCGTCACGGCCGACAAGAAGCCCGCCGCGACCAAGGACACCCTCGACTGAACGTCTCGCACGGGCACCATTTCAGGAAGGAGGACGCGACGCGATGTTCGGTAATCTGAATCCGATGGAAATGATGGTCGTCGTGGGGGTCGCCGTCCTCCTGTTCGGCAAGCGGCTCCCGGAGGTCGGCCGCACGCTGGGCAAGGGGATCGTCGAGTTCAAGAAGGGCATCCGAGGGTTCGAGGAGGAGTTCCGCTTCGACGAGCACTCGATCAAGAGCCAGTACCACCCCGAGCCGGTCCACACCCCCTCCGACCTGATCGAGTCGACCGTCCCCAAGTTCGAGCCGCCCACCGGCGCCCCCGTCCGCCAGCCCGATCACCAGGCGCCCGTCACGCAGGACTGACCCACGAATCGGAGACCCGTCGATGAGCGACGCCCGGTCCGCCGCAGGCTATCGGTCGTACAGGGATCTGCCCCCGCTGGCGGGCCTGGCCACGCATCGAGCAGGCCGCGAGGCCGGGCCTCGGGCGTCGAGGCCTGCGTGGCCCGGCTCAAGCGGTATCATTACGCCTTCAAGCGGCTCCACGAGATCTTCACCGCGCGGATCACCGCCGAGCCGATCTACGAGCTGAAGACCGGCTTCTCGCACCACGCCTACCTTTGCGCCGAGCACGTCGAGGCCCTCCGCGTCCGGGTCGGCGAGATGCGCGAGCCGCCGCTGGGCCTGGAGGTCGTGCCCGACCCGAACCTGGAGATCTTCTTCGACGAAGATCCTGGCCGCGCCGACGACCGAGTTGCTGGTGCTCGGCCTGTACGAGTGGCCTTGCCCGCGCTCGACGCCGCACTCGCCCGGCACATGGTCGACACCAACCCCTTGACCGACGCCCCGTCGGTCCGCGTCTGCCGGTTCGCCCGGCTGGAACTGGCCGACATGATCGACTTCGGCAACAAGGCGATTGCCTGCCTGGTCGGCGATGCGGAGGCATGCAGCCCTGGGTCGAGCGGCTTCGCGAGGCTCTCGGCGGCCGCTGGAGGGATCGACGGCTCGAACGAGCCATTCGGGTCGGCCGGTCGAACGGCTCTTCTCGGCCACGCCCTATGTGTACGACCCCGTCCCACGCCGCGACGAGCGGTTCCAGGACCTGTACAACCAGGGGGTCAACGCCGAGGCGTTCCTCTACCACCCCGAGTTCGACGCCCGCTCCAAGACCCTGATGATGCTCTTCAAGCGGCTCCGCGAGATCGACGTCCCGGAGATGATGGCCAGCATCATCGTCGAGACGAAGGGGAAGCCCTGGGGCTATTACCGCGACATGACCCGGCAGCTCTGGGACGAGGCCCGGCACGCCATGATGGGCGAGGTCGGGTTTCGTCGCCAACGGAGTCGACTGGACGCAAGGCCCGGATCACCCACAACTGGTCGCTCCGGCTCAACACCGAATGCACCCCGCTGGAGCGGCACGCGGTCCTCTACTTCATCGAGCAGGGGCTGATGCCCAAGACCGGCAAGAAGTACGAGTGGGAGGTCGGCGTCCGCTCCGGCGACCCGCTCATGGCCACGATCCAGGATTACGACTGGGCCGACGAGGTCCTCCACGCCGCCATCGGCCGCGAGTGGTACATCCCGCAGATCGGCAACTGGAAGGAAGCCCTCGCCTACGGCGACGAGTGCTGGTCGCGAATCCTGAGCAACTGGGCCGAGGTCCGCGACCAAGGGCTGACCGAGCACGACAACTGGTGGCCCGACATCTACTTCCAGGCCTGCAAGGCCTGGGGGATCGAGCCCGACCCGAAGGTCCTCGCCTTCTCCGAGACGTACGAAGGCCAGCGGGCCGACCTGAAGACGGTCGGCGCGAGCGGATGAGCCGGATTTGAATTGGTCAATGTGTAGGGTGGGTCGAGCATCGGGCGAGTTCCACCATGCATTCGTTGGTGGGGCTCGCCCAAGACTCGACACCACCCTGCGAGATTTGAGTCGGACTCAAATGCGGAGGATTGCGGCTCCAGGTCGCCCGAATTCTAGCCGGGCCTTGGAGACATACATATCGACAAAGCGGATCGGCGTCGGTTCGGTTGTAAATCGCGGATCTTCGGTCGTGAGGATGACATCGGGGGACAACTGTGGCGGCTCGCCGGGATACCAGAAATACGACAGCGGACCCGAGCCCTTGAATCGGATGATCGCGACGATCTCGCAACCCGTGCCGATCCCCAGATGGATCGCGATGATATCATTTCCCAGGGCAATGGTTCGGTGTTGTGCTCGTCGAAAAGCCGGCTCATCCCGGCGTAACTTGAGCAGGGCCCGGTAGAGCCGGAGGGTCGAGGCGTGGGGCTCGCGGAACCGCTCGTCGCGATCCAGCTTCGAGGCGAGGAAGGTCGACTCGGCCTGCGGGTCGGGGATGGTGGCGAGTTTGACCGGGTCGGTGAAGTCGGCGTACTTGCGGAATTCGCGGCTCCGGCCCTCGCGGACGGCCTTCCCCAACTCCTCGTTGTGGTCGGTGAAGTAGAAGAACGGCGTACTCGCGGCCCATTCCTGGCCCATGAAGAGCATGGGTGTCTCGGGCGAGCAGAGCAAGGCGACCGTCGCCGCGCGGTAGGTGGCGACGTCGACGTCGTGGTTCAGGCGATGGCCGCCGGCGCGGTTGCCGACGCGGTCGTGGTTCTGGATGGAGAAGACGAAGCGACGAGGTGGAATGCTGGTCGGGTCAGTGCCCCGGTTCTTCTCGCGGTAGGCCGAGTATTCGCCGGTGAACAACCAGCCCCGGTTGATGGTCGTGGCTAGGTCGGGCAATGTGCCACGGAAATCCTGGAAGACGCCGTCGTGGTCGCCGGTCAGGTAGCGCCTCATCTCGTGGTGGAAGTCATCGGACCAGACGCCGTCGAAGTTCCAGCCGCCCTCGGAGGTCGGCCGGACGATCCTGTCGAGGTTCCGGTGGTCCTCGGCGATCAGGATCAGCTTGCGGTCGGGGACCGAGGCGCGGACGGCCTCGGCGAACTCTTCGAGGAACGGCCGGGGGCCGTCGTCGATGAAGGCGTGGGTCGCGTCGAGCCGGAACCCGTCGAAGTGGTACTCGTGCAGCCACATCCGGGCGTTCTCGATGAAGAACGCCCGGACCATCTCCGACCCCTCGCCGCCGAGGTTGATCGCCGGTCCCCAGTTCGTGTGGTGCGCCGGGTTGACGTAGAACGGGCTGAAGTGCCCCGTGTAATTACCATCCGGGCCGAAGTGGTTGTAGACCACGTCGAGCAGCACCGCCATCCCGAACGAGTGGGCGCGGTCGATCAGAGCCCGGAGGTCGTCCGGCCGCCCGTAGCACCGGGCCGGGGCGAACAGGGCGACACCGTCGTAACCCCAGTTCCACCGGCCGGTGAAATCGTTGACCGGCATCAACTGGATGGACGTCACGCCGAGGTCGGCCAGCTCCGCGAGCCGCTTCGAGACGCCCTCGAACGTCCCCTCGGGCGTGAAGGTGCCGACGTGAAGCTCGTAGATGATGGCGTCGTCTCGGTCGATCCCTCGCCAGTCCTGATCAGTCCAGGGGAAGCGAAAAGGATCGATCACTTCAGACGGGCCGTGAACTCCGTCGGGCTGGAATCGAGAAGCCGGGTCGGGCCAGTCGCCGAAATCATGGGATGACGTTTGCTGGCCGATGGCTGGCTTGAAGTCGGGCACATTGACGAGGAATCGATAGCGTTGGCCGACCCTGATCTCGTCCGTCCAGGCTCCAAACGTACCATCTTCGGACTCTTGAAGGGGGACCACGGGGACCGGGTGAGGCTCCTCGGCGACCACATGGATGCGTTGCGCCTTCGGAGCCCAGACGCGGAACCTCACGCCACCGTCTTCTGGCCACGCCCCCAGCGACGGATTCCAGCTCATCGCCCGGGCGACCTCAGCGCGATCAGGGCCAGCGGCGGGAGGGTCAGGTTGAGCGACTGCTCGTGTCCGTGGGCGTGGACCGGGGTGGTCGAGACCCCGCCGATGTTCCCCTGCCCGCTGCCCCCGTAGAGGGGGGCGTCGCTGTTGAGGATCTCCGTCCAGCGGCCGACGCGGGGCACACCGACCCGGTAGTTGTGGCGCGGGATGGGCGTGAAGTTGGCGACGAAGAGGATCAGGTCATCGGTCGAGTGCCCCTTGCGGACCATCGACAGCACACTCTGCTCGGCGTCGTCGGCGTTGATCCAGGCGAAGCCCTCGGGGCTGGTGTCGAGCTCGTGCAGCTCGGGCGTCCCTCGGTAGAGGGTGTTCAGGTCGCGGACCCAGCGCTTGAGGCCGGCGTGCATCGGGTCATCGAGCAGGTGCCAGTCGAGCGACGTGTCGTGGTTCCACTCGTTCCACTGGCCGAACTCGTCCCCCATGAACATCATCTTCTTGCCCGGCTGGGCGAACATGTAGCCGAAGAGGAGCCGGACGCCCGCGAACTTCTGCCAGGCGTCGCCCGGCATCTTGCGGAGGAGCGACCCCTTGCCGTAGACCACCTCGTCGTGCGAGAGCGGCAGGACGAAGTTCTCGGCAAACGCGTAGAGACCGCGGAACGTGAGCTGGTTGTGGTGATGCTTGCGGTAGACCGGGTCCTTGGAGAAATAGCTCAGCGTGTCGTGCATCCAGCCCATGTCCCACTTGAGGTCGAACCCGAGCCCGCCGACCGACGTCGGCCGGGTCGTCAGCGGCCAGGCGGTCGAACTCTTCGGCGATCGTAAGGACGCCAGGGAACTGGGCATGGACCCGGTCGTTGAACCGCTTGAGGAGGTCGATCGCCTCCAGGTTCTCGCGCCCGCCGTCCTTGTTGGGCACCCACTCGCCGGGCTTCCGCGAGTAGTCGCGATAGAGCATCGAGGCGACCGCGTCGACCCGGAGGCCGTCGATGTGATACTTGTCGAGCCAGAAGAGGGCGTTGGCGATCAGGAAATTCGCCACCTGCGGCCGGCCGAAATTGAAGATGAAGGTGTTCCAGTCGGGGTGGAACCCCTGCCTCGGGTCGGCGTGCTCGTAGAGGTGCGTGCCGTCGAAATAGCCGAGCGCGTGGCCATCGGTCGGGAAGTGCGCCGGGACCCAGTCGACGATCACCCCGATATCCCGCTGGTGGAGCATGTCCACCAGGGCCATGAAGTCTTCGGGCGGCCCGAACCGGCTCGTCGGCGCGAAGTAGGCAGTGACCTGATAGCCCCACGAGCCGTCGAACGGATGCTCGGCCACGGGCATGAATTCGACGTGGGTGAATCCCATCTCGTGGACGTAATCGGCCAGCTTCGGCGCCAACTCGCGATAGGTCAGCCAGCGGTTGCCGTCAGCCGCGCATCCACGAGCCGAGATGGACCTCGTAGATCGAGATCGGCGCCCCGGCCGCGTTATTCCCTTTCCGATGGTCCATCCATTCCTGGTCCCGCCACGAGTGGGCATCCAGGTCCGCGACCAACGACGCGGTTCGGGGCCGAAGTTCGGCGGCGAAGGCGTAGGGGTCGGCCTTGTCGACCTTGTAGTCGCCGTACTCCGAGGCGATCGCGTACTTGTAGTTCATCCCGGGGCGGACGCCCGGCACGAACCCTTCCCAGATTCCCGAAGGCCCATGCGACCGCATCGGGTTGGCCCACGCCTTCCAGCCGTTGAAGTCGCCGATGACCGAGACCTCGCGGGCGTTCGGCGCCCAGACCGCGAAGCGGACTCCGACCACGCCCCCGGCTTCTCCGGGTGGGCGCCCAGCTTCTCGTACGCGCGATCGTGGGTCCCCTCGGTCAGGAGGTAGAGGTCGAAGTCGCTCAGGGCCGATGCGAAGGGAGCGGGCTCGACGGGCGCCGGGCCGAGCAGGGCGACGATCCCCTGGAGCGGAATCCGGATCCAGCCGGGCCGGTTGTTCAGCTCGTAGAGCAGCTCATAAAGGGCCTTGTCGAGCAGGAGCGCGTCGAAGAGCCGGGCAACCTGGTCGGGATCTTCGGGGAGGAAGCTGCGCGTCTCGGGCCGTACTCAGGTACGCCTTGAGGAAGCTGGCCGAGGCCCAGGTCCGCCATGCCTTCGCCCACGGGACAAGCCGGTCGAAGACCTCGGGACGGTCGCCCGCGAAGTCGAACAGGGCGGCGAAAGCGGCGTAGTCGAACGAGCGGACCATTCCGACCACGTCTTTCAGGGGCGAAACCTTGCGGACCCGCTCGGCCAGGGTCTTTGCCGGCTCCCCCTCGAAGTCGAGGATCACGAAGTCATCGCCCGTCCGGAGGACCTGCCCGAGGTGGTAATCGCCGTGGACTCGGGTCTTCGCGGCGTCGAGCTTCACGCCCGGCAGGGCGTCGACCGCCTTGAGCAGCACCGTCGCCTGGTCGAGGACCCGACGCGCTTGCGGCTTCGTACTCTCGGGCAGCTTATCGAAGTTCGCCTGGAGCGCATCGAGTGCGTTCTCGACCTGCTCGCGGACTTCCGCGGCGAGTCTCTGGAGATCGTCGGGGCGGATCGGCTCGGGAGCGAAGGCCTTGTCTTTCGGATCACTCGCCAGCGCGAGGTGCAACTCGGCCGTCCTTCGGCCGAGCGTGGTGGCGTCCTGGAGATAGGGACCGATCGACTTCATGGCCTCCTTCGGCACCTCGAGCCCGGCGAGTTCGAGCAAAGGACGGCCTTCGAAGGGCTCCAGGACGTGCGGGAACGACTTGTTGTCGGCGTACTGGTAATACGTCTTCAACTCGCGGAGGGCGTGGTCCCACCCGCTTCCCTCGTTCTTGACTAGCCCCTGGAGGATGCCGAGCATCAACGGCTCGGAGCCGGCCTTCTCGTAGAGGAGGGCGCCGGCGGTCTTGGGGATGCGGTCGAACCGGGTCTTCTCGGAGAGGAAGCGGCCGATCTCGAAGTCGGGGTTGATCCCGGGTTCCAGACGACGAAAGACCTTGAGGATCAGCCGGTCGCCGAAGATCACGGCCGAGTTGCTCTGCTCGAACGAGCCGCCGGCCACGGACAGGGGTTTTTCCGAAGACCCACGCGCGGCGGTGAACGCGGAGGTCGGACAGGCCCCGGATCGTGCCCGAACCGGCTCTGATCGAACGGGAACCGCCGATCAGGTCGAGCAGCGCCGGAGCAGACGGCCGGCTCGGCCAGGGCATCGTAAATCAGGCCGACTTTTTCCAGCCGGAGGATCGCCCGACCCGGCGCATCGCGTCTCGATCCGGTCGGCCTCGGCTCCGGTTGCCAGGCCGATGGGGAGCAGATAGGTCTCGGCCGCGGCCCGATTCGTAGGCGACATCAAGGAGCGTTAATCGGGCCGAGCCCGGTAGTTCCCCCTCCGTTGACGCGTCGACGATCCGGATCGATCGGATTGCCCGGGACTTGCCGGCGAACCACCGCTGTCGCGGGAGGAACGACGGCAGGGCGTCACGTTCGAGGACTCGACGGGTTTCCCCTTCGAGAAAGGTGTCTCGCCCTCGCCTGGATAGCTCGACCGACATCGTCCCGGGCTCCTTTCGCCCGAAGGTCGGGCCATCGGGCGTGATTTTTCAAGAGGCGGTCACGAATAATAATCGAAATCCCGCTCGGTCTTGACCTTCCGCCTGATCCGGAAGATGTGGGCCGGGCAGGCGTAGGGATCGAGCTGGACGAAGTTGGACTCGCCCGACCAGAGATAGCGGGCGTCGCTGATCAGGTCGTGGACCTGGTAATTCTCGCCGTGGCCGAGGTTCAGGTCGTGGATCGGCACCCGGACCCAGGCCGACTGGGTGTGATGCGGGTCGAGGTTCACGACGATCAGGATGAAGTTCGAGCGGTCGGGCGACGGCTTTGCCGTAGGCGATGACCTGGTCGTTGTCGGTCGAGTAGAACCGCAAGCCACGGTCGTACTGGAGGGCCGGGTTTTCGCGACGGATGGCGTTGATCCGGGCGATGAAGGCCCGCAGGTTGCCCGGTGCGTCCAGATCCCAATGGCGGACCTGGTACTTCTCGGAGTCGAGATACTCCTCGGAGCCCGGCTTCCAGGGCGTACCGACGCATTGCTCGAACGGTGGCCCGTAGATCCCGTAAGTTGCACCCAGGGTCGCCGCGAGGACAAGGCGGATCTGGAACGCCGGGCCGACCGCCGACCTGCAAGGTATTCGTGGAGGATGTCAGGGCGTATTGGCGAAGAGGTTGGGCCGCATCGTCTCGACGGCGTCGGTCCGGGTCAGCTCGGTGAAATACTCCTGGATCGCCCACTTGGTCGTTCCGCCAGGTGAAATAGCTGTAGGACTGCTGATACCCCCCCTTGGCCAGTCGAAGCATCAGCTTGGGCCGGGTGAACGCTTCGGCAAGGAAGATCGTGTCGGGGTGCTGGTCGCAGACCTCCCGGATCACCCAGTCCCAGAACCGGAACGGCTTGGTATGCGGGTTGTCGACCCGGAAGATGTTGACGCCATGGCCGATCCAGAACAGGAAGACGTCGCGAAGCTCGTTCCAGAGGGCCTGCCAGTCGTCGCACTCGAAGTCGATCGGGTAGATGTCCTGGTATTTCTTGGGCGGGTTCTCGGCATACTTGATCGTCCCGTCGGGCCGGTGTCGGAACCACTGGGGGTGCTCCTTGACCTAGGGATGGTCCGGCGAGCACTGGAACGCGATGTCGAGCGCGATTTCCAGGTTGAGCTTCCGGGCGGCCGCGACCAGGTGGTCGAAGTCGGCCAGCGTGCCCAGCTCCGGATGGACCGACTTGTGACCTCCCTCCGGCCCGCCGATCGCCCAGGGGCTGCCGGGATCGTCGGGGCCGGGGGTCAGCGTGTTGTTCGGACCCTTGCGGAAGGCCCGGCCGATCGGGTGGATCGGCGGCAGGTAGACGACGTCGAAACCCATGCTCGCGACGTAAGGCAAGCCGGGCCTCGGTCGTCCGGAACGTGCCGTGCTTGCCCGGGCTCGGGCGAGGTCGAGCGCGGGAACATCTCGTACCAGGAGCCGAACCGCGCCCGCTCTCGCTCGACGATGATCCCGAGAGACTGGGCTCGTAGCTATGACCCCGGCTCCGGTCGGGATAACGGGCCATGACCGCGAAAAGTTCGGGATCGAGCGCGGCCTTGACCGCTCGAGCCTGGTCGCCGGTCCTTGTCGCCGAGGAACTCGGCATGCGCGCCTTGAGCCATGCCGCGTCGGCTGCCGGTGGCCCTGGATGCCCCTTCGACGACCAGCTCGGCCCCTTCGAGCAGCTCGCTGGCGACGTCCTGACCGGCCTCGGTCTTCTTGCCGAGTTCCTTGTGCCAGGAGGCGAAGCGGTCGACCCAGCCTTCGACCGTGTACTCGTGCCGTCCTTCGACGCTGGACCGACGAATCGGCCGGTCCATCGGTCGTTATAAGGCTGCGGCGGTCATTGGCGCCTCGGCCCACTCCGAGGAGCCGAGCGGCCGATGCTTGACGATGGCCATCAGGTTGTCGTGCCCTTCGGCGAAGATGTCGGCCTCGACGACGACCTCCTCGCCGACAGTCCGCTTGATGGGGAATTGACCGCAGTCGATCTCCGGGCGGACGTTCTCGATGATCACGCGCGAGGGGGCTGTCTGCGAGGGACCTTGTTCCCTCAAACCCGATCGGCTGTTGACGCCATCGCCATGGTTCGCCCTCAAAGGCTTGCGCTTCCCGCCGGGACGACCATCGGCGGTCAACGGGACCACGTGGGTCGGCCAACGGAGCAACTGGGATGCCACCTTGGAACCGGGTCGACCCCGACCCGAGCACGCCAGGATACCACGAAGGCGGTCGTCGCGACTCAGTCTGCCGCGTCAACCTTCGAGAGCGGGTCGGTCACCGATTCCAGCGACGCCCCTTCCGCCTTCACACCGAAAAAGACAGTGACCACCACCGCGACCACCAGCAAGGCCGAGGCGAAAAGGTAGCCGTAAAACACGTGGAACGCGGTCGCCAGACTCGATCAGGCGGCCGAAGAGCCACGGGGCCGCTGTCCCGCCGACGGTCGTTCCTAGGGCATAAAACAGGGCGATCGCCAGCCCACGCATTTCCAGCGGGAAGATCTCGCTCACCGTCAGATAGGCCGAGCTCGACGCCGCCGAGGCGAAGAAGAAGATGACCGTCCAGAGGACCGTCTGCGAAGTGGCTGAGAGATGGCCGTGAGCGAACAGCCAGCCGGTCAAGGCCAGCAGGACGGCCGAGATCGAGTAAGTTCCGGCGATCATCGGCTTGCGGCCGACCGTGTCGAACAGATGTCCGAGCAAGATCGGCCCGAAGAAGTTGCCGACCGCGAACGGCAGGAGGTAGAGCCCCGTCCGGTCGCCCGCCACCCCGTAGAACTTCGTCAGGACCAGGGCATAGGTGAAGAAGATCGCGTTGTAGAGGAACGCCTGCGAGACCATCAGCGTCAGCCCGAGCAGCGACCGGCCCGGATACTTCTGGATCATCGTCCGGGCGATCAGGCCGAAACCGATGTCGTTTCGGGGCTGGAGGGTGATCGTCTCGTGGACCGGTTCGAGCGTCTTTCCGTCTTCCTCGAAATGGCGCTCGATCTCCTCGACCACTTTTTCTGCTTCCTCCTGGTGGCCGTGCGTGATCAGCCAGCGGGGGCTCTCTGGGACGTGGTTCCGGTAGAAGATAATGATCAGGCCCAGGACCGCGCCGATCCCGAAACCAAGCCGCCAGCCAAGGTTGACCGGGAGGATGTTCGGGGTCGAGCAGGACCAGGGTCGAGAGCGAACCGGCCGCCGCGCCGATCCAGTAACTGCCGTTGATCGCCAGGTCAACCCGCCCCCGGACCCTCGCCGGGATCAGTTCGTCGATGGCCGAGTTGATCGCTGAGTACTCGCCGCCGATCCCCGCCCCGGTGAAGAACCGGAAGATGGCGAAGCTCCAGAAGTTCCACGAGAACGCCGTGCAGAAGGCCGCCACCAGATAGAGGCCGAGCGTCACCGTGAACAGCTTCTTGCGACCGAGTCTGTCCGTCAGGTAGCCAAAGAACAGCGCCCCGAGTACCGCCCCGACGAGATAAGCCGTCCCGAGCAAGCCGACCTGGCCCTCGGTGAAGTGCAGCGTGTCTTTGTGAGTGAGAATGCCGCCGATCGCGCCGACGAGGGTCACTTCCAGCCCGTCGATGATCCAGGTGATCCCCAGCGCGATGACGACCTTCCAGTGCCAGCCGCCCCACGGGAGCCGGTCCATCCGCGCGGGGATGTCGGTCTTGACCGGGGCGGCCAGGCGTTTGGGTGCTCATCGTGACAGTCTCGGATCTCATCGGGATTTGATGTGGGAAGTCATCGGACTTACAAGCAGACCCCGTGCCGAGTGTTCGGGCCTGTCCGCTCGACTTGATCTTTCGCGACGACGGCGATAGCATCCCCCCACGATCCGGCTCCGGCGGATCGCCCCCGGTCGAAGGAGTGGCCGTGAAGCGTCGCCCCAATCGGTTCGTGAATTACGGGATCTACCTGTTCGTCCGCCTGATCGTCGGGTTCGCCCAGGCGATGAGCGTCGAGCAGTCGTATGCCTTCGCCCGGACCATGGCCGCCGTCCTCTACCGGGTCGACAAGCGGCACCGCAAGATCGGGATCGAGAACCTCCGCCACGCCTTCGGCGACCGCTATACCGAGGCAGAACGCGACCGGATCGTCCGGGGGGTCTATCTCCACTTCTGCACGATGCTGATGGAGATCCTCCACATCCCCCGCAAGCTCCATCCGACGACCTGGCGCGACCGGATCACGCTGGTCGGCCACGAGAAGGTGGTCGACCGCCTCTTGAAGGGCGGGCCGCTGATCATGCTGACGGGCCATTTCGGCAACTGGGAGATGGCCGGGTATCTGTTCGGCGTCTTCGGGTTCCCGCCCAACTCGGTGGCCCGGACGCTCGACAACCCGTACCTCGACCGCTTCCTCCGGTCGTTCCGCGAGCGGACCGGGCAGAAGATGATCCCCAAGAAGGGCGGGTACGACCAGATGCTCGACGTCCTCCGGACGGGCGGCGTCCTGTCGTTCCTGGCCGACCAGGACGCCGGCGAGCGCGGGATGTTCGTCGAGTTCTTCGGCCGACCGGCCTCGACCCACAAGGCCATCGCCCTGATGGCGATCGAGCACCGGGCCCCCGTCGTCGTCGGCTACGCCCGGCGGATCGGCCCCGGCTTCCGCTACGAGGTCGGCTGCACCGAACTCTTCGACCCCGACGAGTGGACCGGCACCGCCGACGACGCCCAGATCCTCACCCAGCGCTACACCACGGCCCTCGAAGAGATCATCCGCCGAGACCCCGAGCAATACCTCTGGCTCCATCGCCGCTGGAAACACCAGCCTCGCGAGAAGAAGAAGCGGCCAGTGGTCAGCAATCAGCTTTCAGCCATGTAGGGTCGCGTCGAGCGCAGCGAGGCCCACCGATCCGAATCGGCCATCGGATCGGTGGGCCTCGCTGCGCTCCGATGTCACCCTACATTTCGGCCGGGGCCTTGCTTTCGATGGGATATCGATCGAAGCTGATTGATGCGGAAGAATGGAAATCGCATGGGCTCTTCGGGGGCTCAAAGGATGAGGCCGTTCTTGCAATTACCTCGCCGCGAATTCCTGATCCGACTTGTCCCTTTCCTGTTTCTGTTGGCGATCATTGCCGGGGAATTGTCGTTACTCCGCCCCATCCCGATTCCGGCGTTGTTCGCCGTGGCGATGACGGTTGCGTTTTTCGTGCAGAACCTCTCTTGGCGACTGAGACTTTTCGACTTGGCGGTCTCGGTCGCAATTATTGCCGTGCTCTTCGCAGTCTGCCTTCCGGCGGTCACGCCATCGGGCGGCCGACATCCTCGGCGTCCGGTCCCACAGGGCGAACCGCCGTATCAGGCTGAAAACCTGGCCCTCAATGTGGTGGTCTTCACGCTGTTTTGCCTTTGTCTCTGGGCCGCGAATCACATCGAGAAGAGGAAGAATCGGAGCCTGATCGATCCGTCTCGGGATAACGCTCGAAAACCGCTCCCGAAGAAAACGGGTCGTCGCGATCCCTTCGACGACCCCATCTGACCTCTCAATTCGACTTGCACATTTCCGGGTGGGGGGGACTACATGCCCAGGACCGACACGCACTCGATATGGCTCAATTGCATCCGGAGCCAGGCTACCAGTTCGGCCGACATGGCTGCGACGGCTTGGGGATCTGCATCGTCCGGAACTTTGCCTGGCAATTGCTCCAGATCTTCGATGATCCGCACCCAGTTCGGCCGAGGGATCGTCACGAAGGCGTAATGGTCGAAGTTCGGCTCATGGCGGGCGATGATGGGCTCGATCAACCCGAAGACATCCTCGGCCAGGAACACAGATTGTTCGTTCCAGCACTGCCCGACATATTCACCGGGCAGGAACTCGGGTGCTGTATCCGTAAGCCGTGATAGGTAATTCAGCCGGGCGGCGGTGGGCACCAGCTCATCAGCTCCTCCATGCTCCAGATATGATCGGTCAACCCCGCCGCCATGGCCGGGCTCCGAGCAACCCAGAGGCGACCATGAGGCTCAGGGCTCCGCAACCTCAGGCGCAAGCTGCCGTGGGGTCGCACGAAGTTGTAGACCGCATCCTCGAAGTCGATGTGGAATTGAAGGTACTTCACCCGCTTGGAATGAGACAACGTCTTACGCACCAGTCGCCCGTTGCTCTGCCGTGAGTTCAAGTTGTCGCGCTCCACGTACGCGGTGTTGATCCGGGAGCCACACCCGTCGGCCTTCATGATCCGGATCAGCTCGCCCTCGGAGCCGAAGCGGATCTGCCGTCTGACCTCGACCACGCGTCCCCCTTCGCGCCGCTTCTGGAGCTGGGCGTAGCACAGGTCCGGGTCTACCAGGCGTCGCGGCTCCTTGCGGGGGCGTCCCGGTCCGCGTTTGGCAGGGGGAGGCTCCGGCGTGCTGTAGCTGGCGATCAGCGCGGCGACATAGGCCGGCAGTTGGTCGCTGGCGAAGAACGGCGCCCGCCCATCGGTTCGGGCCTTGAATCCGGCGAGAAACGCGCGTGCCTCCGCATCGCTGCGGTCATGGCTGAGGTGGCTGGCCACGCGCAACCGGCTGGGCAAGGCCAGGGCTCGCCAGATCCAGGCGTCGCCGACCTCGTCGGGGTCACCCGGTTGGCGGTGTGCCTGCTTTTTTTGACGAAGGTCCAGAGCTCGTCGACCTGGACCTGAGTGAGCGACAGGTCGCGGATCATCGCGGAACCAACAGCCGCTCCGTGCTGGCCGGCCAGTGCGAGCCAGTGCAAGACGCGATTGGGAGAGTGGTGGGTGAGGCGTGCCGTCGCCCTGAGGCTGTTCCGCTCGCTCAAGAGCGCCAAGGCTTGCAGGACCGTGGAACGCGGGCTGCGGATGGTCTCGAAGGAGGTGTGCTTATCGACGCCGGAGGTTCGCCGACATGTCGAGCAGCGATAGCGCCGCTCGACATGGCTGAACGGCTTGAGGTTGCCCGCTCCGACCTTGCCGTAGTCGGGGCAGTTCGTGTTGTCACACCAGCGGTCCGCGAGTTCCATGACGTATCACCTCCTGCTAGAGATGATACGACGATTGGTCGTTCACGGCCTACGGATACACTCGATGGGTTTCACGGCATACGGATACAGCACCGGAACTCGAAGTAACAAGTCCCGGACAACTCGGCCGTGTCACGGATGAGGAGAATTGGTCCCATTCGCGTCCTCAAATCCGACGCCTAACGCGACTTGAACTCCCGCTTCTGCCCGTTCGCCCCGACCTGCACGGAATAACTCGACCCGTCGACCTCGACCGAGACGTGGATGAACTCGCCACTGGAGTTGTTGGGGTTGGCGATCAGGGCAGGGTCGGTATTCTGGTCGGCCGAGGTTGCGACGTTCTTGTGAAGCTGGTAGGCGGCCTGGATCGAGGGGACGGCGCGGAGGCGTTTGACGGTCTCGGCCGATCCACCCTTGCGCGGGCCGTTGTTCATGATCGCGACCGTCGGGGCGATCGTCTGGACCAGGGTCGGATGGTTCGAGATGTCCATCCCGTGGTGCGTGACCTGATAGAGGTCGATCGGGCCGATCCTGTCTACCGGGCAGACAAGCTGCTTCTCGACGTTCCAGGTCAGGTCGCCGCAGTCGAGGAAGTCGAACTTGCCCAGCCGGAACCGGAAGGCCAGGCTCCGGGCGTTGTCCGACTTGTCGACCGGCTGATCGGGCGGGGCGGAGTCGCAGAGCGGGTTGACGGGCGACGATGGCCCCTCGATCACCTTGCCGCCCGAGGCCAGCACGACGACCTCGACGCCCTTCAACGGGAGCGTGTCGCCCGCCTTCAGGGCCTTCCGCTTGCCTTCGGACGCCTTCCGGTAGTTGTCGCCGAGCGCATCGCCCGCGAACGGGGGCCGTCGGGGTAGTTGGCCCGGTCCGGCGTCGGGGGCCTTGAGGTCGGGCAAGCCCCGGTCCCAGAAATGGTCGATCCGGAGCCGCCGCGAGAGGCCGTTGACCCCGCCGAAGTGGTCGGCGTGCCAGTGGGTCGTCACCAGGTGGTCGAGGTGATCGAGCTTCGCCTGCTCCTTGAGGACCTTCTCGATCCGGATCGGGTCGCGGTCCTGAAATCCCGGCCAGCCCGAGTCGATCAGGACCGACTCGCCGCTCCGGGCGTGACGATCAAGGTCGCCGCGCCGCCCATCACGTCGATGAAGTAGATGTCCAGGTTCCGCGATGGGCCGTCGGCCCCGCAGAGGAGCACCACCAAGGCCAGCGGCCAGGATCGCTCGCGTCTTCATGAGGTCTTCTCCAGTCCCCGGCCGATCTCGAACACCTCTTCGGCGTCGAGGACCCGGTCGTTGGCCTCGAACAGCGACCGGAGGGCCGCCTTGTGGATCTTCATCTTGGTGCCGCCCACGCCGAGGGCCCCCCAGCAGCGGACGCCGTCGCGATCGGCCGTCGCGATCCGTCGGCTTGACCCCGGCGATCCCGGCCGGCGGGACGGCGTTGAGGTCGATCGCGACCTTCAGATCGGGCAAGCTCTTCCGGACACGCCTCCGGCAGCAAGCGCGACCCCGGCCGCGCCCGCCGCAACGACGATCGAAGCCCCGGCAAGGCCGGCGATCAGGTCGGATTCGCTCGAAGTCGAGAACGCCGAGAGCGGCTTGCCCGTGACCGACCCGATCGACCTCGGCCGTCGTCCTGGCCCGGTCGATCGATCGCGAGCCGACGGCGACCTCGGCCCCGAGCCGGCTCAGGAGCCGGGCGACCCGCTGGCCGACCGGCCCGGTTCCCGCGAGCACGGCGGCCTTGACCCCCTCGACCGACCCGCCCGAACCCTCCAGCGCCGCGAGCACGGCGGCCGCGGCCGTGGTGTTGGAGCCGTTGGCGTCGAACAGGACCGAGACGCGGAACGGCCCGAAGAACGTCTCCTTCACGGCCTTGAGCACGGCCTCGCTCGCCGCCACGTCCGACCCGCCGACGAAGATCGCCGACCGGGCCAGGTCGGCTCCTCCTCGCGTGAACAACGCCCCGTAGACGAGGTCGCGCACCACCTCCGGCCTGATCCCGCCGTGGCGGAACAGGAAATCGACCCCCGAATCGACCGCCACGACGCCGTCGAAGACGCTCGGCTGGGGGTCGGTGTCGAGCTGGATCAGGATCGTGCGTTTCTCGGCCATGATTCACTCTAGCAAAATGTGGGGCAGGACTTGTCCTACCGATCCGATCCGGTCGGAGGACGGCAGGACAAGTCCCTGCCCTACATGACTGACAAGTATCATTCCCCGGAGAACGGGTGCTTCGCCGTGTCCTTCTTGGCGATGACGTCGGCGGCGGTCGGGGTCTTCTTCATGGCGTTCTGGATGGCGAGCTTGGTCGCCTCGTGGTTGAACTTGAGGATCTTGTGGTTGTCCTCGGCGGCCGGGTGGATGAAGACGCCGCAGACGATGACGAGGTTCTCGGCCTCGGCGGCGGGGATGGTCCCCTCGGCCAGGCAGTCGGCGACGGCCTTGGCGACGGCGTACTGGGCCGGGCCGAACATCTGCACGGCCTGCTTCATCCCCTTGATCGTGACCTTGGTGATCAGGACCGTCGCCGGCTTGGTCAGCAGGTTCGGCGCCAGGACCGCCAGGAGGTTCGAGTGGCCGGCCGACTGGTTGGCCAGGGCGTTGGCGAACGCCACGCCGACCGGGCCGTCCTTCGACCCGATCAGCAGGTCGATGTGGGCGATCTCGTTGCCTTCGCCCACCAGGGCTTCGCCGACGTACATGGTGTGCTCGCTGGCCATTGGCTTCGTCTCCGTTTCGATCTGAAAAGTGGGCGGTCAGGCAGGGGTCTCATCCGGCCTTTCGGCTTTTCACCAGGTCTCCGGCCGGCGCGTCGAACCCGAATGATAACAGCCGGCCAACCAGCCGCAAGTCCCCCGCCTCGACGGAGTCGATGACTCAGCCCGCCAGGAATGTTCAACACGTTGCAAAAAATCGATTGTCGAGAGCCGACTCTCCTGGTTCAATGTCAGCGCGGAAGGTGGGCAAAGTGCCGGACTCCCGGCAGTCGCCCCAAGACGCTCACTCTTTCCGAAACCCCAGACCAAGGGAACCTGACGATGCGGAAGATCTATTCGCTGCTGGCCGTGACCGTGATCTGCTCGGGCGTCGTCTTCGCGGCCGACGCGATCACCGTCACCGGGGAAGGCAAGTGCGCCAAGTGCGCGCTGAAGGAGACCGACAAGTGCCAGAACGTGATCCAGGTTGAAGAGGGGGGCAAGACCGTCACCTACTACCTCGCCAAGAACAAGGTCGCCAACGCCTACCACAAGAACGTCTGCCAGACGACCACCAAGACCACCGCCACGGGCGAGGTCGCCGAGAAAGACGGCAAGAAGGTCCTGACGGCCACCAAGATCGAAGAAGCCAAGTAATATGCATCGCCGGGACTCTGGCTCCCGGTGTTCGAGCCGACCCCGGACCCGACGGGCTCCCTCTCGCCCGTCGGGTTTCGCTTTTTCGACAAGTTCTTAAGCAAAGGGTGTCCGGGTGGACTTGCTGATCCTCGGCGCCAGTGCCCGGGCCGCCGCGTTCTCCGCCCTGCGCCTCGGGCTCCATCCCAACAGCGCCGACCTCTTCTCCGACACCGACCTCGCCGTTGTCTGCCCCTCAACCCGAATCGAGCCTGCCGATTATCCCCAAGGGTTGGCCAGATTCGCCGTTGAAATTGCACCTACTCGCTGGCTTTATACCGGTGCGCTAGAGAATCGGCCCGGTCTGGTCGACCGGATCTCTCGCCGGCACGATCTCCTGGGCAATCCCGGTGAAACGCTTCGTCGAGTCCGAGATCCGCTCCTGTTCGCCGAGGCCGTTCAGGACGCGGGACTGGTCGCACCAGGAGCCCGATTCGATCCTTCGGAGGTGCCCAGGGATGGATCATGGCTGGTCAAGCCGATCGCCTCGGGTGGTGGTCAAGGGATTCGCCCGTGGTTCGGAGGCCGATCCAGACCGGGACGATCCGTCTATTATCAAGAGCGAATTGAGGGCCTTGCGCTGGCTGGATCGTTCGTTGGAGACGGATCTGGGGCGACTTTGATGGGGATCACCCGCCAATTCGTCGGGAGACCGGGAAATCGATTTGCTTATCGGGGAAGCCTCGGTCCCTGGCCGGTTTCAACCAAGATCCGCGACGAGACGGAACGGCTCGGCCAAACGATCGCTTCGTGCTTCGGCTTGAGGGGACTCTTCGGAGTCGACCTGGTTCTCCGGGACGGCCGACCTTGGCCAATCGAGGTCAATCCGCGCTACACCGCGTCAGTCGAGGTCCTTGAATGGGCACTAGGTCGATCACTCCTGGCCGAACATCTTCGTGCTTTCGGGTGGAACCTGGGCGAACGGGACGGATCATCAGTTCCCGCCGAGTTTGTTGCCAAGGCAATCCTGCATGCCCAGCGGCCGATTCTCTGGCCTGAATCAGGAGTCGACCGGTCTTCCGATCCCACTCATTTTCCCGAGATCGCTGACATCCCCCGAACCGGCACATGCTTCCGTGC
Source organism: uncultured Planctomycetota bacterium (assembly GCA_963756475.1). Classification (GTDB taxonomy): domain Bacteria; phylum Planctomycetota; class Planctomycetia; order Isosphaerales; family Isosphaeraceae; genus Tundrisphaera. Next base: position 643,283 of record CAVWND010000004.1, read on the forward strand.
CGGCGATCCGGTCCTGACGGTCTTCGCCCAGGGTGACTCCATTCAAGACTGCCGACGCAAGCTGGCTGGACGAGTCAGAGAATGGCGGAGTCGGCTCCGGTTCTTCTCGTCCTAAACCTGCGTGTTGATCAGGAGCAGAATGATCGTCGTGGCCAGCAGAATGCCGAAGATCGCACCGCAAAGGCGAAAGGCCTGCGACCAGATCCGGGGCCATTCCTCGTGGCGCGAGGCGGAATAGACCAACCCGATCGCGATGACGAGTGGGAAGACAAATCCGTAGTAAGTCACGCCGAGGTCCCCGCTTCGATAACATCGCTCTTGGAGCTGGCGGCCACCGTCACCTGCTCGTCCTCGACGAGATGACCGGGGCCGTCGAAAGCGTCGTAGATCGCCAGAAAGTTCAACAGGCCGGCGACTGTGGTGTAGAGCGTGCCGATCTCGACGAACTTACCGAGCCTCGTAGAGACGATTGATCTCTTCCTGACGCGGCTCGGCCATAAAGCCCCAGAGGAATGGCGAGTTGACGTAGCCGTAGTGCCGGAGCGTCCCCTGGACCAGCGCCGGTAGAGCGGGAAGGCCGGCCCAAAACTGGCCCAGATAGTTGAAGCAAAACGTCTCGGTATTGGCCATCGGGTTGACCCACCGCCAATAGATGATTCGCCAGTCGCCCATGGCGAGGCCAACAACGAAAAGGCTCAGGATGCAGGTCGCATAGAGCACGCCTTTGCCGATCCGACCCTGGTAAAAATGGCCGAGCCCGGGGATCATCCATGCCAGTAGCGCGGCGAGATAGCGATTCTTTAGTTCGACGGATGGATGACGCATGGCACTCTCTCGAAGCTTCCGACGAAAATCGGAGGACCGACCTCACTTAATCCTATCCGACCATCGCCATGGTCGCCACCCCGACCACTCCAGGCTAGGTGTAAGACGCGGTTCGCGCGGGCTTCGGTGTCTGGTAGGTTGTCAAGTGGAGTTTCCCAGATTGTCCATCAGCCGAAGTCCAAGGAGGGACCACCCATGCCTTTCCGCAAGTCACCGTAGATGGATCACACCGGGATCGAGCGGATGGCCGAAGGATGGGGGAAGGTCGTCGCCCGACACGTCCACGAGGCAGTCGGACCCGACCTCGATCTCGGCGCTGACGGCATCGAGCAGCCCGCGATCTCGGTCGCCCGCGCCGTGGCTCGCGGCACCATCGCCGACCTCCTCCAGCGCAAGACTTCGCTCCTGGGGGCCGAGCAGCCCTGCCCGACCTGCCAGCGGCTCTGTCCCGTCGAGTCTCGGCCCTGGACGATCGAGTTCTGGGGTGGACCCGTCCCCTACCCCGAGCCCCAGTGTCATTGCCCGGCCGGTCGCCGGGATTTTTTTCCCGCTGCGTCCGACTCTGCGGCTGACGCCCCATGATTACAGCCCCTCGGTGATCCGAAAGATCGTCCACAGCGCCGCCCGCGAGCCCTCCTTCGGCGAGGCGGCCGAAGCGATGGCCGATCTGGCCGAGGTGTCCATCAGCAGCCGACAACTCGACCGCATCGCCCACGAGGTCGGCGAGCAGTTGCAGGCCGATCGCGAGGAGCGGGTCTACCAACTTCAGGCCGGAACTCTCCCGCCGTGCGTCGAGACCCGACCGGCTCTGGCGGTCGTTGAGGTCGACGGCGGCCGGCTCCAGATCCGGGGCGAAGGCGAGGGACCCGGAGCCCACGCCGCGGCCTGGCGCGAGGACAAGGTCGCGATCCTGGCCACGATGGCCCACACCCCTTCGGAGTGCGACCCGGAACCGGAGTTGCCGGAGTGCTTCGGCGACCGGTCGTTCGTCGAGAAGGTCATCGGGGCCATCGGTGGGACGGGGTCGCTGGGCGCGCCGAGCCCTCCCATGGAGGCTCAGACACCCGTGACGGAGCCGGCTGCAGGTGGCCGCGAAGTCCGCTGAGTCGCGTTCCGTGCCCGAACTGTTGGTGCGGACCTATGTGGCCACGACCGCCCCGGTCGAGCAGTTCGGCCCGATGGTCGCCGCCGAGGCGCAACGGCGGAACTTCCCGGCCGCGGTCGCCCAGGCGTTCCTGGGGGATGGCTCGCCGTGGATCTGGGGGCTCCATCGGCACCATTTCCCGAAGGCTGTGGCGATCGTCAACTTCCTCCACGCTCTGACTCATCTCTTCACGGCGGCGAAGCACGCGACAGCCGACTTGGAAGGGCGGTGGGAGTTGTTCGAGGGCTGGGCGGAGGCGTGCTGGAAGGGTCAAGTCGGCGTGGTGATAGAGGAACTCCGGCTCCGGTGTGCGATCCCGCTGGTCCTGCCGCCCTGTTTTTCCCTTCGGGATTGGTACGAAAGCTACAAATCGGCCCGACTGATCGAAAGTTCAGTATCATTAATGTCCATTCCTGGGATCTAAAATCCCTCGCCTTAAGGCGACCACTTCCAGTACGTTCGGGTGATGGAGCACTACCGAAGGACCGCCCACACCAAGTTCGACATCAAGCTGCACTTGGTGTGGATCACGAAATACCGCAAGAAGCTACTCCGGGGCGACGTCGGCCTCCGGCTCCGCCAGATCGTTCGGACGATCTGTGCGGAGCTGGAGGTCGAGATCCTCAAGGGTCATGTCAGTTCGGATCACGTCCACCTGTTCGTCTCCTGCCCGCCGCACGTGTCGGCGAGCTACCTGATGCAGCGGGTCAAGGGGAAGAGTTCTCGGCTGCTGATGCAGGAGTACAGCCACCTGAAGAAGCAGTGCTGGGGTCGGCGCGTCTGGGCGAGAGGCTTCTTCGTGGCGAGTTCGGGGAACGTGACGGACGAGGTGATCATGGAGTACATCCGGACGCAGGAGATGGCGAAGGGTGACGACGATTTCAAGGTGGAGGATGGTTGAATGGGCTTGGCAGAGTCGGGCTTTCAGCCGACTTACGAACCCACCGGCTTCCAGCCGGTGGTAGTTCAGTCTCCCAACCCCCTGGTTTCTCCATTTTACGCTGAACCATTACAAACCGGCTTCACTCGCCCTTACTGGCCTTCATTTTGCCACCTCGCCGATCGCCAGGGAGGGTGTTCGCTGCCTTGCTCGGGTCGGGGTTCGGGTTCGGTGCGGGTATCTGGGCATTCACGGCCTTGAGATAGTCGCTGAGGCGTTGGTCCAGTTCGGTGGCTTTCTCGGGCATCTGCCTGGCGAGATCGTTGCGTTCGCCCAGATCCGTCGCGAGATCGAATAGCCGCCGTTCGCCGGTCTCGTAGATGCGGATCAACTTGAGATCACCCAGATAGATCGCCGACGCCGGGCCGACTGGATCCTTGTCGTAATGGGGGAAGTGCACCACGAACTCCTCGCGGGGACGCTTGACCTTGCCCTCGCCTCCGCTCCGCAATACGGGGAGCAAGCTGCCACCTTCGATGCCTTCCGCAGTCGACCATTTCACGCCCGCCAGCTCGGCGATCGTGGGAAACAAGTCCACGCCGCTGGCACGTTGGCGTGCGAAGGTGCCGGGATTGATTCCGGGGCCCTTGATCAACATCGGCACCCGCAGGCCACCGTCAGAGATCGTACCCTTTCCGCCGCTGAGCGGGCTGTTACGGCCGGGCGTGCCGTGGTCGGTCGTGTAGAGGATATAGGTCTTGTCGGCCACGCCCAGCTCGTCGAGCTTCTTCAACAACATCCCGTAGGTGATGTCGGCGTCCTCAGCGACGGCCGCCGCGCCGGCGCGATTGGCCTCGCGACCGCCCAGACGTTTCTCCACCGCGGCAAAGGTCTCGGGCCTGGCGTCGAGTTCGCCCCTGCCGGCGTATTGCGCGACCTGGAGGTAGAACGGCTTCCCCGCCTTGACCGCGCGGGCCATGAAGTCCATGCCGCGTTCGGCGCTGGCGTAAGCTTGCTTCGGGTTGGGATTCGGCACGTTCTCCGGGCCGCCGTTGGACGTCGCACCGTCGCTCTCGTCGTAGCCGTGTCTGGAAGGGTTGGTGCGGCCGAGGTGCCACTTGCCGAAGTGCGCCGTCGCGTAACCGGACTGCTTCAACAACTCCGCGATGGTCGTCTCGCCCTGGGCCAGTTCCGTCGAGGCACGTGCGGGGATGAGTTTGGTTCCCGGTCCGCCACCGTCGTCACCGCGACCCTCGTTCACGAAGGTCATGTGAAGCTGGGCCGGGCTCTTGCCGGTGAAGAACGCCGCGCGCGTGGGCGTGCAACGGGGCGATGGTGAGTAGAAGTTCGAGAATCGCATCCCGCCCTTGGCGATGCCGTCAAGGTTCGGGGTTTGAATGTCGCGACTCTTCGAGCCCGGCACGCGGTCGTCCATCGGCACCGACAACGTGCTCCAGCCTTGCCCTTCCCCGATGAGGAAGATGAAGTTGGGCCGAGTCTCCTGGGCTGACGTCGCCGAGGTCGCGGCCACGCCGACGAGCGTCAGCACGACCGCAGCGGAGAGACGAGTGCGGGAGTCATCCATCGCAGGTCGTTCCTTTCACTTCGCTCTGGAGGCATCAGGTGCGGGTGGGGGGATGGAATACGAGGCGACAACCTGGCCGTTCTTCCTGCCGTCACGTTCGTCCTTGGGCAGGACAGACAGGACATATGCGACGGTCAACCCGCTCGGTCGAGACCGACACCCGCAGGTAGCCAGGTCCGTTCCGCAGTTCGCCCTGACGGTATCCGTACTCCTCGGCGCTTCGGGGCGTGCCGTATCTCGCGGCTTCCGGGCTGGGGGACGAGCTGGTAGATCACTCCGTCGCGTTCCTGCCGGGCGTAGAAGTGATCGTGACCGTGGAAGACCGCAGCCACCCGATTGTCGAAGAGGAGCTGGTGGATCGGCCGGTCCCAGCCGGGTCGGCGTTTGTCGAACGCCCAGGTGCCATCCAGGTCTCGACCTCCCCACTCGAAGAACGGGACCGCCTCGGCACCACCGCGACCCTCGGGGGTCCCCCCGCCGACGAGATGGTGGATGAACACAAATTTGAACTTCGCCTTGCTCGTCTCCAGCGTCTTCTTCAGCCAGCGGTACTGCTCCTCGCCCAATGTCCGGCCCCAGGCGTCATTTCCTTGATTCCGACTGGTCGTCGTGTACCAGAATGGGTCGAGGACCACGCAGAGTGCATCGCCCCACTCCCAGGCGTAATAGTCGCCGAGCTTGCCGACGAACGGCTCCTCGGCGGTGTTGCCGCTATAGAACGCATCCGGGTAGGGGTTGGGGAAGAACCGCTTGCGGGTATTGGCCGACCAGACGGGCATGTTGTCGGCCGTCCCGTCGCGACGGCTCCCGGTCTCGCCGTCGTGGTTGCCCTGGACGAAGAACAACGGGGCGGAGTGGCAGATTTGGCCGAAGTAGTAGCGCTGCGCCCGGTACTGGCTGATCGCGTCCTTGTACCTTGCAAACTTGTCGGTCATGAAGGTATCGCCCAACTCGACGTGGAAGTCGGGGCGGTCAGCCGAGGCGTTCTTGAGAGTCCGGACGTAGCAGTCGGGCTCCGTCCCGAGGTCGAGATGGGAGTCGGCCTGGACCGTGAACGTGAACGGCTCGCTCGCCGCGCGTTGGGTGTGAAACGAGGACAACTCACCCACCCCGAAATCCTCGCCGATGGACGTATTGCGAAGGAGCCGATAGTGATATTGCTTGTTGGGTTCGAGCGAGTCGAGGACCAGTTCCACGGGGATTCCCACAGGCAATTTAATCGAATTTGATCGCTGGTTTAAATCCGTTTGCGACGTCCCGTAGATGACATACCCCTCTGCGTTATCGTAAGACACGATACTGAGCGTCACGGAATGATCCGTCGGACGTCCCAGGACGACGTCGACGGGATGCTTGGGAACTTCCGTGCGAAACGGCGGGGGCAGGTTCGGGTCGGTTTGACGAGCGTTGCCCCTCGCTACGTTTTGCTTGCGCAACCCTTGCCCTTTACCTTGTTCCTGTTTCCTCTCGACGGGGGGCATGGGAGCCGGGGGTCGGTCGTTCGCTCGCCGGCCCTTTGGGTCGCGCCCTTCACCCTGATCAGGGGCGCATATTGATAGGTCAAGTTTTTCTGCGATAGGGTGATCTTCTCCATCGCTTTGAGGAGATCCGCCCTCGCTGCTTTCTTCGGGTCCAACTTCAGCTCTTCCGACAAGGCGAAGAGCGTGATGTGGTAAGTCTTGAGCCCCGGACCTTTGGAGCACAAGGGGTCGTATTCGTTGCGTCGTTTGTCATTCAGGCCGGTGATTCCCACTCCCCAGGAGCCCCGCGACAGCCTCGTCACATCGCCCGGGATATCATAAAGTACCCAGTACGATTTGATATCCCCGGGTCCCGGGATATGCCAGACGTTGAGGGCGAACGATCTCGTCCCGGCCGGCACTCCGGCCCACGCGAGCGGCGGCGAAACCCCCGCCCCATCGCATGTAAATTCGGCGGGACATACCCCACCATCTTCAAAAGCTGGGCTCGTCAGGACCAGCGACCCGAAATCAGTGGTCGCGGTCGTTGCTGGAGAGTCGGCCCCCGGCCCCCGACCGCAGGCGATCATGATGACGATCAGCGCCGGCGGAAATAGACCGAGCACCAGGCATGGACCGGTTGGTTTTCGCATCTCAGGTCGCGTCTCCGACTGTTTTCGAGGGAGGTGAAGCGAGCCGAGTTCGCCTCAGAAGATAGGAGATCGAGAAGCCACTGAGCGGTAGGATGGCGAGTGCGAAGAACAATGGCTTACCCGGCAGGTCCGAAAGCGGCCGCGGTCGTGGTTGGTCGCGAGGGCCTCGCCGCCGACGCTCGTAGCTCTTGGTCGTGGTCTTGCCGTCACTGTCGACAAACTCGAACTTCACCGGGCCGGCTTCTGTGTAGGAGTAATTCACGAAGTTCTTCCGGCCTCGAATTTCGTACGTCAGGCTGTAACTGTCAGGTTTTGGGCTCTTGAAATCGGTGATCTTCGCGCCGCGGAGTGGGGGCAACGCCTCGCGCACGGGTTCCGCCCGGGGTTGGGGATCGACCTGTCCGCCGCGTTCGGTGACCTCGCCGTGGAAGCCTCCGTTGAGGTACGGATAGGTCTTCGTGGCGTGATAGTGATAGCGATTCTGGTCGTCCTTGTGCCCGTTGAAAGTGTCGAGCCGACGGACCTTCGACCCATCCGGCTCGTCATAGCCGTAGATCGGATAGCCGTCGAGCGCGTAGGCCAGCGGTTTTCCCTTGCCGACCTTCGGCTCCAGATGAATGGGCGCGATATGGTAATGGTAGTCATCGGCACGACCGCAATGCCCACCGAACTCGTCAAGCTCGCCGGCAAGAAGAGTGTCGGTCCGGCCGTCGTTCTTGATCGGGTTGAAGATCGGCACGCCGTTGGCCGCCAGCGCGATCGCACCCCGGAAGAAGCCGTCCTTGGCCGACATCGGCCGCCTCGCGGGGACTGGATGCAGGGGGATACGCCAGGCGTTGTTGCCGATATAAAGCTGCGGCAGCGGGACCTGTTGCTGCCAGGCGGTGATGCCGACCATCATCCGATGATCGGGGATGCCGTTCGACTCGACGTAGAAGAAGTCATCGTCCCAGCGGAGCTTCAGCTTGTCGGCGAACGGGCTAAAGTGTTGCGAGATTTCCGGGGCCTCGCCCCGATCCGGACCCGCTAGGAGCATGACTCCCAGCCCTATGTTCAGCCGCCCGATCTCGGCTAGGCGCTCCTCGATCCAAGCCCGGTCCGGGTCGCTCAGGGCCTGGAGCTTGAGGTCGGCGAGGTTGCCGTGCTCCTCGCGTATCTGGACCTGATCGCCGTACGTCGCGACTAATGACCCGCGAATCTGGTAGCGCCCGGAGGCATGGGTCCAGGTCCGAAGCGAGCGCGATAGAGCGGGCGTCCTCGGGGCTTCGTGTTCGTGGCCATCGTGGGCCGAGACTCGCCAGCCCCAGCTCGACAGAATGACAAATGTCATAATCAGGATCAATTGTTTTGGCATTGCGTCGCCTCGCATCTACTGGGCTTCCTGGATCACTCGACGGCCCGCGTCATGGTGGGCGTCGTGCTCGAAGAAATCGCGGCCGAGATCGCCCTGATTGACGAGTTCCAGGGCGAGGCTATGGGGCCCACCCTGGGCTTGCGGCAGGCCATCCATGCGCATCCGTAGGATCAGACCGGTCCGGTCGTCGAACTGAATCTCTACGATTCTGGGCCCTGGGTAGGCGGCCGATCGCTTGCGGGCCAGCAGGCGGGGCCCCGGCTCGTCGGCGTCATCGGGAGACAGCTCAAGTTCGTAAGCCTCGCGAAGGTGGGTCAGCGCTGTCTTCAGGTCGAGGAAGGAGAGATCCTGCTGCTCTCCAGGAACCGCACCACGAAACCGAGTCGGGTCGGGACTGACTCGCACCGGGCCGTCGGGTGGGATCGACCAGGCTTCTCGGCCGTTGCTGCCCGTGACGAACTCCACCTCTCCCGGCTGTCGCACGAGCACATACTGGCCCTTGCCTCGGACATGCAGCAGGGCCCCATTGATCGGCGGTCGCGGCCTGCCTTGATTCTTGGTGGCCGGGGAGGTCCGGGAAGGTTCGCGGTCGAGGTCGATGATCCGGTAGGTCCGATCGCCCGGCCGACCGGCGGCCTCGATCAGCCGGTCAAGCTGCCTCTCGGTCGCGTTGACTCGGCGATTCGAGACGTTCAGGAGGAGCAAGCTCGCGATCAGGAGTCCGGCCGCGACGGCCATCAGGGCTGCGGGACGCCGCCATCGGGCGAGGGGTGACCGACCTAAAGATTGGCTGGCTCCCGCCGGGTTGAGGTCGTCCTCCAGATCCTCGAGCGTTCGGAGCCGGTCACGGAGACGATCGTGTTGCAACAACGTCAATGCGAACCGTCGGACATTATCCGGGTCTAGCTTGACCCAATCATTCAGGGCGCGAGCCTGCTCGTCCGCGAGCTGGTCGTCGAGATAGCCGTTGATGAGAATATCCGGGTCGAATTCCATCATCAGGCCCCTTCGAAGGCCGCCTTCCTGGCCACGCAGTCGCGGAGCGCCTCGCGGAGGCGTTGCAAGGCTTTCGCCACGCCGTTGGCCGACATCCCGACCCGGGAAGCGATCACTGCCGGCTTCAGGTCGTGGCGGTAGCGCAATTCGCAGAGCTGTCGCGCCCGGCCGTCCAGCGTCCGGAGGCATTCGTCCAGGTCGTCTAGCCTGCGGACCTCCTCGGGCCGGATGCTGGCGAATGCCCACTCGATCCGATCGAGGGCCTCGGCGTCGAAGACCAGCCGCTCGCGCCCCTTGCGGCGGAGATGGTGGCGCACCTCGTTCCGTGCGATCCCGATCGTCCAGGCCACGAAGGGACGCGAAGGGTCATACGACCGGAAGGAATCGAGTACGGCGACCGCCACGTCCTGCAAGACGTCGTCTCGATCGCGGAAATCCCGGACCAGCGACGCGATGAAGGCCGAGACCGTCGGTTGCGCCAGGGTCCAGAGCCGTGCGACTTCGCGTGTCTTCTCGTCCATCCCGGTCCCAATCGTGCCGACTGCTCGAGTCAAGAATTGCCCTGTGTCTCTAAAGGACAATTGACCCTGGAGTGTCGATCATGACAGCGAACCGAGAATTTTCGAGGACGAGAATCTCCGGCCGTCAAGCGGCTCGTGTTGCGAGCTAATTCGAGCTATGACCGCTCCGCGATCCCGGTGCGTTCGACGATCAGAGAGCGTAGCGATCCTCACGCCGGTTTTCTGTTCAATTGCTACTCACGGGCCATCACCGGTTCGCAGGCAACGACGCTGGGACCTGGATCTCAATCTCTCCGATCATCCGATCGATCACCTGAGGCCAGGTATGTCGTTGGAGCACGAAATTTCGAGCGGTCTCGCCCATTTTCTTCAGGAGTTCCGGTGATCGAAGAAGAGTCGTGAGACGATCAATCAGATCGTTGACCGAGCCCGGTTCGACATGCTCGCCGGTGACGCCAGGCATGACCATCTCCTCCATCGCCCAGGCCCGACTGACCACGGCCGGTATCTGGTAAAGCATGGCCTCCAGGATCGAGATTCCAAACGGCTCGTAGAGTGACGGCAACACGAAGAGCGAGCTACGCTCGAACAGCCCCCGCAGGGTGCTCCAATCCTTCGGGGAGGATTTGCTAAGGAAACCGTGAAACTGGACGCCCCTCTCTTGATCGGGTCTTATATTCAGCGTGTGCGGGCCGACGATGTGCAGAGTCGCTTCCGGATGCACCTCCCGCACGTGACGGAACGCCTCGAGAAGTTGCGGTCCCCCTTTGCGAGCGAAGTCAACGCCAATGAAAAGGACTTCTTTCGTATCGTAGCGCTTGCCGGAGGGCGGTTCTGGGATCGTATCAAGATTGACCCCGGCTCCAAGAGTGCACACACGCGAGGCCGGGATGTTGTAATCCTCGATAAACGACCGTCGTAGATAGTCGCTCATCACGAAAATCCGATCGAGGCCCCGATAGACCGCCCGCTCGAATCGAAGTCCCTCTTCAACGCGTCTCGCCGAGAGTTTAGTCGGCGTATTGGGTGACTTCAGTGACGAGGCCAGGTTGCCATCGTGGTAAGAAAAGCAACACGCACGACCCTCGATCAGGGCGGGCACATCATACATCGCGCCGAATTGTAGAAAGTCGTGGTCGAGGTCGTCTGGCTTGAGATGTCGCTTAACCTCTCGAGTGAGCGCATCTCGATAGGATTGGCTCATATAATAATGAAGACGCCAGATAGTCCTCTCTCTGTGAATGTGACGCAATCTCAACAACGTCTTTATTGGCTCCGAGACTTCAACACCGAACGCCCGGTGCAAGATATGTCGCTTTTTTAATTCGTTAAACACATAATAACTGATCCCGGACCAGCTCTTTCGGTCGAACGGATCATAGCCGATTAGGCCACTGCCAAGGATTCCAACCAAAGTTCTGGATGGCATATTGAGCATCGTTTCTCTGAACGGTCGAGAAGCTTGGGATCCTCCGTTCGGTCAGGGGCGGTGTGTGCGAGACCTAACTTTCCCCGGCGGAGAGACGTCATGACCGTAGCAGCATTATCGCTGGAAGGAATAATGAGTGTCAAATGCTCTGTAGAAAACCTTCGGATCGCCTGTGACGTACTATATGCATGACCACAAGCAAATCCCCGCGTCGTGTCTCACAGGTCGCCTACGAGTCGGCCTGTCGGGCTCTTGCTGCGTATCGCCACCGGTTCAGTCCCAAGAAGTTTACCCAACCCCCCCAACTCCTGGCCTGCTTGGTGCTCAAGGAGTTCCTGCGCCTCGACTACCGCGATTTTGTCGAGCATCTGACCGACCATCCCGATCTGATTCGGCTGATCGAACTGAGCGCCGTTCCCCAGTACACCACCTTTCAAAAGGCCGCCTCTCGGCTGCTCAAGGCCGCTGCTGCCCGCGCGATGTAAAGTGGACCCCGGTTTCTGGACCACCCGGCAAGTTATACTTGACGAGGTTCAAATCGAGGGCGATGCATGGCTCGAATCCGCAAGAAACACTCACCCGCCTTCAAGGCCCAGGTCGCCCTGGAGGCCGCAAAGCGGACCAACATCATCGCCGAGTTGGCCAAGTAGTTCCAGGTCCACCCGGTTCAGATCAGCCAGCCCGGGGCTAGTGTCCCGAGTTAGAAATTCGCTCACAAACCCTCTTCACTCGATCCAGGATCAGATCTGCCGAGGCGGTCCACTTGAACGGCTTGGGATTCTCGTTGTGATGGGCCAGGTATTCCATGATCGCCTTCTCCCACGCCGCCACGCTCCGGAACGCACCGCGTCGGATTCGTTTCTCGGTGATCTCGGCGAAGAACCGTTCCACCTGGTTCAACCACGAACCGCTGGTCGGCGTGAAGTGCAGATGATATTCCGGGTGCCGCTCGAACCAACGCCTCACCGAGGCCGTCTTATGCGTCCCATAGTTGTCCATGATGATGTGGATCTCGATGCCCGGCTCGCGGGTCACCTGAGTGTCAATCTCCTTGAGGAACTTGAGAAACTCCTGCGACCGATGCCGCTTGAAGCACTTGCCGATCACCTGCCCGGTCGCCACGTTCAACGCCGCGAACAGCGAGGTCGTCCCGTTGCGGACGTAATCGTGCGTCCCACGCTCGGCCTGCCCAGGGGCCATCGGCAAGAGCGGTTGGGTCCGGTCCAACGCCTGGACCTGGCTCTTCTCGTCAACCGACAGGACGATCGCATTCTCCGGCGGGCTCATGTACAGGCCGACGACATCGCGGACCTTCTCGACGAAGTAAGGGTCGGTCGAGAGCTTGAAGGTCTCGCTGAGGTGGGGCTTGAGGCCGAAGGCGTGCCAGACCCGGACGATGGCGCTCTGCGAGAGGCCGACGGCCTGGGCCATCCCCCGGGTGCTCCAGTGGGTGGCGGTCTTGGGCTTCTCCTCGAGGGTCTTGGTGACGACTTCCTCGACTTTCGCGTCGGTAATCGTCCGCGGGGCACCGGGCCTGGGCTCGTCGGCGAGCCCTTCGAGGCGGTCGTTGAGGAAGCGGTGACGCCACTTGCCGACGGTGACCACGTTGACGCGGAGCCGGGCGGCGACGGCCTTGTTCTCGAGGCCCTCGGCGCAGGCCAGGATGATCCTGGCCCGCTGGGCCAGGCGTTGGGTGCTCTTGGGCCGGGAGGCCCAGGTTTCGAGTTTCTGCCGCTCGTCGTCGCTGAGGGTGAGCGGGGCTTTGGGACGACCACCTTTGCTCATCATGTGTCTCCTTTCCAGGAGTCTATTACTACAGCGCGTAGTCTTTCCCCAGGAGCAGCGAGGGAGCCCAGTGAGTTTGATGCCCAAAGCCCGCAACTTCTTCCGCGTCGCCTTGGTGTGGCTCTTGCGGGCCGCCGCATTTCTCTTCTGCGTCCGCTCGATCTCCGCCGCCGTCCGCTCCAACAGCTTCAGCGAGGGGCGTTCGCCCAGCCACCAAGACGGGATCATCGCCGCGATCGCCGTGTGCACCTGGCACTCCGTCAACTCCGGATTTTTCCCCCCGAACTCCTCTCGCATCCGCGCCAGGAACAGGTAGCTCACGCAACTCAGGATCAGGTGGCGTTTCAACCCCTGGTAACGACGCCCTTCATACTGATCCAGCCCGATCTCCGATTTCTGGTCCTCGAAACAACGCTCGACTCGCCATCGCGAGAACCCCACCAGCAACAACTTCGACACCGGCGTCTCCGGGGGGGCGTTGCTCACGAAGAACTTCACCTCCTTCAGGTCCAGGACGTTGCGGGCCACGACCAGGTGCATCAGCTCGCCCGGCAGACCGTCCTCGCCCTTGGGGGTGAAGATCTCGTGCTTAACCTCCCAGATCATCGGCCCCTTCTCGCCGTCCTTGACCCGCCAGCGTTGCCAGGCCTGATCGACGAATGCCTGCTCGTTCAGCAGCTCATCGACCCGTCGCGCCGGCCGGCTGCCGCCGGCCAGGCGAGGGACCTTGCGGCCCCGCCCACGCCCGTTCTTGCGGTACGGACGGGTGACCACGCGGGGCGGATCGAGCCAGCCGGTGAAGCTCCGGGGACCTCGCCCATGAACTTCTGACCGCGAGCGTTCAGGCCCCGGAGAAAGTCGGGCTTGCTGCCGTATCCCTCGTCGAAGGTCATCCAGTCGAAGTGGAGGCCATGGCCGATGGCGTGGTCATACAGCTCCAGGGCGATCCGCCACTTGGGGCGGTAGGTCATCGAGTCGGGGATGCCCGCCTCGCGACAGCGTGGACGGTCGTCCGACCAGCTCTGGGGCAGGTACAGCTCGCCGTCGATCAGGCAGTGGAAGCCGTCGCGGGCGTACCCCAGGTGGACCGTGACCAGGCAGTTCTCCGTCTTGCCCCGCGATCCGCACCACTGGCGTTGCACGCCCGGCGTCTTGTCCCCCTTCTTGACGTCGCTGGTCTCGTCGATGACGCCGATGGAATGCGGCCCGGAGTGCTCATCGCGGACGATGTGCTGGAGTCGGTCGCGCAGGAGGTCGTGGTCCCAGTGGTGCTGGCTGAGGAACTCCTGGAGGGTGCGTGGTGCGACGCCGGCGTTGAGGGCGATCGGCTCGACGCTCTTCTCGGGGATGTCGGAGATCTGGCCGGAGATGTAGGTGGGCAGGTGGCGCGGGTGTCCTTGCGTGGGAAGCAGTCATCGAACCGCTTGAGAAACGACCTGAGCTTGGGCTTGAGCGATCGGATCTGGGGGATGTTCATGCTCGTGTCTCCATAAGCCTTTGAGACGAGCATAGTTTCGTCGTGGCCAGCGATTCAAGCCTGTACAACCTGGCGCTGTAGTACTATGATGAGAAGCCCGATCGCGCAAGGTTATTTGGCGGATTTCTAACTCAGGATACTAGGATCTCGCCCCGGAGGTGGGGGAAGATGTCCTCCTTGGGCGGGATGGCCCAGCCGTAGACGTCCAACGTCGCTGGTGCCGGAGGAGACGCCGTAGGCCACCGAGCCCATGATCGTCTCGTACCGCACGTTGCCCGGCAGCCACCTCGGCGGCTTGGCCAGGCCCCGGTCGGCCAGGCGTCGCAGCGTGCTCACGGCGGGCGACTCCTCCGGGACAGGGGTGCTCCCCTAGGATACACTCGAAAGCCTCCGGGTTCGGCGGCGGGCTCCACTGCCCGTGGAAATCGAGGGAGCGGGCGGATGGACAAGGTGAACCTCTCCGAGAAGCTCGCCCTCTTCGGCGAGCACTGGAGCCCGAAGGTCGTCGGCGAGTTGAACGGCCAGCACGTCAAGCTGGCCAAGTTCGAGGGCGAGTTCGTCTGGCACAAGCACGACCACGAGGACGAGTTGTTCCTCGTCGTGAAGGGCCGGTTCCGCATGGACTTCCTGGACCGAGAGGTCTGGCTGGGGGAGGGCGAGTTCCTGATCGTGCCCAGGGGCGTCGAGCACCGCCCGGTGGCCGAAGAGGAGGTCCACGTCCTGCTCTTCGAGCCGGCCACGTCGCTCAACACGGGCGACGTGCGAGACGAGCGGACGGTGGACGTGCCCGAGCGGATCTGAGCCGGGGAGGGCCTGAGGCTTCATGGGAACCAACGTCGTCCAGGGCGACCTCCTGGACCAGACCGTCGAGGTGATCGTCAACGCCTGGAACCGCAACGTGATCCCGTGGTGGCTGCTCCTGCCCCAGGGCGTCTCCGGGGCGATCAAGAAACGGGGCGGCACCGCTCCGTTCGAAGAACTGGGCAAGCTCGGCCCGATCCCGCTCGGCGGGGCCGTCCTGACCACGGCGGGGAGGCTACCCTTCAAGGGGATCATCCACGTCGCCGGGATCAACCTGCTCTGGAGGGCGTCCGAGCGGTCGATCCGGGACTCGGTGCGACATGCCGTCCGGCTGGCCCATGAGAAGGGCTTCCGATCGGTGGCGTTCCCGCTGATCGGGGCCGGGTCGGGCGGGTTCGACGAGCAGCGGGCGAAGGACGTCATGCTCGATGAACTGAACAAGCTGGAAGTGCCTGTGGCGGTGAAACTCGTCGTCTTCGATCGGACCAGGACGTGACGGCCCGGCCGCCAGGCATTTCTTGAGTGCGACATCGTGGGGCCAGCCGATGACAGCCAATTACCCTGCCCGATACAGGGATCGCTCCGGCGAGGAACTCACGGCGATCTCGAACGACGGCAAGACTTTGACCATGGTCGTCCGTGGCGTCCGATTCTCGGGGAGAGACTTCGATAGCTTCGAGCCCGAGGATCTTTCCGACCCGATGCGGCTGTCGTCCTTCTCGTTCCTGCACGGATGCCTCTGCTCCTGCCTCATCGAAGCCGACATCCCGATCCCGGTCGTCACCCCGGACGGGGAAGCGAGCGGCTTACTGACGTTCGAACTCGAACTCGGCGGGCCGCTGCCCACCGGCCAGATGGACCGGGAACGGCTCAAGCTCCGGCTAGAGGCCGACGGTGGGACCTACCACTCGGACGGGAAGACGGGCTGGTTCGAGGACGAGATGCTCGACCTCCAGCGGAAGCTGCCGCCCGGCACGTTCATGAAGGCGTGCATCAACTGCGCCTTCTCGGACTATAGCCCCTACGGTCACGGGCTGTTCGGCAACATGATCTGCTTCCGGGCGAACAAGGCGGGCTATCTCGCCCTCCCTTCGGGAGAAGACTTCGAGAAGGATGCCTACTTCGACGTGATGGACACGGTTTCCGAGATGGTCCAGGAGATCCATCTCTGCCCGGAGTTCGAGCGGCGTGCGCCGGGGACCGGGTATCGAGGGTGAAGAACGGAGTCCACGCCCGTGACCTCTCAGAGTTTCGCCCCCGGCCCCACGCCGAACACCGTCAGGACCTCGGACGGCGAAGTCCTCGCCGTACCGGAGGGATGGGCACTCCTGCCGCCCGGAGATGCCGGGCTGACAAGGAGGGTCAAGGCCGCAGGCGACCACTGGGTCGTCCAGGAGAAGGTGGGCCGGAAGTTGTTCTCCAGGGGCATCTGGGCACCCTCGGTGACGATCGACCGGATCAGGGCCGCCCTCGAAGCCGAAAGGTCCACCGACGGCTACGTCAAGAAGCGGGAGGCCGCTGCTCGGCGGCGTGAGAAGGCCCAGGCCGAGTACGTCGAGGACTTCCACGGGGCCGTCCTGGCGTTCCTGGCCTTCCACCCCGATCATGACGACCTCGCCGACAAGCTGGCCCGTGCCGTCACGGAGCACGCCACGCCCGTCGGCAGCGGGACGGTGGCCCGGACCGAACGAATCCCGGTCGAGCAGCGGGCGGAAGCCGCCGTCATCGCCTGGATGCGTCATCAGACGACCGGCTACGATGGGATGGCGATCCCGAGGGTCAAGGGCCAGCGTCGTGAGGTTCGCCGGATGCTGGCCAAGCGGTCGCAGGAGTTGTTGCAGCGATATCGCCGGGGAGAGGTGGTCGGGGATGACTGCCCGCTGAAGAGGGCATTGGCGTCCGAGCCCCTCCTCGATTGAGGGGGCCGGAGGGCCGGGGGAAGCAGCCGTGCCGGACGAGGAGAAGCTCAAGCTCGGCAAGGGGTCGGCCTTCGTCAAGGGTCGGCTCAAGCATCTCCCGCAAAGCGACGAGACCTGGGAGGCCGACTTCCAGGCGTTGCCCACCCTGATCATGCAGGCCGAGACCCACTACCTCGGCATGGTGGTCACGAAGGAGGGCGGCGACCTGCTGGCCGACACGACGGTCCACGGCAGGCCGTCGGTCAACGACCTCGCCACGCTCCTGGCCCACGCCATGCGCCGGCCCCTGGATGGAGACCCCCGCCGACCCAGGCTCGTCCGGCTACGGGGGCACCACCAGTGGCGGGGACTCTTCCCCCACCTGGAGGAAATCGGTGTCGCTATCGAGGTCTCGGTCAAGCGGGGGCTGCCCGCCATCCGGGAGGCGTACCGGGACTACCTCAAGCGGCTGCGGGACGAGCAGAGGGCGGGGATGATCAAGCCGTCGCCCGAGCAGGCGAAGGTCGGGGCGATGTTCCCGGCGATCGCCCGGTATGTCAACGGCTGCGGGTACATCGAGATCGGCGACCAGGAGGGCTTCGGGTTCGTGGTCCGGGCGATCGGTTACGGCGGCATGGACTTCGAGGACGACCGGCCCGACACGCTGGCCGAGGCGATGGCCCTCCTGGAGGCGGGGCTGGCCCGGTGGTTCGAGGAGCAGGGCGAGGGAATCGACTGAGCGGCCTGTCGGGTCTCCACCCTCGGGAGGTCCGTCCTGGCCCCGAACCTGTAGGCCGCTCGACCTGTCCTCCTCGAAGACGAGCCGGAATGAGTCCGTCCCCGTTCGTGCTCCGTCCCTTGATGTCGTCCGTGAAACCGGGGAGGTGTGCCATGCGTCCCGACTTCCATGAAGACGGCGGCTCCTTTCGAGGTCATGTCCAAGCGGCGTCGAGGCTACCCTGAGCGAGACCCACGTCAAGCGGGGCCGCAGGGTCGTCCACGGGGACAAGGAACTCCACGAGAAGCTCGGTCGCAACGACCCGTGCCCGTGCGGGAGCGGCCTCCTGTTCAAGAAGTGCTGCCGCAACTCGGGCTGCTTTCGACGGGGTGGAGCGGGACCATTACGAGCGGTAGTCGCACGTCGGACGAGTCACCTCGGGGAACGCCCAGAGCCCATGCCGACCTTGATCCTCTCGCCCCGCTACTCCGACGACTCGATCAAGCTGCGGCGTGCGGCGGTCGCCCTCGGCTGGGACGTGATGAGGCTGGCGAGTTGGCGGTGCCCCGAGGACTTCGAGCCCGAGGAGCCGGTCCTCTACGCCGAGCCGCTGTTCAACGAGGCCGTCGCCCAGCAGCTTGGCCTTGAAGTCGTCGAACCGCCGGAGGACTTCCTGGTCAGGCTGCCGCTGGAGTACGTCAAGCGGGACGTCAGGCTGATGACCGCCGCCGAGGCCCGGAAGGTCCCATGCCCGATGTTCCTGAAACCCCCCAACCGGAAGACCTTTCCGGCGAGGGTCTACGCCAGCGGTGCGGAGTTGCCCGAGATGCCGTACGACGACCCGGTGCTGGCGTCCGAGCCGGTCGAGTGGGCCGCCGAGTTCCGGTTCTTCGTCAGGGAGCGGCGGGTCCACGCCTGGTCGCCGTACTGGCTGAACGGGTCGTTGGCCCGCAAGGAGGACGAATGGGTCGTCGAGCCCGAGATGGAGGCGATGACGAGAGAGCTTGTCGATCACCTTCTTGACGACACGTCCATCGATCTGCCGGTCGCCCTCGTCCTCGACGCCGGGGTCATCAAGGGGCAAGGCCCGGCGGTGGTCGAGGCCAACGAGGCGTCCGGGGCGGGGATCTACGGCTGCGACCCCCGTGACGTGCTGGAGGCCCTGCGGGCGGCGACCACCAAGTCGGCCAATCGAGGAGAAGGGTGATGCCATGGCGAGTCGTCGAGCGGAAAATCGGTCGTGCTGGCGGTCTCCAACAACGGACCGCCCGCCAGCGGGAATGGGACGCCCGATACGGCGAGGATGACTGGGCCGTCGGCTACCTGATCGACGGCGAGTTCGTCCCGCAGGAGGACGCCCTGGAGTCGGTCTACTACAAGAGCTACGAGGAGCACTTCGACGTCCCACCCCGAGGACCTGGAGGAACTCCTCCGCACCGCCAAGCGACTTCGGAACCCGCACGCCGAGGCGACGACCGGGGTCGATCTCTAGGTCCCGGCGATCCTGACGTACCTGGAGCGGCACGGCATGGACCTCCGGGGCGAGGAGGTCGTCGATATCGGCTCGTGGGAGGGCCGGGCCTCGCACCCGATCAGCATCCGGCTCAGCCCGCTGACGATCCGGGCCACGGGCGAGGCGAAGCTGACGCTGGAGCAATTCTGGCAGCGGAAGAAGTGCCTGGCCGTCTGGGATGGCGAGGGGGACGATGGCGTCACGGCATGAGAGACTCTACCGCTACGTCGGCCCGGAGGCGGTCCGGTCGAGGTCGGTGTCGGCACCCGGCGGCAGGCCCATCCCCGGCCGGGAAGACCTCCGAGCCTGGCTCGACGGGCAGGGCCGACCGGGGGCGGTCGGCCAGGTCGCCGCTACCTTCGTGATCGATCCCGAGGGGGTGCTGCGACTCGCCGACCGCCGCTCGGAGCACGTCGCCTGCGCCGGCGGCGGCCCGGTCCTCTCGCCGGGCGAGATGTTCTTCTCGGCGGCCAAGGATGGATTCGTCGTCGAGGAGGTCTCCAACCTCTCGACCGGCTTCTGCCCCGAGCCCGAGTCGTGGCCTGCGGTGGGCGAGGCCCTGGACCGGATCGGAGTCCTCCACCCCGGTCGGTTCACGACGGAGATCGTGTTCCGCCGCTGCCCTCGGTGCGGGGAGCGGAACGTGGTCAAGGATGGCTGGTTCGTCTGCCAGGTCTGCGGCGGGGGATTGCCCGAGTCCTGGAACTTCGACGTTCGGCCGACCACCCGGACCCGAACTTCGAGCGGTATGGCCCGGACCCCCTACCGGGAGACGATCGCCGAGGTCCGGGACACGCTCACCTCGGTCTTCAACGGGGTCGATGCGTGGTTCAACCGACCAGAAGATGTCCGAGCCTTCCGGCCACCCGATGGCGGGTGGACCCATCGATGAGGTCCTGGAGCACGTCACGTTGACCAACCGCTACCTCCTGCTGGTCATCCGAAAGTCCACCGGCAAGGCCCTCGCACGGGCGGCCCGAGGGGAGCGTGTGGACGAGGGGGAGAGCGATCTTCGGCTGCTGGACCCTATCGGCAAGCGGGGCTCATTCCATTGGCCGAGGCCCGACCACATGGTCCCGACGGGAGACGTCTCGGGGGAAGATGTCAGATCGTTGATGCGGAATCAGGTCCGGGAATGCCTCGAAATCCTGGGGCGGCTCGGCGGGGGCGAGGGGTCGCTCCATCGGGTGCGGATGTCGGTCAACGACAGCGGCCGGCTCGACGTCTATCAGTGGCTTCAGTTCCTCGCCCAACACGCCCGCCGACACATGGCCCAGATGGCGGCGATCGAGGAAAGATGGCGGCAGATGCGGGGATGACCTGAATGGAGTCCATGCTCGGGGAGGGTCGAAGTGCAGGACGTCAACATCAGGCAAGTCAGGCCCGATGACCATGCCGAGTGGCTCCGCATGCGGCGAGCCCTCTGGGACGACTGCCCCGACGAGCAGCAGGTCCGGGAGATGGAGGAGAATCTCTCCAGCGGCGTCGATGAAGTCTTCGTCGCCGAGCGGCCCGGCGGCGGGCTATGCGGCTTCCTTGAGGCGGCGACCCGCTCCAGGGCCAACGGCTGCGACTCGACGCCGGTCGGCTACATCGAGGGCTGGTACGTCGATGAGGACGTTCGCCGAGAGGGCGTCGGCCGGGCGTTGGTCGAGGCGGCGGAAGCGTGGGCGAGATCGAGGGGCTGCCGTCAGATGGCCTCCGACGCCGAACTATGGAATGACGTCAGCCACCAGGCCCACGGGGCGATCGGCTACGAGGAGACGGCACGGCTGGTGCTCTTCAAGAAGGACCTCGTTTGAGCCAGAGGACTCGCTTCGCTCGGCGACCCGCCTGCCGCCAGCGAGGCACCGGCCATGGAGGGCGTGTCCCCGGTCGCCACAAGCCGCCTCAACCGACGAGTTCGCTCCAGCGGGCGAGGATCAACTCGGTGTACGAGCCGGCGTCGAGCCCGTAGGAGCCGAGTGAGAACCCGTCGTTCCACTCCACCAGGGCCGTCCGGCCGTCGTCCAGGACGCCCAGGTCGAGCCCGTAGCCCGCCGTCTCCTCGCCCGACTGCTGGAGCCTGCGGACCGCCTCCGACAGGACCGCATCATCCAGGGAGACCGCCGGGTCGCCTGCGTAGTGGCGGATGCCGACGACACCCCCACGCACGACGTAGACCCGGTGCTCGCTCGCCCAGCGGACCGGCTCGGAACAATGGATCGTCGTGGACCCCGACGCCCCCTCCAGGTGGATCAAGTCGTCCGGGGTGGCGAAGACACGGCCGGTGAACCGCTTCTGCCCGCCCGAGGGCTTGGCGAAGGCGGGCGGCATGGCCCCCTCGAACAGGCCCTCCTTCAGCCGCCTCACGGTGCTCGACCAGACCCGCCGGTGCAGCAGGTGTCGGAGGCAGACCGGGTAGTCGTTCGGCCGGGGCGGTTCGACGCCCAGTTGCCTCAAGGCACCGAGCACGGAGGGGACCTCCCCGGCGACGACCGTGCCCCGGTCGAGCGGCAGCCGCCTGCGGGCGATCTGCTTGCGGGTGAAGAGTTCGGCGGGGATGCCGAGGTTCCCGAGCCCCTCGATCAGTCCCCGCTCCTCTGGACCCAACCTCCCGTTGCCCTGCTCCTGGACGTAAGCCCTCGTGATCACGGGCGACTCCGCTCAGAGCAGCTTGAGGTGCCCGGTGATCGGATCGATCCGGTCGGGGAAGTCCGGCCCGACGGCGCAGCAGGTCGGCGTCGGGACGCCGTGGAACTCCGTCCGGCCCGCATCGACGCAGAGGTGGGCCATCACCCCCGCCTCACGGGCCGCACGGACGACCCCGAGCAGTTCCTCCTCGGAGTCTACCCGCACACAGACCTTGGTGAACGGCCCGTCGAGCCAGAGACGTTCGGCCTCGGTGAAGCCGTATCCCGGCTGCCGGATGCGGAGGGACAGCCAGATCATGGCGGCATGGGCACCCTGGGCGATCTCCTTGCCCCGGCGCATCCCCAGGTCCCGCCGCATCACGATCACCTGCTTGGGCGCCATCGATCCTCCCGCCTCAAGTCCGGGGCCATTCCTCTCGCTCTCAATGCTCGTCGGTGCCGCCCTTCCTGGCCAGGTAATCGGCCGAGATCGACTTGAGGATCACCCGACCCGAGCCGCCCAGGGCCGGGTCGTACCGCTCGACGACCGGCGTGACGACGCACCCCTCCCGGCCCCCGAACCTCCCCGCCGCATCGGGCGGGCACATCGTCGTCGGGCCGTAGGTGTGCTCCTCGACCGCCTCCCACGAGAACGGACCCCGGTAAAGGTGCGGGACCGACCTCGACCCCGAACCGGGCGAACAGGGCCGGCCTTCTCGTCGAAGCCCAGGTACTTCCCGTCCACGGCGATGTCGAAGGCCCGGAACCCCTTGGCCCCGCTGCCCAGCCCGTAGGCCATGTCCTGCACGCCGCTGCCGTAGAGTTCGCCGAACAGGACGACGCTGTGCTCGCCATCGCTCAGGTGCCGGAGGAGGTCACGCACGGCTTCGGTCATCGGCCGCCAGAAGTCCGACGGCCTGCCCTCTGGCGTCCACCTCCTTCCGCCTGACGTCGTTCGACCCGGCCATGAACTCGAAGGTGTCGCCGCCCTCGCCGGGCACCCGGATCAGCCCCAGCCGGCAGTTCTTGCCGTGGAGCTTCTCGGTGATGACGACCTCCTCGCCGGGCCGGAGCACGTCGGGGAAGTTGCGGATGTTCTCGATCTCGGTGTAGCCGTGGAAGGCCGCCAAGGGCGGCAGGGCGTCGCCGTCGGTGGGCCGCACGGGCGGCTCGAACTTGGTGACGCCGTAATGGTCCTTGACGTCCCGGCCGACCTCCCAGGCCGGATCGACGTGCGTGGTCGATCGTGCCGTAGCTCGGCTCGCCCCGGAGCCGGGCCGCGCGGACCCGGAGCCCCGGCTTGCGGGTGCCGTCGATCTCCCTGGGCAGCGGGGCGAGGTACTTGGTGATCCCCAGCCGATCGGCCAGCTCGGGCGGGAGCACGCTGTCGGGCGGGAAGTAGACGACTCGATCGCCGGCCTTCAGGCCCAGCGCCTTCTGGACGATCACCGGCCAGCCCTTGACGGTGATGAATTCCAGGGCATCGGCGTTCGGGTGCGGGTAGACCGCCTTGACCTCGCAGACCTCGACGACGAGCGTGCTCATAGTAGCCTCCCGAGGATTTCGATCCGCCCAGGCAGACCCGCCGTGGCCCGCCCCGGTTCGGGTCCCAGGCCGGTCGAAACCATGCGGGGTAAGGTGAGGCGACCGGGCCGACGCATACCCGCCGGGACATTAGCTCATGAGGGTGGCCCCCGAACCTCCCACGACCGGAGTGTGTCTCCGAGAAAGGGGTGTTCCGAGTCCCCGACGGTCCGGCCCGGTGATGCGGATTTGCCAGGAGCCCGACGCCGAGCCATCCGCCATGAGCGTGTCCCACTACCTGATCTTCGGCGACCTCCACGGCCGCATCCTGCCCGCCTTCCGCCTGGCGATGCGCTGGGAGCGGGAGCACGGCGTCCGCCTCGACGGCCTGCTCCAGGTCGGCGACCTCGGCTACTTCCCCGACCCGTCCCGGCTCGACAGGGCCACCGCCCGCCACGCCGACGACGACCCGCTGGAGCTGGGGGCGTGCCTGGTCGCCGAGCCCAGCCGGGAGGCCGACGCCGTGTTCCATGGCGAGGGCGGACGGCCGCCTCCGACCTGTGGTTCACGGCGGGCAACCACGAGGACTTCGACGCCCTGGCCGTTCAGGAGCGGAACGGGGTCGGCGGTCGTCGAGCTTCGCCGTGGACGCCTACCTGCTCGTCCGCTGCATCCGGGACGGGCGGGTCGAGACGCTGCCCGGGCCCGCTGCGGGTGGGGGCCGTCTGGGGCATCGACGACAGGGCACCGAACGCCCGCCGCCGGACGCCCGAGCGGGGCCGCATCAGCGACCGGAGCCTGACGGCCCTGACCGGCTCGGCGTTCGACGTACTGCTCTCGCACGACGGCCCGAGGGATGCGGTCCTGGCCGGCAGCGGCAGCGAGGGCCTCGGTGCCCTGATCGGCCTGACCCGCCCGGCTTTCGCCTTCTTCGGCCACTACGGCAGCCGCTACGGCCGGGTCGAGGCGACGACCGGCGGAACCCAGGTCTACCACCTGGCCGGGTTCGAGATGCGGCGGGGCGGGTCGTGCGCCGAGGAAGGGTCCGTCAGCCTGTTGGCCTGGGAGAGCGGGTCGGGGACCTTCGAGTACCTGGACGAAGGCTGGCTCCGGGGCTTCACCCGCCACAACTGGTGGTACGACCGAAAAAAATGAGCGAACTTTGGACCCTAGAGCGGTTCACGCTTGCATTGCACACTGATCCGGCTTGGCGAAACCAGCCCAGGATGTCTTCCAAGGTGACTTCTCTCAACGCCTCTCCGATCGCATCGTAGAGATGGTCCTTGGCCCGGGCTCCCAGTCGCCGCAGCGCCTCCTTGAACTTCGAGAACATCTCCTCGATCGGATTGAAGTCCGGACTGTACCGCGGGAGCGGCAGGACGCTCGCTCCGGCTCGCTCGATCGCCTTGGTCACCTCCGGACCCAGGTGCGCCGCCAGATTGTCGAAGATCACCACGTCTCCCTCGCGCAACGCCGGCACCACACCTGTTCCACGTAGGTCTGAAACGCCGCCGGCGTGGTGCCTCCCGGAAACGCCAACGGGGCGCGGACCCCGTCCAGGCCCATCGCCGCGATCACCGTCACCGACTCCCACGACGCCGGGGCCGACGCCTCCACTCGCTCGCCCTTCGGAGCCCGGCCGTAGGCGGGCGTCATCGCCGTCGTGACCCCGGTCTCGTCCACGAAAACAAGCCGTCTGGGCTCGATCGGCTCGACCTCCTCGGCGGAACGAACGACGCTCCTCCTGGACCTCGGGCCGGTCCTGCTCGGCGGCGTGCAAGGTCGTCTTCTTGCGGGTGATGCCGAGCTTCTTCAACCCTCGCCAGACGATCATGATGCCGCCGGAGATGCCCAGGCCCTGGCGGAGTTGTTCGAGCGTGGCGTCGGGAGTCTCCTCGACGAGCTTTCGCAGTCGTTCCAGAGCTTCTGGATCAAGGGTCGGCTTGGTTCCTCCGGCGTGGGTCCTGGGGTCGCACGCACCGGACTCGCGGCGGAGTTGGAGCCATCGGGTGATGGTTGAGGGATCCACGGAGAAGCGGGCAGCGAGTTGTCGGCGAGAACCTTCGCGACCATCGACGGCCTTGAGGATGCGTTGGCGGAGATCGTTCGACAAGGGTTTCATGATTTACATCCTTTCCAAGAACCCCTTTCCAAATCGTGTGCCAAGCGGACGAGAACCGCTCTAGTGTCCTGAGTTAGAAATCCGCCAAATAACCTTGCGCGATCGGGCTTCTCATCATAGACTCCTGGAAAGGAGACACATGATGAGCAAAGGTGGTCGTCCCAAAGCCCCGCTCACCCTCAGCGACGACGAGCGGCAGAAACTCGAAACCTGGGCCTCCCGGCCCAAGAGCACCCAACGCCTGGCCCAGCGGGCCAGGATCATCCTGGCCTGCGCCGAGGGCCTCGAGAACAAGGTCGTCGCCGCCCGGCTCCGCGTCAACGTGGTCACCGTCGGCAAGTGGCGTCACCGCTTCCTCAACGACCGCCTCGAAGGGCTCGCCGACGAGCCCAGGCCCGGTGCCCCGCGGACGATTACCGACGCGAAAGTCGAGGAAGTCGTCACCAAGACCCTCGGAGGAGAAGCCCAAGACCGCCACCCACTGGAGCACCCGGGGGATGGCCCAGGCCGTCGGCCTCTCGCAGAGCGCCATCGTCCGGGTCTGGCACGCCTTCGGCCTCAAGCCCCACCTCAGCGAGACCTTCAAGCTCTCGACCGACCCTTACTTCGTCGAGAAGGTCCGCGATGTCGTCGGCCTGTACATGAGCCCGCCGGAGAATGCGATCGTCCTGTCGGTCAACGAGAAGAGCCAGGTCCAGGCGTTGGACCGGACCCAACCGCTCTTGCCGATGGCCCCCAGGCAGGCCGAGCGTGGGACGCACGATTACGTCCGCAACGGGACGACCTCGCTGTTCGCGGCGTTGAACGTGGCGACCGGGCAGGTGATCGGCAAGTGCTTCAAGCGGCATCGGTCGCAGGAGTTTCTCAAGTTCCTCAAGGAGATTGACACTCAGGTGACCCGCGAGCCGGGCATCGAGATCCACATCATCATGGACAACTATGGGACGCATAAGACGGCCTCGGTGAGGCGTTGGTTCGAGCGGCACCCGGAATATCATCTGCACTTCACGCCGACCAGCGGTTCGTGGTTGAACCAGGTGGAACGGTTCTTCGCCGAGATCACCGAGAAACGAATCCGACGCGGTGCGTTCCGGAGCGTGGCGGCGTTGGAGAAGGCGATCATGGAATACCTGGCCCATCACAACGAGAATCCCAAGCCGTTCAAGTGGACCGCCTCGGCAGATCTGATCCTGGATCGAGTGAAGAGGGTTTGTGAGCGAATTTCTAACTCGGGACACTAGCGACCTCAGCGACGCTCAGTGGGCCCTCCTGGAACCCCTGTTACCTCCCCTAGTGCCGGCCGGATCGCCTCGAACCACCAGCCTCCGCGAAGTCCTCAACGCGATCTTCTACCTCCTGAGCACGGGATGAGCGTGGTGCGCCTTGCCTCATGACTTCCCCCCAGAAGGGACTGTGCGCGACGTATCGGTTCACGAGCGTCATGCTCGACGAGTACCTGGCCAGGAGGGGAGGCAGATGAGCGAGGTCTACGTGCTGGACGACGGGCGTCGGGTCCGCTTCTCGCTGAAGCGGCGGGAACGCGACCCGTTCTACCTGACCAGCTTCCTGGGGCCGGACGGCAGGCGGAAGGAACTCTCGACCAGGGAGCCCAACAAGAAGAGGGCGGCGGATGCCGCCATCGTCATGATCCGGGAGTCGTTCGCCCCGAAGGCCCTCATCAAGGAGCCGACCTGGGACGAGGCGATCGCCGCCATGACGAGGCAGATGGAGGCCGACAATCTGCGGCCCACGACGATCCAGCAGTACATCCTTGTCGTCGGCAGCCTTCGGAAGGCGTTCCCCCAGTCGAAGGGACCCGCCGAGATCACGCCGGAGATGGCCAGCCGCTACAAGGCGATCCGGCGTGCGGCCGGCGTGGGCGTCCGCACGATCCAGGGCAACCTCGACAACCTGCGGATCGTCTACAATAAGTGGTGGATCAAGGAGTGCCGCCTCCTCGACCAGGACCCGTTCGCCGACGTGACCCCGCCCAAGGCCGACAGGCCGACTCCCCGGCTGGTCGCCTCGGAGGAGGCCCAGGCATCCCTGGACTGGCTTGAGGGCCGATGGGAGGGCTGGAGACTCCCACGCCTCTTCCTGGAGGTCAAGGCGTTGGTCGGCTGCCGAATCACGGAGCTTGCCGCTGCGAGGTTGACGGGCCTGAAGGAGGGCCGGCTCCACTTCGAGGCGGTCACGACCAAGGGCCGGAAGGAGCGGGCCGTCCGGCTGTCGGGCTCGACCTTCGTCGAGCTAAAGACGATCTCGGGCAAGACCTATGTCTTCGAGGCGTTCTCCGCAGAGTTGAGGGATCTCCACGCCCGTCGTGGCCGCCTCAATCACGCCCGGCGGGTGCGGGGCTACACGTCAGGGCGGTTGAAGGACTGGATGGAGAACCAAGCCGCCCTCTACTTCGAGGAGATCCCGACGGCCCGGAAGTTCAAACTGCACAACCTGCGTGGTACGGCGATGTCCGTGGCGAAGATAGCGGGCGTCAGCTTCGAGGAGGCCGCCATCGCGTTCGGGTGCCACCCGGAGATGATGCGTCAGCACTATCTGGCCCTGGACGAGGTGGCGATCACCGACCGGGTGATGGCCGAGATATAGGGGTCCCGCAGGGTCGGTGGTGGGGAGATTCCTCCCCGACCCCAGACCCAGATCATCTCGGTATCGATCTCCCGAGGTCACGACAGTGGGGAGACTTGAGGGAGATGGCCGCCTGGAAAGCAGAAAGGACTTAGGGCTCGTCGCCCTAAGTCCTTTGCTTGCAGTGCCGAAGAGAGGACTTGAACCTCCACGGGCATGGTTAGCCCACTAGGACCTGAAGGTAGCGTGTCATCATTTTGGCAGCATTGCACATGCGTTGGGTTTGAACCGCAAGTCGTTCGGATTGTCAGAGATCGGTTCTGAGAACGCTGGGTTTGGATTGTAAGCGGGCGGCGGTTGCATTGCCAATCCTGCTCCCAATTTGCTCCCAATCCGATCCGGCTCCTCGTCCGCGAAGGGCGCCGGCAGGGATGGGTCGGCGATCGGCGAGGATGGCCCGGATCGACCAGAACGGCTCCAGCACGTTTGGGGCCTCGCCGCGGCGGATCCGGTGCCACTCGGGGCCGCGGGAGCGGGCCTCGTTCGGTGTGGCTCGATGGTGCCGTCCAAGAGAACGATTCGTGAGGCTCGCTTGAATAGGGCGAGTGCCTCGTGCATGAGGTCGGCCGGGCCGCTATCTTCCTGATTGAGACCGTCGAGGCGGCGAGCCCAGTGATGAACCGAGCGCCGACTCAGGGCGAGCGAGACGCGGCCGGCGCCGCCTCGAAGAGGCCAAGCCTTATGGGTCGTTCTCTATCCTCGGTTCGGTTGGAGGGATCATGCGCCTGTTGCTCGCGCTTTGCGTCATGTCACTTTGTTGCCCGAGCCACATCGAGGCCGGGACGGCCGCAGAGGGCGGCACCTACGACGTCGTCGTCTACGGCGGTACTTCCGCCGCCGTCACCGCCGCGGTGCAGGCTAAGAGGATGGGCAAGTCGGTCGTCATCGTCTCGCCCGACAAGCACCTCGGCGGCCTCTCCAGCGGTGGCCTCGGGTTCACCGACACCGGGAACAAGGCCGTCATCGGCGGCCTCTCCCGCGAGTTCTACCACCGCGTCTGGTCCCATTATGCCAGGCCCGAGGCGTGGCGGTGGCAAGGGCGCGAGGAGTACGGCGGCAAGGGCCAGGGCACGCCGGCCGTTGACGGCGACGCAGCGGACGATGTGGATCTTCGAGCCGCACGTCGCCGAGCGGGTCTTCGAGGACCTCGTCCGCGAGCACCAGGTCCCCCTCGTCCGCGACGAGTGGCTCGACCGGGCCAAGGGCGTCAAGAAGGACGGCGCCCGCATCACGTCCATCACGACCCTCGGCGGCAGGACCTACGTCGGCAGGATGTTCATCGACGCGACCTACGAGGGGGACCTGATGGCCGCCTCCGGCGTCCGCTACCACGTGGGTCGCGAACCAACGAGCGCGTACGACGAGAAGTGGAACGGCGTGCAGACGGGCGTGCTCCACCATGGCCATCACTTCGGCAAGATGGACATCAGCCCCTACGTCGTCCCGGGCGACCCCGGGTCCGGCGTCCTCCCCCGGATCTCGACCGAATCGCCCGGCGCATACGGCCAGGGTGACAGGAAGGTGCAGGCGTACTGCTTCCGCATGTGCCTGACCGATCACCCCGACAATCGCATCCCCTTTCCCAGGCCCGAGGGCTACGACCCCGGGCAGTACGAGCTGCTCGTGCGCGTCTACGCCGCCGGGTGGGGCGAGACGTTCGCGAAGTTCGATCCGGTCCCGAACCGCAAGACCGACACCAACAACCACGGCCCGTTCAGCACCGACAACATCGGCATGAACTGGGATTATCCCGAGGCCAGCTACGAGCGCCGCCGGGAGATCATCAAGGAGCACGAGGATTACCAGAAGGGGTGGCTCTACTTCATCGCCAACGACCCTCGGGTCCCGCGAGACGTCCAGGGAAAGATGCGGGCCTGGGGCCTGGCGAAGGACGAATTCACCGACAACGGAGGGTGGCCCTACCAGCTCTACATCCGCGAGGCCCGGCGGATGATCGGCGCGTACGTGATGACCGAGAACGAGCTGATGAAGCGGCGTCCGACCCCGGAGTCGGTCGGCATGGGCAGCTACGGCATCGACTCGCACAACATCCAGAGGTACATCACACCCGAGGGCCACGTCCAGAACGAGGGGGACATCGGCGTCGGCCTCAAGTCCCCGTACGAGATCGCCTACGGCTCGCTCACGCCCGAGCGTGGCCAGGCCGACAACCTGCTCGTCCCGGTTTGCGTCTCCAGCACGCACATCGCGTTCGGCTCGATCCGCATGGAGCCGGTGTTCATGATCCTGGGCCAGTCGGCGGCCACCGCCGCCTCGTTGGCGATCGACGGCGACAGCACCGTCCAGGACGTGCCTTACGCGAAGCTGCGCGAGCGGCTGCTCGCCGACGGCCAGATCCTCTCATACACACCTCCTGTGGACCGGAAGGACCAATGATGCATCGACGGGCCGCTGTTTTTGGTTCGTGGAGGATGACCAGCATGCCTGGCGAAGAACGGCCCCCGGCCTTCGGGGACGAGCTGGTCGCCTTCGGTCGTCCTGCGCCGGGCCACCTTAAAGCTCCACCAGGCAGAGATGAAGGACCTGGAGGAGCCCTACCGCCCGCACCCCGTCCTGTGCCACAACCGAATGGGGACGAGGCGGCGGCCACTTGCGACGTGCCCTCGGATCGAATGGAATCGGCCGGACCAGCACTTCCTCCCGTTGCCGGCAACAGGGATTGGTCGAACGAGAACGTCAGGTGAGATCAATGCTGTCGCCTTGATCGCTGGCAAAGAGGAAGTTCACCGAGGATCGTCGCTGTTTCTGTCCATCGGTCCGATCCTGAGGGCGACTCGGAGGAATCGGCTCCATGAAACGGTGCTTGTGGGTGATCGGGGCGTTGGCCTCCGCGTGGCTGCCCGGGACATCGGCCGGGGCCGAGGCGAAACGGCCGAACATCGTGCTCCTCGTCGCCGACGACCTGGGGTACGCCGACCTGGGATTTCAAGGGTGTAAGGACATCCCCACGCCGAACCTCGACACCCTCGCGGCGGGGGGCGTCCGGTGCACCAACGGCTACGTCTCCGGGCCGTATTGCAGCCCGACCCGCGCCGGTCTCTTGACCGGTCGCTACCAGCAGCGGTTCGGCCACGAATTCAACCCGGGCGAGGGAGGGAACGCCAGGTTTGGCCTCCCGCTGTCGCAGACAACCCTGGCCGATCGACTCAAGGCGGCGGGTTACGCGACGGGGCTCGTCGGCAAGTGGCACCTCGGCGCGGCCCCGGAGTTCCACCCGCAGAAGCGGGGCTTCGACGAGTTCTTCGGGT
The DNA here is from genome assembly GCA_963756475.1 of uncultured Planctomycetota bacterium. Taxonomy (GTDB): domain Bacteria; phylum Planctomycetota; class Planctomycetia; order Isosphaerales; family Isosphaeraceae; genus Tundrisphaera. The sequence goes on from CAVWND010000004.1 coordinate 674,492, forward strand.
TCCTCGGCGGAGCCCACACCTACTTCGTCGACGGGAGCACCGACATCCTCCGGGGCACCGAGCCGGTCAAGGAATCGGCCTATCTGACCGATGCCATCGGCCGCGAGGCGGCCTCGTTCATCGAGCGGCACAAGGGCGGGCCGTTCTTCCTGGAGGTCGCCTTCAATGCCGTCCACACGCCGATGGACGCGACCGACGCCCGGCTCGCCCGATTCGCCTCGATCCCCGACAAGACCCGGCGGACCTACGCCGCGATGCTCTCGGCGCTCGACGAGGCCGCCGGGGCGGTGCTCGGCAAGATTCGCCAGGCGGGCCTCGAAGACGACACCCTGGTCGTCTTCTTCAGCGACAACGGCGGCCCCACCATGCTCGGCACCACGATCAACGGATCGAGGAATGACCCGCTCCGGGGCTCGAAGCGGACCACCCTCGAAGGGGGCATCCGCGTGCCGTTCGTCTTGAGCTGGAAGGGCAAGCTCCCGGCGGGCCAGGTCTACGACAGGCCGGTGATCCAGCTCGACATCCTCCCCACCGCGCTCGCCGCGGCGGGACTGGCCGCGAAGCCCGAGTGGGGCCTCGACGGGGTCAACCTGCTCCCGCACCTCGCCGGCCGTGACGGGTCGACTCCTCATGAGACGCTCTACTGGCGACTCGGTGGCCAGGCGGCGGTGCGTCGGGGCGACTGGAAGCTCGTGCGCTATGACAGCACGCTCGACACCCCTGGGGTCAGGTCGGTCGCCGCGAAGCCGCCCCTGAGCCCGTTCCGCCTGTACAACCTTGCGGAGGACGTCGGCGAGGTCCACGACCGCAGCGGCGACCATCCCGAGAGGGCCAAGGAACTCCTCGCGGCCTGGGAAGATTGGAGCCGGCAGCTCGCCAGGCCGCTCTGGGGGCCCGGCAGTGTCGCCGCCCAGAAGGTGACCCGATGAGGATTCAACGCCGCTTGTAGGCCGTCTTCCCCTTGGTGGTGTCGCCGCTCGTGGCGACCGAGGGCGTGGCGGCCGATTCGCTCGCCCCCTCCCGACCATCGTCTCCCTGCTGGCCCATCGGCGCGAGACGGCCGCCCTTCCGTAAGAGTGCGTAGACCGGCAGGCCGAGGAGGACAACCCCCGCGCCGACACCGGTGCTGAGCGGGTTACTCGTGGTCGCCAGGAGGATGACCAGCGAGACCGGGACCAAGAACCCCATCGGTGTGAACGGATAACCCGGCACGCGACCCGGCTCCGCCTGGGCGGGAAGGACGTAGACGACGGCGACCATCAGGGCAAGGAAGGCGATCGTGACGACCATGAAGTAAGACAGGATCTGCTCGAACGAGCCCGAGGCCACCAGGATCGAGGCCACGAGTACCTGCACCGCCGTGGCTCGGGCGGGCGTCCCGAAGCGCGGGTGGATCGCCGCGAGCGACGACGGAAACAGGCCGTCGCGTGCCATTGCGTAATAGACCCTTGGGGCCGCCATGAGGATGCCGGCCAGGCTGCCGAGGACCGAGAGGATCACGACGCCCGCGAGCACCCGACCCCCGGCCGCGCCGAAGAGGGCCTCGCCCGCCTGGGCAGCGAACCCCCTCTCGGTGTCGACCTGGGAAAGGGGCACAAGATACCAGAAGACCGCGCTGACGAGCATATAGGCGAGCGTGACAAGCCCCACGCCGAGCATCAAGGCGCGTGGCAGGTTGCGACCGGGGTCTCGCACCTCCCCGGCGACCTTGTTCACGTCCCACCAACCCGCCATCGAGAAGAAGGCGGCGAACAGGCCGCCGACCAGCGACGGTGCGAGAGGGGCCGCGTCTGGAGGACGAGCCACCAGCGGGACGAAGTTCGCCCAAGAACCGAGGCCGAAGCCGAACCCCCACGCCGCGATCGCCGCCAGCAGCAGCAGTTTCAGTGACGAGAGCACGCGGAGGATTCCGGCGCCGATGCCCACACCCAGGGTGATCGAGGCGGCGACCACGACGATCGACCCGATGGCGACGATCGTGAGCCCGAGCGGCGAGAGCGCGACGAGCGAACCCGCGTAACGTGCCAATCCAGCCGCCATCATCGCCGTGATCCCGGGGTCGGTCACGAGCAGCGACATCCAGCCGAAGAGGAAGGCGACCCTCGGCCCGTACGCCCTGCGGAGGTAGACGTATCCCCCTCCGGCTTCGGGGTAGCGGGCCGCGAGCGCCCCGAAGCAGAGGGCACCACAGACGGAGATCAAGCCCATCGTCCCCCAGACCAGGAAGACCCAGAACGGGGAACCGAGCGACTTCGCCATCTCCGACGGGGTCAGGAAAATGCCGACCCCGATCACCTCGCCGATCACGAGGGCCGTCGCCGAGAGGAGGCCGAGGCCGCGCGGCAATTCATCGTCGCGGGTGGACTCGGGTGTCGTGAGATCCGGTCCTGTCATCACATATCCCCTTTGTTCAACCTGGCGATGAACTTCGGCACCCTTTCAGTCCCACGAACCTGCGCTTCACCCTTTGCTGAAGTCGTAGTGCACGTAGCCCTGTTCGGCCAGGCGCACCCCCGACTCGACGTAGGCGGCCGGGTCCTCGGGTGCCCAGGTCCCGAGACCGTCCACGTACCGGTTGAACATGCAGAACGCCGCCGCGATCAGGACTGTGTCGTGGATCGCCTTGTCGTCGGCGCCCTCGGCCCTGGCCAGCTCGATGTCGGCGGATTGGACCAGTCTCCCGTCGCGGCGGACCTTGTCGGCGATGGCGAGCAGGGCCTTCATCTTCGGGGTGGACGGCGAGCCCTCCGCGTCGGAGATCACCTGATCGACCAGGTTCTTTTGCTCGCCCAGGTGGGCGCGGGCCGCCGCGGCGTGCGACTCCCTGCAGAATCGGCATTCGTTCCCCGCCGAGACGAAGGCCGCGATCGTCTCCCGCTCTCCCGACGTGAGCGAGGACGGTCCTCGCAACAGGGCCTCGGCCAGGCCGCTCAGATGCACCTGAGTTTCCGGGTAGGCGACCATCGGGCCGATAATCCCGGGTGCTCCTTCGGGCAGACGGATGTGGGCCATCTTCGACTCCTGAGATTACGGTCAATCGAAATGATGAATGAAGTGGGGTTCGGGTGATCGGTCCGTGGGCGAACCCTCGGTCGTGCGCCACGGACGACCGAGCGGATTCGTGGATCGTAATGCGCGGGTCGGGGTCGTCGAGCCTCGCCGGGCGCGGGAGTTGCGCAGGCGGGGCTAGGGACAATGCTCGGGAGTGGGGATCAATCGGCGGAGGGCGGAGGGGGGCGGAAAAGAGAGGAGACCATCCGAACCGGCCGCACGAGGGCGACCTCGACCTCTCGATTGGAGTGCCCTGGCCGATCGATCGGTTCGGGCTCGATCGACAGGCCCCACGAATCGGTCCTGGGCTGAGTCTGATTGGCGGGAGTCAGCGGGGGCGTCGCGTTGCCCGAACACCGCAGCCCGGAGCAAGGCATCGGCGGCGGTGACTTCCCGGGGTCGGTCAACGGTTCATCGGGCCGAGAGAACTCGATCCCGATCGCTGGCCGTTCGGCGGAGTGTCGGCAGTCACCGCGGCTCGTCGAGGGAGAGCAGAGGCCGATCGCCAGGAGCGTCAGGAACGCCCCGACATTCGCCCGTGCCTTCGTCCTCAAGTGAACTGGCCTCATCACGCGCCTTGCCAGGGAGGAGCTTTCCATCGAGCTTCGAGAATTGTCCCGATGACTCTAAACGGCGATGCCGAGGCAGAGCAAGATCCCAGAGCCAGGCGATCATAGGCCGGCGACAGGTGCTCACCATGATAACCTCACTGCCTGGGCACGCTCGAACTTCTCGTTGAGGGCAGTTGCCGGCAACTGGAATCTTCGGGCGACAATGATTTCAACCTTCGATGCAAATCGGTCCCTCACCCGCCCCCAGGTTTACTCCGCGACCACCGTCCGAGTCTCCCGCTCCAGCACCCCCTCCACGCCCCGGCCGTCGGCGAGCCGGGACTGGACCACCCGGGCGGCTAGGTCCCGGGGCAGGCACTCGGAGAACTTCAGCCCGTCGATGGCCTGCTCACCGGCCGGTGCCACGAGACATCCCGGGTCGGCTCCCCGCAGGCCACCCAGGGCGTCAGCGACGGGGGCGACGTTCACTCCCCGGGGGAACCTGACGGCGAAGTTGTCCGAGGTGACCTTCGCGTCCAGGCGAGTCGCCAGCTCGTGGGAGAGGGCGGCATTAGCCCGGCCGCCGGCGAACGTCCACCAGGAGACTTCTTCCCCGGCGGCCACCAGGTCGTTGGCCTCGTCGCCGTTCAGCCAGGGGTACTCCGCCCGGATCGTTTCCATCCGCGCGACGGCCCGCCGCGACCAGCCCGGCCGGGCCGCGTCGTCGGCGAGGACCTGGCGGATCGCCCAGCAGAGGTCATACCCAAGGAGCTGGCCGCCGCCCCGCCACCGCGACCGGCCCGCGTCCTCGGCCGGCTCGACGTGGGCCCGGCGCCTCTTCCAGTCCAGGTGGACGACCCGCCAGGCCCGGCCCGCCAGCAGGAGGACCGGGGGCCCGTCGTCGCGGCGGCCGAGGAAGGTCGTCTCGTCCACCGAGCCCAGCTCGTGCCGGCCATGCAGGACCGCGAAGAGCGGCGGCGCCGAGAAGACCGAGAGCAGCTCCAGGAAGTTCTTGCGGCCGAACGTGTCCTGTCCCTCGCGGCCCAGCCAGAGCACGCCGGCCTCATCCCAGAGGATGTCAAGGATCCAGCAGTCATCTCAGGCCAGGATGTCACGAGCTGGAAGGCGGCCGCTCTTCTGGTCGTCCGACGCGGATGGGACCGATAAACCACTTGTTTCTCGGGCGTGGCCACGAATCTTGCCAGCCGATAGAATAGAGAACATGGGTTCAGACGGGTGAAGCCTCGGTACTGGAGGCAGTCGGTGTGGCTTCACTTTACCGGGCGGTACGGCTTCTCAAATTGGCCAATTCCGTGTAGCAACTGGCCCAACCGGCCGGTCACAAAGGCGGAGGGAAGGTCCGTGCTCGGACTCCATCGTTGAGATAGGCTATCTAGGTAGCGACGCGAGTGGACCCCGCTCCAATGTGAAGGGGCGGGTCAACTCGCGTAAGCTGGCGGGCGAGTATCGAGCCATGGTCCCTCAGTAGGCGATAGGCGGCCCGATGGCGACGGCGGAGCAGTTCAAGGCGTTGTTGAGGAGCTACGTCGCGGGGGATGGGGATCGCTTCCTCACCGTCTCGATGCAGGTCGCCGCTCACGCCGCGCGCAAGGGCCAGGAGAAGCTCGCCCGCGAGTTGCGGGAGCTGATCGACGAGGCCAAGGAGCGTGCAGTCGCCCCGCCGACGAACCATGCCGTCCCCATCGCCCGGCTACCCGGCGACCTCGGCGACCTCATCGCGGCGTCCTACCCGAAGACCCGCATGGTGGACATGGTGCTGTCCCCCCGACGCGGGAGAGCTTGCTCCGGGTCGTCGCGCAGTACCGCCAGCAGGGGAAACTCCGGAGCCACGGGCTCTCGGCCCGGCGCAAATTGCTCCTGGTCGGTCCACCGGGCTCGGGTAAGACCATGACCGCCGCGGCATTGGCGGGGGAATTGCACCTGCCGCTCCTGTCGGCCCGGCTCGACGGCCTGATCACCAAGTTCATGGGTGAGACCGCGGCCAAGATGCGGCTGATCTTCGACGCCATGGCCCGGACGCGGGGCGTCTACCTCTTCGACGAGTTCGACGCCATCGGGGGGGACCGCAGCCGGCCCAACGACGTCGGCGAGATGCGTCGGGTCCTGAACTCCTTCTTGCAGTTCCTGGAGGCCGACGACTCCGACAGCCTGATCCTCGCGGCCACGAATCACGAGGGACTTCTCGACCCGGCCCTGTTCCGCCGATTCGATGACGTCATCCGTTACGGCCTGCCGGCCCCCGAGCAGGCCGAGGAGCTGATCCGCAGCCGGCTGAACCAGTTCCGACTCGCGGAGGTCGACTGGGGCAAGGTTCGGGAAGCGGCCGATGGGCTGAGCTACGCCGAGGTCGCCAGGGCCGGGGATGAAGCCGCCAAGGAGGCCATCCTTGCCGATCTCGACGATGTCTCCGATATCGCCCTTCTGCATGCGCTACGAGAGCGCCGGGAGATGGGCGTCCGTAATCTGCCGGATTCACCATGACCACTGACGAGCGGTTTCCTCACCTTTTCATGACCGGGCGGGCAATCAGCGAACCCTATGTCTACGCCGGGCCGATCCCGCGTGGCCCGGTCAGGCTCCCGGCCCGAGACTGCGCGACCCACGGAACTACCCTACGCGAGGAGATGGATCGGGCTCGCCAGGAGAATGAGCTGTTGAGGGGTGTCACCACAGCCCCCGAGGCTCCGGCTCGGATCATCCTGGAGGTCGAGAGCGAGCCGGACTTCGAGCTGGCACTCGACAGCCTGGAGGCGCGCGGTCAGGGCGTCGAGCTGGCCTGCGTCCGCGAGGATAACGGAGTCCGGACGGCCGTCATCCACGTGCCCGAGGAGAAGCTCGGCTACTTCGTCAAGCGCGTCGAGCAGTACCTGGGCGAACAGACGGCCAGGGGCCAGCCGAAGAACCAGAACCTTTTCGACCGGATCGCGGTGATCCGTCTGGCGAGCCTGCGCTCATTCTGGACCGACGAGGGCGCCGACTTCCCGGCGGAAGGTCAGGCGATCTGGTGGGAGACATGGCTCCGCGCCGAGGGCGATCAGGACCCTTGGGTGACGTTCCAGATGATCGCCGAGGCGGCGGGTCTCCGGTTGGGCCGGGAGACGATCCGGTTCCCCGACCGGCTCGTGGTCCTTTGTTTCGGGACCGCCGCCGAATTGAGTTCGACCGTCGACTTGCTCGACCTGCTCGGCGAAGTCCGACGGGCCAAGGAGAACCCGGCGGAGTTCGTCGAGATGTCACCCCGGGAGCAAGGCGAGTGGGTGAATCACCTCCGGGGGCGGCTCGTCCCTCCGGGGCACGATGCCCCGGCGGTCTGCATCCTGGACGGCGGCGTGGTCTTGCACCCGCTCGTCCGGCCTGCCCTGTCGCCCGAGGACGCCGTCAAATACGACCCGACCTGGCCGTTGACGGACGGCCTGTCGCATGGCACCGAGATGGCTGGGATCGCGATCTACGGCGACCAGCTCCCCCCAATTGCTCCAGGACGTCGGCCCGGTCCACCTGCGGCATCGGCTCGAATCCGTCAAGATCCTGCCCTCGCCACCTCGTAGCAACGACCCCAAGCTTTACGGGGCGATCACCGCGCAATCGGCCTACCGGATCGAGAGCCAGTCCCCCACACGCCGGAGGGCGTACTGTATGGCCGTGACCACCGACGGCCGCGACAGGGGCCTGCCGTCGTCCTGGTCGGGCGAGGTGGACCAACTCTGCGCCGGCGTGCGCGACGGCCACCGGAGGTTGTTCTTCATCTCGGCGGGCAACGTCAAGCGGGACGACCAGGTAGGTTACCCGGAGGTGAACGACACCGATACCGTCCAGGATCCTGGCCAAGCCTTGAACGCCGTCACGGTCGGTGCCTACACCGAGCTTGTTCAGTTCCCTCAAGAGACCCACCCCGGTTGCCGGCCGGTCGCCCGTGCCGGCGACCTCAGCCCCAGCAGTACGACCTCGCTGACCTACCACCCCGAGTGGCCCTACAAGCCGGACGTGGTGCTGGAAGGGGGCAACGCGATCGTGGATCCAGCAACCGGGCTCATCGACACGCCCGAGCAGATGTCGCTGCTGACGACCGCCCACGCGACGGGCGGACGGTTGCTGGTCGGATTCGGCGACACCAGCGCCGCCACCGCCCAGGCGGCTCGGATCGCCGCCCTCATCTGGGCCGAATATCCCAAGTTGTGGCCGGAGACTGTCCGCGCCCTGATGATCCATTCGGCGGAATGGACGCCCGCAATGCAACGGGCGTTCGACGACCCCACGCTGGGGCTACCCGAGAAGCGGAAGTGCCTGAATCGGCTCCGAAGGTACGGCTGTGGCGTGCCCAACCTGACAAGGGCCCTCCATTCGGCTCGCAATGCCCTGACCCTGATCGCCGAGGAAAGCCTGCAGCCGTTCGACCTCGTCGAGGGCGACGTCAAGACCAAGGACATGCGCGTCCACTCACTTCCCTGGCCGGTCCAGGAGCTTCAAGGATTGGGCGAGCGGACCGTGACGATGCGGGTGACGCTCTCCTACTTCATCGAACCCAAGCCGGGGCGGCGTGGCAGCTTCCCTCGGACGAGGCACCGCTACCAGTCCCACGGGCTCCGCTTCGAGGTCAAACGGCCCGTCGAGAGCCTCGACGAGTTCCGTCAGCGGGTCAGCAAGGCTGCACGCGAGGACGAGGAGGAGTACACGGGGGCGGTGGGCGATGCCGGGGGATGGACCCTGGGGCCGAAGCTCCGCACGCGTGGCTCACTCCACTCCGATTGGTGGAAGGGCACGGCCAGCGACCTGGCCTCTTGCGGAAGCCTCGCGGTCTTTCCGGTGACGGGCTGGTGGCGGAGCGCACCGATCAGGAGTACTGGAGCAAGCACGCCCGGTACGCCCTGATCGTATCCATCGATACGCCGGAGCAGACCGTAGACCTCTATACACCGGTCCTGAATCTGATCCGCACCGAGATCCAGACCTGATACGACCCAAAGAGCTGCCTCTGATCCGAACGTTCGGAGGTTGCAGCGTCCCGCGAACGTTGTCCGGCCCTGCTGCAATTCAGAATGACCAATGCTCGCTCGTGGACCGGGTAATACGGAACCAACGCGCGTCGGAAGGCGTCAGGGGACAAGCCTGATGACCTCGATCAGCGGGATCATCACTTCGAGTCCGCAGGCCCGGTGACGCCCAACCGATTGATGTCTTGCCCCCGGCACGAGTCGCGATCGCGGGCCGGCGTCGGCCTGGACTTCCCGAGTCGTGTTTTTGGCCATCGAAAAGCCCATGGCTGGTCCTCGCACAGAATAGATCTGAAAGGAGCCGCCCGTGGCCACGCAGGAGTCAGTGGTCACCGGGGCACCACGTTGCCACGAGCCCGGGGCGGCGTACCGCGTCGAAGACATTGCATGGGTCGGGCCCCGACTCGATTGCTCCTCGGAGCGGGTGTACCAGACGGAAGTTTCGACCCGGGGCGACTTCGCGCAGGGTCTCCTCGGCACGGCGGACCAGAGAGGCCCAACGCGGGTTGTCGGACGAGAGGTCGGCGTTGACGTTGGCCGCCAGCTCGGAGAGGTCCAGTGCGAGCCGCCAGTCGAGCACCGCGTGGAGGTCGGCGTTGGAGTAGTCGCGTAAGCAATCGTAACAAGAGCCATCGCAACGCGAGGCATGGTCGCCCCCGGCGATCTTCGCTGCCCAGCCCCTGTCGAGGTCGGCCACGGAAGCGAGGAGTGCCCGGAGTGGCGCGGGTTCGGAGAGGTGGCGGCAATAGCCCGAGCCGTTCTCCAGGGTGTCCATCAGGACGACCTCGTAGGTCGGCTCGCCCTCCGACGACCGGACCGGCCTGACGCCGACGTCCAACTCCCGTGACTCGACGTCCAGGAGGTCGCAAGCCGCGAGGCGGAGAAGGTGGCCCCACGAGTAGAACGCGGCCCGCGCGTGCAAGGACGACTCGGCGGGCCGAGGATTCGTGGGGAGCGGCGGGCCGAGTCGCAAGCCGGCGGGTATTACCGCCGGTCGGAGCCGAAGGATGTCGGTCTTCTTGCGCGATGCCAGGGCGACCTCGGCCGTCTTCGCGTCAGCCACCCTGGCCCTCCAGACGCCCCGCAACTCGTCCTCGACAACCCAGTGCATTCCGGGTCCCTGGCGGAAGGCGAATAGCCTCTCGCCATTGTCATTGACGCGGAGAACTTGCCGCTCGTCCCGGGCATACGCGAGGTTCGTCCCCGCCAGGACGGCGACCGGCGACCCGTCGGAGTCGAGCCGGGGATGGCTGGAGCGCGGCGACCAGTCGAACCGGCCATGGAAGTCCCTCGAAGACTTCGGCTCGGTGGTGTAGCCCAGGGGTTCCCAGGTCGCGACCCGCCGGTACAATCCGGGATCGGCCACCCCGCAGACCGGGCAGGCGGACTTGCCTAGCTCGTCGGTCGACAATGCGCCGCAGGCCGAGCATGAACCAACCTCGGCGATCCGCCCCCGTCCATCGCGCTCTTCAATCCTTCCCGCCTTTCCGATTCCATAAAGAACGACCCCCACGGCGCGATGGACGAGCTTGTCTTTGACCGTCTCGCTGCCCGGGGCGAACTGGCCGATGGCCACGCCGTCGTCGCGGTCGACGACTTGCTTGAGGGGAAACTCGGTGGGACGGGCGTGATGGAGATAACGGACCCGGGTCGGGAATCCGAACATCGGCAAGAGACCGGCGTTTGCCAGCCGTTCGCTCAGGGCATCCTGCGGATACTCGGGCGAGGCGGCGATCTCGGCGATTCGGGAGGGGAGGGTCGCGGGGTAGGCGATCAATTCCGCGCGGCGATCCCCGAGCCCGGTCCCCACGAGAAGCAGGTCAACGACTTTCGCGATGGCGATGCCGTTCTTGGCGACCCACGAACGGAACTGATCGGCGAGGGCGGGCCATTCGTCGGCTCGGCCGAACTCCCCGTGGACGCTGTCGGGAGCGGCCGGCCCGTCGGCTTTCTCGGGCGCCATCGCGAGGCGGAGCACCTCTTTGGCGAGCATCCTCAGGAGGATCTCCGGGCGCCGCATGTCAACGTAGGGCGGCGGCGGCGGTTCGGACGTGATCCTCACGGGATCCTTGAAGTGGAAGTTGTCGTGACTCCGGCCCCGGGCAACCGTGAGCGCCACAGAAAGGCCGGCGCCTCGACGGCCGGCGCGGCCCACCCGCTGTTGATAATTGAACCGACGTGGCGGGACGTTGCCCATCATCACGGCCAAGAGGTCGCCGATGTCGACGCCGGCCTCCATCGTGGTGGTCACGCTCAACACGTCGATCTCGGAAACGATCCGGACCTCGTCGGGCAGGCAGATCCCGCGGAAGAGCCGCTGGCGGTCCTGGGCGTCGTCCTTGTCCGTCTGGCCGGTCAACTCCTCGCAACGAAGGCGAAACGCCGAGGCACCGTCGGAGGCGAGGTGGGCATAATAATCGTCCCCGCGAGGACCGGCCGCGTCGGCCGCCTCGGGCAAGGGGTCGTGGCAGTTCACGCATCGGCCGAGGGCGCGATGGAGGTGGACGGCCCGGCATCGCGCGCAGGTCCAGGAGTCGGCCCCCGTCGCGACCGGTCGGAACCAGAGCGACGACGGGTCGAGCAAGAACCCGTCGTCCGTGATCTTCTTGGCGATGAGGAAGTCCTCGATGGCCGCGACCCACGCCTCGGGTTCGTCGAGGCGTGCCGCCTTGAGGTAGTCGCCGAAGACTTTCGGGAGTTTGTTCGCCGGGTAAGCATAATCCGAACCCCGGAACCGGCGCCGTTCGCCGAGCTGTCGCATGGCGACCTCGACGGCTCGGCGGAACCGCTCGGGGTCGAAATTGCCCGATGGGGCAAGCATCGGGTCGAATGTGACCCACCCGAGCCGGAGCGCCTCCACGGACTTCCGCGCATGGGCGAAGAGGGTGAAGACACACTCGTTGAGGCACTGGGCGTCGAGGGCCTTGGCGAATTGTTTCGACCCGTCGAGCAGCTTGGAGCCGTCCTTGGCCCGGGGCGGTCCCTCTCCCCACTCATAGAGGTCGGACCAGTGATCGACCTTCAATTCGGCGCTGAAGGCGTGGCTCGGCCGGGGTCCGGCTGGGTTGCAGCCGAGGCGTAGCAGGTCGCCGATCAAGGCCGATTGGATTTGCGAGAGCCGATACGGGCCGTTCAACGCCGGCGCGGACCTCGCCGTCGATCCGGACGTTTTCGGGCGAGTCGTCCTCTTCCTTCAAGTCCTGAACGGCGCGGGCCACGGCTGGATTGGCATCCATGAAGCGCGAGCGAGCTTCCTTCTCCTCCGGGGTCAGGGCTCTCATCCTGCGCGGGTCGTCGACCGACTTGAGGAACGCCCGGACGTCGCCCCCGAGCCGCGAGAAGCCCCGGACCATCGACTGCCGGACGAGGTCGCGGTAGTGGTCGAGTTCGATCCCGGCGGACAGCTTCGCGGCGTCCTGACGGCTGTCGGTGAATACCACGAGCTTGCGGGTCTTCGGGTCGGGCATGAGGCGAAGGAGTCCATCGGCCAGGACCTGGTTGACTTTTTGAAACCCGGTCCGATGGGGGGAAAGCGGCGATCGGCCCGGGTCGTCCCCCGGGTCGTCCTGGCCGCTACGGCCCCAATTGGCCTCGCAGCGCGCACACGTGGTGGGAAAGGCGGAGAGTTTTGAGCCGGCGAGGTTCTTCGAGACCTGATAGAGATAACCGCGTCGCGCCCGGCTGCCCTCCCGAAGTCCCATGACCTCGCCCAGGACGGGGTCCATCCACCTCTCGTCCCATCGTCTACCGACCTGGTTGTGGGTCCACTTCGAGGGCGTCGGCCGGTCCTCGTCACGCTCCACCGGCCAGAAGACCGCGTAGTCTTCGTAACTCTTATTGGAGGGGGCCGGGTTCGGGATGCGCTCCAGGTCGGGCTGGTCGTGGACCATCCGGAACGACGATCCCTCGTGCCCGTCGCGGGCTCGGTAACCCCCCAGGTAGACCTCGCCGCACGCCTGGCAGACGATGACGTCGAGCACCGTCGAGCCGCAGTCGCACCGGAGTTTCGGGTGGGCGTAGAGCTTGCCCACCGGGCGGGGCGTATCGCCGGGGACGCTCGGCACTTCGCCGCAGGACGGGTTGGCGCAGGCCCAGAGCCCCGTCAGGTTGCGGAAGAATAGGTGTGCCCGCAACGGGAGGGGCGCCGGGTCCGAATCCGACCAGCCCACCCGGGCCGCGGCGAGGGCGCGCATCAGGCCACCGGCGGCGTCCCGCCCGGCGTCGCCGTGAAGCCCGAAGACGCGGCCTCCCCACTCGGTCGGGGTCATCGGCCGGGGCACCGCCGATCGGACAGCCTCCACGCCCTTCACCGCCTCGATCAGTCCCGCCAGGGCGACGGCAGGAGGACCCTCGGGGAGGGCCACTCCCAGTCCCGTGGCCAACGCCGCGACCCCGTCGTCCGTCGCCCCGATAAACTCTGCGAACGCCGGGGCATGTCGGGCCAGGGGCGCCTCGGGCGAGGCCCGGTCGTTTTCCTTCGGATCGGACAGGACGGCGAACTTCGCGGGGGCCAGTCCGAAGAAGCCTTCAAGGTAACGAGCCCCCTTCTCCCCGGAATCCAGCGAGGCGCTGGAGGCGAGAAATCGAACCTGCGGCGAGTCGGGTTTCAAGCCAAGGCGACCGAGGAGCAGGCGGACCAGGTAGGCAACCTCGCTTCCGGGCGTCCCCCGGTAAGTATGCAGCTCATCCACGACCAGATGGAATACGCGGGCCCGATCGGCCTCCAGCCATGCGCGGGTGGCCTCGAAGATGTTTGCTTCGATCGCCCGCATGAGCATGATGTTCAGCATGGAATAGTTCGTGACGAGCACGTCGGGCGGATCGTCCTGGATTGTCCAGCGGTCCCAGTGCTCTCCCGAATCGGGGTCTACGCTCGGGAACTGCTGTCTGACCTCGTCGCCCAGGTCGGACAGCGACCGCGCTCGCCTCTGTAGCTTTCGCAGCTCGTCTTGCAACTTTGCCTTCTTCTGAGGCGTCCGACCCCCGGAGATGGGCGTCCGACCGTTGTAGCGGCCGAACGTGAACCGGTCTCGGCGATTCGTCGCCACCCACGCACGGGCCGCGGCGCCGTCCAGCGAGCGGCGGAGTCGGCTCATCTGGTCTTCCACCAGCGCGTTGAGCGGGTAGAGGATCAGTGCGCGGACCGCCTTGGGACGATCGGGCCCGCTCCATCCCCTGGATTCACGCACGAGCGATTCGACCAAGGGCAGGAGAAAGCACTCGGTCTTGCCCGAGCCGGTGCCGGTGGTCACGACCATCGACCGCCCCCGGACGCAGACTTCCTCCAGCGCCGCCCTCTGGTGGACGTAGAGCTTGCGGCCCGGCGAGAATGCGCCCCTCGACGCGAAGTCGGCGAACTCGGGCGAGAGCCCCAGGTCGCGGCAAGCTTCCTCCAAGGTCCCGAACTCTTCGTAGCGGGGCACCGGCTCGATCAAGGGGTCTCGGTGCAGGGTCCCCTCGCGCCGAGCAACTCGGCTCGCTCGCGCATGAGTCCCTCGTGGCGGAGCGGTTGGGCGCTCTCCAGGTACTTGCCGTAGAGCGATCGCAGTTCGCTGGCCATCCCGACCGGGTCGTTCACGCGGCGTCCTCCAACGAAAGTCCCAGGATTCTCGCGACCTCCCCGGCGCGTCCGGGGTCGATCGCCTCGTAGCTGGTCCTCCTGCTCGGATCGCACGACGGCGGCGAGCCCGAGGCCCAGATCAAGGGCCTCTCGACCATCAACGGAGGTGGCAACCGGCTTGAGGGCACCAGGAGCCGGCCTGCCCCGCGATCCAGGACGAGGTGAGGCCGTACGAGGCGCGCCAGCTCGGCCCACCACGCCACCGCCCGCTTCTCGGGCGAGTCGAGGAGTCGGCCGACCCCGTCCCTCACGATCATCCAGATGCGACGCCCGTTCCCCGACGGCCGGATCAGGCCGTCTACCACCCCCATGCCCTCGGTCGGCGACCACTGCCCGTATCCGTGGATCTCGGCAATCTCCCATCGGATGAGGGCCGAGGGCGGACCAGCGTCGGGCCATGCGGCGATTGCATCCTCCAAAGTCGGGAGCGACGCGAGGAGCCTCATCCCCGGCTCGTGGACTGTGACGATCCCAAGCCCTTCCATCGCCGCTTCGACCGCCTCCGGGTGACCAACCACGCTCCAGGCCGCGGGCCAGGGAGAGTCCGAGGGGGAAGCGACGAAACCAGGGCCGAGCCGGTGGCTCAATTCGGCCAGCATGAACTCGTCCCGCCCGCCAAGAAATACGCCTTGTTCAGGTCGACACGACCAGCAGAAAGTGGTCGGCACGACGGCGAACCCGCCACGTACCGCCTCGATGTGGCCGAGTCTCCTCAAAGGGTTGAGATACCGGTGGGTCGAAGATCGGTCGCCCCGGAGGATCGGGTCGAATCGCTCGGCGATCGCCCGACAGGCACGATCCACCGTCGGGTTCGAGGCCCGGCCCCGCGCCGAGAGCCAGGCGAGCAACCGGTCCGATGGCCTTGGATCGATCACCGATGACGTCATTCCGGCACCCCTGTTGGGAAGATCGTCCGGGCATCGACCTCGCGGATCTCCCGTGCGACTTCCCTGGCTTGTTCGGGGTCGTCATCGGGTCCGAGCCGACAAAGCGTCCCGGCCAAGGTCGAACGATCCTTCGCGGCGGATCTTGCGGCCACGCCGAGCCCGGTCGAGGGTCGCGGGGCGTCTTCGTGCGCCATGCCCCACCGGGACCAGGCCGAAAAGGGGACGTGCCCGGGGGTGGTCACCCCTTCCGGGCGAGTCCCACCGGCCGCGGCCTTGACACCGGCCCAGTGCGCCACCACCCAATCGGGCACGGGGAGGGCGGCCTCGTCGGCCGACGGGCAGGACATCAGTCGGAGATTCTCAGGCCACGACAACCCCGATGGCAGCGTGTTCCGGAGGCCGGAGACGATATCGAGCAGCGGCCGCGCCCAACATTGCACGAGGGCACGGTCGGCATCGGCGAAGATCAGCAAGTGCAGTTCGTCGCGCCGCTCGACCGCCTCACGCCAGAAGCCCTCCACCTCACCACCCCAGGCGTCGGAGAAGGAAAGCCAGGTGGGCTCGGCGGCCACGACCAGATGCCGGGCGCATGGCCCGATCGCTTGAGTGTAGGCCACGCCCCAGGAAGGGCAAGTCACGGCGACCCACCGGCAGGAGACCAGGGCCGCGTGCAGCCTCTTGGCCTGGAGCCTGGTGGCGGCGGCTCCCCAACACCCCATCGTCGGAGCAAGCCTGTCGCGGAGGAAGACGCTCGGATCATCAATCGCCGGACCTTCGGGCTCAACCCCTGCCCGCCTCGGCGAGGGGACTACGAGGACGTTCGTGACGGGCGGATGGATCCCATTGACCGAACCATCGCCGCCCGCCCTCGTGAGACTCGATCAGCCCGTGGAACGCGGAGAAGTCCCGGATGATCCGCTCTCGCGCCTCGACCAGATGGTCGGCCGCGGCGCGGATCGATGATTCGTCCCTCCGGGCTGCCGCCTGGGCCTCGTCGCGTAGGCGCTCGGCGTCGGCAACCGCGGCGTGGATCTGGCCCAACTCGCGGAGGATGGCCTGCTTTTCCCGTTCCGCCAGCGCCCTCGCCTGCTCCCGCTCCTGCCTCAGCCGGCCGACGGTGTCGCGGGTCTCCTCCAGGGCCGCGGCCTCGATTTGCGCCCGCTTGGCAGCGACCTTCCGATCGATCGCGGCTTCGAGGATCTCCTTGAACCGTGGCATCTCGGCCAGGTCGTCAGCCCGTGCCTCGTTGCTAGCCAGTGCCTGCAGAGCCGTATCGAGGCGGGCGAAGCGTAGTTCGTTCAACACCCGCAGGATAGGGTCGGTCGCTGTGCCGAGGAGTTCGCCGAGACGGCCCCTCCAGCCCGGTGAGGCACGGTCGAGGCTGGTCAGGAGGGCCTTGTCTCGTTTGAGCATTCGGATCAGCCAATCGGCCAGGCCGGATGCGGTCAGCAGGTCGATCACCCGGCCGGTTGATTTCGCGGGCTCGACCAGGAGGACGGCCTGATTCTCGCCCTCGACGTCGTCCCAGACGTGGTACGTCCCCTGGTCGAGCCGGCCAAGCGCGTGCTCCACGACGTGGTCGTCCTCCTTCGGCTGGAGGCAAAGACGGGGTGGGCCACCGATCTCGACAACTCGCCAAGGCCCATCGATCAGGGTCCCTCTCATCCTGCGCCTGTAAACCGTTCAACTGGGATCGCAGACCGGAGTTCGGGTCAACGGCGGCGCTCGGGGCCGATGATGAGGCTCTCCGGAAGGATGGTAAGGCCGAGCGGCGAAACAACTCGGCGCATGCCCCCGTTCCGCCACTCCTCGGCCACGACGAACTCGTCACGATCACGATCGGGATCGCGTGGCCTCTGGTTGGCCTCGACTTTGAAACGGACGTATTGCCACACGAGCTGACATTGATCGCGAGGTATCGCCGGCCAGAAGACCAGCCCCGTGGGCCCCAGTTCGTCCGACTTGCAGGGGCGGTCCACAATCCAATTGTCATCGACCGCTCGTTTCCTGACCAAGGCCAGCGGGCGGATGCGGCCCCAGAAATCCTCGTGGATGAAATCGACATACCCCAAATATTGGTTGTCCATTGGCTTATGTCTCGTTCGTCCCGGACTCGATGACGGTGTGTCTCGCGCGGAGCAACCCGCGGAGGAGGGGATTCGCTCTCGGTGCCCCCGCGGCCCGCACGGCCGAGGCGGTTCGTGGATCGGTAGGGCTAACATTCCTACTCGTCCGTAGCCGCACGGCAAGTAACATCGCTGCCAAGTCGTCGGGGATCGTCCCATCCGAGTTCCGTGGTGCGAGAACCGTCGGCTCGGGCTCGGGCTCGGGCTCGCGTCGTGGCGGCCAATCTCCCGCGAGCCGTGCACCGTGCAGGGTCCCCGAAACCGGAACCACCTCGATCCGCCGTCGCTCGGGGACCGACCACGGCCACCCGCCTTCGACCCGATGCCACCCCGCCAACTCGCCCGGAGGGGAGCATCGGGGCTCACGGATCTTGACCCTCAGCGACTTGGATGCACGACCCGGCAAGCGAATTCGGTGATTGCCCACGCCGATGTCGGGAGTCGCACATCGAGCCGCGTCGAGCGGTTGCGCCTCCCCGTTGACCAGGACGTGATCGAAACTTCCCGGGCCGACCACTTGAACCGTCGGACCCGCCCCGAGCATCCACACCCCGCGTCGGAGGATCAATCCGCCCGAGGTTCGGAGGCCCGTTGCGCGGCGGTCGACGAGCCCGACCCACTTGCCGTCTAAGGAAGTGTCCGGAAATAAGTTCGCCAATTCAAGCTGGTTCAGGTAATACCGTGTAGTTCCAGTCGCCGTGGAAGCGGGCTCTCTGGATCTTCACTCGGGACAACTCCTCGTCGGTTACTTTCTTCCCCTTCGGGTACGCCTCCTTGTCCAACTCCGCCCGGACCTCCAGGCCTTTCGAGGTCGTCGTCGAGTCGATCAAGTTGACGATCACTTCGTGGCTCACCAGCGGCCGCCCTCGCCAATTCTGCGTGATGTGGCAGAACATCCGATGCTCGATCTTGTTCCACTTGCTGGTCCCAGGCGGGAAGTGACAGACCTTGATCCGCAGGCCCGTCTCCCGGGCCATCGTCGCCAACATCACCTTCCAGAGTCGGTTCCGCGACCCGTTGCTGCCGCCGCTGTCGGCCATCACGAGCAATTCCGCCGCGTGGGGGTAGAGCGGCTGCCCCATCATCGACCACCAACGGCGGAGTGTCGTCACGGCGAATTCCGCCGTATCATGATCCACCCCGACGCTGACCCAGCCTCGGTTGGCTGCCAGGTCGTAGACGCCGTAGGGGATCGCCTTGCCCAGGGCGGGGTCCGGGAAGTCATGGACCCGCACCTTCTCGGGTTCCCCCTTCGGCCGCCACTCCCGCCCGCCGTTCTTGAAATCCCCGACCAACTCCTTCTTCTTTGTGTCCACCGAGACCACCGGCTGTCCAAGCCGTTGGAAGAGCTTGGTCTGCCGATTGATGTACTCGAATTGGGCGTCGCGATCCGGGTGCGACTCGCCTTCCTTGGTCTTGCGGTTGGATTGCAGGCTGTAGCCCAGATGCTCCAGCAGCTCGTGGACCGTGGTCCGGCCGACCCGATGTCCCTGATCACGCAACTCCTGGGAGAGCCGCCTGGTGCTCTTGCACGTCCAGCGGAGGGGCGACATCGGGTCGCCTCGGGTCGTGGATTCCACCAGGGCTTGCAAGTCCGCCAGGAGTGAGGCGTCGAGGGAAGTCAGCGGCTTACGCCCCGCTCCGGGATGCCGCGCACGCGACGGGGATAGGTCGGCTTGGCCCTGACCGGATAGCTCTCCAAGCTCGCGGATCCCGAGGCGTACTGTATCGCGAGCGATGCCCGTCGCCGCGGCGACGGCACTGATCCCGCCACGGCCCAAGGAGCGAGCTTCGGCGGCCGCCCAGAGGCGACGGGCTCGCTCGTTGAGCACGGAACGGAGAGCTTGATACTTGTCACGGATCGGGTCGCTGTCGATCATGAGGCCATCGAATCACAAATCCGCCCAAATGGCGAACTTATTTCCGGACGCTGCCTAAGGTCACTTCCGAGAGGTCTTCTCGCGTCTTGAATCTCAGGGCGAGCCAGCCATTTGGGAGGCCATCCAGGGGAGTCCAATCGTAACGACAGGCCCCGAGCGAAGGCCGGTAACGCCGCGGCGCTTCGGCGAACAGGCGAGGATCGGCGTCGTCGAGCCAAGCCTGCCCGAACAGTTCGGGGACCAGCAGGAGCACCTCGTCCCCGGCCCGACACCTGTCCCTCTCGGAGAACGCGCCGGAATCGTCGGCTCGGACTGCCAGGAGATGATTGTCGTGGGGGGGCTTGTGCGGCGGAGCCGCAGCTTCGCGACCGGTCCGCAGGTAGCATCGCCGCAGGACTTCGCCGAGATCCGAGATCACAGGGGTGAGCCGCCCGTCCCCCAGCCCGTAGAGCCCGCCGCTCAAACCCTTCCTGCCAAGCTGTAGGAGCACGGTCGTCCCGGGACGGCGCCGTCGTTCCCCGGCGGCCCGAGAACCCAACTTGACCGCGGCTTCGGGCCATTTCTCGGCGACGAATCGCTCATACTCGGCCTCGATCTGCTCCCAGGCGCCGTCGAACCGGTCCGGGTCGTCAAGGACCCGACGGCTATGATTGGTGAAGTAGGGGCCGGGCAATGCCCACCGCACATCGTCCACCAGTTCCTTGAGCCTACGCCCGAGGTATGGCTCGGGGTCGGGTCGCCCGCGTTCGGCGAACAGGAGTCGGAGCTTGGCGAGGTCTGCCCTCCGGAGCAGGCATTGCCCGATGGGTTCGGCGACGAGGCGGTGCCCATGGACCTTCTCTACCAGGCGCACACGTCCCAATCGTCCGCCGTTCGTCTCGTTCGCCCATCGTCTGAGCCCCCTCCAGAGCGCCGCGTGTTGTTCGCCCTTCAGCCCATCGGGTATCTTGTCCTCGGAGGGTTGCCTGAGGAACTCCCTGAGCCTCCGCCAATACGCCTTGGCTCCGGTCTGCCCATCGTCGTGCATCTGGAACGCGGCCACGACCTGAGCCGTCAAGACCGCGAGGTAACCGGGAAATTGCCCTTCTCGCGAAGTCAGCGAGGGATCGGGCCAGCCGTATCGAACCTCGCTGATTACTGCGGTCCGGAAGGACTCATAGGACGCAGCAGGGTCGAGGGCGAACTCACGGCCGATCTTGCCGATCTCCTCGTCGTCAACGGCGAGGTAAACAACCCGATCGGCCTGCGAGGCCGAGAACGTCGCCCGACCGATTGCGTTCGCCCAGTCTCGGCATGACGGATTCATCGTGATCTTTCGCCCTTTGCTTCATCGCCAGGGACGTCCCAGGCCACCATCATTCTCGAAAGAGGCGGACCGAGCAAGGGGATAGCACACAAGCAATCTATTCTCGGTCGATGAAGTCGAGTCGTTGTCCTCTTCGGTTTCTCCGAGGGCATTCCTCCTGTCAGCTCAACCATAGGTCGGTTTGATTCGATCGCGAAGCTGGTCGAAAGACGGAGGAAGGTGTCGCCCGTTCTTAAGACTCCAATGGTCTTTGAGCACCCGATAGCGGGCCCGCTGGGAGGAATGTCCATTCTTCCCCTGCAAGCCCGAAAACGTTCTCGTACGCCCACTCGGTGCTTGCAATTTTGGGTGAGCCGGTTATCAAATGAGTGCGGCTCGTCCCGTCGCTTGGGTCCCTAGTTCGAGACGATGACTTCAAACGAATCGATGAGGGCTCCTGTCCGATTCGTTTGTGCGGGAGGCCAAGCTGGAGCGAAAGCCGTCTCGGTTAGTCGCTCGAAGGCTGGCCGGCTATTCAGCCAATAGACTCCTCCCAACCGCCGCCCGGTGAGGGCCGCCCACCAGCCCCGGGAGCGGGACATGAATGTCTTCGAGTTGCGGCAGGATCTCCTGGCTTCATACGCCGCCTATATCCGCAGCTTCATCCAGATCCGCGATCCGGCGATCCGGCAGCGAGTCGAGGAAGAACTCGACTCGGGGCTCCTCTGGCCCGAGACGTTGATCCAGCTCAACCCGTCGTTCGAGCCCGGCCGCACGATCGACGAGCTGGTCGACCAGGGCGTCCTCCATGCCGGCTGCCGCAAGGTCTTCCGCATCAAGCCCGACCTCCAGAGCGATGGGCGTCCTCTGCGCCTGCACCGCCACCAGGAGGAGGCCATTCGCGTCGCCCGCGGCGGGAACAACTACGTCCTGACGACCGGCACCGGGTCGGGCAAGAGCCTCTCCTACATCGTCCCGATCGTCGACCACGTCCTGCGCCACGGCTCCGGGCGGGCCGTCCAGGCCATCGTCGTCTACCCGATGAACGCCCTGGCCAACAGCCAGTATGGGGAGCTTGAGAAGTTCTTGCGGCACGGATTCCCCGACGGCCGTGGCCCGGTCCGTTTCGCGTGTTACACCGGCCAGGAGTCCGACGAGCAGAAGCAGGCGATCATCGCCAACCCGCCCGATGTGCTGCTCACGAACTACGTGATGCTGGAGCTGCTGCTGACCCGCCCCCAGGAGCGCAACCTGGTCCGGGGCGCCCAGGGCCTGCGGTTCCTCGTCCTCGACGAGTTGCACACCTACCGAGGTCGCCAGGGGAGCGACGTCGCCATGCTGGTGCGACGGGTCCGAGACGCCCTCCGGGCCGATCAACTCCAGTGCGTCGGGACGTCGGCCACGCTCGCCGGCTCGGGGTCGCACGAGGAACAGCGGGCCCAGGTCGCCGCGGTCGCCTCGGATATGTTCGGCGACGTGGTCCGACCGGAGAACGTCATCGGCGAGACTCTCCGCCGTGCCACTTCCGTATGCGACCTCGACGACCCGGCCTTTCGCGACCGACTGGCCCGAAGGGTCGCCGACGCCGGGGCAATCAGCCCGGCCGGCTACGCCGAATTCATCGCCGATCCGCTCTCGTACTGGATCGAGTCGACCTTCGGACTGCGGGCCGAGGCCGACAGCGGCCGGCTTGTCCGTGCTCGACCTCGGAGCATCACCGGGCCCGACGGCGCGGCGGTCGAACTCGCGGGTCTTACGGGCGTGCCCGAGGATCGATGCGTCTCGGCGATCCGGGAGGGGCTGCTGGGAGGTTACCGTTGCGAGCGCAATCCCGAGACCGGCTTCCCCGCCTTCGCCTTCCGCCTGCACCAGTTCATCAGCCGGGGCGACACCGCATATGCCACCGTCGAGCCCGAAGACCGGAGGCACGTCACCGTCCAGGGCCAGAAGTACGTCCCCGGCGACCGGGGTCGCGTCCTCCTGCCGCTGGTCTTCTGCCGGGAGTGCGGGCAGGAATACTACTCCGTCCGCTCCGTGGTGGATCCGACCGCGGGGCGACGGGTCTACTCGTCGAGGACGCTGACCGACACCCAGGATGATGATCGGAGCGAGGCCGGGTTCCTCTACGTCAGCACGTCCGACCCCTGGCCCGACGACCTGGAGTCCATCCTGGCGCGTCTGCCCGACGACTGGATCGAAGACCACCAGGGGGCGACCCGGGTCCGCCCGGCTCGGCGGAAGGAGCTGCCACGCTCGGTCCGGGTCGGACCGGACGCCCGGGACGCCGACGACGGGCTCGACTGCCATTTCCTGGCGGCGCCGTTCCGGTTCTGCCTGCACTGCGGGGTCTCCTACGGCTTCCGCAACAAGACCGACTTCGGCAAGCTGGCGACCCTCAGCTCGGAGGGCCGCAGCACGGCCACGACGATCCTCGGGCTGACGGCGATCCGGGGCCTGCGCCGGGAGGAGTCGCTCCCGGCGCGGGCCCGCAAGCTCCTCTCCTTCACCGACAACCGCCAGGACGCCAGCCTCCAGGCCGGACACTTCAACGACTTCGTCGAGGTCAGCCTCCTGCGATCGGCCCTCTACAAGGCGGTCCGCGACGCCGGGCCCGACGGGCTGACCCACGATCACCTGACCCAGAAGGTGTTCGATGCCCTGGACCTTCCCATCGAGCTGTATGCCTTCGAGCCGGGCGTCCGGTTCGCGGCGGCGGCCGAGACGAGGCGCGCCTTGCGGGACGTGCTGGGCTACCGGCTCTACCGCGACCTGCGCCGGGGCTGGCGGGTGACCTCGCCGAACCTGGAGCAGTGCGGACTCCTGGAGATCCGCTACCAGTCGCTCGACGAGGTCTGCGCGGCCGAGGACGTCTGGGCCGACAAGCACCCGGCGCTGGCGACGGCGAGTGCTCCGACCCGCCGGGACGTCTCGCGGGTGCTGCTCGACTTCATGCGCCGGTCGCTGGCGATCAAGGTCGACTACCTGGAGCGGACGGCCCAGGAGCGGACCCAGCTCTCCAGCAGCCAGAAGCTCATCCCCCCCTGGGGGCTCGACGAGAATGAGACGCTGGATTATGCGGCCATACTCTACCCCCGGGCGAACCGGGGTTATCAGGAGGATCGCAGCAACGTCTATCTGTCCCCGCGAGGCGGCTTCGGGCTTTACCTGGGCCGACGGGCGACCTTCCCACACCTGCCCGGGTCCATTGGGCTGGACGATCGCCAGATCGTGATCCGTGACCTCCTGGAAGCCCTGCGGGTCGCGGGCCTGGTGGAGGCCGTCGACCGGCCCCGCTCCCCCGAGGACGTCCCCGGCTACCAGATGCCGGCCTCGGCCCTGCTCTGGGTCGCCGGCGACGGCACCCGGGCCTTCCACGACCCGATCTCCGTCCCCTCGGCTCCCGAGGCCGGGGCGAGGACCAACCCGTTCTTCGTGGAGTTCTACAAGACGGTGGCGGGCGAGATCCGGGGCCTGGAGGCCCGCGAGCACACGGCGCAGGTGCCGTATCCGGAGCGGCTCGACCGCGAGGAGCGATTCCGCACGGGCGCGCTGCCCGTGCTGTTCTGCTCCCCGACGATGGAACTGGGCGTCAACATCGCCGAGCTGAACGTCGTCAACATGCGGAACGTCCCCCCGACCCCCGCGAACTACGCCCAGAGGAGCGGCCGGGCGGGCCGCAGCGGGCAGCCGGCCCTGGTGTACACCTACTGCACCACGGGCAGTCCCCACGACCAGTACTTCTTCAAGCGACCCGGTCTGATGGTCGCCGGCGCGGTCCGGCCCCCGAGGATGGACCTGGGCAACGAGGACCTGGTCCGCTCCCACGTCCACGCGGTCTGGCTCGCCGAGACCGGTCAGGGCCTCGGCACTTCACTCCGGGACCTCCTTGACGTGGGCCGGTTGCCGGGACTTCCGCTGCTCGACCACGTGCGGGATAGCCTGGCGGCCGAGGCCCCGCGAAAGAGGTCAGCGCGAACGCGCCGCGAGTGTCCTGGCGACCCTGGAGGTCGAGCTGCGTGGCTGCGACTGGTACACCGAGGGCTGGCTCGACGAGGTGCTGGACCAAGCCGTCAACCGGTTCGACGCCGCCTGCGAGCGGTGGCGCGGACTATTCCGGGCGGCCGTCGCCCAGCGCGAGTCCCAGAACCGGATCATCGGCGACGCCTCGCGTCCCTCCGCCGACAAGAATCGGGCCCGCCAGTTGCGGCGCGAGGCCGAGTCGCAGATCGACCTCCTGACCGAGACGAACAACCTGGCCCAGGCGGACTTCTATTCCTATCGCTACTTCGCCAGCGAGGGGTTCCTGCCCGGCTACAACTTCCCCCGGCTCCCCCTGTCGGCGTACATCCCGGCTCGGCGGTCACGCCAATCGCGGGACGAGTTCGTGTCGCGGCCCCGGTTCCTGGCGATCACCGAGTTCGGTCCGCGGTCGATCATCTATCACGAAGGATCACGCTATCAGATCAACCGGGTCATCCTCCCGGTCCAGGAGGACGACCAGCTCGCCACCGAGCAGGCCAAGCTCTGCCCGGCCTGCGGCTACCTCCACCCCCTGACCTCCGGCGTGGGCCCCGATCGATGCGAGCGGTGCGAGGCGGCGCTCGACCCGGCGCTCGCCCCGTTGTTCCGGCTCCAGAACGTCTCGACCAACGAGGCGCGAGAAGATCAACTCGGACGAGGAGGAACGTCGCCGCATGGGCTATCAGGTCCAGACCGGCGTGAGGTTCTCCGAGCATGGCGGCCGGCCCTCGTGCCGCACGGCGACGGCCGAGGCGGAAGGGGAAGGGCTGGCCTCTCTCACCTACGGCCAGGCCGCTACACTCTGGCGGATCAATCTGGGAGAGAACCGTCGCCGGAACCGCGACCAGTACGGGTTCGTGCTCGACGTCGAGCGGGGCTACTGGGCGCGGAGCGAGCAGGCCGGGGACGACGAGGATGAGGCCGATCCGATGACGCCCCGCACGGCCCGCGTAATCCCCTACGTCGAGGATCGCCGGAACGCCCTGTTGTTCCGCTTCGAGGAGGCCCAGGCCCCCGAGGTCGTCGCCTCGCTCCAGGCTGCGTTGAAGACCGCGATCCAGGTCCGATTCCAGCTCGAAGACGGCGAGCTGGCCGTCGAGCCCTTGCCGACCCGCGACGAGCGGACGCAGATCCTCTTCTACGAGTCGGCCGAAGGCGGCGCGGGCGTGCTCCGCCGACTCGTCGACGACCCCGACGCGCTGCGGAAAGGTGGCCAGGGAAGCGCTGCGGATCTGCCACTTCGACCCCGAGACGGGCGACGGATCGGCGACGGGGCCCGCAGGCCCGCGAGGACTGCGAGGCGGCCTGTTACGATTGCCTGATGAGCTACTCCAACCAGCCCGACCACGCCCTGCTGGACCGCCAGGCGGCCGGCCCTATCCTCCGACGGCTCGCCGTGGCCCGCGTCGCGTCCGCCCCGGTCGACCTGACCCGCATCGAGCACCTGGAACGGCTTTTCAGGCTGGCCGGCTCGGAACTCGAACGCGACTGGCTCCGCCAACTGGACGCCTCGCGACCATCGCCTGCCGACGGCCGCCCAGGAGCTGGTCGAGCGGGCGGGCACTCGTCCCGACTTCGTCTACTCGGAACACCACGCGGCCGTCTACGTTGACGGGCCCATCCACGACTATCCCGATCGCCAGCGACCGCGACGCCGACCCAGCAGGACCGGCTGGAGGACCTGGGATATACGGTGATCCGGTTCGGGCACCACGACGACTGGGCGGAGACGATCGCCCGCTATCCGCACATCTTCGGGAGACGCGGATGACGTTCGCCGTCGGCTCGCTCGTCAAGGCCCGGGGACGGGAGTGGGTGGTCCTCCCCGGCTCCGACGACGACATGCTGTTGCTCCGCCCGCTGGGCGGGACCGAGGACGAGGTCACCGGGGTCTACCGGCCGCTGGAGCCGGTCGAGCCGGCGGCTTTCGACCTGCCCGACCCGGCTCGGCTGGGCGACTTCGCCTCATGCCGGCTGCTCCGCGACGCGATCCGCCTGGGATTCCGCTCCAGCGCCGGCCCGTTCCGCTCGTTCGCCCAGCTCGCCGTCGAGCCCCGGCCTTATCAACTCGTGCCGCTGCTGATGGCCCTGAAGCTCGACCCGGTCCGGCTCCTGATCGCCGACGACGTCGGGATCGGCAAGACGGTCGAGGCGGGCCTGATCGCCCGCGAGCTGCTCGACCGGGGCGAGGTCCGCCGCCTGGCCGTCCTCTGCCCGCCCCACCTGGCCGAGCAGTGGCAGGCCGAGCTGCGCGAGCAAGTTCCACATCGACGCCGAGCTGCGTGCTCCCCGGCACGGTCACCCGCCTGGAGCGGGACTGCGGCGTCGGCCAGTCGCTCTTCGAGGTCTACCCGCACGTGGTCGTCTCGACCGACCTCATCAAGTCCGACCGGCGCCGGGGCGATTTCCTTCGAGCTTGCCCCGAGCTGGTGATCGTCGACGAGGCGCACACCTGCGCCGACACCGCGGCGGGTCGGGCCCGGGCGACATCAGCGGCACCAGCTCCTGAAGGGGCTCGCCGCCCACCCGGACCGCCACTTGATCCTGGTCACCGCGACCCCGCACTGCGGCAAGGAGGAGGCGTTCCGGTCGCTCCTGGCCCTGCTCAGCCCCGAGTTCGCCTCGCTGCCGGAGGACCTGACCGGCAAGGAACGCGAGGCCGACCGCAGGCGGCTGGCGGCCCACCTGGTCCAGCGGCGGCGGGCCGACATCCGCCACTACCTCGACTCGGACACGCCGTTCCCCGATCGGCTGGAGCGAGAGGACTCGTACAAGCTGTCGGCCAAGTATAAGGCGCTCTTCCGCCGGGTCCTGGACTACGCCCGCGAGACGGTCGAGGACTCCCGATCGGGGACGCGGTTCCGCCAGCGGGTCCGGTGGTGGTCGGCTCTGGGGCTGCTGCGGTCGCTGGCTTCGAGCCCGGCGGCGGCCGCGGCCACCTTGCGGAGTCGGGCCGCCGTGGCCGACGCCCAATCGCCCGAGGATGCCGACGAGATCGGCCGCCGCACCGTCCTCGACCTGGAGGACGACGAGTCGGCCGAGCGGATCGACCTCACCCCGGGAAGCGACCTCGGCGAGCACGAAGACGACCCGGTCGGCCATCGTCGCCGGTTGCTCGACATGGCCCGCGAGGCCGAGGCCCTCTGCGGCAACCCCGACGAGAAGCTCAAGAAGGCGGTCAAGCTCGTCGCCGAACTGCTCCAGGAAGGTCATCGCCCGATCCTCTTCTGCCGGTTCATCGCCACGGCCGATTACCTGGCCCGCGAGCTTCGTATCCGGCTCCCGAAGGGGGTCGAGGTCGAGGCCGTGACCGGGGCCCTTGCCCCCACGGACCGCGAGGAAAAGGTCCTCCAACTCGCCGGCTCGCCGAAACGGGTGCTCGTCTGCACCGATTGCCTCTCCGAGGGGGTCAACCTCCAGGACCACTTCGACGCGGTCGTCCACTACGACCTGAGCTGGAACCCGACCCGCCACGAGCAGCGCGAAGGTCGGGTCGACCGCTACGGGCAGCCATCAAGGGTCGTCCGGGTGCTCACCTACTATGGGCTGGACAACCAGATCGACGGGATCGTGCTCGAAGTCCTGCTCCGAAAGCACAAGGCGATCCGCAGCTCGCTGGGGGTCTCGGTCCCGGTCCCCGCGAACACGAATCAGGTCCTCGAAGCCGTCCTCGAAGGGTTACTGTTGCGGGGGCGGACGGTCCCGGCCGAGCAGTTGTTCCTCCCGCTGGGCGACTTCGAGCCCGAGCGGGACGCCCTGTTCCGCGAATGGGAAGCGGCCTCGGACCGCGAGAAGCGATCCCGGACGGTCTTCGCCCAGGAGACGATCAAGGTCGCCGAGGTGGGCCACGAGCTGGCGGCGGTCCGCGACGCGATCGGCTCGGGCATCGACGTCTCCCGGTTCACCCTGGACACGCTCCGGTCGCTCGGGGCGGTCGTCACGCGTAACCCGGGTGACGTCCGGCTCGATATGCGCGAAGTACCTCGGGCCGCTCGCGAGCTGATCGGAAACACCGGGGATGAGGTCAGGGCCCGGTTCGAGCTGCCGGTGCCGGAGGGGGTGCTCTACCTGAACCGGACCCATCCGTTCGTGGCCGGGCTGGCCGGGTACGTCATGGACACCGCCCTCGACCCGCTGGCCCGGGGAGCGGGGCGGCGTTGTGGGGTGATCCGCACCGGCAAAGTCGACCGCCGCACCACGCTGTTGCTGGTCCGGTTCCGCTCCCACATCCTCACCCGGGCGGCCGATGGCGGCGAGTCGGCCCTCCTCGCCGAGGACTGCCAGACCCTCGCGTTCGCCGGCCCTCCCCAGAACGCCGAGTGGCTCGACGAAGTCGGCACCGCCGGACTCCCTGAAGCCGAGCCCGAGGCGAACGTCACCCCCGAGCAGGCCGCCGAGTTCGTCCGCCGCGTCGTCGACGGGTTCGACCTCCTCCGCCCCCACCTGGACGAGGTCGCTCGCCGGCGCGGCGACGGACTGCTCGACGCCCACCGCCGGGTCCGCCAGGCGGCCCGGCAGAAGGGCGTCCGCCAGCGGGTCGAGCCGACCCTCACGCCCGACGTGCTGGGCATCTACGTCTACTTGCCCAAGCTTTGATCCGAGGCCCCGTCCGATGCAGACCAGGCGGCAGAACCCATTCATCACCGTCCGCACCGAGGGGGCGATCCTCCCGTCCGACCTGTTGCAGCGGGTTGCCGGGGGTCGTGGGCTCGACGGCCTGACGCCCGAAGCTTACCACCTCCCAGGTGAGCGGCTCAGTGAGGTGATCAACGACTCCTGGAACCGGCTCACGGCCAAGTGGAGGAACTTCCGCGACGCGCTCGGCAAGCTGCCCGAGACTGACACCGCCACGTCGGTCACTCGCGAACGATGGCTACTGCCCCTGTTCCAGGACCTCGGCTATGGCCGGCTGTTCGCCGCGAAGCCGTTTGTGATCGAGGACAAGACTTACTCCGTCTCTCACGCCTGGCAGAAGACCCCGATCCATCTGGTCGGGTTCCGGGCCGACCTCGACCAGCGGGGGGGCCACAGCGCCAGCCCGCACGGCCTGGTCCAGGAGTTCCTGAACCGTTCCGATGATCACCTCTGGGCCCTCCTGTCCAACGGTCGTAGGCTCCGCATCCTCCGCGACAACGCCACGCTCACCCGGCAGGCGTTCGTCGAGTTCGACCTCGAAGCGATGATGGACGGAGAGGTCTACTCCGACTTCGCCCTGCTCTGGCTGCTCTGCCACGAGTCCCGCGTCCCGATCGAGAACCCGGCCGACTGCTGGCTGGAGCGCTGGTCGAAGGCCGCCCAGGAGCAGGGGACCCGCGCCCTCGACCAGCTTCGCAATGGCGTCGAGGGGGCCATCGTGAGCCTCGGGCGGGGGTTCATCGCCCATCCGGGCAACACCGGGCTCCGCGAGTCCCTCCGCTCCGGGCAGCTCGCGGCCCAGGACTACTACCGCCAGCTCCTCCGGGTCGTCTACCGCCTGCTGTTCCTGTTCGTGGCCGAGGACCGGGGGGTGTTGCTCGATCCTGGCGCCGCCGAGGTCGCCCGGAGGCGGTACACCGACTTCTATTCGACCGCCCGACTGCGTCGCCTGTCCGAGCGGCGGCGAGGGACGCGGCATGCCGACCTCTACGCCGGCTTGAGCCTCGTCATGGGGATGCTCGGGATCGACGCCGGGTGCCCCGCGCTGGGCTTGCCGGCCCTGGGCAGTTTCCTCTGGTCGCCGGACGCGATGCCCGACCTTGTCGGGGGCCAGGTCGCCAACCACGACCTGCTCGACGCCGTCAGGGCATTGGCGTTCACCGTCGAGGGCACGGTCCGCCGGCCGGTTGACTACAAGAACCTAGGTTCGGAGGAGCTGGGCAGCGTCTACGAGTCGTTGCTGGAGCTGCACCCGGTGCTGAGCGTCGACGCCGGCAGCTTCGCCCTGGAGACTGCCGGCGGCAACGAACGGAAGACGACCGGGAGCTACTATACGGCGTCGTCGCTGATTGCCCGGCTACTCGACCCGTCGCTCGACCCGGTGCTGGACGAAGCAGCCCGCAAACCCGACCCCGAGGCAGCGATCCTGGCCCTGAAGGTCTGCGACGCGGCGTGCGGCAGCGGGCACTTCCTGGTCGCCGCCGCCCACCGGATCGCCCGGCGACTGGCCGCCGTCCGCACCGGCGACGAGGAACCGGCGCCCGATGCCGTTCGCAAGGCGCTCCGCGACGTGATCGGCCGGTGCATCTACGGCGTCGACATCAACCCGATGGCCGTCGAGCTGTGCAAGGTCAGCCTCTGGCTGGACGCGCTGGAGCCGGGCAAGCCGCTCTCGTTCCTCGACGCCCACATTGTGACCGGCAACAGCCTGCTGGGGTCGACCCCGGCCCTCCTGCGACGGGGCATCCCCGACGAGGCGTTCGAGCCGATCGAAGGCGACGATAAGGGCGCCTGCCGGGACCTCCGCAAGAAGAACCGCGACGAGCGCCGTGGCCAGGGGACGATGTTCGACCTCTGGAACGCCCCCGCCTGGGAGCGGATGGGCAACCTCGCCCCCGCGCTCGCCCGACTCGAAGCGATCCCCGACGACACCATCTCGGGCGTCCACGCCAAGGAGCAGCGTTACGCCGAGCTAGTCCGATCGGCCTCATATGAGTCAGCGACGCTCTGGGCCGACGCCTGGTGTGCCGCGTTCGTGATCCTCAAGGAGCGAGTCCCGGACTTGCAGCCGAGGATCGAGCTGACCGAGCGGGTCTTCCGCGACATTGAGGAAAATCCGCATCAGGTGGCAAAGCGCGCAAAGGACGAGATCGCCCGGATCGCCCGGCAGTACCGGTTCCTCCACTGGCACCTGGCGTTTCCCGACGTGTTCCAGCCCCTGAACCAGTTCGATGACGATGACGTGCTCGGCTGGCGGGGCGGGTTCGACGTGGTGCTGGGTAACCCGCCCTGGGAGCGGATCAAGCTCCAGGAGCAGGAATGGTTCGCCGAGCGGCGGCCCGAAATCGCCAAGGCCCCGAACGCCTCCGCCCGGCATCGGATGATCGCCGAGCTTGTGGAGCATGACCCCGCCCTCCATCGCGCGTTCCTCGATGAACGGCGAAGAGCCGAGGGCGAGAGCCATATCGTCCGCCACTCCGGTCGCTACCCGCTCTGCGGCCGGGGCGACGTGAACACCTACACGATCTTCGCGGAGACGAACCGCCAGCTTATCCGGCCCGAGGGCCGCGTCGGCTGTATCGTCCCGTCGGGCATCGCGACGGACGACACCACGAAGTTCTTCTTCCAGGAGCTGATCCGCTCGCGCTCGCTGGCCAGCTTGTACAGTTTCGAGAACGAGGAATTCCTGTTCCCCGGAGTCCACCACTCGACCAAGTTCTGCCTGCTGAGCCTGACCGGCCCCGATCGTCCCGCCCCGGCGGCCGACTTCGTGTTCTTCGCCCGGCGGGCCGAGCACCTCAACGAGGCCGACCGTCACTTCAGCTTGACTGCTGATGAGATGGCCCTGATGAACCCGAACACCGGCACATGCCCGATCTTCCGATCGAAGCGCGACGCCGAGATCAACAAGGCCATCTACCGACGCGTCCCCGTGCTGATCCGCGAAGGGACGCCCGAGGTCAACGCCTGGGGGATTTCGTTCCTGCGTCAGCTCGATATGGCCAACGACTCGGGTTTGTTCCGGACCCAGGCTCAGCTTGAGGCGGACGGCTGGGCCCTGGACGGTAACTCTTACGTTCAGGGCGAAGCGGTATATCTGCCCCTCTTCGAGGCCAAGATGCTCCACTTCTTCGACCACCGCTTCGGCACCTACGAGGGCCAGACGGACGCCCAGACCAACCAGGGTAAGCTCCCCGAGCTTGACGACTCGCAGCACGCCGATCCCGACTTCTTCTCTCGCCCTTGGTATTGGGTTCCCAAGAAGGAAGTCGATGGTCGGCTACGCGACCGCTGGGAGCGGGGCTGGTTCTTTGGCTGGCGTGACGTGTGCCGCAACACGGATACCCGAACGGTGATCGCGAGCTTGATACCTCGGGTTGGCGTCGGCCATAAGTTTCCGTTGGCCCTACCAGCCGAGGGCGATGCGCGACTTCACGCCCTACTTTACTCGAACCTCTGCTCATTCGTTGTCGACTACGCAGCTCGACAAAAGCTCGGCGGAACATCGCTGAGCTATTTCCATATGAAGCAACTACCGCTGCTTCCACCGCAGACTTACAGGAGTGTGGCTGATTGGTCGAATGGGCAGACCGTCCTCGATTGGCTCCTACCTCGCGTTATCGAATTGTCCTACACCGCCTGGGACCTGCAGCCGTTCGCCCGCGACTGCGGTTACGACGGCCCGCCATTCCTCTGGGACGACGGCCGGCGGTTCCTGCTCCGCTGCGAACTCGACTCTGCCTTCTTCCACCTCTACGCTCTCGGCCGCGACGACTGCGCGTACATCCTCGACACTTTCCCGGTCGTCCGAAAGCGGGATGAGGCGAAGCACAGCGAGTACCGCACCCGGCGGGTCATCCTTGAGGTCTTCGACCGAATGACCGGGGCCGCCCGCACCGGCGTTCCCTACCAGACTCTCCTCAACCCGCCTCCCGGCGACCCCCGTTTGGCTCATCCGGCTCGGCCTGTCGTCGTTCCCCCGACGCGGCGAAGGGTCCAGCAAGGACAATCCTCCCTCTACATCCTCTTGTTGCTGCGAGCCTGGAACAAACCGGTCAGTCGCGGGGTGCTGGATGCCGCGCTCGTATTGATGCTCAACGACGATACACGATTGGTGCTGGCCGGGAGGAAACTCGGACAAGCTGCCAACAGCCGTCTTGATCGGCCGCCCGCCATCATAACCGGCCTCGACGGGCTCCTGGGGCACATGCATAGCCTGGGTCAGCTCACCATAGGGATGGAGCAAGGTCACCAGGTGGTCCAGGTCGGGCCAAAGGCTCCACCGACGGATAAAGCCCTGCCCGAGGACATCGCGAGGGTTGTTGAGTCCACTCGCCTGATCGATGTCCTCGGCGACGAGAGGATCCGACTGGAGCTGGAAGAGGGGTATATTCGCTGTGAAGCCTTCGAGCTGGTTCCCTGACGAAGAGCTACCCATCCAGCCCGTAGGCGGCCGGACCGGCCCCCCACTTTGGGTCCGTCACCTCGTCATCGTCGCCGAGAGGAAGCTCGACACCCGGATCATCCGGGACGTGACGTTTCGGCCTGGTCTGAACGTCATCCGTGTCGCAGACCGTCCTCCCGGAGAAGCCACTCCGGTCGGCCACAGCGTCGGGAAGACCTTGCTGGCGAGGCTCATCCGGTATTGTCTGGGCGAGAGGTTCTTTGCTTCGACAGCCGTCATTGACCGGATCAAGACCGCCTTTCCGAGGGCTTACGTGCTGGCAGAGGTCGTGGTGGCGGGCCAGGCATGGGTCGTGACAAGGCCACTCCGCGACGCCTCGTCTGGCGACTCGTCCGCCGCCTTGGCCGACGACTGGCGTTCAGGGCTGGTCGATTCGTCGGGGCAAGAAGCGTTCGGTATCTTCCAGGAGGCCGTCACCCGGTCCACCGTCGCCCATCTTCCCCCCCTGGAATTGCCGGACGCCGGGCGTCCCGCCCGCTGGCTCGACCTGCTCGCCTGGCTGGCCCGAGATCAGGAGTGCAGCTACCGACATTACAACGAGTGGCGTGACCCGGGCGCCAATTCCGGGACTGCCCGCCTCCATCGCGACGACGCCAGCCTGCTCATCCGCTGGGCGTTGGGACTTCTCGATGCCGAGGACAGTTCACTGAGCACCGCGCACTCGACGCTCCTTCGCGAAAACACCGAGGCGAAGGCGGACCACGAGCGGCGGGCCGCGTCGCTGGCGTACACCAGGGATCGTCTGCGGACGAGGCTGGGCCTTCCCGACCTGGATGAGCCCGAGGAGTTCTTCGTCCAGAGAGCGCGGAAGGTCTCGCGTGAGCAGGTCGCGAGCTTGGAGCGCTTACAAGTCGAGTTCGATGCGGGCGGGACCATTGCGCAATTACAAGCCGAGGTTGAGCGGCTCGCGGAGGAGTACGGCGGAGTCCAGAACGAGTTGAAGCGATTGAAAGCCCTTCAGCAGCAGACTCAAGGCGAATTCGAGATGGTCCGCAGGAGCAGCGTCGAGGAGTATTACGCGACGTATAGCCTCGATCATATCTGCCCACTCTCCCGACAGGATTGCCCCTCAGGAACGCCCTCGGCGATAGCCGGGGCAAAGGATCCCAAGCGGGAACTTCGCCTTGCGGAGCTTGAGTCGCAAGTCGCTCGCCTCGACGCGGATGTTCGTCGGTTTGAGGATCAGGTTGATCTGCTGAGTGGGGAAAGGAAGCAGGCGCAAGAGAGATACGCTGAAGCCGAGAGGTTACAGGCCACAAGGCTTGCGGGCAATCGATTGCAGATCGAGCGCTGGCGCGACCTTGGCAACGAGGCCGACGACTACGAAAGGGAGCGTCAGGAATGCCTACGCGTCCAGGGTCTGTGCGACCGACTATCCCGTGAAATCGAGCAATCGCGCGAGCGTCAGGAGTCTGCTCGCGAGCAGAAGAAGAGACTGCACCACGACCTTTCTCGGTACTACGACTGGACCTTGAAGGAGCTGTTCGGGCCTCTCGCCCACGGCTCGGTTCGACTCGACGCAAGAGGTCTCCACCCCGCGCCAGGTTCCTCCCTCGGTGCCAACGGAGCGGCCGTCTCGACCCTCTCTACGGTCCTGGGGCTCGACCTGGCCTGCCTGACGGCCGGCATCTGCGGCGTTGGCCTGGCGTCCCCATTCTTAATCCACGACAGTCCGAAGGAGGCCGACATGGAGCCCGCGCTCTACGATCGCCTGTTTGAGCTGGCCCTGAGGCTCGAACGGTCGTATCACGGTCAAACACCCGCATTCCAATATATTGTCACGACAACCTCGCAGCCCCCGGACAGCGTCACGGCCGAACCCTACACACGCCTCGTCCTGGACGCCCGGTTCCAAGAGGGGCATCTACTCGGCCATAAGTTCTGATCGAACAACGCTTCCACCCCCCATCGAGAGCCGAGCTTCCATGAAGAACCAGAAAGAGACCATCCGCAGGATCGTCCGTTATCTCAACAATCCGGAGAAGGACGGGGGATTCTGGCTCCCGAACATCCAACGCCCGTTCGTCTGGAAGGAAGAGCAGATCGAGCGTCTGTTCGACTCGATCATGCGGGAGTACCCGATCAGCACCCTGCTGGTCTGGAAGACCACGGCCGAAGTGCGGCGGCGTAAGTTCATCGACAACTACCGGCTCACCCTCAAGCTCTCCGACTTCTACGTCCCCGACGACAACAAGCCCAAGCTGCTCGTGCTCGACGGCCAGCAGCGGCTCCAGAGTCTGTTCATCGGCCTTTGCGGCAGCAACGAGGGCCGGGAGTTGTACTTCGACGTCCTCAGCGGCGAGTTGCGCGAGCCCGACGACGTGAAGTACGTCTTCCAGTTCCTCGACGCCGCCAAGGCCCAGCCCCCCTGGTTCAAGTTCAAGGAGATCGTCTTCTCGGAGCGCACCTACGACAACCTGGCCGACCACCTGATCGACAAGTTTCCCGAGCCCCCCTCGCGTGAAGACCAGCGCAAGATCCGCCGCCACGTCGCCCAGGTCGTGAAGACCTTCCAGACCGACGAGACGATCGTTTACCAGGAGCTGGACAGCATCGACCGGCCCGAACTCTATACCGAGGACGACGTAGTCGAAGTCTTCATCCGGGCCAACTCGGGCGGCACGCGGCTGGGCAAGTCTGACCTGTTATTCTCGCTCTTGATCTCGGCCTGGGACGAGGCCGACAACCAGATGGACGACCTGCTCGACCGGCTCAACAGCAAGGGCTACGCGTTCAACCGCGACTTCGTGCTCAAGACCTGCCTGACCCTGCTGAACAGGGGGGCTCGCTACGAGGTGGAGAAGTTCCGGGACGGCAAGACCCGCCAGCAGATCGAGGACAACTGGGACAAGATCACCGGCGCCATCCTCGACGTCCAGGACTTCCTTTACGGAAGGACTTTCGTCCGCTGCGACAAGGCACTCCCGTCCTACCTCGTCCTGATCCCGGTCATCTACTTCCGCTACCACTATCCCGAGAAGTGGAACGGCGTGGCAAACCTGGAGCAGTACCTGATCCGCACGCTTCTGTCCGGGGCGTTCAGTGGGATCCCGGACCAGGTGATCGACCGCTGCGTCGCCCGGATCAGGGAAGAAGGCGATTTCGTCGTCGAGCACATCTTCGACGTCATCCGCGCCGAGAGCCGGAGCCTGGAGATCACCGAGGACCGGCTCCTCGCCTCGGGGTACGGCACCGACGCGATCCACCTGATCTTCAACCTCTGGTACGTCTTCAACTACCAGCCCGCCTATGAGAACAACCTACCGCAGGTCAACCACATCTTTCCCCAGAGCCTGCTCCGCAAGGTGAAGGAGCTGAATCCGAAGACGAATCGCGCGGACCTGACCAAGTTCAAGGAATCGGCCCGCAACCAACTCGCCAACTGCATGCTCCTGACCCAGCGAGAGAACGGCGCTGGCGGCAAGTCCGACACACCAGCCACCGAGTGGTTCAAGGACAAGCCCGATGCCTACCTCGACCTCCACCTGATTCCGCGCGACCCGGCCCTATGGGAGTTGGATCAATATGAGAAGTTCGTCGAGGCCCGGAATCGGCTGATCGTGGAGAAGTTCGGCTGGCTCCTGCAAGCCAAGGGGTCGGAGAGGTAGGCAGCCGCCAAGGAGAACAATCGCAGAGGCTCGCGAGCGTCGGCAACCCGGGCGAATCCGAGGCCATCGATCGGCTGACATTCAGCCCAGCAACCGGGCCAATCAACCCTGCAGGGCCTCGCCCTTCGACGCCCGGAGGATCCGGTCGGTGAACGCGCCCCGCCCGGTCCAGGTCACGGCCAGGTGGTCGATGGCCCGGGTCAGCCCGACGTGCAGCAGGTTGCCGTCGCGGATCTCGTCCGTCTCCATCGGGTTGGGGAGCTGGTCCACCGCCGAGACGATCACCGCCGGGAACTCCAGACCCTTGGACGCGTGGATCGTCATCAGCCGGACCCCGGGCCGGCTCAGCGATCTGACCCCGCCGACCGGGTCGCCCTCGTTCGGGACCCAGCAGACCTCGCCCGTCTCGCGGAGCCGCCGACAGAGGGCGTCGACCCGGTTCCCTTCCCGACGCGGGTAGAGCACGGCGATGTCGCGATCGGCCAGCCCCTTGGCCCGGAACTCGCCGACCAGCCGGGCGATCAACGCGTGCTCCTCGGCCACCGAGCTGCAACCGCGATAGGTCGGCACCGGCCCTCGCCGGGTCGCCTTGGTCGGCAAGACCCGGATGTGCGTCTCGGTCTCATCGAGGTCCTTGATGACGGACTGGGCCACCTGCCAGGCGAACTCCAGGATCTGCTTGGTGTTGCGGTAGTTCCGCGACAGCCGCCGCGAGCGCCCCTTCGCCTCCACGCCGACCGACTTCCAGGTGAACCCCCGACTACGACCGTAGAGACTCTGGGCCCCGTCGACGGCGACTAGCAAGTCCCCCGCGGGTCCGCCCTTGAGCAGGCCCGTGGCGCAGCGGAACCAGTCGGGCTCGAAGTCGTGCCCCTCGTCGATCAGGACCGCGTCGTACTTCTCGGCCCCGGCGAAGTGCCCGGCTCCGCCGAGCAGGGCCGCCGCGGCCCGCGACTCGTAGTCGTCGAAGATCTCGTCGTCGCGCTTGCGAAGGCCCGTCTTGCGGGCGGCCCACGAGAGGAAATGCCGAACCTCGATCCCCCGCAGGCCGGGCTCGTCGAGCTGGGCGGCCAGCGAGGCGGCCAGGACCTTGTTGTAGCAGAGCACGAGGACCCTCCTGCCCGGGTCGCGTTCGGCGATCAGCCGGGCCCGTGCCAGCAGCAGGAGCGTCTTGCCCGAGCCGGCCACGCCGAAGACGACGTGGTGCCCCGAGCCGAGCGAGCGGGCCTCCTGCTCCTGCTGGGCGTCGAGCACCTCCAGGGCCACGGCCCCCGGCAGGAGCGGCTGGCCCTCGGGGACCGAGGCCGCCGTCGCCGGACGCCGCCGGACGACGACCTCGCGATGCAGGGCGCCCTTGAGCGTGCGGACCTGGTCCTCGGTCAGCGGGTCGAACGGGAACCGGACGACGAAGAGCGACTTGAGCCGGCCGATGACCTCGCGGTCGCCGACCCCCTCCAGGCCCGCCAGCTCGTCCCGGCAGAGGACCCGATCCGGCGGGAACAGCGGGCCGAGCTTGGCCTCGTCTAGCTGGGCCCGGGTGATGTTCGTCAGCAGGACGCCGAAGCCGCAGGGGAAGCACGGCCTGCCCCGGTGCTCGCCCTCGTGGCGGAGGAGGATGGCGTGCTCGGGGCGGGCCAGTTGGTCCACCAGGCCGAAGAGGTACTCGCGGACCTGGCGGATCGGGTGCTTGTGGACCTCGACGCGGGTCTGGCCGTCCTCCTGCCGGTGTAGCTCGACTTCGCGGTCGTTGGCGCGGGCGACCTGGCCGCCGTACCACCCCTTGACCTCCAGCATCAGCAGGCCGAAGTCGTCGGCGATCAGGCAGAAGTCGGGATAGCGGCCTGCGACGACCGGCTCGTACCACGCGACGAAGTGGTCGGGAAGGCCGTCCCGGAGCAGGCCGAAGGTCCGCTTCTCGCCCACGGTGGCCTTCGAGGGGCAAGAGTCCGGGATCATGATCGCCATCGTGGCCGCCGCTCCGGGCTTGCGGGCAAGGGGCCGCCGAGTCGGTCCGGGCGGCCTCGCCGGCCTTCCCTACCAGGATAGCCCACGTCGACCGTCGTGGCGACCAGGTCACCGCACCCCGGGCCTGAGCGAGGGACATGGGCCGTCGACGACCGATCGAACGACGACCCGCGACACCCCGTCGCGAACGACGAGCGGCCACCGGCCGCTCCCCTCGGATCCGGGGCATCGACCGCGAGTTGGTCGAAGCCCGCGCCGTGGGCGAGGCCGCCGGGCCGGGTCGAACGCCCACGTCAGAGCGGGCTTTCCAGTTACCGGCAACAGGAATGATCCCTATTCCCCGGGGGGGCCGGGCCGTCGGTGCCCGGACCCCGGAGAGCCGAAGGGATCCTCGACGCCGAGGGCAGGTCGCTCGTTTTACCTCGCCGGAGATCGTCCCGGTCTTCATCAACCGCTCGGCCCGTCCGGCCAGTTTCGCCGTGCAGGCCAGGGCTTGCTTGGCGTTGACCGATGATTCGTACTCGTGATTTGCGAGGAAGCCCGTCGCGAGGGTCCTGGAGGCGGGTGAGGGTCGAGAGGAGTTGGCCGAGGCGGTAGTGCTTGGTGTACTTGATCTCGCCGCCGAAGCTGGTGGCGAA
This sequence comes from uncultured Planctomycetota bacterium, assembly GCA_963756475.1. GTDB lineage: Bacteria > Planctomycetota > Planctomycetia > Isosphaerales > Isosphaeraceae > Tundrisphaera. The sequence goes on from CAVWND010000004.1 coordinate 714,235, forward strand.
CATCTTGTGGGCCTCGTCGCAGACGACGAGGTCCCAGCGGGAGTCGTCGGCCTGGAGCTTGTGCTGGACGGCCTCGTTGCGCGCCAGCTTGTCGAGGCGGGGGAGGAGCAGGTTGGTCTCGGCGAACCAATTGCCGGTGGTGCGGCTTTTAAGTCTGCGCCGCGGGCGATCGCACTCTCGAAAGGTTCAGCCTTGGTCGAGGCGAGACGTGCCGCAAGGCCAGTCCGATCAGGGGAGCGCGCAGTTGATGACCAGCGACACGATCCTCCGATCACCGTCGGCCAACCCCTCCGCTTGGGTGGCGAAGCGGACCCTGGCCTCGTCCAAGGTGTCTGGTAACAGCCCTCTTGCTCGACCACTCCGATGATCGCTCGACTCCCATTGATCGCAGAGGAACCAGCCCACAACGTAGAGTCCGTGGCGGCACGCACCCCCGGTCAAGTAGCGGTCCCGGAGCTGGTCCTGCATCGCCACCAGAACCTCGCGATTCCAGCAACCTTTGACCTCGACGACGACCGAGACACAATCGAAGATACCGGGCCTGTCCCCGTTGGTGATCGCGTCCACGTGAATGTCAGTCCGCTCCCCAGGCTTACCACCCAAACCAGGTCGGATCACCACCTCGCGGTTCGCGACGATCCCTCTCCCCACCAGATCGTCCTTGAGATGGAGCTTCAACGCGTCGGAGAGCCGCTCTTCTTCCTTGGGTCGATATTGGCCGTCGCTTTGCTTGTCCCAAAGCATGAAACTCGCCGGGGTCTCGCCCTGGAGCTTCTGCTCGAAGCGGAGAAGCGATTCGGCCACCACGCCCAGCAACTTATCCCCGCCGTCGACGAGGCGTGCCTCCCGATCCGCTACCAGGGCTCGCAAGTCCTCCGGCCCAGGTGGTGTCCAGGACCGCTCCATCATCACTTTCTCGGCCCGGAGCCGGACCAGCGGAAGCCACGACAGATGCGGAAACTCACGCGCGATCTCCCCGATCGCGTCCAGGGCCGCCGGGGTGCCGCGTTGCTCCAGGTGTTGGAGGACCCCGTCGCGGAATCGGGCGACATATTCGCGTGTCCCCATGGGATGGAAGCCTTCGTGCGTTTCGTCCTCGACGTGGGGGAACTGGCGGGCGAGCCAGGTGTAGAAATCCGCCAACTGCGCCTCGGTCAACCTGGCGAGGTAGGGTGCCGTGCCCGACCAGTCGGATCCCGGGGCGATCGAGCGGATGAGGTCCCGACCGAACTCGGGACTTTCTTGGAAAACCGGCCATAGGGACGGCCATCCCGCGTCGGGCGTGAAGGTCAACAGCGACCTGGCCGCGGCCACGCTCGCCCCGGCTGTTCCGGATCTTCCGGGAGGGGCGGGCCGACGAGCGAGGTCGCGAACTCTCGGGCCTCCGGACTGTCTCGGGAAAGGAGGTCGTCGAGCATGGTCTCCATCACCCCGACCTTGGTCGCCCGGTCCCGGACACGATCCATCAAGATCCCCGTCAGTGCGGGCGTCGGCAGGTCCGCCCAGGGCTTGGCCGAGATCATGGGATGGTCGCGGCGGTCCTGCTCCGCGAGCCACCGGGCGAGCCAGTCGAGCACCTCCCCCGGGGCGTGCTGGTAGGCATGACAGACGAGCCGGCGCTGGGCTTCCTGGTCATCGGCCCGGCCGAAGTTGGGATAGCCGACGATCGCCGGGGCCCACTTGCTCCACACGTCGGGGCCGAGGGCCTGGAACCGGTCCGTCGTCTGCTCCCGGAGCAGCCTCAACGCCTTGAAGGCCGCCTCGTCCGGGTGATAAGACGTCCCCTCCTGGGAGAACCACTCATCGGGGGAGGGTTGGGCTCCGAGCACGTAGCGGTGGGCGGTGTCCACGATCCTCGACCTGGCACCTGCGTCCGCCTCCCGCCATCCGGGTGTGGCGGTCAGGTCGGACCGGGACTCGTCCTCGTAGTAGGTGCTCGTCGGCTTCAGGGTCATCGCGAGGGTCAATTGCCACCAGGCGTCGAGATCGCCCGCTTCTCCCCGCTCCAGGAGCCGATCGACCCGGACCTTGGGAGGTGGGTCGAGTACCCAGGTAGCCTGGGAATTCTCGGCGAGAGACAGGCTGAGCGTGTGGTAATTGCGAGCGGCATCGGCTTCGGGCGAGCCGAGGGCGATCGGGTCGGTCAAGGACCGGATCGCATCGGCGAGTTCGGGGTGTCGCTCGGCCGCGGCGAGGACGTCATCGGGCGAGCGGGATCCGGCCCAGAGGAATGCGGCCCGGATGATCCTGACCAGGGCCGTCCGGATCATCGAGTCGCCCTGGGTGTCGAGCAGACCGATCAGCCACGGCAAGTCCTCGGCCGTCACCAGTGGCGGATTGCAGTACAGGATTTGTCCCACGTCCATCGAAGCCGCCGCTGGGCGGGAAACGAGTGCCTGGACGAGTCTCCTCCGTCTGCCCGGATCGGCCCCGAGGCGATCGCTCCAGGCCCTCTGGGTAAACGGCCCGGTCATGCTCGCATAATCTTGGATGCGGGTGATGACAAGTTGGGCCAGGACCTCGGCGATCCCGGGCCCTTCGATCTCGTCCCAGGCCCGGAGCACGATCTGGTCGATGACCGAGCCGAAGACATAAGGGAGCCGGCGAGTATCTCCCCTCGCCGCCGCCCACCCGATGGCGATCGGGAGGTCCGCCGCGGAGAGCCCTCGGACCAGGTCACTCGACAGGAAGCCGGCATAGGACCCGTGGAGGTTCTCCCTCCTGGGAGTGCTGAGGAGTTGGAAGACTTCCTCGGCGTCGATGAGGCCGGGCCACAAAGACTTCAAGGCACAACCTTTGAGCTGATCCTCGACGTCCTCGTCGAGGTCGGCCGCGAGCAGCGGATGCAGTCGTCGCCGAGTCGGCTCGTCCCCGATCAGCCAGACGGCGTATCCCGCCTCTACCCGGATGGTCAAGTCCTCGGAGCGGTCCAGCACCACGTCGGCGAGGCGGCCCTGCAAGTCCGTGACCTCGCACGCCCGGGCCAGGTCGATCGCCAGCCGTCGGGTGAGGAGGCCCCCGGACTTCTCGGTGAGGTACGGATCGAGCTGGGATGCCAGGCCCTGGTGCTTGAGCTTGCAGTATTCGTGCATCGAGTCGAGGCCGCGATCGCCGAGGCGGCGCTCGGACGTGGCCCTGAGCAGGGCCGCGACGAGTGCCTCACGGTCGTCGTCCGTCGCGTTCTCGACGTCGCCGAGGACCAGCACCGAGGGGTCGGCCGCCAGGATCATCCGGAAGACCTCGGGGACCATGCCGGCGAGCCAGGCCACAACCTGCTGGAGTTGAGGCACGACCTTCCCCGGGCCGTGGGGGTGCAGGATCAGGCCCTTGATCTGCTCGACACCCAGGCCGCTCACGACCAGATATCGGGCGGCCAGGTATTCCGCGAAGGTCCGGTGGGCCCAGCCCATGCGCCTCGGCCCGCGCGAGGAGAACAATCCGGTCTCCGACAGCAACTCGCGGATGCCCGCCTCGGTCACCTCGAACGCGGTGCCCCGGGATTTCTCGACCCCGCCGCTCAATCCCGAGACCGTGATGTCGTCGTCCGGCCGGTCGGCCAGGTCCGGCCCGACCCAGATGGCCGATCGGTTGCAGAAGACCGTGGCGGCGGCGACGCGGGCGGCGACGGCGAATCGCTGCTCCGCGTCGAGGATTGCAGGATTGCGCGTTGCCAGCCTGGCGCCGTTGGCCTCCTCGCAGAGCGCGCGGCAGCCCCGCTCGTACAGCTCGGCCTGGGTGCGCGGCAGCCGGCCGCCCCGCTTGTAGAGGTTCAGCAGGAGCTGGAGCGTGACCGGCTTGGCGGCCAGGGGGCCGGCATTCCGCCGCTCCAGCTCGACGAAGAACGCCTCGACGTCTTGCAGGCCCGACCCGGCGGCGATCTCGGCCACGTCGCGGCGGCGCAGCGGCATCAACTCCAAGACCCCGGTCCGATCCTCCGGCCAGAGGCTCTTCAGCCCTTCTTCCAGGTGATGCGGCCAGGCCCCCGTTCGGCAGGTGATCCGGAGCTTGAGCCGGTCGAGCCGGGGTAGTTTCCGGAGCTGCCGCAGGACGACTTTAGCGACGTTCGGCAGTTGGAGTCGGCACTCGTCGAGGCCGTCCAGGTGCAGGTGGAGCGTCCGGTCGCCCGACCGCCAGTGGTCCCACTCGGGCGGCTCGAACAGCTCCCGGATCAGCCCCGACTCGTCCCCGTATTCCCCGAGGTCGAGGCCCACCAGCACGTCCCCGGTCGTGCCGTTCGCGACCCTCCATCGGTCGGATTCGGCAGCCAACACGGTCGATTTCCCCATCCCCGGTTCGCCGAGGAGGACGAGGCAATCCCGGCCATCTTCGTCGGTCAGCTCGACCAACTCCGGATTGAGCGACCTCCCCGATGACCCCTCGGGGTCGAGCAGGAATCCGTGCGAGTCGGAGCGGAAGGTCCCCTCGCGGCGGCACCAGTATCGCGGGGATCTCGCGACCGTGGGGTTGCTCATCGGCTAAGCCTTTCACGAGCGAGAGTGCATCTGCGCCATCCCAGAAGTCCTCACCGCAGTACCTCGGTCTTCGAGCTAATCGCGGGGCTGGCTCGGCAAGTACTTCGACTCGAACTCTTCATTACGGCCGTGTGCAAAGGTGCTCGCCACGATCTTGCCTGCGAGTTTCGGTGCGAACTGCCTGAGCACTTCCGCCGCGCCGGGGTCCTGGGCAGCCCGGGAGAGGACCTCATCGAGGGGCTCGCCAAGCTCGGCCAACCGAATCGCGGTGTCGAACTCTTCGAGCGAGAGGGCCACGAACGGCGGCACGGTATGGCCCATGGCCGAGAGGTCCGACCGAACCCGGTCACGAAAGAATGGCAGGTTGACGGCGTAGAACCGCCCGTAGCTGACCAGCACGCAGACGGTCGGCGACGGGGTCAATCCTTCCTCGGCCCAGGCACCCTGCTGCATGCCGTGGGCCTGGGTGATGACCTGTTCCAGGGCAGAGACAACTCGCCGGCGAAGCTCCTCGACCGCCTCTTGGCTCCCGTAGTGGAGCAGCTTCAGCGAGGGCCGGAGGGCCTTGCACTCGAAGAGCACCGTGTACTCGGCCCCCTTGTAAGCCCAATCGCCCCGCTTCGGTTCCTGCTTCGAGTCGGGTCGCCCACGAGCCGACTTCATCTCGGCGTCGGACCAGAGCAGCGGCCTCGGGATCACCGAGAGTAGGAGGTCCCCGACCAGACGGTCGAACAGGTCGCCGAATCGATGGCTGAAGAGGGTTCGGTCGCGCTCGAAGAGGTCGAAGAACAGCCCCCACGTGGTGCGTTTGAGGATGAGGTCGGGGTCGACTCCGATGAAGCGTCGCCCCCCGGCATCCAGGAGAGGGAATCGGTGGAACGGATTGAACTCGAACGGGAGGAAGAGCGGGTCTTTGACCCGATATTCGGGCCGATTGCAGAAGGCCCGGAACTCGTCACGAGTACACGAGACTCGCCGGAGGAAGGGTTCCCACGCTTCGGGCCTGCACCAGGCGAGCCCTTGGCGGAACGCTTCCGCGAAGTACATGGGGGTGAGGGTGCCCCGGACCCCTCCCGCGAAGCGAGCGGCCATGCAGAGGTAGCCCATCGCGATGAACTCTTCGATGGACGTCCCGAGTTCCGCCTCCAGGTCGGCCCTGAGGTCATAGTCCCCCGGCTTCCTGGGCGTCCCGGCGTCGCGGAACAGGGCGAGAGGAAGGCCGATGTCCCGCGACTTGAAGCGACCCTGACTCGGGAATTGATTGCTGAGCAACCTTTCAAAGAATCCCGAGGGGTCGGCATTCTTCCACGCGGGGTCGTGCTGGATGGGGTCGTCGAGCTGAAAGTAGAGGTCTTGAATCCGCTTGTAACGGTGCCAGTCGAGGGGGTAAGGACCCAGGTTGCTCGCTTCGCGGACCAGCCATTTGGCCACGAAATGGACCACGAACTCCGGGGGGCGATTCCTGAGGCGGCTCATCCACCGCTGAAGGTCGGGGTCCGACACCTCCTCGCGTATGACCGCCAGCAGGTGCGCCAGGAATAGTAGGGAATCGTCGAGCTTGACGCCCTGGAGCAACCGGCGGATTTCATCAAACGGACGGCTCATGATCTGGGCTCATCGTGGCTGCTGGCCGGAATAGCACCAACTGGACACCTGACAATTATACCATTCAAGAGGTTCGCCCGACCCGGCCTGGATTTCCGCTCCAGCGAGAGCGTGGTCATGGGCTCGCGACTCGCTTCCGTTTATCCTCCTCGAAGCCCCGGCCAAACCCTGATCAAATAGGGCGCCTTCGGTTGATTGCAGGGGGCCGCATCGAGCCCATGCCGCCCGGGGCCGCCAGCACCAAGGCCCATCGCGACGAGCCCGTCCGGCACGGGCCCGACGAGGCTTCCAGGCCCTGTGGGCTCGACTTATCAGCATCGGCCCGCGAACGCGGGCAGGGGACGGACGGACGATGCCGAGGCGCAAGCTCTCGCTGCTCCAGGCGGTCAGCCTGAACATGGGCATGATGGTCGGCGTCGGGCCGTTCATCACCATCCCCCCTTCCTCGCCGCCATGGGAGGGCCCCAGGCGATGCTCGGCTGGGTGCTCGGCCTGGCCGTGGCCCTGGCCGACGGCCTAGTCTGGTGCGAGCTGGCCGCGACCTTCCCCGGCCCCGGAGGCACCTTCCACTTCTACGACGCCGTCTACGGGCGGTCAACCGCCGGGCGCGCCCTGAAGTTCCTCTTCGTCTGGCAGTTCCTCTTCAGCGGCCCGCTGGAGCTGGCCAGCGGGGCGATCGGCCTGGGCGATTACGCGGGGTTCCTCTGGGGGCCGCTCAAGGGGATCGCCTGGAGCTGGCCGCCCTGGGGCGAGGCGGCGTGGGCCGTCTCCTGGGGCCAGGTCGGGGCGGCCGGGGCCGTGCTGGCGATCGTGGGCCTGGCCTACCGGCGGGTCGAGGTCGCCGGGCGGCTGATGGTCGTGTTCTGGGCCGGCATGCTCGCCACGGTCGCCGCGATGATCGTCGCCGGCGTGACCCGATTCGACCCGCGGCTGGCCTTCGACTTCCCGCCCGGCGCCTGGCGGCTCGACGGCCGGTTTGCCGCCGGGCTGGGCGTGGCGCTGGGGATCGCCATGTACGACTACCTCGGCTACTACCAGATCTGCTACCTCGGCGACGAGGTGGACGAGCCGGCGCGGACGCTCCCCCGGGCGATCCTCCTGTCGACGGTGGCGGTGGGCGCGATCTACCTGACGATGAATCTGTCGATCCTCGGCGTCTTGCCCTGGCGGCAGGTGATCGGGACGCGGCACGTGGCCAGCGACTTCATGCTCGCCCGGTTCGGGCCGGGGGCGGCGCGGCTGATCACCGGGATGATCCTCTGGACCGGGGCGACGTCGGTCTTCGCCGGGGTGCTCGGCTACAGCCGGGTGCCGTACGCGGCGGCCCGCTCCGGCCACTTCTTCGGGTCCCTGGCCGCCGTCCACCCGCAGGGCGGGTTCCCCCATCGGTCGCTCCTGCTGATCGGCGCCGCCTCGGCGGTGGCCTGCCTGTTCCCGCTGGAGCAAGTGATCGCGGCGCTGCTGACCTCGCGGATCCTGGTCCAGTTCGTCGGGCAGATCGGGACGTGTTTCTACATCCGATCCAGGGCCGAGCTGCGGCGACGGCTGAGGTTCGCCATGCCGCTGTTCCCGCTGCCGGCGCTGGTCGCCCTGGCCGCCTGGTTGTACGTGTTCGGCTCGACGGCGCCCGAGTCGATCCTGTTCGGGTTGATCTCGCTGGCCGGCGGCGTGGTGGCGTTCGTGGTATGGCGGTGGTGGGTCGGCGATGCGGGCGAATGAGCCGCCGGCCTGGCGACCCTCCGCATGAGCAGGAGCCGGTCGGGCGGCGAACGGAAACCCGTGGCTCCCCCGGGATGACGGGCATCCGCGGGCACCGACGCCCTCCATGGCCTCGCAAATCCAGCCCGGTTCCGGATCCGTCAGAGGAGTTGTCGAGCGGACGATAATGGGCGTTCCTGCGCGCTGCGAGAGGTGGGGGGGCGAAGCTCGCGGCCCACTCCGAGTGCCAGAACGGGCCGACCTCGCCCCGGATGAGAGAGACGTTCCTCCCAACTCCTACCACCGGAAGGGTTCGGCGGCACTTCGACCACGCCGTGGAATGCCCTTCGCCCTATCACCCGACCCAATTGACGTGGCGTCGGCTTGACGACCGGGACCAGGCCGAGCCCGGCGGGGCGAGGTGTCCGGCGTCGGGGCCACCGCCCCCAGCAGGGAGATCGCCTCATGGACGTGATCCGGAGCCTCGAAGGGTATGTCGCGGACCATCTCGGCCTGCTGGCCCCGGTAGACCGGGCCTGGCAGCCCGCCGACTTCCTGCCCGACCTGTCCGCCGCGGACTGGGTCGAGCAACTCACGCGATTCCGCCGGTCGGCCACGACGTTGTCCGACGACGTGCTGGCCGTGCTGGTGGGCAACATGGTCACCGAGGAGGCCCTGCCCAACTACGCGGTCTCGCTCAACCAGATCGTCAAGGACACGACGGGGACCGGCGAAGCCCCCTGGGCGCTCTGGCTCCGCGGCTGGACCGCCGAGGAGAACCGCCACGGCGACCTGCTCAACGCCTACCTCCGGCTCACCGGCCGGGTCGACATGGGGGCCGTCGAGCGGACCATCCACCACCTGATCGCCCGGGGCTTCAACCCGATGCGCGGCGGATTCGACCCGGCCAGCCAGGGGGACGCTTACGCCGGGCTGATCTACGCCTCGTTCCAGGAGCGGGCGACGCGGATCAGCCACGGCAACCTGGCCCGGCTGGCCCTGGCGCAGGGGGACGCGGGGCTGGCGCGGATCTGCCGGCGGATCGCCGGGGACGAGGCGCGGCACGAGTCGTTCTACACCGGGGCGGTGGGCCGGGTGATGGAGCTGGACCCCGAGGGGGGCGTGCTGGCGTTCCGCGAGCTGTTGCGGGGGGTGATCGCCATGCCGGGCCGGCGGATGGCCGACGGTCGGACTCCGGGGCTGTTCGAGCGGTTCGCGGCGGCCTCGCAACGGCTGGGGGCCTATACGGCGCGCGACTACGCGGGGATCATCGGGCACCTGGTGGGGGAGTGGGGGATCGCCGGGCTGGCGGTGACGGGGAAGGCGGCGCGGCGCAGGACTACGTGTGCGGGCAGGCCGAGCGATACGAGCGGTTCGCCGACGAGGTGGCGGAGGCCGTGATGAGCCGTCCGGAGGCGGGCTTCGGCTGGATCAGCCGGGCGGGCGAATCGACCGCCGCGGACGCGGCGTGAGCGGCGACGGGCCGCCGTGCCCGCCCGCTGCCGGCGGCGGCCGGAGCACCCCTTACAGCACCACCGCGACGTTGACGCACCCTGCTCGGCGATCTGCTTGAGCATCTGGCGGTAGTTCTTGCGGCTGATCTTCGCCCGCGCCGTCAGGACCCCGCAGTCGAGGACCCGGTCGATCGTCGGCTCGCCATGCGGCCCCTCCATCGGCACCAGGTCGCGGGGCAGCGCGTCGGCGGCCGGCGGCACCGCGACCTTCCACCCGGGGACCTGGATCCTCGCCTTCGTCGGCCGATCGCCCCCGTTCGAGGGGGCATTCCAGTTAACCACAACTGGAAAACGCCCCGCCGATCCTCGGGTCCGGGCCGGCTCCTCGTACGCCTTGCGGCCACCGGGGACCGGCGGGGCTTCGAGGCAGTCCGATCGAAGTCCCCCATCCCCGGGGCTGCGGCGAAGGTTGACCAAGCGGGCCGGACATGCTCAGCCCCGAAGGGGGGGCCATCCCCGGCGGGGGTTCCGCCGCCAGGCCGCGACGCCGAGCGGCGGAGATGGCTGGATCAGCTAAAGACCTTAAATAATCGCGTCATCATCTATTGGTCGGGCGATAGCCATCACGGCCGACCGCCACGCCGAACCCGGTCGGCCTGGTCGCCTGCAGGTTGCCCTTTCGGGACGGATGGCATCGATCCCCTCGTCCCCGGAGATCTCCCATGTCTTCACCCCGCCGACTTCGTGCCGGCCCGATCGTTGGCCCGCCCTCGAACCCGTCAAGCGAAACCACCGTCCCCGACAGGAGCAAATCATGATTCCCCCTGAGACCCCTCCTGGGGCAGCGTTACCCCTACGCATCGCCACCGACCCCATCGCGCCCGGCCCCGTCGGCTTCATGGGCTCGGTCAACGTCCTGACCGAAAACGGCTCGCTGGAGATCTCCAAGATAGTCCGTAACTGCCTCTCGGTCCTCGTCGCGTCCGCCGATCCGAACACCGGCCAGTTCCATTACCGACCGGTCACCGACTGGACCTGCCGCGTCGGCGACCCTCGTGATCTGGTGCTCCTGGAAACGTTCGCCCGGGGCGGGCGACGCGACAGCAGCGGGCGGCAGGGCGACCGGGGCGGCCGACGGGCGATCCGCGTCGTCGCCGGTCAGCCCATCCCCACCCCCGCCGGGCCCCGCCGGGCCGGAGACCTCTTGCCCGGCGACGTCGTCTATACCGTCGGCACCGGCCTGCTGCCCTGGCAGGAGCAGGTCGTCATCGGCTCCTTCCTCGGCGACGGTTACTCGGGCGGCCGAGGCCCCGGCCACTACGGCGGCCTGGCGATCTGCCACGGCGAGGACCAGCGCAGCTACCTCGACTGGAAGTTCGCCCGGCTGGCCAACGTCGGGGCCAAGCCGCCGGCCGCGCAGCCGCTCAGCCCCGGCGGGTTCGCCAAGCGGCCCACCAGCCGCTTCACCACCCGGATGCACCCGCGGGTCTCCGCCCTCGCCGGCGAGTTCTACGGGAGCGGCGTGAAGCGGCCCCCCGAGGGGATCGTCGCCCGCGCCGGCTGGCCCGGGGTGGGCATCTGGTTCGGCGACGACGGCGGCTGCATCTGCGGCACCGCCTCGGGCAAGATCAGCGCCTTCCGGTTCCACACCAACGCCTTCGAGCCCGAGGAAGTCGATCGACTGGCCATGGAGCTGCGACATCTCTCGGGGCTGCCCTGGCGGCGCTACCTGCAGAACGGCATCTACCCGATCTTGACGCTGGGGAACAGTGACGAGACGGGGATGCGGGGCGTTGGCAACCTGGCGAAGTGGTCGGAGTTGATCCGGCCTCACGTCCCGCCGATGCTCGGATTCAAGCTGCGAGTGGAGTCGTGCGGCGACGCCTGGTCGGGCCTGGAGCCGCCCGAGGGGGAGTGGCTGGAGGAGACGACGATCAAGGCGACGGGCCCGTACGTCCCGGCGTCCCACGAGGATTGCCTGATTTACCATCTGGGTGTAGCCGGCGCGGGCAACTTCGTGGCCCACGGGATCCTGGTCGGCGACGTCCATGCCGGTGGCGGGGACGAGGCGCCTGCCTCAGCCGGGTCCCTGACCGCCTGACCGACCGTCGACGCCTCGGGGCCCTTCCGTCCTCCTGGCCGGCGGACGACCACCTGGCGGTGGTCGTCTGCACCGTCATTCGTTCCGCCGATGACGGCCAGCCCGGCTACGATGAGGTCGTCGTCGCCCGCACCCGGGCGTGGCTCGCCGAGCTGGCCGGGTGGGAGCACGACTCCGTTTACCTGTCCTTCACTGTGGATCGCGACCGCCTCTCCGGACGTGTTCGCGGATCAACCCTACTGAGATCGAGGAGTGAAGACATGACAACCGACATAATTCGAGCCGCCCTCACGAGCAAACCTTTCCGCCCGTTCACGATCCACACCCGGAGCGGCCGGGAGTACCAGATCGGCGACCCCGATCTGGCTCAGGTCTCGGATACCACGCTGACCTTGATGGCCGCGGGCCCGAACAACACGACGTCCCGGGTCGCCGACATCGACCTCAACCACGTGATCAGCTTGACCCTCGACGCATCCACGGAGACGCCATGACCGCATCCAGAATCGTCCTCACGTTTCCAATGCCCATGCTCGCGGAGGAGCACGAACCATGAGCCGCGTCGTCGGCATCGACTTCGAGATCAACGACCTCGCGGGAGGCCGCCGCCGAGCAAGCCTGCCAGCTCGCCGCCGGGCGGGCCACCGAGTACGACTGATGGGGCGCGTGGTTGAAACGACGACCACGGTAATCACTCCGACGACAAGATGAGGTTCGACCCCGTCGCCTACGGGGCCTGCGAGTTCTCCCTGATCCAGGCCCATTCCCGATCGGGGAATGGCCGCCGGCCACGTCGAGGCTCGGCAAGGGCGGATTCGTCTCGCCCCGACAGGTCGCCCGTCCTCGACGCGGGGTATAGCTCTTGCGCGAGCACCGGGCACGACCATCCATTGCGGGCGTACCACTCCGCCAGACCGGACCACGACAAGAGGTCGTCGGGTGCTAAAACACGCGGTACTCACAACTTGATTGATAACGATGCGTTTGTCTCGGGAGCACGCCTTGCCCGCTGCCGATTCGCCGCCCCTCTCGCCGGGCGGATCGATGGCCTTCCGATCCATCGAGGCTCGGGGCGCTCCCGGCCTCGCCATGTCATTGCTCGTCCCCAAGCTCTTCACTCTTTCCTCAACTTGACCCAGGAGATCCCATGTCCCACATCGTCACCATCGCCACCGAGATCCGAGATCCCGACGCGGTCGCCGCCGCCTGCCGCCGGCTCGGCCTGCCCGGGCCGGTCCACGGCACCGCCGCATTGTTCGAGGGCCAGGCCACCGGCTTGCTCGTCAAGCTGCCCGGCTGGCTCTACCCGGTCGTCTGCGACACCGCCACCGGCTCCGTCCGCTTCGACAATTACAACCAGCAATGGGGCCGGCAGGAGCAGCTCGACCGGCTGATCCAGGCGTACGCGGTCGAGAAGGCCGGGATCGAGGCACGCCGGCGCGGCCACCACGTCGTCGAGCGGTCCCTGGCCGACGGCTCGATCGAGGTCACCATCCAGCTCGGAGGTGTCGCTTGAAGACCGTCAGAGATCACCGTCAGCCCGGCCGGCCAGGCCAGGGTCGAGACCAGTGGCTTTTCCGGCGGCGAGTGCCGCGAGGCCAGCCGATTCGTCGAGCAGGCCCTGGGCACCCGGTCCGCCGAGGCCCTCACCGCCGAGTTCCACCAGGGCCAGCAGTCCGATCAGGAACTCCGCCAGTCGCAGTGAACCTCGCACGTCACCGTCCATCCTCCACCCCATTCCCATTACCACCGAGGGAAACCGAACCATGACGCTCGCCGAGCGGCTCTCGGAGTACGTGCGCGCCGCGTTCACCGGCATCTACGTCCGGTCGCATCGAGCACGACGACGCGATCGCCGAGATCGCCGCGTCTCTGCCGCGACCAGGGCTGGTCGCTGGCCACCTGGGACGTCGACCGCGGCCTGGCACTCGCCGGCCGGCCCGACGGGTCCGGCGTCGTCCCCGGCGCGGCCGACCCCCTGGCCGCCGTCCGTTCGCTGGCCGCGCTGGCCACGCCCGAGGGCACCGCGATCCTGGTGCTCCGCAACTTCCACCGGTTCCTCGGCTCCGTCGAGGTCGTCCAGGCGCTGGACAGTCAGGTCGTCGCCGGCAAGCAGTCACGGACCTTCGTCGTCATCCTGGCGCCGGTGGTCCAGGTCCCCGTCGAGCTGGAGAAGCACTTCGTGGTCGTCGACCACGACCTGCCGGGCACCGACCAACTCGGCGCCATCGCCCGCTGCGATCGCCACCGAGCCCGGGGAGCTGCCCGACGGCGACGGCCTCGCCGCCGTCCTCGACGCCGCCGCCGGGCTGACCCGGATGGAGGCCGAGAACGCCTTCTGCGCTCTCGCTGGTCCGCCACGGCCGGCTCGCCCCCGAGGTCCTCTGGGAGATCAAGGCGGGGATGCTCAAGAAGTCGGGCCTGCTAACGCTGCACCGGGGCGGCGAGACCTTCGCCGACCTGGGCGGCCTGGAGGCGCTCAAGTCGTTCTGCTCGCGCGCCCTGCGGCCCGGCCGACCCGGGGGAGTCCGAGCCCGGGGCGTGCTCCTGCTCGGGCCGCCGGGCTCGGGCAAAAGTGCGTTCTGCAAGGCGCTCGGCTGCGAGACGGGCCGGCCGACGCTGATCCTCGACGTCGGCACGCTGCTCGGCTCGCTGGTGGGGCAGAGCGAGGCCAACGTCCGCCAGGCGTTGCGGCTGGTCGACGCGATGTCGCCGTGCGTGGTGATGATCGACGAGGTCGAGAAGGCGCTGGCCGGCTCGTCGGGGCGGCGGGCGACTCGGGCGTCTCGGCCCGGCTCTTCGGCACGATGCTGAGCTGGCTGAACGACCGGACGAGCGACTCGTTCGTGGTCTGCACCAGCAACGACGTCTCCAGACTCCCCCCGGAGTTCGCCAGATCGGAAAGGTTCGATGCGACGTTCTTCCTCGACCTGCCCGGGCAGCGCGAGAAGCAAGCGATCTGGCGGATGTACCGCGAGAGGTACGGCCTCGATCCCGCCGGGCCGCTCCCCCAGGACCGCGACTGGACGCCGCGCCGAGATCAAGGCATGCTGCCGGCTGGCGGCGTTGCTCGACGTCCCGCTGGTCGAGGCGGCGCAGAACATCGTCCCCGTGGCCGTGACGGCCGGCGAGGCGGTCGAGAAGCTGCGAGCCTGGGCCGCCGGTCGCTGCCTGTCGGCCGACCGCCCCGGCCTCTACACCCGCGTCTCGGACGTCGCGGCCAAGCCCGGCCGCAACGTCCGCCGCGACCCGTCGTCCAACTAACCCGTGCGGCCGCCGATCGTCGCGATCGGGGCCGACTGTGTTGCCTCAACCCATCACTCCACACCCACCGGGCGATGGGCCAAGTGGCCCGTCGCCCCCTCAACTTCAAGGAGCCCCCAATGACCACCTTGCTCGACCACCTCGACTCCCGATCGACACCATCCGTCACCGATCTCTCGATCACACCGGCCCAGCGACTCCGCTCGACCATGGCCGCCGCCCGCGTCTCGTTTAATTGGATGGGCACGCAGAAGACCCTCAACCCCGAGCAGAAGGCCCGCGCCGCCGAGACCTTCGACGCCGAGGGGCAGTACCTCTCCGCCGGCAAGAAGCTGATCGACACCGGCCACGCGGCCTTCCGCGCCGTCACGGCGATCCGGGGCAAGGCCGACGCCTACTGGAGGGGGCTCATCGCTGCCGTTCCCCGAGCCGGGCGTCCGGCTGATCAGGCACGACGTCGTCGATACGTTCGCCGCCCAGATGGCCGACTTCCGCGCCGAGCTGGACGACGCCGTGGCCAACCTCGACCGCCACTACGGCGAACTCAAGCAGGCCGCCCGCGAGCGGCTCGGCTCGCTCTTCAACGCGTCCGACTATCCCGAGACCCTCGTCGGCCTCTTCGGGGTCGCGTGGGGGTTCCCCACGGTCGAGCCGCCCGACTACCTGGTGCAGCTCTCGCCGGGGCTCTACGAGGCGGAGCGGGCGCGGGTCGCCGCCCGGTTCGAGGAGGCCGTCCAGCTTGCCGAGCAGGCGTTCCTCGACGAGTTCGCCCGGCTCGTCGCCCACCTCACCGAGCGGATCACGGGCGTCGGCGAGGACGGCCAGCCGAAGGTCTTCCGCGACTCGGCCGTCGGCAACCTCGCCGAGTTCTTCGAGCGCTTCCGGTCGCTCAACGTCCGCTCGAACGAGCAGCTCGACGCCCTGGTCGCCGAGGCCCAGCGGGCGGTCCGGGGGGTCGACGCCCGGGACCTCCGCGAGGGAGGCGGGCTCCGTCAGGATGTGGCCGCCCAGCTCACGCGGGTCCGGACCTCGCTCGACGCGATGCTCGTCGAGCGGCCCCGCCGGCGGATCTTGCGTCAAGCGGGAGGTGCCTGATGAAGCTCGTCATCGAGCCCACTGGCCGGGTTCGCGTCCTCTACTCGGAAGAGATCGACCTCGACGCCCTCGGCCCGGCGAAGATCGTCCGCGCCAGCACGATCGAGCCGGATCCGGACGGCCGCTGGCACGCCGACCTCCGACTGCTCCTGGGGCCGGTGCTCGGGCCGTTCGCCCGGCGGTCCCAGGCCCTGGCGGCGGAGGTCGCCTGGCTGGAAGAGCACTGGCTCGCCCCCCGCCACTGACCCGTCTCCACTCGATCACTCGTTCTACCCATCACGAACCAACTCCGCTCATCTCGGCCGGCCGGGCGTCCGTGCCCGGGCCGGTCGGGCTGCGTGGCGAACGCCGACGGAGGCCCGGCGCCGACCAACGGTGCGACTTCGCCTCCGCCATCACCGACGTCCACGTCGTCCGTCCCTGAAACGCGGCTCCTCCGACGGGCCGATTACCATTTCACGCCAGCCTCTGGAGATCTTCTCGCATGACCACGCTCCACCGCCGACAAGCCCACGCCCTCCGCGCGGTCCTCCGCCGAAGCGTCCTCGGGATCGCCCACCGCGGGCCGGTCGCCCCCATCGTCTTCATCGCCGAAGATGGCCAACTACGGGCGCGATATCGGTACGCCCACCTGGCGATCGAGCACGCGACCCCGCTCGCCTTGCCCTCGTCGGGAACGGCCGCCCTGCCACTCGACGCCCTCGGCGCGGTCGAGGGCCGCGACGACTCGATCCTGGTCCTTGACCCCGTCGCCCCCGACCGGACCGTCGCCCGCTGGTCCGAACGGGGCAACCCCAAGGTCCGCGAATACACGGTCCCGACGACGGGCGAGATCGCCGCGTTTCCCGACATGCCCGGCACCTGGTCCGAGGTCCCGGCCGACCTGATCACGGCCCTGGCCGAGGCCACCGCGACCTCGGCCGACGACGACACCCGCTATGCGTTGGGCTGCCTGCTGCTCAAGTCCGGCCGGGAGGGCCACGAGGTCGTCGCCACCGACGGCCGCCAGGTCCTGATCCGCGGCGGCTTCGCCTTCCCCTGGGCCGGCGACGTCCTGGTCCGCCGCTCGCCGATCTTCGCCTGCCGGGACCTGCCCCGCGACCGCCCCTGGGCGATCGGCCGGACCGAGGCCCACGTCGCGCTCCGATGCGACCCCTGGACGATCCTCCTGGAGATCCAGACCTCGGCACGCTTCCCCCGCGTGGACATGGCCTTCCCCGCCCCCGACGCGGCGACCGCCCGGCTTCGGCTCGACCCGGCCGACGCGGTGTTCCTGGCCGACGCGCTGGGCCGGCTGCCGGGCTCGGAGATCAATAACGCGCCGGTGACCGTCGACCTCAACGGCCGGATCGCTATCCGCGCCCGGGGACCGGAAGGCGACGCGACCACCGAGCTGGTCCTGTCGCGATCGAGCTACGGTGGCTCGCCCGTTCGGTTCCAGATGCACCGCGACTTCCTCGCCCGCGCCGTACGGCTGGGGTTCGCCGAGGTCGAGGTCGTCGACCCGGGCTCGCCGATCGTCTGCCGGTCCGGCCCCCACGCCTACGCCTGGCAGCCGCTCGCCGCCGACTCGGCGCTCGGTCCGACCGACAACGCCACCCGGATCGAGTCCCCCCTCCAGCCTCCGGCGTCCCGGCCCCCGTCAACGCCGCCCAGGACAGGACAACCCATGAACGAAAGCTCGAACCCGCAGGTCTCCACCGGCCCGGCGACCGCTCTGACCCGGGGCCGCCCCGAAGTCGTCCCCGACCCGGCCGCGACCGGCCTGGCCGCCCTGATCCGCGAGGCCGAGTCGCTGCACGGGGCCCTCGGCGAGGCCCGCGCCCGCTCGCAGAAGCTGATCGTCGCCCTCCGGCGGCAGCGCAAGCAGGCCCGTCTGATGAACGCCACGCTCAACACGCTCCGCCAGCTCAAGCTCCAGGAAGTCGCCGAGTAGGCGACCCATCGACTACTCACCAACCCGGAGGAATCTCTTCATGCCCTTGCGACTCAACGTCGGCGTCTCGAAGAAGCTCGGCCTGCCGGCCTACTCGTCGATCTGTGCGAGCTGCAACCTGGAGGTCAACCTCGATCATGGCTTGCTCCTCGCCCCGGCGGCCTTCCGCGACCGGGCCCGCGGCGCCTTCCTCGCCGCCGAGCAGGCGGTGGAGGACGAACTCGCCCGGCTCCAGGCCCGGGGCGAAACGGGCGAGACCCGGCATGCCACGCCCACGAATGGCCGCCGGAATGGCGTCCATGCCGGCGACGGCCTGCCCGCCGTCCGGCCCGAGGCCCGTCCGGCCCGGACCGGCAAGCCCGCCACAGCCAGCCAGGTCCGGGCGATCGTCTCGATCGCCCGCCGCCAGCGGGCCGACCTCGACGGCCTTCTCTGCGACCTGGGCGTCACCCGCCCCGAGGAACTCACGCTCGCCGACGCCTCCGGGCTCATCGACCAGCTCAAGGCCGCCGCGACGGCCTGACGCCCCACGTCCCCGCACCATCGCCATCAGAATACCCTGATCCCACAACCGAGGAGGAGTGTCATGCCCGGACTGATCGTCACCGAGAAATCCCACGGACGTGAGAGGATCGCCGCCCGGATCGTCAAGGCCGTCGAGCTGCTCGGCGACGAGCCGACGAACCGGGAGCGAGACGCGCCGGCGGTCGAGCCGGCGAAGGAGGGCTGATGTCGAGGAAAACACGCCACCGGCGAAGTCGGCCGGGCCGGCGTCCGCCGGCGGATGGCCCGATCCATCACCCGTCGTTGCCGATATCGCGGGACTTGACGCCGCCGGGCTGGATTCTGGCTCCGACCGTGATCCTTCCCCACCGCGGCCGGGACGAGCGCCCGATCTCCTGCGACGTCGAAGAGGGGATGATCGCCGGTGCCGGCCTGGTCGGGGTGGTCCTCGGTTGGATCGACCTCGGCCTGCTCGGGGCGGCCCTGGGACTGTGGGCCGGAGTGAAGCTCTGCAGGATGGCCCTGGAGGATGACCGCTCCGGACGGCGGTAGACGAGATCGAACCACACGGCCCGCCAGCGACGGCCCTGGCCCGAACTCTGCGATAATCACCCACCTGGGAGATCATCGTCGAGTCCGGGCCAATTGCATTCTTGTCACAACGCCAACCCTCGCGGCGGGGCTGTTTTTATCTATCAGCCGGGCCGTATCAGCATCAGTCCAGACCCCGACAGACTGGCCCACCGTCTGATGCATATCGCTCCGGGCCCGGTCGCCCTCGTTCTCGACCAAGTTGAATCGAATTCGATCGACGGGGTCCTTTACCTCCACGACTCCTCCGGCATAGCCTCATGATCGGTCGAGCGGCCCGCCGTTTCGACCCAATCGCGTCCACGTCCGGCGGGGAGGTCGTGTGATCAAGCTCGTGCTCGCGACCCTCATCATCGCGGCCTCGTTGGCCTTGATGGTCCGCCGCGTCAACGTGCGTCTCGTGCTCATCGGGGCCGGGCTGGCTCTCGCGGCCCTCTCGGGTCGCCCGCTGGCCATCGCGGACACGTTCGCCAGGGCGATGGTCGCCCCCATGGTCGCCCCGATCTGCGCCTCGATGGGGTTCGCCGCCGTGCTCCGGGCCACCGGCTGCGACCGCCACCTCGTCCATCTCCTGACCCGGCCACTACGTAAGGCACGATGGGCGACCCTCCCCGGCGGGATCGCCGCGGCCTACCTGGTCAACCTGGCCGTGCCCAGCCAGTCGAGCACCGCCGCGATGCTCGGGCCGGTCCTCCTGCCCCTGATCGTCGCCGCCGGCTCGGGGCGCGAGGTCGCCGCGGCGGCGCTGGTGCTGGGGTCTTCCTTCGGCGGCGACCTGCTCAACCCGGCTGCGCAGGACATCCAGTCGATCGCCGGAATGACCAGGATCCGGGCCGAAGACCTCTCGCACCGGATCGTCCCGGCGAGCCTGACGGGACTGGTCGTCGCGGCGATCGCCTTCGCGGTGATGAATCGACGCGCGGCCGGCGCGGATGAAGAACCAATCTCGGCGATCCTCGATGCGGGGGACGATCCGCCACCAATCGTCCCGTCGTCGTTGTTCAAGGCGTTCGTCCCGCTGGTCCCGATCTCCTTGCTCCTCCTGGCCCACTCGGGATGGCCCCCGATGGCCTGGCTGCTCCGCCTCCCCCCGGGGGACGACTGGAAGCCGCTCGCCGGCGCCCTGCCGGTGGTCCGGGCGATGCTGATCGGGGTCATGACGGCAGCCGCCCTGGCCGTGCGGGACGTCCCTCGCCTGGCCCGCGAGGGCTTCGACGGGATGGGGGCGGCCTACGGGAATGTCATCTCGCTGACGATCTCCGCCCAGTGCTTCGGCGCGGGCGTGGCCGCCTCGGGGCTGGGCGACGCGCTGCTCCGCCACGTGGATGGCTCCTCATGGGGGCTGGCCGCCTCGTCGGTCGCGATGCCCTGGATCCTGGCCGCGCTCTCCGGGTCCGGGTCGGGTCCGGTCCTGGCGTTCGCCCAGATCGCCCTCGCCCCGCTCGGCGACCGCCCGGGGCTGGATTCGCTGGGGGCCCTGGCGTGCCTAGCCGCCGCCTTCGGTCGGACGATGTCGCCGGTCTCGGCGGTGGTGGTCTGCGGGGCGGGGCTGGCCGGGGTGAGGACGATCGGCGTCGTCCGCCGTCTGCTACCCGCCTTGTTGCTGGGGGCCGTGGCGGCCCTGGCGATGGCGCTACGGCCGGGCTAGAGGACTCGGACGGCCCTATCTTGGACCTGGACAGAGTATTCCCACAGGCAGCCGCGGTCGCCGACTCACTCAAAGGGGAATCACGCTCCTGTTGGAACCAACCGCCCCGTCGTTCCCCAACTCGGGGCCGGTCCCTTTCAGTTCGTCCGGGCCATCGGTGGTCCTGTGTGGGATCCGGAGGCATCCGCCGAGTCAACCTCGACCCGGCGATCTCTCCCGGCGCCCGCCAGATCTGGTCGTTGACCGAGTCCATGATGAAGCGGACGCTGGCATCGCCCATCGGGACGTTGACCCCGCAGGGGAGATAGCTCAGTGACGTGATGGCTGCACAGGTCGGGCCGCCGTCATCATCGTCGATCGATGCCAGGTCGAGGTCGAGATGCTGGGGGCCGATGACTCTGGTGTTGCGAGGCAGGGCGGTCGCGAAGCCGCCGCGGTAGCTGCCGCCCATGGCCCGGCGGGTGCGACCCTCGGCGATCATCCGGCACTGGCCGAAAGCGGGAGGCGACGTGATCGGCGCCAGGGACCAGGGGACGTCGAGGGTGATCCACGCCTTTTGCGACTTCCCTTCGCCAAAATCGGCCACGGTGTCGGTGGCGGAGCCGAGGTTGCCCAGATCGAGCCCCCGATCGAGAAAGCCCGCAGGGCCGCCGGCGGGCCGTGGGTGGCGCCCGGCGAGATTTAGGGGAACGCACCCAGCGAGGTTGCCGAGCGGGCCTCCTGGACCGGGCCAGGGCCCGGGGTGACAATCGAGTCCGGGCTGGGGCTCGGTGTTCTGAAGATCATCACCGCGCCTTGGCGGGCCACGGCGGGGGCTCGGGCCGAGTCGGGCGACGACCGGGTCGCCGAGGGATCGTCGCCGAGGTCCTTGACCGAGCCCCGCCCCGGGGCGGGGTCCGGGGAAGGACAGGGCGCAGTTGCCGGTAACTGGCGCCCGAGACCGTCGGGCCGGTCGAGCAGGGGGCTCTCCCGCTCGCCACCGGGCCGCGACCCGGTCCACCGGGACCGCGGCCGTCGGCTCGTCGCGAGTGATCCCCGACTTCTGCGGCTCCCGTTCGCCAATATTGGCCACGGTGTCGGCAGCGAAGTCGTGGTTGTCCCTATCGAGGCTATGATCGATAGGGCCCCAAGGCCGCCGGTGGGCCGTGGGCGTCGTCCTGCACGGTCGAGTGGCCCGCGCCCGGCGAAGTTACCGAGCGGTCCTCCAGAGCCGAGCCGGGGTCCGGGGTGGCGATCAGGGCGGGCGGGGTCCGGATGGACCGACAATCGTCGCCGCCCGAGAGCGGATCCCCGCACGGTCGGGGGCGAGCCGCTCCGCAGGGCAACCCATCCGTCCCGGATCCCGGACCTCGACTTCCCCCGGGAAATTGCCAAGAGTATCAGCAGGGGAACGGGGGACCGACGCTTCGCCGCGCCGAGGCGGTCGGATGATGTGGGCGCAGGCGCGACGGCCCGGGGACGCGAGCCGGCTCCCGACGCGCCGAGGAGGATGCCCTGTGACGAAGACGGTGACGATCCAGGTGCCCAGTCTGAAGGTCACTGTGCCGCTGGCCGCCGCCGCGCTGCCCCGGGACCTGGTGCCGATGGACGGGCCCGCCAGCGAGCCGGCCCTCGACCTGGTCCTGGAGGCGGCTCGCTGACCGTGCGGGCAAAGATCAACGGCAAGAACTACCGCAAGCTTCTCAAGCAAGTATACGAGCATGTGGCGGACAACATGGCAGTCGCGCTCCAGGGGGTGCTGCGGCCGCCGGCGTCGCCGGGCGGCCCGTTCGTGTTGGAAGGGGCCGGGTTCCAGGCGGTGGTCAAGGCTCCCCGTCCGCCCGAGCCGGCTGGGGAGCCGCCGGAGGGCGGGGCCTGAGCCGACCGCGAGCCGAGCGCGGCGTAGACGCGGTCAGCCGTCAACCTTCCAACACCCATTGCTCGGGAGGAGCGGGATATCTTCTCGCATGACTGGCGGTTAACCTGAGACCAGACCTCCCATCTCATCAAGACCGACGGCCTCGGGGGCCGGGCGAAGGGCCTTCGCGTCGAGCCGGGAGGGGCGGACCCCGGCGGACCCCGTCCGATGAACGACGTCACGCGCATCCTCACCGACATCGAGCAGGGCGACGCCCGCGCGGCCGAGCAACTCCTACCCCTGGTCTACGACGAACTCCGGGCCCTGGCCGCCCTAAAACTGCGCAGGAGAAGCCCGGCCAGACTCTCCAGGCCACCGCGCTGGTGCACGAGGTGTACCTGCGGCTGGTCGGGCGGGACGAGGCCCGGAAATGGGAGGGTCGCGGCCATTTCTTCGCCGCCGCCGCCCAGGCCATGCGCCGCATCCTCGTCGACAACGCCCGCCGCAAGGGCGCCCGGAAGCGCGGCGTCGGCCTGGAGCGACGGCCGCTCGACGAGGTCGCGGCGCCGCAGCCCGACGACGAGTTGCTGGCCCTCGACGAGGCGTTGCAGGCGTTGGCCACGACCGACCCGGTCAAGGCGCGGCTGGTCGAGTTGCGCTACTTCGCCGGGCTGACGGGCGAGGAGGCCGCGAATGTCCTCGGCATCTCTCCGGCCACCGCCGACCGCCACTGGGCGTTTGCGAGAGCCTGGCTCCGGAACGAGGTCCGGGGTGGGTGAGGCCCGGCCTCCGGGTCTTTTCGAGAATCTCGTGATGCTCTGTGGCTCGGTATTACGCTTGTGACCATGGAGGCCGCCGTGTCGGAGCCCGGAGGACCACGATGGACGACGAAGACCTGTTCCACCTCGCCCTGGGGAAGCCCGCCGACGAGCGGGCCAGCTTCCTGGATCGAGCGTGCGCCGGCGAGGTCAACCGTCGTCGGCGGATCGAGGCCCTCCTCCGGTCCCATGAGACCCCCGATAGCTTCCTGGCGGGGCCGGCGGTCGGGCCGGGGGCGATGGCGGATCTCGACCCGGGGTCTACCGCGATCCTGGATCCCCGGAGGTCGGACGAGGAGATCACGAGTCGCAGGCCGCCCGCCGTAGGTCCCGGGAGCCAGATCGGCCCGTACAAGCTGCTGCAGCCGCTCGGCGAGGGCGGCATGGGGATGGTCTACATGGCCGAGCAGGCCCGGCCCGTCCGCCGCCGGGTCGCCCTCAAGGTCATCAGGCCGGGCATGGACTCCCGCCAGGTCATCGCCCGCTTCGAGGCGGAGCGGCAGGCCCTGGCCCTGATGGACCACGTCAACATCGCCCGGGTGATCGACGCCGGGGCCACCGAGTCGGGCCGGCCCTTCTTCGTCATGGAGCTGGTCCACGGCGTGCCGATCACGCGGTATTGCGACGAGGGCCGCCTGACGACGCGGCAGCGGCTGGAGCTGTTCATCCCCGTCTGCCGGGCGATCCAGCACGCCCACCAGAAGGGGGTCATCCACCGCGACATCAAGCCGTCCAACGTCATGGTCACCCTGTACGATGGCAGGCCGGTGCCCAAGGTGATCGACTTCGGCGTGGCCAAGGCGACCGAGCAGAGGCTGACCGAGCAGACCCTCTTCACGCAGTACGGCACCCTGGTCGGCACGCTGGAGTACATGAGCCCGGAGCAGGCGGAGATGAGCGCCCTGGGCACCGACACCCGCAGCGACGTCTACTCGCTGGGCGTGCTCCTCTACGAACTCCTGACGGGCGGCACGCCGCTGGGCCGCGATCGGATGCGGGAGGCGGCCTTCGGCGAGGTCCTGCGGATGATCAAGGAGGACGAGCCGGCCCGGCCGAGCACCCGGCTGGGCGAATCGGGCGCGGCCCTGGCCTCGATCGCCGCGCAGCGGCACACCGAGCCGGCCAGGCTGACGCGCCTGATCCGCGGCGAGCTGGACTGGATCGTGATGAAGGCGCTGGAGAAGGACCGCACGCGGCGGTACGAGACGGCCGGCGACTTCGCGGGGGACGTCCAGCATCACCTCGACGACGAGCCGGTGCGGGCGTGCCCGCCGTCGGCGTGGTATCGGTCCCGGAAATTCGCCCGGCGGAACAAGGTCGGGGTGCTGACCGCGGCCGGCGTCGCCCTGGGGATCCTGCTGGCGGCCGGGAGCGCCCTCGTGGTGCAGGCGGCCAACAACGCGCGGATCGGGGCGGAGCAGGCGCAGACGAAGGACGCCCTGGATCGGGAGAGGCGGACCACCACCGCCCTGGTCCGGTCGCTCGGGAACGAGGAGCGGACGAACTACTTCCGGAGCATCGCCCTGGTCGAGCGGGAGCTGGCCGCCGGCAACGCCGGCCGGGCCGAGGAGATCCTCGACGAGTGCCCGCCCCACCTCCGGGGCTGGGAGTGGCACCACCTCAAGCGGCGACCGCAGGGGCCGTTCGTCTTCCGGGGGCACGACTCCGGGGTCTGGGGGGTGGCCTTCAGCCCCGACGGAAGCCTCATCGCGTCCGCGGGTACCCTCGGAGAGGCCGGGCAGGTCCTGATCTGGGACCGGGCGACGGGTGAGGTCCGCCACCGATGGCTGGGGCACGCCAACGTCATCGAGGCCCTGGGATTCAGCCCGGACGGGAGGCGGATCGCCACGGCGAGCTGGGATAAGACCGTGAAGGTCTGGGACGCGGCCACCGGCAACCTGATCCGGACCCTGATCGGTCACACCGAGTACGTCCGGTCCGTCGCCTTCAGCCCCGACGGCGGGCGCCTCGCGTCGGGGGGCGAGGATCGCACGGTGATCGTCTGGGACGCGACCTCATACCAGAAGGTCCACGGCCTGGATGGCCTCGACGGCGGCCTGTTCGGCCTCGCCTTCGGCCCCGACGGCCGGCTGGCCTCGGCCGGCTCGGACGGGACGGTCCGGCTCTGGGACGCAGCCGGCCGGCCGGAGCACACCCTCCGGGGGCACGCCGGCCCCGTGGTCGCGGTCGCCTTCAGCCGCGACGGCTCGCTCATCGCCTCCAGCGGCTTCGACGGGACGGTGAGGATCTGGGACCCGGCGTCGGGCCGCCTCGCCCGGACCATCCCGATCGACAACGTCCCGATCACCACCCTCGCCTTCAGCCGGGATGGCAGGCGCCTGGCCGCCGGGAGCCTGGACAACGCCGTCGGGCTCTGGGACGTGGAGACGGGGCGGGAGGCGCTCACGCTCCGCGGCCACGAGGAGGTAGTGATGTCCGTCGCCTTCAGCCCGGACGGCCAGCAACTGGCCTCGGCCAGCCTGGACGGGACCGTCAAGGTCTGGGACGCCGAGGCGACCGGGGCCGTCCCCGGGGTCCTCTCCCTGGCGGGCCACGGCGGGACCGTCTTCGACGTGGCGTTCCGGCCCGGCGGGGCGGGCCCGTCGATGCACCCCCTGCTGGTCTCGGCCAGCCAGGACGAGACGGTGAAGCTCTGGGACCCATCCACCGGCCAGGCGTTACGGACCCTCCCCGGCCACGCCGGCCCCGTCGCCCGCGCGGCGTTCAGCAAGGACGGCCGGCGACTCCTGACCGCCGACTTCGCCGGGGTCGCCAGGGTCCGGGACGGCTCGACCTTCGAGGAGGTCCGCAGCTTCGGCGCGTTCGCCGGGGTCGCGGCCCTCAGCCCGGACGGCCGACGCGTGGCCTTCACCGTCGAGGGGGGGACGGTCCACGTCGGCGAGGCGGACACGGGCGAGGAGGCGACCCCCCCCTTCCGGGCGCACGAGGCCACGATCTGCTCGATCGCCTTCAGCCCGGACGGCCGACGGCTGGCCACGGCGAGCTGGGATCGGACCGCCAAGGTCTGGGACGTCTCGACCGGCCGGGAACAGCTCACCCTGGTCGGGCACGGCAATACCATCGCGCGGGTGGTCTTCAGCGACGACGGCCGCCGGTTGGCCACGGCGAGCTGGGACAGGACCGCCCGGGTCTGGGACGCGGCGAGCGGCAAGGAACTCCTGAGCCTCCGGGGGCATGAGCACCGCGTCCTCGGCGTCACCTTCCGGCCGGACGGCCAGAGCCTGGCCACGGCGAGCCAGGACAACACGGTCCGGATCTGGGACGCGGCGACCGGGGCCGAATCCAGGGTCCTCCGCGGCCACAGAGGCTCCGTCATGAACGTCGCCTACAGCGGCGACGGGAAGCACCTGGCCTCCGCCGGCGGCTACCGCACCCGGGGCGAGGTGAAGGTCTGGGACGCGACCCTGTGGGACGCGAATCCGGGCCGTTAGCGGGCACGCAATCGACGAAATAGCGCGGCCGTCGGGCCCTCACCGTCGGGCAATCCCTCGGCGGTCCTGGCACCGCCCCGGTGCCCGTCCCGCGCGCCTGGATCGACTTGCCACGCGCCTGGTCGCGGGGCAGGAGCGGGGATCGCGTCGTCCCGCCAGGCTGCGATCCAGATCAGAGAAGCGTTGATGTCCCATCTCCAGGATTCGAGCGAAAGGACCGTCCGATGAAACGACGACAGACCATCCGGATGACCGCCTTCCTGTGCCTCGCGGCGGCCCTGCCCGCGACGATGGCGCGGGCCGACTACCGATTCACGACGATCGACCCCCCCGGCTCCGACGGAGGAGCGTTCGGGTTCGGGATCAACAACGCCGGCCAGGTCGTCGGGACCTCGCTCGACGCCTACGACAACGGGACCGGCTTCGTGTACACCGCCGGGGGTTTCACCTTCCTGTCCGTCCCCGGGGCGGCCGGCGGCTCGGACGCCAACGCGATCAACAACCACGGCGACATCGCGGGCGACTACTATGACGCGGACGGCTTCGCCCACGGCTTCCTCCGGCAAGGCGGGGTCTTCTCCACGCTCAACACGGAGCCCTACGGCCTGAACGACGGGGGCACGATTGTCGGCGTCTTCTGGGGGGGGACGGGCCACCCGACGGGCTACGTGCTCTCCAACGGCGTGTTCACGCCGATCGCCGTCCCCGGCGCCCGCGACACCTACGCCTACGGGATCAACAACCGCGGGGACGTCGTCGGGGCCTCCGACGTCCCGGGCACGTCGAGCGGCTTCCTGCTCCGCGACGGCGTCTTGACCTCTTTCCGGGTCCCGGGCGCCCCCTTCACGGAGGCCCACGGGATCAACAGCGCGGGGACGATCGTCGGGTGGTCCAACGACGGCAACCAGGCGTCGGGCTTCGTGCTCAGCGGCGGCGTCTTCACGACGATCCGGGTCCCCGGTGCGATCGATACGGCTATCTATGGGATCAACGACGCCGGCACGCTCGTCGGTTTCTATGACGGTGCCGACGGGATCACCCACGCGTTCGTCGCCACGGTCGTCCCCGAACCGTCGTCGCTCTTACTGGCCGGGATCGCATTGCCCCTGATCGTGGCCTGGGCGCGACGGAGACGACCGGCCCGGCGCGATGCCCAGCGTCGCGGCATCGCGTGACCCCGGCCGCCGTCCCGGACGTTTCACGGACGGGACCCGCGGCCCGGGTGACTCGTCCGAGAGTCGAAAGGACGTGGCGCACGAGAATCGGGCCCACATCGGGCTACGCGAAGTTGTCACGGTCGCCGGTGTCGTCCGTCCCCGCGATCGGGCCTCGTCCCGGCGTCAATCCTCCCTCGTCCTGGAGGTACATACCGCTGTCCTCGGTTCGGTCGTCACAATGCCTCCTTTCTTTCCCATTTCAAGGAGAGTTCGCATGTGGATTTGCATCACGATCGGCGGCAAGAAGACCTGCTTCGACGTGCCGAAGTACCTCATCCCGATCGTCCCACCACATCGGGTGCCCGACCCGCGAGCTACGCGGAACTCTTTCAGGACGCGTCGTTGATCGCATCGCTGCAGGCGTCCTTGAGCCAAGTGTCCGATGCGGGCGTCCGCGGGGCGCTCCAGGAGGGCATCCACGCGGCGACACGGGCCATCCAGGCGCGCGTCGGCGAGCACTTCACCATCGAGGACGAGGCCGCCCACAAGGCGTGAGGTGCGTTACAAGGCCATGCCAGGTGCCGTACCGCGAGGCGCACCGGCTGATCGAACGATCCGATCCTCCCGAGGGCCCGCGCCTGCGCGTCGTCCGCGGCCGGGCCTTCGCCGCCCTGGGGTGGGGCGACCGGGCGGAGGCCGAGTTCGCCCATGGCCTCGGGCTGGCACCCGACGACAGGAAGATCCGCGACGCGGTCCGCACCCGTCCGTAAGGTCATGGCCACGACTGACCATAACGCCGTCCTTGAGCCGCTACGCATGAGGAACGAGATTCCTCGTTCCCTATGCCCCCGTCCCTGTCCCTCAACACCTTTCGGGAGAAATGAAGATGCTACGCACCCTTTCGGCCGCTGCCTTTTTGGCCCTGATGGTTCCCACGATCGGCAGTGCCGACGATGCCGACGCCGAGAAGCAGGTCGCCTCGCTCGCAAAGCAATCCACGGAGGCGACGCTCAAGGGCGACACGAAGACCCTGGACGCCATCCTGGCCGATGACTTCGTGGCCATCAACCCGTTCGGGGAACTGGTGACCAAGGCGGAACAACTCAAGTTGATGAAGGACGGCACGCTCCGCTTCGATTCGATTGAACCCTCCGAAGAGAAGGTCCGAGTCTACGGGGACGCGGCCGTACTGACGGAACGAGGACGGGTCAAGGTGACCTTCAAGGGCAGGTCGGAAAGTCTGTCCGTCCGTAACTCGGAGTTCTACGCCAAGCAAGGGGGCAAGTGGCGGTGCGTCTTTCAGCAGGTGACACGCATCGCAGAGCCATCCCCGGAGAAGCGTTGAACTCGGCTCACCCCGTCGGACGCCTCGGCGAGGGGATGTCGATGGCCCAGGCGACCCGGCCAAGGGTCCGGGGCGCGCTCCGCCTTCGGTCGAGCCTGGAATCGGCCGGAGTCCTCGGCCAGGATGAGTGGCGCTCTGGGACAACAACGCATCCGGATATCCCGCCCCCGGCGGAGGTCGAGCATGCTCAGGTCGAAGGACAGGCGGATCATCCCCGACCCCGACCGGCCACGGCCACGACCCGGGCTCCTGATCGGCATGGCCGCCGCCCTTCTGGCCGCTCCGACCATCCGCGTGGAGGCCGCCGAGGGCCGGATCGGCTCGGTCAAGGTGACGGTCCTCTCGACGATGCTGGCCGACACCCGGGGGATCGGCGAGTGGGGCTTCGCCGCCCTGGTCGAGGCCGATGGCCATCGCCTGCTCTTCGACACCGGGGCCCGCCCCGACACCGTCCTGACCAACGCCCGCGAGCTGGGCGTCGACCTAACCAACGTCACCGACGTCATCCTGAGCCACCACCACGGCGACCACACCGGCGGCCTGCTGGCCCTCCGCCGCGAGTTGATGAAGGCCCACCCCAAGGCGTTGTCGCGCTGCTACGTCGGCCGTGGGATCTTCCTGCCCCGCCCCGGCGAAGACGGCAGCGAGGGCAACGAGACGATCGCTCTGAAAGAACCGTACGAGGCGACCGGGGGCCGCTTCGAGGAGGTCGCCCGGCCGATCGAGGTCTTCCCCGGCGCCTGGCTGACCGGGCCGGTGCCGAGGGCCCACCCCGAGCGGAACTGGAGCTTCCGGCGGCAAGTCCGCACGGCCGAGGGCCTGGTCGAGGACACGATCCCCGAGGACATGGCGCTGGTGCTCGACACCGCCAAGGGGCTGGTCGTGGTGACCGGCTGCGGGCACGCCGGGGTGGTCAATATCCTGGAATACGCTCGGGCCTCCGTTCGCCAGGCCCCGGTCCACGCAGTCCTGGGCGGCCTGCACCTGTTCGCGGCCGACGAGGCGGCGCTGGACTGGACGGCGGGCCGGCTCAAAGCGATGGGGGTGGGCCACCTGCTCGGGGCCCACTGCACGGGCGTGGAGGCGGTCTACGCGCTCCGGCCGAGGCTGGGCCTCGACCGGCGGACCTGCGTGGTCGGCGCGGTGGGCTCGGGGTTCGACCTGGACGCCGGGCTCCGGCCGGGGACCATCGCCCGTTGAGGAAGGTCGGGGCTGGTGACCAGCCGCCGGGTCGCTGCGGACATCGGTCCCAGACCGGAGGGTCGCTCCTCGGGATAGGGGGGGGTGAAGAACCAGGCCCAGGGCTATCGCGCGGCCCTGGAGTTCCTCGACAAGCACCACAATGGGGATCAGCCCGCTTCCGCGCCACGCTGAGCCGTGGACCCCCGGCACCACGGCTCATCGCCGACGGTCTCCCAGAGGGTCGCGTCGTCTCCGGAGCCAGTTTGCTGGGGGTAGACGAGCCGGACTGATCGCGTGACCGGCGCCGTCAACCGTCGTCAAGCGGCCATGGGGCGAAGCCCCCAGTTGCCGGCAAGAGGC
The DNA here is from genome assembly GCA_963756475.1 of uncultured Planctomycetota bacterium. Classification (GTDB taxonomy): domain Bacteria; phylum Planctomycetota; class Planctomycetia; order Isosphaerales; family Isosphaeraceae; genus Tundrisphaera. Next base: position 744,754 of record CAVWND010000004.1, read on the forward strand.
CGACGTAGACGGCCCGGTGTAAATCATACAGTTCGGTGCGGCAGCTCGCGGCTGTTACATCCTGTCCTCGACGGCGTCAATCGACTGGCTCGTCCCGTCGAAGGACCGCGGCCGGCAGACCGTCGAGAGCGATCCACGACTTCTGCGACTCGCATTCGCCAACCTTAGCCCCGGTGTCGGAGACGGAGCCGAGGTTGCCCAGATCGAGCCCCCGATCGAGAAAGCCCGGCGGGCCGTGGGCGGCGCCCGGCGAGGACACACCCTGCGAAGTCGCCGAGCGGCCCTCCTGGACCGGGCCAGGGCCCGAGGTGGTAATCGTATCCGGGCGCAGTCCGGATGGACCAACGATCGTTGCCGCCTGGAGTGGGTCCTGGCGAGGATCCGGATAGAGTTGGGGGATGTCCAGGTCGTCGCGCGATCGTCGCCAAGATCCTCAACCAAGACCCGCCCCGCCTTGGGGCGTGGTCCGTGGAAGGGCGGGGCGCAGTTTCCGGTAACTCAGGGCAGGGATCGTCGAGCCGGTCGAGCGGCGGGTCGTCTTGCTCGCCACCGGGCCGCGACCCGGTCCAACAGGACCGCGGCAGTCAGGTCGTCAACAGTGGCCCCCGACTTCGGCGATTTCCCTTCGCCGGTATCGGCCATGTTGTTGGCGGCGAGGTCGATGTCTTCCCTATCGAGGCCCCGATCGAGATGGTCATGAAGGCTGCCAGCGGGCCGTGAGACGCGTCCGGTACTGTCGGTCGCCGATCGGGCCTTCAGAGCCTAGCCGGGGCCTAGGGTGGCGATCGGGCCCGGGCGGGCTCCGGATGGACCGACGATCGGAGCCAGTTGGACACGATCAGATGGCCGCGAGTTCGCCGCCGGGAACCTCGACCGAGACCTGCCTCCATCTGGGGCGAGGCTCGGCAAAGGTCAGGGTAACCCTGGTCCCGGGCCAGGGCAAAACGCGCCAGGGTCGGCCGGCCCGGTCGCCGCGGTCCGGGCAAAACGGGACGGGCGGGCGTCGCGGAGGCGGGGCAACAGATCTTAACCTGCGGGTCGCCCGGGGAGTCGGTGGCCGGCGTGGACCCGGAGCCGAGGCCTGCCGACGGCATGCACCAGGGCGGCCGGGATCGATGCCAGGGCCGTCAACCCGCCCAGAGGCCCCACGATCGCCGGCGCCGACCAATCGCCGCCCGGGCCGCCGCCGGCGGGCGGGGCCGGGGTGAGTATCCCCCGAGCCGCGTCGTAGCGGACCGACACCGCGACCAGGGGACGGCCGGCGGCGACCGACTCGGCCTCGGGACGCGTCCGGTACAGGCCGACCCGCCTCGGGGAGGTCGCCAGGGGGGATCCGGGGGTCCAACCTTCGTTCGCGACGGTGTAGAGCATAGCTCGCTCCATCGGATGTGGGGTCGATCGGGATGCCGAACGGGCCAGGCCGATCGGCGACGATACCTGGGAGGGGAGAGGCAGGCCGCGCGCCGCCCGGGGCGGATCGTCGGGGCGATCGGGGCCGTCAAAGCTCGTCCTGGCGGATGCGCCGGGATTGGGGGCGTCACGACCCCGACCACCTGTCAACTACCCACAATTCGCCGGCCAACTTAACGGCCGAGAGGGAATGGCGAAGCCGGTGGAGAGCCGTTGCCCGTCATCGGGCGGGATTCGTGAGCGGCCCGATCGCCGCATCCCGGGCCCGGGCATCGATCCCTTCGCCGATCAGCAATTGATCCGCCCGCCGGCGGAGACGATCGGGGCCGTCCTCGTCCTGTAATCGGGGCCTGGCCTCGGCCAGCGCGGCGAGCAAGTCGCGGTTCAGGCCGTCGATCCGCGGCCTGAGGACGCCGACGAGGTCGGGGGCTTCGCCTTCAGGCCCTCGTCCCGTCGCCTCCCAGCGATTGAAGTCGGCCCGCTGGATGACCTTCGCGGCCTCGATCTGCCCGCGGAAGAAGGCGCGGGTCATCTCCCCGTCGAGTCCCAGCCGGGTCCCCTTCTCGGCGAGATCGAGCAGGAGCGCGGCCTCGCGTTCGGGGTCCTCGATCGCCGCCTTCCTGGCCCATTTCCAGCGTGCCACCTCGTGCATCAGTTCCAGGCGGCTGCGAATCAGCCCCAGGAGGACGTCGAACGCCCGATCCCGGGCCGGCCGGGTGACGGCGGGCGGTGTCGTCGCCCGGTCACAGGCGGGTACGGACGCGACGAGCCCCGAGAGCAAGATGACGACGATTCGTCTCATGAGGAAATTCCGGTGGCCGTATCAACCATCTTGTCGATCGATCGAGGCGATTTGACGCCCAGGCCCCACGACGAGGACCCGGAGGCCCGCTCGGACGCCGGGCCTGGCCGGGGATGACGTCGGCCATGGTCAACGAGCTGGGCCATCATGCCTTGATCTTGAGGGGCAGATTCACATGCACTTCCAAGGCAATGGTCCGAAGTCCTGCGGGACGGGCGAGAGCCGGGCGTCGAGCCCCTCGGCCTTCGCCGAGGAGGCGAAGCTCGGGGATGAGTTGAAGTCGGGGGCAGCATGACCGAGGTCTCTGACGACTCGGTCTGCGAGGACGACGCCCGCTAACCCTCAAGCTTCTCCGTCGCCGCGTCTTGCAGCTCACGATAGGCGGCGGGCACGTTGACGGTGTGATGCGCCCAATCGAACAGGCTGTAGCCGCCGTAGTCGGGCATGGCGGCGACATCGAGCGTGGCCTCGACCGATCGGCCCTCGTCGATCGCCGCGCGCACGGCGCCATCGAGCTTTCGGAGGTAACCGAGCGGGAACTCGATCTCGGCGGGACGCATCGGCCGGCCATGGCCGGGGATGATGGTGGCGTCTTCCGGCAGGAAGTCACGCACCCGGGTCAGGGTCGCGATCGTCTCCCTATGCCGCCCTTCGAGGAGCCAGGGGAGGGCCGGCGAGGGCGCCTGGATCATGTTGCCGACCCAGAGGACCTTGGCGTCGGGCGCCCACACGACGAGATCACCCGGCGTCTGCGCGAACCCGAAGTGGCGCACCTCGACGGACCGGCCCCCGAGATCGACAGTGATCATCTCGGGGACGGCGATGTCCGCGGTGCGCGGCTGCACGCGCTCGATCCCCTTGCCCTTGCCCATGAGGCCGATCATGAAACGGCGATCTTCCTCGAAATGCTCTTCCATGTAGCTCTTGGTCGCCGGATGCTGGATCACGACGGCGGTTTCGGGGAACAGATAGTTCCCGTAAGCATGATCACCGTGGTAGCTCGTGTTGACGAGGAAGCGGATCGGCCTCGTCGTCGCCCGGCGCACCAGCCCGATGAGCTGCGAGGCGAGATCGCCGTTCAGCATCGACTCGACGACGAGGACACCCCGCTCGCCGATCACGAAACCTCCCGTGGTGGCGACGTGGTCCTTGGCGAGCACGTCGTCCGGCATGACCGCGAACACGCCGGGAGCAAGTTCCTTGGAGGTGAGGTTGACCCGCGCGGCATCCCAGGGGGGCGTGGCTACCTGGCCGTTCTCCTGTGTCACCGTAAAGTCTCCTTCTAGGGCCAAACGACCCATGACGGGCGAACCGCATGGGCTGCGCAGCGTAGCCGATGCCGGATGGCTCGAGAGCCGCATGTCCGCCTTTGGGCCCGGTCTCGGGGATGGCGCGGATCTCCGGCCCGGCCGGCTCGCCGAACTTCTCCCTCAGGATCGCGCAGCGTCGAGCGCATCTTCGCTGACGGCGCCAGCTCGCGTCATGGCGCGGGGGCCGCGGGAAGTTCGGCGAACAGGCCGAGCAATCCTTCCGCCGCGGTCGGGTGGGTGAAGATCGCGTCGCGTAGCGCCGTGTACGGCAGGCCGCCGAGCATCGCCGTCTGGGCGACCGCCATCACCTCGCTCGCCTCCGCCCCGAACGCCGTGAAACCCAGGATGCGGTCGTCGGCGCCGATCAGCGCCTTCATGAACCCACGCGGCTGCGACAGGGTGTGCGTCCGCAGGACCTTCGCCATCGCCATGCGGGCGATGCGATAGGACACGCCCTCGGCCCGGGCCTCGGATTCGTTCCGTCCGACATGGGCCAATTCCGGGTCGGTGAAGAGGCAGTACGGGATGAGCCGGCCGCGCGTTGAACCGGCTTCCGCCGTTCAGGTTGTCGAGGATAACGCGGAAGTCGTCTTCCCCGACGTGCGTGAACTGCGGGCTTCCGGCGCACTCGCCCGCCGCCCAGACGTCCGGGGCGCTGGTCTGAAGTCGATCGTTGACCCGGATGTACCCGCGCGCGTCCAGCTCGACGCCCGCCCTGTCGGCGTCCAGCCGGTCGGTGTTGGGCGTCCGGCCGGCCGCCACCAAGATGTCGGAGGCCTCGAACGTCGTCTCCGTCGGCCCGGAGCGCACCCGTAGGCGTACTCCGGTGCCCGAAATCCCCGTGACGGCGAGCAGCTCGGTCCGCAACAAGACTTCGATGTCCTCGTCCGCCATCAACTCGCGGAGCGCGTCGGACACGTCCGGGTCTTCCCGATCCAGGAGCCGGGGGCCGTGCTGGACGATCGTGACGCGGCTGCCGAACCGCCGCATCGCCTGGGCGAATTCCAGGCCGACGTAGCCGCCGCCGAGGACGACGAGATGCTCGGGCAGGCGTTCCAGGTCCAGGGCCTCGACGTGCGTCATCGGCCCGGCAAGGGCGAGCCCGGGCACGTCGGGCATCGCGGCGCGAGTGCCGACGTTGATGAAGACGCGTTCGCCCCGCAGCAGCCGAGTGCCCCCATCGTTCGCTGCCACTGATACCGTCTTCGGCTCGGTGAAACGCGCCTCCCCCATCACCAACTCGGCGCCGCTGGCCTTGAAGTTGTCGAGGTGCCGCTCGACCAGTTCCTCGACCATCCGGCGTTTGCGGCGGGCGACGCCGGCCATGTCCGCGCGCACCGACCCCGTCACCACGCCCAGGCCCGTGGACGGGTTGACGAGCGAGACGGCCTTGGCGCTGTAGATGACGTTCTTGCTGGGCAGGCAGGCCACGTTCGGGCAGGAGCCGCCGACCATCGATCGTTCCACGACGACGGTTCGCTGGCCTCGCCCGGCGAGAGTCCACGCCAGGAGCTTCCCACCGACTCCGCTGCCGATGACCAGATTCTGGTAAGTCTCGACGCTCATGGGGTCCGTCCTCGTCGCGCACGGCATCAAGGTGGCCGATTCGTCGCCGCTACACCCGGCTCGCGAGGAATGGTAGGGGAGTCGTCCCGGAGAGTCTTCCGGGAAGTTGCGGCCCTTATCGGAATCTTGCGGACAATCGGAATCGGCGCGGGGTGACGCCGACGAGGCGCTTGAAGTGATGACAGAGCAAGCTCTGGCCCGAGAAGCCGGCCTGCGCCGCGACCCCCGCCAGGGGCAGGTCTCCGGCACCCAGGAGCTGTTTGGCCCGCTCGACCCGGCGCCGATGACGAACTGATGCGGCGGCAGGCCGGTGGCCGCCTTGAACTGGCGGGCGAAGTGGTAGGGGCTGAGGCGCGCGGCCGCCGCCAGCCGCTCCAGGCTGAGGCCGGCATCGAGATGGTCCTCGATGTACTCGACGACGGTCCGGAGCCGCCCTCGCGGCATCGCGCCGTCCGATCCGTTTCCAGGCCGGCGAGGTGCCGGTGCCTGGCGGAGCAGGTGGACGGCCAGGAGGTTGCCCAGGGACTCGACGGCGAACCGGTCCCCGCCGCCCTCGGCCGTCAGTTCGTCTCGGACGGCCAGCATGATGGCCCGGACTTGGGGGTGATGCAGTCCATCGAGCGGGGGGATCCGCACTCGCGCAGGGTCGAGATCGAAGGCCTCCTCCGCTACCCGCTCGATCACCCCCGGCTCCAGGAAGACATGGAGGACGTCCTCGAACCCGCTCGATCGGGCCCGGACCGGGATGCCGGACGGCACGAGGATGATCGATCCGGCCGAGGGCGGCGTGTGTCGCGTCAGCCCCTCGAACCGCAAGGCGAACTGCTCCGGCGGCCGGGTGAAGAGGGTGAGGCCGTGGTGCGTCTGGCCCGCGTAGTCGATCTCGAAGGCGGGCGTCGCGCGAAAGTGGACGACCTCCAATCCCTCCCACCGCAATGGGGCGCTCGTCGCGGCAGGCTCGAATGGGAGGACCTTGCCCAACTCCGAGGGTTCGATCAGGTCGCCGGGTTCCCGCTCCCTATGGCCCATAACCGGTATCCTCCGAACTGAGGAGCATTCCCACGGGCGGGGGATTCATGACATCTCACAGGAGCGATGCCCGTTCCAAGGCTTCATGGCGGCCCGCCTTCGTATGGGCGATTATCTCCTCGTCGATCCGGCGATAGAAGACGCCGATCACGCAGCGGTAGACAGGGCGGCCGTGCGTCGCGTTGCGCGCGTCGGTCCGGCAAGCCGGAGGACCCTCGGGCGAGCACACCGAAGCGCGCAACGCTCCGGTTCTTTCACAGCCTATTGAGCTTCGGCAGCAGTACGGCGTCTCGGTCCTGCTGCTGTTTCACACGCCCAGGAACGCCGCGAGGAGTTGCCGCCGGTCAGGGACCGCGCGGCTTCGGCGATCTCCATGTTTTCGACCGACGCGATCAGGTCAGCCATTCAGTGAACTCGGAATTTGCCCTCGGTCCGGGATTTCGCGGTGCGTTCCAGCCTTGACTTGCGCATTGATGGCTGGAGTCTCGATGAGAACCCTTGAGAAGGGCCGCCATGACCGACGAATCCGTCTTCGCCGCTGCACTGGCTATTCCGCGCCCCGCCGACCGGGCGGCCTACCTGGAAAAAGCGTGTGCCGGAAACCCGGCCCTCCGGCGCGAAGTCGAGGCGCTGCTCTCGGCTCATGCCGCCGACAACCCGCTGGACCGGCCGCCGGCCGACCTCGCACTGACGGGCGATTATCACGCAGCCGGCGCCGGCCCACCTGCTGCGGAAGTCGGCGACCGGATCGGGCCCTACCGGCTGATCGAGCTCATCGGTGAGGGGGGCTTCGGCCTGGTCTTCGTGGCCCAGCAGTCCGAGCCGATCCGCCGCAAGGTCGCGCTGAAGGTCCTCAAGCCGGGCATGGACACGCGCGACGTCGTCGCCCGGTTCGAGGCCGAGCGCCAGGCCCTGGCCCTGATGGATCACCCGAACATCGCCCGCGTGCTCGACGCCGGAAGCACGCCCTTCGGCCGCCCCTACTTCGTGATGGAGCTGGTCCGCGGCGTGCCGATCACCGACTATTGTGATGCGCAGAAGCTCGCCCCGAAGGATCGCCTGGGCCTGTTCGTCCAGGTGTGCCAGGCCGTCCAGCACGCCCACCAGAAGGGGGTGATCCACCGCGACATCAAGCCATCCAACGTGCTGGTGACGATGATCGACGGCAAGCCCGTGCCCAAGGTGATCGATTTCGGCGTGGCCAAGGCCGTGGGCCAGTCTCTGACCGAGAAGACCATCTACACTCGATTCGCCCAGATCCTGGGCACACCGCTCTACATGAGCCCCGAGCAGGCCGAGATGAGCGGCGTGGACGTCGACACCCGGGCTGACGTCTACGCGCTGGGCGTCCTCCTCTACGAGCTCCTGACCGGCACGACCCCGTTCGACCGCGATCGGTTCCGCCGGGCGGCGTTCGACGAGATCCGGCGGATCATCCGCGAGGAAGAGCCGCCTCGCCCGAGCACCCGACTGAGCTCCCTGGGCGCGACGCTGGCCGATATCTCCGCCCAGCGCGGGACCGACCCGGGCAAACTCGCCGGGGTGGTCCGCGGCGAGCTCGATTGGATCGTCATGAAGTGCCTGGAGAAGGACCGGAACCGCCGCTACGAGACGGCCAACGGCCTGGCCCGCGACGTCGAGCGCTTCGTCGAGGGGGATGCGGTGGAGGCTTGTCCCCCGACGCTCAGCTATCGCCTCAGGAAGTTCTACCGCCGCAATCGGGCCGCCGTGTGGATCGTCAGCCTGTTCCTGGGCCTCACCTACGCCGGGGCCTCGGGCATTTATTTCGCCTACCAGCGGGCCGTGCGGGCGGAACGCCGGCTGGGACAGGAGCGCGACGCGGCTCTCGCGAGCGAGGAGCGCGCGATCTCCGCGACTCGGGAGGCCGCCGGTGAGCGCGACAAGGTGGCCGCGGCCAATGCCTCGCTCCGGGCCCTGGCCGACCGCCAGCGCCGGACGCTCTACGCCAGCGCGATGAACCTGGCGCAGGCGGCCTGGGAATCGGGCGATGCGCGTCGGACGCTCGAACTGCTTCGGCAATGGGTCCCGAAGCCCGGCGAGGAAGACCTGCGCGGATTCGAGTGGCATTACTGGGACCGGCAGACGCATCAGGAAGCGCGGAGCGTCCGCTTGCAGGGTCTGACGCCACAGGAGCGGTCGACCGCCCTCATCGGCGCGGTGAGTCGCGATGGGACGAGGGTGGCCGGGGCCGTGAACGAACTGGCTCATTACACTGCGACGCTCCGGGTCTGGGACGCGACAAGCGGGCAAGAGCTTTGGAGCGTCCCCCCGGTGCCGGGAATGATTATGTCGTGCTCGTTCTCCGACAACGGGCAACGGCTCCTGACGAGCCATACCCTGCGGGAAGGCGGCTCGTACAGGGCCGAGGCCCGCGTATGGGAAGTCAGAGACGGGACGCTCGTCCATGCGTCGACCCGTCCCGTCTCCATGGAATCGACCGTCGCGTTTCTCTCGGCGGATGGTGAGCGGCTCTTCACGACCGTGCGCGAGGGGCAGGGGAACACGTCAAAGTTGATAGCGCTTCGGGTCGTCCACGTCTCCGATGGCAAGGAACTGGCCCGGATGAGCGTCGATCCCCGGAGCGAGCCCCAAACAGTGCTTTTCTTCGCGGCCAGCCCTGACCTCGACAAGGTGCTTCTTTACGAGACCTCGTCGGCGTCCGGCAGAGGGCAGTTGCGCCTGCATGAGGTCGAGAGCGGCCGGCAATCCTGGGCTGTGGACTTTGCCGCTGACGAGCGGGCGAGCGAGGCGTGGTTCGTCCCGGGTCGGGACCGGCTGCTCGTTCGGGTGCACTCCGGCAAAGGGGAACGCGTGATCGTGCTGGATGCCCGCGATGGCCGCGAGCTTTCCACCCATCGGCTCCCAGAAACCATGAAGGACCTGCCCTTTAGGACCCAGACGATCCTGCTTTCCGGCTCCCGGCTTGCCACGCTGCGGAAGGCGACGCGTTGTTGTGTACGACCTTGATCGTCCGGCCGACGACGAAAGGGGCGTCTCGACGTCATTCGTTCACGATTCCAACGTCGCCGGTGTTTCTCTCGAGCCGAAACGTTCCCGGCTCGTCACGCTCGACAGGGTCGGCGTCGTCCGCGAGTGGGACCTGACCCCACGGCCTCGCCTGATACGTTCGTTCCTTCCGATCGACGGCGATCCTGCACGATTGCGAATCAACGCGGATGGCTCTCGCCGCCTCTACTACCCCGAATTCGCGAGCGACAAGACCAGGGCGGTGCCGCGGATCGTCGATGCGTCGGAGCGAGAGGTCGGTGGTCGGTTGGCTCCGTTCCCACCGGGCCACGCCCATGGCCCCGGAGCGTCGGCCGATGGTCAGACCCAGGCGATCGCGTGGCACGCGGACCAGGGGGATGGTCTGGCCGTGGCCTGGGACCTGGCGACCGGACGAGAACGCTGCCGCGTCACACCGGGGCCGGGAATCTGGGAGGAAATCGCCCTGTCTCCGGATGGCGCGCGTGCCGCCCTGCTCGGTTGCCCTCAGGAACCGGGTGTCAAGCACGGTACCCCCCAGTTCGCACGGATCATGGACTTGAACACGCGTAAGGTCGTCTGGTCATCCGAAACCCTGGGCGCGTCTCGCTGCTTTCAGGGTGTTGGATTCGATCCCAGCGGCCGCCACCTGGTGGTCTCTCAGGGCAGCGACAGTAAGAGCAACGACTGGGCCATCGTCTGGTACGATGCCACGACCATGGCCGAAGCGGCTCGCTTCCCGGTGAGATCTTACGATGTCACTGTCGCCGCCTTTTCTCGCGACGGACGTCTCGTCGCGATCCGGGAGCAGCCGATGTTCGCGTGGGGTACCGCGACGGTCCGCCTCTTTCCCGTGGCGCCCATCCTGCGCGGCGAATCGCCTGCGCCGCTCTTTCAGCTCACCGGAACTTCCTACCAGTTTGATTGTCTGGAATTCAGTCCCGACGGGAGCCGCCTCATGGCGGCGGGCGACGGCGTGCTCCGGCTTTGGGAGACCGCGAACGGGGCCGAGCTCCTGATCATCCCTCTGAAAGATGGCTCGCTCGGCTCCAACGTGTATTCCTTCAGCTCGGACGGCCATCAGATCTGGGCCGGGCTTGACGAAAAGGGCGAGCTCTGGGGATGGGACGCGACCCCGCTCGAACACGAGGCGGCCGCACCATGAGCGAGGTCACACGACTGCTCGAAGCCGCCAACCGAGGCGATCGTCAGGCGGCGGCCGATCTCTTGCCGATGGTCTACGGCGAGCTGCGCAAGCTCGCGGCGGCGCGACTCGCCCGCGAGCAGCCCGGGCAGACGCTCGACGCGACGGCGCTGGTGCACGAGGCGTTCCTCAGGCTTGTCGGCGATCAGCGATTCGAGGGAAAACGCCATTTCTTCGCCGCGGCGGCCGAGGCGATCCGGCGCATCCTCGTCGAGCAGGCCCGCCGTCGCCAGGCCATCAAGCGTGGTGGCGACGGGAACCGGCAAGAACTCGATCCCGACCGCGTCGCGTCTCCTGCCCCCGACGACGAGCTCATCGCCCTCCACGAGGCCCTCGATCGCTTCGCAGCGGCGCACCCGGAGAAAGCCGAGCTTGTCAAACTCCGCTACTTCGCCGGTCAGACGGCCGACCAGGCGGCCGAGGCGCTGGGCATCTCACCGAGCACCGCCGACCGCCATTGGGCCTACGCCCGCGCCTGGCTCCGCCGCGCCATGTCTTCCCCTGGCGGTGAACCCTGAGCCGATGCGACTTCCTCGAGTCGTCGTAGGCCCGGTTACGACCATCCTACTCCAGTTCCAACCGACCAGGCCAACCGTGAGGAAAGCTCCCGTGAGACGACCGCTGATGGTTCTCGCCCTCCTGGCCGCGGTCGCCGCCCCCTCCAGGGCTGGCGACACGACGCCGACGACATCCCCGAACGAGAACTCCTTCGCCGCCCTCAAGAAGTCCTACGACGACGCCACGAAGGCATACCACGACGAGTTCGAGGCCGCCTACGAGGCCGCCAAGGCCAAGGGCGACGCCGCCCTCAAGGCGTTCAGGTTCGAGAAGCCCCGGCCCGGCCACGCGTTCGCGCCGAAGTTCCTCGCCGTCGCCGAGAAGGACCCCGAGGGGCCCGACGCCGTCAACGCGCTCAAGCTGGCCATGCGGTACAGCTCCAGCGACACGGGCAACGCCCCCGAGATCCGCGCCAGGGCGATCAAGATCCTCCAGGAGCACTACGTCACGAAAGCGCAGATCAAGGGTTTCGTCTACCAGTTGGCCATGATGGAGGAGCCCGACGCGCGGAAGGTCCTCGACGACGTCATCGCCCGCAACCCCGACCGCAAGGTCCAGGCCGCGACGTACAAGGCCCGGATCGCCTACCGTGAGTTTCTCATCCGGTTCGCCGAGATGGCCAAGGACAAGGACCGCGCGACGATGATCGAGAAGAGCGAAGGCAAGGAGGCGTTGAACCAGCGGCTCGCCCGCGCCGCCGTCGCTCAGGGCGAGATCGAGGCGATGAAGAAGACCCTCCGCGAGGAGTACCGCGGCTTCTTCCACGACCTGTCCGTCGGCCAGACGGCCCCCGAGCTCGTCACCCAGGACGTTCAACGGCAAGCCGGTCAAGCTCGGCGACCTGAAGGGCAACGTGGTCGTGCTCGACGTCTGGGCCACCTGGTGCGTCCCGTGCACGGCGATGATCCCCCACGAGCGCGAGATGGTCGGCCGGCTGGAGGGCAAGCCGTTCCGGCTGGTGGACCTGAGCGTCGACGACGACGTCAAGACGCTGAAGGACTTCCTGGCCAGGGAGAAGCTTCCCTGGACGCACTGGTGGGCCGGGCCCGGCGGGCCGGAGGCGTCGTTCATGCAGGATTGGCACATCCGCGGGATCCCCGCCATCTTCGTGCTCGACGTCGAGGGCGTGATCCGCTACCGCGACGTCCGCGGCGATGAGCTGGAGAAGGCCGTCAACGCGCTGCTGAAGGAGGCCGAGGCGAAGGCCGCGGGGTGAGCGCGGCGGGAGGAGGGCCGATGAGCGTCGATGCGCCGACAATGTCTGCTCAGGCTGCCAAACCTGCGGAAGGGCCGTGCCGGGAACGGCACGTCCTCTCCGTGGTGATGGAGAACAAGCCCTCAAGTCACGGTGTGGCTGATGGGGGCCTAAGGGCACACCCTGTCTTCTTTTTCCTGGCGAATACCCACATCTGTCACTTCGCCCAAGGGGTCTTTTTGCGTGCTCCGGTCCGCCAAGCCGGAGCAACTTCGGCCGACGACACCGAAGCGGTTCCAATGGGATCCAATTTAATCGACCATGTCCGTCGTTCGCGGTAGATCAGCGGGAGATTGTCGCCTAAGTCCTGAACGAGCGGCTTGACCTTTCGGCGGCCTCCTGATCTACTGCCAATCAGGAATTCAGCTTGACTCTGCAGGCGACCAGTCGAAGTCGAACGTCGGCGTGCCTGGATCCTCCACCCGCGATGCACCGAACAGTCCGACAACTGCTGCTGGTCGCGGTGCTTGCCCTGTACGGGTCGATGACCTGCTGCGGGCCCGCCCTGCACGCCTTCTCCTTCGCGGGCCACGGCAAGGCCATCTCGCTCGGCGGCGGGGACGGCACGCATCAGTCGGCCGCCTCGCACAATGACTGCCCCGTCTGCCACTTCCTCGCACAGGGCCAACTCGCCGACGAGTCGTCCCACGTCCCCTCGCTCGACGTGGTCCTCGTCCGGCCGGTTGACCGCCTCCCCTTCGCCTTCCCGGCACCACTCGACCGCCCCACCTCGCCCCGCGCCCTCCCCTCGCCTGACCCGACCTGGGTCCCATCCGGCTCCCCCTGCGCCCGAATGCGGTCGGCCTGAAGGCCCTGGGCTCTCCAGATTGGCGAGCCCGCACCTTCTCCATCACGCTCGACCGATCATCGTCGTCCCGGGGAGTTCTCGACCGGGATTCTCCGTCCCGCGTCGATCATCGTCGGCACCATGCGTCAGCCACGGGCGAACGTCCCGGCGATCCGCTCGCCAGGTCGCATACCTCGCCCGAGATCGACGTGACCGTCCGCGAGCCGGCTGATCGGCTCGCCGCGCTCCGAACCCGGTGGGGCTGACCCTGCGCACTCCTCGCGCCTCGACCCCGCCGAACTCGTCCACCCGCAGCTTCGGGGGCTGCCGGATGGGGCCTGCCCCGACTTGGGAGGGCCCGGTCGGACCCGGGCGCGGACCGCCGGTCCGCGTCGTTCGCCTTCACCAGGATCGTCAACCACGAAGGAGAGGAGAGACCATGGACCGTCGCGAATTGCTCGGCGCCCTCGGCTTGGGGGCCGTCGGACTGGCCGGCCTGACCCAGCGTGAGGTCCTGGCCGACGACCAGCACCCGCACCACCACGACCCGGCCCACGGGGAGTGCCTGAAGGCGTGCCTGCTGGTCAGCCAGGTCTGCAACGAGACCTTCCACTTCAGCTTCGACCATGTCAAGGACGGCCACAAGGAGCACTCGCGGGTCGCCGAGCTGACGGCCGACTGCCAGGCGTTCGCCGGGCTGGCTGCGGCGATGCTCGCCAGGGAGAGCGACCTCCTGGCTCACTCCTGCATCGCCTGCGCCGAGGCGTGCAAGGCCGTCGTCGAGGAGTGCAAGAAGCACGACGACAAGCAGTTCAAGGAGACCATCGACGCCTGCACGGCGTGCGAGAAGTCGTGCCGTGCGATGGCCCAGAACAAGGCCGACCACAACCACGCCGACTGACCGTGGCCGGCCGGGCCGCCGTTCGAGGCGGCCCGGCCCCGGCAAGGCCCGACGCGGCCACGAAGGATCGGCCAGCAACCCGACCGCCGCAAATCCCTGGTTTGTGCGAATCCCAAAGAAATGAGGGAACGATGATCGAACGAGAGGTCGCGATCGACGCCGGCGACACGGGATACCTCGACTGGGCGGGCGCGGCGACATCTTGCCTCTGCGCCCTGCATTGCGCCTTGGTCCCCTTGGCGGTGGGGATGCTCCCGATGATTGGCCCCGGGATAACCGCCGTGGAGGGGGTAGAAACGACCATGCTCGTGGCGTCGGCCGCGCTGGGGACGATCAGCGTCGGCCCGGGTTTCTTCCGTCACGGCTCGGGCCGGGCCCTGGCCTTGCTGGTGGCGGGGCTGGGCCTGATCGGCCTGGGCCGGTTCGCCGAGATCCGGGACGCCGAGACGGTCGGGACGGTCGCCATGGTCTCGGGCGGGCTTGCCATCGCCGCGTCGCACCTGGTCAATCGCCGGCTCTGCCGGGCATGCGCGAGGTGCAGCCGGGTCGCCCCGGGGCGGGTGGGGGCCCGTCAATGAACCGCTCGGACGGCGGGCTCATCGCGAAGCTCGGTGATTTCCTGGCGAAGGAGCACGGTTCGCGGATCGACCGCTACCTCGAGTGGGTCCGCAACCCGCTGGCCGTCCTGGCGCTGGCGACGATCGCGGCGGCCCTCTGCGGGCTCTACCTCCACCCGAGGGCGCTCGTCTTCGCCTCCGGCCTGGCGGCCGTGCTGGCGGTCGGGGTCGCCTGGCCCTGGCTCGGCGTCCGGGGGCTGGGAGGGACGATGTCCTTCGGCCGAGCCCGCGCCCGCGAGGGCGAGGCGGTGCCGGCGCGGCTGGTCGTCCGCAACCGGATGCCCTGGTCGGCCTGGGGCCTGTCCGTGCGGGGAGCCCGTCCCGGCGAGGGCCTAGTGGCCGTGGATTTCGTCAAAGGTTGGTCCACCACCGAGGTCGCCTGGGATCTGGTCCCGGACCGTCGGGGTGAATACCCGCGCCCGGGGCTGCGGATCGCCTCCGCCTTCCCCTTCGGCGTCTGGGAGTGCTCGAGGCCCGTCGCCGTCCCGGCCCCGTTGCTGGTCTGGCCGAAGACCTTCCCGGTCGGGCCGATCCCCGAGGCGGCGGGCGGTCGCGAGGGGGACGGGATGACCCGCCGGGACCGGGCCGGCGGCTCGGGCGACCTGCTCGGCGTCCGGCCCTACCGCCGGGGCGACCCGCTCCGCCGGGTCCACTGGCCCCAATCGGCCAGGCACGGCAACCTCATCGTCTGCGAGCTGGAGGCCCAGGCCTTGCCCAGGGTCCGGGTCGTCATCGACGTTCACCCCCAATCGCACGCGGGAGAAGGGCCGGACGGCTCGCTCGAGTGGGCGGTGCGAGTCGCGGCCAGCCTCGCCGAGGGCTGGATCGGCCAGGGGGCCCAGGTCGAGGTCGTCCACGGCGGCCGGGTCGTCCCGGCCGGCACCGGGACGGTCTCGGCCCGACGGGCCCGCGTCCTGGACGCCTTGGCTCGCCTGGAGCCCGACGGCAAGTTCACGTTGGGTGAAGTCCTCGACGGCACGGCCTGCGGGCGGTTCGACGAGGGACTGTCGGTCGTCGTCGCGACGGACCGGGCCCTCCGGGACCTGCCCGGCCGGCCCGATCGGGCCCGGCGCGAGCGGTTCGTCGTCCTGGACTCGGCGGCCTTCGGCGGGGGCCCGGCCCGCGCGGAGGTCGGCGGCCTTGCGGTTCGTCCCTGGATCTGGATCGGCGACCCCGGCGACGTGCCGGGCGCGGTCCTTCGAGGCTGGAAGGATGTCGGCGTTGATCGCCCACAATGAAGCGGGCAGCGGGATCGGGTGGGCCACGCTTGCGCTGGTCGTGCCGGCGACGGTGTCGGCGGAGTTGGCCATCGCCGAGCCGGGCAGGCCGCCGGGCCTCTCGCTGGCCTGGGGTGCGGCCTGGTCCCTGGTCGCGGTGGCGGCCCATTGGCGGATCGCGAGATCGTCAAACGCCGGAGGATCGGCGCGAGGGCCCTCGACGCGGCCGATCGTCGTCGCGGCCCTGTTCGCCACGTTCGCCTCGCCGTTCATCCTCGGCGCGATCCGCCTGGCCTGGTCCGGGCGGGCGGAGCCGATGGAGGTCGTCCTCGTGTCGGCGCTGCGGAACCTGGGGCTCGGCCTGGCCGCGATGGCGAGCCGGCCGGCCTTCGCGCGGCTGGCGGCCCTGGTGAGCCTGTTCCTGGCCCTGGTCGCCTCATCGATGGCCGACGGGCCGGCGGTGCTCGCGACCCTCGGGGCTTATGCACTCGTCGGTGGCGTCTGGCTGGTGCTCGCCTACTGGCGAGGGCTCCGCCTCCCGGCCAGGCCCGGCGACGGCCGGCATTACCCGATCGCCACGCTCCTCCCGGCGATGATCCTGGTCGGCCTGGTGATGGCCGTCGCGGCGGTCGGGCCGGCCCGGGCCGCCACGATCCTGGCGGGGTGGATGCCTAGCTCGGGCGGCACGGAGTGGGACAACCCCGACGCACGCGGCGGCGTCAACGACGGCGACAACGAGGTCAAGGGCTCCGAGAAGCCGCAGAGCATCGGGTTCACCGACACCGACGTCTACCTCGACAGCGACCGGCCCGCCCTCTACGACGCCTTCAACGACATGTACGGCGAGCCGATCAAGCCCAAGCAACGCGATCGCATGGTCGCCCTGAGCAACGAGAACGTCCTCGAGCAGCGCAAGCGACCGGCCGAGAACCTCCGGGCCGGCCGCCAGTTCTCGGCGGTCCGCACGGGGGCGGATCGCCCGGGGCGTCGGCCGACCGACCGCGAGGCGAAGGCCCTGCTCTACGTCAAGGGGCCCACGCCGGTCCACCTCGGCCTGGCGGCCTACGGCCGGTTCGACGGGCGGGAGTGGGAGGAGGAACCGCCGCGCGAGACCGCCTGTCCGCTGGTGATGGAGTCCCTGACGCTCCCCTGGTTCCGCATCAACTTGCCCGTCTCCTCCATCCTCGCCGGGACCGTCGCCCACCAGATCAAGGTCGGGACGCTCGACTCGGGACCGCTGCCGGTCCCGGCCCACCTGGCTCGCTTCCGGATCGGCCAGGTCAACCGCAGCGACTTCTTCGGCTGGTCGCACGAGGGGATGGTCGAGATGGTCGGCCGGACCGTCCCCTCGGGCACGGTGATCGAGTGCGAGGCCCGGACGCAGGACCCGGCCCGGCTCCGCGACCTGGCCTTCGCCGATCGCCCCCACGCCCCCGCCCAATCGACGACGCTCGCCGACGGGCGGGCGATCGCCCCTGAGGTCGCCGGCCTCGCCCGACGATGGGCCGGCGGCGTCGCGCGGGGCTGGGGACAGGTCGAGGCCGTGGTCGCCAACCTCCGACGTCATGCCGCCCACGATCGGGGTGGCGTGGCCCCGCCCGATTGTGACGACGTCGTCGCCCACTTCCTGCTCCGGTCGAGGAGCGGGCCCGACTACCTGTTCGCCACGTCGGCGGCGGTGCTCCTGCGGTCGCTCGACTACCCGACGCGGCTGGTCAGCGGCTTCTACGTCGCCCCCGGACGTTACGACCCCCGGACGAGGCACACGCCGGTGACCGAGGAGGACGTCCACGTCTGGGCCGAAGTCCTCCTGCCCGACGGGACCTGGGCCGCCGTCGAGCCGACCCCCGGCTACGAGCTGATGGCGCCGTCGCTCTCCTGGCTCGAGGTGGCCCGTACGGCCATCGCCTCGGCCTGGCGGTGGGCCCGGTCAAATCCCGCCTGGATCGGCCTGACGGTCGCCATGATCGCCGGGCTGACCCGCTTTCGCCGCGAAGTCGCGGATGCCGTCGCGACCCTGGCCTGGATGGCGAGGCCGAACCCCGACGCCCGCCGCTGTGCGATCGAGGCCCTCCGACTCGTCGAGCGGCGGTCGCGATGGGCGGGCCTGCGCCGCCCGCCGGGCTGGACTCCTCGCCGTTGGTTCGGGGCGATCACCCCGCCGGGGGCGGGCGATTCGGACGTCCTCGACGTGCTGATCCGCCTGGCCGAGTGGGGCCTCTACGCACCTCACGGGATCGCCCCGCCGATGTCTCGGGGCGATGCCGGGGCCCGAGACGCCTGCCGACGCGCCGTCGGCTCCTGGACCCTGCGGAGGTTCCGGGCACTCGACGCATACACCTCCCGGAAGGACCTGGCCGCATGACGACGATGACGAAGCATCCGACGCACTTCGGGCGGGAAGGCCCCGCCGACCGGACGATCGACGAGATCCGGAGCACCCTCAACGCCGCGCTCCGGGGCAAGCCGGCCGTGGTCGAGCACGTGCTGGCCTGCCTGCTGGCCCGGGGCCACCTCCTGATCGAGGACCTCCCCGGGCTCGGCAAGACGACGCTCGCGAAGGCCCTCGCGCACGCCCTCGGCGGCAAGTTCGCCCGGGTCCAGTGCACGCCCGACCTGCTCCCGGGCGACATCACCGGCTTCCGGGTCTACGACCAGAAGACTCGCGAGTTCGACTTCCTCCCGGGCCCGGTCTTCGCCGACGTGCTGCTGGCCGACGAGATAAACCGGGCCACGCCGCGCACCCAGAGCGCCCTGCTCGAGGCGATGGGCGAGCGGCAGGTCACCATCGACGGCGTCCGGCACGTCCTGTCGGACACCTTCTTCGTGATCGCGACCCAGAACCCGGCCGAGCAGCACGGCACGTATCCGCTGCCGGAGGCCCAACTCGACCGCTTCGCCATGAAGCTCCAGATCGGCTATCCCGCCCCGGACGACGAGCGGGCCATGCTCGACGCCGCCGTCGGGTCGGACCCCGATGCGTCAGGGGGGACGGGCCCCGGTCCTGGAGCCCAGCCAGCTCCGCGCCCTGCAATCGGCGGTGGCCTCGGTCGCCGTCGGCCCCCTGGTGCGCGACTACCTGGTAGACCTGGGCGGGGCGAGCCGGTCGCACCGGCGGGTCACGCTCGGGCTGAGCCCGCGCGGCCTGCTGACCTGGCAGCGGCTGGCCCAGGCCCGCGCCTTCCTCCTCGGCCGAGACTACGCGACCCCCGACGACGTGCAGGACATGGCCGGGCCCGTCCTCGGCGTCCGGCTGGGGATCGAGCCCGAGGCGACCTCCCGCGTCCTGGCCGAGATCCTCGAGTCGGTGGCCGTCCCGGTCGGGATCGGCATGAAAAAGCCGTGAACACCACGCCCAAGGACCAAGAGCATGATCGTCTCAATCAAATTATCGAGATCCGTTGCGATCTTTGCCTTGCTGCTCGCTCCGGCCGGATGCGGGGGGAGTCGAGCCTGGGATGAGGTTGACGTGGACCAGCCGCAGGCACACTCCGGCCACGTCATTCCGGCCCACAAGCCGAAGAATTTCCCCGATGCCGTCCGCCGGCTGAAGGCGCTCGACGAGGAGATCGGCCGGGCCCCGGCCGACGAGAAGGCGCTCGCGATGGCGGCGGACATCGCGGGCTGGCTCCCCGAGGTCGCCGCCGAGAGCGACATGCCCGAGGGGCCCTGGCTCGAGGTCGATCGGCTTTCCTCGATCCTGATCACGGAATACCGGGCCCCGCACAGGACCACCGATGTCGGCGCGGGCTCGACCCGATCGACCGGGCCAATCATCGCCGCCCTTGAAACGATCCTGGCCAAGTCCGACCCGAGTTGGTTCGACGTCGCCCGGGGGACGTCCACTTCCCGCTGACCCGGGACGGGGTGCGTCGAGATGGTCCGAATGAGACATTTCAGCACGAATTGACGACGAATGCCGGCAACCCGGCGGAGGGGAAGTTGCGATGGTCGAGTCGATCCTGTGGAGCGGCGTGCTCCGGGCCGCCCAGGCGCTGATCCAGGCGGTTCCGACGCTGCTCGTTGGCCTCGTCGTGGCGGGCATCTTCCGCCGGTTCCTGGGCCCCGCCAACACGAGGCGGCTCTTCGGCACCGGCACGAGGCGCGAACTGTGGCAAGCCTGGCTGATCGGCATGCTCCTGCCGGTCTGCTCGCTGGGCGTGATCCCGGTCGCCCGCGAGTTGCGGCGGGCTGGGGTCTCACCCGGGGCCATCCTGGCGTTCGCCCTGACGGCGCCGCTGTTCAATCCCGTCTCCTTGCTGTACGGCCTGACGCTCTCGGAGCCGACGGTCGTCCTGGTGTTCGCCTTCGCCTCGATGATCGTCGTGACGGCCGTCGGGGCCACCTTGAACCGTCTCCTCGTCGTCCGCGACGTCGAGCCGCCGCCCGACCCGCCGGTCTCTTACGGGCTCCGGCGGATCGCCGCCGTCGCCGTGGTCGCGGCCCGCGAGGTCACCGGCCCGACCGCCGGCTACGTCGCCCTCGGCCTGCTGGGCGTCGGGGTGCTCGGCATGGCCCTGCCCCCGGGGTCGCTCCAGATGACGATGGAGCACTCCAACCCCTACGCGCCGCTGGCGATGGCGGGCGTGGCGATCCCGGCCTACGCCTCGCCGATGACCGCGATGGCCCAACTCGGTTCGATGTTCCAGCACGCCAACTCCCCGGGCGCCGCGTTCGTGCTGCTGACGCTCGGGGCGGGCGTGAACCTCGGCGTGGTCGCCTGGGTCCTCCGCAACTATGGCGTCGGCCGGGGGCTGGCCTGGCTCTGGGCTCCTCGGGGCGTCGATCATCGGTGTCGCCTACGCGATCGAGACCCCGCTCTACCCGAGCGCGATCGCCCCGCCGGGCCATACCCATGCCTTCGACATCTACTGCCGGGCGTTCGACTCGGGCCACTCGCACGCCGGCCCGCTCGTCGTCGCCAGGCTCCGCGAGGACGTCCAGCCGTTCGAGCGGGTCGGTCTGATCATCCTCGGCTCGATGGCCGTGGCCGGCCTGCTCCTCCGGCTCCTGGATCGTCGATGGAGTATCGAGGATTGGCTCGAGCGCGAACCCAGGCCCTCAGGCACGGCCCCATCCTGGCATCAAGCCTCGGTCCCGGCCCCCGTGCTGGGAGTGGTCGCCCTGCTGGGGCTGATTGCCGTCAGCGTGGTCGGATGCTACCTCTACTACCCCGACCCGAGGGAGGTCTTCGAGGAGATGTCGATCCTCAAGGGCGAGGTCCTCACGGCGGCGATGAGCGGCGACCGCAAGCACGCCGAACACTTCCTGCCGGTGTGGGCCGAATGGACGAGGCGGCTCGAGGTCGGGTCCTTCCTGCGGCAGGGCTCGCTCAGCCCGTACCGGAAGGCCAAGACGAAGCTGTTCCGGGACCGGCTCGAACTCCTGAAGCACGCCATTGAGGAGGGCGACCGGGAAGAGTCCCGCGAGTACGTGGCGCTCGTGTCCCTGGCCTACGGTCGGCTGCGCGGGGCATTCCTCGACCGCCGCTGACCGGACGCCCAGGCCGCTCCTCCTCTATGGCAAGAATGCCGCTCCTCGCGATCAGGACGCGACGCCGAATTCCTTGTCACCACGATCATCGTCCCGAACAAGATCCCTGATATCATGATTCGCGAAAACCCTCGATCATCCCGTCCGAGAGATCGGCGGAGCGACAACAGTGAAAATGCTCCGGTCCGCCAAGCCGAGTCATCGTGCAACTCGCCCCAGCCGGATCAGTCGCCAATCTCGATTCTACTCGTAGCGGATTAAATAAACTTCCCCGACGCATTCACGCGATCTGTATGTCTGGAATCGATCAGGCGTGTCAGGGATGCCGCATCCTGTGAACAAGCCTCATGGACGGGGGCCGAGGGATGTCCACGACGTTCAAGTCGGCCGCCGAGAGCTACCTCCGCGCCAAGGGCCTAGCCCGCGGGACGCGCAACGAGTATGCCTCGACCATCCGGAAATGGGAGCGGTGGGGAAGCGGGGGCCCGATCGAGCAGCTCCGGCGCAAGGAGGTCCGCGAGTTCCTCGACTGGGTCCACGAGCAGGCCGTCACGGGCGAGGGGACCAACCCGGGACGCACTGCCAACAAGGCCCGCGAGCACCTCAGGGCCGTCCTCTCCTGGGCCTGGGAGCAGGAGTTGATCGAGCGCCGCCCCGCTTCCCCGGGCCCAGGGAGCAGCGTGACGTCGCCGGCCGCCACTACCTGACCAAGGCCGAGATCAACGCCCTCTACTTCGCAACTCACGCCATGTCGCGACCCCGGGGCTGGGACGCTCCCCTGCCGATCGGCCGATACTGGCGAGCCGCCCTGGTCGTGTTCTTCAACTACGGGGTGGATACCGGGACCGTCTGGGAGTCGACGCCGGCCCACGAGCCCATGCTCTGGCGGCACATTTCGTGGGAACGGCACTCGCCCGACCGCGAGGTCAAGGAGCGGTCGCCGTGGGGCTGGCTGTTCTATCGGCGGGTGAAGACCGGCAAGGCGTTCCATCGACCGATGAACCGCGTGGTCCAGGCTCACCTCAGGGACATTATGCCGGCCGATCCGAAGCCCGATGCTCCGGTCTTCCTCGGCGGTGGCGCCAGGCCGAACGCCCGCTTCCAATCGCTCTGTTCGTTGGCCGGCATCAAGCCCAGGCTGGACATAGAGACCGGCCGGGAGGAGCCGTGGGAGCTGAAGGACCTCCGCAAGACCTGCGCGACGTACCACGACGAGCACGTGCCGGAGTCATCGGTGGAGATCCTCGGGCACTCCATCGGCGGGATCACCTACCGCCATTACGCCCACCGGGCGCCTCTGGCATTCCGGGCCATCACGACGCTGCCGCAGCCGACGGCCTTCCAGGCGTTAGTGAAGGGCAGCGGCAGCGAGTGTCCCTGCTGCCGACGGAGATACGCCGATGCCGGTTGAAGCGGGCGACCAGACCGAAGCGTGCCACAACGACCAAAGATTCGCCCGGGTCGGGGATCGAGCCGAGGAGCGTCGGGCACGCGCCGCCTCCCTCGGGGCGACGCCGATCCGCCGTCACGACCGGCTTCCCACCATGGCCGGTTGACAGCACCGGTGGCGCATCCAGGGCCTCGCTCCAAGGCTCGTCGCAGTCGAGTAGATACGTCCGCCTCTCGTACTTTGCCGCAGAGAAAGGAAATCATCACCGGCAAAGCCGACCAACGGGATGGGATGGCGCGTTAAGGAGCCCGCTACACGGTGAGATTTCTTGGGGGCTATCTGGCACTGTACTTTCCGAGTGAATGTACATGTCATGCAACCAGGGTCAGCAGCCTTTCGGCCGTGGCCTGAATCTCCCCCTCGGTGGCCCCCGGGCGTAGAGTCGCTCGAATCTCCTCGCCCATCAATTTGCGGCTCCAGGCCCGTCGCTTGTCCGCATGGCTCGGACGGCGTAGCGTCGAGTCCCATGGCGAGGCCGCTCGGTCCCCCGACTCTTCATCCTGAAGGCGTTGGTCGGCGTCCGGGAAGCGAGGAAGAAGCGATCTCCTCTCGCCTCAGCGTCCATGGATGTCGCCTGACTCCGCCTGAGCCGTCGGCGGCAGCGAAATCGCGCTGAATATGCCGTCCGGGTCGTAGTGGGCCTTGACCCTAAGAAACTGTCCGAGAACTGCTGCAATGCTCATGTGACGTTCTAGGTTGCGTCACATCGGCCCATTCGGTGAAGGCGACGATACCAGAGGAGTCCGCAGGCCAGTTGGATCAGGCCCAGGTAGTTGCCGTCTTTCTTGTCGTAGCGCACCAGGATTCCACGGCACTTCGACAGCCATGCGAACGCCCGTTCCACCACCCAGCGTCGCGGCTTGTGACCTCGGGAACGGTCACACTTCATCGCTTCCTCGCCGATCCGACGGATGTGCGGGTGATAGCCCGCTTCGACCGCCGCCTCTTCACCATTGGGGTTGTCGTACCCCTTGTCCAGGCACAGGTGCTGCTCCTCCTCGCTCGGGTCGGGCCGTTCGACCACGATCGCCTCGATCGTCGCCTTCAAGAGCTTTTGCTCCACGGCGTTCGCCCCGGCGATCACCACCCCCAGCGGGCCGCCGTCGCCGTCGGTCAGCAGACTCTTCTTGGTCCCTTTTTTCCCGCGGTCGGTGGGGTTCTTGCCCGTCTTTTTCCCCCCCGAACCGGGCCTTGCCCAGCATCGCGTCGGCACTCTGCCACTCCCACTGCACCCCGCCGAGTTCGTCGCATTCGGCGACCAGCACGGCCCAGATCTTCTCGAAGATGCCGCCGGCCACCCAGCGTTGGAACCAATCGTGGACCGTGCTCTTGGGGCCGAACCGCTCGGGCAGTTGGTCCCACTGGCAGCCGCTCCGCATCCGGAAGATGATCCCATTGAGCATCTTCCGCCAGTTGGCGACGTGGCGTCCGGTGGCCTTCCTGGGCCAGAACTCCTTGAGAATGGGCTCGATCCGCCGCCAGAGTTCATCGGGGATCTCCCAGATCGTGCCCAGCGGCTTGGGTCCAGGCTTGCGGCGGGTCATGGCTCGGGCTCCTCTCGCGATGCACGGTGATGAGGTGTCTTGCTACAACCTCCTTCAAGCAAAGGGTGTTCCAGGCCTTCTCGGATAGTTTCTAAGGAGGCGGGCCGCGTTCCGACCAAATCCCAGCGCGGCCTGCTCCGGGCGGTCGGGACCGAAATAGTTGGGGTAGGCGCTCGGCAGCGCATAGGGCTTGAGCGTGGACTCGAGCCCGTCGGCCCAGGCCCTGTGTGGCGCATCATCGCCGCTATCCCAGACGGCGAAGATCCCGACCATGACGTGACGTTCTCTCAGGCCGAAGGCAGTCGATTCCACAGGGATGCGCTCGCCGGCACCGTGGAAGGGATGCACGCCGATCCAACTCAGCGGCGAGCTGCGGCGTCCCATGCCGTCGACGAGGGCCTCGACGGCCCCGGCCCCCAGTTCGGCAAGCGTCGCCGTTCGCACGATCCAGCGCTTGTCGTAGAGCACCATCGCGTCGGCCTCCCGCAGCATCTGCACGGGGCTCTTCCTGCCGACTTGGACCTGGCTCGGCGTTCCGAACCCCTTGACCTTGTCGAGCACACGTCCGTCCTCGCGGCGGTCGCCGCACCAGTCGTGGAACATCCCGATCGCCGGCTTCCCATCCGGGCCCGTGAACATCGCCGGGCTCAGGGTGAGCTCATCCGGGATGGTCGCGGCCATGTCGCCGTACGCGGCGAAGACGTCCCGGGCCTGCTCCAAGGGGAAGATGACCATGCCGGCCGAGAGGTCAACGAGCGGGTGTAGCCGCACGCGTAGGGTGGTGGCGACCCCGAAGTTGCCGCCGCCGCCGCGGAGCGCCCAGAACAGATCCGGCTCGCTCGTCTCATCGGCCAAGACCACCCGTCCGTCGGCGAGGACGACCTCCGCCCCCAGGAGGTTGTCCGACGCCATGCCGAACCGCCCCGTGAGGGGGCCATAGCCGCCACCCAGCGTCAGGCCCGCCATGCCGACGCACCCCATGGTGCCGGTCACCGCCGCCAACCCGTGGGGATGTGCCGCCTCGGCCACCTCGATCGCGGTCGCGCCGCCGCCGACGGCGGCCGACCGTCCCTCGACGCCGACATGCCGCATCCGGGTGAGGTCGATGACCATCTCGCCCCGCACGGCACGGCCCGCCCAGTCATGGCCGCCGCCCCGGACCGACAGCGACAGGCCGCAGGCCGTGGCCGCCCGGACGCAGGCCGCGACGTCGCTGGTGTCCTCGCAGCGGACGATCACGGCCGGGCGGTGATCGACACCGGCGTTGAAGACGCGTCGCACCGCCTCGTAATCCGGCCCGGACGAGAGCATCTTGCCGGGAGCCATTTTGGTGAGCATTTCGATGGCCCGAGCGGCCCGGGCGTCTTGTCCATGAGTCATCAGCTGAACTCCTTCTGGCGCGAGCCCGACTCCCACAGCAGTTGGGTCAGCCTCGGCTCGGCTTGACGATAGGTGACGTCCTTGCGCCCGGCCTGCCACCGGCCGAGGGCGAAGAGCACGAGGGGCGGCTTGTGCGGGGCGAGCCGGTCGCCCTGCTTCCAAAGGCATAGCGAGTACTGGTCCGCGACCCGGCGCCGTAGCACGGTAGGCCGGGGAACCAGGCTCCTCCCTGGCGGCCTCGGCGACCCGGCACGCGATGGGCGCATCTCGGCACGACCGTGGCGGGCGTCGGCCCCTGAAACGTCGGCCGTTCGATGCCCGAGTGGCAATCGGAGGCTGTTGCGCGTCTCGGTGTCGTTGACCGAGGGTTCTGCGAACATCAAGGGCATTCCGAGTCGCTCCTCGGCATCTCGCCGGGGCGGCCCTGTCTCGAGTCGGTCCTGTCGTGTCCGGGCCGACTCAGGCCGTGATGTCGATGACGACCTTCCCGAAGGGACCACGACTCATGTGATTGAACGCCGCGACGGCATCCTTGAACGCGTAGGTCGAGTCGATCACGGGCTTGATGCCCTTCGCCTCGATGAAGCGGTTCATCTCCTCGAACGATCTCTTGTGACCGACGGCAATCCCCCGGATCTGAGTCTGGCGGGAGAGGAGCGGAAGGAGGTCGATGCTCGACTTCTGGCCGCCGAGGAAGCCAATCACTGCGATGTGACCACCGACCCGTACCGCCTGGATCGCTCGGCCGAGGCTCTCCCCTCCGACGACTTCAAGGACGTGGTCGACGCCGATACCGGAGGTCAGCTCTCGGGCGACAGCCTGCCATTCGGGCTGCATCGAGTAGTTGATGCCATCGGTCGCCCCGAGGGCCTTGACCCGAGCAAGCTTCTCGTCGCTGCTGGATGTCGCAATGACCCGGGCACCGAGGGCCGAAGCGAGCCGGACGGCGAAGATGGAGACGCCGCCCGTCCCCTGGACGAGCACCGATTGTCCGGCTTCGAGCTTCCCCCGATTTACGAGCGAGAACCAAGCCGTCAATGCGGCGATGGGGAGCGTTGCCGCCTCTGCGTCCGTGAGTGAGGCCGGGGCTCCGACCGCGGAATCTTCGTGGATGGTCATGTACTCGGCGAGGCCGCCGGGGAGCGGGCCGCCGAAGCAGTAATCCGACTCGTTCGGGGCGGCCTCGCCGTCCATCCAACGGGAATGGAGATGCGAGGTGACCCGGTCTCCCTTCCGGAACCGAGTCACGCCGGGCCCAGTCTCTTCGACGTGACCGGCCGCGTCGGAGACGGGGATGAGTGGCCTGGGGAGCTGATCAGGAAGGTACTCCCCATCGACGATGGCCTTATCCCGGTAATTGAGCGATGCCGCTTTGACGCGGACGAGCAGCTCATTCGGCCCCGGCCTCGGCGTCGGACGCTCGACCAGTTTGAGGTCCGCGAGTCCCCATCCCTGTAGTTCCCAAGCCCTCATCGCGACACCCCTCCCGGAAAGAATCCTGGAATCCTGATTCCGTCTCCGCCTGAGGGGATTCTTCGGCTGTTGCCCTTCGATGAGCAAGTACGCAAAATAATGTGCCGTAGCAACAAAAAGTATCCTATGGAGGGCCTCTCGTGAAACGTCGCACCTACAGCCGCTCCCCGGCGGGTTGCCCGACCGAGGTGACCCTCGACGCCATCGGCGGCAAGTACAAGGGGATGCTCCTCTATCACCTACTGGACGGCACGAAACGATTCGGCGAGCTGCGGAAGATGATGCCGAGCGTGACGCAACGTACCATGACTCTCCAGCTCAGGGAGTTGGAGACGGTGGGCATCGTCTCTCGGAAGGTCTACCCGATCGTGCCGCCCAAGGTGGAATACTCTCTCACCGAGTTGGGGCGGTCGCTGGAGCCGATTCTCCGCCTGATGCAGGCTTGGGGCGTCGAGCACATGGACGAGGTCGCGCGGGCCGTGAAGGAGGCCTCGAGCGGGAGCAGGTCTGAAGAGTAGTCAAAGGAAACATCAAGCAGATTCGTGGACGTAATAGCTGCAGCGCCCCGCCACAAACCTTCAGCCTCTTTGCGCGCGTCGGTCCGCGTTGCCGCAGCATTCTCGAACACCCCGCGACCCTGTTCGCGGATGCTCGACAGCCAACGTGTTCGGCCCGGGATAGCCCGCTCGGCGTTCTCGTCCTCAATCTCAGGGCCTCGAACACCCCGGCGGGATCGCTGGCATCGAGCCGGGCGATTTCACGCCCGACGTTCAACGACGCGTAGACGAGGCATGCGGCCCGTCGGGACTCACGAAGTTGATCGCCGGCGAGCGGCTTGCCGTCGCCCGACACTCTTCCGGCGATGACCGATCGCCGGGGTGAGGCCAGCGCGGCGAGGGGTCAACGACCCGACGTCACCGTCGATGCGCGGCGCCAGGATCCCGAGCCTCAGGCCAAGGTACGGGCCCGTCCGCGGGGTATCCGTCGCCCAGTCGTCGGGCCGGATCTCGCCCGGATAGCGGCGGAGCGTCCCGGTGTCCTCGGCCTGGAAGGCAGGCGCGGCGGTCGGGGGCCCGTCCCATCCGGACCGACACCACCTGACGTCTCGGGGGGTCGCCTGGGCATGCACCACCCGACGACTCCTCGGCGGGTCGGCAGTCAGTGGGCCTCGACGAGATGGGGAGAGACCGGCGAGCCGCTCGACGATGATGCCGCCGGTGCCGGCAGTGCGGCGAGAGCCGAGGCGGATCGCAAAGTCTGTCCGGGGTATCGGTAACGGACCGATCGGGAAGATCGCGACCCGGTGTCGAACACGGGCGCATCGCTCATCACGCGATCGGTGCAGGTCGGCCGTCGTCAAGCGGCGACGGGGAGGAGCCCCCAGTTGCCGGCAACAGGCTTACAGATTAATTGCCTGGACGAATACACGATCGCATCCAGAGGCCGAAGTCACGGGCGGGCTTCCGAGGGGACCGGCCTTTTGGGATCGTCCCCTCGGGGGGCGGGGGAGGCAAGAAACCCGATGACCTCGCACGAATGCCGACGCGCCCTCGCTTCATGTCTCCTCAGAACGCCGCCAGCCATGACTGGCGGCTCGGCCTTTCGAGGGGCGATCGGGCCTCGATCCGGCCGTCGTTCCCCATCCGAACGAGTTCGGTCTCGGTCGCCGCCCAGACCTGGCCGGTGGTCGGGCTGACGGCGATCGACCGGGCCTGGATCGGCAACGGGGAGAGTTCGCGGTCGTCCGAGGTGAACCGGAGGAGGTCGGACCCCAGGCAGGCGACCCAGGCGGTGCTGGTCTTCCGGTCGAAGGCCACGCCGAAGGCGGGCTTCTCGCCGAGCGCCCGGACCTTTCGGACGCCCCCGGTCGCTTCGAGATGCCAGAGGCGGTTCTCGCTCCTGGACACGTCGGGATGCGACCGCTCGACGATCCAGACGCTCCCATCGTCCGGGTCGGTCGCGACCGAGACGCATGCCCAGCCTTGCCTCGGCATCCGTAACAGCTCCCGGCCGTCGCGGCCGAGCTTGACGACCCCGTAGCCGACCAGCCAGAAGGCGTCGGTCTTCGGGTCGTAGGCGATGTCGATCCCCCGGATCGGGAAGCTGTCGACCTCGGCGCCTTCGGCGTCAAGGACGACCGTCTCGCCCTCGGCGAGGTTCTTGCCCACGGTACACCAGACGTGGCCCGTCCTGGGGTCGACAGCCAGTGCCCCAGCGTCGATCCGTTCGACCTGCCAGACTTTTCGGCCTTGAAGGTCGAGCGCGACGACCCGGTTGGCGGCCATCTCGGAGAGGTAGATCCGCTTCCGATCCGGGTCGACGGCGACGCCATGAATCCCGCCGACCGTCTGGCAGGTGTTGAAGTCCTTCGTCGCGGCGATCTCTCGACCGGATTCGGTCAGGATCCGGAGACCATCGTGGTGGGGACGGCCCGGCTCGAAATCATCATCGGCGTCGTCGAGGACGACCACCGCCGGCTCGCCGATCGGCGAATGGTCCGGCTTGCCGGCGTCGAACCGCTGGACCGGGAACCGGGCCGGTCGCGGCGCTTCATTCGTCGCGGAGAAGGCTGCGGTCTTGTCGAGGGCGGCCCGTATGGCCCGCTTGAGGTCGTCCCCCCGGAGGTTCTTGGCGAGGATCCGGCCGTCGGCACCCACGAGGAACGTCGCCGGGATCGCGCGGACCTTGTAACCGGCGGCGACCCCGGCCTGCAAGCTCCCGGCGTAGGCTTGCGACCCGCCCAGGCCGTTCTTCTTGACGTACTCGGCGGCCAGTTCGGGCGTCTGGTCGCAGGAGAGGGCGACCAGGACGAACCGGGGGTCGCCCCGGAAGGAATCGCGGATCGCCTGGATCGCGGGAATCTCGGCCAGGCAGGGGCCGCACCAGGTCGCCCAGAAGTCGAGGAGCACCAGCTTGCCTCGGAGGTCGCGGAGCTTGAGCGGGCCGCCGTCGAGCTGTCGGGCGGTGAAGTCGGGCGCGAGGTCGCCGACCTGGAGGGTCTCGAACAACGTCGCCTTGAACTCGCCGAGGTCGATCGGGGCGTCGGCCGTACCTTCCGGCACCGTGACGGGCCGGGTCGCCCGGCCGATCTCGGCCCCGGCGCCGCAGCTCTTGGGGTCGGGCTGGGCGTTCACCGGGACGGTCAGCTCGTACCGGCCGGGCGGGACGTCGTCGATCCGGAACCGGCCGTCCTTGTCGATGTTGGCCGCGAACCGGGCGTAGCCACCCGGGCCCTTGCCCCACTCGGATCGGGGGAGCTGGATCGTCGCCGGCTCGTTCTGCCGCCAGTCGACCGGGATGTCCGGGGTGCCGTCGAGGACGACCCGGCCGACCACCGATCGCCCCTTGCCGCCGATCGTCACCGAGACGGCCTCCCCGGCCTTGACCTCGACGGGCTCCTGCCAGCAGGGGGAGTGCTGGCTGCTCCCCCCGGGGAACGACGTGACCACCACCCGGGAGACGGTCCCCGGCCCGGGGATCGCGCGGTCGAAGGCGAACCGGCCTTGCTCGTCGGTTCGCGTAGTGTAGCCGTAGTCGAAGACGTAGATCCCGCCCCCGCGATCGGGCCGGGTCGGCTGGAACGAGACCTCCTGACCCGCGCCGGGCTTCCGGCCGATCATCACCCGACCCTCGATCCGCCCCCAGGGTTGGAGGGTCAGCTTGCCCGACTTCGCGAACTCGGCCGACGACGCGTCGGCGAACCCGGCGTTGCCCAAGGTGACGAGGAGGAACTTGTCGCCCGGCGGGACGAAGGCGAACCGGCCGTCCGGCCCGGTCTTCACGGTCGGGACGCTGTTATTCCGCCCGAAGCCGCCCATGCTCAGCGATACGAAGGTCTCGCGGGTCGCCATGGCGACCTCGGCCCCGGCCGCCGGCCGGCCGTCGGGGAGCTGGACCACCCCGGAGACCGCGTCGGACCGCTCCAGGGCGAAGTCGATTGAGAGCCGCCCCTCGTCCGACCGGATCGCCCGGGAGTCGACCGGCCGATACCCGACCGCCTCCACACGGACGAGGTAGGCGGCAGTCGGTTCATTCAGTTTGATCGTGTACTGGCCGTCGGCGAAGGCCGGGCCCTCGCCTCGCGACCAGTAGATCCGGTCCTGGCCCTCGAAACGACGACCCTGGACGATCCGGAACTCCGGGATCGGCCGGCCGGTCGAACGTCTCGGTCACCCGGCCCGAGATGACGAGTTCGGGGTCGAGCGTGATCGTCTGCTCGGCGTCCGACGCGGTGAGCGGGAGGTGACGGCGGGCCATGAAGCCCTTCATCCCCATGTCGCAGAGGACCACGTCCTTGGGTGCGTCTTTCCAGACGATCCGCCCCTCGGCGTCGGTGTCGGCCCGGAACCGGATCGAACGATGCCCGCGCCAGGTGTCGGCCGCGAAGAAGGCCCCGACGACCGGCTTCCCCTCGCGGTCGACGACCCGGACCCGGAGTGTGCTCGACGGGCCGAGCCGGAACTCGACCGGCTCGTCCCCATTGCCGACCCGGACGTCCCGGAGTTCCGGCGCGAAGCCGGGGGCCTGGACCGTCACGACCGACGGCCCTTCGGGGCAATTGGCCAGCGTGAACACGCCCGAGGCGTCCGCCTTTACCGTCGGCGGGTCCGAGCCCCAGATGTCGTGGCCGATGACCGCCGAGGCCCCGGCGATCGGCCGGCCTTCGAGGTCGAGCACGCGCCCTTTCACCGACAAGCCCTTGTTGAGCACGGCCACGACGGCGAGGTCACGCGACGCCTCGGCCCAGGCCGGTCGGTAGTCGGGGTGCTCGACCCGGACGCTGACCCCGGCCAGGACGCCAGGCGCCTCGTCGAGCCGCCAACGGCCCTCGGCGTCGGTCTTCGGGAAACCGAGCCAGTGCATGAAGTTCTCCTTCTCGGCCACTGGCGCGGAGACGCTCACCTTGGCACCGGCGATCGGTCGGCCGGCCTCGTCCCGCACGCTCCCGCCGATGGTCGTCCCCGCCTCGTAGCGGAACTCCTGCGACACTGGCAGCTCGATCGGGCGCTTGTCGTCGGTCCAATCCTTGTAGATCGGGACGAACTTCGACTTGGTCGTGAACAGCTTGAGGTACTCGACCTTTGAGGCGTCGGGCCACTCGACGACGGCCTTGCCGTCCTTGCCGGTGACGACCGTCCCCTGCCGCAACTTACCGTCGAACCGGCCCTGGAAGAAGATCGAGACCCCTTCGAGCGGCCTGCCGCCGGCGGCCTCGACGGCCCTGACCTCCATCCGGCCCCCCTCCTTCGGGGCCTCGGCCCTGGCGGCGGGCTTCTCCGGGGCCTGCGGTGCGACCTGCGGGGACTCGGCGCGGGTGATTGCCAGCCCCCCGATGAGCGCGGCCATCAGGCTCGCGAGCGACATGGCGGTCATGACGATCCTCCGGGATGGCGGGGTCCGATAGAGCTTCCGATCCAGGGCCTTGATCCGGCGGCCGACGTCGGACGATCGGGCCATCGCCAGGCCCGTGGCCGGTGGCGGCCCCTCGACGTTCAGGGCGAGGCGGGCGAGCGTCCGGGCATACGACTTCACGTCGCCGAGCTGGTCGGCGGCCACGGCATCGCAGACCGCGTCGCAGGCCGACGCGTGGGCCTCGCGGACTCGCCAGGCGAACGGGTGGAACCACAAGCCGATCGAGGCCAGGTGGGCCGCCAGGTTCCAGGCCAGGTCGTGCCCTCGGGCATGGGCCAGCTCATGGGCTAGGATCGCGCGGAGGTCGGCCCGAGAGAACGACGCTCCCGCCAAGTCGGGCAGGAGGATGATCGGCCGGAAGACGCCGGCCAGGCAGGGAGCGCCCACCTCCGCCGATCGGCGTACGGTCACGCCCCAGGTCCCCCCCAATCGGGCCGCGACGTCGAGGAACTCATCGACGACCCCCTCGGGAACCTCGGCCGACCGCCGGACGATCGCCGACAGCCGACGTGCCGCCAGGATCAGCCGCCCTGCCAGCGCGATCGAGCCGATGGCCCAGGCCTGCATCAGCCACGTCCCGATCTCCCACGGCCTCCGGACGACCGCGCGATCGGCCGGGGCGGCCGGCTTGGCCGCCAACACCGGCGGGACCGAGGCGAACGGGGGCTCCCGGTGGGGCTGGCGGGCGACCTCAGGTTTGGCCACGACGACGGTGATCGGCCTGGGGGCGGCGACCGGGGCCGAGGGCCGAGGGCGGGGACGGGCCTCATCCCGCGGGAGGTCGTCGGCGATCGGCCGAGCCTCGACGGCGACGGGCCATCGGACGACCGGCGGGACGAATGCCAGGGCCGCGACCAGGGCCAGACCCGCGATCGATCCCCGCCAGACCAGGACCCGCCACCTCGGATTCCGCCCCGCCATCGCCCGGTGAGCCAGCCAGGCCAGGCCCAGCAGCGCCGACCACTTGGCGATCAGGACAATCCCGACCGGCGCCCCCGCCAGCCTCGCGAGCATCGCCGACGCGATCGAGACGAGTGTCATGGTCGCCCCCTTCGCCGGAGTCCGGGGCCTGGCGGCCCTCGTCGGCGAGCCGCTTCAGTTCCAGCAGCTCCGCCTCGCTGAGCCGCTCCGCCTTGATGATGTTCATCACCAGCTCGCGCCCGATCCGCCGCAGTAGGCGTCGACCAGCTCGCCGAGCATGGTCCGGAACGCCGACCGAGGTCGGGTTGCCGCCTTGTAGTGGTAGGCCCGGCCGACCCGCCGGCGGGTGACGTGCCCCTTCTCGACCAGGGTCGTCAGGTAGGACCGGAGCGCGGGGTTCTTGATCGGGTCGGGGAACAGGCCCTGCAGGTCGGCGGGCTTCAGCTCGCCGTGCTCCCAGAGGAGCCGCATGACCTTCAGTTCCCCCGGCGTGAATCGAGGCATGGGTCCCTCCCGTCGGGCGACATGCAGAGCTTACTGCACATCACCGGAGGGGTCAAGGACCAGGTGCAGATTATACTGCACTTCCGGACCAGTTCCGATCGCTGCGATGTCGCTACTCGGAGGGCTTGCTCGCCGTCTCCCGGTGGAGTCCCTTGAGAAACGTCGGCGCCGCGTCCACCAGCAACTCGCCCGACCCCTCGGCACAACGGGCGCTCACGACCTCGTCGTAGTTCCCCTGGGCGTAGGCACGCCGCGAGGGGATGTAGCCGATCGCGCCATTGGCCAGTTCGGCGATGATGGTGTGGGGGAACGGCGAGTCCTGCTTGATCGCCAGGCCCAGCTCGACCAAGATCTCGCCGGGAAGCGAGACTCAGGCGATCCGGTCGCCCAGCGAGACGACCTGGACCTCGACCTCGATCGGCTCGCCCTTGCGGGCCTCCACGTCGAGGACCTTGAAGTCCCGGACCTGATCCAGGAACGCGGGCGGCTTCTCCTTGCCGTTCCGCCGGGCCATCAGGGCATGGGCCGCTTCGACCTCCTGGAGGGTGAACTTCGCCAGCGGGAGTTTGACCTTCCCGGCCTTCACGCGGCGGGCTCCGGGCGGCTCGACGTCGAGCCTCGGCCAGGTCTTGAGCGCCTCGGCGGCGAGGATCCCGAAGCTCGTCGGACAGGGCTGGCACGGGGACGGCGATGATCAGGGCGAGCCGGAAGGCGGCATGCATCGGGGGTCCTCGTGTCGGCCAGCATCAGTCAAGCGGCCTGATCGAGACGTTGCGGGAGGCTGCGGGGTCGTCGTGCTCGGCGAAGCCGGAGTAGCCCGAGGTCCGGTCCTTCTCCGGGTGGGGCTTGCCGGCCATCAACTCGGCGAGGGCGCGAGCGGCTGGGGCTGGTCGCGCCGGGGCATCTGATCCCCGACCGCCTTCCATTTTCCAGGACCTCATCGGCACCGGTGCGGAGGGGTCGAGGCCCCCGCCATGGAGAGCATCCATTCGTTGAAATGGATCGCGTCGCCCTTGGGCCGCAGACAGTGGGGGCACACGAAGAAGGCGACCCTCACCCGGCCGCCGGCATCGTTGATCGCGGCATAGAGGCGACCGTCGCCCCAGATGGCCGCCGGCGGGGCGTCCCTGGCCTTCAGATCGAAGGCATCGATGGCCTTCTCGGCGACCGCTCGGAGCGTGCTGCCGCCCGGGTAGGGGTGCATGGCCACGACGCCGTCGCGTTCGATGGCGACGATCACGCCATGCTCCGGGATCCGCTCGACGCGATCCATCAGCTCGTCCATCATCGGCTCATCCCCCTCGGAGACTCGGTGGCATGGGTTGGAACTCATCATGGCGTCGATCCCGGCAGGGGGCCGGATCTCCGGGATGCCATCGGCCCGGAGTCGGGTCTCCTCGTCGATGGCGCCGGGGATGTCCGCGATTCCGGCTGCATGCTGATCTGGCTCGACCGACCGGTCAAGCCGAGCTTGGCCGTCGATGTGTCGATCGCATGCCCGACGCGGAACGAGACCCCGATGAGGCGCGTCGAACCATTCCCGGGGCAACGTGAAGGGCGCGGCCCCGCTCGGGCGGGGCCGAGGGCGGGTGCCGCCCCGACCGACCTCGACCGCCAGGGCATCGGCCCGACAAACCGGTTCGCGGGTGATCAGGCGACAAGTCCATCGGCGCGAAGCCCCCACGATGCTCGGGGTCGCACTCGGAGACGGGGCCGAGGTCGAGGCCAGGGGGCATGTCCCGGCCGCGATCGCGACGCCGCCCCGATCCCGAAGCCCTGCCGCCCTCGATCAGCCCGCGCCGCTGGGTGCCCTCTGCCCCGAGAGGTTCGGCGTCGAGTCGATAACCCGGCCGATGCCCGATGGGGGAGACCCGGGCCCTTGATCCCGCCCCCCGGGGCGCGGATGGCCCGACAAGGGCGAGGAGCGAGGGCCCCCCGATACATTCCCCCCGTGATCCTCCGCTCCGGCCCCGCCCGAAGCCCCCTGAGCCACGGCTTCCCCCGCCGGAGCCCGACCGGGACGATTCCAGGCGGTCGCGACGCGAGGGCGTCATCGAGCGGGTTCATGGGGAGCGGAGGGGGGCCGTGATCGAATCGAGGGGGCCGAGGGCCATCCCGAGCCATCGCGGGGAGCCGGAGCTGACGGTCACTCAGGACAGCCGTGAAGTTCGGTGAACCACACATGCAACCGGTCGGGGGGCTCCTTCGAGGGCAGGTCCGCGAGGGCGAGGTGTCGGCCGGCCGCGGATCAACGCCGAGGGCGCCACGACGAGGTCGGAAGCGTCCGGCGAGCCATTGGTCGGGGTCGCCCCGAACGGGGCCGTCATCGCCCGAGGAGGGGCGGGAGTCCTCCATGCCCGACCCGGGGCCCGCCCGCCGGGATGCGGGGGCCGCCCGCCGGGATGCGGGGGCCGCCCTGCCAGATGGGATCCCTTCGTCAACCGAGTGAAAAGATCCCCATCAACTCCCCCGACTCACCCACCCGGGGCCGGGACGGGTCGCGAGGTCGGTCCGGAGTTCTGGCAGCCGGTCGATCGAGAAGCCCGCTCCATGCAGCCCGACCCCGGGCCCACCGCCACGGACGCGAGCGGCGAAGGTCGGCCCTCGTCGGGCCGCGACGGGGGGACTCGCGCAGTTGCCGGTAACTGGACGCCCCCCCCACCGGTATGTCAGAAATCAACCCGCTATCAGAGGTCGGGCGAACCGGGCGACGGTCCGGATCGGCCGCTTGATGGGGGTGGCAATGGGGGTCATCGGCTCACATCCCGGGTCTTCGACCCGCGGGAGATCTCGATGACGCCGGCCACCTGGATCGGGGCGAACCTCCCGCTCCGGGTGCCGAGTCATACGGGGGCGCGATCCACCGTCCGCCCCGGAGGTTCGGGATGATCGCCCGGACGAGACCCGCACAACTCGACCCGGACCACGGGCGGGCTTCGACGGCTTCATCCCGCGGGCGTCTCGACCCGGTAGACCTTGCAAGGGTCTTTCCCCGGGGTGCAAGAGACCCGGGCGTCGATGGGATGGATGACGCCGGGACATCGATCGAGACTCCCTGTGGCGGGAGCCGGGCATGACCGGGGCCGCCGGTCTGCCGGCGTCGATCCCCGTCCTCTCCGGGCAGTGGACGCAATCCGCCAGGCCCGAGGCCATGGCGACCGGGAACGGTGACCCGGCTCGGGGGGGCGGCCCGTGGCGACCTCTCCCTCACCTCGCTGGCCGAGCAGCTGAGCTTGGACGACCTGATCGCCTGGTGCCGCGGGCAAGCGAACGACTCATCGGCCGCCGACCCGGGGACGACAACCGCCTCGTTCTCAGAAGAGGTCATGAACCCGCTCATCGGCGTGGCGTCGAAGGCTACCGCCGGCGGGACTTCGGTGCGCCAATCGACATCACCGATGCACCTCCGACGAGGGACCCCACCAGGCCGACGCCCCGTTACCCGAGGCCCGGCCTGCGAGGACCTTTCTTGAGGAGGAGCCCGCTCCGCCAACCAGGCCCGGGAAGCAGGCTGGGCACGTTGCGGCTCGTGCCGAAGTCAACAAGATCAACTCAACCGTCGCGTCCGGCCGGCCAGGGCACGCAGTGCGGCACAGGAGGCCGAGGGGGCCCCGGCACCCCGCGGCCGCGCGGCCACCGGCGTGGACCGCCTGAAGAAGCTGCAGGCCGCGTCCCTCGGCGGAGATAGGCGAAGGGACTGAGCGGTGACCCTCCAAGTCTCGCCGGCCCTGCTCCTCGATGAGGAGCCCGTGCCGGCCTTCGGCGACGACGAGGACGACGAGCACGACCAGGTGGCTCACCGACTGCAGAAGGCCCGCGAGGCGAAGCACCGGGCCGGTCATGTTCGGGAGTGGCTGGGACGAGCGGGGGGCATAACCCGATGGAGGTCGTCGCCACCAACCGCCACGAGTCAGTGCGGGCCGACACTCGGTTTCGCTGTCCCCTGTTCGCGGCAAGGAGGCCGCGACGTGCGAACGGCGAGGGCCGACCGGATGAGCCGACCCGAATATCGGGTCCGAGACTTTCTCGACTCGCGACCTACCGGTACGCGATGAGTCGATACCCAGGCGGAGCGCCGCATATGGCGGAGTGCGGGGTGACCCGCCCGCGAGAGCCGCCAACCCCGACCACGGCGACGAGTCGATTGCGGTGACGATCCCTGCCAGGGAGGCCGGGAAGGGGGACGCCCTGACCTCTCCCCGATCGAGCAGCCGTCCCGGCCTCAAGCCTGTAGGGTGGGGACCGGCCCCAGGCAGGAGAGGGTCGCCAAAAGGTGCGTGGCGAAAACCTCGTTCTCCTCGTTGATGAGGCAGGAGCAAAGGGTCATGGTGGCCGGCTCCTTCTCAACCTTGCCGATCGCCGCCAGGGCCGTCGCGATCCGACGACGGAGCCGCGTGTCCCCCCTCGATCGAATCAGGGCCTCGCCCAGGTAAGTCGCCGCGGTGGCCGGTTGGAGCCGCCTGACGAGCGAGTCGAGCGCCTTGCGGCCGACGGCCTCGTCCGGGCTCGCCAGCAGCACGATCAGTTTGTGAATCGCCCGCTCTATACCGCCGACCGCTCGATCCACCTGGTCCATCGGCCGTTTTGCGATCCTCGT
Organism: uncultured Planctomycetota bacterium; assembly: GCA_963756475.1. Lineage (GTDB taxonomy): Bacteria > Planctomycetota > Planctomycetia > Isosphaerales > Isosphaeraceae > Tundrisphaera. The sequence continues at coordinate 783,190 of CAVWND010000004.1, forward strand.
CATGGCCATGCTGGTGCCCTTTTTGAGTTGATTGGGGAGGAGATGGGGGCGAGATGCCTAGAGGCCCTGATCGCCGAAGAGAAGATCGAGTTTGTTGACTTACTTCGATATCGGACCGGGCCGATCGAACACGGCCAGGGGGCCGGGGTGGGCAAGGACTGTTAACCGATCTTCCACTTCGGTCGCGGGGGCCGCGTCCATCGACCCTGAGGAATGGCCATCACCGGGGCGGTCTGCAGGGTCGTGCTGGCCAGGCGGCCTCGGGAGTTTCTTCGGGGACTCGACCGGTAGCAGTCGCCGGATGGTCGCCAACGAGGCGATCGCCATCAAGTAGCCCCTGTGGACGCGGGCCTGCCGCTTCGAGGTGAATTCCGCGTGTTTGAGCGAGACCTCGCCCGACTGGGCCTGGGCTGCATCGGCCTGGTAAACCTGCAACCAGCAGGCCACGATCCGCGCAGCCAGGAGCCGCTCCAGGGGCGTTGGCTGCGACCCGGCCAGCTCCGCCTCCAGGGCTGCCGTCTTCCGCGCAAGGACCTCGGCAAGTGCCAGGTCCGGCCCGGCGATCAGCTCGACCCAGGATCGCTGCGCGTGGGCCGCCAGGTTCCCGAACTGATCCCAGATCTCGGGGTGATCATCGAGGGCCGCCCGGAGCACGGCACGGCCGCCGCCTCGCCCCGTCTCGCGCGATCCAGCAAATCCCGGAGTACGTCTTCGACCGGCGATGGGGGCAGCGGATCAGGATGAATATCGAGCACGTCTCCTCCATGAGCCCTGCTCAGGTCGATGGAACCCGGAGGCATGCAGGGTAGCCCCCACGACGATGGAACAGGCGAGGTCGAGGGCCGTCAGGGCCGCCTCCGGCGGAACCAGGCGGGCCGCCTCGGCACGATGGGCTTGGGCCCGCGACTTCTTATGCCGGCGGGCCAGCTCGTCGAAGTAGGCGGCCAGCTCTCCGACCGAGCCCTTGCCGAAGTAGTGCTTCTCCGTCCTGCCGTTGAACCAGGCCGTTCGATAGTAGTAGCGTCCTTGACCTCGTCTCTCCCAGGCCATGGCCGCTCCTTGTGCTTGGTTCTCGAACCTTCCTCGCCCGCGACAAACCATCGCTTGAGAGTACCGATGGTCGCGGACCCGGACGAGGTCAACACCTCGAAGGGTCGCCCCCGTCTGGCCACTCGACCGTCAGGCCGTCCTCCGGACCGGGGCCGCGAGGTCGCCTGGGTTTAGCTCGGGGAACGCCACGATGATGGCTCCGGCACAATCACCGGGCCCCTCGCGGATGGGCTCGGCGAGGGTCGCCGATACGAGGTCAACCGAGACTGCTCGAACCGGTCGCCCGGCTCCTCCTCCGATCGCCGGCGTGGGCCACGGCTCGACTGTCGCCCGGATCGGGCGGTTAACGAAGACGTCGGCGGCCGCCCCTCGCTCGAACTCCAGGAGCCGAGCCTGGAGCCGGATCAAGCCCGGGGCGGTCTTCTCGTTCACGGGGAGGGTCCGCGCCGCCATCGCCATCTTGATGGGCTTCACGTCCACGCTCGCGGCGTTCCTCGCTCCACCGACGGCAGATTGCTCGGCGTCGAGCACCGCGAGCACGGCGTCGAGCACATGCTCTCCATACCCGTAGGCGAAGGCTTTCAGCAGGGCGTCGGTGGTGGCGAGGCCATCATGGGGCACTATGCCGATCACCACGCCCGTTATGAAATCGGCCGCTTTCAGCCGATCGTGGACGTTGTAGTGGAGCGCCTCGAACGCCTCGACGACGTCGGCGGTGAGGCTGCAAAGCTCGGCGATGGCTGGAGCGGTCTGGCCAGCCAGGACCCTGGCCTCAAGCACCGACCTCTGCCTTGGCTCTGCCGAGAAACGGATCTCGAAAGCCTCGAGGATCGCGGGGTCCATGCAATCCGATCGGCCGATCGAGGCGTCGCCCTTATCCGCGACGTGGTCGCCAAGGAACTGGATGGCCCGCTGGGTCCAGCGGTCGAGACCTCGCCCGGAGGGTAGCAGTAGTCCGGAGTGGATTGCCTCGGCCAGCCGCCATCGCCAGTCGGGCGGCCGGGCGGGGGCGTCGCGATGGCAGTCGACGAGCATCGGGGTCATTTCGGTCCCGGGTGATGGCGACGGAAAGCGAGACGACCCACGATCGCCCGGGCACCGTCCGGGGACAAGGCCGATCGGCGGCGGAGGTCGAGCGTGGGGTCGGCGGCACCCGCCCGGGGAGCCACGATGGACCCCGATGACGGCGGGCACTCGGGGTAGGGCACCGGCCGGGGAGCACATGGAGTATTCCGCCAGCCCCCAAGTATCTCATCCGAACCGGCGAGGTGGGCGACACCAGGGCGGTTTGTCCGATCCTGTTACCGGCAACTGGGCAGTCCGCCGGGGAGCCCGAAGAATCCAGGGTCCAGGCGCCGGCTACTTCGGAAGGCGACCTACGCAATGGCGCTGGTCTGGCGTCCTCGCCGGGATTCCCGAGTCTTCCGTTGCGCTCACGTTCGGGCCGATCGCTCGGTACTCGTCCAGTCCTTCCAGGCCCACCTCGTCGCTGCTTCAGTGGTTGTCGATCACGGATGACGCCCTTTGGGCCAGCGGGTCAGCCCAGTCGCTCGGCTCGGGCGAGTGCCGTCGTCGCGGTTGTCCTGGACGAGAGGGGCGGTCCCGTGGCCTTCTCGGACCGAACCGATCGCCGAGGCCGCCGAAGCCTTCAAGGGCGAGAGGCGGCGTCACGGTTCCCCCTGCGTGGCCCGAGGGCCCGCTACCCGCTCGGCGGGACAGGCCGCGTCCACCAGGCTGTCGTCGAGCTAACGGGAGGGGAGACGTCGCCTTCAGCGACAGGCCCGGGGAACGTCGGGCCGTGCCCGGGGTCGCCGCAAGCTTGTCGGCCCCCGGCACGCTGCCAGGGTGGCCTTCTCCCAATCCAAGGCCGGGGCGACTTGGTGGGAGGCCAGCCTCGATCGTCCGTCCCTCTTGCCGGCGAGGAGAAGCAGCCGTCAGTGCCGATTGCGGCGTCGTGATCTCCGTCCGATGGCGTGATTCCCCTGATCCGGAGGGATGATGGGAACCACCGACATGGCAGGTTCCCTCGACCGGAAGCCGCCATGCCGGGGCCGGGTCGACCTGCCCCATGTCGAGGACGAGTCAGTGAGGGTCGAGGTCCCCAGACCTGACACCGGTCGCGCGGTGTGGGTGACGCGGGCCGCGGCGCTTCGCGGCCTGGTTGACGATCGATCCCCGGCGGCCGGTCGTGTGGTCGAGTTGTTGAGACCGCTTACCTGCCGTTGACGAACCTGGCGAGCTGGACGGTCGGTGAACCTGCCGCAGGTCAGGCCCCGGGGTCGATGCAAACTCTTTTCAGTATCAGGCTTGGGTTCAACCTATTCTTCATAGTCTCCAACCGCCACATACCTTTCAGTACCCTGTTACTCTTTCTGAATTCAACAAGAGGTGGCAGGGTACTGAAAGGTATGTGGTAGTTGACCTGATAGAGGATACTCGACCCGAGCATCATGCTGGTGCAGGCTTTACGACAACAGGGAGGGCGACCCACGGCCCGCTTACCGGGTGTCCAGTTCACGTGTTAACCCGGCGCCGAGCGGTGATTCATCTACCGGACTCGGTATGGAGCAGCTCGATCAGGTCGCGAGCGACCCGCTCCGTGATCGGGTGCCCGACCCGGAGCATGGCCTCGCGCAACTGGCCTCGACCGACCGGTCGTCTCGACCCTGCCAGCAGTGCCGCGTACGCCGAGCGCGCCGCCGGCAGGACACGATCGCGATCCTCCCCCGCCGCTGCCGCTACCTTCTTGTTATGGTCGAACAAGGGCCGGGTGCGGGCGCGACGGGCCCGTTGGCTCGCGAATTCAGCGGGGTCGGCGAGCAAGTCGTCATCCCGTCGTATCCGGGGGAACGCCCCCCTCCACGACCCGAACGGCACGGCCAGGTGACGTCCCCGCATGGCCCGATGGTAGTCCGACCACAGCTGCGGTTTGAACAGGAACCAGGGCATCAGGCGGATCGCCCCGTCGAGGCCCCAGGCCGCATCGGCCGGGGCGCCGTTGACGGCGATCCCGCCCCGCACCAGGTCGAACCCGGCATCCGTCCCCGCCCAGAGGTAGCGGAGGGCCTGCCGGTGATCGGCGGGCATGGCCGCCGCCCGGATCGGCCCCCGGAGCATGCCCCCGGGCGGCTGATCGGTCTCGAACACGGCGTCTTCGTCGCTCCCGACCCCGGAGACTTGCACCAATCGGGCCCGCTGTTCGGCCGTGGCGGCGGGCACCTCGGCGAGCACGGCCAGGTCGTGCAGGAAGCCGTCCTTCCCGTTCGGCCCGACCTGGTGGACCACGAGCCCGCCGACGGCCCCGCACGCCCGAGCCCAGCCGCGCAGCCACCGGCCCCAGTCGTGTCTGACCTGGTCGACCTCCCGATCCTGGTCGACGTCGAAGTCGGCCTCGCCGTCCAGTTCGATCCGACCCAGGAGCAGGAGCTTGCCCGCCCCCGCCCCCGGTCGGCACGGGCCACGGCGGAGTCGGTCGTGGAGGTCCACGGCCCGCCGGGCCAGGCACCAGGGGCAGGCCCGGAAGTCCCCGCAGGTGTAGTCGTGCACCCGTTCGGCCGCCCCCGCCCATTCGACCAGCACCCCGTGGGGCCGGCAGTCGAGGAGCGAGCCGAATCCGTCGAGGTCGACCCCCGACGGTGCTTGCCGGGCCGCGGCCTCGGACATGTGAAAGAGGTGGCGGCCGTGCATCAGGCGCAGGGCCAGGTGTTGGGCCGCCTGCGCCTGCTGCTCGTCGGGCAAGTGGGCGACCGCCCGGCAAAGCCACTCCGGCGGCCTCCTCGCCAGCTTCCGGAACCAGGGAGTGCGGTGGTTGCGCAGCAGGGCCGCGTGCATCAGGTTGCGCCCCATGTGGTCCTTGGGCCGATTGCCAACGGCCGCAATCCTCCACTGGGCCATCCAGCCCCCGACCGCCTCGTCGATGGAGAGCGCGACCCCCTCTCCGTCCTCGCGATCCCAGAGGCCCTGGACGAACTCGTCGGCGTCCAGGATCCTCGCGCCAGGCTCGTCGAGCCAGGCTACGGCATCCTCTTCCAGTTCGGCCGAGACGGTCGAGCCGGCCGTCCGCCCCCGACCCTGTCGCGGCCGATCGGCCGCGTCCCCCCGCCGGTCCGACGAGGGCTTCCTGGTCTTTCCCATGCTCATCCCCCTTGAAGCCGACCCGATGGTCGCGACCACCGGACCTCGAACCTCGTCGCAAGCCGGGCTACGCCGACCCCCCGGACCGACGGGCTTGTCCGGCTGGCCGGCGTCGATGGCCATTGGTTCATCTGTCCGCCATGGGACGAATGACGTCCCCGGCAGGACAGTCGGGCGCGGTGGCGAGCGGTTCGACATCAGGTCCGTTCCTCGAACCACTTATCCGCTTCCGCCCTCAACTCGGCGGGGATCAGGTCGCCCCAGCCGAGGTCATAGGCATAACGGCCCGAGAGATACTGCTCCAAGGCCATGGGCCTGAATCTCGCCATCAACTCGCCGCACTTGCCGGTCGAGGCAATGCAGTAGCGGAAGAGTCCCGACATCTGCGAGTGAGGGCTGGCGAGGACCCGGAAGGCGGCGTCCTCGGGCTCCTCGCGGTACGATCGCTCGCGTCTGTAAGACTGGATCTCCAGGTCCTCCAACTGCACGTCCCAGGCCAGCCGCATCCTCCCGGAGCAATCCCGAACGTAATCGCCATAACGACGCAGGGCGGCCTCTCCGACCAGGGCGCCGGGCCGGGGCAGGCCCTTCAGGACGTGCGTCGTCTCGAAGTGGGCCGCGACGAGGGCCGAGGGATCGAGCCCGTGCTCCAGGCAGGATCGGGCGATCTTCTCCCAGACTGACGGGTGGACCTTGCCCCTTCGATCTTGGCCGCCATCTCTGGATGGTAGGTGCGAATCGCCCCAGGTGCCGCGACGGCCCGGCTGAGAGGCATTCACGATCCCGACATGGATCACGAACAGGTCCCGGATCAGCCCGGCCATCGCGACAACTCGCGTCTCGGGGTCGGCTTCGGGAGGTCGTAATAACTCCGTGGCTGTTCTGGCGTCTGGAGGTGGCCTCATGGAAGTCCCCTGAAGGTGGAATCGGGCTCGGGTAGAGACTTCGGGTCCGGGGCTTGGCGGTCGGGTACGAACCGCCCGGCTCGTCCGGCCGTGTCGGTCATCCAAGCAGACTTCACGCCCCCACGCATGATTGAGCATCGGATGGGCTTTGGCATTCAGGGGCCCGCTGGCCACAATTCGAGCGTACACCCTTGAGTCGCCCAGCACGTCTTGGCCGGGAATCCCGTGGGTCAGCCGGCGGTGAGCTGGCGATTGGTCGCCGGATCCGAGGGCGAATGGCACCGGGCCGGCGACTACGGCCTCGGTGGGGCGATAATCTCGTCCATGTCGAGCCGCAGGAGGATCGCGACGTCTAGAGGCCGACCTCGGGGCGGAGAAAGTAGGCGGTCGCGATGACGCCCATGGGCCAGATGCTCCGGGCCCAGAAAACCTCGATCCATCCGCGAGCGAGTTTCCGGCGGTTTAGCGCCCGGCCCGGGATGGGAGGACGATCTCCCGGATGTCGCGGCGAATGATCGAGCCGTTGTCGATCGAGTAGTCGTCGGCGATCGAGATGAACCTCCCCATGGCCCCCCGCAGGCCGATCGGCTGGGTCAGTCCCCGGCTCCCCGACCGCCGGGCCTTCGAGCAGTGGATGACCGTGTTCGAGTCGGCGTCGAGGTTACCCAGGGCGAAGTGCCAGTCCAGCGCCCGAGCCCAGTCCTTGGTGTCGCCGGCGTCGGAGTGGGTGAACTCGGTGGTCGAGGGCCGCTTCAGTTTGGCCCCGGCGAGCTGGTTGGTCACCCAGACGCTGGCGCCGAACCGCTCGCCGACCTTGGACCGCAGCAGGGGGACGGCCTCCATGGTCGTGCTCCCCCTGTTGACGCGGGCCGCCCGCACCTTGGAGGCCATGTGGTTGCCCACCAGCCAATCAATACTATCCACATAGATGGCTGCATACTCCCAGTCGTGGCGGTCCCGTGCCCGGGACAGGATGGAGGCGATCTCGTCCACGTAGCCGTAGCCCATCCCCTTGCCGCCCATGTAAATCGTGTGGAAGTTGCTGGCGTAGTCGGACTGGACGTCGGCCAGCCGCTCGGCCTCGCCGGGGAAGGTCTGGGGGTCGAAGCCGGGCTCGTTGGCGAAGTACTCCAGCTCGTAGCCCTTCAGCCGGCCGCGGCGGGAGAGGTCCTTGCCGGAGCCGTCCATGGCCAGGCACACGTCCTTGTCGATCCGGGCGGCGAGGCAGACGCCCGGGCCAGGAGCCGCTGGTCGTCGTCCTCGTAGGAGACCACCACGACGTGCTTGAGCGGTGCCCCGTACCGGTGATGGTCCAGCCGCAACCACTCGCTGGTCCCGAGGGCCATCTGCATCACCAGGGTGCTCTTGCCACCTCCGGTGGGGCCCAGGATCCCGCAGGCTTCCGGGATGGCTTGTCCGCCCGCCATGAGCGAATTCAGCCAGGAGATCCCCGTCGAGAAGATCTGGACCGGCTGGAAGTGGCCGTCTCGGGTAGCCAGATTCCCGAACGGGTCCTCGGAGATCGCCTCGGCCCGCTCCAGGATGGCCCGGCGGCTTTCGTAGATCTCGGTGATGTTGACGATCGAGCCGGCGCCGCATGCAAGAGCGCCGCGCGGAGCGGCTGGTAGTGGCCCCGTTCCTTGACGAACTGGGCGAGCAGCGCGAATCCATGCTCGCGGGTCACGTCGTCGTCGGAGACCTCGTGGTACGACCGATAGAGCAGGCCCCAGGTGGACTGGCCGGGGACGTCGGGGTGGTGGATCGAGGGCATCCCCAGCAGCATCTCCACCTCGTCTTTGCCGAGGATCCCGGCCTGGCCGGCGTGGGGGGGAGTCGTCTCGTCCAGCGCCGCGTTGACGACGGCCGTGTAGGGGATCTTCCGACGGCCCTTGTGGTCGGGGTTCAGCCTCTCGATCAGCTCGAAGAGGTAGGCCAGATACCCCTCCCCAGGCTTATTGAAGTAGCCCCGCTTCAGGACGATCAGGGCCTCCTCGCGGACGGAGCGGAACCGGAGGATGCAGGTGAACATCGTCTCGATCGACCAGGACCTCATGGGCTCGGCGATCACGGCGATCGGGATCTCGGGTTCTTCCTTGGGAATCGGCATCGGTGCATCGCACCTTTCGCAAGTCCTGGGTGTGGAACGAGTTCGACCTCGGCCCGGAGTTCCGGGGGGACCCTGTCGAGCCAGGCCCGGTCGTAGGGTGACGGCGGGAGACGTACCGGTCGAGGACGGCCTGTCGGGACGGGCCCCTCGGTTCGACGTTCCCACCAGGTCCGCTGCCCGCCAATCGAAGAGACCGGACAGGCGACCCACGAGCGGGGGCAACGGGTCATTCGTTGGCCCCCCTTCCATGATCTTGCCGGTACGGTCGCCGGTGAGGGGATGGCGAGCGAACTTTGGTACGCCTTTCGACCGTCCAGCCAGATGCGGATACCGGAGAGTAAGCCGGTGGCCGGGGATCTGGCTGTACGATCGGTTCCTGCCGGTATCGTCGGGCCGTGGGCGGAGTTCCTCCTCGAAGGCACGCAGGACGTGCCGACGGCCCGGCAGGATTTCCGCCGGCCTTACGGCCCGGCATCGATGTCGAGGGCCGGCGCCGATGTCAGGAGATCCGGTGCTTCATCACCATCACGAACGTAACGGGCGAGGGTGGCGATGGCCCAGGCCGTGACGGGCTCGCCCGGGACGAGGTACGCCTCCCATGAGATGCGCCCTGGGACGTTTTCGAGCGGGATGCTCTCGGCCAGCGCCCGACGATCGGGGTCCTCTCCTGCCTCTTTGAGCAGGATGGCGACGACCAGCTCTGGGGATTTCCAGCTCAGGATTGCGTCGAGGAATTCGGCGTCACTCAGGTTGGCGTCCTCCAGTTGGATCCCTCTCAGGTCGGCCCAGCTCAGGTCGGCCGCGCTCAGGTTGACATAGTCCAGGGTGGCCCCTCGAAGGTTGGCCCCTCGAAGGTCGGCCCCGCTCAGGTCGGCCATCATAAGACTGGCTTTTCGAAGGTCGGCCCCTCGAAGGTCGGCCTTTGGAAGTTTGGCCCAGTTCAGGTCGGCCCCTCGAAGGTCGGCCCGTCGAAGATTGACACCTCGGAGATTGACCTTGTGAAGGTCGGCCAGTCGAAGTTTGGCTTCTCGAACGTCGGCCCCGGTCAGGTCGGCCCCTCGAAGGTTGGCCCCGCTCAGGTCGGCCCCGCTCAGGTCGGCCCGTCGAAGACTGACACCTGGAAGGTCAGCCCAGCTCAGGTCAGCCCAGCTCAGGTCGGCCCCGGTCAGGTCGGCCCCTGGATGGTTGGCCCTGCCCCGATCGGCCTTGCTCAGGCCCTCCTCCTCCCAATCGACATCGTCAACATCATCGTCATCATGGACATTGGAGTCCCTCTCCTTGACCTCGTACTCATTGGCATCGGAAGAGAAGGTGTGAAGGATCGTGCCGTCGTACCGGTGTTTGATCTCAATCTTCATCTGAGTGCCCCTGCGAGTCGCGACGGGACGGTTCCCGCCAGATCCCTGTGGTCAATCGATTGGAGTCTGATCCGGGCCGCCAGCCCGGTGTCGCCATCTCGGAACCTCACGACCCCGAGACTTCGGTGGCTGCATCTTCCGATGCTCCCCCTCGGCGTCGGCGAGTATCCCGTTCCCGGCCGGACCGGTATAGGTCAGTCGCCCCGGTTGGCGTCAGGCTCGGTCCTCAACTCTCGTCATCCGGGTCGCTTCGTCCTGAGCCGCCAGCCTCGGGACGGACGTGCCGCACCGCCGTGAGCATCAACAGCGGACGCCGACGAGACCTCGACCATGGGGCGATTCCTTTCGATCGGGAGTTCGATCGGTCCGACGGGACCATGCCGGCGACCCTCTGAGCGAGTTGAATCGGGTCCAGGTGGTGGTCGCCCACGCCGACCGGACTCGCGAGGGCGTCGTGGCCATTGTCCAAGACGGTGACGGCGAGCCGGGCGGCAACATCCGCGACACGGGGGAGTCGACGAGGGGCGGGGGGACCTGAGGTCTCTTCCCCCAGTTACCGGCAACTGAAAACGAGGACATGTCTAGCGGTCGATTCGCTGCCGGAATGACCGATCAAGAGGGGTGGGCGGGGTAGGTCGATGGCGGGCCGACAGGCGGGAGTGCCGACGAGCCGACGCCTGCCCCCCCAGAGAACCAGGGCCGCTCGCCTTCGGGATCGAGTGCCCCTTCCTCAGAAGGGGGCCCGGGATCGCCCCACGGTGGGGGAAACACAGGAATGGTCGGCACGTTCGAGCCGGGCTTGTTCATGGTTGGCGACCCCACACCGGCCGGGTCGACGACCCGCCTGCCACGGCCCCGTAGGCCCGAGGACGGCCTCGGGTGGCCTCCGAAGCCCCCGTGTCGGACTCATCGCCGAGGACCACTCCCCCCGGCCCGGACCTGCCGGGCGGGGCGGGAGCCCCGCCAGGTCGAGCGGCCCCGATCAGCCGACGGCCCGCACCGACGCGTTGACGTCGAGCGGTTCCAGGTGAAGGTGGACCAACGTAACGGTCAACCGGTCGGATGCGGGGACATCCCCGGAGTGCGGCCCGGGACGGCCGGAGTGCAAGCCCCGGCCGGCCGGGCGGCGGACCTGCTCCCGCCCGCACTCGGGCGTCTCCACGAGCACCGCCACTTCCGCCGGAGGACCAAGCCCGTCGCCCTGGTCTGCCCCTTCGTCGAGCCTCATCCCGTGACCCAGGAGGGCCTCAGGATCTCCCCCGTTATCGACGGGGCAAGCTGGGCGATGATGTCGTTCCGCCAGATCGGTCCCCACTTGCGCCCTGACCCGCGACGTTGTCCGTCGTCGGGATCAACGGCGAGTCGCCCACCCTCACCATCGCCCCGTCCGGTCGCCGCCAGGTCGGGCACCACGTGGATCACCGGACACAGCATCCCCTCGACCTCGAACCTTCTTCACCGGACTGTCGGGCATACTCGGGCGAAGCCACTTGCGTGTCCAAAGCAGGCCGGAACCGGGCGGATCCTCGGCCTCGCGACGGGCTCTCGGAAGCAACGGCGTCGGCCCCGGCCGCGACGATGGTCAGTAACACCGCTGCGGGGTCGGGGGGCTCGTCCGGGGCGAACGGGCCGGCTACACTTGCCCGGACCGGTGATCGTCCTCGAAGGGGTTGCGTGCCCCACTCCATTGTCGATCGGGGGTAGACGATGTTGCGGATCGCACTCGGGCTCGGCCTCATGATCATCCCGTCGGGCGCGGCCACCACCCTCGCCGGGCCTGGAGACGACCCCGGGGCGATGGTCGCCCGGATGGCGAAGATCGGGTCGTGCTCGTCACCGAGCTTCTCCCCGGACGGCCGGCGGATCGCGTTCGTCTCCGACCTCGGCGGCCTGCCCCAGGTCTGGGTCGTGGCCGCTGAGGGGGGCTGGCCCGAAGCGGTGACCGCCCTCGACGACCCGGTCGGCTCGGTCTCGTGGTCGCCGAGCGGCGATCGACTGGCCTTCACCCTCGCCCCCGGCGGCGGGATGAATGCGCAGGTCTACACCGTCCGGCCCGACGGGACCGACCTCCGACGGCTTACCGACGGCGGCAAGGCGACCAACACCCTTGGTGGCTGGTCCCGCGACGGCGGGACGCTCCTGATCTCATCGAACCGGAGGACCCCGGCGAGCCTGGACGCTTACCTCGTCGGCCCCGAGGGAGGGGACTGGCGGCTCGTCGCCGACCTCCGGGGCACGGGGGGGCTCGCCGACGTCAGCCGCGATGGTCGCTTCGCCGTGATCAGCCGCCTCGCCCGGCGCGGCGACAACAACCTCGCCCTCGTCGACCTGAAGGGCGGCCCCGAGCGGGCGCTCACGCCCCACGAGGGGACCGCCAGCTTCGGTTCGGCCTCCTTCTCGCCCGATGGCCGGACGATCTACCTCACCTCCGACGGCGGCCGCGACCGGGCCGCCTTCGCCCGGCTCAACCTCGGCGACGACGGCAATCCCGGCCCGATCGAGGTGATCGCGGCGCGCGACGACGCCGACCTGTCCGGGCTCGCGGTCGACCACCGGGGCAAGACGGCGGCCTTGCTCTGGAACGTCGCCGGGCGGAGCGAGCTGGCCCTCGTCAACCTGGCCACCGGCAGCGCGACCCCCGGCCCGTCGCTGCCGGCCGAGATCGCTGGGGGCCTGACCTTCTCCAAGGACGGCTCCCGGCTCGCCCTGATCGTCGCCGGCCCGGCGGCTCCCGTGAACGTCTGGACCTGGGACCTCAAGGGCGGCCAGCTCCGCCAGGTCACGCACAGCCCGCACGCGGGGGTGGATCTGGGGCCGCTCGTCCGCCCTGCGCTCGTGACGTTCAAGGCCCACGACGGCCTCGAACTCAGCGGCTGGCTCTACCGGCCCAAGGGGGCGAATAGTCCGGGTCCGGTCGTGCTCTCCTTCCACGGCGGGCCCGAGGGGCAGGAACGCCCCGTCCTGAACTCGACCTACCAGGCCCTGCTGGCGCGGGGCATCGCCGTCTTCGCCCCCAACGTCCGGGGCTCCTCGGGCTTCGGCAAGCGGTTCGTCAACCTCGACAACGGACCGAAGCGGTTCGACGGGGTCCGCGACATCAAGGCGTGCGTCAACTACGTGGTCGCCTCGGGGGTCGCCGACCCGAAGCGGATCGGGATCATGGGAGGCTCCTACGGCGGCTACATGGTGATGGCCGGCCTGACCGAGTACCCCGAGCTGTTCGCCGCCGGGGCCGATTTGTTCGGGATCGTCAACTTCGCCACCTTTTTCGCCCAGACCGAGCCCTGGATGGCGGCGATCTCCAAGGTCGAGTACGGCGACCCCGAGACCCAGGCCGACCTGCTCCTGAGCCTCTCGCCGATCCACAAGATCGACCGGGTCCGGGCCGCGACCCTGGTCCTCCACGGGGCGAACGACACCAACGTCCCGGTCGTCGAGGCCGAGCAGGTCGTGGCCAGCCTGAAGGGCCGGGGCGTGCCGGTCGAGTACGTGTTGTTCCCCGACGAGGGCCACGGCTTCCGCAAGGCGCCCAACCGGGTCCGGTCGGCGTCGGCGATCGTCGGCTGGTTTACGGAGCATCTCAAGGCCCGCTGATCGATCGCCCCCCCGCCTGAAGCGAAAAGGAGGCGGATGCCAGGGGAATGGGGACTATGCGAGGAGGACCATCTTGAGCAAGTTGCTCCGGACTCTCGGGATCGAGCTGCCGATCGTCCAGGCACCGATGGCGGGCGTCTCGACGCCGGCCATGGCCGCGGCCGTCACCAATGCGGGCGGGTTGGGGTCGATCGGGGTCGGGCCCCTCGGCGCCGAGGCCGCTCGCGGGATGATCGCCGCCGTCCGGGCCTCTACCGACCGACCGTTCAACGTCAACGTGTTCTGCAACCGACCGGCCGTCGCCGATCCCTCCCGGGAGGCGGCCTGGCTGGCGCGACTGGCCCCCGTCTTCCGCCGGTTCGGCGCGGAGCCGCCGGCGCGATTGACGGAGATCTACCGCAGCTTCGTCGAGGACGACGCGATGCTCGCCGTGCTCCTGGAAGAGCGGCCCGGGGTCGTCAGCTTCCACTTCGGCCTGCCGCCGGCCGGGACGATTGCGGCCCTCCGAGACGCCGGGATCGTCCTGCTCGCCACCGCCACCAACCTGGAGGAGGCCAGAGCGGTTGCCCTGTCGGGAGTTGACGCGGTGGTCGCGCAGGGCTACGAGGCGGGCGGACACCGGGGCGTGTTCGATCCCCAGGCGCACGACGATCGACTCGGTACGATCGCCCTTACCCGGCTGCTCGTCCGCAAATTGGAGATCCCGGTCATCGCGGCCGGGGGCATCATGGACGGGGCCGGGATCGCCGCCTGCCTCCTCCTCGGCGCGGGCGCCGCCCAACTCGGCACGGCCTTCATCGCCTGCCCGGAGTCGGCGGCCGATGGGGGCTATCGGGCCGCGTTGCTGGGCGACGCCTCAGGTCACACCGTGATCACCACGGCGATCTCGGGTCGGCCGGCCCGATGCCTCGTCAATCGATTCACGGCCCTCGGAGATGAGGCCGGAGGCGTCGGGCCGGTCCCGGACTACCCGATCGCCTACGACGCCGCCAAGGCACTCAACGCCGCCGCGAAAGCCGCCGGCGAGACGGGCTACGGGGCCCATTGGGCCGGACAGGGCGCCCCCATGGCCCGTCCGCTGCCGGCGGCGACCCTGGTCGCGGAACTCCGATCCGAGATGGAGCACGCGCTCTCCAGGCAAGAGTTCTAGCCCCCCTATAGAAGAGGCCCTCGATCACCAGCGACCGGCGTGTTGCCCGCCGTCAACGTGCAGGACCTCGCCGGTCACGAACGCCGCCGACTCCAGGTAGAGGACCGCCTCGACAACCTCCCGGATCTCGCCCATCCGGTGCATGGGGTGCAGCCCGGCCAGGAAGTCGCGGTTCTCGGCCGGGTGCATCGGGGTGTCGATGATCCCCGGCGCGACCGCGTTCACCCTGACGCCCCGCGCCGCGAACTCGATGGCCAGGGAGCGGGTGACGGCGTCGAGCCCTCCCTTGGTCAGGGCCGCCATCGCCGCCGGCACGGCCGCCAGCGGCTGGTCGACCAGGCTCGTCGTGATGTTGACGATGTGGCCGCCGCCCTGGCCGAGCATGACCGCCGCTGCCCTCTGCGAGATGTAGAAGAAGCCCGCCAGGTTCACCGACAAGAGCCTGGCGAAGTCGGCCTCGGTGTAGTCAACGAACGGTAGGGAGAGGAAGGCACCGGCGTTGTTGACCAGGGTATCGACCCGGCCGAAGCGATCGATCGCCGCGGCGACCACGCGTTCGGCGGTCCGAGGGTCGGCGATGTCGCCGTCAACGGTCAGGACGTCCTGGTCGTCGAAGGCGTCGGGCTTGATCGACCGGGAATTGGCCACGACGCGGTAGCCGCGCTCGCGGAAGCCCGTGACCAGGCCCGCGCCGATCCCCTGCGACGCGCCGGTGATGATGGCGACCTTCGGTTCTCCGCTCATGATGCCCCTCGATCGGTGATGGATGTCTTGCGCTCGATGGCTCGACCGACCCGCATACGACTTGGATGGCCTATCCTACATCCGCGGCGGGAAGAGATCGCGGGATTCGGTTCGAGGCGACAACCTCCCCCCACTGGGCAGGCGGGCGATGTATCGTCGGTAGTCGAAGCAGCCGCGATGGGAGAACCGCTGGCGGGCAAGGGACGACGCGTGAGAGGATGTCCTCGAAAGCCGGCACCGGCCGAGGTGTCCTTATTTCGATCGTCTCCGCCGAGTTACGCCCTATGAGTATGCAACTGGTCCCGTTAGTCATGCTCGGCCTGTTCCTGGCGGCCGTCGCCCCGTCACGCTCCCGGGCACAAGCCGACACGCCAGCGATCCCTCCGGCGTCGATGACCGAACTCCTCCGCTACGAACCCACCGGCCTTTCGCTGCTGACCCCGTTCGCCCGTGGCAAGGTCCCCGTCGTCCTCATCCATGGACTCTGGTCCAACCCCGCGTCCTGGCACCGGATGATCGCGTCGCTGGAGGCAGACCCCGCGATCAGGGATCGCTGCCAGTTCTGGACCTTCGGCTACTCCACGGGAGACCCGATCCCCTACTCGGCCCACCTGTTGAGGAGGGACCTGGACGAGGCGAGGAGGAAGCTCGACCCGGACCATTCCGACGCGGCCTTCGACCGGATGGTGATCGTCGGCCACAGCATGGGCGGCCTGCTCACGAAGCTGATGGCGGTCAACGCCGGCGACCACCTCTGGCGGGCCGTCAGCGATCGGCCGTTCGGCGAACTCCGGGGCGAGAAGGAAGACCTCGACCTATTCCGAAGCGGTCTGCTCTTCGCGGCGAGGCCGGAGGTCCGCCGGGTGGTCTACATCGCCACGCCGCACCGGGGCAGCCACCTCGACCGGGGACCGCTCCAGCATGTCGGCACGCGACTGGTCCGCATCCCCGACCCCTTGCGGGCGGCCCATCATCGGCTGGTGGCGAGTAACGGACCGACCTTCTTCCGGGACCACTTCCGCAAGGGCGTCCCCAGCAGCATCGAGGAGCTGGAGTGGGGCTCGCCGATCCTGACCGGCCTCGCCGGGCTGACTTCCGCGCCGGCGCTGAAGGTCCACTCGATCATCGCGGTCCGCCCCGGCTCGCCGCCGACTGATGGGACGGATGGCCTGGTGAACTACTCCAGCGCCCACCTTGAGGGGGTCGCCTCCGAGAAGGTCGTGGCGACCGGCCACCTCTGCCAGGATCATCACGAGGTCATCGCCGAGGTCCGGCGGATCCTCGCCGAGCACTCCGGCCCGTGAGCGGCGGTCGATCCCCTCGCTCATTCGCAATCTCGGCGACTACGGGGATCGCGGCCATCGGGTGATCGTCGCGCCCGACGGCGATCAGGCAGCGTCCAGTTGCCGGTAACAGGATTCTTCGGGGAGTCGAGCCGGGACGGAGACCGACAACTCGCGAGTCTTGCCCCCGCGGCGACGAGCTATCCCTCAATGGCCCGAACCGTGACCGTGTCGTTGATCTCCAGGTGACCCACCCCAATAGTTGACCTCGTTCGATGCCGGCCTCCGTTCAAGCCCGTAGGCCGATGAAGGACGGCAGGCCCCGCGACCGTAACGAACGCGATGGTCGATGTCCGTGGAGGACGACGCCGTTTAGTTGGAGGTTGTCGTGGGGGCCGCTTGGACTGTTGGGCGGGCCGATCTCCCTAATCGTCAGAGTCGAGTGGGGTCGAGCCCCGCCGGTGGCCGAGCGGGGTAAAACCGAGCTGCCGAGGATTCTCCGATCAGGTCCCGAGTGAGCCCCGTCCCCCAGCCCCGGGTTTCCGATGATGAATGCGCCGAACGTCGTCGCCCAGACCCGGAAGCCGCGAGCTTGGAGGACCTCCATCGCCAGGGGAGGGCAATCCAGGAGCGTCCGGGGATAGCGGCAGGCCCTCGCCACGGCCAGCATGATCCGCCGGCGAGACGGCCGCCGGCTACGGCGCACCTGGCACCGCACGGCCCCCTTCGCCCCGGCGATGGACGGGTGGCCCATGAGGGCTTCCGACCGAGCCTGCGGCACGAGCAGGAGTTGATGGGTCCGCCGCTCCCATTCGGTCGCTTGAGCCGGCTCCCCCGCCGACGCGAGCCCCCCGCCGGACGCCCCGCGCGGAGGCCGAGGGAGGTCGACCTGGATCGCGTCCAGGACGAACGCCGCTCCCAGCTCCTTGAACCGGTCGCGATCGCGTTTACTGACTCCAGCCCGGCCAATGAGACAGATCGGACAAGAAGGCCAGGAAACAGCTTAGGACAAGGCTTACCGCTGTCTCATTGGCCGGGCTGGAGTCAGTAAGTCCCACGATCACTCCCGGCTTATAGCTCCGACCCAGGTAGCGTGCCCGGAGATGCTCCGCCAGCCCTGCATGGCGATCGGCATCCCCCCGCGGAAACCGGTACGACACGACCCGCTCGATGAGGTCATGCTGGTCGAGCCGACCCTGCGACGAATGCGGCTCGATCTCGCCGCCGTGTTGTCGAACTGGACGCGACGGCGGTTCGTGCCGGTTGACCTCGTTCTCATAGTCGAGTGCACGGGGTTGCCTGACGGGCATCCGGGCCTTGCCCCGGACCAGAAGATTGGGCCTGGGCCAACGGGCCGCCATCGCCTGGCGGATTGCCGTCCCGGAAGAGGGCGAGGTCGCCCTCCCGCCAGGTCTGCTGCGCCTTGCGGGCCCAGCAGTGCGGGCAGATGATCCCGCACCCGCAGGCCCAGGACGGGGGATCGGGATCGAAGGAGGCGGGTCGGCAGTTGGACATCAGCCGCCCGACGCCCTCGCGATCGGCAAGGGAGGGGAGGCCAGGCCAGCCGGCCTTCTGCCTCGAGCGGATCCATCGCCTCCAGCGGCCGGTCAGGTCCTGGGTGCGGTGCTCGACCTGCTCCAGGCCGGCGATCCGCCCGGTCAAGGGCACGAGCACGGCATGGCGACCGACCCACGCCTCGTCGGTGTCGGGCACGCCCTTCGATCGGAAGGGGACCAAGGCCATCGGCTTCAAGGGGTGCACTCCTCGAAGCGTGTCATCGATCTCATACTCGACCGGCCCGCCGCGCGACGATCGACCCGTCGGCGCCGAGTGAACGACTTTCAACGACAGGGGCGGTTCGCCGCGGCGGCCTCCCGGGCCCGGGCGGATCGGTTTCGGAGCAGGCCAAAGGTGGCCGAGAGCTTCAGGTTCGCCCGGGCGTCGAGGATCGCGACGAGGTCCTCGGGCTTGCAGGTCATCCAGGTCTTCGGGTAGCGGCAGGCCCTGGCCACGGCGCCCAGGACGTCCTCGCGGGTCGGACGTCGGTAGGTCCGGAGTACGGACTTTGACCCATTGGCAGACGGCCTTGACCACTTCGCGTGCGGCTCGACCCCCGGGGGGATGATCAGGAGCCGGCTCGTGCTGCCTCGCCAGGCGAGACCATCGGGCGTGATGGTCGTCAGGTAGAGGCCACCCAGCACGCCCATTTCGGTCACCGCCGACCGGCACCATCCGCCTCGACCGTCGATCTGCCGCCTCAAGACCCCCGGCAGAGTGGCTTCGGCGTCGCCCGTCTCGTCGTCGGTCCTTCGGCGCGGGAAAGCGTCGGAGGTGGACCAGAAGATCAGGTCGAAGGGCGACGTGGTCAGCTTCTCACCGGCGTTCGACGCGGCGGCCCGGAGGGCCTCGGGGCTCGCGAAGAGGGCGTGGTCGATCGCCCCCCAGATCTCCAGGGCCCATCGCGACCAGCAGAAGGGGCGGGGGCGCGGCCGCAGTGGCGGGTGTGCCCCTCGACGGCCGCGAAGGCCGGGACGCAGTTCGCGGCGTAGGTCCGGTCCCGGGCCGCCTTCTCGCCGTCGCCGGCGAAGGGGGACCACCCGGCGTCGCCCAGCGCCTGGACCCGCGCCCGCCACCGGTTGACCACGCGGAGGGTCTTGGTCGTGACATCCCCCTCCAGCCCCTTCCCGGCGCGGATGGGCCCGGTCAGGGGCAGCAGCCCGACCCGACGCTGGAGCTGGTCGCCGTAGCGGTTCGGCACGAAAGTCACCCGGAAGTCGA
The DNA here is from genome assembly GCA_963756475.1 of uncultured Planctomycetota bacterium. Classification (GTDB taxonomy): domain Bacteria; phylum Planctomycetota; class Planctomycetia; order Isosphaerales; family Isosphaeraceae; genus Tundrisphaera. The sequence goes on from CAVWND010000004.1 coordinate 802,293, forward strand.
TCAGCCCGGCCATCTCGGACCTCCGTCCTGCTGGGGGGGACGACGGTCGCCGGGGTCGGGCCCGCGTCTCCCCGTCCCATCGCCCGAAGTCGTCATGAGGTCGCCCGACCGTCCCATGGCGCAAAGCCGGGTCGAGTCTCCATGACGTTTGTATAGACCAATGTTTGAGCTATTAACTCTCCTCCGGAGAGTGACACGCCTGCTGTCGGGCCTTCTCCCTTCGGTCGTCGGCCCGGCATGCTGAAGAGGGAGGGCCGCCATGCCGGGTTCGACCGGAGACGAAGCGCCCAGGTCGTCGACCCCGGTCCAAGAAGGCGGCCGAGCCGTAGGTCTGGCGCCTGACCTGTCGTGGGTGCTCGACCTCGAGTGGTGCCTTATCTCCAGACTCGACCCAGGCGCGACGCCCCAGGCATCCCGGGTGTCGAGCGCCCCCGGGTGACCGTTCGCCTCTTGGACCTCGACCCGATGACGGCAACCCCCGTCGGCACGGGAGTCGAGCAAGTACCGCCCACCACGGTGCTGCCGGCCCGCGTGACCCCCGACTCGACCGCCAGGGTCCGTCGCGCCGAGCGGGTCGAACGTCCGGAGACGATCGAGCAACGTAGGCCACGCGGCATCCACCGGTCCCCCTGGCCTTGACCCTGCTGGCACGTTCCTACGAGAGGGGAGCGTCGACCCGGCGCCTGCCCCCGTCGCGCGCCCCTGGATGCGCGGTCCAACGACCCGGCCGTATGCCCACGGTGGGGAAAAGGGGGCCGGATGGCGGTCCTGGATACGCGGTAGGTTCCGGACTTGCAGCATGGTCATCGCGTTCATCCCTCAGGGCTGATCGAGGCAGGCCCGATGGACAGCCAGCCCCGATCCGTGCCCGACGTTTGCTCTGGCGGGCCTGACCCCGCCCCGGCAATCGCTCACGACGCTCGTCGTCGTGGCGGGGAAGAGCGTTCGACGGCCGGGAAGCGGCCGTCGGCCCGGCCCAGCCTGGTCCCCTAGTCGAGGTGCTTCGGCTTCCCCCTTCTGGGCGAGGTCGGCCGGGCCGAGCCGTCCGAGTCGTGGGTGGTGTCGAGATAGCGTGGCCGACTTCAGGCTTCGGGCACAATCCGGCTTTTCATGGCAGGCCGATCGGTCAGCTTGCTTTCCTCCGGCCAGGGTCGATACACGCCTTCCGGCGTTCGATCCCGCTCGATGGACGTTAGCGAGCCCCCCACCCCCCCTGAGGTCGGCAGTTGCCGGTAACTGAACTTCTTGACCCCACAAGCCCCCTCGGGCCGGGGACGACGAGGTCGGCATTGACCGGGCGAGGCCCCCCGGATGAGGATGTCTGCCGCCATGTTAGGCCGTCACCTGCATCCGTCGGCCACCGCCCCCTCGAAGCTCGGCCCGACCGAGACGATCGAACGAGCGAGGGCGGGCGCCAGCGTCAGGACAAGCCCTCGGCCCCTCCCGCGATGCCCTCCGGCCTGGCCGGCGCCCGGCCGGGGAATCATCTCCAGGGGATGGCCCAGGACTCCAGGTTCCAGGCGCAGGCGACGGCGAAACGGGCGGACCGTCCCACGGGCGCATCGCCCGATGGGCCCAGGTCCATGGGCCGAGCTTCGGCGAAGAGATCCTCACCTATCCCAGGGCGGTGCCCCATCATGCAGCCCGATCATCCCGACATCCTCGCCCGGCTGGACCGCCTCGACCTGCGCATGGGCGAGTTGCTCGACCTGCTGACAGCCCAGCACGCCCTCAAGGACTGGTACACGACCGCCGAGATCGCCAAGATCCTGGGCAAGGCCGAGTTCACCGTCCGCGAGTACTGTCGGCTGGGCCGCGTCCGGGCCGAGAAGCGGCCGTGCGGACGCGGCAAGTCCCAGGAGTGGATCGTCTCGCACGGCGAGCTGACCCGGCTCCGCAACGACGGCCTGCTACCCCTCCGGAAAGACTGAGCGGATCGCCGCGGCCGACTGGTCGGGCAGGAGGTGGCGATACCGCCGCCTCACCTCCTCGGTCGTGTGGCCGACCCAGGCGTCGATCAGCCGCTGGTCCACGCCCGAGGCGGCGCAGTTCGAGATGAAGCTGTGCCGGAAGGTGTGCCAGCCCCGCACGACCGCCCACTTGCCGTCGTCCAGGGTCCGCCTGAGGTGGTCGTGGGCCTCGTCGCGGCTGATCGGGGTCGGGGCTGACCGCTTCGACTTGCTCTTCCAGACCTGCTCGGGCTGGCAGAAGGTGAACCGGCCGCCGGGGTGGCCGGCGAGCCAGTCCCGGAGCGCGGCGGCCAGGAACGGCGAGAGGGGCGCCCGTCGGGTCGTCACCTTACCCTTGACCCGCTTCTTCTCGCGGATCAGCACGGTCCCCGCGACGAAGTCAACGTCGCCGATCCGGGACCGGAGGATCTCACTCCGCCTGGCCCCGGTGTGGGCCGCGAAGGCGAGCATGGGATAGAGGAACGGCTGGCGGGCGTTTGCCTTGACGAAGTCCAGCAGCGAGCGGACCTCGGGTAGGGTCAGGAACAGGGTGTCCCACAGCTCGGCCTGCTCGGCCGGCGAGAGGCCGCCCCGGGCGAGCTGGCGCTCGACCTCCGCCCAGGTCTGGAAGGGGGGCCTCTCGGTCGCCTTGGGGTAGCGGACCCCCGACTTCGGGAAGTTCCCCTCCAGGGTCCCGCCCTGCACGGCCCAGGCCCAGGCGGCCCCGAGCGTCGTGACCTCCTTGCGGATGGTGGCGGTGCTGAGCGGCTTGCCCCGGCGGCCCCGCTGTCGGGACCGGCGGTCCACATAGCCCTGGAGATCCGCGAGCGTGAAGTCGCGGACGGAGAAGTCGTCGCCGAGCGACCGCCGGAGATGCCGCAGGTGGATCTGGACGGTGGCGAGGGAGTTGGCCTCCAGCGACGTCGCCTGGGCCGCCGCGAACCGCTCGGCGAGCATGCCCAGGGTCAGGGCCTCGGGGGCACGGGCGATCTCCGGCCTGGCCGAGACCTTGCCCTCGGAGAGCAGGTAAAGCGCCAGGTCGGCGCCGGGGGCCGGCGGTTCGAGCCGGCCGCGTTCCAGGAGACGGATCCCCTCCTCCAGCCGGGACAGGCTTGCCCCCGCTTCTTCCTCGTCCTTCGTACCCAGAGAGTGGCGGTAGAGCTTTCCGTCGTAACGGAAGGAGAGCCTGTACTTCTGACCGCGTTGTTCGAGCCACGCCATCGGATTGCTCCCCGACCTGCGACCCAAGCCCAACGCGAAGGCGATGCTGCTCCCAATTTGCTCCCATTTTGCAGGCTGGGCGCAAGCATAAGGGGCTGCGTCTCTCGACGCAACCCCTTATGCTGCAAGTGCCGAAGAGAGGACTTGAACCTCCACGGGCATGGTTAGCCCACTAGGACCTGAACCTAGCGCGTCTGCCAATTCCGCCACTTCGGCTTGGGCTTCAGTTGCTTTGGAAGAGCTTTGAAACTCCGGGAATCCATCGTTTTGTTGCCTGTTTGAATGCCACGGGCACATTGTAGCTTAATCGGGGTAGCGCGGGCAAGGTTTTCAGCAGATTTTCGAGCTGGCGGGGCGCACGACGTGGTTTGCACGACCAAGCAATCCAATGTCACCTTGCCGATGGGAATTGCGATATTTCGCCGGCTCCATCCGCAACTTGGCGAGGACTGGAGAGATGGGAAAGAACGCCGTCGAGATTTGCCAGGTATTCCATTCCCGTTTGGGTGTAATGGCTCGCGAACTGACGCGAGAACTCTACCCCGACGGCCTCCCTCGGGATACCAAGTTCTCCGAGCGGGAAGCCGTCACCGGTGCCCTGGGAGACGAGATGGCCCGACAACGGATCGAGATCAACGTCCAGGAGCAAGCTGAGAGCGGGTCCGTGCCGGGATCGCCCAGGCCCGCAAGGAAGGCCGCCGGCATGGGCGACCTCCGACGGCGTCACGGAAAGCCGACGAGATCCTCCGCCTGAAGGCGGAGCGGGTGAGCCACTCGGAGATCGCGCGGCGATTGGGGATCGGCCGGACCTAGGTGCGAAGAATTCTGGCCACCGGCTATGAGCCGTTCTCTCCGCGCTCGGGTGGCACGTGGCGTCAAGGGTGGGGTTCATCGGACGCATACGACCCTACCGCAAGTGTCGATTCGGACGCAGTGTGATTCTTGGGCAAAGGCGTTGACGAGAACCTCCGCGGCCCTATAATTAACATGCTTCAAAGGCATGGACTGTGGCTCTTCGAGGGATGATGTTCAGCCGAAAACGCCTCATCCTCTGGATAACCTTCGCATCAGCGCCTGGTGCTGCTGGTGTGTGTCCTCACTTCGCCTATTCGCTCATCTGGTTTTGTTGTCGTCTCGTCCCGCCCCGATTGCCTCCGCCGCAACTTCGCCCTCCCCGCGAACTCATCGACTCGGATGTCCTTGATGGCGGTCATCACGCCCGCCCAGCAGATCAAGGCGATTACCTCCGAGAACGAAGAGCCGAAGCTGACTAAGGTGATGTCCCCGGCCATTGACTCGATCAATCCCCCCTCGGCCTCCTCCAATACGCACAGTCATGCCCTGGCTGATCCAGGATGTCATCGGGCGTATTATCCTCTTCGCTGCTGATTCTCCTTCCCCGTCACAGAGCGACGTTCCCAATAGGGCTCTGGCCACTCCACGGACTTCGGGCATCCAGCGGGCTTCATTCCGAATGTCGCGCGCGGCCTGATTCGTCATGGATCAGTGAGCGTTAGCGTTCATGATTCATCAGGCCCGCAGGTCTCAGGCTCACAGTCTGATCTCGTGACAAAGGCCTGTCGGGGCCCTCATCGTTCCGTCACCGATCCGCGTGCGCACCCCAACCAATAACCACCGAACGACGTCGGACAGACGTTGATCGACTTACATTGCTTGTATATACCAACAAGTTGATGGGTCTCAAGAACGGGCCCACAACCTGTTGAGCGGAGATCGGTCCATGAATCCCACCGTATTCGCCATGCGACGCCCGGTCACGACCCTGATGTTGGTCGTGGCCCTGATCAGCGGCGGCATGCTCGCCTTCAACAAGATGCGGGTGGACATCTTCCCCTCGCTGAACACGCCGAAGATCGTCGTCTTCCTCGACTACATCGGGATGAGCCCCGACCAGGTGGAGGGGTTCATCACCAGTAACCTTGAGCTGTACTTCCAGTACGTTGACGGCGTGTCAGACATCAACACACGGAACATCCAGCAGGTCGCCTTGTGTGAACTCTCGTTCTACCCGGGCACCGACATGGGCCAGGCGATGGCCCAGGTCGTGGCGATGTCCGACCGGGCGATGTCGTGGATGCCCAAGGGAACTCTCCCTCCGATGATCATGCGGATGGACGCCGGCAGCGTTCCCGTCGGCTACCTCGTGCTCGAGAGCGACAAGACGTCGCTCGGGATGATGGGCGACCTAGCCCAGAACGTCATCCGGCCGCTAGTCCAGAAGAACGTGCCCGGCACGGTCGCGATCTCGCCTTTCGGCCCGAACATGCGGTCGATCGTCGTCAACGTCGACCCTCAGAAGCTCCTCGACTACCACCTCAGCCCCAAACAACTCACCGATGCCCTGGCGAGCGGGAACCGGGTGATCCCGGCGGGGAACATCTACGTCAAGGACTCGATGCCGATCGTCTCCAACAACGCGACGGTCGGAGACATCCAGCGGCTGGGCGATATCCCGCTCATCATGGAGCAGAACGTCTATCTTCGCGACGTGGCGACCTTCCGAGATGACACCGACATCACCTACGGGTATGCCCTGGTCAACGGCAAGAAGTCGGTCTATCTACCGATCATCAAGAAGGATACCGGCTCGACGTTGACAGTCGTCAACGACGTCAACAAGGCGATGCAGCTAGTTCAGCGACGCCGTCCCTAAGGACGTGACTGTCAGCTTCCAGTTCGACGAATCGCCCACAGTGCTGGCGGCGGTCGAGAGCGTGGCGACCGAGGGCCTGATCGGCGCGGGTCTGACCGGCCTGATGATCCTGATCTTCCTGGGTGACCTGAGGAGCGTCATCGTCGTCGTCATCAACATCCCGCTGGCGCTGCTCGGGTCGCTGTTCGGGCTCTGGTTGACCGGCAACACGATCAACATCATGTCGCTGGGCGGGATGGCGCTGGCGATCGGCATTCTGGTTGACGAATCGACGGTGACCGTCGAGTGCGTCCACGTGCAGATGCAGAGGACGCCGAACGTGGCCTCGGCGGTCCTCCACGGCAGCCTGATCACGGCGGTACCCCGGCTGCTGGCTCTGCTCTGCATCCTCTCGGTATTCATCCCAGCCTTCATCATGGGCGACCCGCTCCGGTCGCTGTTCATGCCGCTGACGCTGGGCGTCGGCTTCGCGATGATCTCGTCGTACCTGCTCTCCAGCACGTTCGTGCCGATCATGGCCGTCGCCCTGCTCAAGCAGATGGGGCATCACGACGAGTCGGCGGGGCTGTTCGGCCGGGTGCTCAAGGTTTATGGCAAGATCGTCGGCTGGTTCGTCCGCCTCCGATGGATCGTCGTGCCGGCCTATCTCGGCGGCCTGCGTGCTGGTCCTTCTGGTGATCGGGGTGCAGGTGGGCAACGAGCTGTTCCCCCAGATCGATTCGGGGCAGTTCGTGCTCCGGTTCCGACCGCCACCCGGCTCGAACTTCGAGCTGACTCGCGAGATGGCCGTCAAGTGCCTCGAGGAGATCGAGCACGAGGCGAGGGCCGGAGAACATCAAGATCTCGATGGGTTACGTCGGCCAGGTCGCCCCGAACTTCGGCATCAACAACATGGCCCTCTTCATGCGAGGGACCGACGACGGCCAGATCCGGATCGCACTGACCGAAGAGAGCGGGATCAAGCTGGCCGAGTTCCGCGAGCGGCTCCGCAAGGTCTTCCCGGAACGGGTCGTCCCGTGGATGGCCAAGCGACTCGAGCAGCGAGGGCTCTCCAAGGACGAGGCCCTGCGGCAGGCCAAGTTGTCGTCCTTCGGGTTCCAGCCGGGCGACATGGTGACCTCGGTCATGAGCTTCGGCTCGTTGACGCCGATCGCCGTCCGGGTCGTCGGCACCGACCTGAAGCTGGTCCGCCAGCACGCCGAGAAGATCGCCGCCGAGATGAAGAAGATCCCCTCGCTCCGCGATATCCAGTTCGAGCAGACGCTGGACTTCCCCTCGGTCGAAATCGAGATCGACCGCGAGAAGGCCGGCTTGAGCGGCAGCAAGGTCGACGACGTGGCCAACGCCCTGGTGATGGCGACGGCCTCGACCCGCTTCAGCAACCTCAACTACTGGATCGATCAGAAGACCGGGTTCGACTACCTGGTCCAGCTCCAGATCCCCCCGCTTCGGATGGAGAAGCCCGAGGATCTGGAGACCCTGCCGCTGGAGTCGGTCAACCCCCTGGTCAGCCTGATGCTCCGCGACGTGGCGACGGTCCGCAGGGGCGTGCGGCCCGGTGAACTCGACCGGAGCATGTCGCAGCGCTACCTGACGTTGACGGCGAACGTCGAAGGGGAAGACATGGGCCGGGCCTCGCGCTCGGTCGCCAAGGCGATCGAGGCCGCCGGGACTCCCCCGCGAGGTGTGCGGGTCGAGCCGATGGGCCAGCTCCCGCCGATGACCGAGATGTTCAAGGCTCTGGGGATCGGGCTTTTGATCGCCGTCTTCGTGATCCTCGTGCTCCTGACGGCCTATTTCCAGTCGCCGAAGATGGCCCTGATCTCCATCGGTGCCGTGCCGGGGGTCATCGCCGGAATCGCGACCATCCTCTACTTCACCAACACCACGCTGAACATCGAGTCGTTCATGGGCTCGATCATGTGTATCGGCGTCTCGGTGTCGAACTCGGTCATGCTCGTGACATTCATGAACGACCACTGGAAGGGGGGATACACCGCGATCGAGTCGGCGATCGTTGGCGCGAGCGACCGGCTTCGGCCGATCCTGATGACCGCCTGCGCAATGACCGTCGGCATGGTGCCGATGGCCCTGGCCCTGGAGAAGGGAGCCAGATGCAGGCTCCCCTGGGGCGGGCGGTCATCGGCGGCCTGGTCATGTCCACCTTCGCGACCCTGCTGGTCCTGCCCTCGATCTTCGCGATGGTGGTCGGCCGGAAAGAGGCCAAGTCCCCGTCGATCTACCCGGATGATCCCGAGAGCAAGCACTACGACCCTCGGGTCTTCCTCAACGAAGAGCCCCACGCTCACCACGACGGTGCCTCGCACAACGGCGATGCCGCCCACAAGGTCGAATCCATCCATCAGCTCGAAGTCCCACCGGTTCAAGACGAAGAGGTGCTCGTCTTCCTGAAACGGATCCTCGACGAGGCTAAGTCTCACCGAAGCGACATGACCACCCATTACACGGTGGACGACCTCCTGGTCGCCCTGGGTTTCGCCAAGCCCAAGTCGGATAGCTCGGAGCGTGCCTGGCGCCCCCGATCTCGCCTCCGCCGTGGCGATCGCCGAGGGATACGGCCCGGCCGATGACGCGGGTTACAAGTCGGAGTCCGGCACCGAGGAGTCCCACACGTACGGAGAATCACGATGAGTTGTCATCCTCACTCGACCCGGAGACCGCCCATGAATCGCGCCCGCTCGTCGCCGAGCCTCCGTCCCCGTTTTGGCATTCGCTTGGTGGCGTCCGTCGTCCTGGCCGGCCTCACGGGCTCGGGGTGCGGTCATCACGAAAAGAACGAGTATTCTAGCGTCTCCAAGCCCCCGACCGTGCGGATCATCCACCCGGAAACCGCGGAAGATCATCCGCGTGGTCGGACAGCCCAGCTTCATCGAGTCTTACGAACGGACATCGATCTACCCCAAGGTGACCGGCTACATCAGTAAGTGGATCGTGGACATCGGCGACAAGGTGAAGAAGGGAGACGTGCTCGCCAGGCTCTTCGTGCCCGAATTGGAGGAGGATTTCTCGACGAAACGGGCGACGGTCAAGCTCGACGAGGACCGTGTCGACCTGGCCCGCAAGATGGTGGAGGTGGCCGATGCCGACGTCAAGGCGGCCGAGGCGAGCGTCGTCGAGGCCAGGGCGATCCTCGCCAAGTACGATTCCGAGGTCGAACGCTGGGACACAGAGGTCATGCGGCTCACGAACGAGGTGAACCGGGGCGTGGTCGACCCCCAGATCCTCCTCGAGTCCACGAATCAGTGGAAGTCGGCCACGGCTGCTCGGGATTCGGCAAAGGCGACCATCATGAAAGCGGAGGCGGAGTTGCTCTCGAAGAAGGCGACCCTCGCGAAGACCAAGGTCGACGTCGCCGTCGCCCAGTCCTCCCTGGCCGTGGCGACCAGCGAGGCGAAGCGGCTGGAGGCCTGGGTCGGCTACCTCACCCTGACCGCCCCCTTCGACGGGATGATCGTCGCCCGCAACGCGAACACCTTCGACTTCGTCCAGCCCTCAGCGGGCGATCCCACGGCGAACACCCGGTCCCCCTACCTCTCGCCGTCGGGAGCCTCCGCGCCGATCTACGTGGTCGACCGGACCGACATCGTCCGGATCTTCGTCGACATCCCCGAGCAGGACGCCAACGACGTCCAGATCGGTACGAAGGCCAACGTCCTGGTCCGGGCCTACCGCGACGAGCCGATCCCGGGCACAGTGACCCGGACCGCCTGGGCCCTCAACGTCAAGAGCCGGACCCTCCGGGCCGAGATCGACCTGCCCAATCCCGGCAGCAAGCTCTTGCCCGGCATGTACGCGTATGCCAAGGTGATCATCGAGCGCCCCAACGTCCAGGCCTTGCCGGCCTCCGCGCTGACGCAGAGCGGCGAGAAGACGTTCTGCTGGACCTACAAGGATGGCCATGCCCAACGGACGGAGATCCGGACGGGCATCAGCGACGGCGATTGGATCGAGGTGACCAACCTCCAGCGGCCCGAAGGCCTCGGCCGTCGATGACCCCTGGAAGCCTTGCACCGGCTCGGAGCAGATCATCCTCGGCGACCTTTCGATCCTCGCCGACGGCTGCGCCGTGGATGTTGCCAAGGGCGGCGAGACCAAGGTCGCCAGCACAGCCGCGAATCCCGACCATTAACCGGCAGATCGCCCTCGAACGGTGGGAACGGCGACCGGGATTATTCTTGGCCCTGTTGCCGTCCACCGGCTCCGGTGACCTTGGGAAGAGGTTTGAGTGTCCCGGAACGTGTTTTTTGCAAGGATAGGTTGATTTTGCCGAACTTCCACTCGATGCAAAAGACGGTGCATTCCGTAGATGCCCTTGGTTCGATTGCCGATAGCTTCTGAGAAGCCGGTCGAATCGGACGCGACCGAATCGGTCATCGGGCCGGGAGTCCCTTGATCAAGAGAGGTGTGATTCGATGGATCGAACCGCGTGGGCATGGATGCCCGTCCTGGCCTTGCCGTTTGCGTGGGTTGAGCCCACGCCCTGCTCGGCCCAGGCACCTTCGCCACCGACGATGACCGCCGCCGGCGCCGATCCTGACCAGGGTCGGGCCGTTCAGGGTTTGCCGCCATTGCCCCAGCCGGCGACTCCCGCAGCCGAAGTGGCGGTCCAGGACCGGGGCTCGCGAGAGTTGCCGCCGGCCTTGCCGTCTTCAACACCTCCCACCTCGTCCCGGTCGGGGATGATCGGGAGCGGCTCGCCCAACGTCAATCCTCTGGCCAGGAACCTGACGTTCAAGCCAGCTCCGACCATGCCCAACGACCTTCGGTTCCCGATCAACCTGGCGACCGCATTGCGGCTCTCCGACGCCCGGCCGCTGGTCGTCGCCGCGGCGCAGGCCAGCGTCTGGGTCGCCGAGGCCGAGCTCACCCACGCCAAGGTGCTCTGGGTCCCCACGCTCAACATCGGCTTCGACTACGTCCGTCACGACGGCGGCGGCCCCGACTTCAACAAGGGCATCATGACCGCCCCCAGCGTCAATTTCTTCTACGCAGGGGCCGGCCTCACCGGCAACGGCTTGATCGGGAACATACCCACCGCCGACGCCATCTTCGAGCCTCTGGTCGCCCGACAGGTCCTCAACTCGCGGCAATGGGACGTCCAGACCTCAAAGAACGACGTCTTGCTTCAGACCGCGAATGCTTACTTCGCCGTCCACCAGGCCCGTGGGACCTACGCCGGCAACCTCTACACGGTGGAACGAGGCCGCGACCTGGTCCGGAGGATCGAGCAGCTCAGCGGCGAACTGGTCACCAAGGTCGAGATCGAGCGGGCTCGCAACTTCCTGGCCGACCTCGAGCAACTGGCCGCCACGTCCCGACAGGAGTGGCGGGTTCAAAGTGCCAACCTCACCCAGGTCTTGCGGCTCGATCCGCGGGCGGTCGTCGAGCCACTGGAGCACGACCACGCTCAGATCACGCTGATCGACCCCGGGCAGACGCTCGACGAGCTGATGCCGATCGCCCTGACCAACCGCCCCGAAGCTCGCCTCGCACGCGGCGCTGGTCCAGGCCGCAGTGCAAGCGATCCGCCGGGAGAAGGCGAGGCCGCTCGTCCCCAGCGTGCTGCTCAACGGCTTCCAGACTCCCGCCGAGTTGATTCAGGCCGGGATCTTCGGCCTTGGTCCCAACACCAGGCTGAATCAGTGGCGAGGTCGCGACGACTTCAGCATTCAGCCTCTCTGGCAGCTGGAATCCATGGGGATCGGCAATCTAGCCCGGATCAAGGCACAACGCGGGCAAGGAATCGCAACAGATCATCGAGTTCTACAAGGCTCAGGACACAGTGGCGGCGGACGTGACGCGGGCCAATGCCCGGCTCGAGGCGGCCGCGGTCCGGGTAATCCAGGCCGACCGTGCACTTGCGCACCGGGATCATCACATTCAACGGCAACTTCGAGGGCCTCCAGCAGACCACCCGGTTCGGCAACCTTCTGGTGCTGGTCAACCGCCCGCAAGAGGCGGTCTTCGCCCTCCAGCTTCTGAACATCGCCTTCGACGAGTACTTCACCACGGTCGCGGATTACAACCGGGCACAGTTCGAGCTCTTCCACGCTCTGGGCTACCCTGCCAGCGAATTGGCGGTCCTCAGAACTCCCGGCCCGATCGAGCCCGTCGATACCAACCGGCCCAACTACCTGCCTCCGGTGGGCAATGGTCCGCCTCCGGCCACTCGTTGACCCTCGGCTATCCCAGGATGGTTGTCCGCTGCGCGACTTTTCGGATTCGACGGAGGCTTGACCGATGCCCCGACGCCGGCTCAGTGATTTCAGCCCGCACCTCGAGCGGTTGGAGACCAAGCAACTGCTCAACGCGAGCGTCTCGGGGGTGACCGGCTATCAGACCCCCTCATCGAAGGCATACCACTTCCCCTCGGCCCCGAGCATCCCGCTCCCGCCGATCAGCCTGGACCGCGTCACGAACCCGACGGGGCCGAACTCCCCGAACTCTTCGTTGGGGCCGAATTCCCCGATCTCGAAGGGCGTTCCGCGGAGTTCGATCCCCCGTTCGGCCATGTCCTGGTCCAGTCCCAGCAGCCAGTCCCCGGCCGGGTCTACAACATCCTCTTCTTCAGCGTGTACAACGGGACGCCGTAGACCTTCAAGGCGAGCGACAACCTCACGGTGAAGACAACCAGCACGCCCCTGGGAAGGCGTTCCCGATCCTCACCGGTAGTCAGATCTGGAGCCGGGCGGCCGGATCGTCTTCTACGTGCTCTCCAAGAAGTACTATCCGCTGGTGCCGACCCAGTCGGCGGGGTTCCAGGTCAACTTCTCCACCCCGGCGGCGACCGCGCATCCCGGGACCGTCGGGGATCGCCCTGCGGATCAAGTACAACCCCGCGACGTTCCTCAAGACCCTGGATTACTACGTCACCTCGGGGCCGGGGGCGATCGGACACCAGTTCGGGCTCCCCGACACGGCGATCTGGCAGATCCTGCCCGAGTCCGGAAAGATCGTTCACTTGTAAATCGAGTCCGGCGAGACGGATCGATCGACACAGAATCCTGTGCGCCGTGAAATCCCTGACGGAACGGGGTTCCCATGCTGACACGATCACACTGGCGATGGATTGCCTTGCTGATCTCGAGCCCTTGCTGGGCGGGGTACCGCCCTTGTCTGGCTCAGGAGACCCCATCGATCGACTCGGTGACGAGCCCAGTTGCGCCGCCGGCTCCGTCGCTCTCGGAGTCGTCGGTCTCGCCGGCCATCGAGCGATTCATGAGCCAGAAACGGCAGGACCAGCCGTCGCTGGAGGCTCCCTCGCCTACGGTCCCCTCGGTGACGATCGGGGTCGGACGGCCGACCGCGGCATCCATCCCGAGCGTCGTCCCTCTGATCAGCCGACGGTTGGCCCAACTGCCCGCTACCCAGCCCGGGCCTTCGAATCCGGCCGGGAACCCCGCCTCGGACCTGTTCTCGGCCGCCAACAGTCCACTCGCAAAGATGCCGACGCTCAGGGCCGCCCCGCTCGCGCCGACGGATCTCCGGTTCCCGATCAACCTGGCGACGGCGCTGCGGCTGTCCGACGCCCGGCCTCTGATCATCGCCGCGGCTCAGGCCAGCGTCTGGGTCGCCGAGGCCGAACTGACCCACGCCAAGGTCCTCTGGGTCCCCACGCTCAACTTCGCCGCTCGACTACATCCGCCACGACGGCGGCGGCCCGGACTTCAATAAGGGCGTCATGACCACTCCCGCAAGCGTCAACTTCCTCTACGGCGGCGGCGGCCTGACCCAGTTCGTCAACCTGACCGACGCGATCTTTCAGCCCATCCTGGCGAGGCAGGTCCTCGATTCGCGACACTGGGACGTCCAGACCTCAAAGAACGACGCCCTGCTCCAGACCGCCAACGCCTACTTCAGCGTCCACCAGGCCCGAGGTACCTACGCGGGCGACCTCTACACGCGTCGAACGGGGGCGGGATCTGGTCGGTCGGATCGATCAACTCAGCAAGGAGCTGGTGCCCTAGCGTCGAGGTCGACCGGGTTCGCAACGTCGTGGCCGAACTCGAGCAGCAGGCCGCCTCGTCCCGGCAGGAGTGGCGGGTCCAGAGCGCGAACCTGACCCAGGTCCTTCGGCTCGACCCCCGGGCGGTCGTCGAGCCGCTGGAGCACGACCACGCCCAGATCACGCTGATCGACCCGGGCCGGACGCTCGACGATCTGATGCCGATCGCCCTGACCAACCGCCCCGAGCTGGCCTCGCAAACGGCGCTGGTCCAGGCGGCGGGGACGGCGATTCGTCGGGAGAAATCCCGGCCGCTCCTCCCGAACGTGATCATCAGCGGCTTTCAGTCCCCCGGCCAGGTGATCCAGGGCGGCTTTTTCGTCCTCGGACCCAACAGCAGCCTCAACCAGAACTTTGGCCGCGCCGATGTCAGCCTCCAGTTGATGTGGCAGCTCGAAGGCTTCGGGATCGGCAACCTGGCGAGGATCAAGGCCCAGCGCGGCCAGGAGTCGCAGGCCCTCATCGAACTCCGCAGGACTCAGGACCGGGTCGTCGCCGACGTGAACCGGGCCCTCGCTCGGGTCCAGGCCGCATCGGCCCGGGTCCTCCAGGCCGACCGGGCCTTGCGCACCGCCATCATCACCTTCAACGGGCATCTCGAAGGCCTGGGGCAGACCCGTCGCTTCGAGAACATCCTGACCCTGACCTATCGACCGCAAGAAGCGGTTTATTCGCTCGTGTTGTTGAACGTGGCGTTCGGCGAATACTTCGCCACTGTCGCGGACTACAACCGGGCCCAGTTCGAGTTGTTCCACGCCTTGGGCTACCCCGCCAGCGACGTCTCGACGTTACGCTCGGCCGGCGAGATCCTGCCGGTCAACACCGAACGTCCCAGCTACTTGCCCCGGGTTGGCGAAGGCCCGCCGCCTGCCACTCGATGAAGGCCGGCTTACTTCGATGCCGATGATCATCGGCTAACCACCGGGTCTTTCCCGGATTCCATATTCCGAGGGATTCGCCAATGTTCTCGTCGAACCGGAGCGGTGGCCAGTTTTCCTGGAGGTCAGTGGCCTCGGGGATGGTGGCATGGGTCGTGCTGATCTCCCCGGGCATCGCCGACGACGGCATGTCCGCGTACCCCGTCCAGATCGCCAAGAATTTCGAAGCTACACAAGAACCAGAACGGACCTGGATGTGGCACCCTCGGTTATGGACCTCCAGGGTTGCATCTGGGATTCCAGGGGTTCGGCCTCGGGTATCACCTCGGATACGGTTACGGTGGCAACGCCCTGGGCGTGGGCGCTGGTGGGGGGTATCCCTACTATGGCGGACCAGGTTATCCCCACCCAGGCCCTCGGCTCCAACGACTCGGAGGCATCGCGCCGTTCTGCTATTTCGGCGGTCCCGGCTATCCGACGCCCGAACATCCGAATTTCTTCGGCGGTGTTGGCGGCCCCCTCGTCCCCGACCAACCGGTCGTTAGGTTCGAAAGCGATCCGAACGATCCGGCCTACGCGGGCGACTACGGCCAGTTCAACGGGTCGGTCCCCTATCCCGAGTCGGCCTTCGCTCCGTACACGACCATGCTCGGGGAGGGTCGCCCGGTTGGCGGTGTAAGTACGGTTTCTCCCCCCTCGGCTCCGCCGATCCCATCCACCGCCGTGGGACGCAACCTGGGATTTGACACGGAGACCTTCGACAACCCCGGCCGAAGGACATTGCTCAGGATCAACATCGTGGTTCCGGGTGGGCTGGCGGAAAAGGCCGGACTCCGAGTCGATGACCTGATCTCATCGATCAACGGATACTACACGCAGAAGTCGTCCGACCTGGAATGGATCGCCGAACACGCCGCGAGCGATAAAGTTCTTAAGCTGAAGGTGCGAACAAAGGGCGAGGACAACGAGCGAGAGGTGACCATCGTGCTCAATTGATCGAAAGAGAACGGTACACGTCAATTTCGCATATGCTTCTAATAGGATGTCACCGACAGGAGGTGAGCCCCGCAACCCCTATCTAACGATCTCCGAGAGCGAATCATCCCAGCCGTCGACGACCACGAAGAGTCGCGACACAAACGAGGCCGGCGCTTCGTTGTCGACGCCTCGACTCTCAAAGGTTGCTCCAACTCCGCCGACCGACCTGCTCCATCGATCCCTGACCAAGCGCCGGTCACAAAACCCACACACTCGACCAAGACGCCTTGGAACCGTTCCACCGTCGATCCGAGAGCATCCCAATGCCACCTTTGGCCAATCGAATGGAATTACGGCAGGCGGATGTTGGCCGGATCAGGGCGGCCATCACCGGCGTGTCGGCTGACTCTGCGACGACTCGTTGACGACCGGAATGAGGTCGCCGATACCGAGATTACCCGCTGTTTTTCACGCTGGAATGATACGGCCCGGAAGTTGCGGGTTCGAGCCTCGACGGTCTCGCTTTTGCCGAAAGCCCCCGGTTTAGCCGGGGGTCTTGCATTTCGAAGCCGACGACTGTCTCTCTCCTCCCGACCAAGAACCGCTCATGTTCCTTTTGTCCACCATCCGTGTTCGCTTTCTGTGAAGATTAAGAAAATTTGATTAAGAATCCTTGTGATTACGATGAAACGCCTCCTATAATCTGCTCAATCAGGACGGCTGTCCAAGCTCATTTCTCCGTGGTCGCAAACAGGAAGTTTTGCGGAGGAGGCCACGATCATGTTCGCCCATTCCTGGGGTTCCCCCGACCTCGAGATTTCCAGCCCGGCTCGACGATCCGGAACCTTGACCTCAGTCCTGGGGACGCTCGCTCTGATCCTGGCCATTGTCATCCTCGTGAGGGAGGGGATGGACCGGGCCAGCGATCCCGTTGAGGATTCCAGCCAGGCTTGTCGGGCCATGCTCCGGCTCAGCAAGTCGCCGATCTTCAACCTCGCTTGGTCTCCGGACGGTCGGAGGTTGGCTGCTTCGAGTTTCGGCTCGGTCCTTCGCGTCTGGGAACCGGAGAGCGGGAAGGTTGCTTCGCTGGAGACCGAGACGGAGCAACCCCGCTTCGTGCTCGCGTGGTCGGACGACGGCAAGGCTTTGATTCTCGGAGGCCTCGATGTACCGTTCGAGTCCTTGAAGCTCGAGGCCGATTGCGGGGAGTCCGGCGTGGCCCGTCCAGGCGAGCGGGCGATCGAAGCGCGTCTCTTGGCCCGTTTCTCTCGGGGAATCTCGATCAGGATCTGGGGGCCGACGGACCAACGGGCGAGGTTCCTTCCCCCCCAGGCGAGGTCGTCGAACTCCTTCGCCTTTTCTCCCGACGGTCAATCAATCGCCTCGGGAGGTCTGGAAGGCGTCCTTCGAGTCTGGGATTTCGAATCCGGCCGGGAGAAGCTCAGGCTCGAGATCCGACAAGGTGCGATCAATTCCGTCGCCTACTCGCCCGACGGCTCGATGATCGCCTCGGGAGGCTTCGGACCGGTCAGGATCTGGGAGACGTCCTCGGGCCGGGAAATCGCCCGCTTGAAACACTCTGCCGTCGGGTCGGCCATGATCAGCTTCTCGCCCGATGGTCGGCAGGTTGCGGGCGCAACGTGGGACGGTTCGATCCGGATCTGGGAACTCTCGTCAGAGAGAGAGCGGGCGAACCTCCGAGGGCATATTGGCCAGGTCCTTTCTCTCGCATGGTCTCCCGACAGTCAACGCCTGGCCTCGGGCGGATACGATTCGACGATCAGAATCTGGGATCTCTCGACACAGGCGGAGACCGTCAGGGCCATTGACCAGCCCGCGAGAATCCTATCGAGCTGGTCCACCCTCTGGCAGCGAACCGGACGGGATTTGACGGGCCGAGCCGCTTTCGGTCTACTGATGTCAGGTGTCGGGAAGAATCCCCGCGCCCGACCTGGCCGGATCGCGTAAGATTGCCGGGAATGGGCCGGTCGGTCCCCTACGGCCGAGTCTCGCCTGGTCACGCCGCGGAACCGCCCCTCGCCCGCCCGACCTGGATGAGTTCGAACGGAAAGGAATGGCATGCACCTGAACGAAGCCCGACCCGCTCGAACACTCTCGGCTCACCCTGGCCTTGCTGGCCGCTCCGCTGCGCCTCCGGCGCCCTGGCCAGTCCTCCCGCCCCGCCCCGGGCCGACCCCTCGGGCCTGCCGAAGTTGAAGACCGAGGTCGCCTTCCCCAACATCAAGTTCGATCGCCCGGTCGCCCTCGCCTATCCCGACGACGGCAGCAACCTGCTCTTCGTCGCCGAGCAGCACAAGGCCACGATCCAGTCGTTCCCCGACGAGAAGGACACGACCGACCTGAAGGAATTCCTGAAGCTCCCCGACCCGATCAACCGGGACAACGAGGAAGGGCTCCTCGGCCTGGCGTTCCACCCCAAGTACAAGCAGAACGGCGAGTTCTTCGTCTATTACTCGGCCGAAGAGACCCCGACGGCAGTCACTCGGTCGTCTCGCGGTTCAAGGTCTCCAAGGACGACCCCCGCAAGGCCGATCCGTCGAGCGAGCAGCGGATCTGGGTCTCGGCCGAAGGACCCGCGCCCGAATCACAACGGCGGCTGCATCGCGTTCGGCCCCGACGGCTATCTCTACATCTCGCTCGGCGACGGCGGGCGCGGCCGACGACGCGATCTTCACGACCGGCCAGAACCCCAAGGACTGGTTCGGCTCGATCCTCCGGATCGACGTCGACCATCCCGCCGACGGCAAGGCGTATGGCATCCCGGCGGACAACCCCAAGCTCCGCGACTCGAAGTTCGCCCACTGGGCGCCCGAGGTCTATTGCATCGGCCTGCGGAACGTCTGGAAGTTCACGCTTCGACCGCGAGACCGGCACCCTCTGGGCGGGCGACGTCGGCCAGAATCGACTGGGAGATGGTGCACATCATCCAGAACGGCGGGAACTACGGCTGGAACATCTGGGAGGCCAATCACAAGTTCGGACGCCGGGCCGGAGGACCAAGGCCGATCCCGCCAGCCCGATCTCCAAGCCGATCGTCGAGTATCCTCACGGGATCGACAAGAGCTACAACCCCGATCGCAAGGACGTCGGCAGAGCATCACCGGCGGCTATGTCTACCGGGGCAAGGCGCTGCCGCGAACTGGTCGGCGTCTACGTCTACGGCGACTTCCAGACCGGCCGGATCTGGGGCGTCCGGGCCAAGGACGGCGAGGCGTCGAGTCGGGCGAATTGATCGACGTCGGCAAGCAGAAGATCCTGAACATCGCCGCCTTCGGCGAGGACCACGACGGCGAGTTGCTCATCCTGGCGTTCGACGGCCGGATTCACAAGCTGGTCCCCGCGGGGAACTGAGCCCGACCGAGCCAGCCGGCCTCTCGTCTGGTCTCGAACGAGCCATGCCATCCTCGACGGTGGCATGGCTTCATTCCCCATCGACCGATCCGGGACTGAGCGGCGGACGTGATGGGTTCTGGAGAGAGTCTCTATTCATGTCGATGACCATCCGCCGACGCATGGCGCCTGGCTTCGTGTTGTCCTGGGCTGGCTGCTCCTGTTCGCGGGGCTCGTCCGGCGCTCGCTCAGGAGTCGAATTCGTCGTCGAGCTCGGCCGAGACGGCGGAGACTCGGCCCGGCCGAAGGGTTCGCAGTCGTTCCTCCGCTGGATGGTCGACGCGTCCGGGCCGATCGGGATCGCCATCCTCGGCGATGTCGTTCTACCTGATCGCGCTGATCGCCTGGATGTCGATGGAGTACCGCCGATCGGTGGCCATCCCCGACCGCCTGGTCCGCGAGGTGGGCGACATGCTGGCCCTCAAGCAGTACACCGAGGCGTATCAGAGGCTTGTCGGAAAGCCCATCGTTCCTGGGCAAGGTGCTGGCCGCCGGGGTCCGCAAGCTCCCCTCCGGCCTGGCCCCCGCTCAACGGGCGATGGAGCTGGCCAACGACGACGCGACCATGGCCATGGAGCACCGGACGACCTACCTGGCCACCGTCGGCACGCTCGGGCCGATGATCGGGCTGGTCGGCACGGTCTACGGGATGATCCTCAGCTTCCGGGTGATCGCCACGGCGGGGGGCTCGCCGCAGGCCAGCCAGCTCGCCGCCGGGATCTCCACGGCGCTCTTCGCCACCCTCGAAGGGATCGCCGTCTCGATCCCGGCGATCTTCTTCCACGCGATGTTCCGCAACCGGATCGCCCGGCTCTCGCTCGAAGTGGCCCTGGCGGCCGAGTCGCTCCTCGAACAGTTCGCCCCGGGCGTCCGGTCGCCGCACCCCCTGGCCGCTTCGGCCGTGTCGCCGCAACGGGCCGCGCCGCCGGTAACGGGTAGCGGCAACGGTCACGTAGAAGTGTGCTAACCAGGTCCGTCATTTCGCGATATTACTTCTGGATCTACGGGTTACCCGTTGCCTGTTACCCGACGAGGGACGATCGATGGCCTATCGGAACCGATCGAGAGCCGAGGGGTCGTTCCAGCTCAACCTGACGCCACTTGCTCGACGTGGTCCTCCAGCTCATCACGTTCTTCATGATGCTGATCCACTTCGGGGGCAAGATCGAAGGGGCGACGGCCTCGATCAAGCTGCCGACGGCCCCCTCGGCGCTGCCGACGGGCGACCTCGGGCTCGACCGGCTGGTCGTCAGCGTTGACGCCAAAGGGCGGTTGATCGCCGAAGGGAGCACGATCGAAGGGGCCTCGGCCGACGCCTGGTGGTCCGAGCAGGCCCGGAAACGCCAGGCGGGCCTGGCGGCACTCGGCCGGGATGACGACGAGTTGCCCACGTTGGTCGTCGTCCGGGCGGACAAGTCGGCTTCGTTTGGCTCGGTTCGGGGACTGCTCGCGACGGCCCAGGAGCGTGGGTTCGCCCGGTTCACGCTGGTCGTCATCCGGGGACACCAGCCATGATCAGCAGCCAGGAGCGTCGCCGGGCCCGGCGCAGGCGAGAGCCCCGAGGAGGTCCAGTTCCCCGTCACCCCCATGCTCGACATGGCGTTCCAGCTCCTCGCCTTCTTCATCCTGACCTTCCAGTCGCCGACGTCCGAGACCCGGCTCGACCTCTACCTGCCGACCACTCCCGTCGCCCTCCCCGGCGCCCCGAGGGGCCAGGCGCGGGTCACGCCCCCTCGACGGTCCGAACTCGACCTGGAGAACGACCTTCGGATTCGCGCCGAGGCCGACGACCTCGGCGACCTGAAGTCGCTCCAAGCTCGGCGAGACCCCCCTGCCCGACCTCGATGCGCTGGCCGACCGACTCCGCGCTACTCGGCGGTCCTCGAAGGCGAGCCGCTCCGGGTCCGGATCTCGGCCGACGACCGGCTCCGCTACGAGGTCGCCGCGCGGATCATCGGTACGTGCAACGCCGTCGGAGTCGCCTCGATCCGGCTGGCCGACCCCGCCTCGGCCGAAGGCACCGCGGAGCCGGCCATGAGAAAGGCGACATTGGGTTCGTTTTCTCCCTGATCGCCCCGGCCTGGCTGATGGCCGACGACGCAGCCCTGAGTCTCGCCGACCTCGAAGCCTATCGCTTGGCTTTGTCTGCGCAGCCGGCAAGCTCGGCCCCGCTCGTCGGCTTCCGCGACCTCTGGGACCATCCCGAAACCTATGTCGGACGCCCGGTCAGGGTCGAAGGCCGGGTCGCCCGGACTTTTCCGCCAGGCCAGAGTTCGGCGGATTCCCGCCGCTGGTCGAAGCCTGGGTCGTCTCGCCGGCTGGCGACCCGTTCTGCCTGGTCTTTCCTCAGCGAGAGGGGGCGACGTTCCCGCAGATCGGCGCGTCGGTCCGGTTCTCGGGGACGTTCCTGAAGCGGATCAAGTATCATGGAGCGGACACCGACCGCCTTGCCCCGCTGATCGTCGGCCCGGCGGCACCGTCGAGGACCGACGCTCGCCCGGCAGATCGAAGGGCAAGCCTGGTCGACGACCGACTGGATGATGGCCGCTGGGCGCGTCGCTGGTCGTCGCTCTGGTCCTGGCGAGTCGGCACCTCCCGCGTCCCGAACCGTCTCCTCCGGTGATCGACCCGCCCCCACCTTTCTCAATGGCGACCTCGGATCGGATGCGATCGAGGATTCGGAGAGCCCCGGCCATGAAGTCGCTTGAGATGCCCGAGCTTCCCGACTCGATCGACGAGGTCACGACCGCGGAACGGCTTCGCCGATCGCCCCTGACCGACCCACGGGCCCTGGTCAGTTCGCTGGTGATCCACCTGGCTTTGCTCACGATCGCCTCGGTGCTGGCGTTGCAGTGGCGGCCCCTCGCGCAGAGCCGGCCCCGGGCCGGACCATGCAAGGCGAATTGGAGCCGACCGACAACCGGGCCTCGGCCGAGTCTGGCGGCGGGGGCGCGGGGGAACCGGATGGCCAGGAGGTCGCCCTCTCCGCCGATCCCGGGATTCCCGCTCCTCCGACTCGACGACCCGGCGGCCGACGCCCTGCTCTCGGAGATCCTCCCAACCCGGGATTCGGCCGAGGTGTCGCCGGAGACCCTGCCCGGCCCCTCAACGAGCCGTCTGGGCATGGCCACGGCCTCCGGGCCGGGGGAGCTCGGCGGCCAGGGTGGTGGTTCTGGCGGCGGGACCGGGACAGGGGACCGGCCCGGCACCGAGTTCTTCGGGATGCGCGACAAGGGCGGGTCGTTCGCCTACGTGATCGACTGCTCCGGGAGCATGACCGCCCGGGGCTCACTCGACGTGGCCAAACGCGAGTTGCTTTCGAGCCTCGCCCAGATCTCGCCCGACGCCCGGTTTGCTGTCGTCTTCTACAACCTCGACGCTCAGGTCTTCACCGACCCCGCCGGCCGCCCCGGCCTGATGGCAGCGAACTCGACGAACAAGGCGAGGGTCCGCACGCTGCTCTCGACCGTCCGGCCCGACGGTGGGACCGACCATATGCTGGCCCTCAAGACCGCCTTTGCCTTCCGCCCCGAGGTCATCTTCTTCCTGACCGACGCCGACCTGATCACCCGCCAGGACGTCGCCGAACTGCTGGCCGAGGTTGGCAAGACACGCATCCAGGCCATCGAGTTCGGACAGGTGAGCGGCCTCGGAGGCTCGGCGCCGCTCAAGTCGCTCGCGAAGGCGACAGGCGGGTCGTATCGCTATATTGACGTCAATACATTCGCTCGGTAGGGAGGGGGATCTCTCATTGAACTCCCGTTCCCTTGGCTCAATCCCACCGTTCGAGCAGAGCGTTAATGACATCGCGTGGCTTGACCACCTCAGCCAGGGGCGACCGGGCCTGACGGAGCGACTCGTGGATTTGCTCGATCTCCTCTGAGGAGGGATCGAGCGGACGGAGAGCGGCGACAAGCTTCGGCACGACCGCGCGGCGGGCATGACGGCGGCCATCGGTCACGAGGGCCAGGACGGTGAAGGCGACGCAGACCCCTCCCACGGCGACGACCGCCAGCTCGATCGCGTCGCCCGAGGCGTTCCAGACCATCGGCAGGAACCACAGGCAGGCGACCGGCAGGAGGAAGGTCGCGAGGCAACCGAGGTTGCTCGGAAGGTCGAGCTGCCCCTCGACATTCCGCCTCTGGAGCACCTCGGTGGCCATGTCGTAGGGCTCTCGGAGCAGGGTAGACCGCTCGCCAGCCGTGAGCTTACGCGCCTTGATCCGGTCTTCGAGGATCAGCCGAGAGGCCCAGTTCCGGCGAATCTCGGGGTTTGTCTCGGCGATCAGGGTCTCAAGGTCAGCGTCCGGGTCGTTCGAGACTGCCCGATAAACGTCGGGCGCGGCGGGTGTGAGGAGGTTGCAGGACTCGCAGACCTTCGAGTGGCCAAGGTCAACCCGACCGCCGAGTGGGAGGTTGTAAAAGCGGCGGATGCTCTGGACCCGGAGCAATCGAAACGGCTGGAACCCCCGGCAGAGCGGGCAGAAGTCGGCCACCCGGCCGAGCGTCCGGTGGGTGGTGGTCCTGCCGAAAGGGATCTGCATCGAGTCAACTCGCACGAGGCTTCGGATTGGGAATTCCAGGGTCCAGCAAGCCCCCCCGGATGTCAAGCCGCCCGCGCGGGCCGGGCCATCCTCGGATGTCGCTCATTTCAAGCGTTGCCCGCCATGACAGGTCGTGTCTATAATCGATCACTGGCCAGGTGCAACCCTCGTTCAACACTTTCGGCCCGAGGCCGGGTCGAGTCGCCTTGAAGGAAGGGCTCGGTCGTGATCTCCAAGCTTGTCGAAACGTTCAACTCCGACCCGATCAAGGCCCTGGCGCTGGCCGCCGCCCTGATCGCGATCGCGACCACTCCGATCGCCTTCGCCGTCCTCGGCCGGCTGGACTGGTTTCAGGCCAGGCGCGGTCGGGTGATGATGAAACCGGCGTTCTCGTCGATCGTCGTCGGGATGATGCTCGTGATGGGCATCCCGGCCATCTTCGCCGCCCTGGTGGTCAAGAGCCAGGACTTTGACAAGGACCGCTACGAGTTCGACCCCAACAAGACCTGGACGATCCTCGAACAGGGTCGCGGTTTGAAGGATTACGCGAGCCTCGACAAGGAGTACGAGGAAGAGACCAAGCGCCTGGCCGGCATCAAGAAGAACCTGGTCAACGACGTCAAGAAGCTCGATGAGGCCATGCTGGCCTTGCGGGCCGCCTCGGGCCAGTCCCCCGCGACCGCCCAGGCGATGCCCGCCGTGCTTCAGCGCCTGGCCGCGATCCGCCGCGAGGTCGCCGTCGACGCCCCTCAGCAGTTGATGGACTTCACCGCCCCGCCCGCCGCCCTGGCGTCCGCGACCATTCCCGTTCCAAGCATTCCAGCCCCCGGCGCGGTCGCCCCGACGCCGATCCCGGTCGCGCCGGCCGCTCCCGCGCCGTCGGGCCTCCCGAAGCCCGAGGCCGACGCCGAGCTGGCCACCGTGCCCGAGCCCCAGCGCCCGCTCGCCTCGATGCTCCCGCTCGTCGATATCCCGACCGGCTGGACCGTGAGCCAGTACGGCTCGAAGCACCTTGAAAGCTTCAACGCCGACAACCTCTTCGAGAAGATCGACGGCCGGGCGGAGAGTTTCACCCAGAACAACGTCGTCGGCATGGCCTATACCTCGTACCATCCGACCGGTGATGAGACCAACGAGGTCCAGGTCTACATCTTCGAGTTCGACCACTCCAAACCTTATCGGGCCCAGGCCAAGTATCTCTCCGAGAAACCCGAGGAATCCACCTTGGTGAAGATCGGTACCGAAGGATATACCTCGGCCGGAAGTCTGCTCTTCTACATCGACCCTTACTACACCCAGATCGTTTCCACGACCGACGAGCCGAAGTTCGCGGCCTTCGCACTCGACATGGCGAAGAGGATCGCCGCCAAGCAGGGCAAAGGAGCGGGAACGGAAAACCCGGTGCTGGCCCTCTTCCCCGAGGGGCCGGGGCGCGGGACCCCGACCTTCGCGGCTCAGGACGTTTTCGGCTACAGCTTCCTGTCCGACGTCTTCATGGCCGACTACAAGGATGGCAATGTGTCCTGGCAGGGCTTCCTCCGCCCCTACGCCTCGGTCGAAGAGGCCAAGACGATTTTTGATAAGTACGTCGCCTCGGCCAAGCAGAACGGCGGCGTCCCCAAGATGATCGAGACCGAAGGGGCCGACCAGCTCTTCGTCAGTGCGAGCATCGGCCTGGTCAACGCCGTCTTCCGTAAGGGGAACGTGATCGGCGGCGCCAACGGCGCGGCCGACTCCGGCAATGTCGAGGCCAACGCCCTCTCCAAGGCCGAGGCCTTCGCCCGCGTCTTCGTCAAATCACTGCCGAGCGACCTGCCCAAGGGCGCACCGGCCACCGAGAAGAAACCCGAAGCCCCGGTTGAAGGCGAGCCGAACTGACGCCGATCTCTGAGATAAGGTTCGCTCCCCCCGCCGCCTTCGATCACCAAACATCCACCCGGCCGCCGAGTGTCCCTTCCATCCCACCGAGGTCCTCCGATGAGCGAGAAACTGACGCGGACCCAGCAGAAAAATCTGGAGCGGCTCGGCGGGGTGAACCCGGCGGATCAGCCGTTCTCACGCCGGCAGTTCGTAAACCAGGTCGGCACCTACGCCGCCGTGGCGGGCGGGTCCGTCGGGGCCGGCTTGCTGATCCGGGACCGCTGGGGGATGGAAGGCGTCAAGCCGCCGCCCCCGGTCAAGCTCAAGGATTACTCGGTCGAACCCGCGACGAGCCGGCCGAACATGGTGGTGGTCCGCTCGACTCCGCTCGACGCCAAGGATTACGCCTCGAAGGAGGAAGAGACTCGCGCCCGCGAGGATCAGGCGTTCCGGATGGTCAAGTCGGCGATGGAGGAGATGGGCGGCGAGAAGGGCGTCCGCCACTTCATCACCCGAGGCGACGTGGTCGTCATCAAGCCGAACGTCGCGTTCGACAAGAACCCCGACCTGGGCGCGACGACTTCGCCCGACACCGTCTCGGCGGTCGTCAAGCTCTGCCTGGCCAATGGCGCCCGCAAGGTGATCGTCTGCGACAACCCGATCAACAACCCCGAGAGCTGCTTCTTCAAGACCAAGGTCGGCGACGCCGCCCTTCGCGCCGGCGCCGAGCTGATGATGCCGCAGGATAGCTACTTCGAGCAGCTCTACGTCGGCGGCGAGACCATCACCAACACCTGGCGGATGTTCTACCGCCCGTTCCGCGAGGCCACCAAGGTCATCGGCATCTCGCCGGTCAAGGACCACAACCTCTGCAAGGCGACGGTCACCCTGAAGAACTGGTACGGCCTGCTGGGCAACCCCCGCAACCAGTTCCACCAGAATATCCACGGGATCATCTCCGACTTCGCCCTGATGATGCGGCCCACCCTGGTGATCGCCGACGGCCGGAAGCTCCTGATGCGGAACGGCCCGACCGGCGGGAGCCTCAACGACGTCAAGAAGTCCGACACCATCGTCGTCGGGACTGACAGCGTCTCGGTCAACTCCTGGTGCGTGACCGAGCTGCTCCAGAAGCGGCGGAGCGACATCATCTACCTCGACAAGGTGATCGCCCGGGGCCTGGGCCAGGACTGGCCCCGCAGTGGAAGAGTGAGATCCGGGTATGAGCCTCTCCCCTCGCGAACGTCCGGTCGCCAGGTCCCGGAAGCGTGAGACCATCCCCCTGATGGTCCCGCGCGAGTCGGGCCTCCGCGCATCGGCCAGGACTTTCTGGCGACTCTGTCGGGCGAACCCCGATCTGCGGTTGGAACGCACCGCGACGGGAGAAGTGATCGTCATGGCGCCAGCGAGCATGGATTCCGGGAAGAGAAGCCTAAGTGTGTCGGCCCAGCTTTGGAACTGGAATCAAACGTCGAAACTCGGCGTCGCCTTCGATTCCTCGGCGGGTTTCACTCTTCCCAACCGCGCCATTCGGGCAGCCGATGCGTCCTGGATGACGCTCGAACGCTGGGCGGCGGTCCCCGTCGAGGACCGTAATAAGTTCGGCGGATCTGCCCGGATTTCGTTGTTGAGGTCACATCCCCTTCGGATAAGCTGAAGCACCTACGAGCGAAGATGCGCGAGTATCTTGATCAAGGCATCCGCCTCGGCTGGCTCCTCCACCCGAAGACGGGACTCGCGGAGATCTACCGCCCCAATCGGCCGGTCTTGGCCCTCAACCGTCCGGCGAGCCTCTCGGGCGAGGACGTCCTGCCCGGCTTTGTGCTCGACCTCAAGGGCATCCTTTTCGATTGAGAGGAAGGCCGATGGCCATCGGCTCGAAAACCCGGCGTCGCTTCACGGCCCGGCTCGGCCTCCGGTCATCGGGCCTCCTGTTGACCCCCGAAGAGTTTGACAAACTCCCGGATCATCTCTTCACCCGGCATCTGCGTTACGAACTGATCAACGGGGTCTTGATCGTGACGCCACCGCCCGGCAATGCCGAGATCGACCCGAACGAGGACCTAGGTTATCTCCTCAGGTTCCATCAGGAGCAACACACGCTCGGTTCGGTGATCGACAAGACATTATCCGAGCAAACGATCTACGCGACACCCAACCGACGTCGCGCCGATCGGGCCATCTGGACCGGCCTGGGTCGCGTCCCGGACATCGAGAACGACATCCCGTCGATCGTCGTCGAGTTCGTCTCTGCAAGGAAACGGGATTTCCGGCGAGATTACGAGGCGAAGCGTGTCGAATATCTGGCCATCGGCGTTCGCGAATACTGGATTATCGATCGTTTCCAGCGTATCATGACGGTCTATCTCAATCGCCCCGAAGGGGTCGCTTCCCGGGTCCTCGGGGAAGCGGAGACCTACCAGACCGAGCCGCTCCCCGGCTTCACCTTGCCGATCGCCCGGTTGCTCGCCCGGTCGGACGACTGGCCTCGAAAGAAGCGGAACCCGCGCCGCAA
This sequence comes from uncultured Planctomycetota bacterium, assembly GCA_963756475.1. GTDB lineage: Bacteria > Planctomycetota > Planctomycetia > Isosphaerales > Isosphaeraceae > Tundrisphaera. The sequence goes on from CAVWND010000004.1 coordinate 830,348, forward strand.
GCCCCTCGAGGGAGATCCCCGCTGATGGTCAAGATCCGACGGGCCTACGAGGTCCTCTTCCTCGGGCTCTTTTTGTTCTTCTTGCTGATTACCGACCTCCGCTATCTCAAGGGATGGCCGGTCTCGCTGTTCCTGGAGGCGACGCCGCTGGTGGCCCTGGCCACCGCACTGACGACGCACACGCTCTACCGGAACCTCGTCTGGGGCCTGGTCATCATCGCGATCACGATGATGGTCGGCCGGGTCTGGTGTAACTGGATGTGCCCCTTCGGCATCCTCCATCACTTCTTTGGGTGGATCGGCAACCGCCGGAACACCAAGCAGATGATCGAGGTCAACCGGTACCGGAAGATTTATGCGATCAAGTACTACATCCTGGCCGCGATGATCGCGATGGCCAGCCTCTGGATGATCCCGACGGCGATCGACGCCCCGGGCCAGATCGACAAGGCGTACCACGACATCGTCAAGGCGTCCCGCGACCATCCGTCTGCCGCCAGCATCCGGCCCGGCGAGGCGATCGTCGGGCTCTTCCTGATCGCCGCGCTCGCCTGGGGGATCGTCCGGCTGTTCGAGCTGGCCGCGACCTCGCTCAAGTTCCGGGGGATCGGCAAATCGACCCGCTCGGCGGCGACGGCCGCGCTAGGTGTGCTCCTGTTCGCGGGCTTCCTCTGGGCCGGGCCGGTGTGGGTCTTCGATGCGATCGGCACTGGCTTCGCCACGGCGGCTGAGGAGCACAAGGTCGGGCGGAGCACCTTGCAAATCGGGCTGCTCGACCCGATCGCCTTGATGACCCGATCGATGACGACGAGCGTCCTGCCCACGGTCCATATGGCGTCCGAAGGGGTCTATACCGAACCCCGAGAATACTGGCAGGCGTGGGTCGTCGGGCTGATCTTCTTCGGGTTCCTGATCGCGAACTGGTTCATTCCCCGATTCTTCTGCCGGGCGATCTGCCCGCTGGGCGCTCTGCTGGGGATCTTCAGCCGGTTTGCGCTCTGGCGGATCGACCGCGACCCGGTTCGTTGTACGGACTGCGACCTCTGCCTCAAGAGTTGCGAAGGGGCATCCGACCCTCACACCGATCTCCGCAAAAGCGAGTGCTTCGTCTGCCTGAACTGCATCGAGGACTGCCCGCACGACGCGCTCCAGTTCCGGTTCCTCCCTCGCAAGGCGAGCGAAGTCGCCTTGCCGGCCGTAGGCCGTCGTCAAATGCTCCTGGCCGGGGCGTTCGGCTTGCTTTTCTTCCCGATGGCTCGGCTCTCTGGCGGGGTCCGGAAGAACTTCAACCGGGCGGTCATTCGCCCTCCCGGCTCGGTGGCCGAAGACGAATTCCTCCGTCGCTGCATCAAATGCGACCAGTGCATCCGGGTCTGCCCGACCAACGTCCTCCAGCCGGCCCTTTTTGAGGGCGGGATCGAGGGGCTCTGGACCCCGATTATGATCTCCAAGATGGGCTGGTGCGAGCTGAACTGCACCCTGTGCAGCCAGGTCTGCCCGACCGGCGCCATCCGCGAGATCTCGATCGCCGAGAAGCTGGGCGTCGGCCCGTTCGAGTCGAAGGGACCGATCAAGACCGGCACGGCCTTCTACAATCAGGGCCGATGCCTTCCCTGGGCGATGGACACCGACTGCGTCGTCTGCGAAGAAGTCTGCCCGGTCAGCCCGAAGGCCATTTTCACCCGGAACGTCGAGGTCACCGACCGGTGGGGCGCGAAGCTGGAACTCAAGCGACCGTTCATCGACCCCGACCGCTGCATCGGCTGCGGGATTTGCGAGCACGAATGTCCCGTCAAGGACGACCCGGCTGTCTACGTCACCGCCATCGGCGAGACGCGCGACAAGTCCCGGTCGCTGCTGCTCTCGCTCGTCGAGGACGATGCTCAGGATCTGATCTCGGTCTGAGCGAATCGGCAATAATCCCCGCAATATCGCCGGGCCTTCGATCGAATGATGATCGAAGGCCCGGCGATTCCACGCGTCGGGATCACGATCGATCGAGGGCAGGAATCGGCACCATGAATGCTATCATCTCGTCGAGGACGCCTGAAGGGGAGCCGTATTACTGTTCCGTCTGTGGTGCGGACAATCGGATCGAGCCATCCCGGCCGCCGGGAGACGTCCCTTGTCCTTCGTGCGGCCATCTGTATTGGTTCCGGCGAGGTCCAGTCATCTCACCCTCCGAAGAAGTCCAGGAGCATGCTCACCAAGCCCAAAGAGAACTCCAGAGGCACGCCGAACGCCTCCTGGAAGTCGTCAACAACCCCGTGAGGGATGCGATGAGGACGATCTTTTTTCGAGTCCGGCGGATGGTGAACCGGAGGTCGGATCGCGGGCTTTCTCAGGTCGCGGCGAAGTCGGGCGAGCTCTGGGATGACTGGCTCGACGGCTGATCGGTGAGCTTCCCCTTTGTGATTGCACGCCGGTCGTCCGAAACTGAGGGATCACGAGACTGGACTCGCCCGACCTTGGGAATTCCCGCATGATCCGCTATCGAGCGTCGATTTCGACCCTGGTGGTCCTTGTCGGATTGATGGGGCTCGGCTTCGCGGCGCTCCGCGTCTCGTCCCGGCTCTGGGCGAACGTCAGCTTCAGCGTCAGCTTGCTCTCGCTGGTGGTCGCGGTCGCGGCCCTGATCTATCGGAGAGGCCCGACCAGGGCTTTCTGGGCGGGGTTCGCCCTGTTCGGCTGGACGTACCTGCTCCTGGTCTTCGGCCCCGCGCCGCTGAATGCATGGAAGGACTGGCTGGTCACGGTCCCGATCCTGGCCATCATCGAGGAGCGAATCCTTACCGAAGCCATCCCGATCGTGCCTGGGCGCATTCCAGCCTCGTCGAGGGTCATCCCTCGCGCCCCCAGGCGGCCTATGTCGAGCTTTCTCCCTGGTCCTACTGGACGGCGAGCGACCGCGCCAATCCCTTCTCCTCCGACTCGTTCAACCGGATCGGCCATTCCTGGTTCTGCCTCGGGATCTCCTGGATGGGCGGGGCCCTCTGCCGACGCCTCCGCCTCTCCCTCGACGAATCGAGCCCCTCGCCATGAAGATGCTGATCAATCGACCCGAAGCGGTCGTCGAGGAGATGGTCGAAGGGCTGGTCCTGCTCCATCCGGGCCTCCGTCGGCTGCCGGGTCGGACGGTGATCGTCCGGGCCGACGCCGAGGCGGTCCGCGATCGCCAGGTCGCCCTGATCTCGGGTGGCGGCAGCGGCCACGAGCCGGCGCACGCCGGCTACGTCGGACGGGGGATGCTCTCGGCGGCCGTCGCGGGCGACGTCTTCACCTCACCCAGCCCCGACGCGGTGCTCGACGCCATCAAGGCCGTCGCCGGCAAGCCCGGCGCGGTCCTGATCGTCAAGAACTACACGGGTGACCGGCTCAACTTCGGCCTGGCCGCCGAGATGGCCCGAGCCGAGGGGATTCCGGTCGAGATCGTCATCGTCGCCGACGACGTGGCATTGCCAGAGTCGGAGCACACCGCCGGACCCCGAGGGCTGGCCGGAACGGTCCTCGTCCACAAGGTCGCCGGAGCGGCGGCCGAGGCGGGATTGTCCCTGGCCGAGGTCGCGACTGAGGCTCGTTCGACCGGCTCGGTCGTCCGGACGATGGGCGTGGCGCTCTCGGCCTGCACGGTCCCGGCCGCCGGAAAGCCGGGCTTCGTCCTCGGCGAGAGCGAGATCGAGCTCGGCCTCGGCATCCACGGTGAGCCGGGCATCCGTCGGGCGCCATTCGAGCCTGTCGATGCCCTCGTACCTCATCTGCTCGAACCGATCCTGGCTCGATTCCAGAAGAAGCCTGACCGGGTTGCGCTCCTGGTCAACGGCCTGGGCGGAACGACGGCGATGGAACTGGCGATCGTCGCCCGAGCGGCGTTGTCGAACCTGGCCAAGGCCGGGGTCGTGGTCGAGCGAGCCTATGCAGGGACGTTCCTCTCGGCGCTGGAGATGGCCGGGGTCTCGATCTCGATCATTGAAGTGGACGATGCCCGGCTGACGCGGCTCGACGCCGCGACCGACGCTCCCGCGTGGCCCAACGCCGCGCCTCGATCGAGGGTTGAGCTGAAATCGAGCGAGCCGACCGGTTCCAATTCCGAACCCGCCCTCGCCGCGAAGCCGCCGCGGACCGAGGCCGGGCGGACATTCGGAACCGCGATCCGCAAGGTGGCCGAGGCTTTGATCTCCGAGGCTTCGAGGCTGAACGAGTTGGACCAGGCCGTCGGCGACGGCGACATCGGCGCCAGCCTGACACGAGGCTCGAAGGCCATACTCGAGACCCTTCCGACGCTACCGCTCGACGACTCCGCCGCGACCTTGCAAGCGCTCGGGACCATCCTCCAGCGCTCGCTCGGGGGGACCTCCGGCCCGCTCTACGCGATGGCGATGCTCCGGGCCGCTGCCCGGCTCCGCGAGAATCCCGACGACTGGTCCGGCGCCTTGCGCTCCGGCTGCCTCGGAATCGAGGAACTCGGCGGGGCCAGGTCTGGCGACCGGACGATGCTCGACGCCCTGGTTCCAGCTTCCGAGGCGTTTGGAGCCGCGATTCAGGCCGGGCGCCTCGAAAGGGACTCTCTCCGAGAAGCCGCACTCGCCGCCGAGTCCGGGGCCTCGTCAACCGCGAAGATGAATCCTCGGAAGGGTCGATCGAGCTACCTCGGCGAGCGTGCGATCGGCCACCCCGACCCGGGTGCCGAAGCCGTCGCTGTCTGGCTTCGGGCCTTGGCCGGCCCTCTGACCGAATGAACAATCAAGACGGATCGCGGAATCGCCGAAGTCAAGATCACGTGCCGGCTCGTGGAGACGTCAGCGGACGAAGTGGTTCTTCAGGAGCGGAGCGAACTCTCAGTCTCTCTACCCCAGAATTCCCTCGTCGGGGACAAATTCCGGCGTAGATCTTGAACCCAGGTTTTGATACAAGGCCATCCTTCCCGAGAAAAAGCTCGGCGGAAGAGGGGCAGGACCACGATCAAGGAGGATCGGCAAAACATGTCAATTCCCCTTGCCCCGCGGTCAATCCATCTCGATCTTCTTGCGAGTCCGTCAACCGGAGCGGCGGAGTTCATGAGTTGAGGTCTCGTCCGATCGAGACCGCATCTCCCCGTCGCTAATCAAACTCGTTACCGAAACAAGACACTCAGGAGAATGGATTCATGAGTGCGACCAGGACGGATCGATTGATGCCGCCCCCCCACCTCTTGCAACGGATCGCCAACAACCCAAGCTTGGAGGACTTCACCCGGTCCTTCGGGTTCCTGAGGCATATCGTCCGATCGTACTTGAGTCGGGCCGGCTGCGATTTTTCGACATTCAACAACATCCTTGATTTCGGGTGCGGCGTCGGGCGATTCCTTTACGCCTTCGAGCAAGACCTGGAGCCCCATCAGAAGATGTGGGGCTGCGAGGTCCATGAGGAATGCGCCCGGTGGTGTCGAGAGAACATCGACTTTGCCGAGGTCGCTCACAACGAGATCGACCCCCCGCTCCCCTTCGACGATCAGCAGTTCGACCTCGTCTACGCCTCGTCGGTTTACACGCATCTCCGGCTCGACATGCAGTTCCGCTGGGCCTGGGAGATCCACCGGGTGCTCCGACCCGGAGGGGTCTTCTTCCTGACGGTCCACGGGACGATGTTCTTCCCCCTGTTCCACAGCCTCAGACAGAGCTTGCAGCTCGATGAGATGTATTCCTTCGGAGATGATGGCCTTTTCGCCTACCTGATGTTCCCGAGCCAGGAGACTCAGGACCAGGGGCAGGTTCACGTCGCCTCCGCTCACACCGAGAGCTTCTTCCTCGAACAGTTCTCCGCCTTCGAGGTCCTCAAGCGATTCCCGCAGAGTCAGATGGCTGGCGGTCAGGATCTGTACATCATCCGCAGACCCGAACACGGACGGTCGATCGAACGGCCGAGCAATTATTCGTCCGATACCTGGTCATTCGGAGAGCAGGTTGGGGCGTCAGGATCAACGTCCCCGGTGGAGCTGACTTTCCAGCTCGACGGACATCGGCAGTTCCGCGTCTATCCGTCGGTCCTCCCAGCGGCGATCTACTGGCTGGATTTCCGCATTGAAGTCCTGGCCGGAGACCACGTCCTTGCCGATCAGGCGTTCCGGTTCAATTCGAACCGCAAGATTGGTGGGACCCATTACGGAGCTTTTGCTCTGGATGTGCCGGAGCATCGGGGCGAAGTGACCGTCCGACTGAGCACCAGCCTCACCGAACAGGGGACCTTGCCTTCGGATGCAACTCCTGAAGTGAGATGGTGCTTCCCCAATTTCACCTGATGCCGGGATGCTTCGTGTCGGAGCCGGGGGACTAGACCGGCCCGGAGATCTCACAAGTCTCAGGTTGATTGTGGTTTTCGTTCGCGACTCGACCGGTTCAATGACCGGTCGAGGTCCAGACGACGTGCCGGCTCGGGAAGATCGGCCCTTCGACACAGACGCGTCGGAGGTCAACCGAGCCGTCGGGCTGGCGGATCGGAGCCACGCAACTGAAGCAGGCACCGAAACCGCAGGCCATGTGATTTTCGAGCGAGAGGTCGCAGAGAACGTCGAACTTATCAACCAACCTGGACAACGTCGCGAGCATGGCCGGCGGCCCGCAACCGATCACCCGAGCGGGCCGCTCGCCCCATTCGAGCCTTCGAGTGAGCAAGTCCGTGACGAAGCCGTGATGCCCTGCCGAGCCATCGTCAGTCGCCAACTCGACCTTGATCCCTGCCGCCTCGAAATCCTCGACGCCGGACGCGAGATCCTTCGAACGGACTCCGTAAAGTAAGGTGGCTGAAGCGACTCGACTCACCAACCGCGGGCCGTCGCCGTACTCGCCCCCGCCAAGCCACCAGCGGCCAAGCGCCAGGAATGGGGTCTGGCCGATCCCTCCGGCCACGAAGACGACTGGACCCTCGGGAGGGGTTTCGAAGCCGTTGCCTAGGGGTCCCCAGATCGTCACGAGTTCGCGCGGCTTCATCCGACTCAAGTTCGAGGTCCCCCGGCCGATGACCAGGTAGACGACGTCGATCGCGATCGGCGTGCCCTCGGCATTTCGGGCGACATCGTAAAGCGCGAATGGCCGGGCGAGCAGCGGGTCGGAGCCCTGGGCCGGCCGGATCATCAGAAACTGGCCCGGTCGGATCACCCGGGCCATCGCGGGATCGTCCAGCCGGAGCCGGAACGTATCCCTTGCGATGCGTTGGTTTTCCAGGATCTCTACGGTGCGTCTTGCGGCGCACGAAGGGGCGACGGCATCCAAGGGCCGGGTCCTCATCGAGGATCGTCAAACAACAATCGAGCCGACATCAATCCGACTTCCCTAGGCCAGTACGCCGGGGCTTCGGCATCGGCTTGGATGCCTTGGCCGGTCGGGGGAGCGGACGCTTGCCGACGGGACGCTTTGACCGGGGCTTCGGTCGGTCTTCGTTCCCCGTTGATGTCGGCGGAGGGATCACTTCCGGTCCCAGGCCGATGACCCGGCGCGGTCGCGGTTCCTCACTGGGCGGAGGACCGGGACGTCGATGACCACCCGCTCCGTTCATTGGCCGGGTCGGGCCGTTTTCAACGGGCCTGGGACCACCCTGACGGCGTAGGCCCTCCGACGGGCCTCGACGACTCTGAGATTGGCCCGGGGACGATCCATCGGGACGGCGCGACGTTCGCGGAGGACCCTCTTCATCAAACCGTCGGCCACTACCCGGTCGAGCAGCACCATTCTGGTAGGGCCGTGGGCCGCCCGGTCTCGGTGGACCTCCCGCGGATTGACGATGACCTGTTGGCGGGCCCCCGGCTTGGCGTCCCGCGTTCGGACGTTCGGAGGGTGGTGGCCCCGGATGCTGAGGGAACCCGGGCCGGTCGGAGTGGCGATTTATCCCACCAAGGCCAGGCCGAGGTCCGCTCGCCGGTCGGGAAGATCCTCCCGATGAGCCCGACCGACCCCGAGGCCCGGGCCGGCTCTCGCCCGATGAGGCCGCTCCGGGGCGACGTACGGGCGAAGGTCCGGAGTCGGGCCTTCGAGGACGTTCGGAATCTCTCCGGGGCTGGCGGTCGGATTTCCAGGGCATCGGTACCGGCTGGCCCGCCGCGACACGTTGGAGAAGGTCGACCTCCCGTCCGGTCAGCGGTCGGTACTGGCCGGCGGTCAGCCCCTTGATCGTGATCGGCCCCACCGCGACCCGCGTCAAGGTCATGACCTTGTGGCCGAGCTTGGCCAGCATCCGGCGCACTTCGCGGTTCTTCCCCTCGGCGAGGACCATTTCCAGGATGGTCGACTCGCCCCGTTTCCCGATGGCCCGGACGCTCTTGGCCCGGACCTTCCCCTCGGCCAGCCAGATCCCCTCGGTCAACTGGTTGAGTGTCTCGCGGGCGGGGGAGCCGGCGACCACGACCCGGTAGAGCTTCTCGACGCCGAACCGGGGATGGGCCAGCTTGTTGGCGAGCTCGCCGTCGTTGGTCAGGAGCATCAGGCCGACGCTCATCTCGTCGAGCCGGCCGACCGTGTAGACGCGCTGGGGAATCTCGGGGAGGATGTCGAGCACCCGGGGCCGGCCGGATGGGTCATCGTTGGTCGAGACGTAGCCTTTGGGCTTGTAGACCGCGAAGTAGACCAGCCGTTCGGACTGAACTCTCTGACCATCGACGGCCACCTGGGTTCGGGCAGGGTCAACTTTCGTCCCCAGCTCCCGGACAACCTGCCCGCCGACGGTGACTCGCCCCTGAAGGATCAACTCCTCGCAAGCCCGCCGGGAACCGATGCCGGCATGCGCCAGGATCTTCTGGAGCCGCTCGGGGCCGGAACTCTCGGTCGATCGGGAGGCGGAAGTCGAAGGTGCCACGACCCGGGCGGGCGAGGGACTCTTGGTCTGAGACCCGGTGATGGGCCGACGCGAGCCCGGCACTTTCCTTTGAGACGGTCCACCCGTCTTCGATTTCGGGTCGCGGGGCGGTTGATTCCCCCGGCGAGGGGGACGCTGAGAAGCCATGTTTCTTCCGATCTTGCGAAAACTGCGAATCTTCTCCCCGGTTCAAGTGGACGAGGCCGCTCTTCCGGAAAGAACCACCACATCCTAACCGCCCGACCGCCGTCCCGTCCAGGATCGAAGGACCGCCGGGCGATGCCGAGCGAGTTGGGTCCAGTCGCCACGCTGGAAAAGGCGGATCGGAATCGTTATTCTAGGGGTTGATGTTGAAAAGTCTTATGACCCCCGAACTTTCGGCGGGTTTTTTTGTCGATGAGGGAAGCGGCGTGTCCGCATCCAGGCCGCCCTCGACGACCAGGGATCGCCCTTCATGCCTTCCTACCACCCCCAGCGCATCGAGCCGAAGTGGCAAGCCTACTGGGAACGGAACAAGACCTTCCGGGTCGGCGACCTCAACCCCGATCAACCCAAGCTTTACGTCCTGGACATGTTCCCATACCCGAGCGGTGCGGGGCTCCACGTCGGCCATCCCGAGGGCTACACGGCGACCGATATCCTCTGTCGATACAAGAGGATGCGCGGTTTCAACGTCCTGCACCCGATGGGCTGGGACGCGTTCGGCCTGCCCGCCGAGCAATATGCGATCAAGAATAACGTCCACCCGCGCGACACGACCCGGAAGAACATCGACAACTTCCGCCGTCAGATCAAGTCGCTCGGCTTCTCCTACGACTGGGACCGCGAGGTCGACACCACCGATCCCGCCTATTATCGCTGGACCCAGTGGATCTTGATCCAGCTCTTCGACACCTGGTACGACCCCGACCACGAGTGGACAGACCCACAGGGCTGGCCTCGCAAGGGGAAAGGCCGGCCGATCGCCGAGCTGCCCATACCCGAAGGGACGGCCGATCCCGACGCCTACCGCGACTCGAAGCGCCTGGCCTATCGCGCCGAGGTCCCCGTCAACTGGTGCCCGAAGCTGGGAACCGTCCTGGCCAACGAGGAGGTCATCGACGGCAAGAGCGAAGTCGGAGGTTTCCCGGTCGTCCGGATGCCCCTTAAGCAGTGGATGCTCCGGATCACCGCCTACGCCGATCGCCTGGTCGAGGACCTGGAGCTGGTCGACTGGCCCAAGCCGATCCGAGACATGCAGCGCAACTGGATCGGACGGAGCGAGGGGGCCGAGGTCAACTTCACCATCGCCGCCGACCCCGTGAAGTGGTCGGCCGATCGGGCGATGTCGGGCTTTCCCGAGGCTCCCGAGGCCGATGTCATCCGCGTCTTCACGACCCGGCCGGACACCCTCTTCGGCGCGACCTACATGGTCCTGGCGCCCGAGCACCCGCTCGTCGAAACCCTGACCACGCCCGAGCAGAAGGACGCGGTCGAAGCTTATCGGAAGTCCGTCTCGTCCAAGAGCGACCTCGATCGGACCGACCTCGCCAAGGTCAAGACGGGGGTCTTCACCGGAGGCCATGCCGTCAACCCGGTGAACGGGAAACCCATCCCGGTCTGGATCGCCGATTACGTCCTGATGGGCTATGGGACCGGCGCGATCATGGCCGTTCCCGGCCACGACGAGCGCGACTTCGAGTTCGCCAGAACCTTCGGCTTGCCGATCCGCCGGGTCGTCGCGTCGAACCTCCAGGAGGCCGGGACTCCGCTCGACAAGGCGGAGGCTGAATACGGCGTCGCGGTCAACTCGAGCGAACGATCAGCTCTCGCTCGACGGCCTGCCGACCACTCAGGCAAAGACCACCATCATCGCCTGGCTCGAAGAAAGAGGATTGGGCCGGAAGACCGTGACGACCCGGCTCCGCGACTGGCTGTTCAGCCGCCAGCGATACTGGGGCGAGCCATTCCCGGTCGTCATCGACGAGCATGACCGCGTCTTCGCCGTCCCCGAGTCCGAGTTGCCCGTCCTGCTGCCCGAGCTCGACGACTTCCGGCCCTCGGGGCGACCCGAGCCGCCGCTGGGCAAGGCAACGGAGTGGGTCCGCTATTCGGAAAAGCTCCGTCGCGAGACCAATACGATGCCCCAGTGGGCAGGGTCGTGCTGGTACTTCCTCCGCTACATCGACCCGAAGAACGACCGACAGCCCTGGAGCCCGGACCTGGAACGATACTGGATGCCGGTCGACCTTTACGTCGGCGGCGCCGAGCACGCGGTCCTGCACCTGCTCTATAGTCGGTTCTGGCACAAGGTTCTGTTCGACCGGGGCCACGTCAGCACGCCTGAGCCCTTCAAGAAGTTGGTCAATCAGGGGATGATCCTGGGCGAGACGGAATACACCGGATACCAGGACGAGACGGGCGGATGGCTCTCGGCTCCCGTCAAAGACGGAGCCAATCCTGTCAAGCTTGACGAGGACCAGGTCGTCAAGAAGGGGGATGGGTTTGTCTTGGCGGCCGACCCGACGATCCGGATCGAGGCCCGCGCCCACAAGATGTCGAAGGCTCGCGGGAACGTCATCAATCCGGACGTGGTCGTCGAGGAATACGGCGCCGACAGCCTGCGGCTCTACGAGATGTTCATGGGGCCGCTCGAAGCGGTCAAGCCGTGGAGCATGAAGGGGGTTGAGGGGGTCTATCGGTTCCTCGGCCGAGCCTGGCGGATGGTCGTCGACGCCGAATCGGACTCGATCGTGCTCGACTCCAAGGTCAAGGAGGTTGAGCCAACACCCGAGCAGGCCAAGATCATCGCCCGGACCGTCGCCGCCGTCACCGATGATCTGGACGCCATGCGGTTCAACACGGCGATCAGCCGGCTGATGGAGTTCGTCAACGCCTTCACCGGTCAGGAGGTCCGGCCGAAGGCGGCGATGGAGACGTTCACGCTCCTGCTCGCACCAATGGCCCCGCACCTGGCGGAGGAACTCTGGGAGATCCTTGGACATCAGGAGACGCTGGCCTACGCTCCGTGGCCATCGTTCGACCCCGCGCTCCTGAAGGACGACGAGATTGAGGTCCCGGTCCAGATCAACGGCAAGCTTCGTGGCCGAGTGCTCGTCCCGGCCGAGGCTGGGCGCGATCAGATCGAGGCTGCGGCGCTGGCCGATGAGCGGATCGTCGCGTTGATCAACGGCAAGCCGATCCGCAAGACAATCGTTGTGCCAGGCAAGCTGGTGAATATCGTCCTCTGACCAACTGGAACGGAAACTCGCTCAGGTCGTCGCCTGGTTCCGCTTGATCAAGGTGATCCGATTCCCGGTCTCGTTGAAGGTGACCTCGTCCATGAAGGTGCGGATCAGGAGTAGCCCCCGGCCTCCGATCCGCATCAAGTCCTCGGGATCGACTGGTCGATTAAGCCTTGAGGTGTCGAAACCGGGACCTTCGTCCTGGATCGTGTAGGCGACCGCCTCGCGGTCTAGATGGGCCTGGACCCGGATTCGTCGGTCGCGATAAGGCGGCTCGGACTTACGGGCCGCAGCCAGGCTGTAAAACTCGCGTTCGTCTTCCTGGCGGAGGTCGGAGCTGACCTCAAGATTGCCGTGATACATGGCGTTGCTCAGCGCCTCCTGGAGGGCGACACCCGCTCGCATCCTTGTGGTGGCGTCGAAGAGCCCGATCCCGCCCAGCTCCTCCAGCAAGAGGTGTATGAGCGGCGGAATCAGGTCGGGATCATTTTCCAGCTTGAAGAACGACTCGCGGCGCTCCAGCGAGCTGACCACCCTCTGGCGTTGCCGGTCGCTCGCCGAGAGGGCCAGAACCTGGCGGAGGGTCTCGGGCAAGTCCCGGCCCAGGGTCCGCTTCGGGACGTAATTCGTCGCCCCGGCCTGAAGCGCGAGGATGGCAACGTCCTCGCTGCCCAGGGCGGTCATCAAGATCACGGGGAGGCGGGGATATTTCTCGCGAATACTCTGGACCAGCTCCAGACCGTTCATCCCGGGCATCTGGAGATCGGTCAGCACGACGGCCGGTCGTTTCCTGGCGATCGATTCGAGCGCTTCCTGACCTTCGCGAGCGTAGGTCGCGCTCAGATTCGTGGACTTCTCGACGATCGCACCGGCGATCCGACAATCAACCGGGTAATCGTCGACGATCAGGACAGTGTTCAGAGCCCGATCGTCGTCCAGGACGCCCGGGGCGAGTTCACTACCATTCATGGTTTCGGTCGGGGCTAACATCGTCCAGGTCCCTTTCGAGAACAACAGTATTCGCCGATCGATGGACCGCGTTTCGATGACCCTTGTCTCAAGGGCTCGCGGCGACGGCCTCCAGGACCGGCCGGATACGGTTGATGCCAACTCGCAGTTCTTCGAAGGCCGAGCGAGCCTCACCCCAGGAGCCGGCCAGCCCCTTGGATTCCAGCAAACACGCCGCGAGACCAACAGTCGGGAGTCCAAAGTTGCCGGCCAGCCCCTTGACGGTATGCGCCAACCGCTTGATCGAGGGGCCGTCTGTCATGTCAATCGCCTGCTCGATCTCCGAGAGGAGCCGGGGACAATCGTCGAGGAAAAGGCCGACCACCTCGCCGAGCAACTCCTTGTCGCCGCCCACGGTGAGCAATGCTGTCTCTCGATCGAACTCAGCGGTCGGGGCCGAGGTCGGGCCATCGGTATCCACTTCTGGACGATCAGGGTTCCTCGCGGCCCATCGCCCGATGGTCTCGCCCAGTTCCCTCGAACGGATCGGCTTGGTCAGGTAATCGTCGAATCCCGAGTTGAGACAGCGTTCGCGGTCTCCCTTCATCGCGTGGGCCGTCAGGGCGGCGATCGGGATGTGGTGACCGGTCTGCCGCTCGCGTTCTCGGATGGCGGCCACGGCCTCGAAGCCGTCCATCTCGGGCATCTGGACATCCATCAGGATCATGTCGAAGCGAGTGGTCTCCCAGGCTTCGACCGCCTTCGCCCCGTCCGCGACGACCGTCGCCCGGTGGCCCATCCTTTCGAGCATGCCGACGGCCACTTTCTGGTTGACGATATGGTCCTCGGCCAGCAAGATCCGGAGCGGTCGGACGGTTTTGTCGGTCGGGACCTCGACGGGGACGGTTCGGGCCTCGACCACGGATGGTCCCGACCCTGGCGATCCGAGTGCCTTCATCATTGCGTCGAAGAGCTCCGACTGCCGAATCGGCTTGGTCAGGCAGGCCGAAACTCCGATCGCCTGGGCCCGTTCGGACTCATCTGAGAGGCCGCTGGACGTCAGCATGATCAGGAGTGGCGGTGAGGGATTCGAGGCCAACCGGATCGTTGAGGCCAGCTCGAACCCGTCCATGCCGGGCATCATTCCGTCGATCACGGCCATCGCGAAGGGAGATCCATTCGTCTCCGCCTGCCGGATCGCGTCCAGAGCGGCGGGTCCGTCGGAGACCGTGGAAGGGGACGTCCCCCAGTTGTTCAGGATCTCTTCGAGGATGCGCCGGTTCGTGCGGTTGTCATCGACCACGAGTACGCGAAGACCACGGATCGGGCTCCGATCGTCCATTTCGCGCGGCCAGCCGTCTCAACGCCCAGGCCGAAGCGGGCTGTGAAGTGGAACGTGCTGCCGACTCCGACCTCCCCTTCAACCCAGATTCGACCTTCCATCATCGCGACCAGTTTCCGCGAGATCGCCAGCCCGAGCCCGGTCCCGCCATAGTGTCTCGTCGTGGAGCCGTCGGCCTGCTCGAACGGCTCAAAGATCGTGGCCCGGTTTCGGACCGGGATGCCGATGCCAGTGTCAGCGACCGAGAAGCGGAGTTCGGCCTCGGTTTCAGCGAAGGACCCAACCTCGACCGAAACGACGACTTCGCCGTGCTCGGTAAACTTGATCGCGTTGCCAACCAGGTTGACCACCACCTGGCGGAGCCGGTTGGGGTCGCCGAAGAGGGCGTCGGGCACATCCGGGGCAATCCGGCAGGCCAGCTCCAGGTTCTTATCGTGGGCTCTTTGGGCCAGGGTCTTCATTGTGTCTTCAAGGGAGCTTCGGAGCCCGAAATCGACGTGATGCAACGAGAGCTTGCCGGCCTCGATCTTGGAGAAATCGAGGATGTCGTTGATGACCGAAAGTAGAGAGTCGGCGGAAGACTTGACCTGCTCGATGTACTCGCGCTGGCGAAGCGACAGCGAGGTCTCCAGTGCGAGTTCGGTCATGCCGAGGATTCCGTTCATGGGCGTTCGGATCTCATGGCTCATGTTGGCCAGGAACACGGATTTGGACCGGTTAGCAGACTCGGCGGCTTCTCGGGCGTTTCGCAACTCGGAGACGTCGAGACAGCAGCCGATGAAGCCGACGAAGTCGCCCCCGTTCAGCTCTCGGGGGACGCCCATGGCCAGGATCCAGCGGTACTGGCCGTCGTTCCGGCGGAGCCGATACTCGACCTGATACTCGCAACGAGATTCCGAGGTCAACCGATCGGTGGCGAGAACGCGGTCGAGGTCGTCGGGATGGACGTACCGGGCCCAGCCTTCTCCTGCGTGGTTCTCGATCGTCCCTCCGGTGAAATCGAGCCAGCCTCTGCTGAACCAACTCCGTCGGCCGTCGGGCTCGCCCAGCCAGATCATGACCGGCGCCCCGTCGGCCAGGGTCCGGAACCGGGCCTCGCTCTCCCGGAGGGCCAGTTCGCTCTTCCAACGCTCGACGAAGTGGCCGATCTGGACCCCCAGCGAGCCCATCATCCGGAGCAAGGCCTCGTCGGTCGGCTGGGAATCCCGGGCCAGCAGGATCACAACGCCGGTGACGGTCGAATCAGCGAGGATCGGGAAGCCAAAAGCATGGCGGAGCCCGACCGACCGAGCCAGTTCCCGACGTGCGAAGATGGTGTCGACGGCCAGATCGTCGATCCAATCCGGCCGGCCACTGGCCCAGATCCGTCCCGGTAAGCCCTCGCCCGATCGGAAGGTCATCGCCCTTGACGGGCCAACGAAATCCACCTCAACCCTTGGCGATGAAGTCCAGAATCCGGCCAGGCGGAGGACGGTCGCCGCCGGGTCAATTGCCCAGAACTCGGCGACATCGACGTTCAGGCTCTCTCCGACCGCCTGAAGTAGTCCAGGAATGGCCTCGGAGAGCGATCCGGTGCGCGCCAGCAGCCTCGTCGCGGCGTATTGGGCCGCCAGCCGGCCCTCGGCCCGCCGACGCTCGGTGATATCGCTCATGATCGCGATGATCCGCGCCACCGCTCCCGATTCATCGAAGATCGGCTGAGCTTCGACCTCCGCCCAGTAACGACGGCCCGACCTGTGGTAGAAGAGAACCTCGACCCGGCAAGTCTGCCCCGACCAGACGACATCCCGGATCATTTCAACAGATGAGGCGTCAGTCTCCGGCCCGTGAAAGAACCGCCCGGGATCGCGGCCGATCACCTCCTCGGGAGGATAGCCGGTAATCCGCGTGAACCCTTCGTTGACCCAGTCGACCTTCCTCTTCGCGTCGACAATGACGACGGCGTTATGGGTCCGACTCGCGACCATGGCCAGCTTCTTGGCCTCGGCCTCACTGGCCTTGAGCGCCGATTCGGCCCGCCCTCGACGGCTCGTCTCCCGAGCGATCAGGCAGAAGACGAGGAGGAGGATCACCAGGTTGATGCCCATCCCGCTGGAAAGCGCGAGGATCGTCCGCTGCCGGCTGGCCCATGACTTCCGAAGTCTTTGGTCGAGAAGAGTTTGCTCCTCCGCCGTCATGGAGTCCAGGATCGACGAGATCTCCTCGCTCAGCTTCCGGCCAGCTCCCTCCCGGGCAATGGCCATCACGGCGCCGAAACCTTGAACGCGACGGACCTGGACAACTTGCTTCTGAAGATCGATCTGGCGAGTGATCAGGTCGGCAAGTCGGTCAATGCGAGCCTGTTTGAAGGAGTCGTCAGCGATCTGACGACGGACCTTCCGTAACTCTTCTTGGAACAGGGGGAGAATCTGGTCGAATTGCTCAAGGTCGCGAGGATTGCCTCCGAGGACGAAACCACGGATGCTCGACTCAGCCGCTCGATGGAGTGAGAGGGTCCGTTCCAGCATCCGGAGAAGGATGTGGGTCTGATCGACCTGAGCATCGTCTCCCGAAGCCTCGCTCACGCTCCGGAAAGCGAAGAAACCAAGCCCGATTGAGATCGTGGCTACCAGCGCGAACCAGAGGGTGACGGCCCGCTGGAGTGATTGGGTCACGTCGAGGCATCCCGGCGACGGCGCAGGTCCGTCGATCGACCGGACGGCCCGGTCCTTTCGACCCGGGCCATGGTGACCCGCCGCGCCGACGGGAGGCGTGGAGCGGACACCAGGCCGGCTTCCAGACCAAGCTTAGGGCGCGTCCGGAGGCGATGAGAACTGATCTGACATTGCGTCAGGAAAGTTCAGGAGAGGAGGAAGAGCCTCGAAACTCGGAAACCTTTCGTCGGAACCCTGCGGGTGAACGAATCCCGCCCGGTAGAGCCTGGCCAGCAGCCGGAAGCGAGTCTTGCGCGGGGAGGGGTGACCCTCACCGCGAAGCGTAGACAGCGAGTGCCAAGGCCGTGTGATTGAGCCTCGAAAGTTCCTCGCGGGAGCCCTCGTGCTTGTCAGACGCGGGGACCACGCCGACACGCCGCAATGGCCTGGCGTGATCGGTCCCGCCGGGGTCGGAGAGCAGGGCCAAGGCACATGAGGGGTCCCTGGGAACCTGGGAGACCCGTCCGTCTCCACCGACAATTCCGGTTCGGGAGACCGGAACACCAACTCCCCGATGCCCTCGACCGCGCGTCGGCGGTCGCTGGGAGCAAAGGCCCGACGCGGGGTGGTATCGCCAAGCGAAGGCAACGAAGCGCGGCGAGACGGACGGACGGGAGTCGGAGCGTCCCATAGTATCGACGAAGCGGGGGAACCATTCCGAGGGACCCCGTGGAGCGAAGGGGACGCCGTGTCATGACACCGTTGGAGGGAAACATGGCGGGTGCATCGGAACCCGTGGACGTGTCCACGAAACAACAACGGATCGCACAACTCGCTCGACAGAGTCCGGAGATGGGATTCACCTCTCTGGCCCATCTCATCGACATCGACTGGCTGAAAGAGGCGTTCGACCGCACCCGCAAGGACGGGGCGGTGGGCGTGGACGGACAGGACGGCAAGGACTACGCGGCGGACCTTGAGGGCAACCTCCAGTCGCTGCTGGAACGAGCCAAGTCCGGCACGTACCAGGCTCCGCCGGTGCGGCGGGTCCATATCCCCAAGGCCGGCTCGGCGACCGAGACTCGGCCGCTGGGGATTCCGACCTTCGAGGATAAGGTGCTCCAGCGTGCGGTCGTCATGGTGCTGGAGGCGCTCTACGAGCAGGACTTCAAGGACTGCTCGTATGGCTTCCGCCCCGGACGATCGGCGCATCAAGCGCTGGACAGCCTCTGGAAGCAGACGATGGCGATGGGGGGCGGCTGGATCGTGGAGGTCGATATTCGAAAATTCTTCGATACGATCGACCACGGCCATCTGCGTGACTTCCTCAAGCGTCGGGTGCGGGACGGGGTGCTGCTGCGACTGATCGGCAAATGGCTCAACGCGGGCGTGCTGGAGGACGGGTGCGTCACGCACCCGGAGACGGGGTCGCCGCAGGGCGGGGTGGTCAGCCCGATGCTCTCGAACATCTTCCTGCACTACGTGCTGGACGAGTGGTTCGAGCGGGAGGTCCAACCCCGCCTGAAGGGGCGATCGTTCCTGATCCGTTACGCGGACGACTTCGTCATGGGGTTCACCTGTGAAGAGGACGCCCGGAGGGTGATGGACGTGCTGCCCAAGCGTTTCGAGAAGTACGGCTTGACGATCCATCCGGACAAGACGCGGCTGGTGCCGTTCGAGCGGCCCGGCATCGACCGGGATGGGGCGAGCTCGGAGTCGAGGACACCGCCAGGGACCTTCGACCTGCTGGGGTTCACGCACTACTGGGCGCGCTCCCGGAACGGGAACTGGGTGGTGAAGCGGAAGACGTCCGGAAGCCGATTTCGCCGCGGGTTGCACGCCTTATCGGACTGGTGCCGGGTCAACCGACACCTGCCGATGGAGGAACAGCACCGGACCCTGAGTCAGAAGCTTCGGGGCCACTTCGCGTACTACGGGATCACGGGCAACTCGTAGGCGTTGACCCGATTTCGCGACGCGGCCACGTGGATCTGGAGGAGATGGCTGGCGCGCCGCCGGCGTGGCGGTCGAATGTCCTGGGATCGGCTCTATCGCTTCCTGGAGCGTCATCCGCTCCCGCCGAGCGATCGCGATCCACTCGGTGTGCCGTCCCGTGGCGAGATCATGACATGACGAGCCGGATGCCTTAATTGGGCAAGTCCGGATCTGTGGGAGCCTCGGGGGAGAGATCCCCCGAGGCGACCCGGCCGATTCCTTGGGTTTAAAGCATGTCAACGCGAGGCGGGTCGAGCGCCCGGGTCGCACCGAACCCCGACTCTCGACCCGCGATGGAACAAGGACCGCCGTATCCGAGGATCAAACCCGTCGACGCCTCCGGGCGTGAAGGGCCACGCCCGCCAGGCCGAAACCGGCGATCAAAAACGTGCTCGGCTCGGGCACGATCGTAGCGTCGAGCTGGGTTGTGATCGCGGCATAGCCCGTCGCCGTCGGGCTGATGTTCCCCGTGCCGCCGAGAATGTTCGTATAACTCGACTCGTTGCCCAGGAACGCCGTGTAGGTGTTGATGTAGTTCGCCTTGTACGTCGAAGCCTCCTGCTGGAGGATGTTGTTCAACCCGAGGAAGGCCGGCTCGGCCATCGGGGCGAGCGGGCTGTTCGGCGTCGCATGGAACGGGTTGTAGGCACCCACCAGGTCGATCGTGGCGTTCGGGAGGACGTTGCGGATCTCGCTCATCAACGTCGTATACTGCGACTGGATCTGTGCCAGGCCCGTCTGGATTGCAGTCGCCTGCTGGATTAGCGACATCGAGCCAAAGCCCGGCGTGTTCAGGATGTTCATGATGTCCTGGGTGCCGAGCGAGATCGTCACCGTGTTGATCTGATTGCCGGCGGCCAGTTGCGACGCCATATAGTGCATGAAGGCCATGTTCTGGTTCGTCAGGGTCGACGAATACAGGGTATTGGCCGAGGTGTCCGGGTTCCCCGAGTTGAACGAGGCGAGCGTCTCGCCGGGAAGGGCCAGGTTGAACACGTTGGGCGCCACGCCACCATTGGCCTGGGCCATCGTGCTGGCGAACTGACTGACGTAGCCGGACGTGACGGTCGAGCCGGGCGCGGCGTCTTCGGTCATCCCGGAACCATAGGCGATCGAGTCACCCAGTGCGAGGTACGTCGACATGCTGGCGGCTTCAGCCCGGATCGATCCGAGAGCCAGGAGGGCCAGGAAGAACAGGGCTCGAGCGGGCTTGGTGATCGTGTTCATGGGCGATGTCCATCCTTGTTCGAGAAAGCCTCCTCCGGTGAGAGCGGGGGTTTTGTAACAAATTCCGTGAAGTTTGCAACGCGACTTTCCGATCGCGCGTGAAGGGGGCTTTCGGAATGTTCGAAATCGCCGGGCAAGGCCCGACGAGGATCATGACCGGGTTTTTCCCGACCAGCCAGGTGATTACCCCCCGAAGCGGCGTTAGGATGGGCGTTCACGCCGGCCGAACCCGCCCGCGAGCTGGGCGGTTCGACCTTTCCCACCCTTTCCAGCCCAAGAGGGAGACGCTCCATGTCGATGAATCGTCGTCAGGCCCTGCTCGCCGCGGGGGCCGCGTTGCTCGGCCCTTCCGCGCTCCGAGCCCTCGCCGCCCAGAATGACGGAGCGACGAAAAAGGTCCTGTTCTTCACCAAGAGTTCGGGCTTCCAGCACTCGGTCATCGCCCGCAAGGGAGACAGCCCCGCCCTGGCCGAACGCATCCTGACCGAGATCGGCAAGGAGCACGGTTTCGAGGTCGTCGCCTCGAAGGACGGCCGAATGTTCGACCCCGACAAGATCGGCCAGTGGGACGCCTTCGCGTTCGAGACCACCGGCGACCTCACCAAGGAAGGGACCGACAAGCAGCCACCGATCTCCGCCGACGGCCTGAAGGCGTTCTTCGACGCAATCGAGTCCGGCAAGGGCTTCGTCGGCATGCATTGCGCGAGCGACACGTTCGGCGACCACCGGAAGATGGGTGCCGATGACCCGTACATCAAGATGATCGGCGGTCAGTTCGCCGGCCACGGCGCCCAGCAGGTCGCGTATCTCGAAGTCGCCGATCCCGGCTATCCCGGCATGTCGGGCTTCGGCACGGGTTCGTTCAAGATCAACGACGAGTGGTACACCCAGAAGTACTGGGCCGACGACCTTCATGTCATCCTCGTCCAGAAAACTGAGGACATGAAGGGCGACCTCTACCAGCGGCCGAACTTTCCCGAGACCTGGGCCAGGATGCAGGGCAAGGGCCGCGTCTTCTACACCTCGATGGGGCACCGCGAAGACGTCTGGGAGAACCCCAAGTACCAGGGACTGCTCCTCGGCGCCCTGGGCTGGGCCACTGGCAAGATCGACGCCGACGTCACCCCCAACGTCACGAAGGTGACTCCTGAGTACAAGCAGGGGCCGGGCAACAAGAAGAAGTCGGCCTGATCGGGAAACCTGACGAGTCGGGCGGGGCACTCAGCGCCCGCCCGACTCGAAGACTGGCTCGCCGTCGACCATCGTCATTACGGCACGGACCTTGAGTAAGTCCTCAGGAGGGACCCGGAAAAGATCGCGATCGACCACTGTGACATCGGCCCGGCGACCGACCTTGAGAACGCCGAGCCGCTCCTCGGCGAAGCTCGCGAAGGCCGGGCCGGCGGTGAAAGCACGTAGGGCCTCTTCGAGGGTCAGCCGCTGGTCGGGATGCCAGCCCTCCGGAGGACTTCCGTCCGGCTGCCGACGGGTCACGGCGGCGTAGAGGCCGTAAAACGGGCTGACGACGGCCACGGGGAAGTCGCTGCCGAAGGCCAGCGGCACTCCCCCATTGGCAAACCAGCGCCAGGCGTAAGCACCTTGCGACCGATCCGTGCCGAGCCGGGCGTCGGCCCAGCGGATCTCGTCCGAGCAATGGGACGGTTGCATCGAGGCGATGGTCCCGGTGCTCGCGAATCGGCCGACGTCGGCCTTGCGGACGTGCTGGGCATGCTCGATCCGGAGCCGGGGATCTCGGGCCTCAAGCGTCGCGCTCCGGGCGGCCTCGTAGGCGTCGAGGACCAGGGCATTTCCTCGGTCGCCGATGGCGTGGGTGCAGACCTGCCAGCCGTGGCGGAGGGCCTCGGTCGTTATCGACTCCAGGAGTTTCGGGTCGATCAGGAATAGACCCTTGGTGGCCGGGTCGTCGGCGTAGGGCTCAAATAACAAGGCCCCTCGCGAGCCCATTGCCCCGTCGGCGAATAGCTTGATCGCCCGCATCGTGAAACGATCGCCTGGCTTCGAGGGCTCAGGGGGCCGGGAGACGAATTCGACCTCATGCCCCGACGGCGGGCTGGCCATCGCGTAGACCCGGAGCTTGAGTTTTCCTTCACGGTCCAGCGCCCGATAGACCTCGGCCACGGCCCGGGGCGAGACACTCGCGTCGTGGATACCGGTCAGGCCCGCTTTGAAGACGATTTCCTGGCCGGCGAGAATCCGGCGGGCGATGTTGACCCGGGAGCCGCCTGGGATCGCCGAATCAATCAAACCCATCGCGCCGTCAATGAAGATACCGGTCGGCTTGCCCGCCGAGTTCCGGACGATCTGACCGTCGGAGGGGGTCTTCGATCCGGCCGTCACGCCGGCGCGGAGCATCGCCTCGGAGTTGGCCCATCCGCAGTGTCCGTCGACTCTTCGGAGCCAGACCGGGCGGTTCGGCGTGGCCTCGTCGAGTGGGCCCGAGGTCGGAAAGGCTCCGCCCGGCCAGAGACTCTGGTCCCAGTTCGCCCCGATGATCCATCCGCCGCCAGGGTTGTCGTTCAACCGGGCCTTCACCCGACGGACGATCTCCTCCACGCTTGACGCTCCCCGGAGATCAACCTCTTCCTGGTTCGCCCCCAGTTCGACGAGGTGAGCATGGGCGTCCACCAGCCCAGGGGTCGCGAAGGCGCTGGGGAGTTCGAGGAGACGCGTCCGGGTCCCACGAAAACGCTCGACCTCGGCAGCCGATCCGACGGCCACGATCTCGCCCGAGCGAGAGGCCAGGCCCTCAGCCCAGGGGCGGTCGCGGTCGCCTGTCCAGATCCGGCCGACCTTGAGGATCAGGTCGGCATGCAACGCCTTTTCTTCCTGGGCTTCGACCCGGCCCGTCATCGTGGCCAGGGCCAGGGCCAACACCCGACATCTCGATCCCACAACGTACCCCTTTCGAGTTGGAACCTTGAAGACCAGGCCCGAATATCTCACACCGGGCCGACCAATTCCCAACTCAACTCGAAGGGTAGGCCGATTTCAAGCGGCGATGTCCTCGTCCTCGGGGTCCTCTTCTTCACCACCGAGGAGCAGGCCGAGATCCATCCGCCTTCGGTTTCCCAGGTTCGAGAAGTCAATTCCCAGGTCGTCCAGGAAAGAGGCCTCGGCCGCGGCGTTGAAGGTGTCGTCACGGTCGTCGAAGTCATCGAGCCAGGTGTCATCGTCCTCGAACCGGTCATCGAACTCGTCGAAAATCTCCGCGCTCATACTCGAACCCCCCTGGATGAACGATCTCAGATTCAATTCTACTCTACGAGGAAGACCTCGCGCCGGTTCGGAATCACTTTCGCAACAGGACGCAGTTGCGGTATGATCCTTGCGATGGCCCGATTCCAGATCGGATTCGGGCCGGGTCGTCGCGATCACGACCGAGATTCGGGTGATCGCCAGCGCGAACGAAAGTGCCCCCATGGCGGCCGGTCTGGGCTCGGTTCTGGTGGTCGACGACGATCCAAACAACCGCGACCTGCTCTCGCGCAGGCTCCGGCGGCTTGGCTACGAATCGGAAGTCGGCCATGACGGCCAGCATGCTCTCGCGCTGATTGGCGAACGGTCGTTCGACGTCGTTCTCCTGGACGTGATGATGCCGGGGCTCGACGGCTTCGAGACCTTGACGATCCTCCGCCAGCATCATTCGGCCACCGACCTGCCGGTCATCATGGCGACGGCCAAGGATGATAGCGAGGACGTCATTCGCGCTCTGGGCCTGGGTGCCAATGACTATGTGACCAAGCCACTCGACTTCCCCGTGGTCGTGGCCCGGATCCAGACACAGATCTCCCTCAGGCGGGCCGTCGAGCAGGTTAAGCAGCTCGAACGCCGCCTTGCCGAGCGAAATCACGATCTGGAGACCGCCAACAGCCGGATGTCGCGCGATCTCCGGGCCGCCGCGAGAATCCAGGAGTCACTGCTCCCCCGTTCCTCGCCCGACCTCCCGGGACTGGCCTTCGCTTGGGCCTTTCGACCCTGCGACGAGCTGGCCGGAGACGGCCTCAGCGCAATCAAGCTTGACGAGCACCGAGTCGCGCTCTATGTCCTCGATGTCAGTGGGCATGGCGTCGCCTCCTCCTTGATGTCGGTGAGCGTGGGGCGTCTGCTTTCCCCTCCCACGGATGCCTCTTCCATCCTGGTCAAGCCTGGCCAGGACGGTCGGCCACCCTCGCCGTTCTCGCCGGCCGAGGTCGCCGCTCAGCTGAACCGGCTCTTCCCGTTCGAAGTCTCGACCGAGCAGTATTTCACGCTCGTCTACGGAGTGCTCGACACCTCGACCGGCGAGTTTCGCTACACCCTCGCCGGCCATCCCGGCCCGATTTACCTGCCAATCGGTGGTCAACCCAAGCTTCTGCCTGGCCGGGGATATCCGATCGGGCTGGCGGATGGACCAAAGCCCTATAATGAATGGACGGTCCGCCTTTCGATCGGCGACCGGCTCTACCTCTATTCCGACGGCATCCCCGAGGCGGTCAGCCCCGAGGGGAATCCGTATGGGACGGAGCGGCTGCTGGAACAGATCGAGGTCGGGCCGATCCGAGCCGCTTTGCGCGGTGGTCAACGACCTGGTGGCCGGGGTCGAGGGATGGTCGGGTGCCTCCCACGTCCGCGACGATGTCTCGGTCCTGGCGGTCGAGATCCGAGGCGACTGAAAACGGTTCGAGGGCGATAGTGCGATGAGCAGGTTGGCCGAACGCAAGCTAGCCTGGGGCTTCGGGCTGGCGCTCGCCGTCCTGGCGACGAACGCGCTGGTCTCGTATCAGGATCTGGCCGATCTGGCCGCCAACACCAGCCATGTCGTCCTCTCAAGGAGTGTCCTGGAAACGGTCGAGGATGTGGCTTCGGCCTTCAAGGACGCGGAGACCGCCCGCCGAGGTTTCCTGATCGACGGTAACCTCAATGACCTCGACGATTTCGAGCATCAGGCCTCCACGATTATTCGGAAGATCGGCAACTTGCGACACCTGACGCGAAACCGCCCGGATCAGCACATGCGTTGCCATCGAGCTCGATCTTGAGGCTCGCGCCCGCCTCGACGACTTCCGCGCCTCGATCGCCAAGGCCCGGAAGGAAGGACTCATGGCCGCTCGTGAATTGTTCGCGGCCGACCCGGTCCGTCAGCGCCTGATTCACCTTTTCCAATTGACCCAGAGAATCGAGGACGAAGAAACACTCTACCTGGAGAACCGGGTCGCCGAGCGTCGCCAGAGTATCTGGCGGTCCTATATCACGTTCTCTGTCGCTTCGACCCTCGCACTTCTCCTGATTGGCTCGATCTACGCCCTGGTCCGTCGCTACCTCGCCGAGCGGTCGAGGGCCGACCGGACGCTCCAGCGAAAGCGAGGCCAGGGTCAGGCTCCTGCTCGACTCGGCCGGTGAAGGGGTCTATGGCGTGGACCTCAACGGATTATGCACCTTCTGCAACCCCGCCGCGCTCCAGCTCCTGGGCTTCGATTCGGCCGAGCAGGTCCTCGGACGGAACATGCATAAGCTCATCCACCACACGCACTCGGACGGTTCCCCCTTTTTGGTTGAGGATTGCCCGATCTTCCGGACGTTCCGGACGGGCGAGGGGACGCTTGATGAGGAGGATGTCTTCCGTAGGGCCGACGGTTCGATGATTCCGGTCGAGTATCGCGCCCACCCAATTCGCCGCGACGGCGAGACCCTGGGCGCCGTCGTGACCTTCGTTGAACGTCGCCCCCAAGCGTCGGGCGGAGACCGAAATGCGGCTCCGGGAACGCGCCCTGAAGGCGATCGCTCAGGGTGTCTTCATCACCGACCCTGGCCGGTCGGACGAGCCGATCATCTACGTGAACACCGCCTTCGAGCGACTGACCGGCTATACACAGGCCGAAGCCGCTGGACGGAACATCGAGTTCCTCCGGGGTCCGGAAACCGACCCCGACGCGATCGAAGAACTTCAGGCTGCCTTCCGCGACCACCGCGAGACGTCGGTCGAGATGCTCTCCTATCGCAAGGATGGCACGACCTTCTGGGACGCCCTGACGATCGCGCCGGTGGAGGGGGCTGACGGACGGGTGACCCACTTCGTCGGCGTCGTGACGGACGTGAGCGAGCGCAAGCGTGATGAGGAGCGGCTCCGGGAGAGCGAGGAGCGGCTCCGCCTGATGATCGAGAGCGTCCGCGACTACGCGATCTTCGCCATCGACCTGAAAGGACGCGTTTCCAGCTGGAACAGCGGGGCGGAACGGCTCTTCGGCTACGCCGATTCGGCCATCCTGGGCCACAAGGCCGACCTCCTGTTTTGCCCCGAGGACCGAGCGGCCGGCGTGCCCCGGCTGGAACTCGCGCGGGCCGAGTCAACCGGTCGGGCCGACGACGAGCGCTGGTATCTCCGCAAGGACGGCTCCCGATTCTTCGCCAGCGCCATGGTCACCGCCGTCCGCGATGAGGTCGGCACGCTCCTCGGCTATACCAAGGTGGCTCGCGACATCACCGAATCGAAGCGGGTTGAGGCCGAGCTGCGTGCCGCCAAGGAGGCGGCCGAGGTCGCCAACCGGGCCAAGAGTTCGTTCCTGGCCAACATGAGCCATGAACTCCGGACCCCCCTGAACGCCATCATCGGCTACAGCGAGATGCTCGAGGAGGAGGCCCGCGACCAGGGATGCGACCGAGTTCGTCCCCGACCTTGGCCGTGATCCACTCGGCCGGCAAGCACCTGCTCGGCCTGATCAACGACGTCCTCGACCTCTCCAAGATCGAGGCCGGGCAGGATGGATCTCTACCTCGGAGACTTTCGACCTGGCCGAGATGATCCGGAGCGTCCTGGCCACGATCGAGCCGCTGGCCGAGAGACGCTGCAACGCCCTGCGTGGTCGAGGGTCTCGAAGACCTGGGCACCATGCACGGCGACATGACGAAGGTCCGCCAGTCGCTCTTGAACCTCCTGAGCAATGCCGCGAAGTTCACGGAGCGAGGCACGATCACACTCGGAGCTGCCCGCGAGACCGAGCTCATTCGGGACCGAAATGATCGTCCTGGAAGTCTCCGACAATGGGATCGGCATGAAACCTGAGGAGCTCGACCGGCTCTTCCGCCCCTTCGTCCAGGCCGACGCCTCGACGACCCGTCAGCTACGGCGGGACCGGCCTCGGCCTGACGATCACTCGTCGATTCTGCGAGCTGATGGGCGGCGAGATCGCCGTCCGGAGCGAGCCCGGCCGGGGTTCGACCTTCACCATTCGGCTCCCCGCCGGCCGTGCGGGAACTCTCTCCGAAGACGACCCGACGGCCGTCGATCTGATGGTCCCCGTCCTCTCCAAAGAAGGGAACGACCTCGACTGAAGTTGTCAACGCAGCCCCTTGGCCCGATTGGCCAACTCCGGAGGACCCGCCTTCGCCATGCCCCGGATCTTGCTGGTCGAAGACAATGAGATGAACCGCGATATGCTCTCGCGGCGACTGGAGCGTCGAGGCTTCGACATCTCCCTGGCCGTCAACGGACTTCAGGGGCTGGAAGCGGCGCGGGCGGGCTCTTTCGACCTGATCCTGATGGACCTCAGTCTTCCGGTCATCGACGGTTGGGAGGCGATCCGACGGCTCAAGGCCAACCCCGAGACCCAGGCGACGCCGATCATCGCCCTGACCGCCCACGCCATGTCCGGCGACCGCGAACGGGCCGTCGCCGCCGGCAGTGACGACTATGATACCAAACCGATCGAGTTCTCCCGCCTGGTCGGCAAGATCGAGGGGCTCCTCCGGCGCACCGAACCCTTGTCATCCTCCGTGAAACCGGCCGGAGATGAACCCGAACCTCGTCGAACAACCGAACTCGTCCGGCTCGACCTCCTGGCGCCGGTCAGCCGGATCGGTTGCCGCGCCGATTTCCTGGCACGCGACGCCGACCTCGAAGGGCCGCTCCGGCCTCATCGACAGGCTCCGATCGATCGCGAAGCTCGCCACGGAAACCAGGAAGGCCATCGACCACGGCCTCCTCCGCCACAGTGACCCAGATTGGCACGTCAACCTGGCCGTTCTCGTGCCGACGATGCTCGCCCCGTCACACCAGATCATCCGGATTTGCGACTCGCTCGAAGAGTCGTCGAGCCAGGCGCCCGGACTCTGCTGATTTCCTCGTCCAACTCTCGGAAATCCGCAAGGATGCCGCCCAGATGATCGCGATTCTCTGGCAAACCACCGCCGACCCGGGCCACTCGCCCGGCTGAACCAGAATCCGCGGACCGACTCCGGGCGGACAATGCGGAGATTGCAAGCTCACGACCGATACAATTCTCAGTTTCCCAATCGACAGCAAGTTGATAATCTTAATAAAGTATAGACGTGGACCCGAGTTCGTGCTCTTCCCAGGTGAGCATCGAGGAGCCCATGAAGATCTCCGCGAAGGCCGAGTATGCCTGTCTGGCGGTCCTGGCGCTGGCCAGGCCCCGACCCGACGCGTCTCCGGTTCGAATTCGCGAGATCGCCGAGTCGAACGGGATTCCCGAACGCTACCTCGTCCAGATTCTGTTACAACTCAAGGGGGCTGGCCTGGTCCATAGCACCCGAGGGGCCGCGGGAGGCTACCGCCTGGCACGACCTGCCAGCCAGATTTCGCTGGGAGAAGTGCTAACAGCCATCGATGGTCCCGGCGAGCCCCCTCGCGAGTCGAACGAGCCCGCTGCGCGTGTGCTCGCGGCCGTCTGGGAGCACATCCGCGCGGCAGAACGCGCGGTCCTCGACCAGACCTCCATCGCCGAGCTTTCTCAGCGCACCACACCCCATGAGTGGATCATCTGAGGCCGAAGTTTTCGGAGGGCAGAACTTGTCTTAACGTCCTCCTCGTTTGGGCAGGACAGGTTCTGCCCTCCTGGATTAGACGGGAGACCGAGCCATTTCTGGGACGATCGCACCGGCAAGAGCCGGACTGAACCCCCCGTACGGGGGATCGTTGGTAGACCTGATCGTCGACGACGGCCGGGCCTCGGAGATGCGGGCGACCGCCAAGGATCATGCCAGCCTGACGCTCGACGAGCGCGGGCTCTGCGATCTCGAACTCCTCGCCGTCGGCGGGTTCTCGCCGCTCAAGGGGTTTCTGGGGCAGGCCGATTACGAGCGCGTCGTCGCCGAAGGACGCCTGGCCGATGGCACCCTCTGGCCGCTCCCGATCACGCTACCGGTCACGCCCGGCAACGGTGTGGTAGTCGGCAAGCCGCTGGCCTTGCGCGACGTCTACGGCAACCTTCTCGCCTTCCTCCACATCGAGGAGATTTACGCCTTTGACAAGGAGGTTGAGGCCAAGGAGGTTTACGGCACGACCGACGTCAAGCATCCGGCCATCGCTTACTTCCAGAAGCCAGCCCGGGCACCATGCCGCCGGCCGGCTCGAAGTGATCCGCGTCCCGCCGCACTACGACTTCACGGAGCTGCGCCGGACCCCGAAAGAACTCCGCGAGCACTTCGAGACGCTCGGCTGGTCGAAGGTCGTTGCCTTCCAGACCCGCAACCCCCTGCACCGGGCTCATGAGGAGCTAACCAAGCGCGCGGCCCAGCAGATCGGCGGCGGCCTGCTGATCCACCCGGTCGTCGGCGTGACCAAGCCGGGCGACGTTGACCACTACACCCGTGTCCGCTGCTACCGTGCCCTGGTCGACAACTATTTCGAGCCTTCATCGGTCGTCCTGAGCCTACTCCCGCTAGCCTTGAGGATGGCCGGTCCGCGCGAGTTGCTGCTCCACGCAATCATCCGGCGAAACTACGGATGCACCGACTTCATCGTCGACCTCGACCAGGCTGGACCGGGGAATGACAGCACCGGCAAGCCCTTCTATTCTCCCTACGCCGCTCAGGAGACGATCGCGAAGCACAAGGACGAGATCGGCATGGGGATGGTCGACTTCAAGCCGATGGTCTACCTGCCCGACGAGAACCGATACAGCCCGGTTGACGAGGTCCCCGCCGGGGTCAAGACGGCCGACCTCTCCGGCACGCAGGTCCGCGACAACTACCTGGCCAAGGGAATCCCCCTGCCCGAGTGGTTCAGTCGGCCGGCTGTCGCGGCAATACTCAACGAGACCAGCCCGCCGAAGTTCCGTCAGGGCCTGACGCTCTGGTTCACCGGCCTGTCGGGCTCGGGCAAGAGCACCGTCGCCCACGCCCTGGTCGAGCGTCTGGCCGAGTACGGCCGGAACGTCTCGATGCTCGACGGCGACGAGATCCGGACCCACCTCTCGAAGGGGCTCGGCTTCGGCAAGGAAGACCGCGATGCTAATATCAACCGCGTCGGCTATGTCGCCGGCCTGGTCGCCCAGCACGGCGGGACCACTCTTTGCGCAGTGATCAGCCCCTATCGCGGTCCACGTGACAACGCCCGAAAGGCGTCGAAGGGGAATTTTGTCGAGATTTACTGCGACACCCCGCTCGACGTCTGCGAGAAGCGCGACGTGAAGGGCCTCTATGCCAAGGCCCGCGATGCCGTCGCCGAGGGCAAGGGGATGGGCTTCACCGGGGTCGATGATCCCTACGAGATCCCGCTCAACCCCGAAGTCACTCTCGACACCAGCAAGCAGTCAGTCGAGCAGTGCGTTGACGCGATCATCGAGAAATTGATCGCCCTCGGCTACATCTTGCCCCACGGCCACATCTC
This sequence comes from uncultured Planctomycetota bacterium, assembly GCA_963756475.1. Taxonomy (GTDB): domain Bacteria; phylum Planctomycetota; class Planctomycetia; order Isosphaerales; family Isosphaeraceae; genus Tundrisphaera. The sequence continues at coordinate 861,164 of CAVWND010000004.1, forward strand.
CGTCTGACTTCTCAGTGAAACAGGAAAAGATGAGGCCCGGACGACTGAAATCGTCCGGGCCTTCTGCGTTCGGTGGAAATCCTACGAACAGGGCAGATAGACGGTTCGAAGGCGGTCACAATTGCGACGCTATATCCGAGGGGCAAGTCCTGGACGTCCTCATCCTGGTAGGAAACTGCCAGCCAATTGGCTTTGTCTTTTCCAGGCGTGATCACGGATGTGCGGCTCGGCCGAATCTCGATTTCCCCTATTGGTCGCTGGCTGGGCCTTCCGAGCCCATGAGGCTGCAAACGACGAACCCAACGTCATCCTGGAGCCCACCATTCGGCATGCGAACGAGGTCAAGAAGGGTCTGTGCGGCGGTCTCGGGAGGCCTGCTAACGGCGACCTGGGAAATCTTCCATGCCGGAGCGTATTTGAACAGCCCATCAGTGCCGACGATCAAGACACCACTGAAATCCGAGATCCTGAAGGAAACCGGCCTCGCGGCGCCGGAGCCGAGGAATGGCTTGCGATTCTGGTTCGCGGTCAACGAGCGGAAATCATTCTCGGTCGCCAGCCATGCCTCCGAATCGCCAACACTCGCTCCGCAGATCCAACGGTCAGACATCGCGAGGACAACCGCCGTGGTCAGACCCCAGGTCCCTGTCCGCTGGATAAGCGAATCGGCCTCAGTCAAACATTCAATCCAGGTGGCCTCATCGTCCAGAGTGACGCCACTCCCGAAGAGTTTTTCAACTCCCTCCACGACGGCCTCGGCGGCCCGTTCACTTCCGCCCACACCGCCGGCTCCGTCCGCGACGGCGATGACGATCGCATCGCCAGCTTCGTACACCCTGACGCGATCCTGGAGGATTGTCCCTTCTGCCTCCAGCCGTAAGGCATAGCAGGGGAGCGGCATCGGACTCGCCCTCTTTCCAACCCGAATCGCTTATTTGGCTTCGTTTTTTTCCGGCTGGGCTCAATCCACGGTCGAATCGAACACCCGGACCTTCGCCCAGTCCGCCTTGTTCTCCTCGACGAACTTGTGATGTCTTGGGGCATCCTGGTAGATGTCGTGATGGGTGCGGTCGGCGAAGATGATGTGGAGGGCGACGTCGAAGTCGCGGTCGTTGACCGGACGGGTCATCTCCTCGGCCAGCTCACCGCAGGCGAAGAAGAGGACACCCGCGTGCCCGGTTAGGTGGGTCTTGCAGGCGTTCACCAGCTTGGCCTTGGCGGCGGGGGACTTGTCGTGGAGGCTGAAGAAAACGTTGTGCGCCAGCATGAGTGAGGCTCGTTGAGGTCGAGTGAACGGATCGGTCATCGCAACTGTTTTAGACGAGCCGGTAGTCCTTGACAACCGGCCGTGAAATCCCGAGCAGTTCGGCCACGGTGTCCACATTGACAGGGCGGATGATCCCGCGCTCGGTGATGATTCCCTCGATCAGCCCGGCCGGGGTGACGTCGAAGGCCGGATTGTAGACATCGATGCCTTCGGGGGCGGTCACCCGGCCAAAGCCGTGGGTGATCTCACGCGGGTCACGCTGCTCGATCGGGATGGCGTCGCCCGAGTCGAGGGTCAGGTCGAACGTGCTTGAAGGCGCGGCGACGTAAAACGGGATTCCGTGGGCCTTTGCGAGCAAGGCCACGCCATAGGTTCCGATCTTGTTCGCCGTGTCGCCGTTGGCCGCGATCCGGTCGGCACCGACGACGACGAGGTCGACCTTGCCTTCCTTCATGACCTGGGCGGCCATGTTATCGCAGATCAGCGTCACGGGAATCCCCCGGCGTTGAAGCTCCCAGGCGGTCAGTCGAGCCCCCTGGAGAAGCGGCCGGGTCTCGTCGGCGAAGACACGGAGGTCAGTGCCTCGCTCGAAGGCGGCGAAGATCACTGCCAGCGCGGTCCCGTAGTCGGCCGTGGCGAGCCCCCCGGCGTTGCAATGAGTCAGGACCCCCTGCCCCGGCTGGATCAAGGATGCGCCGAGCCGGCCGATCGACCGGCACATGGCTTTGTCTTCCTCGGCGATCGCCCGGGCCTCGGCCAGGAGCCGGTTCAGTAGGGTCGAAGGATCGCCCGTCGCCTCCGAATCGGCCACCCGGTCGATCCGGTCGAGTGCCCAGAACAGGTTCACGGCGGTCGGCCGGCTGGTCCGGAGGTGGTCGCTCGCCGCCTTGACGGCCGCTCGGACGGCTTCGGCTCCCTGCTCCACGGCTGATTGTCCGCCGATCACGGCGCCGAAGCCAGCGGCGATCCCGATCGCGGGCGCTCCGCGGACGCGGAGCGACTTGATCGCCTCCCAGACGGTTGGCACGTCCCGACATTCCATCTGGACGAACTCGCCTGGCAGGAGCGTCTGGTCGATGAGCCGGAGATGACCGGTCAAGGCATCGCCGACCCATCCGACCGTTTCCAACGGCTCCAAGCTGGTCTGGCCGCTCACTCCTCGAAGTCCTCGTCGTCTTCGTCTCCTTCGGACTCCTCGGGGTCGATCCAGGAATAGAACTCAGAGTAGAGGTCCCAGATGTTCTTGACGGCGTTCTTGAGGTCGCCCGACTTGATCGGCGGATGCTGACCACCCAGGCCGGCGACCTCGATCGACAACTTGAGCAGGTCGAGGTTTTGCCGCCTCATCTCCAGGAAGATCTGGCTTTGCGTGTCGAGTTCCAGGGCCTGCTCCAGGCTCTCCTCGGCGTGCTCGTGTTCGTGCTCGTGCTCATGTTCTTCGGACATCGGAGGAGATCCTCGAAATAGGGAGTGGGAACGCGGAATGAACCGTCTTTGACCTCGGGACGCATGGAAGTAATGAGAAGCAAAGCGGCCCAGCGTCAGGCCGCCCGGTCATCCCAGCGGACAAAGGGGAGACCGAACGTTGAGGCAACCGCCTGGTTGGTCACCCTCCCCCGGTCGATGTTGATTCCTTCCGCGAAGCCGGTCGAGGAGGAGGCCATCTCGGCCCACCCTTGCCTGGCAATCTGGAGGACATAGGGGAGCGTGACGTTGTTCAGGGCGTAGGTGCTGGTCCTGCCGACCGCGCCCGGCATGTTAGTGACGCAGTAGTGGACCACCCCATCGACGACGTAAGTCGGCTCGCGGTGAGTGGTTGGCCGGCTCGTCTCGATGCACCCGCCCTGGTCGATGGCGACGTCCACGATGACCGCGCCAGGCTTCATCCGGGCCAGGTCTTCCTTCCGGACGAGTCGCGGGGCCCGGGCGCCCGTGATCAGGATCGCGCCGATGACCAGGTCAGCCCGCTCGACGGACTCCAGGATTGTGTGCCGGTCGGAATAAAGGGTCGTGACGTTGGGAGGCATGATGTCGTCGAGGTAGCGGAGCCGGTCGAGGTTCACGTCGAGAATCCGGACATTGGCCCCGAGCCCCGCGGCGACCTTGGCGGCATTCGAACCGACGATCCCGCCGCCGAGGATGGCCACCTCGGCCGGGGCGACGCCCGGGACGCCGGCCAGCAAGATCCCGCGCCCTTCCTGGGGTCGCTCCAGGAACTTCGCCCCTTCTTGGATGCTCATCCGCCCGGCGACCTCGCTCATCGGCGTCAGCAGCGGCAAGGTCCCCCTGGCGTCGCGGATCGTCTCGTAGGCGATGGCGGTGATCCCGCTCGCGATCACGGCGCGTGTCAGCTTCTCATCGGCGGCGAAGTGGAAGTAGGTGAAGAGAGTCTGGCCGGGCCACATCTGGGGCCACTCGGACGCCTGGGGCTCCTTGACCTTGACCACCAGCTCGGCCTTTCTCCAGATCGTCGAGGCATCGGGGACCAAGGTCGCGCCGGCCGCCGCGTAGAGGGCGTCCGGAATGCCGCTCCCGAGCCCAGCCCCTTCCTCGATCAGGACGGCATGACCGGCCGAAGTCAGTTCCTCGGCCCCGACGGGGAGCATCGCCACCCGATACTCGTCCGACTTGACCTCCTTGGGCACCCCAACGATCATCGACTCGACCCCCGATTTCACTTCAGATGCTGCCGGCATGTCCCCATTCGATCAGGTTGAGCCCGAGGAATCAAGCCGGGCCGCTCCGACCATCAAACGACGAAGACATCCCTAACGGTCTGGACGGACTGACCGTCGCGGCTTAAGCTATAGAGGCCCTGACCGGGTAGCTCAGTCGGTAGAGCAACGGACTTCAACGTGAAATAGGAGCCTCTCGCGGGAAGAATCCGAACCGCGAAGAGTGAATGCCGCAATTTGCTGGGACGCCCTGAGAGCCCTGCCACCACAACGTCGCCGGCAACGGCAAGCGTGACGGTCTGAAAAGGATGGGGATTGGGTCATCAGCAGGCAAGGGACCGGCGGACCGCCGGCCTCGGCCCCAGAGACTAGACGCGGCACGCCTGCGACGGCGGTGGGATAGTCCAGACGCTCAACGCCTCGGCTCGGCCGGGGTGGTCGGCGAAAGCCGATGAGGTAGGTTAATCCGTTGGTCCTGGGTTCGAGTCCCAGCCCGGTCATTCTGAGACGAGATCCCCCGAGACTGACTTCTGGAAGTGCTCAAGAAGAACCCGAGCCGGCTCAACCTGAAAGGTTGAGCCGGCTCGGGCATTTTCTCGAGATTCAAGGGCTGGCTCGGTCGCTATCACGACCTTGAACTGAAACCGGACGTCGGGACGACTGCTTTGGTCTTCACGGTCTGACCTGGTTTTTTCGTGACCGTGGGGGAGGGGATCAGGGTGTTCGACCGCCGGGACGCCAACCTGTGTCTGGGCGTTGGGATAGGTTGGGATGTTGACGTAAAACTGAGGGGTGGTCAGCTTGCTCAGGATCGAGCCGAACTGGCCGAGTCCGAGAATCGAGCCGATGGTCGTATGCCGGCCCTTGGGATGGACCGAGCCCGAGATCACGGTCTTCTTCGCGACCGCTCCGAGAACCTGAAGCCGCACCGAATCGCCGTTCACTGACCGGTCGAGGTCGAGCGTCCCGGGCCCTGTCAGCACGAGGTTGGCCCTGGTGCCATACTGATCCGTATAGCTGAGGTTGGTTCCCCGCTCGAAGGTGAGAACGTAGTTGCTCCCGGGTGTGACGCCCAGGACGCTATTGAGGGGGTTCCCGGCGAGGTCGCTCACGGCCCCGAAGGTGGTCCCGTTGACGACGATCTCGAAGAGTTCGTTGGCCGGAAGCGGAGAAGCTGGGATCAAGGTGACAGAGCCATTGGAGGCGTTGTACGACGCAAAGACCACGGGGATCGCCGTCCCCGCCGGAACCCCGTGCTTACCCCCACCGCCCAGCGCGAGAATCGTGTAATTCGGCGCGAAGGACGCGGTGATCGGGTTGAGGTTGCCGGTCGTATCAACCTCGATCGAGGTGATGCTGTTGACCGTGCCGCTCAGCCGCAGGTCGGTCACGGTCGGCCCGACGAGCACCGGGTCAACATTAATGATCTCGAGCGTCGCCGTGATGGGCGACGCCCCGTTGGCCTGACCCGGCACAAGCGTCGCGACGCCGGTCGGCGAGTCGAGCTGAAGGGCAACCAGCTCATTAAGGTTGTCGTGAGGGTTGGCGAGGACCGGGACAGTGACCGTCACCTGGGTGACGCCGGAGGGGAAATCCACTGTCTCGGAGACGGGGATGTAGTCGATTCCCGGCGTCGCGTTGCCGCCCGGGATGGTCGAGAAATGGACCGTCACGTCAGGTCGGACGTCGCCGGTGCGATCCAGGGTAATCGTGGCAAATCCGCCGGTTTCGCTCGCGAGATAAAGCGGCGCGGCGAACTGGATCAGGCTGGAGGACGGAATGATGGTGGTCGTGACACTGGAGGTCGGGGTGGCTGTGCTCGACTCGGTCTCGGCGGAGGAGACCTTGACGGTGTTCGTGGCCACGGCGGCCTCGGTCGGGACGAGGGTCAGGATAACCGTCGCCGACGCCCCGGGAGCCAGCGTGCCGATCGGCTGGGTCACGACCCCGTTCGCGACACTCCCGCTGACGCCATTCGACGACGATGACTGGAACACCGCGCCGGGGAAGAGGGGGTCGGTGAACACGACATTCGTCGCCGTGGACGGACCGCTATTCGATACGACGGCGGTGTATGTCAGCGGATTGCCCGCGTAGAGCGGCCCGGAGGTGCCCGTAAGGACAACCGACAGGGAAACCAGCGGGCTGACCACGACCGAAGCGCTACCAGCATTGTTCGTCGGCTTGGGATCCAGAACGGCCGAGGTGTAAGATGAGTTGTCGGTAAATGTCCCGACCGTCGAGGCGATCGCGACGATTGTCACGACGGACGTCCCGCCGCTGGGCAGAGCCCCGACGGGAGCGGTCACGACCCCGGAGGAGATCGTCACCGCGCCCCCGGCCGCCGTCCCCGAGACGAACGACAAGCCGGCTGGGAAAACGTCGATGAGCGTGGAGTCGGACGTCGCCGAAGGGCCATTGTTGGCCACGTTGATGGTGAACGTGACCAGTTGCCCGAGTTCCACCGGGTTGGGCGAGGCGGTCTCCTTGACGATCGTCAGGTCGGCCGAGGGGATGACAGTCGTCGTGACCGAGGCGTTGTTATTCGCCGGGAAAGAGTCCAACTGATCACCCGAGACCGTTGCGTTGTTCGCGACCAATGGCGCGGCCGAGGCGTATGGGGTCACGGTGATCATGAGCACTTCCGACGCACCCGGGGCCAGTGCGCCAATGGAATCGGTGATCGTTCCCGACGAATCGACCGAGACCGTACCCGTGCTTGCTTTCGCCGACCCGAACGACACGGTGCTCGGCAGGAAATCGGTCAGTTTCACCCCGGTGGCGGGTGAGGGACCGTTGTTTGTCGCCGTGACCTGGTAGGTCAGAGGAACTCCGATGCCGATCGTCGTCGCCAGGGGGAGAATGACCACCGAAAGATCGGAAACCTGGGTAATCACAGTCCCGTAGATCGCCGTGTTGTTGCTCTGGTCGGGATCGGCCTCGTCGGCCGTGGCTGAGGCGGTATCGGTCACCATCGGGTACGAACCTGCGCCTGCGGTGACGACGATTTTCAGGGTGGCCGAGGCCCCGGAGGTGAGGACGGCGAAGTCCGCGGTGATGATCCCATTGATGGGGGATAATGGCGACCCGGTGCTTGGGGTGGCCGAGACGAAGGTCACGCCCGCAGGCAGGGTATCGTTGAGGAACACATTGGTGGCGGCCGACGGGCCCTTGTTGGTCACCTTGACGGTGTAGGTCAGGCTCTGACCGACCGCGACCGTGCCCGTGGGACCGGAGATGGAAACGGAGAGGTCGGAGGCCGGGCTCACATCGGTCTTGACGGACGCGGTATCAACTCCCGACGAGACCGGCGGCGCTGTCGACGTGACCTCGCCCGTATTGGTGAAGGACGGGATGACCGAGGTCGTGGGTACCAGAACAATGGAGATGGTGATCGACTGGCCGGCGGCGAGCGTGCCGATGTCGGCCGTGGCCACTCCTCCCAGGAGAATCACCGGGACTCCCGTCGAGGTCGAGCTGTGGCTGTCGAAGGTCACGCCGGCCGGAATCACGTCGGAGAAGACGAGCCCGGTGTCATCCATCTGAAAGGAATTCGTGATCGTGAAGGTGTCGATCACGACCTGACCGGCAAGGACGCTCGAAGGCGAGGCGTTGACGGTGATCAGAGGAGGTCGCGCGTTCACAACGTTGGTGATCGACGCGGTGTCAGCCCCTGAGGAGATCGGGGGCGTGGTCGAGGTGACCTGGCCGATGTCGGTGAACGACGGCACGGCCGAATCCAGCGTCGTCAGGACCAGCGTCACCGTCACCGACTCGCCGGGTAGGAGCGTGCCGATGTCGGCGGTGGCCACTCCGCCCGTGAACGTCACAGGAATGCTCATCGACGAGGTCGAGCCGGAGCTGAAGGTGGCGAGGAACGGGATGGTGTCGCTGAAGACCACCCCAGTGTCGGCGACCGAGTAATCATTGGAGATCGTAAAGGTGTCGGTCACGGTCTGGCCCGCGGTGACCGTCGAAGGCGAGCCGGCGAGGATCGTGGGCGGCCCGGACCCGGGATTCGTAGGACTTGCGACCAGGGTGCTGATCGATGCCTCATCGGTCCCGGGGAGAACCGATGGCGTCGTCGCCGTGACGCTGCCGACGTTGGTAAACGATGGCTCGGCCATGTTCGAGGTCGTCAGGACGATTGTCACGGTCACCGACTGGCCGGCCGGCAGCGTTCCGATGTCTGCGGAGGCCACACCACCCGATACGACCACGGGTACCGCCGTCGATGTCGTGCCGGAGCTGAAAGTGGTGCCGGCGGGGATCGTGTCGTTGAAGACCACACCTACGTCATCGACCGAGTACGTGTTGATGATCGTGAACGTTTCGGTCACGTTCTGGCCTGGCGTGACGGTCGGTGGCGACGCGTTAACGAGGATCGTCGGCGGCCCGGACCCGGGGTTCACTGGAGAGGTGACCGTGGTGGTGGCCGAGACCGTGTCGGTCCCCGACGGGACCAACGGGGTCGTCGTCGAGACGCTGCCGACTTCGGTGAACGACGGCTCGGCCGCCGCCGTGATCCCCAGCAGGATCGACACGTCCACCAACTGGCCCGCGGCGAGAGTTCCAAGATTCGCCGTGGCCACACCGTTCGCGAACGTCACGGAAACTCCCGACGAGGTCCCGCCAGAGATGAACGTGGTGCCGGCCGGAATGATGTCTCGGAAGACCAAGCCAGTGTCGGTGGCCGCGCTTGTGTTGGTGATCATGAACGTGTCGATCGTGTCCTGGCCGACGACGACGGTTGAAGGCGCGTACGCGACGCTGATCGTAGGCGCCCCGAACGGATTGCCCATCCCCGTCCCGGTGACGGGCGACGGAGAATTCCGAGGTACTCCCGACCGAGTTCGTCGCCGTCGCAGTGATCAGGCTGCCGGGAGTAAATCCCGAGGGGAGGACTTCCGAGAAGTTGGTCAAGCCACCGGTCACGGTGAGGGTCGCCGTGCCGATCAGAGTCTCTCCCTCGGCGTTGTTCGACGGGTTCAGCCCCGGCGTCGAGAAGAACTGCAAGGTGTAAGTGCCGGCGGCGGCTGTCAGGGCCCCCGTGATCGTGCTGGAAGTGATCATGGAAGCAGCGGAGGTCAACACCGGAGCGACCTGCATGTTGTTGCCGGAGACATTGAGCTCGATCCCAAGCTTATGATTGTTGTAGATCGAATTGGAGAGGATCGACGTGCTCGCGGCGGTGACCACCACGCCCGAGTGGTCGAACGTGGCCGTGGCACCGTTGTTGGCGATGATGTTCGCCGCCCCCGACATCGTCCCGCCGATCGTGATTCCGGCATAGGTCGCGTTGATCCCGTCGCCACCGTTGCCCAGCGGCAGGGTCCCGGTGATGTCGGTCCCGATGAAGTTGCCCTGGATCGTCAACCCCGGGCCGTTGGCGAAGGTGTTGATGCCGTTATCCCCGTTGGCCGAGATCACGTTGCCGGCGCCGGCGACGGTCCCGCCGATCGTCACGTTCGCCTCGCCGGAGATGTCGATCCCGCTGGAGTCGATCCCCATGGGAACGATCCCGTTACCCAGGGGTTTAGTCCCGGTGGCGTCGGTGCCGATCAGGTTCCCCTGGATGGCGAGGTTGCCGGAGCCGATAACGAAGCTGTCGATCCCATAATTCTTATTCCCCGAAATCACGTTGCCCGCGCCCGAGGCCGTCCCGCCGATCGTGCTGTTGGAGATCCCCCTGAGCGCGATCCCGTCGCCGAGGACCGCGCCGCTAGGTCCGTTGCCGAGCGCCACGGTCCCGGTGATGTCCGTCCCGATGTAATTGCCTTCGATCACCGAGCCGTCGGGCTGCGTGATGGTATCGTCCAGCGCGCCATCGACGATGCCGAGCAACTCCATCCCATTCTTGTTGCCCGAGATGATGTTGCGAGCGCCCGAGACCGTGCCGCCGATCGTGGTCAACGGGGCATCCAGAACCTGCAAGCCGTCGCTACCATTGCCCAGGGTCTTCGTGCCGGTAACGTCGGTGCCGATCAGGTTGCCGGCGATCAGGTTGCCCGACGTGAGCGGATGGGCCATCCCGAAAAGTTGGCCGTTCAGGTAGATCCCGTTGTGGGTGTTGCCCGAGATCAGGTTGTGCTGGATCGTGTTGCTGTTGCTGTTCACCTGGACGAGCACGCCGTCGAGCCCGTTCCCCTCGGCAATCTTGCCCGTCGGGTCGGTGCCGATGAAGTTGGACTGGATCGAGTCGGAGCCGGCCATCGAGAGGCTAATCCCCTCGCCCGTGAAACGGTTGATCACCAATCCCTTGACCGTTGTCCCGCCGGCGCTGATATCGAGGCCGTCGACCCCCTTGCCGGCCCCCGCGCCGTTCAACTCGACGAGGGGTGAAGTCGTGTAGCCCGGCTCAGACGTGCCGTCGATCGTGACCGGGACGGTGATCGCGGGCAGCGACGAGGTGAGATTGATCGTCTGGACGCCCGCGAGCGCGATGCTGAAGTCGATCGTATTCGAACCCGGCGTCGCGTTCGATTGCCCGATCGCCCACCGGAGCGACCCCATATTCGTGTCGTCGTTCGTATTCGTAACTTTGAAGGTGGAGAGCAAGAGCCGCTCCTCCACCCTCTCGACCCAGGGCTTCAAGAACGGAGTAGATCGCTTTCGGGGGGCGCCGCGGCATAACAGCAATCTCCCGGTCAAGGGTGCGGAGTCATCCATCGCACCGCGATCTGATCGCGGTCGATAAGATCGATTGGAGAAGTATGACACGGAACGAAGGCAGGGCAAAATGAGTTGTGATTAACAGACAGCGTATGGCAACGATTCGATCATGTCAAAAGGATTTAGCGGGCACGAAATCGGCTCTGATGTTTTGTATCAATGGTCCCGATTGAAGGAACTGGCGGTGCTCTTGTTGGGGTAGGTCAGACGACGATCATCCGTATCGAAGAATCGAAAAGATCGCGTCGATCGGTTGGTCGGGCCCTTGGTTGTTTGCGCGACTTACTTGTCCCCCTTCTTCTTACGGGCCTTCTTGGGTGGCGGGGAGGGCGGTTGGACGACGCTCCGGTAAATCTCGGCGAGTCTCTTCGCGGCCTCACCGGGATGGCCAGTCAGTTCAGCCATCTCCGCGAAACTGAGCTGGGGATCGGGAAAGGGAAGCCGTCCTTCGGCCTCGGCCATCGTCGAGCGGAGTTGATACGTCTTCCCCCCTCGACGGACCTTGATCCCGCAACGTTTGAGTAGGTCGAGCTCCCGGTAGAACGTCCGAAGCCCGATCGTGAGCCGATCCAACAGGGTCTCTCGCACCGTCGGACCCTCTTGCAGCATGGTCAGGAGTCGGTGAAGTCGGGCGGCACGACCGAGAGTGATGTGCACGACCGGTCTGCGCCGTTGACTCGCGGGACGTTTCATCCGGTTCCTTCTTCCGCGGAGCGGGCATTCAATGCCGGCTCCAATCATAATGCCTCGGAGCGAGGCATGCAAGGCGTCATCCATGCCACCATGGATAAAATACGAGTTTGACCGATTTTAACGAATAGCTCAAGTCTACGGATAGTACGGTCGATAACCATCGACGGGACTATTAGTCGGTCGAGCGGATCGGCGGGGACGAGGTCCCCGGGGCGGGCGATGGGGATCGGGCGGGATCGGTCAGCGGAGTCGGGCCGGAATCGGGCCGATCGTTCCCAACCGACTCACCCCGAGATTCCTGGCTCCGGGCCGCGAGTCTTGAGGAAGGGAGTCTGATCCATGTCGATGCGGAAGCACCTCGGGCGGTCGCGGGCTTACCGGCCTTCGGCCGAGTGTCTCGAAGGGCGGCAACTGCTCTCGGCCACGGTCTCGGGGACCGACACCGCGGGGGACCAGTGGACCCTCACGCTCCAAGGCCATGGCTCGTTGCAGGTCGTCAAGCAGAACGACTCCACCGGCAGCCCCGGTGCTCTCAACTCGGCCACCGAGATCAAATCCATCACCGTCTCCGGGACCGACCCGGCGGACAGCAAGCTGATCGGAACGGTGAAGCCCGCCGCCGGCAGTACCGGCCAGATCTTCTTCGAGCAGTTGAACGAGATCCCGAACCACTCGGACAAGACGGGCACGGGCCTGGGTCTCGAAGCGATCAACATGCCTAACTTTTATCTCGGTGTAACCGACCCGAGCGTCACAACCTCGTCGACCCAGCCGCTCGCTTCCATCAATATTCCCGATGGCGTCAACTCTCTCCGGTTCGGTGGGGTCGACACGACCAAGTTCTTCGGCACCAACCCGAGCCAGAGCCCGGCCCAGGACGGCCAGAACGACCAGTTCGTGGTCAAACTGGGCGTACCCGCCTCGATCGGGACCAGCATCGTGGTCAACAAGGTCATCTCCAGCGACCAGGCGGGAACAACTTCGTCTACCGGCACGACCAACCCCGCCACGCAGAAAAGTGTCATCTTCGACGTCGCCGGGCGGATCAACCTGTTCGAAGCCAATGAGATCGACGGCAGCACCAACTTCGCCCCGGCCCCTCAGAGCTATACAGGCGGGACGATCGTCGCTTCGTTCTTCGACTCGACGAATACGATCACCGGGGAGATCGGGTTCGTCCGGGTCGGCGGCAACGCGACCAATTTCTCGGTGGTCACAAACAACACGCTGGCCAACATGTACATCGGCGGAGAAACGAATAACGTCTCGGTCCTGACGCCGAACGGTTCGCGGAACTTCTACTTCGGCAAGGGGTTCGACACGAGCTCGATCCTGACTCACTCGATCGAGAATCTCTACGCCAACCGAGGCGCGTTGAACTCGACGATCACGAGCAACCGGCAGATCGGTGACCTGATGCTGGGCGGGGACGTGGCGAACTCAACGATCCTCTCGGGTTACAACCAGGGACTCGCTACTGTCGCCCAAACGGTCAATTCGAACATCACCAGCCTGTCGCTCACCACCGCGCCCACTATCCCGACGGGGACGGCCCAGGCAAATGGTCAGATCACAGCATTTATCGCCGGGAACATCACGAACACGGTCTTCGCTGCCTCCGATCTGCCCTACTCGCAGCTCCTGACTCCAACGGATCAGTCGTTCGGCAACCCGCAGGATGCTTTCCTCCCGCTCGGCCGGATCATCGCCCGGGTCGAGGGATCGATTCACAACGACACGGCGACGCCGAACATGCCGAACACGGCGTTCTACGCCAAGACGGTCAAATACACTCACGCGCAGGTCACACCGCCCAAGGTCGTCGAGCCGCCCCTGCCTGCTCCGGCGACGCCGATCAGCTTGCCGGGCATTCCGCACGTCTTCCCGGCGACGAATGGCACGGCCACGGTTGCCACGCCGAAGGCAAAGCCCCCCACGACTTCACCTTCCAAGTCAGCCTGAGACACGGTGATCACATTCGATTTCACCCGGCCCGACGCCACTCAGGAGAGGAGTCGGGCCTTTTTTATGTCCAGAGCGAGCGTCAATGGCCTTCAGGCCGGCCTGGCTCGAGCGCCCGGTCGGCGATGTCCCGACGATACCAGGCACCGTTGAACCGGATGGCGCGAACGGCTTCATACGCTCGGGCCTGGGCCTGAGCCAGTGTGTCGCCGAGCGCCGTCACGTCGAGAACCCGGCCGCCATCGGTCACAACCCGACCGTCCCGGCCCAACGTGGGGTCGGTTCGGAAAGCCGTCCCGGCGTGGAAGACCTTCACGTCCTTCATCCGTTCGGCTTCTTCGAGGTTGTTAATCGCCCGGCCGCGCTCGTAATGGCCGGGGTAGCCCTCGGAGGCCATCACCACCGTCACTGCCGGCCGGGGGTCCCAGGTCAGCTCGACCTGATCGAGCCGCTCATCGACCACGGCTTCCAGGGCGTCGAGCAGGTCGGACTGGAGCCTCATTAGGATTGCCTGGCATTCGGGATCGCCAAAGCGGACGTTGAACTCCAGGACCTTCGGCCCCTGGTTGGTCAGCATCAGTCCGGCATAGAGAATCCCCCGGAACGGCCTCCTGGCCCGCTTCAGCGCGTGGACGATCGGCACGAGGATCTCACGCTCGACCTGCTCCATCAGCTCGGGCGTGACGATCTCGGCGGGAGAGTAGGCCCCCATACCCCCGGTGTTCGGCCCCTCATCGTGGTCGTAGGCCCGTTTGTGGTCCTGGCTGGAGACGAGCGGGACAATCGTCCGGCCATCGGTCAGGGCGAGGATGCTGGTCTCCTGCCCGTCGAGCCGCTCCTCGACAATCAGGCGGTCGCCCGCCTTGCCGAAGGCCCGGCGAACCATGACCTGATCAATCGCGTCGAGCGCCTGTCGGAGGTTGTTGCAAACGTAGACTCCCTTACCCGAGGCCAGTCCGTCCGCCTTGAGGACCAGCCCCAGCGGCCGACCGAGAACATGGTCCCGCGCCTCGCCAGCAGTGCTGAACGCCCGGCGTTGTCCTTTCTCCTCGATCTCGACCTGGACGCCGGGCCCCATCATCTCGCGGGGGTCCATGATCCGATCGATCGCCTCCAGCGTCTCCTGCGCGGTCCGGCAGAGCTGGGTGTTCCGGATCGTCGAACGCCCCTTGGAGCGCACGACGAGCGAGACTTCGCGCGAGAGGATATAATGCTCGGCGTCGGGGGCCGACCGGAAGAGGCGGTAGTCGGCGGTTGGGATGCCTGCCTGCCGCATCAGCTCCTTGGCGAAGACCTTGCTCCCTTCCAGTTCAGCGGCGGCGCGAGTCGGGCCGAAGACCCGCAATCCCTCGCGCTGAAAGGCGTCGACGATCCCGAGCGCCAGCGGCTCCTCGGGGCCGACGACCGTCAGCCCGACGCCTTCCCGCCTCGCAAACTGGATCAACGCACGGGTGTCGCCCATCTCGATCGCGACGTTCTGGGCGTCGAAATGCGTCCCCGCGTTGCCCGGGGCGCAGAAGACATCGGTCACCCGCCGCGACTGCTTCAGCTTCCAGCAGAGAGCGTGCTCGCGCCCCCCTTTTCCGATCACGAGGACTTTCAAGGCGTCGGCCCCTGGCTATTGAGATCATCGCTCCCCGAATGATTACCCTTGATTCTAATGAACTCAGGGCGCATCGGACAGGCCCCAAGCCACGGAGCGGGTACGTCAAGCGATTTCGGTAAGTATCGTAGGGCAGGACTCGATGTCTCTCATCACGGCCTGAAGTATTGCCTCTGTCCCGCCTTCGGTCGGAGGATAAAGCCGGTCGAATCGTATTCCGTTGGCGTCACGGACCTGTATACGGATGCCAACATCGGGATCGTCGTAAGGATGAAACGCAAACGTTAATTGCAACTCAAGATTCCCTCGACGGTAAAGCGCGGAGTCATGCGTTGGGCTGCGGTCGAATCTGCCAACTTTCTTGAAACCTCGCTGCTTCAGCGGGGGGGTGAGAATCTTCGTTGTTAGCTTGGAGAACTCCGACATGAAACCCATTCATCGAACAAGATTTCGAGGGAAAGGGCACGCCATTCAGACGGTGAAAAGCCGGCTCACGCTCTCGCGCCGATGGATCGAAAGGATCGCCTCGGCGAACAGTCCGGCGACACTGACGACGTGGCAATTGGCCGGCAGGGGCTCGGACCGATAACCGATCGTATCGGTCAGGACCAGCTCCTTGATCGGGCTCTCGGCGATCCGGCCGGCCGACCCCTTGGTCAGGACGCCATGCGAGACGCAGGCGTAGATGTCCTTGGCCCCGCGCTCCTTGCAAGCGTGGGCCATCTCGATCAAGGTCCCGCCGGAGATCGTGAAGTCGTCGACGATCAGGACGTTCTTGCCGACGCAGTTGCCGATGATGTCCAGGACCGCCGCCTTCTCGTCGTGCTCCTTGCGGACTTTATTACCAATCACGGGCGACCCCGCCCGCATCGCCTGGGCGAACTTGGCCGCCTGCTTGCTGAACCCGACATCGGGCGAGGCCACCACCAGATCGGGGATGTGCTTCTTGCGGAAGTAGTCGACCATCACGGGCATGGCCCAGAGGTGGTTAACCGGCCGCTTGAAGAACCCCTGGATCTGGGCGCTGTGCAGGTCCATCATCAGGACCCGGTTGACCCCGGCCGACTCCAGCGCGTCGGCGCAGACCCGGGCCCGGATCGAGACGCGAGGCTCATCCTTCTTGTCTCCCTTGGCGTAGGAGAAAAAGGGGATGACCGCCGTGACCTGCGTGGCGCTGGCGCGTTTCAGGGCGTCGATCCAGAAGAGCAGCTCCATGAAGTTGTCGTTGACCGGGTGCTCGGTCCCCTGGATCACGAAGACGTCACGCCCTCGGACGTTCTCCAGGACCCGGACGAAGACGTTGCCTTCACTGAAAATTTTCGTCTCCGACCGGGCACATTCGATTCCCAGGTGCGGCGCAAATGGAACGAGCCAGTGCCCCGCTGGCCCGCCCGGCAAAGATCTTCAGCTCGCCGAACGGGTCGACTTGCTTCGGGGTGCAATCCAGCGATTTGTCCATGGCGAAGCGGTTCTCACCCCTGGTCCGATCCGTAAATGGCCCCCGGAACTTCAACGGATCTTAACGCGCCGGTGTGCCCTCGCCAGTCGAGGCCGCGATCCGTCAAGAATCGTGAAGGAAAGGCTCGGCGATTTGTTCGGTGCTTCCGGACGGATTAGAATGTCATGAGGCCCTGAACAGGGCTGGCCTCGATCCATCAAGCTCATACCTGGCAAGGGGTCGCGCGCAATGCATCTGTTCGTTAAGAAGGCACGATGGCACATCGGCCTGACCCTGATCCTGTCGAGCCTCGCGGCGATGGGGTCCGGCCTTCGGGGCCTGGCTTCGACCGCCCAGGAGCCCCGCCTCTCGCTCGACGGCGCCGTCGCCTGGATCAACACGGACGGCCCGATCCACCTGGAGAAGCTTCGCGGGAAGATCGTCCTGCTCGATTTCTGGACTTATTGCTGCATCAACTGCCACCACGTTCTGCCCGACCTGGCGATGCTGGAGAAGAAGTACAAAAATCAGCTTGTCGTCATCGGGGTCCACACCGCCAAGTTCGATGCCGAGAAGGACACCGAGAACATCCGCGACAAGGTCCGCGAGTACAACATCAAGCACCCGGTCGCCAACGACGCCAACCAGGTCATCTGGAACCGTTTCGGCGTCCAGAGCTGGCCGACGATCGGCGTCGTCGACGTCAACGGTGAGATCGTCAAGGCCTACTCGGGTGAGGGCCACGGCGACGAACTGGACAAGCTTATTGGCGACCTGGTCGCCAAGGCCAAATCCCGAGGCGAGCTCGACGAGACCCCCTTCGAATTCCCAGCCGAGAGCGAGAGACCTCACGAAGGCGGCCTGCTTTACCCAGGCAAAGTCACGGCCGACGAGACCTCGAAGCGCCTTTACATCAGCGACACCGGCCACAACCGGATCGTCGTCACCGACCTCGACGGCCAGTTTATCGAAGCGATCGGCTCGGGCAAGACCGGCCTCGTCGACGGCGACTTCAACACTGCCACGTTTGATCGCCCGCAAGGGACATGCCTGTTCGAAGACATCCTCTATATAGCGGATACCGAAAACCACGCACTCCGGGCGGTGGACCTCAAGGCGAAGACAGTCTCGACCGTCGCGGGGACCGGCAAGCAAAGTCACGCCTTCTCGGGCTCGGGCAATGGGACGGTGACCGGCCTGAATAGCCCCTGGGACGTGATCCCGATCCCAGGCACGAAACTCCTGGCGATCGCCATGGCCGGCCCTCACCAGATCTGGCGCTACGACATCGCGAGGGGGACCGTCGGCCACTGGGCCGGCTCGGGCTACGAAAACATCCAGGATGGCTCGCTCACGACCGCCCGCTTCGCCCAGCCGAGCGGCCTCGCGACCGACGGCCAGCATCTCTTCGTCGCCGACTCGGAAGTCTCCGGAGTCCGGACGATCTCGCTCGGCTCGCAACACCGGGTCGGCACGATCGTCGGCACCGGACTTTTCAAATTCGGCGACGTGGATGGCAAGGCCGACGACGTCCTGCTCCAGCATTGCCTGGGCCTGGCGTATCGGCGACGGGAAGCTTTTCATCGCTGATACTTACAACAACAGGATCAAGGTCTGCGATCCGAGGACGCGGTCGGTCGAAACCTTCGTCGGTGCCCACCGGAGGGGATCGACGGATAACCCGCCCCGTTTCAACGAGCCCGGCGGCCTCAGCCTGGCGGGCACGACGCTTTACGTAGCCGACACCAACAATCACGCGATCAGGACGGTCGACATCGAGACCAAGGCCGTCAAGTCGCTCGACCTGTCCTCGGTCAAGCCACCGGCCCGGGAGCGAGGGCCGAGGTTCCCTAACGCGACTGTGATCAACCTTCCCCCGGTTCAGGCGATGCCGGGTCGGGAACTCATGTTCGATGTCGCACTGGACCTGCCGCCGGGTTACAAGGTCAGTTCCGACGCCCCACTGATCTACCTCGCCGAGGCCGACAAGCCCGGCACCTTCGGCCCCGAGGTCTCGCCGGCCGGACAGCCCGTCGCCGAGCCCTCGAAGGAGTTCCAGGTCAAACTTCCGCTCGTCAAGCAGGCCCCCTCCGGCTCAAACCTCCAGGTCAAGCTCTCAGTCTCGGCGTTCGTCTGCTTGCCGAACACACTCTGCACGGTCAAGAATTTCGTCTGGAACGTGCCGATCACCTTCAGCCCCGGGAGCCCGAAGCAGATCCGGTTGACGACGGCCACGCCATAACGGATCTAGGGTGGGCCGGGCCTCGGGCACGCCCACCCGACCCATTTAGCTTCCCAGATCTTCCCTGGCCAGCAGCCGGAGGCCCGTCGGTAGCGCATCGCCGAGGGCCTGGCCTTGCTGCGTCACTTCGAGTTCGTGGTATTCGCGGACCGGTCTCAAGGTCTCCTCGTCAGCCCCAAGAGCTTCGAGCCGCCCGAGGACTTCGCCTCGGAGCGATTCATCGAGGTCGCGCGCCCGATCGCCCGACACCCGCGCGATCTGTCCGAGGGCGAAGATCGCGTCTGACGTCTCCCGGTCCCCTGTATAAGCTCGATCAAGCAAGGCTCTCACCCACCGGGTCGCCTTCTCGGGCAGGACCACTGTATTGGCAGGACCATAGAGCGGAACGCGAGCGCCGAACCGACCGAGGCACCAGAGCGCGTAATTGGGCAAGTTGGATCGAGCCAGGTCCTTGACCAGGGTGTCACCGAGCGGTTCCTTGAGGTTCGCGGCTAGCCGTTCCAGCGAGGCGGCGCAACGCCATATCTCGGCCATCTCGTGGGCCTCGGGCTTCGGCCGGCTCAGCTTCTTGGCCGCGTTCGCTCCCTTGGCCGGCAGGAGAAATGGGACGAGTCGGCGATGGATCTCCTCATGATGCGCCCGATTTAAACCGGCCGCGACCCTCCGCCAGAGGACCCACCAGTCGGCCCAGCACTGCAAGTCCTTGCCGTGCTTCACCCCCTGATGAAACGTCGGCCAGAGGGCCTTGATCCGGTTCTCATCGAGGGGATAGCCTGTTCCAGGTCGGAGGCAGAATCCGGCCAGGTTGAACCAGCGCGACTCGTGCCGGGGCCCTTTCAACCGCGCCTCGGCCGACTCCCGGATCGGTTCCCAGAACGCACGAAGGGCGGAGGGGGGCCAGGAATCGCGTGGGGCGTCGAGCATCTCCTCGAGCTTCTTGATCAGCCGGGCCGGCCCACCTTCGTCGGCGTTCGCGGGGGCGGCGAAGGCGGATCGGATCGCCTCGATGGCGGCGTTGACCTCGGACTGCTCGATCACAACCGCGTCGGCCTCGCTCCCGGCGATTGGGCCGCGAGGGCTCAGTGTACCGCTGGGGCCTCGGAGCTGGATTTGGAGCCGCCATCGGCGGTCGTCGGTCCGGGACTGGCACCAGAGCTCGATCGTGCCGACCTCCGTCACTTTCGCCGCCAGCCGGACCGGCACACGCTCGGCCTTCGCCTTCCTTCCGACCCGCATCACGCTGACCAGCGGCGGAAGCTCGCGGATCGAGTCGGCATCGGCCCCGACCAGGTCACCAGGGGCGTCCTTGGGACGAACCGAGCTGCTGGCGAGCGGGAACGCGACCGGCTGGCCCATCAGGAGGTCAAAGTCGTGCCGGTCGATAGCGATCTCGTCCCCCTCCTGGGCGTCGCGAGGCACAACACAAAGCCAAGGTTTGTCGCTCGATTCGGCTTGGAATCCGACGTAAAACGACCGGGCGGTCCCGCCGCCAATCCGGATGCCGCCTCCTCGGCGGACGACGCCATAATAAGCCGCGCCATGAGCGACGGCCAGGTCGAGCGAGGCGTTGCTCAGGACCCTCGGAGCGTAATTCCCGTCGTCTTCGTCGGCGAACCAGTTTCGGACCACCTCGACAACCCGGTCGCGGAGGGTGGTCGGCGTCAAGGCTCCGCCATTGAAGAGGATCGCGTCGGGTCGCGCGGGGATGTCATCGCCGAGATGCCCCCCCTGCCCGATCGCTTCCGCCTTGTGCCGACGAAGGAACGCGGCGAGGTGGCGAGGGATGGCCGGGTCGGAGACGAAAGGGAGGCCGAATTCCTGGAGCCCGACCTTAGCCCCTTTGACCGGGTCTTCGCCCCTCGGCGAGAGCGGAAAGAAGCCGCCGAGAACGATCTCGAGCACTTCCTCCCGCGTCAGCTCCGACTGGAGGCTTCCGCCGATGATCCGCGAGCCTCGGCCGGCGATCGTCACGGGCCATCGCTCCATGGGAAGGTCGGAGAGGAGCTTTTCCTTGGCCGTCCGGCAGGAGTAGCGGAGGGCGCTCCACTGTTCGGTGTCGAGCTGACTGGCGCCGAGCTTCTTCTCAACCCGGTGGGCCAGTGCCAGGTCGATATTGTCGCCGCCGAGCATCAGGTGGTCGCCCACAGCCACCCGCCGGAAGCCTGGGCCGCTCGGGGTCTCGACCACGGTGATCAGGCTGAAGTCGGTCGTCCCGCCGCCGATGTCGCAGACCAGGATCAGTTCCCCTGCCCGGACTTCGCGCTGCCAGACGTCCTGGTGAGTGACGATCCAGCAATAAAACGCCGCTTGTGGCTCTTCGAGGAGGATCGGCTGGGCGATCCCGGCTCGCTTCGCGGCCTCGACGGTCAGCTCGCGCGCCGCCTCGTCGAAGGAGGCGGGGACGGTGAGGATGACCTCCTGGCGTTCGAGCCGGTGGGCCTCGTCCTCGGCGGCGAACCGGGCGTTCCAGGCGTCGCGGATGTGAGCGATGAAGTCGGCCGACGCCTCGACCGGCGAGACCTTGCGGGCATCGGCCGGTGTGCCCCAGGGGAGAATGGCCGCCTCGCGGTCGACTCCTGAGTGGCAGAGCCAGCTCTTGGCCGAAGCGACCAGGTGGCCGGGGATTCTCGCCCCCTGAATCCTCGCGAACTCGCCGACGATCTTGTCGGAATCGCCCCGCCAGGGGAGCCGGGTCGCTCCCTCGGGCAAGTTCGTGCCGTCCGGGCAAGTAGAGGAACGACGGGAGCATCGAGCGCGGGGCCGACTCGCCCGGGGCGACCAGTTGAGTGATCTCGAAGGGGCGGACGTCGGCCGTCGGCCGCTCGCGCCCCTTCGTGTCCACGTACGCCACCGCGCAGTTCGTGGTCCCCAGGTCGATGCCGACGATATATCGCGAGCGTGCCATGAGCGTCCGGATTGGGTTCGGCGAGGGATCGGCTGGTCCGATGTGATCAGCGGCCGCCTGGTATTATAGACGATAACCCGTCCGAGGTTCGCTTTCACTGACCCCCAGAGGAGACGCTCATGTCCGCTCGATTGCAAGCCTTGCTCGGTCCCAGGACCATGCTGGCCTCCGCCCTCCTGTTGATCGCCGGCCTGACTGCGCTGGCCTCGGGCCAGATCGGCGGGGAGAAGCCGACACCCCGGCATTTCGAGTACACGCACCAGGAGGTTCTCTCGAATGCCTTGACCCAGAGCCTGAACGAGCTCGACGCTCAGGGCTGGGAGATCTTCCAGGTGATCCCGTCCTGGCAGATCAAGAATGAGAATGCCGAGACCGTCCTGGCCCCTCGGGCCTATGAGGTCTTCGCCCGACGGGTGGTCGCCCCGAAGTGACACAGCGCGTCGTCACCGGACGGCCGAAACTTGATCCCTAAATCGGGATCAACTCAGGAATTCGGCAGATCCTCGCCCTTCGTCGCGACCGCTCCATTCGATTCAAGCCAGGCAACCCTCCGGGCCGATCGAAAGGCTGTCGCCGGTCCGGGTAGCGGCCCCTGTCGGGGCGTCGGATGGGCGAGGATCGGTCCGGAAGGTGCCGGGATGGATCCGGTTCCCGTCAACGTTCCCGGCCGCGAGTCCTGGGCCGTGGATCGCGCTCGCGATCGTCCTCGCCAACGCGAGGGCGGGCTCGATCGAACCGGTTGGAGCGTCCACGCCCCGTAGACCCCTGGCGTGAGGGGCGACCTCTGGCGATCGAGGTCCGCGACGGCCGGGCGACCTTTGACATCCCGACCCCTACGCCCGAAGGCCCGGACGCTCGTGATCGTCTCGGCCCTCTCGAACGGCCAGAGGGCCGTTCCCGATCCGCCTGGTCGCTCGTCCTTCGGAAAAAACGAAGCCAATCCGAGCTGGCCCGGGAAGGCCCGACGCGGCTGCCGAGGCTCGACGGACCGAAGCCAGGACCGGTCCCCGCACCGGTGGTAGGGGCTCCCGCCGCTCGTCCGGACCTTCCACTTGATGGTCGGCGGCGAGCGACGTCGCATTGGCTTTGAATTATCGGGCGGTCGAGGGCCGGCTCAAGGCCGTTGGACGACGAATTCAGGTCTACGTCGATGCCAGGGACGGCGACATGCGTCGCTCCCGCGACCCTCCGCGACCTGGTCGCGACCTTCGACGAGCATGTCTTTCCCGACGCCGCCGCCCGGTTCGGACCGGCGGTCGACGTCGACCGCGACGGCCGGTTCACGGTCCTCTTTTCGAGCGGGCTGGCCCGCCTGGCCGACGGCAAGGTCAGCGTCAACGGCTTCGTCCGGGGCGCGGACCTCGACCTCCGGCTGGGTGCCCCGTTCGGCAACCGCTGCGACATGATGTATCTGAGCACCGGCCTCGAAGCCGGCCCCCACCTCCGGACGGTCGTCGCCCACGAATACACCCACGCCGTCAGTTTCAGCCGTAAGGTGCTCGGCAACCCGGCTGGGCCGGAGGAGGATGGCTGGCTCGACGAGGCGCTCGCCCACCTCGTCGAGGACGCCCAGGGTTTTTCCCGGTCGAACCTCGATTACCGGGTGAGTGCCTTCCTCTCTCGGCCCGAACGTTATCGACTGGTCGTGGACGACTATTATGCGAGCGACCTGTTCCGGAGCCACGGCAACCGGGGGGCGACCTATCTCTTCCTCCGCTGGTGCGTCGACCGCTACGGGCCGGGGTTGGTCGAGGCCCTAGATTCGATCGGAGCGCCGGGGGGTTGCGAACCTGGAGGCGGCGACAGGATCGACCTTCGCCGACCTCTTCCGACGCTGGACCGTCGCCCTCTACCTCAGCGGGCTCGACCCGGCCGCCATGCCCGACGGGGCTTATCGATCGATCGACCTTCGGGGGGAACTGGAGGACTGGATCCTCGCCGGGCCGCGTTCGACCTCGGTTGTAGCCGGGGGACGAGGGGGAGTCGTGGTCGGCGGAAGGGACCTCGGCGCATTACGCCCTGATTGGCGGATCAACCTCGACTGCGGTCACGGTGGAAGTCGTCGGGAACGCTCGAGGCGGACTTGCAAGTGACGGCCGTGCCGCTGCCCGAGGGCCTGGGCCGACCCGAACTGGCGATTCGGCCGTCGACCGGCCTCGACGGTGAGGTCCAGGTCCGAGTCGAGGTCGCCGAGCGCGATGGGACGCCGGTTCGACTCGGGGCGCTGGCCTGGGAACCCCTGGTGCCGGTTGGCGACCCTCGGACGAACGAGCTCACGGCGAGGAGGGCTCGACATGCTCGGGATCGCTCGCGCCTTCGGGACCTCAACCCTCCCGGCTAGCGGCCGACTCCGGTCGCGACCGATTCGAATGTCGGGGGTCCGTGGAGGAGATGATCCGCTGGTGTTCAAGGTCGTCGGAACCGACGATGGAGGGAGGAGGGTGGCCGCGTGGGCCGTCTTCTCGCCGTCGTCCAAGCCCGATGCGCTGGCGATTGAAAAGGTCGATGGTCCTTGATCGCAGAAGGAAAGTTGTCGTTTTTTCCGACTTGTCTTCGTCCGATCGCCGCCGTATCGTACCAGTGTTGAGCCGAACCCGGGAACGAGTCTGGGGAAACCCCTCATGCCGGTGTCGATCGTCACATCCCTGCTGCTCTGGTCGGCCCTGCTCCAGCCCGGAGCGACGGCCGAACCTTCCCGGAGCGTCCAGGCCAACCCGGCCGTGGATGGGGCGTGCTCTTCGTCGCGATTCCTCGATGCGCTGGAGACGGTTCGGGCCTGCCCCCTCGACGAGGGATACTCCTGGGCCATCTCCGAGGCCGACACCCAGGAAGAAGAGTCCGGCGACGGCGACGGTGATCGAGTGTTCTCCAGCACTCACTGGAGCCCGCGCCGGACCATCGGCCAGCGAGTCGGCATGACGGCCCAACCAGGCTCCAGAATTGCCCGCTCGGCCGAGCGTTCGCCCATTCTCCGCTGTTAGCAAATCCTCCCCACCTCCGCCCGATCCTCCGGGCCAACCCCTCTCATTCTGGCGATCGATTCGACTGGTCAAGACCCGATGGGCCTTCGCGCTCTCGGCTCCGGTTCCAGCGAGGTACGATCCGCCGCATCGACCCCATTCCTCATTTCTCTCTTGATCGATCTATTCCCCCGATTCTGGAGGGTTTTGCCATGTTGATCACTCATCGCTTCGGCTCGGCCGAGACGCTCTCCCGCGCCAAGTACTGGATGGACCGGCTGGGCTTCGAGGTCGCGCCGCCGGATCCCGAGTCACACGACGCCGCGCGGCTCTCGCTCAACGTCAACTTCTCGCAGGCCGCCGCCGCGCTGGCTCTGATCGACTCGATTGAAAAATCCGACCCGAATGGCTGGCCGGGTCACCTGGACCCCTCACGGAAGCTTCAATTCGACGAGTCGCTCGCCACTCGCCATACGTGCGATGAAGCTCGGACGACCGAGCCGATCCGCTGGAACAAGGGTCAAGAACACGATCAGGCCCAGGCCCACCCGGTCTCGTGCAAGGTCTGCGAGTACATGTTCAGTCGCTGGGAATGAACGGACCGGAGCAGGGAAGCGTCGGCCGGGCCGGGACTCACCGGCCTGGGCCCCTTCCCTGGATCGGCACCGGGACGTCCGATGAGACGATGGCCGAGGGACACCGCATTGAATCCCCGATCGCTCATCGAACATCATCTCATCGGACATCCCGGACTCTGAATCGTCACTTCGAGGACCGCTTCGGCGGTTGCAGGAATGGGTCGCGGTCGCCCAGGCCCCCTTTGAGGGGAACTTTCGGCTCGGGCCTGGGAGGCTTCGGCGTGTCGTCCTCTTCCTCCTCGACTTCTTCCTCGGCCGGCGCGGCCGTGGGCAGGGGGATGAGGGAGAGCGCCATCTTCTTCTCTTCGGGGTCAATCTTGACGATCCGGACCTCGACCTCCTGGTCCGGCTTCACGATGTCGATCACCCGACGAACGCGGTTGGGCGAAAGCTCGGAGATGTGAATCAGGCCCTCGATTCCGGGGGCTATCTCGACGAAGGCGCCGAAATCCATCAGGCGAGTGACCTTGCCCTGGACCGTCTGGCCTCGGTGGAAGTTTTCCTCGACCCGGTCCCAGGGGCTGGGCACGAGTTGCTTGAGGCCGAGGCCGACCTTCTGGGTCGTCCGATCGATCTTGAGCACCTTGACCTCGACCTCGTCTCCGATCTTGAGCAAGGCGGAGGGGTCGGAGACTCTCGACCAGCTCATGTCGCTGACATGGATCAGGCCGTCAACGCCGCCGAACTCGACGAACGCGCCGAACGGCTTGATCGTGCGGACCACGCCCTTGTGAACCTGGCCTTCTTCGAGAGTCTTCCAGGTCTGCTCGCGCTTCTCGGCCCGCTCCTGTTCGAGCAGCTCGCGCGCGAGACGACGAGGTTCTTCTCGCGCTGGTTGGCGTCGGTGACGACCACGCGGAGCTTCTTGCCGACGTAGATCGAGGCGTCCTCGACGCGGTTGATGTCGATCTGGCCGATCGGGAGGAACCCCCGGATACCGTCGACCTCGACGTCGAGCCCGCCCTTGTTGGTCTTGGTGACCTTGGCCTCGACGATCAGCCCCTTGCGGAGGTTTTCCCAGCTTGCCTCGACCGCCGCTCCCTTGAGGGAGAGGATGCAAGATCCCCTCGGCGGTGTCGAAGTGGTCGACCCGGACCTCGATCATTGAGCCGGGCTCGGGGAGATCGCCCTCGAACTGCTCGACCGGGACGACCCCCTCGCTCTTGGCGCCGAGGTCGACGAAGACGCTCTTGCCCCGGACGCTGATGACCTTGCCCAGTTGAGGACCGGAGCGAGTCTCCTGCCCTCGGCCTCCTTGCGGGGCCATCCCTCCGGCGCGTTCCTCGCGAGGGACCCGGCCGGGCTTGTTGACCTCGAACGCCGACTCGTCGAAGCCGGCCATCGCGGCCTCGAGCTCGGCGTCGAGGTCCGAGTCCCATTGCCGCTTGAACGACACTTCCTGGGCGGGTTGCTTCGGGGCGCCGCTGGCCGCCGCGTCCAGGGCGGCGTCGATCGCGGCGTCACGGTCTCTTTCTTCAGACATCGCGCGGATCCGGGATAGGGGAGAGTGGGGAGTCGTTGGTCAAGGGTCGAGATCGGCCCTACACTTAATCGGCCGAGGGACGGCGCGCCGTCACCTCGACCTCAATCTTGATCCGGGGATCGGAGAGACCGGCCGAGATCATCATGGCCGCCGGCCTGACGTCTCCGAGATACTTCTTCAAGATGGGCCAGCATTCCGGGAACTCGTCGGCCTTCGGAAGCACGTAAGTCACCCGGACGACGTCGCGAAAGCTCGCGCCGGCCTGAGTGAGGGCGGCCTCGATGTTCTTGAAGCACTGTTCAGCCTGTTCGTAGACACGATCCGAGATGGTCATCGTCTGGTAATTGAACCCGGTCGTACCGGAGACGAAGACCCACTCACCTTCGACCACCGCCCGGGAATATCCCATATCCTGCTCGAACGTTGAGCCGGAGCTGATCAATCGACGCGCCATGTCGGACTCCTGGACTTGACTCAACCCGAGGTCGAGGCTTCCGGATCGAAAGGATAGAGACTATTCCGCAAGGACCAAGGTCGCCCAGAGGCTCGGGTCCTCGCCGACCGGGAATTCCCGACCGACCCCGAGAAACTGGTCGCCCCGATCAGGGTCGGTGACCTGGTAATAGAAGCCAATTCGGCGGCTGGTCTCGGGGTCGAAACCATTGAGGGCTTCGGCCGGGAAGAAAAGTTCGAGCCGCCATCCCGAGAGAGTCCGCTCGGCCCGGGATTGGACCAGGCCCGGTTTCGTCATCGGGGCGTCGGCGACCGCCCTCGCGATCGGCTTCTGGGACACGTCAACACCGAGCGACCGCCCCTCGCCCGGTACGAGCGAGGCCGAGAAGCGGTGGCAGAACCGTGTGGCCCGGTGGACGTTGCGCGTGTCCCGGGTGTCGATCCAGACCTGAGCACCGTCAACGCCCGATGACCGTTCGGGCCCGGGCGAGATCGGCCCGGCCTTGCCGAGCACCTCGAACGAGATCCCCAATCCCGCGGCGTTGTAACCAACCCGAACCTTGGCCCACGACGGCCGGCTCTCCAACTCGCCAAGATCGGGCAAGAGGCAGGATTCCGGCAGGTCGAGCAAGCCGCCCTCGAGGCCGAGGCATCTCCTCGACCATCGGGCAAGGAGCCGCGATCCGGAACCAGAATGCCTGAGGGAGCAGCGGCGTGCTCATCGACGGGACGCCCTCGGGACCTAAAACAATAACCTTACCAGATCGGAAGCAAACTGGCCAGGAGGACTGACAGTCAGGCTCGGGGAAGTCGGCTGGTGGTTGTCGATTGGGGGGTGGATTCGTAAAATCCCGATGTACTGTCGGTTTCCGGGACGAAAGCTGCCCCGTCCGGCCCCGACTCAAGGCTCGCGTCGCACCCGGAGTTCCGCCCGGCATGGTTGAGCGTCGATACATTTTCCCCGGCGTCATCGAGATGAACGTCCAGGCCCGGAGGCGGCTGGGGGTCAACATTTATCTGATCGACGGCGGCACCGAATACGCCCTGATCGACGTCGGGTTCCTCGACGAGCTCTCGGACGTCCTCGAATTGATCCGGCAGATGAATTTCAGCCTCTCCGCCTGCAAGATGATCCTGGCGACCCACGCCGACGCCGACCACACCCAGGGCCTGGCCCGGGCCCGCGACGTCCTCAAGTGCAAGGTCTACGCCCATCCCAAGAGCGTGGCCCCGCTGGAGCAGGGGGACGAGATCCTGACCTACGCCCGGATCGACGCCCAGAACATCCCCATCGAGATGCCCCGATGCAAGGTCGACAAGCAGATCGACGAGGGGGACGTCGTCACCATCGGCGACCGCAAGCTCGAAGTCTGGAGCACGCCGGGGCATACGGCGGGCCAGCTCTCGTTCCGGATGGGGCCGCTGCTGTTCTCGGGCGACAACATCTTTCGCGACGGCTGCGTCGGCGTGATCGACGCCCATCACGGCTCGAACCTGGTCGACTTCATCGCCAGCCTCAAGCGCATCCGGGCCTGCGACGCCGAGTTCCTGCTGCCCTCGCACGGCCCGATCTTCCGCAAGGACAACGCCTTGCTCGACGCGACGATCGCCCGGCTGGAAGGCTACACGCACATGGCCGACTTCGGCACCTGTGCCGTCGATTGGCCCCTGCTCGACCAATGGGAGGAGGAACTCGCCGTCGGCAAGCTCTCGATCTGATCTCGGAGCGAGCCGGGCGTGTTCTCTCTGCATCGAATGAACAACTTGATGGCCGCGCGGTCGCAGATGGCGATGTCGCTGGCCTTCCATATCATCTTCGCGGTGATCGGGGTCGCCCTGCCGCTGATGATGGTCTTCGCCGAGGGGCTCTGGCTCCGGACCGGCAACCCGGTCTATCGGACGCTGGCCCGTCGCTGGGCCAAGGGGACCGCGATCCTCTTCGCGGTCGGTGCCGTTTCGGGCACCGTGCTCTCGTTTGAACTGGGCCTGCTCTGGCCCCACTTCATGCAGTTCGCCGGGCCGATCATCGGGATGCCATTCTCGCTGGAGGGTTTCGCGTTCTTCACCGAGGCGATCTTCCTCGGCATCTACCTCTATGGTTGGGACAAGGTCTCGTCGAAGGCTCACTGGTGCGCGGGCGTGATGGTCGCCGCCAGCGGCGCGGCGTCGGGAGCACTGGTCACTCTGGCCAACGCCTGGATGAACACGCCCGTCGGCTTCAAATACCTGAACTCGGTGGCCAGCTTCACGTCATCAGCGTTGACCCAGTCCGCGCCCTGGCCAGCCCGGCGGCCCTGGCCGAATGTCTGCACATGACATTGGCGGCCTACGCGGCGGCCGGATTCCTTGCGGCGGGGGTCCACGCCTCCTGGCTCCTCCGAGATCGAGGCAATGCCTTCCACCGCGCCGGGCTGGCGATTTCGCTTGCAGTGGGCGGCGTGGCTTCGATCCTTCAGCCGATCAGCGGCGACTACGCGGCGAAGGTCGTCGCCAAGACGCAGCATGCCAAGCTCGCGGCGATGGAGGGTCAGTTCAGGACGGAGCGGCGGGCGCCTCTCCGGATCGGGGGAATTCCCGACGTCGAAGCCGGAGTGACCCGGTACGCCATCGAGATCCCCGCCGGTCTGAGCATCCTCTCCTACGGCGACCCCAACGCCGAGGTCATCGGCCTGAACGACATCAAGCCGGCCGACCGGCCCGATGTTCGGATCGTCCACCCCGCGTTCCAGATCATGGTCGGCTCCGGGATGGCGATGATGGCCGTGGCGCTCTGGGGAGGATTTCTCGCCTGGAGGCGAAAAGCGGTTCCCGATGGCCGGTGGTTCCTCCGGTCGGTCGTGCTGGCCTGCCCCTTGGGGATGGTCGCCGTCGAGGCGGGCTGGGTCGTGACCGAGGTCGGGCGCCAACCCTGGATCATCCAAGGCGTCCTGCGGACGTCCGAGGCGGTGACGCCGGTCGTGGGACTCTGGGTCTCGATGTTCGTCTATACCCTGCTCTATCTGTTCCTCGGCGCGATCGTGATCCGACTCCTGCTCTCGCAGTTCCGGCAGAGCCCGACGTCGGACGAGCTCGCCCGGGACATCGAGGCGCACCCATGAGCCTGGCGAATATCCTCGCGCTGGTCATGATGACGGCCCTGACGATCTACGCCCTCTTCGGCGGGGCCGATTACGGCGGGGGGGTCTGGGACTTGCTCGCCCGAGGGCCTCGGGCGAAGGCCCAGCGCGACCTGATCGCCCACGCGATCGGGCCGGTCTGGGAGGCGAACCACGTCTGGTTGATCCTGGTCGTCGTGGTCCTTTTCACGGCCTTCCCTGGGGCCTTCTTCGTCGTGATGACCCGGTTGCACCTCCCGCTTTCGCTGATGCTGATCGGGATCGTGCTCCGGGGCTCAGCGTTCACCTTCCGGAACTACGACACCACCCCCGGCGCCGATCGCCGCTGGAACCATCGCTTCTCGATTCCGAGCGTCATCACGCCGATCCTGCTTGGCTCAATCATCGGTGCCATCGCGACAGGCCGAATCGAAGGGCCAGGCGGGATGATGGTCTGGCTCTCGCCATTTCCGATCGCGGTGGGGCTGCTCACGCTGGCGTCTTCGCCTATCTC
Source organism: uncultured Planctomycetota bacterium (assembly GCA_963756475.1). Classification (GTDB taxonomy): domain Bacteria; phylum Planctomycetota; class Planctomycetia; order Isosphaerales; family Isosphaeraceae; genus Tundrisphaera. Next base: position 891,764 of record CAVWND010000004.1, read on the forward strand.
GCCGCAGTCTACCTGGCGTTGGAGACCGACGATCCGGAGCTGGCCGACGATTTCCGGAAGCGAGCCATCGCCGCGTCGATCGCCTCGGGCCTGCTGGCCCTCGTGGTCTACTGGCTGGCCCGATCGGAAGCCCCATTGATCGCCCGGGGGTTGCACGAGACGCGCTCGGGGGTTCCCGATCCGGGTGACCACGGCGGGAATGGCGTTCGTGGTCCTCGCGGGCCTTGTGGGCCGCCGTTACGGGATCGCCCGAGCCGGAGCGATGCTGCAGGTGGTACTGGTGCTGGTCGGATGCGGGCTGGCAATGAATCCCTACCTGGTCCCGCCGGATCGGACGATCGAAGGATCGGCCGCGCCGACGATCACGCTCAAGTTGATGCTCGGGGCCGTCCTGGCCGGCTCGTTCGTGCTCTTCCCCTCGATCTTCCTGCTGTTCCGGATCTTCAAGTTACGCCCCAAAGAGTTGACGAGGCCACCCAAGGCTTGAAGTCCATCCGTCAACGCGAACGGCCCGGCGGCCTTCCGAATCGGAAGGCCGTCGGGCGAGGGCGTGTTCCTCAGACCTGGACCGAGATCAGCGGCCGCCGTTGCCCAGGTTGTTGCTGGTCCTGGGCGTTAGCACGCCGTTGGTCGCCCCGGTTCCCGTCGTCGTGGTGGTCGAACCGGTCACGCCGTTGATCGGCACGTTGATCGCCTTGACCGACCTCGCGGTGAAGCGAGTACTGGAGCATCGAGTTCAGGACGCTGTTGAACGGGGCGGCAAGGCGGTCGAGGAAGACAGTGGTCCGGACGATCGGATCGCGATAGACGACCAGACGATCGCCGGGCATCATCTGGTAGTTGGTCGTGGTGTCTCCGCCGTTGATGATCGCTGGCAGGTTGACGGGCAGCAATTGCTCGCAGCAGGCTCCCGGGCGGCGCGGGACGGACCAGGCGGATGTTGACCTGCGAGGCCGTCGGGATCAGGCCACCCGCGTAGTTGATGGCATCGAGAACCGTCTCGTTCCCCGTGATCGGCAAGCGGCCGGGCACGCCGACGTCCCCTTGGACGTAGTAAACCTTGCTGTTATAGGAGGCCACATCCACGAAGACCCGGTTCAGGTTCTTCATGACCTCCTCGATCGGCTTGAGCTTGCCCGTCTCCTTGTCGACCTCGCGCCAGCCCGAGAACCTCGTCGTTGATGTATTTGCGGAGGTGGAGGACGATCTTTTCCTTGATCTCATCGGTCGTGAGCCCGGCGACGTAGACGTCGCCATAGAAGCCGAGCGAGATCTTGCCGTCGGGTCGGACGAGCCGTTCGCCGGTGATCGGCCGACCCGGCAGGGCCTCCAGCACCTCGACGACGATGATGTCGGGCGGCTCGACGACGTAGTCGGGCATCGAGACCTTGCTCAGTTCCCGAGGGAGGAACTTCTTGGCGATGTCTTCCTCTTTGGTCTTCACGGTCTGGCAGCCGCACGCGCAGAGCGCGGCCATGGCGAGAAGCGTGCCGAACTTGCGGCGGATGTTCCATGTGCGATCCATGCCACACTCCTGCCCGGCAAGCCCTTGCCGGCACGACGGCCGGCGGAAATCCGGCCCTGATCCGCGAACTCGTTACTTGCCGCGGGTTCGGGCGACGTGCCCGTGACCGCTCGATGAGATCCCGACCGGGGAAGGTCGAGCGAGCCTGTCAATAGACAAGATCGGCTCAAAAAGCCCGGTTCTCTAGTGAATCGGGTCCGATCACGCGATCAGCGCCCGTTATTCATGAAATAACGACTGGACCGATTGTAATAGCGGCCCGCGCCGTTGACGTTCACCGGTCCCGGGTTGAAGAACCGTGAGGCCCCACCACCAGGAGTCGCCGCGGGTGTACCGGCCAGCGCCGCCTGGGGCCGCGATGGCTGCTGCTGCACCCTCGAGTTGCTGATCCGGCCCGAGCCCATCCCGCCGTTGGCGGCCTGAGCCGCATAGAGGTACAGAAGAGCATTTCCCGAATTCATCGGCTGCTGCGTCATCGCCGGGTTCATGTAGGGATTCAGATACGGGTTGAGATAGGGATTCGCCATCATCGCCGAGGCCGGCATCCCCGACCCGCTCACACCCGGCTGACCTGGGATCGACTGGGCGGACGCCGCGGATGGTGCGCACAACATCCACGTCGTCAGGAACAGCCCGAGCCCCGGCCTGACAAGCTGGTTCATCTCAACCCTCCGATTCCAGGTCGATCCTCGTCTCTCTGTCAGACTCCATCGGCGCTCCACCGCTCGCCCGTTGAGACATTCAAGGGCGTCGAGCCACCATCTCGCCCAGAAACCGGAATTTACCAAAAAAGCCGTAAGTCGCTCAGGTCTCCTCAACTTCGCCAACTAGTTATTTTTCTCAGATTGTGTGGAGCACCAGGATTCAAACTCCCGATCGATCGAGCAGCGGAATCTCTGACTCCGGGTCCGTCAACGGCGGCCGCCTCGACGGGCTCATCTCTCTCATCAGGCAACCAAGAGGCGAGGATGTTGAGATCGACACGGAGGTATCTCGGATCGCCGGCCTTACCGGCGGTCGGCCTGATCGTCCTGCTGTGGTCCTCTCTGGCCGAGGCGCAGCTTTTCCCCAACCGCACGCTCAACCGACAGAGGACTCCCTGCGCGGCGGAGTCGCCGTTCAACGCCCAGGTTCGCCGCGACTACTTCGGGTATTATCCGACCTGTTGGACCCGGTTCCCCGCCGGCTGGAGCTGCCCTGGGTACAATCCCGAGGCGCCGAACCTCGCGGCCTCGCTCGCGGAAATCCCGCTGATCAAGAACCGAAACCCCTCCGCCGACGATTCCGGTTATCTCGGACCGGAGGAGAATCCCGAGGGGCCGATGGAGGGGCCGCCCGCCGCACCTGGCACGGAGCCGAACGTCCCGCTACCGAACCCCGGGCGTTCGCCGTTCGAGCTCGACCCGAACCCGAAGCCCACGGCCCCCAAGCCGACGGAGCCCGACCCATTCGACGCGCCCGTCCCGACCAACCCCAAGCCGGGCAATCCCGGCCCTCCGTCGGGCGGCCGCGCCGTCCCGCCGACGGGCCTCCTGGAGATGCCCACGATCCCGGCGACAACCCCCTCGGCCCGGGTCGAATCGACGCTGGAGCCTGGCTCAATGGTGATGATCCCCGAGCCCGAGGCGACGCTCGCCTCGAACGCAAACGGGAGCGCCGGCTCGTCGAGGCCGGATCTCGGTCCGCTTCCCTCGATGCCAGCGCCCCGGCGAACTACCCGACTAACGTCGTCGTCGAGGACAGCCAGCCCATCCCCACCACGACGGCACCGGCCCAGGCGCCCAGGCGTCGGAGTCTCCTTGGCAGCCTGTTCGGGTCGAGGAACTCCCAGAACCGTTAAGCTTCACTTCGTCTGAGAAAAGAATCGCCCGATGGGCCAACCGTTTCCGACGGTCGGCTCCTCGGGTGTTTTCAATCCACCGGCACGTTGGCTCGCCCGCTCGGAAACGAATACAATCTCCTCGAATGAGCCACCAAGGCGTCCTTGAGGAGATCCAGATGGCAGGGATGTTGGCCTGGCTGATCATTATGTCGATGCCCCGGGTCCCTCAAGGCCCGCCCAGCCCGATCCGGATCGAACTGAATGCGGCCTCCGAGGTCAACATTGCTGAGGTGGTCGACCGCCTCGCCCGGGCCAGTTCAGTGACAATCGCACGCCCGCCTGCTCCCTTGACGTTGCCTCTCGAAGGTCTCGCGGCGCCGCTCACGAAGGCCCTCCTCTCGGAGACCCTCGGCCCGGACGCGAGTCTCGAAGTAGGCCACAAGGAACTGCGGATCACGCTGGCCCCTCAACTCTTCGAGCCGGCCCAGAAAGCCGACTGGGAGCGCCGGCTCCGCGACCTCGCCGGGCGCGGGCCGCGAGGTCGAGCGCCGGGCCCGATACGGATTGCACGCGAGAGAAACCTACCGCCCAAACGATCCCGGACGGCCGACCGTCTGCCTGATCCACGGGCTGAATTCGACCTCCGGCGTCTTCAAGCACATGGTCGGCCCCCTCGAAGCCGCCGGCTACGGCATCGTGGTCTACGACTTCCCCTACAATCGCGACCTCGACGAGACCTCGGCCGCCTTCCGTCGCGACTGGGTCGAGTTCCGCCGCAGGACGGGCGATTCGCGACCCTGGGCGATCGTCGCCCACTCGATGGGCTCGCTCCTGGCCCGGTCTTATGTCGAGGACGACGAGGCTTACAGGAACGATGTCGCCTCCTTGATCATGATCGCCCCGCCTAACCACGGGTCGAGCCTCTCCCAGGCCCAGACGTTCCTGCAGATGGTCCAGAGCGTCCAGGCGATGAACGGCACGAGGCGAATCGACCCCCTCGCCTTGCTCGGAGACGGCCTGGGCGCGGCGGCCGACGACATGACCCCCGGTAGCACGTATCTGAAAGCCCTGAATGCCCGAGCGAGGCGAGCCGGAGTGCCTTATCACATCCTGGCCGGCGATTCCGGCTACCTCACCGCCCAGGCCCGCGCCCAGATCGAGGCCCGTTCGACCGGCCGGGGTGTCCTCGGCGGTATCGGCCGGCTGGTAGCGTCCGGCGTGGCCTCGCAACTGGATGAAGTCACGGATGGCCTGGGCGACGGCTGCGTCTCGGTCGCGAGAACCCGGCTGGAGGGCGTCGCCGACCACCGGGTCCTGCACGCGAACCACCTGGAGTTGATCCGAGCCCCTCTGCTCTTCCCCGACCCCGGCCCGGTGGCGTCGATGCCCGAACTGCTCCGGTGGCTCGGCAAGGACGCCGCGATCGATCCCGAGGGTCGCTAGGGTCTTGGGCAATTCCCCAACTTCCGTTAATCTGGTCGCTCGGCGGCACGGATCGACCCCTCTCCCACCTCTCCCAGCTCCATCGAAGCCTGTCCGCGCCCCAGGCCCGCCTTCCCCGATACGACCCCGAGGGTTCGCCCGATGACGACCTCCGCCGAATTCGAAGCCCCCCCGTCTCAGAAGGAGACCGGACATCCCAAGGGACTTTACGTCCTCTTCGGGGCCGAGATGTGGGAACGGTTCAGCTATTACGGGATGCGGGCGCTGCTGGTCCTCTATCTCACGAACCGGCTCGGCTATGTCCGAAAGGATGCGCTGGCGCTGTACGCGGTCTACACGGGACTGGTCTATCTGACGCCGATTCTGGGCGGGTTCCTGGCCGACAAGTTCCTCGGCCAGCGCAAGGCGATCCTGATCGGCGGGATCGTGATGGCGATGGGACACTTCGCGATGGCTTTCCCGCCATTACTGGAGCTGGCCCTCGGCCTCCTGATCCTTGGTAATGGCTTCTTCAAGCCGAACATCTCGACGATGGTCGGCAACCTTTATCCCCAGGGCGACCCCCGCCGCGATGGGGCTTACACCATCTTCTACATGGGGATCAACCTCGGGGCGTTCTTCTCGCCGATCGTCTGCGGCATTCTCGGAGAGAGGATCGGCTGGCATTACGGTTTCGGCGCGGCGGGAGTGGGGATGGTCTTCGGCCTGATCTCGTTCCTCTCGTTCCAGCGCCTGCTCGTTGGGGGCTTTCCCCCAGGCCGCGAGGAAGAACTGGGCGACGCGGCGCGGCTGACCGTGATGGACTGGGTCCACGTCGTTCTGATCTCACTTGCCTGCCTGGGCTTCGCCTACGGGGGCATCGAGACCTGGCCGACGGTCCGGCCCTTCAAGGCTTACCTGTTCTACGCCCTCGGCGCGCTCGCCGGGCTTGGCGTCCTGAACGTGGGCCGGCACCTGATCTTCGCCCGGGACAAGATCGAGAGCGAGGAATGGCAGCGGGTCACGGCGATCCTGATCGTCGGGGTCTTCTCGGTCGTCTTCTGGATGGCGTTCGAGCAGGCGGGCGGCACGTTGACCCTGTTCGCCGACAAGAACACCGACCGTTCGGCGCTCGGGCCGGAGATTCCCGCCTCGCTCTTCCAGTCGATCAACCCGCTGCTGATCTTCATCCTAGCCCCGGTCTTCTCGATCCTCTGGGCGAAGCTCGACCAATCGCGGTTCAAGCTCACCTCGACGGCGAAGATGGGCCTCGGCCTGGTCCTCCTCGGGCTGGGTTGCGTGGTGATGAACCGCGCCGAGGTCCTTTCCGTCTCCGCCAAGGTCGGGCCGCAATGGCTGGCTTCGGTCTACTTCCTCTTTACTCTCGGTGAGATCTGCCTCTCGCCGATCGGCCTATCGATGGTCAACAAGCTGGCGCCGGCGCGGATGGCTTCCTTGATGATGGCGATCTGGTTCCTCTGCACGGCGGTCGCCAATTACCTGGCGGGCATCCTTGAACACGAATTGTCGCACACCGGCATCAACCTCTGGCACTTCCTGATCGCCACGTCGATCATCCCGGGCCTCTTGCTCCTGGCCCTGACCGTCCCGCTCAAGAAGATGGGACATGGGCGGCTCTGACCGGATCGGAAACCACGATCAAGGGATCTTTCATGCGATTCTGCCTCGCGATTCTCGCCCTAGCCGCCTGCGCCGGTCCCGCCCTCGCCGCCGGTCGGGCGATGACGATCGACAACCTGCTTGGGGTCAAGTCGGTCTCCGACCCCCAGGTCTCGCCCGACGGCAAATGGATTGTTTACGTCGTCTCGGAGCTGGACCGATCGACGGACAAATCCAACAGCGACCTCTACCTGATCCCCTTCGAGGGGGGCGAGCCGAAGCGGCTGACGACCTCCGACGCCTCGGATAACCATCCACGCTGGAGTCCCGACGGCAAGACGATCGCCTTCGTCTCCACGCGCGGGGGCTCGGCGCAGGTCTGGCTCCTGCCGATCGACGGCGGCGAGGCACGGCCGCTCACCAAGCTTCCCATCGATGTCTCCGGCCCGATCTGGTCACCGACCGGCGACCAGATCGCGCTGACCGCCAAGGTCTATCCCGGCAAGACCCCCGAGGAGACCGCCGAGATCGACGAGAAGAAGGGCAAGGAGAAGTCGAAGGTCAAGATCTACGACAAGCTCATGGTCCGCCATTGGGACGAGTGGGACGACGGTAAGCGGTCGCACCTGTTCGTCGTCGAGTTGGGGACCGGCAAGGCGAAGGACCTGACGCCGAAGTTCGACGCCAACATCCCGCCCGCGCCGTTCGGCGGGTCTTCCGACTACGCGTTCTCGCCCAACGGCAGGGAGCTGGCCTTCACCGCCGAGCCGCTCAAGTACATGGCGTGGTCAACCAACACCGACGTCTGGATCGTCTCGACGTCCGGCAACGAGCCGGCGAACCTCACCGAGGACAACCCAGGCGCCGACGGTCAGCCAGCCTACTCACCCGACGGTGATTACCTGGCCTTCGTCAGCCAGGCCCGCGCCGGGTTCGAGGCCGACAAGTGGGCCCTGAAGGTCCGCGACCGGAGCACCGGCGAGGCGTCCGACGTCACCGCCGCCATCGACCGCTCGGTCCAGTCGTTCGGCTGGGGCGGCTCGCATGAGGTGAAGAAGCCGTTCGAGGCGACCGTCCGCGACCTCTTCGCCGTGCTCGACGACTCGGGCTCGATCACGATCCGAAAGCTGAGCATCCTGCCCGACGGCGACGGCCACATCTTCGTCAACGAGCCTCCGAAGGGGATCTCGGGGGGTGTCAATAATTCGATCCAGGTCGTGCCGAACAACGGCGGGCTGGTCTTCGTCCACGGCCAGAGCGACGCTCCCAACGAGATCTACCGGGCCTTGCCCGGCGATGCCGGCCCGATTGCCTTGACCCATCACAACGCCCCGCTCCTGGCCCAGCTCGACCTGCACCGGGTCGAGGGGTTCACTTTCAAGGGGGCCGACGGCGACAACGTCTCGGGTTGGGTGCTCAAGCCGCCCGGCTTCGACCCGTCGAAGAAATATCCGGTCGTCTTCCTGATCCACGGTGGACCGCAGGGGGCCTGGCACGACGAGTGGCACAACCGCTGGAACTACCAGATGTTCGCCGCGCCCGGCTACGCCCTCGTGGCGATCAACCCGAGGGGCTCGACCGGCTACGGCCAGGAGTTCACCGACCAGATCAGCCGCGACTGGACTGGACGCGTCTTCGAGGATCTCAACAAGGGGCTCGATCACGCCCTCAAGACCTACAGCTTCCTCGACGGCTCGAAGGTCGCGGCGGCGGGCGGCTCCTTCGGCGGGTTCATGGTCAACTGGATCGCCGGCCACTCCGACCGCTTCGCGGCCCTGATCAGCCACGCGGGGGTCTTCGACCTGCCCAGCATGTACGGGACGACCGAGGAACTCTGGTTCGCCGAGTGGGAGTTCGGCGGCCCGCCCTGGGCCGGCTCGAAGATCTACGGCGACCAGACCCCGAGCGCCTTCGTCGAGAACTTCAAGACGCCGACCCTGGTCATCCACGGAGCCCTCGACTTCCGCGTCCCCGACGCCCAGGGACTCGGTATGTTCACGTCGCTCCAGCGAAAAGGCGTCCCCAGTCGCTACGTCTTCTTCCCCGACGAGGGCCACTGGATCACCAAGCCCGCCAACCGGATCGTCTGGTGGCGCGAGGTCCACGACTGGCTGGCGAAGTTCCTGAAATGAACCGACCAATCGTGAGAAAACCGGGCATCCTGGACGCGATGATCCTCGTGGCCGGTGTCGCCATCGCGGTGGCGGCGACGCGCTTCTACGTCCTCCACTGGCCGGATACAAACTTCGGGCAACTGGAATCCGCGAAGAACAACCACATATACGTCAATTGGATAGTGGGAGAGACGAGCGAACTGGGATGCCTCTGGCTCGCCGCTCTCACGCCACTCGCCCTCCTCCTTCGACTCCGTCGCCCAAGGCCAAATCTCGGAAGGCTATTCCGTCAACCCGGAGCCACCGCGTTCCTCGCCGTGACGGCCGTCTTGTTGATCGGTTTCGTCTTGACCTTGACCGCCTTGGTCCTCGAAGGGAACGTCCCCTGGTTTTATTACTATCAGCGAAGTCTCACCAAACTGTTCCCATGCGCCGGCGCGTCGGTGGTGGTCATCTGGTGCCTTCAAGTCCTGCAAAAACGCTGGAGCCCAGAGGCCAGTGCCATCGATCGCCTCGGACGTTCGCTCGGCGTCTGCTGGATTGCCCTGTTTTTCGCAGGGACCTTCGCCATGCTCCAGGAAGGCGTCTGGACCTCCCGAGAGGCGAAGATCACCAGTGATTTTTTCACCCAGTCAGGATCTTATTCCTCCGGAGTAACGGCTTCCTCCGGAGTAACCGCACCCCCGCCACCCCCGATGCCTGCTACGAAATCGATCGACGAGCTTAAACACGAATTTAAAGCATTTTGGCAAGACCAGTTAGAGAAGGCGACGGCGAACCGCGCAAAGCTGAAGAAACTGGTCGATTTGGGCGACGAGAAAACCCTGAGATCAGAACTACAAGAACAGATTAAATCAATCGATGAAGCAATTTTGGTTATCAACAAAAACATTCAAGAACACAAACAATCAACGAACAAAAACACTTCCGAGTCACCACAACCGGCGCCGCTCCCTCCGGCGCCGCCCGAGCTCCCACCCGAGCTGGACTGACGTTTTCTCGACCTCAGATGAGAGGAGTCGGTTGGACTCCGCCGACCTCGCCCTGTTCCGGCATCCTGGCTCAATCGAGTCTTCTTCCATGACTACCCCGACCACCAAACTCCGACCGATCGCCGAAGTCGCCGCCGATATCGGGATCAGCCCTGAGCACCTTGAACCCTACGGCCGGGACAAGGCGAAGATTTGCCTCCAGGCTTTGGACCAGGCCGCAGGGTCGCCCGGCAAGCTGATCCTGGTCTCGGCGATCACGCCGACGCCGGCCGGCGAGGGGAAGACGACGACGTCGATCGGGCTAGCCCAGGGGCTCCGCAAGCTCGGCAAGAAGTCGATCCTGGCCCTCCGCCAGCCGTCGATGGGACCGGTCTTCGGCCGCAAGGGGGGGGCGACCGGCGGTGGGGCCTGCCGGCTCACGCCGTCCGACCAGATCAACCTGCAGTTCACCGGCGACTTCCACGCGATCACCGCCGCGCATAATCTGCTCGCCGCGGTGATCGACAACAAGCTCCACTTCGGTGAAACGGCGCTCGACCCCGGCCGGGTCCTCTGGAAGCGGGCGCTCGACATGAACGATCGCGCCCTCCGGAAGATCGTCATCGGCCTGGGAGGGCCGAGCCAGGGAGGCATCCCGCGCGAGTCGGGCTTCGACATCACGGCCGCCAGCGAGGTCATGGCGATCCTCTGCCTAGCCGACTCCCCGGCGGATTTGAGAGCGAGGCTCGACCGTATCCTGATCGGCTACACCGGCGACGGTAAACCCGTCCTGGCGAAAGATATGGGCGTCACCGGGTCGCTCGCGGCGATCCTCAAGGAAGCGATCCTGCCGAACCTCGTGCAGTCGATGGAAGGGACGCCCGCATTTGTCCACGGTGGACCGTTCGCGAACATCGCGCACGGGTGCAACTCGGTTCTGGCAACCCGGATGGCGATGGCCTTCGGCGAGTACGCCGTCACCGAGGCAGGCTTCGCCTTCGACCTCGGCGCCGAGAAGTTCTTCGACATCAAGTGCCGCTCGGCGAATTTAAACCCCTCGGCGATCGTGATCGTCGCCACGATCCGCGCCCTGAAGATGCACGGCGGCTTGCCCCTCGACGCCCTGACCGCGCCCGACCCGAAGGCCGTCGAACGCGGGCTCGACAACCTCGCCGCGCACCTCGATGCGGCCCGGAACTTCGACAAGCCGACCGTCGTGGCGATCAACCAGTTCGGGACCGACTCGCCCGAGGAACTGCAAATCGTCCATGACTACTGCGCGAGTCGCAGCGTCCCGAACGCCACGGCGAATATCTTCGCCCAGGGTGGGGATGGGGCCATCGAACTGGCGCGGAAGGTCGTCGAGGCGACGTCGGGCGCATTAACACCTTTGAAGACCCTCTATCCGCTCGATTGGTCGATCGAGAAGAAGATCGAGCGGATCGCGACGGCGATCTACGGGGCCGACGGGGTCAACATCCTGCCGGCGGCCGAGGCAAAGATTAAGAAGGCCCGCAAGCTCGGCCACGGCGCCTTGCCGGTCTGCATGGCCAAGACGCAGGACTCGCTCTCGGACAACCCCAAGCTCCGAGGGCGGCCGAAGGGGCACACCTTGACCGTCCGCGACATCGAGATCGCCGCCGGCGCCGGTTTCGTGGTCGCCCTGACCGGCGAGCTGGTCCGGATGCCGGGCCTTCCCCAGCGTCCCGCGGCCGAACGGATCGACGTCGACCAGGTGGGCGAGATCCGGGGCCTGACTTGATCAATTTCAGCGGCGGGCCGTGGGCGTCCTGCTCAGCGTCGATGCGAGGATGCGCTCGAGCCGGTACTCGGTCGCTGGGGTCGCTCCGACGCTCCGCCAGCGGATGTGGCCCTCGCGGTCGACCAGGATCATCGTCGGGTAAGATTGGATCTGAAGCGTCTGCAAGACCGGGCAGGGCTTGTCGTCCATCCCTGAGAGCAGAACGGGATAGTTGATCCCTAGCTTCTGCGAGACCTCATTCACGCGGGCCTTTCTCTGCGCGACGGGGACCTTCTCGCAGGCAATCCCGACGATTTTCAGGCGATCCGGCCCGTACTTCTTCTGAAGGTCGATCAGGTGCGGGATCGAGTCAACGCAGGGCGGAAACCAGGTCCCCCAGAAGTCGAGGAGGACGAAGTCGGCGTCGATGTCCTGGAGCCGAACCGGCTTGCCCTCCAGGTCCGGCAGGCGCAGCTCGTTGATCTGCTGGAGCCTCGAATCATACTGGCAGACGGCGATGCCCGGGTCGGTCTTCTCCGAGGTCGTCCGGAATCGCCGGATGAACGAGATCGGCGAGACGGCCTTGGTCGGCTCGACGACCACCGGCGCGGGGGCGGTTGCGGCGAGTTCGCCCCATTTCTTCTTCGGAGCAGGAGGGACCTCAGAAGATCCCCCGGGCTCGGTGAGTGGATTCGAGGCGGGGGCGGATGCCGGACTCTTCGTCTCGGCGGACGCCAGCGGGGTCGCGGCGGCGAGGTCGAAGGGGTTGTATTCGGTCGGAGCTTCCGGCGACGGCTCGGGAACCGGCTTCGTGTCGATGGGTTGAGACGCGAAAACCGGCTCGGAGGCCGGCTTGACTGGAACGATTTCATGAGAAACTGACGTGACGACGGGTGGAGAAGTGGTCGCCTTCGGCGGCTCCAGTGAGGCGATTGGATCGCCGCCGATCGGTGGCATGGCCGGTAGACCAGACGACTCGGTCGCGGCGATCGGTGGCCCTGGTTTTGAGCCTGTCACCGGGGTGGGTTCCGGGTCGAGCGAGAGCGGGGCCATCGGGAGGAATCGGCTGGCGACGGCCACCTCGGGCTCGGCCTGTCTTTCGACCGCTCTCGGTTCTCGCGTCTCGTCAGGGCTCAACTCGGGACTCAGGGCGAGCTCGCCCGAGTCGGGCCGAGGCGGAGGGAGCTTCGCGCTGACCTTGTTACGCGACCTGGCACGCGCCGTGGGTGCCGGCTTCATGCTCGAATCATCGGGCTCGTTCGTGTCGATCGCCGGGGGGAGCGGATTGGGGCCGTCGTCCTCCACGTCAGCCTCGTTGGTCGACGCCGCGCGGGGGCGTCTTGGCCGGCCATCCGACGAGGACGCGATGGCTTCCGCGTCCGGATCGACCGGGCGAGCCGGTTTGGACGTACTGCTATTATGCCAGCCGACGGTCGGCTCGGGTGCGGAGAGTTGGGGTCTTGAGGGGCGAGACCTTGGGCTCGGGCCGGGGTCGAGCGGCCCGGCGTCTTCCTCGGGAGGGAGCAAGTCCTCCCGGTTGATCCTCGGCGTGTCGTCAGGTTCCAGTTCCTCGCGACTCGAGATGGGCCTGGCTCGCGATGGCCGGGCCGTCCGTCGCGTCGAGGCCGTTCCGGACTCGTCACCGGCCAGGCTGATCTCGACGCCGGTTTCCGCGGTTCGAGCCTGGACCCGGCCGGTCAAGGGGCCTTGGTCGTCGTCGGCCTCGGCGACCAGCCAGTAGGTCGAGCCGGGGCGGAGTCCGTTTAGCGTGAATGCCCCGGAGGGATCAGTCGTTGCGCTGATGTCCTTGCCCCCCCTGGTCCCACCGTCCGCGAGTCGAACGGTCACATCGGGGACGGGCTGGCCTTGATCATCGACCACGCGCCCGGAGATCCGGGTTTTCGGATTTCGCCTCGGCTCGGGTTCGGGATCGTCGGCCGCGACCTGAGCACCGGGCTCGCCAGTCTTCGCGGGCAGCGCCCTGTCACCGACCACCGCGATCGAGCGAGGTTCCGACTGTGCGGGTGCTAGAGCCGACCGGCCGAACCGAGAGCCGGCCGTAGTCGAGCAACCGGCGAGGATGACGGGCAGGAGGATCAACGGCCATTGTGATCGGTGGAGGCGCATCGGTGTGGGGTTCTCCTCCTGGGCGGCCGGCCCGAGAGCATCCCGAGGGGGGGACCGGCGAGAGGTCGGCGACTCCGGCCGACCCACCCGACGGACCCTCGGACCTGGCCGAAGGTCGAAAGGCCCTCGCAGCGTGATCCGCTCCAGCGAGAGACGTTCCTTAGTCGATCATCGGACGATCGACGTGAGAACTTGAGCCGGAACTCGGAGAATTCCGCAATTTGGCTCAATTCCTGAGCGCGACCTCGCGCAGGGCCCCTTTGAGGAGCGACTGGACCGTCCCGGCGTCGGAGGCGTGGGGGGCCGATTCGAGATAACGCCGGAGTGGGTCAACGGCCTCACCCGGCCGATCGGCCTGGAGGCAGATCATTCCCCAGTCGCGCTGTTCCGCGAGGTCATTGGCGCGAAGTGCCGCAAGCCGACGGGCCACCGGCAGCGCCGAAGCGTAGTCTCGCTGCTCCAGATAGACCGTCTTGAGGTTCCGGAGCATCCGGGCGACCGTGACCGAGGGGTCGCAGGGGACGCAATCCTCGGGACCGACGCGGACGGGTCGCCCCGCCAGGTCAGAGAGGAATCGCTCGCAGCCGGGGAGATCGAGCGTCCGCCCTTCGTGGAATGGGTCCACGAACAGAAGTTTATCCCCCCTCATCACCCGGAGGAGAAAGTGCATCGGAACGTTCACGCAGCCCAGTTCCAACCCAACCCGGCCGGCAATCTGGGCGTAGAGGACCGCCAGCGCGATCGGAAGCCCGAGCTTGCGGTCGAGGACTTCATTGAGGTAGCTGTTCCGGGGGTCGTAGTAGTCCTCGCTGTTCCCCCGGAACCCCTCCTCGACGAACAGGACCCAGTTGATCTGGCCGATGATGTAGCGCGGCCCGCCTTCGGGCGCGCAGCGCTGGCGGACCCGTTCGGCCAGGGCGTCGATCCTCGCCAGGATCGGTTCCGGATCGAGGTCCGGGTACGCGTCCCGCGCAATCTCCAGACCGACGCGGACGAGATCGACCCGCTCGTCGCCCCGGATCAAGCGGCGGAACTCGGGGTCTCGGGCGAACGGGTCGGGCACTCTTCAACCTCGATGAGGATCAGGAACTCTGGCCCAACTCGTCGCGAAGGCGCCGGATCGCCTTCTGGCGGCTGTCGCTGACCGGTCTCGATTCCAGGGCGAGGATCTGTCGTTCCACCCGATGCCGCCGGCGGGCTCTCCGGACCTCATCAAGCTCCACGATCTCGCGTCGCATTTGCATGATCCTCTGGCGCAAATCCCGCCAGGCGTCGAGGTCCTGTTTCGGCGGGACGGGCGTCCTCGTGCCGCAGGGGATGGCGTCTTTCCCGCATCGCGAGCACGCGACCGGTCCGGGATCGAGGACCGGGCGGCGCATCGCCGCCCGGCAATCGAAGCACAACCAGGTCGCGTTGGAGGGCATCAGGACACCTCGATCTGCCGGACCTCAGACCACCGTCGGCACCTCGAAGCCCTTGCGGTAGTGCCGGGTCAGCATGGCGTCGGCCTGGGCGTCGTCAACGAACGACTCGGTCGAGGGGTTGATGTGGAGCTTCCGGCCGAGCCGGTAGGCGATGTTGCCGAGGTGGCAGAAGGCGCTGGAGAGGTGGCCCTCCTCGATGTCGCCGTTCAGCGACTTGACGTCGCGGCTCCGAACCGCCTGGAGGAAGTTGCCGAAGTGGTCGCCGCCCCCCTTGCCGCCGGGGCCTTTTTCGAGCTTCGGGCCGAGGTAGGTCTGCCAGTCGGTATAGCTGGTGATGGCCAGGACGCCTTCGGTCCCGTAGAAGAGGTCGCCGATCTTGACGCCGAGCTCGTCGTTGGTCGGAAGGCCGCGGACCTCGAACTGGAGCAGGGCGTCGTCGAACTCGAAGTCGACGGTCTGGGTGTTGGGGGTCTCGCCGTCGTCCTTGTAGCCGTAGCGGCCGCCGGCCGACATCACGGTCTTAGGAAACTCGTTCTTGCCGAGGCCCCAGCGGGCCAGGTCCATCTGGTGGATGCCCTGGTTGCCGAGGTCGCCGTTGCCGGTGTTCCAGATCCAGTGCCAGTTGTAGTGGAGCTTGTTGGGGTTGAACGGCTTCAGCTCGGCCGGGCCGGTCCAGAGGTCATAATCGAGCCCCTCGGGCGGCTGGCCGTCGGGCTTGTGGCCGATCGAGCCGCGCGGCTTGTAGCAGAGCCCCTTGGCCATGTAGATCTGGCCGAGCTTGCCCGAGCGAAGGAAGTCGATGGCGTCCTGGATGCCCTGGTGGCTCCGGCACTGGGTGCCGGCCTGGACGATCTTGTTGTACTTCCGGGCGGCCTCGACCGCCTTGCGGCCCTCGAAGATGTTGTGGCTGATCGGCTTCTCGACGTAGACGTCCTTGCCCGCCTGGCAGGCCCAGATCGTCGCCAGGGAGTGCCAGTGGTTCGGCGTGGCGATCGAGACGGCGTCGATCTCGGGGTCGTCGAAGACCCGGCGGAGATCCTGGACGTACTTCGGCGCCGAGCCGTAGACCGCCGTGATCGTCTTCGTGGCCGGGCCGATCACGTTCTTGTCGACGTCGCAGATCGTCGTGATCCGCGCATCCTTGTGCTTGAGGTACGAGGCGACGTGCTCCATCCCTCGACCCCGGACGCCGATGACCGCCACGCGGATCTGGTCGTTCGGCCCGACCTTCTTCGTCTCGTCCGCCTTCGGCCTGGCGGGCTCTTCCTCGGCCCTAGCCCGCGTCGCGGCGACCTCGAAGGCGGAGAGACTGGCCGCCAGCGCGGCCGAATTCTGGAGGAACCGGCGACGGTCAATCGCGGGCATGACGTCTTCTCCCTGGTTGTTCGGACGTTTCACGAGGTAGGACCCAAGGCATTTATCAGAACTTCATGATCGAGCCGCGTCAAGAGGATGGGGGCGAATTCGGCGACAATCATCCTCAACCCGCCCGCAACCTCCGATAATTGACCGGCTCATTTCTCGCCGGTCAGTTCCTCGACCAGACCGTCGGCCCGGTAGATCGACCGCAGGGCCTCGACGATCGCGCGGGAGTCGACCGAGACGGCGCGGGCGAGGCGGTCGTCGTAGACGAAGTCGAGGACGAGCGAGTCGATGTTGCCGTCGAAGATCAGGCCGACGACCTCGTTGTTGCCGGTTCACGACCGGGCTCCCGGAGTTGCCGCCGATGATGTCGGCCGTCGAGACGAAGTTGAGCGGCGTGTCGAGCCGGAGCCTGCGGGCCTTCTTCGCGTCGATCCAGCTCGGCGGGAGCTGGTACGGGCGGCTGGTCGCCGTGGGCCTTCGGCGTGCTCGAAGGCGCCGCCGATCGTCGTGTAGGCGGGGATCGTCTTGCCGTCGATCTCGTAGCCCCTTGACGGTCCCGAAGGCGAGCCGGAGGGTGAACGTGGCGTCGGGGTAGGTCGAGTCGCCCAGCTCGGCGAAGCGGGCCTTGGCGATCAGGCCGTACTGGACGGTGTCGACCGCCTCGACCTCGTCCTCGAACCGCTTGCGGAGGGCCCGGGCGTCGGCGTCGACGGCCAGGGCGAGCTTGATCATCGGGTCGTCGCTGGCCTCGATCGCCTTCGATGCCCCCTTCGGCGAGGGCCTTGCGGACCTCGACGTCGGCGAGCTTCGAGCCGTCGACCAGCGTCGGCGGCGGCCTGCTCGGGCGTCCGGCCCCGGAGGACGCGCTCGACCATCGGGTCGTCGGGCATCTTCGCCTTCCAGAAGGCGAGCGAGCGGGCGAGCTTGGCCTTCTCGAACTCGGGGTAGATCGGGGCCTCGGAGAAGAGGTGCCAGCTCGAGCGACTCGAGGGCCGACTCGCGGTATTCGCGGAGCCGGTCGGCGTTGGGCTTGGCCTTCTCGGCGGCGAGCCGGACGAGGGTCCGGGCGATCTCGAAGAGGTGCGAGTCGAAGGCGAACCCGCGTTCGAGGAAGTTGTACGGCTTGGCGATCTCGGCCGCGACCTTCTTCGACGCCGGCGATCTTGTCCCAGGCCGCGGCGAAGGCGGCCTTCTTCGCGGGGTCGGCGTCGATCCGGTCGCGGAGGGCCTTCTCGTCGGCGGCCTTGCGGGCCATCAGGGCGGCGTCCTTCAGCCCCTTGAAGCCCCCTTCGCGGGCCTTCCGGCTGTTCTGGATGCCGAAGAGGTCTTCCTTCGACTGGCGGAACTGCTCGGGGCCGAGCTTGCCGTATTCGAGCAGGAACGCCTCGCGGTCGTGGAGCAGCGTCCAGGACGAGGGGGAAGCTGCGATCGCGGAGGTATTCCAGGTGCGCCACGGTGAAGAGCCGGCTGGTCCGGCCGGGATGGCCGGCGACGAAGACAGCTCGCCCTCCTTCGAGCCGGCGGGGCTCCACTTCAGGTAGTGCTTCGGCCTGCGCGGGCTTGCCGTCCTCGTAGGCCCGGAAGAAGCAGACGTCGAGGTCGTAGCGGGGATACTCGAAGTTGTCCGGGTCGCCGCCGAAGAAGGCGATGTCGAACTCGGGGGCGAAGACGAGCCGGACGTCGGTGTACTTCTTGAAGGTGTAGAGGTGCGTACTTGCCGCCCTGGTAGAGGGTGACGACGTCGCTCCGGAGGCCGGTCTTGTCGAGCGATTCCTTCTCGATCGTCGGCCATCGCCGCCCGGCGCTTGACGTTGGCCTCGGCGTCGCCCATGCCGGGCTTGACGCGCCGCGTTGACCCGGTCGGTCACGTCCTCGATCCCGACCAGCACGTTCAGCTCGAGGTCGGGGGCCTTGACCTCCTCGGCGTGGGTCTTCGCGTGGAAGCCTGTCTTGTAATAATCCTTCTCTGGCGTGCTGATCTTCTGGAGCGTGTCGGCGCCGACGTGGTGGTTGGTCATCACCAGGCCGTCGGCCGAGACGAACGAGCCCGACCCGCCGCTGTTGAACCGGACGGCCGACGACTGCAGGTGCTCGACCCACCCCGGCGGCGGCTCGAAGCCGTACTTCTCCTTGAGCTGGCGGAGCGGCAGCTTGTCGAAGACCCACATCCCTTCGTCGGCGAGCACGATCCCTCCCCACGCCGGGAGCCCCAGCGCGATGACGATCCATCGAAGCGATTCATGACGTGAACTCCGTCGAAGCGGATCGAAACCGATCATTCCGATCCTAAAGATCCTCCTCGCGACCCTTCACGCCTTCCGAGACGGCCGCCGGGTCGGCCCCCTTGAAGAAGACGCCCAGGCCGCAGAGCAGGAGCACGGCGACCATGAACCCGAAGGCCCCGAGCGCCGGCCAGGGGCTGTCGTTCCACGAGGCCGGAAAGCGTCGGGAGAGGTCGAGCGTGTTCGAGACGCCCGGCCGAGCGCCAGGGCCAGGAGCGCGATCAGGATCCCGGCGATCGCCCCGCCGGCGATGTAGCCGCTGGAGAGGAGCACGGCCGGGCTCGAATCGGAGTCCTCGGCCCGCGTCTTCTTGATCCGGTCGACCGCCACGCGGACCATGCCGCCGACGAAGATCGGCATCGAGGTCGAGAGCGGCAGGTAGACGCCCACCGCGAACGCCAGCGCCGGGACGAACGACAGGTGCATCAGGCCGGCGATCAAGGCGCCCAGGATCACCAGGCCCCAGGGGAGCTTCCCGCGCATGATCCCGTCGATGATCAGGGCCATCAGACGGGCCTTCGGGGCGTCGTACTTCCGGACCTTCGCGCCGTCGTCGCGTCTGGTCGACCCGCCCGTTGATCGCCGGGTCGACCAGGTAATGCGCCTTGCCCGAGTCATCCACCAGGTACTTGCCCGCCTCGGCCCCGGGGATCGGGTCGACGACCCACCAGACCTTGTATTCCTTGCCGTCCGGCCCGACCTCGGTCTTGGTCAGCTTCGAGGCGTCGGCCGTGGCCGTCGGCAGGAACTCGGCCTTGCTCGTGACGACCGTGCTCGCCTGGTTGAGCAGGAGCAGCGTGAAGCCGATGACGACGGCCGACGTCAAGGCCCCGACCAGGATCGCCATCTGCTGGGACCTCGGCGTGGCGCCGACGAGGTAGCCCGTCTTGAGGTCCTGCGAGGTCGTCCCGCCGTTCGACGCCGCCACGCAGACGATCCCCGCGATCGAGAGCGCCGCGACCCGGTATTCGGTCCCGACCCAGCCCATCAGGACGAAGACCAGGCAGGTCAGGAGCAGCGTGGCCACCGTCATCCCCGAGATCGGGTTCGACGACGAGCCGATCTCGCCGGTCAGCCGCGACGAGACCGTGACGAACAGGAACCCGAAGAGCGGCGATCATCAGGGCGCCGACGATCCGCCCGGTCATGTCGACCTCGGAGGGAAAAAGCCCGCTCGCCGCGATCACGGCGACCAGGGCGGTCGAGCCGACGCCGACGACCCAGAGCGGCAGGTCGCGGTCGGTCCGGCGCGGTCGACCGCGCCCGTCGCGCCCGACCGCGCCAGGTCGCCCAGGCCCGACTTGATCGAGCCGAGGATCAACGGCATCGCCTGCAAGAGGCTGATCACCCCGCCCGCCGCGACGGCCCCGGCCCCGATATAAAGGATGTAGGCGTCGCGGATGTCCTTGGCCGACATGTCGGCGATCGGCTTCGTGCCCGGGAAGATCGGCGCGGTCCCGCCCGAGCCGAAGAGCGAGATCGTCGGCGTCAGCACGAGGTACGCCAGCACGCCCCCGGCGAACGTGACCGAGGCGATCCTCGGGCCGATGATGTAGCCCACGCCCAGCAGGATCGGCGAGACCTCGCAGGAGAGCACCGCCCCTTTGAACTCCTTGAACTTCCGCGCCGGGTACTCGTCCCAGAGCTTCAGAGCTTCCATCAGGACCTGATAGACGAACGCCATCCCGAACCCGGTGAAGACCGTCTTGGCGCTCGATCCGCCCTGCTCGCCCACGATCAGGACCTTCGCGCAGGCCGTCCCTTCGGGATAGGCCAGGCTCCCGTGCTGCTTGACGATGAACGCCCGCCGGAGCGGGATCATCATCAGGATGCCGAGCAGGCCGCCCAGGGCCGCGACGAGCATCACCTGCACGGCCTTCATGTCGTAGCCCAGGATCATCAGCGCGGGCATCGTCACGCCGACGCCGAAGGCGATCGACTCGCCCGCCGAGCCGGTCGTCTGGACGATGTTGTTCTCCAGGATCGTCGCCGAGCGGGTGCCGGCGGCCTTCGAGAACAGCCGGAACAGCGTGATCGAGAGCACGGCGACCGGGATCGACGCCGAGACCGTCATCCCGACCCGGAGGACCAGGTAGAGCGACGATGCCCCGAAGATGATCCCCAGAATCGCCCCCAGAGTTACCGCCGAGAACGTCAATTCGGGCATCACCACGTCGTCGCCGACATACGATCGGTGGACCGGCTCGAATGAATCAGCCCTGGAGACGATCTCCCCCGGTTCAGGCGGTGGCTGGACCGACATTACCCAATCTCCTGGAAGGTCAGAGTCCCGAATCCCTTCAGAACTTGTGACGGTCATGCCACTCATGGTCGAGCAACGACATCCGGACGATGATGTCGCGGAGCACGTCCAGTGGAGGCTGGCCAGCATCGATGTCGTAAATCAGGGAAGGATCGTAGAACTTGAGAGTCTGGTAGGTCTCATCGTAGTAGGTCTGAAGTCGGCGCTTGATGACTTCCTCGTTGGTGTCGTCGAGCCGATTTTCTCGGAGGGCCCGCGATTTCAGTCGTTCCATCGCCTTGGCGTTGTCGTTGATCTTGAGGTGGAAGATCTGCACGACATCGAGCATGTCGTCGAGCCGTTCGGCCTGCGTGTAATTGCGCGGGAGGCCGTCGAGGACCAGGGTGTGGATCTGGGGGATAAGAAACTCTTGCAGCTCCAGGATCTTGATGTGCCGTTCCCAGATCCGGACGGTCAGGTCGTCGGGCACCAGGAAGCCTTGCGAGGTGAGGTCGACGATCTCCTTGCCGAGCGAGCCGTACTTGGGGAGCTTCCGGAAGAGGTCGCCGCAGGAGATGTGCATCAGGTCGGGGAGCTGGCCGAGCACCGCGCCTTGCGTGCCCTTCCCGCTGCCGGGCATGCCGAAGAGGAGGATGGTCCGATACTTCCGCGCCGCGGGCATGGGAAATCACCTTACGACCGGGCAGAACGACCAGCCGGCCCGACGTCGGGACCAGAGGGGGGCGCCTGATCCGCCCGGTCGGACGGCCGCCCGCGATTCAGCGAGTTATCATCCGGTTTAGGACCCCGGGACGGCAACCCATCTTTTTCTCTGTCAAAACGGCCAGGACTCGCCCAGCGCTTCGCGCTGAAGCCTCGCGAGCTGGTCGATCCCGGCCTCGGCCAGGTCGAGCAATCCCGTCAATTGAGCCCGAGAGAACGTCCCGTTCTCGCCCGTTCCCTGGACTTCCACCAATCCCCCGCTCCCCAGCCGGACGACGTTCATGTCGACCTCGGCCTTCGAGTCCTCGAAATAATCGAGGTCGACGACGGGCTCTCCGCCGACAATCCCAGCCGAGACGGCGGCGATGCTGTCGGTGAGGATGCCGTGGGCCGTCTTGCCGAACTGGGTCCTGAGAGCGTCGGCGACGGCGACGAAAGCGGCGGTGATCGCCGCGGTCCGCGTGCCTCCGTCGGCCTCGATCACGTCGGCGTCGACCTGGATCGTCCAGGGTCCGAGAAGCCTGGTGTCGACGACGGCGCGGAGGCTCCGGCCGATCAGACGCTGGATCTCGGTGGCCCGACCATCGGGGCCTCGGGGTTTGCGCGAGGGCGTGCTTCCGGGTAGCATGGCATATTCGGCCGTCAACCAGCCGATCCCCTTCCCTTCAAGGAAGGATGGGACTGTGTCCGAGACGTGCGCCGTGACCAGCACGGTTGTCGCCCCTGAGCGATAGAGGACACTCCCGGGGCTGGACCTGGCGAATCCGCGTTGGAGCGTGACTGGACGAATCTGGTCGGGTGATCGGCCGTCGTGTCGGGGCATCGTATCGGATCCGATTAGGAGTGGGGGCATTCGCCTCGAGGTCGCCCGATGCCGAGCATATCACAGTCGAGCCAATCGCAAACCTCTTCGTCCTCCCGGCGTCACCGAATCTTCGACCGAACCGTAGAGTTCCATAGACCCAAGAATTCCCTGATCGGCTGGTCCGATGCAACCAGGGTTACCCCTGGGCAGAAGGCGGCGATCTCATGAGATATCCCATCGTTGGGCTGGTGGTCTTGCATGCGTTGCTGCTCAGCGGACCGAAGACGGAAGCGGGGCTCGTCCTTATCAATCCGGTCTCCGAGAGCACGACCTACGTCTCGCCTGGAGTCGCACCCTTCGCCCTGAACCCCTACGCGGCCGGACTGGTGCCAGTCGGCGTTGGCCCCCAGCTCGATCAGGTGTCGGGCTGCAATTTGACCTCTCCGGACTCCATGGGCTTTCGATCGTCTCGGCGACCTTGACCCTGGCCGCGACACAGTTTGGCGCCAGCGGCGGCACGGGGACCTCGTCGTTCGATGTCTCGATCTCTGGGTATACCGGCACCGGTACAGTCGGCCTTGCGGATTTCACGGCGTCCCCCCTCTTCACCGGAGGCGCATTCCCGCAGACCGGCACCTATCTCAGCAATCTGCCGGTCACTCATCAACTGACCCCGATCACGCAGGATGTCTCGTCGTTCATCCGGATGGAGGTCGCCCACAACGTCGGATTCGGGGGATTCCTCCTGGAGCCGACGAACGAGGTGATCGGAATTCCGGGCCAGTTTCAGGTAGATTTCTCCTCTGCCGTCCTGAAGGTCAACGTCACATCCATCCCCGAGCCGTCCAGCCTCGCCTTGCTCGTCGTGGGGACGGCCTCGATCGCCTTGTACGCCCATCGGAGATCGACCAGAAGACGACCGGGGCCGAGATGGTTGATGAGACGATGGCCGATGGTCGAAGCCTCAAGACCGTCGATTGCCCATCGAACATCGTCTCGTTGACCATGCCGGACTCACATGCATTCCAGATAATTCATGCCCGATGGAGGATGTCCCATGATCGATGAGACTCCAACTCGGGGGCATTGAGCCATTTGGTCATTGGTCATCAGTGATCGGGCATGGAATTTCCAGAATCCGTGTCAAAAGTCATCCATTCCAGCGTGACGGGCCTGGACCTCGGGCCGCCCCTCGGAGTCGGGCACTCAGGGTGAGAGCCGGACCCCTGACCCGCCCTCGACTTCGGCCAGGTTGTCGATCAGGAGCCATGCCAGCAGCGCCTTCTGGAAATGCAGCCGATTGGCCGCCTGCGGAACCACCAGGCTGCTCGGGCCGTCGAGAACTTCGTCGGTGACCTCCTCGCCCCGCCTGGCGGGCAGGCAATGGAGGAAGATCGCCTCGGGCCTGGCGAGTGCGAGCAGGGCGGAATTGACCCGATAGGGCTCGAAGACAGCCTTGCGCACCTCGACCTCGGCCTCCTGGCCCATGCTTGCCCAGACGTCGGTGTAGATCACGTCCGCGCCGACCACGGCCGCCCTCGGGTCATGCTCGATCGTCAAGGGGACGCCGGGATTGGACGCGGCGAACCGCGCGGCGAAGTTGGCCGGATACTCATAGCCGACCGGACAGGCGAGCACGAAGTTCACCCCGAAAAAGGCCGACGCCTTGGCCAGCGACCTCGCCACGTTGTTGCCATCGCCAACGAAAACAAATTTCAGGCCCGATAACTCGCCCAGGGCCTCGCGGACCGTCAGCAGGTCGGCCAGGGCCTGGCAAGGGTGCGAGGCGTCGGACAGCGCGTTGATGATCGGGATCGACGCGTGCCGGGCCAGTTCCTCGATCGTGGCCTGCGAGAACGTCCGGACCGCCAGCGCGTTGACGTACTGGCTGATGACCCTCGCGAAGTCGGCCACGCTCTCCCGGACGCCCAGGCCGACATCCTTGCCGTTGAGGAACAGCGCATTGCCGCCAAGCTGAGTGATCGCCGCTTCGAAGCTAACGCGAGTCCGAAGCGAAGGTTTGTCGAAAACGAGCCCCAACGTCCGGCCGGCGAGCATCTGGGGACGCTCGCCGTGCCGCTCTTCTCGTTTCAGCGCGGAGGCCCGGTCGAGCAGGTCGGCGGCCTCGTCGGCGTTGATGTCGAATAGATCGATGAAGTGTCGGACCACGGGACGAACCTCCCTCACGAAGGCACGCGACGGAGTGCTTCGAGCAGCATCGCGCAGCCCTCGTCAATCTGGTCGTCGGCGATGTTCAAGGCCGGCAGGAGCCGGATCACGGTGCCGTGCGTCGCGTTGATCAGGAGCCCCTGCTCCATGCAGTCGGAGACGACCGAAGTCGCGTCGACCACCAGTTCCAGGCCGATCATCACGCCCTTGATCCGGATGTCGCGGATCAAGGCCGGCATCTCGGCCTTCCACGACTCGAAGTGCGAGCGGAACCGCTCGCCGACCACCTTGCCGCGTTCAAGGAGGCCGTCGGCCTCGATGGTCTCGATCGCGGCCAGGCCGGCCCGGCAGGCGATCGGGTTGCCGCCGAAGGTGCTCGCGTGCATCCCCGGCTTGAGCGCCGCGGCGATGTGCGGCCTGGCGATCGCCACGCCCGCCGCCACGCCCGCCGCCAGGGCCTTGGCGCAGGTCAGGATGTCGGGCTCGAAGCCGTAATTCTGGTAGGCGAACCACTCGCCCGTCCGCCCCATCCCGGTCTGGACCTCGTCGAGGATCAGCAGGACGCCCCGCTCGTCGCAGAGCTTGCGGATCCCTTCCAGATAACCGGGCTGCGGCAGGTTGACGCCCCCTTCCCCTTGGATCGGCTCGACCATCACGGCGGCCGTCTGGTCGTCGAGCGCCTTTGCCAGAGCGTCCAGGTCGTTGTGCGGGACGTAGGAGAACCCGGGGACCATCGGCTCGAACCCGACGTGATACTTGGGTTGAGCGGTCGCGGTGAGAGCGGCGTAGGTCCGGCCATGGAAGCCGCCTTCCATCGTGATGATCTTGTACCGGCCTTTTTCATGGCCGAATGCCTTGGCCATCTTGATGGCCGCCTCGTTCGCCTCCGCCCCGCTGTTGCAGAAGAAGCACTGGCCGCCGAACGACCGCTCGGAGAGGGCCTGGGCGAACGCCCCCTGGGCCTCGATGTACCAGGTGTTCGGGACGTGGATCAATTGCCCGACCTGGTCGCGGACGGCCTCGACCACGCGCGGCGGGCAATGGCCGAGCAAGTTGCAGCCCCAGCCGGGGAAGAAGTCGAGCAGCCTCCGACCCTCGGCGTCCCAGACCCAGGACCCCTCGCCCCGGACCAGGCAGACCGGGTAGCGTCGATAGTTGGGGACGACATAGCGATCGAACTGGGCGATCGTCTCGGCCGAGGTCTGGGTCGCGGCTTGGGACACGGGCATTGCTCCTCAACGGCATGGAGGGCAGGACTTGCCCTGCCGATCGATTGGACGGACGACAGGGCAATCCCTGCCCTACGTTAACGAAGAAAGCCGGACACGCGACGATCGTCAAACGTTCGCCTTGCCGTGCGTCGGGACGGGCACACGTTCCGGGCCGCTCGCAGGTTTCTGTCCGTTGACCGAGTCCGCCTTCAGGACGATTTCGGTCCCGACGCCCGTCGCGGTGTAGGTCTCCAACAGCAAGGAATGCCGGAGCCGACCGTCGACGATGTGGGTCTTGCTGACACCCGCTTCGAGGCTGTCGAGGCAGGCTTCGACCTTGGGAATCATCCCCTTGTCGATGACCCCTCGGGCGATCAGGTCACGGCAGTCGTCGGGGGTGAGGCTCGGCAGGAGAGTGGCGGGATCGTGGCGGTCGGTCAGAATGCCCGGTGTGTCGGTCAGGAAGACCAGTTTCTCGGCCTTGAGTGCCATCGCCACAGCGGCGGCGGCGGTGTCGGCGTTCACGTTGTACAGTCCGCTTTCCTCGTCGCGGTCGTCCTCGGCGAGCGAGGGGAGGACGGGAACGATCCCAGCCAGGCAGGAGTTGATGATCGGCTCGGCGTCGACTTCAGTGACTTCACCCACGCGGCCCAGGTCGATCGGCTGGCCGTCCTCGCCGGGCAGCGTGAGCCGGGTGCCGAAGAGGCACTGGGTGGTTTTGTGGTGGAGGCCCGAGGCCCGGCCGCCGAACTTCCGGATGTGGCGGACGATATCCTCGTTGATCTCCTCGGCCAGCACGCGGGCGACGATCGCGAGCGTTGCGTCGTCGGTATATCGCCGGCCCTGGACAAACCGGGCTTCGAGGCCGGCTTTCTCCATCGCGCTGGTGATCGCCTTGCCGCCGCCGTGGACAACGACCGGACGCATACCGACGGTCTGCATGAACACGACGTCAACCAGCAAAGCCCGGAGTGCCTCGGGGCTCTCCATGACCGAGCCGCCGAGCTTGATGACCGTGAACTTGCCGTGGAACTGGCGGAAATACCCCAGCGCCTCGATCAAGACGTCCGCCTTGCGGATCGCTTCCTCATGCACGTCAACGGCCCTCGACCTGCCCTGGCCTGGAAAAGCAAACCACCATTCTCTCGCCCGTCCGACCCCTTGTAAAGTCCCCAGCGGTGACGAAGCGGCTTGAACGGGTGCCAACGGATTCTGGCCTTTCCGTAGGGTAGGGCTTGCCCTGCCGAGACCCGGAACGCGGCAGGGCAAGCCCTACCCTACGGGAAATCGTCCCTTCCTGGACCACTTCCGCCCGATGCTAAAATCCGTTGGCGCACCCGTCTTGAACTCCAAGATGGATAAAATAACGCGATTCCAAAGAAACAGGAATAATCGAGCGGTCGCAAACCTGAATGTAAAGGGCGAGGGCCGGACCAGGCCCAGCTGATCCCGACTCGTCCACCCAAAGTGGACCGCGACCATGCCCGCCAGCGAAGCCCGGATCAACGCCAACCAGCGGAACGCCCAGCACAGTACTGGCCCGAAGACGCCCGAAGGCAAGGAACGCTCGCGGGCGAACGCTCTCAAACATGGCCTGACCGGCGCGGGGGTCGTCCTGCCCGAGGCCGACGCCGCCGAGGTCGAGCGCAAGGCCGCCGCCTACGTCCAGGAACTGAACGCCTCCGGCGAAGTCGGTCACGACATCGCCCGCCGCGCCGCGCTGAACGCCGTCCGGATGGATCGGGCCGCCGACCAGCAGACCGCCGCGCTCTCGGAGCGCATCCGTCAGATCGAGGCCGAGTTCGTCGCTCCCGAGGGGGTTTCCGCCGAGGAAGCCGCCCTGTTCCGGGCCGAGGCCGTTCGCCGGGCGATGTTTGACACTTCGAGGGAGGCGACCCTCGTGCGCCGCTACGAGGCCGCCGCCGAACGCAACTACTTCCGCTGCCTCAGGGAGTTGCGACAGTTGCAAAGGGCCGCGAAGGCCGAGGCGAAGGCCGAACCGGCGTTCGACACCGAGGCGTTGATGGGTTCGTTTTTGCGAATGCAGGAAGAGAACCGGAAGATGGACAAGCGGATGAGCATCATGAGTGTCGAGATGGGCCTTCCCCCGCTGGAACTCCCCCCGAACGCCTATGACCTCCCGCCGCTCGGGGCCAAATTCGACGTGCCGATCACGATCGGCCGGCGAAGCTGACCGGCGCGGGACGATTCCGAGCCAGGTATTGGCCCTGTTTGGAGGGGTGAACGGAGACGGTCCGCGCCGATCGCGACGATTCAGGTCCGATCGCGGCCCCGCGGGCGTCGCCAGGCCGAGAACCCGCCCGCCGTCGCCATCGCCAGCCCGCGAGCACCGCCGAGGACGGCTCGGGCACCGCCGCCGACGACGGGTTCGCCGTCACGCTCACGTCGTCGAGCCGGAGAAAGGCGGGATTACCAGGCGTAGTGACGTCGCCAGCGAAGTCGAATGTCAGCGTCGTGGACGGGCCGGTCGCCGTGACCGTGTAGGTGGACTCCGTGTACTTCCCCGCTGGCGACGGGCGTGACCGGCGACGCCGTCACCGCCGTGCCGCCGAAATAGGCCTGGATCGTGGCCGGATTGGGGCTGGCATCATTCTCCGCGAAGAAATCGAGGGTATACGCCTGCCCGAACACCGTCGCCAAAGTCTGCGACCGAGTGTCAGTGAACGTGCCGGAGGTAGGAGCAGTCGCGAATTCCGCGAAGGCCACGAGCCGAGGGCACCCGGCCGGGGAGTGTCCGACCGGGCGGCCGATCCGGTATGCTCGGGGGTGACGATCGCCGACCGATCCCGGAGCCGCCCGCCGTGGACGCCCCGCGCCACCCTGAGATCGCCGACCCCGAGTTCGACCCGCCCCGGCATCCTGCCGTCCGCCTCCGCGACTTCGACCCGCGTGAAGGGCAGCGACTGGTCGTCAACCCGTTCCTGGCGGCGTTCGGCCTGATTGTCTGGTGGGAACTGGCCCGGTGGCTGCTCCATTCCTCGTTCCCGCCGCTGGCCGTCGCGACCGTGCTCCCTCTGGTCTTACTGCCCTATCTGGTTCAGTATCATTGCCTTGATTGCGGCAAGACGGGCGTTTTTCCACGCCGGGACCGACACTCCTGCCCGGCCTTGATCGCGCGCCGGGCCGAGGCGAAGCGGCCGAGGTTTCCTGTCCCTTCAGCCTGGTCACAACTCGTGGTCTGGGCTTATATTCTGGGCTCCGCGGCTTTGCTCTACACGATCTCCGGCGCGGCCCCGGGAGAGCCTTGACACCGCTGAGGGCGGTTCTCTTCTAAAGGCGGATGGGGTACGAAAGTGCTGCGGAAGCAACGCGACACTGAACTACCACCGGCTGGAAGCCGGTGGGTTCGTAAGTCGGCTGAAAGCCCGACTGAGGGTCAGAACAGCGGGATTCCAGGCCGAAGTCCAACACGTTCTTTCCGCCGCCGTCGCAGGCCAAGCGTCCCGTCGATCAGCTTCACCCGAGATACGAAGCTCACTCCGACGTACTGGAAGTGGCCGCCTGAAGGCGGGGGATTTTAGATCCCAGAAATGGACATTAACGTCTGTCATCCGGAAGAGACGCTGAAGATCGTGTCAAACCCTATCTGAGAATGAAACAGCCCGGGAGTTAACGTCCCTTGACTCCAAGTTCGCACAACAATCTAATACGATGGGCCTTGATCGGCCCAATCCCCGCGATCGGGATAAAACCGCAGTTGCTCTCAAATCCGCGATCTCGCGGGGCGGCGATCCATGAGCGCTGCGGTAAGGTTTTCTACTCCCGCGCGGCTGGCGGCAGCCTCTTTCGTCCTGATGCTCGCCTCCCTGATCTTGACGGCGAGGAGCGTGGACGTTGCCCTTCGGAGCGATGAGGGCGCCGACATCCGACGCCAATGGGTCGTCTGTGAGTATGTGATCCGGGGGGTCAATCCCTATCGAGTCGGGCTCGATCTGCTCACGCGTCGATACGGGCCGCCGGGGTCGATCGACCTGCGCAAGGTGCGGATTTACGCCATCCCGAAGCTCAGAGCGGACGACGAGGTGAAGGGAGTCTTCCGTGACCTGGGCGCCCCGAAGCGACATATCCACCATCGATCATCCTTGGTTTGGCCCTGACGATCGGCTTACTACCCCGAGGATCGATCATCCCGATCTGGACGGTGATCAACCTCGTCGCCATCGGGTGGTTGTGGCGTTGGTCCTGGCGTCGCCTGATCCGGGGGCGAACGGAGAATCATCTCCTGATCGGCGTGTTGAGTCTGATCTCGCTGTTGCTCTGGTGGCCCATCCAGCAAACTGTCCAGAATTCCCAGTTCTGTCTCGTCGCCGTTGTTGCGTTGTTGGCGGCCTTCGACCGGCTCGACTCCGACGAATGGAGCGCTGGACTTCTTCTGGCGATCGCTCTGATCAAGCCATCGCTGACGCTGCCCTTCCTGATCATCCCCGCCCTTTCGTCTCGCTGGAAGGTGCTCGGGGTCGCCGTCGGCTCTCACGTTCTCGCAACGCTGACAATGTCCTTGTTCCTCCGGGAGTCCCCCGGGAGCCTGATCGGTCAGTGGCTCGCCGTGAGCCGATACTTCATGCAGGGCATGTATTCGTTTCACGAGGTGTTGTTCAAGCTCGGCTTGGCCGGCACGCTCATCGGTTCCGCTTTGAGCCTCCTCTTGCTGGGCGCCGGGCTCCTGTTCGTCACACTCTGCCGCCGAGCCCCGCGCAAATTCCAGTTCAATTTCCTGGTCTACCTCAGTTTGTTTTTCACCTATCATGGGATTTATGACTTTGTCCTTCTCTACGTCAATTTCGTGCTCCCTCGCTCTGGGACGCGAAGTCCCTTTTGGGGGCTGGCCGCATTCGTCGTCCTCGACGCTGGCTTCTGGTCAACATCAATGGCCGGCGAGTTCCTCGCGAGTCGGATCCTGGGCTGGACATGCCGGCTGATTCTCTTGGGGTTGTTCCTCGCCTCTGGATTGCTCGTGGTGAGATCGGCGTGGCTATCCAAGCATGAGTCGGGGCTCTGGGAGGACCGGGCTTACCTTGACAATCGATCTTGATCGACCCGACAATCGGGAGAATCCTGGCCATCGATGCGGTCTTCGTGATTGCTCTTCCCACCCGTCGGGCAGCCTCCTCTCCGAACTTACCGAGGCGATAGACGCACGCTCGGCACCTTCGACCGGCGGATCGCCTTCGTCCTACGAACCTTTGCGAGCAGGCCAAGCGATGCTGAAATCCGCCCAACCGACCACCCGGGAGCTGCTCGAAGAGATCCTGGCCGAGCGGATCATGATCATCGACGGCTCGATGGGCGCGCTGATCTACGCCCTGGAGCCCTCCGAAGAGCAATACCGGGGCAGCCGCTTCGCCGACCATCCATTCCAGCTCAAGAACTGCACCGAGATCCTCGTCCTGACCCAGCCGAAGATGATCGAGGACATCCACCGGGCCTACCTGGAGGCCGGGGCCGACATCATCGAGACCGACACCTTCAACGCCAACCGACTGTCGCTTGAAGAGTTCGGCCTGGAGGACCACGTCCGCGAGCTGAACTTCGCCGCCGTCGAGATCGCCCGGCGGGCGGCCGACGACTACACCCGGAGGACGCCCGACAAGCCCCGGTTCGTCGCCGGGAGCATCGGCCCGACCAAGAAGCAGCTCTCGATGGGCATCGGCGATCGAGGACCCGGCCAGCGCGACGTGACCTATCGACGAGATGGTCGCCAACTACAAGGAACAGATCGCCGCGCTGGTCGAGGCCGGGGTCGACATCCTCCTGCCCGAGACCGCCTTCGACACGCTGGTCATGAAGGCCTGCCTGTTCGCGCATCGACGAGTATTTCGAGGAGACCGGGAACCGCCTGCCGGTGATGATCTCGGGCACGATCTTCGACAACGGCGCGCACCCTCTCGGCGCAGGCGGTCGAGGCGTTCTACCTGCTCGGTCTCGCACTTCGACGCGCTGAGCGTCGGGCTCAACTGCGCGGTGGGCGTGGACCGGATGCGGCCCGAGCTGGAGAAGCTCGCCGACGTCTGCCGGACCCGGGTGAGCTGCTATCCCAACGCCGGGATGCCCGACGGCTTCGGCGGGTTCCTGGGGCGACAAGGACCACACGGTCAAGACGCTCGGCGAGTTCGCCCGCAACGGCTGGCTCAACATCGTCGGCGGCTGCTGCGGGACCACGCCCGAGTGGATCGCCGCGATCGCCAGGGCCGTCGAGGGGGTCAAGCCCCGCGAAGGCTGTCCGACACTCCGCCGCCTCTCCGCCTACAGCGGCAGCGAGGCCGCTGATCGTCCGCCCCGAGACGAACTTCCTGATGGTCGGCGAGCGGACCAACATCACCGGCTCGCGCAAGTTCGCCCGCCTGATCCGCGAGGAGAAGTACGAGGAGGCGCTGGTCGTCGCCCGCGAGCAGGTCGAGGCCGGCGCCAACATCCTCGACGTCAACATGGACGAGGGGATGATCGACGGCGAGGCCGCGATGACCCGGTTCCTCAACCTGGTCTCGGCCGAGCCGAGCGTCGCAGAAGCTGCCGGTCATGATCGACAGCTCGAACTTCGCCGTGATCGAGGCCGGGCTGAAGTGCGTCCAGGGCAAGTCGATCGTCAACTCGATCAGCCTCAAGGAAGGCGAGGCGAAGTTCCTCGAACAGGCCCGCAAGGTCCGGCGCTACGGCGCGGCCGTCGTCGTGATGGCGTTCGACGAGGAAGGCCAGGCGGTCACGAAGGACCACAAGGTCGCGCATCTGCGAGCGGGCGTTCAAGCTCCTGACCGAGGAGGTCGGCTTCCCGGCCCGTCGGACATCATCTTCGACGTCAACATCCTGACCGTCGGCACCGGGATCGAGGAGCACAACAACTACGCGGTCGAGTTCATCGAGGCCGTCCGCGAGCTGAAGAAGCGGTTCCCCGAGTGCAAGACCAGCGGCGGCGTCTAGCAACGTCTCGTTCTCGTATCGGGGCAACGACACCGTCCGCGAGGCGATGAACGCCGCGTTCCTCTACCACGCGATCAACGCCGGGCTCGACATGGGGATCGTCAACCCCGGCCAGCTCGAGGTCTACGACGAGATCCCCAAGGACCTCCTGGAACGCGTCGAGGACGTCCTGCTCAACCGCCGGCCCGACGCCGCCGACCGCCTGACCGAGTTCGCCGAGACGGTCAAGAAGAAGGGCAAGAAGGCCGACACGAAGGCCCTCGCCTGGCGCGACGGGACCGTCGAGGAGCGGCTCAAGCACGCCCTGATCCAGGGGATCACCGACTTCATCGACGCACGACGTCGAGGAGGCCCGGCAGCAAGTACGGCCGGTCGCTCGACATCATCGAAGGCCCCCTGATGGACGGGATGAACGTCGTCGGCGACCTCTTCGGCGCCGGCAAGATGTTCCTGCCGCAGGTCGTCAAGAGCGCCCGCGTGATGAAGAAGGCGGTCGCCTACCTCGAGCCGTTCATGGAGGCCGAGAAGATCGCCGCCGGGGGCGTCGGCGGCGAGCGCAAGGCGCGCGGCAAGGTCCTGATGGCCACGGTCAAGGGGGACGTCCACGACATCGGCAAGAACATCGTCGGCGTCGTCCTCGGCCTGCAACGATTACGAGGTCATCGACCTCGGCGTGATGGTCCCCTGCGAGAAGATCCTGCAGACCGCCCGCGAGCACGAGGTCGACATGATCGGCCTGTCGGGCCTGATCACGCC
This sequence comes from uncultured Planctomycetota bacterium, assembly GCA_963756475.1. Classification (GTDB taxonomy): domain Bacteria; phylum Planctomycetota; class Planctomycetia; order Isosphaerales; family Isosphaeraceae; genus Tundrisphaera. The sequence continues at coordinate 925,019 of CAVWND010000004.1, forward strand.
GTCGCTCGACGAGATGGTCCACGTCGCCAAGGAGATGGAGCGCGAGGGGTTCAAGATCCCGCTCCTGATCGGCGGGGCCACCACCAGCGCCAAGCACACCGCGGTCAAGATCGCCACCCACTTCAGCGGGCCGGTCGTCCACGTCAAGGACGCCTCGCGGAGCGTCGGCGTCGTCGACCGCCTGAACCGGCCCGAGACCCGCGCCGAGATCGACCGCGAGAACCGCGAGATGCAGGAGCAGGAACGCGTCGCCTTCGCCCAGAAGGTCGCAGCGCAAGCTCGTCCCCTACGCCGAGGCCCTCCAGCCGGCGCTTCGCTCCCGACTGGGCAACCGTCGCGATCGACCAGCCCGCGTTCCTCGGCCCGAAGGTCCTGGACGACGTGCCGCTCGGCGAGATCGTCCCGTTCATCGACTGGTCGCCGTTCTTCATGGCCTGGGAGCTGAAGGGGAAGTATCCGGCGATCTTCGAAGGACCCGGCCGTCGGCAAGGTGGCGACCGAACTCTTCGACGACGCGAAGACGCTGCTCGACCGGATCGTCGCCGAGAAGCTGTTCCGGGCCAACGGCGTCTACGGCTTCTTCCCGGCCAACTCCGACGGGGACGACATCGTCATCTATGCCGATGAGTCGCGGACGGCCGAGCGGCCGCGGATTCCATGCCCTCCGCCAGCAGTGGGAGCGCGAGGGGCAGAAGGACTTCCGGAGCCTGGCCGACTACGTCGCGCCGGTCGAATCGGGCCGGATCGATTACCTCGGGGCCTTCGCCGTGACGACCGGGATCGGCGCCGACGAGCTGGCTCACGCAGTTCGAGGCCGACCGCGACGACTACTCCGCGATCATGGCCAAGGCCCTGGCCGACCGCCTGGCCGAGGCGTTCGCCGAGATGCTCCACCAGCGGGCCCGCCGCGACTGGGGCTATGGCCGGGACGAAGGGCTCTCGACCGACGACCTGATCGACGAGAACGTTATCGAGGCATCCGCCCCGCCCCCGGCTATCCGGCCTGCCCCGACCACACCGAGAAGCGGACGATCTGGGACCTCCTGGACGTCGAGACGGCGACCGGGATCTGGCTCACCGAGAGCCTGGCCATGCACCCGGCCGCGTCCGTCAGCGGCCTCTACTTCGCCCACCCCGAGGCCCGCTACTTCGCCGTCGACCTGATCACCAGGGACCAGGTCGAGAACTACGCCGCCCGCAAGGGATGGCCCGTCGCCGAGGTCGAGCGCTGGCTCTCGCCGAACCTGGGGTACGAGCCGGGCTGAGATGAAAAGGACCGGATTTCGACATTCTGACGAAAAACACGAATAATCTCGGGCTCGGCGACCTGAATATACGGACGAGTCGCGTGAAGTCCTCCCTCGACGACGCCGTCGAACGGTCGGATGGCTCGCTGTTCCGGAGCCCGCGACTTGATTTGATGCGTCCGATCGGCTGGAATGCTCGCTCCGGGCCGTCCGGTGGGTCGCTCGACGGCTCCGCTCGAATTCCTCTCCCACGACTGGCAGGCCCATGGCGAACGGATCGAACGAAGGAGCGTTGCCCCCGCTCCGCCCCGCGTTGATGGGCGAATTCCTCGGCACGGCCTTGTTGATTATCATCGGCGACGGCGTGGTCGCCGCGGACGTGCTCCTGAACAAGACGTCCGACAAGATGATGGTCACGACGGCCTGGGGCCTCGCCGTGGCCCTGGCGGTCTACGTCTGCGGACGGCTCAGCGGCGGCCACATCAACCCGGCCGTGACCCTGGCGCTGGCGGTCCGGGGCGATTTCGCCCGGTCGCGGGTGATTCCCTACTGGGCGCTCAGCTCCTCGGTGCTTTCATTGGGGCCTTGATCGTCTACGCGGACTACGCCGAGGCCTTTCGCATCTTCGAAGGAAACGAGCATCTGGTCCGGGGCGTGATGGACGGGGGCAAGATCGTCGGCACGGCGGCCGGTGGCGCCGGGGTGTTCGCGACCTATCCGACGTTCGACTCGACCTGGAGGAACGTCCTCAGTGAATTCCTCGGCACGGCGGTGCTACTCCTGGGCGTCCGGGCCCTGACCGACCGCCGGAACGCGGCGCCGGGCGGCTACGTCGAGCCGCTGGCATTGGGAGCCCTGGTCTGGGCTATCGGCCTCTCGCTTGGCGGCCTGACCGGCTACGCGATCAACCCGGCCCGCGACCTCGGCCCCCGGCTCGCCTCGGCCTTGCTCGGCTGGGGCTCGTCGGTCTTCCTCTCGCACGATTACTACTTCTGGATCCCGATCGTCGCCCCGCTCGCGGGGGGCCTGGCCGGCTCGTTCGTCTACGATCTCGCCATCCACCGACATCTGCCGCCGGAGGGAGAGCCCAGCCCGCCCGGGGAGATCTCGCCTTGATGGGTGGCAGGGGTTGCGGTATGTACGTGTTTAGCGTGTCCTCGGCCCGGAAATGGCCTGTTTTGTAGGGTCCGCTCTGCGGACCGTTGTCTCCAGGATGGCTACTTGGGAGACGGTCCGCGGAGCGGACCCTACAAAAACAGGCCTCTTCGACGCTAAACACGTACGTACCGTATCCCCTGTCACCTGTTCAGTCCCAGACGAAACAAGCATCCGGACGTGATTGAATCGGCGATCCTTGATCGATCTTACCCTCTTCGGTGCTCCGCGCCTTTTCGGAAGACGCGGAGCGTCGAAGAGGGCATTCCCACGGAGGACCGTGGGAACGAGGGACGTCTCGAATCTGAGATCTGAGATTTCAAATCTCAAATCAAAGATCGATTCGTTCACTCCTCCTCGGCCCCTCCCCGAGTCCTCGCCCAGCGGTTGATGAGGTCTTGCTGGACGTTGGGCGGGACCGCCTCGTAGGAGCGGAACTCCATCGTGTAAGAGCCCCGGCCGGCGGTCATGCTCTTGAGGTCGGTGGCGTAGCGGAGGGCCTCGGCCAGCGGCACGGTGGCCTTGATCGCCTGCTGTCCACCGGGAAGTGTCTCCATCCCGGTGATGTGGCCTCGGCGGGTCGAGAGGTCGGCGGAGATGTCGCCGAACTTCTCCATCGGGGCCACGATCTCGAGGTCGACGATCGGCTCGAGCAGAGTCGGTCGGGCCGCGATGAACGCCTTGCGGAACGCCGAGGCGCCGGCGGTCTTGAACGCCTGCTCCGAGCTATCGACCGCGTGGTGCGAGCCGAAGAAGACTTCGACCTCGACGTCCACGACCGTGTTGCCCGAGACGACCCCCTTCTCCAGTTGCTCGCGGATGCCCTTCTCGATCGCCGGGATGAACTGGTTGGGGATGACGCCGCCCTTGACCGCGTCGACGAACGAGAACCCCTCGCCCCGGTTCCGGGGCCGGATGCGGAGCTGGACGTCGGCGAACTGGCCGCGCCCGCCGGTCTGCTTCTTGTGCCGGTGGTGCGCCTCGGCGTCGCCGGCGATCGTCTCCAGGTAGGGGACGTGCGGGACGTGGGTGTTGATGTCGAGCTTGTAACGCGACTTGAGCCGGTTCTGGATCACGTCGAGGTGCAGCTCGCTCATCCCGGAGATCACCAGCTCGTGCGTCTGCGAGTCGCGTCGGTAGGTGAAGGTCGGGTCCTCGTCGGCGAGCTTGGCCAGGCCGGCGGAGATCTTGGGCTCGTCCTCGCGGGTCTTGGGCTCGACGGCTCGGGGGACCATCGGGGTCGGGAACTTGATCGGGTTGAGCGCCAGGTGCGGCGGTGTGTCCGTTGGCGGCGGCGGTCACGGTGTCGGAGATGTGCAGGTCGTCGAACTTGGGCACGGCCACGATGTCGCCGGCGATCGCCTCCTTGACCTCCTCCTGCGTCTTGCCCTGGAGCCGGTAGATGTGCCCCGGCTTGCTCGTCTTGCCGGTCCGGAGGTTGACGAGAGTGGTGTCGTGCGTCATCCGTCCGGAGTGGATTCGCAGGACGCTGAGCTTGCCGACGAACAGGTCGTTGGTCGTCTTGAAGACCTGGGCGACCAGCTCCCCTTCCTCGATCGGCGCCAGCTCGACCTCGTCGTCGCCGTCGTCGGAGTGGCCGAAACGGTGGACCTCGTCGGGCATCAGAGTGATCTCGGCGAGCAGGTCGAGCATCTCGCGGATGCCGATCTCCTTCTTGGCCGAGACGCAGGCGATCGGCACGAGGTGCCCCGCGGCGATGGCGAAGTGGGCGGCCTCGCGGAGGATGTCGGGGGGGATCGTCTCGCCTTCGAGGTAGCGCTCCATCGAGCGCCTCGTCGGTCTCGACGATCTGCTCGACGACCATCTGGTAGGCCTCGGAGGGGTGCATCGGGCAATCGGGCGGGACGTCCTGGGGCGGGTGAAGGACGTCGACGACGCCGGAGAAGGTCGCCCCCTGGCCGATCGGCACGAAGAACGGGACGCAGCGAGAGCCGAGGGCCTGGCGGATCTCGCCGAGGACCTTGACGAAGTCGACGTTGTCGGCGTCCATCTTGGTCAGGGCGATCAGGCCGCCGAGCCGGAGCCGGCTCGCCTCCTGGACGAGCCGACGGGTGTTGACCTCGACCCCGGCGTTGGCCGCGACCGTCATGACCACGTTCTCGACGGCGGCCAGGGCGCTGAGGGCGTGGCCGATGAAGTCAGGGTATCCAGGCGTGTCGATCAGGTGGACCTGCTTGCCGGCCCACTCGCAATGGAGCGGGTGGCAATCGATCGTGAAGTGGCGACGTTTCTCTTCGTCTTCCGAGTCGGAAAGGCTTGTCCCGTCGTCGACGGAGCCGAGTCGCCCCGTGACGCCGGAGACGTGGAGCATGGCGTCGGCCAAGCTGGTCTTGCCCGACGCCCCATGTCCAGCCAGGGCAATGTTGCGGATATCGGCGATGTGATAAACCGTGGTCATGGCGCCTCCCCCAAGGTTTCAAACTTGGTGATCTCGCCCGGACCGGCGATCGCGGCACCTTCGGAAAGTGAGCAGACAGAACAGAAGTGAGTGGGAACAGCGGGTCACGAGGCCCGCGTCAGGGTGCCGTGGAACGGTCGCCGGCACGTTCTCGGGCCTCGCTGAGCCCGAAACGTCCTTCATACAGAGCACGTCCAACAATGCAAGCGGCGACGGGCAAGGCCGCCACCGCTTCCAGATCTTCGAGCCGGCCCACGCCCCCCGACGCCGTCACCGGCGCCTTGAGACGTCGGGCCAGGGCCCCCGTCGTTTCCAGGTTTGGCCCTTCGAGCATCCCGTCCCGCGCGATGTCGGTGTAAATGACTCCGGCGAGCGGCAAGTCATCGAATTGCAGGGCCAGGGTCGCGGCGTCGACCGAGGAGACCTCAAGCCAGCCCCCCGTGGCGACCCGGCCGTCCTTGGCGTCGAGACCCAGGATCAATCGGCCGGGGTATTTCGAGACCATCGAACGAAACCAGGGGGGGTCCTGGAGCGCCCGGGTCCCGACGATCACCCGATCGAGTCCGGCGGCGAGCCAGGCCTCGATCGTCGCCTCGTCCCGGACCCCCCCGCCGAGCTGGCAGGGGACCGTGACGCGGCCGAGGATCGACCGGACCGCCTCGATGTTGACTGGACAGCCCTCCCTGGCGCCGTCGAGGTCGACCAGATGAATGCGTGAAGCCCCTTCCGACTCCCACCTCGCGGCCATCGCCGCCGGGTCGTCGCCGAAAACGGTCTCCCGGTCGTAATCTCCCTGGCGGAGCCGAACGCACCGCCCGGCTCGCAGGTCGATCGCCGGGATCACTTGCATGAGTTCTTCACCAGTTCCTCGACGGGCCTTCGCACAACTCGAATCCTAGCCCCGGGACAGGGCGCCCGCAAGGGGCCAGTCCCCACCCACCGCGAACACCTCAGATCCGGGCGAAGTTGGCGTACATCGCCAGCCCGACCCGCTGCGACTTCTCCGGATGGAACTGCGTGGCCATCAGGTTCTCACGACCGACCATCGCGGCGAAGGGCCGGGGATGGTCCGACTCGGCCACGACGTCGCGAGGGTCGGCGGGCTTCGCATGGTACGAGTGGACGAAGTAGACCGACGGCTCGGGCTCCAGGCCCTCCAGCAACGGAGAAGGCTTGCGGACCCGCAGGGTATTCCAGCCCATGTGAGGGATCTTCAGTCCCGGCTCGTGCTCGAACCGGACGACCCGGCCGGGGATCAGGCCGAGCCCCTGGTGCTCGCCGTCTTCCTCGCTGGCGTCGAAGAGAAGCTGCAACCCGAGGCAGACACCCAGACAGGGCTTGCCCGCCCGGACGGCCTCGACGAACGCCTCGCCCAGGCCGGTCCGGTGGAGTTCGGCGATGGCGTCGGCGAAGGCCCCCACGCCGGGCAGGATCACCCGGGACGCCTTGTGGATCCGATCGGGATCGGACGCCACGATCGCCTCGTGGCCGACAGCCTCCAGGGCCTTCTGCACGCTCCGGAGGTTGCCCATCCCATAGTCGATGATCGCGATCATATCCCGCCCTTGCCTGGTCCCTCGTACCGTCTCGAAGGGATTCAGGGTAACACACTTCCCTTACGACGCGAAGCAGGCCGCGCGATCCCGATCGGGATCACGCGGCCTCTTCTGAGTCGATCGGATCGACGGAGATGCTCAGCGGGGGACGCTCGAAGGAACCGCCGCCGTGGGGACGGTCGCGGCCGGAACGGACGCCGAGGAAGCCTCCGCCACGGCCGGGGTCGTGGCAGGCTTCGGCTGGAGGTTGATCGGCTGGCCGTTGGGCGTCAGGACCACCCGAAGCCAGCCCGACGGGTCGAGCGGTGAGATCTCCGTCAGGTTGAAGCCGGGGATGTCCAGACTCGAAAGCGGTACCTTGATCGGGACCTGCTTGAGCTTGTTCTTGAACCCGAGCAGGGCGATGTTCGCCTGGAAGGGCCCCATCGTGGTCGGCTTCGACTCGTCGTCGAAGAGGGTCTGGACCTTGCTGTTCGTGCTGGAGACGAAATCCTCGACCCTGGCGTCCAGCTCCTTCAGGGGCGTCCCGTCGGCGTTCGCGGTGCCCTTGTAGGACAGGATGAACTCGGCGGTGGGCACGAGAAACCGGAGGACCCTGGCCTTGGCGCCGAGGATGCCGCCGTTCTCGGCACCCGGCGGGGCGGGGACGTCCATCTGGAAGTCGCGGACCATGACGACCAGGTAACCCCGCTCGTCGGCGGCGAACTCGGGCGGCACGCCCGGCTTCTTGATCCGGAGCGCCGTGACGTTCGGGTTGTTCGCGGCGCGGGCCTCGTCGATGTTCTTGAGGTAAGTGGCGAAGTCGACGTTCTTGCCGACGGTCACCCCCTCCTTCGGCGGTGCGCCCGGCTGGACGGCCTTCGTGACGATCATCACGTTCTCGACCCCCTTGACCTGGTCGCTCTCCAGGAGCCCGGCGACCACGTTCGACAGGATCGAGCCGAGGTGGACGTCGGCCGAGACGCCCGACGACGGGACGACCAGGCTGGAGGGCTGGGGCATGTCGGCCGCGATAGCGTCGGGCACCGCCGCGGAGCTGATCTTGCCCGAGACCAGCGCGTTCTGGGGGCGGGAGCGGAAGGAGAGGTCGGTGATCCGGTAATCCTTGATGACCGCCGTGTTGTTGCCGACCAGGACCTTGCGGAGCTTGGCATTCTGCTCGGCCTCTGCGCCGGGATGCGCGACCAGGCCTCCTCGTTCGCCCCCTCGACCACGCCTTCGGCCATCTTCGGGAGGGCCTGCTGGCCCACCTTCTCGGTCAGCTTCTCGCGATTCAGTCCGATCAGCGCCAGGACGCCGCGGGCCAGCCCCTTTCCGGGGTTGGGATACGCCTCGAAGGCCGCCCGAACCGTGTGACTCGACGCCGGCCAGAGCTTGAGGCCGAATGACGGGTAAATCACCGCCGTGATCGTGACGTTCGGTGTGTCGAAGGTCTGGGCTGAGAAGGTGTAGAGCTTGGCGATCTTCTGACCTCGCGGATCTTGCTGGAGCTGTCGCTGGAAGTCGGTGACCGGGGTGAAGGTTGAGCCGAGCTGGCTGTTATAGAAGGCGATCCCCTCATCGCTCGGCAAGAGGCCGAAGCCGGTCTTCGGGCCGGGGGTGACCGTCGAAGCGTAGCCGCCTCGATAGATGATCTCCGGCAGGACAACGTTGTTCGAGAGGAACGGCGAAACCGAGTTCACGTCAGCCGAGAGGTCCAGGTTGGGCAGGTTGTAGAGGGCGTCGATGGCCGCTTGCAGCTCGTAGGAATAGGTCCAGGCGACCGACTGGTTATTCCGCCGGAGCGAGCCGAGGACCCCGGTCAGCCGCTTCAAGGCCGCCCGGCGAGCCTGCACGGTCCTCGCGGATTCATAGGCCGACAGAGCCGACCCAAGCTCGTCGTCCACGAATTGCTTCCAGAGCTTCGAGTGCTCGGTCGACCCGGGCGAGTCATTCCGGTGGGCCTCGACGAAGTCGAACAGCCGGCGCTCGGCCCAGGCGACGCGGACCCGAGGGGTCAGCCATTCATCGAGCGCCGAGCGGACCAGGACTGCTGGTCCCCAGGCGACGCCCCAGAGGGCCATGTCCATCTGATGCAGCCGCCCGAGCGAGGTCAGTCGGGCGTGGTCGTCGGTTGCCTTGGCATAGGTGGCCAGCTCTTCCCTCAGGGCGTCGAAGAACGCTCGCCAGCCGGGAGCGGCCTCGGGCGCGACCGAGCCGGGTTGTTCCCAGGGCCTGGTCGCCTCGTCCATGGCTCGGGTCACGGCGTAGTAGCTCGACGCCGCCTTGGCGGCGTTCGGAGGAGGAGGCCCGCCATCCCTGATTTGCGGGGCGGCTCCCAGGCCGAGCCCTGACGAGCAGGTGGCGAGCAGGACTAGCTTCACGATACGGCGTCTCATGCATCCTCCCAGTTGTCGCGAGCGGTTCGATTGGAGAGTCATGCTCGCGCCCATCTCTCTTTGATCGATAAATCGGGGGCGAGACATGACGTCAAGTATTGACCAGGTCACCCAGATTGACCGGTTGTTCCTAGGAATCGGAAAACCACCTTGAGGATCATCCCATCGCTGCGCGGGACTCGTCTCTCCTGGTTCAAGACGGCAAAACGGGCCGAGACCGACCCGGCGATCCGCTAGAGTCCCGCATGGACCATGCCAATCCCCCAGGCCGGAAGATCTCGACCAGTTCCCCCCGACCTCCCGACTGATCCGACCCGAAAAGCCGGCCCGTGGCAAGTCCTCGGGCGAAGTGGGAGTTCAGAGAAGGGCCGACCCGAGCATCTGCGCTCCCAGAGGATTGAACTCAGCTTCCCGCGGGTCGAAAACCCGAACCCGTGGATCCGTCGTCAGTTTCCTCCGGCCGGGTCAGTCCTCGCGCCGGTCAACCCGAGGGAAGGGCCCGATCACCCCACCCGGGTTCTCCGGTTCGCTCAAATCAACGACCGCGCAGCGACTTCCGCCGGTTTCGGCCCTGGAATACCGGGCTGAGAACCTGAGTTTCCGGCGACCTGTGGACGCCGATCTCTGGTGGTGTCGGGCACGTCGGGACAAATCGGTCCCTGAATGATTACAATCGATCTAGTGCCCGGCACCGGGCCTTCCGAACCGGCCCTCGGCTTCATCCGTCGATTATCCCCTCTCAACCTGCCCAGCCCGGAGGAGCCTGATGAGACGTTCGATCCTTGTCGGCCCGATGTCGGCCGCGTTCCTTTTGCTGGCCCTGGCCCTCGCTGGCTGCAACCAGTCCACCCCCGGTGGCAAGGTCAGTCCGACCGCCATTTCGACGACACCCGTCGCGCCGTTGACCGAGCCGAAGCCGAAGCCGGAACGTAAGAACGAGCGAAAATCGACCGTGGTCGACGACCGCCTGTCGGGGCTCTCCGAGGTCTCCATCAAGCCGCCGGCCCCCCAGGACCCGAGCCCATTCCGGTTCGCCGAGATCGCCCAGAAGGCCGGGATCGATTTCAAGCACTTCTCCGGGATGACGGTCGACAAGCACTTTCCGACCGCCAACGGCTCGGGCGCCGCGTTCTTCGATTACGATAACGACGGCAAGCTCGACGTCTACTTCGCCACCGCGACCTTGCTCCCGGTCGGGACCGCCCAGAAAGGGCCGAACCGGCTCTACAAGAACATGGGGGACGGCACCTTCCGCGACGTCACCGAGTCGTCCGGTCTGGGCTTCGCCGGCTTCTGCCACGGGATCGTCGTCGGCGACGTCGACAACGACGGCGACCAGGACGTCTTCCTCTGCAACTACGGCCCGAACCGGCTCTTCCTGAACAACGGCGACGGCACGTTCAAGGACGTCAGCCACGACGCGAAGATCGACCGCGACGGCTGGTCCTCCGGAGGCGCCTTCCTCGACATGGACGACGACGGCGACCTTGACCTCTATGTCGCCAACTACGGGATCTGGAAGTATCCCGAGGACAGCCTGACCTTCTGCGGCGACAAGGAACGGAACATCCGTTACTACTGCTCCCCCCGGTCGATCAAGACGACCAAGCACTTCCTTTACAGGAACAACGGCGACGGGACGTTCACCGACGTCTACGACAGCTTTCTGGTGGACGTCGCCGGGGCGAAGATCCCTGGCCGGAGCGACGGCCACGGCTTCGGGGTTGTCACCGCCGACCTCGACAATGACGGCAAAATTGACATTTATGTCACCAACGACATGAATCCCAGTTTTCTCTTCCTCAACAAGGGGGGCGGGATCTTCGAGGACGCGACCGAGACCTCGGGCGCTGCCTACGACGACAAGGGGCAGGCCCAGTCGGGGATGGGGGTCGACGCCGAGGACATCGACGGCGACGGCGACCTCGACATTGTCGTCTCCAACTTCGCGTTCGAGTACAACACCCTGCACTTGAACCTGGGGAAGGGGGCGTTCACCGACGTCACCCCGATGTACGGACTCGCGGCCGACACGATGCCCTACGTTGGCTGGGGGCTCTCCCTCTCCGACTTCGACAATGACGGGTGGCCCGACTGCTTCGTCGCCAACGGCCACGTCGACGACAACCGCGAGCAAGGCGGAATCCAGACCGAGTACGCCGAGCCCCCCCTGCTCCACCACAACGTCCCGATCACCAGCGGCAAGGGACGCCGGTTCAAGCTGGCGACTCGCGACGCCGGCCCGTACTTCGACACGAAGCACGTCGCCCGGGGCGCGGCGTTCGGCGACGTCGACAACGATGGCGACGTTGACTTCGTCGTCAACCACAAGGACGGAGCCCCCGCACTCTTGCGCAACGACACTCCGACGAGCAACCGCTGGGTTCAACTCCACCTGATCGGGAGCCAGAGCAACCGCGACGCCATCGGCGCCCAGGTCACTCTCGACCTCGACGGCCGGACCCTCTTCCGACAGCGCAAGGGGGGATGCAGCGTCCTCTCGGCCAACGATCCTCGCCTGACGATCGGCGTTGGCTACGCCCCCGAGATCAAGAAACTCACCGTCCGATGGCCCTCCGGCGCCGTCACCACCCGCGAGCACTTGCCAACGAACCAGGCGCTCAAGATCGTCGAAGGACAGGAATGATCGGTGGTCGGTGGTCCGTGGTGAGTGGACCGTGGTGAGTGGTCAGAGAAGAAGTGTGTTAGCGAGCCTTCCAAATCGCGATAGTATTGACGACCTTCACTCGAAGTCGTCCTCTTGACTGACCACTGACCACCGAGCACTGTTTTGGAGCCCAGAGTGATGAGCAAGGTGGCACCCAGTCCGATCCGAAGTGGGTGGCCTCGGTTAGTGGTGATTGGTGGGATACTCGCGCTGGCGGTGGTCGGGCTCACGGTGATGTTCTGGCCTTCGCCCGACCCGGAGGTAATCTGGACGAGGGCGAGCCAGGAATTCATGGCTCGCCGGTTCGACCGCGCGGAGGCCGACCTTGACCGCGTCCTTCGCCTGCGCAAGCCCACGCCGTCTGACTGGTTCCTCCAGGCGCAGCTCTTCATGACGAAGGGGAAGATCGACGAGGCGATCGAGGCGCTGGCCAAGGTCCCCGACGGTCACCCCATGGCCACCCAGGCGCGGATGGAAGAAGGTCAGCTCGAGCTCCGGAGGTTCCGCTATCGCTTCGCGGAGGCCGCGTTCCTGAAGGCGCTGAAGATCGATCCCAAGATGCTCAAACCGCGCCGAGAGCTAGTCTACCTCTACGGGATGCAGCTCCGCCGCCCCGAGCTGAATGCGACGTTCCGGGTGCTCTCGGAGATCTCCCCGCTGATCTACTCGGAGGTCTTTCTCTGGTGCCTGACCCGGGGCGTGACCTGGGAGGCGAAGGAGATCGTCGAGACGATGGAGAAGTGCATCGCGGCCGACCCGGACGATCGCTGGGGCCGGCTGGCGCTGGCCGAGGCCCTTCGGCAGATGAGCCGGTTCGACGAGGCGGAAAAGGCCCTGAAACCCCTTCCCGACTCGGACTCAGTCGCGCGAGCCACCCGGGTCCGGCTCGCGCTCGATCGGGGAGACGACCAGACCGCGGACTCCCTCCTCTCGGGCGGCCCGGCCGACAATATCGACCTTGCCCTCCTTCGAGGTCGATTTGCCCTGGCCAGGGGAGACGGCCCGGAGGCTGCTCGCCAGTTCCGGATCGCTCACAACAAGGCCCCGAACCTCCGCGAGGCCGTCCTGGGCCTCGGCCAGGCGCTCAAATCGGTAGGAGACCCGGGTGCCGGGCCGCTTCTCGAAGAAGCCCAGAAACACGAGAGGCTCGGCTCTCTGATCCAGAGAGCCGCCGTCGAGAAGAATCGCGACGATCCCGCCCTGATGCGCGATCTCGGGGCCGCCTGCGCCGCGATCGGCCGATATCCCGAGGCCCGGGCCTGGTACAACCTTGCCATCACCAAGGACCCGCTTGACACCGCCGCGCAACAGGGTCTTGCCCGCGTCAAGGAAGCCGAGGCGAGGGCGAATGACCCCGCCGGATGACCGGCTTCACCTTGTTAACCGATCCCATCCCCGTTACCATGCCGCGGCGATTCTCGAGAAAACGTAGGGTGGGGCTTGCCCTGCCGCTCCGCGTTTGGCCGAGATTTCGCCATGGTCGGATCGGCAGGGCAAGCCCTACCCTATATGATTGCTTACAAAAATACATAAACTCATCGGGAAAGGAATCCCATCCATGACTAGCCTCATTCAGACCCCTCCGGCCGCTGACCAAGCTTCAAATCCCGCGCTCTCGGTCGTCATCGCGTCGGTCAATGGCTGGTCGATGCTGGACCCGACCCTCCGGGCGCTCGACGCCCAGCCGGAACGACCGAGGATGGAAGTGATCGTCGTCGAGGCCGTCGGCGGAGCGACCCGGCAGTCACTCCGAAACCATCGGCCGGGCGTCGTGATCATCGAGGTCGATGAGAAGAGGACCATCCCTGCCCTCCGCCACATGGGCGTCCGGCGGGCGAAGGGCGACCTCGTGGCGATCCTCGAAGACCACGGCGAGGTCGCTCCCGACTGGGCCGGGGCCCTGCTCGAAGCTCACAAAGAGCCCTGGGGGGCGGTGGGCGGCGTGGTCGAGAATGGCCGCGAAGGGCTGGTCAACTGGGCGGCGTTCTTCTGCGAGTACACGCCCTACATGGGGCCGGTCGCCGAGGGCGAATCTGGCGACCTGCCGGGCAACAACATTGCCTACAAACGCCCGCACCTGCTTCGCCACGCCCACGAGCTGGAGCAAGGCCGGTGGGAATCCTGGATCAACGACAAACTCCGGCTTGACGGCGTGCCGATCGCCTCGACCAACAAGGCGGTCGTCCGCCACATCAAGCCGTTCCGCCTCGGTCACTTCCTCGTCCAGCGGTTCCACTTCGCCCGGTCTTACGCGGGAATGAGGCGGGTGGATCAGTCCGGCTTGAAGCGTCTGATCTACGGGTTCGGCTCGTTCGCCCTACCGGCAATGCTGATGCTCCGGGTCACCCGCACGGCGCTGGCCAAGGGGCGGCATCTGGGCCGGTTCGTTGCGTCGATGCCCTTGATCGCCCTGTTCTACACCGTCGGCGCGGCCGGCGAGTCGATCGGCTACTTTTTCGGACCAGGCGACAGTCTCAGCCGGGTCGAGTGAGGAGCAAGGGCCACTTCCTCGGGAGCCTGCCACTCGTAGAACCCCCGAGGATCGCCCTGGGCCATGAACCGCCTGGGCCACGGGGCAGCCCTGGCGGTGATGATGAACGGGACGCCGCCGGCCTGTCGGACTTGCCGGGCGACCTCGTCGGCGGCTCGACCCCGCAGTTGATAAGACGTCCGATCGAGCAGGAACATGGCGAGCTGATGCTCCCCCTTGTCCGGCCCGTCGAAGAGCAGAACCGCATTCCCGGGAAGCTTGTCGCGGGCGAACCCCGCTAGCTCGGCGACAAACGGTCGGTTCTCGCTCGTATCGGTCGAGGCCCACGCGGCGAGAGTCACTCGAACCCCAACGATCAAGGTGGCCACGAGCGCAACCGTCCGGAGCCTGCCGGGCCAGGGATCGTCGGTTGTTGGTCGATCGATCCTGGCTCGCCATCGCGCGATGATCTCGATCACGGCGAAGATCGCCAGGGCGATGACGACCTGCTCCAGGACCCAGGTCGCCCCGAGCATCACCCCGGCAAACCTCGGCGGGACGGGAAATCCCCGGCCGAACCGGCCGATCGACTCAGGCCGAACCACAACCACGACCATGATCGCCGCCCAGGCCGCGAGCGCCCGGGGGCGACCTCGCCAGCCCTCGGCGATCAGTTGAGCCAGGAGCAGAAACCCGGCGGGCATGGCAATCAAGGTCGCCGAAGGGGTCTTCGTCGCCGAGACCGCGTGCGGCGCCAGGACCCCGAACAGCCAGGCATAGACCATCCAGAGCGAGAGTCGCCGTTCCCTCCAGGCCGAGCCAAACAGGACCAGTCCGGCGACGATCAGAGGGGTATAAAACGCGTGATAGAGGGTGATCAGATAATCGAAGAAGAGTCGGTCCCAGGGCCCTCCCCAGTTCTCGACCCCCTGTCCGAGGTGGGTGAAGACATAGCCATGCTCATGCTCGAACTCGACAGGGAAGCTCCGGGCGCAGTGGACCATCCAGGGGGTGACCGTCGCCAGAGTCGCCGCAAGCAGGCCTAGGAGATGACGGAACTTGAGCTTCGAGTCTTCCTTCGCCACCAGCCCGACCTTCGGGAGTAGCCAGGCCGTCACCGCCAGGCCGGTCAGGAGCGCCGCGAGATAGCTTTTGGAGAGATAGGCCAGCCCCTGCGCGATGCCGACCGCCAGGACGTCGGGCCACGATCCCGAACGGATTGCCCGGAGCAGGAAGAAGGCCCCAACTTCAACCCAGAATAGCAAAGAAATGTCGATATGATCAGCGAAGAGGTGACCGTGGACGAGCATTGCAATGGCTGGGTTGATCGCCTGGAGCGCCGCGGCGATCAGACCAGTCCGGCGGTCGAAGAGGCTTCGGCCGATGAGGAACGTCAGGCCGACGGCGGCCGTCCCAAGCAAGGCCGAGGGGAGCCGGAGCGCGAAAGTGTTGACTCCCAGTACCGAATAAGACATCGCGATCGTCCAGAGCGGCAGGATCGGCTTGTGAAGCCAGACGTGGTTGTCGCCCCAGTGGGTCTGGACGTAGGGCAGATAAGGCACGTCGACCAAAGTCGGCTTGAGCGGGTGCTTGAGCAGGTTCCTCGCGACAATGGCGTGGAACGACTCATCGAAATAGTGCAACCCCTCGTGCCCGAGCTTGTGAGTGTTCAACATCAGCGAGCCGAGCAGGATCGCCGCCAGGACGGGGTCTCGCCAGGACCGTGGTTCGGTCGTCATGGTCATCCATCCTGGATGTGTTCGAAAACGGGTCGCTCCCGTGCAAGGCCCATTCTCTCGCCCGAACGCGGGCGGTCAATCCCAGTCAAGCCGGCGTGCCGGGGGGTGAATCCGACGAGTCCTCGAAAAATAGTTGAGCAACTCCAGGGGCTCCGAGCATTAAGATTGAGGGGAATGGGTGGCGAATCGAGGGAGGAAAGCAAACCATGGGCAAGACCCGGGCGGATACTCTCCAGGCTCCAGACGACCGCGAGCTGCTCGTCCGATTTGTCGAGACTAACGACCAGGAGGCGTTCGGCGAGCTGGTTTCCCGACATGGCCGGATGGCGATGGGCGTCTGCCGGCGCATCCTGGGAGATTCGGCCGAGGCCGAGGATGCCTTTCAGGCCGCTTTCCTGATCCTCGTCTCGCAAGCCCCTCGGCTGTATCGGGATCGGGACGGAATCCGGTCGATCGGCGGCTGGCTCCATCGGGTCGCGGCCAACGCGGCTCTCCAGGTCCATCGCGAGTCGAAGGTGAGGAGGCACCGGGAAGCGGCGGTCGCCCACGGCCGCGAAGCCACAAAGGCACCGGCGAATGCCTCGATGGTCGACTTGCTCCCGATCCTCGACGAGGAACTCCGCCGGCTCCCCGATCGGCTCCGCGCCCCGCTGGTCCTCTGTTATTTCGAGGACCGATCGCGACAGGGGGCCGCCGATGAGCTGGGGATCAGCTACGCGACCCTCCGCCGGAGGCTCGACCGGGCCCGCGAGCTGCTCCGGAGCCGACTGGCTCGCCGGGGCTGCTCGATCGCGCCGGCGGTGCTGGCCTCGATGCTCTGGGACTCGGCCTCATGGGCCGACGAACTGGCACTCGACAACTCGGAGGCGCTCGCCCGACCGATCGGCCTGATTCCACCGTCGCAAACCGCTCATTGCACTGGTCTCTCTCACCGTTCCCTCCAGATCAGCCGGAAGGTGCTTCCCATGATCCGCAACAGGACGATCCAGAAGGCCACCGCCGTGCTCCTCGTCCTTTTGTTACTGGGCGGAGCCGGTCTGATGACCCCCGACGGCCTGGCCGACGACGGCTCGAAGCCCAAAGCGGGAAGCGACCCGGGCGTTGTCGCCAAGGAAGTCGCCAGCGCCGTCCAATCCGATGGCCTTCCCTCCCGACGAAAAGGCGGGAGTGAGGAAGCTCCGGCTCGACCGCCCGTTCCGGTGTCTCCGAAGACCCAGGCCCCTGCCCCGAAGCCTTCTCCAAGCAGGAAAGCTGTTCCAACCCAGAAGAACGCCCCGTCGAAGAAAGCCGCCCCGGCGGCCAAGAATGCCCCTCTCCCGTCCGAGACCCCCGAACTCGACCGTGAGATCCTCAACGCGATCAATCAAGGTCCCTTCGGCATGCCGGGAGGCCAGGCCGTCTTTCAAGGGATGATCAACGTCAACGGCCAGACATTTCAGTTCAACAATCCCCAGGCGTTCAATAACGCGATGGGGCAGATGCCGAGGATGGGGTTGCCCATGCCGGGCATGCCTGGAGGCGGGATGAACCTGCCGGGGATGGTGCCGGTCATGCCCATCAATCCCCTGCTCTTCCCCGGTCATCCCGCCGCGAGAGCGGGCGTGCCGAGGAGGGCCGCCGGAGTTCCAAAACGACGCCCGACTCCGAAAAAAGCCAGACCGAAGGCCGCCGAGGCCCCTCGGGAGAGAGCGGTCAACCCCGCCACGCCCAGGGCCGCCGAGGAGGAGTTCCCTTCGGACGGGATCTGAACGGCCCGCGCGTCGGGTCCGAGCAGTCTCTGGTGTCTCGACCCCGGGGCGGATAAGCTTTTGATGATCGGTCGAGTTCGGCCGGCTCGACGAGGGAGGCTTGAGGCCATGAGCGACCGGCTCGGACGGCGGACCTGGGTACTGGGGGCCTGGCTCCTCGGCGGGTCCGTGGTCTTCCTCGTGCCCTCACTTGCCCCGGCAGCCCCGCCCGGGGGGAATGTCACGCGTGAGGAGGTCGAGCAGGCGATCAAGAGCGGAGTCAATTTCCTGCTCAAGACCCAGCGCCCGGACGGCACCTGGGGTAACGAGCCGGGAGAGTCGGCCCTCGTGACGCTCGCCCTCCTGACGGCCGGCGAGTCGCCCGACCTCCGAGCCGATGGAGCGGGCGCTCGAAGCCCTCCGGAAGTTCCGGCCCAATCCCGGCCACGAGACCTATTCTCGTGCCCTCATGACGATGGCCCTCGCCGCCGCCGACCCCAAGCGATATCGCGACGAGATCGCATTCAACGCCGAGTGGCTGGAGCAGGCCCAATCGCAATCGGGCGCCTGGACCTACTCCACCGCCCAGGGCCGTGGCGGCGGCGACAACTCGAACACTCAGTACGCGCCTGCTCGGCCTCCACGCCGCCAGCGAGGCCGGCTTCGCCGTCCGGCCCGAGGTCTGGCTTCGCTCCCGTCGCTACTGGGAGCTGACCCAGAACGGCGATGGAAGCTGGGGCTACCACCCCGGCGGCAATGCCACTGGTAGCATGACCTGCGCGGGGATCTCCAGTCTGATCATACAGGCCTGAGGCGAGTCCAGGGGCGCGAGCAACTCGTCGGCGATCGGATCGAACGCTGTGGCGAGGAGGCCGTCTCCCCCAGCCTTCAGCGGGCCATCGACTGGATGGCGCTCCACTTCGACGTCTCGCAGAACATCAACTCGGGACAGACCTGGCATTACTACTTCCTTTACGGCCTGGAACGAGTCGGGCGACTGAGCGGCCGGAGGTTCTTCGGCGACAACGACTGGTATCGCGAAGGGGCCTCGCTCCTGGTCCGGAGCCAGGACCGCCTCCAGGGGTTCTGGCGAGGCCAGGGGACCGAGGCCGACCCGTTCATCACCACGAGCTTCTCGCTCCTGTTCCTCTCCAAGGGCCGGGCCCCCGTGCTGGTCAACAAGCTCCGACACGGCCCGGGGCCCGACTGGAACAACGACCACGACGACATCACGAACCTCGTCGGCGTGGTCTCGCGCGACTGGAAGCACCTGCTGACCTGGCAGATCGTCGACCCCAACGTCGCGACCGTCGAGGACATGCTGCAGGCCCCCATCGCCTACTTCAACGGCCACGAGGCCCCCATGTTCTCGGAGACCGGCAAGACCAGGCTCCGCGACTTCGTCGAGCAAGGGGGCGTAATCGTCGCCGAGGCCTGCTGCGGCCGTCGCGAATTCGACCGGGGGTTCCGCGCCCTGATCAAGGAGGTCTTCCCCGAGCCCGAGCTCGACCTCCACCCCCTGGCGGAGGACCACGCCGTCTGGCGCTCGAAGTACCGGCTCGATGCGAACGTCCACCCGCTCTGGGGAATCGAGCACGGTTGCCGGACCGTCGTCCTCTACTCGCCCGACGACCTGTCCTGCTACTGGAACCAGCTCGAAAACGCGCCGGGCAATCCCCGCGTCCGCTCGGCCACGGCGCTGGGCGAGAACATCGTCGATTACGTCACCGGCCGCGAGATGCCGGCCGACAAGCTGGCCGTCCGCGACGTCGCCGACTTCAAGGACGACCGCCCTCGCCGAGGGGCCTTGCGGATCGCCAAGCTCCGCCACGCCGGCGACTGGAACATCGCCCCTCTGGCCATCCCCAACCTGACGACGGCGCTCCGCGACAAGCTCAAGTTCGACGTCGTGATCAACCACAAGGAACTCTTCGCCCGCGACCCGAGCCTGGTCCACTATCCGCTGGTCTACCTCCACGGCCGGGCCGCCGTCGATTTCTCCGAGGAGGACAAGGCCGCCCTCCGCCGCCATCTCAACCCCGGCGGCGGCACCCTCTTCGCCGACGCCGCCTGCGGGAGCCCCGCCTTCGACGCCTCGTTCCGCCGGTTCGTCGCCGAACTGATGCCCAACAACCCCCTCGTCCCGATCCCCAAGCACGACGACTTCTACACCCACAAGCTCGGCTACGACCTCTCCGACTCCAAACGCACCCCCGCCGCCGGGGGCAACGCCGACTTCCCCGACCTCGAAGGCGTCCAGGTCGACGGCCGCTGGGCCATCATCTACTCGAAGCTCGACCTCGGATGCGCCCTCCAGAAACAGGCCGGGATCGAATGCAAGGGATATACTCACGAGAGCGCTTTGAAGATCGCCACAAATATCGTTCTTTACGCGACGTTGCCTTGAAGGTTCGGGCACGAGAAGGAACCCGGCCTCCGATCGGGGCGGAGGGCCGGGTCCGGGCCGCCTTACCTCGCCTGGCGGTCGATTCTCGACGTCAATCGAATCGCCGGTGGCGCGATCTGAGGGCGGAGCCAACGAGTCCGATCATCCCCATTCCCACCAGGACGACCGAGGAAGGCTCGGGGACCGAGGCGAATGTCATGCCCGCGAACCCCGCCGGGGTCGAGGTATCCTGAGAAGCGCTCTCCGTGACCGTCGGGGATGCTATCATGCTGATATTCCCCGAGCCATCGTCGAAGCCGATGCTGCTGCCAGGTCCCAGATCGACTGCGCCGCCGCCGGCGACGGGCGGATTGGGACTGAATAGGTCAAAGCGAGTATAGAACCCCTGCGGGATCACGGGGGTTCCGGCCTGTTGATACCAGCGGACCACGTAGGTCAACAGCGGGCCGGGGGCTCTGTCGTCGAACTCCTCGAATCCCCAGTTAACCGCGCTGCTGGCTGCGGTGAGGAACGGGATCACCCCGGGTGTCACGGGCACGGCGGGGAAGGGGCCGTCGGCACCGCCGGGCGCCGAGGCAAATCGCAGGTTGGCCAGGTTGACCACGCCGAGCCCGCCGGGGACCCCGAGAAAGAACCCGTCGATCGGCCTGACACCGGCCGCGCCTCGTGTTCAACACGAGGAACTCGTAATCGAGGATACCGCCGCCGATCGGAAAGATTTGTTCCGCAACCAGGGCACTCTGGCCCGGCGCGAAGCCCGGGACGGCAAAGACCGTCCAGGCGGCCTGAGCCCGGGTCCCGCCCAGGCTGAACACCGCCAGGACCCCGGCGATCGCGAGGACTCGCCACCAGGATCCAAGATCCGTCCTGCATCTCATGCTCATCGTCCAAGTTCTCCTAAAAAAGACTCTTTCCTCAAACTTCTCTGGAAATGTTAGACACCTAACATTCATCAATAAACCAATGGCGACACTATCTTTCCCCCACCGCGTTCGCAAGGCCTCTGGTGAGAGTTCAAGGGCCCGGAGTTGCGAAAAGTCAACAATTCCCCACTCCTTGATATCGTGCCATCATGGAAAAGCGGCAAGCTGGATAAAGCCGGAGCGACCTGGGAAACCAAGCTTGACCGCGGGATGACCTCGCCTTACCCTCTGCCTCGGCGCTTTGGCGCCGGAATAGGGACGAGGAGGTCGGCTTGACGACGATATTGAGCCCGGTCTGCCCGCGCTGCGGATCGATCCCGATCGGCGGCCCTCGGAATTGGCATTGCCCCGGTTGCGGGGCGGAGTATCGCGGCCTCCGGGGGATCATCGACCTCCGGACAGGCGAGGATGGGTACCTGTCCAACCACGAGGACTGGGAATACGCCAGCCGGCTCGACGCCGACTTCGACCGGCTCGACTTCCGGGGACTTGCTCGACCGCTATTTTGACCTCTCGCCCGAAATCCCTCCGGCGCTCCGGGATCGGCAGATCGCCCACATCCTGACGGCTCCCGATCGAGCCCGGCAGTGGCTTGGAGCCTTGGGGCTCGACCGGAGTCGGGACCGCTGCTCGACCTGGGTTGCGGGAGCGGGTCGTTCCTGGCGAGCGTCGGGGCTTCGGGACGCATCGTGGCGGGGGTCGACATCGCGCTTCGGTGGCTGATCGTGGCCCGGAAGCGGCTCGATGAGGAAGGGTTGGCTCGACATCCCGCTGGCCTGCGGATGCGCCGAGAATCTACCGTTCGCCGATCGGACCTTCGCCGGGGTGATCGCGGGGGACGTGATCGAGCATGTCGCCGACCAGGGAGCGACCCTGGCCGAAGCCCATCGCGTGCTCAAATCCGGCGGCCGGCTCTTCCTGGCCGCCCCGAACCGGTTCAGCCTGGCCCCCGAGCCGCACGTCCAGGTCTGGGGCGTCGGCTTTCTCCCTCGGCGTTGGATGTCTGGTTACGTCCGATGGACGTCAGGATGCGACTTCCGGGCGATCCGGACGCTCGGCTCTGGGCGAATGGAAACGTCTACTTCGACGAAGTCCTTTTGGAGAAACCCGGATCGAGGCACCTGGACTGCCGATGTCGGACCTCGACCATTTCGGCCCGCTCAAACGGCGGGCGGCGCTGGCTTACAACCGGGTCGTGGCGAGCCGGATCGGGCAAGGTGTGGCTCGCCGGATTGGTCCGCTGTTCCACGTCGTCTGCGAGAAGGCGAGTGACGCCGGGCCAGAGGTCCGAGGCACCATCCGGCCCACTCGCCGACGCTCCAAGAGGCCAGGAGCCCCAGCGTGATCGGCAAGGCCAGGACGAACTGGCCGAGGTAACGCCGGTTCCGGAGGATGGTCGCGACAAGCTCGGCCGCCTGGACCGCGAAGATGGCCGGCCCGGCGAACCATCCCGCCGCCTCGCGAGCGTCGAGAGCTCCGACCGTCCGGAGCCGGCCGAACTCGAAGCCGAAACGCAGCCGGTCGGCGAAGGCCTCCCGCCAGCCGAACCGGCGGACGTGCCGGACCCTCGCCTCTTCGACCATCCGCACCAGTCCCACTTTCGCGACGGATCGCGGCGAGAAGGTCGACCTCATGGACCTCCCCGGCAGAAGTCCGGAGCGCGACCTCGCGAAGGACGGCGAAGTTGTTGCCGGCCAGCCGAGCGGGCGGGCGGTTTGAGCCGGTGGGAGAAACGGGGCGTACTCGAAGAAGACGACCGCCCAGTCCAGCAACCGAGGCCTCGTCGGGAGGCTCGACCACGCCCGAGGCCGCGACCAGGGATCGGTCCGCGAAGGCGGCAAGCCAGGCCTCGAGCCCAGCCTGACTGGGCGAGGCACGAGTCTTCGGTGAACGCGACGACCCGGCCTCGGGCGGACTCCAGGCCAAGCCGGCGGAGCGGGGGACGCCCGAGCCGGCGGGGCGAGCCGTCGACGACTCGCCGGATCGGAGCCGTCCCGATCCGGAGACCGACTCGACCCGCCTGTCGCCTGTGCGACCAGAGCCCTCTGCAACGCGATCGACCGCCAGGGGCGAGTCGGTGGCGGCGACGACGACCACAGGAGCGGCCGATCTTCGGCGGTCATTGGCGGACCGGCGTCGGGCGGGAGCGGTTCGCGGTCGAGGCACGGCTCGTGGCTGTTTTCGTCTCCGTCGTTCGAGTCCGAGGAGTCCGCATCGGGCTTGGGTTCGGGCTTTGTCTTGGGCCTCTTGGGGCTGAGCAGTGAGCTTCAGCTGCTCGGGGTCGACGGTCTCGACGATCGGCTCGACCTTGAGGTCGTCGAACGCGGCCCAGCCGTAACCGGCCAGCCCCAGGGTGATGTTCATGGTGCCGTCGGCGGGGGCCCGGCGATAATAGACGATCTCGTACCAATCGTCGCGAGATCGACCTAGCGCGTCCGGAACTGGAGCCGCTCGCCGCCGATCGAGTCGCGGACGATCAGGCCTCCCGCTCCGGGATTGGCGGCGTTCACGATGTAGACCATGACCGAGATCCGGTAGACCTGGCGGGCCCCGACCTTCACGGCCGGCGACCGGATGGCGACGACCGGATGGTCGACGAAGGGGACCAGCGAGTCGAGCGTTCGACTCCTTGCGGGGCTGGCCTCGAGGACAAGGTTGCGTCTCCTCTTTTTCTCGGGATCGTTCTTTTTCGAGTCCCTGCTGGTCGGGCCCTCCCGGGTCGAGCCGGATCTCGGGGCGATCTCCTCGGTCTGGTAACTGACCTGGGTCCAGCCCCTTTCTTGAGCATGTCTGGGTCGTTGAAGTTGCCGCTCGGGATCAGGTTGCGGCCGAGCCGGCCGCTCCTGATCCACTCGTACCAGATCCAGGCCTGCGGGAGCGTGCTGAACGAGGCGAGCGGCGCGGCGACGATCGGCGGCGATCAGTCGGGCGTGCGGCTTCTCCTTGTCGCCGTAGAGGACCGGGCCGCACGGCAGGTCCTCGTCGTTGAGGGCCTTGATGATGTCGTCGTAGCACTTCATGAAGTGATAACGCATGAGGATCCGGAGCGGTCGGCCGGCCCGACGGGCCTCGTTCCAGGCGATCTGATAGTCCTCGCGCTCCAGGGCCTCGCGGGCCGACTTGATCAGTTCGGAGGCCTTGTCGAGCAGGTCGGCGGCGTACTTTCTGGGGGTGGCGAAGATCCTGGATCAGGGAGTCGATCTCGGCGACCCAGGCCCGCTGCAGATCCGCCTGCTCGATCGCCAGGCTGACGGCGAGCGGCCGGACCCTGTTGATCGACTGCTCGATCTGATCCTTGAGCTCGACGTTGGTGGTGACCAGGACGATGGCGGTCACGCCGAAGTCTTCGAGAGTGATCCGGAGTCCGCCCTGGCTCCGCGCTTCGCTTCCGAGGGGCTGGAGTCCGCCAGGGGTGATCAGATAGGCGTGGGCGTCGCTGGCGGCGGGACGAGCAGCTTGAGGTTGTTCATCGCCGACTGAGGCGGCTGGTACTGGGCGTATTTAACGTAGTCGGCGACCAGCAGGAGCGACCCCCGGCGGTCCTTGGTCGTGATCGAGGCGGCCTTGATCGAGTCGTGGGGGGGATATTCCTTGGGCGTCGGCGGCTTGGCCACACCCGTATTCATCTGGAACAGGAGCATCGGTTGCGGCGGCGGGGGGTCGGGCAGGTAGGTGTCGAGCATCCGGACGGACTTGTCCGGGTCGGCGAGGATCGGCTCCAGGAGGTCGATCTCCTCGTTGAGCAGGGCGATCTCGATCATGTTCATCCGGCCGAGGGCGCGAGGTCAGGTCGGAGTCGGCCCGGTAGCAGATCCCCCGGCAGCCGGCGGCCAGGGCGGCGTAGGTGGAGACGCGGATCTGCTCGGGCTGGACCCGCGGCATGCCCCACGACGGCGGCGTGTCGGTCCCCCAGATCGACTCCTGGTAGATCGGCGGCGGCGAGGCGTCGATCGACGCCCAGAGCAGGGCGTCGGGGTTCCCCCGGGCCGTCAGGAGCTTGCGCTGATCCAGGTACAGGAACTGCTCGAAGGGCTTTGCATCGGTCGCCCAGCTGGCGACCGGGATGCCGATGACGTCGAGGTTCTCGGGTACCCGGGCGTACTCGGGGAGCATCCCCACGACCGTGCCGGTGGTCAGCGGCGAGCCGCCGGGCTTCGCCTTGCGGATCGCCAGGGCGGCGTCGCGGACCCGCCGGAGGCTCGCCTGGCGGGCCTCCAGGTCGTTCGACTGGCCCAGGTTCTCGCCGAGCGACCAGAACGCGACGGCGTCCCGGCCCGGGAACGCCGTCGCCATGCCGGCCAGCCGGTCGGCGTCGGGCAAGATCCGGTCGTCCGGGCCGGTCAGCTCGGGGATCAGGAGCAGCCCGCTGGCGATCGCCGCGCGGATGGTCTCCTCGGTGGCGTCCTTGGGCAGGACCAGGGCGTCGCAGCCGATCCGCCGGAGCGCCGAAGGGTCGGCGTCGGGGGCGCGGACGGCGGTGAAGAACCAGGGGTAGCCGTCCTTGGTCAGGCGGTTCCGGTCGAGCTTGATCCGGGTGTTGAGGCCGGGCTGGACCGCTTCCAGAGGCTCGGCCGGGCCCCTCGGCCGGTCGGCGATCAGTCCGGGCCGACGGCCCCTTCGGCGGTTCGGCCCGGGGGCTCGCGTCAGCTCCGGCGGGACCGGGCCGACGGTCAGCTCGTCGAGATAGACCTCGGTCTCTCCCTCGCCCCCGTAGATGTTGACGACCAGGCGTTCGAGGTAGGCCCCTTCAAGGCTCACCGGCCGCTTGGTCGAGGCCCGGAGGACCCTGGCCTGACGCTCGATCGAGGGGAGCATGTCGGCCAGTTCGAGCTTCTGCCAGCGATCGGACGACTCGAAGATCGTCCCGGGCACCAGCACGAACGAAGGCCGGCGGCTGTCGGGGTCGACGTCGTTGGGCAGGACCACCCGGCCGAGCAACTGCATGCCCGAGCGGTTCGAGCGGACGTAGAGGCCGACCTTCAGCTCGTCGGTCACCGGGATCTTGGGCAGAGGGTAGCTGAAGTAGAGGCCGCCGCCGATCCCGGCCTCGAACTGAAACCCTTCGGAGAGCAGCCCTTCGTGCGCCGCCGGTTGGTCCGCTCGTGGGCGAAGATCTTGACCGTCGCGTCGGTCTGCTCCTGCCGCCAGGCGATCTTGGGCGTCTCGAAGCCGTCGCGGATCGTGTCCGATGGCGCGTCGGCCGGCTCCGTCCCCTGGCCCCTCGCCACGGCGACCAGCGCCCCGGCGATCAGCAAGCACGCCGACCAAAGGCCCAATCGGGCGACCCGGTTCTCCATGGGACGCGAGACCTCCCTGCCTCAAGCCCTCGGCCGTTCCGACCCTCCGGGACGCGCAAACGCGAGCCCCCGGGCCTCCGGCCGATCGATCGGCCGGGAATCTACCGCCGGAGTCCCGATCCGGATAGGCCAAAGCGCGGATGACCGGAGCCATCCAACTTTCTCGCAGCCGTCACGTCTTTACCCAGCCGGAGGAAAACCGACAACCCGGAGGCATTCGCCAATCGGCGTGTTAGACTGGAATGTACACCCGAGTCGAGGAACGCACCATGAACCCCGCGTCGACATCCACGGCTCCCCTCCACCGGCCCGACCGGCTCGCCGGTCCCGGCCGAGCTCCTGGCCCTGAGGGCGCGGATCAGCGCCCTGCCCGCCGAGATACCGGGCCGAGCTGGAGCCGCTGGCCGAGGACGCCTGCGAGCAGGCCAGGTTCCGGGGCCGGGCCCTCTCGCTGGCCCGGGAGGCCCTGGAGCAGTTCCGCCTCGAACTCTCCGCCGCCAAGTTCGACCTCGACATCACCCGCCGAGAGCGCGAAGGATTCCGCAGGCTGATCGATCGGGAATTCTGAGGCGACTGGCCGATCACCGCCTCGCCGGCTTCGGCTTGTTCAGCCAGGCCGTGACGACCCGGCCGACCTGGGCGAGGCTCGCCCCCGAGCAATGTTCGGGCAGGTCCTTGGCGGTGTGCCAGTACGGATAGTCGAAGTCGATGATGTCGATCGCCGGGATGCCCGCGTCGTTGAGCGCCAGGTGGTCGTCGTAGACGGCCCGGCCTGTCCCGGTTGCGGAACTTGGTGACCTTCAGGGCCTTGGCGACGTTCCAGACGTCGTCGACCAGCCAGCCGGCGAACTCCATGCTGTACGGCTCCTTGTCGATCAGCAGGTCCTTGTCGCCGACCATGTCGAGGACCATCCCGGCGTGGTACTTCCACTGGTCCCTGGCGCCTCTTCTTGTACTCGGCGGCGAACGCCTTCGAGCCGAGGAAGTAGTCGCCGGTCTGGTTGTTGCCGCCGCCGTAGACCAGCTCCTCGCCGTCGAAGAGGACGAGGTCGACGCCCCAGGGCGTGGGCGAATCCTGCAGGTGGTGGGCGATCTCCATCAGGAGTGCAACGCCCGACGCCCCGTCGTTGGCCCCGAGAAACGGCAGGCGGCGGTTGGCGAAGATCGGGGTCCTCGTCGGGAAAGGGCCGGGTGTCGTAATGGACGCCGAGCAGGACCCGCTCGGTCCGCTCGGGGAACCACGAGCCGATCAGGTTGACCATCTCGACCGGCGCGTTCGAGACCGGGTCGGTCCCCGAGAACGGCTGCTCGCGGACCTGCCCGCCGAACTTCTTGAAGTGCTCGGCGACCAGCTTCCGCTGCCTGGTATTCGCGGCCGAGCCGGCGGGCCTCGGGCCGATCTCGCAGATCTGCTTGAGATATCCATAGGCGCGGTCGCCGTCGATCTTGGCGGGGACCGCCTTCAGGGGGCCATCGGCCATCGTCGTCCTCAAGCCCGGAAGGAAGAGGATCGCGGCGCCGAGGCCGAGCCCGACGACGAGCACGGCCGAGCCGACGATCCGCAAGGATCGGGCGAGCGGCCGGAGGCGAGTTCGAAGGCGTGGACATCGGCGAGGCTCCGGGGTGGTTCAGTCTCCGAGCCCCATCCTAGCCGACTCGCCCCGACTTGTCAGGCGAGGAAATTCCGCCAGGAGCGCGGCCAGTCGCTCCATCGGCAGGCCGACGACATTCGACCAGCTCCCCCGGACAACCGTGACGAACGGGTCGTCGTCCTGGACGCCGTAAGCCCCCGCTTTTCCTTCCCATCGCCCTGAGTCGAGGTGTTCGAGCCGCTCGGCGTCGGTCAAGGGTCGGCAGATGCAGACGGTCGTCTCGACCGCCCCGACCCAGTCGCCCCGGTCGGCCCGATAGAGGCAGAGCCCGGTCACGACGTCGATCTCACGCCCTTCCTGGAGCCGGATCATCCGCTCGGCATCGGCCCGATCGACCGGCTTGTTGAGGATCTCCCCGGCGACCGAGCACGAAGTATCCGCCCCCAGGATCAGCCCGGACTTTCGCCGAGCGGCCACGGTCGAAGCCTTCCGCCAGGCGAGCCACGCCACATAATCGACCACCGGCGTATGAACATCCGGCTCGGGCTCGTCGACCTCGGAGGGGTCGACCTCGATGAGGTAACCGGCCTCGGTGAGGAGTTGCCGACGGCGGGGGGAGGCGCTGGCGAGGATCAGGGAGATGGGCTTTTCGATCACGAGAAATCACTCCCTCGATCCATCCCGTCGGGTGGTGCCGAGCCTCGGGCGAAGCCCACCATCGTTGACTCGTATGGAAGGAAAATCCCCCGAGATCAGCGGGCTTCAGCCCTCCAATCCGGATTCTCTCGAAGCTTGATCACCCATCGATCTCGTTGTCCCAGAGCGATTGCTCGTCTATCAGCTCGGATTTTCGCTTCGCTCGCTCGTTCTTATCCAGGAAGCGTCCCGCGGAAGAGGACTCCAGCAAGATCACCTGAGGATACCCCTCCGCGAGTGACACGGCGAGCTTCCGGCCATGCCAAACCGCGACCAGCGAGTCGTGACCTGTCTCCGGGCTCAGATACTGATGCCAGCACCAGCGGTTGAGTGGGTGCCAGGTCAGGAATTCCTCGGGCAGCTCCTGGAATCGATCGGGGACGACCCGACGGTCCTCGAGAACAGGAGGTTCAACGGGGGCCGTCGAAAGGACATTCTCCTCGATCCACCAGACGCGGGTGATCCTCCAGCCGAGAGTCGGGGCATCGACGATCAGCGTCCCCGAAGCATTTGCGGCGAGGCGACTTTTCAGTTCGCGGGGAGACAGATATCGGCCCTTGGCCCGCATTCTTCGCTGAAATCGCCATTCACCCGGGATGAAGACGACCTCGGTGAGGAAACCGACGAGGACAAACGGCAGCCAGATCGGCGACGTGATCGCCAGAGGTACGACGGTCACGCTTAAGAGTAAATACCTGGCGATAAATTGTACCAGAGTCAGTGCGGGATTCTTGCTCGGATCGACTCCTACATGTTCCATTCGCAATCCATCCCATCGGGTGGTGCCGAGCCTCGCCCGAGGCTCGACACTACCCTACATGTTTTCCCGACTCTGATCCTTCCCTCTCAGTCCAGCGCCACCGTCACCGTCTTCAGCTCGGTGTAGTTGTCGAGGGCCTTCTCGCCGAGTTCCCGGCCGATCCCGGACCGCTTGAAGCCTCCGAACGGGGCGGCGGCGTCGAAGACGTCGTAGCAGTTGATCCAGACCGTCCCGGCGCGGAGGCGGTGGGCGATCGACGTGGGCCTTGGCCGATGTCCTTGGTCCAGACGGCGGCGGCCAGGCCGAAGTCGGTCGTGTTGGCGCGGGTGACGGCCTCCTCGACCTCCTTGAACTTGATCACCGAGAGGACCGGACCGAAGATCTCGTCGCAGGCGATCGCCATGTCGTCCTTCACGTCGGCGAAGATCGTCGGCTTGATGAAGAACCCCTTGTCGCCGTGCCGCTCGCCGCCGGTGACGACCCGCGCCCCCTGCTCCTTGCCCTTGGCGATGTACCCCATGATCCGGTCGAACTGGTTCTTGTCGATCTGCGGCCCCTGCTGGGTCTTGAGGTCGAACGGGTCGCCGAGCTTGCGGGCCTGGACCTTCGCCGCGAGCCGGTTGACGAACTGGTCGTGGATCTCCTCCTGGACGAACAGCCGGCTCCCGGCGCAGCAGCACTGGCCCTGGTTCAGGTAGATCCCGAGCAAGGCCCCGTCGACCGCCTTCTCGATGTCGGCGTCGGCGAAGACGATGTTCGGGCTCTTGCCGCCCAGCTCGAAGGTGATCCGCTTCATGGTGTCGGCGGCCGACCGCATGATGATCTTGGCGGTGTTCCCCTCGCCGGTGAAGGCGATCTTGTCGACCAGGGGATGGGCCACCAGCGACGCGCCGGCGGTCTCGCCGAAGCCGTTGACGATGTTGATAACCCCATTGGGGAAACCGGCTTCCATCGCCAGCTCGCCCATCCGGAGGGCGGTCAGCGGGGTCTGCTCGGCGGGCTTGAGGACGACGGTGCAGCCGGCGGCCAGGGCGGGGGCCCACTTCCAGGCCACCATCATCATCGGGAAGTTCCAGGGGATGATCTGCCCGGCCACGCCCATCGGCTCGCGACGGGTGTAGGTGAAGTAGTTGCCCCGGACCGGGATGGTCTGGCCGTGGATCTTGTCGGCCCAGCCGGCGTAATAGCGGAAGACGTCGATGACCATCGGCAGGTCGCCGTTGCGGGCCTCGGCGAGCGGCTTGCCGTTGTCGAGGGTCTCCAGCTCGGCCAGCTCGTCGATGTTGTCTTCGAGCAGGTCGGCCAGCCGATTGATGAGCCGGGCCCGGTCGCGAGCGTCCATCTTCGACCAGGGGCCGGAGTCGAACGCCCTGCGGGCCGCCTTGGCGGCGAGGTCAATATCGGCGGCGTCCCCCTCGGCGACCTCGGCGATGACCTCCTCGGTGGCCGGGTTGACGGTCGGGAACGTCTTGCCGCTCCGGCTGTCGACGAACTTGCCGTCGATGAGCAACTGGGTCTGGAACGACCGCTTGGTCCCGCGCCGGGGCTCGGTGACAGTGGCCATGCGTCGGACTCCTCGGGGTGATCGATCGGAGAGGAAGCCTCGCGTCGCGGAGGCTATGCCCTCATCATAGGGCCGCCGGTCGGTCGGACTCAAGCGACCCCCCTCCCGATCAATCGACAATCCAATAACATGGGAATTCTGGTTAATTTGGGCTGAATGACTTGATCTTCGAGCCTGGGTCGAGTAGCGGAGGGGCAGGGACGCTGCCTCCTCCGCCCTCTTCAAACCGGACGGGCGGATTTCCCGCATCCGGCTTACCCGAATTCCTTCCCCACAACGCAGGCACAGGAAGTCAGCGTCGGGTCGATTGGGCTCTCAAGGGCTGGAATCCCAGCGTCACGAGATGGGCATAATACGACTGACCCTCCGGAACTCGGTAGGGACGCTGACTCCGGCGTTTCAGGTGATGTCTCAACCGCTCGCAGGCGTACCAGTTCAACTCGCCAAACGCCTCGCTCGGATAGCCGTGCTGGAAGTATCTCCCCCAGCTCCCAAGCCAACGACTCACCCCGCACACCATCTCCACGACGGGCACGAAGCGACGCCGACGCTCGGTCAACTCCCGGATCTTGGCTCGGGCTCGCGCCATCGCCTTCTTCGAGGGAAACACGTTGAGATAACGCCGCGATCGTCCGAAACGATCCCGATCGTACCGCAGCGTGAACCCCAGAAAGCTCAGGCTCTCGCCGGGTTCGACAAGTCTCACCGTCCGTGTCTTCTCGCGGTTGATCGTCAGCCCGAATCGTCCTTCGAGGTTCCCCTCGATCCAGTTGACCAGGTGCCTCGATTGATAACGCGCCAGCACCACGAAGTCATCGGCGTAACGCACCAGATGGGCCTTGGCCCACGTCCCGGGGCCGTCGCCTCGGTAGAACGATTTCTCGAACCAGTGAAGGTAGAGGTTCGCCAGCAACGGAGAGATCACTCCCCCTTGCGGCGTCCCCTGCTTCGGTCGGGTCCGGGTCGTTCGACCTCGGTCGTCGGTCTCCTCCACGGGAGCTTCCAGCCACTGGCGGATCAGCCTCAAGACCACGCCGTCGGCGAGTCGTCGCTCCAGGCACTTCATCAAGTGCTCGTGAGGGATCGTGTCGAAGTACGATTGAAGGTCCGCGTCGTACACCTCCACAAGCCCGGCGGAAAGATGATGGCGAATCGCGTCGATCGCTTGATGCGCGTTCTTGCCCGGACGGAACCCGAAGGAACTGTCCAGGAAGTCCGCCTCGAAGATCGGCTCAATCACCAGCAACACCGCCGTTTGAACGACCCGATCACGAACCGTGGGAATGCCCAGGGGTCGCAACCGGCCATCCGGCTTGGGGATCTGGACACGCCGGACCGGCTGGGGCCGGTAGGTCTTGGTCCGCAGTTCCTCGTGCAACTCCTGGAGGAACGCCGTGGCACCCGGACCATCAATGATGTCCCGGCATGACACGCCATCCACTCCCGGGGCGCCGTCGTTCTTGAGGACCAACCACCACGCGGCCGTCAGCACGTCGAGCCGGTCGATCCGGTCATACAAGGCGTAGAACCGGAATCGCGGCTCCTGCTTGGCTTTGTGGCTCAGCTTGCTTCTCAGTTCGGAGACTTTCGGCGGCAGGGCGACCCCCGACTTCACCTCCGGTTTCACGCGGCGGGTGTCGGGATTGACCTGGTTCGCTTCTTCCGTAGTGGGACGGTTGTCCAAGCGGATCTCCTCACGTTTTGAAGACAGCACGAATTCGGCAGGGGTCCTTCGCTCCCCGGGAATTACCCCGCTTCCCCGCTACTACGACCCCCTCCGACTCCCGATCGAGCCCGACGCCGGTTATTCATTCCCCTCGTCAGTTGGTCCGACCCCATGCCCTGGAGTCGGTCCGCTCGATCGGGTCTCCCAGGTTCCTCGATGGATCTCTCGACGCCCGCCGTCCCCAACCACCCCGGAGAGCCCAGCCGCTGCGAGTGCTCGTTACTTCGCGGCTGGTGTCAGGCTTGGCCCGAATTTGAAGGTTGGCCACTCTCGGAAAAGGGTTTAACGAGGCCGAATCGGGTTCACGCTTTCGCCTTACGGCTGACGTCGTCGCATCGCCGGGCTTCGACGGCACGGTCACCCGTGACGCCGCCGGCTAGCTTCATGGCGAACGAGCAATTCCCATGGTCAGTACCTCTCAACTGACAAGACCCACCAGACTTGGCCTGGCACACAAATGCGAACCCAATGACATTCCGCCCGTCGTTCCAACACAGACCCAACCGCCCGGCCATCTCGCCGCATCGCGCGTTTCCAAGGCGAACCCAACGGCCCTTCGTCGAGTTTCCACACAAACCCAATGACGATCCCCCCGACGTTCCCACACAAACCCAACCCCGGCCCTTCGGCGTTTCCATCACGAACCCAATCGCGTCGAAGCACGATCGATCACGCCCACCAACACGAACCCAACCATCGCGACTATCCCCGGCCATCTGACGGACCCCGGCGCCGTCCATCGGGCCGATCGCCTCATCCGTCCCTTGACATATTCACCGCCAAGGCCCGCATTCGAACACAACTTTTCCCGACCCTCGGCCAGATCCCCCTCGGCCGGGGCCAACTTTGGACGGCAAAGCCGGCCGAAATGACCCTTGAAACCGAAAAAAAAATCGCGAAATTGGCCCGAGTTCGGGTCAAAACGGGGCCGAAATCGACCAAAATGGGCCAGAAAATCGGCGCCTCGACCCCACTTTGCACGACAAACCAAATCGACCCGATGGAACGAGTGCGTTCGTGATTCCGGCGATCGGGTCGAAGACGCCCAGGAAGGGACGAATTTCTCGTAGGGTAGGGCTTGCCCTGCCGTCCAACCGGCTCGCGGCAGGGCAAGCCCTACCCTACGGGAATGCCAGAACCCATCAGACCTCACCGTGATCAGGGTGACTTCAACCGGGCTTTCGCCAGGAGCCGGTCAACGTCCGCCCAGAGCGCCCGGAACCCCTCCCGTTCGCCTTCGGGCAACTTCGCCAGGCTCGCCTCGTCGCGAATCCCGGCGAGGTCGGAATCCTTCTTCCAATTGTCGAGATTCCTGACAAGCGCCTGCCGGGCGTCCGCGTCTCCGCCATCGAGCACTTTCCCCCGAGCCGCCAGGTCGGCCCGGAGCCAGCCGAGCGCCTGCTCCCGGAGTTTGGCGCGGGCCGAGTCGTCGGGCGGAGGGTCATCCTTCCCAGACCCCGTCCCGGCCAGCGCGGCGGCGCAGGCAGCGAGATATCGATAGCTGGCGTTCAGATCCTCTGCCAATCCGGGTTGTGCGGCGAACGCCTGGCCAAAGAGCCGAGCGGAAACCGCGTGATGGGCCTTATGGTAGGCGAGTTTCGCCACTTCCGCCTTTTCTCCCGGGTCGAGGGGCGGGTCCTCACCCTTCAATAGGGCCGCCAGTTTCGCGTCCAGATGGACCAGCCGACGGCACTCTCGGACCCATTCCGCCGACGGGAATGTCCAACCCGCCGTCCTGGACCCGAGTTCATGGCCGCGTTCCAGGTAGCCTAGAGCTTCTACGTACAGACCCTTCCCTTGCAATTTCAAACCAAGATTGCAATGGGGCAAGGCGAGGTCGGGATTGAGCCGGATCGCCTCGCGGTAAGAGGCGATGGCCGCGTCGACCTCCCCCTTGGAACCGAGGGCAGAGCCAAGGTTGTTGTGGGCCCAGGCGAAGTCGGGCTTGAGCCGGATCGCCTCACGGTAGGCGGCGATCGCAGAGTCGAAGTCGCCCCTGGAACCGAGGGCAAGGCCGAGGTTGAGGTGCCCCTGGGAGTAGTCGGGCTTGAGCCGGATCGCCTCGCGATAGGCGGCTATCGCCGCGTCCAACTCACCCTTGGAAACGAGGGCAAAGCC
This sequence comes from uncultured Planctomycetota bacterium, assembly GCA_963756475.1. Taxonomy (GTDB): domain Bacteria; phylum Planctomycetota; class Planctomycetia; order Isosphaerales; family Isosphaeraceae; genus Tundrisphaera. Next base: position 959,461 of record CAVWND010000004.1, read on the forward strand.
GAGGCTGTTGTGGGCGTCGGCGTCGTCGGGCTTGAGCCGGATCGCCTCGCGGTAGTGGGCGATGGCCTCGTCCGGCTTGCCCTGATCTCTCAGCGCGTTGGCGAGGTTGAGGTGGTCCCAGTCGCGATTGGGCTTGAGCCGGAGCGCCTCGCGGAACTCGGCGATGGCCTCGTCCATCTTGCCCTGGCCCCTCAGGGCGCGGCCGAGGTTGGAGTGGGCCTGGGCGTCTTCGGGCTTGAGCCGGATTGCCTCGCGGAACTCGGCAACGGCCTCGCTCAGATCCCCCCGATTCAGCAGGGTGAAGCCGAGGTTGTCGTGGGCCAAGGCGTCGTCGGGCTTGAGCCGGAGCGCCTCGCGGAACTCGGCGATGGCCTCGTCCAGCTTGCCCTGGCCCCTCAGGGCGTAGCCGAGATTGCCGTGGGCCAGGGCGTAGTCGGGCTTGTGGCGGATCGCCTCGCGGTAGTGGGCGATGGCCAGGTCGGTCCTCCCCTGCGTTCCCAGGGCGACGCCGAGGTCGTAGTGGGCCCAGGGGTAGTCGGGCTGGAGGCGGATCGCCTCGCAGTAGTGGGCGATGGCCAGGTCGGTCTTCCCCTGCGCGACCAGGGCTAGGCCGAGGCTGTTGTGGGCAAAGGCGGAGTCGGGATGGAGCCGGATCGCTTCGCGGAGTTGCTCGATGGCCAGGTCGGTCTTCCCCTGGAGCCTCAGGGCGTCGCCGAGGTTGTAGTTGGCGTTGGCATGGTCGGGCTGGAGGCGGATCGCCTCGCGGTATTGCTCGATGGCCAGGTCGGTCTTCCCCTGGGCCATCAGGGCATTGCCGAGGCTGTTGTGAGCACCCGGGCTATCGGGCCTCAGTGCGACGGCCACCGAGAAGCGGCGTATGGCCATCTCCGCTTGCTGGGGTTTCGCATTCCTGTAGGCCTCCCCAAGATCGTGGTTGAGCCAGAAATCGGAAGGGTTCTCGCCGACGATCGTTTCCAGCAGGGGGAAGCTTCCTGCGGCATCGAGCCTCAGCAGAGAGTTGAAGACGTATCGGAGACGTGGGCCCAGCTTCTGTCGGTCCTCCCGCGTCTGGCAGAGCCGTCGCAACCCGGCCGCGTCGCGCCGGGACGCCAGGTCGCGGATGGCGGCCCGATCCGGATCAGTCTCGGCCGCGCGGGCGATCGCCTCCAGGCGTGGGCCGGGGACATTCCTCGGCTTGTAAGGGGCCCAATCGTCCAGGGCCGTGATGAGGTGGTCGGCGATCGGGCTGGACCGGATCCGCTTCGCCGCGTCCTCGACCGGCATCGCCACCATGTCGATCCCATAGGCCCGGAATGCGGCCAGATAAGCGTCGCCTTTCGCGTCCCAGTCGAAGTGGTTATCCTTGGTCTCTGCGCCCGGAGCCGGGCCTCGTCGAGGGCGGCAACGACCTGGCGATCCCTCTTCTCGGCGGCGAGGGTTTCCTGGCGGTGGGCTTGGTCGGAGCGGAAGGCTTCGAGCCGGGCATCGACCTCGCGACGTAGTGCGGGACTGCCCCCGCCAGCTTCAAGGCGGTCGTCGGCCAGGGTGACCTCGGCGATGGCTTTTTCCCATTTGGTGAGATCGCCCGTGATCCGAGCATCGATCGCCAGTCCCTCGGCTTGCCCCAAAATCACTCGCGCCGCGGCATCGGTCTTCTGTCGCTGGGCGATCCGAAGCCAGGCGACCCCGCCGAGCAGGAGGGCAGCCACCAGCGCCGTCGAGGCGGTCGCCGTCACGGCCGTCCGGTGCTTCCTCGCCCAGCGGCGGGCGCGGACGGTCCAGGGCTCGGGATAGGCTGTGACGGGCTCGCCCGCGATCCAGCGGTCGAGGTCTTCGGCCAGGGCTCGGGGCGTGACGTAACGGGATTCCGGCCTCAAGGCCATCGCCTTGAGGCAGATGGCCTCCAGGGCCGGGTCGATCCAGGGGGCGAGGGTCCGAGGGTGGGGAAACTCGCCAGCCTGAATCTTGGCTAGTAAGTCGCCCAGATCCGCTCCACCGATCGGAGGACGGCCGACGATCAGGTGGTAAAGGGTCGCCCCCAGGCCGTAGATGTCGCTGGCGGGGCCGAGGAGGTCGATCCGGCCGGCGGCCTGCTCGGGGCTCATGTAGGCAGGGGTACCGACGAGTGAACCGGCCTGGGTCGCCTCCAGGTGATCGGAGGTCGAGGGCTGGAGCGAGGCTTCGGGTAGGGTGTCTTCGGGGTTCACGATCGTGCTCGCAACGTCACTGGAGCAGCCGAGGGCCTTGGCCAGGCCCCAGTTGACGACGAGGGTCTCTCCGTACTTGCCGACCATCACATTGTCGGGCTTGAGGTCTCGGTGGAGGACTCCTCGGCTGTGGGCGTAGGCGACGGCGTTGCAGACGTCGGTAAAGCGGCGGAGGAGCTTTTGCAGCTCAAGGAGGCGGCGACCGGGGTCGGATTTGAGGGAGTCGTCGGCGTGGAACCGGCGGATCGCGTCGGCGAGGCTCTTTCCCCGGATGAACCGCATGGCGTAGAAGGGGCGGCCGTCGTCGTAGTGGCCGAGGCCGTAGACGGGGACGATCCCGGGGTGTTCGAGGCCGCCGGTGACCTCGGCTTCGAGGAGGAACTTGGCCTGGCTGTGGAGGTGGTCGGCATTCCGCTCCTTGATCTCCTTGAGGGCAACTTCGCGGTTCAGCTCGTCGTCATGAGCGACGTAGACCACGCCGAGGTTGCCGGCGGCGTGCTCGCGGACCTTGCGGAAGCGGACAGCGGTCGATTGGGGCAACGGCGGGCTGGAGGCCCGGGTGGCGTAGGGGTCGGCCTGCGAGCCTCCGGGGACGTTGTCGATCGAGGCGAGGACGTCGGGGTCGGCGACCTGACGGCGGAGGTCGGCGGAGATCCCTTCGGCGGAGCTGAGCGCGGCCAGGCTCCGGGCGGGGTCGCCTCCGTGTTTGGCGACGTGGCGGTCGAGGAGCTGTTCCAGGAGCGCGCGGTCGGCGGGGTCGAGGTCGCCGCGCTCGACCAGGACTTCACCGATCGGTCGGTGCTTCTCCAGGGCCCAGGCGTTCATCGCGGCGATTAGGGCATCGCGCGTGATGAAGTCGTTTTGCAGGGCGTTGATGCCGAAGAGGAGGTTGCGGTCGGCGTCGGAGCGGGGCATGGGCTCGGCTCCCGGAGGGGATCGGGGGGTGAGCTTTGCGTCGGCGATGATCGGTCATGATACGCGAATCGGACCGAGGTGGGACACGATGTCGTCGTCGCTGGGGTCTGATGGGTGCGCCAACGGATTCCGGTACGGGGCTTGATCGTGCCTCTTCCGGCGAGCGAAGCGAGCCTCTGGCCCCCTCTCCCCTCGCGGGCTGACCGACCGACACTTTTTCCTTCGCTGAAACCTGGAGGCCGCGGGCTTGTCTTACTCCCCTCTCCCTCTGGGAGAGGGGCCGGGGGTGAGGGGCGTCGCAGCACCAGCGGGCCGGAAAAAGGCTCGATCGAGAGCCACTCGCCCGGCCACCACCCTCACCCCGGCCCTCTCCCAGAGGGAGAGGGAGGCAGAAAAAGCCTCGCGGTGGCCCTGTCGAAAAAGTGTCGGTCGGTCAGCCCGCCAGGGGAGAGGGGGCCAGAAAATGCCGGAATCCGTTGCGCACCCGGATCTGATCGCCCGGCGACTCGAATTCCGGAGGACACTCGGTCACTCATTGCAGGGTGAACTTCAGAACCTCCCGCTTGCCGTCCCGGAGGATGGTCACGGCCACTTCCTCGCCGGGCCGCTTTTTCTGGAGGGCGTAGGCCAGAAGCTGGGATTCGGACATCTTCCCGGCCTGGCCGTCGAACGTGACGATGATGTCCCCGGCGCGGAATCCGGCCCGCTTCGCGACGGCGTGATCGCCGAACTCGCCGACGTACCGGACCCGGAGGGCCAGGGAATCTTTCGGCAGGTTCGCCTCGGCTCGGTGCTCGTCGTCGAGTTCTTCCAGCTTCATCCCTCCGAAGCCCATCCGGCGGAGGTCCCAGGTCGTCGCCCTCCAGGAGATATCACCGCGCCTCCAGCCGTCGGCGAGTTCGAGCGCCACGTCCTGGACCTGCCCTGCCCGACGCACCCGGGCGGACAAAGTTGCTGGCGACGAGGTATTGTGCAGGGTCCACTGGAGGTCGGCGATCGAGAGCAGCGGCTGCCCCGCCAGCGTCAGGAGGTCGTCCCCCGGCTTCAGGCCGGCCCGAGCCGCCGGAGAGCCGGGCGTGACTCGCTCGACTCTCGCCATCTCCTTCGGGTCCATTTTCAATCCCAGCACGGCCGGGTCGGGATACGGGAAGAGGACCGGGTCGGGCATGGGTGACTTCGAGGCGTGCTGGACCAGTCGCTCGGCCTCCCGGATCTGGTGGCAGTGCATGCAGCTCCTTGCGACCTTGCCTTCGTAGTCCAGCCGCTCGCCGTACTTGCCCGACAGGCTGGGGTAATCCCTGGGGACTTTGAAAGCGGTCGGTTTGACCTGCTTGCCCGCCAGCGAGGGCTTCACCGACGCGTAATCCTTGTGCATCCGGAGGGCCGTTTCCATCGCCTTGCGGAGCCCTTCGAGCGAGATGTCCTCGTCTTCCGGCCGTTCGGAACGGGTCCCGAACCGGCCGTAGATGGTCAGGTCGGGATTCATCAGGTAGGCGGCGAAGGAGAGGTCGAAGTCGTGCTGGAACGCCGTCAGGTCGATGGTGTTGGCCTGGACGATCCGGACGCAGAGGAATTCGTCGAGGAGGTCTCGAATCACGGGATCGCGGCGGGCCACGTCGTCATCGAACTCCTGACAGGCCTCGCAGGGGATGCACCGGAAGACGACCAGGAGCGGCTTGCCCGACTCCTTGGCCGCGCGAATGCCCTCGCCCAGATCGTTGTAGATCCAGTCCCGGGACGCCTGGAACGTCTTCCGGTCGTCGCGGACCTTGGTATCTCGATCCTGGCCCAGGGCCGGCGAGACCGCGAGGAGAACTCCGAGGAATCGCAACCAGCCTCTCATGGGGCGTCTCCAGGACTAGGCCGTGTGGACAATATCTGGGTGATTTTCGTAAGACAGGTAATCTTTTGAATGATTCCGAACCCGTCGAGCACGCGCCATGTATCGCCACGCGATAGCAGATGAACACTGGGAGCGGATCGAGGACTTCCTCCCCGGCCGGGCCGGCGACCCCGGCGTGACCGCCACGGACAATCGTCTCTTCGTCGATGCCGTGCTCTGGATCGGCAAGACCGGCGCCCCCTGGCGTGACATCCCTGAACGCTTCGGCAAGTGGAACTCGGTGTGGAAGCGGTTCGATCGATGGGCCGCCAAGGGGGTCTGGCTCCGGGTCTTCGAGGCCTTGAAGGACCCCGACCTCGAGTGGCTGATCCTCGACAGTACCGTGATCCGAGCCCACCAACACGCCGCCGGCGCGGTAAAAAAGGGGGCTCCGACCAGGCCTTGGGACGCTCGCGGGGCGGTTTCGGGACCAAGCTGCACATCGCCGTTGACGGCCTGGGGAACCCCGTCGAGTTCATCCTGACGGGGGGACAGGAGGCCGACATCAATCAGGGCAAGGCATTGATCGAAGGTCATGATGCCGATGCGGTGATCGCGGACAAGGGATATGACGGAGATGATTTCGTCGAGGCGATCGTGGCCTCCGGCGCGGATGCCGTGATTCCGCCGAAGAAGAATCGGATCTTCCAGCGAGAGTATGACGAGATCCTTTACAAGGAACGCAACCTTGCCGAGCGGTTCATCAACCGGATCAAGCAATATCGGCGTGTGGCGACCCGGTACGAGAAGACGGCCCGGAACTTCTTGGGGTTCGTCCATGTGGCTGCGATCATGATATTGCTGCTGTAGCCCAAACACTGCAACCTTCCCAACTATTGTCCACACGGCCTAGTACTACAGCGCCAGGTTGTACAGGCTTGAATCGCTGGCCACGACGAAACTATGCTCGTCTCAAAGGCTTATGGAGACACGAGCATGAACATCCCCCAGATCCGATCGCTCAAGCCCAAGCTCAGGTCGTTTCTCAAGCGGTTCGATGACTGCTTCCCACGCAAGGACACCCGCGCCCACCTGCCCACCTACATCTCCGGCCAGATCTCCGACATCCCCGAGAAGAGCGTCGAGCCGATCGCCCTCAACGCCGGCGTCGCACCACGCACCCTCCAGGAGTTCCTCAGCCAGCACCACTGGGACCACGACCTCCTGCGCGACCGACTCCAGCACATCGTCCGCGATGAGCACTCCGGGCCGCATTCCATCGGCGTCATCGACGAGACCAGCGACGTCAAGAAGGGGGACAAGACGCCGGGCGTGCAACGCCAGTGGTGCGGATCGCGGGGCAAGACGGAGAACTGCCTGGTCACGGTCCACCTGGGGTACGCCCGCGACGGCTTCCACTGCCTGATCGACGGCGAGCTGTACCTGCCCCAGAGCTGGTCGGACGACCGTCCACGCTGTCGCGAGGCGGGCATCCCCGACTCGATGACCTACCGCCCCAAGTGGCGGATCGCCCTGGAGCTGTATGACCACGCCATCGGCCATGGCCTCCACTTCGACTGGATGACCTTCGACGAGGGATACGGCAGCAAGCCCGACTTTCTCCGGGGCCTGAACGCTCGCGGTCAGAAGTTCATGGGCGAGGTCCCCCGGAGCTTCACCGGCTGGCTCGATCCGCCCCGCGTGGTCACCCGTCCGTACCGCAAGAACGGGCGTGGGCGGGGCCGCAAGGTCCCTCGCCTGGCCGGCGGCAGCCGGCCGGCGCGACGGGTCGATGAGCTGCTGAACGAGCGGGCATTCGTCGATCAGGCCTGGCAACGCTGGCGGGTCAAGGACGGCGAGAAGGGGCCGATGATCTGGGAGGTTAAGCACGAGATCTTCACCCCCAAGGGCGAGGACGGTCTGCCGGGCGAGCTGATGCACCTGGTCGTGGCCCGCAACGTCCTGGACCTGAAGGAGGTGAAGTTCTTCGTGAGCAACGCCCCCCCGGAGACGCCGGTGTCGAAGTTGTTGCTGGTGGGGTTCTCGCGATGGCGAGTCGAGCGTTGTTTCGAGGACCAGAAATCGGAGATCGGGCTGGATCAGTATGAAGGGCGTCGTTACCAGGGGTTGAAACGCCACCTGATCCTGAGTTGCGTGAGCTACCTGTTCCTGGCGCGGATGCGAGAGGAGTTCGGGGGGGAAAAATCCGGAGTTGACGGAGTGCCAGGTGCACACGGCGATCGCGGCGATGATCCCGTCTTGGTGGCTGGGCGAACGCCCCTCGCTGAAGCTGTTGGAGCGGACGGCGGCGGAGATCGAGCGGACGCAGAAGAGAAATGCGGCGGCCCGCAAGAGCCACACCAAGGCGACGCGGAAGAAGTTGCGGGCTTTGGGCATCAAACTCACTGGGCTCCCTCGCTGCTCCTGGGGAAAGACTTCACGCTGTAGTACTAGTGAGAATCACGTTGGACTCTCGCGCATCCTATCCCGAGAAGACCGAAGAGTCACCAGGCGGCATCGGCTTCAATCTTGAGTTAGAAGTGGCGGCGGCTGTTCGCTCGTCAATCCGTTTGTCATGATAAGGATCTTGGTCGGGACATCCGATCTTCGTGGTCAGGGCGAGCCTCACGCATGAAGCCCGTCGACGGGTCCGATCGCCGCGACGATGCCGGGCCGGGACGTCCGGGCGAGACGATCGCCTGGTCCGATGACGAGCCAAAGGCGAAAGCGGCATCAAAGCCGACTCAACTCGCGAGTCTGGCCGAGTTCGAACGCGTCGTGGGCGAGCAGGGGCTGATGGACCCGGCCGAGATCCGGGCGTTCGTGGCCGAGCAAGGGCCGACCGATGCCGAAGGACTGGCGAGGGGGCTGGTCCAGGCGGGCAAGTTGAGCCGATACCAGGCCTCGGCAATTCTCCAGCGCAAGGCGAAGGTTCTGGCGATCGGGCCTTACGTCATCCTCGACCGCGTCGGATCGGGCGGGATGGGGATTGTCTTCAAGGCCAGGCACCGCGACTTCGTGGATGTCCTGGCGCTCAAACTCCTCTCGCCTTCGGCCTCGAAGAAGGTGGACGCCGTCCAGCGGTTCCGCCGCGAGGCGCAGCTCCTGGCGCGGCTGGCCCATCCCAACCTCGTGACCTCGCACGACATCGGCGAGTACAACGGCGTCCATTTCCTGATCATGGACTATGTCGAGGGGGTCGACCTGGCGCGTATCGTCCGGGCAAGCGGGCCCATGCGGCCGGCCCGGGCGGTCAACCTGATCATCCAGGCAGCGCGAGGGCTGGGCGCGGCGCACGAGCGAGGGATCGTCCATCGCGACATCAAGCCGGCCAACCTGATGGTCGATGCCAAGGGAGTGGTTCGGGTGCTGGACCTCGGCCTGGCGAGGATCTCGCGGGCCGGCGATGCGATGCACGACGCCGACGCCAGCCTGACGCAGAGCGGGATCGTCATGGGGACGGTCAACTTTGTCTCGCCCGAGCAGTCGAAGGACTCGAAGCGGGCCGACCACCGGGCCGATATCTATAGCCTGGGCTGCACGCTTTATTACCTCCTAACGGGCCAGGTGCCGTTCCCTCGGGGGACAACGATGGAGCGGTTGCTCGCGCACCACCAGGACCCCGCCCCGTCACTCCGGGCCCTCAGGCCCGAGATCCCGCCGGACCTCGACGCAGCCTACCTCAAGATGATGGCCAAGGACCCGGCGGATCGCCCTCAATCGATGGCCAAGGTGATCGAATGGCTCGAATTCTGCCGGAACGCGCGGCCCGATGGACGCATGTTGCTGGTCTTCAATGACGAGTCGCGGGCGAAGCCGGCCGAGGTCGCCCCACCGGTCGACTCCGATCCGTTGCCGCCGCCAAAGTCGACGGCGTCCGATCAGGATCTCTCGGGGTATGACCTGCTCCCTCCCGCGGTCTCGGAACTCTGGACGGCCCGAAGCGCCGTGCCGAAAGTAGACAGGTCGCCGGGCACCTCGAAGGAAGAGCCGGCGACCAGGGGGCCGAGCTGGCGGGCGATCCTGACGGCCATCGCCGTGGCCTTGCTGACCTCGGCGATCCTCGCGGCGTACCTCGGGGCCAGGCCCCGACCGCCGGGTGCCCCGCCTCCGCCGCCGCCCACCCGCTCAGGGCCGCTCGCACCCTGATCAACGGCCGAGCATCTTGCTCATGGGCTTGATCGCCTCGATGCCGGCGGCCCAGGTGAAGCGGTGGAACGAACCCTCCCACCGAGGATGCAGGCCCACCCCGCCCGGCCCGACGCGGAATGCGGAGCCAAGCACGAACGCGAGCAGAAGCCCTCCGAAGATCAATGGCCAGCGGCGAGGCCAGGCGAGCGGGACGTGAGAGAGGTCTGCCGGCGCGACCGCCCGGGGCCAGGCCACGCAGGCCAGAACGGCCAGCAGACCAACGCTCGTCAGGATCAAGCCCACTCGGAAGCCGGCCGGCTCGTAAGTGAAGACGACCCGGTGCATTCCTTCTTTCAAGAAGATCGCCCGGAACGCCGCGAACGCCGGGCGGATCGGCGCGGGGTGGCCATCGACCGTCGCCGACCAGCCGGGGTCGAACGTGTCGGCCAGGACGAGATAAGCGGGTGACCTGGCGTCAACGTCGACCTCGACGCGCTCGGGCTGGTCAACCAAGATTGTCGCCGATCCGAAGGCCTCGGAGTCCACGGGCAGCGGCCGGTCGGGGTCCTCGACGATCAGGCGGTCGAGGATCGCGTCGCCCAGGTCGTCGAGGGCTCGGGATGCGGCGGCCTCGTCGGGGACATAGATAGGCCGGCCCATCAGCCTGGCCCGAGGGCGAGCGTTCTCGTTCCGGTGAATGAACGCCGCGCCGGCTCGCTCGATCGGGCCGGGGAATCCGGTGATCGGACGGGCGGTGAGGATGTGCGTGACGCCCTCGACGTCGAACCGGGTCCACCCGGGCCGGGCGTGCTCCTGAAAGGTCAGGACGCGGCGTGGGTACATCGGCGTATGCCCTTGCGACGTCCTGAGCCCCCAGACCGTCGGCAGGCACCACGGAAGAGGGTCGCGGACCTCGAAGAAGTCCACCGGTCGCGACGCGAAGCCCGGCTCGGCGGCCGACTTCTCCGCGACTCCGAAGACGCGGATCGTCCCCGGGTCCGCCTTGATCCGAGCGACCGACTCAGGCGGCTTTGTCCAGTAAGCACGGATCGATTGTTGGGACGTCCGCGATGTGCGAGCCGAGCAAATCGGCGATCACAAGCAGAGGCAATGGAGCGGTCAGCCATCTCCGGCGGTCAGCCCTCGGCTCCTTCGACGCCCGGGAGATCAGTCCCCAGGCGATCAATACCAGGAGCGCCGTCCGTCCGCAAGCGATCGCGATCTCGCGGCCGAGCCAGCGGAAGTGCTTTTGATGCTCGGGCGTCGGCCAGCGGCGCGACTCGGTCCAGACCGGGATGTAATCGTGTGCCAGGATCACGACCGACGCAGCCACGATCGTGACCAGGAGAACCGATCGCCCAACCGAGCCGAACCCGCCCCGGGCGGCTCAGTCGATCGACCCCACGCTTGCCAGACACGCGACGGCCAGCGAGACCCACAGGTGATAGCGGACCGGTATTCGCGAACTGCCGACGATCGGCACGAGGTTCATGTAATCGAACAGGCAGGTATAACGGCCGAGCATGGCCAGCACGCCAAGGCCACAGAGGATGATCCACGAGCCGACCCAGCGGTCCCGGCAGGCCCCCGCACCGATGACGGCCAGGGCCATGCCGATCAGGCCCAGATAGGCGTTCATCTCGTGGTACGGGTAATAGCCGTCGGTCCAGTCGGTGTCGCGAGCGAGCGTGCCGTACGCCTCGCGGACGACCAGGGTCGGGAGCAACTCGGGCGACCACGACCCGTAAGTGATCTGCTCCCAGGTCAGGCCTCCCACACGCGGGGAGCGGTCGAGCAGGTTCTTCGACGGGGCCCACTGGACGGCCGCAACCGCCACCCCCAGCGCGGCCAGCAGGCCGAAGAATCCGAGCACCTGGAGCCTGGCCTGGCGATTCGAGGCCATTAACGCCCGGTAAATCGTCCAGATTCCCAGAGCCCCGGCCGTCAGGATCGTGTCCTGCAGGTGCCCGGCGAAGACCTGGCAGGCCAGCGCCAGCCCGCCCAAGGCGACGCCCCGGAGCTTCCCGCCCTCCCACGAGACCTCCAGCGCCCAGAACGCCAGTGGGACGCTGATCAGGGCGTTGGTCATGCTCGTGTGGATCAAATGAGCCCAGACGAACCCACTCAGTCCGAACAGTCCCGCGCCCGTCAAGAGCCCCCGCCGGACCGACGTGCCTCCGGAGCCACCCGTACATCGCCAGGCCCGTCAGCCAGACCGAGAGGATCGTGTCGAGGTTGAGCGCCTGCCAGGTTGCCAGCCAGGGATAGAGCGCGAACTTGAGCGGGTGCCAGTAGCCCGCCTGGCTCTCGGCGTAGAGCGGAAATCCGTTGTAGAGCCCGGGATGCCACCTCGAGAACCGGCCGAGCCTGCATCTCGTTCGCCAGGAAGTCACGATACGGATAATTGATCTCGGTGATGTCGAAATAGAAGAGCGCCTTCCTCAAGAGGACCGCGTCGCGGAAGAAGGCGACGATCGCGCCGGTCCAGCACCGTCAGCGCCAGGAGGTCGGCGAGTCCCCAGGGGCGTCTCTCCGGGGTCCATTCCGCCTCGGGAAGCGGCGACGGCTCGATGCTCACGGCGAGGTCCCCACCGGCCAATCCACGATCGAGAGCCCTTCCGCCCGGCCGATCTCGCGTCCTCCCTGGACCATCGCCCGCGCCCGGTAACGCGGGCCGAAGCCGTCGGGACCGACGATCACGACCTCGGGCCGACCGCCGGGCAGGCTTCGTCGGATTTCCGGGAATCGGTCGGGATATTCGGGAAATGGCACGCCCTGGACCCTCCCGCCGGTCAGGAACGAGAGCCGGTAGACGTCCCAGTAGTGGCCGAAGATCGCCGGGACTTCCGGATGGGCATCGAGCCACGCCAGAGCGGGGTCTTCGAACGTCTTCCGGATCGGCCGGCCCGTCCCATCGATCCAGCCGAACCGTGCGTACCAACGAGCTGAGTCGACCGTCATCAAACCGGCGAAAACCAGCGACGTCGCCCCAGCTGATCCAGACGCCCCAAGATGCATTTCGACGCCATCCGCGCCATCATCAAGCCGAACCCCGACGCCCAGGGGACCAGCAAGAAGACCAGATAGCGATAATTATCCGAGTTGTCGATCGTTCGGTTGACCAGGAACCCCGCGATCACCGCGAGCGAGGAGGCCAACAACCCCCATCGGATCGCAACCCGGGCAGCCGGCTCTCCCTGAGCGTTTTGAGTCGCCCCGATCGACCATCATCGCGACGATCCCCTCGCGAAAAGATAGAGAGCGAAGACTGTGAGTGTCAGCGCGAACCAGGGGACTCCCTCGCCCGCCGTCTCGCGCGACCCTCCCTTGACCGTCGAAGGACGGGCTCGGCCTGGAGCCCCGGCAGGCGATGGCCGGCAATCAGCCGAGGCAGGCAATCCAGCGAGCATGATCCGGGCGTTCTTCTTGATCCGACCGATCTGCGGGTCCGGCACGAATTGGCCTTGATAGGAGTCGTGCGGGTCGAGCCGGGCTCCGATGATCCGGGGAGCGACCCCCACCCCGCTCGCCAGGCCGAACGCCAGGAGGCAGACGAAACCCTCGAACGATCCCATTTCGCATCGAACTCGAAGCATCCCCGCCTTCCCCTCCTCTCCCATTGGGAGAGGGGCCGGGGGTGAAGGGCATCTTGGCCCCTGCCGGCAATGTCCCTCACCCCGAACCCTCTCCCGGAGGGAGAGGGAGGAAGAAACGAAGGCCGCCACGCCCAACCCCAGCCAGGTCACGGCGAACATCGAGTCAATGTAAAGTCCCAGACCGCACCAGAGCCCCAGCGCGGCCGAGCGTCATCCAGCCTCCTCGGGTCAGGACGTCCCACAAGAGCGCGAACGCCCCGGCGTGCCAGGCGGCCGCCAGCAGGTGGCCGCCGGTCACGCGGCCCGAGAGCCAGATCGTCCCGGTCGAGGCAAACGCCAGCGGGACCAGCCCCCACGCCGCCACCGATCGGCCGAACGCCCGGCGGTTCAGTAGGTACGTCAAGGCCACGACCAGGCCATACGCGACCACCCCACCCGAGACCAACGTGAGCGGGTTGACCCCGAAAACCTTCGCCTGCGGCCACGAGAGCAGGACCGGCGGCGAGCCGATGAACGGCGTTCCCGGATAATGCCACCGCCAGCGGCCGTTCACCGCGTCGAGCAAGGTCAGTCCGTCGACCGCCAGGTCGCTGTCGAGGTGCGACTCCGCGTTCAGGACCAACGGCACCCGGACCAGCGTTACCCAAGCGATCGCGAGCAAGAGCCAGGCCCAGGAGAGCACGGACCTGGAGATCAACCGTGGCTCGAGAATCTCGGACCCATCGCCTCACCCACGGTTCGGCTGGCCCAGTCTCGGGTCGATGATCGGCTCGGCCACCCTCAATGAACGGAGGATTTCATCCCAGACCTTGCCCAGGCGGGGGGCGTCGTTTACCCAGAAGTCGAACGTGATGAGCGGCTGGACGTTCGAGGCCCGCGCCAGGCAGGTCCGCGACCGCGCGAGGCGTTTCTCGTTGGGGTCGATGAACTCGACCTCGGCCCAGGCCAGCTCCAGGTCGGTCCGTTTGACCTCGACGACCTCGCCTCGCAACGTCGCTCCCCGGGTGTCCTTCTCGACGAGCTTTTCGACGAGCAGCGAGAGCTTGAGGCCGCTCCAGTCGCCCGGCGGGAGCCGCATGACCGAGAGGGCGAGCGTGCAATCGTCGTCGGGGGGCTGCTTGTCGTGGAACTTGATCGAGTCGGGGTCGGGGACGACCACCCAGTCTTCCGGGAAGTCGAACCGCACGGCGCCCCGGTCGGCGACGAAGATCTTGTACCCCGGCTTGGCGTGCCAGCCGTGCTTCTCCGGCAGCTTCAGGGTCCGCTTGTCCCACTTCGCCATGCGACTGGCCCTCCAATTCGTAGGGTGGGCACCGCCCACCATTCCTAATTTGCCGTCTCGCAACAAATTATGTGGTGGGCGATGCCCACCCTACGAATCCCCCAATTCGAGATCCACCGCGTCGACTCAGACCGCCTCCGCCATCGCCGTGAGCTGGACGACCGAGCGGTTTTGCTCCTTGGCGAGGTACTCGCGCCCCTTTTTGACGTGGATGTGGTCCCAGGGAAGCACTTCCTCCAGCGGGCGAGTCCTCTGGCTATAGAACGGGACGTCGATGCCAAGGTCATCGAAGACACCCCACCAGAGCCGGGCGTTGAAGTGCTCGGTCCAGGCGTCGAGCCTCGCCCCTCGTCGCCAGGCTTCTTCGAGGGCGGCGGCGACCCGGCGGTCGCCCCGGGTCAGGATGCCTTCGAGCAGGCTGGTCTCGATCGAGTGGCACTTGACCGTCACCGACTTGATCCGGACCTGATTGCGAATATAGCGGTGCGCCCAGTGGAAATAGTCGCGGTCCCGCATCCCGTTCCACTGATAGGGGGTGTGCGGCTTGGGGACGAAGTTGGAGACGCTGGCCGTGACGTCGGCGTAGCGGCCGGTGACGTCCTTGCCGATCCGTGCGATGGTCTCGGCCATCTCGACGATCCCATCGAGATCGGCGGGTCGCTCTCCGGGGAGTCCACACATGAAGTAGAGCTTGACTTTCCGCCAGCCTCGGCGGAACGCTTCGGCCGCCCCTTCGTACAGATCCTTGTTGTCGATCGGCTTGCGGATCTGCTCGCGCATGTCGTCGCGGGCGACTTCGGGAGCCAGGGTCAGGCCGCCGCGTCGGCCTTCCTGGAGCAGGGCCGGGATCTTCTTGAGGGTCTCGGTGATCCGCAGGCTCGGCAGCGAGATCTTCACGCCGAGCGGAGTGAAGACCTCGGACATCTTCGTGACCAGCTCCTCGAACTTCGGATAGTCGCTGGTCGAGAGTGAGAGCAGGCTGATCTCGTCGTAGCCGGTGTTCTTGTAGCTTTCGAGCGCGGCGTTGACGATCGTCTCGACCGTCCGGTAGCGGAGCGGGCGCTTGATGACGGTGCTCTGGCAGAACCGGCACTGCCAGGGGCACCCGCGCATGATCTCGATAGCGATCCGGTCGTGTGCCGTCTCGACGAACGGGACGATCGGCGCTGTCGGCAGCGGGATGTCGTCGAGCCCCTGGATCACGCACGGCTTGATCGCCGCCGGGACGTCGTCTCGGGTCCGGTGGATCTCGGCGATGGTGCCGTCCTCGGCGTAAGTCATCTCGTAGAAACGGGGAACGTACGCCCAATCGACCGCCCCGGCGATCCTGGCGAGCTTGTCCGCGCGGCTGAGGCTCTCATCCCCCTTCATCTCGGTCCAGAGGTCGCAGACGACCGGCAGACTCGGCTCGCCGTCGCCAATGACGAAGAGGTCGATGTAAGGGGCAAGCAGCTCGGGATTCTGGGCACCGGGCCCTCCCGCGATGACCAGCGTATCGTCGGTCGAGCGGTCCTCGGCCTTGAGCGGGATGCCACCGAGGTCGATCATCGTCAGGACGTTCGAGTAGCCGATCTCGTACTGGAGCGAGAACCCCAGAACGTCGAACCGGTTCAGAGGCGTGAATGTCTCCAGCGAGTAGAGCGGGACCTCGTACTCGCGGAGGGCTTTCTCGAAGTCGGGCAGGGGCGTGAAGGCGCGCTCGCAGGCCCATTCGCGGGCGTTCATCAGGCTGTAGAGAACCTGCAAGCCGTGGTGGCTCATCCCCAGAGCGTACGTGTCGGGAAACGCCAGGCAGACCGTCCCCTTGACCGTCCGGTGGTCCTTGCGGACCGTATTCAGCTCGCCCCCGATGTACTGGGCCGGAGTCTGGATATTGGGCAAGATCCGCCCGGTGACATAATCCTTGAGGGGCGTATTCAACATTGTCGAGGCTCCGCAATCGACCGGGTGGGGGCGGTCCAACCTGCCGACGAGACAGCCGAGTCTCATTCCGGTCCACGCTCCGACGATCAGGGCTGGTCCACCCGGCTCATTCTAACGAGTCCTTCCGCCCCCCGATAGCTCCGCGGGCATCGGGTAGTGTCTCAGTTTGAAATTCGGGATTTTTCGGTGGATTTTGGTACAGTATTTGAGCCGGATTAGATCCGCGACTTGGCTCGCCGCTCGATCTCACGCTTGATCCGCTTCAATTCCTCTATCTGATCCACTGTCCGAATGATCGGGTTGAAGCATTTACGATCGCAAGAGAATCGGGCGAAAAGATCAACGACAGTGTACGCGCGACCCGATCCGGTCGCGAATGCCCAAGCGGGTGGCCTGTCGTATACCACCCTCCTTGAGCGTGCCTCGTTGGTCGGCTCGATCCGCAATCCGCATTCGCGACAGAAGCAAGCGAGAGCATCGATAGCGTCGGGATGGGGCTCGGTGGCCTCCGGCTTCCATTTCCACTCCCAACGCAACCCGTCGATGTCATCATCGTTGGTGTAGGCGTGGAATCGTGGCTTTAGCTCGGCTTGAATCGGTTCGGTGATCGGAGCGGGCTCGATCGGCCCCTCTCTTGCGGCGTCGGTTGCCACTGGCCTAGTCTCGGTCGTCATTAGGGCGATTTCGCTCAACAATGCGTTCACATCTAGCGGATCTGCTTCTTGGCGTTTCTGTGATTGAAGTGAAATCCATCCCCAAGAAAGGAGGAAAATGAGAGCAATCGCGACCGTAAACCAGAGCAACCAAGAAGGCAGGCTGTAGAACCAGTTAAATATCTGTGATATTATTACAAGTGAACCCCATATTTTTGCAAATAACTCTGCTCTCGTTGCGGCTCTCTCCAGGATTTCTCCGTGGTCGGACTTTGGTTTTGTGTCTCCCTTGTCCATTCGAGGGCCTCTAAATGACTCGGGTTGGGTTTGTCGCAAAATCGCGCATGTGGATAGAGTGTATCTTCGTGTCTATATCTATCTATATTGCTGCGTTCGTGCTTCACGGACTTGCCACGCACGTCGAGATCCGATGGGTCGAACCGGCGTCGAATTCAGCCAGTCATGCGGTCGCCACATCGGCCGAAGCAACACGATAATCAATCGATCAGGGCAACGATATCCTCTAGGGACATCATTTTTCGCGTCACGCCCGCCGCCATCGCCGGGGTGACGCGAAGCGTCTGGTGCCGCCGCACGAAGTTGTAGTGCATGAAGTGGAGGTTGACGGCCGCTTCCAGGTTAGCCAACTTCTTGCTGAAAGCGTTGGTCAACCGAGTGAACCGCCGCATTCTCATGCGGATCGTGAGGTTCTGACGCTCGATGTAACTGGTCGAGATCAAGTGCGGTTCCGGATCGCCGTTAACGACCACCTTCTTTGTCTCGACATGCTCGCCAGGACTGTACCGGATATCGGCGCTGTTTCCCGCGTCATTCAGGTAGGTCTTGATGACTTGCCCGTAATCGATGGCGCCGCCGAAACCTTGCTCCACCGCTTCGACGTAGAGTTTGAGGCCGTCCGTCGATAGCTGTATGCGGTGGGAGAGACGGCTTGCCAGATCCGCGATGAAGACGCCGGCATGCTCCGCGTCCCGGGCTCCCACCAGCCACGTCGGGACGATCTTGGTATCGGGACACATCCCGGTCCAAGTCCAGACGTCGCCGTATCCCAACTGCCCTTGCTTGGCGGGCGGGACGTTCTTCTGCTTCATGACGCAGAAGTTCCAGATTTCATCGCACTGGATGCGGCGACAGGGAAGGTTCCGGATCGTCTCATGCTGGTAGCGGGCGCACGCTTCGCCAGCGTCCACCAGCAACTTGGTTACAGTGTTGATCGAGCAACCCACCATGCGGGTCGTCGATCGGAGGGAGTTCCCTTCGACCAGAGCCGAGATGATCGAGACGCGCTTGGCGGTGTTGAGTTGGTTCATAATGAACATTATGCTTGAGCGGACACGCAAAGTCAAGATGCTTTCTGGTAAGCATATTGACTTTATCCTTACCGGCAAGCATAATGTTGGCAACCCCAAACCAAGGAGTTGCTATGAGCGACGATCAGAACCAAGCCGACGAGTCGATGGCTTCCAAGGGCGGTCGGGCGGCGGCGGCAAAGATGACTCCGGAGCAGCGTTCCGAGCGGGCTCGCAAGGCTGCCGAGAGTCGCTGGCTCAAGAACGTCCCCCAGGCCACCCATGCCGGCTTGCTGGACCTGGCAGGTCATTCCATCGCTTGCGTGGTCCTGGAAGACGGCCGGCGCGTCCTGAGCACCGTTTCGTTCATCCAGGCGATCGGTCGTACCGGAAAGATTCAAACCGCAACCGAGACCGAGGATGGTAGCTCCTCCAAGACCCCCCCATTTCTGCTCGCGGACAACCTCAAGCCCTTTGTGGACAATCACTTAAAAGATGCTACTGCAACGCCCATCGCATATCGTTCGAGTCGGGGCACCATCGCCTACGGATACGAAGCCAGCCTCTTGCCCGTGGTTTGCCGGATCTACCTGGACGCCAGACGCGAGAAGAAACTGACCAGCAAGCAAAGGCACATCGCCGAAGCGTGCGAGATTCTTCTCTCCGCTCTTGCTAGCGTCGGTATCGATGCTCTCGTCGATGAGGCCACCGGATTTCAATACGATCGTTCTAGGGATGCCCTTCAAAAGCTGTTGGAGCAATACGTCAGCCGAGAGTTGGCCCGATGGGAGAGGACGTTCGAGCCCGATTTTTACCGTCATTTGTATCGTCTGAAAAAATGGGCATTCAATCCAACCAGCAGCAAACGCACTCCCCAAGTGGCAAGGTTGACCGTTGATCTGACCTACGATCGCATCCATCCCGAATTGCTGAAAGAACTGAAGCAAGTGCGCAGCGAATGCAACAAGCCCAATAGCAAACTCCACCAATGGCTCACCACCGGCCCGATGGGCGGTCATCCTCGTCTCAAGCAGCACCTTGAGGGTGTGGTGGCCCTGATGAGCGTGGCGAGCAGTTGGGAGCAGTTCAAGGAGTGGGTGGACAGGCGGTATCCCAAATACAACGAGACGATGATGCTCCCGTTCACGGAGGCCGATGAACCCACCATGAACGGTCAATCCGACGGCTAATCCTCTTTGTTTCCCCACCGCGCCGCCGCCGCCTTCCTCGCGATCTCGGCCCGCCGCTCGGGAGTCATACCGGCCGCTCTCGCCTTGCCGCCCTTCAACCCACCACGCCGCCCGAGTTCCGCCGCCGCTTGGCGAAGGGCCTCGGACGGCGTCTCTGCTTCGGGCGATGAAGCGTCAGGTTCGGCCGGAAGCTCTCCCGTCGCCGTATCGACGATGAACTTGGCCAGTTGATTGATATCATGGGGCCGCTTGGGCTTTTTGCTTGAGTGGTCTTGCATGCCCCAATTATCGCATCGTCGGCCGACCGAGCCAGACGAAAAACTTTTGTTGAACAATTCAAACTGAGACACTACCGGGCATCGAGGTCAAAGGTTAAGCATTTGGATCAGGCCATCCATTGACCACGTAAACCGAGGCCGACAAGGACCATCACCAGGCCCGTCAAGGTCGAAACGATCGCCGCTGGCTCGGGCACGGAGGCGACGAGAGGAGACGGAGGAACGACCCACTCCGTGCTCGCCGGGTCCGTCGATCGGGGGCCCAGGAGTGGTCCCGGATCGTCCAGCCCAGGACCGGAGGGGAGGTTCGCGGGATCAACGGAGGGGTCAACCGTATTGGCGAGCAACAGAACCGCGAGATTGAGGTCCTCCGAGGGGTCTGATCCCGGGACAAGCCGCCCGATCCCGGATCGGCTTTCGATCGGCGACCCGCCCTCGACCGACGATGCGCTGGCGGTCGAGCCCGTCGAGGAGGTTGATGCACCACCGCCAGAAAGTCCACCGAATCCGATGGCCCCGCCAAAGTCCGGGACAACGGTCGCGATCTCCGGATAGATCGGGAGAGAGGAGAAGCCACCTCGACCCGATCGTCGGGCCCGGCCCAGATTCGGGTTCAACTCGTAGACCGGCCACCGGGACGGCCCGATGCTCTTCACGTTGACGGACGACGTCAAGGTGATGGCCAGCGGCCCCGGTGAGGCCGGGCTGACAAGAGGTTGAGCGACGACCCGCGCGACGTCTTGCCGGATCGGGTCCACGATGAAAAGCGGCTGGCAGAGCGACTGGTCGTTATTCGGACAGCGGACCGAGGCGGCCCGAACCCTGCATCCGCCCCGATCACCGCAAAACCAACCCGCATCGATCGATGACGCGAACGCCGAAGTCACCCAAATCGCCAGGAAGCACCTGCTCATCCGGAACATAAGACGGTTTACCCCCTGACGCGATTGGTGCAAAACCGTGAGCATCCAACCGCGAAAAAGGACCGATGTCCGTACCATCAACGGGCCAATCGTCTGATCCAATCACTCTACGATTCATCCAATCTTGGACGATATCTCCAACGGGTAATGAGCAAAAATACTACGCCAGATGACGTCGCATGTTGGTTTTTCTAAGCCGATCGGTCGTTTCCTCGAAACGTCGGAGGTCTTGAAACGAATAAGTGCAGGGGGTGTGTTGTCGCTGCTCCAGTACGGTCGGTACGAAGGCGACCTCGATTTCCGATCGATCGCGGCAAAACCCGGGGAGTCAAACCTTCCACTCACATCGGCTCGACGAGACTTGGTCGGGCTGCGATAATCGAAAGAATAAGGGAGACCCGATCCATGACTCGATCCGTCGTCTTGTTGCTGGTTCCCCTGATCTGGCTTTCCGGCTGCGGCAAGACCGATGCACCGCGTTTCATCCCGGCGACCGGGAATGAGCCGGTGGCCTCACCGGGCCGACCCGCTGGCGATCAAGCGTCGCCCGATGCCACGATCCCGAAGAACATCGAAACTCATTGATTACCGACCTGTTATGAAAATGAAGGATGGATTCGTGCTCCACGACCGGCCACTGGTGGCGTTGACGATGGGAGACGTGGCGGGGGTCGGCCCCGAGCTGATCGCCCGGGCCTGGGCCGGCGAGTCGCTCCACGCGCTGGCCCGTCCGTTCGTCGTCGGCGACCCGGTCACGCTCCGCCGGGCCGTCGCCCTGCTCGGGACCGAGGCGACTGTCCGGACGATCGCCGAGCCCGAAGAAGCCGAGCCGAGCGCCTGGTCGATCCCCTGCCTCAAAGCCTCCGACCAGGACCTCTCGAACGTCCGGCCCGGGATCATCGACGCGCGGGCCGGGCGGGCGTCGGCCGACTTCCTGATCGAGGCGATCGACCTGGCAATGGTTGGGCGGGTCGACGCGATCGTGACGCTGCCGCTTCAAAAAGAGTCGCTCCACCTGGCGGGCGTGCCCCACCCCGGCCACACCGAGATCCTCGCCGAGCGTTGCGGCGCCCCCGAGCACGCGATGATGCTCTACCTCGAAGCCCCCGAGGGCTCCGCCTCGGCCGGGCCTGGGGGTCGTCCACGCGACCTTCCACGTCGCGCTCCGGAAGGTCTTCGACCTCCTGACGATCGACTCCGTCGAGGCCAAGATCCGACTGGCCGATGAGGCGATCCGACCACTCACTGAGGGTCGAACCCCTCGCGTGGCTGTCGCCGGCCTGAACCCTCACGCCGGGGAAAACGGTTTGTTCGGCACCGAGGAATTGACCATCATCGGCCCCGCGGTCGAACGGGCCGCCGCTTCAGGCATCGACGTCGTCGGCCCAATCCCTGCCGACACGCTCTTCGTCCGGGCCCTGGGTGGCGAGTTCGACGTGGTGGTCGCCATGTACCACGACCAGGGGCACGTCGCCCTCAAGACGGTCGCCTTCGACCGCGCCGTGAACGTCACTCTGGGTTTGCCGATCGTCCGGACGAGCGTCGCACACGGGACAGCCTTCGACATCGCCTGGCAAGGCAAAGCCAGCACTTCCAGCCTGATCGAAGCGGTTCGCGTCGCCGGCCGGATCGTCACGGGCAAGCGTCGGATGCTCGCGGAGTTCGCCCCTCAAGCTCGATGAGGAGCTTCATGGAGAACTCTACGGAGAGCCGCTGGCACCTCTTCCTGGCTCTTGAGATGCTCCTGTGTCCACTGGCCGTCGCCGTCGGGCGTCAACTTTCTCCCGAGGCCGGGCCGCCGGAGTGGTCGGGCAACACCTTCTTGATGTGGGCTCTCGGCTCCCTCCCGATTCTTTTCGCTACGATCGGACGCGGGTTCGTCGTCGCGCTCGCGGACGACATTGGCTGGTTTTACTGCCCGGAAGAGGAGGCGTTGTGGAAGGAACTCCTGACACGACCCTCGCTCGACGACACCGAGTTCCACTCCCGGTTCTACAAGGCTTCGGGCATCCCCGGGGAAGTCACCGCCGGCATCCGGCAGATCCTGAGGGACGTCTATTGCGATGAGGTCAACCGGTTGATCCCGCCGGATGACCTCCGATACATCGACGTGGATCTCGGGATCGAATGCATGATTTTCCTAGTCGAGCGGGCGTTTCGGATCGCCATCCATCGCGATCCTGCCGACTACGGCAAGATCGATTTCTCGCTTGACGGGATGATCCGGCTCGTCCACCAACGGGCGAAGGGGAATCCGCCCTGGGCGGACGACGCGATCGGATAGGCGGCCATCTCAGCGGGGATTTGTCCATGGACAGCGACGACTCGAAGCAGATCATCGCCTACGAGGTCCAGCCCTACGGCGACATGCCGATCTCGGTCGCGACGTCCGAGCGCGGCTGGATGGACCGGACAGACAAGCGATACGCTTACCGCTGTTTGCCGCTGGTGATCGCGAACCAGTCCGGCTGGTTCATCCACAACCCGACGACCTTCGCGGCGGTCTGGGACGGTGGCGCGCGTCCCGACAGCGTGATGCTCTGGTTCGAGGACCCGAATCTACCGCCAGGCAGCCCACTCCAGTACACCTGGACCGACCCCCGGATCAGCAGCCACTTCGGCAGCGGGATCCTCACCATCAACCTGCCCTACCTTTTCCGGACGCCCCGCTCCATTAGCCTCTGGTGCAAGGGGCCGACCAACCACTTCAAGGATGGCGCCAGCCCGCTCGAAGGGATCATCGAGACCGACTGGCTTCCGGCCACCTTCACGATGAACTGGAAGTTGACCCGACCCGGCCACGCGGTCCACTTCAAGAAGGGTGAGCCGATCTGCATGATCGTCCCAGTCCCACGAGGGCTCGCTGAGAGTCTCGACCCGGTCCGGATTCCGTTGCCCGAGAATCCCGAGTTGCTCGACCAGTTCCGCGAGTGGTCCGAGTCCCGCGCGAAGTTCCTGGGAGACCTGAAGGACCAGGACTCTCAGGCCGTCCGCAGGGGCTGGCAGAAGCACTACTATAAAGGCGAAACGACCACCGGCGACCGAGCCGAGGAACACCAGACGCGGCTGGACCTCAAGGAATTCCGGCCGAGGGAATCGTGAGACGGTCTTTGCTCAAACCTCATCATCGAAGTGCGGTTCCGGGTGGGAGATCGGATGCCCGGACGGGTCGACGATCGGGCCGGTGGGCGGCACTTCGATCCCTCTTCCGTAAT
Organism: uncultured Planctomycetota bacterium; assembly: GCA_963756475.1. Taxonomy (GTDB): domain Bacteria; phylum Planctomycetota; class Planctomycetia; order Isosphaerales; family Isosphaeraceae; genus Tundrisphaera. The sequence goes on from CAVWND010000004.1 coordinate 982,903, forward strand.
GGATCACGGTCGGCGTGGTGATCCCGCCGGAGAGGATCGCCTGCAAGGCCTGGTTCACCGACCAGTCAACGTTGATGACCTTCGCCTCGGGCACGTAGAGCGTGAATCCGGCCGGCGGGACGACGCCTGTCAGGACGCAGACGCAGACGATCGGCATGTCGGTCGTCGCGTCGCGGAGCGACTTCGTCACGAACCCGAGTGCCTTCGAGCCGGGGTGGGGGAACTCGACCAGCACCACGCGCTGGAAGGCACTCCCCTGCCCTTGCATGTCAAGCGACTGGAAGACGTTGCTGAGCGCCTTGTAGATGGTCGTCACGCCGGGCAGGTGGAGCAGTACCCAGTCGAGCGCCTTCCTCAAGCTCGACCGGGCGAACAGTCCGAGGAGGTAGAGCAACCCCCCGACCAGCACGATCGCGATCAGCGGAGAGACGTATTGCTCCCAGGCCCCGTCCGGGTTGAAGCCGGGCCGGAACCCGAGCAAGAGTTTCACGACCTTGCTCGCCGGCTCCAGTATCGTCTTGTTGAGCGCTTGATAAAGCTGATAGATGATCCAGAACGTCAGCGCAATCGGCAGCGCCAGGATCAACCCGCTGATGATCTGGGTCCGCATCGAGTTGACCACGGCCCGGATCGCCCCGGCACCGTCTAGGACCCGGCGCCGTTGAGGTTCGGTGGGTGTCGGAGGATTTTGGCTCATGCGACAAGAAGCTCCCGGACGGATCGTCAGGGTCGGAGGACCGTCCCCGACCGGCCGAGGATCATAACCGAACCGACCGCCGATCGCATGGCCCCGGACGACAACCTCAATTGCGAGGCAAGGGCATTGCATTCCGGCTTGGGATCGCCTAGATTGGGAGCCTTCCAGTGTAGCGATATCACAAGAACGGCCCTCGAATTGAGGCCGGTGGCAGTTGGGGCGCGCGATGGCGATCACGAAGGAGAAGAAGCAGGAGATCATCGGGTCGTTCGGCCGGGTGGCCCAGGATACGGGCTCGCCCGAGGTGCAGATCGCCCTCTTGACGGCGCGGATCACGGACCTCACCGAACATTTCAAGACCCACGCCAAGGACCACGCCAGCCGCCGAGGGCTGCTGATGATGGTCTCCAAGCGTTCGAGCTTGCTGAAGTATCTCCGGCTGACGGATCGCAAGAGCTATCTCGAAGTGATCTCCCGTCTTGGAATCCGCAAGTAACCGGCCCGAGCCGGTCCCGTTCCGAGGGGCGTAGACGCCCCTCGGAACGGGAATTGAACTCACCGACCGACCCGCTCGAAGGCCGCCCGGGGGCAAGTCCGGCCGGCCTCGGCTGTCCCGGCGCGACCGGTTCGCGCCTCGGTCTGCTCCCCACATCGCTCGCGCCGTCCCCTTGCTGACTACCGGCCGAGGTAGGATTTTGAATGTCTAGCTCGTCATTTCCGACGCGGAAGCCGGTCACCGTCGAACGATCGATCGGTGGCAAGACCGTCTCCATCGAGACCGGCCGACTCGCCAAGCAGGCCAGCGGCGCCGTCGTGGTCCGCCTCGGCGACACGATGACCCTCGTCGCCACCGTCTCCGGCCCCGGCCGCGAGGGCCTCGACTTCTTCCCACTCACGGTTGATTATCGCGAGAAAGTTTACGCCGCGGGCAAGTTTCCCGGCGGCTTCATCAAGCGTGAAGGGCGGCCGACCACCAAGGAGATCCTCTCCTCCCGCCTGATCGACCGGCCAATCCGCCCCCTCTTCCCCGAGGGGTTCCGCGACGAGGTCCAGATCCAGGCCGGGCCGATCTCCGCGGACCGCGAGAATGACGCCGACGTGCTCTCGATCATCGGCGCCTCCGCCTCGCTTGATCCTCTCGCACGTCCCCTTCATGGGCCCGATCGGCGCCATCCGGCTCGGCCGGGTCGGCGACAAGTACATCGCGCTGCCCGACCGCCTCCGAGATGAAGGACAGCGACCTCGACCTGATCGTCGCCTCGCACCGAGAAGACCATCGTCATGATCGAAGGGTTCGGGCGCGAACTGCCCGAAGCCGAGATGTTCGAGGCGATCATGGAGGCCCACCGGCTCAATCAGGACGTCCTGGCGCTCCAGCAGGATCTGCTCACGGCGATGGGCCTGCCTCGATATCAGGCGCCCGAACCGCCCGTCGACCCGCTCAAGGGCCAGCTCTACGATCGCCTCGGCCGCGAGCTTCGCGAGGCCAAGCAGATCCACGGCAAGCAGGAGCGGAACGAGGCGGTCAAGGAGATCCAGAAGCGAATCGTCGCCGAATACTGCCCGGCCGACGGCTCGGGCCTGGTGACGCCATTGCAGGTCAAGTCGGCCTTCCACGCGGTCGAGGAGCTGGTCGTTCGCGAGCTGATCCTCGACGGCCAACGCTCCGACGGCCGAGGTCCTCGCGACCTCCGCCCGATCTCCTGCGAGGTCTCCCTCCTGCCCCGCGCCCACGGCTCGGCCATCTTCCAGCGCGGCGAGACCCAGGCCCTGGTCACGACCGTCCTCGGCACCGGCGCCGACGCCCAGCGGGTCGACGGGATCATGGAAGAGTACAGCAAGGCCTTCATGCTGGACTACAACATGCCGTCCTTCGCCGTCGGCGAGGTCCGCCCGATCCGTGGCCCCGGCCGTCGCGAGATCGGCCACGGAGCCCTGGCCGAGCGTTCGGTCGCCCCGGTCCTGCCCGACAACGCGACCTTCCCGTACACGATCCGCGTGATCAGCGACATCCTCGAATCGAACGGGTCCTCGTCGATGGCCTCGGTCTGCGGGGCGACCCTCAGCCTGATGGACGCCGGCGTGCCGATCTCCGACCCGGTCGGCGGGATCTCGATCGGCCTCGTCGCAGGACGACCGCTCGGGCCGCCACATCCTCCTGACCGACATCATCGGCGACGAGGACCACTTCGGCGACATGGACTTCAAGGTCGCCGGCACCCAGCGAGGGGTCACCGGCATCCAGCTCGACCTCAAGAACCTGGGGATCACCGGCCCGATCGTCAAGGAGACGCTCGACCAGGCCCGCGAGGCCCGGCTCGAAATCCTCCGGACGATGCTCCGGTCGATCAAGCGGCCCCGCGACGAGATCTCGACGAACGCCCCCCGGCTGATCCAGATCCAGATCAACCCCGACAAGATCGGCCTGGTGATCGGCCCCGGCGGCAAGACGATCCGCCGCCTCCAGGACGAGACCGGCGCCAAGATCGACATCGAGGACAGCGGGATCGTCACCCTCGCCAGCCCGACCGCCGAGGGGGCCGAGGCCGCCCGCGACAAGATCCAGGCGATGACCGAGGGCGTCCGCGTCGGCCACATCTACGAGGGTCGGGTCACCTCGATCAAGGACTTCGGCGCCTTCGTCGAGATCCTCCCCGGCAAGGACGGCCTGGTCCACATCAGCGAGCTGTCCGAAGGTTACGTCGGCGCCGTGACCGACATCTGCCGGGTCGGCGACCCGATGCTGGTCAAGGCGATCGCCGTGGACGACCAGGACCGCGTCAAGCTCTCCCGCAAGGCCGCCCTGGCCGAGCGCGGCGAGGTCGACCCCAACGCCGGCAACCAGCGCCCCGCCGGAGCCCCCTCCGGGGGCGGCATGGGCGGCGACCGAGGCGGCCCGCCGCCGCGTCGAGGACCCGGCGGCGGAGGCTACGGCGACCGCGGGCCGAGGCGGGACTGATCAAAGGTGGCTTCTCAGAGTCTTCGTAGGGGCCGTTCTGCGGCCTATCCGCTCCGATCGCTGGATCGGAGAGGCCGCGGGCCACAAAACGGCCCCGACAAGATGTGAATCCTCGCCCGCGTCTTTGCTCGCGCGGGCTGTCCCTATATAAATGAAGGAACCGGCGGGACGTGTTCCCGCCTGGCCGGCTCAACCGGATGTTGCTCGCGTGGCCTTTCTCTTCTTCTTCCAGGGAGAGCGAGGCCCTTCGGATCGGCCAATCATCTCCCGTCCAGCCGACCCGGGGACCTTCGTCCATGGCCGAACTCTCCGCCAGCACCGCGACCGACGAGATGGTCGAAGACCGGAACGACTCCGCGATCAATCGTCGGCTCCGGGCCCAGTACGCCGAGATCGCTCAGCTTGCCGGCGGCCTGGCGCACGAGATCAAGAACCCGCTCTCGACCATGAGCCTGAACCTCGACCTGCTCGTCGAGGACTTCAAGGGTTCCGAGACCCCGCGCGACCGTCGGGTCCTCCAGAAGCTGGAGCGGGTCCGCAAGGAGACCGAGCGGCTCAACGACATCGTCGAGGACTTCCTCCGGTTCGCCAAGGTCCAGGATCTCCGCGCCGTCCCCTCGGACCTAAACGTCGTGGTCGACGACCTCCGCGACTTCTGCGAGCCCCAGGCGATGGGCCAGGGGATCGTGATCCGGACGCAGTACGACCCCGATCTGCCCCCGGTCGGCGCTCGATGTCGACCTCTTCAAGCAGGCCCTCTGGAACCTGATCCGCAACGCCCACCACGCCATGCCCGACGGCGGCGAGTTGATCCTGCAAACCCGGCTCGAAGGCGACTGGGCCGTCCTCGAAGTGACCGATACCGGCGTCGGGATGACCGAGGAGGTTGCGGCGAAGGTCTTCGATGCCTTTTACTCGACCAAACCCGGCGGTTCCGGCCTCGGCCTGCCCACGACCCGTAAGATCGTCGAGGCCCACGGCGGAGAGATCTCGGTGCAGAGCGAGCCCGGCCAGGGCACCCGATTCCTCGTCCGGCTGCCGCTCGGGGAGGTTTGAGCCCTGATGGACCCTCAGATCCGCGTCCTGGTCGTTGACGACGACGAGCCCCACGCCCAGGCCGTGGCCGAGAGCCTGGAGCGCGTGGGGTATGACTGCGTCGTCGCCGGGAGCGGCCGCGAGGGGCTCCGCTTGATCGAGGAGCAGGACTTCGACATCGTCCTGACCGACCTCATCATGGACGAGGTCGGCGGCATGGACGTGCTGGCCAAGGCCAAGCGCGAGCTGCCCGACGCCGAGGTCGTGATCCTCACGGGCCACAGTACGATCAAGGCGGCCGTGCTCGCCATGCAGGCCGGCGCGACGCATTACCTGACCAAGCCGCTCGACATCGGCGAACTGCGGACAGTCGCCGACAAGGTCTCGCAGTCGCAGCGACTGGTCCGCTCGAACCTGGAATTGCAGAAGCAGCTCAACGAGCGGTTCGGCTTCGAAGGGGTGATCGGCAACTCTCCCTTGATGCACGCCGTCGTCGAGCGGCTCCGCCAGATCGCGCCGACGTCGGCCACCGTGCTGATCTCGGGCGAAAGCGGCACCGGCAAGGAGTTGGTCGCCAAGGCCCTCCACAACAACAGTCCGCGACGGTCCAAGCCGTTCGTCGCGCTCAACTGCGCGGCGCTGAGCGAAAACATCCTGGAAAGCGAGCTGTTCGGCCACATCAAGGGTGCGTTCACCGGGGCCGACCGCGAGCGAAAGGGGTGGTTCGAGCACGCCAACGGCGGCACGATGTTCCTTGACGAGGTCGGCGACATCCCCCTTTCCACCCAGGTCAAGCTCCTCCGCGTCCTGGAGTCGGGCGAGATCGTACGCGTCGGCACGAACGAACCGATCAAGGTCAACGTCCGCCTGATCTCGGCCACTAATCGCGACCTGAAAGAAGGGATCGGCTCGGGTGGGTTCCGGCAGGATCTCTACCATCGGCTCAAGGTCGTCAGCGTCCACCTCCCGCCGCTCCGCTCCAGGCGCGAGGACATCACGCTCCTGACCGATTACTTCCTCAAGCAGTACACCGCGTCGCACAACAAGGTCGTTACCTCGATCTCTCCGGCCGCTCGCAAGGCCCTGATGGCCCACACCTGGCCGGGCAACGTCCGGGAGTTGAAGAACTCGATCGAGAGCATGGTCGTCGTCGACTTCGACGGTATCCTCGACCTCGACGACCTGCCCGAAGACCTCACCTCCGCCGCGCCTGGCTCCTCCACTCCGGGCGGATCGGGGGCGAACCACCTCGTCGGCCGGCCGCTCGAGGAGGTCGAGAAATACTACATCGCCGAGACCCTCAAGCTCTCCGCCGGAAATCGAGAAGAGGCCGCCAAGCTCCTCGGCATCGGCGAGCGGACCTTGTATCGGAAGATCAAGGAATACGAGATCGTTTGACTGAGGATCGTCCTGTTCGCGGACGAAATCCGACAAATTATTATTGAGAAAATTCTCACTCGACCCAAATTCAACCTGAGAGTATATTTCAGACCGGTTCAAGCGTCCGAGGGACCAAGGCCTTTGTTCGCGAGTCAGAAGTGCAGGAACGATCCGGCACACCTTGGACCGGTCGGGTCTCGGAAAGGATCGGAGCCGATGGTATGCCCGTCCCTGCCGCCCGGGCCGAAGCTCCCGGCTGCCGTCCAGGGCGCCTGGCTGGCGTATCGGCCTTACCAATTCCTGGAGCGATGCCAGCGGGAGCATGGCGATGCGTTCACGCTGACAACCCCGATCGGGCGGATCGCGGTCTTCGCCAGGCCAGATTACGCCGAGCGGATCTTCAGGCTCGACGAGACCTCCTTGCTGGGCGGCGCGGCCCAGGCCCCGCTGGTGAACTTCGCGGGCGACCGATCGCTGATGAAGCTCGACGGCTCCGAGCACGGCGAGCACCGCAAGATCCTGGCCGGCTCGCTCAGGCCCTCCGAGTTGCCCGGCGGCGGCGCCGAGCTACTTGGCCGGATCAGGGCTTCGGTGATGGGCTGGCCGATCGGCCGGCGGTTCGACCTGGGCGAGGCGTTGGACCGGCTCGCGATCGAGCTGGCTGCCGACCTTTGTCTGGGCGGGCTGCCCGAGGAGTTCAACCGTGAGATGGCCCGGACCATCCGGCGGCTCCGACAGTCCGTCACCGCCCTCGGCCTGGTCTTCGCGGCACTGAGGCCGCAAGGCCCGGGACCCTTCGAACGATTCAGGTCGCTTGTCGAGCCCTATTTGAGAGACCGGATCGCCCGGAGGGATCACGACGCGCCGAGCCTGTTCCGGCAACTGGCCGAGCGGGGCATCGGCGCCCTGGGCGTCGACGGACTGCTCGACGAGACGATGACGCTCTACATGGCGACGGTCGGCGGGCTCTCAAGCTCCATGAAACACACATTCCACCGTGTCATGCACGAGCCCGAGGTCGGGCCAAGGATTCGTATCTCAACGGCCTCACTGGTCGCTCGTGGTGACGCGAAGGGGGTCGCGGCCGATCCCTTTCTGGACTCGGTCTGCAAGGAGGTGCTCCGGCTCTGCCCGGACATCCCATTCGCGGTCCGACGAGCCTTGGTCGACATCGAGGTCGGTCCCTGGAGGCTACCCGAAGGGACCACGATGGGCGTCGGGATCTACCTGATCCAGCGTCGGTCGGAATCGTTTCCAGAGCCCGACCGGTTCTTGCCCGATCGGTTCCTGAACGCCCGACCGTCGAGGTTCGAGTACCTGCCCTTCGGCGGCGGCCGTCGGGGCTGCGTCGCCGCTTCGTTCTTCCCATTCCTGCAGAAGCTGATCCTGGCGGCGGCCTGCGAACGGCTCGACCTCCGGCCCCGGGGGCCGAAAGCCAACCCGGTGACGACGCTCGGTCTCGTCTCCAGCCTGGCCCGTCCGCTCCTGGCGACCGCCGGGCCATCGAAGTCCGCCCGATTCTCCGTCGAGCCGGGAGCCTCGGTGACACCGGCTCTGCATCTCCCGGCGAGAAAGCCCGGCGAGACCTGCCCCTCCGGTCATGACCGGTCCCGGGCAAGACGGTCTTGAACGCGCTGATCGTCGCCCTGGGCAGTTCCGGCGACATCCACCCGATGACGGCCCTGGGGATCGGCCTCAAGGTCCGAGGCCATCGAGTGACGATCCTGGCCAACGGGCACTTCGGCCCGGTCTTCCGGCGAGCCGGACTCGATCACGTCAAGCTTGGCACGGCCGAGGAGTTCACCGCCCTGATCGAACGGCCCGAGGTCTGGGACCCGGTTGGCAGCATCCGGCCGATTGTCGAGGAGGGGATGCTCGGGCCGATGCGGCCGACCTTCGAGTTCATCGAGAGGTGGCATGTCCCCGGCGACAGCGTGGTCCTGGCGCCGCCGATCGCCCTGGGGGCGAGGGTGGCTCAGGAGGCACTCGGAGTCCCCCTGGTGACGGTCGCTCTCCACCCGTCGCTGTTTCGGAGCGAGGTGGGTCCGTCGCTCTTGCCGCCGCTACCGTTGTCGAGTTCGATGCCTCGGCCCTGGAACCGGGCCTGGTACTGGTTGGCCGACGTCGCGGTGCTCGATCGGCTGATCGGCCCCGGATTGAACGCCTTCCGCGCGGTCCTGGGCTTACCGTCAACCCGTCGGATTCTCGACGGCTGGTGGTTCTCTCCCGAACGGGTTCTGGGGCTGTTCCCCGACTGGTTCGCCCCGCCTCAACCGGGCTGGCCGGAACAAACCCGGCTCGTTGGGTTTCCACTTTTCGACGGGTCGGGAGTCGTCCCGCTGGCGCCCGAGGTCGAGGCGTTCCTCATCGGGGGTGAGCCACCGCTCGTTTTCACGCCGGGCTCGGCCAATTGCCACGCCCAGTCGTTCTTCGAGGAGGCCGTTGACGCATCCCGGCGGCTCGGCCGGCGGGCCGCCCTGGTCTCTCGGTTTGGCGACCAGATCCCGAACGGCCTTCCCGAAGGGGTCCACTACTTCGATTCGGTCCCGTTCGGCCTCCTCTTTCCTCGATCGGCCGCCGTGATCCATCACGGAGGGATCGGCACGACCGCCCTATCACTGGCCGCCGGCATCCCGCAGCTCATTATGCCCATGGCCTACGACCAGCCCGACAACGCCGCGCGGCTCACCAGCCTGGGTGTGGCGAGATCGATCGCCCCTCGACGGTTCCGGAGCCCGGCCGTCGCCGAGGCACTCGACCGGCTTCTACGCGACCCCGAAGTGTCGTCCCGGTGCCGCGTCCTGGCCGATCGAATCTCGGAGGGGGACCCTCTCGGTCGATGCCTCGACCTGATCGAGGAGGTCCAGGGGTCTCATAGTCAACTTCCCTAAAATCCGGTAATCTGGCGGAAGCGTTGACGGGGGGGCCGCGCTCCTGCGCGGCCCTCGACGTCGATCCGATCCACGAAGGAGCTTCCCCTTGCATCGCACCGAGGACGTCCTGTCCACGCTCGGCATGGTCCGCCAGCACAAGCTCGACGTCCGAACCGTCACCATGGGCATCGACCTTCAGCCCTGCGCGTCGCCCGACTTGAAGACCCTCTGTGGGCGGATTCGCGAGCGTCTGATCCGCTACGCCGGTCGGCTCCGCGCGGTCTGTCGCGAGGTCGAGGGACGTTACGGCATCCCGATCGTCAACCGGCGGATCGCCGTCAGCCCGATCGCCAGCGTCGCCGCGGCGCACTCGGCCGAGGGGTATCTCGCGGTCGCCTCGACCCTCGACGCCGTCGCCGCCGAGGTCGAGGTCAACCTCGTCGGCGGGTTCACCGCGCTCGTCCAGAAAGGCTGGACCGAGGGAGACCGTCGCTTGATCGAGACCTTGCCCGAAGTTCTCTCGACCACCAAGCGCGTGCTGCGCCTCGGTCAACGTCGGCACGACGGCGGCCGGGATCAACATGGACGCGATTGTTGCCCTCGGTCGCGTCCTGGTTGACACCGCCCAGCGGACCAGGGACCACGACGGCTTCGGCTGCGCCAAGCTCGTGATCTTCGCGAACGCCCCGACCGACAACCCGTTCATGGCGGGCGCGTTCCACGGCGTGGGCGAGCCCGACTGCGTGATCAACATCGGCGTCAGCGGCCCCGGCGTGGTCAAGGCGGCCGTTGAGGATCTGGTCGCACACTCGCCGACCAACCCCACGCTCGGCGAGATCGCCGAGATCATCAAGAGCACCGCCTTCCGCGTGACGCGCGTCGGCGAGCTGATCGGCCGCGAGGTCGCCTCCCGGCTAAACGTCGCCTTCGGGATCGTCGACCTCTCGCTCGCCCCGACCCCGCAAGTCGGCGACAGCGTGGGCGAGATCTTGCAAGCCATGGGTGTTGTCCGCCTGGGCGCCCCCGGCTCGACCGCCGCGCTGGCCCTGCTCAACGACGCCGTGAAGAAAGGCGGTTCGTTCGCCTCGTCCTCCGTCGGCGGCCTCTCCGGCGCCTTCGTCGCCGTGAGCGAGGACTCGGCCCTGGCCGCTGCCGTCGAGCGGGGGGATTTGACGCTCGCGAAGCTGGAGGCGATGACGGCCGTCTGCTCGGTCGGCCTGGACATGATCGCCGTCCCCGGCGACACCGACGCCGAGACCCTCGCCGCGCTGATCGCCGACGAGGTGGCCATCGGTGTGATCAACCACAAGACGACGGCCGTCCGCGTGATCCCCGTCCCCGGTAAGGTGGCCGGCGACCGCGCGGTCTTCGGTGGGCTGTTCGGAGAAATGATCATCCTGCCGATCCACGCCGCCGGAGGCTCGTCCGCCTTCGTCCACCACGGCGGACGGATCCCCGCGCCGCTGTCGAGCCTGAGGAATTAAGGACGAGTCGTGGATTGCGATGTTTGCATGGGTCATAATCATTCGGCGATGTCGAGCCGATTCCCTCGAAGACCGAGGTTCTCGCCATGCCCGTGACTCATTTCGACCGTTACGCCACGATCACCATACAGGGAGGTGGTATCTACGGATTAAACCTCCTGGGTCAACTCGCCTGGCTGGTCGATGATCTGGAGATCATTCCACTAGGGCTAGCCGGCAACTCCGCAGGAGCCATCATCGCCACGCTCTACTGGGCAGGGCTCAGTCCCGAGTCGATCAAAGAAAAACTCAAGGAAGCTTGCACCGTGGATCCCGGCCAGACTCATCGTCGGCTCATCGGCTGGCTGGGTCCGTTCGACGCATTTGGCGGAGAATCCTACGACTACGATAGGTTTGTTGAGCTGACAGATCGCCTCTATGCTTGCCTGTCGGCATTCGATTCCCGGTCGATCGACAAGATTAAATCACATAATGACAATTGGATCAAGCGACTCGTCTGGCGAGCCGGGGAGTTTTGCTGGAGCCTGGCGACTCTGATCAGGATCTATCGGGCCTCCGAGGGCCTTCTACCCCATCTGGGAAATAATGGAATCTTTCGAGGTGATCTCTTCGAGAAGACGATCGATGAGTGGATTCGTGAGTCGCCGCGCGTGAGATCGAGGTCTTCTTCGCTCCCCCCTCCCAGCGGAGAGGTTGGCGGACGATTGCTGACTTTCGGAGATCTCTCGAAGCTGGACGACATCTTCTTCTTGCCTCTTTTCCTCACAGCTACGAACCTGACGCATCGAAGGTTGGAAGTGATCAGCTCGTTCGAACCCGCTTATGCCCATTGGCCTATCGCCCGGGCTGTCCGGGCCTCGGCCGGGTTTCCCGTCTTTTTCCGCCCGGTCCCCGTCGAGGGAAGGCCGGTCGGGAGTTGGTACGTTCGACGGCGGGCTCATCTCGAATTTCCCGTCGTGGGTCTTTCAAGAGAGGATTCGAAAAAATTTAAGCGCATCGGGATCTGACTTTGCGATGATCGCCACTTTTCCCTGGTTGAATATTGGCCTGAGAGTCTTGGATGACGCCGGGGATTCGATTCGGAGGGATGAAGAGGATCAGTCGGAACCACTCGTCGTACCCGTACCGCCTCATCCTCTGAAACCGAAAATGTTCTTTGAATCTCTCGTCAGCCTGAGCAGTGGACGCGCTCGCGACGAGATCGAGGGAATGCTCTCCACGTTCGTCCCTCGATCCTTCACAATTCGCCAGGCAATGTCCGAAACCGCAGGTCCGGAAAACCTCCTGGCATTCCAGCAGTTCGACGATTGTCGTGTCGAGGCGATGTACCATTATGGTAAGGTCGCAGCTCAACGTGCGTTTTCGCGCGTGGACTTCCGCCTGCCCGGCGACGAGGAAAGGCAGCGGGTCGTAGGCCTGCTCAGGACCATGGCCGAAAGATCCTGGGCTGTATTGCGGGGAGAAAGCAATAAAGAGTCGGTTGAAGACGTTTTCTTGGCCAATGTTTACCTGCCCAATCAAGCCACGCTTCGGCCTTGGTGCTCATGGAACACAGCCGGGGTGCCCGACGACGAGGCGACCTTCGAGCTCGGCTCCGGTTTGATCGGCTTCTGTCACGTCCAACGCCGTCCTCTCCTCGCAAATCTCAAGACAATCGTCGATCAGCATGCCAAAGGCGATGTTGACGCGATTCGTTTCTTTCGCTTGAACTCCGCCGACGGAGAGAGGATCGCTGCATCTAGACGCTCCTGGCAGGCCTGCTTTCCAGTCTTCGATCCCAGCGAGATCAGCCTCCACATGACGCCTGTCGAATCAATTCCGCCCGACCGAAGTTATTACAGTGAGATTCCAACACCGATCAAAGCCGGAACAATCTTTGGTGTCTTGAGTCTCGAAGGAACATTTGATCCCGAGTCCATTGGACTTCATGCTGAACCTGCTAGTACATTGTCAGATCCTCGGGTTGCGTCCGTCATCGCTATGATGCAGGGTGTGGCCTTTGAAGTAGCACAGATCCTTTCTGCAGTTTATCCCGACCAGCTTCCTTTCGAGGTTGGGAATCATTACTCGTAGAATTCCCCTTCCGTCGAAGTTATACCGCGAGTATGAAGGCCGAGAAGGCGGATCCAGCCGAGGAGATTCCTCGATCGCATGACATCAACTCCCGCGGATTGGAGAGATAGCCTGGCAGAGCCGGGATGGGAACTGGCTCCGCATCATCGAGGACCCTGCTCCCATCCCGAGCCCCATCCCGCCCTCCCAGATGGCGCCGTGGCGTCGGTCGCCCTCCATTCCGAGGACCACCCGATCAGTAAGCGTCCGCGCTGATGATCTCGCCACCGTTGGCGGTGGAGAGGGCCTGGTAGACGGGCGTGGGGATGATCGCGCCGGAGAGGGCGTAGGTGTTGAACCCGCTGTAATACATCCCGGTCGGGGGGTTGTTCGAGCCGGGGTTGAAGCTGGCGATCGTGTCCTTGATGAACCGGACCGAGCCGTCGGCCATCCCATGGTTCGCGCCGCCGGGGTGGAAGCTCGCCGCGGACATGGCCATCATCATGACCTCGTTGTTGTAGTAGCTCACGTAGTAGGGCTGGGTGACGGGCGCCTTCTTCTGGGGATTGACGCCGTACATCGTCGCGAACCAGCCCGACTCGCCGGGGTTCAGCCCTGAATAGCTCCAGATGTTGAAGCCGTACCGGCCGTTGGCGATCGGGATGTAGCCGTTGCCGATCTCGCCGAAGGCGATCGTGTTGCTCGTCCCGTCGATGATCGCCGCGAGCGGGTTCGACTTCTGGTAGTTGAAGACGCCGTTGCAATTCCCCTGCGCGGCAGTGACCAGCGAGCCCGTCATCGGGTTTGGCGTCGGGAAGGCCGAGGTCGGCCAGATCCCGGCGCACGCCGAATAGCTGCTCCGGTAGACCGTCTGCGACGTGCCGAACGTGCTGCCGAACGTCGCCTGGTTCGAGGCCGGCTGGCCCTGGGAGATCGTCGGATCGCTCGGGCACCAGAGGATGTTCAGACCGGTCGCCAGGGCCGTCCGGTTCTGGAAGTCATACGAGGCGCAGCTGTAGTTGTAGGCGCTGGCGAGGGCCTGCTGCTCCATCTGCGGGAGCATAGCCACGAAGCAGGTCGAGCCGCCGTAGGAGGCGCCCCCGAAGAGCCGGCCTGGCTGCTGGTTCATGCCCATCGGAAACGCGTTGTTGGCACTGACGTAGTTCGCCGCGGCCAGGCCGAGTTGCTTGAGGTTGTTGACGCACTGCGACCGGCGAGCGGCCTCGCGCGCCGCCTGCACGGCCGGCAGGAGCAGCGCGATCAGCACGGCGATGATCGCGATGACCACCAGCAATTCGATCAGTGTGAAGCCCCGACGACGAAATGATAAATATAACAACATGTTTAAATTCATCAATTATAGGATATTGAACGAATGAGACGGCCGACACCCCAGGTCTCGGCGACGAGAAAATCGGTAGAAGGACCATGAAACGAGCGCGCGACATCTCCAGCGAGGATGCCAGCCGCAGCGGGCACCTTCGAATCTTCAGAATTGGTTCGGACGGATGACGGGACCCGAAGACCGGGCCTGACTCTCCGGCTCGAGTGGTTTACTTGCCCGGGGCTGTTGGCTCCATGCTATGCGCGCTGGGCGCGGCGGGGAGCTTGGCCGGGGTCGTGGTGTCGATCACCTTGGGCGGTTCCTGGGTCTCGCACCCGGCGACGTGGAGGATCAAAGCCAGGGCGAGCCCGGCGAGGACGAAGCGACCGCTCGAACGACGAAGCATGATCAATTCACCTGAAATCGCGGGATGAAAACCGGGCGGGAGGTCCCAATCGTGGGAGGGTGGAAACAAGCTCCTGGAAAGGATTCCGGTAGCTCGATCCGGCGGGAGGGAGGTCGAGATTCGTGATCCCGGCGAGGGGAGCGCCGGAGTAGCACAAATGGACCGTTGGGAGAGGATGGTCGATTTGCTCGGAGTAGTCTTCGGGCTATTCGCGAGATGGCAACCCCACTTCAAACCTGACCCTGTCGATTTTTCGCGGGCGTTTTTCTTGAACATCATCGCTCCTGGGTCTCAAGCCGTTCCTCCGGAATAAGAAACGTTGCGGATTCGGAAAGAGAGTGTGTGTTAGCGGAGCTCGCTCCGGCGCGAATGTATTGAGCGGAATTCCGATCTCTTCTCTAACCCGCGCCCAGAGGATTGACCGTGCCGATCTCCGAAGCCAAGTTGCTCGCGAACCGAAAAAACGCCCTTATGAGTACGGGCCCGAAGACCCCCGAGGGCAAGGCCCGCTCCCGACAAAACGCCCTCAAGCACGGCCTGACCGGCTCGGGCGTCGCCCTGCCTTCCGAGGATCAATCCGAGATTGCCGAACGATTCACCGATCTGCAACTCCAGATGAAGCCGAAGACCGACGCGGGCGAGCAACTGCTCCGCCGGTTGGCGTTCCTCACCGTCCGGATCGGCCGGTGCGAGCGCCATGAGACCTCGCAGACCGCGATGCGCGTCCGGCACGCGATCGAGAAGTTCGACGACGAACGGCTGGCCTTCGTCGAGAGTCTGGCTACGAAGATCTACACCGAGCCGTCCACGTCGTTCCGTCGACTCCAGATGAGCCCCGAAGGGATCGACTGGATGCTGGATGAGTGGAAAACCCTGCGCATGGATCTGCTCAACCCCGACCGGAATTGCTGGACCGGCAACCATCGGATGCACTTCGACGCCTTGCTCGGCCGCAATCCGGGCGGCTACCGGACCGCTCGGACCATGGCGCTTTCCTACGCGATGGACGGCAGCTTTCACCTGCTCGACAAGGCCGACGGTGAGGGGCTGGAAGGCCCGGCCCGCGCCGCGTGGGCCAAGGACGAACTCACCCGTCAGATCGACGCCGAGATGACCCGCTTGAAGGAGGTTCGCGCCGGGATCGACGTGGAGGCCATCGCGATGGACCGCGCCGAGGCGGCCGACCGCGCCCTGTTCGACCCCTCCCCTGAGGCCATCCTCGGCGCAAGTATGAGGCGGCCACGGAACGAGCCATGTACAGGACCCTCAAGGAGTTCCGGCTGGTTGAGGCCGAGGGCTTGGAGGCGAAACTCATCGATTGCGAGGTCGAAGAAGTCGAGCCGGTGGGTTCCAATTCCAAGGAGCCCGAGGAACCAACACTCGAGGCCGATCTGGCCACGCCAAGCGTCGATTTCGCCGCTTCATCCATAACGGTTCTTGATTTTTCGATCGGAAAACGCTCCGAAATCGCCCCGAAGCCGCCCGAGCACATCGGCCACGGTTGATTTCAGTCCAAACGGGGGGTTGTCAGTAGAATGTCCGCGTGGAAAATCCGTACACACAAACGTATCTTACTTCCACATGGAGCGTGGGAACGAGTTAACCTCCAAGACGCCAGGATGTGGAAGAACGAGGCCGATGAGCGGCATTCTGGATTGACTCGCCCTTCTCCCCCTCTCGTCTTCCTCCGCGACCTTGGCGTCTTGGCGGTTCAATTCTTCCTGTTTTCATTCAACGATCATCTCACCGTTCATGACCATCCAGTGGCCGGGGAAGGTGCAGAGGAACGGGTAGCGGCCGGGCTGGTCGGGGGCCTTGAAGTAGATGACCGATTGGCTCTGGGGCTCGGCGATGTCGGTATGGGCCAGGACGTCGGAGGTCCGGGGGATGTAGCGGCGAGCCAGCGCGTCAGGCTCGGCGATGATCTTGTTGGCCAGGTCTCCGACCGTGGCAAGCGTCCCCGGACGGATCAAGGCCCAGTTATGTGGCACGACGTCCGGGTTGGAGAAGGTCAGCTTGATCGTCTCGCCTTTGCGGACGTTGATCGATTCGGGGCAGGAACGTGAGGTTCTTGCCGGCCTCGATCCGGATCGAACGGGCCCCCGGGATCGCCTTGGACCAGGGGTTGGGAGTCGGCTTGATCGAGAGGGCGACCATGTCGGCCAGGATCGGGTGGGCGGCGATCGTCTTGGACGTGGGAACGTAGCCGTCGAAGCCCGTGAAGGGCGAGGCGAGTCGGTGGACCGTGGCGAACAGATCCACGGAGGCTCCCGGGTTCGGGCAAAGCTGGAGGTGGAGCTGGTTCACGGGCTGGAGGTCGGGGATCTCCAGGAAAAGCTGGTGCGAGCCGATCGGATGAGCCGCCTTGATCGACAGCCGGTCGTGGCCGGGGACGCCGGGGTGGCTGGGCGAGAGTTCCTGCGAGCCGTAGCTCGGCGAGTAGCGATAATTCCACGCCTGGGCGAATGTGGATGTTGGGAGTGTGGCCGTCTCGCGGTCGACCGGGCGTGAGAAGGTCACGAGAACGCCGTTCTCGAAGGCCCGGAACCCGACGGGCAGCTGCGCCGGCTCGCCGGTGTAGCGGACGCGCTGGAAGCAGCCGTCGAGCGGGGTGTACGTCCCCCAGCCGGCCATCCCGGAGACGTAAAGCTGGCCGTCCTTGGGGTTCATCCGGCCTCGATGGACACCCGCCGCGAAGTCGCCGGGCATCGGAACGATCGCCCCTTGGGGCTGGCCGTCGACGGCGTCCCGGAGGACCAGGAACCACGCCCCGGCTCCGAACGAGAGGTGCAGCCAGTGGCCGCCGAGCGGCCCGAAGCGGTCGGGGTCGGCGAAGACCTGGCCGCCGCTGGAGTTGTCCAGCCCCCGAGGGAGGTAGACCAGCGGGAGGTCGGGCGGCCTGTTTTCGATCGGCCCCTTGTAGCCGTAGTGGCCGCCCAGCTTGACCTCGGCGACCATCGACGCGGGTACCCATTCCCCCTCGGAGCTGGGCGAGGTGATCGTGCCGTCGGGGCCGAGGCCCAGGCCGTCTGGGTTCCGGAAGCCGATGGCCAGCGTCTCGACCGAGCGGCCGTCGGCGGAGATCCGGATCAGACCTTGCCGACCCGAGTTGGTGTAGAAGCGTCCTTCGCGGTCGCGCTGGAGGCCGCAGATGAAGTCGTGACCGGCCGTCGAGGTGATGTAGGCGTTGCTGACGCACTCGTGGAAATCGGCCTCGCCGTCGGAGTCGAGGTCGACGAGCCGGGTGATCTGGTCGCGGCCCAGGACATAAACATTCCCCTCCGCCACGACCAGCCCGAGCGCCTGGTGCAGTCCCGAGGCGAACCGCCGCCAGCGGACGTGCTCCAGCGTCGCATCCAGGCCCGTGACGTGCCAGACATCCCCCTCCATCGTGCAGATCATCGCCGAGCCGTCGGGCAAGAAGTCGTGGTCGCCGAAGAACATCAAGGCCTTCCACGGGTTCTCGAACGGCGGCTCGATCGTGTCGATCGCATAAGGACCAGCCTTGCCGATCGTCCCTTTCGTCTGGATGATTTGAGGCCATTTCGAAGGCCCGCCCAAGACCAGGTCCTTGAGTGGATGGCCCTGCGCCGGCCCGACGATCCGGGTGAACTTACCGTCCTCGACCCAGGGCGAGTCGAGCATCTCCACGTCGCCGATCCTGTACGCGAAAACGACGTGCTTGCCGTGCCGGTAGAAGCCGTGGTAGACGATCGGCCCGACGGGCGTCTCGCCGGGGGGCTTCGGCTGAGGGGTGCCGTCGAGAATCAGGCCGTCCATGAAGCCGTGCCGCACGTCGGAAAACTTGACGAATCCTCCCGTCCAGACAGCATCATACGCCAGGGTCTCGGGATTGAAGCAGGCGGCCATCTCGCCCCGGTCGCCGAGCCGGACGCAGACCCCTTTGGGGACGGTTACCCCGGCGCCTCGGAAGACGCCCGAGAGGACCGAGCCGAGATCGGTCCGAGTTCCAGCGAACGTCGGCCCAGACCTTCTCGTTCTGGTTCCCCCAGTGACCCTCCTTGCCGCCGTCGAGCCCGGGAAACGCCGGCAGAAGCGGCGGGGCGTCGGCAAGCTTGCGGAAGTGCGCGGCCTCCTTGGCGTAGAAGTCGTAGAGCCGGTCGCGATTGACCGGATGCTGCCAGAAGGGCGATCGGCTCGGGTCGAGCGGCCCCCGTTCGTAAGGGAAATCGCCGCCGGGGCGTGGGCGACCCGGAGCAGGTCGGCGGGGACCGACGAGCCGGGCTTGCCCAGGTCGAGCAGGAACCGGAGGAGATCCCGGCGCTCGGTCGGTGACATCGCGGCGGCGAGCCCATCGGGCATCAGCGTGCCGACCTCGCGGACCGCCTCGATCTCGGCTTTCGGCAGCCTGGCGACCTCATTCGTGGCGGTCTCGCGAAGGACCAGCTCGGCGGGCGTCTCGGACTGCCGGTACCCCTGGCGGACCTTGCCGTCGGTGGTCGCCACGGCGACAGCCTCGTAGCCTTCCTTGATCTTGAGTTTGGGCCAGAGGACGGCCTCGACAACGTCCTCGGGCCGGACGCAGAGGCCGGCGGCCGAGAGGTCGGGGCCGACCTCGCCGCCCTCGGCCGGCGACCTTGTGGCAGGTCAGGCAGGCAAATTTCGCCGAGGCGAAGACCTCGGCCCCTCGGCGGGGGTCGCCGTGAGTCTCGGCCTCGGCCAGCAACGCGGCGACGGTCGAAGGGTCGCCGGGTTTGACCTCGGCCTGGCCTGCGGGGAGGGGCGGGACGGGCGTGCGCGGCTTCGGCGAGGGGCCGAGCGGCTTGCCTTCGAGCTGCGGGACGAGCCAGTCGAGGCCGTCGAGGTTGTCGAGGAGCCGCGCCTCGGCGTCGTCCTGGGTGTGGCCGAGGATGCCGATCGGCCCCTTGTAGCCGCTCTCGACGATCGTCCGGAGCAGGGCCAGGTCGAGCGAGCCCTGGCCGAGCGGCAGGATCTTCCGCCCCTTCGGGTCGCGGCCCGGGTCCATCCCGTTGAGGTTCACGGCTTTCAGATAAGGCATCGCCTTCGCGAGGATCTCCGGCCAGCCGCTCGACGTGCTCGTGGCCATGATGGAGGTTGTAGACCATCCCGACGTTGGTGATACCTCGGGTCTTCAACTGTTCAATGATCGCGATCTGGTTCTCTGGCTCGCCGAACCAGCCGCCGTGGTTGTAGAGGGCGAGCGAGCAGCCGGCCTTCGCGGCCTCCTCGGCCAGCGGCCCGAGCTTCGCGCAGGACGCCTCGACCCGCCGGGCCTGCTCGGCCCGCGAGACGCGATCGCCCCCCTGGTCGATCAGCACCCAGAGCTGGGCCTTGACGCCATGCCGCTTGAGGACGTCCAGGATCAGGCGCGACTCTCGGTTCAGCTCGCCGGGAGCGACCCAGAAGGCATCAAGGCGATACGCCGTGCTTCTTGAGGGCCTCGATCTCGGCGTCGAAGGTCGGGATGTGCTCGGCTCGCCAGTCGTAGGCGAAGTGGCGGAACCCCAGGCGTTCGAGCATCGCCGCCCGCTCCTCCGGCCCCCGGTGCTTCGAGTCGAACGGAACGATGCACCAGGCGATCAGGTTGTCGCGGGCGAAGAGCCGGCTCGGGCTCCGGCTTCGGGCCCTGGGCGATGGGCGACGGTGGTCAAGAGGATCAAGGCGACCGGCAGTAGCGTCTGGGCGAATCCTGGCATCGTCGCTCCTCGATCGGGTCGGGCTCGGCGGCTTTTCGTGGATTGCGCGGGCTGGGACCTGTATTATCGGGTCTCCGGCGGCCGTGTCCATCGGTCGCCAGGCTCTGGGCTGGGCTTCCCGAGGGCCTCCGGGCCCGTCACTCGAAAGGCGAGGTGTCCGATGCGTCCAGGATGGTCGGTCTTCGGCGGCCCGTGGGCCTGCTCCTTCGCGGCGGTCGCGACCCTGGCGGCGCTCGCGCCAAGCCTGCGCGGCCTTCGCATTCGAGGACGGATCGAAGTTCGAACTCCGGCTCCGCTCGCGGGTCGAGGCCGACGGCCAGTTCCGCCTGGTCGAGAAGCCCGACGACCTGGAACCCCGCCGAGACGGCCATCATCGTCTGCGACATGTGGGACCTGCACCACTGCCTGAACGCCGTCCGCCGGGCCAAGGAGATGGCGCCGACGATGGACCGCGTCCTCGAGGCCGCCCGGGACAAGGGAGCCGTCATCATCCACGCCCCTAGCTCCTGCATGGACGCCTACAAGGACCATCCCGCCCGCAAGCACGCCCTGGACCGTCCCCCGGTCGAAGAACCTGCCGGAGGAGATCGCCTCGTGGTGCTATTCGATCCCGGCCGAGGAACGCGGCAAGTACCCGATCGACCAGACCGACGGCGGCGAGGACGACGACCCGGCCGAGCACGCGAAATGGGCCGCCGAGCTGACTGCGATGGGCCGGAACCCGAAGGCTCCGTGGAAGTCGCAGACCGACATGCTCACGATTCAGCCCGAGGATTACATCAGCGACGACGGCGAGGAGATCTGGAGCATCCTGGAGCAGCGCGGGATCAAGAACGTCGTCCTGCTCGGCGTCCACCTGAACATGTGCGTGCTCGGCCGCCCGTTCGGGCTCCGGCAGATGGCCAAGAACGGCAAGAACGTCGTCCTGATGCGTGACATGACCGACACGATGTACAACCCCCAACGATCCCCGTTCGTGGGCCACTTCGCGGGCACCGACCTGATGGTCGAGCACGTCGAGAAGTATGTCGCCCCGACGATCACCAGCGACCAGATCCTCGGCGGCAAGCCGTTCCGCTTCAAGGACGACCGCCGGCCGAGCGTCGCCTTCGTGATCGGCGACGACGAGTACCGGACCGAGGCCACGCTGCCCGCCTTCGCCTCGGCCCACCTGATCAAGGATTACCGGGTCGAGTACATCCTCGATCAGGAAGGGGCCCGGGACAACCTGGCCGGCATCAACGTCCTGGCCGACGCCGACCTGATGTTCGTCAGCGCCCGCCGCCGGGTCTTGCCCAAAGGGCAGGTCGATGCCCTGAGAAAGTTCGTCGCCGACGGCAAGCCGGTGATCGGCATCCGGACGGCCAGCCACGCCTTCTCGCCCAAGGCCGGGGCCAAGCTCCCGCCCGGTCGCGACGCCTGCACCAACTTCGACGCCGAGGTCCTCGGCGGCCACTACACGAACCACCACCCGGAGGGTCCGACCGTGGTCGTCTCGCTCGCGCCCGGGGCCTCGCACCCGATCCTCGAAGGGGTCGACCCGTCGAGCCTGGTCGGCCACGGCTCGCTCTACAAGGTCAGCCCGCTGGCGAAGACGGCGACGCCGCTCCTGATCGGCTCGATCCCCGGCCAGGCGCCCGAGCCCGTCGCCTGGGTCAACGCCCCGGCGACCGGCAACCGCGTCTTCTACACCTCGCTCGGCCAGATGGACGACTTCCAGGAGCCGGCGTTCAACCGGCTGCTCAGGAACGCGGTCGATTGGGCGGTCAAGAAGAAATAAACATATCGGGTGGGGCTCGCTACGCTCGACCCAGCCGACAGATCATTTATCGATGATCGAACTCGCCGTCTCGGTGCCGCTCGGCCTCCTTGACGTAATGCCGCCAGGTCCGGTCGATCCGGTCGGGCGTGGACTCGTCGACCGGCCGGATCACCTTTCCCGGCAGGCCGACGACCAGCGATCCAGGCGGGACCTGCGTCCCTTCCAGGAGCACCGCGCCCGCTCCGATCACGGAGCCCCGGCCGACGCGGACGCCGTTGAGCAGGATCGCTCCCATGCCGATCAGGCTGTCTTCCTCGACGGTGCAGCCGTGGAGGATCGCCCGGTGCCCGACCGTGACCCTCGGTCCGATCAAGCAGGGAAAGCCGGGGTCGGCGTGGAGCATCGAGAGGTCCTGGATGTTCGTGTCCTCGCCGACCTCGACGCGTTCCGTATCGCCTCGGATCACGGTGTTGTACCAGACGCTGGAATTCCGGCCGAGCCTGACGTTTCCCAGCACGATCGCCCCTCGGGCGATCAGGCAGGACGGGTCGATCTCGGGATGGCTCGGCGGTTGGTCGCTCATTCGGAATGGATCTCGACTCCGTGTTTCTTGGCTGCCCGCTTGATCCGGCCCTTGATGGTCTCGACCTCGTCCTTCTTGTACTTCGCGGCATTGTCGGCGTGGTTGATGTAGCTCCACGCGGCCCTGACGTGCTCGGGAGTGTCGATGGGGTACTTGTTGTTGACCGGGTCGGCGAACTCGACGTCGCCGTGCTCGTGCTCGCCACGCTCGGGGTTGACGTCGTCGCGTCGGTGGATCTTCTGGGTCATGACGGCCTCGGTGGTTCGGGGAAAGATCGAGACAACCTGATCGATCAATCCGGCAACACTCGTGCCGACCTCACTTGATCGCGACGGGCCGCGAGATGGTCCCTCCCTTCTGCGAGGCGTGCCTGAGCGTCCCCTCGCCGGTGCCCCGGACGTACCAGCGGACGCGAACCGAGCCGTGGCCGGGCACGCCGGCGTTGAGCCGCAGGTGCGCCGGGTCGCGTTCGATGGCCTCGACCTCGCCGGTGTAGGCATCGACCAGCCGACCCCCGCCGACGACGGTCAGACCCGGGCCTTCGAGGCTCAGGACATCGGGCAGGCCGATATTGTGGTTGGCCGCCTGCTGGGCGACGCTCGGGATGGCGCGGGTATTCTTGACCGTCGCGGTGACGGCAAAGATTTCGGCGTTCAGGGCTTTCACCTCGACGTCGCCGAATTCGAGCCGGGGCATCTGCTCGGCATGGTAGATGACGAACGCGGCGTTCCGGTGGCAGAGTTCCTCGATCATGAACGAGGGCGGGACGCGCTGCGATTCCTTGACAAATCCGCCGACCTCGATATCGCCATAGAGCGGGTGATTGCGCCGGCTTCCACTCGCGGAAGCTGGCGCCGAAGAGGAGCTTGTCGTTGGCGAAGAGTTGCTCCTCCTGCCGTTCCAGGCCGACGGCCCGCGCGAGGCTCGAGCCGGGCGACCCTGCGGGTGGCGGAGGGCCGAGCAGTTGCTCGACGTTCCATAGTTCGTTGGTGAACGAGAAGATCCCGAGGTGCTCGTAGGTCCAGCCGATGAAGCCGCCGTGAACTGAGTAAAGGTCGCGATGGATGACCAAGTTTCGATAGAACGGGATCATCTTCGCGCCGACGGCCCCGATCTCCTCGGCGATCCGGTCGTCGCCCGCAGGATAGGCGGCCTGTCGCGAGGGATGGCCAGGCCCTCGGAGGATCATCCCGGCCGCGTTGTGGAACGCCTGCACGCCCGCGATGTTGGGGTGGTCGAGGATGAAGGTCGGCGACGGCCCGTGTCTCGGGCCAGGAGAGCGGGTAATCCCCGCGCCTCCCTGGACGTGCTCGGGCTGCCAGTCGGCCGGCCAGTTCCGGTTCATGTCGTAGCCGCCGGGCGGGTCCTCGTTGATCTGGCCGTCGCCGTCGTTGTCCAATCCCTCCGTTCCGAGCAAGTCGTATTCCCCCTTCTCGCCTGGCTTGACCGGGACGAGCAATCGGGGATCGTCCGGCGAGAGTTTATAACGCCCGTTCGGGTCCTTCTTCCGCATCTGGGTGATCTGGCCGTCGCCGTCGAGGTCGTCGTATCCGTCCTCGTCGAGCAGGCCGTCGCGGTCGTCGTCATGGGGGGTCTTGCCGCTTCTCGAAGAGCTGGTCGTGTTCGGCCCGTTGAACCAGTAGGCGCGGCCGTCGGGGTTGACGGTCGGAACGAAGTAGAACGCCTTCTCATTCAAGAGCCGGTTGATGTTGTCGAGCCGCCCGTAATTCTCGGCCAGCGTACCAGATCGGGTAGAGGCAAGCCTCGGCCGCCTGGACCTCATTCCCGTGGATGTTGCCATCGACGTACATGGCCGGCTTGGACCGGTCGGGGCCGGTCTTGGGGTTGTTGATCGTGACGCACCAGAGGTCCCGCCCTTCGACGCTTTTGCCCAGGCTCGACAGGGTGAGCAGATCGGGATGGGCGGCGACCAGCTTCCTGAGCGCGGCTTCCAGCTCGGGATAGTCATAAAGCCGGTTGAACGCGAGTTCGACCTTCGGCCGGGGATAGAGCGCATCGGCGGCGTCCGAACGGTTCGAACTCGACAGGACCAGCGGAAACAGCAGCAGGAGAACGGCTCGCGGTCGGATCATGGTCGATCGGCTCATCCGTACGGTGTTTCGCGAGTTCAGATTTGAGATTTCAACTTTGAGATCTGAGAATCAAGAGATCAGGGCAGCATGATCTCCCGGCTCGCCGACCCGGCCTTCGGGCAGGTCACATCAAGCTTGATCGACTTCTTCCTCTCGGGCATCAGGACCAGCCAGCGGAACTCGCGTGAGCCACCCGACCCGGCCAGCGCATCGATCCGCTCCAGCGCCTTGCCTCCGAGCAGCTTCGCCTCGTCTAGCTCCAGCTTGACCAGAACGGGAGCGGCCTTGCGAGTCACGACCCCCTGTGCCAGGGCCGTCGGCAGGAAGCCGGGGTTCTCGACGGTCACCTTGATCTCGAAAACCCCGCCCCCCTTCGCCTCGGCCTTCGCCGAGGTGATCTCCAGCCTTGGCAGCTTGCCGAGCAGGTCCTTGAGGAACGCGAGGTTCCCCTCGACGATCGCCCCGATTTGCTCGATCGGCGGGTTGAGCCGGACGCCTGGCTTCCAGCCGCCGACCTCGACCACGCCCAGGGTCGGGTGCTCGACCGGGTGGAACGGCACGAAGGCCGAGCCGCCCATGACCTTGTCGTTCCAGTCGAGCCAGCGGGCATCTCCGTCGCCGCTCAGGTTGGGGCCGTCGGGCCGGGACCAGAGCCTCGAGGCGAGCCCGACCACACCGAACTGATGGTAAGCCCACTCGCTCAGGGCGCCGTCGGTCGTCCCGTCCAGCCCGGGAGCCGGTGCCGAGGCGGGCGTTGGGGCCGCCGAAGTCGAGCTTCGCCGTCCCCCCTGCCCTTTGAGCTGGGCCTTCGGTCGAGGAGCTTCGGCCGGCGGGTTCGGCGAGGGTTCGGCCTTCTTGGTCGGCTCCTCCTTGGCGACTTCGGATCGGGGACCTTCTTTGGACAGCTCCGCTTTCCGAGTGCTCGTGCTGGCGAAAACCTTGATGATCTCGGCGAGGTACGGGTTGTCAGCCGGGAGCCCCTGGGGGTCGCCCCGGAGGTTCTCGTTGAGCCCGAAGGACCAGACGGCGGCGATTTCGGGGTGGGCGAAGGCGAAGCGGATCAGGCCGTGGACCTCGGGCTCGCTCGCGGGATAGGCGCCCGCCTCGGGGGTGTACTCCGACCACTTCTGCGGCCAGTTCCGGTTCAGGTTGACGCCACCCGGCGGGTCCTCGTCGATCGCGCCGTCTTCGTCGTCGTCAATTCCTTCGGTGCTCTCCGAGTAGACCGGCTTTTCTCCTTTGGACTTATCGGCCCTGCGGAGGAGGCGCGGGTCCTTGGCGTCGGGGAGCAAGGTGGCCTTTTCGCCCTTGAATCGCATGGTGAGGGCCATCCCGTCGCCATCCAGGTCGTTGGGGCCGTCCTCGTTCTGCTGGCCGTCGCGGTCGCGGTCGATCGCCGCGAGGTTGGCCCGGAGGTCGAGCCGGGGCACCCCTTTGAGCACCCGCTCGGCGCCGTCGGGGTTGAGCCGAGGGACGACGTGGACCTCCCGGTCTTTGAGATTCTCCGTCGCCAGCCGCTCGATCAGGCCGAGCGCGACCTGCGAGCCGACCAGGTGGTCCGCCTCCAGGTTGGCGACGACCAGGATCGAAGGCCTGGGCGAACTCGATTTCGCGGCGGGGCCGATGGTCGCGAGCCAGACGTCGCGTCCTTCCCTCGACTTCGCCAGAGACTCGACCCGAACCGTTTCCGGATGGGCCGTGGCCAGCCGTCGGAGGGCGTCAGTGAGCCCCGGATGGTCGAGATAGCCGCTCGGGAAGAGAGAAGGAGTCTCGGGCTTCCTGGCCTGAGACGGGTCCTGGGCCCCAACCCATGAGACGCCCACGAGCCCCGAAGCGACGATCAGAACGATGGAGAACGGGCCCTTCATGCGAGGCTCGGCTTCCAGGGGGAACGGAGATACGGATGGCCCTCTCACTCCAAAGTGAGCGAACCGAGCCCAAGCTTATCCGACAGGACGCCTCGGAGCGAGAGGCGCGAACCGCTCCCAGTCGGCTCATCGCTCTGGCACAGCGATTGCTTGTTTGCTGATCACTCTCGTCAATCGAGCATTTCCAGATCTGATATCGATTGGCTCCCGGATGGTCATTGAAACAATAATCGATGAGTGAAGCCTCTCAACCCTTGTTCGACTATCGATCATCGTCTCATTGACCATGGAAATCCCGTCATCGCAACGCCGTGCCGGTCGCACGGCCAGGATTGCCAAACGATCTCCCGGAACGAAACGGGCGGATCGGGCATGGGAGGAAACCATGCGCCACGGGTTCGGATGGCTGCTCGTCTCGATGATCCTGTGCTTTTCCGCCGGCTGTGCCGCCACGCGGGATGTCCGGTTCGTCTACCAGGATGGCGACTACGGCGTGGTGGGGCTCCCCGAGAATACGGACTGCTGGCCGAACCACTACCGTTGACAGGCCGAAAAGCTGATGGACGCCCACTTCCCGGAGGGGCACGAGATCATCCGAGCCGAGGAAGTGGTGGAGGGGGAGCGCACCGTCAAGCTCGAAGCCTCGAAGACCGCCGAGTTGGCGCCGCGGGTGCCGGCCGCCCTGCTCAACGTGGCAAGGCTCGGTCGGACCGCCAGCACCAGCCGGTTGGACACGGTCAAGCTCAAGGAGTGCCGGATCATCTACCGGAGGGTCGGCGACCTCGAGAAGCGGGAGGGGTACGCGAGCGCCGCTAGCTTGACTCCCGCCCCATACGTTGACCCGAATGCCACCGAGCGGAAGAAGGCCGAACGCGCGCGATTGGGGACCGGACGAGCCGGCAAAAGACTGAAACCCGTCACAACCGGTTTCCCGATTCAGAGCGTCTTGAGGAACGCGACCAGATCCTCGACCTCCGTGTATGACCAGCCGGATTCCCGAGGATGGCGATGGCGGAGGAAGACGTCGGACAACGAGGCCGCCCGACCATCGTGGAGGAATGGAGGCCTCGAACCGACGCCCAGGAGCGAGGGCGGGTTGAATTTGCGGTTGCTGGCCTCGTCCACGAGCCCGATGTCGAAGCTCCCTCGGGCCGTGTAGTCGGGCGGTGCGTGGCACTCGGCGCACTTCCTGGTCCGGAAAACCACATGGCCTCGGGCGACCGCCTCGTTGTCCTCCGACGAGGTCGGCCTGGGCGGCGAAAGTGAGCGGAGATAAGCGGTCAGGTCGTCCACCTGGGCGGCCGAGGGGGTCCGGCCCCGCATGGTCGTCTCGATCGACTTGCGGACCTGGTCCTCCAGCCGGTCGGACGTCCCGAGCCAGGACCAGGGGGGTGTCGATCCAACGCCCAGCAGCGAGGAGACACGCTTCGGGGCGCCGAAGGAGCCGTCGGACAGGGTGTCGGCCGAAAGGCCGTTGGTGTGACCGTCGGTGTGGCAGCTCTGGCAGCTCATCCAGCGATCGTGTGAGAGCCTTGCATCGGCGAACAGTCGCTCGCCCCGCTCCACGGGTCCCGGCTCGGGTTTCGGGCCGAGGGAGATCGTCCGGAGCTTCCGGCCGGTCGCGACCTCGACCACCGAGATCGTATCGTCCAGCGAGTCGGCGACGTAAACAATTGACCCGTCCGGACTCGGCAAGACGGCGGCCGGGCCCTCGCCCACCGCGACCCGGCGCGTGTAGTAGGAGCGCAGGTCGCCGATCAGACCGACCTCGTGGACTCCGGTCAGGGCAATGGCAAGCCGCCCCTCGCGATCAAACGCGATCGCCCCGGGGTCGCCCGCGGCGCGGCCTTGGCGACCGAGTTCGACCACCCGTGACCCCTTGAGCGGGTCGGCGTCTGTGTCGGTCGAGAGCACGGCATCGAGTTTCAGGACACGGAGGTGATTGCCCAGCAACGTCCCCCAGTGGACCCCCTCGAAGTTCGACCGGGCCTGCCGGTTCAAGGTCTGGTGCACGACAACGAGCGACCGGCCGTCGGGGGTGGTCGCCAGCCCCCGAATGTTGTGGGCCGGGATCGATCGGACCAACTCGGGAACGTCGCGGCTCAGGTCGACCACCGCGAGCCGCCCGCCATAGGCATCGGCCGCGACAACCTTCGATCCCGGGACCGCCCAGGCCATCAGTCGAGGCTCGAACGGCAACTCGATCACCCGGGAGAGCGCTGCGCGAGACCTTCTCCGCTCCCCAGGCGGATGACCGAGAGCTTGCGAGAGGCCGTCGAGGCGACGACGCAGCTCGACCCATCGGGAGCAACCATGACGCTGACGGGATCGGTCGCGACCGTTAGGGTCGCCTCGACCGAACCGCCCGAAGAATCGAGGACGAGCAGGGCATCTCCATCCCGATCGACCGCCACGAGTCGTCCATCCGGCAGGACCGCGAGGTCGGAGAGCCCGCGGCCCAGGTCACGCTCGGAGACGACCCGGCCAGATCCGGGATCAACCACCGAGAGGCTGCCGCTCCGGCGGTTGGCCGAGAACAGCCACGTACCATCGGGGGAGAGAACAAGAGCGACAGGTCGCCGGAATCGAGACGACTTCGAGATGTCGTCCGGCGGTCCCTCCTCCCCCCAGGAGAGTCCGGCGCGAAACCCATCAAGACAATGGCAAGTAAGTACGAAATCGACCGGGTCGTGGACATGAGCCGACGCCTCCGGGGGATCATTTTGTCGATCGTCTTGATGGGTCAGCCTCCAAGCGAAACTCGATCGGACGCGTGGTTTTGAGCGGTTATCGAGTCTACAACGCTTCGGAAGACCTGTCACGCGAGCAAAATCGCATGGACCGACACGAAGGGGTCCCCAGGCGAATGTCAACGGACGGACGGATAAAATAAAACCGGTGGTTTGAGTGAAGTCCGCATTCCTCGTAAGACATAATAAACATAGTGGCGGCGAAGTCTGGGGCAACGCTTCCGCCCTTTTTTTACTAATAACTGGAAGAGTCGGCTTTAAATCGACCAAATTAGGCATTGCCTGCTTGCAATTCTAAACCGAATCCAATAAAAAAAGTTGACCGAAGAGTGTTCTATCCGTGGCTTCGAGGACGGAAGGGTCCCCGAGGTGCCGGGATAGGGAAGCCCGGTTTCGGCTCGCGGGCGAACGATCGGTCTTGAACTGGCGAATTCCGAGCCCCCGAAAAGACAAGGAGCCATCACGATGATTCGAGCCGGAGCGGAGGCCTGTGTCCGATGCGATGAGTTTGACGACGGCCGCCGCCCGGGGCACTCCCCCCCCTCCGAGAGATCGTCCCGGTCGCTCCTCGATCCCGAATCGGATCAAAGGGGTGAGATTGACGTCCGCTCGGCCCGACTCGTCAAAGGACGAGGGGCGGCGGAGGATCGCTCCTCCCGATCTTCCCTCTGAGCAGCTCGGGTTGAAGTCGAGATGGTCTATGACGGCAGCGGACTCCAGGACGAGTTCAGCACACGTCCGGGAGCCCACCCCGATAATCCTCGGGATCGACCAGAGCGTCATTCGATGTCGAAAGGCGTGCTGTGGGCGTTCCCCGATGTTCGCGCGGTCGGAACAGCAATCAGTGTGGTCGATGCTGACCACTGTGCTCACCTTCATCGGGGTTTTTATCCATGAATAACACAGGTCGGGCCACGGAATTCGCGACGTCGCGAAGCACACTCAGGCTGCACTTTCCCGAAAGCGATCTTGCCTGCTCGGCCCGATGGTTGATCAATGGATTCCCGGCGACCGTCCTCATCTGGACGGCCGAGGAATGGTCACGTCTCACCGATCGTCCCAAGGACGCCCAGCAATCTCCCAACGGGGTCTGGTGTGCCCTGAGGATGGACTAATTGGAAGTTGTCTGGTCAACGCCGCCGGATCGTCGGTAAACAGGCCCAAGACTCCCATCCCGGCGAGTCGATCGGCCAGGCCAGACGGTCCGGCGTCGTTGACGGTATAAACCAGAACCGGAACTTCGGTCGTCCGCGGCCCGACCGCCCAGGGAGGCGCATGGAGCGCATGAGCGACGAGGTCCCGGAGAAGCACGTTCGCGGGCCGGTCGAGCGGCCCGGACACCAGGGCTCCGGTCGCGACCCGAGGCTCAAGGGCGGCGACCGAGGCTACGACCGCGTGGTCGAACGACGAGATTGACACGCGATCCTGACAATCCAGGGCCCGAACCAGGGTCAGAACGGAGGTGACCAGGTCCCTTGAATCCCGCGCGTTCGACTTGATCTCAACATTGACCATCCAGTCGAGCCGGCGCGTCAGTTCGAGCGCTTCAACCAGAGTAGGCACCTTCACCGATCCTGAGACATAACGGGCCCGATCGACCTCAGAGAGCTGGTCAAGGGTCTCGAAGTCGCTTGCCGATCTCGAACCGCCGTTCAGGTCAACGAACCAGGAGCCGGCGTCGAGCGATCGGACCTCATCGAGCGTAAAATCGCTGACGAGGAAGCCGGATTCCCCCCGAGGGTCCTCCGCGAACCTTCGAGCCACGTCGGTGGTCCTCACCAACGACTCGTCATGGAGCACAACCGGGACGCCGTCCTGAGTCAGGTGGACGTCCAGCTCCCAGGCGTCGGCCCCGGAATCGTGGCCAAGGACGGCCGCCTCCAGGGTGTTCTCGGGCGCATGGAACGAGTCACCCCGATGAGCCAGGATCATCGGGCGACTCGCCCTCGACCGATACCAGGACCGGAACCGATTCCGACTCAACGCATCCGTCCGTTCCGGGAGGTCCCAAATCTCGAACCAGCCCGATCACTCTTCGACCGGCCCGTCTGTTGCCGGATCGTGTTCATGAGCCCGCCCATGTTATTGTACGTCATCGGGGCGTTCGGGCTGCGAGAATCGCTAAAGTAAGCTCCGAGGTTCGCCCCAGGCCCGTAACCGGAGAAACCGTAGCCGCTATAATAAGGATAGGCTCCCGGCAGGCCATAATTGCCGTAGCCACTGCTGGTTGTGTAGTAACCCGTGTTGACGCCGGTGCCGGGATAAACTGGGGACTTCTGGGCCTGGACCGAGTCCGAGAGGACCGCGACGACCATGATCGCACCGAATCCGGATTTCCAGGCAGACATGGGAGCGATCCTTCTTGCGGGGCCTTGTTGAGCGATCATCAATTGACTGAGTTTGTTTCGCTCTCTTTAAAACACAACAACCGCCGAGAAGTGACGCCAGCCTTCTCTTTTCTTCCATTCGAAGAAACGAAGAGCGCCCAAAAAATTCCACAGGCGGAAAGTCGCTATTGGGAATATCGAGCATTTCCGACGAAGTCCTTGAGAGGGGAATCGTGTGAGTCGTCGTGTCGGGTACTCCGTTCGAGGTCGGTCGAGGCAGGAAGCGTCATGAGAGACGGCTCTCCCCTGGTCCCACTGGCCGGCTCGAGACCGATCCGGGTGATGGTCAACGCCGGCTTCATCGCTTGGTCCCGGCGGCGGGTCCGCGAGTTGGAGGGAGCTGATTCCTTCGGCGTTCAGGAGCGGACCCTTCGCGACCTGCTTCAGAAGGCCGCCGCGACGCGGTTCGGGCGAGACCACCAATTCAAGACCATCCGATCCGTGGCCGATTATCAGGTCGCCGTACCGCTTCGGACCTACGAGGATCTCTGGGCCGAGTATCTGAAGGATCGTTACCCACGATTCGACAACCTCGCCTGGCCGGGACGAATCCCCTTCCTGGCCACGACCAGCGGGACCACCTCCGGAGCGACCAAGTACATCCCCGTCACTCGCCAGATGATCGCCTCGAACCGCAAGGCGGCACAGACCATGGTCGCGTACCACCTGGCGGAGCAGCCCGGCTCCCGACTGTTTCGGGGCAAATTATTCATGCTCGGAGG
This sequence comes from uncultured Planctomycetota bacterium, assembly GCA_963756475.1. Taxonomy (GTDB): domain Bacteria; phylum Planctomycetota; class Planctomycetia; order Isosphaerales; family Isosphaeraceae; genus Tundrisphaera. The sequence continues at coordinate 1,014,956 of CAVWND010000004.1, forward strand.
CTCGACCGACCTGGAATACCCGGACCCGAGCGTCGGCCAGGGTGACCTGAGCGCGATCACCGCGCAGACCGTGACTCCCCTGCTCCGCCCCTACAGCTTCCCCCCACTCGACCTCGCCCTGGAGCCCAACTGGGACCGTAAGCTCACCGCGATGGCCGAACGTAGCCTGGACGAGCCAATCACCCTGGTCAGCGGCGTGACCAGCGTGCTCCTCGGGCTCTTTCAGCGCTTGCTCGAACTGACCGGCAAGTCGGCCGTCGCCGAGGTCTGGCCGAGCCTGGAAGTCGTGGTCCACGGAGGCGTCAAGTTCGACCCCTACCGCGAGTCAACCGTCAACCTGCTTGGCTCCGACTCCGTCAGACTCCAGGAGTCGTATCCCTGTTCCGAAGGGTTCATCGCCTTCGGCGACCGCGAGACCGACCTGCTCAGGCTCGTCTTCGATCACGGGATCTTTTATGAGTTCGTTCCTCTGGAGGAGTTGGCGAACGAGCGTCCGACCCGGCACTGGCTCGGTAACGCCGAGGTTGGCGTGAACTACGCGATCGTGGTTTCCACCTGCGCGGGTCTCTGGTCGCATGTGATCGGGGACACGATCCGGTTCGAGCGGCTGACTCCACCGCTCTTGACCTTCACGGGCCGGACAAAATACACGCTCTCTCCGTTCGGCGAGCACCTGATCAGCGAAGAGATCGAGGCCGCGATCGCGCGAGCCTCGTCGGAAGCCGGCGCCTCGGTTCGTGACTGGCATGTCGGCCCGGTCTTCGAAGGATCGCCCGGTCATCACCGCTATGCCGTGGAGTTCCTGCGAAGCCCTGATGATCTCGAAGCCTTCCGCGTCTCCCTCGACGCGGACCTCTGTCGACGAAACGACCACTACGCCTGGTTCCGGGCCGAAGGAGGAGGGATGCCGCCCCCGGCCCTCGTCGTCGTCAAGGCCGGAGGGTTCGACAACTGGATGCGGTCCCGGGGAAAGCTTGGCGGTCAGCACAAGGTCCCCAGGATCGACAGTTCGGGCCGACTGGGTGAGGAGTTGCTCGCGTTTCTCCGGGCGGCCGGAGCAATCGACCGCGAACTGGAGGAAGGTAGTGCAACCCGACCGGACGACGATTCCGAGCATCGCCCTTGATGCCGGAGTGGCTCCTGGCTACCATGAGCCTTGTCTGGTTTCGGCCAGACATGTCCTCTGCCATGTTCGATAGAGGCGTACTTTTGGCGAACCAATGAGTACCCGTTGGGAGCCGATTCACGGTCATTCGGCTTGTCCGTCCTGGCCTAAGGCGCCCACTTAAACTGCGGGTTCTCAAAAGCGCTTCACCGGCATTGCGGCGGAGGATTTTCAAGGCCCGCGCCCGCCTTCGAGTGATCGAAGTCGGACGCGGGCCTTCTCGATCCAGGACGGGCGAACCAGACGATGGACTTCAAGGTCCGCAAAGCCCAGATCCGCCGCGAGGTCATTGCCAGAACCCTGGCGATGAACCCCGAGGAGCGCGCGAGCCAGGAACGCGGGCTTTTCCAGCGCTTCGAGACGCTTCCCGGCCTCGATCGAGCTGAAGCGATCCTGCTCTACGTCACTGCCTTCCCTGAGGAGATCGACACCCGCCCGATGATCCGCCTGGCAGCGATCCGAGACCAGCGAGTCATCCTGCCCGCCGTCGATCGCCGGTTGAAATCGCTCCGGCTGTTCGAGGTGGCCGACATCGACCATGACCTTGTGCCTGGCCTCCGTGGCATCCCCGAGCCTGGCCCAACCTGTCCCGAGGTCGAACCGCTCGCGATCGACTGGGTGCTCGTCCCCGGCCTGGGGTTTGATGATCGGGCGTGCCGCCTCGGGCGAGGAGCCGGCCATTACGACCGGCTCCTGCCGAAGCTCCGTCCCGAAGTTCCGCGCTGGGCCTTGATCCTTGATTCTCAGTGGGTCAACCACCTTCCGGTCGAGGCCCACGACCAGCCGCTCGACGGCGTGGCTGACTACCGGCGGGTTTGCCTCGGCGACCGATCATCCGGTCCTCATTCCACGGTGGCTTTGGGCGGGGCCTCGTAAGCCTTGAACGCGCCGGGGAGGTCAGCCGAGGCCGTGTCGCCGTCATGAAGGATCACGCGGTAACGGAAACGGATTGATTCGCCGGCCGGGAGAACGTATTCGCCCGAGGTTTTCTGGCCGAAGTCATGATACCCAAACGGGTTGGCGGCGAAGAGGCCGTAGTCACGGACATGCCAGGTCGTAGGAGAGCGGAAGCTCGACGGATGGTTAAGGATGGCCACTCCGACCGTCTTGCCGCCGACCGGCCCGGTATAGTCAACCCACGGCGAGGGCTTACCCCAGGCTTTCGTGTCCTCGATCCCCTCCGCATTGACGATCTTTCCTCCCTTCTTGGCCGTCACGTCCATCGAGCTGGCGACGCGAAGGCCGAACATCCCTTCCTTGGTGTCGCCGAAGGTCACCGGACCGGCGGTCGCCTTGAGGGTGATGTCGAAGTCGATGATCCGGTTCTTCCTGGTCGCGTAGACCCGGAACTCGCGCTCGTCTTCGCAGACCTTCTTGCCGTCGGGTCCGACCCAATCGTCGGTCGTCCGGATCACGCCGACCCCGCCCCCCTGGGCGACGATCAACTGGCTGGTCTCGGCGATCCGGCCATGTCCAGCCGCCTCGCTCCAGAAATCCACCTTGTTGACGGACCCGTGGGTGAACCAGAGCGACCGATGGTGAGGATGATCGAGTTTCTCCCCCTCGACCTTCTTCATCGGAAACGACCGGGTCATCGCCCCGCCCGAGGGGCCGATCACCGGGAAGTAATACGGCTTGGGGCCATCGTCAGGGATGTACTCAGTGACGAGCTTGCCATCGACGCGGACCTCGACCCGCCGCCCGTGAGGGATCAACTCGACCCCTTTACCCTGGGCGCTGGAGGTCGGCTTCTCCTCGAGTCGGAAGAGCAGCGGGCCATCCGCCGGCACCGATTCCAGAACGGTGGCGAGGTAAGCTTTATCGCCGTTGTGGAAGACGTTCGCCGATGCCGAGACCTTGCCGTCGATGGAGGTCAAGATGTACTGGTCGGGCAAGTCAGGACGCCAGCGGCGACACTCGGCGACAATCGGGGTCTCACCGAGGTTGCGGCCATCCCCCACGACCCTGAGGATCAAGGGGAGTGCTTCGGCCGCGGTAGCTGGCCCGCACAGGGTCAGTGCCAATGCGCAGGAGGACCAGGCACCGCCCAGGGTGCGGAACAATCGGATCATGACGAGGCTCCGAGTAGGGTCAAGGTTCGGCAGGGTGAACCTGATGTCCGAGTCGTAATCGTCCCGAAGCCTCGACGCAAGCAAAAAAGTCCCGAGACGCGAGCTGGCGGAGGTCCGGCTCCTGATCGCCGAGCTTGTCTCCCGGATCATCTCTCGTCAAGATGTTCGGGTTGCTTCAATGGCCCGGTGACTCTGGCGGGATGGTCTGATGTTCGAGGAAGAATTCGGCGTCCCGATCCCCGGTGAGATCTTGATCAAGGAACTCTGGGCTCGGACGGCACTCAAGCGGTTGCCGCCAGAGGGACCGCTCGACTGGAAAGCAATCTTCGGCCGGATCGCGCCGGTGGTTCTGGAACTTGGTTGCGGTAATGGAAGGTTCACGCTGCAAAGCGCCCTGGCCCGACCCGAGGTTGACCATCTCGCCAGTGACATCTTGCCCGTCGTGATCCGTTACGCGACAAGGCGAGCGAATCAGCGCGGCCTGCACAACGTCCGGTTCGCGGTCAAGGACGCCCAGACGCTGATCCGGGAGTATGTCGGAGAGTCGAGCGTGGCGGAAGTCCATCTCTATCATCCTCAGCCCTACCACGACCCTCGCCAGGCCCATCTCCGGTTGGTGACCCCTCGATTCCTGGCCGACGTCCACAGAGGGCTCCAGCCCGGCGGACTGTTCGTCATACAGACCGACAATCCGGACTACTGGGCCTACATGACCCGGCTCGTGCCCGTCTTCTTCGACTTCGCCGAGCAATACGGATCATGGCCCGACGCACCCGAAGGCCGGAGCCGGCGCGAGATTCTGGCGCGCAGCCGGGGCCTCAAGATCTTCCGAGGCTTCGGGACCCGCCGCGACGACCTCTCGCCCGCGAATGCTTTGGTTGTCGCCGAATCACTCCCGCAACCGAGCTTCCGAAGCCGAGGGCCATGGTGCGACCTCGATGCCTGGGAGGTTCGCGAGGGCCGCTAATCACTTCGGCGCGATCCCAAAGATTCCGAGATCGACCGGCTCATCGGGCGTCATCAGAATCTTCCGGCGGACCCTCGGCAGGAGGTCGCGGAGGGCGTCGCGGTAGAGACGGCGGACGGTCAACGACCTCGACCGCTCGGCCTCCGTCAGAAGTTTCATGAACCGGTCGGCATGGCTCCGGGCCATCTCGACGCCCCGACCGGCCTGGGCTCGCGCGGCGTCGGTTGAGGCTTCCGCCCGTGCCAGGGCGGCGGGCCGGAGCGTGCCAGCCAGGGCTCTTGCCTCGTTGATCCGACGGTCCCGCTCGCTCTGGGCGGATTGGGCCTCGGCGAACGCGGGCTCGACCTCGATCGGCGGACGGGCGTCGATCAGGTTCACGCCCAGGATCCCCACCCCCAGACCGAGTGACTCGACCGATCGAGCGAGCGCATCCCGGACCTCGGCCGCGACTTCCGATCGACCGCCACGCAAAGGCGAGTCGATCCCTCGCGATGCGAGAGCCCTGGCCAGGCTTGCCTCGGTCGCGCGGGTCAGGATCTGGTCGCGATCCTCGGCACGGAGCAAGAAGGCGACGGGGTCGGCGACCCGGTACTGGACCACTCCACGGGCCCGGACTATGTTCAGGTCGCCGGTCAGGTACTCGCCCAGCCCCGGCGCGTCCAGCGGGCCCGGCGTCTCGATCCGGCCAAATTCGAGCCGGCGGACCTCGTCGAGTCGGAGCCGGTTCGTCCGGTCGAAACCGATGGGCCACCCCCAGTGCGGCCCGGGTTTCCAGACGTCGGGCAAGACCCGACCCAGGCGGCGGACCACGACCACCTCGCCGGGCTCGACCGTCCTCCAGCCTGTTGCGAAGTAGACCGTCAGGGCGCCCAGGACCAGGATTCCCTCCCAGGTTCGACGCTTCATGGCCGGCTCCCGGCGGGCGAGGCGACCTTTTCGGCGGGCGGTGTCGCGCCATCGCGGAGCAAGTCGTCGGACGGTCCCCTGGTGAGTAGGCGAAGCAAGGGGGAAGCTGACGAGAGGACGAGTGTGGACCGGTCATCGAGGATCGCCCGGTAGGTCTCCAGGGCCCGGACAAATTCGTAGAATTTCGGGTCGCGGGCATGGGCCTCGTTGAGCAGGTGGGTCGCTTCGGCATCGCCTCGCCCCCGGATGCGCTCCGCCTCGGCCTCGGCTTTCGCCAGAATCGCGTCGCGCTCGCGCTCGGCCTGCCCCTTGAGGATCAGGTATTGCGACTCCCCCTCGGCCCGGAGCCGTTCGGCGACCTGCTTCCGCTCGCTCCGGATCAGCTCGAAGACGGCCGGGCGGACCTCGACCGGGTGGTTGAACCGTTTGAGCCGGATGTCGAGTACCTCGACACCAAGTTCCTCGCGGGCCGGAGGCGCGACGACCGCGAGGACCTGATCGGTCAAGGCGTCAAGCCGCCAGACTTTCGCGTCGGTCGACGCCAGGCTCCCCAGGGCGAGCCGGCCGAGGGCATCGCTCAGGGCCGCCGAGACCCGCTCATTGAGCCGAGCCTCGGCCGAGTCGAGCGTCCCTGCCGCCGCGACGAACCGCCTCGGGTCGCTGACCCGCCAGGCGACGTAGCTCGCCACCTCCAGGTTCCGCTTGTCCCCTGTGATCATCTCGCGAGGCGGAGGGTCGAACACCCGGAGCCGACGGTCGACCGCGAGGCTCGATTGCCAGGGTCGTTTCAAGTGCAGCCCCGCCTCGCCCGGCTCGTCTCCGAACACGTCGACCGATCCGGCCGAACTCGGTGACGAGAACGTATTCCGTCTCGTCGACGACCAAGAAACAGCGGAAAGCCATCAAGCCGAGCAGGCTGAGGGAGCCGAGGCCGATGATCCAGCGGAAAGGTCGTCGCATCCTTATTTGATTCCAATATCAATCGAAAAGAACGGCACAAAAGCCACATCTTTGCGAGACCCTCAACCCGGCCCTTGACCCGAGTCCGAGGGAGTTTGCTCTTTACTTCCGTCGGAGTCAGGGTGCTTCGCATCGAAAGGCGAAGAGTCTTTCGGCTTCATCAATGCCGGCTCCAGCCCCATCGGCAGGTCGGGCAAGAACAACTGGCGGCGGCTGGTCGAGGGTTCGAGCACGACCTTTTCCTTGCCCTCGAATGCCCTGGCGATCGACTCCCAATAGAGCCGGAGGTCGGTCAGGCTCGGTGCGCCGTCTCGGGCCTTGAGCCGGGCGAGGAAGGCGTCGGACTCACTCGAGGCCCGGGTCGTCCGGCCATATCGGTTGGCCTCGGCCTTCTCGATCGTGGCCGAAGCGAGCCCCTCGGCGAGCTTGAGCCGCGACTCGCGGTAAGTTGTTCCCTCGGCGAGCTTGCGGAGCCGGTCGCTCTCGGCTCGGGAGACGTCGCGGTAGGCGTCGACGACCGCCAGCGGCGGGTGGACGTCCTGGAAGGCAGACCCCGGTGATGATCAGGCCGAGCTTCGAGGCGTCAACGTGGCTCTGCAAGCCGGACTTTGAGGCCTTCTCGGCGTCGAGCCGGCCCCGGGTCAGGAGGTCGTCCAGACTTCGGCGGCAGATCACCTCACGGATGGTCGACTCGGCAAGAGTGCGAAGAGCGACGTCGGTGTCAACCGTCCCGAAGGCGTGGTTCCAGAGCGATTCCACGGACGGGTCGAGCCGGTACTCGGCCGTCGCGGCAACCTCGACGAGCTGGCCGTCGCCGGTGATCAACAGGGCCTCATCTTCCGAGCGAGCGACGAGCCCACGCTCGTGCGACGCTCCCCATCCAACCAACGCTCCCGATCCCGGCCCTTCGGAGCGGAATCCGACCTCGACGCTCCGGACTCGATCCGGTGCGAGCCTGGTCACTGATTCGATCGGCGGTGGGAGCCGAAAGTGCAAACCCGGTTCGAGCACGCCTGCAAACCGACCGAACCGCCGGAGCATCCCAACCTCGCCCGGCCCGACCACTGTCCAGCCCCAGGTGGCGTAAACGGCCACCAGGGCGATCAGGACGATCGCCAGGAGTGCACGCCAGCGACTCCGAAGTCGGTCGAAGGCGAGGCCCGGGTCGAGTCGGTCGTCGAGCCGGTGGATCGACTGGCCGAGCCATCGGAGACCGCGAACCGGGGTGGTCGACGTCCAGTCGCCGAACCAGAGGAGCCTCATGCTGTTGAGCAGGACCAGGAACGAGCCGAGCTGGTGGAGGATCGCGGCCGGGATCGGTCCGAGGATGCCGAGCGCGGCCGAGGACATCGCCACGGCGTTCAGGCCGAAGGCGAAGATCACGATGTTTTGACGGATGATCGCGACCGTCGCCCGCGAGAGCTTGACGAGGTCAGGCAGGTTGACCAGCGGCTCGCCCAGGACGACAAGGTCGCCCGCCTCGGCGGCGAGGTCCGATCCCATCGCCCCGAGCGCGATCCCGACGTCCCCTCGGGCCAGGGCGGGGGCGTCGTTGATCCCGTCGCCGACCATCGCCACCCGACGGCCGGCTTTCTGCCGATCCTCGATCCAGCGGGCCTTGTCGGCCGGCAGAAGTTCCGCCTCGACGATTTTGATGTGGACCCGTTTGGCCACGGCTCGGGCCGCCGACCCGCGGTCGCCGGTCAGGAGGGCGACCTCGGTGATCGCCAGGTGCTTCAGGTCGTGGACGACGTCATGAGCCTCGGGCCGGACGGAGTCCCTGGCCGCGATCAGGCCGACCACGAGGCCGTCAACGGCCACGATCAGAGGTGTTTCGCCCCGGGCGTCCAGCTCGCCGAGAGCGACCTCGGCCGGTTCCAGAGAGACGCCCCCTCGTCCATCAGGCGGCGGTTGCCGACCAGGATGCGGTGCCCGGTCGAGTCCTCTGGTTCCGCTTCGAGACGGTAGCGGGCCGAGACCCCCGCGCCAGGCGTGGCTTCGACATCGAAGGCGATCGAGAGTCGAGAGTTTCCGATCGGCCGCGACTCGGGCGACCAGGCCGGCGAGTGGGTGCTTGCTGCTCGACTCGGCGATCGCGGCCAGGGCGAGGACTTCGTCCTCGGTTCGATCGCCCAGCGGCAGGATTCCGGCGAGTTCGGGACGAGCCTTTGGTCAGCGTGCCGGTCTTGTCGAAGGCGAAGGTGTCGCACCTCGCCAGTCGCTCCAGCGCCGCGCCTCCTTTGATGAGGATGCCGTGCCGGGCCAGCCAGGCCATCGCCGCGAGCACCGCCGCGGGTGTGGCCAGGATCAGGGCACACGGGCAGGCGACGACCAGCACCGCGACCGCCCTCGACCACGTGTCCGGCCAGTGGAAGAGGTAGCCGGCCAGCGACCGTCAGGACGGCGACGACTTCCACCACCGGCAGGAAGTAGCGGGCGTAGCGGTCGGCTTCGCGTTCGAGCGGGGCCTTGCGATGCTGGGCCTCGGCGACCATCCGGAGAACCTGGCCAAGGGTCAACTCGTGGCCGACCTTCTCGGCCCGGACCTCGATCAGGCCGAACTGGTTGACCGTCCCCGTGAAGACCGGGTCGCCCGGCCCTTTGTCGACGGGCATCGACTCGCCCGGTCAACGCCGATTGGTCGACGCTCGACCGCCCGGACAGAACCGGCCCGTCAACCGGCACACGCTCTCCGGCTCGAACGAGCACCAGATCGCCCGGGACGACCTGGACGACCGGGATCTCCCGTTCCACCCCGTCGCGACGGACACGGGCCGTCCGGGGGGTCTGGTCGAGCAAGCGGTGGATCTCGCGCTGGGTCCGGGCGAAGGTGACAGCTTCGAGAACCTCGCCTACCAGGGCGATGAAGACGACCTCCGCCGCCACGAACGGCTGGCCGATGATGATCGCGGCCACGCAGGCTTGAGCCAGCGCGATGTCGGCGCCGATCCGGCCTTCGGAGAGAGCCTCGACCGCCCCGTAGACGATCCGGATCGCGCCCAGGATCGCCGCGATCCAGGCCAGCGAGATCCCCAGCGGTGCCCGCAGCGACTCCCAACCCAGCCAGCCGAAGATCAGGTCGCCGCCGATCAGAAGGCCGAGGATCGCCGTGAACGTATAGAGCGAGCGAGGGTCGTCGTGGTGGTGTTGAGTGTCATGCTGATGGTCGTGGTGATACCCGTCGTCTCCGAAGGCGTCCGCCCGGAGGTGATGCATGTCGGCCGGGTGGTATTCGCGATGCACGCCGCTTGCTCCGCGCTGCTATGACGATGGGGACAGACCCTCCCGATCGACGGGCCTCTCATGTGATGAGAGGTCATCGTCGGATAAAGATGCTCTCAACGCAAGGGAAGAGGGTGGGTGCAGGCGGGTTTCGGACAATCCAGCTCAGGACGGACGGGTCGCGCGGACCTCGCCGGTGGGACGCCCCCGGAGCCGGGCGATCTGGTCGCGGAGTCGGGCGGCTTCCTCGTAGTCTTCGAGTGACACGGCGAGATCGAGCTGTTGCTCCAGCCGCTCAACGGGCCCGACCGGGCGAGCCTGCTCGATCTCGCGACGGATGCGGATGAGCTTCCCCAACTCGCGGCACTGGACCTGGTCTTCGTCCTGGTCGTACTCGCGGAGGAACGCGCGGATGCCCTCGATCCCCTCGTCGATCGCCGTCAGCGCCGCGGCGTGGTCGTCCCGTTCCATCGCCTCGGCGCTGATGGCCCGGGCCCTCATCATGAGGACGTAAGGACGGTACTGATCGAACTGGACCTTGTCGCGACGGTCGGAGGCATGCTTGACCGCGAACGCGAAGAGGCGGAGGTTCCGACTCGTGTCGCGGGCGACCAGGTCGAAGCGCCGGAGGTGGTAGGCGGCGAGATAGCGATGGTAATACTGGACGCCTTCACGGAGGAGGTCGGCGCAGGCGATCGAATCGAGCGAATAATCGTCCGGTTCCTTGGTCTCGCGAGCCCTGGACTCGTGGAAGTCGAGCAAGGAGTCGAAACCGAAAGGACGCTCGCCGTCGGGGCGCCCGGTCAACTCCATCTGGATCAGGCCGAGATCGATCCGCCTCTGAAGCTTGTCCCGGCCATCGATCCCGGCGACGATCCGGACCTGGAACTCGTCGGGGTCGAGGTCCCAACCGTTGAGGATGGGGGTGATATCCTTGGTCAAAGGAGCGTCTCCCGGGCCGTTAAGGAGAGAGTGGTGGGGTCGAGGTCTCACCTTAAGTTTACAATCTCCGAGCAAGCCGACAATGGGAGACGCCGCGCGACTCCCGCCACCATGGGGCGGAAATGGCGCGGCGCCATCGATGGATTTGACCGCTCGTGTCGTCTCAAAGCTCGTTGCCGTCGTGGATCATCGGCTCGAGTTCCTTGGTGTTCGCGCTCGACGGCGAGCACGATGGTGCGCTCCTCGACGCCGTCGGGGCTGGCGGCGACGGCCGGGATGATCTGGCGGGAATCGGGCAGGCTGAACCGAACGGTGAAGGTGCCGTCGGGACGGAGCTGGACCGGTTCTCCCTGGAGCGTGACCTTGGCGTTGGGCTCGGTCGCCCCGTAGACGATCAACTCGGCGTCGATCTCGAAATGGAAGCCGCTGGAGAGGCTGTGGAGGGCGCCGGTGCCGAGGCTCTGGAGCGAGAGCCCCTGCATCGGCCGACGGAGCCGCTCCTCGAACAACTCGCGGAGATCCTGCGAACTGGCCGACCCGTTGGTGCCACCGGACTGGTGGTAGATCTTCTGGAACTGCTCCTGAACGCTCGCCCAGTTCTCGTCGAGCACGTCGGAGACGCCCGCCTTGGGGGTGCTGACGACGTTGGAGCGGGCCAGGACGAAGAACTTGCCCCGACGGGCCAGATAGCCGATGTCGATCCGGAACGACCGCGGCGGGTTGGTCACATCGATATACCAGTTATTGACGCCACCGTGGATCTCGATGTCGCGGACGTGCCGCTCGGACGCCGAGGTGGTGTCCTCGCTGGTCACGTCCATCAGGCGGAGGACCGGCCGGGCCGTGTGCCAGTCCTGGCCGAGAGCCGCCTGGGCCCTCGCGAGGGTCGACCGGCTCAACTCCCAGTAGGTATGGAGCCAGTACGGGTCGCGGACCATCGCGATGATCCGGTCCTTGACGCAGCCGTGCTCCAGGGGCCTGGGGGGAGAAACCGTCAAGATCCTCGGCGGGGTCGTCGGAGGCGACGGCCGCTTCGAGAGCGGCGGGTGCGATCGGCTTTTCGGGCGAGGGCCGGGTCGCGTCTTTCTTCAAGGTTGCCGCCGGCGGGGTCAATGCGCGGATCAACTGATCTTTACGCATCGCATGCCAACCGACGATTCCCTGGTCCTTGGCCATCCGCGCCAGAACTTTCTTATTGCAGTCCTTGAGCGAATCGACGGTCATGCGGGGCCACTCCGTCTCCACCCGAGGGCCGGAAGGCCGGACCCGGACGGGACAAGGAACGCGAGGTTCATCCGTGAGTGGGCCGATCCGGGCAGCTCCATGCCGACCGGACGAGGAAAAAGGTAGCGAAATCGAAAAACCTGGACCAGCACTCAGATGCGAACCGCCGCCATTGCCGGATCGCCGAAAAAACAAGAAAGGCGGCCTTCCGAACCGTGGGTCACGGTCAGAAGCCGCCTGTCATCGTCGGAATTCGGAGCGCACGGGCGACGTCATGCCTGGTCCCCACACTGGCTCGACCGGTACGTCTCTCGACGTGAAACGGTGCTCCGTATGGTAATACCAGACTTCGGATTCGGCGTCAATCGAAATTCCTCGGCGCGTGTCCGCAAGCGGACAGACGGCCTGACTTGTAACGACGCGAGCCGGACGCCCCATCTTCACTTGATCTCGGCCGAAACCCCATTTCCGTGGGGGTTTATCGACGTCCGGGCGACTTTGTGAAAAATTTCTCGAATTCCCGAGTGGGGAGTTGACTTGGCTTCGGGGCCGGTTAGACTGTGTCTCGTCAATCGGTCAAGGTCGTGCTTTGCTCCCCCAGATCCGGCCCGTTTTGAACCCGTGCCGCCGGATTTGCGATCCCTGGGGCGGTGCCGCCCTTTGAGAGAATCGAAGGCCCCGGATGCTCGCCCCCGACTCCCGATCGCCGCTCTCGATCGGCATCGACTGGGCTTCGAGGATCACGACGCTGGGTTTCGAGTTCGCAGTGCCGGCTCTCATTGGTCACTTTATCGACGGTCGGCTCGGGTCCAAGCCCGTCGGACTGTTGATCGGAATGGTCCTCGGATTCGTGGTCGGGATGATGCATCTCCTCAGGATCGCCCGGGACTCGTCGAAGCCGACTTGACAGATAAAGAAGATTGAAAAGGTTTCCGAGGCTTGACCCTCCGCCACCGGCGTGAGTCTCCTCGATTCTCCCGGTCCTTTTGGGACGAATGCCATCATGTCCGCGGAAGCAAAGAGTCACGACCCGCTCGAACATGTGATCGACCACAACACACTCGAGATCCCGTGGGGCGGTGCGTATTTCGATCTTGAGTTGCCGAAGATCCCGTTAGGACCGTTCGAATTCCAGCTCACGCGGTTCATGGTGATGGAGTTGATCGCGGCGCTCCTGATCGCGGTGATCATCATTCCGCTGGCGCGGCATGTCGCCAAGCACCCTGTCACGCGAGGGGCTTTCCTCAACGCTTTCGAGACGTTGATCCTGTTCATCCGCGACGGCATCGCCCGACCGGCGATCGGCGGCCACGACGCCGACAAGTTCTTGCCTTATCTCTGGACGGTCTTCTTCTTCGTCCTTTTCAATAATTTGCTGGGCATGATCCCCGGCGGGGCTTCGCCGACGGGCAACATCAACGTGACGGCCGTCCTGGCGATCATGACCTTCGCGGCCGGTCCTGATCGCGGGGATCAGGCACTCGGGTCCGGTTGGCTACTGGATCGCCCTGGTCCCTCAGCTCGACGTGCCGAAGATCATGAAGCCGCCGATGTGGCTCTTGATGTTCTTCATCGAGATCGCCGGCCTATTCATCCGCCACATCGTGCTTTCGGTCAGGCTCTTCGCCAACATGCTGGCCGGGCACATCGTCCTGGCGGTGATCCTCGGCTTCATCCTCACGGTGGGCGGTTGGATGTGGTACTTCGTGACCCCGGCCAGCATCGCGGGGGTCGTTGCCCTGAGCCTTCTGGAATTGTTCGTGGCGTTCCTCCAGGCTTACATTTTCACGTTCCTGTCCGCGCTGTTCATCGGCTCGGCCGCCCATCCGCACTGAGCTGTCCGAACCGGATTCACCGCGAGAGCGTCGGTCCTGTTCCGCCGCCCGCGTTTCGAGGCCGCCCATCGGCCCCGCACTCTCCCCGTTCGTCTGGCTCTTCCAAGGAGTCGAGGTTCCGATGAAATTCGTGAAGTCCGCCGCCCTGGTTCTTGGCCTGTTCCTCGCCGCGACGGCCACGGCGTCCGCCCAGACGACTGCCCCTGCCCAGCCGCTCGCCCGTTTCAACGGCATCGGGATCGGCCTGGTGATCATCGGTGCCGGCCTGGGAATCGGCAAGCTGACCGCCTCGGCGGTCGAGAGCATGGCCCGCCAGCCCGAGCTCGCCGGCCAGATCCAGACGGCCATGATCATCTCGGCTGCGCTGATCGAGGGCGTGACGTTCTTCGCGCTCATCGTCTGCGGGTTCATCATCAACAATAGTTGACGCCCCCCGGACGGGCCGGCCCGACGTGGCCCTCCGCCGTCGTCCCCGGAACTTCATTTCCGCCTTCGGGTTCGCGAGGTTGAACACCATGCTCCGGCGATCGATCATGGCTCTCGGGCTCCTGGCCTTGCTGCTCGCCTTCGGTGCGCCCGGCGGCCCCGACAGCTTCGGCCGAGGAGCCGGCCACATCCCACAACGCCCCGCCCCCGAAGAAGGAAGGGGAATCCTCTCAGGGCGTCGAATCCCAGGGCCACGCCGCCGAGGCACCGGCGACCGCCGGGGAAAAGGCAGACATCACGAAAGGAGAGCCGTCCCTGGCGCTCTGGACCGTGGTGGTATTCGTCGGCCTCTTGCTCGTCCTCCGCAAGTTCGCCTGGGGCCCCCTGCTGAAGGCACTTCACGAACGCGAGGCTCACCTGGAGCACGTCCTACTCGACTCCGAAAAGGCCCGGAACGAGGCCGAGGCCCTGGCCGAGAAGCATCGCAAGGAGCTGGCCAAGGCCGCCGATGAGGTCCGCGCCCTGATCGAACAGGCTCGCAAAGAGGCTCAGATCTCCGCCGACTCGATCCTCCAGAAGGCCCAGGCCGAGGCCGAGGCGTCCCGTCATCGGGCCGAGCGCGAGATCGCCGGCGCCCGAGACCAGGCCCTCATGGAGATCTGGTCGAAGACGGCCGACCTGGCCGTCTCCGTCGCCGGCAAGGTTCTCACGAAGGAACTGGGCGAGTCCGATCACCGCCGCCTTGTCGAGGTCGCGATGAGCGAATTGCCCGGCCAACGGGCGGGAAGGGTCGCACTCATGACGCGCGATCGAAGCCCCGTCCGCCCCAACGTCTTCGAGGACGTCGAGCCCGAACTGACTCGCAACTACGCCGAGGCACTGCTGAACGCCAGCGGCGACCAGGCCGAGGCCGTGGTGGAGGAGTTGGAGGAGATCCGACGCGGACGTCCTCGACTCTCAGCCCGCGCTTCGCCGCAGATCCTGGTCTCCTCGTCGGTCCCCGCCGCCGAGAAGGACCGGATCATCGACCCAGACCTTCGACGGCCGAGCCTTGCCGACGGTCGTCACGTTCCTCCGGGTCCTGAACCGCCACGGCCGACTCGGCCTCTTGCCCTCGGTCATCGAGCAGGCTCGGGCGACGATCGACCGCCGACTCAGACCGCAAGGCGGTTACGGTTCGCTCGGCCGTCCCGCTCGACGAGGGGCAGCAGTCGGCGCTCCGCGACCGCCTGGCCTCGATGCTTCAAGCTTCGCCCGTGATCACCCTTGAGGTCGACCCGTCGCTGATCGGTGGCCTGGTCATCCAGGTCGGCGACGAAGTCTACGACGCCTCGGTCCGGAACCGTCTCGAACAGCTCCGCGGCCGCCTCATCGAAAGAAAGACCCATGAAATTCAGAGCCGACGAGATCAGCTCACTCATCCAGGGTGAGATCGAGAACTTCCAGTCCGAGGTGACCCGGACCGAGGTCGGGCGTGTGCTCGAGGTCGGCGACGGGATCGCGCGGGTCCACGGCCTCTCGGGCGTGATGACCGGCGAGATGGTCACCTTCGCCAACGGAGTCAAGGGGCTGGCCTTCAACCTCGAAGAGACGTCGGTCGGCGTCATCATCCTGGGCGAGTACACCCAGATCCACGAGGGGGAGACCGTCACCGCAACCGGCGAGCTGCTCCGCGTGCCGGTCGGCGAGGCGATGGTCGGCCGGGTGGTCAACCCGCTCGGCGAGCCGATCGACAACCGGGGTCCGATCGTCACCTCCGAGACCCGCGCTGGTCGAGTCGACCGCGCCGGGAATCGCCGGCCGCCAGCCGGTCGACGAGCCGCTGCAGACCGGGATCAAGGCCATCGACGCCATGACCCCGATCGGCCGGGGCCAGCGCCAGCTGATCATCGGCGACCGGAAGACGGGCAAGACCGCCATCGCCATCGACACGATCCTCAATCAGAAGGGGACCGGCGTCATCTGCGTGTACGTCGCGGTCGCCCAGAAGGAATCGACGACGGCCAGATCTGGTCGAGATCTTCCGGAAGCACGGCGCGATGGACTACACCATCGTCGTCGCCGGCCGGCGCCAGCGACCCCGCCCCGCTCCAGTACCTGGCCCCCTACGCCGGCGCGGCGATGGCCGAGTACTTCATGTACGGCAAGGGCATGGCCACCCTCTGCGTCTACGACGACCTCTCGAAGCAGGCCGTGGCCTATCGCGAGCTGTCGCTCCTGCTCCGCCGCCCGCCTGGCCGCGAGGCGTATCCCGGCGACGTCTTCTACGCCCACTCCCGCCTCCTGGAGCGGTCGGCCAAGCTCGCCAACAAGTACGTCATCGTCCCCGAGTCGACCCCGGCCGACGCCCGAGATCGACCGAGACGTCGGGCGTCAACGGCAAGGTCTACATCGGCGTGCCGGGCGTGGAGGAGTCGAAGCACGAGCTGAAGCGAACCACCCAGGTCACAAGGTCGCCAAGACGACCACATCGGGCGGCTCGATGACGGCCCTGCCGCTGATCGAGACGCTCGAAGGCGAGGTCTCGGCGTACATCCCGACCAACGTGATCTCGATCACCGACGGCCAGATCTACCTCCAGCCCGACCTCTTCTTCGCGGGCGTCCGGCCGGCGGTCGACGTCGGGATCTCGGTCTCCCGCGTGGGCGGCAAGGCCCAGATCCCGGCGATGAAGAAGGTGGCCGGCGGGCTCCGGCTCGACCTCGCGGCCTTCCGCGAACTGGAGGCGTTCGCCCAGCTCGGCACCGAGCTGGACAAGGCCACCCAGCAGCAGCTCGACCGCGGTTACCGGATGGTCGAGCTGCTCAAGCAGCCGCAGTACCAGCCGATGGACGTCGTCGATCAGGTCATGAGCATCTACGCTGGCTCCGAGGGCTACCTCGACACCGTGCCGATCAAGGAAGTCTCGCGCTGGGAGGAGCAGTTCCTCAACTTCATGAAGACTCGAAAGTCCGAGGTCCGCGACCTTCTCGCCCGCGAGCGGAAGCTGACCGACGCGGTCGTCGGCCGGCCTGAAGGCGGCCCTCAACGAGTTCAAGTCGCAGTACCGTGCCCGGCCGCCGCCAGCTAGCCCCGCCCTGGCTGGCGGCGCGGCGACCTCGAGATCGATTGATCTGAACGGCGGACGTCGAGGCGACGAGCCGGTCGCCCTTGGCCTGTATCACCTCGAGATCCCTTGACGGCGAGACGAGAGAACCACCGATGGCCAAGGCCCGAGCGATCGTCAAGCGCCGCAAGTCGGTGCAGAACATCCGCAAGATCACGCGGACGATGGAGCTGATCGCCACCGCGCGGTTCAAGAAGGCCCTCGACCGCGCCACCGCAGGCGGAAGCCTATACGCGGAAGATCGCCGAGCTGGTCGCCGACCTCGGCGCCGACCGCCACGG
Source organism: uncultured Planctomycetota bacterium (assembly GCA_963756475.1). Lineage (GTDB taxonomy): Bacteria > Planctomycetota > Planctomycetia > Isosphaerales > Isosphaeraceae > Tundrisphaera. The sequence continues at coordinate 1,032,062 of CAVWND010000004.1, forward strand.
ACGTCACGCACCCGCTGCTGGAGGTCCGCGAGCCGTCCCAAGAAGTCGCTCCTGCTCGTGCTCACGAGCAACCGAGGGCTGGCCGGCGGGTACAACGGCAACGTCATCCGGGTCGCCACCCGGACCTTGCAGGATTACGCGACCGACCGGCTCGAAACCCGCCTGGAGGTCTCCGGCAAGCGCGGGCTCGCCTTCTGCCGGTTCCGGGGGATCCCGGTCGACGCGTCGTACCTCCAGTTCGAGGATCGGCCCCAGTTCGACGAGGTCGAGGTCCTCGCGAATAAGTATATCGGCATGTTCCTCCGGCACGAGATCGACCGGGTTGACGTCGCGTACACCCGGTTCATCAACGCGGCCCGGCAAGAGGCCGTGGTCCAGACCCTCCTGCCGATGACCGCGGCGCAGGTCGGCGCAGGCCGGTCGAGTCGGTCCGTCAGGCGAAGCCCACCGCGCCGGGCCAGGCCGACGTCAAGTCGAAGAAGGAGCGCGTCCCCTACGAGTTCGTGCCCGACGCCGCGAGCATCCTGGAGGAGATCGTCCCGGTCTCGTTCAAGGTCCGCCTCTTCAAGTGCTTCCTCGACGCCGCCGTCAGCGAGCAGATCGCCCGGATGGTCGCCATGCGAGGGGCGACCGAGAACGCCGACGAGATGGTCAAGAACCTCACCATGCTCTACAACCGGGCCCGCCAGGCGCAGATCACTCGCGAGCTGGCCGAGATCATCGGCGGGGCCGCGGCACTCGAATAAAATGTCGAAGACTGAGGACTGAGGACTCAGGACTCAGTGAATCGGCCGATCGACATCCGAAGCATCCTCAACTCAGTCCTGAGCCCTCAGTCCTGAGTCCTTTGTTCATAAGAGGAAGAAATGGCCACCGCCACCGCGACCGGACATATCGCCCAGGTGATCGGCTCGACCTTCGACGTCGAGTTCGAGGAGGGTCACCTGCCCGAGATCTATAACGCCCTGACGATCGACACCGAGGAGAAGGGCATCACGATCCACCTGACCGGCGAGGTCCAGCAGCACCTGGGCGGCAACCGGGTCCGGTGCGTGGCCCTGGGCTCGACCGACGGCCTGGTCCGCGGGATGTCGGTCGCACGACACCGGCGGCCCGGTCAGCGTGCCGGTCGGCAAGGAGACGCTGGGCCGGGTCTTCAACCTGCTCGGCGACCCGATCGACGGCCGGGGCGCGGTCCACGCGGCCGAGCACTGGCCGATCCACCGCGAGCCCCCCGCCGTTCGACAACCTTTCGCCCAAGACCGAGGTCTTCGAGACCGGCATCAAGGTCATCGACCTGCTGACCCCGTTCGTCCGAGGCGGCAAGATCGGCCTCTTCGGCGGCGCCGGGCTGGGCAAGACGGTCATCCTGACCGAGCTGATCGCCCGGATCGCCAAGGTCCACAGCGGCTTCTCGGTCTTCGCCGGGCGTCGGCGAGCGGACCCGCGAGGGGAACGACCTCTGGCTCGAAATGCAGGAAACCAAGATCGGCTCGACCGGCAAGAGCGTCATCGACTCGCACGGTGATGTTCTTCGGCCAGATGAACGAGCCGCCGGGCGCCCGGCTCCGCGTCGCCCTCTCGGCCCTGACCAACGCCGAGTGGTTCCGCGACTCGACCGGGGCCGACACCCTGCTCTTCATCGACAACATCTTCCGGTTCAGCCAGGCCGGCTCGGAGGTCTCGGCCCTGCTGGGCCGGATGCCGTCGAACGTCGGCTACCAGCCGACCCTGGCCACCGAGATGGGCGGCTTGCAGGAGCGGATCACCTCGACCAACAACGGCGCCATCACCTCGGTCCAGGCCGTCTACGTCCCGGCCGACGACCTGACCGACCCCGCCCCGGCCACGACCTTCGGCTTCCTCGACGCCTTCATCGTCCTCCAGCGGTCGATCGCCGAGAAGGGGATCTTCCCCGCCGTCGACCCGCTCGGCTCGTCCTCGCGAATCCTCGACCCGCAGTACGTCGGCCAGGAGCACTACGACGTCGCCCGCCGGGTCCAGACCATCCTCCAGCGCTACAAGGAACTGAAGGACATCATCGCCATCCTCGGCGTCGATGAGCTGTCCGAAGAGGACAAGCTGATCGTCCACCGCGCCCGGCGGATCGAGCGGTTCATGTCGCAGCCGTTCTTCGTGGCCGAGGTCTTCACGAACAAGGAGGGGCAATACACGCCCCTGGCCGACACGATCAAGAGCTTCCGCGAGATCTGCGAAGGCAAGTGGGACCACCTCCCCGAAGGCGCGTTCCTCTACGTCGGCGCGGTCGACCAGGCCGAGGAACAGGCCAAGAAGATGGCCCGCTAACGATTCGCCAACCCGTTCCGTCCCTCTTCCCCCCTCGGAGGACCCGGCATGGACCCCAACTCGCAAGCGTATCAGAACGGTTTGTGGTTCGGGATGATCTTCGGCGGCCTGCTTGTCGGGAGCCTGATCGGGCTGATCCCGCTCAAGATGGGGTCGAGCCGGGGGGATGACGTGGTCGGCAAGGTCGGGTTCGCGGCCTGCATCGTCGGCGGCTTCATCTCGGGAATCCTTGGAGCGGGCTCAATGGCCATCGGCTTCGTGATCGCCATCCTCGTGGGCGGGCGTAAAGGCTGAGCTGGATAAGAGATCGACGACCGCGCGACGGCACGATCGATCCGCAGGACGGGAGCGAGTTTCTCGATGGCAACCGCCAGTACTTTGGACACCGACTTCGGCCCCTCCGGCCCCAAGAGCGACGGCAAGAAATCGGGCGACCGGATTCAGTGCGTCGTCGTCACGCCCGAGCGGACGCTGTTCGACGACCTGGTCGATTTTGTCGCCCTGCCCCTCTTCGACGGCGAGATGGGCATCCTCCCGGGCCGATCCCCCGTGATCGGCCGGCTCGGCTTCGGCGAGCTCCGAACGAAATCCCACGGGACCACCCACCGCTACTTCGTCGACGGCGGCTTCGCCCAGGTCCGCGACGACGTGGTGACCGTCCTGACCAACCGCGCCATCCCCGCCCCCCTGGTCGATTCCCAGGCCGCCGCCCAGGAACTCGAACAGGCCAAGGCCATGAAGGGGACCGGCGAGCACGACCTGGCCGAGAAGGCCAAGGCCGCCGCCCGCGCCCGGGCCATGATCCGAGTCGCCCAGCATCGCGGCAAGGATTGATCCGGACTGCGAGCTGGTCCGGTTGCCGATAACCCCTCTTTGAGACGTCCTCTCCGATCTCCAATCTTTGACCGATACTTCTTGAAAGAAAGAGGTCCGATCGGGTTCAATAGATGGGTGCTGAGGCGGAACCGGCGGCGTCCGGAGGGTTCGATCGCGATGCTGACACGCTTCCCGCGACCCGGCCGATCGGTCGGGCTCCGGCTCGTCCTCATTTTGGGCTCGATCCTGGCCGCCTCGCCGGTGAAGGCGGCGGGCCCGACGGAGGCCGAGGGAGATCGGTTCTACCTCGATAAGATCCGCCCGGTTCTCGAAGCCTCCTGCTTCGGCTGCCACTCGTCGACCGCGAAGAAGCTCAAGGGTGGCCTGCTCCTGGACTCGCGCGAGGCCCTGCTCCGAGGGGGCGACTCCGGCCCGGCCGTCGTGCCCGGCAAGGGCGGCCGAGAGCCTGCTCCTCCAGGCGATCCGGCACGAGGACGGCCTGGAGATGCCCCCCAGGTAAGCCGAAGCTGGCCGACCCGGTGATCGCCGACATCGAGCGCTGGGTTGAACATGGGCGCCCCCCTGCCCGGCTCGGACCCGGCCGCCTCGAAGCTCGACGACGCCCGACGTCACTGGGCCTTCCAGCCCGTCAAGAAGACCGCGCCGCCGGACGTCCGCGACGCGGGATGGGTCCGGAACCCGGTCGACGCCTTTGTCCTGGCGAAGCTCGAAGCGCGAGGCTGGAAGCCCGCCCCGCCGGCCGGCCGCGACGAGTGGCTCCGCCGCGTCACGTTCGACCTGACCGGCCTGCCGCCGACGCCCGAGGAGATCGAGGCGTTCGTCGCTGACGCCGTCGCCCGACGCCTTCGAGAAGGTCGTCGACCGGCTGCTGGCCAGCCCACGGTACGGCGAGCGCTGGGCGCAGCACTGGCTCGACGTGATCCGGTTCGCCGAGACCGAGGGATATGAATACGACCGCCCGATCCCCGACGCCTGGCGGTTCCGCGACTACGTCATCGACTCCCTGAACCACGACAAGCCGTTCGACCGCTTCCTGACCGAGCAGATCGCCGGGGATGAGGTCGACCCCGACGACCCGGAATGCCGGGTCGCCTCGACGTTCCACCGGCTCGGCCCGGTCCGCCGGAACGCGGGCAATCCCGAGATCGCGCTGAGCCGCAACGAGGTCCTGACCGAGCGGACCGACATCCTCGGCACCGCGTTCCTCGGCCTGACCGTCGGCTGCGCCCGCTGCCACAACCACAAGCTCGAACCGATCTTGCAGAAGGATTATTACCGGCTCCAGGCGTATCATGGCGGCGACGGAGGAAGACAACATCAGTCCTCGTCCCGCGCCGAGCGAAAAGGCCGCCTGGGACGCTGTCACCGAGAAGTTCAAGAAGGAGCTGGCCGACCTCCAGAAGCAAGGTCAAGAAGGCGACCGGCGAGGAGAAGTCGCGGCTCACGGCCGAGATCGAGGACGCTTGAAGATCCACGCCCCCGACCCGCTCCCGACCATCCCGGCGACGAGGAACGACTTCGACAAGCGGACCCCGATCCACGTCCTCAAGCGGGGCGTCTGGGAGACCAAGGGCGAGGCCGTCGGCCCCCGACCGCCGAGCATCCTGGTCAGCGACGACCTGCCCGAGCTTCCCGCCGACGTACGCGACCCCCGGACCCAGCTCGCCCGCTGGCTGGTCGATCCGAAGCACCCGCTCACGCCGCGGGTCATGGTCAACCGGCTCTGGCAGCACCATTTCGGCGCCGGGCTGGTCAAGACGGTCAACGACTTCGGCACCAAGGGCGACCGCCCGAGCCACCCCGAGCTGCTCGACTGGCTCGCGGCGCACGCTGGTCGAAGGCGGCTGGAGGCTCAAGCCGCTCCACCGGCTGATCGTCCTGAGCAACACCTACCGCCAGTCGGGCCGATCGCCGATCGCGAGCGAGGCGAGCGTGAGCGATCCCGAAAACCGCCTCCTCTGGCACGCCCGACGCCGACGGCTGACGGCCGAGGAGGTCCGCGACGCGATGCTCGCCGTCTCCGGCCGGCTCAACCTCAAGGCCGGCGGCCCGAGCGTGATGGTCCCGGTCGACCCGGTCCTGACGAAGCTCCTCTACAAGCCCACGCAGTGGCAGGCCCGACCCGAGCCAGGACGAGCACGACCGGCGGTCGATCTACCTGTTCGCCAAGCGAAACCTCCGACTGCCCTTCTTCGAGACCTTCGACGCCCCGGCCATGCTGTCGAGCTGCGCCCGCCGCGAGTCGAGCACCCACGCACCCCAGGCCCTCGAACTGCTCAACGGCAAGCTCTCGAACGACCTCGCCGCCGCCTTCGCTCGCCGCCTGCTGAAGCGAGACGGACGGCGAGCCGGACCAGATGGTCGACCGGGCCTTCCGGCTGGCACTCGGCCGATCGCCGACCCCGGAGGAGCGGACGATCTCGCTCGCCTTCCTCCGCGACCAGACCCCGGACGAATTCGCCCTCGCCGTCTTCAACCTGAACGGGTTCTTGTATGTCCGGTGAACAATATCTTTCCCCACTCCCGGCCGACCCGGACCCGTCGCGAGTTCGTCCGCGACGCCTTCTGCGGCTTCGGCGGCCTCGCGCTCGCCTCGATGCTCCAGGAGGAGCAGGCGCGAGCCGCGCTCGCCCGACCCGCTCGCGCCCGAAGGCCGCCGCACCTGCCGGCGAAGGCGAAGTCGGTCATCTTCCTGTTCATGGCCGGCGGGCCGAGCCACCTGGAGACCTTCGACCCCAAGCCGCTGCTGAACCAGCTCAACGGCCAGGCCCGGCCCAAGGAGTTCGGCGAGGCCAAGTACCAGTTCGTCCAGCGCGACGCCCGGCTCCTCGGCTCCGAAGCGGACTTTCCAGAAGTACGGCCAGAGCGGCATCGAGGTCTCCGACCTCTTCCCCGAGACGGCCACGTGCGTCGACGACCTGGCCGTCGTCCGGTCGTGCCACGGCGACATGGTCGTCCACTCGGCCGCGCAGTACGAGCTGTTCACCGGCCGGGTCACGCCGGGCTTCCCGAGCATCGGCTCGTGGGTCCTCTACGGCCTCGGGTCCGAGAGCCGGTCGCTGCCGTCCTACGTCGTGATGCCCGACCCGAAGGGGGCTCTGGAAGCGGGCCAGCCGATGTACGCCAACGGCTTCCTGCCCGCGGTCTACCAGCCGACCATGTTCCGGGCCGGCGATCGCCCGGTCTCAACCTCGACCTGCCCGCCGGCGTCCGACCCGAGTCCAGGCGCAAGACCCTGAACCTCGTCCGCGACCTGAACCGGGCGACGCTCGACCCGCACGACGAGGAGTTCTCGGCCCGGATCAACGCCTACGACCTGGCCTTCCGGATGCAGACCGAGGCGCCCGAGGTCCTCGACCTGTCCAGCGAGCCGCGCGAGACCCTGGACCTCTACGGGATCGGCCGCGAGCCGACCAACGACTACGGCCGGCGCTGCCTGCTCGCCCGGCGGCTGGTCGAGAAGGGCGTCCGGTTCGTCTGCGTCGTCTCCGGCGGCGGGCCGGGGAACCAGCAGTGGGACGCCCACGACGACATCGAGGAGAACCACCTCCGGATGGCCGCCGACGACCGACCGGCCCGTCGCCGCGCTGCTCAAGGACCTCAAACGCCGGGGGATGCTCGACGAGACGCTGGTCGTCTGGGGCGGCGAGTTCGGCCGCTCGCCCGAGGCCGAGTCCGGCAAGGGGCCGCGACCACCACAACCTCGGCTTCACCATGTGGCTGGCCGGCGGCGGGATCAAGGGGGGACAGGTCGTCGGCGCGACCGACGCCATCGGCCTCCGGGCGATCGAAAAGCCCTACCACCTCCGCGACGTCCACACGACCATCCTCAACCAGCTCGGGCTGGACCAGCATCGGCTCACCTATCCCCACCTCGGCCGCGACGAGCGGCTGACGTTCGTCGAGGGGAAGGTCATCCGCGAGATCGTCTGATCGCTCGGGTCGCCCAGGGATTTCGGCCTCGGTGTAGGGTAGGGCTTGCCCTGCCGCGAGCCCGGTCTCGGCAGGGCAAGTGTCACCGCTCGGTAGGTTTTGCCGATTAATCCGCTCGGTAGGTTTTGCCACGCGACGGGTAACTTGATTTAATGAGTAGGCATCCTTCGCTGTTACCACCTTTACTCGGAGGCCGCCTCGATGCCCAGATCCGTTCCCGTCCCGGTCCGCCAGAAGCTTCGGGAGCGAGCCGATGGGGGCGAATCCGTGACCTCACTCGCCGACTCCTTTGGCTTGTCCCCACGCACGATTCGTCATCTCCTGAAGCGTTGTCGCGAGCGGGGGGAGTCGGGCCTGAGGCCCAGCTATGGGCCGCCCACGCCTCCGAACCATGCCCATCCCGAGGCCATCCGCCAGGCCGTCCTTGCCTCACGCCGTGAACATCCCACCTGGGGGGCGGAGTTGATCCTCGCCATGCTCGCCGACGCCCAGCCCCAACTCGCCTGGCCCAATCCGTGGACGATCCGCCGCTGGTTCCGGGCCGCCGAGTTGGCTCACGCCCCGGCCGGGCGGCGGGCCGCGGCGTCCACCACTCGCGCCGAGCGACCGCATCAGACCTGGCAGATCGATGCCTCCGAACACATCCGCCTGGCTGACAAGACCGAAGTGAGTTGGCTGCGGATCTTGGACGAGGCGACCGGTGCCGTCTTGAGGACGGACGTTTTCCCCCCTGGGCTGCTGGACTCAGGTCGATCCTCGCGCCACCCAGACGGCGCTGAGGCAGTCGTTCCAGAGGTGGGGCCGCCCCGAGCGGCTGAGGGTCAACAACGGGGCCCCCTGGGGATCGCGCGGCGACCTGCCCACCGACCTGGTCTGCTGGCTGGCGGGGATGAGCGTCGGGGTCTTGGCCAATCCGCCACGTTGCCCTCAGGCCAATGGCGTGGTCGAGCGGGGGCAAGGGGTGGGCAAGCAGTGGTGCGAGCCCTGGACGAGCGGGTCGGTCGCCGAGTTGCAACGGCGTCTGGAGGAGATGGACCGCGTCCAGCGGGAAGTCTATCCGGTGAGGTGCGGCCAGTCGCGTCTGGCGGCTTACCCGGGGCTGAGGCACTCGGGCCGGACCTACGACCCGTTGCAGGAGGACTCGACCTGGGACCTTCAGAAGGTTTGGGACTTGGTGGGCACGCATCGAGTCCCACGCCAGGTGGATCGGGGAGGCAAGCTCTCGGTGTACAACCGGCCGTGCAGCGTGGGAGTGGTGTGGGCCGGCCGGACGGTGTGGGTGGGCTTCGATCCGGTGGAAGGTCAATGGACGTTCCAGGATGCGCAGGGGCTCGAGATTCGTCGCCAACCGGCCCAGGAATTGAGCCGGGAGTCGGTGTGTGGGATGGAGGTGACCCATCGGCGAAAGGGAGCCCATGCGGTAAAACCCGGCGTTCAGTGACAGCGAAGGATGCCTACTCATTAAATCAAGTTACCCGTTGCGTGGCAAAACCTACCGAGCGGATTAATCGGCAAAACCTACCGAGCGGTGACACAAGCCCTACCCTACGGGGGCTGACCACTCAGAAGCATCGACGGATTTTCCACCCGGAAGGTGAGAGAAAGACCGCAAAGACCGCTCAGATCCGGCCTGGATCGTCTCGTTTCGGGGGCTTCGGGCCGGTTTCGGAAGCCTTTCCGACCGAAAAGTCGAGGATCGTGACCGGTGAGGGGTCAAAATCGACGATTGGGGACGGGATGCCGGGGTCGGGCTCGGTCGACTCCGGTTCGGATTCGGGCTCGGGGAAATTCAAAGCCGTCGAGTCGCAAGTTTCGGGCTCAACAAGGGTTGGCTCGGAGGCCCGGCGCTCGGCGGCCTGGGCTTCGGCCTGGTGGAACTCCTTGAGGGCCTTGTACATCGCCCGTTCGGTGGCCGCCTCGTACTTCCGGGCGAGGATTCGTTCGGGCGAAGCGTCGAACAGGGCGCGGTCGGGGGCCTCGGCGCGGTCCCGGGCGAGCGCGTCGAGGTCCATCGAGTTTTTCAACTTCATCAGCCGGACCATCTCCTCGTCGAGGATTCGGGTCAATTCCCCCTTGGCCCAGGCGGCGCGAGCGGGGCCTTCGAGCCCTTCGCCGTCGGCCTTGTCGAGATGGTGGAAGAAGGTGCCGTCCATCGCATCCGACAGGGCTTTGATCCGGGCGATCCGATAACCGCCGGGATTCCGGCCCAGCAGCGCATCGAAGTGCATCCGGTGATTGCCGGTCCAGCAGTTCCGATCGGGGTTGAGCAGGTCCGCTCGCAGGGTCTCCCACTGATCCAGCAGCCAGTCGATCCCCTCGGGAGTCATCTGGAGCCGACGAACCGAGGTCGCCGGCTCGGCGTAGATCTTCGTCCCCAGCTCCTCGGCCTCGGCGAGTCGCTGGTCGTCGAACTTCTCGACCGCGTGGCGGACGCGGGTCGACAGCTCGGCGGTGTCATTCCGCTCGCAGCGCTCGATCCGGACCGACATGAAGGCGAACCGGCGGAGCAAGATGGCGCTCTCGGCGGTGCTCGGCTTCAGCTCTTTACTAAGGTCGTCGTAACGCTGATCGATCGCGTCTTGATCCTCGGAGGGGAGCGCGACCCCTTCGCCGGTCAGGCCGTGCTTGAGGGCATTGCACCGGACGCGGGCCTTGCCCTCGGGGGTCTTCGGACCCGTGCTCTTGAGGGCATTTTTTCGGTTGGCGAGCAAGCGAGCTTCGGAGATGGCCATCGGGATCGACCTTCGGGTTCAGGGTGAGGGACAAGGAGCCGTTTTCCTAAACATTCAGGTCGGCTGAGGCGGCGTTAACACAGTTTCTCCTCGGAATCTCGGTCAGGCACTCGTTCGGCTGCCTTGACGGACTCTGGCATCGGGTAAAGATCGCCCGAGAAGGGACAGTTTCCCGTAGGGTAGGGCTTGCCCTGCCGCGATCCGGATCGCGGCAGGGCAAGCCCTACCCTACGGGAAAGGCCCGTTGTTGCGCCCGAGGAGCCGCGGGTTCGGCCGGGTTGCGGTAAGTCCTCCGTCGCTGTAGCCTCGAAGACACGAGGCATCTTCTCCCGACGCCAGAACCCGGATGAATGAGGTTCGAACCGATGAGGGACGCACCACGCGACCGCCCCGCGACAACTCGCCGCGCCCTGCTCCAGGGCGGCGCGGCGCTGGCGTTCTCGGCGAGCAGCTATCGCCGGGTCCTCGGCGCCAACGAGCGGGTCGGCGTGGGTTTCATCGGGTTCGGCCTGATCGGCAAGCGGCACGTCCTCGACTTCGTGGCGATGCCCGACGTCGCGCCCGTCGCCGTGGCGGAGGTCCACAAGGGTCGACTCGACGAGGCGGCGAGCACGATAGGCGGGTCGCCCCGGACCTATGGGGACTTCCGCCGATTGCTCGACAATCGCGAGGTGGACGCCGTGGTCGTCTCGACGCCCGACCACTGGCACGCGCTCATGACCATGATGGCGTGCGCGGCGGGCAAGGACGTTTATGTCGAGAAGCCGCTGACCCTGTTCGTTCGCGAGGGGCGATGGATGGTCGAGACGGCCCGGAAGCACAACCGGGTTGTCCAGGTCGGGACGCAGCAGCGCTCGGGGCCGCACTATCAGAAGGCCCGCGAGTTGATCCAGGGCGGTCATATTGGCAAGGTCGTCTCGGTCCGGATGTGGTCGTACCGGAACATCATGCCCGGCTTCGGCTCACCGCCCGATGGCGATCCTCCGGCCGGTTTCGACTATGATTTCTGGCTCGGCCCGGCTCCCAAACGTCCCTACAATCCCAACCGGGCGCTCTACCATTTTCGCTGGCACTGGGACTATTCGGGCGGGCAGATGACGAACCTCGGGCAGCACTCGCTCGACATCGTCCACTGGTTCCTGAATGCCAACGCCCCGAAGGCCGTGGCCAGCTCGGGCGGCCGGTTCGCCCTCCAGGACAACGGCGAGACGCCTGACACGCAGGACGCCCTCTTCGAATATGACGGCTGGACCGCGTCGTGGTCGCATCGCGAGGCGAGCAAGGGCTCGCAGCCGCCGAACGGGCTGGAGTTCTGCGGGACGAAGGGGAGTCTGTTGATCTCCCGGAAAGGCTTCGTCATCACGCCCGACCCCGAGATGTTCGAAGGAGCGGCCGTCCGCCGGTTCGGTGGCGCGCATCCGGTCGGAGGGCCGGACTCGACCGGCGACCGGGGCTCGGCGAAGAACCGGACCGAGGCTGTGTCCGACCAGTCGGGCGACGAGTACGACCAGTTCCGGCGCCACGCCCGCGGCTTCCTCGAAGCCATCCGCTCGCGCCGCGACCCGATCTCGGACGTCGAGAGCGAGCATCGCGTGGTCACCGCCTGCCACCTGGCGAACCTCTCGCTCCGGCTCGGCCGGAAGCTCAAATGGGACGCGAAGGACGAGACGATTGAGGGGGATGCCGAGGCCCAATCGATGCTCGAACGGCCTTACCGGGCGCCGTGGGATGCGGAGCTGAGGGCGATCGTGGGAAGCTCGACGTGAAGCCCCCTGGAGTGCGGGAGCTTGCTCCCGCTTTTCTCCGGCGGAGCTTGCTCCGACGTCCATGGCGTGGCATCTCCATATGGGTCGGGCTCGGGGCAAGCCCCTCGAAGAAAAGCGGGAGCAAGCTCCCGCACTCCAGGAGTTCCGAACAATGACGCGCCGGGAGATCATGGCGGCCGGGCTCTCGGCCCTGGTGGCCTCGGGGAGATCGCGGGCCGAGGACCGGCCTCCGGGCTCGCTCGGCCTGGTGATCCACTCGTTCCCCGTCCGTTTGGCGAGGGATCGGGAGAAGAAGCCGGAAGATCGGCTCTCCGACCCGATCCGCTTCCTCGAATATGGCCATTCGATCGGCGCGGCGGGAATCCAGGTCGGCATCGGTGCCCGCGACGACGCCTATGCCGACAGGCTCCGCGGCCTCGCCGAGGCCGCTTCGATGGACCTGGAGGGGATCGTCTCGCCGCCTCGCGATGAGGGGGACGTCGCGCGGTTCGAGGCCGAGATCCGGACGGCCAGACGCGCCGGCGCGGAGATCGTCCGGACCGTGCTTTCATCGGGCCGGCGGTACGAGGTCTTCGACTCGCTGGACGGGTTCCGCCGCTCGGCCGACCGGGCGAGTCACTCGCTCTCGCTCGCCGCGCCGATCGTCGTCAAGCATGGCGTCCGACTGGCGGTCGAGAACCACAAGGACTTTCGGTCCGACGAGCTGGTGACCCTGCTCAAGAAGCTAAACTGCGACCACATCGGGACTTGCGTTGATACCGGCAACAGCCTGGCCTTGCTGGAAGACCCGATCGAGACGGTCGAGACGCTCGCGCCCTGGCCTTCACGACCCACCTCAAGGACATGGGCGTCGAGGAATATGAGAAAGGGTTCCGGATCTGCGAGGTCCCGCTCGGCGAGGGGATTCTCGACCTGCCACGGATCGTCAAGGTCCTCCGCGGGGCATCCGGACATCCACTTCAATCTCGAAATGATCACGAGGGACCCGCTCGATATCCCCTGCCTGACCGATCGCTACTGGTCGACCTTCCCCGACCTCTCCGGACGGCACCTGGCGCGGCGCTCTCGTACGTCCGGCGCATCGGCCCGAACGCCCCTTGCCGCGCGTGAGCCAGTTCCCGATCGACGGGCGAATCCGGGCCGAGGACGACAATATCCATCGATGCCGCGTCTATGCCCGCGAACACCTGTAAGCCGAGGAATCGCCGGGCGCCGGGCTCATGCCTCGGAGTGCTCGAGAACCTGGGTCGGCATCGACCTGGAAAAGGCGGTGGTCCATCGGAACGACCGGATCGCGGGCCACCAGCGGATCGAGGCCAGGCAGGCGATCGTGAAGAGGAGCCGGAACGGCCAGCCGACCCAGGCCGGAAGGTCGTGAGACCCGGTCGAAGCCCGGAGCGCCGCGAGGTCGTGGACAATCATCCCGGCGGCCGTGAAGGCGAGGACGCCCGTCCCGGCGTAGGCGATCCAGCGGAATCGATTCATGATCGCCAGGATCGCCGTGCTGCACGCCAGGATCATCGCGATCGAGATCGCCAGCCCGAGGACGAGCTGGAGCGTGTCCGACCGGCTCACGCCGGCTATCGCCACGACGTTATCGAGGCTCATGATCAGGTCCGCCAGGCGCAATCCGGGCGACGGCCGTCCGGAGCGTCGAGGGGGCCTCTCCCGGATGCTCGGCCGATTCCGCCTCATCCTGGAGCAGCCGGCAGGCGATCCAGGCCAGCAAGACGGCACCGATCAGTTGCAGGCCCGGCAACATGAGCAGATAAGAGACCATCAGAGTAAGGACCAGCCTCATGCCGACGGCCAGACCGACGCCCCAGATCATGGCCTTTCGCCGCTGTTCCGGGGGTAACTGCCGAGCCGCGAGGGCGACAACCAGGGCATTATCGCCCGAAAGAACGACATTGATCAGGATGATCTGCAAGATCGAGGCGAGCGAAATGAAGATCGGATGCAATGACAGACTCCTGGTCAGGGGCAGTTGTGCCCGACATGAGAACGAGACGAGATGTGGATTCGGAGGAAGCTTCACGGCGGGCGCACGATCCACGCAGACCTGGGAGGGCGTTCCAGCCCATCAGGTGAAGCATGGATCGTCGGGGTTGGGGGGCAGGCGGAGCCTAGTGGACCGTCAACGCCGGAGGCGTGGAGAGGTCGAGCCCTTTCATCTGGTGGGCCTTGTCCGTCGCCGCTCTCGCACCGTCGATGAGGCCCCGAACCGCGGCGTTGTCTTTCGGGACCGAGCGAGCGATCAGAGTCGCTGGGAAGACGACCCCGTAAGAGATCGAATAGCTTGTCGTGTAGACGAAACGGCAGAGGAACAGGCTCGTGTTGGCCCAGACCCGGTTGGCCATCTCGCGAGCATCGGCCGCCCCCTCGCGGGCCGCCCGACTGATCGTGTCCAGGGTCGAGTTGACGTCGAGGATCGAGTCGGAGTGCAGCTCGGTGTTGGTTTCAGACATCAAAGTTCCTCGAATCAAGAAGTCTCAGGAAAATCAATGAAAACGGCTGACTTCACTATCGATTCAACCTATTCTACGCAATCCTACTATTTTGTCAACTTGGAGGAGTGACGAGACTTGCTTTTTTTCATGCCGGTGCCTTCCTTATTCCGGGAGACGAGCGGACCATCGGGCCGGTCAAGGGGTCACGGACGAGGCCGGTAGGTAGTAAAAGCCAAAGCCGAGCATGAAGTAGACCGCCATCAGCATGAGACCTTCGAGCCAGTTGGTCTCCCCGTCCACAGTCAGGTTACGGGTAATGTAAACGGCCAGGGCGATCGCGGCGATCTCGTAGCTGGAGAAGAGAAGATCCATCGGATGTCCCAGAAGAGAGCCGACGAAGACCAGGACGGGTGCCACGACCAGGGCCACCTGGATGCTCGCGCCGACGGTCACGCCGATCGCCAGGTCCATGTGCCCCTTGCGGGCGAATCGGACTGCGTTGATGATCTCCGCGGCGTTGCCGACGGCCGCGAGGAGGAAGACGCCAGCGAACAGCGGTGTCAGCCCGATCGCTTCCGACGCCGGCTCGATCGCGTCGGTGAGGATCTCGCTCATGAAGGCCAGGGCGACCGCGACAACGGCAAGGATGCCGATCGCCTTCCCCTTGCTCCAATGTTCCTCACCCCCCTCGGGCTTCGGGCCCTCCCCCGACTCCGCCTCGACCGCTTCCTTGCCGATGACCGCCCGGTTCGTGAAGATCGTGTAGAGAACGCTGGCAATGTACAGGAAGAACAGGACCCCCGCGATCTGCGGGCTGATCGCCCGACCCTCGCCATGTGAGGAGGCCTCGAAGACGGCGGGGATGATCAGGCCGACGGCCGCCAGGGTCAGCAGCCCGGAGTTCATCTTGGCGACGGCCACGTCGAACAACTGCAGGCCGTTCCTCATCCCGCCGACGTACATCGACATCCCCAGGCCCAGAAGCAGGTTGCCGATGATCGAGCCGGTGATCGACGCCTTCACGATCGGCACGAGGCCCTGCTTCAGCGCGAACATGGAGATGATGATCTCCGGAGCGTTCCCCAGGCTCGCGTTCAGCAGGCCGCCGTAGGTCGAACCCATGTAGGTGGACAGGGCCTCGGTCGCGTCGCCCATCAGCCCGGCCAGCGGCACCAGCGCCAGCGCCGAGCAGACGAAGACGAGGATCGGGTCGGCGTGAAACCAGTTGAGGGCGACCGCGATCGGGATGAACGCGAGTAGCAGATGCATCTTCCGCACGGTCGGACTCCTCTCGGCGACTCCGCGACGATAATCCCTGAGCCGGATGGCTCTATCGACGAGAGTAGAACACGAGTCTGGGTCCGGTTGAAGTTCCACCGGATTCACCGAAGAATGAGGGACAGGATTGATCGTCCCGTCCTTTCGAGGCCGAGTCAATCCAGTCTTGTCATCGGATACCGCCGATCGAGGTCGATCACGAAGCGACGGACTTGCTTCATGCCTTGTTGATAAAACTTGGGGAATCGCTTCTTCATACCATCGTCGACCCTGCGGAAGACCTTGGGAAAGAGGACGACGCCGCCGAGGACCAGGAACGGGGTGCCGACCGGTCCGGGCAGCAACACACCGCCAAGGCCCGCGACGATCAGAAGCACCCCCACTTCTTTAGGAAGCGAGGCGAGCAGTGCGTCATTGTCGGCCTGATCGAGGAAGCCCTCGGGTTGCTCGACCGTCTCTTCCATGTTGACCTCCTGGTGCCTGCCCGCGCCGGTCCCGACGATCAGGAACCCGGCTTCTCGGCGATGGGATAACGCCGATCCAGGTCGTCGAGGAACCGGCCGACCTGCTGCATGCTCTTGCGATGGGCGATGGGGAATCGACCTTCGAACCAGGTTTCCACCTTACTGAAGGTCTTGGGCCAGAGACCAGGCCGCCCGCGATCAAGGCCGGGGTGCCCGCGATCCCGGGCAAGACGAACCCAAGGACCCCGACCGAGGTCAGCAGGACCCCGAGTTCCTTCGGCAAGTCTTCGAGTCGTCGGGTCATCGCCTCGACCTCGTCGGCGGGAACCTCCGACACCGTGACCTCCGGAGCGGTCGGCGGTGTCTCGGTCTCTCGTGCCGATTCGAGGACGCGTTCTGCCTCGATGATGAGGATCTGGGCAAGTTGCGCGAAATCGGGAATCTGTTCGGTCGTCACCATGCGTGGACTCCGGATTAGCCTGCCCGTCGCGGTCGATCCGACCGCAACGGCGTGGGAGGTGTCGAGCCCTCGGAGCGAGTCGGCCGATCGTCGGTAAAGGCCGAGGGTTCCGAGGTTGCTCAGCATCACCGCCGTCAGGCCCGTGAATCCGAACAGGAACGCCCCGGCCACGCAGATCAGGTTGGGCACCAGGATCAGCTTCTGGACCTGGTCAACCCGACTGACGTGGGTCCTGGAGATCTCGAACAGGTCGGCCAGCGGTGCCAGCCGGGGTTGCTGCATCAGGAGCCCGGCGGGGTCCGTGTCAAGCTCCGCCTCGCCGTCGAGCGAGATCGCGACATGGGCCCCGGCCGCTGCGCCTGGGATGGGTCCGACAGTCGCCGACGAACGCGGTCTTGAGCCCCCGTTCCCGACATGCGGCCAGGAACTTTGCCGTGTCGTCGGTCGAGAAGTTCCCCCGGTACATCTCCACGCCGAGCGACTTCGCCAGGGCGGCCGACCTCGGCCTCGCCCCGAGACGAGACCAGCGCGAAGGGAACATGCGTCAGCTTTCGAATCCGTTCGATCGCCGAGGCGGCTTCGAGTCGAGGGACCGGAGCGAACTCGATCAGGCCGACGACCGTGCCATCGATCTCGACGACCAGAGGGCTGCTGGAGCCGGCGGCGGGATCAGCCTCCATGACCCGGATCCGATGCTTGTCGTGGGCGACGATCACACCACGGCCGAAGTCGACCGGTGGCGAGGTTGAGGACGTGAAGCTTCCGCTCGCGGCAGGCGGCGAGGAGCGCCGTCGCCCGGTCGTCGACCAGGTGGCGGAAGGCGCTCGCGGCGTACCGGAGCACGATCGGCTCGGGCAGGCGGGTCTCGATCCGGGCCACGTCCAGTTCGGTCTTCGAGAGGATCGGGTGATCACCCAGCACGACCAGGTCGACCTCGGCCAGTCGTTCGAGGGCCTCGAGGGTCGCGGGCGACGATGCCGAGCCGGGCACAGAGGGCGACGTCGTGGAGGGTATCGAGCGGTACGGCCAGGCCGGGGCCGGTCGCGTAGTCGGGCCGAAGGATGGCGCCGACGGTCATGAGGTCGCCCGCCAGGAAGCCAACGCCCGCCGTGGCCAGGGTCGGCCCGACGGCCTTCGAGGCGAACCTCTCGGAGCGGATCGTCGGTGCCGAAGGGCCGGGCGCGGGGCTCGTCGCGGCCACCAGCGCTCGACGGATCGCCGAGGCCCGCGTCTGCTCGCCGAGCCGGGCGACCTCGACGTGGAAGGAACCGGCCAGCACGGTCGAGCCAGCCAGGAGCGAGTCGCCAACCCGCTTCCGCGAGATCCCCTCCAGACCGCGGACCCCTCGCTCGTCAACTACTCCTTCGCCGGCGATGACCACTCCGTCGGCCGGCACGGTCTCGCCCGAGGCGACGATCACCCGGTCGCCGACTTTGAGCCGGCCGACCGTGACCAGGATCTCGGGCTCGGCCCCGGTCGGGTTCAAAAGCCTGGCCATGATCGGCTCCTTGCCGCCGTGTTCCAGCAGTCGGCCCTGTTCGGTCGCCAGCTCGATCCGGAACCGCCGGTGCCAGAACCGGAAGCATCCAGTACATCAGGGCCGAGGCAAGGAACTGGCCGGTGGCCAGGGTCGTCGCCACGATCGCCAGGTAGAGAACCGGCAGGCCAAGCCGCTTCTTCCTCAACTGGAGGAGCGCGGCCTTGAAGGTCCGGAAGTTGGTGGCGACCAGCAAGACCGCGCTGACCGGCAGCAGCGCCGGGATCAGGAACTCGCCCGCGACGGCGACTCCCAGGCAGAGATTCGCCGTGCCGAATCGGACCGGGGTCGTCGCCCGCGTGTCGGAGACGTCGGGCTCGGGTTCGACCAGGATCGACTCGGCCAGGCGGATCAGACCGGACGTCGGACATCAGGGATGGGTCGTAGCGGATCAGGAGATGGCCGGTCCGGAAGCTGGGCATCACGATCCGGATGCCGGGGACGCCGAGAAGATCGCGCCTCGATCCGATCGGCCACGACCCGATCACCCCGGAGGGCCTCGTGCCGGAGCCGGAGTCGCCCGGGCTCGTCGTGGATGACCTCCCAGGTCGTCAGGGTCGTGCCGAAGCGGTGGACCGAGAATGTCGAGGGTGAGGGGAACGCCGGCAGAGGACGGAGTGTGTCCAGGGTCAGCGATCCGCGCAAGGCCGAAGCGAGTCGGCCCAGCAGGGCGGGAACTTCCGAAGCTCCCACGTCGTGGCGGATCAGGGCGGTTCGACCGACCCGGTCGATCGTGACGGAGCGGACCTCGGCGAGCTCGAAGACCCTGGAGAGGAACCGCGCGCAGAGATCCTTGCCACCGAGCCCGAACGCGGCCTCGTCGCGGATCCGGACGGCGCCGTTGGACAACGAGATCGGGCTCGTCGACGGTCGGTCAAGGAGATTGGTCCGGGCCTCAGGCACGTTCACCTCGTCGGGTCTTCGGGGAAAATCGCGGTCGTATGCCGAGATGGATCAGGCCTGGGCGATCAGGCTGAAGGGCTGGAGCTGGCCGCTCTCGACCATCGACTCCAGCGCCGAGGCGATCCGGCTCTCGGCCTTGTCGAAAGTGTCGAAGATGGCGTGCAGCTTCTTGCGACGCCGGTCGACCTCGAACCCGAAGTAGAGGGCCGAGGCCCCGAGGACAACGATCAATGCGATGGGGATTTCTTCGCCGTGCATCTTCGCGTCTCCCTTGAGTTGAGCGGATCGGAGGGATCAGACGATCTCGGTGGTCGATTCGCGGAGGATCTTGACCATCCCCTCGAGCCCCTCGCGATGGAGCGAGCGGCGGATCTCCCGGTCGAGGTTGACCGAATGGCGATGCATGACGAGGAACCGGAAGAACTCCTGAAGCCGCGCCATCGCCTGGTCGGTATGGCGGATCATTCCGAGGGCCAGCCGGAATCCCTTGTAAGTCTCTGGCATCGTTCGCGTCGGGATTGAACAGGTCATAGACCAGGATGATCGGGTCGTGGCCGATCTCGTAGGGGGCGTGCTTGAGGACCTCGACGGACTGCTCGGGAGTGAGGACGAAGAGCAAATCCTTGGGGCTGTGGTGGTGGAGAAACGTCGGGAAATGCTTCTGGACCAGTCTTGGAGATGGCCTCGTTCCAGCCGGTGTCGATGAGGAAGAAGTTGAACCGTTGCGAATCGACACAGAGCGGCCCGTCGTGTCCCTTGCTCCTCAGGTCGAGGTCGAAGGGGACTTCCGACTCCTCCTTCACTTCGTCTTCCATCGGGAGAGGCTCCGATTTCGAGGAGGTTCAGTCTCAGAGGCCCAGGTCAACCGCGATCGACTCGATGAACTCGAACCGCCTGCTTGCGGTTGGCGTCGGACGCCAGCATCCGGGCGGCCAGCGAGAGCTCGGCGTCGACCACCATCCGATCGTCGGGCGTGAAGTTCACGATGAACGACAGCAGCGACGATTGGATCGTGAACTGCGGATGGGTTGAATGCCAGCGCAGCTCGGTCGGGATCGGGATCTCGTGCCGCCTCCGATGATACTCGGAATCGATCGCCCGACGAGTCTCCTCGTCGAGCGGTCGGCGGAGTCGGCGTTCAAACAGCTTCTCTTTCCGGGGCATGAGTTTGCCTCAGGTCTCGCTTGTGCTTGCGCTCGGCCTCGATCTGCGCGATCTTGCGGAGCGGGAGCATGCCGTTCCCCAGCGCGGCCAGGGCGGCGACGTTGTTGGTGACGACGGAGGCCATGATCCCGAACCCCAGGGTGAACACGCCCGCGATGCACGCGATGTTCGGGGCCAGGATCAACTGCCAGCTCCGCTTGACGTTCCGATCGAGGTCCCTCGAAATATCCCTCAGCTCGCAGAGCTTCGCCAGGCCCTCCTCCAGGAACACGATGTGGGCCGTGTCGGTGGCGATCGACGACGCCCCTCGGAGCGAGATCGAGACGTTCGCCTTCTTCAAGGCGATCGAGTCGTTGATCCCGTCTCCGACGAAGCATACCTTACGCCCTTCCTTCTGGAGCTTCTCGACATAGTCAGCCTTGTCGGCCGGCAAGACCTGAGCGAAGTAGCGGTCCATCCCCAGCGCTCTCGGCCAGCTTGCGGGTCGGCGCGTCGTGATCGCCCGAGATGATCGCCAGGTGCTTGATCCCCCGCTGCCGGAGCCCCGCGACGATGTCGCGAACCTCGGGCCGGACGGCGGCCTGCAGCTCCAGCGCACCGCCGAGCTTGCCGTCGACGCTGACCATGACGACCGTGTGGCCCTCCAGGTGCGAGGTCTCCAGCGACTCCTTGACCTCTTGCGGCAGCTCGATCCCCTCCAGCTCCATGAACCGCTTGCTGCCGACGCGGACGGTGTGCCCCTCGACGTGCACGGTGATCCCGTAGCCCACCTTGTACTGGGTGTCGTCGATCGCCGGCAGTTCGAGGTTCCACTCCTTGGCCTTGTGGAGGATGGCCAGGGCGATCGGGTGGTGGAACTTCCGCTCGGCGGCGGCGGCGAACTGGAGGATTCGTTCCTCGGTGAAGCCGTTGGCCGCGATGATCCGCCCGACCTCGGGACGCTCGCGGGTCAGCGTGCCCGTCTTGTCGAAGAGGACGGTGTCGATCTCGTTCATCAGCTCCAGGGCCCGGCCGTCCTTGACGAGAATCCCCTTGTTGGCGCAGAGGGCCAGCGAGGAGAGCATCGCCAGCGGCGCGGCCATTCGGATGCCGGTGCCGAAGTCGCTGTTCAGGACGGCCACGGCTCCGAACGGGCCCATCGTGGCCATGCCCACCGAGCCGATCGCCAGCGTCGGGATGACCGCCTTGTCGGCCAGCCGCTCTCCCTTGTGCTGCGAGCTGAGCTTGTACCCGGCCGAGTCGTTGAGGATCTGGCTGATCTTGGCCGAGGCGGTGTCACTGCCCGACTTCTCGACCGAGACGAAGACCTTGCCGGCGACCATCAGGGTCGAGGCGAAGACCTTGTCGCCGACGCCCTTCTCGGCCGGGGTCAACTCGCCGGTCAGGGCGTGCTGGTCGATCATCGCCATCCCCTCGACGATCACGCCGTCAACCGGCACGACCTCGCCGGTGTTGACGACGATGATGTCCCCCTGCTGGAGCCGGTCCATCGAGATCTGGACCTCGACGCCTTCTCGATAGAGCCAGACATAGCGGGGTTGCTTGCCGAAGGCGTTCAGGAGCAGCTTCTTCGAGTTGTCCTGCGTCCGCTTGACCAGGACCCGGCCGAAGCCGAGGCACCAGCAGAGCACCGCCCCAGGGAAGATCGACATCGTCCCCAGGCAGCCGATGACCACGATCGCGTCGAGGACGTCAACCCCTAGCCGCTTCTCCTGGAACAGGACGTGCCGGGCTTCCTTGAAGGTCGGGATCGACGTGTAGGCGAAGACCGCCGCGGCGACGGGGAGCAGCGGTGGAAAGGCGAACTGGGCGATCGCCGCCAGCGGGAAGCGAGGCCGTGCAAATCGGCAGGTGCAGGTCGAGCTTGTCGAGCTGAGTCGGGTGCTCGGCGTTCTCCAGGGCCGACTCGATGATCTCGATCACCTGGTTCCTGGACAGCTCCCTCGGGTCGTAGTCGATGACGACGGTCGAGGTCAGCGAGCTGGTCTTGTACTTGTCGACCCCGAGCACGCTGATCAGCTCGCGCTCGATCGCCTGGCAGAGCTCGGCCTTCCGGTAGAGCACCGGGTTCTTGAGCTTGAGCCGACCGGGCAGATCCTGCTTGATCTCCCAGCCCGAGACGATCGACTCGTTTCGGAAGTAGCGGAGCGTCCCCTTCCGGTCCCTCGCCGTCAGGGCCTTGCCAACCCGGTTGACGGGCCCATCGCTCGTCACCATTGCCGAAGTGCGGGACCGTGGAGGTGCCATTCGCATGACCATTGGTCCCGTTGGCATGACCATTGGTCCCGTTGGCATGACCATTGGTCCCGTTGGCATGGCCATTGGTCCCGTTGGCATGACCATTGGTCCCGTTGGCATGACCATTGGTCCCGTTGGCATGACCATTGGTCCCGTTGGCATGGCCGTTTGAGTAGCCGTGGGTGCCGTTCGTCGAGTCGGATCGACCGGAGAGGTACGACGCCACTCGGTTGACGACATCCTTCAGGTTGTGCGTCTCGGGGCAATATCTCAGTTCGGCCACGGAACCGCGGATCTCGACCTTCGAGACCTCCTTGGCCTGGAAGACGCATTCCAGAAACCGCCGGCAGTGAGGGTTGTCCGAGTCCTGGAAGAGCTCCTGGCTCTTCAGCTGGATCACGCCCCGGGCGGGGAAGCTGACGGCGAAGTCCATGGTGAGCCCTGGTGGTTTAGCGAGTCGGCCGAACTTGGAGAGAGTCTTCGGGCGGATTAACGACTCGTTCCGGAAGAGTAGAACACGGAGGGCGAAATCATCACGAGATCATTATCGAATCAAAGAACTCCAGGCAGCGACGATCGGCCAGTCGAGATGAGCAGGCGAGAAGAGGCCTTTCAGACCGTGTTTCCTCGAATGCAATCGACGGGCCGAGCGATCAACCCGAAGTGGCCAGGGCGGGGGAACCCGGATTCGCCACTTCCTACCTACGACCGGGGGGAGCCGGAGGTTCAAGGTGCCTCTTCGCACCGCGTGAAGTCAGGGAGAGGTCAAACAGGCCGACTTGCCTAATCTAAAACATTCGGCCTTGAGATACGAAGTGAAAACTCGATTTCGGATCATTCGAGGAAAGCAGGAGTCGGCTGAGAATCTTGGTGGGTCGCGCGATCGTCCGACCTCATCCCATCCAGAGAAGGTCCGGAGTCAGATCGTCGTCGGCTCGCCGGCATCCTTTTTCGTCTTGAGGTCCGCCGCCATGTCCTTGGCCGCGTGGGCACCGTCAACCAGACCATGCACCAGCGCATTGTCCTTCGGGATCGACTGAGCAATCAGCACGGATGGAAAGACCACGCCGTACGAGACTGCGTAGCAGGTCTTGTAGGCGATCTGAGACCACAAACTCCCCGATTCCGGCAGCATTCCGGCCGCGGCCTCACGAGCGCTCGATGCCCCATCCTTCGCGGCCTGCACGGCCGCTTCCAGGGCGTCGGCGACCGTCTTCAGCGGGTCGTGGGTTCCGGAGACTTCGGCTTCCGACATGAGTCACCTCGTCAAAAACCCTCGAACGCGAGCAACTGCACTTGGGTAATAAGTTACCCCATTTTGCCGAGCTTGACAAGCAAATCGACGCCCTTTTCCCTGAACCGGTCAAATGTCGCGATGTCATCAAGCGGTCATCTGGCTCAAGTGTTTTTCCAAAAACCACTTATCGCGTTCGATCGAGATTAACGATCGGCCATTTGTCGTTCGGTCAAGCTTGTTTCGACCAGCTAAATAAAGAAAATGGCCGATCGAATGTCAATAGAATCCTTGATTCAATCTCAACTTGACCGTATTTTCGACCTAACCCCCGCTTACTTCGGCGGCTGATTCCCCCGGAGGTAGGCGAAGAGGTCGCGGACATCCCGGTCGGACAGGCCGGTGAGGAGACCTTCGGGCATGATCGAGGTCCGCGAGACCTCCATCTCCTCGATCTCGCCCCGGTCGATCGAGACATCTCGTCCTTCGGGGCTCCTCAGGACAACGACGCGCGGGTCCTGGTCGACCATCAGACCGCCGAGCGTCCGGCCGTCCCTGGTGGCGACGAGGTAGCCGGCGTATCCTTCGCGGATCTCGGCGGCGGGGTTGACGACGCTCAGGAGCATCGTGTCGAGGTCGTCGCGTTTGTAGGTCGTCAGCTCGGGGCCGACCTTCCCCCCTTTGCCAAACAGGGCATGGCAGGTCGCGCATTTGCGGGCGAAAATCGGCTCCCCCTTCCTCGGGTCGCCCGGCTCGAGCCGGATCTGGGCCGATCGCCGTTCGATCTCGGCTTGCAGTTCGGCCGAACCGGTCGGACGTGCTTCGCCCCAGTTCTTTCGGACCAGCGCCGCGATTCGATCGTCGCGATGTCGTCGGAGCCGCTGGACGACATCGGCCGGCACGACGATCGCGTCGATCTTGCCGGCGTTGACGGCTTCCACGAACGGAAGTGCCGAGGCGGCTCGGCTGGCCAGCAGCGCGAAGGCTTCGAGCCGGACGTCCTCGGTCATCCCGGGCAGAGCTTCGAGGATCGCCGGAGCGATCTCGGGCTCGTCATACCGTTGGAGGGCAGCGAGGGCGGCGGCCTGGAGCGATCCGTCGGACGATCGGCTGGCCAGTTTCAGGAGCGCGGGGACGGCCCTCGGCTGGGAGACCTCGCCGAGGACCTGGACATAACGGCGCTGCGAAGCCCTTGATCCGCCTTGTCGTCGGCAGGACCCGCAAGGCCTCGTCGATCGCCTCGGGCCGACCTCGGCGAAGTCCGAGCGTGACGGAACCCTTCTCGAACCGGGCGAGGGCCTCGGCCAGCTCGTCGGGCATCGAAGGGAGCGAGCGGCCCGAGAGCGCGGCCTCGAAGCCGGTCATCAGCCGCTTAGCGTCGTCGGCCTCGGGGGCCAGCCTGAGCAGCTCGGCGCAGGTGAGCAGGTCCTTCCGGCTCCCGGACGAAGCGTAACGCCTCATCACCCGCTCGGCAATCGTCCCACGGACGATCGGACGACTCCAGAATTCCCTCTCGCGAAATAGCCCGATCACCGCGTCCCGATCCGAGTCGGCCTTGGCCTCGATCGCCCACCAGACGAGCAAGGGGAGATGGATATCGTCCGCGTCTTCGTCGTGGCCGATCAGGTTCCGGACGATCGCCAGGCACTCCGGGCGCGGGCAGCCGCCGGGCCGAGCAGGCAAGCTGGCTCCGGAGCGTCGACGTCGGTCTCGGCTTTCGCTCGATCGGCCAGCTTCGACGCGACAGCGGGCGAAACGTGTCCGGGGTCGCAGAGCAGGCGGACGGTCCAGAGCCGGACGTCAGGAGTCGGCATGGTTCGAGGAACTCCAACGCTGTCGGCTCATCGAGCCCGCCGACCAGGTTCAGAGCCCAGAGCGACTCCAGGGCGATCTGGCCCGTCCCTTCCCGGACCTTCTGGAAGAGCAATGGGGCGACGGATCCGTCCTTGCGGTCGCCGATCAACCGGAGGGCCGTCTGCCTGGTCCAGCGGTTCGGAGAGCCCAGGAGGTCGATCAGCTCGCGCGTCGATTTCTTCGAGAGGTCGAACGGCGCGATCGGCTTCGCCTCTTTTGCGGTCAGGCGGTAGACCCGGCCGTTGGTCTTGTCGATCTGCCCTTCCTGGTTGCGGATATGGCTGGTCTGGCCGTCGTACCAGTCGGCGACGTAGATCGCGCCATCCGGCCCGAGCTTGATGTCGACCGGCCGGAACCACCTGTCGGAGGTCGTGACCGGATGGCCGACATCCTGGGTCCGGAACGAGGATCCGTCGCGGCGGACCTCGCTCATGACGACGTGATTCAGGAGCGGGGCGACGCCGAAGAGCTTGCCTCGGTAGGACGATGGAAGGGCGTCGGCCTCGTAGATGATGAAATTGTGAGTGAACCGGGGGACGCTATTGTGCGCGCATCGCCGGGAAATAGCCGAACGCGTAGGGGTTCGAGAGCGGCCCGTGCTTGTCGAACCCTTTGAGAAGATAGCCCCCCTGGACGTAATGAAATCCGCGAGTGTTTCCGCCGTTGTGGCCGGAGAAGATCCGCCCCTTGCGATCGATCTCGACGCCGAAGGCGTTGCCGCCCCCCTCGGCGAAGACCTCGTACTGGCGGGTCTCGGGGTGATATCGCCAGATGAGCTGGCCCATCGAGTGGACGGGCGGCTCGGCCGAGCCGGGCTTGTGCACGCGGGCGGTGACCGTGCTCCCCTGCGCCGCGTAGAGCCAGCCATCCGGTCCCCAGCGGAGGCTGTTGACGACCGAGTGGGTGTCTTCCAGCCCGAACCCTTCGAGGCGGACCTCGGGGTCGCCGTCGGGCACGTCGTCATTGTCCTTGTCGGGATAGAAGAGGAGGTAGGGCGGGTTGAGTACCCAGACGCCGCCGCGTCCGCGTTCGCAGGCCGTGACGATGTTCAGGCCGTCGAGGAATGTCTTGTGCTTGTCGAACGAGCCGTCGCCGTCGGTATCCTCGTGAATCGTGATCCGGTCGGCCCCGCGAAAGTGGTTCGGAGGAGGCGGCGAGACCTTGTCATAGACGACTCGCCAGACGCCGTCTCGGCTCAGGACCTTGACGCCCGCTGGATTGGGGTACTGGCGGTACTCGACGACCCACATCCGGCCCCGTTCGTCGAAGTTGAGGAAGACCGGCTGGGCGATCTCCGGCTCCGAGAGCACCAGGTCGATCCGGAGGTCGTCGGGGACCTGGAACCGTTTTAGCGCCTCTTTCGGAGCGAGTGGACCGTCGGCCGCCGGGGCGGTCGCAGCCGCCAGTCCGAGGAATGCGAGTACCGCAAGCCATCGAGATCGCCGCCGGAAGCCGCTGGTCATCGCCTTCGCCCTCTTGTTGTCGCCAGGTCCCCGCTTCCCGATGCAGTCATTGCATCGTAAAGCGAGTCGAACCCACAGGCAACCGGCGACAACTCGGGCCGAAGAGGCCGGATTGATCCGGCTCAGGACCGGGTGCCGTTAATGAGGGAAAGAACCTCGGCCCGGGTCGCGGCCCGGTCCTTGCAGGCCCCTCGGAGGGCGCTGGTGATCAGCGTGCTATCCGGCTTGTGGACGCCTCGAATCGTCATGCAGCTATGGGACGCTTCCATCACGACGGCCACGCCTTTGGCCTTCAGTTCGCTCATGAGCAACTCGGCCACCTCTTCGGTCAGGCGTTCTTGCAACTGCGGGCGTTTGGAAAGGACGTCGATGACCCGGGGGATCTTCGAGAGTCCAACGACCTTGCCGTTGGGGATGTAAGCGACATGCGCCTTGCCGACAAACGGCAAGAGGTGATGCTCGCAGGTGCTCTCGAACCGGATATCCTTGACCAGCACCAGCTCGTCGTATTTCTGGGTGAAGAGCTTGGTGAGGTGGACCCTGGGGTCCTGGTGAAGGCCCCGGAAGATCTCGGCGTACATTCGGGCGACGCGGTCGGGCGTTTCCAGGAGCCCTTCGCGGTCGGGGTCCTCGCCAACCGCGATGAGGATCTCCCGGACGGCCCGGCGGATCCGGGCGAGGTCCACGGGACCTTTCCGATCGTCGATCTCGGAGAAACCCTCGGGCATCGGCTCAACCTCTCGCAACGAGACTCGGGCCTCTGTCGGACACCCGCGAGTCAACGCGTCGTTGGTGGTTCGGATCATGGGAAGAAGAACTCTAGGATCAAATCGCCCGGGAATCAAGACGGCGACGATGGCTCAGTTCCGGCTAAAGGGGGGTGGGAACGCGCTCGGCTCGTCATCCGGCTCCCGAGGCAGATCTTTCATCTCGCGGAGCAACCTCAGCAACTCGATCGAGCGGCGGGACACGTGGGGCTCGGCCAGGAGTTTTTGCTTGACCGAGGCGTGGAGACCGAGCGCCTGCGCGACGATATCGGTGAGGACGCCAAGGGGTAGCTCGCTTTCAAAAAGAGCGTCAAGGTCCGGATCGAGAATGCCGTGGAATCGTTTCCGGAAGGTCGCGATTAACTCGGATCGGAGCCGATGTTCGCCGTCGGTCGGGAGAGGTCGGAATCGTCATGGAGGATATCCTCGATGACGCGGACCTCCGACATCCGATACAGCTTGCCGCTCGGGACCTCCCGGGTCAGCCTGACCCGTTTCCGACCCAGCAGAAGAAAGTTGAACCGGCCGTCTGGCAAGCCGTTCGTGCTTGAAGATCCGGCCTAGACAGCCGAACTCCTCAAGAGCCGGGAGATCCGGCGATTTCCATTCGCTCGGGCGGCCGGATCTGGACGATCGTGATCAGCCGGTCGGAGGCCAGGGCGTCTTCGGTCATCTGACGGTATCGCGGCTCGAAAATATGGAGAGGCAGAACGGCGTGCGGAAAGAGGACGACGCCCGGCAACGGGAAAAGTCGGCTCACGTTACCAAAATCTTTCAGGTCGTAATCGTCGTCCATGGCACACTCGCGTGGCGAAGTCATCGATCGGACGGGGCTCGAACGTCGAGCAGCCTGGGACGACACGAAGGCAGGTCATGGGGCGGAAAGGAGCGATAACGCTCCGGATGGGTCGGCAGAACCCGGAGTTTTCATTGTAGATCGGGACAAGGAGGCGGCAAGGGTTGAACTTCTTGACAGGCCGAGGGCCTGGTTTACGATCATTTGCAAGAGAGAACACGATCTCAGGAACGAACCCATGCCCCGATCGAAAGGGCCGAGCCTCGACCCCGCGCTCCAGGTCCGCCGCGTCGTCCGGGCGCTCATCGGACTCTATCCCGACCGTGCGTGTGCGCCTGGAACACCGCAACGCATTCGAACTTCTGGTCGCCACGGTCCTCTCGGCCCAGTGTACCGACGAGCGCGTGAACAAGGTCACGCCCGCCCTCTTCGCCCGCTACCCCGACCCACGGTCGATGGCCGAGGCCGACCTGGCCGAGGTCGAGGCGCTGGTCTACACAGACCGGCTTCTTCCGGTCAAAGGCGAGGAACCTCGTCGCCCTGTCCAAGATCCTCGTCGAGAAGCATCAAGGCGACGTTCCCGCCGACCTCGACGCCCTGACCGCGTTGCCCGGGCGTCGGCCGGAAGACGGCCAACGTCGTGCTGGGCAATGCCTTCGGGATCGCCTCGGGCGTCGTGGTCGACACCCACGTCAAGCGCCTCGCCTTCCGGCTCGGCCTGACGACGCAGCACCGAGCCCGAGGTCATCGAGCGGGAGCTGAATGCCCTGATCCCCAGGAAGCACTGGATCGACTTCAGCCACCGGCTGATCGCGCACGGCCGCTCGACCTGCGACGCCCTCCGCCCTCGCTGCTCCGCGTGCCCGCTCAAGGCGATCTGTCCACGCAACGGCCTGGCCCCGCTCGACTGACCCAGCCCGCCGGACGACGATTCTCGGATTCGACGACTCCCGCGGATCAGCCCCCGGCGATTATCCTGGAGCGAAATCCCAGATCCGATCCGGTCTGCCCCCACGATCAGGAGCGAGCCTTCATGCATATCCTCGATATCTTCCAGGAACACCCGACGACCTTCAGCTTCGAGTTCTTCCCGCCCAAGACCGACGCGGCGTCCGAGGAGCTCTTCGCCAACATCGCCCAGCTTCAGGTGCTTGCAGCCCTCGTTCGTCTCCGTGACCTACGGCGCGGGGGGCTCGACCCGCGAGCGGACCCACGACCTGATCGTCCGGATCCAGCGCGAGACCAACCTGACGGCCGTCTCGCACCTGACCTGCGTCTGCCACAGCCGGGACGAGCTGTCCGCGATCCTCGACCGCTACGCCGCCTCGGGGATCGAGAACATCCTGGCCCTCCGGGGCGACCCGCCCGGAACCTGGCCAACTACGACCGGTCGAACGACGCCTTCCAGTACGCCGACGACCTCGTCCGGTTCGTCAAGGCAAAGGCCGACCACCCCGACCCCCGAGGGTTCGGCGTCGGCGTGGCCGGCTTCCCCGAGGGGCATCCCGACACGCCCAATCGGCTCAAGGAGATGGACAACCTCAAGCGGAAGGTCGACGCCGGGGCCGACTACATCTGCACCCAGCTCTTCTTCGACAACCGCGACTTCTACGACTTCCGCGAGCGCTGCGACCTGGCCGGCATCCGCGTGCCGATCCTCGCCGGGATCATGCCCGTCGCCATCCAGATCCGGGATGACGAGGATGGCCGAGCTGGCCCTCGGCGCCCGGCTTCCCGCGCCACTCTCAGAAGGCCATCAACCGCTGCGCCGACGACCGGTCGATCGCCCGGGTCGGCATCCACTGGGCCACCGAGCAGTGCCGCGACCTCCTCGACAACAACGTCCGCGGCATCCACTTCTACACCCTGAACAAGTCCGACGCGACCCGGCGGATCTACGAGAACCTGGGCGTCAAGGATTCGCTCGCCCTTCGGGTCCGGTGAGGAAGTCGCCCGATGCGGCCATTACCCAGGCAATTCTCGATCAGGTCGATCATGATCGCGATCGCGATCATCGCGGTTGTTCTCGCGATCCCGCTCCTGTCCGCCGTGGCGATTGGGTTGGCCTATGTCGTCGTCTGCATGCCGATCTCGTTGCCTTGCCGCTTATCTGCTGATCATCGCCCCTGGCTTCATCCTGCTCGACCGGATCGATCGATGGCTCGACACGCGGAGGGTGTCATCGATCCGGAGGATGACCGACGGGTATTGGCGAGAGCCCGAGATCACTTTCCTCGACACGGGACCTCCCGGTGAATGAGGTGGACCGGTCTCCGACCTGACCGAGCGCCTCAAGGACGAGGCCCGTCGGCTCGGCTTCGACCTCGTCGGGGTCGCCCCGGCCGTGGTGCCGCCGGGTTATCGGCCGGTATCTCGAGTGGCTGGAGCAGGGCGAGAGGCCGGGATGGCTACCTTCGCCGCCAGGCCGAGGACGCTCGCGGACATCCCGGTCAGTCCTCGAAGGAGCCGGTCGGTCGTCGTGGTCGGGATGATCTACGGCCGGGCCGACCGACTCCGCCTGGACCCGACCCAGGGTAAGGTCGCTCGTTATGCCCGCGGGGGCGACTATCACGAGGTTCTCTGGCGACGGCTCGAAACGCTGCTTGAATGGCTTCCAGGTCGAGCGCCCGGCGTGGTCGGCCGGGCCGTCTGCGACACGGCCCCGCTGCTGGAACGCGACTTCGCCAGGCTGGCCGGCCTGGGCTGGATCGGCAAGAACACCTGCCTGATCGACCGCAAGGCGGGCAGCTTCACCGTGCTCGGGTCGCTGCTGGTCGACGTCGAGCTGGCCTACGACGCACCCACACGAGTCGAACCATTGCGGGACGTGTACCCGGTGCCTGGACGCCTGTCCGACCGACGCCTTCGACGGCCCTTATCAGCTCGACGCCCGACAGATGCATCAGCTACTGGACGATCGAGCACAAGGGGCCGATCCCCGACGAAGCGGCCGAGAGCGCTGGGCGACTGGGCGTTCGGCTGCGACGTCTGCCAGGATGTCTGCCCCTGGAACCGCAAGGCCCCGGCCGGTCGAGAGCCCGAGCTCGACGCTCGACCCGGGTGGAGTCAACCCGACCTCATCGGAGTGGCTGGAATGCGACCCGCTCGACTTCGCGAAGTCGCTCAAAGGGACGGCGCTGTCCCGGTCGAAGCGGTCGGGATTGCTCCGGAACGCGGCCCTGATCCTGGGAAATCGGCGGGTCCTTGAATCTGTCCCGGTCCTGATCGACCGGCTTGACGACGCTGACCCGATCGTCCGATGGCGCCTCGGCCTGGGCCCTCGGCCGGATCGGGTCGGATGCCGCGACTGTCTCACTTCGCAAGGCGGGGACGATTCCGACCCGGGCGTCCGCGAGGCGATCGCCCAGGCGATCGAGCGGCTCGAACCGTCGGAGACGTCTTGACCGATCCTCACAACGAGTCGGCCGGTAGGCTCACCTCGTGGCTGGACTGGTTCCAACGGATGAGGTTGCTGTCGAGGTACTCGACGTCGTACTGGTGACGGGCGGACTGGTCGTCGACGTGGTGGTTGTTGGCGGCGTGGGTCGTTGGCGTCGTGGTCGTCGTGGTCGTCGGTGTTGTGGTCGTCGGGGTGGTGGTCGGTTGACGTGGTGGTTGTCGGGGTTGTAGTCGTTGGTGTGGTTGCCACCGGCGAGGTCGCAGTGGGGTTGTAGGTGATCGAGTTGATCGAGCCGGTGATGATCTGCCTGAAGGCGTCGGTCGTCGAGACGTTGTAGGTGTTCGACGCCGGTGAGCAGCGGGATGGTGATGGAGTAGTTTCCCGACGTGTCGGCCGTGGTGGAGACGGGTGACTCGCCGGTCTCCGAGTAGGTGATCGTCGCGTCCGGAGTGGCCGCCCCGGTGATGGTGACATGCGACAGGTTGGTGATCCGGTTCGTTGGGTCGACCATCATGGACGGGGCGACGTTCGCCGAGATCACCGGCGAGACGGTCGTGCCGAGTCCGAGGTTCTTCTTGGCGATCGTCAGGTCCTGCTCGTTGATCATGCCGTCGCGATTGACGTCGGCGTCGAACGAGTACTTGCCAGTGGTGTCGCTGGCATTGGTGTTCATCGCATACTTGATCGCGTTGAGGTCCGCCTGGTTGACCACGCCGCTGCCGTCGGCGTCGCCCGGCAGATAGAAGCCGACCAGGATGGCCCCGGAGGTCTTGGTCGAGGCCCGTGACGTTGACCTTGTAGGTGAACGACTTGGGCCCTTGGCCGGAAGGCCCGGGATCGTGACCAGCGCCGCGGTGGAGAGCTTGCTCGTCCCCTGGACGCCGGTCCGCGTCACCTTGGGATCGAAATTCGCGTGAGTCACGCCGAGCGTGTGCCGGTGGGCGTGGTGACCGACTGGATCATCGGATTGGCCGTCGAGTTCGTGTTCGGGGCGACGTCGATTCCGAGCAGGAACGGCTTGTTCCCCTTGTCGGTGAACAGGGCCGGGTCGAGGTTGAACGAGACGGAGACGTGCCGCCCGCCTTGGCGATCGTGGCCGGGATGATCGCGAAGGTCGAGCCGACGCCCCCGGTCATCATCTGGCGGTCTTCGAGCCGCTCGGCCGCGAGGGTCGGGTTCCGAGGTTTGCGAGGGGTCGGGCGGGACGGGTTCATGGCGGGGCCCTCCGTGGCCATCGAGCGTTGAGGAAGACCACCCCAAGCGGGGCGGCGAACCGGACTCAGATCCATCCTTGGATACGGTCGGCGGTGTGTCGAATCGATCAATCAAGATGAATCTTGGGCTCCCAGTCGCGGCGGACCATCCGGGCCAGCGACGAGTGGGGACCTTTGAGGACAGTCGGGGCGGGGTGACGCTCCCAGGCCGATCTCGGCCGGGGGGATGCTCCCTTCCACCTTCACCCGCCAGGCCGTCGCGATGTAGAGCACCACGCCCGACCAGAAGAACATCCCATAGGCTTGAGCGATCTTGTGGCCCTGGCCGTGCGCGAAAAATCCGCCGACCTCGCTCGATGTCGTCGCCATCAGGAAGGCCGAGAGGAGCAGGGCACCACCCAGGGCCCAGCGGACCCGCTTCGAAAGGCCAGTCCACGCCGACCCGATAGGCCAGGTACGTATAAGGCAGCAGGAGCGTCACGTAGTGATGCTTCCAGCTCCGCTCGGAGACGAACAGCATCGTCAGGACCACCAGGCGCGAACTCGCCGAGCAGGCGGGGGTCGTCACGCCGCTCGTACTTCGTCCGGCAGAGCCAGGCCAGCAGCCCGACCATGCCGATGGAGAGCACCTTGAGCCCCTGGATCACGAGTTTCGGGTCCCAGGCGACGAGATTGACATCGTGCTTGATCGACGTACCGACCGGAGCCCACCTTCGCCTCCGTGAGGAGCTCGAGTCAGAACGCCGACCATCGACTGGTTGATCTCCTGAGGGCTCCCCGCGTCATTCACCACGTAAGGGCTCAGGATCCGGTGCCACCAGGTTCCCAGGCAGACCCCGTTGAATTCCGGGCCGAGGAAGAGGCTCGGTACGATCAGGAGGAAGATCCCCATCCCAAGCGCCGTTGCCCCGACCGTCCGCCAGGATCGCTTGTAGGCGAAGTAGAGCAGGAAAAGCCCCGGCGTCACCTTGAACGCGATGGCGTAAGCCAGGATCAGCCCGGCCAGCACGTCATAGCCCTTCCGCCAGGCGGTGAGCGTGGCGGCGACCAGGAAGAGGATAATGAGGTTGTTGTTGCCGTGATGCAGGTCGCTCATGATCGGCCGGAGGCTCAGCGCGACGATCATCGCCTGGACCCAGGATGGGACCGGCTTGTCGCCGAGCCGGACCATCGTCAGGCACATGAGCACGGAAAGCCCCGCCAGGGCCGCCTTGAGCCCGAACCAGACCATCGCCCCTTCCACGGCCGGGAGGGTCATGAGCGGATACAGGGTCAGCGGCATGATCGGCGGGTTGGGGAAGTAGTATTCGTCGTAGATGTTCGCCCCGTCCATCATCTCGAGGACCTGGTGCCTCCAGCGGATGAAGGCGCTGCGGTCCTCGGCGGCCTTGTCGGCATAGATCATGCCGGCGCCGATCATGGTGATGAGGGCGGCGATCCAGACGGCACGTCGGCCGTGGCGATCGGGGTCCGAGTAGGTCCCCGGAGAGACAGGCGGCACGGCTCGCTCCTTCCTTGGAGGTCTGGCCGATCTTCGAGACAGACCGACGGCTCGTCCCGAAGAACGAGGTCGCCGGACGAGGGTCGGAGGGGGTGACCCGTTCCGTCGGGATCAGCCCCCGGGCGTCATGGCGGAAAGACGCCAACCGGCCCGATCAAATAACCCAGACGAACCGAGCCGTCAAGCCCGAAGCATCACCAGATGACCAGATCGACGAGATCGAGCAGTCAGACCGATCTGGGTGAAGCGGAGGAACGAAATGCGGCCCGCAGGATTCGAACCTGCAACCAAGGGATTCAAGGCGTCCCCGCGTTTCCGCGAGGCTTGGACTATCTCACCCTCCCTGACCAGGACGCGCCGACCGTTCGTCACGGATCGACGCGGCCACTCATCAGGGAGGCCGGGCGCTCGTCGGCGGGGATTATTGTTGGGACTCACCCCGCTAGTCTCTGAACCTTCCTGGCCACCGATGCCCGACCAGGCTTGGCTGCGGATTGCCTTGCCGCCATTTGCGATGTCGATCTGACGGTTTAGGGTTCCCGCAATTCACCCGGATCGCATCCGGAGGTTGCCCTCCGGTGCCACCATTTGACTGATGAGTCCCCTGCTCTGCCGTTGAGCTAGGGCCGCTGCTGACGCCTGCATCATCGGTGGTTACGCCGAACGTTTCAAGGTCAAGACGGCCCCGATTGTAAATGCCAAGGCCACGACGGAGAGGTTTACCCTCCGCGTGGCCGGCGATGCCCCAGGACTGTCGGTCAACTCTCAGCTCAGCGTCCGGCGGTGACCAGTTCGGGCTCGTCGTCATGTCGAACGTCCAGCCTTGGCCTTCTTTCGAGCCTTCTTCCTCTCCAGCTTCGCAGCGCGTTCGGGACTGACGATCGGCGCGGCGTGCGTGACCTTGGGCAACTTGATGTTGCGGGCCATGCCAAGCAACGACATCAGGCGGATCGTGATCCACGTCATGTCGAACTCCCACCACCGCATCCCATGCCGGGCGGAAGTCTGGAAGGCGTGGTGGTTATTGTGCCACCCCTCGCCGTAGGTCACGATCGCGACCCACCAGAGATTCGTCGAGTTGTCGCGGGTCTCGTGCGACCGATAACCCCAGACGTGCGTGGCCGAGTTGACCAGCCAGGTCGCGTGCAGCACCAGGACCGAGCGGACAAAGAAGCCCCAGACCAGGTACGGCATGCCGCCGATCGCGTAGAGAGCCACGGCGCCGGCGATCGGAAAGAGGATGAAGTACTTGTCCATCCAGCGAAGAACCGGGTCCTTCATCAGGTCGGGAGCCCACTTCTTGTAGTACTCATCGGTGTGGATCGACGTGATGTCGGGAGTCATCCACCAGAACATGTGGGCCCAGCCGAAGCCCCGATTCGGGCTGTGGACATCCTCATCCTGGTCGGAAAACGCGTGGTGGCAGCGGTGGTCGGCCACCCATCCGATCGGCCCGCCCTCGGACGCGGAACAACCGATCGCCGTCATCACGTATTCAAGCCACCGAGGACGAACCTCGAAGCTCCGGTGCGTCAGCAACCGATGGTAGGTCAGCGTGATGCCCAGGCCGCCGGTCACCCAGTGGAGGACAAGGCAGAGCAGAACGGCCTGCCACGAGAAGAACGAGGGGACGAACGCCAGCAGCGCCCCCACGTGAAGAATCCCGATCCAGATCAACGCGGGCCAGGCGATGCCGGCCGACTCCGGCCGAGGTGTCGTCGATGTCGTCATGCTCTACCTTGTAGCTCGATGGACCGGGGCGGGGCTTCGATGCTGCGAGTCCTCACGCCGACAACGGCGGGCCTAGCCCGAAGGCACCAGACCGGCCGATCCGTACCGCGATGAGTCCCGTCGATGAACCGCGGTCTATGTACTGGACGCCACGTCGAGCCGGAATCTCTCCCATTTTACAAATATGGCGAGAAATCCATCGAGAAACCACGCGGCGGACAGGGTTAAGGGCGTAGGGCCGGCTACATTAACCGAATCCGACAATCAACGCCAGGCGAGACTTGCGGAAATCGGATAGGATCGCCATCCTCGCGCGGAACATGGTTGATGAAGAATTTGAGAGGGCTCGCGATGCGTGGCGTCTACTGCGACGGGTCGTCGATCCAGCTTCGCCGGGATCTCCCCGAACCGGTTCGCCGGCCGGAAGAGATCGAGGTCCAGGTCCGGGCGGTCGGGATCTGCGATACCGACCTTCAGCTCGCCCGGGGCTACATGGGCTTCCGGGGCATCCTCGGCCACGAGTTCGTCGGCTTGACCCCGACCGGGCAACGAGTCACGGCCGAGATCAACAACTCTTGCCAGGCTTGCCCAACCTGTCTCGCCGGCCATGGCAACCACTGCCCAAACCGCACCGTTCTTGGAATCCTTGGTCACGACGGGGCGATGGCTGACCGGGTCTGCGTTCCGTCCCGAAACCTGCACGCCGTGCCCGACTCTCTGGAAGATCAGGAAGCCGTCTTCATCGAGCCGCTGGCCGCTGCATTCCGGATCGGCGAACAGGTCCTGATTGGCCCCGAGACCCGCTTGACCGTCGTCGGAGACGGCAAGCTGGGAATGCTTTGCACGTGGGTGGCCCGCTTGCTCGGCGCCCGGGTCAGCCTCGTCGGCAAGCATCCAGAGAAGCTCGCGATTGCAGGCGAGGCCATTCGACCCGTCTTGCTGGACGAAGCCGGAGTGATCGCGCGGAGCCAGGACGTTGTGGTCGATTGCACGGGCTCGAAATCGGGGCTGGAGACAGCCTTACGCCTCGTCCAGCCTTGCGGGACGGTCATCCTCAAGACGACCGTCGCGGGCGAGCACTCGACGAGTCTCGCGCCGATCGTGATCGACGAGGTCCGCGTGATCGGCTCCCGCTGTGGCCCGTTCTCAAAGGCGATCATGGCGCTGGAGTCGAAGGCCATCGACGTCCGCCCACTGATCGGCGCCGAGTTCCCGCTCGACCTGGCCGAGGACGCGTTCCGGGCCGCGGCGGAGCGAGGAGCGAGAAAGGTCATCCTGAACGTCGGGCCGACCCCCTGAAAGGCCATCGGCTAGATATCGATGTCCTTCGCCGTGTAAGCCTCGGCCATGATGAACTTGAACCGGGCCTCGGGCTCCTTACCCATCAGGCCGGCGACAGTGCTCTCGGTATAAGGACGGTCGTCGTCGGGGACGACAACGCGAAGGAGGCGGCGGCGGGTGGGGTCGAGAGTGGTCTCGTAGAGGAGTTTGGCGGGCATCTCGCCCAGTCCTTTGAAGCGGGTGATGTTCGGCTTCGCGTTCTTGGGGAGCTTGGCCAGGATCTTGTCGCGGCTGGCGTCGTCGGCGGCCCACTGCGTTTCCTGGCCGTGAGTGATCTTGTAGAGGGGTGGGCAGGCGAGGAAGACCCGGCCTTCTTCCAGGAGCCCCGGGAGATGTCGATAGAGGAAGGTCAGGAGGAGCGTGGCGATGTGGTGTCCGTCGCTGTCGGCGTCGGTCAGGAGGATGATCTTGCCGTAGCGGAGCCGGCTGGGATCGTACTGGTCGTCCATTCCGCAGCCCATGGCACTGACGATGTCGGTCAGTTCCTTGTTGTCGAGCACCTTGGCCTTGCCCGCCTGCTCGGCGTTGAGGACTTTCCCTTTGAGCGGAAGGATCGCCTGGATGTCTCGGTCTCGACCTTGCTTGGCCGAGCCGCCGGCGCTGTCGCCCTCGACGATGAACAGTTCAGATCGCTCAGGGTCGGAGCTGTCGCAATCGTGGAGCTTGCCGGGGAGATTGAGGCGGTTGCTGATGGCCGTCTTGCGGCGGACCTGGTTCGCGGCCGCGCGGCTGGCCTCGCGGGCCTTGGCCGCCTGGATCACCCGGGCGGCGATCGCGTCGCCCACGCTCCGGTTCTTGAGCAGGAAGTCTTCAAGCCGGGGCCTGATCATCGACTCGACCAGCGACTTGACCTCGGGGTTGTTCAGACGCCCCTTGGTCTGTCCCTGGAACTGGGGCTCGTGGACGCAGACCGAAAGAATCGCGGTCAGGCCTTCGCGGATGTCCTCGCCCTTGATCTCCAGGCCCTTCTTGAGATGCTCGTGGTCCTTCATGAACTTTTCGACGGCCTTGCGGACGGCCTCGCGGAGGCCCGCCTCGTGCGTGCCGCCGTCGCGGGTCGGGATCGTGTTGACGTAGGAGCGCACGTGCTCGTCGGTCGCCTCGGTCCAGGAGAGGGCGACGTGGCAGCGGATCTCGTCGTCCTCGCGCTCCAGGACGAACGGCAAGGCGCCGACACGCTGGTCTTGCCGGGACTTGTTGATCGAATCGAGGAAGTCGGCGACGCCGCCGTCGTGGCGGAACTCGACCGTCTGGTCGCCTTTCGTCCGGTCGCGGAACTCGATGACAAGGCCCTTGTTGAGGTAGGTCTTGATGTCGAGCCGCTCGGCGATGAGGACGGGGTCATACGAGGCGTCGAGGAAGATTTCCGGATCAGGTGTATAAGTGACGGTCGTGCTCGAACCCCGGGCTGGCTCGCCGCGCTCGACCGGTCCGAGCGGCTTGCCACGTCGGAAGGTCTGGGTGTAGGTGTAGCCGTCGCGGCGGACGGTCGCGGTGAGCTGCGAGCTGAGGGCGTTGACCACACTGGCGCCGACGCCGTGCAGGCCGCCGGAAACCTTGTACGCGTCGTTGTCGAACTTTCCGCCCGCGTGGAGGACGGTGAAGATCACCTCCAGGGCGCTCTTGCCGGTCTTGGTGTGGGTGTCGACGGGAATCCCCCGGCCGTTGTCCGCGACCGAGATCGTCTTGCCGTCGGCCTCGAGCGTGACCAGGATCCGCGAGGCGTGGCCGTTCATCACCTCGTCGACCGAGTTGTCGACGATCTCCCAGAGCAGGTGATGCAGTCCCGCCTTGTCCACCCCGCCGATGTACATGCCCGGTCGGCGCCGGACGGCTTCCAGGCCCTCCAGCGCGATGATCGAGTCGGCGTTATACGTTCCTGTGGCCATGCACCGTATCCTTTAAACTCTCCGGAGGATCATTCCCCCACCTGCTCAACCGGCGGGACCGGCACGGCCTCGTCGTGGATCACGGCTTCGAGCGACCCTCGTTGCAGGATTCCGTAGCCCTTACCCCCTCGGCCGGTGACGGGGTACTTGGTCGCGCGGACGATCTGCGTGGCGCCCCGGTTCGTCCGGACGGTCAGCCCTTCGCGCATCTTGTTGGCCAGTGCGAAGCCGATCACGGCGTCCTTGGAGTCGAGCTTGACCGCCGTGACCCCCTTGGCCGCGCCGGCGACGACGTTGGCCTCGGCGACGGGGAAGATCAGGACCCGGGCCGAGCGGGTGGCCAGGCAGACATTCTCGGTTCCGTCGGTCGCCTCGACCCCGACCACCTTGTCTTCGGAATAGGTCGGGTCGAGCCGGACCACCGCGCGACCTTTCCGATTGGAAACACCTGAATGCGCCGAGAGGGCGAACCGGAGGACCTTGCCGGCGGCCGTCAGGGCGATCGCGTAAGGTGGCAAGGGGAGTCCCGAGGTCGGGCCGTCGCCGTTGAGAGTCGATAGCTCGCCGCCGAGCAGGGCCTGGACCGGCTCGGCCGGCGGCGGGGTTTTCGAGACCTCGGGCAGGCAGCGCGGGTCGTGGCAGACGACTCCGACGAGATGCTCGCGGTCCTCGAAAGCGAAATGCTTGCCGATCGGCTCGCCGTGGCCGGTCGTGAGCGGGATGTCGTTGGCACGAAGGGTGTAAGCGCCGCCCCGGTCAGTGAAAAAAGTGACCGTCTGCCGGGCCCTGGCCCGGTAGACCCAGCCGACGCGGTCGTCGTCGCGGACCCGGATGCTCGGCACGTCGGCGAACGATTTCTGCCGCTTCACCCAGCCGTCGCGGGTGACGATGACCCAGGCGTCCTCGTCTACAATGTAATCTTCCTCGCGGTACTCGACCGCGACCGGCTGGCCCCCCTGGATGATCGTCCGGCGCTCGTCACCGTAGGCGCTCCGGATCTGGCGAAGCTCGTCCTTGACGATCTGCCAGCGGCGAGGCTCGTCGGCCAGGAGGGCCTCGATCTCGGCGGCCCTGGTTCGCTTTGCGGCCAGTTCGTCGAGGATGTCCTTGATCTCCAGCTTGCCCAGTCGGTAAAGCTTCGTCTCAAGGATCGCGTCGGCCTGGAGGTCGGATAACCCGAAGCGTTCCATGAGCTTGGGCGCGGCGTCGGGCTTGCCGTCGCTGGCCCGGATGATCCGGATCGCCTCGTCGAGGTGGTCGAAGACGATCGCGAACCCTTCGAGGATATGAATCCGCCGGAGCAGGTTCGCCAGTTCATGCTTGAGGCGACGGGTGACGATGTCGAGCCGGAAGTCGAGGAAGTGGAGCAGCATCGCCTTCAGGTCGAGCCGGGCCGGTACGGCGACCTCCGCGCCGGCGGAGGGCAGCAGGCACGTCATGTTGACGTTGTAATTGGTCTGGAGCGGCGTGTTTTTGAAGAGGTAAGCCATCGCCGCGTCAACGTTTGCGCCCGACCGAAGCTCGAGCGCAATCCGAACGTCGTCGGTGCTCAGGTCCTTGACGTTGGTCAGTTGCGGGACCTGCCCTTTGCCAATCAGCTCGCCAATCCGAGCGACGAGAGCATCCTTCTCGATTCCGTAAGGGATCGACGTGATCAGGAGCGTGTTGACCTTCTCGGGGTCGGCCTCGTAGGTCCCCCGAAGCTTGATCGCCCCCTGACCTGTGGCGTAAATTTGGATCAGCTCGGCCGTTGTGTTCAGGATCACGCCGCCGGTCGGAAAGTCGGGCCCCTTGATGTGCCGGGTCAGCTTCTCAATCGGCAGGTCGCGGTCATCAAGGAGGGCGTCGAGGGCCTTGCAGACTTCCTTGAGATTGTGGGGCGGGATGTTCGTGGCCATCCCGACCGCGATTCCCGAAGCCCCGTTGACCAGCAGGTTAGGGAACTGCGCGGGGAGAACCTCGGGCTCGTCGGTCGTCGAGGCATAGTTCGGCCGATGGTTGACCGTCTGGTCGCGTAGCTCGGTCAACAATTC
Organism: uncultured Planctomycetota bacterium; assembly: GCA_963756475.1. Classification (GTDB taxonomy): domain Bacteria; phylum Planctomycetota; class Planctomycetia; order Isosphaerales; family Isosphaeraceae; genus Tundrisphaera. The sequence goes on from CAVWND010000004.1 coordinate 1,073,354, forward strand.
CTGCGCGATCGGCGTCAGCCGGCACTCGGTGTACCGCATCGCGGCGGGCGGGTCGCCGTCGATCGAGCCGAAGTTGCCGTACCCTTCGACGAGAGGATAGCGAAGGCTGAACGACTGGGCCATCCGGACCAGCGCGTCATAGATCGACTGGTCGCCGTGTGGGTGATAGCTCTTCATCACCTCGCCGACGACTGCGGCGCACTTCATGTAGCGGCCGTCGGCGGTGATCCGAAGGTCGCTCCACATCGCATACAAGATCCGCCGCTGCACCGGTTTGAGACCGTCGCGGACGTCGGGCAACGCCCTCGATGTGATGACGCTCAGGGCATAGTTGAGGTAGCGGGATCGAGTCGCCTCGGCCAGGGGGACGTCTTCCACCACCTCGCGGTGCCGAGCATCCCCTCTCCCGTCTCCGTTCGCGTTCCGTTTGATCCTGGCCATCGTCCGCCCTCGTCCTCTCCGGCAAAGGTCTCCGCCTTGCCTCGCCCTGCGTCCCCTCGCTGCCTTTCAAATCTAACAAGCTGTTCAGCACTCTGACAAGTCGATACTGTACAAAATTTCTCCAGTTCCATGAAGAGGAGAAACCGACCCTCTCTCGTATCGTCGTCGTGAGCGGGCGAGCGACACTCTTGATGGGCCAGATCAGGGATCGAGCAGGACCGGGGAAACGAGCGAGTCGGTTCCGGTCAACCCCACGACCCGGAAGCGAATTCGAGGCCGATCCGGGTCGTTTGTCCAGACCTCGGCGTGTTCGGAATAGGGCGTGGCTTTGTTTTGCGGAGTCGGCCAGGTCAGCGAGACGGTAATCTGCTCGCCCGAAGGGAGGACGTGTTCGACACCTTGCCAGAGATTGAACCCGGAATGTCCGCTGGTGAAACGGGTTCGGAGCTTCAAGGGGGTCGGGCCAACGTTCCGGAGGGTCCATGAATGACGGCCGAACACTCCGGGTGGCGTGGTTCCGCAGGGGAATGCGAGAACACCCACCACGACCACCATCGGCCGAGCGGGGTACGATCTTGACCAGGCCATCGCCAGGGCGACCAGCCGCCAAACCGAGCAGGATTCGGCGCCCCCTCGGGTCGGCTCACGAGCCGTAAGCCGAGGCCAGCTCTCGTTTCAGACAGGCGATGCTTTGGCCGGCGATCTCTTCTGCACCCGGCGAGAAGTCAAAGACCTCGACCGAGACCCAGCGGTCGTACCCCGAAGCGACCAATGACTTGAGGATCGGCCCGAAATCGACGTCACCCATGCCCGGTCCTTTGAGGTTGGTGTCCTGGGCGTGGAAGTGGCCCGCCCTGGCGGCGTGCTGGGCGATCAGGCCGGGGACGGTTCGGCCCACCTCGCCGCTCTGGGCTTTTACGTCCATGTGAAGCTTGAGGTTGGGATGGCCGACGCGGGCGATCAGAGCTTCGGTCTGGTCGCAGGTGTTCAGGAAGTTGGTCTCGGATGGGGCGAGCGGTTCGAGGCAGAGGTCGACTCCGAACGAGCTGATCGCCGGCATGATCCGGTCGAAGACCTCGACGGCGTAATCGGCTGCCTCGTCAAAGGTTACGCCCGGCAAAAGGTCACGCTGCTTGGGTGAGCCGAGGACCATCAGGCTCCCACCCAGGTCGCGAGTTGCCTCGGCCAGGGCAACCAGGTAATCCGCGGTCTTTCGGCGGATCGCGTCGTTGGGAGTGGTCAGGTAATACCCCTCAGTCTTCGCCAGGAGCCAGTGCAGGCCGATCGTCGCGAGGCCAGCGTCCTCGACCATCGACCTGAGTTCGCTCCGACGCGCCGGGGTGACGTCGACGATTCTCGGGGCGAGGGTGAACGGGGCGATCTCCAGACCGTCGTAGCCAAGACTCTTGACGACCCGGCAGACCTCGGCGAAGTCCCACCCTTCGAACAGCTCGTTGCAGATCCCCAGCCGGATCATCGGTCTTGGCTTCCTTTTCGCGGGGGGCCGGAACTGGCCGATTGGCCCACGATCGGCCAGAATGGGTCCATTCCTGGTGATGGTAGCCGACACGCCACCTCGCGTCGACCGTGGAGCCGCCCGGTTCATGCCCAGCTCGCCCGATCCCTCGACCGTCGCAGTCGCCTGGCGGGACGTCCGCAAGGTCTTCGCCGATGGCCACCAGGCACTCGGCGGCGTCAGCCTGGAGGCCCGGCGAGGCGAGGTCCTAGCGATCCTCGGGACCAGCGGATCGGGCAAGACGACGCTCCTGAAGCTGGTCAACCGGCTGATCGACCCGACCTCGGGCGAGGTCCTCGTCGGGGGGCGACCGACCACCGCGTGGGACCCGATCGAGCTTCGGCTCTCGATGGGCTACGTGATCCAGGAAGCCGGGCTCATGCCGCACATGACGATCGAGGCCAACGTCGGGCTGGTGCCGAAGTTGAAGGGGGTCGAGAGGGCGAAGCGAGCCGCCACCGCTCACCGATGTTTGAACCTGGTCGGGCTCGACGCGAAACTGATCGGCGGTCGGTTCCCGCACCAGCTCAGCGGCGGCCAGCGTCAGCGGGTGGGCGTGGCCCGGGCCCTGGCGGCCGACCCGGACTTGATCCTGATGGATGAGCCCTTCGGCGCCCTCGACCCGATCACGCGCCGCGAAATCCAGGACGAGTTCCGGACGCTCCAGCGCGACCTGGGCAAGACGGTCATCCTCGTGACCCACGACCTCCGCGAAGCCTGCCGGATGGCCGACCGCCTGGCGCTGGTCGACCACGGGCGGCTGATCCAGCTTGGCAAGGCCGCCGATTTCCTCGAAAAGCCGTCCAGCGAATTCGTCCGTTCTTTCTTCCAGGACGCCCGCGCCGTCACCCCGATCGACGAGGGGGCCCGGCTTTGAATGACTTCCTCGGGCTCCTCCAGGCCGAGCGCTGGGCGCTCTTCGAGGCGACCGCCGCGCACCTCGACCTGGTCGGCGAGGCGATCCTGATCGCCGTCCTGATCGGCGTGCCGCTGGGCATCCTGGCGAGCCGATCGAAGGCCGCCGAACGCTCGATCCTCGGCCTGGCCAACGTCTTGCAGACGATCCCGAGTCTCGCCTTGCTGGGCGTGCTCTTGATCCTCTTCGAGGGACAGATCGGCAAGCCCCCCGCGCTGGCGGCGCTGGTGATCTACTCGCTCTTGCCGATCATCAAGAACACAATCCTGGGGCTGAAGGGGGTCGACCGGGGCGTGGCCGAGGCCGCGCTCGGGATGGGGATGACCGCCTGGCAGCGGCTCACGCTGGTCGAGCTTGCCCCTGGCGGTGCCGGTTCTCCTGGGCGGAGTCCGCGTGGCGGCCGTGGCATCGGTCGGGATGGCGACGATCGCGGCGGCCATCGGCGCGAGGGCCTGGGCTCGTACATCTTCCGGGGGATCTCCCTGGCCGATCCTCGTTTGATCCTGCTCGGGTCGGTCCCCGCCGCCGTGCTCGCCCTGGCCTGCGACGCGGCTCTGGGAGAGCTGGAAGGCCGGCTCGACCCGACGCGACCTCGAAGGACCAGCTTGCGCGATGCCCTGGCGGTCTCGGCGACGCTCGCCCTGGTGTCGCTGGGATTGTACGGGGCGTGGGGCGAGCTGGGCATCGGGAAGTCGGTCGAACACGATCGTCGTCGGCTCGAAGGACTCGGCCGAGCCGGTCATCCTCGGGCACATGCTCGCGGACCTCGTCGAGGCCCACACGCCGCTCAAGGTCGACCGCCGGCTCAATCTGGGCGGGTCCTTGATCTGCTTCAACGCCCTGAAGCAAGGCGGGCTCGACGCTTATGTCGAGTACACCGGGACGGCCCTGACGGCGATCCTCAAGCAGCCGCCCGAGAATGATCCCGGCGGGAGTCCGCCGGAAGGTCGGCGAGATGCTGGCGAAGGACGGGATCGCAACCCTCCCGCCGCTCGGATTCGAGAACACCTTCGCGATCCTGATGCGTCGCGAGCAGGCCGAATCGCTGGGAATCCGCAGGATCTCGGACCTCGCCCGCCACGCCGCGGACCCTCCGCGCCGGGTTCGGCCCCGAGTTCATGAACCGGGCCGACGGCTACCCGGGACTGGTCAAGGCTTATGGGCTGGACTTCGCGATCCGGCCCCGCGAGATGGACCGGAACCTGCTCTATCAGGCCGTGCGAACAGAAGTCGCTCGACGTCGCGGCGGGCGACTCGACCGACGGCCGGGTCGAGTCGCTCGGGCTAGTCGTCAGCTCGAAGACGACCGCCGCTATTTCCCGCCCTACGAGGCCGTCCCGCTCGTCCGCGAGCCGAGACCTTGAAATCGCCATCCCGAGCTTCGCGAGGCGATCGAACGCCTCGCCGGCAAGATCGACGCCGCCACGATGAGGAAGCTCAACCACGAGGTCGACGGCCTGAAGCGCGACCCGGCCGAGGTCGCCCGCGAGTTCCTCGGGTCGGCCGGGCTGCTTGATATCCGATGACGCCATGCATGGAACGTGTGACACGGCCAATCCGAGTCCGGATCGCGCACGCAGCGTAGCGGAGTCAGCGGCCCGCATTGCCGGCCCTGTCCGCTTACTCCGCTCGAAGACTCGCTACGTGCACGGCTCGGACGATGCGTTGGGAGGTCGATTTCGTGAGCACTCCGCTGGCGTACTTCCTCACCTTCACCTGCTACGGCACCTGGCTGCACGGGGACGAACGTGGATCCGTGGACGACGAACACAACGTTCCCGGATCGCCGGTGCTGGCACCCGACGCCGCGCGACACGCACGCGAGCGAGCCGCCCTCACCGGGCCGCCTTATCACCTCGATCGGCAGCGCCGCGAGGTTACGATCGGCGCCTTGCGTGAGATCGCCGGTCGGAAAGGCTGGACGTTGCACGCTGCCCATGTCCGTTCGAACCACGTCCACCTCGTCGTGACGGCCGAGGGGCCGCCAGAACGTGTCCTGAATGATTTCAAGACAGCCGCCAGCCGACGCCTTAACAAGGCGTTCCCGTCCGAGCGGGATCGCACACGCTGGACGCGACACGGCAGCACTCGCTACCTGTGGACCGAAGAAGCCCTTGCGGAAAAGGTACATTACGTTTTGAACGAGCAAGGTGAACCGATGCAACGATTTCCTGATCCGAGCAGCGCACGCAGCGCAGCGGAGTAAGCTGTCTGATCCTGATCCGAAGCCTGATCCTGATCCGAGCAGCGCAGCAGAGTCAGAAGATGCATCGGGTCGTCTCGACAACCGGCCCGAACCGGGCTCGGATCAGGCCGCTTACTCCGCTGCGCTGCGATCGTGCGCTGCTCGGATCAGGTATATCTATCTGTCTGTCAGACCAGCAGCGGGTCGCCCTCGACAACCGTCTTCTTGGTGATCGCCGTGTCGCGGAACAACAGGGCGAAGATCGCGATGCAGACCAGGGTCAGCACGAACGGCCCGGCCCAGACCTTGTGCCAGTCGTTGCTGAAGTAATCGCGGATGTAGCCGGTCAGGACGCTGCCGACGATCGTGCCGAGGCCATAGATGATGAAGATCAAGAGGTTCTGCGCCGAGGCCTTGATGTCCGGGCCGGCCGCGCGGTCAACGTACATCTGGGCGACGACGAAGAAGAAGGCGAAGGCGAACCCGTGCAGTCCGATGGTCGCGATCATCAGCCACCAGGGCTGGCCGATCGCCGAGAGGCCGAATCGAAGGGCCCAGGCACCGGCACCGAGCAGCATGGTGTTCTTGACGCCAAGCCGCTGGACCACCCACGGCACCATGCCGATCACCAACGCCTCGGCGACCTGGCCGATCACCATGTAACCGCCGATCTGCTCCTCGGGCGTGCCGATGTCCTTGAGGAAGATGTTCTCGCACGCGAAGTAGAACGCCAGCATGATCCCGATCAGCCCGGAGACGAACACGAGCACCGCGAACGATTTGACCCTCATCAACTCCAGGCTCTCCAGCACAGCCGACTTCTTCACCTTGGCCGTGTCGTGCTCGACCTTGGTCGGCGGCGTGTGCGGCAGCGTGAAGCAGTAGAGACCGTAAATCAAGCGAGACGAACCCGGCCACGCGGAGGCAGTCGCGGCTCGACGGCTTCGAGATCAGGTCGAAGAGAGGTTGGAATGCCGCGACGTCGGCGCTCGAACGATACGCGGCGAAAGAGAGTCCGGCCGCGATCCAGCCGAGCGTTCCCCACATCCGGATGCCAGGAAAAAGGTCCTGGTTCCCCTCGCCCACGGTCCGGAACGTGATCGAGTTCGACAGCCCCATCGTCGGCATGTAGAGGTTGCAGTAGGCGAACAGCAGCAGGAAGATCGGCCAGAAGCCCACGACGTAGGCCGTCGCGATCAGCAACCCCCCGCCGATCAGGTGGGCCACGCCCATCACGATCTCGGTCGCCACGTAGCGGTCGGCGAGCTGACCGAGCAGGAACGGCCCGAGGATCGCGCCGAAGCCGTAGACGGTATAGACCCAGCCGATTTGAGGCCCGGTCAGCCCGACCGCGTCCGAGCCGAGGTGAATGCCCAGGATCGGCAGCCAGATCCCCCAGACGTAGTACTGCAAGAACATCATGATCGAGAGGCGAACGCGCAGGCCGAGGCTCATCGGAAAGGCTCCCGGGCAATGGGTTTGAATTCGGCTCGGGCCGGGAGGGTCGGCCCGGAGGGATGCACCAATCTAACCCCGTCGAGACCCGGTGCCAACGGCCACGTCGGGTCAGAGATCGGGCTTTTTGCCGGATACCCGAATAATCCGAGTCGAACCGATCTGAATATAAGGCCGGGCGGCGAGTGGTCTCGCCGATCAGCCCGAGATGAATTCCCTCAAAAGAGCCCGATCGCTGATGTCCGAACTCTGGAACCGATGGCTTCAAATCCTCTCTCGATGGGTCGGAACCGTCCCGACGCCGTCACCGAGCCCCGAACCCTTGCCCGTCCCCACGCCTCAACCGAACCCGAAGCCCCCCGCGAAGCCGCCCGGCGTGGTCGACGCGATCAACGCGGCCCGAGCCTCGGCCGGACTTCCCATTCTGGCCGACGACCCGGCGCTCGATCAGTCGGCCGGATCGTGGGCCGCCACTATGGCCTCGGGGGATGGCATCACCCACGGCGATTTCGCCGGCAGGATCTCCGCCGTTTACCCGAACACCGCGGCCGGCGAGGATATCGCCGAGGGCCAGCCTGACGCCGATTCCGTTGTCGCCGCGTGGATGGACAGCCCGCCGCACCGGGCCAACATCCTCGGGAGCTTCAACCGCGTGGGAGCCGGCTCCGCCCGGGGCGCAAACGGGACCCTTTACTGGTGCGCAGGATTTCGATCGGGCTGTTTCAGATTTTTCAGGCGACTCGTCTCGAAGCTACCGACCGATCCAGTCGAGCAGCCGCTCGGCGACCTTCCGGCAGGAGTTCTCGCGGGCGAATTCGAGCCGGAGGGCGGCCCGGCCGTCGTCGGGTCCGGCGGCGAGTCGGGCCTGGACGGCTTCGAGGAAGGCGCCGGGCTCGACGACGTCGAAGAGGTGCGGATAGAGCCGGCATTCGGGCAGGTCGGTCGAGACGACGGGCCGGCCAGCGGCCATGTAATCCATGATCTTGGTCGGACAGCACGCGATGTTGAAGGGATGGTCGACCTGATAGGGGATCAGGCCGAGGTCGAACGAGCGGTTGTAGGCGTCGATGGTCGGCTGGGCTCGCCAGCCGATCGCGTGGACGTTGGGCCTGGCCAGGCAGCGCCTGCCGATCGACCTGCCACGGGGCATCGCCGTCGGCTCCGACCCGGCCAACCAGGACGATCGAGGCGTTTGGGTTCGTTTTTGCCAGGCGGTCGAGGAGCGACCAGTCGACCCGATCCTCCAGCGTGCCGACGTAGCCGATCAGGGGCCGAGGGAGGTGGGCGATGTCGTCAGGGGCTTCGCCCGGGAGGTGTTGCGGGAGGTCGGGGATCGAGGCCGAGGGTGCCCCGTGCGGGAGATGCTCGGACCTTCCCGGCCGCCTCGGGCACGGCCTGGCGCAGCTCCTCGGCCCGGCGGAGCGAAGTGCAGACCGTCAGGTCAGCCTCGCGGACTGCCCGGTGCTCCATCCGCGTCACCTCGTCGGCAACCTTCGGCCAGTAGAGCCGGTAATCGTCAACGTTGAAGTAGACCAGCCGGTCGGGCCAGACGCGGTCGGCCAGGTGCAAGTAATAGGGATAGGTCATGACCAGGGCGAGCGGTTCGCCCGCCGCGTGCTCGGCCTTCCAGCGGCGGATGGCCCGGGCGATCGGACGCATGCCGATTTTCGGATACGTCTTCATCCAGCCCGAGGGCAGGACCATGTCGCGCCGCCAGAGGCCCGGCGCGGTCTGGGTCGCCGGGCGGTTCCAGCTCCAGGGCCGCTTCCCCTTGCTCCAGGCCACGCGGACGTCGGCGCAGCGGAGCAGGAGGGTCGAAGCCCGGTCCTCGGGGACCTCGCGGAACAGGTTCTCGGTCGTGTACCAGCCGACATCGGCCACGGCGAGGGCCAGCCGATCTTGATCGGTCGAAGGGACGCGGGGCGGGGTCAAGGTGCTGGCCATGGTCGATCCCTCGGAGGCCGGTCGGGGCGATCCATGAGGCCCCGGTCCAGGAAGTGACCTGAGCTTAAGTCGAGCCCCGAGGGGCTGTCAACCGGAGCTGGACGTCACACATGCGGCGGTTGACGTCAAAGTCCGCCGCGTCAAGCCCAATTGCCCAGAGGCCCGAGACTGAGGTTGTCGGGCCTGGAAGCGCGCCCCTACAATCCGACCTCCTTGGTGGCAGCGGCCGGACCCTCATGTCGGGCATTGCGAAGTCGCCGAGCGGCAACCTGCGTCTGGGATGGACGGGGTCGCGTCGTCGAAGGTGCGGTTTTCCGCCTCGACGGCCACCTGACACGCCTGAGCCGTCGTCCCCTCTCCCGATGGGCGACGGCGCCCGATGCGGAGCCTCTCCGCAACGAATGAAGATGACGGATCGACACCTAATTGAAGAACAAGGGGTTCACCCGATGCACCAGATCGTCCTGATCACCGCCCTGTCCGCCACCACCGGCCTCTTCGGCGGTGGCAAGCACTGCGGCAAGGGCCACCACGGCCACAAGGCGGTCGCCGCGAGCTGCTACTCCGCGAGCCCCTGCGGCGCGACCTACGCGTCGCCCTATGCCGCGCCGGTCGCCTCGATGCCGTCCTATCCGGCCACCCCGCAGGCCGTCCCCGCCCCGATGGCGGTCCCGCCGGCCCCGACGAAGGCGTCCAGCTCCCGGCGCCGCTCCGCCCGGCGCCTCCGGCCCCGGTCCCCTCGGCGGCCTACCCTCGTCCCGGCCGGGCGATCCGCTCGGTCAACCTGGACCTGCCGAGCCTGATCGCCTCAGCTCCCTAGATTCGATGACCTCTCCATCCCGACGAAGCCCGAGGGTCCATCGCGACCCTTCGGGCTTTGTGTCATTGAGGCGATCTTCACGGGACGATGTTGGCGAAGGTGGTCATCCGGGCGGGGGGTTCGTCCTTGAGGTCGGTCTCGACCTCGACCGTCGCGTTGTAGGGGCCGGACGCGGTCGGGAACCTTGAAGGTCAGGACGACCGTGTGCAGCGGTCCTCGACTGGTCCGTCGGGAGCGGGTGCGGTCAGGTCGGGCTGGCCCGGCTTGATCGCCGTGAGCTTGAACGGCTGGGCCGATCGGACCAGCACCGTCTTCTGGATCGTCTGGCCGGCCTTGACGGTCCCGAGGTTGATCACCGAGGGAGAGATGGTCACGTTCGACTGGACGACCGCCGAGACCGAGACGGGGATGGTCGGGCTGCTCGGGTCGTTGGTCTTGAGGGTGATCTCGTCCTTGAAGAACCCGACCGGCGCCGAAGGCTTGAGCGTGGCCGTGAGGACGTAATTGACCTGCCCTCCGGCCGAGCGGCCCTGCTCTCGAAGCTCGGCGACCATGTGGTCGCTGATCGGTCTTCATCTCGGTGACCGCCCAGTCGGGCTGGCCGCCGGCGTAGGCCAGGGAGAGCTCGACCTTGGGCCGAGTCGAGCGGTTGACGACACCGAAATCGACCTGGCCGGGGTTCAAGCGTCACGTCGGCCCGGATGAAGCAGGTCAGATTCAGGTCGATCTCGGTCCGAACCGGCCGGTCGAGGACCAGGACCAGTCCCGACGCCTTGTAGCCCGTGAACTGGGTCGTGTCGATGACGGCCTCGATGACCGTCTGGGTGCCGGGCGGGATGTCCCGGGCCCCGACCCGGACGTCGGTGCAGCCGCACTTGGTCCGCCAGGTCGCGATATGGATTTCCTGGTTGGTCGAGTTGACCAGCTTGAAGGAGTGGTGGACCTTCGACCCCCGGGCGACGGTCCCGAAGTCGTGCGACCGCTCGGGGAAACGGCGTCGGTCCAGTCGGCGGCCGTGGGCGATTCCGGACCCGAAGCAGGCGAGGGCGGCCACGACGGGCAGGGCGTGACGCATGAGCACATTCCCCCTCGAAGTCGTCGGTCGATCGTGACGACGCCCCATCGTCGCCGAGTCTCGGGCGAGCCTCTCAGGCTATGCACAACCCGAATGATACCACATTGGACCAGCCCCTTGGACTAAGGTCCCAGGAGTTCGCCGCTCTGGCCTCCGAGCCCTGTCCATGATATTATTCATTGGTGAGCCTGCACGAATCGTCCGACAGGATCGGTCGGATGTCTCGGCGACCTCCACGGACCAGTCGCGAACCCACCGACCGTTCCGAATGTCTAGACGAGGATCGCGCTTTCAACGGAACGTCTCGGTTTCTGATAACCCTCTGCTGGTGACGCCGGGTCTACTCGTCTTTTCCTCACGAAGCCCTCGGCGGATAGGACTCTCATGCTCAAGCCCAAGGTCGAGGTCCGGAACGAGGGCGGGGTCCTCGTGGCCGAGTTCTGGGATTGCCTGCGCCTCGACCCGAACCCGGTTCGCGACCTCCGCCAACATTACGAATCGCACGTCCGGGCGAAGGGCAAGCCCGATCTGGTCGTCGACCTGAACGGCGTGGTCTTCGCCGGCTCGGCGGCTCTGGGCGGGTTCCTGGCCCTGCATCGCCTGGCCCGCCAGCAGAACGGGCGGGTGGTCTTCTGCAACGTGGACGAGAACGTCCTCGAGGTCTTCCGGATCAGCAAGCTGACCCCGATGTTCACCTTCGTCGAGGATCGCGCCGCGGCTCTGGCGTTCGTCGGCCCGGCCACCCGAAGAACGGCACTCGCGCGCTGACGACGGTCCCGAGCGAACCCTCCGCACCGCCTCCGCCCTCGCCCTCCCCGCTCCGATGGCCCGCTCCGTCGGAGTCGAACGACGCGATCCCTGAGATCCGGACAAATCGCAATCGCGTTGATTTCGGCGTCATCTCGCAATTGTCTGATTCGGCCGGATATCCTGGCTGACGTCAGACAACATGAGTTCCTCGTGCGACCGACGGGAGCCTGCGATGCCGGCCACACTCGCGTATCCAGGTCATCGAGGCGGACGGTGCCCAGGTCGTGACATTCCGAGACCGCCTGCTCTTCGACGACCGCACGGTCCGCGAGGTCTCCGATCAGCTCGGCGCGGCCCTGCCCAATGACGGCAAGCCGATCAGGATCGTCCTCGACTTCTCCGGGGTTGACCTGATCTCCAGCTCGCTTGCTGGGCAAGCTGATCCTTCTTCAGCGGCGGGTCGACGGCTCGGGCGGCAAGCTCCGCCTCTGCGAGCTCTCGCCCACCGTCCAGTCGGTCTTCAAGACCTCCAATCTCGACCGGCTCTTCGGGATCGTCCGAGATCGAAGAGCGGCCCTGGCGGAAATGTGAACGCACGTCTCGAATCTCGGATTTCAAATCTGAAATCGCTGATCCGAGAATTCCAATCTCGCCTGTTCCTGACCGTCAGACTCGCGCCGTCTTCCATCCCCCGTGCAGGAACCGGGCGGCGACCAGGATTCCGCGGAGCGAGAGGTCGAAGAACATGGCGAGCCAGGCTCCCCGGAGACCCAGGCCGAGCCCCCCTCCGGACGTCGGCCAGGTGAGCCAGTAGGTCAGCGGCAGGCGGATTCCCAGGTAGCCGACCAGCACGATCAGCCAGGGCCATCGGGTGTCGCCCGCGCCTCGGAGGGCACCGTTGAGGACGTTCAAGCGTCGCCAGGAACGGCAGGGCGAACGCCACGATCCGGAGCACCGGGACCCCTTCGGCCACGACGTTCGGCCTGTTTCCCGCCCAGGAAGAGGCCGAACATCGCCTCGGCCTGGAAGTAGATCAGCGTCCCGACCGCGACGAGCAACGCCACGCCGATGCCCCAGGCGGTCCGGGCCGCCTTCGCCGCCAGGTCGGGCCGCCCGGCACCTAGGTACTGGCCAGTCAGGGTGCTTGCGGCGATCGAGAAGGCCGTCACGGTCAGGAAGGCCAGGGCCTCGCAGCGGATCGCCACCCCGTGCGCGGCCGTGGCCGTCGCCCCGAGGCGGTTGATCAGGCCGAGGAACCAGAGCTGGCAGAAGACGTTGGTCAGGCTCTCGCCCGCCGCCGGCAGGCTGATCCGCAAGATCCGCCAGGCCCTCCGCCACGAGCGGGACCATCCCGGCCAGTTCGAGCCGGAGCCCCGACCGGCCTCTTGCCAGGATCAGGAGGACCGCCAGTCCCGCCGACAGCCTCGCCGGTCGACGTCCCGATCGCGATCCCGGCGAATCCCAGCTTCGGGATCGGCCCGAGACCCCGGACCAGCGACCACGCCAGCGCGACGTTCACCGCGTTGACCAGGATCATCACCCACATCCCGGTCCGGGTATCCCCCACGCCCCGCAGGCACGCCACGCCCGCCGACGTGCAGGCCAGGAGCGGGCGTGACGAGAAGGACGACTCGAAGGAACAGCGTCGCGCCGATCGGCCGATTGCCCTTTCAGGTTCAATGCCCGGATCAGGCTCGGCGCGGCGAACTGGCCAGCGAAAAGTACGACCGTCCCCAGGATCAGGGCCAGTCCCACCGCCTGCTGGCACGTTCGGTTCGCGGCCTCGGGATTCGCCGCGCCGGTGAATCGGGCGACGAGGGCGGTCGCTCCGACCGAGATGATCGTCATCAGGCTGCCGAGGAACCAGAGGAGGTAGGTCGCGACCGTCACCGCCGCCAGGTGCCCTTCCGAGAGATATCGCCCGGTCAGCAGCGTGTCGGAGAGTCCGACCAGGTAGAGCAACGACTGCTCGACCAGCACCGGGGCCGAGAGGCGAAAGACCTGCCGGACCATCGACCCTCGGGGATGGAACGACTCGGCCAGATCCTCCGGCCCCTCCTCGATCGGGACGAGGACTCCGCCTTCGGTCGCGTCGTCCACTTCCATCGATGCCATCCGATTCGATCAAATGTAAAGGGCGGGGGCCTGGAGACAGACGGACACGACCGCCATTATAGTAGTTCGGCACGAGAGGCCGGGCGACCCCGGCCCTCGATTCGACCCTGGAGGAACATCCGTTGGCCGCCCGCATCCTCGACGGCAAGGCACTCGCTCAGACCATGACGGAACCGGGTCGCCGACGAGGTCGCCAGCCTCCAGGCCGGACCGGGCCGCGTGCCCGGCCTGACGGTCGTCCTGGTCGGCGACGACCCGGCCAGCCAGGTCTACGTCCGGAACAAGCAGAACGCCTGCAAGGCCGCCGGGATGCGCGGAACGTTGCTCCGCCTGCCGGGCGACATCGCCGAGGCGAAGCTCCTGGCGACGATCGACGCCCTCAACGCCGACCCCGACGTCCACGGCATCCTCGTCCAGCTTCCTCTGCCCTCCCAGATCGACGACCGGAAGGTGATCGAGCGGGTTGACCCTCGGAAGGACGTCGACGGCTTCCACCCCGAGAACGCCGGCCTGCTGGCGATCGGCCAGCCCCGGTTCGTCCCCTGCACGCCCCTGGGCATCCGCGAGCTGCTCCTGGCCTCGGGGATCGAGACGAAGGGGGCGCACGCGGTGATCCTCGGCCGGTCGCAGATCGTCGGCAAGTCGATGGCCCTGCTCCTCTTGCAGAAAGGGCCCGGCGGCGACGCGACCGTCACCGTCTGCCATTCCGCGAGCCGCGACATCGAGCACTTCACGCGCCAGGCCGACATCCTGATCGCCGCGATCGGCCGGGCCGAGCATGTCAAGGCCGACGCGATCAAGCCGGGCGCCGTGGTGATCGACGTCGGGATGAACCGCCGAGACGACGGCAGCCTCTGCGGCGACGTCGAATACCCCGGCGCGGCCGAGGTCGCCTCCTGGATCACGCCCGTACCCGGCGGCGTCGGCCCGATGACCGTCGCCCTCCTGCTCCGCAACACCCTCGACGCCTTCCGTCGGCTCGAAAACCTGGGATGACCGCCCATGCTCAACGCCCATCTTTCGACCTTCCGCGTTGATGCCACCCCGCCGATGGGCCACTCGCTCTGCGGAGGCTGGATCAAGCCGGTCGTGGGGGTCGACGACCCGCTCTGGCTCCGAGGGGTCGTGATCACCGACGCCGGCCCGCCGATCGTCCTGGCGGCTCTCGACTGGACGGGCGTCATGAACGAGTCGCACCGGCTCTGGACCGAGGCCCTCGCCGAGGCGGCCCATACCACCCCCGACCGCGTGGCCCTTCACTGCGTCCACCAGCACAATGCTCCGTTCATCGACCGCGACGGCAACGCCCTGCTCCGCAAGGCCGGGGCCGACCCACTGATCTGCGACGACCGGTTCGTCGATGACCTCGTCGCCCGCTCCGCCGCCGCCGTCCGCGAGGCGTTGATGGACCCGCAGCCGGTGACGCACATCCGGGCCGGAACGGCGAGGGTCGAGCAGGTCGCCTGCAACCGGCGGGTGATCGGTCCCGACGGCAAGATCAAGTTCACCCGATACAGCGCAACCAAGGACGAGGCCGCGCGGGCCGAGCCCGACGGGACCATCGACCCGGTCCTCCGCTCCGTCGGCTTCTTCCAGCGCGATCGGCCGCTCGCCCGTCTCTACTACTACACCACCCACCCGATGAGCTACTACGGCGACGGCCGGGTCACGTCCGACTTCGTCGGGCTGGCCCGGAATCGGCGCGACGCCGAGGAGCCGGAGACCCTCCACCTCTACTTCACTGGCTCGGCCGGCAACGTCACGGCCGGCAAGTACAACACTGGCACCAAGCCCGAACGGCAGATCCTGGCCGACCGCATCCACCGGGGGATGGTCTCCGCCGACCTCGACGCCGACGCCTATAACGATCCGCTGGGGTCGATCTCCTGGAAGACCCTGTCGATCCGGTTTGCCCCTCGCGAGGACCTCGACCTCGACAAGCTCAAGGCGATCGTCACCGACCCGAAGGCGACGACCGTCGCCCGGAACCGCTCGGTGATGACCTGCGGCTGGCTCATGAGGGTGGCGACCCGCCGGCCGATCCTGCTCTCCCGGCTCGACCTCGGCACGGTCTCGCTGCTTCACCTGCCGGCCGAGACCTTCGTCGAGTATCAGCTCGAAGCCCAGGCGAGCCGGCCCGACCTCCGGATCGCCACGGCCGCCTACGGCGACGGCGGTCCGTGGTATATCCCGCTGGAACGCTCGTTCGCCGAAGGAGGCTACGAGCCCTCCGTCGCCAACGTCCGGCCGGAGACCGAGCCGGCCTATCGCCGCGCGATCCGCGAACTTCTGGCCGACGCAAAGCCGAAAGATGGCCGCCCGGCTCTATAATGGACTGGGAGCCGCATGGCTGATGAGCGATCCAGGATTGGGAAGTCTCGCTCAGCGACCATCGTCTCATCGGTCACGCTGAAGCAGAATCCAAACAGGACGACGCCAGCCGACGAAGAAAGGGCCAGACGTGCGACGATTCGCGACGAGCAGGGTCCTCGCGGCCGGGTTCGCCATGGCGATCGGGTGGGGCCAGCAAATCCGAGCCGAAGGGCCGGACCTGGCGGAACTTCGCTCGGTCCTCGCCGATCAGGCCATCCCCGCCGACGAGCGGGCCCATCGAGCCCTCGACGGCGCCGCGGCGCTGGATCAGTCCGCCAGGGAATCCTCCCTGGCGACCGATCGCCGGGTCCGATGGACCGAGGCGGTCGGCCTGCTTGACGACTTCGTCCACAAGAACCCCGAGGTCGAGGCCGCCGGTCTGATCCGGTTCCAGGCCGCGGTCTATCGATGGGCCGCAGGGGCGGAGTCTTCGCCGAGCAGGCCGAGCTGGCCCCGGCCGACGCGTCGAGTCGGATCGAGGCGATCAAGGCGCTCGATGACTCGATCCGGCGACTCCGAGAGATCACGGTCAAGCCGGCGGGCCAGGCTCAGCCGTTCGGCCAGAACGTCCGGTTCCGGCTGGCCCAGGCGATCGCCGACCGCTCGAAGATCGAACCCGAGAACGACCCGGCCCGGGCCGCATCCGAGCGCGAGGCGCTCGGGCTCCTTGACGCCTCACTGACCGCGCCTGGCCTCCGGGAGTTCGCCCGGCTGCTGCGGAGCGAGTTGGCGACGCGGCTTGGCCTCTTCGGCCAGGCCCAGATGGAGATCGAGCAGGCCGAGAAGTTGAATCCTCCCCCGCCCGCCGGTGCCTTGCTCGAAGCGAGGGTCGCCGCCCTGATCGGCCGCCGCCAGTTTGACGAGGCCCGCAAGTCGATCAACTCCGCCAGGGTCGCCGATCCCATGAAGGGACTCTGTACACTCCGAGTCGTCCTGGCTCGACATCGGGAGCTGCCCCCGAGTCGGGAACGCAAGGACGTGGACGCCGAAGCCTTCCGAGTCGCCGAGGTGTTCCGGGGGTCGAGCCGGCCCGAGGGGCGTCGGGCCTTGATGGAGCTAGCCAGGGCCATCGACGAGCCGGGGGCCGATGACCCGCTCGACTGGTGGGACGTCCTGGCCGAGGGCCATTTACGGCTTGGCAATCCCGCCAGAGCCGGCCGGCTGGAGGCCAAGGCGGCAGACCGTGCGAGTCCGACCGGCCATCCGGACAAGACGGCGGGGTTCCGGTATAAGGCGGGGGCCTACCTGTTCGAGGCCGGTAAGTTCGCCGAGGCCGATCGCTTGCTCTCGAAGGTCGGTCGACGACCCGACAGCGCCCCGAGACCTGAAGACGCGGGCCGGGATGCTCCGGGCTCTGGCCCGAGGCCGGGCGGTCGCGACCCGCGAGCCGGGAGCATCGAGGGCGGCCTACCTCGAAGCCCTGGAGGGACAGGTCCGCGACTTCCCGCTCGAGCCGGTCACTGGCGAGGCCCGCTGGCTCCTGGGGCAGGTCCGGTTGGCGGCGGGTCGCCCGGAGGAGGCCATGAACCTCTGGTCGGGCATCACGCACAGCCACCCTCGCTGGCTGGAGGCGAGGCTTCTCATCGCCGACCGGCTCCGAAAGGCGGTCGAGATCCAGCGGATCAACCGGGACCAGCCGGCCATCGCGGCGAAGATGAACGAGGCCCGCGCTTCGCTCCGCGCCGCGTTGGCCTCGGCGACCGACGGGCCGGAATCGGCCGCTTTGACGCTCCAGCTTGCCTCACTTGAGTTGATTCCCGAAGTCGGTCGTCCCTCCGAGGTGATCGACGCCTGTGAACGCCTGCTCAAGCAGGAGGCCCGGCCCGAGCAACATCGGATGGCCCGGCTCGACCGGATGGTGGCGCTGGCGCAGGCCGGACGGGCAACTGAGGCCGAGAAGATCGCGCGAGATGAGGTCCGGACAGCCGAACCCGTCCGACCTCCTTCCCGCCCTCCGATTGCTCGACTACTCGGCGGTCGAGGCCGATTCCGAGCTGATCCGCCGGCGCCTCGCCCTGATCGCTCGAGTGCTCTCGAACCGGCTGGTCGACCACCTCGACCGGCTTCCCCCCGCCTCACGCGACGAGGCGCGGCTCCATCACGCCCGGGCTCTCCTGTTTTCGGGAGATGCGGCCGGGGCGAAGAAGGAGATCGCTGACTGGGGAGGGCCCGTCGAGAACGCCGACGATGAGCTGCTCCGTGAGCTGGCCGACACCTATCAGCGCCTTGACGCCTTCGTCCTCGCGATCGACGCCGAGCGTTACCGCTCCAGCCGGCTCGCCCCCGGATCGCTCCCCTGGTTCGAGTCGCAATATGGGATGGCCCTGGCCTACTTCCGATCCGACCACCCCAAGGACGCCCGGCTGATCATTGACGCCATCGCCATTCTCCATCCCGACCTGGGAGGAGGCGAGCTCCGGACCCGGTTTGAAAAGCTGAGGCAGCGGATTGGTCGGGATTAATGAATCCAGGATGGTCGATAACACGAAGGTCACTGGATGATCGACTGATTTCAAGGCTTCAACCATCGGCCATCGCCTCATTGACCATCCGGCAGGCGACCGATCGCAATTCCGATCACTGAGGATTTGAAATCCCAGTGCTGAGATCTCAAATCTCAAAATTCGATGAACAGGATCAGAAATCGATCAATTCTGATCGATCCACATCAACGCCTTGTCCCACTGCGGCGGGGTGCCCTGGAACCGGAGGGCCGAGTAGTTGCTCGCGCGAGTCGGGTAGATCACGGGCGAGAGCGTCGGCTGGTTCGGGTTCGAGAACGCCGTCCCCGGGACGACCCTGGGAACTCCGTCATATCCACGGACGACCGTGTCGATGGGGGCCGAGACCTCGCGGAAGACCGAGAGCGGGCCATAGACCGAGAGGGAATTCTCCCGCCCGTAGCCTCCAAGTGTCGAATAGCCGCCACCGGCCACGCCGTTGCCACGAACAAAGATGTATGGCGTGCCGCGGAACGTGCCGAGCATCGGCGAGGGGGCCACGCGGTTCTCGGGACGCTCGACCGCCACGGTCTCGACCATCGGCCGATCATGCCTCCGGAAGAATTTGCCGCCCGCTTCGGCGGGGAGGCTCGAAGCCGCGATGACGGCCGAGGCCAACAAGGACCAGGTGAGTGGGAAGAATGGTGAATGCCTCATGGTGCCTCCTCAAGCAAGGTCCGATGGGCCGACCTTTGTCGGCCCGACTCGACTCCGACTTGAGGAATCTTACACCACAACCCAGATTTTCCAAACGACGCGAATTACCAGCGGGTCTCCACGACGGAGCGGGGGAGAATCCGGTGCGACTCCTCGACGATACGGGCGACCCCTTCGCCCAGAGGCGAAGCCAGCAATTCGTGGAACTTACGGTCGAGGTCGCCGGCTCGGGTCGAGGTCGGGACTTCGTCGAGGCGGAATCGAATTGGTGACTCGACGGGGCTGCGCGGACATCGCCGATTCGGAGGTCGACCAGGTCGATCCCACGACGCCCAGGTGCGGCCCGAGCAGCGCCTCCGTCGGGATGTCCAGGGCCTGGGCGATCCGCCGGAGCGTCGCCGCGCGGGGCTGTTCGGTCTTGCCGCTCTCGATCTGGTAGAGGGCCGTTCGCGAGATCGAGGCGCGGCTGGCCAGCTCGTCCGGCCCCCACCCCTTGGCGTATCGATGATCTCGGACCCGCTGGGCCAACGTCATCTTGTGCCTCCGTTGTCGGGATTGATCCGGCCGAAATCGCCCCTGGCCGGTGCCTCCGAGGGAAACGTACGTAATCCTCGGGAATGGGGCAACTCGATCGGAAAAATCGCGAAAAGTCGCGGTCAGATGTCCGCGAGACGGAGGATTTTTCGAGACGCCGAGCACTTTTCGAATCACGCGTCGTAGATTCAGCTCGATTTCCCTTCCAGCTCCTGCATGACGCCCGCGAGCAACGCGGGGTCGCGCTTGAGGAGGAGGTGCTCGATCCGCGAGGCGGGGAATTCCAGCTTGGTCAGCATCTCGCCGACCTTGGTCCAGAGGCGGTCGCGCTTCTTGCCTTCGGCCAGGTAGAGCTCGGTGACCAGCTCGGCAAGCTTCTGCGACTGGATCGCGTCGTAGTTGTTGTAATACCGCTTGATGATCTTCTGCTGATAGGGGGAATAATCGGCCATCGGTCGGGCTCCGTGGATCGGGGCGAGACGCGGACGGGTGGACGGAGGCTCATTCCGCGTCGGGTTTGCGTCGGAGTCGCTTGGTGGTTGAGCGTCGGAGCTTGGACTCGACCCGCCGGACCTTCGAGGCGAGGGTCGGCCGGCTTGGACGTCGGGCCTTGGGAGGTCGGGCGGCGGCCAGGACCAGCTCGCGGACCTTTTCGAGGCAGTCCTCGACGTTCCGGGACTGGTCCCGGGTGAGCTGGGAGGTGACGAGGAGCTCACCCTCCTTGGTCAACCGAGAGGCCAGAGCGCGAAGCAGGCGGTCGCGAACTGCGGGCGGCAGGCTCGGGCTCTCGGCGGGCCGCCAGCGGAGCACGGCCTTGGAGTTGACCTTGTTGACGTTCTGCCCGCCCGGGCCGCCGGAGCGCGCGAACTCGAACCGGAACTCGTCGAGCGGGATCGACAGAAACCCGGTCACCGAGAGCTGGCCAGATGGGCTTTCCGGGGGCTGGTTCTCGTCCATGGTATCACTTTAACCCATCCGGAGGGCCAGGGACACGGGCAAACGGGTTCGAAACGGAAGGAGGGGCGGGAGAAGACCCGCCCCTCCGTGGCCGACTTGGTCCGGTCAGTCGTCAGGCCCCGCCGGCGAGCGTGAGGCCTGAGGAAAGCGGCGTCGAGGCCGAGGAGGTCCCCATGTTGACGCTGGTCAGTGTCACCTTGCTCGCCTTGACAGCCTTGCCGTGCTTCGTGGGAATCGACACGACGGTCGGGGCCGGGGTCGTTGAGGCGGCCTGGGCGTTCCCGAGTCCGGGGTTGAGCTGCTTGGGAACCTTTTCTCCCTTGAAGGGGGCGTAAAGGTCGTTGATGGCCATCGACGCGGCCAGTTGCTGGGCGGCCTTGGGGATCGCGGCCGGGGGGGCGACCGGGCCATTGCTGGTGTCGATGCCGTGCTGTTTGTCGTACTTCAGCCAGTCGGCCTGCTGTTTGTTGATCGCGGCGGTGGAGTAGTACGAGGCGTCGCGGTTGAAGACCTTGACCTGGCTGCTGAAGAAAGCGCCGCTTGTCGTCTCGCCGGTGATCTCGGCGGTGGTGATGCCCGAGGGGAGTTTGACGTCGAGACCGTTGAAGACGAAGGTCTCGTCCGGGAACTCGTCGTGGTTGACGTTCCGCTCGAAGTTGAGGATCGGCGAGGCGCCCGTGGTGGCGATGGTGGCCGGGTCGCCGAACTTGACCGTCGAGGGGATGATCGTGGTGGGGTCGAAGCCCGACGAGCCTAGGACGTTCACCCGGATCGCCGTCGGGTGGGCGGTGTTGAGGTGGTTGTTCTCGTGCGGATTCACGAAGATCGTCGGCGAGCACTCCATGATCACCGGCGGCGGCGGCGGGGGAGGCGGTGGCGGCGGTGGGGGCGGTGGGGGCGGTGGGGGCGGCGGAGTCGGCGGCGTGACTGTGGCGTTGGAGATGGTCACCGCCTGCGGCGGAAAGAACTCGTCGCTGATCCCCGTGTCCTGGTTGTTCGAGGCGAAAGCCCCGATGCTGAGGTTCGTCGTCGGGGTCAGCGCGTTCCCGGTCGTCTGCTGGTAGAGCTGCGAGAAGTGGGTGATCTGGAATTCAAGGTTGGGATGATTGGGGTCGTTCGCCAGGTAGTAGTTGCCGGTGTACTGCGGGAAGATGTTGTTGGGGTCGAAGAAGTTGCCGCTGCCGTTGTTGAGATACTTGGCGACCTCGAACGGCTTGGCCGCGAGCGGGTTGCCGGTCGGGTTGATCTGCGGGAACCCGACGGCGATGTCGGGGGTCGACGCGTTGTTCAGGTCCAGGGTGATCCCGTAGGTCTTGGTCCCGCCCATGTCGGCGGGGTCCATGAAGGCCGGCTCGATCGCCGAGACTTTGGGGTTTACCGTGGCGGAGTTCCCGTTATTATCACTGTCCGCCGCGATGACCTCCTGGCCGGTGGTCCCGTTGGGTGGGCCCTCGATGCCCACGCTCAGGATGTCGGCCGTGGAGTCGTAGCTGACCCGGAGTTGATCAATTTCCAACCCCGAGACGTTGATGACACCCTGGAGGTTCGGTGGAATGATGGGCTTCTGGTTATTGGGGGGGCTTGGGATGACGACAACGCCTGGGACCGTCGTAGCGGGAAAATCGATCGGGACGTTCCCGGTGAAGTTGACGGTCATGAGTTGCCGATGATCAAGCTGTTCCATCGTCAGGTCGGACCGTTTGCGGGACTTGGTCCCGCCGCGACGGCGCCGCCACGAGTGAACGGCTTCGAAAAGCTTCGTGAACAACGACATCGCGCCTATGTCCTTTCCTGATAATCGGCCTCGAATGCGGGCCGTTCCCTGGGAGAGCGGGTCCCCGGCCCGAAGTCGGTGGAACCGACGGCCGGATCGACCCGGAGGTGCGTGACAACCGAGCCAAACGGCGGCCTCGGGAGCGGACGGCCCCAGGCCGCATCGATCCCGGGTCGAACTGGAGATGGAAGCCACCCCCGGTCCGGACTTGCCTCAGGCATGTTGAACGAGGTCGGGGACGACCAACCTAACGTAGAAGGAGTCTCGTTATGGTCCGCCACAGCGTCTTTCGCTGGCCAATGGCGCTCCTGGCCCTGGCCTGGGCCGGCACCGCGGGAGCGGCCGCTGTCATTCCGACCCCAGGACCGGGTGCCGCGGCCTCGCCGCTGTTCGCGACCGGGAATGTTGAGCAGGATTTCCCATCGACCTCGAAGAGCGTCACGATCGTCCCGGGTCAGGCGATGGGCGACGTGGCCCAGCCGCAATGGATGACCAACGCCGGGCTGATCAACGGCTACGTCATGAAGGACATCCGGCTCAGCTATGACCAGAAGACGGATACCCTGGCGGTCGGCGTGAACTTTTACGGGATCGCCGGCAACACCGACGGGAGCAAGGACGGGTCGACCAATCCGCTGACCACGGCGGCGGGCGGCTCGAATCCACCGCACATCGGCGGCGACAAGTCGATCACCGTCGCCTTCACCCCCGTCACCGCCGCCGGTACCAGCGCCGACCCGGTGGTCGTCGCGGGCGTCCCCGCCAACAAGGCCAACTCGCCGGCCGGGTCTCTCGACGGCTTCAACGTCGCGACCGTTAACGACTCCATCTACAAGGTCTCGGGGATCGCCCAGGCCTACGGAACGGCCCTCTCCAGCAACCTCGGGCAACTCGCCTACGACCCCTCGGCGGCTCACCCCGATTTCGAGTTCACTATCAAGAACTTCAGCAAGATCCCCGGCCTGAACGCCCTGACCAACGGGTTCTACATCTCGGCCTACGCCGGGACGGGGACCACGATCATTGTCGGCAAGAGCGCCATCGCCGACACGCTCGTCGGCAGCCCGCTCAATCAGCCGCAGAACTTGGAGAACCCGCCCGGACCGATTACGGTTCCGGTTCCCCCCAGCGTCCAGACGCCCGAGCCCACGACCATCCTGGCCTGGGGCCTCGTCGCCGGTGGCGCGGGCTGGCGAGTCCGTCGCCGTCTCCGTCACTCCGTTCAGTCGTGATTCGATCTCGGATCCGTCCATAGACCCCATCCAGGCGCACACGGCGGCGATCCATCCCTTGGGTCGCCGCTTTGTATTTCGGCCCGAATTCGACGGCTGGAACGCCCCATTTCCGCCTCCGACCTACACTGCCTCCTCATACCCTTCAACACCGATCTTCTTTGCCCGACCCTCCGTCTGCCCCGAATCTGGTAATCCTCACGCGACCGGAAAACTCAAGGGTGCCGATCCGCCCTGCCTTGCGGAACCCCCGACTGGCCGATACCTTGCCAGAAAACGACCGAGCGCGATTCGAGCCGGTCGCTCTCCTGGAGTTTCGCCGATGAAGTCGCCCGGTCGTTTCGCCCTGGCCCTGGTCGCGGCCTTGCTCACTTCGGTCTCCGAACCGATCCGGATCGAAGCCGTCGGGCAGGACCCGAAGGTCGAACGCCCCACGCTCGACATGTCGAAGGCCGTCGCCTGCAAGCGCGTCGAAGGTTACGACCAGTACTTCCCGCTCCCCGACGCATCGCTGACCAGCGAGGACAAGCTGCTCGTCTACTATCGCCCGCTCAACTACAAGGTCGAGCCGGTCGAGAAGGCGAAGCCCGGCCATCGGTTCAAGGCCAGGTTCAGCCAGGACGGCCGGATTCGCCGGAAGGGTGAAAAAGCCATTCTCATGAAGAAGGACAACATCCTCGAATACGAGCCCTTCTTCAACGACCCGACCGAGCGGATCTACCTGGTCAACACCGTGGGCCTCAAAGGGCTCCCGCCCGGCGAATACGAGTATGAAATCGTGCTCCGCGACGCCCTCGAAGAAGGATCGACCGCGAGGCAGTCGCTGCCGTTCACGATCCTCCCCCTGCCGAAGATCGACCCCGCGTCAAAGAGCGACGAACCGGACGCTCCCGATGGAACGCCCGGCCCGAGAGTCGAACCGAAGGCCAAGAAGGCCCGGAAGAAATCCTGAACCTTCCTGATCAAGCCGTCGGCTTCGGAGCAGGAGCGGACTTGTCTGCTGGTGCTTTCTCAGCATCCTTCGACTTCTTCTCGAAGGGATTCTGGCGGCGGAGGTCGGTGTCGAGCGACACCCCTTCGGGCTCGACGGCCTCGATGTAGACGTCCATCTGCTGGCCGATATAAAGCGGCACCGGAGTATTCTCGGGCAGGACGTAGACGACCTGGAGGACCCGGGTGTCGACTCGCTCGGAATTATCGCCGGTCAGGCTCCTCTTGGGGATGATGTACGGCTCGACCTTGAAGACGGGCAGATCCTCGAAGGAAACGCTGGGCCGCCCCTTGAGCGTGGCGATGGCCCGCGACTTCGCGTTGAAGAGCGGCACGTCGTTCTCATCAATATCTACACGCACGTGGAGCCGTTTGCTGTCGCCGAGGACGATCAGCGCCTGGTTGAACATCGAGACGGCGTACTGGCCGGGCCGGACGTTCACTTGCAGAACCTCGCCGTCGGCCAGGGCACGGACGGTCAGCCGATCGAGCTGAATTTTTGTGCTCTGGAGCTGGCTGTCAGCCATCGCGACGGCGGCCTTGGAGACCGCCTTGTCGGCGTCCCAGGTGATCTTGACCCGGTTCAGGTCGGCAACCGCCTTGCTCAGGCTGGCCTTGGCGGCCTGGAAGGCGAAGCGGTCCTTGTCGTAGTCGCTGGCGGTGCCCATCTGGCGCTGGTAGAGCCGTTCGGTCCGGGCCGAGGCGGCCTCGGTGTCGTTGACCCTTGCGCGGGCCTCCTCGACGGCGGCCTCGGCCGTCGCGATGTCGCCGACCTGAGGCGCCGCTTCCAGACGTCGGTACGAGGCGATCGCCGAGGCGAGGTTGGCCTCGCGGACAGCCAGCTCGGCCTTGATGTCCCGGTCGTCGATCTTGAAGAGCTGGTCCCCCTTCTTGACCCGATCCTTGACCTTGACGTTCACCTCCCAGACCACGCCAGGCACCGCCGCGCCGATCGGGATATTCTCCAGCCTGGCCTCGACAATGCCCGCGCCGGCGATGAACTTGCGATACTTCGACTGGGTTGGCGGCGGAGTCAGCGGCTCGGAGACCTTGATCGGCTCCCGAGCGTAGATCGTGTAGACCGCGAATCCGAACCCGGACAACGCGATCAGCGGAAGGACCAGCTTCTTGAGCATCGGGAACTCCATCCTTCGCGTGAAGTGATATCAATCTCAATAATTTTAAATTTGAATAGACAATCTATTAAGAGCAAGATGTTCGATAAGACGATGACCGATGACCGATTCGGGAGGGGAAAACATCGCCCATCGACCATTATCACATCGCTCATGCTCGATCTGATGACCGGATCTCAGGCCCGGATCGCCCCGGTCTTGTCCTCGACCTGGATGATCCGGCCGTCGTCCATGTGGGCGATCCGCTCGCCGAAGTGGAAGACACGGTTATCGTGGGTCACGACGACGACCGCGCGGTCGGGCTTGACGGCGGCCTCGCGGAGCAATTCCATGACCGAGAGTCCGGTTTCATGGTCAAGAGCGGCGGTCGGCTCGTCGCAGACGAGCAGGGAGGGCTCGTGGACCAGGGCCCTCGAGATCGCCACGCGCTGCTGCTGGCCGCCGGAGAGTTGGTTGGGAAAGCTGTCGGTCTTCTTGCCCATGCCCAGCGACGAGAGCACGGCCTTGGCCCGGTCGACCGCCTTCGACTTCGACCAACCGGCGATCACCAGCGGGATCGCCGCGTTCTCGGCGGCCGTCAGGGCGGGCAGGAGGTTGTACTGCTGGAAGACGAAGCCGATATGCTTGGCCCGGAACTTCGTCCGGGCCCGGTCGCTCATCCGCGAGACCTCGTGGCCGAAGATCGTGACCGACCCTTCATCGGCGTTGAGGATGCCCGCGACGACCGAGAGCAGCGTGGTCTTGCCGCAGCCGGAGGGGCCGACGATCAGGCTCATCTGGCCGGCGTAAACGTCCCAGTCGACCTCGCGGAGCGCGGTGACCCGACGCTCGCCGGTGCCGAAGTGCTTTGTGATCCCGCGGATCTCCACAGCCACCGGGGGGTCGCCCTGGCCGAGGGCCACCCCGCTCGTGCTCGCAGACAGCGTCGCGGTCATCATTCACGCCTCCGGATCGCGGGGGGTTGAGGAAATCAGGATCCGAACGAACTTGATCGGCTCCGAGACGATGATGGTCAATGCGAGACTCGGGATTCCTCGATCGATCATCGCCCATCGTCCCATCGATCAGCCTGTATTCAGCCAGGTCAACCTCGGAACACCACCGCCGGTTCGAGGACCATCACCTTCCGCACGCTCAGCAGGCTCGCCAGGATGCAGATCAGGACCACGGCCGCGCCGGTGATCGGCAGGAGTTGCCAGGGCGTGTAGAAGGCCAGTTCTCCGCCCTTGGTCATGATCCCAAAGAGCGTCGCCAGACCGACGCCGATCCCATAGCCCAGCAGGCCGACGACCGTCGCCTGGAGCAGGATCATGCCGATGATCCGGCCGTTGGACGCGCCCATCGCCTTGAGGGCCCCGAACTGCTTAAGGTTATCGAGGGTGAAGTTGTAGAACGTCTGGCCGGCGATCGCGGTCCCGACCAGGAACCCCAGTATCGCCGTGATCCCGAAATTGATCGGGATGCCGGTGTACTTGAGGTAGTAGTCGATCGTCTTCCAGACGAAGTCCTCGCCCGTCTCGGCCCCGAGACCGGTCTGGCGACGGATCGCCTTGGCGACGTCCTTGGGGTCGCGGCCGGGCTCGGCCTTGGCCAGGATGTAGGAGAGGGTCTTGCGCTCCATCGGGATGTACCCCTTGGCCCGCGAGTAGGTCGTGTAGACCACCGGGTTCGACTGGAAGGTCCGCGAGGCCTCGCAGATCCCGACGATGATCGCCCGGTGGTCGTTCATCTCGATCTCCTTGCCGAGGAACCGGTAGTAGTTCTTTCGCTCGTAGGCCTCTTTCGAGAGCCCGGGAAAGAGCTTCTGGAGCCGGTTGTTGTCGACGAACACCGCGTCGGGCTTGCGGAGGTCTTCGAGCCGTCCTTCGAGGATGCGGTCTCTCGGCGGGGCACCGACCATCGACGAGTCGTCGAGCCCGAGCAGGATCACCTGCTCGATCACCTGGCGAGGCGAACCCTCGAAGTTGTCGATCTTGGCCCGAGCAGTCCCCTTGTAGAGCGGGACGGCCCAGAGGACGCCGTCGACCCCTCGGACCCGGTACAGGTTGTTCTGGATCATCGGCTTGACGTCATCGACGTGGAGGACGTTCGGGTCCATCACCCAGAGGTCGGCGCCCGTGGTGTCGGCCACCTGGCCGGCGGTCCGGAGCATCAGGCCGCAGAAGATCGAACCTTGCTGAGTGATCAGGAGCGCGGCGAAGGTCAGGCCCATGACGATCCCGAAGAACTTCGCGCGGTCGCCGGTGAGCATCTGCAACGCGATCCAGCTCATCTCATGGCCCCCTTTCGCGATATGTTCGCCTGGTTCGACGTGCCGAAGGGCGGAGCCTCGCCGAGCGCGGCCAGCGTGAATCTCGTGACGTGATCGGTCAGGTAATCGAGGTCGAGCCGCCCGAACGCCTCCGGCGCCGACGATCCGCTCGGAGATCGACCGTGTGAGCTTGTAATGGAGGCACTGGCCGACCACGCTGAAGGCCAGCGCCTGGATTCGCCGCTCATCGGCGTCGGGGCAGAGCCGCCGGAGGATGCCCGAGAGCCGCTCGAACCGGGGCCGGATCGCCTCGCGGACCAGGGCCTCGGAAGCCCGTGTCGGATTGACCATCTCCCGGAGCATCAGCGTCTGGTGCCAGGTCGAACTCCGAAGCGCCACGACGTTGCTCAGAAACGCACCGATGTAGAGGCGAAGATCCTCGGCCGGACTCAGGTCCGGCATCCTCCTCGGGGGGCATCCCAGGGCCGCAGCGATGGGCGTGCAAAACCGCGTGCTCGTACAGTTGTTCCTTGTCTCCGAAATGGTAATTGACCGCCGCCAGGTTCATCCCCGCCCGATCGCAGATCGGCGCGTACCGTGGCCCCCTCAAATCCCTTCTCGGCGAACTCCTCGCCGGCCGCTTCCAGCAGCTTTGCCTTGGTCGGATCGAGTCCCACGGGATAGACCTCGCCTTTCAATCGCCCGTTTCAAACAGACGTTTCAATCGAGTGTAGGAAAAGAGACGGGAACGTCAAGGGGGATTGAAGAGATTTTTTTGTGAACGCTCCGTGACGGCCTGGAGCATCCTTCGGTTGATCAGATTCGGGGTTCCGGCCATACTGTCCCGGTGACGGCCTGCGGGAGGCCGGAGCGGTGAGGAGCCAGGCACGCGATGGACGACTCGGGCCGATCGACGCGAGTCGTACTGTGCGTTGTAGGGACCCGGCCCGAGGCGGTGAAAATGGCGCCTATCGTGCTCCGGCTCAAACAAAGCCGAGAGGCTCGAAGTCCGGCTCGTCTCGACCGGCCAGCATCGCGAATTGCTGGACCGGGCCCTGGCCGATTTCGGCCTGACGCCGGACCTGGACCTCGGCTTGATGAGGCCGGCCCAGAGCCTGGCCGAGGTCACGGCGCGGGCCCTCTCGGCTCTCGATGCCACGCTGGCCTCGGAGAAGCCGGATTTGGTGCTGGCCCAGGGAGATACGACGACCGTTCTGGCCTCGGCACTCGCCTCGTACTTTCGTCAGATTCCGTTTGGCCATGTCGAGGCCGGGCTCCGGACCGGGAACCCTTACCGGCCCTTTCCCGAGGAGAAGAACCGGGCGCTGGCCGGCCATCTGGCGACGGTCCACTTCGCCCCGACGCCACACGCCCGGCTCAACCTGCTCCGCGAGGGGATCTCCGACGATGCGATTCATGTCACTGGGAACCCAGGGATCGATGCCCTCCGGATGATCGCCGAGCGACCAGTGGCGCCGCCGGTTCGAGCCTCAAACGGATCGGATGATCCTGGTCACAGCGCACCGCCGCGAGAGCTTCGGCGATCCGCTGGATCGAATCTGCCAGGCGTTGGTCGAACTGCTCGACCGCGACCCGAGGCTGAGCGTCGTCTTCCCGGTCCACCCCAATCCGTCCGTCCGACAGGCCGTGATGGCCAAACTCCAGGGCCATCCCCGGATCCAGCTGATCGACCCGGTTGGTTACGGTGAGTTTGTCGCGTTGATGCACGCCTCGTTCCTGATCCTGACCGATTCAGGTGGCGTCCAGGAAGAAGGCCCGTCGCTGGGCAAGCCTGTGCTGGTCCTCCGCGACGAGACCGAGCGTCCCGAAGCCGTCGCCGCCGGGACAGTTCGACTCGTTGG
Organism: uncultured Planctomycetota bacterium; assembly: GCA_963756475.1. Classification (GTDB taxonomy): domain Bacteria; phylum Planctomycetota; class Planctomycetia; order Isosphaerales; family Isosphaeraceae; genus Tundrisphaera. The sequence goes on from CAVWND010000004.1 coordinate 1,102,838, forward strand.
CTCCCACCCCTCGACGATTATCGAAGCGGTCGAGTCGCTCGGATCTTCGCCCGAGCTTTACCGGCGGTTCGCCACCGTCGCCAACCCCTACGGAGACGGCTGGGCCGCCGAGCGGATCGTTCGCGTGCTGCTCGACCGATTCGAATTCGACTCGCCCCCCTGCCCGTCCGGATTCTCGATGAATTGGTGCGACGAGGTCGGATCAGAGGCAAGTGACTGAATCCCGCCTGGTCCATGGGAGTTGGATCGTTCGTTTTTGATGAACACCATGTCAATGAGCAAAAGGTCGTCGTGGCCCGGAGCGACTCACCTGGGTTGACCTTATATTCAGGAAGATTCGGGGATTCCGATCACACTATCTCGACAAAATGGGAATCGGGCCGACCTCAAGACGCCGCTACCGTCCGAGGGGCGGCCGGCACGCTGGCGGGGCCGACGGTCCACTTGCCCTCGTCGAGGAGCTCCATGACGTTGTCGTGGAAGTCGCGGAGGCTGGCCTGGTCGCTGACGCTGATGTAGGTGATCGAGGTGTACGAGAGCAGTTCATAGACGTGCCGGGCCCGTCGAGGTGCTCAGGGCATTGGTGGCGCGGTCGATGAAGGCGAACCGGGGCTGGGCGATGAGCAGCCGGGCGATCCCGAGAAGTTGCTGCTCGCCGACCGTCAGGAGGTTGGCCCAGTCACGCTCGACGTCGAGGCCGCCGACCCGGTCGAGGATCGGGCCGAAGGCGAGCTGGGTCAGGACGGAGATCGAGCCGTTCGTCGGTCTCCCGGCCCGAGAAGTCGGGCTCGTAGAACTGGTCGCGAAGGGTTCCGAGAGCGGTGTAGGGGCGCTGGGGGACGAAGAGGATGTTCTCGGGGCTCGGGCGGATGATCCGCCCTTCGCCGGAGTCCCAGATTCCCGCCGTGGCGCGGCCCAGCGAATTCTTGGCGATGCCGTCCTGGCCGAGGATGAGCATCCTCCGCCCGAGCGGGATCTCCAGGTTGAGGTCCTCGATCAGAACTTTGTCTCCCTTGGGGGAGCGGAGGGTCAGGTCCTCGTAGGCGAGCCGGGTCTCGTCGTAAATGATCTCGATCTTCACGCCGAGCGGCGCCGGGGCTTCCTCGAGGGCCTCCCAGATGGTGCCCAGCCGGTTGACGACCGCAGCGAAGGACGAGATCTGCGTGAACTGGGTGACGATCAGCGAGAACGCGCCGAGGAGCTGGGCGAATGCCATCGTCGACTGCGTGACCACCCCGAACTCGACCTCGCCCCGGATGTAACGCGGGGCGACGATGAAGATCGGGATGACCTGGATCAGGTAGTTGTAGCCGATCGTGAAGAACCCGAGGTTCCGGTTGACCGAGACGATGGATCGGAAGTTGTTGACCAGCTCGTTGAGCCGGCGGACCAGCCGGGCCTGCTGTTTCTGCTCTCCCCGGAGCAGGGCGATCGAGTCGGCGTATTCGCGAACGTGGATCAGCTCGTAGCGGAAGTTGGCCTCTTTCTTGAGCTGGAGGTTGTTGAGCTCCACCAGCTTCCGGCCGACGAAGACGGTCAGGAGCGAGCCGGCGACCGCGTAGCCGACGGCGACCGCCAGCAGCTGGGGCGAGATCAGCCAGATGACCCGCGAGAAGGCGATGGCGGTGATGCTGGCGTTCAGGAGCATCAGCAGGAACGAGAGCGTGATCGTGGTGAAGGTCTTGACGTCCTCGGTCATCCGCTGGTCGGGGTTGTCGATGTCGTTCCGAGCCATCAGTCGATGATAGGCCCGGTTCTTGAGGTATTTGTCGATCAGGTGACTGGTCAGCCAGCCTCGCCAGAGGATGCCGAGCCGCTCCTCGCAGAATTTGGCGAAGACGGCCACGGCGGTCGAGGCGGCGAAGACGAGCAGATACCAGATCGCCATCGTCTTGTAGTTGGCCCAGTTCCGCTCGGTGATCGCCGTCATGAAGTCGCGGCCGACATAGCTGTTAACCACGTTCAGGCCGCTGACCCCGAGGAGCAGGGCGAGCAGCGCAACCAGCCAGGCGATCGCGTGCCAGCGGATCTCCGAGGTGAACAGGGGCTGGGTGATCCGGACGATCCGGCTCCAGGGACGTCTGCGGGCCGAGGTCTGGATCGGGGTCGGGGTCGGAGTGGACGTCGAGGGCATGGAAGGCTCGTTCGGATGGGCTCGAGGACCGGCCAGGCTCCGGCTCACAACCAGCCGTCGTGGAAGCCGGCCCGGCGAAGTCCCTCGACGAGGTACGGACGAGCGCTTGGTCACCGACCAGAGAAGTCCCGTCCGGTAGTTCTCGATCATCAGGACCAGCGGACCTTGGTCAATCCCAAAATAACAAGGCGAGACCCAGCCACAGTGGCTCCCCTCGACCTCGTAGGTTGGATTGAAGCTGGTCTTGAATCCGTAGGAGTCGGTCATGCCGAGGTCCAGCGCGTTGAAGTTCTGGATCGTCGGCAGGACGATCTCGGGCGCGAACGGTAGCGAGGCCACGACCACCCACGGGGCGATCGTGCCGTCGTCCGGTCCGAACGGGGCCCCTCGGGCGATGTAATCGAAGAAGCGTCGCTCGATTCCCTTGACGCACTTGACAGTCCAGCCGGGGCCGTCGCAGGCGGTGAAGCCCCAGCAGGTCTCGCCGTACATGGCGAACTCGAGCGGGTTGCGGATCGCGTACTCGCGCTGGACGTAGGTGGCCCGACGGGTGTTCTCGAAGTAGTCGATCCCCTTCGACTCCATGAAGGCGTCGCGGATGCCCCGGAAGTCGATGAACAGGTGCGAGAGCTGATGGGTGAAGAGCGGGCCGGAGTAGAGGTATTCGTAGTCGTAGATCGTCTTCCACTGGAAGGTCGAGGTCCAGGCGGCGTAGCTCTCCGGGCCGAGCGAGTAGGTGGGCGAGCCCAGCGCCAGGACGTAGAGCAAGCAGCCCCTCGTCGTACCCTTCGTAGCGGTAGGGGATGAAGCCGGTCTCGGGCTTCCAGCCGTGAGTGATCGCCGCCTCGCCGTTGGTGGCCCAGCGCCAGTCAACCCGCCGATAAAGGAAGTCTGCGGTCTCGCGGATCTCGGGCTCGACCGCGTCGTCGCGGTCGAAGTAGGTCGCGGCGGTGAGCATCCCGGCGATCAGGAAGGCCGAGTCCATCGTCGACAGCTCGCACTCCCAGACCCTCCGGCCGGTCTTCATGTCGAGGAAGTGGTAATAGAAGCCCTTGTAGCCTGTGGCGTCGGGCTCGGGGCCCTGGGGGCTGTCGCGGAAGAACCGGAGCTTCTTCAGGACGATCGCGGCGGCTTCCTCGCGCTCGAGGATCTCCCGCTCGACGACCACGGGAGCCGTCGCCAACGAGAGCCCCACCGCGGCGATGCTCGCCGGAGAGCCCGGCGAGGTCTTGTCGGCGACGAGCCCGTTGTCCCGGTTGGACTCCCTCAAGTAATAGATGAGGGAGACCCACTGGAGCGTGTCGAGATGGGCGTCGGTGATCGTGACGCAGTACATCGCGGAACGACCCTCGTTGATGGGAACTCGGACGATGAGACGACGGGGCTCGCCTCGATCGAGCCCTTCGCAACAGAAACTACCGCAACGGCGTGGCCTTCGCCAGCCGGAGCAGCACGTCAACCGCCGGGTTGAGATTGGATTCCACCCACCGGCCCCACGGGGCGTCCCTCGACCGACGAGCAGGCCTGACGGAGCCGCCCGTTCGCGATCGCGGGAAGACCGGGGAAGCTCATGATCCGCCAGAGGCCCGCCCGATCGTCGCCGAGGTCGCTGGCGGATTCTTGATCGTCTGGAAGACCACGCAATATCGCTCAGTCAACCTCAGGAGCGTGGCGAGCTGCTCCTCGGTCGCGTCGGTGTCCAGGTCGATCCGGAGCCGAACTTCGCGGAAGCCGATGGGAGCGTCCTTGCTGATCGCCAGTGTCCCCCGGAAGTCGAGGTCCCCCTCGGCGATGACCGTCCCGCCCCGGATCTCGATGCCCAGGGCCGTCGCCACCGCCTTCAAGGTCACCCCCGCGCACCCGACCAGCGCCTCCAGGAGCATGTCACCCGAGCAGAGGGAGCGGCCATCGCCGCCGGCCGCCGGGTGCAGGCCCGCCTCGGCGATTCCCAGCCCGGTCGAGACCCGGCAAACCAGATCCTGGTCATCCAACGTCCCCTCGGCCTTCAGGGTCTTCAAGGCCGAGGCAGGATCGTCACGATAACGGGCCTTGAGGGGAGCCTGGAGGGCACGGAGCGTTTCGGCATCCATCGGAGTGACCTCGTAACCCGTTTTCGTCTCGACAGTTCAGCGCGGGACCGAGGCAGCCTTCACGGCCTCGCCGAGCTGGTCCAGGCCGGGGTTGAACAGGAAGTCATTCTCGACCTGGATCGTCGGCAACACGCGCTTGCCGTGGTTCAGGTCAGCGATGTAGTCGTTAAATTCGGGGGACTGATCGACATCCTTGAACTCATAAGGAACGCCCTGCTTGTCGAGGAACTCGGTCGCCCTCGTGGTATCGGGGCAGGTCCGCGAGCCGTAGATCGAGACGTTAGGTTGACGCATCGGAAGTCGCTCCGCAAGCCGGTCGATCGGGACGCACGGGAATTCGAGCCCGTCGGACGCCGGCTCGATTAGAGTGCAAAGCCCGCGCCAGGGACAAGGGAGGACCGGACGCCCCTTACTCCAAAAAAGGCCGTGGACCGGCCGCGGCCCGTCATCAATGGGGCCTTTCAACTGCGTTTTTCACCCTCTCAGCCGCTCAGGATGGGACCTTCCTGGCCGTTTCGACCGCGTTCGGCCCCTCCATGGCCCGTTCCAAGGGCGAAAGTCGGGACGCAGGGACCAATCGGACCGAGGCCGAGGGTTCCGACTCGTCCTCCGAGGTGTCTTCCTCGGTCTCCTCCAAATTCAAAGCGGCCGCATCATAAGTTTGTTCTTGATCAACGGTTATGTTCGATTTTCGGCCCTCTGCGGCGTCGGCCTCGACCTGGCGATACTCCTTGAGGGCCTTGTACATCGCCCGTTCGGTGGCCGCCTCGTACTTGCGGGCGAGGATCGCTTCCGGGGAGGAGTCAAACAAGGCGCGGTCGGCGGCCTCGGCGCGGTCCTGGGCGATCGCGTTGACGTCGATCCGGGCTCGAACCTCTTTCAGACGTGCCATCTCGGCGTCGATTTGGCGGGTTAGCTCGGCCTTGGCCCAGGCGGCGCGGGCCGGGCCGTCGAGACCCTCGCCGTCGGCCTTATCGAGCAGGTGAAAGCTGCCGTCCATCGCATAGGAAAGCGCCATGGTCCGGGCGACCCGGTAGCCGCCGGGGTTACGACCCAGCAAGGCGTCGAAGTGCATCCGATGATTGCCGGTCCAGCAATTCCGGTCGGGGTTGAGCAGGTCAGCTCGCAGGGTCTCCCACTCGTCCAGCATCCAGTCGATCCCTTCGGGCGACATCTGGAGACGACGGACCGATGTGGCCGGTTCGGTGTAGATCTTCGTGGCCAGGCCCTCGACGAAGGCCAGCCGTTCGTCGTCGAACTTCTCGATCGCGTGCCGGACGCGCATCGCCGTCTGGGCGGTCTCGTGACACTCGCAGCGTCCCATCCGGACGGTCATGAAGGCGAACCGGCGGAGGAGTTGCTCGCCCGCGTCGGTCTGGGGCTGCATCTGCGCCTGCAAGTCGGAGAAGCGTTCTGCGATCTCGGCCTGATCTTCCGAGGGGAGCGCGACGCCCTTGCCGGTCAAGCCGTGCTTGAGGGCGTTCCGGCGGACGCGTTCCTTGCCTTCGGGGGTCTTCGGACCCGTGCTGTGCTGGGCATTCTTCCGGTTCGCGGCGATCTGAGCTTTCGTGGCGGCCATGATTGAGTCGGACCCTTGGTGTTTGAGTTCAATCGGCAAGCTGCCGGTGTCTCTCATACATTCAGGTCGGACGACGCCGCGTTATCACATTTTCTCGCAAGATTTCTTGAAGGGTGGGTCGAACCTCGGGCGAGCCCCACCACGCATTGATGGTGGGGCTCGCTCGAGGCTCGACCCACCCGACTTTGTTGAATGGAATGAGACCTCGTTTCATGCTAGCATTATGCTGTTGACCAACAACACCGAAGGGGGGCGGTCATGGCTCAGCTGATTGTGCGGAATCTGGACGATGCGACCTACGAGCGACTCAAGCAGCGGGCCGCGACGCAGCATCGGTCGCTTGAGGCCGAGGTCCGGCTGATCCTGGAGAAAGCGGCGCGAGAACGAGTCGTGGACATCGTCGCGGCGCGGGCTAATGCGGACGCGATCCGCGCGAGCCTGGAAGGCCAGGTTCACAGCGACAGTGCCGCGCTGATCCGAGAGGACCGGGACCGATGACGATCGCGGGATTATCGTTAAGCTCGCCGTTCGGCGAGTACGTGCTCGATGCCAGCGTGGCCATCAAATGGTATGTGCCGGAGGCATTCTCGGCGGAGTCCCTCCAGTTCCTCTCCCCAACCTGCTGGCATCACGTCCCTGCGTTCTTCGCCGCGGAATGCGCCAACACGATCTGGAAAAAGGTCGGCCAGCGAGGTGAGCTGACGGCGGCTCAGGGGAGGACCATCCTGGCCGAACTGGATTCGTTGCCTCTCGAAGTTCACCACGAGCCGCTGGAGAGGACGGCCTACGAGATGATCCTGGCGATCGGCAACCGGAAGCTCGCGATTTACGATTTCATCTATCTTGCGCTCGCCGAGTCGATGGACCTCCCTTTGGTGACGGCCGACCGGGGGTTCTACGATGCGTTTACTGGGACGCCCTATGCATCCCGGCTCGTCTGGGTCGCTGATCGTGTTTGAGGAAGTCCAAGGATCGACGACGGCGGATCTTAACATGCGCCCACACACCGCGACCTTACTCTGGCGCATCTTGAGCTTCCTGGCCGTTGTGCTGATCCTTAAAGTAACCCTGGCTATTCTAACAAATTATCAATACTACTTTCCGCCCGACTTTCAATCGGACTTCCTGCGCGGCCGGGAACGCGACTTCTTCGGCGTTTATCGATGGGCGTTCTTCACGCACATCCTGTCCGGCCCCGTTTCGCTGATCCTGGGATTGTTCCTGATCGATGAACGGTCTCGGACTCGATTCCCGAGCTGGCATCGAGCTCTCGGCCGGTTTCAGGTCGCGTGTGTCCTGTTGCTGGTGACGCCCAGCGGGCTCGCGATGGCGTACCACGCGGCGGCCGGTCCGGTCGCGGCGGTCAGCCTGGCGAGCCTGGCGTTTGCAACGGCGGTCTGCGTCACCCTCGGCGCGAAGACGGCGGTGGCGCGACGGTTCGCGGATCATCGCCGCTGGATGGTACGCTGTTATCTGCTGTTATGCTCGGCCATCGTGCTCAGGATGATCGGCGGATTGGGGACGGTCGCGGGAGTGACCGCCCCGTGGTTCGACCCCCTGGCGACCTGGATCTGCTGGCTCGTGCCGCTCGTCGTCTTCGAGTTACGCGAGCGGACATGGGTTCATTCACGATGAGGATCGTCCTGGATCGGCAAGTGCTCCGACGGGATCAATACTCATCGGCGGATACTTTGTCGTTCCCGAAAATCGAGATCAGCGCTCGACGAACTCTCGTCGGGGTTGTGGCCTGCAGAAACTTCACGGAACCGTCGGCGAGGCAGGCGTTCATTCCTCCCGGATGATGGAGTTCCGTGTCCGGCCCGAGGCTCAGCACCAGAGACTCATCGGCATCCACCGGGGCCATCCACGGGACGGCATTCTCCTCGCCCGCCTCGATCACCATGAGCGTCGACGCAGAACCATCCTTGATCTCGTCCAGGCTTCGAGGCTTATCAGGTTGGAAGCAGGCTTTCGGCCCGACGATCGCCAGATAGGTCGTCGTGTTCCTCGGCCCGAGTGAGTCGGGGCAATGATAGACGGAAAGAGAGGTTTCCCGCGCATTGGCGTTTGCCGGGTTGTTCCAGGGCTTTGAAAGGTCGATCGTCGCGTAGAGTCTCCCCTTGGTCGAGATACGGCAGGATAAGCGTGCGCCAGCTGTGCAAGGGGCGGCCCTTGACGTCCACGGTGTACGCGGGAGGCAAGGCTTTGTACGCCTGCTCATAATCATGGAGGGCCAGCGCGATCTGCTTCAGGTCGCTCGCGCACTGCATGCGGCGCGCGGCCCGCCCCGCTGTCCGTCTGGCCGGTAAGAGAAGTCCGATCAGGAGTCCGATGATGCCCACGACAGCGAGAAGTTCGATGAGTCGGAATCGTCGCCTTGGACTCGGCTTGGAGATGGGCTCGTTGAACTCGGGGTCGAGGCCGGAGTTGGCGGTCATGGGCGTGATTCCCGATTCGTCGTGCCGGAGCCTGCTCGGATTCGTCGATCGATTCAGCCTACTTGACCCGATTCAGCGACGGAAGCCCGGTCGGCTGGTTCTCGACCCAGCTTTGGGAATTGCTGGGTCGCGACCCAACCTACTTCGACCTGCGCTCTTCGATAGGGTCAGATGAGACCAGTCCGAAGGGGATCGCTCTGCCCCTTGAGTGGCACGCTTGTCACGGATAGGATGATGCTCTCCGAAATCCTTCATTCATCAGGCGAGCGAAGGCCATGAACCACGGATTGGGCTTACCTCGCCACGACCGATGGATGGTCTCGCTGCTGATCGGCCTTGGCACCGGATGCGGCGCCGATCCGAGGGAAATCACTTCGGAACCGAGTCCTGCCGGAAATCCACGAGAACAGGTCGTCTCTCCGGCCCAACAGCAGCCAATCATTCCGGCGCCTTTGGACGCCCTGGCCCCGCCGGACGTTCCCGAGCCCTCGCCGAGCGAACCCGTTAAGGCCGTCATGGCCTGTCGCCCATCTGGCCGCGACAAGGCCGAACTCCTGGTCGCCGTCCGGATCGCCAGGGCCCATTACCTTCACGCCGAGGCCGATCATGGCGGCATATTCACGCCACTCAAGATCGAAGCCTCATTGCCGCCGGGCGTCGAATTCGATGGCGACTGGATTTTCCCCGCTCCCGAAGCGGAACGGCTGCCGGTCTACCGCACGTCCGTGCTCTTGAGGCGCTTTCTGAAAGTCACCTCCCCGCCGCCTTCGAGGCATGTCACCGTCGTGCTCCGCTACCAGGCCTGTAATGATGAGCTGTGCTGGCCTCCTGGCAAGCTGGAGCTATCCGCCCCAATCCCCACCCAAGCCGAGGCAACACGATGAAAACGGCCCCATTCCTTGTCGCCCTGCTGTTCGGGTTCGTGGCGATTGAATCAGCGCATGCCGGGGAACTCGCGGAACTGAAGGTCCTGTACGTTGGCTCGGAACGCGCCTCGGATTACGTCAACTTCCTCAAGGGCAAGGTGGCGCTCGTCGAGGCAAAGTCCCGGGAGTCATTCCAGCCCGGAGACGCAAGTCGCTTCGACGTCGTCCTCTTCGACTGGCCTCAGGGCGACGCGACCCGCGAGATGCGCAAGCTCAAGTCCCCGCTCGGCACGCGGGAGGAATGGAACAAGCCGACGGTCCTGCTGGGAAGCGCCGGGCTGAATTTGGCGGTCTGCTGGAAGCTCAAGGGCGGCTCGGGCTGCACCTGCCTCGACCCGCTCGCCTACGACCTGCGCGAGCATGAGATCTTCGAGCGACCGTTCCGGATCGACCGCAGCAAGATGATCTCGATCCCGACCCCGGCCGACTTCAGCGATGAACTCAAGGCGAAGGAAATCGAGGTCCTGCCGCTCGTCGCCGAGACCCATCAGAAGGGGATGCCCGGGTGGTGCACGCACGCCCTGGACTTCGCGAGGCTACCGGACGTCGAATTCTTCTGCGGCGGCGTCAACAGTCAGACACCGACCTCCGCGGGCCTCTGGCGACAGGGCAACCTGCTACATTTCGGATTCGAGCCGTCACCCGCCGAGATGAATGGGTCGGGCCAGCGGCTCCTGCTGAATTCCATCGCCTACATCAGCCGCTTCACCGAGGACCGTCCGATCGCGATCACGCCCTCGGTCTTCGCCGGTCCTGTGGCCCGTTCACGAGCGACGGTGGCTCGATGGTTGAGGAATCCCGAGTTCCGCGTCGATTTCGTCCAGGATCTGCTGGCTCCCGAGGTCTGGACGACGCTGTCGAAGCTCCCTGACCGCGAGGCGATGGCGAGGTGGGCGGATGAGAACGCTCGGTTTCTCCATCCGGATGGCGCCCAGCGGCTGGAGATCGATGAGGACCTTGCGGCGTTGAACGTGGCGTTCGATCAGCCGGAATTCTTTGAAAAAGCGATCGCCGGACTTCGATCGAACGACGCGGCCGCCAAGGCCCGCGCGGCTCGTTTGCTGAGGCGATACGTACCGATGGGTCCTCAGGACGACTCGGCCGATGCATGGGACCAGTGGCGGAGGGAAAACCAGGCGTTCGTCTTCGCGTCCGACGCGGGCGACTATCGATGGTACATCGACCCTCTGGCCAGGAAACGTGGTGTGCCCTCCAGCGAGATGAGAGGTCCTCGGCGTGCGGATCGCTGAGGAGGGCAAACCGGGTCGATCCTTACGATCGACCCGGCTCGACCCGTCTCAGCCCCCCGTGACCGCCGTGATCTTCTCCATCGTCGCCTCGCCGGGCTCCTTGGTGCCCTTGCACTTGGGGTACTTGGCGCAGCCGAGGAAGAAGCCTCGGCGGCCTCGGCGGACGGTCATCGGGCCTCCGCAATCGTCGCAGACCTCGGTCGGCTGGATGGTCTTGAGGTCGGGGCCGCTTGAAGCGGGCGCGGCGGTCGCGGCCTCTCCGAGCTGCTCCTTCATGTCGTCGGGGATCGGTGCGGTGCTCCGGCACTTGGGGTAGTTCAGGCAGCCGAGGAACGCGCCTCGACGCCCTTGCTTGAGGCCCATCGGGCCGCCGCACTTCTCGCACTTGACGTTAACCTTGACCGGCACGACCGGCTTTCCGGCGTCGTCAACCGGCATCGTGTTCCGGCACTTCGGGTAGCCGGTGCAGCCGAGGAAGGCGCCTCGCGAGCCTTGACGCAAGGCCATCGGCTTGCCGCACTTGTCGCAGACGTGCTCGGTCTCGACCACCGAGGGCACGGGCTGGTTGGTGACGGGGTCGAGGTTGAACGACTCCTTGCAACCCGGGTAGCCCGAGCACGAGAGGAACGGCCCGCGCTTGCTCTCGCGGAGCATGAGCGGCTTGCCGCACTTGGGGCAGGTATGCTCGGTCTCGATGGCGGCGGGGCGGGCCGAGCCGTCCATCGGGCGGGTCGCCTTGCACTCGGGGTAGCGCGAGCAGCCGAGGAACTGGCCGGTCTTGCTGAACTTGACCACCATCGGTGCGCCACACTCGTTGCACTTCTCCGAGGACGGGACCGAGACGCGCGGCATGTTCGCCGTCGCCTGTTTCAGCTCCTCCTGGAAGGGGTGGTAGAAGTCGTCGAGGACCTTGACCATGTCCACCTTGGCCTGGGCGATCTCGTCGAGCTCGTCCTCCATGTTGGCGGTGAACTTGAAGTCCATGATCTTGGGGAAGTACTCGACCAGGACGTCGGTCACGACCATGCCGAGGTCGGTCGCGTAGAACCGGCGCTCCTTCTGCTCGACGTAGAGCTTTTCCTGGATCGTCTGGATGATCGGGGCGTAGGTGCTCGGCCGGCCGATGTTCTCCTTCTCCAGCGCCTTGATCAGGGCGGCCTCGGTGAACCTCGGCGGCGGCTGGGTGAAGTGCTGCGTCGGATTCAGGTCGTGCAGGTCGAGCGCCATCCCGACCGCCAGCGGCGGCAGGAGAGCGTCTTCCTGCTTGCCGGCCGGCGCGAGCACCTTCCGGTGGCCGTCGAACTTGAGGATCTTGCCCTGCGTCTTGAAGATCCCGTCGCCAGCCTCGATCGTGACGTTGGTCACGGCGAAGACGGCGGGCGTCATCTGGCTAGCGATGAACCGCCGGTAGATCAACGAGTACAACTTGTACTGGTCGATCGTGAGCTTCGACTTGATCGTCTCGGGTGAAAGCGAGAGGTCGGTCGGCCGGATCGCTTCGTGAGCTTCCTGCGCCTGCTTGCCGGCAGCGTATTGATTCGGCTTCGCGGGCAGGTAACGGTCGCCGTACTCGGACTTGATCTGGTCGCGGACCTCCTTGACGAAGTCGTCGGAGACGCGGAGACTATCGGTTCTCATATAGGTGATGAGGCCCGAAGGGCCGTCGCCGCCGACGTCGATCCCTTCGTAAAGCTCCTGGGCGATCTTCATCGTCTTCTTGCCCGAGAAGCGGAGCCGGATCGCGGCCTGTTGCTGGAGGGTGCTGGTCTTGAACGGAGCGTCGGGTCGGTCGAGCTTCTCGGACTCCTCGACCTCCCGGACCTTGAAGTCGGCCGCGGCGAGGGCATCGCGGATGGCCCGGGCGTCGTCCTCGATCTTTGCGGAGAATTTCTCTCCTTTCCACGTCGCCAGCTCGGCGGAGAATCGGTCGGCTTCCTCGGCCTTGCCGGCGGGCGAAAGCAGCGCGGTGATCCGCCAGTATTCCTCCGAGACGAACGCGCGGATTTCCTTCTCACGGTCGGCGATCAGGCGGACCGCGACGGACTGGACCCGCCCGGCGCTGAGGTGGCGGGCCACCTTCTTCCACAAAAGGGGGGATAGCTCATAGCCGACGAAGCGATCGAGGAAGCGGCGGGCTTGCTGGGCGTTGACCTTGTCCATGTCGATCGGGCCGACGTGGTTGAAGGCCTCGCGAACCGCTTTCTCGGTGATCTCGTAGAAAAGCACGCGGCGGACGCGCTCGTCGGGCAGGCCGAGCGCCTCTTGCAGGTGCCAGGCGATCGCCTCGCCTTCGCGGTCGGGGTCAGTCGCGAGATAGACGGTGTCGGCCCTGCGCCGCCTCGCGCTTCAGCTCGGCGATCGTGTCCTTCTTCTTGTCCATGATCTCATAGGAGGGTGCGTACCCCCGGATCACGTCCAGGCCCAGCTTGTGCTTGGGCAGGTCGCGGACGTGGCCGAGGCTCGCCTTCACAATGAACTTCGATCCCAGGAACTTATTAATTGACTTCGCCTTCTTGGGGCTCTCGACGATGACCAGGCTCCGGCCCCGGCTTCCCGGAGGCACCGGCGCATCGTTGACACTTGGGTCGGATTTCGCCCCGGCGGAAGTGGAAGCCTTGGTCGACGCGGCTCGCTTCTTGGGCGAGGCGGCCTTGGGGGCCTTGGTGGTTTCGGGGGTCTCGGATGACGACGATTTCGAGGACTTTCGAGCCACGGTGTCTTCCTATCCTGCTCCGGACACGCCGCTTCGGTCGACGGCCAGGTCTGGCCGCCTTGAGTGTTTATCGAGGTCGGGCGGTACCGTTTGCGGTTGTTCTGGGGACGGATCCTGCTACACTACGGTTTGGGTCGGTGCTGGGAAGCCCGCGCCCATCATCTAGCTAGCGTACCGGGGTGTGTCAAGGGGGACCGCCCCAGCCCCCCTCGGTCGAGGCGGCCTCGAAGCCTTGAGGAACACCATGCCGTTCGCGGTCTTTCGACAGCACCAGCGGAAGCTACTCGCCGTCTTCGCGATCCTCGCCATGATCGGGTTCGTCCTCTCGGACACCCTGCCGCGCTGGATGGCCAACAACTCCCGGTCGAACCAGGATCTGGTCGTCGCCGAGCTCTACGGCAAGAAGATCCACCTCTCCGATCTCGGGCCAATGAACGAGCAACGGCAGCGGGCCAACCGCTTCATGGTGTACACCGACCGAACCGGCGGCGGGAACCCAAACTTCTTCGGTGGAACCACCCGCGCCGAGCTGATCGACGCCCTGATCCTCGAACACGAGGCCAACCGCCTCCGGATTCCCAACAACACCGAGTTCGCCCGCCAGTGGGTCGACCGCTATAGCAACGGTTCGATGAACGCCGCGCTCTTCGAGCTGATCCTCTCCCGTTTCGAGTCGAAGGTCGGTGGCGAGCAGCTCCTGATGGACCTGGCCGGCCAGATCCGGATCCGGATGGCCCGTGACGAGATCGCCTTGCCGATCGTCACGCCGCTGGACGTCTTCCGCAATTATCGCGACCAGACCGAGCGGACCTCGTTCAAGGTCGTGCCATTCCTCGCCGAGTCCTACACCGGCAAAGTCGGCGAGCCGACCGAGTCCGAGATCAACGACCTCTACGAGAGATACAAGGACGTTCTGCCCGATCCCAAGAGCCCGACGCCCGGGTTCAAGATCCCCCGGCAGGTCAAGCTCGAATACCTCTCGATCGACGCAAACTCGGTCGCCCGGAAGATCAAGGAAAAGCTACCCGAGGACGAGATCAAGGCGTATTACGAGGCCCGCAAGCATGAGTCGAAGGACAATGAGTTCCTGATGGACCGCGAGCTGCCCGTCGACCTCTTCCAGGGGGCACCCGACCTCACGCCGCCCCGGTACATCCCCTATTCGCGAGATGCGCGACACGATGGCGGACGCCATCGCTCGCGAGAAGGCGAACGAGGAGATCCAGGACATCTTCGGCGCGATCCGCGACGACTTCATCGACAAGTTCGCCAACGCCTATTACAAGGTCCAGGACGACATCGCCGACGCCCAGAAGGAAGGGACCTCGACCGAGGGGCTGGTCCTGCCCAAGCCCGACGACCTGGCCGGCGTGGCCAAGAAATACGGCTTGAACCACGAGATCACGCCGTTGCTGGACCGTCGCGAGGCCGAGCATTACGGCCGGATCTCGATGGCCCAGTCGGGTACGGGCCGGTCGGCCGACTCGAAGAAGTTCGCGAGCGTCGCGTTCGATCCCAAGACCCAGCTCTATGAAGGGTTCGAGCTCAACGACATCCTTGGCGACCGCTACCTCGTCCGGAAAATCGCCGATTCGCCCGCTCACGTCGCCGACCTCAAGGACATCAAGGACCAGGTCGTCCGCGCCTGGAAGTTGGAGAAGGCCCGCCCGCTGGCCCGCCAGGCGGCCGACGACTTCGCCGCCAAGCTCAAGGCCGGCGGAGGCGTGATCAAAGACCTCTCGATCGAGGGCCACCCGGTCATCGCGATCGACTCGGCCACCAAGCTCAAGCCCGGCATGCCGATCCCCCCGCAGTTCATGAGCCAGTTCGGCATGAGGCGCATGCCTGCCTCGACCACCGACCTGCCCCAGATCCCCGACGCCGGACCGACCCTGATCGAGAGCCTCTTCGCACTCAAACCGGGTCAGGTGGCCGTCGATTCCGACCTGCCGCGATCGACGTACTACGTCATGACGCTCGAAAAGCGCGACCCGGTCAGCTACATGGCTCTGATGGGGCCGAACGGCTCCCTCGCCGGCTACTGGAGCGAGACCCAGATGGACGTCATGCGCAAGGCGTACGACGAGGGGATGGTCCGGCTTCGTGAACAGGCCGGATTCAAGCCCGAAAACTACCCGGCCGACGAGCGGAGCCGCGAGGACGAGAACGCGGACTGAGTGACCTCTCAACAGATCACGAACCCCCTCTCCCGACACCTCGGGGGAGGGTTCATTCCCCAGGCTTCGCCCGGCGGAAGACGTAATAATGGCGGTCCTCTCCCGGATGGAGCTTGCGGGGACGGTAGCGGGTCGGCACGCCCAGGCGTTCGGGAAGGGCAAAGGGGTTCATCGAGAGTTGGAGCGTGTCGTCCTTGACCTCGAAGATGCCGACGATCCAGCCCGCGTCGAGCTTGAAGTCGACCCAGTCGGGATGGGTCGAGGGCTCGATGTAATAGGTTCCCCGGGCGTCGATGTCGTCAACCAGACCGTGGAAGACGACTGACTTTCCGTCGAACTCGACCCGACAATGCTCGACGGCCTTCCCTTCGGCCTTCCGGTTCTCCCCCGCCTGGACCAGCGTGGCCACCCACGCCCCCTGGAACCTGTCGCGGACGGCGCGAACGTCGGGAGCGTCGTTCCCCATTGACCGGCCCCAGACGAGCAAGACGACGATCTCCGCTGCCACAATCGAGACCGCCGCGATCCGATGATTCCGCAAGCTCATGGCCCGGCCTCCCTGCCGCTACCGCCTTTCTGGGTCATGCGATGGGCTGCATCCTAGCCGAGGGCCGGGATCGGGTCGAGGTGGATCAGAACCCGCGGCTGAGCAAGATTAGAAGCGCCCAGGCGATCGGCCAGGTCCAGAGCAGCGTCAGGGCCGCCGCGTGGGTCCAGGAGTCCGCGGATGTCCCGGGCTTGACCCGTTTCGGGGCCACGAAAAAGATCAGCACCAGCGCGGCGGCCAGCTGGATCATCCCGATAGTCCCGACCATGTCATGGACCGAAAGCGCCGGCACGACGAACATCGTCAGGGCGATCCAGTAGCCACCGATGACCATCCAGGCCATCTCGGCCCGAGTATAAGGACCGGCTTCGGGAAGGACGGAACGGGCCGGCCCCCGGCCGACGGGCAACGGCTCGGCCGCTTCTTTTGAGGAGATCAGACGTCCGAGCTTCGGCCGAGCCAGCCGGGGCGACGCTGGGGCAGCCCGTCGGTCGAGCACGAGCACGATCGGGCCGCTCATCGCCAGGCCAAGCCAGAGATATTCCAGCCCGAGCGCGATCGCCGGGAAGCCGACGAGCGGCTTCGAACCGGGCCAGAATGACCGGACCAGCAACGCCGCCAGACCGTAGCCGATGACCAGGCCGACGAGGTCGACGATCCGGAGGCTTTTCGGACGTCTGGACTCGGTCATGATCCTCGTCCCCCAGACCCTCGACCTTTGGATCAACCCATCACGATCAGGCCCACCCCGCACTGGATCGGCCAGGCGACCGTCAAGGCCAGGCCAAGCCGGTGGGTCCATGGAGAAGGCTCGGGGACCTTCGGTTTCGACGGGTTGACCAGGAGGAACTTCGCGGCGAGTACCGGCACGGCCACCATTGCCACGAGCGTTAGGCCGATGCTCAGACAGCCGATATAGGCCGGGTCGAGCCGGCCAGCGACGACGTCCGAGGGGGGCTCGAAGGTCCGGACCATGGCGGCCAGGAGCCAGGGAAGGCCCGAAATCGCCCAGAGCCGGTCGCCGAGCCGGGGGTAGCCGGCCGGCCTGGTGAAGAACCGCCGGACGAGGAAGACATAAGGCCCCGCCGCCGTGAGCGAGAGCCAGGCAAAGAGGCACCAGGCCCAGGCCCAGTCCCCCAGACCATCGAACTGGGGGACGGCCGAGCGGATGTGGACCGACGCGACCGCGGCACCCGCCACCAGCGCCACGCCGTCAAGCACGGTGAAGCCGCCCCCACCTCCGTCAGCCCGATCCGTCATCTTCATCGTCCCTCGCGATTCCAACCGAACGAATCCTGCTTTCGCGGCGTATTCCGTTTAATCAAGCGACGCGATCGGATTGTCAGCAACGCACAACGACGATATAATAAATGGTCCGAGCGACCGAGGCTATCCCGAGACCCCAATCAAGCATCCAAACTTCGGGTGATTCGGCGCCATGCGTCGCTGGTCCTCCGAATCAAGCGAGACGGCCATGCCCCTGCCGAAAGTGGTGATCGTTGGCCGACCGAACGTCGGCAAATCGTCCCTGTTCAATTGGATTGCCCAGCGACGGATCGCGATCGTCGACGACATGTCGGGCGTGACACGGGACCGAGTCAGCACGCTGGCCCAGGCGGGCGACGAGGACGACCCCCGTTTCTTCGAGCTGATGGATACCGGCGGAATCGGCATGGTCGACCGCGACGACCTCTCCGATGACGTCGACCGCCAGATCGACACGGGGATCAACGAGGCGGACGTGATCCTCTTCGTCGTCGACGTCCGCGACGGCGTGATGCCGCTCGACGAAGAAGTCGCGCACCGACTTCGCTACATCCAGAAGACCCCCGTGCTTCTCGTCATCAACAAGTCCGACACGCCGGAGATGGACGAGCGAGGCGGCGAGTTCTACAAGCTCGGGCGAGGTAAGCCAGTCTACGTCTCGACTCACCAGAACCGAAACCGCAAGCAACTCCTGAAACTGATCGCCGAGCGTCTGCCCGACGTCCACACCGCCAAACCCTCCAACGAGGTGATGAAGATCGCCGTCGTCGGCCGGCCAAACACCGGCAAGTCGACCTTCATCAATACTCTGGCCCACTCCGAGCGGATGATCGTCTCCGAGCGGCCCGGGACCACGCGAGACTCGGTCGACGTCCGGTTCGAGCTCGACGGGCTGCCATTCGTTGCGATCGACACGGCGGGGGTCAAACGGAAGGCCAAGATCAAGGACAGCCTCGACTTCTATTCGATCCACCGGGCCGAGCGTTCGATCCGACGGGCCGACGTCGTCCTCCTGTTCCTCGACCCAATGCAGGGGATTTCCCGGCTCGACAAGCAGATGGCCGACTACATCGGCCAGCAGTACAAGCCCTGCATCTTCACGGTCAACAAGTGGGACCTGATGCAGAACAACGGCGACGCCGGACAGCCCGGAATGGGCCGGTTCGCCGTGATGGTCCAGCACGCGTTCCGGGGGATGGCCTACATGCCCCTGGCGTTCATCACTGCCCAAACGGGCAAAAACGTCAAGGCGCTCCTGAACCTGTCGCAGTCGATGTTCAAGCAGGCGAGCCAGCGGATCGGCACCGGGACCCTCAATCGGGTCGTCCGCGAGGCCGTTGAGGCCCATCCCCCGGCCGGCCGGAACGGCCGGAACCCGAGAATCTACTACGCAACACAGGTTGGCACCGCGCCGCCAACGATCGTCCTGTTCGTCAATTATCCGTCCCTCTTCGACGCCCCTTACCAGCGCTACCTGCTCAACGTCTTCCGCGAGAAGCTTCCGTTCAAGGACGTGCCGGTCAAGCTTTACCTCCGGGCCAGGTCCCAGAGTGATCCCAACGCCCCAAGCGACGACATGGCGGACGTGTTCGCCGACGCCGGATCGAGGGCCAACGGTCACAATGGCCAGAAACCTGCCGGACGGACGCAACTCGACCGCGAGGTCAACGACCTCCTCGCCGAGCTGGAGGGCTGAGAGTCAGAAAGCCTCTCGCCCCTGGATTCTCGGTCGGCCCGGATCTATGATCCGGGTCGATCCGTTTCGAATCCCAACCTGACCGGAGGGCCCGCTAATGAGGCCGATGACCCGTCGCCAGTTCCTGACTTCGGCCGCCTCCGCGGCCCTCGCCGGACCTTCACTTCTGACCCGGCCCGCCCGGGCGATCGGGCCGATTGGTCGAACCCGCCCCAGCCACCTGAAGCTCAGCCTGGCCGCCTATTCATTCCGGGACTCGCTCGCCCCGAAGAACGGCAAGCCGACGATGGACCTCTTCGAGTTCGTCGAGTTGGCCGCCGACCTGGGCCTCGATGGGGTCGAGCTGACTTCCTATTACTTTCCGCCCGACGTGACGCCGGCTTACCTCCACCGGCTCAAGCAGCGGGCGTTCACGCTGGGGCTGGACGTCTCAGGGACCTCGGTCGGCAACAACTTCTGCGTCGCACCCGGCCCCGCCCGCGAGAAGCAGCTTGCGCTGGTCCGGACGTGGGTCGACAACGCGGCCGATCTCGATGCCCCCGTGATCCGGATCTTCGCCGGCACTATCGCCAAGGGAGACACCGAGGAAACGGCCGTCGAACGGGCCATCGAGGGGATCAGGTCGTCCCTCCCCTACGCCGCCGAGAAGGGCGTGACCCTCGCGTTGGAGAACCACGGAGGGATCACCGCGACCCCCGCGCAGATCCTCAAGCTGGTCCATGCCGTCGACGCCCCGAACTTCGGCGTCAACCTCGACACCGGCAACTTCCACGGCGAGGACCCCTATGCCGACCTCGCCCAGCTCGCTCCCTACGCCGTCAACGTGCAGGTGAAGACCGAGGTCAGCCCCAAGGGGAAGCCGAAGGAAGACGCCGACCTCTCGCGCGTTATCGGCGTGCTCCGCGACGCAAAATACTCGGGCTACGTCGTCCTCGAATACGAAGCGAAGGAAGACCCAGCGGTCGCCGTGCCGAAGCACATCAAGAAATTGCGGTCGCTGATCGGTTGATCAGCCGAGCGGGATTCAGATGAACTCGATCCGGCCGACCATGTCGATCGGATCGAGAAGAACCCAGATCAGCAGAAGTCCCTGGATTTGCTCGCCGATCGTCCGACCGCCTGGATGACAGTAGGCGAGCCCACGGTGTGGTACGCCGGCCGCGTGCAAGGCCAAGAGATCGCGGTCATGGGTGAACAGGACCCGATCGTCGATCCGGGCGAATTCCAGTTGCTGCTCGTCGGTGGCCGCGATCAGGCCGACCTCATGCGTCGTGGTGACGTTGACTCCGTGGAGGCGTAGCCCGTTGGCAACGCTGTTCGCGCAATTCTCATCGAAGTGGAAACGGATGGTCCTGGGCATCGAGTTTCCTGGGTGGATGGATTAGCACGGAAGAACGATCACTGTCGATCTTCTCGGCAAAATCGTCATCCGCCTTCAGGAAATCCTCAATCTCGGCTCGATGGCCCTGATAATAGTTCAACGCCGAGGCAACGTCGTCAAGAGTCAGTCCCGGATATTCGAGGACGATTACCTCGGGACTCATTTTCTGCCGTTCGTGCCAGACGACTACGTCTTGCACGCGGATTCGATGACCCTGGATCCGGGGCCTGCCGCCGCACGTCCCGGGAGTCGAGACGATCCGAGGTTTGTCGGATCGGCTCATGGGGTCAGTAGCCGGTAGGTTGCTCAAGTTCCTGTCACCTCCTCTCCCATCTTAGGGATTATCCCGGACAGTTCAATCGATCAGTCCTCTCGATATCGACGAGCGGATCGATGGAACGGTCTGGTCCCGGGGCGAAATTGACGAACTTGATCAACGCGGACCCGTCACCGATTCCGTCAGGTCGGGCCGCGCTTGGCGGACGGGCCTCCAGCCGGAGGTCTGGGGCTTTGAGACCGAGGTCGGCGTGCTGGCCTTCTTCGGGCTGGGAACATGGGTGTTCTCGAATGCCCGGGCCTCGGCACCGGGGTCGGTCGCCATGTCGGTGGGCAAGGCATCGCCGGGCCGGGCGCCCGGGTCGCCGGGGTCGGTCATGGTAACTTCGGGTCGACCGGTCGTGCGGGCGGTCCTCGGCGCGTTCGACCCGTTGACCCGCGAGCGCCAGGCGTTGGCGTCGGCCGGGGGCGTGTTGATCCCGACCATCTGCGGCGGCGGGAGCGTCACGGGGTCCGAAGACTCATCGGGTGACTGGGTTCGAAGCCTCGTGCCGTTGGAGGGCCTGGGCCGGGTCCGGTTTCCCGCGAGCAGGGTGTTCGCGCCGTCGGTCGAGGGCTTGTACAGGGCCGTCAACTGGTTGCGGTCGAGCAGCCGGTGGATCGCCTCGGGCACGGCGTAGAGCCCGACGTGCTCGTTCGGGTCGGCGAAGTCGCAGACGCCCGCGACGTAGCCATCGGTCGTGTAGAGGCCGCCGCCGGACCGGCCCTCCTTGGGCTGGTAGGCACATTTGATCGTGGCGAAGCCCTGCTTGGTCGCTGTGTTGCTCATGCCAACCCGGGGCTCGAGGATCGTGGTGTCCCAGGCGGTCGCGTCGTTGCCGTGGGAGCAGCCCACGGTGTACATCTTCATCCCCTTCCTGGGGTGCCACCAGGGCGGGACGACCTGCGACGAGGCCAGCTTCCGGCCCGGCCTGATCCGGATCAGGCCGACGTCGTTGGTGAAGTCGTAGTCGATCGCCTCGCCGGGGATGTCCTTCTCGGCGCAGCTGACCATCGCCGGCTGGCGGCCGACGAGCTGGCCGTCGAAGAGGTCGACCGAGATCGGCACCCGGAAGTTCTTAGGCGACGGCTGCTGCTGCCCCTTGACCCGGAAGATGTGGGCGCAGGTCAGGATGATCGACTCCTCGGCCGAGCTGTAGATGATCGTGCCCGAGCCGAAGCCCCACTCGCTGCTAGAGAGGTGCATCTTGATCCGGACGACCGTCTCCCAGGGCTTGGGATTGACCAGCGCCGGCCGGCCGGACTCTTCGGGCTGGCCCGGCTCGGCGGCGGGAACGTCCTCGCGGTTGCCGCGCTCCTCGGCCTCCTCGACGGGAGGGATCGAGTCGGCGAGCCTTGAGCTTGGTCTCGTTGTAAAACGAGGCGAGCTGCGCGGCCGGCATCGCCCCCGAGGTCTTGGCCAGGGCCTTGCCCCGGGCGTCGACGATGACGTAAGTCGGGACGGCGGAGACCTTGTAGCGCTCGCTCAGCTCGGGCGAGCGGTCGATGTCGACCGATTTGACGGGATAGCCCTTCTGGACCAGCTTCTCGACCTCCGGACGCATCTGGCGGCAGGGGCCGCACCAGGAGGCGTGGAAGTCGAGGAGCACGGGGTCGCCGGAGGTGTCGGCGGCCGTCGTGACGATCAGGGCGAGGAACAAGGAAGCGATGGTCATGCCGCACGGACTCCTTTCCCGCGGGACGACCCGAGGTGCGTCCCCGACTTGAGGGCGCAGACGGGTCGGTCGCGATGGGCACCGGGCAAGGGGCCCATCGTGGTCCAGGCCGGTCGACGCGGAGGAATCGGCCCGCCCGGTACCGTGCTCTCGGTCACGGAGAGGCGCAACCCGAGCTCAGGGCCAGGTCCGGCCGTGCGGACGATCGCGCCGAAGGAAGAAGATGAGGGAATAACGAGTGGTGAGCGGCTTGCCGGGGGATCACCCCAGCCCTTCCCTGGGCGGGCCTCGCGTCGAAGGCCCCACGATCCGTCGTCGTGACGAACCGGGTCCCGAGCGGCGGGTGGTTCCGAGGCTCGGCGTGGTCCCGCCATGGGACTCCGCCGGGTCGCCGGCCCGCCTTCGGTGCCGCGTTGATGGTGACGTCCCTGTCGATGAACGGGCACGACCATCCGGTCGGCCCGGTTCCGCGAACGGAGGGGTTCGCCATCAAAGCGGTGGCCCCTTTTACTAGGAGTAGGCGTGCAGTACCAGATCAGTTATCGGAATTCTGACCCGGGTACTTCAGCCTTTCTCTCCAGTCATCCGGGAAACTTCCCGGAGCGGGTGCCGCTCTCGAACTTGGCCCCTTCGCCGAGCTTTCCTTCTACTGGAGGATCAGCGTCGTCCAGAGATTCACGGGGAGGAGCGCGATCCAGGCGAAGCCGAGGAACCGCCCCGACCAATCGATCCACGAGGGCTCAGGCCGCGAGCGTCGCGAGAGGTTGAGGATTCCCCAGGTGGAAGCGACCGCGAAGCCGGCCGCCGTCTGGGTGAATGTGTAAGCCCGGTACTCGATCGGATAAAACGAACCGACCAGGGATTGCGACACGATCTTGTCGCCGAAGAGTCTCGGGATCGCGAGCACGCCCCACGCGGCCAGGTTGACCAGCAGCGCGATCATCGCCGCGAGGCAGGCGACCGCGCCCGGCTGCCTCATTACCCTCCGCCATGACGGGCGGGGACGCCGGAACCGAATCGGGATCAGCGCGAGAGTCCAGAACCCCAGGAAAGGAGCGGCGAGATGGACCCAGTAATTGATGTGGATCGGATATTTGACGGGCCCTCGTGCCTTCATGTCGTCGATCACCTTCAATGGAGTCTCGAATCCGGGCGTCTGCCAGGACACGAAGATCCGATCGAAGCTCATCGCCGCCGCCGTGGCGGCGATGAGCAGCAGTAAATCAAAGATGCCCGGCCCTCGGCCCGGCCTGGAATGGCCCGATCCGCTCATCCTTCGGCCTCCGGCATCGTTCGGGGCGAGTGCGGATCACTCGGTCAGTCGAGGGTCTTGATCTCGACGTCCTTGAAGCGGACTTCCATCGGCGGGCCGGCGTGGAGCTGGAGGGCGATGATCCCGCTCTTCTCGAACTTCGGGTCGACCCGGTCGATCACCTTGGTGCCGTTGATCGTGATGATGCAATGGTCACCCTTGGCCATGATCTCGTAGTCGTTCCAGTCGCCCTTGTGGATGAGCGACTTCGGCCTTTTCCTTGTCGTACTGTTCGAGGATGCCGCGGCCCCGCTCCTCGTAGAGCAGGCCCCAGTAGCCGTCGGCGGCGTCGGCCTGCGGGCCGGACACGGCGCCGTTGGCGGCGCGCTTGGACCGGAACTGGATGCCCGAGTTGTGGTTCCGGAGCTTGATCTTGGCCTTGAGGATGAAGTCGCCGTAGGGTTTCTCGGTCACGAGGAACTCGTTCTTCTTCAGTTGGCCTTCCTTGGAGCGGCCGACGATCTCGCCGTTCTCGACGCTGAAGAGGACACTTGTCGTCGGGCAGTGACCCAGCCGGACAGGTCCTTGCCGTTGAAGAGGGGCTTGAACCCCTCGTCGGCGGCGAAGGCGCCGGGGGCGAAGAGGAGGGCCAGGCTGGCGGCGAAGCTAATGCAAAGGGCGCGTCGATTCATGAGCGGGTCTCCCTGGAGGGTGGCGTCGGCAAGTTTTGAGTCCGGAAGGCCGATTGTGCGCGAGGGGTGAAACCGGTCAACCGACCTGTCGTCTGGCCAAACCGAGGATCGACCTGGTTAGAATCGGCCGACCCGAGGCGCCCGATCGGCGATCGAAGGGGTGGCCCGGCCGAAACCGAGAAAGTCCGCCCATGTCTTTCCAGGACGACCTTCGGAGGTACGGCCCGGACGCCGTCGTCCCGGCAAGAGGCCGGTTGGCCTCGACGAGGCGACTGGCCTACTGCGCCCGCCTCACGGCCAGCCACTACGAGAACTTCAGCGTCGTCACCTGGCTGACCCCTCGCCCGCTCCGGCCGGCGTTCCGGAGCATCTACGCCTTCTGCCGATGGTCCGACGACCTCGGCGACGAGGTCGGCGATCCCGCCCGGTCGCTGGAGACTGCTCGACTGGTGGCGTGGCGAGCTTCGGGCGATGTACGAGGGCCAGGCCCGCCATCCCGTGATGGTCGCCCTGGCTCCGACGGTCGAGGAGTTCGCGATCCCGATCGAGCCGTTCGAGGCCCTGATCTCGGCGTTCGAGCAGGATCAGAACGTCACCGAGTACGCGACTTACGACCAGCTCCTCGACTACTGCACCCGATCGGCCAACCCGGTCGGGCACCTGGTCCTCTACCTTGGCCGGTCGTTCGACCCGGAGAACGCCCGGCTCTCGGACGCGACCTGCACCGGGCTGCAGCTCGCGAACTTCTGGCAGGACGTGGCCCGCGACCTCGGCGATCGGCCGGATCTACCTGCCCAGCGGAGGACCGCGAGGCGTTCGGCTATCCCGACGCCGATCTGCAGGCCCTCCGGTTCACCCCGCGGTTCGCCGACCTGCTCCGCTTCGAGGTCGAGCCGGGCCCGCGAGCTGCTCCATCAAGGGCGACCGCTGATCGGCCGGATGCCGAGGGCGCTGGCGGTCGACGTCGACCTCTTCTCCCGGGGCGGCCTGGCGATCCTCGACCGGATCGAGGCGCAGGGATTCGACGTGCTGAGCCGTCGCCCGAAGGTCGGCAAGCTGGCGAAGTTCGGGTTGCTGGCCAGGGCTTTGCTCGTCGCGTCCTTCGGCCCGATCGACGGCCCTGCCAATCGCGGAGCGGGTCTCGTGAGCGACCTTCGGGCGAGCTACGCCTTCTGCGAGCGGCTCTCGCGCTCGCGAGGCCAGGAACTTCTATTACAGCTTCCGTCTGCTGCCATCGGACCGACGCGAGGCGATGTGTGCCCTCTACGCCTTCCTCCGCCAGCACCGACGACCTCGCCGACGAGCCCGGCCCGGTCGGCGAGAAGGTCCGGGCGCTCGACGGCCTGGCGGCGGAGCCTGGACGACGCCCTCGGCGGACGCGCCCGACGCCTGGCCCGGCCTGCCCGCGCTGGCCGACACGGTCGAGCGCTACGCAGATCCCCGCGCGTCTATCTCCACGAGGTGATCGACGGCGTGGAGATGGACCTCGAACCCCGGCCGTTCGCCACGTTCGACGAACTGTACGGCTACTGCTACCGGGTCGCGTCGGTCGTCGGGCTTAGCTGCCTGCACATCTGGGGCTACCGGTCGGACGGCGGCAAGGCCGAGGCGCTGGCCGAGGCGTGCGGCGTCGCGCTCCAGTTGACCAACATCCTCCGCGACGTCCGCGAGGACGCCCTCAACGGCCGGGTCTACCTGCCCGCAAGACGACCTGGACCGGTTCGGCGATCGACCCGGCCGAGCTGGCCGCGCCCAGGCCGACCGGTCGCGTCCGCGCCTTCCTCGAATTTCAGGGGGCTCGCGCCTACGATTACTATCGGATGGCCGAGCCGCTTGTCCACCGAGTCGATCCGGTCGGCCGCCCGGTCCTGCTGGCGATCGTCGGGATCTACCGGGCCCTCCTCGACGAGATCGTCCGCCGCGACTACGACGTCCTGACCGCTCGCGTCTCGCTTCCTGCGCTGGCGGAAGCTGCCGATCACCGTCGGCGCGCTCGGCGGCCGGTTCGTCCGATCTTGTCCGGAAAACGAGCCCGACCGCGACCCGATCCTCGCGGAGATTCCCCGGTGCGGCTGAACCCGCCGAGAATCCGCCCCTCCTCGCCCCATGTCGCGATCGTCGGCGGCGGACTCGCCGGCCTCGCCGCCGCTGCCTCCCTGGTCGATCGCGGGGTGCGGATCACGCTTGATCGAAAGCCGCCCTCGCCTCGGCGGCCGCGCCAGCTCGTTTCAAGATCCCGCCACCGGCGAGATGGTCGACAACTGCCAGCACGTCAGCATGGTCTGCTGCACGAACCTGGCCGACTTCTGCCGGAAGGTCGGGATTTCCGACCTCTTCCGCCGCGAGCCCGATGTCCGGTTCCTCAGCCCCGAAGGCAAGCTCTCGACGCTGAAGGCCGGCAACGTCCCGGCGCCTCTGCACCTGGCCGGCAGCTTCCTCCGGGCGAATTACCTGAGCTGGTCCGAGCGGCTCCGCGTCGCCTACGGCGTGGCCTGCCTGGCGAATTCGAACGGGTGACCGGCCGGGCGAGCCGTTCGAGGGCTGGCTCCGGCGACACGGGCAGACGGATCGGACGATCGAGCGATACTGGGGCACGGTCCTCGTCTCGGCGCTCAACGAGCGGCTCGACCGGATGGACGTCGGCCACGCCCGCAAGGTCTTCCTCGACGGGTTCCTCCGGACTCGCGACGGCTACCAGATGGAAATTCCCCTCGTCCCGCTCGGCGAGATCTACGGGACCCGACTGGAACGCTGGCTGGCCGAGCAAGGGGTCGAGGTCCGCCTGACGACGGGCGTGAAGCCGGTGGAGCTGGACGACGAAGGCACCTCACGAGCGTCCGGCTCCGCTCGGGCGAGGCGATCGACGCCGATTTCGTCGTGCTCGCCGTCCCGTTCGACCGCGTCGCGGGATTGCTCTCGTCGGCAGTTCTGCGAGCGAATTCCCGCGCTTCGACGGGCTCGATTCGCATGGAGTCTTCGCCGATCACCGGGGTCCACCTCTGGTTCGACCGGCCGGTCTGCCCGTACGAGCATGTGGTCACGGTCGGCCGGCTGGTCCAGTGGGTCTTCAACCACTCGGCCATCCAGGGGCGGACGGTCGACGAGGGACGCGGCCAGTATCTCCAGGTCGTCATCAGCGCGAGCTACGATCTGTTGGCGATGAGCAAGGCCGAGATCCTCGACGCCGTGCTCGCCGACCTCGCCGCGATCTGGCCCGGCGTCCCGAGACGCGAAGCTGACCCGCTGGTGGGTCGTAACCGAACACGGCGCGACGTTCGCCGTCCGGCCCGGGATCGACGCGATCCGGCCGCCCCAGCGGACGCCCGATCGAGGGGCTGTTCCTGGCCGGCGACTGGACCGCGACCGGCTGGCCCGCCACGATGGAAGGAGCCGTCCGGAGCGGCTATCTGGCCGCCGAAGGGGTCCTGGCCGACCTTGGTGATCCGACCTTCCTGGTCCGTCCCGACTTGCCGCCTGGCCGGTTGGCTCGGTGGCTTCTGGGATCTCAACCGAGAAAGACGACTTTGCCTCAAGAGATGTCGGCTGAACTGGCCCGCACTTTCTAACACTTAAACAATCCAATTACCCTCTTCATCCAGCTCATGCTCGAGTTCTTCCATCATTTCGTAATTCGAACGGTCTTCGAATATTGCGGAGTTCGTCGTCAAGAAGCTCAGAAACTCTGTGCGTTGAAAAGGGTCGGGTATCGAAACAATCAACTTGTCGTGATGGTGCATTTCGTAGACTTCAGTCACATCGTCTCGGGAAAAGTAGACCTCGCTGAAAAAATTCGAGGAGTACAGAAAATAGGCTGCGATGAGGTATGGAAACTCCTCGTCACGCGGGTCAAGAACAAGGGCGTGAGACCAGGGGTTGGTATCGAGGTGACGTCTCCAACGCCCTGACCCAACGGTCGAGCCGATATATTGCTCAATCTGGCTGTACATTTCTGATCGATAATCGGGATAGTAGCGATTTGGTTTCTTTAACCACATGAAGATGCGATCGCAGCCAAAAAGACGGGTGAAGGTCAAGGTTGCCAATGCCTTCAAACCATCAAAGTTTACTGGCGGTCTAATTTCACCGAGCATCAATTGCCATCGCTGCCGGAATGGTTCGGCAATGCTTGATCTCGTCAGGATCGACGCCGGGTCGGGCTTGCACAAGAAATACCGCTGACGCCATCGTCGGAAAAGAACAGCGTCGGGGCGGAGTGCCACGGTGAGGTAGATCTCTTCGGGAGGGGAAAGAGCGAGGCATCCCGAATCACTATTGTCGACATCCAGGGTGTGATCTCTCGAAACGAGGAGAGCCTCGACCTCGCCGATCGGAATGGTAACTTCCAATGAGCCTCCTTGAATTCGCTTCTGGAGAAGGGATCAAAGCTCGCGTAGTGCCGTGATCACGTCCATCCGGACAGCCCGGATCGCCGGGAAGAGGCCGCCGAAGATGCCCATCGCCAGGGTCATGGCGCAGGCGACGGCCAGGACGAGCGGGCCGAAACGGAAGTTGACGCTGACCTCGGCGAAGGTGTCGATGTTGTTCGTGCCGAGGGTCACGAACGAGAGCGGCAGCGTCGCCAGCACGCCGACGATCCCTCCCAGGGCGCAGAGCAGGACCGACTCGCCCAGGAACGACATCAGGATCGAGAACCTCGAGAAGCCCAGCGCCCGCATCGTGCCGATCTCGCGGGTCCGCGAGCTGACGGCGGCGAACATCGTGTTGGCGGCGGCGAACATGGCGCCGATGCTCAGGAAGACGGCGATGACGACGCCGGCCGCCTTGTAGAAGAGCGCCGTGCGCGACTGCTCGGCGTAGAACTCGGGCTCGGGGAACGCGGCGAGCTTGAACTGAGGGTCGTTGCTCGATCGTCTTCGTGAGCCGGTCGCGGTCGGCGATGCTTGAGGCCCGGACCTGGACCGACGAGACGTATCCCTCGCGCTTCGTGTTCTGCCGGAGGTCTCTTGAGGTCGACCCAGGCCTCGCTCTCGGCGGCGCTGCCGCCGGCGGTGAAGAGGCCGACGACCCGGTACGATTCCTTGGCGCCGAGCTGGAGCGTCTCGCCCAGCCCGGCCCCCTTGAACCGCCGCGACATGCTCTTGCTGACGATCGCTTCGCCTTTGCCAGCTTCCAGGTCACGTCCCTGGACGATCTGGAAGTCGGGCCGAAGCTTCGCGGCGAGACCGGCTCGACTCCCCGGACGATCAGGTTCGCCCGGCCGCCGCTGACGCGCTCGACGACCGGGATGTGTAGCAGCTCCCCAGCAGCCAGGACCCGGCCCGACTCGTCGCGGGCGATCCCGCCCAGGTTGAGGATCTTGTCGGACTTGTCCGCCTCGATCCCGCTGCTGGTCTCCGAGCGTCGACCCCTTGCGGAGGACGATCAGGTCGAGCGGGTCGCCCGAGAGCTTCAGGCTGTGCTGCAACCCCTCGACCAGGCTGAACAGCGAGCACGAGCTCCAGACGATCATGCCCGTGCCCAGCACGGTCATCAGGGTGTTAACCCAGCGGACCCGGAGGTTCCGGACGTTGTACTTGAGCGGGACCATGATCGATCAGACCACCTTCCTCAGACCGTTGACGACCGAGAGTCTGAGACGCCCGGATTGCCGGGAAGAAGCCGCTGAAGATCCCGATCGCCGCCGCGACGAACAGGCCGCCCGAGCGCCGTCGTCCAGGGGACATAGAAGAATGGGAGTAGCCCGGCGGTGTACTTCGAGAGGTCCACGACGTCGCAGAAGAGTTTGCAACCGATCGCGCCGATCAGACCGCCGATACCCGCGACGAGCAGCGACTCGGCCAGGATCAGGAGGACGACCAGCGACTTGCCGAAACCGATGGCCTTCAGGACGGCGATCTCGGTCGTCCGCTCGCGGAGCGACATGGCCATCGCGTTGGCCGCGACGCAGAGCAGCGAGACCCCCACGGCCAGGCCGATGGCGACGATGATCCAGCGGAAGTCGCCGGCCATCTCGGCGAACATCTGGCCGAACGCCTCCTCTGTCTGGGTCTTCGTCGGCGCGTCGCTGTTGCTGTAAGTCTCGTCGATCTTCCGGATCAGGCCCGCCATCTGGGACTGGTCCTTGCACCGA
Source organism: uncultured Planctomycetota bacterium (assembly GCA_963756475.1). Classification (GTDB taxonomy): domain Bacteria; phylum Planctomycetota; class Planctomycetia; order Isosphaerales; family Isosphaeraceae; genus Tundrisphaera. Next base: position 1,133,061 of record CAVWND010000004.1, read on the forward strand.
ATGAAGATCGTCCCGGCGTTGCCGACGCCCCCCTTGCCCAGATTCTTCAGCCCCTCATCGAGATAGGCCCAGTTGAAATAGCAGGCGCGGAGGTCGCGGTTGCTCGGGCCGTCGTAGATTCCCCGGACGGTCAAGGTGAGGTTGAACGGCCAGACGCCGTCCTTGAGAGGAAATGGGTCGCCGAGCTTGATCTTGCGCTCCTCGGCGAGCTTCCGACCGATCACGCACGAGGCCCGGTTCTTTTGCCAGTCCTTGAGCTGGTCGGCAGGGATGGTCAGCTCGTCCAGATCCGAAAGAAGGTGTCGGGGTCGACGCCGAACTGCGCGAACGGCATGATCTCCTCATTATATTTCCCACCGTACCACGAGAACGGCGTGACCGCGTCGACACCCGGCATCGCTGCGATCTCGGCGACCCGGGCATAGGGGACCGGGATGCCTAGCCCCTGGGAACTCATCACGATGATCCGGTTGAAGTTCTTCGACTCGTTGAGGATCTCGGCGTTGATCGTCGAGAACGAGACCAAGATCATCGCCAGGGAGAGACTCACGGAGAGCGAGGCGATCGTCAGGAACGAGCGGATCGGATTCCGGCGGACGTTTCGGAGGATCAGGCCGAGGTATTTCATGAGGCCGCCCCGATCCGAGGCTGGATGACGTCGCCGACCAGTTTCCCCTTGTCGAGGTGGAGGATTCGAGATGCGTGCTGGGCGGCGAGCGGGTCGTGGGTGACCATGACGATGGTCTTGCAAAACTCGCGGTTGAGCAGGACGAGCAGGCCCAGGATCTCATCGGCGCTCTTGCGGTCGAGGTCGCCGGTCGGCTCGTCGGCGACGATCAGGTAGGGGTCGGCGACGATCGCCCGCGCGATCGAGACGCGCTGTTCCTGGCCGCCGGAGAGCTGGCGAGGGAAATGGTCTTCACGCCCTTCGAGCCCGACGATCCGCAACGCTGTCATTGCCTGCTGCCGGCGGTTCTTTCGCGAGAGGTGCGTCAGGAGCAGCGGCAGCTCGACGTTCTCGAACGCGGTCAGGACGGGGATCAGGTTGTACATCTGGAAGACGAATCCCACATTGTGCGCCCGCCAGCGAGTGAGCTGGGCTTCGGAGAGCTCGGTCAGCTCGTGATCGTGGACCACGACTGATCCCGCCGTGGGCCGGTCGAGCCCCGCGATCAGGTTCAGGAGCGTCGTCTTACCCGAGCCGGAGGGACCCATCAGGGCGAGGAATTCCCCTTCCTCGACGGTGAGATCGAGGTCTTCGAGCACGGGAATCCGGAACTCGTCTCGCCGGTATTCTTTGCTCACCCCTTGCAGGACGATCGAATGCGTCGGGTCCTCGGCCATCCCTCAGGCTCCTGGATCGTGGGGGGGGCATCAATCGAATGACTGCATGCCGGAAGTGGCTCGACGTGATGCATTCCTGGAATCGAAAAAGCCGGCTAATCCGCGACCTTGACGGCCTCGCCATCGTGGAGAGCCTGGGTCGGAGTCAGGACGACCGAATCCCCGGCCGAGAGACCCGACTCGACTCGGGCTAACTCCTCGTTGGTCACGACGACCTCAACCCGGGTCTTGCGGAGTGTCTGTCTCGCATCCACCTTCCAGACGTTCGAGTGGCCGCCCTCCTCGAAGAGTGCCGACTTGGGCAGGAAGAGGTGGGCCTTGCCGACATCGAGCCCCTGGTGCGACTTGTCGGGCAGGAAGTGGACTGTGGCGACCAGCTCGGGGAAGAGATGCTCGTCGGGATCGAGGATCTCGACCTTCACCTTGACCGTTCCTCGGGCGCGGTCGCTGATCGGGATGATCTGGCGGAGACGGCCCCGATAATGCTTGCTCGGCACGGCGCTGACGGAGACCTCGGCGGGCTGGCCCAAGGTAATCCTCGAGAGCAGGTTCTCGGCGACGTCGGTTTCGACCTCCATCTGTTCGAGGTTGGCGAGCGTCAGGACCGTTCCTCCGCTGATCATCTCCCCCACGTCGGCCGGTCGCTCAACGACCGTGCCGTCGAAAGGGGCGACGATCTTCATGTTGATGAGTGACTCCTCAACCTCGCGAACCTGCGACTCCTGGAGCTTGGCGGCAGCTTCGAGCGAGAGTAAATGGGCGACGGCCATATCCACGGCTGAGGTCGATTGCTGCATCTCCTCAACCGAGACCGACATGTTCTTGTTCTGGAGGCGTTTCGCCCGTTCGGCCTTGGACTTCTTGTATTCGAGGTCAGCCTTGGCTTCCTCGATATCGGAGCGGGCCCGGAGCATCAAGGCTTTCTTCGATTCGAGCTGGGCATCGAGGTCGTTGTGCTCCAGGACGGCCATGACCTGCCCCTTCTTGACCTTCGAGCCCTCCTCGACGAAGAGTTCCTGAACCCGGCCGGCCACCTTGGCGCCGATCGTGGATTGATTCCGGGACTTGAGATAACCCTTGGCGCTCAAAAGCTTTTCGGCCTCGCCCGAGGTCATCGACTGAACGACTCCGACACTGACCTCGGGCTTCGAGCGGATCTCCTGATATTGTTTGTAGGCAAACACTCCACCGACGGCGATCATCGAGAGCGGGATCAGCCAGATCAAGAGCGAGAAGAGCTTCAGCCCGAACCCTTCGCCCCGGGCACGCCGGCCGGGATGCCGCTTGCGGGCGGGGCCGAAGTCGGGGCCTCGGCGTTCGATTTTCAGCGACGCCAGCTCGTCCCTCAAGGAACTCGCCATGGACGATCCACTCCATCCGAAGGAAAATAAGATCGGGCGGGACCGCGAGAAGAGAAGAGCGTCTAGCGAGGTCGGGCATGACAGGTCGTTCGAACCACTCGTGGCGTGGCGATCGGGATGGGCCAGTCCTCCGATCGTCACGCGACCCGAGTTCGTTCGTACTACGAAAAGCAGTCTAACGCGCCGGGACGGACTCGCCAAGCGTTCATGCTCGGCTTGATCAAGCGCGGGAGTTGGCCAAAGTTGCGATCCGACCTGGTTTTTGGTATGAATGTTTTTTGAGCCGATCTTCTCCGGATCGTTTCCAAGGGTCAGGCCGCGAAGACTTTAGATCCTCTCGAGCCCAGTCTGTCGTGCCCCGCCAGCGGTTCGATCTGGCCCTGACACTCATCCGCCCCGCCGTGTAACCGGGAGTCCGATCCGTGGCGACGAACACGACTGGCGAAGAACGGATCGGGGATTACAAGTACATCCGGACCATCTATCCCGGTTCGACCTCGATCGTCATGGAAGTGCTGCACGAGGCCAGCAATCGCCGTTTCGCGATCAAGCAACTGCTCACCTCGCGCGCGGTCGATGCCGCCGAGCGGAGGTCGTTCGAGTTCGAGGCCCGGCTCGGCCAGGAATTGCACCATCCGAACCTGATCAAGGTTCATCACTTCGTCAAGGACCGCGAACAGCCTTACTTCGTGATGGACTATTTCCCGGGTTTCCAACTTCGCCTGGCCTTGCACCGGCCCAAGGACTTCCCGGTACTTCGAGGTAGCATGCATCGGATTATCAGTCAGGCGGCGGCCGGCCTGGCCTACATGCACGACAAGAACTGGATTCACCGGGACGTAAAGCCCGAAAACATCATGTGCAACAAGACGGGTGAGGTCCGCGTGATCGATTACACCCTGACCCGCCGGCCGATCTCGGGGTTCGGCAAGCTCCTGGGGATGAAAGTCCCTAGACAGGGCACCAAGAGTTACATGTCGCCCGAGCAGATCCGCTGCGAGTCCCCGGCGCCGACCTGCGATGTTTACAGCTTCGGGATCACTTGCTATGAATTGGCTTGCGGTCGACAACCGTTCCGCGCGAACTCCGAGAACGAGCTGTTGAACAAGCATCTCCGCGAGGCCCCGGTCCCGCCGACGATGTTCAACAAGGACATCACCAAGGAGTTCGCTGACCTGATCATGGAGATGATCCGCAAGAAGGCCGCCGACCGACCCCAGAGCCTCCACGAATTCCTCAGTCGATTCGCCAAGATCCGGATCTTCCAGAGCGATCCGGCCCCTTCGGTGAATCGCGACTTCTTATAAGAGCCGCCCCCTCATTCCCCACGAAATCGGGCCGAGGCCGGATCGAAGCAAGGAACCGATGGCCCATGTCCAGCGTCAGCGAATATCGTCTTCCCTTTGAAACGCCGATCTACGACCTGGAATCGCGCCTCGCCGAGATGGAAACGCTTTACGCCAACCAGAAGGCTGGTTCCGAGGCCGCGACCCACTCGGCCGACTCGATCCGCCGGATGCGCCGCGAACTGGCGAACCTGAAGCGGACGATCTTCGCCAACCTCGACCCCTGGCAGACCGTCCGGGTCTCGCGGCATCAGAACCGGCCGCAGTCCCGCGACTACCTGGAGTTGGTCTTCGACCGCTTCGTCGAGCTCCACGGCGACCGGGCCATCGGCGACGACCAGGCCATTGTCACCGGTTTTGCCCACCTAGGGGACGACAAGGTCATGTTCGTCGGCCACCAGAAAGGCCGAAGCCTGGCCGAGCGAACCGCCTGCAACTTCGGTTGCGCCCACCCCGAGGGGTACCGCAAGGCGATCCTCAAGATGAAGATGGCGGCCAAGTTCCGCCTGCCGATTATCGCGTTTATCGACACTCCCGGCGCCTATCCCGGGATCGCCGCCGAGGAGCGCGGCCAGGCCCTGGCTATCGCCGAGGCCCTGATGGCGATGAGCCGGATCGATACGCCGATCATCTGCCTGGTCATTGGCGAAGGGGGTTCCGGAGGAGCCCTGGGGATCGGCCTGGGGGACCGGGTCGCGATGCTCGAACATTCCTATTACTCGGTAATCAGCCCCGAGGGCTGCGCAACGATCCTCTGGAAAGGGGCCGAGCACGCGCCGAGGGCGGCGGAGGCGCCTGAAGTTCACCGGCAAGGATCTGCTCCATTTCGGAATCATCGACGACGTCATCCCCGAGCCGCTGGGGGGAGCCCATCGAGACCACCGGAGTGCGGCTTCGGCGGTCAAGTCGTACCTGATCCGCTCCCTCCGCGAACTGGCCGAGCTTCCTCGCGAGGATCTGCTCCAGCGGCGTTACGAGAAATTCCGGAAGATCGGGATCTTCGAGGCCGGCGCGGCCGATCGCAACGGAGCCGCGCCGAACCCAGCTTGACCGGCCCGCTCCCGGGTCGGGGTTGTCTTTTTTTCGGGAATCGCAAAAATACCTTCGTCTGCCAGGGATGGGATTTGGCCCCTATTTTGCCTGGTTGATCGTCCTCTCGAACGATCAGTGCCGACCGCGAGGGGCTCGGAAGGAGCTATTGCCGGATGGCCATCGCACCACCCCCCGCTCCCGCCGTCGAGGCGTACGGGCTCGCGTCGAGCCCCTCGCCGGTTCACCGGCTCGGGGAGCAGATCCTCAACGCGGTCGCGGAGGTGGGGCTGCTCGCGCAATTCGTCGGCGTCACGTTCTCCTGGCTGTTCAGCCGACGCCCCCGGTGGTCGATCCTCGTCCCGAATTTCTACGCGATCGGCGTCCAGAGCGTGCCGGTTGTCGCCATCACGGGGACGTTCATTGGCATGGTTCTGGCCGTCCAGGCGCATAGCCAGTTCGAAATGATGGGACTGGCGACCCGCCTGGGATCGGTCATCAACATCTCGCTGGTCAAGGAACTGGGCCCAGTCCTGGCCGCGACGATGCTTGCCGGCCGGGTCGGCTCGTCGATGGCCGCCGAGCTGGGCACGATGCGCGTCACCGAGCAGATCGACGCCCTCTCGGCGCTCGGGACCAACCCCATCAATTATCTGGTCGTCCCCCGTTTCCTCTCCTGCGTCTTGCTGATCCCCCTCTTGACGCTAATGGGAGACTTCATGGGGGTGATCGGCGGCGCGGTCGTCAGCACCCAGCTTCTCAAGGTCGACTCCTTCTATTACTGGTACCACTCGCGGCAGTACGTCGGGGCGCTCGATCTCTTCGCGGGTGTCTTCAAGAGCTATTTCTTTGGCGCGGCGATTGCCCTGATCAGTTGCCACCGGGGATTTCACTCGAAGGCCGGGGCCGAGGGGGTGGGCAAGGCGGCGACCGAGGCGTTTGTTTACTCGTTCATCGCGATCCTCTTCCTCGACTTCGTCATCGGGATCGGCTGGAACTCGGCCTACTACGCCATCTGGCCCGACACGGCGGGCCTCCTATGACCGGCCCTTCGACTGAGACCCCGGCCCTCGACCGATCCGAAGGCGAAGGCGGGACGATCATCGATCTGGACAGCGTGACCATGCGGTTCCGCCAGCAGATGGTCCTCCGCGACATCGACCTGAAGATCGAACGCGGGCAATCCCTCTGCATCATCGGCGAAAGCGGTTGCGGCAAGACGGTCATGCTCAAGCTGATGATCGGGCTGCTCCGACCCACGATCGGAATCGTCCGGTTCGACGATCGCGACCTGGCCTCGCTCCACGAGCAGGAGATGGTCAAGGTCCGGCTCCGGTTCGGCTTCCTCTTCCAGATCGGCCGCGCTCTTCGACAGCCTGACGATCTTCGACAACGTCGCCTTCGGCCCCCGGGAGCACCACCTCCTGGATCGCGAGACCCTGGAAAAAGTCGTCGCCGACCGGCTCCAGGAGGTCGGCCTGCCGCTCGGGCCTGGAGAACAAGAAGCCCGCCGAGCTCTCCGGTGGCCAGCGCAAGCGGGTCGGTCTGGCCAGGGCGCTCGCCCTCGACCCCGAGGTGATGCTCTACGACGAGCCGACCACCGGGCTCGACCCGATCATGACCGACGTGATCAACGAGCTGATCCTCCAGACCCAGAGCACCAAGAAGGCGACCAGCGTGGTCGTCACGCACGAGATGAAGACGGTGGCCAAGGTGGCCGACCGCGTGGTCATGCTCTATCCGCTCGCCCGGCTCCGGCCCGACGAGCCTCAAATAATCTTCGACGGGCCGCCCGACGAGTTGGAGGACCATCGCGACAAGCGGGTCCGTCAGTTCGTCCGGGGCGAGGCCGGCGAACGCCTCCGCGAGCTGAGCCAGGGGCGCGAGTGACAGGCGACCCGGGCTTCCGTTCGCCGATCTTCCAATGTCCGCGTCCTTCCCCTCTCCTCTCCCGGGTCCAGGATGGCCGATGATCGATCGAAGGATTGGGTTCCTCGGCCATCGCTCATCGTCCGGTTGACCATGCTTGAGCCGATAATCCAACGAAACCAGTGGGCCGTCCGTCAACCCGGCCCGCGAAGCTCTCGACGAGGCTGGCGATGAACGAGCGAGACATGCAATTCCGGATCGGCCTGTTTGTCATCGCCGCCGGGCTGGTGCTGACCATGCTGATCGTCTGGTTCGGCGAATCTCCCTCGCTTTTCCGCGATCATGCCTTCGTCAAGATCCGCTACAGCGAGGCCCCCGGCGTGGCCGAGGGGATCACGGTTCGTAAGAGCGGAATCCGGATCGGCGAGGTTCTCTCGATTAACTTCGACGACCGGCCCAACGTCCCCGAAGGAGTGATCGTCGTCCTCTCGCTGGAGCGGAAGTACAAGGTCAAGAAGGACTCGGTCGCCCGGATCAGCCGGTCCCTGATCGGCGACGTCGGCATCGACCTTCTGCCGGGGACGAGCACCGAAGTCCTGAAGTTAGGCGACTCGCCCGAGACCGCGCCCGAGATCGTCGGCGACGTGACACCCGACCCGTCCAAGGCCCTGGCCGCCGCGACGGCCGCCTTCGAGAAGGTCGGAGGGACGCTGGACGCCATCGAGACCGCCGCCAACGGCTTCGCCTCTGTCGCCAAGAAGGCCGAGCACCTCGACGAATTCCTGACGACGATCAGCGACACCGGCAAGAACATCTCGAAGGCCGCCAAGGGGATCGACCGGGTCATCGCCGAGAACGAGGCCGACCTCAAGCCGGCCGTCACCAACATCCGCCAGTTCAGCGATAAGCTCGCCGCCGCGTTCGACCCCGAGACGGCCGCCCAATTCAAGCAAGCGACCCAACGCATGGCCACGATCACCGCCAAGCTCGACGCCGGCCTGACCGACCTTCGCCCGGTCCTCGCCGACCTCGGAGCCCCGGCCGGTAAGGGGTCGCCGACCACAAACATCGGCCAGTCGATGTACTGGCTCAACCGGATCACCGGGAACATCAACCTCTTGACCAGCGGTCTCTCCGACGGTAAGGGGCATCTCAACCCCAACGGCACCCTGCAACGGCTCGTCACGAACCCCGATCTGTTCGACAACCTGAGCAAGGCGGCCGCCTCGGCGAACGATGTCATTGCCCTGGCCCGCCCAGTCGCTCAAAAACCTCGCAGTCTTCGCCGATAAGATCGCCAGGGACCCTGCCGCGATCGCCCGAGGGGTGCTCCAGCGCTGAGCGGGATTGAACGACCTCGGCTCAACGGACCCTGCGAATCCTTCCTGAGCTGACCGGGCCGGGTGGGACATAAGGCGTCGGCGGCGGCGGCGGGACATCGGGCAGCGGTGAGGCATTCGGAACGCCACTCGTGGGATTCGCCGAGGGCGGGATCGCTTCGAGGACCGGCTCGGTGGCCGGGACCGTCGAGGGCGCGGGGGTCGTCACCGGCGCGGGAGCCAGGATCGGCACCCATTCGGAAGGAATGGCGCTCGGGACCTGAAGGGCGGGGCCGTACGTCGGAGGACCGCAGACCTGGCATTCCACGAGGCATCGCCGGCCGAGCGACTTCAAGGCGTCGCGGGCCTCATCGCGGACGTCGTCCTCGGGGTCGCTCGCGGCGGCCCGGCTGAGGGCCGCGTGAGCCATCGGGACGCACGGAGCCATCTTCTTCAGGGACTCCGCCGCTTCCTCGCGAACGTCGTCCTTGGGGTCGAGCAGGAGTGCATCGCAGAGGGCGAGGACCGCCTCGGGATGCCGTCTCCAATCGAACTTCCGGAGCGTCTCGGCCGCGTCTTCGCGGGCATTCGCCCTCGGCGACGTCCGTAAGACGCGGATCGCCACTTTCGCGGCCGATGAGCGACCCCCACACCCTTCGCAACAGACGCCCGATCGCGGCGCGTGGTCGTGAAAGCCGGTCGCGGAGAGGCTCAGCAGGACCACCAGAGCCAGACCTGTCGACATCGTAGTTGACTCCCGTTTCGACCGTCGCGAATTGATTGCCCAGGATGTTTTTCGGTCCCATGAGCAAGCCCGCCCGAATGAAATGTAACCGAATTCTCCATTTTGTCTAAAGAACCCAGCTTGATCCTGTTGTGGGACCTCCCATTGCGGAAGAGTGATCGCTCGGTCATCATTCAAGGGATCGGTTCACGGGGGAGGATGCATGGCGAGCCGGGCGGCGGACAGTGGAGGACGATACCGCACGGCGTCACTCGTGATCCTGGCGGTCCTGGGCACGATTTCCGCCCTCTATTTCATGAGGGCGATCCTGATCCCCATCACGCTGGCGGTGGTGCTGGCCTGCCTGCTCTCTCCGGCGACGACGCTGCTCCGCCGGATTCTTCCGCTCGGCCCGACGGGCTCGGCGGCGGTGCTCTTCCTGCTGACCTTGCTGCTTGGCCTTTACCTGGCCAGCCTGACGGCCGAGAGCCTGGTCCAGGCGACGACGAGCCTCCCTCAAGACATCGCCAGCCTGGCGGGCCAGGCGAGCCGGCAGATGTCGGACCTCCTGCGCGACAAGCCTTCGCTCCGCTTCATACTGCCCGAGCCCGGCACGATCGACAAGCTCGGCGATCGCAACAGCGCCCTGCTCTACGAAAGCCTCACCTACGGCCTGGCCGACCTGTCGGGCTGGGTCGCGCAGGGGTTGATCGTTCTGATCCTCGTGCTGTTCCTGCTGGCCGAGAGCGAGATGCTGACCCCCAAGGTGATCCGGTTCTTCGCCAGGAACCCGGGAGACGCGGCAGCGGCGGAGCGGACCTTGAAGGACCTGACCCGGCAGATCCGGGCGTTTCTGCTCGCCAGGACGTTGATCAACCTGGGCCTGGGGATCGTCTTCGCGTTCTTCCTCTGGCGGTTCAAGGTCCGGTTCCCGTTTGCGCTCGGACTCTTCGCCGGTCTGACCAACTTCATCCCGTATGTCGGCCAGCTCGTCGGCGGAGGCCTTCCCTGCCTGGTGACCCTCGCGCAGTTCGAGTCGGTCGGCGATGCCCTGATCGTGGCCTCGGTCTATCTCGGCCTGGTCACGATCGAGGGGTACGTGGTCACGCCTTACGTCCTGGGCCGGTCGCTCGACCTGAACGGCACGGTGATCCTGATCGCGTGCCTGTTCTGGGGATTCCTCTGGGGACTGGTCGGCCTGGTCCTGGCGATGCCGATCACCGCGTGCATCAAGCTGGTCTGCCAGAACATCCCCGAGCTGCACCGCTGGGCCGACCTGATGAGCCGCGACTGGCAGCCGCCGCCCGTGCCCAGCGAGGAGCTGGATCTCCCCGTCTGATCAGGAGCCCTCCGACGATGAGCCGATCGACGAGGCGTGAGTTTCTGGGGGCGGCCGGAGCCCTCGCAAGCCTGGGGCCGGCCGCGATCGCGTTTGATCAAGGAAAGCCCCGGCCGAAGATCGCCGCGATCACGACGGCGTATCATTACCTGTCGCACGCCTACCACATCGTCGGTCGGTTCCTCGACGGCTTTGACCTTCACGACGGCCGGGGATTGCACCTTCCTGATTTCGAGGTCGCCAGCCTGTTCATCGAGCAGACCCCGAGCAACGACCTGGGCCGTGACAAGGCCCGGCGGCACGGAGTTCGGCTTAGCCCGACGATCGCCGACGCCCTGATGCTCGGCACCGGCAAGGTCGCCGTCGACGGCGTCCTCCTGATCGCCGAGCACGGCGATTATCCGTTCAATGGCAAGCTCCAGAAGCTCTATCCGCGAGGGAAGTTCTTCCGGGACGTCCTCGGAGTCCTCAAGACGTTCGACGCGAGCGTGCCGGTCTTCATCGACAAGCACCTCTCTTATGACGAGGCCGAGGCCCGCCAGATGCTCGACGCCGCCCGCGCGGCCAAAGTGCCCTTGATGGCCGGCTCGAGCCTGTCCGTCACCTGGCGACTGCCTGAGTTGGAAGTTCCGCTCGGGCTGAAGTGGAGAGAGGCCCTCATCGCTTCGCGCGGGGAGATCGAAATCTTCGGATTTCACGCACTAGAGTCGCTCCAGTGCATGGTCGAGCGTCGCAACCGATCGGGGCACCCGCAAGGGGTCGCGGCGGTGACCTGCCTGCAAGGCGACGCCGTCTGGGATGCAGGATCGAAGGGGCTCTGGTCGAACGACCTTCTTCACGCCGCCTTGAAGCGGAGCCACACCCTGAACCCGGGCGATCCCCGTCAGAACACCCGCGACTTCGTCCCGCCCCCCGGCCGGCCAACGTTCCTGGCGGAGCCGATCGCGTTCCTGGTCGAGTACGTCGACGGCTTCCGAGGGACCGCCTTGATCCTCAACGGCCTCGTTGACGACACGACAATCGCCGCCCGGATCGACCGCGAGGCCGACCCGGTCGTCTCGACCCTCTTCTACCTCCCCGCACCACCCGGCGCCAACTTCTTTAACCCGCTGGTCCTCCGGATCGAGGACTTCTTCCGGACCGGACGCCCCCCCTACCCCGTCGAGCGGACCTTGCTGACCGGCGGGATGCTCGACGCCCTGCTCGAAAGCCGGCTACGCGATGGGCGGCGGGTCGAGACGCCCGACCTCGCCGCCATCGACTACGACGCCCCCGCCGATTCCGGCTTCATCCGGACCCCGATTGCGGGCTGATCGCTCAGAAAGAATCGGTCGACAGGGCCTCGCCACCGTCCCTGGTGGTCAGGCCCTGGAGCACGTCGAGGTTGATCGAGTCGCGGATGAACCGGACCGACCCATCGACGAGCAGGGCCTGGAAACCGCCGGCCTTTCGGCCGCCGAGGAGTTTCAACAAAGCAGCCGTTCTGCCGTCCAGATGGACTGGCCCAACGGTTGCGATCTCGGTGCCCGGCTTGGTCCAGGGCACGGCCTCTTTCGCCTCGACGAGGGCCAGCGTGTGCGAGGCCCCGTCGGTGATCGATCCCATCGCGACGCCCTCCGTGACCTCGGGGTCGAAGAAGGCACTCTTGCCGATCAGGCCCCGATAAGGCGTCATGCCCGGCTCGTCCTCGCCGTCGGGGTGGGCGAAGGCTTCGGGCATCCGCTCCAGGAGGGCCTTGTTGTGGGGGCTGTCCCAGGGCTCGTCACGGTGGAACTCGCGGTAGAGATCCCTCTCTGCCCAGGTACGGCAGGATCTCGATCCGCCAGCTCAACAGAGGCTTGCCGTCCTTGTCGACGGTCGCCGCGGGCGGGAAGTGGCCTTTCTTCTCCTGGTAAGCAAGGAGCGCCTCCCCGATCTTCTTGAGGTTCGCCGAAAGCCGCTCCTTCTCGGACTCCTGGCGCAAGCTGCTGGAAGATCGGGAGGGCCGCCGAGACCGCCAGCGGCGCCAGGCTGACCGGGTTCGAGCGACGGGAACGACTCGCGCGACGTGATCCGGAACCCCTGGGCATCGACCGACATCGCATAAGTGGCCGGGAACAGGTAAGGCCGGATTTCCTCGGGTGTGGGGATCTCGTCGGGATCGAGCCGGAGCCGGAACGTGAGCGTCGGGATGGCCGCCAGCGGTGAAGCCAGTGTCGTGGGTACGGCCGGGGTGATTTCCGGCTCAGCCACCGGGGCCGGAGCGACTGTGGGGGCCGGCTTGATCTCCGGGGCCGGAGACAGAGCGGGAGCCTGACCGATCGTCGGAGCGACAGCAGGCGCCGGAGCGATCGGAGGAGCCGACACGAACACACGAGCCGGAGCGACAGCAGGCGCCGGAGCGATCGGAGAAGGAGGACCCGGAGCGAACACAGGCGCCGGAGCGATCGGAGGAGCGGGAGCGACCACTCGAGCCGGAGCCGGCCCGGAAGCGGGAGCCGGAGCGACCAATGGAGCCCGCGCGACCGCCGGGGCCGGAACAGCGTCCGGTACGGCATCAGGCTGGATAGCCGGAGTTGCTTCGGGCTCCCGGATGGCGTCCGGGACCGCCGCAGCAGCTGGAGCCACCGCGTCGTCATTGGGGGGCGGGACGTCGACCGTCGCCGTGGCTCGCGCCGGGGTGACGCTCGCAGTCTGGGTGACCGAGACTCCCTGGATCATGAAGCCCCACCACTGGATCAGCGACGGGACGTTGGCGAGCAGTTCCGGCACGGCCGAGTTCCGGGTGTCGGACACGCTCAGGATCGTCAGGTTGCCCGGCAAGGTGGCGAGGGCCCGGTTGAGGGCCTCTCCGAGTTCCCCCTCCTCGCGGAGAGCCTTCCTCGCCACGTCGGGCGAGGTGCCGAAGGCCGCGAACTTCTCGCCGACGATGATCGACGGCCGATAACCGGCCGGGAGCGGCCAGTAGGTCGGCGAGAGGGCGATCTCGTAGCCGGCCTCGACGTTCTTGATCCGGCGGAAGAGCGGGGCCTCGGGCTTGACCTTCGCGTCCTTGGGCAGCGGAAACTGGGCGTTGGCCCAGGTCGCGATGGCGTCGAGATCCTTGACGAACCCCGCGCGGTCGGGAAGCTCGATCAGCAGGCTGAACCGAGGGACGCGGGCCAGGCCCTGGACGAAGCCCGAAAGCCGGTCGGCGCTGACGAAGACCTGGGTCGGCACGTCCGCGAAGACCACCCTCGGCCCGACCCGGGCCAGGACGTCCTCGCGGAGCCGCCGGCCGGTCGCCTCCTTGAACGATTCCTCGGCCTCCGGCGATGAGGTCGGAAACCTCGGGATCGGCGAGCTTGGCCAGGGCCGAGACCTGGTCGTAAACCTTGCCGAGATCGAGCGAGAAGACCGTGAATGAGCCGACGCCGCCGGGCAGGGGCGGGAGCGATCTTCGCGTCGAAGGTCGGCTGATCGAACATCGCCAGGACCCCCTGCGCGGCGACGGGGCGACGATCCGCGAGATGCTGACGAGGGCCTCGCCCTGGTAGCCCCAGCGGAGGTCGAGTCGCTTGATCCCGTCGAGGCCGAACATTGCGGCCTCGGGCGGCATCTCGGGGAGCGCGGCGAGGTCGAGGAAGGCCAGGCCGATCGGCTCGAAGCCGTCCTCGATCGCGGCCAGATCCAGGCGGGTCGGATGATCGACCGCGCTGGGCTCCTTGCCGTCGAGGGCCGCGATCATCGCGTCGGCGTGTTTGACGTCGAGGATGCTGAGGACGAGGTCGTCCTTCTCGATCCACCAGGCGACGCTCGATCCCTTCCGCGTCGCCGATGACGGAGAGCTTTCGCCCGCCGGGCTTGTCGACCTTCGCCATCTCCAGCGTCTCGGGGGGCAGGCCGAGCACCGCGATGACCTTCCGGATCGTCGGCAGGAGCGGCCCCCGGCCCGCCCCTCGAAGGACCAGGCCGACGCATGTCGGCTTGGCCGAGGGGTCGTCGATCTTGCGGTTGATCCCGAAGGCGAAGCCGGATCGGGCGGTCTGCTCGATGATCTTCGAGATATCCTCGGCGGCTGGCACCCCTTCCTGGCCGGGCTGGAGCACGGCCTCGAGGATCTGCGCGGCGACCTTCTCAAGCATCGGCCCGGTCGGCGTCTCGGCGAGCATCCGGGCCAGCGCCGTCTTCTTCCAGGCCTCGGCGTGGGCGTCGACCCCGTCGAACTCGACGTAGGCGACAAGGTCCTTCTTCGGGAAATACCGGGCCAGGGGCGTCGGTTTCGGCTTCGGCTCCGCCGCCGGGGCAAGGCCGGCGCAGGCCGCGATCAGGAGCAGGGCTCGCCAGGGACGTCCGGGTCTTCGCATGATTCGAGATCCTTCGCGAAAGGTGCGATGCGGGCCAGGGAGCGACCGTCCCGCCCTCCCGACGTCCGGAAGGCGGGACGGTCCCATCTATGATGTTTGTTGAACGCTCAGCGGCGGGCGTAACTCGGCCCGTCAACGGGCGCGGCGAGCGACTTCAGGAACGCCTGGACCTGGAGCCGCTCGCGCGGCGTCAGGGCGAAATAGGCCTTCGCCGACCGCTCGCCCTGGCCTCCGTGGTGGACGATCGCCCGTTCCAGCGTCGGCGCCCGGCCGTCGTGGAGGTACGGGCTCGAGTCGCGGACGCCCCAGAGTGGCGGGGTCCGCCATTCCTGGCGGGTCGCCGGGCCTTTTGGTCCCTTGCGTTTCGAGGACGGGGCTTCTTCGAGGTTCCCCGCCACGGTCTCGGAGATCGGCGGATCAATGAAGTCGGGGTCTTCCGAGCCGGGGACGAACGGTGTGTACGAGCCGGTATCGCCCAGCTCCTGGCCCATGTCGTGGATCAAGAGATCGCTATAAATTCCGTCAACTTCACCGAGCGTCGGCGAGTGGCACGAGGCGCAGCCGACCTTCGAGAACAGATCGCGGCCAGCTTCGACGTCGCGATCGCCCCGATTAAGCTCGACCGGCGCGGGCAGTTCGCGGATGTAGGCCGACAGCGAGGCGCACTGCTCGGACGTCAGGTCCAGGTGGGCCGCTTCGAGGGTCATCTTCGGGTGCGGCTGGATCGTCCCGTCGATCGCCAGCTCGATCTTGCACGCCGACTGCGTGGCGGTCTTGAGCGAGGGCTTCGGAAGCCCGCCTTGCGGATGGCCGGGAACTTCGAGTCCCAGCTCCACGGCGCAGGCGGTCAGGACGAAGTCGTCAAGGCTCGGCGTCTGGGCCTTCCAGCCGAACCGGCCGATCCGCCCGTCCTTCTGGCGAGCGACCCGCCCGGCGACCTCGGGGAAGTGGGGATATCTCACCTTGGCCGCGGCCTCGATCACGGAATCGGGGATCGAGTCGATCCGCCCGGCGCCGAAGAGGGCCGTTGGGTTCCGCTGGGAGTGGATCAGCTCGAATTCGCCGATCTGGACCTGAGCCCGCATGTTCGAGCCGTTCCGTTCGAGGTTCCGGATCTGGTTCATCTCGGCCTCGGCCCGCGACTGCGGGTCGAGCGTCTCCAGGCTCCCGAACTGGTTGGCGAACTGGCTCCCGCCCGTCATCGTCAGCCGCCAGGCTTCGTAGCCGGGGTCGATACTCGACTTGTGGAGCACGACGCTCCGGGCGGTCCGGAACCCGGCGTGGGCCTCGACCAGCTTCGAGGTGTCGGGCCTCGGCGGAGGCGCGGGCGAGAGCTGAGTGCCGGCCGGCGAATGGCCGTTCGCCGAGATCCCCAGGAGCGACATTGCCGCCCGCTGGAGGTAGCCCGGCTGGGGAGCCGGCGAGGGCTGGGCCTCGCCCTGACTGACGGCCTGGGGGACATTGCCATTAAAGACGGCGGTCACGATGTCGACGTTCTTGCTCGAAGGCCCGCCGCCGCCGGAGCCGCCCGCGTTGTGGCAGGCCACGCAAGAAGAGTCGTTGAAGACTGGCCCGAGCCCGTCGCCGTGCGGGCTCCTGCGGGTCATTCGGGGTCCACTCGCGAAGGAACAGCTCCCGTCCCTCGGCAATCCGCCCGGCGTGCGGCTTGTCGGCGGCAAGTGCGGACAGACCACCCCAGACCAGGCCGAGGCCCAGCGCCAGGCCGCTCGCCCGGATCGCGATCCCGATCATCTTCATGGTGAACCTCCCAGGAGATGTGAGGCATGGACTCCGATTCCACCGCCAGATCCAGAGTCTGCCGTCCGGCTGGATTCCTGTCCAGAAAAATCTCTTGAGGAATTAAGAGAAAGCCGGGGCTGATGGTTGAGGCGACGAAACGCTTGATCGGCCGCCATAATGAAGAGGAGGGCCTCGGTGGAAGGCCAGGGACCATCCAACGAGGCTTCATGGATACCGGCGACGACTCCGCGGCCGAGGACAAGCACGACCCTTACGCACCGTTTCGGCTGGTCCATTATCGCCGGTACCTGATGGGCGGGATCATGGCCTCGGCCGCGGCCGAGATGCAGGTGATCGCCGTCGGCTGGGAGCTCTACGAGCGGACTCGGCTCGACGACCGCGCTGGGGCTGGTCGGCCTGACGATGTTCGCCCCGCTGTTGTTGCTCACCCTGCCGGCGGGGCACGCGGCCGATCGGTATAGCCGCAAGGCGTTGCTGCTGACCGCGACAAAGTCTCATGGCCCTGGCCTCGCTGGGCCTGGCGGTCCTGTCCCATCGACAGGGTCCGGTCGGGCTGACCTATGCCGCCATTGCCCTGGCCGGGGTGGCCTCGGCGATCAGCCGGCCTTCGCGAGGGGCGATCCTTCGGCAGTTGGTGCCGGATCACCTCGTCGGCGTGGCGGTGACCTGGAACAGCAGCGGCTGGCAGGTCGCCTCGGTCGCCGGCCCGGCGCTGGGCGGGCTGGTGATCGCCTTAACTGGCGGGGCGACCTGGGTTTTCGTCCTGGGGTTCTGCTTCTCGCTCGTCGTGATCGCGCTGTTCGGCTCGCTCCGACCCTCGGAGGTCGGCCGGAGCGCCGAGCCGATCTCGCTGGGATCGCTGCTGGCGGGGCTGGGATTCGTCCGGCGGAGTGAGCTGATCCTGGCGGCGATCACGCTCGACCTTTTCGCCGTGCTGCTCGGCGGGGCGGTCGCTCTCCTGCCGGTCTTCGCCCGGGACATCCTGGCGATCGGCCCGGTCGGGCTGGGCTGGCTCCGCGCGGCGCCTTCGCTCGGGGCGGCGGTGACGGCGCTGACGCTCGCCCACCGGCCGCCGCTCCGCCGCGCCGGCCCCGCCCTGCTCTGGTCCGTGGCCGGCTTCGGCGCGGCGACGATCGGCTTCGGCCTCTCACGCAACCCCTACCTCTCATTCGCCTTGCTTGCGATCACCGGCGCCATGGACATGGTGAGCGTGGTCGTCAGATCAACACTCGTTCAAATTCTCACACCCGACTCAATGCGGGGCCGGGTCGCGGCGGTGAACTCGATCTTCATCGGTAGCTCGAACGAGCTGGGGGGGTTCGAGTCGGGGATCACAGCCCACTATTTCGGGCCGGTCGCCTCGGTGGTGGGCGGAGGGATCGGGACGATCCTGGTCGTGCTGTCGGTCCTCTTCGCCTGGCCAAGGGTCGGCCGGCTGGGGTCGCTCCAGGACCTGGGCAAGCCGGACAGGGAGGAGGTTGACAAGGTCGAGCCGTTCCTCGTCACCGCGCCGGGAGATCGCCCGTGAGGCTGTCCTTCACGACGGCCCCTCCTTTCATCACGAACCCGACGTTTTCCAGACTGCGGAGGTCGGCCAGAGGGTCGCCCTCGACGGCGATCAGGTCGGCGTAGAGGCCGGGGGCGACCTTGCCGACCTGTCCGGCCTTGCCCAGCAGTTCGGCGGCGTCGGTGGTCGCCGAGCGGATCGCCTGGGCGGGCGTCAGGCCATACTTGACCATGAAGAAGAACTGTTTGGCGTTGTCGCCGTGGGGGTAGACGCCCGCGTCGGTCCCGAAGGCGACCTTGACGCCGGCTTTCACGGCCTTGGCGAAGTTGTCGCGCTGGAGCTGGCCGATGGCCTTCTCCTTGTCGATCGACTCCTGGGGCAGATGGAACTCGACGGCCTTGCCGAGCAGGTAATCGTCGTTGTAGATGTCGGCGACGAGCCAGGTCCCGCGTGAGACCATCAGGCGGATGCCCTCGTCGTCGATCAGGCTGCCGTGCTCGATCGAGTCGACGCCCGCGATCACGGCGTTCTTGATCCCCTGAGCACCGTGCGCGTGCGCCGCGACCTTCCGGCCGGCGGCGTGGGCTTCCTCGACCAGGACCCGCAGCTCCTCGACCGAATACTGAGGCGCGCCAGGCGCGTCGCCCCGCGAGAGCACGCCGCCCGAGGCGTGGACCTTGATCACGTCAACCCCGTACTTGATCTGGGCCCGGACAACGTGGCGGACCTGGTCCACGCCGTCGGCGATCTTGTAGTCGCGCTCCTCGGGGAACATGCTGACGCGGACCTGGGGGGCATATCGGTTCAGGTCGCCATGCCCGCCGGTGATCGAGATCCCCGGCCCGCTCGCGACGATCCGGGGACCGACGAGAAATCCCTCGTCGATCGAGTCGCGGAGGTCGACCGCCAGGAACGGCTTCGAACCAACGTCGCGAACCGTCGTGAACCCCGCTTCCAGCGTCTTCCTCGCGTGCAGGACCGCCGCGAAGGCGGCGTGGTTCGGGGTGTCCTTGAACTTGTTGATCTCGTCGTAACGATCGGCCCGCAGACCGAGATGGGTGTGGGCGTCGATCAGCCCAGGCAGGACCGTCGCCCCCGAGAGGTCGATCACCTTCGACCCGCCCGGGATCGAGATTTCCGAAGTCGAACCCACCGACTTGATCCGCTCCCCCTCGATCACGATCACCCGGTCGGGCAGCGTCGAGTCGCCCATTCCGTCGAAGAGTTTTCCCGCCTTGATATAGACGAGCGGGGCGGGCGCATGGACATTGGGCGCGCGCGCCACACAGGATCGCGGTCATGAGGCAGGACAGAGTAAAGGTCAAGGATCTGGCCCCGAGTGTCGGAATAAGAAAGTGAAACCCAATTTCGGATGGCACTGACCGCGACTACTTGGCCCCCGGCGGGGTACCGAGATCGACCCAGGGCGCCGACATGGCCGGTCGATACCAGAGATGGCCAGTGACGGTGTCGATGATGAAGACTTCCGTGGCATGGCCTCCCGCGGTGGCGATCTGGTAACGACCCTCGCCACCCGTCACCACGGGCCCCTGGCCGACCGTCGGGCGGGCGAAAGACGAAGCGAAGGTGATCGTGCCGACGAGGAGGGCGAGATACGCGAAGAATGACTGGGCGCGGCTCATGGTGAAGACTCCTGAGTGAGAACTCAAAGCCAATCGGGAACGGTCGCGGGTCGCGTTTTTCCAACTCGAACCCAATATCGGGAGTTCCGAGCCCGATTCTCCCAGACAAAGCCAAAATCCGGACGGCGAACGCCCCTCCAGCCGGATTTCGGATCGATCCAACCCTGACATTTTCGCTCGAATCGACCCGTCGTTAACACTGTATTTCGGGTTGGCTTCGATTTTCCTCGCGTTTGGCTTCGTCTGGGATCTTCGCGGCTCGATCAGGCCGCCTCGCCGGGCGCCTCTCCTCCGTTCTTGAGGGCCTCCCAGTCCTCCAGGCTCAACAGGACGTCGCGGGCTGAACCGCTCTTGTGCTCACTGACGATCCCGTCCTCGCACATGAAGTCGATCAGCCTCGCGGCGCGACCGTAGCCGATCCCGAGCGCCCGCTGGAGCAGCGAGGTCGAACCTCGCCCTTCGCGGATGATGATCTCGATGGCGGTCTCGTAAAGCTCGTCGCGGGCCTTGAGGCCGTCCTTGTCCTTGCCGACACCGCCGCCAATTTGAAGCTGAGTCAGTTCGCGGCTGAAGACCTGGGGGAACTGAGCCAGGTACTCGCAGACGGTGTTGACGTCCTTGTCCGAGGCGTAGGCTCCTTGAGCCCGGACCAGGTTCGAAGTCCCGGGGACGAGGAACAGCATGTCGCCGTTGCCCAGGAGCTTCTCGGCCCCCATCTCGTCGAGAACCACCCGCGAGTCGTTACGGTTGGTCACCTGGAACGCAATTCGTGCCGGGAGATTCGACTTGATCAGGCCGGTGATCACGTCAACCGTTGGCCTCTGGGTCGCGAGGATCAGGTGAATGCCGGCGGCTCGGGCCTTCTGGGCGAGGCGGACGATCTGCGTCTCGACCTCCTTGCCGACCTGCGCGACGAGGTCGCCCATCTCGTCGATGATGATGACGATCGAGGGCATGTACTTGGGCAGGCGCTGCCACTCGTCGTCGTCCTCGGGCCGGAAGCGGTTGTAGAGTTCTTCTTCGCCTAACTGATTGTATCGCCGCGATGTTCCGGACCCCGGCGCGGGCGAGATAGCCGTATCGTTCGTCCATCTTGTCGCAGGCCCAGGCCAGCAGGGCCTCGGCCTTCTTCATGTCGGTGACGACCGGGTTCATCAGGTGCGGGATGCGCTTGAACTGGGTCAGCTCGACGATCTTGGGGTCGATCAGGATCAGCTTGACCTCGTCGGGCGTTCGGGTCATCAGGATCGAGAGGATCATCGCGTTCAGGCAGACCGACTTGCCGGTGCCGGTCCGGCCGGCGATCAGGAGGTGGGGCATGTCGGCCAGGTCGAAGGCGAGCGGGCTCCCCTTCACGTCCCGGCCGAGGAACAGGGGAATCCGGAACTTGTCCAGGTGCGGCGCCCACACCTCCGATCACCTCGCTGAGCCGGACCATCGTCCGGCGCTCGTTGGGGACCTCGATGCCGACGGTCGTCTTGTTCGGGATCGGCGAGACGATCCGGACGCTCTGGACTGCCAGGGCAATGGCCAGGTCGTTCGCCACGCTGTTGATCTTGGCGACGCGGAGGCCCGCCTCCAACTCGATCTCGAACTGGGTGATCACCGGCCCGGTGTCGATCTGGACCACCCGGACCTGGCAGCCGAACTCCAGGAGTGTTTTCTCCAGAAGCATTGCCCGGGCATGGACTTTCGCCTGGTGCTCCTGGATCGGGACCGCCGCCGCCGGTTCGAGGAGATCGAGCGGCGGGAGCTGGAACGAGCCGTCGAGCGGCGTGGCCGGCACGCTCCGGGGGGGCGGAGGGACCATCGGCCGCGATGGAATCGAGCCCGGCCCTTCGAGCGAGGGTGAGGGTCGAGAAGCCACGGGCCGGTTGACCGGCGGAGGAGCGAGCCTCGGTAGCGGCTGGGAGAATTCTCGTGGGGCCTCCAGCATCAGTTCGGCGCCTTCCCGGATCGGGATCGGAGCGGCGGACGCTGGGTCCGGACGGCGGAAGAGTCCGAAGAATTCCTGGAGCGGCCAGACGATCAGGATGTCGTGGCAGAGCGCGAGCCCGATCAGTCCCAGAGCCCCGAGGATCAGGAGCATCCCGGCCTGGCCGAACTGACCTTCGAGGAAGGCGACCGACGCGGCGCCGACGTAGCCGCCGCTGCCGACCGGCGGGGCGGGGCGTCGGCCGGGGTCGAACTTCTGGAGCAAGGCCGAGGCGACCGCAACGATCAGGCCGAGGCCGATGAGCCGGAGCGTCGGGTCGGCGACCTTGCGGCGGCGGAAGGCCAGCAGGTCGGCGACGGCCGAGGCGAAGAGGAGCAGGAACGAGGCCCGGCCGACCATCGCGAACAGCAGATGCGCCAGGGTCGCCCCGACCGGCCCGCAGGGGTTGGCCGGGGGGTCGTTCGGGGGCTCGGCGGCGAGGCCCGGCGGGTCGGCCGGGTCGTAGCCGACCAGGCTGAGGGCGAGGAAGGCGACGACGAAGAGGAAGGCGCAGGCCCGCCCGTGCCTGGCCCAGCGTCGGCGGTCGAGCATCAGTGTCCTCGGCGAAGGCCGGCCGGGCCGGGCGCCCTTGGGGATGACGCTCCTCCGTCGACGGTCAACCGCCGGCGCCGACTCGACCTCTGGGAGATCGGCCGGCGCGGCGCGGTGACTTGCACGATCCCGGGCCCCTTCGCCCGGCGAGCGCTGCCCAACCTGGTTATTCTGACGGTTGGGTCAGGTCGACCGTCCCACCTTCTTCCTCCTCGGTCGCTTCGAGCAGGTGGAGGTTGCCCGACATGTCGAGGAAGATCTTGTCCTGCATGATCTCCTGGATCACGATCGACATCTTGTCCAGCCCGCGCGAGTCGACCAGCGGGCGCGATCCCTGGTTCAGGGCGATCATTCGCTTCTGGATCAGCGTCGAGAGCTTGAACCGGCCGCCGACCTTGTTGACGATCAGCTCTTCCTTCAATTCTTCAAGCATCGGAAAATCAGCCTCCGCAGTGATGACGGGTCAGGATCGCGGCCAGTTCGTTGACGGCCCGGTCGAGGTCGTCGTTGAGAATCTGGTAGTCGTAACGGTCGGCCAGCGCGATTTCTCGGCGGGCGTTGGCCAGGCGTTTGAGGATGGTCGCCTCGTCGTCGGTCCCCCGCGCCCTGAGCCGGCTTTCGAGCGTCTCAGGGCTCGGGAGCATGGACGAAGATCAGAAGGGCGTTGGGGACCTGCTCGCGGACGTTCATGGCCCCCTGGACGTCGATGACCAGGATGATGCAAGTCCCCCGGGCCAGGCGGCCCGAACTGGTTCGACGGGGGTCCCGTAGAGGTGGCCGTGGACCTCGGCCCATTCCAGGAAGCTGTCGCGGTCGCGGGCGGCCTCGAACTCCTCGCGGGACCGGAAGTAATAATTGACGTCGGGGACCTCGCCCGGCCTCGGGCTCGCGGGTCGTGGCCGAGATCGAGACCTGGACGCGGAAGCCCGGGCGGCCGAGCAGGCGCTGGACGATCGTGCTCTTGCCCGACCCCGACGCGCCCGAGAGCACGATCAGGCGGCCGGGGAGGTCGTCCCAGCGGATTGGGGGGGAATCTGGTGGGCCTTCGCTGGCCAAGGTCGCTTCACTCCACGGGAAAGTAGGGTAAGGCTCGCCCTTCCGTTCCGTTTCTTGCCGAGGTCTCATCCTGGACAGATCGGCTGGGCAAGCCCTACCCTACACTTCGGGATTCACTCCACGTTCTGGATCAGCTCCCGGATCTTCTCCAGGAGCCCTTTGATCTCGACCACCCCTCGGCTGATCTCGACGTCGTTGGCCTTCGAGCCGATCGTGTTGGTCTCGCGGCCCATCTCCTGGACGACGAACTCGAGCTTCCGCCCGGCGCTCTCGGGCTCGTGCGATCACCTCGGCGTACTGCTTCAGGTGCGCCCGGAGCCGGACGATCTCCTCGGCGATGTCGGCCCGCTCGGCGAAGATCGCGACCTCGCGGATCAGGTCCTTCGGCTCGATCGTCGCCCCCTGCCCTTGCAGGAGCGACTGGACCCGCTCGGTCAGCCGCTTCTGATACGACGGCGACGACCTCCGGACCTCGCTCGGCGATCCTCTCCAGCTGGGCCGAGACGGCCTGGCCCAGGCTCGAGCAGCTCCTCGGCCATCGCCCGGCCTTCCTCGGCCCGGGCCTTCTGGAGCTTCGCCGAGGGCCTCGGAGACGACGGCGGCCAGGGCGGGCCAGTCCTCGTGCGGGTCCTCGGCCGGCCGGCTTCCGCTCCTCGACCACGCCGGGCAGGGCGAGCAAGGCCGCCAGGTCGACGGTCGGGCGGGCAACGGCGGGGCCAGGAGGGCCGAGGAACTGGAGCAGCTGGGCGCGATAGCTCTCCATCGCGACCCGGTTGAGCCGGTAATCCTCGGCCCTCTTGGGCCGCTCGACCCGGATCGAGAGCTGGACCGTCCCCCGGCGGATCGTCTCGCGGACGAGCCGTTCGAGATCGGGCTCCAGGGCTCCGTAGGGTCGCTGATCTTGGCGTTGAGCTTGAGGTGGCGGTTATTCACCGTCCGGACCTCGACCCGACGGACCAGCGGTCGTCCTGGATGCGGGCTTCGCCGAAGCCGGTCATGCTCAAGAAGCACGGAGGCTTGCCTCTTGGTGGCGTGGATCGGGGGCGGACAGGGCAGGTCGGAGACGGTGCTACGTTCCCGTCCGATCAGGGTTTACGCAAGGGCGTCGAGGGACATCTGACGGTGGCAGGGGCGCGGTGGGCGATCCTCCGGAGATCGGGCACGGCCGGCTCGTCCCGTCGCCCTTCTTCGGCTCGGGGAGCGGCATGCCTGTGTCCTTCTCGATGACCTCGCCCGGCCTTGTCTGGCCGGGTCGCGCTTGGCGGGCGTGAAATCGGACCTCGGACGACGGGGCGGCTCGGCCAGGCCGAGGGACGGCTGGTTCGAGATCACGACCAGCAGCATGTTCAGCGCGATCCAGATGCCGGCGGTGATCATGGTGACCCGGGTGAAGACGTCGCCGGCCTTGGTCCCGAAGGCGCTCGAGCCCCCCGCGCCGCCGAAGGCACCGGCCAGCCCGCCCCCCTTGCCCCGCTGGATCAGGACCAGGCAGATCAGGAACAGCGACGTGATCGCCAGGAGGATGTAGAGCAGGACGGTGATGAACTGCACGGTCGAGGTCCTTTCTCGGATCTCAAATCAGAGATCTCAGATTTCAAATCTCATCCCCCGGATTTCAAATCTCAGATTTGAGATCTCAAGTTTGGAAATCCGTGTTTATCGACGATGGCTCTCAGTCTTTGCCCTTGGCCGTCACGGCCTGGCCGGCCTGGATGATCCCGAGGAAGTCGGCCGGCTTGAGGCTGGCCCCGCCGACGAGGGCGCCGTCGATGTCGGGGCAGGCGAGCAGCTCGGCGGCGTTGTCGGCCTTGACGCTCCCTCCATACTGGACGACGACCCGGGCCGCCGTCGCCTCGCCGAACTTCGCGGCGAGCTGGCGACGGATGAACGCGTGGACGGCCTGGGCCTGGTGGGGCGTGGCCGTCAGGCCGGTGCCGATCGCCCAGACCGGCTCATACGCCAGGACGACGCCGGCCATCTGCTCGGGCGTCAGGCCCGCGAGCGAGTGCTCGAGCTGGCGGGCGACCACGTCCTCGGTCAGGTCCGACTCGCGTTCGAGCCGGGTCTCGCCGATGCAGACGATCGGGATCAACCGCGCGGCGAGCGCGGCGTGGAGCTTGCCGTTGACCTGCGTCGTCGGTCTCGCCCTGGCCGTGCCGGCGCTCGCTGTGGCCGAGGATGACATGGGTGCAGCCGGCGTCGACCAGCATCGGGCCCGAGATCTCGCCGGTGTACGCCCCGTCGGCCTTCGCGTGCATGTTCTGGGCGCCCAGGCCGATCGGCGAGCCGGCCAGGACCGGGTCGATCCGGGTAGAGATAGATGGACGGCGGGCAGATGGCGACGCGGACGTCGACCGCCTGGCCCACGCCCGCCTTGACCGCCTCGGCCAGGGCCACGGCGGCCTCGGCCGAGGTCGGGATTCATCTTCCAGTTGCCGGCAATGAACAGGGTGCGCATCAGACGGAGACTCCCTCGGAAGCGTCGATCGTCTTGCCCATGACCTCGGCGAGTTGCCGAAGCTCTCCATCAAGCTGAGCGTACTGATGCGGGCAGGAGCGCCTGCGGGCCGTCGGAGAGGGCCTTCTCGGGGCAGGAGTGGACCTCGATGTGGACGCCGTCGGCCCCGGCGGCGACGCTGGCGCGGGCCATCGCCGGGATCAGGTCGGGCCGGCCGGTCGCGTGGCTCGGGTCGACGATGATCGGCAGGTGGCTCTGCCCCTTGGCGTTGGGCACGATCGAGAGGTCGAGCATGTTCCGGGTCGAGTCCTCGAAGCTCCGGACCCCGCGCTCGCAGAGGATCACCTGCTTGTTGCCCTGGGCCAGGACGTACTCGGCCGACATCAGCAGGTCCTTGACCGTCGCCGACATCCCGCGCTTGAGCAGGACGGGCGTCCGGGTCCGGCCGACCTCCTTGAGCAGGTCGAAGTTCTGCATGTTCCGGGCGCCGATCTGGATGATGTCGGCGTACTCGACGACCAGGTCGACCTGGCGGGGGTCCATGACCTCGGTGACGACCGGCATGCCGAACCGCTCGCCGGTCGCCTTGAGGATCTTCAGGCCGTCCTCGCCGAGCCCCTGGAAGCTGTACGGGCTGGTCCTCGGCTTGAACGCCCCGCCCCGCAGGACGTTGGCGCCGGCGTCCTTGACCTTCTCGGCGATCTCGACGAGCCGCTCCTCGCTCTCGATCGCGCAAGGGCCGGCGATCATCATCAAGTGGCCGCCGCCGACCCGGATGCCCTTGATGTCGAAGACCGATTCCTCCGCGTGGAACTCGCGGCTGGCGAGCTTGAACGGCTTGAGGATCGGCATCACCTGCTCGACCCCCTCGATCGCCCGGAGCGGCTCGGCCTGGAGCCGGTCCTCGTCGCCGATGACGCCGATGATCGTCCGAGCGACCCCCTGGCTGAGGTGGGGGGTGAACCCAAGCTCCTCGATCCGCTCCAGGACGTGGCGGATCATTTCGGGAGTCGGATGCGGCTTCAGCACGATGATCATCGATCGTCCTCGGGAACCCCGTCCGTCCGTCGATCGAAGAAAAGATCGGTCGCCATCACGCTCGATGGCAGGTTTGCCGACCGTTTCCTGGAGAGTGAACCCAAGATTGTAACGATCGGCCGGGAAGCAGGGAAGGCAAATCCTTGCTCGACGGGGATTTCGCGCGAACGGGAATCGAGCTGGTCTCACTTCAACTTATGTGGCGTCAGTTCGACGTTGCGGAAGAAGACCTCGGCCCCCTCGGACTGGAGCAAGATGCGGCCCTTGGTGACACTCGCCTTGGTCCCCTCGTTGACGACCACGCCGTTGACGATGTTGGTGATCTTGTCGCCGTCGCAGACGACCTCGATGGTGTTCCATTCGCCGTTCGGTTTCTCGGCGTCCTTCGTCTTCTTCCGCATGTTCTTCTCGACCTTGCCATTGATCTCGATGGTCGTGCCGCTGACCAGCCAGAAGTCGCCGCAGTCGTGTTCCTGGATCTGACACTCGATCGACTTCGTCCAGATCTTGTCGGGGCCGACGCAGTGAAGCAAGACGCCCGAGTCCCGGCGGTCCTTCTCGCGAGGAGCCCAGCGCTTTTCGCCCCAGCGGAATTCGAGCTTGAGCCGGTAGTTCTCAAACTCCTCGACCGTCGTCAGGCAGCCAAACCTCTCGCCAGAGACGTGGATGACGCCATCCTCGACCAGGAAGACTCGATCGGGTCGAGAGTCGGGGTTGTATCCTTTCTCCTTGAGGTTGACGAAGACGGTCCAGCCGGTCAGGTCTTTTCCGTTGAAAAGTAAAATCGGCTTCGGATCCTCGGCCGCGCCAGGC
Organism: uncultured Planctomycetota bacterium; assembly: GCA_963756475.1. Lineage (GTDB taxonomy): Bacteria > Planctomycetota > Planctomycetia > Isosphaerales > Isosphaeraceae > Tundrisphaera. The sequence goes on from CAVWND010000004.1 coordinate 1,160,520, forward strand.
TGGGCTGAGACCAGGAAGGAGATCGCCAGGAGGGCGAGAACTCTCGCGGGCTTCATTGGGGATCGCATGGTGGTCCTCGGAGAGGCAAAGGAGGCCCGGATTGCCCGAGCGTGACCGACCCGATCGAGCATGGTAACCCGTCGGTCGGTCCGACTCCAACGTGGGGACCGCGCAGCACCGAATCGGACGACGAAGTCAGGCCCTCGTCGGCCGATCAAGAGGAGGAAACCGACGAGAGATTCAAGGCTGCGCGGCGCGGGATCGACGGGCCTGGTCGCACTGGAGCGCCGCGAGGAATTCGAGGGTCGGCACGAGATACGCTGCCAGGGAAGGCTGGCCGATCGCCCAGGCCGAGGCATCTTCCCTGGCTTCGTAAACCATCCGGCCCTGTCGAGAGACGCGGGAGACCACGCCCCGGTCGACCAGGAACAACAAGAGCGCGACGCGGCGGGCCAGCGGGGCCTTCGACCAGTACGGGGAAGCGACGAGATCGTTTTCGAGGTGCAATCCGGTATAGCGGAGGGCTTCGGCGATCAGAGCTTCCAGGTGCTCGTCGTTCCGATGGCGGCGAAAGTGGGACAGGTGGCTCGACCAGAGGCGAGACAATTCGCGAACGGATGATGCGGACACGGGTAAGATCGGCCCTTCGGGTAAAATCAAGGCCCCGCGGACACGACCGGGGGACCTTGTTGACTTATCTTACGACGACCGGCAAGAGTCGGGCCAGCGAAATCCCGACATCCCCCAAGATCGCCACGTTCGACGATTCGCTTTGACAGGGAACGCGCGTTTCATTATGGTGCGATTGACTATCTGACGCTCCCGACTTGCTCTCGCCTGGCCCGAACCGAGGGTTTCCCCGGACTTTCCGACCGATCCAAGTTCTCAAGCGGTCCCGACCCAACGGATGTGATCTCCCTCATGTTTCAATCGCTCGCCAGGCTGGTCAACACTCGGGGTTGGATCATCATCTTGGGTTGGAGCATCGTCGGCGTCACGCTCCTGCTGGTCGCCCCGAAGTGGGAATCGGTGAGCAAGGATGACGATGTCAACTTCTTCCCGGCCGGCTATCCCAGCGTGATCGGTCAGACGTTGCTCAAGCGGGGCTTCCCCAAGGACGTGGCCAGCTCGCAGGCGGTTCTCGTGACCGAGCGTCCCATCGGCAAGCTGACGAGGGGCGACCTCGACTACATCGTTTCCCTCTCGAACCGTTTGAGCCGTCTCAAGCTCGACGAGCCCAAACTCGGGATCAAGCAGGTGATCGATTACCGGGCTCCAGTGCTCGGCCCGCGGCTGGTCGGCGATGCCATCGAAGGACCGGGGCAGGCGTCGCTGATCCTCGTCTCGCTGAACGGGACTTATATCGCCAAGCAAACCCGGCTCGCGATGGACCGGCTTCAGGAGATCCTGGCCAACTTCGACAAACCACCCAACGGCCTGACCGTGGAGATGACCGGTTCGGCGGCCGTCGGCCATGACATGAACCGAGCGGCCGAGTCATCTGTTTCCAAGACGACCTGGGCGACGATCGGGCTGGTCGTCCTGATCCTGCTGATCGTCTATCGATCGCCCCTCCTGGCATTCCTGCCCCTGGTGACGATCGCGATCTCGGTCGAGATCTCGCTGCTCTCGATCGCGACGCTGACTCGAGTCCCGGGCCTGCATTTCCAGGTGATAAACATCACCAAGATCTTCGTGATCGTCGTCCTGTTCGGGGCGGGGACCGATTACTGCCTGTTCCTGATCGCTCGGTATCGGGAGGAGCTGGCCAGGGGCCGATCCGGGCCGGATGCCCTCCGCGAGGCGATCGAGCAGGTCGGCGGGGCGCTCGTCGCCAGCGCGGGGACGGTGATCGTGGGCCTCGGGATGCTCTGCTTCTCCAGCTTCGCCAAGATCCGCTACACCGGGCCGGCGATCGCCCTCAGCCTGGTCGATCGGCCTGCTGGCCTCCTTGACCCTGGCCCCGGTGCTTCTACACTGGCTCCGGGGAGCGGTCTTCTTCCCGTTCCAGGCGCCGCACCACGAGAAGGGGGCCGACCCCGAGCAGGAAGGGCTTGCCCAGATCCCGCTGGCGGAGTTCTGGGGCAAGATCGCCACGGTCGTCATCCGCCATCCCGGCCTGATCCTGGTGGCGAGCCTGGCTGTCCTGACCCCCTTCGCGATCCTCGGGTCCCAGACGACCTCGAATTACAGTCAGCTCACCGATCTCAGCCCCGACCAGCCCAGCATCATTGGCTCGAAGATCGTCCGGCGCTACTTCGCCGCCGGGGAGCTCGGCCCGACGACCGTCCTGATCGAGCACCCCAAGATCGACTTCCGCTCTGAGTCCGGTCGGGCAGCGATCGAGATCCTCAGCCGGAGCCTCGCGGCCTCGAAGAACGTGGCCGAGGTCCGCTCGATCTCTCGACCCCTGGGCCGGCCGCCCGAAGGATTCTTCCGGAGGAACGCCGAGATCCTCCAGCGACCGTTCGTCGACCCCCGCTACGTCTCGACCGAGCCGAAGGACCCGGCCGACCTGAACCACATCACCAAGATCGACCTGATCTTCCGCTCGGACCCGTTCTCCGAGGCGAGCCTGAAGGCACTTGAAGAGGTCCGATCGATCGTCAAGGAAGCCGCCCAGCCCGGCGGTCCGCTGGCGGGTATGGCCGCGAGTGACATGGGCATGGCCGGCTCGACATCGATGGTCGCCGATCTCAAGGAGGTCATCACCCAGGATGAGCGTCGGATGTACTGGTTGGTGACGCTGGGCGTCTACGCGATCCTGGTCCTCCTGCTCCGGAGGCCCTTCGTCTGTCTTTATCTGATCGCGACAGTGGTCCTCGGCTATCTCGCCTCGGTCGGCGTGACCGAACTGGTCTTCCGGGCCCTTCACGAGGGCCCCGACCCCTGGGCGGGGCTCGACTGGAAGGTCAGCTTCTTCCTCTTCGTGATCCTCGTGGCTGTGGGAGAGGACTACAACATCTTCCTCATGGCCAGGGTGCTGGAAGAAGAGAAGAAGCACGGGCCGATCGAAGGGACCCGCCAGGCGGTCATGCACACCGGAGGGATCATCAGCTCGTGCGGCCTGATCATGGCCGGAACCCTCGGGTCGATGATCAGCGGCAACCTCACCGCGTTGAAGGAGCTGGGCTTCGCGCTGGCGCTGGGTGTGGTGCTCGACACATTTATCGTGCGTCCAGTGCTGGTCCCGGCGTTCGTGATCCTGATCCATCGTTGGCGAGGAGCGCTCGACATCCCCGTCGAGCCAATTATCCACAACCCGGCCGAGGTGACCACGTCCTCGACCTCGTGAAGGGGCGAGCCATGTTCCGCGTCGCCATCCGGATCGGCTGTCTCGGGTCGCTCGTGATCGCGATTGGGATGCCCTCAATGGCCAGGGGCCAGGGCGAGGATCGCGGCAAGGTTGAGGCCGAGGCGGCCGGGCAGGCAGCGGAGGCCGATCGCCTCTTCAAGCGCGGCGAGTGGGAGCCCGCGATGGCGCTCTACGAGGCCGAACGGGCCTCGCGAGCCGTGCTCGGCGACGTCCGCTATGAAGCCTACGCCCTCCGGGCCATCGGCCTCTGCCATGCCGAGCTGATGGACGACGAAGGGGCCATCGAATCACTCCGGAAGGCCCACGCTCTCGATCTGAAACGCGAGGACAAAGGGTATGCCGGGTACGACCTCTTTTTGATCGGCCAGGCCGAGATGAGACTTGGCCGCCCGATTGACGCGATCAAGACCCTGGAGACCGCCCTGCCCTTGCTCTCGCAGGGGGTCGACCGCGACCACGAGGCCGACGCCCGCCTGGTCCTGACCCGAATCCTGGTCATCCTCGGCCGATCGGCCGAAGCCAGGCCCCACGTCGCCCGGGCGTTGACGCTGGCTGAGGAGCTCGACGACGCCTGGCGGATCGCCGACGCCTGGGCCTCGTCGGGTCAGGTCGAGGGGGCGTTGGGGAACCTCTCGCTGGCGCTGGAGCGATTCTCCGACGCCCAGCAGACATTCGAGCAGCAAGGACGAGCCGGAGACGCGGCCTGGATGGAGACCGTTTCCGGCTCCACGCTCCTGATGCTCGGCCGACCCGAGCTGGCCCTCGCCCGCTTCGAGGAAGCTGCCCGGCTCCACGAGCACCTCGAAGACGGCGGGTCGCTCGCCGAGGATCTCACCGCGATTGCCGGTCTCCAACTCGAAGCCAACAGGCTCGACGAGGGGCTCGCCGCCGCCCGCAAGGCGGTCGAGAAGGCTCAGGACGTGGACGACCGGCCGAGGGAGGTCGAAGCCCGCGTCCGGCTCGCCCAGATTCAGGGGCGGAAAGACGACTGGATCGCCGCGGCCGAGACCCTCGACGAGGCCGTCGCCCTGATCCGCCAGGTCGCCCGCGACGAACCGGCCGAGCAGGTCCGCCTGCTCCTGACGGCCTCGTCCGCCGACCAGCGAGCCAGGAACGAGGCCCGAGCCCTGCAACGGCTCGAAACCGCCCGGAAAGTCGCCGACGAGTCGGGCCTGGCCCGGCTCAAGCAGATCGTCGCCGAGGCCCGCAAGCGATTTGACGAGCAGGAAAAAGTCCCAGTCACACCCAGGCCGCCGGGCGGTTGAGGAGTTGACTCTTCAACCAGGCTCAGAACGAATCGCCGATCCAAATCGTCGGCGGGACGGGCTTCTTGGGGATCGCCGGGTTCAGTTCATCGGGCGGTTCCGGATCGAGTTCGAGCGCCGGGTCTCTGCAAATCCGCCGAAGTTCGTCGCGAGTCGCAAGCCGCTCGTCCAGGATCTCGGGAGGAAGGGGCGGTAGTTCGATCCGGTGCTCGGCCCGCAGACGTTGGTAGTATTTGATGAGACGGGCATGGTAGGCGGCCATGATTTTCTGTTTCATGGCGAGCTGGTACGCATCTCGTGCGAAGTGGATCTCGGTCCTAAAGTAGGCGAACTGATCTCTCACGTGAAACCGCCAGAGCATTCGGCCATGACGACTGTCAAGACTCTGACGGAGCCTCCACGTCTGGCGAACCGCCGACGAGAGGTGGCCGAGTGCCCGGAGCAGGTGGCCATCGGCGGTCCCGCGATTGGTGCCCGTGCATCGCAGGTCGCTCTGGCCGGAATAGTCGTGGTAGTTGAGGATCGGTCGCAGCAGGGCCTCGCTCGACGGCCCTCGACGCTCGAACTCCCGAACCGATAGCACCCAGGCCGCGAATGTTGAGACCAGCGCCGACAGGACGACCAGGCCCATCAGCACGCGGATCGAGAACGCGAAGCGGACCTTTCGGCGCGGCCGGCTCATGGTTCTGGCCCCGTCAGGTCGTCCAGGAAATGAGACGAGGCGAGGGGTCTCACCCTCGCCTCGCGTCGAATCATTTTGATTTCCAGGTGCCTCGGATCAGGACTTCGGCTTGCCTGGTGCCGGCGAAGACGAAGCCCCGGTCCCGGCTCCGGCCAGGGCAGCCTCGCCGGTCACTGACGGTTTCGAAGACCAGGGCCTTGTCGGCCCCGAGCCCTTCGACCCGGACGCTGACAGTGTTGCAGCCCTTGTACTTACCGCTCAGGATGTCCTCCGAGAGCGGATCCTCGATCAGGTTCTCGATCGACCGACGGAGCGGCCGGGCCCCGTACTCGGGGTTGAAGCCCTTGTCGATCAGGAATTCCTCGGCCTCGTTGGTCAGGAGCAGCTCCAACCCGCGGTCGCGGAGCCGGGCGCGGACTTTGGCCAGCTCGATGTCGATGATGACCCGGAGGTTCTCCCGATTCAGGCTATGGAAGACGATGATGTCGTCCAGCCGGTTGAGGAACTCGGGCCGGAAGTACTTCTCGATCGACCCCTTGAAGTCTTCCTTCATCTTCTCATACGACTTCGCATCGTCCTTGCTTCCGGGGAAGCCGAACGTGTTGGTCGCGCCGGTCTCGGCCCCGGCGTTGGTCGTCATGATGATGATGGTGTTCTTGAAGTCGACGTTGCGGCCAAAGCTGTCGGTCAGCCGGCCTTCTTCCATGATCTGGAGAAGCATGTTGTAGACGTCGGGGTGAGCCTTCTCGATTTCGTCGAGCAGGACCACCGCGTAGGGCCGGCGCCGGATCTTCTCCGTGAGCTGGCCGCCCTCCTCATAGCCCACGTAGCCCGGCGGGGCTCCGATCAGCCGCGAGACGTTGTGCTTCTCCATGTACTCGGACATGTCGATCTGGATCAGGGCCTCGGCGTTGCCGAACATGAACTCGGCGAGGCTCTTGGCCAGCAGGGTTTTCCCGACCCCGGTCGGACCGGCGAAGATGAACGACCCGATCGGCTTCTTCGGGTCCTTCAACCCGGCGCGGCTCCGGCGGACGGCCTGGCTGATCCGCTTGATCGCCTCGGACTGCGAGATCACCTTCTTCTGGAGTTCCGACTCCATCGCGATCAGCCGCGCCGTCTCCTCGGCCTCCAGACGGGTAAGCGGGACGCCGGTCATCTTGCTGACGACCTCGGCGACCACTTCTTCATCGACCGTGCCGTCAACTTCCTTGGAGCGCTCGCGCCACTCGCGGTTGATAGTCTCTTTCTTCTTCTTGAGCTTATCGGCCTGGTCGCGGAGGGCGGCGGCGCGCTCGAAGTCCTGGTTGGCGACGGCCTCTTCCTTGTCCTGGTTGAGGCGTTCGATCTGGTCGTCGAGATCCTTCAGGTCGGGCGGGCGGGTCATCGCCTTGAGCCGGACGCGGGCGCCGGCCTCGTCGATGACGTCGATCGCCTTGTCGGGCAGGCACCGGCCGGTGATGTACCGGTCGGACAGCTCGATGGCGGCCTCAAGGGCCTCGTCGGTGATCTGGACCCGGTGGTGCGACTCGTAGCGGTCGCGGAGCCCTCGGAGGATCTCCAGGGCCTCGGTCTTGCTCGGCGGCTCGACGACGATCGTCTGGAACCGCCGTTCGAGGGCGCCGTCCTTCTCGATGTATTTGCGGTACTCGTCGAGGGTGGTCGCCCCGATGCACTGGACCTCGCCCCGGGCCAGCGCCGGCTTGAGAACGTTGGAGGCATCGATCGCCCCTTCGGCGCCGCCGGCGCCGACGAGGGTGTGCAGCTCGTCGATGAAGAGGATCGTGTTCTTGGCGCGGCGAACCTCGTTCATGACCGCTTTGATCCGCTCCTCGAACTGACCGCGGTACTTCGTGCCAGCGACCATCATGGCGAGGTCGAGCACGACGATCCGACGGTCTCGGAGCAATTCGGGGACGTTCCCCTCGATGATCATCTGGGCCAGGCCCTCGACGATCGCCGTCTTGCCCACGCCCGCCTCGCCGAGGAGGACCGGGTTATTCTTCTGGCGGCGAGAGAGGATCTGGACGACCCGCTCGATTTCATTTTGGCGGCCGATGACCGGGTCCAGCTTGCTTTGCCGGGCCAGGTCGGTCAGGTCTCGGCCGAATGAGTCCAAGGCGGGGGTCTTGGACTTCCCTCCCTTCGCGGCGGCGCGTTCTCCCCCCTCGCCGCCACCGCCAGCGTCCATCCCGTGACCGAGCAAGTTGAGCACCTCCTCGCGCACTTCTTCCAGCTTCAGATTGAGGTTCATCAACACCTGGGCGGCCACGCCCTCCTGCTCTCGCAGGAGTCCGAGCAGGAGGTGTTCAGTCCCCACGTAATTGTGGTTGAGGTTGCGGGCTTCCTCGATGGCGTACTCGATCACCTTCTTGGCCCGAGGAGTCTGGGGCAACTTCCCCATGGTGACCATGTCGGGGCCCGACTGGACGATCTTCTCGACCTCGACCCGGATCTTCCGGAGGTCAACGTCGAGGTTCTTGAGCACGTTCGCGGCGACGCCGCTGCCCTCCTTGACCAGGCCAAGCAAGACGTGTTCCGTGCCGACGTACTCGTGGTTGAAGCGCTGCGCCTCTTGGTTGGCCAGTTGCATCACCTTGCGGGCACGGTCGGTGAAGCGCTCATACATGCGGTCGACTCCGACGGGGCGACCGGGGCCATCCCCGGTCTGTGACTCTACAGAACGTCTCGCTCAGTGAGCATCTTACGACACGCCGGGCTCGACGCATCACGCCTGATCCGGGAAGCCTGATCCCAACCCGACTTCGCTCCTACTGGAACGAAAGTTCAGGCTCGAAGAACCTCCAGGAAGGCGAGTCTCGGGCAATCCTCGCCGAAGTTTCATCCAAACTCTATTGTAAAGCCGGGAACGTGTCCGCCAAGTCCCCGGTACGATCCTCGAGATCGCGTGGCTGAGAGACGGGTCATGAAGGAAAGACTCCATCCCGCACCGCTCAATCCATCGCTGAGTTGACAAAACGAATTCTAAACCGTTCGGCCCGACGAAATCAAGCGTATGAGCCGCCGGCAGTCCCTGACATCTGTCCGAAACCGGCCTCGACCAGGGCACTCTGGTATTCTTCGGGAGTGTTCAGGTTCCGCAAGGTGGAGAGATCCGGGTCAACGGTGGCCATCGTCTCTCCTGTGATCCGGAGCGAATCAAGTCGTTCCAGCAGGAAGACGGGGCGGAGTCGGTCGTCGGCCAGTAGGGCCTCGACGGCTGGAAGCACACTTCCTCTCCGGTAAAGCGCGGCCAGCGGGTGAAGATAGCCGCCGATCTCGGGGATGGCCAGGTCACTTCCGGCGATCAATTCGACAAGCCGAGAGATCCAGGCCGGTCGGAGGAAGGGAACGTCGGTCGCCGTCGCGTAGGCGAGCTCCACAGTCTCAGGGAGGGCCGAGAGGCCGGCGCCGAGCCCTTGGAGCGGCCCCCGATCGGCGACGGGGTCCCTGACGATCGCGACACCCTCGGGCAGATCGGGCAGGTCCTGACCGGGCGCGGCGACGACCACGATCGGACCGGCGACCTCCCCGACCAGCCGGACCACGCGCTGAAGCATCACCTCGGGGCCGAACGGGAGCCACGCCTTCGGTCGGCCCATCCGGCGACTCAGCCCGCCACAAAGCACGATCGCGCCGGGAATCGTCATTCCAGACCTCCCTCGATCAAGAACCAACGCTCGGCCAGCTTGGAACGATTCACCGGCTCGGCCAGCACTTGTCGGAAGGCTCTGACCGCTGGCCGCTCCCAGCGTGACTCGGGGATCACGAAGTCGTATCGCTCGGTGCAAAACGGGGATGAATCTCAAGTGATAAGAGGCCACGACCGTGTTAATCGCCAAGCCCCAGTCGGCCCGGCCCTGAGCGACGGCCGCCGCGACGGCGTTGTGTGACCGTGGCTCGACGGCATAACCCGGCGGCCGACGGCCGACGAGCAACTGGTCGATCAAAACCCTTGTGCCGCTCCCCCGGTTCCGGTTCACCATCAGGCAATCCGGGTCGAGCAAGGCGGTCTCGATGGCCTCCTCGACGCTTCGCCCTTCGAAGTGCCGATCACCCGCCCTGTAAACGATGCCTTGCATCCGGCCGTATCCCGGCAGGAGCCGGACTCCGGGCGGCAGGAAAGGACGGTTGTATTCCCCGCTCGCCGGGTCGAGCAGGTGGACGCCCGCGATGTCGCACTCGCCCCGACCGGCGGCCAGGAGACCCCCTTGCGAGCCGACCCAGATCGACTTGACCGCGAAACCCCGCGCTTGCACTTCGCCCAGGAGCCATTCGAGCCCCGAGCAGTGCGACCCGATCACGACCAGGTCGGCCGGCTCGACCCCCCGGCCGAGCGGGACGACCTCGACCCGCTCGCCCGCTTCGAGGAACTCACGCTCTCGGGGGATGACCACGAAGCCGTCGGCCCTCGCGAACGTCGTCACCGAGCCGGAGCCTTTGCCCATCGGGTACGCGGCCGGCCCATCGAGGCCTTCTACGAGGTTGACGAGCAGATACTCGGTTCGGCCGATCTCGCTGTTGAACCGCGACGGCATCCGCGCGGGCAACGAGTGGCGGGACTCGGACCGGAGCCCGGCCATCTGGCGGATCACCGGCGCGACGAACTCGTGAAATGTGAAGATGGCTGAAGTCGGGAAGCCTGGCAAGACCACCACAGGCGTCGTCCCCACCGCCCCCAGGCAGATCGGTTTGCCCGGCTTGAGCGCGACTCCATGCACGACGATCCCGGGCGAACGCCTGGCCAGGACCCGATACGAGAGGTCCCCCACTCCCTTGCTCGTCCCGCCGCTGAACAGGACAAGGTCGCAGGACAGCCCGATCGCAAAAGCCGACTCCAATTCTTCTTCATTGTCCCCGACGATACCCTGGCGAACCGGTTCGCCGCCGATTTCGAGGACCGCGTCGGCGAGCATCGTCGCGTTGCTGTCGTAGACCGAGGCCGTCGGGAGAGGTTGCCCGGGCTCGACGATCTCATTGCCGGTCGAAAGGATCGCGACCCGGGGACGGCGGAAGACCGGTGCCTGGGAAGTTCCGATCGCCGCCAGGACGCCCGTCTCGCGCGACGTCAGTTGGGTTCCTCTCCGAAGAACCAGCTCTCCGACCGCCATATCGGTCCCGGCGAAGCTCACCCCCGATCCAGGAGCGACCGGGCGAGAAACCCACAGTCGATCGCCATCGATGCGGGCATGTTCGACCATCACGACGGCGTCCGCCCCTCTCGGAAGCATCGCCCCGGTGGCGATCGGCGTCGCCATGCCCGGGTTGACGATGAATCGGGGCTCGATGCCTGTCGCGATCTCTTCCGGGTTGAATCGAAAGCCTCGGGGCGATTCCTCCGAAGCCCCGTAAGTTTCCTCGGCCCTGACGGCGTACCCGTCCACGTTCGAGCGGTCGAACGCGGGGACGTTGACGCTCGCGTGGACATCCTCCGCCAGGACCCGGCCGAGCAAGCTCACCAGCGGGACAAGTTCGACTATTTGTAGGGCCTCGGGGCTGATCGCGGCCCACCAGCGGCGCTCGGCGGCGTCGCGGTTGACCACGTCCAGGAATTGCTCTTGCTCGCGAGGCATGATTGATCAACCATCCTGATCGTAAAGCCAGACCTTGACGCTCGCCGCCTCGGGATAGCCTTCGAGGTCGGCCGGGATGACCACGAAGCCGTCGGCCCGCGTCGTGCTTGAGAGGATCGAGGCCCCGCTGATCGCGAGCGGCTCGACACGCCCCTCGACGACCGCCACCCGCGCGTAATCGACCCGTCCGACGACCGACGAGAGCTTATGGCCCAGGGGCAACGACACGGTTCGATAGGGCCAGGCCGGAGGTCGGCCGCCCAGCCGCCGGACGATCGGCCCGGCGAAGAAGTCATAGGCGCAGAGGCAACTGACGGGATTGCCTGGCAGGAGGACGACGGGTTTTTGGCCGATAAACCCCAACCCTGAGGGGCTCGCCGGCCGGATCGCGACGCCGTGGACCGCCAGCTCGCCCAGCTCGGCAACCAGGCCGGGGGCGTGATCCTCGGGGCCGGTCGAGCTTCCGCCGGAGACGAGCAAAAGATCGACCAATCGTGACGCATCGAGGATCGCCGAACGGATCGACTCGCGATCGTCGGCCATCGGACCGACGATCGAGGCCAACCCGCCGTCTCTCGTGACCAGCGCCGCCAGCATCGGCGAGTTCGCGTCGGCGATCCGGCTTCCCACCGGTGGGCTCCCGGCCGAGAGCAGTTCGTCGCCGGTGACGAGGATCGTGACGGTCGGACGACGGACGACCTCAACCCGATCGAAGCCGATCGCGCTGAGGACACCGAGATCTTGCGGCCGGAGAATGCGACCGGCCCTCAGGACGACGGTGCCTATCGGGATGTCTTCGCCGGCTCGGCCGACATGGCGGCCCGGAGGAGTGGGCTCGGAAACCCGGATGATCTGGCCGTCCGATTCAGTCGCCTCGACCTTGACCACGGTATCGGCGCCCAAAGGGATCGGCGCCCCGGTCGCGATCTCGGCCGCCTGGCCGGGGCCGATGAAGAGGCGATTTTCGCCTCCCGGCCGGACCCTACCGATTAACTCGAAGGCAATCGGACTGTAGATGTCGGCGCCGAACGTTTCCTCGCCCCGAATCGCGTAGCCGTCCATCGCCGCCCTGTCGAACGCGGGGACGGCGACCCCGGAGACCACCTCCCTGGCCAGGACCCGGCCCGAGGCCGAGCGGGGGTCGATTGATTCCAGGCCGAGCATCTTAACCCGCCGCTCGATGATTTCCAGCACGGCCTCGACGGACGTCCTCGAACGAAAGCCGCGCATCCGGGGGTCATGGAAGGCGCCGCCGGTCGCCATCGGTCAGCCCTCGGAGAGACGCGAGGTCAGGGCTTGGAAGGCTTCGACCCGCTCGGGCGGGACGTTGGGAAAATCCTCCCAGAGGAACGCCTTGAACGCCGCGTCGCCGGCCTTGTCGAAGAACTGGAACGAGTGGGTCACGAAATGGGAGTCGTGGCCGACCTTCCGTACGGAGTAGATCGGGCCGATCTCGGCGTGGAGGATGTGCATGTCCAGTGTGTCGGTCTGGACGTTGAAGAACGGCCCGGTCTCGCTGTAACCGCCAAACACGCCAACCGACTCGATCACTGCCGCCCGGCTCCGGACAAAGACCCGCATCAAGCCGAGTTCCGGCAGCGCCTCCATCAGGTCTCGAAACCCCCCCTCGCGGAGTCGGACGATCGGCCATTGCCCGACTAACGCATCGACGACGACCCGTTCCGGCACGGAGAACTTCCGGGCCGCCATCATGGTCATCCTGGACGGATCTTCCAGGAAATAACAGCGGATTGACTCGGAGAGGAGGTTGGCGTCCATGATTGCACTATCCTTGATACGGCATCAACCGCGAGGCCGATCGCCCTTGAATTCGGACAGGACGTCGGCGAGGATCTGGTCGAGCCCTCGCGTGGGCTGGTAATCGATCATTCCGGCGGATCTTCGACAGGTCGGGAACGCGCCGGACCATGTCCTCGAATCCCGCCGTGTAGGCCTGGCTGTAGGGGACGAGCCGGATCGGGCTCTTCGAGCCGGTGAGGCTCCGGACCTTCTCGGCGAGCTGGAGGATCGTGACCTCCTCGGCGTTGCCGATGTTGAAGACGTCGCCTCGCGCCGCGGGGGTCTTCATCAGCTTGACCAGAGCCCCGACGACGTCAGAAACATGGGCGAAGCAGCGGCTCTGCTTGCCGTCGCCGAAGACCGTGATCGGCTCGCCGGCCAGCCCTTGTTCGATGAACCGGGGGATCACCATCCCGTATCGGCCGGTCTGGCGAGGGCCCACCGTGTTGAACAGCCGGGCGATCACGACCGGCAGCCTCGACTCGTTCCAGTGAGCCATCGCCAGGAATTCGTCGAGCGCCTTGGCGCAGGCGTAAGCCCAGCGTCGCGTGGTGGTCGGGCCCGATCACGCAGTCGTCCCCCTCGGCGAAGGGGATCTTCTCGCTCTTGCCGTAGACCTCGCTCGTCGAGGTGAGCAGGACCGGCCGGCGATAGCGGGCGCAGAACTGCAGGACGTTGTCGGTGCCGCCGACGATCGTCTCGATCGTCTTGACCGGCTGGTCGACAACCAGCCTCACCCCCACGGCGCTGGCCAGGTGGAAGACCGCGTCGGACTCGTTCACGCACCGCTCGACGATGGCCGGCTCGGTCACGCTGGCGACCCGCAGCTCGAAGCCGGGCCGCCCTTCGAGGTGGGCGATGTTCTCGTACCGCCCCGTGCTCAGGTCGTCGAGAACGAGGACACGATGCCCCTCGGCCAGCAACCGCTCGGACAGGTGGCTGCCGATGAAGCCCGCCCCGCCGGTGACCAGATACTTCATGCCGATTCTCACGCCGATCGTCTAAGAAGGAAGACTCGTCGAATGTCGGACGAGGAGGATCATCGAGCCCAGAAGAACCACCGAGGAAGCTGGAGGACCGCGCCATTGCGGGCCCCATCGGCGACCTTAACCTCGATCAGTCGCTGCTGATCCCAGCGGGATTCGGGCGAGGTTGCGAGATCGCGGACGACGAGGCAACGAGTCCCCTTGGTGAATGCCGCCTCTCCGGACGCACCGAACGTCAGATAGTCGCTCCTCAAGGTGACTTCTTGCCCGGTCGTCAACGGGGACGACCGTGGCTTCGAATCGAGGATGGCCCGGGCGAACCAGGAGCCCGAGGCCACGAAGACGACCAGAATCAAGAAGGCGAAGATCCAGTAGCGCCGATGGTGCCGCATTACCCTCGGACAACCTCCTCAATGGACACGTTCCAGTACGCTTCGCTGAGGAACCGCGACCAGCTCGCGATCCGGATCGTGGAATTGTCGTAAAACGGCTTCCAGGCCGGGCGGACGGGCGTCTTGCGGAGCTTCATGTGGGCCTGCTCGGGGGTCCGGTTCGCCTTCTTCGCGTTGCAGGCGACGCAGGCGAGCACGCAGTTTTCCCAGGTGGTCGCTCCCCCTCGAGAACGAGGCAGGACGTGGTCGATCGTCAGTTCCTCGGTGCCCGGCTGGCAGCCGCAGTACTGGCAGGTAGAGTGGTCGCGTTTGAAGACGTTCCGCCGGCTGAACGTGACGGCGTTGGAGCGGGGACGATCGTGATGGGTCAGGGTCAGCACTTCGGGGACGCGCATACGGAAGGAAACCGTCCGGATGAACGGCTCGCCCTCTTTCGGGGACAGCCTCGCCCAGTCGGCCCAGGTGTAGAGCCGGAAGTCGTCGGGGTCGACGACCTGCGCCGACTCGTTCCAGAGCATGGTCAACGAGCGGGCCACGGTGGCGACGTTAACAGGCATCCAGTGGCGGTTAAGCACCAGGGTCGGTCGGTCGAGGACGCAGCCCACCATGCAGGTTCTCCCGAGGGAGCCAAGGGGACCGGGGGATTCGAACCCCGCCTGAGTCGATCTATTACACCATACACGGGCCCGCCGCGTGAGTCTGGACCGGCCGAATCTCGGCGGGAGGGGTCGAGTCTCCTGCCTGACACCCGGTGACGGCTCCAGGTTCCTCCGGTTAGAATCGCCTCTCCAGCCCAGGACAGAACCACAAGGAAAGCACGGAATGCGAGCGGAAATCATCGCCATCGGCAGCGAGCTGGTCAGCGGGCAGTCGCTCGACACGAACAGCCAGTGGCTCAGCCGGTCCCTCGAAGCACTGGGAATCCCGGTCCATTTCCACACGTCGCTCGGCGACGACCTGGCCGAGAACGTCCAGGTCTTCCAGGTCGCGACCGGCCGGGCGGACCTGATCATCACCAGCGGCGGCCTCGGCCCGACGCAGGACGACCTGACCCGCGAGGCCCTGGCCGCCGTGGCCGGCGTGGGGCTCGTCGAGGACGCCCCCTCGCTCGAAGCGATCCAGCGCGATGTTCACCCGCCGGAACCGGGTGATGTCCGATCGGAACCGCGTGCAGGCTCTCTTCCCCGAAGGCGCCGAGCCCTTGCCCAACGCGATCGGCACGGCCCCCGGGATCGCTCTGAAGGTCGAGAACTCGTTATTCGCCTGTCTTCCCGGCGTCCCCAACGAGATGAAGCGGATGTTCGACGAGCAGGTCGTCCCCCTCCTCCGCCGCTCGGGGTTGGTGAAACGGGCGATCGTCCACCGGAAGATCAACCTTTTCGGCAAGGGGGAATCGGAGATCGAGGCCGAGGCCCTCGACCTGACCGCGCGCGGACGCATGCCCGAGGTCGGCATCACCGTCTCCGAGGCCACGATCTCCTTCCGGATCGCGGCCGACGGCTGACTCCGAAGAGGAAGCCGAACCGGCTCATCGAGCCGACCGTCGCATTTGATTCAGGAACGCTTCGGCGACCTGATCGTCGGCGAAGGGTCTGAGGACGTGGTCGACGCCCTCGTCCGCGAGATGAATCGAACCGGCCAGTCGATCGCGACGGCCGAATCCTGCACGGGGGGGCTGGTCGCCCAGATGATCACCTCGGTCCCCGGCGTGAGCCGCCATTATCCGGGCGGCCTGGTCACCTATTCCGCGGAGGCCAAGGCGAACCTGCTCGACGTCCCCGAGGCGATGCTCAAAGCCCACGGCGCCGTCAGCACCGAGGTCGCCGCCGAGATGGCCCGGCGCGTCCGCGAGCGGTTCCGAGCCGACCTTGGCCTCGCCGTGACCGGCATCGCCGGACCCGACACCGACGCCCCCGAGCATCCCGTCGGCCTGGTCTACCTCGGCCTCGCCACATCCGACGAGGTCCGGACCCGCAAGCTCGAGCTCGGCCCAGAGCAACCCCGCGACGTCATCCAGCGCCGTGCGGCCAAACAGGCCATCAACTGGGCCAGGATGACCCTGCGACACGAGAAGGACGCCTGATCCGCCATTCAAACCCGTTTCAGCCCGAAGACCTTGGCGTAGATCTCCACCTTCTCGCCAAGAGACGGCCTCCGACGCGGCCCTCCGTTGTGGTGGAGGACCAGCAACGTGACGTCGTCATCGGCCGCGACCCCCGCTCTGTGGCATCGAATCCCTTCGAGCAACGCGGGTCCGACCCGATCGGGGACACCCAGATCAAGGCTGCGGGCGATCGCGAGCAGCCCCTCCTCACCAAGCATCGCCCCCGAAGGGCTCATCGCCTCGGTCAGGGCATCCGTATAGAAGACGACGACGTCCCCCTTTTCGAGCGGAACGGCGAACTGGTCGTAGGTCGATTCTTCATCAATCCCCAGGGGCAAGTTCATGGCCGACTCGACGGCATCGTGGGTCAAGATTGACCAGGTTTGCGCCCCGGCCCTGTACCAGATCGGCCGGGGATGGGCGGCGTTGCAGATCGTCAGGTGGTCGGTCGTGGCCAGGTAGGTGGCGACGACTGCCGTGGCGAAGCGCTGGAGCTGGGCCAGCTCGGTGAACTGACGGTTGAGTGCCTTGACCAGCCTCTGCTGGGTCTTGCTGTTAATGTTGCGTCTCATGAGTGTCCGAAGCGCGTCGGAGAACTCGGCGACCGACTCGCCGTGGCCCGAGACGTCGGCGATGATCAATCGGGTGATGATCCCGCCGCCACAGAGCGACACGTAATGGACGTCGCCGCCGTGCACATCGGCCTGATAAGGCTCGCTGAAGACCCAGATGTCCAGGCCGGGCGTGGCGATCGACTCCAGGACGGCCTTGTTACCGCCCCAGATCTCCATGCACCGCATGGCGTGAGGATCGGACGATCCGTTGACGAGTTCCAAGGTGCATCCCTCTTTCGGGATCGGGTCCGTAGCGAGATCAAGCCTCTTTCTAGCGACTCGCGAGGAACAACGCCCAGAGCCCGGCCGCGTCCTCCGGCTCCGTGGGCGGCTCTGACTCACCCCGCTTTCGTCGTTCCTCCCATTGTCTCAACAGATCGGCGGAAATGCAGCGCTCGATCGCGATCGGATGCCCCTTTCTGGCCATCAAGAGGGCATGCTTGACGATCGCCGAGACCTCCAGTCCCCGGATCGCCGCCGCCTCGTCGAGCGAGAATCCGCGATCGAGCAACCGCCAGGTCCATTCCTCGGTCGGAACGTAGGTCCTGGAGGGCGAGGCAGTCGTCGGCTTCGTAATGACGGGCTCCGCGACCGGCCTCGGCTCAGGGGAGGGATTTTTCGAGGGTCGATCGGGCACCGGCTCGGGCACGTGGCGAGCCGGAGGGCTCGACCCGGCGATCGCTGTCAGGATCGCCGCGCCGTACTGCTCGCGGATCGCAGGCCGAAATCCCTTGATCGCCGCCAGTTCGTGGGGCGTCGTCGGCCGCTCGCGGACGAGGGCTTCGAGTGTCTTGTTCGTGAAGATCAAGAACGCCGACACTTTGGCCTCGACGCG
The DNA here is from genome assembly GCA_963756475.1 of uncultured Planctomycetota bacterium. Lineage (GTDB taxonomy): Bacteria > Planctomycetota > Planctomycetia > Isosphaerales > Isosphaeraceae > Tundrisphaera. The sequence continues at coordinate 1,178,087 of CAVWND010000004.1, forward strand.
CCAGGTCAATCCTCATCGCCTTGAGTTTGACGTAGAGCGGATCGTTCGCCAGCTCCGACTCGACCGGCTCCGTCTCCTCGACCGGTTTCCCGGGCTCTTCCCGGGGAAGCTCGATCGGAGCCGGCGAAGGCGTGGGTCGAGGCGTGATCCGATCCAGCCCGCCGAGCCGGACCTTGGCGTGAAGTTCCTCCGACAGCACCAGCGCCGGCCAGGGGCCTTCGGGCTTCTTGAAAAGCTCGCGACCGGCCGGCGTCAGCTGGATGATCGGCCGGAAGCGGTCGACATCTTCGAGTTGGACCAGGCCCGCGTTGGCGAGGGCGTCGAGAAGCTGGACGACCTCGGGCTGGCGGAAACCGCCGAGCATGCCGAAGGTGCTCAGGGTAGCCAGGCCCGAGCGGACCAGCTTCTCCGACGACGAGCCGGTCAGCATCTGCGCGACGACCGTCTTGCCGAACCGCCCTTTCGCCCGGCCGACGCCCGAAAGGGCCTTCAGGATCACCTCGCGCCCGGCCTCGGTGTCGATCGGCCGGGCGAGCGATTCCGGCCGCGTATCGGCCGGCCCGCAGTTGTCGCAACGGCCGCACTCGACCGCGTCGCTTGGTCGCCGAAGTAGCCGAGGATGTAAGACCGCCGGCACTTCGTTGACTGGGCGTACTTGACCATCCGTTCGAGCTTGTCGTACTCGCGCTGCTTGCGCTTTTCGAGCGCCTTGAAGTCGATCTTGAGGTCGCGCGACCGCTTGCGAGCGGTCGTTGACCCGGACCGCGTTGCCCCGGAACGGCGGGACGTAATCGATCGGCAGCTCGCTCGCCAGGTTCTTGAGCGCCCGGGTCGAGCGCCGTCCGGTCGAGGCCGAGCTTGGCGGCGAAGTCGTCGGGGTGGAAGTAGACGGCCTCGCCGAACCGGCGGTTGACCAGCCCTTCGACCCCTCGGAGCACGATCCGCTGGACGTGGGCGTTGGGATTGAGCCGCTCGACCAGGCTCCCCTCGTCCGCCTCGGCGTTGATCCGGACGATCGCCATGTTCTCGCGAGGCCGGAACCGCTCGACGGCTCCCGCCCCTTCGAGAATCTTCAGCGCCGTGCCGACGGCCGACTCGTTCAGGTCGAGCCGCGACGATTCCTTGATCTCGGCATGGGTCAGTTCGATCGGGTCGGCGTCGATCCCTCGGAGGAACTCATAGACCCGGTAGACCGCCTCGGGGGGCGGATACTCGTTCTCGATGAACATCTCCTGGAGAAACCGGTCGCCCGGCGCGTAGAGCAGCAGGCAATGCGCCGGGTCGCCGTCGCGACCGGCCCGGCCGGCCTCCTGGTAGTACGCCTCGAGCGTCCCCGGCATGTTGAAGTGGACGACCGAGCGGATGTCCGACTTGTCCACGCCCATCCCGAAGGCGTTGGTGGCGACGACCACCTCGGCCTGGCCCGACATGAACCGATCCTGCGCCTCGGTCCGCTCCTCGCGGCGTCAGCCCGGCGTGATAGACGACCGCCTTGCGCCGCAGCTCCTTCTCGAGGAACTGCCCGATCGATCTCGCACCGGGCCCGGCTGGAGGCATAGACGATCGCCGAGCCCGGCGTCCTGGCCAGCGAGTCTCGGCCAGCGGCCGCGAGCTTGTCGGCGTCGCGCCGGGCGTCGATGACCGCGTAGCTCAGGTTCGGCCGGTCGAAGCCGGTGACGAACTGGGCCGGGTCGCGCAGGTCGAGCTGGTCGGCGATGTCGCGGCGGACGAGGTCGGTCGCCGTCGCCGTCAGGGCGATGCAGGGGGGCAACCCGAGCTGTCGACGGGCCTGGCCGATCCGCGCGTAATCGGGCCGGAAGTCGTGGCCCCACTCGCTGATGCAGTGCGCCTCGTCGATCGCCAGCAGGGCCGGCTTGACCTTCGCCATCGTCTCGACGAACCGAGGGCTCCGGAACCGCTCGGGGGCGACGTAGACGAGGTCGTACCGCCCCGCCTCGATCTCGATCAGCCGGGCCCGCTGCTCGGCCGGGTCGAGCGTGCTGTTGAGCAGCGTCGCCCGAATGCCCGCGCTCGACCAGGGCGTCGACCTGGTCCTTCATCAAGGCGATCAAGCGGGCTGACGACCAGCGTCGGCCCCGGCAAGAACAAGGCCGGCAACTGGTAGCAGAGGCTCTTGCCGCCGCCCGGTCGGCATGACGCAGAGGACGTCGCGCCCGTGCAGGACGTTCTCGATCACCTCGCGCTGGCCGGGCCGGAACCGCTCCAGCCCGAACCGCTCGTGGAGCGTCTGCTCAAGGTCGATCGAGGGGTCGGCGATGCTCATCGAAGGGCGAACCCTGGGGCCGTCGTCGTCGAAGGATTCCGCGATTATACGAAGCCCTCTCGTCCCTCCGCGAGCCTTACGATTCGGATGTTTACTAATCGCAGACTGCACCTTGCAGAATTAACGTAAGTCTCAGACTGCCAGTTCGGCCCCCTCGAAGAACGAAGATACGAGTCTCGGCTTCTGTCTCAATCGACCGAGGGCTAGATGAAGTTCCTAGTGCAACTGGATGTCTCGCTGAATCCATCCCTGCTGATGAAGCTCCAGCGGTCTCATTCGCCGGCACTCTCTCCAAGTCGCGAGGAGATGATTGGCGCAAACAAGAATTGTACGGGTCGGAGGACTTAGGTTAATTCTGCAAGGCATAGTGAGGATCGCGGCTCGCCCTCCTGGTGGCACTCTCCCGGAATCCAGCTTCAACCAGGCCAAAATATCTTTGTCAAAGGCGATAATGAGAACGTGAACTTCTTGAAACATGATTCGGATTTAGTGGCCTCGGAACCCGTTACAATGCAAGGGTTTGACGCCCAAGGTCGGCCACTGTCGGATGCTGTCAGGGAGTGCCGGCGGTGGGATTTGAACCCACATGAGAGTAACCCCTCGGAGGATTTTAAGTCCTCTGCGTCTGCCATTCCGCCACGCCGGCTCGTCGTCGCCGCGGGAATTTTCCCACAGGGACACAGTCCCCGACAATGGCAGTCGAGGTTCGTGTTGTCATTCAGGCGAGGATCTCACGGATGACGTGGCCGTGAACGTCCGTCAGTCGTCGGTCGATCCCGTCGTGCCTGACGAAGAGCTTTTCGTGGTCGATCCCTAGAAGGTGGAGGATGGTTGCGTGAAGGTCGTAGCCGGTGGACGCTCCCGAAGCGGCCTTCCATGACCAGGGGTCGCTCGCTCCATGGGCAGTCCCGGCGTTGATTCCAGCGCCGGCGAGCCAGGCGACGGAGGTCCCACCGTTGTGGTCGCGGCCGGTCGCCCCCTGGGTGAAGGGCATCCGGCCGAACTCAGTGCTCCAGAGGACCAGAGTATCGTCGAGCAGCCCTCTGGATTTGAGGTCTTTCAGGAGCGCGGCGGCTGGCTGGTCGACTGATCGGGCGATGGCCGGCAACTCCTTGGGGATGTCGGAGTGGTTGTCCCAATTGTTGCTGGGACCGCCGGCCCCACTCCAGACCTGGACGAAGCGTACGCCCCGCTCAAGAAGGCGGCGGGCCAGGAGGCATCGTCGACCAAAGTCGGCAGTCGCCGGCTCTTCGAGGCCGTACAGCTTTCGAGTGGCCTCGGACTCGCTGGCGACGTCGAGCGCCTCGGCGCGCCGAGCTGCATTCTCGCGGCCAGCTCGTAGGACTTGATCCGAGAGTCGAGCCGGGAGTCTCCCTGATTCCGATCGGCGAATCGGCGGTTCATCGCGGCGAGCTTTTTCAGTCCCTCTCGCTCGGCCTCGGGTGTTAGGAACTTGGAGGAAGGGTCCGGGAAGAGGTCGAGGATCGGCTCGGGCGCGCCGGCGTCAATGATCGTCCCTTGGTGAGTCATCGGCAGGAAGCCAGCCGTAAAGTTCCCCTTGGCATTGTAAGGAAGTCCCTTTGGGTCGGGCAGGACGACGAAGGTCGGCAAGTTGTCGCCAAGCGCCCCGAGTCCATAGGAGACCCAGGCCCCCAGGCAGGGAAAGCCGGGCGTCAGGAATCCCGTGTTCATCAGGTAGCTGGCTGGACCGTGAACGTTCGTCCGCGAGGTCAGCGCCATCAAGAAAGCCATGTTGTCCACGCAACCGGCCAGGTGAGGCAAGACCGAACTGACCCAGCGGCCGGATTCACCGTGTTGGCGGAACTCGAACGGAGACTTCATCAAGCTGCCCGGCGTGCTGGTGACAGCCTCAACCTTTTCGCCCGGATCGAAGACCTCGCCATGGCGGCTCGTCAGCTCGGGTTTGTGATCAAACGTGTCCATCTGGCTGACGCCGCCGTTGAGGAACAGTTGGACGATCCGACGGACCTTAGCCGGGTGATGCAGGCCACCATTGAGGTCAGCGCGGGGCCGATCCGGCCCAGTGCCGGCAAGCAGTTCGCCCTGTCCGAGCATTTGAGCCAGGGCGATTCCGCCCAGGCCGCCGCCCACGTTCCAGAGCCACTCGCGTCGCGAAGCGGGGCCGAGCATGCCTTCCACCCTCAGTTAACGAAGAGGAACTCACTGCTGTTGAACAACATCCGGCAAAAGTTCGCCAGTCCGAACTGACTTGAGTAATCAGCCCACTCGCGGGATTCCTCCGGCGATGGCGGCCGGCCGAGAGCCAGGACGAACGCAACCTTGATCTGAGACTCGCGGTCGCCTCGTAGTCCTTCGAGCCGGTGGGCGAAGTGCTCACTCTGCTTCAGGAGGAACGGGTCGTTCATCATCGCGAGCGCCTGGAGCGGAGTGATCGAGGCGTTCCGGGCCGGGGTCAACTGCGAGGCGTCGGCGGCGTCAAAGACGTCCATGAAGGGGTCCGGGAGCGTCCGGAACACGAAGCGGTAAACACTTCTCCGACCGGCTCCAGGGCTGTCCCAGTCGAACTTCGCGTAATTGACCGTCGGTGTGACGTGGACACCTTGCCCCAACGCGAAGTGACGGATCGATGGTCCCCCCATCGTCGGGTCGAGCCGTCCCGGATGCTTGGAGCACGGCGTCCCGGATCGATTCGGCGTCAAGTCGGGTTCGGTTCATCCGCCAGAGCAATCGGTTCTCGGCGTCGATCGCAGCGTTATTGGCTTCGTGTTGGGAAGACTGTCGGTAGGTTGCGCTGGTCACGATCAGCCGGTGCAATCGCTTGAGCGAGCCGCCGTCTTCCAGGAAGGTCGAGGCGAGCCAGTCGAGCAGTTCCGGATGGCTGGGTAGGCTGCCCATCCGGCCAAAATCGTTGGGGGTATCGACCAGTCCCCGGCCGAAGTGCCAGAGCCAGGCTCGGTTGACGATCGACCGCCAGGTTAGCGGATTCGCCGGGTCGGTGATCCACCGAGCCAGCGCGGCTCTGCGGGCTCCTTCCTCCGTCGGGTTAGACAGTTCGAACGGGAGCCCGACGCAACCGAGCGCGCCCGGCACGGCTGGAGCACCCGGCTGGCGAATGTCGCCTCGCTTGAGCACGAAAACAGGACGAGGTCCTCCCGACGGCCTGTGACTACCATCAGGCTTGAAGTCGCTCGCGGCGGCATAGACGAGTCGGGGCGGGGGTAGCTCGGAGAGCTTCTGGTCGAGCGTCTCGGCCAGGTAGAGAGCGGCCAGCTCTTGCTTCAGTTCCTTCGTCCGACGCTCGGGCGTGACATCAAGGAGCTTGGCGAGGGGCCCGGGAATCGACCCAACTCGGACGGGCCTCTTTGCCGTGGTGACGGAGAGGCGGAAGCGGCCAATCGGGTGATTCACCGGGTAGGTCTGACGAAGAACGAATGTCAGGGTCGTACCGCCCGGTTGGCCGAAGTCGTCACGGAACTCGAAGAGCCCTTCGTGCGGCTTGCCGACTTCCGGAAAGATCCCCCAGGCGGTCTGAGGGTTGCGGTCCAGAGTGCCGGCGATCCCCCAACCGGCCTGGTCGTGATCGGCCACGGCGCGGGCGATCGGCACGGGTTTCGCCTCGGTCGGGGCCGACTTCGTCGAGGCGAGAACCTCAAACTCCGTCAGGTGGAGGTTACCGTTCTCGTTTCGGCCGGGCCCTCGGCTGGGAAGCCGATCGTCGGGGATCAATTCCAGCCGGACGGCGGTAATGCCGGACAGGTCGGTCGACGCAGTGATCGTATAAGTCTCCTCGGCCGGTCGCTTGCCACTAGCGAGGATCGACAGGTCGGGCAGCTTTTCAAGCGTAGACCCCGCCGCGGATCTCAGTTCGGAGGGCTCGAGCACGGTCCAGGTCATCCGGGAGGACCGGAGAGTTTCCTCCCAGGACTCGACCTCTGCTCTGGATTTCAGGGTCCAGGAGCGAGGCCATCAAGCTCGGGTTCCGCTCGCCGAGGGCTTTCCGACGCGCCATGAGATCGCGGCGAAGCCTCTGTGTGACCAGGTCAGGGTCGTAAGCCCGGTCGGCCCGACCGACTCCAGCGAAGACGGACTGGAGCCCATAGTATTCGGGCTGGCTGATTGGGTCGAACTTGTGGTCGTGGCAGCGGGCGCAGTGAACCGTGGCACTGACGAAGGTTGACATCACCGTGGTCACCATGTCGTCGCGATCGAGGTAGTACCCGACCTGCCGGTCGATGCTGTCTTCGCGGATGTCGCGGAGCGAGCTCTCGTCCCAGGGACCAGCGGCGAGAAACCCCATCGCCACGACCGAGGCCGGCTCGTCGGGAAAGAGAACGTCGGCGGCCACCTGTTCCTGGACGAACCGGGCATAAGGCTTGTCGAGGTTGAACGACTCGATCAGGTAGTCGCGGTAGGGCCAGGCGTTCGGCCGGATGCGGTCCTGGTCGTGGCCATGGGTCTCGGCGAAGTGAACCAGATCCATCCAGTGCCTGGCCGAGCGCTCGCCGTAGTGGGGGCTCGCCAGCAGACGGTCGACCAGCCGCTCGTAGGCATCGGGCCGAGTGTCCGCGAGAAAGGCTTCGATCTCCTCGGGCTTCGGCGGGAGGCCGAGCAAGTCGAAGGAGAGGCGGCGGATCAAGGTCCGGCGGTCGGCCTCGGGGGCCGGTTCGAGACCTTTCTCGCGAAGTGCTTTATAAATGAAGGCGTCGATGGGGTTCCGGACCCAGGCTTGTCCAAAGTTTGGGACGGGAGGCTTGACGATCGGTCGGAGCGCCCACCGGTCTTCGCGAGTCGGAACAAGTCTGGTCGGTGTCTCGCGGGGATCGACCGCGCCGTGTTGGATCCACCGGCGAAAGTCGGCGATCACTGGATCGGGCAGTTTCCCTTTGGGCGGCATCGGCTCGACGTCGCCGCCCCGCTCGATCGCCTGGAGCATCAGACTCTCATCGGGCTTTCCAGGGACGACGGCCGGCCCTGAGTCGCCCCCTGCGCGAAGGCCATCGCGGCTGTCGAGCTTAAGGCCCCCTTTGGCTTTCGCGGCCTCGACCGAGTGGCAGGAGTAGCAGCGCTCGATCAGGACGGGCCGGATCTTCGCCTCGAAGAACTCTCGCCCGGTCCCGTCATCCGCGCCGAATGCTGGAAATGCAAGGGCCAGGAACAGGTAGAGGATCGCGTCTCGGAGAGTTCGACGTCGTCGTGGTGATTCCATCATCTTCCCTATACCTCAGGGGCGGCCGAGGTTGGATCATCCCACGAACGCGAACCGAGGGCCGAGTCCCGGAAATCACAAAACGAAGCCAAGTCCACCCGCGTTGGCTTCGTCTTGCCAGGTGGGCAGGCCCATCACCATGGATAGTATAGCGAGATCGAGCCGACCGCGCGACTCAAAAGAATGAAGGTGGCGATCGAATCTCAATGGGCCGCGTCGCGAGGCAAGGCGCCTGGCGGCTCGTGTAGGGTGATCGTGCGATCCACCTCCACGTCCTTCCGCGTGCTGCGCCCACCTCCCGGCCAGAAGACCTCCAGCTTGTCGATCTGGCTGATCGGTCCCAGGCCGAAGTGCAATTCCAGGGCGTTTTGCGACTGGTAGGAAGACCCGCTCCGGAGCTCACGAAGACGAGAGACGCCCCCTCCGGTGACGATGACCCGGGCATTGATCGCGGGGCTGCCGTGCCGGTTGAGCAAGCGAATCTTCAACCAGTGGCCGGCGCGCGGAGTGTCGTTTCGGAGGAGCAGCGAAGGACCGTCGATCGTGGTGAGCAGCAGGTCGAGGTCGCCATCATCGTCGTAGTCGCCCGTCGCCAGGCCCCGGGCCGAGGCGGCGATCTGCATCCCCGGCCCGGCCTTTCGCGACACGTCCGTCAGTCGGCCACCGTCGTTCCGAAGCAAGGTCGGGTGTTGCTTGTACGACTCATTCAGATTGGGGTCATGGTCAACCTGGGGGTAGATGTGCCCGTTGGCGATCACCAGGTCGAGGTCTCCGTCCAGGTCATAGTCGAAGAACGAACAGCCCCACTTCAGCGTCTCATAGGTCAGTTGTTTGAGACGAAGGTGGCCGCTAATGTCGTCGAACATCAGACCCGCCCAGGTTCCGGTAGAGGGTGGCGTGATCCTTCGCGAAGTTCGTGACGAAAATGTCCTGCAATCCGTCGCCGTCGAAGTCGGCCGCGTCGACGCCCATGCCCGCCTGGGCGATGCCCTCGCCGCTCAGTCCGGCCCCGCTCCAGGTCCCGATCTCGGTGAAATGCCCGTGGTCGTCGTTCCGGTAGAGGAAGTTTGGGTTGGAGTCGTTCGCGACGTAGACGTCCACGTCGCCGTCGTTGTCCAGGTCGGAGGCCAGGACGCCCAGGCCATACGACTCGGCCAGGTCGTGCATGCCTGCCTCCTCGGTGGCGTCGTGGAAGGTCCCGTCGCCGTTGTTTCGATAGAAGCGGTCCTTGCCCCCTCGAAATCCGAACGGGCCGGCCATCACCTTGACCGACTCCCGCCAGGTTGAAGTCCGCCGGGCCGCGAGAACCTCCTCCAGGGTGGCTTCCAGGTAGCGGGCGACGTAAAGGTCGAGGTCGCCATCGCCGTCGGCGTCGAAGAAGGCCGCTCCCGCGCCCCAGCCCGGGTCGGCGAGGCCCGCGCGTTCGGCGACCTGCTCGAAGGTGCCGTTGCCCCGGCTCCGATAGAGCCGGGCCGGGCCGAAACCGGTGACGAACAGGTCAACGTGGCCATCGTTGTCATAATCGGCGGCGCAGACCCCGCAACCCCAGCCGTCGTCATCGATCCCCGAGCGTCGAGTCACTTCCTCGAATCGGCCGTTCCCGAGATTCCGGTAGAGCACGTTCCGGCCCTTGTGCCGGACCCTCGATGGCTCCTCGTCCAGGGCCCAGCCGTTGACGAGGAAGATATCAAGCCTGCCGTCCTCGTCGAGGTCGACGAACGCGGCGCCCGAGCCGACCGATTCCAGGAGATGGTCCTTGTCAGTCCCCCCGCAGTAGAGCACTGCGGTCAGGCCGGCCTCCGGGGCCACGTTGACGAATCGAGGGGTCGCAATCCTCACTTCCGTCGGCCGGGAGGTAGGCCGCCAGCAGGACGCAAGCCCGACCAGGATCAAAACCAGGCCATAAGCTCTCCAGCACATCAGCGATACCTCGTCGAAGTCTCCCCGCCGACGCCAACCCGTGGTTCATCGACGGGGACACAATAAACCGGGACGACTGGCCGATCCGAGCGTGAAGCTCACTCCGGAGCGAGGGCCTTGTCGAACATCGTCGACAGCTCGTTCTGAACGGCCTGGATGTCGGCGACCCTGGCATTCGCGTCCATCTGACCGACCTTCTGGGCCAGGGCCAGCAAGTCCTTCTTCTCCTTGCTATTGACGAAGAGGTAATCCTCCTTGGTCACGACGTCGGTATTATGGGTATGCCCGGCCTTCGCCAGCCGCTGACGAACCGCCTGGATTCGCTTGTCTCCCTCGTTCGCGACGTCGCCGATCGCGGTCGCGGCGGCCTCCAGGTGGGCGCGGCGGCCGGCTCCGGGCTCGAGGGCCGCCCGCAGATGGCCCTGGGCCGCAGCCTGATAGCCCAGCAAGATGCTCTTGACCAGCTCGTCCTCGGTGGCTTCGATCGCGATGATCGCCGTGGCCAGGTGTTCGTAAGTCGCCGCCGCCGATCTGTCCATCGTCTCGGTCTTGGCGTTGCTCTTGGGGTTTTGCGACCTTGCCTGCTGGAAGACCAGGAGCGTGGCGACCACGACCAGGACGGGAATCGATTTCTTCATGATCAGGTCTCCTCGTTGAAGAGAAAAGTGAAACGGTCGCCCGATCCGTTCGACCGAACGGACGGGACCGGGCTCGACAGACGGACGAGAAACCGGCTCGATGCCGGCATGTCTCGGGGGATCGTTCCCAGTTGGTGGGCCGGAGCCGTTGCCGGATCGGTCGACGACCATCGACAAGCCGACCTCCCGAGGAACTGTTTGCCATCCTCGGTAGTCAGGACGTCAGGAAGCCAGGAGAAGATGGAGAAAGCGAGGGGGATGGAAGATCCATTTGAACCCGGAATGCAGCGGGAACTTCCCCGAGTCGAAGTGTGACTCGCACTGCTCCGGCGCCGATGGCCGGGTCGTGATCTCCAGGATGGCCCAGGTTCCGAGGGGGAGGATGTTGACAGGAGTGGGAGACAGTGGCATCGTGGGCCGGCCAGAACACCCGAAGCCCGAGCAGGGCTTCGGCCGGAGAGGAACCCCGCCCGCCTCCGCCACCGCCAGTTCACCGGCGTGTTCGAGACTTTCAAGTCCGAAGCCAATCGTGTCCGGTACGACCGGGACGTAAGAGAAGGAGCATCCCGCGCGGGCCGAGTGCGACACGATGAGGAACCAGGCCAGCAACGCCAGGAGCGTGCCCGACCCGAGCCTCGACGATCGACCCCAGATCGCGGTTCTCATCGAACCCCCGCCGTATCTCGGTCGAACCCTCCAATCGAGAGGTCGGAGCTAATGGGTAATCCTCCGGACCTCTCCGTCAAATCCGACCCGATTGCCGAACCTACTCGAATCGATACGGGCGGGCAAGGCCCGGCTTTTCTCTGGCGAGACCAATCTCATGATTCTGGTGATCCAAGGTGATCCTCCGTCCCTTCCGACCGGGCAAGATCAAAATCAGATTTTGGTTGGGCTTCCTGATTTCGCCACGAACCGCGCCTGGGGCTTGCCGGAAATCGCCGGCGGGCCAGAAAATGAGGAGCGGGTCGAGAGCTACCTTCCACGATGTTCGAGCAGTTCTCTCGGAGTGGCGAGAAGTCCGATAAGACGCATCAGGTGAAGGCGGTACGACCCTTGCGGATCAGGTGCGAGTCACGATCGAAAGTCCAATCCACCGACGAAAACCGACGATCGTGGCCATCCTCGCTTCGGGGCGGCTTTTTTTTCGGGATCGAACCTACCCGCAGTGCGAGACGAACCCATTCCGCGGATCGGTCCAGAATCAATCCTGGGGAAATCGGGCTGTCGGTGGACCCGTCCTTTGGGGTACGATACACTACTGTCCTCGCGCTCGCCCCATGCGCGGGGAGGTGGGATCGTAGCCTGCCTCCTAATACCAATTTCATCAACGCGGACCCGGACCGGCGGCTCGTCGAGCCGCGTTGGCACGGGGCCGGCACTTTCAGCGGAGCGAACCAACTTTCTCTCATGGTCGATCGAAACTTGCTCCGTGAACTCGACGTCCCCGACATGGACGGCGAAGATTTCGACATGGGCCTCCTCCTTGGCGACAGCATGGGCGTCGAGGCCGGCGGCATCGTGCCCGGCCGGGTGGTCGAGATCGTCGGCGACCAGGTCGTGGTCGATGTTGGCTACAAATCGGAAGGGCTCGTCCCGCTTAACGAATGGGAGGACAACGAGCCCCCGCCTCAAGCTGGCGACGAGATCGAAGTCCTGCTCGAGGGCATGGACGACGAGACCGGCGAGGTCGTTCTCTCCCGCAAGAAGGCCCACCGGATGCGGGCCTGGGAGCGCGTCGTCTCCAAGCACCGCGAAGGAGACGTCGTCACCGGCAAGGTCACCCGCAAGATCAAGGGGGGCCTGCTGGTCGACATCGGCATCAACGCCTTCCTGCCGGCCAGCCAGGTCGATATCCGCCGGCCACCCGATATTGCCGACTACCTCGACCGTGAGGTCCGCTGCGTCATCCTCTCGATCGACGAGGAGCGGCGCAATATCGTGCTGTCTCGTCGGAGCCTGATCGAGACCGAACGCGTCGTCCTCCGCGAGAAGCTGCTCTCGGAGATCGCCGTCGGCCAGGTCCGGACCGGCACGGTCAAGAACCTCGCCGACTTCGGCGCCTTCGTCGACCTCGGCGGGATCGACGGCCTCCTGCACATCACCGACATGGGCTGGGAGCGGCTCAAGCACCCGAGCGAGCGGCTCCGCGTCGACGACCAGATCGAGGTGATGATCCTCAACGTCGACATGGAGCGGGGCAAGATCGCCCTGGGCCTCAAGCAACTCACCGCCAATCCGTGGGAGCAGGTCGCCGAGAAGTACCCGGTCGGCGCCCGCGTTACCGGCGAAGTCGTCAACGTGATGAGCTACGGCGCCTTCGTCAAGCTCGAACCGGGCATCGAGGGCCTCGTTCACGTCTCCGAGATGAGCTGGACGCGCCGGATCAACCACCCCAGCGAGGTGGCGTCGGTCGGCGACCAGGTCGAGGTCGTCGTCCTCGGGATTAATCAGCAGAAGCGCGAGATCAGCCTCGGGATGAAGCAGACCCAGGCCGACCCCTGGGATCTGGTCGCCGAGAAGTACCCGCCCGGCTCGATGGTCGAGGGGACCGTCCGGAACCTCACCAACTACGGCGCCTTTGTCGAGGTTGAGGAGGGGATCGACGGCCTTCTGCACGTCTCCGACATGAGCTGGACCCGGAAGATCGGCCATCCCAGCGAGGTCCTGGAAAAGGGCCAGCGCGTCTCCTGCCAGGTTCTGAACGTGGACCAGGAGCGCAAGCGGATCGCCCTGGGCCTCAAGCAGATGAAGCAAGACCCGTGGGAGGCCGACATCCCTGGCCGCTACGGTCCGGGCGACGTGGTCTCCGGCAAGGTGACCAAGCTGACCAACTTCGGGGCGTTCGTCGAACTGGAGCCAGGCCTCGAAGGGCTCCTGCACATCTCCGAACTGGCCGACCACAAGGTCGACAGCCCGGAGGAAGTCGTGAACGTTGGCGACACCATCGAGGTGACCGTCCTCCGGGTCGACCGCGGCGAGCGCAAGATCGGGCTCTCGCGGAAGAAGTCCCAGGACTCCGCTCACGAAAAGGACGAGGACGAAACCCCCTCGGCTCCGTCGTCGAGCCCGGCCGGTCGCGCCGAGCCCGCGGCTCTCAAGGGTGGACTGGGCGGCGGCGGGGTTCCGCTGTTTAGCCTAGGCTCCGAGCCGGAGACCGAATCTTCGTCCGACGACGAAGAGACCGAGTGACCGATTGCTCCTCGTGATCGAAGCAAGATGCCGTGGCGCCTCGACTTCGAGGCGTCACGGCTTCGTTTGTTAAGAGTTCAGGTCCCGGAACATCTTTCGAGATCGGCGATCAGCGAGGTGCCGGTCTTGCCGTGATCGGCTGCTCGGCGGCGAGAACCTCAAGATTACCGGCCATGACCTGTTCCGTGCCATCGAACGCCGGCCAGTCATTGGTGTTGGAATGCGGGGCGGATTTCTTGAGGACTTCCGTGTGCGTGTCGTCGGACAGACCGATGATGACCGGCGTCCGAACCGGTTTGCCGTCCACCTGGAGGAAGACGTAATAGTTCTGCTGGCCCTGAAATCCGATGGCGTTGGAAGGGAGCGTCCAGACCTGCTTGCGGTCGATTGCGATCGTGACGGTGACGTACCAGCCAGGGTGAAGGTGGCCGTCGGAGTTGGGGATGTCGATCTCGGTCTGGAGGGTCCGGGTCGAGGGGTTGAGCGCGAATCCCGAGCGGACGACCTTGCCTTCCCGGCTGGCTCCCGGGATGGCCTGGAAGCGAATCAGGGCCGTGTCGCCGTCGTGGATGAAGTAGGAGGCCAGTTCGGGAACTCCCACGAAGACGCGAACAGGGTCGATCTGTTCAAGGACGAACAAGGGCCTGGCCTGCGAGCCGCCGGCCCCGCCGCCGGGCTGGAGGTAGTCGCCAGGGCTGACGTTACGCTGGGTGATGACGGCGTCGTATGGGGCCTTGATCCGGCCATACTCGACGTTGACGCGGGACTCTCGTTCTTCCGCTTTCGCCACGTCCAGGTCGGCGCGGGCGGCCTCGACGTCGACCTTGGCCCGTTCGAGATCGGCCGTCGCCTGGTCGCGTGAGGAGTTCGCCTCGGAGACGGCCGCGTTGGCCTGGTCGCGGGCCGCGGCGGCTTCCTCAAACTGCCGATAGGTCTCGTCGCGGACCTGGACGTCGAGGACTCGCTGGTTGACCAGGACTTCGAGGCGTTTGTACTCCGACTCCCAGCGGGCATAGCTCGCCTGAGCCCGCTTCACGCCCGCCTCGGCCGAAAGGATCCGGGCCTTGGTCGTCTCAAGCTTCGCCTGGGCGGCGCGGAAGGCACTCTCGGTCACGCGGATCTGGACCTCGGCCCGCTTCACGGCGGCTGATTTCTGACCGTGCTGCTCAACCAGGTCGGGAATCCACATGTCGAGCAAGACGTCGCCGGTCTTGACGCGATCACCGATGTTGTAGCGATATTTGTTGACGTAGCCAGCGATCCGAGAAAAGACCGGAGTGGCCTCGAACGCCTGGATCGTGCCCGGCTGGACAACAGTCATCCGGATGTCCCGCCGCTCGGGTTGAACGATCTTGATACCAGCGGTCTTCCCTTCCTCGCCGATGGAAGTCTTGCCGTTCGCCGGTTTTGAAATGTGATCGGCGTCCCCGCAGCCGGACTCAAGCGAGAAAACCAGAGCCAATATGGCGATTCCGGCCCGATTCATCGGAGATATCCTGGGCTCAATGGTTGGCATCGGCATGGGGTGCGGCCTCCGATGGCAGTCGGTTTGAGGGCGAGGCGACGAGATTGCCCTCGGTGGCGCCCTGGTGGTGACCGTTAGCTCCGGGCGTCGTGTGGATGGGATCGTAGTGGGAACTCGCCGGGTCGTCGGGATCGAGCGAGGGGGATTGGGTCGAGGTCTGGTTCAAGAGGAGCGTGAAGACGGCCGGCAAGACCAGGAGCGTGGCGAACGTTGCGAAGGCCATGCCGCCGATCACCGCCCGGCCCAGCGGTGCGTTCTGCTCGCTCCCCTCCTCAAGGCCGAGTGACATCGGGATCATCCCCGAGATCATGGCGCAGGCGGTCATGATGATCGGGCGAAGTCGGCCCTTCGCCGCGGTGATCGCGGCCTGGCCGGCGGGCATCCCATCTTCCAGCCGGTGTCGGTCGGCGAAGCTGACCAGCATGATGGCGTTCGAGACCGCTACCCCCACGGCCATGATCGCGCCCATGAACGACTCGATGTTCAAGGTGGTCCGCGTGACCCAGAGGGCCAACACGACTCCACTGAGCACCGCCGGCACCGAGGCCACGGCCGTCACCGCCAGGCGTGGGGCCTGGAAGTAGGCGGTCAACATGATCAGGATCACGAGCACTGCCACGCCCAGGCCGATCTCCAGGCTCTGGAACATCTGCTTCATCGGCCGGACCTGGCCACGGAGCTCGACCTCGGTCCCCTTCGGCGGCTGACCGGCACGGGCGATCGCGGCGTCGAGTCGAGTGATTACCCGTCCTAGATCTTCTCCCTCGATGTTGGCCGTCAGACTGAGATATCGCCGCATGTTGTAGCGATCGACCTCGCCGGGGATCTCGCTCCGCATCACCCTGGCCACGTCGCGGACTAGCAGCGGAGGAGTGGGATTGGACGGCGAATCGGGCGTCATCTCCACACGCCGCTGGTTGGCCCGGGTCGTCAGGGGCACAAGCGCCACGTCGGTTGCGTCAGTCATCTTCGGCGGCGGCACTTGCACCTGAACCTGATAGGAGTTGCCGCTGACGTCGTCGCGCCAGTAATTCCGCGAGGTGTAACGGCTCGAGTAGGTGGCCGCGATCAACGACTCGCCGATGTCGCGGGCAGTCACGCCGCTGAGCCCGGCTCGCTCGCGGTCCAGGGTCACCTGGACGCTCGGATAATGGAGCGATTGCTGGACCTGGACGTCGCGGAGCGACTCGATCGTCGCGAACTCCTTGCGGAGCTTGTCCATGAAGGCACTGGAGTCGGCCAGGTTCCGACCGCTCACAACGATCTCGATCGGCGCGGGTGAGCCCAGGCTCATCGTCTCCGAGATCAGGTCCCCCGGCTCGAAGGCGAAGACCAATTCGGCGATGCGCTGGTCGGCATCGTCCGGCTTGAGGCCCAGCCGGAGGAGTTCCGCGCGGAGCCATGGCCCGACTTTCTTCGGCAGCACCTCCCGAAGCCTCTCCTGCAACTCGAACACTCCAATCCCGCTCCCTCTCCGGATGCTGATCCGGAGCATGCTATCGTCGGGCCCTCGGCTCCAGAGATAGGCCATATTGATGGTGAACTGGGGAGGATTCGCACCGACGTAGCCCATCGTGATGTCAATGTTGTCCGCCCCGATCTCCGCGGCGATCACCTCGAGCGTCTTCTGCGCGACCTGGCGGGTCAGCTCGTAGTGAGTCCCCTGAGCCGGCCGGACCCGGAGCTGGAACTGACCTGCGTCAACCCTCGGAAACAACTCGCTGCCCAGCCGGCTCCCGACAAGGACCACGAAAACTCCAGTCGCACTCAGATAACTCAGGACCACCACGCGGCGGTGGGCCACCGTCCAGGAGACGACCTTTTCGAATCGGTCCTGAACCCGGACGAAGAACCCCGGCCGGGCGTTTGAGTCGTGGGTCCCGTGGCGGTTCTCGAGCAGCCAGACGCTCAGGACCGGAACCAAAGTGCTGGAGAGAAGATACGACGTGACCATCGACGCGCCGACGGCCAGCGAGAGCGGCACGAACAAGGCCCGCACGGCCCCTTCCATGATGAACGACGGGATGAATACCGAGAGGATGCAGAGCAGAGCGAGCAATCGGGGGACCGCCGTTTCCATGTTGCCCTGGCGGACGGCCCGGGACATCGACGGCGTATGTTCCATCTGCGTATGGATATTCTCGATCTCGACCGTCGCCTCATCCACCAGGATGCCGATTGCCAGCGCCAGCCCGCCGAGAGTCATGATGTTGATCGTATGCCCGGACAAGTTGAGCACGACGATCGAGCCCAAAAGCGCCAGCGGGATATTCAACACGACGACGATCACGGCCCGAAGGTCACGGAGGAAGAGCAGGACCATCAAGCCGGTCAGGCCGGCACCGAGGGCCCCCTCTACGCCCACGCTCTCGATGGCGCGGTAGACGATCGGCGACTCGTCGAACTGGTACGAGATGCTCACGTCGTCGGGGAGGGCGGCCTGGAAGCGGGACATGTTCCGTTTGATCGCGTTGACGACTGTCAGGGTCGATGCGGAGGCCTGCTTGACGACGGGCAAATAGACCGACTTGCGGCCATTGACCAGCGCGTAGCCAACCGGAAGGTCGGTCGCGTCGGACACCGTTCCGACGTCCCGGATGTAGACGTTCTCCCCCAGCTTCAGCGGGATGTTGCGAAGCTCCTGCGGGTCGACGACCATCGCGTTGGTCGGCACGACTACGAGTTGATCCTTGATCGTCACGTTCCCGGACGGGCTGATGAAGTTGCCGCGATCGATCGCTTCGACCACGTCTTGGGGCGAGAGGTTATAGGAGCGGAGGCGGTCTGGGTCGACATTAACGACAATAGTCCGGATGTTGCCTCCAAAGGGAGGCGGCGACGAGATTCCTGCCAGGCCGGAAAACATCGTACGGACCCGGTAGAGCGCTAGATCCTGGAGTTGGCCGATCGAGCGCGTTTTGCTCTCGAAGACAAGATATCCAACCGGCAAACT
The DNA here is from genome assembly GCA_963756475.1 of uncultured Planctomycetota bacterium. Classification (GTDB taxonomy): domain Bacteria; phylum Planctomycetota; class Planctomycetia; order Isosphaerales; family Isosphaeraceae; genus Tundrisphaera. Next base: position 1,195,787 of record CAVWND010000004.1, read on the forward strand.
GCCCGCGTCGAGCCGGACCACATAGGGAGGTAAAGACCCAACGGGCATGATCGCCAGGGCGCGGTTACAGTACGCGACCGTCTGGGCCGTGGCCTCGGCCATGTCGGTCCCCGGCTGGAAATACAGCTTGAGCATCACCATGCTCTGAATTGACCGGGACTCGACGTGCTCCACGCTGTTGACGTACTGGAAGAACAACTCGTACTGGTTGGTGATCAGTCCTTCGATTTGCTTGGGGTCCATCCCGCCGTAGTTGTGGATGACGTAGAGGACCGGCTGGTTGAGCGATGGAAAGATGTCCTTCTGCATCCGGACGATGCCGTAGATGCCGCCCAATCCCAGGGCGAGAACCAGCATCATGACCGTCACGGGCCGTCGGAGTGCGAAGACAATGGGGTTCATCATGACCTCGGCGGGCGTCTTGAAGCGGGACCCCGAACGAGACGAGACGCTTTCACGACAAGATTATACCGGGGCGCCTAAATCTCGCCCTCGACGCCTCGGTCCTTCCGCCACTTGCTTGGCCGACTTCCCTCCATTCACCGAAGCGGGGCCCCGCGACCCGTCGAAACGGCCCGGCCAGAGTCGGCGGCGGGGGCGAAGGAGGTCGGGACGACCAAGCCGGGCGGAGCACCGCCCCTGGGAGGGGCTGGCTGTGATGCTGGGAGACCCTGGCAGGTGACCCACTGGGCCGGCTGGCCCAGGGCTCGGTAGACCTCGAACTGCGCCGTATTGTACTCGTTGACGGCCGAGGAGTAATTCTGGTAGGCGACGTTCAGCGCATCGATCGCCTGCACCACTTCCTGGGGACGGACGATCAGCCGGAGGATCTCGCCGGCGGGCCGCGTCGTCTCGCGGAGGCCGATGAAGTTCTTGTCGGCCGACTCGATCGCCTGGCGGACACCCTCTTCGGTCTCCACGACGCGGACCTTCGCCGCCTGCAATCGGGCGACGGCCTGTGAGACTTCCGATCTGACCCGGAAGACAGTCCTCGTCAGATCAATCGAGGCAACGTTCTGCTCCGCCTTGCGTTGCCGGATCAGGCCGACATTGCCAAGTCCGGCGTTCTGCAATTCCCAGACGGCGCCGACCGCGATGTCGAACCGAGAGCCGTTCGTGTTCAGAGACCCGTTCGCGCCGGCGGAAAAGCTTCCGGCCGAAAGCAAACCCGTCGCGGTGGCCGGGCTGGTGATGATCAGGTTCGGCAGGAGTGGTCGCTTCTTCTCCCGTTGCAGGAGTTGAATCGCCGCGGCGACCAATTCTTTCCGCGAAGCGATCTCGGGCCGGTTGTTCAGTGCGACTGGCACGAGTTCCTCGGCCGATCGGTTCGGGGGGAACGAACGTCACCTGAAGGAATGGCGGCTCGATCGGTTCGAGCAGCGTGGCCGGGTCGAGCAGAAGGATCTCCGCCAGGCGAGCACTCGCGACTCGCCAGTCGCGAATGGCGATCTGCTGGTTCTGCCGAAGGTTTTGCAAGTTCGGTCTGTGCCCGGTTGATCTCCAAGGGTGCGATCAGGCTCGGCGCCAGCCCCCTGGCGAACTCCACGAGCCGATCGGCCCTCACGATGGCCGCACGAACGCCGAGAAGCTTCCCCCGCGACGCCTGCAGGTCGAAGTAGGCCTGGCTGACTGCGAACAAGCTGTCATTTCGAGCACTCTGGAGGTCCGCCTGACGTGAGGCGACGACGCGTCGGGCCGCAAGCGGTGCGAAGATCGCGTCGGTCAGCCCCACGGACAGGCTCGGACCACCTCCAACGAAGAGGTTCTGGATACCTTTCTGGAAGTCCGGACCCAGGAAGAAGTTCTGCTGGACGCCGTCGTGCCGGATAGTAGTTGACACCCGCATTGAGATTAGGAACCCAAAGGACCTTGGCCTGGAGTTGCAGAGCGAGCGCCTGCTGGACCTGGGCCGTGGCCGTGGCGATGTCGAGCGGCCGGACCCCGGACAGTTGCATCGCCGTCGCGAGATTGATCGGCAGGCCCTGAGGGACCGTCTCATCCATCCCCCCCACGGGCAGGTCCATGCTCGCCGGGCCGGGAATCGGTTGCGGGGCCGGGGGTGGCGGGCTCGCCAGTCGGTCCAACGGGTCTGAAAGCGCGACGGGAGGAGTCTCCGTTTGCGCCGGTATGGCAGGACCGATCTGCCACGTCCACAGCAAGATCGACAAGAGCCAGTGGCGACCGCGTCTCCGACGCATGATCTCCTCCGTGTCCGGCCAGAAGAATCAGCGATCCCCCGTGATCTGGGAGAATCGCCGGCTCGCGGAGACTGACATATAAATTATCTGATTAGCTAGAGGTTGAAGGACCACCAGTGTGGCCGATGAATGAATCGGCATTTCGAGGGGCTCCTGAAGCGACCTTGTCAGATCGATTGATGTGACTGGAGGGGAATATGCGACAGATCAGAAATCCCAGGATCGACCGCCAGAATCCCTCGATCCGCCAGAATCCCCCAGAATGAACGAGTGAATCAATTGATCTTGCGTGTCGGCGAAGTTACCATGTTGCCTGAAACATACGAATTCAACCGTTCCGGCTCATTGATCTTTGGCGATGTCTGAGATAGTGACGTCACAAGGAATCGCTTCGGACCTCTCCTCCACCCGCTATCGAGACAGGACTGGACTTCGACCGGAGATCCACCTGCCGGGCAATTCAATTTTAATGGACCTCGATCAGGTCCTACCTCGTCCAATCTGGACTTACCTCGATTCAATCGATCGAATTTCGGACTCGGAATGGTGGGTTGCCCCGCCCCTGACGAGTCGGATCGTTTTCGTCAGAATTCGGGGGCGCATGTCCCCCAATTCCTGTGGATTTCCCCGACCGGGATGAGAGAAATCGCACCATGGCCATCCGCGTCGCCCTGAATCATCAGACTGAATATCACTACGATCGTCCGGTGACGCTGACCCCCCAGATCGTCCGCCTCCGCCCGGCTCCTCACTGCCGGACGCCGATCGTCGCTTACTCGCTCAAGGTTGAGCCAGCGGGCCACTTCCTCAACTGGCAGCAGGACCCCTACAGCAATTATCAGGGGCGGCTCGTCTTCCCCAACCCGACAACGAAATTCAAGGTCGAGGTCGACCTGATCGCCGAGATGACGGTGATCAACCCCTTCGACTTCTTCCTTGAGTCGACCGCCGAGAACTCTCCGTTCTGTTACGAGCCCGCCCTGGCCCGTGAGCTGATTCCCTATCTGGAGAAGGAAGAGGCCGGTCCCAAACTCCGAGCCCTCGTCGAGGACCTTCGCCGCGACGGCCTCCGCACCGTCGATTACCTGGTCGAGATCAACCAGAGGCTCAGCCGCGAGGTCAATTACTTGATCCGGCTGGAACCGGGGATCCAGGCCTGCGAGGAGACACTCACGCTCAAGAGCGGTTCTTGCCGGGATTCAGCCTGGCTCCTGGTGCAGGTTCTTCGCCACCTGGGAATGGCGGCACGATTCGTCTCGGGCTACCTGATCCAACTCAAAGCCGACGTGGCGGCAATCGACGGTCCTTCGGGCCCGGAGAAGGACTTCACCGACCTCCACGCCTGGACCGAGGTCTATCTTCCTGGCGCCGGCTGGGTCGGCCTCGACCCGACCTCCGGCCTGATGGCGGGCGAGGGGCACATCCCGCTCGCCTGCGCGGCCGATCCCCTCAGCGCCTCGCCGATCAGCGGCTCTTTCACCTGGACGAAGGACCCGGCGAAGGGGGAGGACGACACCTGCGTGCCCGAGTTCGCCTTCCACATGAGCGTGACGCGAATCCACGAAGACCCACGCGTCACCAAGCCTTACACCGAGGAGCAGTGGCAGCGAGATCGAGAATCTCGGCCACCAGATTGACGAGCGGCTCCGCGCCGGCGACGTTCGCCTGACCATGGGCGGCGAGCCGACCTTCGTCTCGGTCGACGACATGGAAGGGGCCGAATGGACCTCGGCGGCCCTCGGGCCCGACCAAGCGTCGTCCTGGCCGGGAGCCTTGCTCAAGCGTCTCCGCGACCGGATGGCTCCGGGGGCAGTGCTCCATCACGGCCAGGGGAAATGGTATCCGGGCGAGTCGCTGCCACGCTGGGCCTTCGGCTGCCACTGGAGGCGCGACGGCGTCCCCGTCTGGGAAGATCCCGCATTGCTCGCCGATGAGTCGGTCAATCTCGGGCATCGCGAGGAGCATGCCGAGCGGTTCGCGTCGACACTCGCCGAGCGGCTGGGCGTCAGTCCGAAACACTGTCAAGCCCGGTTACGAGGACGTCTGGTATTACCTCTGGAAAGAGCGGAAGCTTCCCACGAACGTCGACCCCTTGACCAAGGATCTCGAAGACGCCGAGGAGCGGAAACGGCTCGCCAGGATCTTCGATCAGGGCCTGGACCACATTGTCGGCTACGCGCTCCCGCTCCGGAGAGCCCGCCTGAGCGGAGATCCTCGATGGGTCAGCGGACCCTGGTTCCTCCGCCGCGAGCACATGTTCCTGATCCCGGGCGACTCGCCGATGGGCTTCCGGCTGCCGCTCGACTCCCTCCCCTGGTCGAGCCCCGAGGACATCGAACCGTTCATCGAGGCTGACCCCTTCGCCCCCCGCGAGCCGCTCGTCTCTCGCGATGAACTGGCCAAGCAACGCCGTGTGATCGTCCCGCCCGTCGGCGAGGGTCCGGCCGTCGATCGGGGCGACGAATTCGGAGAATCCGCTTCCGAGCTACCCCGTCGGCCAGTCGGCCGCCGGGATCGTCCGGACGGCCCTCTGCGTTGAGCCCCGCGACGGTCGGCTCCATGTCTTCTTGCCGCCGCAAGGGTTCCTCGAAGATTATCTCGAACTGATCGCAGCCGTCGAGGACACCGCCGCGAGCTGCGGATGCCGGTCCTGATCGAGGGCTATCCGCCGCCTCGCGACCACCGGATGAATCATCTGGGCGTCACGCCCGACCCCGGCGTGATCGAGGTCAACCTCCACCCCGCGCAGCAACTGGGACGAGCTGGTCCAGCAGACGACCATCCTCTACGAGGAAGCCCGCCAGACCCGGCTGGGCACCGAGAAGTTCATGGTCGACGGCCGGCACACCGGCACCGGCGGCGGCAACCACGTCGTCCTCGGCGGCGCCGACCCCTGCCGATAGCCCGATCCTCCGCCGGCCCGATCTGCTCCGGAGCCTTGTCGCCTACTGGCACAACCATCCATCGCTGTCCTACCTCTTCTCGGGGATGTTCATCGGGCCGACCAGCCAGGCGCCCCGGATCGACGAGGCGCGGAATGACAGCCTCTACGAGATGGAGGTCGCCTTCCGCCAGATCCCCGATCACGGCGGCTGCCCCCCGTGGCTGGTCGATCGAGTCTTCCGGCATCTCCTGGTCGACGTCTCCGGCAACACCCACCGGGCCGAGTTTTGCATCGACAAGCTCTACTCGCCCGACTCGTCGAGCGGCCGGCAGGGACTCGTCGAGATGCGTGGGTTCGAGATGCCGCCGCATTCGCGGATGAGCCTGGTCCAGCAACTCCTGATCCGCTCCTTGATCGCCCGGTTCTGGGAGCATCCCTACAACGCGCCCCTGGCCCGATGGGGGACCGAGCTGCACGACCGCTTCGTCCTGCCCCACTTCGTCTCGGAGGACTTCCGGGACGTGATCGACGACCTTCGGTCGGCCGGATCTCCCGCTGGAACGGAGCTGGTTCGACCCGCATTTCGAGTTTCGGTTTCCGAGCTTTGGTCGGATCGTCTATCGAGGGGTCGAGCTCGAGCTTCGCCAGGCGATCGAGCCCTGGCACGTCCTGGGCGAGGAGAGCGCCGCCGGGGTCCACCGTCCGGTACGTCGATTCCTCCGTCGAGCGGGTCGAGGTCAAGGTCAACGGCATGACCGACGGCCGGCACGTGGTCGCCTGCAACCGGCGGAGGCTTCCCCTTCACCCGACCGGGACCAACGGCGAGTTCGTTGCCGGCGTCCGCTATCGGGCCTGGCAGCCTCCGTCGTGCCTCCACCCGACGATCCCGGTGCACGCGCCCCTGGTGTTCGACCTCTTCGACACCTGGATGAATCGCTCGGCCGGCGGCTTCACCTATCACGTCTCGCATCCCGGCGGCCGGTCGTTCGACACGTTCCCGGTCAATGCCTACGAGGCCGAGAGTCGCCGGTCGGCCCGTTTCGTGCCCTTCGGCCACACTCCGAGCCGTTTCGTTGTGCCGCCAGAAGATCGCAATCCGGAGGCTCCGTTCACATTGGACCTCAGGAAAGCCCCCCGCTAAGGTGACTTCGACGAGCCTGCTGATCCTCGCGATCAGAATTGGTATGATACCTGCTAGAGGTGGTATCCTCGTCGCCCAGATCCTCAGGATCGATCTGGGGATGCCTCGAAGCACGGAAGACCATGCCCGAACTTGAGCCACCGGCCGTTACTGTCGAGGTACGGCCGGATATTGAGTACCAGTGTTCGACGTCGGCTTTCGACGAGATGATCAGGGCCGACGGTGAGGTTCGGCCTCACTGGCGTACTTTCGCCGAGCAGCTCAAGTCAATCGGGCTGGACGAGTTTGAAGCAGCGCTGGCATGAGGCCAAGCATCTCATCAGGGAGAACGGGGTCACCTATAACGTCTACGGCGATCCCCAAGGGATGGATCGTCCCTGGGAACTCGACCCGATCCCCCTGCTGATCTCTCCGAACGATGCCGCCTCGCTCGAGTCGGGCCTGGTCCAGCGAGCCAACCTGCTCGACTTGATCCTCGCGGACATCTACGGCCCGCAACGGCTCCTGACCGGCGGGCTCTTGCCGCCCGAGTTGATCTTCGGGCACTCAAAATTCCTCCGGTCCTGCCACGACCTGAAGGTGGCCAAGAATCGCCACCTTCACCTGTACGCGGCTGACGTGGGTCGGGCTCCTGATGGCTCGTTCTTCGTGCTGGCCGACCGGACTCAGGCTCCATCGGGAGCCGGGTACGCTCTGGAGAACCGGCTCGTCTTCTCTCGGATGCTGCCGGAGACCTTCCGCGATTGCCAGGTCCAACGGCTGGCATCGTTCTTCCGGACGGTTCGCGAGACTCTCCGATCGATCGCTCCTCACGACCGGGACAATCCCCGAGTCGTGCTCCTGACCCCAGGTCCATATAACGAGACTTACTTCGAGCACGCCTACCTCGCCCGCTACCTCGGTTACATGCTCGTCGAAGGGAGCGACCTGACCGTCCGTGATAACCGGGTTTACCTCAAGCTCCTGGGCGGCTTGCAGCCGGTTGACGTGATCCTCAGACGCCTCGACGACGATTATTGCGACCCTCTGGAGCTACGGCGCGACTCGTTCCTCGGGGTTCCGGGTCTGGTCCAGGTGATCCGGGCGGGAAACGTGGCGCTGGCAAACGCGTTGGGCACTGGCCTGATGGAATCGCCGGCGATGCTCGCCTATCTCCCCGGACTCTGCCGACACTTGCTGGGCGAGGAGTTGAAGATCCCTTCGGTCCCGACCTGGTGGTGTGGCGAACCGGCGGTTCTGAACCATGTCGTCTCCAACATTCACCGGATGGTGATCAAGCCAACGTTTGGGTCCGGACTGTTCGAGCCGATCTTCGGGGAGGAACTGACTTCGGAGGCGTCCGTCGAGTTGATCGAGAAGATCCGCGCCCGGCCGTTGGATTTCGTCGGACAGGAGCAGTTGGAGCTCTCCAGCGCGCCGGTCCTGGCGGGTGACGTCTCTGAGCCCAAGGCATCTGGTCATTCGCAACTTTCTCGCGGCCTCGGATTCGGGCTATGCGTTCATGCCGGGCGGCCTGACTCGGATCGCCGCGTCGGCCGACGCACTGGTCGTTTCGATGCAAAGGGGTGGCGGGAGCAAGGATACCTGGGTCCTGTCCGATGGCCAGGTCAGTCCCTTCAGCCTTCTGCCGACGGCCGTCCAGCCGGTGGAACTCCGAAGAGACGGGGGCGACCTGCCCAGCCGCTCGGCCGATGACCTCTACTGGCTGGGTCGGCACGTCGAGCGGGTCGAGGGGAAGGTCCGGCTGGCCCGAGGACTTCTCTCCCGACTGACCGACCAGTCGAGCCCTGTCGAGATTCCCGAGCTTCCCGCCCTGCTCCGGGCCCTTTCGACTCAGTCAAGATTGGCTCCGGTCGCTCTTGGAGAGGACGCGGCGGATCGGCTCGCGACGATCGAGGGAGAACTCTCCTCGATTCTCCTCGATGAGGACCGGGTCGGCAGCCTTCCGGCGACGATCCACAGCCTGCACCGGGTCGCCGCGAAGGTCCGCGACCGGCTCTCGACAGACATGTGGCGGATTCTGAACGGGCTTAATCTGGACGATGACCTCGCTCGGGAGTTGGAAAACGAGGCGATCGAGGACGACGATCCCGAGGCGATCCGCGATCACCTGGTCCGACGCCGACTGGAACTGCTCCGCGAGATCACCGACCGCAAGGTCATCAGCTTGGCGGCATTCGCCGGACTCGTTGCCGAGAGCATGACTCGGGGGCAAGGCTGGCGATTCCTGGACATGGGCCGGAGGCTGGAGCGTTCGCTCCAACTGATCGACATGCTCCGGCTACTCGTGCCGGCCGGCGGGAACGATGCGCCGCTGCTGGAGTCCCTGCTGCTCGTCGCCGACAGCACCATGACCTATCGTCGGCGCTACATGAATCAGCTCCAGACCGCCCCGGTCCTCGACCTCCTGCTGGCCGACGAGGCCAACCCGCGGTCGGTCGCCTTCCAGCTGGCCGCGCTGTCCAACAGCATCGATCTGCTACCCCGGAACGAATCCGCGCCCGGGCGGAGCGAGCAGCAGCGGATCATCCTGACCATCCTGACTCGCTTGAGGGTGGCGGACGTCGACGGGCTCGTCCAGACTGTCGAATCGGGCCGTCGAACCGGTCTCGACCAGCTGCTCAGACATCTCGAAAACGAGATTCCGGTCCTCAACGACGCGCTCACCCGGAGCTACTTCAGCCACCTCCAGATGTCTCGGCAGTTCTCGAAGACCTCGTCGGAGAATGCGAGAACCGCCCCATGACCTACAAGATCGTCCACAAGAACAACTACTACTATTCGAGGAATGTCTCGCTCTGTCACAACCTCGCCCATCTCACGGCGAGGAACTGCGAGTGGCAGACTTGCCTGTCGCATCACCTGGAGATCAGTTCTCCGCCCGTGGTCTCGACGACCCGGATCGATTATTTCGGGAATCTCGTCTCGTTCTTCACAGTCCAGGAACCCCACAAGAAGCTCGATGTGACGGCGATCAATTTCGTTGACGTCCACCCGCAACCCATCCCCGAGCCCGGTCGGACTCCACCTTGGGAAGAAGCACGCCAGCTCCTTCGATCCGGCCGCGATGAGTGAGACTCTCGATGCCTACCAGTTCGCATTCGATTCTCATTATGTCAAGAAAGACGCGCAATTGACGGCTTACGCCACGCCGTCATTTCCGCCCGGCCGGCCAATCCTCGAGGCCGTCCTCGACTTGACCCATCGGATCTTCACCGAGTTCCAGTTCGACTCCTACGCGACGACGATCGACACTCCACTCCAGGAGCTTCTCGAGAAACGCCGGGGGGTCTGTCAGGATTTCGCTCATCTTGGGATCGGCAGCTTAAGGTCGCTCGGCCTCGCCGCGCGCTACGTCAGTGGATATCTCCTGACCAATCCGCCCCCCGGTCAGAAGCGATTGATCGGCGCGGACATGTCGCACGCCTGGCTCTCCGTCTTTGTACCCGGCTTCGGCTGGATCGACTTCGATCCGACCAACGACGTTATCCCTCGCGAGAAGCACATCACGCTCGCCTGGGGACGCGACTACGACGACGTCAGCCCCATCAAAGGAGTCATCCTCGGAGGCGGCCGGCACTCCATCAGCGTGGGCGTCAACGTCATCGAGACCGGGGCGAGTTGACTGGAGATCCAGTCTCCACGTGACAGGCGAGCGGAAGGTTGCGCATCCATCTGCGCAATTGTCTCTCCGGTTTTTCTCGATTGGTCTGTGTGAATCGTGGACCTACTCGGTTTTCCGGGTTCGCGATGGCACTTGGAGAACCGATCGGTCGATTCCCCGGACCCGCGCGAAACGCGAGACCGTTTCCACGAACCCCTGCGTTGAGTCATGGCATGGTTCTTGCTTTTTCTCGGGCAACTTTCGCCAATTAGCCCGCGAACGGAGATGGAACCATGAAGATCTTTCATTGTCGAAACTGCGATCAGCTCGTGTTCTACGAGAACACGACCTGCATCAACTGCGGACATGTTCTCGCCTATCTTCCCGACCAGCAGGACATGGGCACTCTCAAGCCCGATGGGGATGACCACTGGCTTTCATTGCCCTCGAAAGACGGGTCCGAAGAGCGGTCTTACCGCCTCTGCAAGAACTATCGGGAGGAGAATGTCTGCAACTGGGCCATCCCGATCGAAGATCCAAGCGAATACTGCCAGTCTTGCCGCCTGACCCGAACCATCCCGGACCTGAACCAACCCGAACATCGCGAGGCCTGGGCGCGTCTGGAGGTCTTCAAGCGGCGACTGATCCACAGCTTGCTCAGCCTCGATCTGCCACTGTCAAGCAAGTCGGAGGACCCGAAGAACGGGTTGGTCTTCGACTTCCTCGCTGATCCCGATCCCGCCGACCCGAGCGCCCCACGCGTCCTGACTGGCCACGACGATGGCGTGATCACGATCAACGTGGCCGAGGCCGACGATGCGGAGCGCGAAAAGCGTCGCCACCAGATGCACGAGCCCTACCGGACGCTCCTGGGCCACTTCCGCCACGAAGTCGGACACTATTACTGGGACATCCTGATCAAGGATTCCGAGTGGATCAACGCTTACCGGGAGCTCTTCGGCGACGAGCGCGACGATTACGACCAGGCTCTCCAGCGGCATTACGCGGAAGGGGCGCCGGCCGACTGGGCCAACCGGTTCGTCTCGACCTATGCCAGTTCGCATTCCTGGGAAGACTGGGCCGAGACCTGGGCTCATTACCTGCATATTGCCGATACCCTGGAGACTGCGGTCGAGTGCGGGCTCTCGCTCACTCCGAAGCGAAAGGGTGAACCCGCGATGAAGCCCGATATTACCCTCGATGGCGAGCGGCCCACCTCGTTCGACCAGATCATTGAGCGGTGGTTCCCTTTGACCTACGTACTCAACAACCTGAATCGAGGCATGGGCCTGCCGGACGCCTATCCGTTCGTGCTCTCCACGCCTGCGATCGAGAAACTCCGGTTCGTTCACGAGGTCTGCAGTCGATCCGCCGTGCTCTCCGAGAAGTGAAGCATACGGCCCGTTCGTACCCAAGACTCAGGATACCGCATGAGGCGAGATCCTTCGAGATTCGATTCGAAACCTCGGAAACCTCTGCGGTTCAACGAATTGCGGCGAGAAAACGATCGTCGGTTCCGTGCGCATGCGCGGCAGCCGGTGATCTGGAGGTTCGGTATTCGAAGAAAATGGCAAAAAAACGCTGATCCCCATTGTTTTTTTCGCGTACCGTGACCAAATTCGACATGAGACGGAGTGAAGAACTTCACGGGAGCGGGGCGGGTCCAATCGATCGCACGTCGGGCTTGTTCCCGTTCTCGGCATCGTCCCCGGTTGCGTGGGCATGGCCGGCGCTGTAACGCTCGGTCGCATTGTCGGGTCGTGCCTTGCGGCCTCGCAGCCGTGACGGCAGTCGCGACCATGCCCACGCAAGCGGGGATTGTGCGTTGATGTGGCCCGTCGGAATCCGCGATGCCTTCGCTGCGGGCTCATTTGTTCGGCCCATTGTTTGCTAAAGTTTTGGTGGAACAGGGCCATTCGTTCCTTGAACCGAAGAGTCGGGGCGAGAGCGTGGGTTCCGGATCGCGCCGACCTGCGGAGACCCATGAGCCGATTTTGGACTCCCCGATCCTCTTCTCTTACCGAGTCGGTACTTCGCCTCCCGACAGTGAGGACAGACGCTCGCTCTGGTCGGTGGTCCGCAAGAACCAGATTCTGCGGATCCTGGCGGCCGTGGTGATCATCTGGTTCCTCGGCGCGACCGGCATTCACTCTGGCCGAACGCGGCGACAACCCGCCATTCGACACCTGGACCGAGTCGTTCTGGAACGTCTGGGTCTTGCTCTTCGCCGGGCCAGACGAGAAGCCGAAGACGGCGATCGGGCGACTGATTTCGATGGTCCTGCTGGGGCTCGGGGTCGGCCTGGCGGGCCTGTTCACCGGTTCGGTGGCCTCGATCCTGGTCGCCCAGAACCTCCGGAGACGCGACGTGTCGAATTTCGAGATGGAGGACCACCTGGTCCTCTGCAACTGGAGCGAGCGGGGCCTTCCCTGGATTCGAGAAGTCCACTCGAAGATCATCCAGGACAAGCGGCCCGTCGTGATCATCCACGACAGCCCCGAGGCGATCGACCTCCCGGACAAGCAGGACGAGCCGGCGTTCAACGACGTCTACATCGTCAAGGGAGACCCGAGCAACGAGGTGATCCTCCGCCGGGCCCGGGTCCCTCGGGCCCATTCGGTCGTCATCCTCTCCGACGACCGCCAGGGGGAACATGCCGACGGCAAGACGATCCTGACTTGCATCGCGATCCGCAACATCTGCAAGGGCGACAAGCAGCCCAACGTCGCTGTCGAGTGCCATAACGTCAACAACCGCCATCACTTGCTGAGGGCGGGGGCCGACGAGATCATCTCGTCCGACGAACTGGGCCTTCGACTCTTGGCGCGGACGGCTCTCTTTCACGGGATGACCCGGGTCTACCAGGAGCTGCTGACGGTCGGCCGGGACGCAAACGAGATGTACCTTTTTCCAGTCCCCGAAGGGCTCGTCGGTCGGGACTTCGTTGAGATCGCCAGCATGTTTGTCCGACACCGCGACGACAAGCGTGCCTGTCTCCTGATCGGCATCCAGCGAGGCGACGAGATGATGCTCAACCCGGTCGGTAGCGATTCCGGCGTCGTCAAGCCGGGGGATCAACTGATCCTCCTGAGCCGTGTCTTCCTCACCAAGACCCAACCCCTCCCGACCGTCCCTCCGGTCGAGCCCGATGCGGCGTAGAGGGTGAGTTGCGTTGACGTTGAAGCTTGTTTCTCATTTGTGGCTCATTGTCCATTGGTATCTCACGGATTAAGATTAAATCCGTTTGGAGTACGAGTTGACGAAGACTCACAGACTCGAACATCGATGCCCATCGGGACGGCCTTTCGAGAGCGGCCGGGTCCGCCTCTCCGCCATGTCGTCGCATTCGAATGCGCCTTCGATCCGATCTTCTGGACCTTTCCGAAGGACCGACCGATGACAGAACTCGGCGACCTATTCCGCTGGTTCGCGGGCGGCCCCGACGGCTACATGAGCCTCAATCCACTGCATGCAGGGACGATACATTCTGGATCGTCCTGACGGTTGTCCTCGACCTCGCCGTGGCGCTGGGCTATATCCTCATCGCGAGGCACTGGTGGGAGAACGAGAAGCTTCTGCCCGCCAGCCACGCGAAGCTCGCGCTAGGCAATATGAAGCGGATCTTTATCTTCTGCGGCACTTGCGGTTACCTGTTCATCCCGATCAAGATGTTCTGGCCAGCCTGGCGGCTTTACGACATATTCATGATTGCGCTGGTATTCTTCACATGGCGTTATGCCTTGAACGCTCGTCAACTCCGGGTGGTCTACCATGAACTGGGCCGGACCAAGCAACTTGCGTTCGAACTCGAGGAATCCCGGGCCGAGTCAAGACGGAAGAGCTTCTTCCTGAACGCGATCAGCCATGACCTCCGGACTCCACTGAACGGCCTGATGCTCCAGGCCGATCTCGCCGAGTTGAGCGTCTCGACCCAGGACCATGAGTCGCTCCGCGAGTCGCTCCGCGAGATCAAGGCGTGTGCCCGGACCACCGCTGACCTCCTCTCCAGCTTTCTTGAGCTGGGAAAGCTCGACTGGTCGGATGACCCGAGCCGGGAATCGAGGTTTCTCCTGGCCGACTTGGTGCAGCACATCCTGAACGGGGCCACGGCCGCTCGCCGAGAAAAAAGGTCTTGAATTCGACCGCGGATTGCCCCGAAGGGATTTACCTCCGAACCGATCGGGTCAAGCTTGAGCGGATCCTGCAGAATCTCGTGGGCAACGGCATCAAATTCACTGAGACAGGCCGAGTCTCGGTCTGCGTGACGGCCGCTGGCAAGGACGCCGTGTTGCACGTGGTCGACACCGGGGTTGGCATCCCCGCCGCTCTCCAGGAGACGATCTTCGAAGAGTTTTACCAGGAGAACAATTGCGAGCGTGACAGCACCAAGGGCTTTGGGCTCGGGCTTTCCATCGCTCGACGGCTCGCCCGGCAACTCCGAGGTGACCTCCTCGTCGAGAGCGAAGTCGGACGAGGAAGCCGATTCTCCGCCACACTCCCCGGAGTCGTCAACGGCTTCGGATCCGGAAGCCCTTACATCGAGTTAACCCCGAGCGTTCGAGGCAAACCAACCTCGTCTTCTCTCGGCTAATAACGCCCTCTCGACCTAGAAAGCACTCATTCTGGTGGTCCGCCGAGGGCTCAACGCGTTCGTTTTGTCCAGCCGGGGTCAGGCCTGGCCGGTTCGGGAGGCGGACACCCAATTCATGCTGCGCAACTTCATCTGGACCGATAGAGACGAAATCGAGCGACTCGGGACGATTCCGTCAGCCCAGACGACCGGCGAGGGTCCCGGTGACCACGAGCACAATCGACGCGACGCGACGCGGTTCGCGCGCTCGCACCCGACTCGATCCATTTTAAACCGGTCGATCTGGATCAACTTCTCCGCGCTCTCGGGCTCGCCAGTCCGTGACACACGGGGTTCTCAAAGGTCGGCTGGAACCCAGATTTGACGAGAGATTCGACGGTTGGGGAGTTGACAGGACGCGGGAACCGCCCGATATTGGATGCATTGGGACAAGTCTTTCGCCCCAGGTCTCGGCTCGGCCCCGACATACTCCTCACGGAACCTCCCACCGCTCGCCGGGCTCATTCCGGACGATCGGCGGATGATGGCGTGATCGTCGAGGAGGATGGTTGTCGGTTGAGCCGTCGAGGGAGGTTCCGTTGATGGCGAGCGTCTCGTTGCGGTCGATCGGCCGGAGTCGGCGGGCTTGGTCCCTCGGCCTGTTCGTGGCGTACATCCTGGCCTGCGTGACGCTTGTTCCGGTCCCCTCCCTGTTCGCACAGGACATGAAGAAGGACGCCGAGGCCCCCAAGGCGGAAGCTCCCAAGGAAGAGGCTCCGAAGGCGGAGGCCGCGCCGGCTGAAGCGGCCCCTGCCGCTCCGGCCGCGGATTCGTCCGCTCCCCCCGCCAAGAAGTCGCTCCTCCGCTGGGCGATCGAGGCTTCCGGGCCCATCGGGCTGTTCCTGCTCTGCCTCTCGGTCTACTTCACCGCGCTGGTCGTCAAGCTCTTCATGGAGCTTCGAGTCAGTGAGGCTGTTCCCACAGCGTTGGTCGAGAAGCTGGAGAACGCCATCAAGGAGAGGAAATTCCAGGAGGCCTATGACGCCTGCCGGGACAACGACTCGTTCCTTGCCCGCCTTGTTCGAACCGGCGTCGCCAACCTTCCCAACGGCCGAGCCGAGGCCAAGGAGGCGATGAACGCAACCCAGGACGAGATCGTCACGTCCCTGGAAGCACGGATCAGCTACCTGGCGATCATCGGCACCCTCGGCCCGATGATCGGACTGGTCGGCACGATCGCCGGCATGATCGCCAGCTTCCAGGAGATCGCGACCGCCGCTGGGGCTCAGCCCAAGCCGGAGAAGGTCGCCGAAGGGATCTCGACCGCGCTTTTCATCACCCTCGAGGGCGTCTCATTGTCCGTCCCGGCGATCTTCTTCTTTGCCTTCTTTCGCAACCGGATCGCGATGATGGCCATGGAGAGCGCCAAGGTCGCTGAGCGGACGATCACCGCCCTGCTTGCCGCCGCAAAGCAGACCAAGAAGGACTAATCGGCTCAGTTCGGGACGGAGACGAGAAGCATGTCCGCGAGCATGAACAACGAGATCCGGGCCGAGCCAAACCTCACGCCCTTGCTCGACGTCGTCTTCCAGTTGATTACGTTCTTCATGCTCGTGATCAACTTCAGCCAGGACAATTTCGACTCCCGGATCAAGCTGCCCGTCGCCGGCTCGGCCCGACCTCAGGACGACGCCGCCAAGCTAGAGGACGAGCGGCTTGTTCTCAACATCGACAAGAATGGACATCTGATCTTCAACGGCCAGGTTCTCTCGCCGGACGAGGCGACGCAAAAGATCAAGCTTGAAGCCCAGATCGCTCGGGCAGAACATCAAGACGCTCCGGGGCAAGGTCGAACAAGGCGAGGCTCTTCCGGCGCAGGATCGTGATCCGGGCCGACCGCGACACACCGTTCGCGGCGCTCTTCACCATGATCAACACTTGCCAGACCAATGGCTACCAGAAGTTCGACCTAAAGGCCATGAACGGTCCTTGAGGCGGTCGCTTGAGAATCTCGACCGGGTTTCGACGTCACGGCCACACGATCCGGGAGCGTTGCCTTGAAGAAGATGCGTGCCATGGAGATCGAGATCCCGATCACGCCCATGCTCGACATGGCGTTCCAGTTGCTTACCTTCTTCATCCTGACCTATCGGCCGGCTCCCTCCGAGGGTCAGTTCTCGATGAATCTCCTGCCCGCGCAGAAGGCTATCGATATCAGCAAGGATCAGGCCAAGGAGGAATCGAACCCCGCGCTTGAGGCTTCGCTCCGGACACTCAAGACGGTGCTTCGGGCCGGGGAGGGCGGGATGCTCTGCTGAGGTCACGCTGGCCGACCAGCCGATCCAGGGGATGGACCAGTTGAAGACGGCCCTGGAGGGGTTCGTCAACGACCCGGTACTTTCGTTCGATCAGGCGTTGATCTCGGTCAACCCCCAGTTGAAATATTCCGAGGTAATGAAGGTCATCGACGTCTTCTCGTCGCTCAAGCCGAAGCCGCTGACCAAGCTCAGCTTCTCGGAGTTGAGCCCCAATGAGGGCGGAGGCCCCCCGCCGTGAGTCGCCGGGCCTCGTCGTTGTTCCGGGGGTCGGAACTCCCTCGGCTCCTGCTCCTCGCGGCCATCGTCCTGGCCGGATGGCCGATGGTCGTGCTGTTCGCCCGGCCACAGGTCGAGGATAAGCCCCCTCCCCCGGCCATCGACGTTTCCAAGCTCACCCCGATCGTTCCCGACAACAGCGTCGAGTTTCAGGCGATCATCGACAAGGCCCCGATGCAGACCCGTGAGAGCGCCGCGTTCGCGATGCTTTTGCAAAGGGCCCGCGAGACCCCACCCGCCGATCTCTCCGCGAAGGCCCGCCGTGACATCTTCTGGACCCACCTCTGGGAGCGTCCCAAGCTCTATCGAGGTGTGCCGGTCCATTTCCAAGGGACGGTCAAGAAGATCCTGACCTACGAGGTCAGCCCCACCATGGTCCCCTCGGGCCGGCTCTTCGAGGCCTGGATCTATTCCGACGAGAACACGTCGTTCCCCTACGTCCTCTCATTCGAGGACCCTCCCAAGGGGCTGGAGATCGGCCACGAGTTGCATCATCGGGTGACGGTCAACGGTTATTTCCTCAAGCTGCTCGGATACCGGGCGGGCGACCACAACCGGGCCGCTCCGATGCTCGTCGGCCGGCTCAACTGGACTCCAGCGCAGGCCCCTGCCCCCGCGCCGATGGTCGAGCTACGGAACTGGACCAAGCGTGACGGGTTCGTGATCGCGTTCGTCGCCTTGTTCGTGTATATCTTGTTCCGGAGCTTCTTCCAGGTTCGCAAGGCCCTGTCCCCAAGCCGAGAGCGGATCATCGCCAGGGCGCCCAGCGAAGGGCTCCCGCCCGAGGCCGTCGCTGACTGGCTTCAGAAGCTTCCGGCCGAGATTCCCGAATCCGAGGAAGACGTCCCACCCCTCCGCGATGAGCCGCACCTCCGCGATCGCTGAGCCGGGCCCGCTAGGTGCCGGAGTCAAGATCCCCTCTCATGCCGATTGAACCATCGAGTTACGCCACGCTCTCGGCCATGATCACGCCGGCCATCTTCATGACCGCCAACGGGTCTTTGATCATCTCGACCTCGAACCGGATGGCGCGTGTCGTCAACCGGATCAGGGTGCTCAACGAGCAGGGCGACTCGCTCTGCCGAGGAGACTCAAAGCTCGACTTCGTCGCCGAGCGTCGGGCGCACGTCGTCGACCAGCTCGATCGACTGGTCTGGCGGAGCGATCGGGTCCGCTACGCCTTGACCATGCTTTACATGGCCTTCGGATCATTCGTCGGCACGAGCCTGATGCTGGCGCTCGACACCATGGTGGGCAACAGATCGCTGATGGCCTCGATCGCCACGTCGCTCGCGGTCGCGGGCGTCGGGCTGATCCTGTTGGCCACGGTGAATCTCGTCCGCGAGGCACTCGCGGCCCTCAGGGCCAACCGTCGGGAGATCCAGTTCTACCGGGACCTCCAGGGCCGTCGCGAGGCCGAGAGCGTTTGCGGATCGTCCTGAATCTCGCGATCCGGCGCGAGGAAGCGCTCTATTCAGCCTCGGGGAGATTTGCTAAGGTCCGGCCCGCATGTCGTCAAGAGTCCCACCGATCGATTCGCAGCGCGACCGGGTCATCCCACCAAACCACGCGAACCCAAGGATGGGGAATCGCCCATGAGGACGACGATCGCCGCGGCGACCTTCGCCGCAAGCCTGATCTTGCAGGGAGCCTCAGCACAGGCTCAACTGGATCTGCTGAATCGTAAGTCGAAACCGGCTGCGGCACCCGCTCCCGCGCCGACCGACCCGAGCGTCACCCGGGCCAACCAGGCGACTGGCTATGGGGCCGACGTCCCGAAAGGGACACTTTTTCAGAACAACTCGGAGATCCCGGCGGCGGTGGTCCCTGAGGACGTGAAGCCGGTGGTCCCGCTCCCGACCGGGCCGATCGAGCCGTACATGCTGACGAAGCAGAACGGGCCGTTCATGGTGATGGCCTACGCGTTCCGAGGTCCCGACGCCCCTCGGCAGGCGCTGGCGCTTGTCCTGGAGTTGCGGCAGAAGTACCATCTGCCCGCTTACATCCTCCTGCCCAAGAAGTTTCCGGGCCGGAGTATGATCCGAGGCGTCCCTCCTCAGGCCCCCGCGTTCGCGATGAAGGATGACGTGGGCCTTCCCGAGTTGATCCGGACCCTCGACGAGGCCGCCGTGCTCGTCGGCGACGAGAAGACGACCAAGGACGCCTTCGACCTCATGCACAAGGTCAAGAAGCTCCACCCGGTCTGCATCGACGGCAATCCCCAGGTCCTGCCCTGGCGGCGGGGTCAGGGGCTGAACCGGGCGACCCAGACCACCAACCCATTCGTGCCGGCCGAGGAACTCTTCCCCAACCAGCCCGACGTCCTGCTCAGCCGGATGAACGACGGCCCGCACAACATCCGCTACTGCCCCGGGCGTTACACGCTGCAGGTGGCCAACTTCACCGGCCGGTCGAGCCTGGACCCCGACAACGACCCCCGGTTCAAGGGGATCATGAACTCGATGAAGAGCCCCCTGGCCACAGCCGCCGACGACGCCGAGAAACTCGCCAATGCGCTCGCCAAGGACCCCGAGATCCAGAAGACCGGCTATCAGCCTTACGTCTACCACGATCGCTTCTCCAGCCGAGTGACCATCGGCTCGTTCAACGCCCCCACCGATCCCGCTGCCCAGCAGCTTTACACCCGACTGATCGAGATCGCCGTCAACCTGAACAATCGCAAGGTCACCAACACCATGCTCGTCCCGGCCCCGGCGCTTTTCGACCTCGCGCCGGTCAAACCCAAGCTCTCGACGGGATCGCTGGCGCACATCAAGGATGACAAGGCCCATCGCGTCGATTTCGAGCGATGAACAATGGACGATGAGCGATGGTCGATCTCAGCAGATCGGCCATCGACCTTCACTTTGAACGCACCCTTGAAAGCTCGCCCACCCATGACCGAACACCAGAGTATCCTGCTGATCCTCGGCACGAGAAACCGCAAGAAGGGCCAGGAAATGGCCCAGCTCATCTCCCCGCCCTGGGAGCCCAACCCCCGGCTGGCCCGGCTGGAAATCCGTGCCCTCGACGCCTACTCTGACTTTCCCGACGTCGTCGAGGACGCCGACACCTTCGCCGGGAACGCCCGGAAGAAGGCCAGCGAGACCGCCCGCACTCTCGGCCTGTGGACCCTCGCGGACGATTCCGGCCTGGCCGTCGATTTCCTCAAAGGCGCCCCCGGCGTCTTCTCCGCCCGCTACGCCGGCGAGCCCTCCGACGACGAGGCGAACAACCGCAAGCTCCTCGAAGCCCTCGCCGAGGTCCCCGACGAGGCGCGCGGCGCCGCCTTCCTGTGCCATCTCGCAGTGGCCGATCCCTCGGGAACAATCCGACTCGAATCCCAGGGGGCCTGCCGAGGTCGGATCATTCGTGAGCTTCGAGGGCCCGGCGGGTTCGGCTACGACCCTTTATTCCTCATCCCCGAATACCACAAGACCTTCGGAGAACTTGGTTCGCTGGCTAAGCACCAGCTAAGCCACCGAGCCCGGGCGTTCGCCCATCTCCGTCCCGGGCTCGACTGGCTGATTGCCTCGGGCGAGATGGGGTGAGGCGTCCCCACGAATTCCCGGATCCCCGAAGGCTAGGGCTTGACCTGCCGCGAGCCCGGTGCCAGCAGGGCAACCCCTAGACTAGTGTCCTGAGTTAGAAATCCGCCAAATAACCTTGCGCGATCGGGCTTCTCATCATAGACTCCTGGAAAGGAGACACATGATGAGCAAAGGTGGTCGTCCCAAAGCCCCGCTCACCCTCAGCGACGACGAGCGGCAGAAACTCGAAACCTGGGCCTCCCGGCCCAAGAGCACCCAACGCCTGGCCCAGCGGGCCAGGATCATCCTGGCCTGCGCCGAGGGCCTCGAGAACAAGGTCGTCGCCGCCCGGCTCCGCGTCAACGTGGTCACCGTCGGCAAGTGGCGTCACCGCTTCCTCAACGACCGCCTCGAAGGGCTCGCCGACGAGCCCAGGCCCGGTGCCCCGCGGACGATTACCGACGCGAAAGTCGAGGAAGTCGTCACCAAGACCCTCGAGGAGAAGCCCAAGACCGCCACCCACTGGAGCACCCGGGGGATGGCCCAGGCCGTCGGCCTCTCGCAGAGCGCCATCGTCCGGGTCTGGCACGCCTTCGGCCTCAAGCCCCACCTCAGCGAGACCTTCAAGCTCTCGACCGACCCTTACTTCGTCGAGAAGGTCCGCGATGTCGTCGGCCTGTACATGAGCCCGCCGGAGAATGCGATCGTCCTGTCGGTCGACGAGAAGAGCCAGGTCCAGGCGTTGGACCGGACCCAACCGCTCTTGCCGATGGCCCCCAGGCAGGCCGAGCGTGGGACGCACGATTACGTCCGCAACGGGACGACCTCGCTGTTCGCGGCGTTGAACGTGGCGACCGGGCAGGTGATCGGCAAGTGCTTCAAGCGGCATCGGTCGCAGGAGTTTCTCAAGTTCCTCAAGGAGATTGACACTCAGGTGACCCGCGAGCCGGGCATCGAGATCCACATCATCATGGACAACTATGGGACGCATAAGACGGCCTCGGTGAGGCGTTGGTTCGAGCGGCACCCGGAATATCATCTGCACTTCACGCCGACCAGCGGTTCGTGGTTGAACCAGGTGGAACGGTTCTTCGCCGAGATCACCGAGAAACGAATCCGACGCGGTGCGTTCCGGAGCGTGGCGGCGTGGGAGAAGGCGATCATGGAATACCTGGCCCATCACAACGAGAATCCCAAGCCGTTCAAGTGGACCGCCTCGGCAGATCTGATCCTGGATCGAGTGAAGAGGGTTTGTGAGCGAATTTCTAACTCGGGACACTAGAGAGAGGGGGGACTTTTGTTCGGATCCCCAACCAGTTTTCCTCGACGTTCATTGTCGTCCCCGAAGCAGGAATCTCGATGGTCTCCGAGGAAGGAGCAGGACGAGCGAAGCTTGACGCTTGCGAACGAAGGCGTGGTTCGCTAACCTGCTCCGAGCTATTTGATTCTTGCGTCGAACGCCCACCGATCGATCGACACCGAACCGAACGCGGGATGCGCCACGCGAGATCGCGGGGCGGTCGCTCCTCCGATGGATCGTACCCTCGGGATACCCGCCTCGCGTCAGGGAGAGAGGAAACGGATGTCTCAGCTCACCACCTCGCCGCACCGTTCCGACCGCTCTCAGCTGGAGAAGCTCTGCACCTCAATCCGGGGTAAGCTCCAGTTCATGGATTACCTCGTCCGGGCCGCAGTGGCCGATGTCAACCGGTTCGACGGCGAAACCGATCCCGGCACGCGGATCTTCCTCCGCCAGTTGATCGAGATGCACTCGTCGAACCTGGCGGTCGAGTGCGAGAACATGCGGCTCATCGGCGAGCTCTGCCACTCTCTCGAGGCGGCGGTCAACGAGGGCCCGGCCAACTACCAAGCAAACGGAGACGCGGCATGAGTACCATCAATCGAGGCCCGCTCGGCAGCGCCTTCCTCGTCGGCCGAGAACCGTCCGCCTCCCCCACGATCGAGCCGCAGCAGGCTGTTTCGTCAGCCGCTCCCCGGCCTTCGATCCTCTCGCAAGAGCTGGTGCGGTCGATCGCCGAGGTCAAGGGGCAGGCCCAGTTTCTGCTCTACCTCGCCGACCAGATCGAGGACTCGCTTCACCAGCTCGTCGAGGATCACGACGACAGTCAAAATGCCTTCCTGTGCCGGGTCCTGAGCATGTACTCGGCCCAGCTTGAGAGCAAGCACCAGGGGCTGGGCGACAAGATCGCCGAGACTTGCCAGGAGGTCTACGTGACCGTCCGGGAATTCGACCTGGCCTGAGCAAGGTCTGTCGGAGATCTCTAAACACAAAGCCACTGAGACGCCCGACGGGCCGCCAGACATGTGGCGAGCCGGAGGGCGTCTTCATTCGATTCCGACCGCTTTCGCGACGGACGGAGTGCGGAATACATGCTGCAGGATTGCGGCCG
Source organism: uncultured Planctomycetota bacterium (assembly GCA_963756475.1). GTDB lineage: Bacteria > Planctomycetota > Planctomycetia > Isosphaerales > Isosphaeraceae > Tundrisphaera. Next base: position 1,218,719 of record CAVWND010000004.1, read on the forward strand.
AATAAGCGATCGCCAGGATCGTTGAGATCTCTACGAACACGATCAATTTAACCCGCATTGATCGGAACGCTTGGTCGAGGCGATCGTCGGGATAATGATTCGAGCCGATGACTGATTGATGCAATGCTGATCCGGCCAATCGACCTTGCCCCAGTGCCATTTCATCCATTTGATGGATTGCGAATGCCGACCAGGAGGTTGACAGCGCCAGGACTCCCGACCAGAGAAAGAATCGACACTGACGCTCAAGCGCCGATTCTCCTAGCAGAAGGGCCCTGCATCGATCGGATATCACACCCGCCTCACTGCTTCCGGGGCCCCCGGAAAACCCGGTCGACGCCCAGTTCGAAGATGATCTGGAGGGCCTTCACGGCCTCCTTGGCGTTGATCTTCGAATAGCCAGCGCGTCGGTTCTCGAAGATGATCGGCGTTTCGCCGAACTTGCAGCCGACCGACCGGCACCAGTAGAGGATCTCTTCCATGAAGGAGTATCCGCGTGATCGGATGCCGTCGAGGTCGATCTGACGGAGCTTCTCGACCCGGTAACACCGGTACGACCCGCTGTTGTCCCGGGTCCGAAGGCCCAGGAAGAAACGGGCGTACATGTTGATGCCGGTGCTCATGAACTTCCGCTTGAGATTGAATTCCCCCTCGACTCCGCCGCCAGGCACGTAGCGAGACCCGATCATCACGTCGTTCTCGGACATCCCGGCCAGGATCGCGGGGATGAAGCGGGGTGGATGGCTGAAGTCGGCGTCCAGATTCAGGAAGTAGTCGTAGCCGTGATCGATGGCGTACTTCATGCCCGCGAGCACGGCGGTGCCAAGTCCAAGCTTGCCCGATCGATGGATGACGTGGATGTCGGGCAGCGTGGCCTGGATCTCGTCGGCGATCTGCCCCGTCCCGTCGGGCGAGTTGTCGTCGATAACCAGGATGGAGGCGTGGGGCGCCTGTTCCCGGATCGCCTCGACGAGGGGACGGAGGTTCTGCGCCTCGTCGTAGGTGGCGAGCGAGACGAGGAGCCGTGGCGGAGCTTCGACGGGTGCGGTCTTCGGTTCGGTGAGCACGGCGGCGGAATCCCCGATGACTGCCGGAGGCGAACGTCTGATCTCGCGTTAACTCGACCTTTTTAACCCATTTCGTCCGCTTGCTCAATCGCTTCATTCGAGGGAGGAGGCCCAAGGTGAGAGAATCGAGCGATCGCGTGGCCTCGGGGCAACGTCGTCCAGGTTCAAAACTGAGGCATGCAGGCATGGTCAGTGGGCGAGAAAAGCAGGTGTCGCCTCCTGCGTCGCGGTCTCTCTCCTCGGGAAAGGGAGAGACCTGGGGAGCACCGAAATGACGTCGAGGCGACACCTGCTCTTTGCGGTCGGCGGCGAGCCACGCTCGGCGACGGGTTCGCACGTCCGTAAGATTTATTCGGGTTCGCGAACCTGCGCCATTCTCGAAAAGAGCTGGCTGAATGGGGCGAAACGCTGCTGGCCGTCGGCCCAAACAGTGGGGCGATCGGCCAGAGGGGAGGACAACTCCTCCTCGTCCTCGCCGGGATCGGAGGACGCGTCGTGCTCCAGTTCCGGTGAGTTGAGGATCGCCGAAGCTCGGCGACCCTGGTTCTCGGTCCACTCCCGCCAGGCCTGGAGGGCCGCGTAATGGTCCTTGACCGACTCCTCGCTCGCCGGCGCACTTTCCTTGGCGCGGGCCTGGTCGCCTTCCGACTCTCCGGGAGCCGTCACGTCCTCGGGCGACCATCCGACCTCGATCATATTCTCCTCGACCCGGATCGGTGGCTTCTCTGGACCAGTCAAAGGGGCCGGGGAGGGTGAGGGAAGAGTCGTGTCAGAACGCGCCGTGACAGGCCTTATAATCGGCGCAACTTGTTTGGAAATTTTGAGTTCGGGTCGATGTGCGGCGCTCGATCGGGATATTGTCCCGAGCTTCATGAGGAGCCTTCGAGGGTTACCCGTGGAGTCGCGATGCAGTGCCTCGACCTGCTCGACCGACCATTCGCGATCGGGACGGAGCCGGCCGATCCATTCTCCGGCCTCATCCACGTCAATTGGGCCGAGATGCACCCTTCCGGCGAGCCTTGCCTCGATCGCGGCGAACGGCCGGGTTTTGACTCGACGTGCCAGGGCTGTCTGGCCGACGAGGAGGATCGCAGTGAACCCGCCGGGTCGATCGAGGCGGTTGGCCAGGACACGGACCTCTTCCCAGACGGCCATCGACAGATTCTGGGCTTCCTCGATGACCAGTGCGACCCGTTCGCCATCAGTCTGGCGATCGGCAAGGTCATCCACAAGGTCGACCCGGGAGGCGGCCGTCTGCCCTGGGTTGCTCAGCCCAAGTTCGTGGCTGATCAGACGATAAAGGTCGGCTGGCTCGTTGGTTGGGGTCAGGTTGACGTTCAGCCAGCGCCGGGGCGGTGCTTCGGCGGCCAGCCGTCGCCAGAGCCAGGTCTTGCCGACTCCCGCGTCACCGGTCAAGAGAATCGGACCGGCCCCGATCCGTCCTGGGTCGAGGCAGAGGTCCAGCGCGGGCCGGCGGCTCGGCAGGACGAACGCCTCGGTCGGGTCGAGCTGCGAGCCTCGGGCGTCCGCCTCCTCGCGGGTCGTCGGTCGATCCATCGCTTTCCCTTTCCGGACCCAGGTTGCCCGGCGGCCACCGATCGGTTGCCACCATAGGGGGTTGACGCCCGTCAATCGACTCCGGCCTTTCCTGGCGGGAGGGGATGCGGGATCGCCCATGAGGGACTATCGGAGCGAATTCGCGCCGGCTTGAACTCGGACTTTCGCGATCGTCGATGTGTCGTCCGGGGTGGGCGGAACCGGCCGTCGTGGCTAGAATGACCGTCATAATCGGCACGATTGACCTTGTTCAAATTCCACCGAGACGGGATGGACGACGATGGGGGAATGGGCCATCCGCGTGGCGGGCCTTTGCAAGCAATATCCCGGACGAGATGGGCCGGTCGACGCCGTGAAAGGTCTCGACTTGGAGGTCAGGACGGGGGAATGCTTCGGCCTGCTCGGACCCAACGGTGCGGGGAAGACAACCACCGTCGAGATCCTCGAAGGTCTCAACAGACCGACATCGGGCGACGTCGAGGTTTTGGGGCGTCGCTGGGACACTCAGGCGTCAGAGATCCGCGAGCGGATCGGCGTGACCCTTCAGGAAACGCGGTTTCCCGAGAAGTCGACCCTCCGCGAGCTGGTCGGACTGTTTCGCTGTTTCTACCACGAGGGGCTGGAGCCCGAGGATGTCCTGGCCCGAGTGTCGCTGGATGCGAAGGCGAATACCTACGTCGAGCAGCTCTCCGGTGGCCAGCAGCAGCGTCTCGCCGTGGCCGTCGCGCTGGTCGGGGATCCGGAATTGCTGTTCCTGGACGAGCCGACGACCGGGCTCGACCCGCAATCGCGCCGGCAACTCTGGGACGTGATCCTCGACCTCCGGTCGAGGGGTCGGACGACCGTCCTGACCACTCATTACATGGATGAAGCAGAGCGACTCTGCGACCGCGTGGCGATCATCGACCACGGGAAGGTGATCGCGCTCGGCTCGCCGGCCGACCTGATTGCCCGGCTTGGCGGCGAACATGTCGTCGAGTTCGCGATCGGCGGGGCTGAGACGTCCCCCGATCCCGCTGTCTTCGCCGAGCTTTCCACTGTCCTGGGGACGAGGGCCGAAGGAGATGGTTACGCCTTGACCGTGGGCGCTCCTCACCGGGCCATTCCGGCCTTGCTCGATTACCTCGAGACCGCCGGTTGACCGCTGGCCCGACTGACGACCCGCCAGGTGAGCCTCGAAGACGTCTTCGTCGCCCTGACCGGCCGGCACCTCCGCGAGGAGGAGGTTGAAGCCGCGAGGGTCGCGAAATCGGGGCGGAGACGAAGACGATAAGACGACCTCCTCCGTTCACGACAGGAGAGGCCAAGGCAATCCAGGACGATAATCGCGGAGAACATCGGACGCATGTCGCACTATCACCCGCTCCTCGGCCTTTACGTGGCCCGGCTCCGGGAGTTCTACCGCCAGCCAGCCCGGCTCTTCTGGGTCTACGGATTTCCGACCGTCCTGGCGCTTGGACTCGGCCTGGCGTTCCAGAGTCGGGTGCCCGAGAGCGTTCAGGCCGACCTGATCCAGAACGCGGCGTCGGAGTCGGTGGAGAAGGTGCTCAGAGACTACGACGCAAAAGCCCGGGCGGAGAACAAGCAGGGGGTCCATCTCCGGGTGGTTTCCGAAGACGAAGCCATGAAGCGCCTCCGGACCGGCAAGACGCCGCTGGTGATCGTCAAGACGGTTTCCGGGCCGCTCACTTTCCGTTACGACCCGACCCGGCCTGAAGCGACCACCGCGCGGGCCGCGATCGACGCCATCCTGCAACGCGAGGCCGGGCGGGTCGACCCGATCAAGACTGAGGACGCGATCGTCAACGAGCCCGGCTCACGGTACATTGACTTCCTGATCCCCGGATTGATCGGCCAGAACACCATGGGCGGCGGCCTTTGGGGCGTCGGATTCCTGCTGGTCAATTTCCGGATCGGCAAACTGCTCAAGCGATTCACCGCCACGCCGATGCCCCGTCGCGATTTTCTGCTGGCGATCCTGCTTGCCAGACTGACCTTCCTCATCCCCGACGTTGCTGTCCTGCTCTCTTTGGGCGTGTTCGTGTTCGGAATGCCGATCCAGGGTAGCCTCTGGCTCGTGGCCCTGGTTGAGGTTATCGGCGCCCTGGCGTTCGCCGGAATTGGCCTTCTGATCGCCAGCCGGGCCCAGACCACCGAGACCGTCAGCGGTCTGATGAACCTGATCATGCTGCCGATGTGGATCTTTTCCGGCCTCTTCTTCTCGGCCGAGCGGTTCCCCGAGTCGGCTCAACCCTTCATTCAGGCCTTGCCGCTGACCCAACTCCTCAACGCCTTGCGCGCGATCATGCTCGAAGGGGCCGGGCCGACCAGTCACGTCGTCCTGGTCGCCCTGTCGGTGCTCTCGGCCTGGGCCGTTGGGACCTTCGTCGTCGCGATCCGGATCTTCCGCTGGCAATGACGGGCCTGGTCGGACAAAAATCGGGCGCCTTCAGCACGGCCCGAAGGTCGCCCATGAGACGCGAGACCGACATCGACGCCAGAGCGGGAACTTCCACCTCCTCGATCACCTGGGTCAAGAACGTGGCTTTGGCCAGGATCTCGACGTCGAGGAACCGCGAGACCGATTGAGTCACGACCTTCTCCAGAGCCGACCGTCGGTGCATCCGGCAAGGCGAGAAGATGTCATCCACGGGCAGGGCGAAGAGGAATCGCCAGGGGAGCGTCGAGAGCCAGCGGCCGAAACGACCCTCCGGGCTCGCCGGTCGGCGGCCGATCACGTGGTCTCGGGCGTCGATCGCCTTCAGGAGCGGGTCGAGATGCGCGGCGGTCCACGGCTCGGTGGCCGTCGTGACGAGGACGATCGGCTGAGAGCCGCCAGCCAGTCCATCTTCGAGCGCCCGGCTCCATCCAGTCGAGTCGGGGCGGAGGATGAAGGCTTCGGCTTTCCGGTTCCGGGCTTTGAGCAGGTCGAGCAGACCCTGGCCGACCGCTTCTGGAGCCGGACCGTCCTGGGTCGCCATCACGATCACCAGGACTTCGCCGTCGGGGATCGGGTCGCGTTTAGCGGCGGCGTCTAGCGGGTGAATCCAGTCATCATCCGGCAAGGGAGCCGCGAGTTCTGGAAGGGCTCTCATGCGAGGCACGCCCGAGGGCTCAGCCACTCCTGGACAGCCGACCGGAACGCCACCTGGAGCTTCCCGGCGACCGGCCCTGGGCGCCCGGAACCGATGGGATGGCCGTCGACCAGGACAATCGGCAGGACCTCAATCGTGGTTCCGGAGAGGAACGCCTCGTCGACCTTGAGGAACTCCTCGAGCGTGATCCGCCCCTCGGTGAAAGGAACTCCCGAGTCGGCCGCGAGCTTCTCGGTCAACGAGCGGGTCGTGCCGGGAAGAATCGTGGGGTCGTTGGGCGTCCCTTCGAGCCGGCCGTTCCGGACCCAAAGCACCGACGAATGCGTGGCCTCGGTGACGAACCCGTCCGAGTCGACCAGGAGGGCCTCGTGTGCCCCGGCCCGGTTGGCCGATTCGAGGGCGATCACGTTGGCCAGGAGGTTAGTTGACTTCACGTCGCAGCGCTTCCAGCGGAGGTCGGGCCGGGAGACGACGGCCACGCCGGTCTCGCGCTTCCGGGCGGTCTCGGTGTCGTCATAGGGCCGGATGACGATCAGTTCAGTCGGCGGGACTGGCGGGCTGGGAAAGGCGTGAGCGCGAGGAGCGACCCCTCGGGTGATCTGGATATACGCGGTGCCTTCCTGGATCTCGCTAGCTTCAATGGTCCGGTGGATCCGGTCGGGGAGCGTTTCGAGATCGACCTCGGGAAACTCCATCTCTCCCAGACTCCGCCTCAGGCGCGCGTTGTGCTCGGCTTCGAGCCAGCAGCGTCCACCGTAGATCCGAAAGACCTCGTAGACCGCGTCGCCGAAGAGGAACCCACGATCCCAGATCGAGACCTTCGCCTCTTCCGGGGGCAACAACTCGCCATCGAGGCAGGCCAGACTTCGCATGATGATCCTGGTCCGGGTTGAAGAAGGTTCGAGAGTCTTTTTGAGGGTATCGCCCGAGAGCGACTCGGGCAATCCCTTCCCGGCCGGATGCCATCGGCCATCGGCTCCTCAAACGATTCCCTCAGCTTCAGTTACATCATCTTCGGGCCGAGTCGCGTGCGGTTCGTCGCGGGCGACCAAACAAAGCCGATGACCTCCGATGGTCGAGTCCGCCAGGACCCGGGGGCAGGGATGCCGGGCTCATGCTGGGACCTATCATTTTCCAGGATTCGGGTTAGTCTGACCGATTCCGGGGCCGTGATCGAGTTGTCGAGGGGTAGGATCATGTCGAGTTCGCTGGATGGGAAAGAAATCGCGGCGAGGCTGGCGCTAACGATCCTTGCGGGCACCCTGATCGGGATCAACCGGGGAGAACACGGCCGGCCTGCCGGGCTCCGGACGACCTTGCTGGTTTGCCTGGCGGCCTCGCTTGCCATGATTCAAACCAACCTTCTTCTGGGCACGGGAGGCAGGTCAACGAATTCCTTCGTGATGCTCGATCTGATGAGGCTTCCGCTTGGGATCTTGTCTGGGATGGGTTTCATCGGTGGTGGCGTGATCCTGAAGCGGGATGACCTGATCCTGGGAGTGACGACTGCGGCGACGCTCTGGTTCGTGACGGTCCTTGGCCTTTGCTTCGGCGGCGGCCAACTGATCTTGGGATCAGTAGGGCTGGGGCTGGGCCTGGTGGTGCTCTGGGGACTGAAATGGGCGGAGATGGCGCTTCCGCAGGATCATCGTGCCTCGCTGATGGCGACCCTCGGACCCGACGCCCCGTCGGTTCGACGAGTTTTGCCGACGTCTCCGAACGGCCGGGTACGAGATCGCTTCACTCGGCCTGAACCTGGAATCCGAAACTGGGCTGCGCGAGGTCTTTTGCGATTTGAGGTGGAAGGAACGTCCCTCCGAGACTGTCGAGCGTCCAGTCGTTGAGGAACTGGCCAGCCTCGGTGGGGTCAGCCGGGTGAGCTGGCGACCGCAGGGGATGCCCCGAGGGCTGGGATGATCGGGCAAGGACGGCGTCCCGCGACATTCCGTGGGTGAAATCGAAGGATTGCAACTGACCCGTTACTCCGTAAGATCGGAGACACCGCCAACCGATCCGCCCCGGAGGACCGACCGCCGTGCCGACGCTCCACGCTCCGACGTTACTGGACTTCGCCACCCGCCTCTTTACTGCTGTTGGAGTGCCCGAGAGCGACGCCTCGATCGTGGCCGACAACCTGATCGGCGCGAACCTTCGAGGGCACGATTCGCATGGCGTCCTCCGGATTCCTCAGTACGTCGACTTCCTCCGCAAGGGAGATTACCAGATCGGGGTTGAGCTGAAGGTCGAGAACGAGTCGCCTGGCGTGGTGGTCGTCGACGGGCAGTGGGGGCTCGGGCAGGTGCAGGCTCACCGTCTCCTGGACCTGGTCGTCCCCAAGGCCAGGTTGCTCGGCCTGGCGGCGGGCACGGGTCGGAATTTCGGCCACATCGGCCGTCTTGGAGAATATGCCGAGCGGGCGGCCGCCGAAGGGCTGATCCTCATCGCCACCGTCAACAACAATGGCGCAGGGCAGCGGGTTGCGCCTCCGGGGGGCCTGGAACCGAGATTGGGGACCAACCCGCTCTGCGTTGCCGTGCCGACCGAGACGAATCCCGTCGTCCTCGACTTCGGGACCAGCGTCGCCGCTGAGGGAAAGGTCCGCGTCTACTACTTCAACGACAAGAAGCCTGTTCCCGAAGGCTGGCTGCTCGACGCCCAGGGTCGCCCGACCACCGACCCCTCGGTCCTCTACGAGCCACCCCTCGGCTCGATCTTGCCGATGGGCGGGGCACAATCTTATAAAGGGTTTGGACTCGGTCTGGTACTCGACATGCTCTCCGGCGGTTTGACCGGCGGCAAGTCGAGTCATCCCGGCGCGTCCGGCGCCAAGGGAAACAACGTCGTCTTCATCGCCCTCGATCCACAACGCTTCGCCGGCCTCGGCACGTTGGTTGGCGAGGCGAGCGGGCTGGCCCAGTTCGTCCGCTCCACGCCCAGGGCTGAGGGCGTTGCCGCCATCCTACTTCCCGGCGACCCTGAGCGAATGATGCTCGAGTATCGGTCGGTTGACGGAATCCCACTCGAAGAAGGTCATTGGGCCAAGTTGACCGAGCTGGCCGCCACCCTCGGCGTCAAGGTTCCGGAGATTGCTCCAGTCGAGACGGTGCGCGATCCCTCAAAGGTCGAAGGGGAATGAACAGGTCTGGCCTCACGACGTCGATAGAGCCGGAAGTGATCCCCGTCGAATTCAAGCTCGAACGATTGAAAGACCTTGGCGAACACCGGCCAAGCGGTCAGACGTTCGTTACCCAGGTCTTTCGGGACAATGACCCATCGCGAATCGTCCAGCTCCCAGGCCTTCCGGCGGACTTCGGGTTCATTCTCCAGCCCTGGTACAAGGAAGACACTCGCGGCGGGCGTCAAGCCGGGGAAAAGGATCTCCGAACAGCCCGAAGTGGCGAGGACCGAGGTCGGACCCTCACTTGAACGCGACCGGGCCTCGATCCACTCGGCCCGGTCGTGAGGGTCGGACCAGAGGCCGGCGGTTTCGACGTTCCATAATGTGCTGGCGCCAACTAACCATCGGCGAGGTGATGGTCGTTCGCAAGGCGAGCCCGACGAGGAACCAGTTTCAGACTCGCCATCCTCGACCTATCCCGGACAGGATCGCCAGGCCGCACCCGAGGAGATAGCTGTCGTAAACCCAGGGATGAGCGTGCCCAAACAGCTCGAAGACGAAAAAAGCGTGGACCGCGGCACAGATCACAAGCCATTCATCCTCGACACCACGGAACCGGCGAAGTGTCGCGACCAGGCCGCCGTCGCCAGAATGATCGACCCCAGGAGCCAGAAGCCGACCACGGTCCCCAGGTAATATCCGAGTCCCACACCGGTCGGCATCCAGAATTCGCGGCCCACTCCGAAAAAGAAACCGAGATGTCCCGCCCGGTAGGTCTTCAACCCGGCCAGGAGCGGAACCGTTCAGATGAGCGGCTCGACGCCGTAAGTCAGCCCGAGCCATGTGATTGAGAGGGTGCCTGTCAACAGTGCCGGGCCGAACGCGTCGCGACCGAGCGCTGACCGGTTCGACCAGCGGCCTCGGAGAGAGCAGTAGCAGAAGATTGTTCCGAACAGGACCATCGCGTAAGCCAGCCCCAAGCTGGGCCTGGCCCGAACGGCCGCCGTCGCCAGGGCCAGCGTGATTCCTTGGCGTCCCTCGGCCTGCTCGGCGCGGGCCTGACAGATCAGCCCGGCTTCGAAGGCATGAGCCACGTTGAGAGCACGACCGGATGAAGAACGGCAGCCAGATCGCCAAGAGCGCCCAGGCCGCCCGATTTACCTGTCTCGATCAGTCGCATCGCCGCGTAGTAGGCCAGCGGAGATTGCCCGAACAGACCAAACCAGACCCGACCGATCGCGATCGGGTGGAGACCGTAATGGTGGGCGAAGTCAACCCCCGGCCGATATCCTCGGGCCACGAGGTCTTGCACCGTCAGACTGGCTCCAAGGTCGCCGAGGGCTTAGGCGGAGAGATCCAGCCAGGTCGGCCAGTTCGCGAGCCAGAGGACGATCACGTCGGCGATCAGGAGGGCCGCGAATCCGCGACGAAGCCGTCTAGTTTCGGTCACGCCTAGAGATCCGGCTGGGCGGAAGAATCGTCGGGTGATTCGAGCACGTCAGCGATCCCTAGCTCCTTGATTCGCCGGTAGAGTAATGGGCGGTTGATGCCCAGGGCCTTGGCGGCCTTCGACTTGTTGTGGCCGGCTCGGTCGAGGGCTCGCTCGATCAACCGGCGTTCAACCAACGTGAGCATTTCCTTGAGAGGCTCCGGTTCGGCCGAGACCGTGGGAGGGAGGTATGCGCCACCTCGCTGTCCTCGGATCGACGCCGGGATGTCGTCGAACTGAATCAGATCTTTATCACCCCTTGAATGGGCGTCGTCGAGCACGCGACCCAACTCCCTGAGATTGCCCGGCCAGTCGTATGCCAGGAGGGCCTGGAGCGCCTCGGGACTGAAGCCATCCCGCTGACGTTCTCCCCGGAGGTTCGCCCGCTCCAGAAAATGCTGGGCGAGGACCGGCAATTCGTCGAGGCGCTCCCTGAGCGGGCGGAGCCGGAGGACCATCGTCGTCAGAGCATAGTACAGATCGGGTCGAAGCCGCTCGGCCTTGAGGGCCGCCTCCGGGTCGCCCGCAGTCGTGGCGATCAGCCGGCTCCGGCCGTTGAGGCTCGAAACAAGCCGGGCCTGGAGGTCGCGAGGAAGCTCAAGGATGTCACTGATCAGCAGGGTCGCCCCTTCGGGGGCCATCAGGTCCCTCGCGGGAGGTCCGCTTGGTCCGCCGAAGAGCTCTCGTTCGAGGACCTCGGGCGGGAGCGCCTTGCAGTCAAAAGCAAAAACCGGTGACTGACGGCGCGTCCCGCGCAGATGGATCGTCCTGGCCACCAGTAATTTCCCCGTCCCCGTCTCACCGTGAATCAGGACCGGGACGGTCGTCGAAGAGGCGGCGGAGACCTGGTCGAGGAGTCGTCTATGCTCGGGTCCATGGCCGATCAAGGATTCGAAGCCGTGGAGAGCCTGGAGTCGGTCTCGCAGTTCCAGGAGCTCAGTCCGGAGCCGCTGGGCTTCGGAGTCGGGTGCGTGAGAGGGGGCATCCTGTGGCCTGACCAGGCCGAGCAGACCAATCAGCGAGCCATCGTCAACGTGGAGTGGCCAGTACTCGACCCTTCGCCAGTAGCGTTCTCCCCCGGCGTGGAGGATCAGGGTATTTGAGCCGGCGGGCTGACCGGCCATGGCCTCTGGAGGCGGACAGAAGCTGCCGCCGAGACCCGCGAGATCGCCGGGACGAGTCGGACCGTGAGGATGACAACGGAGTCCGGCCACCTCCTCGGAGGTGTGGCCGGTCAATTGTTCCCAGGCGCGATTGACGTACAGGAAGGACCGCTCGGGACCGAGCAGGAATAAAGGCTCGCGGGCCTGCTGGACGAGAGTATCCAGCCTGGCGCCCGAAACGCGGGAAGGCGGCATGATTGGGGTCGATCACTCAGAACCGAGGGCAGATACGGCCTGGCGGAGAGAATCCAGGTCGTCGCTAGAAGATGTCGCCTCGGCCCACCAAAGGCAAGCGAAAACCCCGCGAATCCCGAGGTCGGGTTCGTCGAACTTTTTTGGGCCGGAGGAGAATCTGCCTCGGTCATTGAGTTGTCGGCATCACCGCCGAGGGCTGTCGATCGAACGAGACTTCAAGGGATCGGGTTGTTGAAACAACTCCAGGACCAGACGACCTGACCCAGCACCGGGCTCGGGGCCGTGTCGTCGTACTCCATCGGGATAAGGGGATGATCCCGACTCGCCAGGTTGGGCCGGAAGATCAGGTGCCGGCCGGTCAGGTCCAGCCAGCGGATCATCGGGACGCCATCGGGGCTGGCCGCCACCATTTTTCCCTGCAGCCGATGTGGGTCGACGACCGACCGATCCACGGCGACGACCGAACCCGCCGGGAGGATCGGGAACATGGCGTCATCCTGGAGACGAACGGCGATCGTCTCCTTCGGATGGGGAAGCCATCCACGATAGGCGAGAATGTGGCCTTCGATCCGATCCTGTTTCACCAGACCGCTGCTCAGGTCGGCCAGGGCGATCAGGGAGACGGCGACGAAGTCGGAGGAGGAGTCGCCCGGCAAGTTGTCGTGGGTGACGACAACCACCTCGTTCGGTTGTTGCTCCAGCTTCTCCAGCCCACGGCGGATGAGCTGGATGGGGGTCAGGTCTGACAGAGCCGAGGCTTCGACCTCGCGTCGATATCGGTCTCCCTCGCCCGTGAGCAACCAGACGGGGTTCGCACCGGTCTGGTCGATAAAGGAGAGAAGAACTTCGGCTGGAACGGTCACGCCCGTCTCGTAGTTATACCAGGTGCGGGCCGGCAGGTTGAGGCGTCGGGCCAGTTCAGGTCCACCGTGCTCGCCAAACAATTCCTGACGCACATCGCGGAGCCGTCGAGAGATCGACGCCTTGACGTTGACTCGAATTCTGGACGTTTTTTTACGGGCCACGGTACGCCATCCCGCGAACGGGAGTCCCTCAGGGTCCCTTGTGTCGGTCTCGAACAACCCCTTGAATCAGGGGCAATCGAAAGGTGATGGTGCGACTCCCGAATTCTCGTCTAGCACGCGAGGAATTCAGACTTAGCCACATCAATTTGCTTTACCGTACGAGCCTCTCATGCCAAGGTTGAATTATGCACCATCAACCGAGGTGGTGATAGGCTTGTTTAGGAAACCCGCAATCTTGTCGCCAATGAACCACGATTGCATCAAGTCCATGTCTCATCGGCGAAACATGGCTTCGTAAGGAAAGTCTTCGATTCGCTTGATTATTTCGACAGAGGATGAGGCGGGACAGCCGTCGATCCGGCGGGAGCGATGAAACCAACCTGCTCCTGGGCCCGGAGGGATTGAATCCAGGATCTCAATCGAACGGACGATCCGGCGACACTCTCAGAAGATTCCCAGCTCATCGCGGGCGGCGTCACTCATCCGGTCGGGAGACCAGGGGGGCGACATGACCAGCTTGACGTTCGCCTTCGAAATCCCTTCGATCGCCTCGAGCGCGGAGACGGCGTTGCGGAGAATCTCAGGGCCAGCGGGGCAAGCTGGAGTCGTGAGTGTCATCTCGACGTCCAGCTCGTCCTCGCGCGATTGGATGGAATAGACGAGACCGAGGTCGACCACGTTCACGTTCAATTCGGGGTCCATCACGGTTCGGAGGGCGTCGATGATTGTATCCTGTTCGGGCATGGGAGGTTCCTCATCGGTTCGGTGCGTGATCGGGAGTGGAGAAGCCCACGAGCGCCAGCCGCTCAATCTTTGACCGAGACAAAGACGCCTTCACCTCGGATTTCCACCGAATAAGTGTCAACCGGCTCGATGGCGGGCAGACAGAGTGCCTTGCCGGATTTGACGTCGAATCGAGCGCCGTGCCTCGGGCAGCGGATCTCCGAACCTTCCAACTCCCCCTCGGCGAGTGGGCCTCCGTCGTGGGTGCAGACATCATCGATCGCGAAGTATTCGCCATCGACGTTGAAGACAGCGATCGCTCGGCCGTCGAGATCGACCAATTTCTTGGACCCCGGAGGTAACTCGGCGCGGACGGCCACTTGGATGGATTCTGGCATCGTGAGTCGATCCGACGGGACTGGAGGGAAAGCCAGCCGGACCCACTTCGGGACGGCTGGCTGGAATGGACGCTCAACTCATGGAACGACAGGGTCCCCAGAGCGTTCCGTGATCCGATCCATGGCGAGTTTCGTCACTTCTTTCTTGAGCCGACTCAAGACCCCGCTGAGCCCCGGACGCGGAGCATCCCCAGGATCTCCGGAAGGCCCGTCCGCTCGATCAGGTCATTGCCGACCCCGAGCACCTCTTCGACCGTCGCCCCGTTCAGTCCCTCGACCAGGATCGCCACGAATCCCCGAACGGTCGGAGCCTCGATCGGAGCGTCGGCATGGATCAGCACGCGATCCGCGTCGTTCTCGACGAATAAGAAGACCGGCGACTGGCACTCTTCGACCCGGTGCTCGGCATCTTTCAGTTTTTCCAGCCGCTCGGGAAGAGGAGGCAGGTTCTTGGCGAAGTCGATCAGCAGTTCGATCCGTTCCTGGCGATCGGCCTCGGAGAGTTCGGAAACGATGGCTTCGAGTGCGGCGGCCACGAGCGTTGTCCTCGGGATGGCAGTCGGCCGGGCGAGAGAAGACAAGTCTGCGCCGGTCAGCAACTTGCCAGAATACGGATCGGGGCAGGCACTCCTGCCTGCCCCGATCCGGATTTTCCAGTTTAAAGCTTGGTTAAACCCAAGTCGATGGGGGTTCCACGCCTTTTGAGAAATTTCGACTCGGTCCCCAATGACCTTGCCTTGATGCCTGACTCACGCACCCTTGGCGATCGGGGCACGGACCAGATTCCCCCACTCGCACCATGAGCCGTCGTAATTGCGGACCTTGGGGTAACCGAGCAGGTAAGTCAGGACGAACCAGGTCAGGCTGGACCGCTCGCCGATCCGGCAGTAGGCGACGATGTCATCCTCGGGACTTGAGGCCGACCTCGTCCTGATAGATCGCCTTCAGCTCGTCGGCCGACTTGAACGTGCCGTCGTCGTTGACGGCCCGCGCCCAGGGGACGCTCGACGGCGCCCGGGATGTGGCCGCCCCGGAGCGAGCCTTCATTCGGGTAGTCTTCCATGTGGGTCCGCTCGCCGGTGAACTCCTTCGGGACTCCGGACATCCAGCAGCGGCTTGCCCGACTTCGAGTGCGCCAGGACCTCGTCGCGGAAGGCGCGGATGGCCGACTCGTCGCGCTGCCCGACCGTGTACCGGGTCGGGGCGTAATGGGGAACCTCGGTCGTCGTCGGCCGCTTCTGATCGAGCCAGAGCTTCCGGCCGCCGTTGAGGATCCGGCAATCGGCATGGCCGAAGAGCTTGAACGCCCAGAAGGCGTAGCAGGCCCACCAGTTCGACTTGTCGCCGTAGAAGACGACGGTCGTGTCGTTGGCGATGCCGGCCCGGGAGCAGATCGCGGCGAACTTCTCGGCGTCGATGTAGTCGCGGATCAACTGGTCCTGGAGATCGCCTTGCCAGTCGATCTTGACCGAGCCGGGGATGTGGCCCATGTCGTAGAGGAGGACGTCCTCGTCGCTCTCGACGATCCGGACCTTGGGGTCGTCGAGGTGCTGCTCGACCCAGTCGGCCGAGACGAGGACTTCGGGATGGACGTACGCTTCTGCCATCGGGCGGACTCCGGTTGCGTTCAAGAGGTCAAGGATGAGGGCCGATAGCGAACCGTTCAGAGTCTCCAGCTTCGAGGCCACGGCCTGGCGGAGGGTCTCGCGGACCGGCTCCAGGGTGATCCGGTCATAGACGTTGGCGAAGAAACCTTCGACGATCAGGCGGATGGCGGTCTCGCGGCGGACGCCCCGGGCCTGGGCGTAGAAGATCATCTCCTCGTCGACCCGGCCGGCGGTGGCGCCGTGGGTACAGCGGACGTCGTTGGCCTCGATCTCCAGGCCGGGGATCGAGTCGGCCCGGGCGTGGTCGGAGAGGATGAGGTTGTCGTCCTTCTGATAGGCGTCGGTCCGCTGGGCGTCCTTCTCGACGCGGATCATGCCTTTCCAGACGATCCGGGAGCGATCCTTGAGCCCCGCCTTGTAAAGGAGGTCGCTCCGGGTGTGGGGCGCGACATGGTCCTGGCGGGTGAAGTAGGCGAGGTGCTGCTTGCCGGTGGTGAACATCACGCCGTTGACCTGGGCGTTGGACCCCTTGCCGGTCAGGGCGACCTCCTGGTTCACCTTGGCGAGCCGGGAGCCCAGGCCGCCGACGGTCCACTGGATCGACGCATCGGCGCCGACCAGGGCCCGCTCGCGGCTGAAATGCCAGGTGGAGTCGTCCCAGTTCTGGATGTTGACGAACTGGAGGTTCGCCCCCCGGCCGACGAACAGCTCGACCGCCCCCGCGTGGAGGGCCTGGGCATCGCCCCGGCCGCGGCTGGCGGTCTCGCGGACGAGCGTCGCCTCGGCCCCGTCTTCGAGCACGACCAGGAGTGTGGTCGAGGTCGACCCCTCCCTGATTGGCCAGCCCGACCAGGCTGAACAGCGGGGCCTCGACCTTGACCCCCTTCGGGACGTAGAGCAGGGTCCCGCCGGTCCAGAACGCCGCGTGGAGCGCCGAGAAGGCGTCGGCGGTCGGCGAGACGGCGTCGGTCAGCAGGTAGCGTTCGAGGATCTCGGGATGTTGCTTCGCCGCCGTCGCCAGGTCGACGAGGATCGCCCCGCCGAGCTTGGAGGGGTCGGCCGACCGGGTCGGCGACCGCGTTGACGTGCTCCAGCCCGGTCCCGTAGTGGCCGCTGAGCGTCTCCCAGGCCGGGGCCAGGGCCGAGCGGTCCTCGGCCGACGGGGCGATCTGTTCGGGGGGCTCGAAGCCGCCGAGCTTGAGCCCCCGGATGTCGGTCCGCCGCCATTCCTCGTCGCGCGAGGAGGGCAGGGCCATGCCGGAGAACGCCTCGAAGGCCGCCCGTCGACGGTCGAGGAGCCAGGCCGGCTCGTCGCGAGCCCTTGAGGAACGCCTCGAAGCTCGCCTCGGAGAACCCGCCGGTCGCGGGGGACGGTGTGGTCGCGGATGCGCTGCTCATTGCGGGTTCGATCTCTCTAAAGTCCGAGCCAGTGCCGCACGGCGTCTTCGACCTGCTCCAATTAATCCGGAGTCAATTCGCCGAGTTTCTTGATGAATTTCGCAGTGGGGCGTCGTCATCGGATTCTGGGCATCGAAGACGCCTCCGCTCAGGAAAGAGGTCGAGATGGTGACCTCGAATCTGGTCCCTCTGACTTGTGATGTATAAGGTGATGGTTACCAGGGCACGCTCTGTATCGAGGGCTGGAAGACTCAGGATGACGCCAGGGCGTGTCTTCGCGGCATACCCGAGATCAACCAGCCAGACTTCGCCGCGATCAAGGGCGGCCATCGGCCGCCACTTCCGCGTCATACATTAGCCATGTTTCGTCGGCGATCTGGGCCAGGGTCTCATCATCCAGATCGGGATACTCGAATTCTCGAGTTCGCTTGAGGATCTCGAAAGGCGGCCAATCGTCGATCTTCCTCCGGGAGGCGATCGAACGAGTTCAAGAGTTCCTGGACGGACTCCGACATGAAACCCTCCGCGATCGAAGTCAGATGCACCATGCTTAGGCGCAGGGGGGAGTCGAACCCCTCGTCCGGCCCTTATAAGGGGCCTGCTCTGCCGTTGAGCTACGCCCAGAGGGGTCGGGG
Source organism: uncultured Planctomycetota bacterium (assembly GCA_963756475.1). Taxonomy (GTDB): domain Bacteria; phylum Planctomycetota; class Planctomycetia; order Isosphaerales; family Isosphaeraceae; genus Tundrisphaera. Next base: position 1,236,189 of record CAVWND010000004.1, read on the forward strand.
GGGCTTGAACCCCCTCTCTCGAACGATCGAAGAGCGGCCATGACTCCGCGACCCCTTGGGTGAAGGGGCCGGGATATCAGGACGCTCTTCGCATCGCTCGCCTCCGGCGCGGGTTGTTCATCGATGGGCTCAGCCGACCGAGCCTTCCATCTGGAGCTGGATCAGCTTGTTCATCTCGACGGCGTACTCCATCGGCAGTTCCTTGACGAGCGGCTCGATGAAGCCGGCGACGATCAGGGTGGACGGCCTCGGCCTCGGAGAGCCCGCGGCTCCTCAGGTAGAAGAGCTGCTCCTCGCCGATCTTGGAGACGCTGGCCTCGTGGCCGATCTTGACGTCGTCCTCGTCGATCTCGATGTAGGGATAGGTGTCGGAGCGGCTGGCCGGGTCGAGGATCAGGGCGTCGCAGACGACGTTCGACCGCGAGCCCTTGGCGCCGGCGGCGACCTTGAGCAGGCCTCGGTAGCTGGCCCGGCCGCCGTTCTTGCTGATGCTCTTGGAGATGATCCGCGAGCTGGTGTAGGGCGCCGCGTGGACGACCTTGCCGCCGGCGTCCTGGTGCTGCCCCTTGCCGGCGAAGGCGATCGAGAGGATCTCGCCCCGGGCCCCCTTGCCGGTCATGTAGACCGAGGGATACTTCATCGTCAGGCGGCTGCCGAGGTTGCCGTCAACCCACTCCATCAGGGCGTCTTCCTGGGCGACGGCCCGCTTGGTCACGAGGTTGTAGATGTTGTTCGCCCAGTTCTGGATCGTCGTGTAGCGGCAGCGACCGCCCTTCTTGACCAGGACCTCGACGACGGCCGAGTGCAGGCTCTCGCTCGTGTAGATCGGCGCGGTGCAGCCCTCGACGTAGTGGACCTGGGCCCCTTCCTCGACGAGGATCAGGGTCCGCTCGAACTGGCCCATGTTCTCGGCGTTGATCCGGAAGTAGGCCTGGAGCGGGATGTCAACCTTCACGCCCGCCGGGACGTAGACGAACGACCCGCCCGACCAGACGGCCGTGTTCAGGGCGGCGAACTTGTTGTCGTAGGTCGGGATGATCGTGCCGAAATACTGGCGGACGAGGTCGGGGTGCTCGCGGAGGGCGGTGTCCATGTCGGTGAAGATCACGCCCTTCTTCTGCAGGTCGTCGCGGAGGCTGTGGTAGACGACCTCCGAGTCGTACTGGGCGCCGACGCCGGCGAGGAACTTGCGCTCGGCCTCGGGGATGCCGAGCTTGTCGAACGTGTTCTTGATCTCGGCGGGGACGTCGTCCCAGGTCTTCCCCTGGCGGTCGGCGGCCCTCATGAAGTAGCGGATGTCGTTGTAGTTCAGCTCCGAAAGCTCGCCGCCCCAGGTCGGGTTCGGCTTCGACCAGAAGACTTCGAGCGCCTTGAGGCGGATGTCGCGCATCCAGCCGGGCTCGGTCTTCATCTCGGAGATCTGCTCGACGGTCTCGCGCGTCAGCCCCTTGCCGCTCTTGAACGAGTAGTTGGCCTCCGAGTCGTGGAAGCCGTACTTGTACTCGTCCTTGATGCCCTCGACCTGGGTGTTGAGATCGGTCGCCATGATATCGTCATCCTTTGAAGGAGCGGGAGTGCAATGGCGCAGGATGTTGAACGGCCAAGACGCAAAGTTCGCAGAGACAGGAAGAAGATGAGATAAAGCGACTTTTCGTTCGATTCTCTGCTTCATCTGGGCTCTTGGCGTCTCGACGATTCAAATCGTAAGTTTCAGTGGGCCGGCGAGGATTCGAGGGCTTCCTCGTCGCGGGCGGCCTCGGGGTATTTCTCGCGAATCCAGTCGTAGCCCTCGGCTTCGAGGCGGGCGACCAGCTCGGGGCCGCCGTCCTCGACGATCTTGCCGCCGAAGAGGATGTGGACGAAGCCGGGCTTGATGTAGGTCAGGATGCGCTCGTAGTGGGTGATCACCAGGACGCCGGTGCCGACCTTGGCCGCGACCCGGTTGACGCCCTCGGAGACGACCCGGACGGCGTCGATGTCGAGGCCGCTGTCGGTCTCGTCGAGGATCGCGAACGAGGGGCGGAGCATGGCGAGTTGGAGCACCTCGGCCCGCTTCTTCTCGCCGCCGGAGAACCCTTCGTTGAGGTAGCGGCGGGCGAAATCCGGGTCCATGCCCAGCTCGTCCATCTCCTGGCGGATCTCCTTGCGGAAGTCGCGCATCGAGATCAGCTCTTCGCCTTCCTTGCGGTCGGGGTTGCGGACGTTCGTGACCGCGTGGCGGAGGAAGTTGGCGACCGTCACGCCGGGGATCGACGTCGGGTACTGGAAGGCGAGGAACAGGCCCGCCTTGGCCCGCTCGTCGGGCTCCATCGCGAGCAGGTCCTGGCCGTCGAGCGTCGCCGTGCCGCCGAGAACCTCGTAGTTGGGGTGGCCGGCCAGGGCATAGCTCAGCGTGCTCTTGCCCGACCCGTTCGGCCCCATCAGGGCGTGGACCTCTCCCTCCCGGATCGTCAGGTTGACCCCCTTGAGGATCTCCTTGCCGTCGATGCCGACCCGCAGGTTCTCAATCTTCAGGACCTTGCTCATGGATGCCGCCCCGGTGCCCGGGATCTCCAGCGAATGGTGCTCAAAGGGCCGTCGGGCTCGTGCCCGGCATGCTTTTCAAGCGGTTGCATCAAGGAGTCAGAACTTGGAGTTCGAGGGACATCAGCCGGCCTCGGCTCGACGTTCGGCTTGGCCTCGAAGTCGCAAGAGCGGTGGCCGTCGAGCCGGCACTGGCTCAGCCGAAGGCCGTGGCCGAGCACCTTCTCGAACATCTTCCGTTCCATGGCGCAGACCGCCCGGTCGACCTCGGCCAGGGCGAAGTAGGGGCAGGAGTGCTGGCGGAGGACCGGGAGCATCCCGCCGTCCCCGAGCGTCACCTCGGCCTCGATCCCCCGGTCGTGGAGGATCGTGCCGAGCTGGACCATCCGGCCTTCCCAGCCTTCGCCCCAGACCTGGCCCCGGTACTGCTCGGCCAGCCGGTCGGTGACCCGGCCGAAGAGGAGGCGGCGGAGCTTGCGATCCTCGACGGCCTGCATCAACTCGTCCCAGAGGGCCACGGCCAGGTCGGCGTAGTTCTGGCCGAGCCGCTTGTGGGCCTCGACGCTCGCCCGGTAGGTATGCTTCGGACGGCCCCGGCTGCCGGGCTCGGACCGGCGCTCGACCATGCCCGAGCCGACCAGTCGGGACAGCCGATTGCGGATCGCCGTCGGCGTCACGCCCAGAGCCTGCACCATCTCGGCGACGGTCAACGGCCCCTGGCGACGGATCAGATCCAGCAGCGGACGATCGGAGGATTCGTTCATCATCGCCTCCTTCGGTCGGGCGGGATTCGACGCAAAAGCCTCGAATCAACCGCCTTCTCGCCGGCTCCGCCCATTGTAGAGCGGTCGGCGCAGGTCGTCTATCGTCCGGAAGGCCCTTTTCCCCATTTTTCGCAAAAATAATTGCGAAAAGTCGGTTCAGTAGAGCCGCGTCGAAGCTCAGGAAGTGGCACCGCCGCTTGATCGGGGGTGATGATTGACGCGGCGTCCCATTCTGCTAGTCTAGATCGATCAGTCCAAGGCAGAGAGACTCGCGGGATGCGCGCCGCGTCGAGGGGATCTCCCCTCGCCACGAATCGGGAGCGTGTCATCCCGGGCCTCTCTCCTCGGTTCGGAAGGGATCGTGACGATGGCCTCGGCGTCGGATCAGAATAACGCGGACAAGGCGAAGGCCTACTTCGGATACGGCAACGACGCCGCGCAAAAAGGCAACGACGTCTACGCGGCCCAGATGTACAAGGAGGCGTGCAAGCTCGCGCCCGATAATCTGGTCTATCGCCAGTCGCTCCGGGGCGTCCAGCGTCGGAAGTTCGGCAACGATCCCGCGAAGGTCGGGTCGGATGGTCGGGCTGAAGCTCCAGCCGCTCCGGATGCAGGATCGCGACGGCCAAGTCGCGGCAGAAGTGGGGCGAAGTGCTCGACCTCTGCGAGGAGGTCTTCGTCTCGAACCCCTGGGACCTGACCGCCTCCATCAACGCCGCCGAGGCCGCCGAGAACCTGGGGCTCAAGAAGGTCGCCCAGTATCTGATCGAGGCGGTCATCCCCCAGGGGGAGAAGGACGAGCAGTTTCCTCCGCTCGGCGGCCCACTTCGAGGAGTTCGCCGAGGACTTCCAGAAGGCCATCTGGTGCTGGGAGAAGCTCAAGGTGCTCGTCCCCGCCGACGAGGAGGCCCGCAAGAAGGTCAACGACCTGACCGCCAAGTCGGCGATCAAGAAGTCGGGCCTCCAGGAGTCGATCGACAAGCACTCCAAGAAGCCGATCGGCTCGTCCGGCCCCGAGAAGGACCTCCCGCCCGACGCCGAGGAGCTCCGGGGCGAGCGGGTCTCGCCCGAGCAGCGGCTCCTCAAGGAGATCGAGGAGACGCCCGAGCGGATCGGCCCCTACCTCTCCCTGGCCGAGCACTACAAGCACGAAGGCCGGCTCAAGGAAGCCGAGGAGATCCTGGCCAAGGGCGTCAAGGCGAACCCCGACGACAACTACCTTCAGGGGGCCTACGCCGAGGTCCAGATGAGCCGGCTCAAGGTCGGCGATCGACCAGTACACCAAGAAGGCCGCCAAGGAGATCCACGACCCCGAGCCCAAGGCAAAAGCTCGAACAGCTCAAGGTCGCCCTCTACAAGTACGAGCTGAAGGAGATCCGCCGGAAGGTCGGCCACGCTCCCGAAGACCTCAAGCTCCGGATGCTCCTCGGCAAGAAGCTGGCCGAGGGGGGCAAGCACGACGAGGCGATCGCCGAGTTCCAGCAGGCCCGCAACAGCCCCGAGCTGAAGGTCCAGGCCCTGCTCCAGGCCGGGCTCTCGTTCAAGGCCAACGGGCAGTCACGCAAGCTCGCCGAACGCCACTTCGAGGACGCACTTCGGGCGGTCGACATGAAGGACATCGCGACCTTCAACGAGCTGCACTACAACCTCGGCCTCCTCGCCGAGGAGCAGGGCAACAAGGCGATCGCCGAGGAGCACTTACAACGAGGTCGCCGCCAACGACTACTCGTACCGGGACGTCGCCCAGCGGCTCCGGAAGCTCGGGGAGAAGCCGCCGGAGGAGGATTGAAGCAGGCGTGTCTCTGCGAGTTCAGATCTCAGATTTGAGATCTCAGATCTGAGATCTCATCTGCCTCGTCGATCCACGGTCCGCCTCGGCGAAGACCTGGCGGATCTTGGCGTGATAGAGGAGCCGGTTGATCTCCTCGAAGGTCCCCCAGCGGAACCAGTGGCCGGCGTGGTCCTCGACGTGCTCGATCGACTGGAACGGGTGGGTCGTCGCCCTGGACCTCGACGAGGTAATAGGTGACCGTCTTGAGGACCTTGCGACCTCTGCGGACGTAGGTGTAGGTCAGGCTCCGCTCGAAGCCGTCGTGGAAGTCGCCAGTCGACCAGGCCGGTCTCCTCCTGGAACTCGCGGGCGGCGGTTTCCCGGGTGGTCTCGCCGGCCTCCATTCCGCCCTTGGGGAACTCCCACTTGGCGCGAGGATTGCGCACGGTGGCGGAGTGGAGGACGAGGTAGAGCCGCCCCCGATCGCCCTGGCGTCGGAAAGGGATGACGCCGGCGGAGTTCTCGTGGATGGCGGTCATGGTGCGCGACGGCCCGGGAGCGGCTCGCCCGATCCGGCGTCGCCCTCACCGTCGCCGTCCTCCACCACGGCCACGAGTCCGAGCACCGTCCCGGGAGTGACCCGATCGTCTTCGTACCCGTGGATCGCGGCGAGTCGGCCGGAGGTCGGGGCCGGGACATCGAAGGTCGCGGGGCCGACGAGCACCTCGACCAGCCGATCTCCCTCCCAGACCTCGTCTCCTCGCTGCGGCGAACCAGTGGCTCACGACAATCGGGACGTCCGGACCGGTCCCCAGTTCGGGCAGGATGACTGCCTCCAAACGCATGGCGAACCCCGTCGATCAGACATCCGTCGGAAGCGGTCGAACAACCCGTTGGTGCCGACCGTCCACATGATCTTCACTTTAACCCGAGCGTGACAGTTTGGCCAGAGAACTCCGGACGACGTTCGTCCGCCAGATCAGGCGAAGTCGACTCAGTCAAGGATGGTCAACAAGACGAAGGTCAATGATTGATCAAGGGGTTTGCTCCTCTTGGTCATCCACCATCGACTCAGTGACCATGCTTGAGCCAGTGAGAGCCTCGGCTCGGGGGTCTGTTCGACGCTCATCGACCACCTCAATCCGGCTGGCCAGACCGGCGGTCGACGCGGTAGGGTGAATGGGACGCCCGAGGGATCGGCGTCGATCGTTCGCAAACCAGGACCCCACGACATGGCCGAGACAGCTTACGTCCCCGAAACCTTCCCCCACCGCTGGCTCCCGAACGAGGCCGAGTTCAAGACCTGGGACCAGATCGAGCCCTGGTATCGGCAGCTCCTGCACCGGTCGATCGGAGCGACCGAGGAGCTGGAATCCTGGCTTTTCGACCTGGGCGAGCTCAACGGCGCGGTCTCGCAGGAGGGTGTCCGACGTTACGTCGCCATGACCTGCCAGACCGACGACCCCGATCGCGAAGCCGCCCACCTGGCCTTCGTCCGCGACATCGAGCCGAGGCTCAAGCCGATCCAGAATGAGTTGCGGAACAAGTATCTCGACTCGCCTTATCGCTCGGGGTTGCCAAAGGAGCGATACGAGGTCTTCGACCGGGCTCTGGAGAACCGTAGGGCTCTCTATCGGGAGGCGAACATCCCCCGAGAGACCGAGCTGTCCGAGCTGGACCAGCAATACCAGAAGGTCATCGGCGCGATGACGGTCACCTTCCAGGGGCAGGAGCGGACGCCCGCCCAGATGGCCCCGTTTCTGGAGGAACCCGACCGATCGCTCCGCCAGACCGCCTGGGAGCTGGTCGCGGCCCGCCGGCTGGCCGACCGCGACACGCTCGACGACCTGTTCGACCGGATGATCAAGCTTCGCCAGGAGATCGCCCAAGAGGCCGGCTTCGCCAGCTTCACCGACTACGCCTATCGCCTCCGAGAACGCTTCGATTACGGCGTCGCAGAGGCCACCGCCTTCCAGGACGCCATTTCCCGGGTTGTGGTGCCGCTCGCACGGAGACTTCAGGAAGAGAGACGCGAGGCTCTGGGCGTCCCGACCCTCCGGCCGTGGGACCTCTCGGTTGACCCGCTCGGCCGACCACCCCTCCGACCGTTCGCGGAGGTGGATAAGCTGGCCGAGGGGACCGAGGCAATCTTTCACGACGTTGACCCCGAACTCGGATCACAGTTTGCTTACCTCCGGGTCCACGGGCTGCTTGATCTCGCTAACCGAAAGGGCAAGGCTCCCGGCGGCTACCAGACGACGCTGGAGGACGACCGCCTGCCGTTCATCTTCATGAACGCCGTGGGCGTCGACGGCGATGTCCGGACCCTCTTGCACGAAGGGGGTCACGCCTTCCACGCCCTGGCCAGCCGGGGCGAGCCTCTGGCGGCGTATCGCGAGAGCCCGATCGAGTTCTGCGAGGTCGCGTCGATGTCGATGGAGCTGCTCGGGGCCAGGAACCTCTCGCTGTTCTACAATGAGGACGACGCCAACCGCTCGTATCGGCAACTTCTGGAGGGGATCGTCACGATCCTGCCCTGGATTGCCTCGGTGGACGCGTTCCAGCACTGGGTCTACGCCCACCCAGGGCACACCCGTGAGGACCGCCGAGCCGCGTGGAACGGCTTGCTCGACCGCTTCGGTGGGATCGTTGATTGGTCCGGCTTCGAGGAGGCTCGGTCCAACGGCTGGCACCGCCAGCTCCACATCTTCCTGTACCCGTTCTATTACATCGAGTACGGGATCGCTCAACTGGGTGCGTTGCAAATCTGGCGGCGGAGCCTGGAGGATCGCGGAAAGGCCGTGGCCGATTATCGCAAGGCACTGGCGATCGGCGGGGCCAGGCCGCTGCCCGAGCTCTTCGAGGCTGCCGGGGCGAAGTTCGAGTTCAGTGAGGCAAGCCTCGGACCATTGATGGAGGCCATCGGCCAGGAACTGGACCAGCTTGGCCCTTGAGAGACGAGGCGAGTTCAACGCGAAAGGGCCGATCGGGGAACGATCGGCCCATTCGTGGACGAGCCTGGGGATCGGGGCGGTGGTTCCGCCGCGCTCAGACCAGTTCTTTGAGAGACTTGAGAAGGACGGCCTTGACGGCGTTGCGAGCGGGCTTGGCCTTGATGATGGTCGGCTCCTTGGTGAACGGGTTGACGCCCGGACGCTCCTTGGTGGCCGGCTTCTTGACGACCTTGAGCTTGAGCAGGCCGGGAACGACGAAGATGCCGGGGCCCTTCTTGCCGAGATCCTTGGAGATCATCTCGCCCATGGCGTCGAAGACCTCGGAGATCTGCTTCTTGCTGAGGTTCGTCTTCTCGGCGAGAGCCGCGAAGATCTCGGACTTGGTGGCCGGCTTGGGCTTGGGGGCGGCCGACTTTTCGGCCTTCTTCGCCGGGGCGACGGCCTTCTCGGGCTTCGCTTCGGCCTTCGGGGCGGCTTTCTTGGCCATGGACGTGAGGCCCTCCTGGAGAGTCGATTGGCAAGGCGAGCGAGCCGGACGGTCCCGGCCTCCCCAGTGAGGTCGGACTCCGCGACTCCTGCCGAACCTTTTCGACGGGGGACGTCGAAAACATACAGGAAAAATCGCGGTATTGCGCTAGATCGCTCGATTTTTCCCCGGTTTTTTCAGCCTCGGCCGCCCCGACAGCCCCCAAACGCCGCGAAAACCCGGCCTAATCGTCCGTGTCAGACCGCGGCCCGTGCCGCTCCCTTGGGTTCGAACCCCATCAGGAACCGGCCGGTCGCCGAGATCATGGCCACGGCGAACCCCGCCCCCGCGAAGGCCTGAGCGCTGCGTTCGGCCTGGGGAAAGTCGTTGAACGACCGATGCATGTGGACGCTACCGTCGCTGATCCTGAGCAGGATCGTCGGGCTGGCCGAACGCTTCGAATTTCCTCCAGATCCCATGGCCTGACACTCCCCTAGGACCCACTCCGACGGACGATTGATTGTCGTCGTCCGTCATCAATCCAACCCTAGGCCAGCTTCAGGCGGTCGAGGGGTCGTCCCCGAATCTTCCGCCCGAGAACTGAACTTACCAGCGGACCGTCGTCACCGGACTCTCGCGTTGCGAAGAATCCTCCAGAAACTTCGATGCGTCGATCCCATGCCACACGTTCCAGGCGGCTTGCGACAGGAACGGCCGGAAGTTAGTCTGATTTGACTTTCCGACCAGCCGGGCCGAAACACCGAGCCCCGTTAAGCGACCCACCTCCACGGGAGCCACACCCGACGATGACCGACCCCATCCACCTGAGCCGTCGCGGCTTCCTCCAGACCTCGGCCGCTGGTGTCGCCGCCTCGACGCTCGCCGGGAAGACCTTCGCCGCCGCGAAGGGGGCCAACGACCGCCTGAACATCGCCATCGTCGGCGTCGGGACCCGAGGGGCTCAGCTCCTGGCCCCACTGGTCGAGTGGTCCCAGAGCGGCGCCCACAACGTCCGGGTCGCCCGGGTCGCTGAGTTGTACACCAAGCGGCTGAACCGGGGGCTCGACCTCGTCGCCAAGGCCGGCGGCAAGGCCGAGGGCGCCCGAGACTACCGCCAGATTCTCGACGATAAGAACGTCGACCTCGTCGTCGTCGCCACCCCCGACCACTGGCACCACAAGATCGCCTCCGAGGCGCTCCAGGCCGGCAAGCACGTCTACTGCGAGAAGCCGATGTGCCACACGATCGACCAGGCCAAGGACCTGGTCAAGGTCGTGAACCAGACCGGCAAGAAGCTGCAAGTCGGCGTGCAGGGGACCAGCCTGGGAGTCGCCGACAAGATCCGCGATCACATCCAGAAAAACGGGATCGGCAAGCTGGTCCTCGCCCAGTCGAGCCTGACCCGCAACAACGCCGCCGGCCAGTGGCGCGACTATGGCGAGTACGACGCCGAGGCGAAGCCCGGTCCCGACCTCGACTGGGACAAGTGGCTCGGCCATGAATACGGCCTGGCTCCGAAGCGCGACTGGCACGCGCCTCGCTATTTCCAGTACCGCTGCTACTGGGACTATTCCGGCGGGGTGGCCACCGATCTCTTCTTCCACCAGCTCGCCTTCCTGGTCAAGGCGATGGGTGTGGGAATGCCCCAGCAGGTCGTCGCCTCAGGCGGGATCTACTGCTTCGGCGAGGACTCGAAGACCCCGCAAGGCTTCCCCGACGACCGCGAGAACCCCGACCTCTTCAACATGTTCGTCGACTACCCCGGCGGCCCGACCGTGACCTTGCTCGGCTCGCAGGTCAACGACGTCGCCTTGACGGAGCTGATTGGCGGCCACGACGCGACCATCGTCATTGACCGCCGGAACGACTCGGCGAAGGTCATCCCGCAGACCTCGACCGGCCGGATCAAGGAGACGGTCACCCTCAAGGGCGAAGGCGCCATGAGCGAACGGAACCACTTCGCCAACCTGTTCGACGCGATCCGGACCGACGCGCCGCTCAACTGCCCGGTCGAGCTGGGTTACAAGGTGAACGTCCCGATCGCCATGGGTGTGATGGCCTATCGCCAGAAGACCGCGATCGCCTGGGACTCCAAGGCCGAGAAGGCCGGGCCGGCGGCTGGGTGCTGTGCGGCCGAGGGCTGATCACCTATCGCCGGTTGTCAGGTGGGTCGATCCCCGATCGAGACCCACCTGACACTCTAGCCATCGCTCACGGCTTGAAGTCGGGCATCGTCCCGTTCGCGGGCCCCGGCGTGCCGACCGTCAGCGTGTAGTTCTTGCTCCGGGCGCCGGGGAATGAAAGCTTCCCCTGGAAGACCTCGATCCGGCCTTCATGCTTGACGCGGACCTTCCAGCGCGTCGGAACGGGTACGCCGCCGTTGCCTCCGTAATAGAGGACGAACCACTTGTACTCGCCGGGCGGGCCGGGGCCGAGTTCCTTCGAGCCATCTTCCGACTGCTTGAGCCAGTAGATGTTCTCGGGGCCGAACCCTTCGACGTTGTCAACGTCGAGCTCGCCGCCGTGCCGCCCCTTGGGGTCGTTCCAGTAGATCTCCTTGCCGCCCGGCTCGACGACGTGGAGGTCGATGTCGGCCTTGGAGTCCCAGATCAGGGTGAACTGAGGGTCGCCGACCTTGACCTTGACCCCTCGGACCTCCTCTCCGCCATTACCGAACTTCGCCAGGCCGAAGCCGTCACCCTGGCCGGCGCCAGGGTTTCCTGTGTTGCCAGTGAAACCGGCCAGCGGATTCGTGACCGCCTCGGTCGCCTGGAGTCGCGTGAATGACGACTCGGGCGTGGGTGCGGAAGGTGCCAGCTCTGGCATCGCAACCGGCGTGTCGAGTCCGCCGAGCGTGGTCATCCCCTCGTCGACGCCAAACTCCGAGCCGGCCAGCCGGGTGTCGAACGTCCGGACCTGGCTCGGCTTGTTCGTGAAGTACCAGAATCCTAGGATCAGCAGGAGGATCGAGTGGGCGATGATCGAATAGGCCCAGCCGTGGAGTTCCCAGGGTGAGAGTCCCTCTTCCTGGTCGAAGTCCTCCGGTGAAGCCTTGACCGCGACACCGGGAACGGCCGGCTTCGCGACCGGCACGGCCGACTTGAGGAGAAGTTTCGGGGACTCAGAGGCCATCGCGATTCCTCCGGGAGACGACCGACCCAGGGTTGGCGGCTTCACCCCTTCATTGCAATCAGCATAGCACGGGCCGACGACGACCCGGAAGAGCGAAGCGTTGCGGATCGAGGGCCGATCCGGTTACAAAAGTTGGTATCAAGCAACGAGCGGATCGACGATTGGCCGGGGAACGACATGGATTCTCACGAACTGACGAGGCTGTTCGAGGCCGTCCGGCGCGGGGAGGTCTCCCCGGCCGAGGCGTCGAAGAAGGTCAGGACCGCCCCGCTGGAAGAGACCGGCGGCTTCGCGACCGTCGACCTCCACCGGGCGATCCGCTGCGGCTCGCCCGAGGTGATCTTCGGCCAGGGCAAGACCGTCGAGCAGATCGTCGGGATCTTGCGGAGCCTGATTCGACACGGGCACGGCGGCCTGGTGACGAGGGTCGTCGCCGAGGCCGGGGCCGAGCTACTCCGTGCGTTTCCGGAGGGGGAATATAACGCGACGGGTCGGACCTTCCGAATTAAGGGAGCCGACCCGGGTCCGAAATTGGGCAGGGTCGTCGTCGTGACGGCCGGGACCAGCGACCTGCCCGTGGCCGAGGAGGCCCGCGTCGCCGCCGAGGCGTGGAATTGCGATGTCTCGCTGGTGGCCGACGTCGGCGTGGCGGGCATCCACCGGCTTTTCAACCGTCTGAGCGACCTCCATGGAGCGGATGTCCTCGTCGTGGTCGCGGGGATGGAAGGGGCCTTGCCGAGCGTGGTCGGCGGCCTGGTCGATTGCCCTGTGATCGCGGTCCCGACCAGCATCGGCTATGGCGCGAACTTCGGCGGCCTGGCCGCTTTGCTGGGAATGCTCAACAGTTGCTCGTCCAACGTCACGGTCGTCAACATCGACGGCGGCTTCAATGGCGGCCACGTCGCGGGACTGATCGCCCGGCGTGCCGGGCAGGCCCGTGCGGAGTCGGGTGAGCGAGTCGAAGACAATGCCAGGATCGACGAATCGAAGGGCGCATTTCATCATGGCGATTGAGCGGATTGAGACCGTCCCCCGGCTGCCCGAGCGGCCCAAAGACTCGCATAAGGGGACGTTCGGGACCGTCCTGGCCTTTGCCGGAGCACGGGGGAGCGCCGGCGCGGCCGCCCTGGTCGGGGCCGCGGCGCTCCGCTCGGGCGCGGGATTGGTTCGGGTCGCCTGCCCAAGGGAGGTCCAGCCGACCGTCGCAAGCTTCGACCCGTGCTACATGACCTATCCCGTCCCCGACGACGCGGACGGTCTGGCCCTCCTGGAACCCTCGAAAAAGATCCTCGATCGCTTCCTGCCCACGTCCAGCGTCCTGGCGATGGGACCGGGTCTGGGGCAGTCGTCCGACCTTCGGGAACTGGTCCGTTGGGTCGTTGAATCGGTCGAGGTCCCCACCATCCTCGATGCCGACGCCTTGAACAACATCGCCGGGCAGACTGACGTCCTGGGTCGACTGAAGCGTCCCTTGATTGTGACGCCCCACCCCGGCGAGTTCGCCCGCCTGACCGGCCGCGCCAAGGAAGAGATCCAGGCCGATCGAGAAACCCACGCTTTGGCCCTGGCTGAGGCCAGGAATCTGATCGTGGTGCTGAAAGGGGCCGGGACGATCGTCACCGACGGCAAACGGCTCTACACGAACACGACGGGGAACCCCGGAATGTCCACCGGGGGCTCAGGCGACGTGCTGACTGGCGTGATTGCCGCCCTGATCGCCCAGAGGATGGAACCGTTCGAGGCGGCTTGCCTCGGCGTTTACGCGCATGGCCTGGCTGGCGACATCGCTCGCGATCAGAATGGGGAAGTGGGAATGATCGCTGGCGACATCGTCGATTCGCTGGCCGACGCCTTCCACCACCTGGAACCCTGAGAGCCCGAGGATCATGGCGGCAAGATCGATCGACCGGGATGACGATGATGACGTCGCGGTGCCGGTTCGACCGAAGGTCCTGAAGAAGCTCGATCAGGCCCTAAGTCGGGTCGACCGGCCGGGTTCGTTTTGCGTCAGCGGCAGCCTTCCGGCCGTCCTACCTGGCCTGGAAATTGAAAATCTCGGCCCGGTCGGCCTGCCCCTCACAGCCACGCAGGCCAAGGAGCTGATCAAGCATTGCGAACAGGCTCCTTACGGCAAGGGCACACAGACCGTCGTCAACAAGAACGTCAGGCGCGTCTGGAGGTTGACGCCGAATCGCTTCTCGCTGAAGAACCCCGAGTGGGATCGGCTCATCGCCTCGATGGTCGAGCAAGGTCCAGGACGAGCTGGGGTTGGAGAAGCAGACGCTGGAGAGCCATCTCTACGACCTGCTCTTGTACGAGCCGGGCGGGTTCTTCCTGCCGCACCGGGACGGCGAGAAGCTCGATCGGATGGTTGCGACGCTCGTTGTCGTGCTCCCGTCCTCCTTCGAAGGTGGCGAGCTAATTGTCCGCCACGATGGGCAAGAGCGGTCGATCAACTTTCGGTCCGATCGTGAAAGCGCCTTTCACATCCATTTCGCGGCGTTCTACGCGGATTGCGAGCACGAGGTGCGCCCGCTCACGAAAGGGCATCGCCTCTGTCTGGTCTACAACCTGACACTCGCGAAGTCGAGGAAGGCGATCACCGCGCCTCGGGTCTCGGAGCATACCGAACGGATCAGTCCCCTCGTCGAAGAGTGGGCGAAGGATGAAGCGGCCGAGAAGCTGGTCATCACGCTCGACCATCAATACAGCAAGGATGGGATCTCCTGGGAGACGCTCAAGGGGGCGGATCGGGTCAAGGCGCGGGTCCTCCAGGAAGCGGCCAAAAACGCGGGATGCAAAGCCTATCTGGGGCTGCTGACGTTCCATGAGTCGGGATCGGCGGAGTATACCGGCGGCGGACGATCGCGATATCGTCGCGGAGCCTGGGGTGACGAGTACGGCAGCGGAGACGCTGAAGATTACGAGATGGGCGAGATCTACGAGACCAGCCTGGTCGCCGAGCACCTCGTCGACGGCAATGGCGTGAGCCTGCCGATCGGAGAGCTCGACATCGAGCAGGAGGATCTCCTCAACCCCGAGGCGCTCAAGGATGTCGAGCCCGAGGAGGATTTCGAGGGCTACACGGGCAACGCGGGAATGACCATCGACCGCTGGTATCGCCATGCCGTGGTCATCCTCTGGCCCGAGCGACGGCACTTCGAGATTCTCTGCGACCGCGACAGCCGGCTCATCGTCCCCGTCCTGAAGCAGATGGTGGCCCGGTCGCGATCCTCGAAGGGCAAGCAATCAACGGCTCTCAAAGCCCAGTGCGTTGATCTGGCCACTGCGATCATCGCGAGATGGACCGAGAATCACCACTCCTGGGGGATCTCCGAGGAGTCGAAGAAAGGTGACCTCCTGGCCTCGCTGACCGCCCTCGACGACGCCGCGCTGATCCATCGCTTCCTGGGCGAGGTCCTGATCAAGGATGACGCCGTCGAGCCCGGCAAGTCGCTCCCCGCACTCTGCCAGAAGCACGGTTGGGGGACGTTCCGGGTGGAACTCCGGGCCGTCATGACCAGCACGACCGAACGGACGATCGCGCGAAACGTACGGATGCTGGAACAGGTCTGTT
This sequence comes from uncultured Planctomycetota bacterium, assembly GCA_963756475.1. Lineage (GTDB taxonomy): Bacteria > Planctomycetota > Planctomycetia > Isosphaerales > Isosphaeraceae > Tundrisphaera. The sequence goes on from CAVWND010000004.1 coordinate 1,251,376, forward strand.
CGGCCAGGCCCCGGAAGAAGGAAGGCTGGGACGAACTCGCCGGGGCCCTCGCCAATGATCTGGTCTCGGCCGTCGAATTGATCGATCGAAAGCCGGCATCAAACCAGTGGTACGACAGGGAAAAGAGCGATCGGATCGAAGTCCTCGCCGGACTGGTCCAGTCTCTGATTGTCTCCGGACAAGAAGCTCTTCTCTCCCGGTACTTGACCCATGTTCTGGGCCTGCCGAAGGTTTATCCGCTCAAGCCCGTGCATCTCTCGGCCCTTGAGCTCATCCGGCCCTGGCTCAAGAAGAACCTCAAGGCGAAGTCAGGCGCCGTGACGAGGTGGGTCGCCTCCTGTCGCGAGCAGTTGGAGGCCCTTACGGCCCAGATGCCCCAGCCCTTCCCCGATTTCCGTCGCGAGGCCCCGTTCACCAGCAAGAATCCGGACTTCGTGGAACTGAAGCGATTCCTGGAAGACCCGCGCGAGCCCGTCCATCGGTTCAGAGTCCGACAGGATCGGCGGGCCACTCTCGAAGCGGCCATCCGCAGTTACAAATGCGACCTCGACACCGCGACCGACCGGAGCGGGTCCCCTCATACCCTGGTCTGCACCAAGAACTCCGCGTCATACCACGCGGGACTGAAGACGTATCATGAAGACCTGAAGCATCTCGCGACCGTCCGGTCGCTAGAGGAGAGCCTTCCAGTATGAATGGAGACCAAGGCCGCTCGGAACTTCGCGGAGGTCGGATTCGCTTTGCCCTGTCGCCTGGATCGATCCTCGCGTATACTTCATCATTCCTGGCTTCGGGAGTCGAACGTCACCGGACAGTAAGGAGGTCGGGGTGTCCTCACGCGAAAACTCACCGTCATCGTCATGGACGTACCGGATGGAAGTGTCCCCCACCGGGCAAGCGCCGACCTCGATGCCGATCAATCCGAATACCGATCCCGTGGCGTTACTTCACGCTTTGCTGACGCTCCAGTCGCAGACGCTGGACGTTCAGCGGCAAATCCTTCAGAACCAGCAACAGCAGCTGGAACTGGCCCGGGAAGCGGCGCAGGTGGCCCGGGAACAGCGAGCCCGCCAGGTTGCGGAACTGGAGCGCTGGCAGGCTGGGCACGACCGCGTCCTCGACCAGTGTCGTGAGTCCTTGGGACAACTGGAGCAGGTCCATTCCGCCTTGATGGGCGAACTGGTCAACCACGTCGCGGAGAATCACGAGAATCTGGTTGATGGCGAGTTCGCGTTGACCGACTTCGTCGATCGCTTCGGCCCTCGCCTGGCTCACCTCAACACGATGCTCGCCGTGCTCCGGCCACTGGCCGCCGCAGCCAAGAGACCCGAAAGCTGATCGAGCCGATCTATCAGGTCCACCGCGATGGATCGGCCCGAATGCTCGGGCGCTCGCTTGGACCGGATTCAGACTTTCTGGGCCATGCCCGGGTTCCGGTCGATGGCACCGGCCTTGGCCGCCTCCTTGGCGATCTCGGCCTCTTGCGCCTTCCGCGCCATGCTGCCCACAAGGAAGCCGATGGCGAGCAAAGCGATGCCCGTGAGCAAGAGACCGGAGCAGACGTAATAGATGCCCCGGCTCGGATGCTCGTTGTTCTTCTCGTAGAGGAACCAGACGCCGCTCCAGACCGACAACAACGCCCCCAGTGTGACGTAGACCAGCGCGGTGGGGGCACCAGAGGACTTGCTCTGAATCGACTGCATCTCATCAGCTCCCTGGGAGAGGTCTTCGACGTCCAAGCCCTTGCGAGAGTCGGGCAGGGACCAGATCTCGGACTCGATCTTCCCATCAAGCAATTAGGATGCCGGGTTCGTCGAGCAACGCGTCGAAATCAACACGATCCACTCAGGTCGTGTAATCGGCGTTGAGCCGGATGTACTCAGCGGTCAGGTCGCAGGTCCAGAATCGGACGTTGGCCGCTCCGTGGTTGAGAACGAGGCGGATCTTGGCATCGCGATTGGCCCGGAGGTTGGCCGAGGTCGCCGCGTCGTCGAAGGGTACAGGGACGCCGTCGCGGTAGAGCGGGACGTCGTTGAGCCAGAGCGAGAGGTCGGCTTCCTCGAATGGGACGCCCGCGTAGCCAGCGGCCGAGACGATCCGGCCCCAGTTCGGGTCGGCCCCGTGGATCGCGGTCTTCACGAGCGGGCTGTCAGCGACCGCCCGAGCGATCGCGCGGGCATCGTGGCGGTTCCTGGCCCCCTCGACATCGATGGTAATCAGGTGGGTTGCCCCTTCGCCGTCTTCGGGGATCATCCGGGCGAGGGTGATGCAAGCTTCGCGGATCATCCCGGAGAGGATTTCTGAATCCTCGGCTCCCGAAGTCCCGTTGGCCAGAGCGAGCACGGTGTCGTTGGTGCTCATGTGGCCTTCGACCGAGATACAGTTGAATGAGTCCTCGACGGCGTCCTTGAGCATTCCCCGGAGCGTTTCGGGGTCGACCTTCGCGTCGGTCAGGAGAAAGCCGAGCATCGTGGCCATGTTCGGCCCGATCATCGCCGCTCCCTTGGCCAGGCCGAACAGGGTGATCGTTCGCCCTTTAACCTCTTTCCGGATCGAGACGACTTTTGGACGCGTATCGGTTGTCAGGATGGCGAGAGAGGCTTCGTGAAAGCTCGCAGGGTCGGAGTTCGCAGCATCGAGGGCCGCCCTCAGACCGGCCTCGACGCGGGGCATGGGGAGCTGGTGGCCGATCACGCCGGTCGATGCGACGAGGATCTGTTCGGTCTGGCAGCCAAGGACCGCCGCGGCCCCGGCGGCCGTGGCCCGGGCGTTGTCCAGCCCTTGCTGGCCGGTCGCCGCGTTGGCGTTGCCGGCGTTGATAATGACCGCGCGAATCTCGGATGAGGGCAAGAGTGAGCGGTCCCAGTGGACGGGCGCCGCGGCAACCCGGTTCGTCGTGAACGTCCCGGCGGCCGAGCAAGGTCGGTCAGAAACCAGGACGGCCATGTCCAGCCCGCCCGAAGGCTTGATCCCCGCCTTCACGGCGGCGGCGCGGAACCCGATCGGGAGGGCCAGGTCGGTCGAATTGCTCATGAAATCCTCATCATCTCATTTGAAGCGGAAAGCTGCCCCTCGGGGGCGACGAGGGCTTCTCCCTCGTCAGGTCTTCCAGCACTTTGAGGACCTTGTCGAGCTTCCGTTCCAGCTCGTCGATCCGGCGGTCCTGTTCGGACACAACCCGCATGGGGACGGGTTCGAGTGTGGCGGATTTTAAAGGCGGTGCAGGATTTGGGTCGAGGAGGGTCGGGGACTCAGGCCTCCTGGGCCCATCGATTTCGACTTCCTCGCCGTCGGGCCGATCCCGAACGATGGTGGGAACCTTCGGCAGGTCAACCCGGCTCGTCTTCAGGTCGTCGTTTGCCGGGCTCCAGTAGAGCGATGTCATGTCATTCCGATCGAGCAGGCGATGGATCGCCCCGGGCGGGGCATACAGGCCGGCCTGCCCGGCGGGATCTGCAAAGGCGCAGACACCCGCGAGATAGCCATCGAGAGTGAAGAGTCCGCCGCCACTCCGGCCCTGTTTCGGAAGGTGGGAGCACTTGATCGCGGACGTCGTGACCCCGGACCCCACGTTTTTCAAGGGAACCCAGAAATCGAGGATCGTGGTGTCCCAGGCGGTTGCGTCGTTGCCGAACGAGCAGCCCAGGGAGACCATCTTCATCCCCTTGGCGATTTGCCAGCCCGGCGGGACCACCGGGGAGGCCGGCAAGGTACGACCGAGACGAATGCGGATCAGACAGACGTCTTCGGTCAGGTCGAAGTCGACGACCTCGGCGGGGAGGTCCTTCTCCGAGGCCCCGACCATCGCGGGTCGGTTGCCGGTCAGCTTGCCGTCGAAGAGGTCGACGGCGATCGGGGTCCGGAAGTCCTTCGGCGAGGGCATCCCCTCCGGGGATGAAGGTCGAAGGATGTGGGCCGAGGTGAGGATGATCGACTCCGAATTGTCACTCCGGATGATCGTGCCCGAGCCGAAGCCCATCGGTGCGTTGGAATGCCGGACCCTGACCCGGACGACCGTCTCCCAGGGCCTGGGGATCGATACGGCGGTGAAGCCGGGTTCCTGATCCCGGACCGGCTCCGACTTACCGGGAAAGACCTTGTTCCCGTCAACAAATTCGGCAAGTTGAGCGGCCGTCATGAACCCCTCGGCGCGGGCCAGCTCGCCCTGGCCCGAATCGTTGAGGATGATGAAGGTGGGAACCCCCTTGATCTTGAATCGCGCGGCCGCCTCCGGGCTCTTATCGATGTCGATGACCTTCACCTTGTACTGGAATTGTCTGAGTCTCGCGATCTCAGGAATCATCTGCCGGCATGGGCCGCTCCATTCGGCCTGAAATACGCCAAGCACGGGCCTGGCCGTGGGGGCGGGATCATCCGCTCTGGTCTTCTTCGACGACCTGAACCGATTCTCGTTGTAGAACGCGGCGATCTTCGCCGGGGTCAAGATCCCCCCGATCCGGGCGATCTCCTCGCCCGAGCCGTCGACGATGAGGATCTCGGGATAGCCGTTGACGTGGTAACGATCGGCCTCGGCCCGCCCGGGCGAGGTGTTATCGGGTCCATAAAGGGCGCAATCGAAGGATTTGATCGGATACCCGTGGCGGATCAGGGACCCGACCTCCTGATGATGCTTGAGGCCGATGACGGACTGGGTCTCGAAGAATTCGAGCAGATACGGGAAACCGGGGCCGTCGGCCGGGGGTGGAATCGGGTCGCCTTCTTCCGCCGCGATCGCCTCGGGCGCGACCTTCGGCCTCGGTTCGGAGTCGGGCTTCGAGGGCGTCGATGGACCGTCGGTGGCCCGTACGGGCCTTCCAACGCCCAGCCCCGTCCCCGAGACGACGAGCCCGCAGGCCAGCGAGAAAGCCAGTGCCCCGAATTTCAGCTTCGTCATGAGCATCCCTTTCGTCGTGGTTTCGATCATGGCAAGAACGGCCGGCGCGATCAACCCGGCGGTCGCCCCTCCCTGGCCGAGGGCCGAGGCGACCTTCGCAGTCGAGGCCAGCAAGGCGGGCGGGACCCGGGCGAGATTGCTCGAAAGGACCAGGAACGACGGGGCGAGCCCTCGACGTTCCAGCCGATCGCGGAGTCTCTGCCGACCCCGGGCCAGCCGGCTCTGCAACGTCCCGACGGGCCAACCCAGTCGAGAAGCGGCCTCGTGCTGGGTCAAGCCTTCGAGATGACAGGTGACCACCGCGAGCCGGTAAGGCCGCGGGAGTCGCCCGATCTCCTCGTGGACCAGCCGAGCGAGGTCGCCGCCGTCCCATTCACGGACCTCGACGGTCTCGGGGCGGCATGCCTGATTCTCGCGGCGCCTCCGGCGGGCTTCCGCCGATCTCGACTGCGAAGCGACCCGGAAGGCGACCGCGTGGAGCCACGGGCCGAGCGAGTCGCGGACCCAGAGCGAGCGGGCCTTTCGAGCCAGCAGGAGGAACGTCGCCTGGAATGCGTCGTCCGCGCCGTGCTCATCGCCGAGGACGGCCCGCGCCACCCGGAGGACCATCGGCCCGTGCCGCTCGACCAGCGCGGCAAAGGCCAGCTCGGACGGGTCACCTTGGAGGGTCGCGAAACGTCCGAGGAGGTCGCCGTCCGACAGGCCGCCGACCGCTCCCACCACGAAGAGCATCCGGAGATGGCGTGACTCGGTCGCGGATGGTCCTTTCGTCAACGGTTCGATCTCCCGGGACTTCCTTCCCTCCAACCCGAGGTAATGGCCCGTCGAGGTCGAGTTATTCCGGCTTTTCTCGAAAAAGGATGCGTCCGACCTCCGATCACTGCGCCGTGTAGCCGCCGTCAACCAGGATGGTCGCCCCGGTCACGAAGCTGGAGGCTTCGGAGGCGAGGAAGACCGCGACGGGGCCAAGTTCAGCGGGGTCGGCCCAGCGGCCCTGGGGGACCTTCGCGGCCATGGCGGCACTCAGCTCGGGATTGTCCAGGAGCGGCCGGTTGATCTCGGTCGCGAACGGGCCGGGGCAGAGGGCGTTGACATTGATGCCATCTTTGGCCCATTCGAGCGCGAGGGTCCGGGTCATCAGGGTCAGGCCCCCCTTGCTCGAACAGTAGGGCGTCCGGTCGGCCAGGCCGACCTGGCCGAGGGTGCTCGACACGTTGATCACCCGGCCCCACTTCTGCTTCTTCATGGGCGCGGCGGCGGCGCGACAGCAGAGCCAGGGGCCGGTCAGGTTGGTGGCGATCACCTGGTCCCACTCTGATTCCTCAAGCTGCTCGATCGGCCGGCGGATGTTGATCCCCGCGTTGTTGACCAGGATGTCGAGCCGGCCGAACGTGTCCAGGACCCGCGCGATCATCGCCGAGACCTCCGCCGACTTCGCGACATCGGCTCCGAGACCGAGCGTCTTTCCACCCTCAGCCTTGGCGACCTCAAGCGCGACGGCCTCGGCCGACTCCTGAGACCGCCCTGTCAAGGCGACCGACGCTCCGGCCGACGCGAGCGCATCGGCCATCGCCCGGCCGAGCCCCTTGGTCCCGCCGGTCACCAGCGCCACCTTGCCATCCAGCCGGAACCGATCCAGAACGCCCATGAGCCGACCCTCTTCCACCCATTTCCATGAAAACCCGCCACGACCCGGCTCAGACTAACCCAACCACTCGCGTCCCTCCAGAGACTGCGTCCAACAATCGGGCGGCTCGGCCTGGAAACACGGTTAGTGGCCGAGCCCGAACACGATAGTAATCCCGACGCGACACGAACCGAGCAGGGGAAGGGGAAGGGTCACGGGCCAGATTGGGTTTGATTTTCTCCCAACCCGAGATGAGGGGGACTGTCTCGATGATTGAAACTATGAGGGGGGTGGAGGTCGAGCCGACGGCCGCGGGTGCCCTGAGTTCGTGGCAGACTTGAGGTGCTTACAACCCTCTGGCCCGCAGAATCGGAGCACTCCCGTGAACTACGTCGGCATCGACCTCCACAAGCACTCTATCGTCACCTGTGTCATGGACCAACACCGCAAGATCATCGGCCGTCGCACCCTGGCCTGCTCCCAGGTCCAGGACATCCGCGCCTACTTCGAGTCGCTCCGGCCCTTCCAGGCGGTCGTCGAGGCCACCGCCAGCTATGAGTGGCTCCTCGAGCTGATCGAGCCGACGGCCGAGAAGGTCGTCCTGGCCCATCCCGGCAAGCTCCGCGTCATCGCCGAGAGTGTCAAGAAGACCGACCGCCTCGACGCCCAGGTCCTCGCCGAGTTCCTGGCCCGCGACATGATCCCCACGGCCCATCGCCCGACCAAACGCCAGCGTGAGCACCGCACGCTGGTCCGACACCGTCAGTTCATCCGGGGTCGCATGACCGCCCTCAAGAACAAGATCCGCCGCTTCGCCGCCGACTACAACGCCGACCGCAAGGACCTCTTCACCCCCGCCGGGTTGGAGTCGCTGGCCAAGCTCGAGCTGCGCGACGCCGACCGCTTCGTCCTGGGGCGGCTCTGGGACGACCTGGAGCACGAGAAGACGCAGCTCCGGGCGGTCAAGACGAAGCTGGAGGAGTTCGCCAAGAAGGCCCCGACGGCCGAGGCCGAGGCCCGCGCCGTGCTCGGGACGATCCCCGGGGTCGGGGCGGTGACCGTCGATGTGATCGTCAGCGAGCTGGGGGACATCTCGCGGTTCAAGAATGCCCGTGCGGTGACGGCCTACGCCGGGCTGCGCCCGGGGTCCGGCAGTCGGCCGGCAAGTCGAAGGAGATGGGGATCAGCAAGCAGGGCTCGGGGCTGCTGCGGTGGGCGTTGGTGGAGTCGGCCTGGAGGCTGGTGGCGCGGTCGGGCCGGTGGAAGGTGGTGTATGAAGGCATCAAGAAGCGTCGCGGGGGCAAGAAGGCGATCGTGGCGGTGGCCCGCCGGCTCCTGGGGGTGATGGTGGCGATGCTGAAGACGCGGAGTCCTTACCGGCTGATCGCGTGATCGGCCCGAGCGGTTGAAGACCCAGAGACCCGTCGCAGAGGGGAGATGGAGTCGAGCGGAGGCGGGTGGGCGTGACGAACCACGGGATGACCCCGGCTCAAAGCCCGGCGAGGACGAATCTCGTCGATCGCCGAGCGATTGAATGGCGGCGTCCCCTGGATTGAGTTTCCTGGCGAGGCCCGGGTGACCGGGCGATCCCGAATAGATGGTTGGATGCGTCACGTTGCGTCGGCCTGCGTTCGATGAGATGGGATGGCCGTGGGAGCGTCTCCCTCGGCCTGTGGCTCAGGGGATGCGTTGTGGGGGATCACGATCACCTCGACGGAGGCGGGACGACGATGGGCCAGGTCAACCGAAGCCGAAGGCGAGGGGGATGCGTGGGGAACCCCGCAACGAGAACCTGCACCGCTCCGCTTGACAAGATCCCCCTCATAGATGGCTTTGAGTTTCTTCGATCTCCGCTCGACTCGATGGTTGGCTTTGTCTTCTGGCGAGTCAGGCCGGTGGAGACACCCGACGAAATCGGGTTTGAATTTTTGGGTGTCCATCAGCCCAAGCAAGACCTGGGACGAAATCGGGTTTGAATTTCTGGATGTCCATCAGCCCCAGCGGGACCTGGCAAGATCTGCTCGTAGAAACGACCCCAGGGGTTATCGAGACTGGAACGATCCCGGCCTCTCTGGCGGTCCAGTAAGCTTTCAGGTGTTCTGCGTAGGGCTCGTAACCTGTGGGTAAACTTTACGTTTTGGCGATTCTGGAGTCCTGGGAGATTTAGAGAAAGAGCTTGAAGCCGGGTCATGGAACAAGCCGAAGCTTAAGTTTGAGTTTGGCGGGTCCGTGGGGTGAGCGGAGCTTGCTGCCCGGGTTCGCGTGGAAGACGTCAGTCGGGAGTGTTGTCGTGGAGCGTCTGACGATGCGTAAACTTCTGTCGGTTTTGCTCATTTCCCTGACGGCAGGGATCTGGGCGACCGCGCACCCGGCGGAGGCGGCCAGCTATGCTGGCGGTGCCTCTCATCGTTGCTGCCCCGTGCCCCAGGATTGTGGTGGGCACACCGAATACGTGCTCCAGCGCCAGACGGTGTTGAAGCAGGTTTGCGAGACCATCTACGAGAAGAAGCCGGTCACCGTGGAAAGGGAGATCCACGAGACGATCCTGCAACCGCGAACCGTGACCACGATGAAAACCGTGGCCGAGCAGCACGTCCGCGACGTGCCGTATACGGTCCAGCGACCCTGTTACCGAACGGTGATGCGCGAACAGCAGTACACCGTCCAGCGTCCGGTCTCCCGGACCATCTATAAAGACGTCACTTACACGGTCGCGCGGCCGGTCCGTGAGACCCATTTCGAAACCCGGGCCTACACGGTGAGCCGCCCGGTCCGTGAGACCACGATGAAGTCGGTGGTCTACACGGTCGCGCGCCCGGTCCGCGAGACGACCTACAAGGACGTCACGTACACGGTCTGCCGACCGGTCCAGGAGACGGTGATGAAGACCGTCCCCTACACGGTCTGCCGACCGGTCTACGAGACGGCCTACAAGAACGTCTGCTACACCGTCTGCAAGCCGGTGCAGAAGACGTGCTATCGGTCGGTCCCGTATACCGTCAGCGTCCCGGTCCAGAGCACCGTGATGCAGGCGCAGTCGTACACCGAGATGGTGCCGGTCAAGCAGTGCGCGTACAAGCAGGTCGCCTATACGGTGAGCCGGCCCGTGCGTGAGACGGTCATGAAGGAATGCCGGTACACCGTCCAGACCCCCGTCCGCCGGACGGTCATGAAGACCTGCTCCTACTCCGTCTGCCGCCCCGTTCGCGAGACGGTCATGAAGGAGTGCCGGTACACGGTCTGCAAGCCGGTTCAGACGACCACCTACAAGACGGTCTGCGAGACCCTCTGCCGGACGGTCACCGAGACGACGACGAAAGAGGTCTGCGAAACCGTCTGCGTCCCCCGGACCGTCTGCAAGCCGGTCTGCCGGGAGGTGACCGAGATGGTCAGCCGCCAGGTCTACGTCCCGGGCAAGACGGTCTGCGTGAACGGGTGCGTCTACCAGTGCCCTGGCACCTACGTCACCGAGACGGTCCCCTGCAAGCGGGCGGTCACGGAGATGGTCTCGGAGACGATATACGAACGTCAGGCGGTACGGAAATCGGTGCCGGTTACGATCTGCCGGCAGGTCCCGTACACCGTGACCAAGCAGGTCCCCGTCACCACCTGCCAGATGGTCCCCGAGGAGCGCGTCGAGCAGGTCCCGGTCACGACTTGCCGGATGGTCAGCGAGGTCATGACAAAGCAGGTCCCCGAGACGATCTGCGAGATGGTCACGACCGAGCAGGTCAAGCAGGTGCCGGTCACGACATGCCGGATGGTCGCCGAGACCTGCTACAAGACGGTCCCCTACACCGTCTGCACGATGCAGCCCCGGACCGCCTGCCGGATGGTCCCGGTCACAGTCACCAAGATGTGCCCGAAGACCATGTGCCGCCAGGAGGCCTACACCGTCACCGAGATGATCAAGGAACCCGCCTACAAGCAGGTCCCCTACACCGTCTGCCGGATGGTCAGGGAAACCGCCGTCAAGCAGGTGCCGGTCACGACCTGCCGGATGGTCGCCGAGACGGCCGTCAAGCGCATTCCGGTCACGATCTGCCGGACCGTCTGCGAGCAGATGGTCAAGCAGGTTCCGGTCACGACCTGCCGGATGGTCTGCGAGACCAAGACCTGCCAGGTCCCGGTCACGACCTGCCGGACGGTCTACGAGACCTGCGTGAAGAAGGTCTGCGAGACTGTCTGCGAGACCGTCTGCGAGACCCGGACCCGCTGCGTCCCGGAGACCATCTGCGAGATGCAGACGATCCAGTGCGTCAAGAAGGTCTGCGAGACCGTCTGCAAGCAGGTCCCCTGCACGACCACGATCTGCGAGCCGGTGCCCGTCACCCGCAAGGTCACCGAATGCAAGATGGTCTGCACCCCGCGAACCGTCGTCAAGCAGGTCCCGGTCGAGGTCTGCGTCAAGGTCCCGGTCATGACGTACTGCCCGTCACCGGTGATCGCGACCGAGCAGGGCGTGGCGCCCTCTCCGCAGGTCACCCGCTAAACGGGCGATCATATCAACGAGCCGCCAAATCTCAGGGCGGACGCCCCCCGAGCGATCAGTGGGCGTCCGCTTTTATGATTTCCGTCCGACAACCGACTCAGGGTGGGCTGGCGCCCTTTCGAAATCCATTACTTTCACGAGAGCGGGATAAGAGGCTCGTGGCCATCTTGAGATCGGCCTCGGCTCCGGCCTTGTCTCCCATCGCCTCGCGGACCTCGGCCCTCTTGTTGTAGGCTGGAATCAGATCAGGGGATATCTTGATGGCCGTACTGTAGTAGCGGAGGGCGGTGGCGTTGTCCCCTTTACCTTGCCAGATGAGCCCGCTGTTGAAGGAGGCCATGGGGTTGGTCGGATCGAGGCGTTGGGCCTCGGCATAATCGTCCAGTGCACCGTCTTCGAATTCCGTCATCCGTCTGGCGTTGCCCCGGAGATAATAAGCGGCCACGAGCCTGGAATCGAAGTGGATCGCCCTCCCGGCGGTCTTCATGGCGGCCTTGAGGTCGGCGGTCCGACTCTCCTCGGACCCGCGATTGCCCTGGAACGCTCGTCGATACAGAACGTGAGCCCGGACCAGGAACGTGAGGGCGGAACCGGAGCCGAAGCGGACAGCCCGCTCGCTCTCGTCGATGGCCTCCGTGAACTCCGGCGTTTCTCCCATCGTCAGCAAGAGGGCCCGGGCCGCATGGCCCAGCGGGAGGTCGGGATCGAGACGGAGGGCCGTGTCGGAATCGTCCTTCACCTGTTGCCGCCTGCTCTCCCGGAGCGCGAACCCCTGCTTCGACTGTGCCTTCTTCAACGAGGGTCCTCGTTGCCCGGGCCGGTCCGGCAGGAGGGCACGGGCGAGGGCACGCCCGGCGAACGCCTCGGCCGCCGTCGGGTCGAGCCGAATGGCCTCGTCGAACTCGGCGACCGCCTTTTCGTTCTCCTCCTTACCGAACAACTCAAGGCCCTTCCCGATGTGCGTCATGGCGTCTGTTGACGGAGCTTGCTTCGGTCCGACCGGTTTGGCGAGGATCGGCAAATCATCCGGGCCGCCATGACTTCTCACTCGGTAGACCAGCCCCAGCACGAGGATGACCCCGACGGCAAGTAGGGTCGCTCCCGCCAGATAGAGCCATCGATGGTTTGAGGGCGAGTCTGGCGGGATACGACCCCATTCCGAGGGGGAATCGAACTTTACCGGGGGCGAAATCGTCGCCGGATAGGGCGTGGTCGACTTCCTCCGCTCCGGATCGGTCGGCGCGACCGTGGGCGGGGCGTGGACGCCCTCCACTTCCATCACGGCCTTGATGAACGCCCGGCAACTGGGCCATCGGTCGCGGGGCGACTTGGCCAGGGCCCGGGCCACCGCCGGCCGCTCGGGCTCGGGGATCATCGACAGATCGGGCTCTCTCATCAGATGGCCCGACATGACCGCCGCCGGATTCCCTTCGAACGGCAGTCGGCCGCCCCGGAGCTGGCAGTAGGTGACCGCCAGGGAATACTGGTCCGACTGCGACGAGGTCTTCCGATCGAAGAACTCCGGTGGCGCGTAGGAAGGCGTCATGCTTCCGGTGTGTCCGGTCTGAGAGTTCTCCAGGACCCGTGCCAGGCCGAAGTCGGCCACCTTGACGCTCCCGCCCACCAGCAGGAGGTTCTGCGGCTTGACGTCGCGGTGCTGGATGCCCTGCGGCCCACTCCCGCCCGAGGGGTGCCGAGGCTCGTTGAGGAAGTCGAGCGCCTTCGCCGCGTCGATGAAATGCTCGAAGATCTCTGGGGCGGGGATGCCCGGGAATCCCTGGCCGGCGGCATCGCGGAAGCGGTCGAGGAGCGTCCTGTCGGCCAGCTCCATCGCGATGATCAGCCGGTCTCCGACCTGCCACGACCCGAAGCTCCCGAGCAAGTTCGGGTGGCGGATGTGCTTGATCACCTCCAACGCCCGGAGTTCGACCGTGCCGACGTTCCCATCCAGAGCAACGAATTTTAACGCGACATGGAACCCACCGGGACCCGTGGCCTTCCAGACCTCGCCAAAGCCGCCACGCCCTAACCGCTCGATGAGGGTGTAACCTTCGATCGGAACGGCACCAGGGCGAAGTTCGTCGTTCATGGTGTCAACAACCTTTCCGTCGCCTCTTTCTTCTCCTCTCCTCACCTGGCCGATCATTCTAGCCGGGGTCACATGGATCGGTACAGTTACCATCGCTGGATGTTAAGAGTGTCGGGTAGGGCTTACCCCAATACCGTCAAATGAACCGTAAGATCTGGCCTACAGCGGTTCACGATCGGATGGCACACGTTGGGTAGGGCTTTCCCTGCCGTGCCCGGCTTGTCAGGCGACAGTAAAACTGACAGAACCTGCGTGCCCCGCCGCGCGTGGCCCGCCCGATCAAACACCAATGGAAATCCTCCCACCCGGCCGAGTCAACGGCTAGTCGGTGCAGGCTCGGGGTGGTAAGTTCGAGCGAGGATTTTGAGCCAACCTTAAGCCGATGGCAAGGGACCCGATGAATTCAAAGGTATCAAATAACGATTCCTGGAGATCATTCTGGCTTTTTGAATGTTACCTCTCCTTGATGGCGGTATTGATCGTTCCTTTCTTGATCTACAAGGCGGCCGGAAAAACCAATTTCACCTTCGGCGGGGCATTGCTCGTCGGTCTCATCGCGGCCTTCGGGTGCGTCGGCCTCGGGCTGATCCATCGGACGATCAACAGGAGGAACAACGGTCTGGACTTCTTCCTCATCATGACCACATGCGGGACCATTCCTCTCGGGGACGTGTCCCTACCGATTGGGGAGATCATTGTTCGCCAGGCGGCAGGATTGCTCTTCTACGCACTCTTCATCACCCTGAGTGAGATGATTTACCGGGCCTGGACTTCGAGGCGGTCGAAACAGCAGGTTTCTCCCCTGGCCGACGCCGAGATCCACGCCCGACCGATCGCCTGACCGAACCTCTCAAGAGAACCCTCATGCCCGGTTTCGAAATCCTCGAAATGATGCGATCCCGCCAAGCCGAGTGGCTCGATGCGCTGGCGGGCCTGGTGGAGCACGAATCGCCCAGCCGCGACAAACCGAGCCTCGATGCACTGGCGCGGAAGCTGGCCGATCGGTTCGAGGCGATCGGGGGCGAGGTTGAAGTGATCGCCAATCCGGCCGGGGGTGACCATCTCAAAGCCCGGTTCTTCGGCGAGATCCCCAACCGCAAGCCGGCGCTGGTGCTCGGCCATCATGACACCGTCTGGCCGATCGGGACGCTGGCGACCATGCCGTTCCGAGTCGAGAACGGCAAGGCTTTCGGGCCCGGCGTCTTCGACATGAAGGCGAGCCTAATCGAGGCCGAATTCGCGATCGACGGGCTCAGGACGCCGGCCCATCGCCTCCCCCGACCGATCGAAATCCTGATCACGTCGGACGAGGAGATCGGCAGCCCAACCTCGCGGCGTTTGATCGAGGACTCGGCCCGGGGCGCCGAGTTCGTGCTGGTCCTGGAACCCCCCCTGCCCGACGGCTCGCTCAAGACAGGGCGAAAAGGGGTCGGCCATTTCACCGTCGAGATTGAAGGGAAGGCGGCCCACGCGGGGGTCGAGCCGAGGAAAGGGGTCAGCGCCGTTCAAGAGCTGGCCCTTCAGATTCTCTATTTTCACTCGTTGACCGACTACGAGGCCGGCACCTCGGTCAACGTCGGGGTGGTCGAGGGGGGGACGACCTCCAACGTCATCGCGGCCAGGGCGACGGCCCGCGTCGATGTCCGCGCGACGACGCTCGAACAGGCACGACTCATCGAGGACGCGATCCGCCAGGCAAAGCCGACCCGTTCGGGCATCAAGCTGAGCATCGACGGAGGATTCAATCGCCCGCCGATGGAACGGACCGAGCGTGTCGCCGACCTCTTCGAGAGGGCCAGGATCGTCGGCCGGTCGCTGGGCCTGGAACTCGGCGAGGGGTCGACCGGGGGCGGATCAGACGGTAACTTCACGGCGGCTCTCGGCGTGCCAACGCTCGATGGTCTGGGAATCCAGGGTTCGGGCGCCCACGCGGTCCACGAGCAGATCGAGCTCGAATCCCTCCCCGAACGGACGGCCCTCCTGGCCGCCCTCTTGATGCATCTCTGACGGCGGAGGTCTGACAATGGGCGCGTGGGGCTCGGGAAACTTCGAAGACGATGAGCCTCGCGACTTCCTCGCCAATATGGTTTCGTACTGGGAGTCAATCATCGACCGGACGCTGGCCGGCGAATCGACCCAGGAAACCGGCTGGTTCAGGTTCGAACCCGGTTTCCAGACAATCAACGGCTGCGTGATGCCCCTGCTGGAAATCATCCTCGCGGCGCTCGAACACCTCGAATCCGACCACTGCCCCGAGGCCGGGAAGGTGGACGGCTGGTCGAAACAGGTCCTCGACGCCTACGATGCCGAGATCGACCGCTGGGAGCCGGACGAAGAATACAAGGTCGAACGCAGGCAAGTAATCGAGCAGACATTCGACCGCCTCCTGAACGTCGCCAGGTCACGCGTAGACGCGGAAGGTAGAGATGATGTCGAAAGATGAAAAAATCACAATCCGCCGTGCCGAGACCATCGCCGACTACCTCGCGTGCCAGGACGCCCAGCGCAGGGCCTGGGGGATCACCGAAGACAGTTACGTCGTCCCGCTCGCGACGATGGTCGGCGCCCAGCTCCACGGCGGCCTGGTCCTGGGTGCGTTTACCGAGTCGGGCGAGGCGCTCGGCCTCTCCTTCGCGTTCCTCGGCAAGGTCGGAGGGCGGCTCTGCCTTTACTCGCAGTTGACCGGCGTGGTTCCCGGCCAGCAGGGCAAAGGGCTGGGAAACCGCCTAAAATCGGCCCAGCGTGACTTCGCCCGCGCCGAGGGCCTGGACTGCCTCGCCTGGGCCTTCGACCCCCTACAGGCCGGCAACGCCCGGTTCAACCTGGGACACCTGGGCGCGACCGCCTCGCGTTACATCGAAGACATGTACGGCCGGCGTTCCGACGCCCTCAACGCCAACGCCACGACCGACCGCCTGATTGCCGAGTGGTTAACCACCCCCGAGTCCCGCCCCAGGGGCGAGATCAACCCCGAGGGCCTGCCCAGGCTGATCGAGGTCCGAGACCGACCCGAGGCGGTCCCTGACGGCCTCTTGAGCCATCCCACCGTCCTCCTGGAAATCCCCGCCGACATTGCCTCGCTCCGAAAAGATCAACCCGAGCTGGCCGAAGCCTGGGGGCTGGCCGTCCGAAACGCCTTCAGACGAGGCTTCGCCGCCGGCTACCGGGCCGAGGGATTCCTCCGTGAAGGAGCGGAAGGTTATCAGAGGTGCTTTTATATCCTGAATGGATAGTCACAAGATCCGATCCAGAATCGACCGGAACCGGGCGATGGCGTCGTATTTCGAGCGAATCCCGGCAATCTCGCCCGCCCTTCTTCGATCGGAAGGCGAAAACCACATCAAACCGGCCGCCAGCGCGAGCGGTCGGGCAACGCGGGCGAGCGTCACGGCCTCGGCCACGAACAGGACGCGACGCCTCAAAGCTGTGTGACCGGCTCATCGACCGTCGGGAAATCCTCGCGGGTCGGCGGGGCTTCCTGCGGCAGGTAGGGCTTCATCTCGGTCTCGGCGTGCTCCAGGATCTCGACGATCCGATGGAAGAACCGGGCGGCCTGCGCACCCGCCAGAATCCGGCGGTCGAAGTTCAGGCTCAGAAAGAAGGTCGGCCTCGGCGCGACGGAATTCCCCACCACGACTGGCCGGAGCTTGACCGCCCCGAACGAGACTCCGATCGGGTGCGACCACGACCCGAGCACCGCGTCGACCCCGTTCTTGACCGGAGAACTGACCAGGACCGCTCCGCCCCGGTCTTCGAGCCACTCTCGAGGCGAGAGGAGGCGTCGGGAAATCCAGTTCGGAACACGAGTCTTCGGACCTCGAAGCTCCCTCCCCGCGGCGGTACTCTTCGGATCGGCCTTGCCCAGGTCCAGGAGAAAGGATGTGATGTCGTCGAGCGAGGCGAGATCGGCGTCGCGGAAGATATCGATGAGGGCCGTCCCACCCGCGTCGTGCATGTCGCGCTCGATCGCGACGGCCACGTCACAGCGAGTCAACGACTGGACTCTCGGCCTGGAAAACGGCCCGAAGCCCAGGCGAGCCACCCGGCGATTGGCCAGCGGGAACTCGCGGAGAGCCAGCGCGACCGCCTTGATCGCGAATGTGGTGTACGCCGGCTTCCGAAGCGTCGGGGCATTGGCCCGGAGCCGCTCGACTTCGAGAAGGTTCACCTCGCCCACCAATGACACCGTCCGGCCCGGCCTGATCTCGTCGTCGATCCGCGAGCAATTGGCCTCGAAGACCGGGTTGCGAGGCTCGATCGCGAAGCCGACCTCGCGTTCACTTTCGGACGGAGAGACGCTCATGCGGCACCTTCATCGGGGACGCGGCCGATCTTCCCTAGACTCATTGACCGGATCAGCCCTTCGACCCGATCACGTTGGCTTCGACCGATAACCACCCCGTTCGCCCGGTCGGAGGAAGAGTCTGGCCTAACCGGCAGAGTCAGGCCGGACGGCGCCCCGCGATTTCCGGGGCGAGCGTCCGGAACCAGTTGCGAAGCCTCGCTAGCTTGTCACGACCGAGGATGTCAATCAAGCCTCGTTCACTCGGATCAACGACATTCCCGAGGACCAGAAGCGACCTCAATTGATCCCGGTGGGCTTCCTCGGCCATGACCTCCACATTGGGCCGGCGCAGACCTCGGATCGAAGGCATCGGGATCGGCGATGTGGAACGACCCGATCCCGAGTCAGGACTGGGAGATCAGGTGACTTCCGCCCAAGCCCTCCATGCCGGCGATCGCGACTCACGAGCGCCGGAGCGTGCCCTTCTCCTCCGTGTCGATCAGCCTGAGATGCCGGGCAAACGCTGTCTCCTAGCGGAATGAAGCCTCGGGATTTCGGAGGGTGACCGCATCCAATGAGCCCATGAGATCTCCGTGCCCCATCAATCTCCCTCGATTCCTTCCGTCGGGTTGTCTCGATGCAAGAGTGTTCGTTTATCTGATCGACAACAGATGAAGAAGACCAATGGCGGGCCGGAATCGCAGAATGCGAAATCAGCGAAACAGGCAAGCGATCCGGGCCGCACGGAGGATCGAAGGAACGGCCTCTCAGGAGACCGCTTCCTCCGATCAGTCCGAAACCACGATCCGGTCAGGCCAGCGCGACCCGGTCCGACTGGGCGTCAGCCGGCACCGGATAGTCGCGGGTGAACTCGCGGATCGCCTCGCGGGTCCGCGCGGCGAGGGCTCCATCCTCAGGTGAGGCCAGGACCGACGACGATCCAGGCGGCGACCTGCCGGATCGCGTCCTCTCTCATCCCACGAGTGGTCAGTGCCGGAGTCCCCATCCGAATCCCGCTAGGGTCGAGCGGCTTGCGCTTGTCGAATGGGATCAGGTTCTTGTTGACCGTGATCCCGGCCCGGCCGAGGGCCGCCTCGGCGATCTTGCCGGTCAGATCCTTCGAGGTCATGTCGATCAGGATCAGGTGGTTGTCGGTCCCGCCCGAGATCAGGCGGAAGCCCGCCCGGAGCAGCTCCTCGGCGAGGACGTTGCGCGTTGGCGATCACCTGAGCGGCATACGTCTTGAAATCGGGCCGGAGGGCCTCGCCGAAGCAGACCGCCTTGCCGGCGATGACGTGCATCAGAGGTCCGCCCTGAAGACCGGGGAAGACGGCCGAATCGATCTTCTTGCGCCCACTCCTGGGTGCAGAGGACGATCCCGCCCCGAGGGCCCCGGAGGGTCTTGTGCGTCGTGGTCGAGACGAAGTCGGCCACCGGGACAGGGTTCGGGTGCAGGCCCGCCGCGACGAGGCCCGGCGATGTGGGCCATGTCCACGAAGAAGATCGCCCCGACCTCGCGGGCGATCTCGGCCATCCTGTCGAAGTCGATCGCCCGGGCGTAGGCGCTGGCGCCGGCCAGGATCAGCTTCGGCTTGTGCTCGCGGGCCAGTTCGGCGACCTTGTCGTAGTCGATCCGCTCGGTCTTGGGATCGAGGCCGTAGCCGATCGTGGGGTACCAGCGGCCCGAGAAGTTGAGCTTCATCCCGTGGGTCAGGTGGCCGCCGTGGGCCAGATCCATCGCCAGTACGGTATCGCCGGGCTCGAGGGTCGCGTAGTAGACCGCCTGGTTGGCCGACGCGCCCGAATGCGGCTGGACGTTGGCGTGCTCGGCACCGAAGAGGGCCTTGACCCGGTCGATCGCCAGTTGCTCGACCTTGTCGACGAACTCGCAGCCGCCGTAGTACCGCTTGCCCGGCAGTCCCTCGGCGTATTTATTGGTCAGGACCGACCCGACGGCCTCCATCACGGCCGCGCTGGTGTAGTTCTCCGAGGCGATCAGCTCCAGTTCGTCGCGCTGACGATGCTCCTCCGAGAGGATGGCGCTGGCGATTTCCGGGTCTTGTTCTCGAAGGATGTCCATCGGTTCCTGATCCTGGGTTTCTAGGAAAGGGGACGGCGGGCGGATCGCCCGGCCCGAGGGCTCAGGCGATGTTGTCCCAGATCTGGATTCCGGGCGAGTTGGACCACCGCCACCGGTATTTGAATCGATGGGTCTTCTCCGCCGGGTCGATCGCGGCCACGGCCTGGATGCGGATCGAGCCGAGACTGCACTCGGTGGCGATGACCCGCGTCGGGGGCTCGGCCTCGAAGATGAGCCGGCTCTTGGGGTTGCTCCACGAGAGGGTCGGCGAGCCGCCGCTTTCGTGCAGGTCGGCGGTCGAGGCCTCGATCAGGTAGGTGGCGGCCAGGACCTCGACTTTCGAGGCGCAACGATCGGCGACGTCCGCCTCGATCACGACCCCATGCGGCTTCTCCTCGACCGAAAAGGAGGCCGAGAAGTGGTGCGGGCCGGCCTGGCCGACCAGCAAAGCCCGGGCGATCCCGGAGGGTTCGCTCTTGATCTCGAGCTGCTGGTACATCGGGCCGCTGACCCGGGCGGGGTGTCCAGCGCGTGCCCCCCTTCGAGCGACCAGACC
Organism: uncultured Planctomycetota bacterium; assembly: GCA_963756475.1. Lineage (GTDB taxonomy): Bacteria > Planctomycetota > Planctomycetia > Isosphaerales > Isosphaeraceae > Tundrisphaera. The sequence continues at coordinate 1,271,399 of CAVWND010000004.1, forward strand.
CGGGGGATCGACGAGCAATGGCCCGTCGAGACGATCTCATGCTTCCAGTGGTCGCCCCGCCACTCGAACCGCAACTGGAGACACGGCGTGACGATAGCCTGATAACCGCTGCAATCCTCAATCTCGATCATGGGAGGCCCCTCTCGGTATTAACGCTTGGTGACCTCGCCCCGGGCGAGCTTCCTCCGAAGATAGGCGTCTATGAAGATGTCGAGCCCGCCGTCGAGGACGGCGTGCGGGTTGCCGACCTTGACCTCGGTCCTCAGATCCTTGCACCACTGGTCGGGTTGAAGGACGTAGTTGCGGATCTGGCTGCCGAAGCCGATCTCGGCCTTCTCATCGTAGGCCTTGGCGTATTCGGCCTCGCGCTTCTCTTCTTCGAGCCGGATCAGCTTGGCCTTGAGGAGTTGCAGCGCCAGGTTATCGTTCTTGTGCTGCGACCGCTCGCTCCGCGACTCGGCGGCGACTCCGGTCGGGATGTGGGTGTAGCGCACGCCCGATTCGGTCTTGTTCTGGTGCTGGCCTCCGGGGCCTCCGCAACGGAAGACGTCGCGCTTCAGCTCGTCGTCCTTCAGCTCGATGTCGATCGTGTCGTCGATCTCGGGCATGACCTCCACCGACGCGAACGACGTCTGTCGCTTGTCCGCCGTGCCGAACGGGCTGATCCGAACCAGCCGATGCACACCGGTCTCGCCACGGAGGTAGCCGTAGACGTAATCCCCCTTGATGTGGATCGTGACCGTCTGCACGCCGGCCACTTCACCTTCCTCGCGGTCGATGATCTCGGCCTTGTACTTGTGGGCCTCGGCCCACATCAGGTACATCCGCATCAGCATCTCGGACCAGTCGCACGCCTCGGTCCCGCCCGCTCCAGGGTGGATGGTGACGTAGGCGTTGCAGTGGTCGTTCGGGCCGCCGAGCATCGAGCGCAGCTCGAACTCCTGGAAATCCGCGTCGGCCTTCTTCATTGCGTCGCGGATCTCGTCGTTGAAATCGTCGCCGCCCATCTCCTCGGCCAGCTCGATCAGCGTGGCCAGGTCATCCGATTGGCGCACCAGCGCCTCGAACGGCTTGATGACGCCGTTGAGCGTCTTCAGCTCCTGGATCACGCCCTTGGCCTTCTCCTGGTCGTTCCAGAAGGTCGGCCCTTCCATCTGCTGGGCCAGGTCGTCCCGTCTCCGGATCTTGTCGCCCAGGTCAAAGAGAGTCTCGTAAGTGGACAATACGGTCGATGACGCTCCGTGCGTCACGCTTCAATTCCAGGTCCATGACAATCCTCGAGTGGAGACGATGGGCGCGATCGGCCCGGACTGTTCCCGGCTTCTTTATCATACTTTACGATAGAACCAAAGTGAACCCCGACCAGACAGAAGGCGATCGCTGCTCGATCCCGCGGACCCGCGACCATGCCCGCCGACCCCAACCTCCGGCCGACCGGCCGCCTGGCCCCTTCGCCCACCGGCGGCCTGCACCTGGGCCATGCCCGGACCTTCCTCATCGCCTGGCTCTCCGTTCGGAGCCGGTCGGGACGGATGATCTTCCGGATCGAGGATCTCGACGCCACCCGATCGCGGTATGAGGCCGCCGAGGCGTCCTTGATCGACCTCCGCTGGCTCGGCCTCGACTGGGACGAGGGCCCCGATCGCCCTGGCCCCTCCTACCCTTACGTCCAGTCCTGGCGAAAGTCATCGTACGAGGCGTCGCTCGACCGGCTCAAGCGGGCCGGGCTGGTCTACCCATGCACCTGCACCCGAGCCGACATCGAGCGGGCCGCCGCCGCGCCCCATGCCGAGGACGAAGGCCCAACGTATCCCGGGACTTGCGCCAGGCGGAGAGTCGAGGACGCCGAGTCCCTGGGCGATCGTTCGTTCGCCTGGCGATTTCGCGTTCCGAACGGTTCGGTCGAGTGGATCGACCGATTCCGTGGCACGATCCAGCTCGACCCGGCCCGGCTCGGGGGTGATTTCGTGGTCGGCCGCTCTGGAGTCGGGCCGTCGTACCAGCTCGCCGTCGTCCACGACGACGCGACGATGGGCGTGACCGAAGTCGTCCGGGGTGACGACCTGATCCCGAGCACTCCTCGCCAGATCCTCCTTTATCGAGCCCTGGGTTGGACTCCGCCGAGCTACGCTCACGTCCCTCTCGCGGTGGACACGGACGGCCGGAGACTGGCCAAACGCGATGGATCGCTCAAGCTGGCGACCCTCCGCGAAGCCGGTGTCGATCCCCGACGCCTTGTTGGCTGGATTGCGAAAGCCTGCGGGTGGTCGAATCGAGTCGAGCCCTCCACGCCCGCGGACTGGCTCGACCGCTTCAACCTCGGGGCGATTCCTCGAACACCCTGGGTCGTCAGTTCGGAGGAGCTGGCCTCGTGAGCGTGGCGTCTCGCCAGCCCCGGACGTCCTCGACCAGGTTCACGCGGGCTTCGGCGCGTCGGGAACGCGCGATCCGGAACGATCAGGACGCCCCCGGCGGGCTTCAGATGGATAACGGTCAAGCGGTCGATGCGGTCGATTGCAACCACGTCGGACCACTCGAAGGTTCGCGCGGGATCATCCGGGTCGGCACCCGCGGCCTTCACGATCCCCTCGGGAGAGATCGCGACCCGGACGTCGCAAGGCAGACCCATCTCCCGGGCCACCTGGCAGATCCGACGATCGCCGAGAGCCCGGTGCGACCAGGCCAGCGCGGCCAGCACGCCAAGAGTCGTCGCCAGCGCCACCGTCCCCGACCGGAACCCTTGAGAGACGTAGCACATCCCGATCAGGAAAAGGCCGAGCGCGGCCAGGACCAGCATCGCCGTCTTTCGCTGCCGACAGGTCCGCCAGCAGGCGCCGGGGCGGCCGAAAAGGCAGTAATGACGGACGTCAGCCTCGGTCAACCGGTAGTCGAGGGCGACCGGGGTCGAGGACTCGGGAGTGATGGACGTCTCGATCATCGCAGGACACCGTCAGTGGACACGGCTCGGTCGGACGGAACCATCGACGAGTCAACCGCCAGTTCCGCCGCACTCATCGAGGCCAGCCCGTTGACCTCGGAGAGTCCCCGGAACTGCACGAATCGGGCCACTCGACCGGGCAAGGCCACGAACTTGTCGGCCGGATCGTCGGGCCAGTTGCCTCGGGCGATGGGTCCTGACCAGGTCCGGCCGTCCTCGGAGACCCGGATTTCAAAATCCTTCACCCGCCCCTTTGATGAGTCCTGCCGGGGGACGTAGAGCAGACCATCGACTCGCCGGGACGAGCCGAGATCGAGCGTTAACTCGTGCGGATAGGCCGGGTTGGCGCCGACGAACTCGGTCTGCCAGTACGTGGCGGGGTCGCCATCGGTCGCCAGACCCGGCTCGAAGCCGGAGGCGTGGCCGTCGGCGGTTGCCCGGGGTTCGGGGGCATCGGTCGACCGGGAAGCCTCTCGGAGCCAGTCGAGGATCGCCCGGTAGGCGGGATGGTCGGCCCCTTCCCAGCGAGGCCCCCCGACATGCGTCAGGCCGGTCGGGCTCGCCGGATCAGGCCCCCCCTGCCCTTGCGGGCTCCGGGGCTTCCGAAGGAGCAGGCTGGCCTCGGCCTCTCCGCGGTTCACGACCTTGAGCACGGAATTGTAGTTGATCAGCAGGGATGGGTCGTCGAGCGTCGAGCCCGGGGCAACCTCGGCGATCCGCAGGACGTTGTGCGTGGCGTGGCACCGGGCGCAGGAGTAGCCGTCCTCGCCGGGTTGATAGAACAGCGGGTTGACCCTGTCCCGGAACGTCGACAGGCCCAGGAGCCGGGGACGGCGGAGCTTGAGGTCGGGCTCGATCGAGCGGGGGTCGAAGCCCTGACCGCTCAAGGCCGCCTCGGCTCGAACCTTCAACGCCGGGTCGTCCGCGAGGGCCTTGACCCGCCGGGCCACGCTCGGAACACCCTCAACTAGCCGATGCCGCTCGACGCAAGCCAGGGCGAGATCGCGGACCCGGGCATCGGGATCGATCAGGAGCGCTAGCAACCGCTCGCGAGCGTCCGGCCGGGTCCAGAACGCCGGGCGATCCGCCGCCAATTTCAGCCCAACCCAGCGTAAGGCGGGCGTGTCATCCGCCAGCGCCGTGAGCAGCAAGCCGTTGGAAACCTTCCCTTCGCGAAGCGTTCGGATTGATCCGATCGCCTCTAGGGCCCGCTCGCGAACTCGGGCCGAAGGATCTGACACCGCGGACTTGAGCACCTCGACCGCCTCGCTCGGGGACTTGTCACCTTCCAGCAAGTTCGGGCGAGCGACCAGGGCTTCGAATAGGCCGAGCCGGTCCTCCGGGCGGTCCGCCCTTGGCCAGGATCGATGAATCGCGGTCAGGACTTCGAGGTCGGTGAACGCGGGCAGCCCGAGGACCGGCAGAAGCGTCAAGGCTCCGTTTTCCCGAGCCAGGATCGAGCGGAAATCGGCCACGATCTCCGGCCTCGCCCGCAAGGCCGCATTGCGGGCGATGGCCCGGATGACGATCTCGCGGCTGGTTACGTGATCTCGGAGCGAGGCCCGAACCAGGGAAAGCCGGGAGGGGTCATCCTCCAGACCTCGGAGCCCCAGATCATCGCCGACGACCGTCCGGGCCGCGTCCCGGACGCCGGGGTCGGGGTCGCTCAGGCCTCGGAGGAGGGCCGACTGGATCGAGGCATTGGCCGTCTTTCCGGGGACATCAGGAAGAATCCGGCGAGCTGGATCGCCCGGCGACGACCCTCCGGGCCGAGTTCCGATCCCAACAACGCGGCGAATGTCCGGTCGAGAACGCCGATCCGAGGTTCGTAGAGGAACCCGAACTCGCGGTCGTTCCCGACGTCGATCATCCCGGTCGGCCTGCCGGGCGAAGGCCCGGCCCTTGAAGAACGAGCCGTCAAAGGAGCGGAGCAACGCCTCGCGCTGGAGGGCGTTGCCCGACTCCAGCGCGGCCAGGATCGGCCCGAGCAGGACGTCGCGCTCGACCGCCTCGCGACCCTTCAAGGCGTTCCGGCGGAACTTTTCGGGGAGCGCGGCCAGGTTCTTTTGCAGGCTCACGCCGCCGCCGAGGTTCTCGTCGAGGAGGATGTACATCCCCTCGCTCAGGGCCTTGCGGACGACGGGGACGTCGGGCTCGGCCATCCTGACGAGGTACGCGTTGACGACTCTCCGGCGAAAGGCGTCGTCGTTCGACCGGTAGAACCACTGCCGGAGCGAGCGGAGGGCCTGGAGCCGGGTCCAGAGGTCGGGGTCGGAGGTCCGCTCGATCAGGCGATCCGCCAGGTCGAGCCGGCCGTCCATCCCCGAGAACTGGTAGGCGAAGATCCGGACAGCCCCCCGGCGCGTCGCGGGGTCGGGGCTGGCGAGCGCCTCCTTGATCGCGTCGATCCCCTGCCCTCGGTTGCCGAGCCGGCGGAGTGCCCACGAGGCCGACCGCCAGACGATTTTCGACGGGTCGTTCAGGAGCCGGATCAAGGGACTCGACCGCCTGAGCATCACCGATCCGGCCCAGACACGCGGCGGCCCGACGCCCGGACCAGAGGCTCGGGATGATCGAGGAATCGAACGATTTCCCGGGTGAATCGGGGACGGTCGGCCTCGGGCAGGTCCCAGAGGTTTTCCAGGTCGTCGAGCGTGGCGACGAGCGAACCGTCGCGAGGCAACCGGGCCGTCCCGCCGTCGCGGTTCCCCCACCCTTTCAGCGAGCCTACAGGCCGGGGGAATGCCTCGGCAAGGGCCTCCACGGCATAGCGGGTCTCGCGCATCGGGGTCCGGAAGTTCTCGTGCGTGGTCGTCTGGAACCAGCCGCCGAAGGCTTGTTGCTGGGCGAGCAGGTAAGCCAGCGCCCGAGCGATCCGGGGGTTGTCGCGGGTGAATCCGACCTTGAGCAGAACCCAGGTGAGCTGGCCCGTGGTGTAAACAGCGCTCGGGCCGGTTTTCGTGTCCAGTTCGTGCCAGCCGCCGTCGGCGTTCTGGAGGGCGAGCAGAGCGTCGGACTCGGCCTTGATCCGGGCCGCGAAGTGGTCCTTGTCGATCAGCCACCAGGCGTAGAGGCGATGAATCCGGTCCTGCAAGGTCTCGACCTGTCGATCCGTGCCAGGGTCGTCGAGGATGTCGGCGATGGCGTCGGCGGCCTGGGCGTAGTCGACCCTCCTGGACCGGCGCGTCATCTCGGTCAGGACCCGCCAGTCACGCCAGGCCAGGCCGAACTTGCTGTCGAGAGGGACCACGCCGTTGACCTCGTCGGCCGGCAGGTCCCTCCGCCCTCGCCAGGCGGCCCGGAGGAACGGCCCGAACAGCTCGATCTCGTGCGTGTCCCGGCCGAGGACCTGGCGGTCGAAGTCGAGCAAGATCCCGCCTTGCTTGCCTTGCGACTGGAGCGGAATCGCGATGAACCGCTGCCAGAATAGGCCGTCGAGTCCATAGAGCGGCGTCGGCGAATTGGCCATCCGGTCGGTCAGGTAGAGCATGCTCGCTTTGGCCCGGATCGGATAGCCGTTGGCGTGACCGATCAACGCCGCCTCAGTCGGAAAGCTCGACGCGTGGCAGGCCGTGCAGCGCGTGGCCGTGTCGTGGAGGTTGTTCGAGCGGACGAAGATGTTCCCCTCACGGGGGATCTGCACGAACCAGGCGTCGCCGATCTCAAGGAGGTAATCCAGCCCCGCCTCGACCGCCTTCTCGGGTTCCCGCGTCAGCGGAACGGGATAGCGTCTGGTCCGGAGGATGTAGTCGGGGTGGTTCGCGTTGACCTCGACGAAATAAACCCCTTTCGTCAAGGTCCGGCTCAGGTGGGTCGAGTAGCGCTCGCGCTCGCGATCGTGAACGAGTCTCCATCGGGTCCTTGCCCGACTCGAACAACCGGACCTCGCCGGAGGCCGGGTCGAGCCGGTAGACCCGCATGTTGGCCGAGACATCGCGGTCGAGCAATTCGAGCTGGAAATAGACCAGGATCGGCACATCGTCCGCGACTTCGAGCCGGAACCAGTCGAGCCCGGATTTCCCTTCGTCGAGGTTTTCGAGGTAATCGACATCGTCGGCCGACCCGAAAACGTCGCGACCGATCCGGAGCGGGTTGGCCTCTCGCCAGGAGTCGTTCGGCTCAGCCTCGATCGCCGGTCGGTCGGCTTCGAGGACGTCCAGGTGTCCCCAGCGTGTCCGGACCCAGACCATCCCTTCCGACTCGATCGCCAGCTCACCCGCCCCGTCGGCCGAGGGGCGAAACGGGAGGAAGAGGTCGGGGTCACCGGCGTGCAGACTCTTGGTAATCCGCGAGATCCCCGGGGCAGACACCGTGACCCTCGCGCGATCCTGTCCCCGGATGATCCCTTCGAGCGTGACCTGGACTCGATACGTCTCGCCCGACCTGAGCCCGCCGAGCGGCTCAACAAGGCGACCGCCGGCCGGGAGTGCGGTCGGCTGCCCGAGACAAAGAAGAGCGGAGAGGAGCAGCGAGGTGCAAGTCATCCCTCCAGCTTACTCGAAATAGCCGCAAGATCGTAGGTGGTGAACGCTCCGGACCACCCGGTCGAGCCGGGCCTCGAAGCCGGGCTCGGGCTCGCCGCCGATCCCTTCGATCTCGATCGTGTAGGGGCCGAGGAAGCCCACGCCGTCGAGAACCTCGCGGACCCGGCGGAAGTCGACCGAGCCGCCGTCGCCGAGCGCGGGGAAATACCAGTCCTCGAAGCCCACCCCGGTTGTCCTTGAGGTGGACGCTCCGGACCAGGTGCTTGACCTGCTCCAACTCCTCGACCGGGTCGGCGCCGACGTTGTAGTAGGCGATGTTCCCCGTATCGAAGTTGAGCCGGACGCGGGGATGGTCCACCTCGGCCATCAAGGTGAGCATCGACCTGGCGTTCTGGGTCGGCCCCTTGTGCGTTTCCAGCGAGAGGTCGATGCCCAGCTCCTTGGCCAGGTCGCCCAGACGCTTGAGGTGCTCGACCACGACCCGGCGCTCCTCCGGATTTCCCGGTTGGCCGGCTCCCGAGACTGCGACCGGAGCACCAAAGGCCCGGCTGGCGAACCGGAGCCGCCGTGCGGTCAGCTCGAACCCTTCGGGTGTTCGGATGTCGGCGCCGCCGACGTTGCAGCCGCTGACCTCGACGTTCCGCGAACGCAGGAATTCACGGAACTCGGCGACCGTCCGCTCATCGGCGGTCTCCGTGATCACCGCCGATTCGGGGATCACCAGGCCGCCGAAGTTGTGCGCGCGGAGCGCCAGCTCGATCTGGCCCAGGCCCGCCTCGGCGACCCCCTCCACGGCCGGTCGAACCCCCGGAGGGCCAAACGAGTTCGAATAGCAACTGAGGATCCGATTCATGAAGTCCTCGACGTCGGGGCGAATGAGCAAGCTGGGATCAGACGCCCCGCCCGTCCAGTTCGCCGCGGACGGGGTCGAGCGCCACCGGAATCTCGGCCTCCGGGTTGACGATCCGAAGGGCCCGCCGGCCAGAGAGGACGTCGAGGATGGTTTTACCGAAGACCTGGCCGCGCCAGCCCTGGAGAAGTTCGGGACGTCGGTCCTCTCGCTGTCCGTCGAGATACCAGCGGATCAGGGTCTTGAGGTCGTTTGCCCCGCCGGCCAGCCCGACCGCGACGCGTTCCTGGACGCAGGCTTGCGAGAGGGTCGCAGAGAGCAGGCTGACGACCATGGCCATGCCCGGCAGATCGTCGTGGCGCTCGGAGGGTTCCGGGAGGTCTTCGGGCGAGACGGCCTGGGCGTCGGCGATCACGCTCAGGATCTCGCCAGCCCTGCTCATGATGTGCGGCCGGTTGAAGTCGCGAAGAGCTTCCAGGTCGCGTCGATTGGTCGGCTGGCGTCGGGCGATGGCGACAAGGAGGTCGTCCCGGAGGACACTCCGGAGCGGTCGATTCGAGCGCCGGGCGTCGTCCGCTCGCCACTCGGAGAGCCGCCGGGCGATCTCCAGACCTCGACGATTCAGCGTATGGAGGCCGGACAGCCTCCGCCAGCGATCCTCCTCGGTCCGGCTGTCGATATCCTGGAGGAACGAGGCAAACTCCGCCTCGGCCCAGTCGACCCGATCGAGCCGTTCCAGCTCGGCTCCGAGCATGTCGGCGAGGTCCAGAAGATGTCGGACGTCCTCCAGGGCGTAGCGAAGCTGGGCGTCCGAGAGCGGCCGGCGTCGCCAGTCGGTTCGGGTCTCGCCGCCGAGAAGTGAGACGCGCAGGGCCTGGTAAACCAGGTTGCCCAGCGAGAGCGGGTAGCTGTACCCGACCAGTCCAGCGGCGATCTGGACGTCGAAGACGCGACGGGGGACGGTGCCGGTCTTGAGCCGGCAAATCCGCAGGTCTTCGCCCGCCGCATGCATGACGACTTCGAGCGACGAGTCAATCACCGCGTCCCAGAACGGGTCGAGCCGGCCCACCTTCAATGGGTCGATCACGGCCAGCCGCGAGTCGGTGGCGACCTGGATCAGGCAGAGGACCGGCTCGAAGGTCTCCTCCGAGACAAACTCGGTATCGAAGGCAAAACGCCCCGCCTGGCGGAGATGAATTACGAGTTCGTGCAAGTCATCGGGAGTCGCGATCAGGGGCTCGCTCTCGCTTCGGCTATCGGGCATCGCGTTCGTTCGCCGGGCCAGGATCGATCAAGGGCGAGCATTCGCCCTGATTTCAGGCACGTATTATCTCGTTCAGGAGCTTCCCACGCAAGGGCTCGACGTCCCTTCGTCCGTCCGGTCACCAGAGCGAATGGAGGAATTCGAGGATCGCGGCGTCGACGGCTTGGTGGTTCTCCAGCGGGGAGACATGCCCGGCGTCGAGGATGGTGACGAGATTCGCGCGCGGAATCGCCCGGGCCATCCGTTCCGACTCCTCGACGGAGACGAGCTGGTCCTCGGCCCCAGCGAGGACCAGGGTTGGGACGGCGATCTTCGCCAGGTCGGCCGTGCGATCCGGCCGGATCGCGAGCCCCCGGAGCGTGCCGGCCACGGCCCGGGCGGGGGTCCGGGCCATCCGGTTGGACATCCGGTCGACCAGTTCGGGGTGGCGCTCGAACGTCTTCCGGGAGAAGAGTTTGGGAAGCATGGCCGCCACGACGGGGTCGGCGTTGCCCGTCGCCTCGACCTTCCTCGCCAGGGTTTCGCGAGCCTGCGCCGCCTCGGGGGTATCGGCTGCGGCGCGGGTGTTCATCAACATCAGGGCCTTGACCCGCTCGGGATACCGAGCCGCGATCGAGAGAGTGATGTATCCTCCCATCGAGAGACCTCCGACGACCAGCGGTTCGGTCAACTGGAGGGTGTCGAGCGTCTCGATAACGTCGTCCGCCATCTCGTCAACCGTGTAGATCCCCTCGGGCGCCGCGGAGTGACCGTGGCCACGGAGGTCGGGTTCGATCAATCGGTAGATTGAGCCGACGCTCGACCGCTGGTAAGACCACATCGACCGATCCAGCGGGAAGCCGTGGAGGAGCACGACCACCGGTCCCGGTCCGTCGTCGTCGAAGGCGAGCAGCATGGCGCGAAACCCCCTGGCGAGTTCCGATGTGTCCGCAGGCCCAATCTTGCGCGGGGGTGGACCCGTCGGTCAATCCGCGACCGGTCTCGACCGGGTGATCCGGTGGGATTTTCGGAAAATCTTCGCGAGCTTGTCAAAGAAGAGGGAGAATCGAACGTCATTGCAGAGGGAGTGTCCGGACAACGGATGTTGAGACCGATCAGACGGAGGAATGTCGGATGAGCCAGACGTCGATCCTCGACGGAATCCGGGTCGCCTCGCCCTGCCCGGCCAGTTGGGAAGCGATGCAGGGAGACGACCGAATCCGATTTTGCTCGGAGTGCCGCAAGGACGTCTATAACCTCTCGGTGATGACCATCGTCGAGGCTTCGGCCCTCATCGCCGAGCGTGAGGGGCAGCTATGTGCCAGGCTTTACCGGAGGGCTGACGGCACGGTCTTGACGGCCGATTGTCCGGTCGGGGTCGGCTCGGCTCAGAAGGATCGGCTCCGCAAGCTCCTCGGCCTGGGCATGGTCGGGCTGGCGATGGCGTCCACGGGCGTCGCCGCGCTGGGGTTTTCGACGTCCCAATCATCCGAACCGTCTCGCTCGAAAGCTCTGGCCATGCTTGATGATTGGGTCAACCAAGCCTTGATCAAGATCGGCTGGCGCAAGCCCAGGCCGACGATGACGCTCGGCGTGATCATGTCGATCCCCCAGCTTCGGAACGCCCCCCCGCCGGCCGCTCAGCGCGAGCCCGATCCGAACGCCTTGCCCGATTGCATCGGATTCCCAAAGGATTGAGCGGAAGCCAGGAAGAGCAGAGAGGTTTCGTCCTGGAGCCCCGAATCGGGAGCCTCCGGGTGGCGTTGTCTTCTGAAACGAGCGGGTTGGCTGTATCCTGGGGTTGCGGGTCGGAATCGGCCTGGCGTGATCCGTGATCCGGCCGGTCGCCGGGCCGGTCTCGCCGGACATCGCGTCCGACCATGCACCGATCTCCAGGACGCGACCCCACCGTGGACGAGAGCCGTTCGAGGATTCACGACGATCTCCGGGGCATCCTCGGCGGCGAGCTTCTCTTCGAGCCGATCGAGCGGGCCGCGTACGCGCACGACGCCAGCCTCTACGAGATCGACCCGCTCGGCGTGGTCGTGCCCCGGACGCGCGACGACGTCGTCGCGCTGGTCCGGTACGCCGCCGAGCACGTCGATCCCGCTCCACGCCCGGGGGGCCGGCACCGGCCTGGCCGGCGAGACCCTCGGGCCGGGTCTGGTCATCGACTTCAGCCGCCATTTCCGCCGGATCGTCGAGATCGGGCCCGATCACGTCGTGGTCCAGCCGGGGGTCGTGCTCGACGTCCTCAACGCCCGGCTGGCCCCGCTGGGCCGGAAGATCGGCCCCGACCCGAGCCATTCCGAGTCGCGGACGATCGGCGGGATGGTCGGGCTCGACGCCGCCGGCATCCGCTCGCTCCGGTACGGGACGACCGCCGACCACGTCGAGCGGCTCTCGGTCGTCTTCGCCAACGGCGAGGCCGCCGAGCGTCGGCTTCGAGCCCTGGCCCTCGCCCGACGACGAGCCGGCCGAGCTTCAAGGATCTGGTCGTCCGCAAGCTCGGGACCATCTACCGACGCCAGGTCGACCTCCTTGCCCGCCAGCGGCCCAAGGCCCGGCGGAACCGCGCCGGGTATGCCCTGGGCGACGCCGCCTCGCCGGTCGGGATCGACCTGGCGCAGGCTCCTGGTCGGCTCGGAGGGGACGCTCGCGCTGGTCACCGAGATCACGCTCCGGACCGTGCCGATCCCGCCGGCCCAGGCGGTGGTGGTCCTGCCGTTCGGCCGGATCGGCGATGCCGCCGGCGGCCGTCGTCGAGTGCCTGAAGGACCGCCCTTCGGCCTGCGAGCTGTTCGACTGGCGGTCGCTCAGCCTGGCCCGCGACGTCGTGCCCGCCATGCGCGCCGTGGATCGCCGAGGCAGGCCGAATCGGCCCTGATCGTCGAGTTCGACGGCGACGACCCGGACGAGGTCGCTTGGCCGGCTCCGCGGCCTCGCGCGACGGCTCGAACGGCTCGGGCCGGCTCGCCGCCGACCCCGTCGAGGCCACCCGCCGGGCCGATTGCGACTTCCTCCTCGGCCTTCGCAGGGCGATCACGCCGAGCCTGATGCGGATGAAAGGGCCGAGCCGGCCGGTGCCGTTCATGGAGGACATCGCCGTCCCGCCCGAGCTCGCTCGCCGAGTATCTCCGTCGGCTCCAGGACATCCTCAAGTCGTTCGACGTGAGCTGGACCCTCTACGCCCACGCGGGTGACGGCCAGCTCCACATCCGCCCGTTCCTCGACATGGGCGACCCGTGCGACGTGGCCAAGCTGGAGCCGATGGCGACCGCCGTCCTCGACGCCGCGCTCGACCTCGGCGGCTCGATCTCCGGCGAGCACGGCTGCGGCCTGGCCCGCACCCAGTTCCTCCGCCGCCAGTCCGGCGACCTCTTCCACGCCTTCCGCGAGGTCAAGGACGCCTTCGACCCCTACAACATCCTCAACCCGGGCAAGGTCGTCGGCGACGACCCGCACCTGATGACCCGGCACCTCAAGCCCGTCGCCCGGCCCGAGTCCGACCCCGAGCCGACGCCTGAAACCGAGGCCCCGAGCTCGTTCGCCACCCTGGTCGAGGTCCCCGAGCCGACGCCCGAGGTCGCTCGTCCCCGCGCTCCGCTGGCGCGACTGACGATCCTGCGAACAGGCGTCGGCCTGCAACGGCTGCGGCGCCTGCCGGACCCAGGAACCGAGCCTCCGGATGTGCCCGACCTTCCGGGCCTTGCGGACCGAGGCCGCGTCGCCCCGGAACCAGGCCAACCTGCTCCGCCAGATCGCCACCGGCGCCGTCGACCCCCAGCTCTGGGGCTCCGAGGAGATGAAGGCCAACGCCGACCTCTGCATCCACTGCATGGTCTGCCGGACCGAATGCCCCGCCGGCGTCGACGTCTCGAGCCTGATGGTCGAGGCCAAGGCCGCCTACGTCGAGATCCACGGCCTGGCACCGACGGACTGGTTCCTCTCGCGGGTCGACCTCTGGTCGCAGCTGGCAAGCCGGACTGCCGATCACCTGGAACGCCGTGCTCCGGAACCGCTTCGCCCGATGGCTGATCGAGCGGACCTTCGGCCTCTCGCGGCTCCGCTCGCTTCCCCGGGCGCACCGGACGACCGTTCCTCCGCCGAGCCGAGCGGCTCGGCCTGACCAAGGCCCGGCCGCAAGCGCCCGGGCCGCGGGTCGCGTACTTCGTCGACGTCTTCGCCAACCACTTCGACCAGGAGCTGGCCGAGTCGGTCGTCGGCGTCCTCCGCCAGGCGGGCGTGAACGTCTACGTCCCGCAACGGCCAGCGAGGCTCCGGGATGCCCGCGCTGGGTCGTCGGCGACCTCGACCACGCCCGCGACCTGGCCCTGGCCAACCTCCGCGTCCTCGGCGACGCCGTCCGCGACGGCTACACGGTCGTCTGCTCCGAGCCGACCGCCGCCCTGATGCTCCGCCGCGAATACCTCAAGCTGACCGACGACCTCGACGCCGCGCTCGTCGCCGAGAACACGATGGACGTCGGCCAGTACCTCGCCGGCCTGGCCGCCCGGGGCCAGCTCCCCGAGCCCAAGCACCCGCTCCGCGCCAGGGTCGGCTACCACCAGCCCTGCCACCTCCGGGCCCTCGAGGTCGGCACGCCCGGGCTCGACCTGATCCGGACCATCCCCGAGCTCGACGTCGAGTTCATCGACCGCGGCTGCTCCGGGATGGCCGGCACCTTCGGCCTGGCCCGCAAGAACTTCCGGACCTCCCTCCGCGCCGGCCGCGGGCTCCTCAACCGACTCCGCGACGACGACATCGAGATCGGCTCGACCGAGTGCGGCGCCTGCCGGATGCAGATGGAGCACGGGATCACCAAGCGGACCCTCCACCCGATCAAGCTCCTCGGCCTGAGCTACGGCCTCAACCCCTCCCTCCTCCGCCACTTCCGCGACGCCAAGCCGAGACGGGTCGTAAGCTGAGACGACCGGCCGGCCCCGAGAGGGACGGCACCCCCGCCACGGACCACGCCATGCGCCTCACCGCCCCTCGATTCACGATCCGGCGGTGGATGGTCGCGGTCGCGGTCATCTGCGTCATCTGTTACCTGGACGTCCTCCATCGCCGTTCCGCCTCATTCCAGGACCGGGCGAACTGGTATCGCCTCCAGGCCGGCGCTGAATCATCGATGTGCAGTTTTATCTACAGGCATAAGATCGATGCCGACAACCTCCCCATGAGCGAATCTCGCAAGAGGAGGTTGCGATACATCCAGCATCTCCGGGATCTGGAGACGAAGTACCGCCGGGCCGCGAACCATCCCTGGCAACCCGTCTCGCCGGACCCCCCGGCGCCGCCACGCTAGCGAGTCTGTCCCCTCGCGTCCGGTTTGCGAGCCAAGGCCACGCGACTTCCATCTGGACAAGATTACGGGGTTCGATTCCACTGCCGCCGGCGAACACTGTTGCATGCTCGCGTCGAGACCCGTTCGAATCGATAGGGGTCGTCTACGATGGATCGGATCAACCCGGCCTCCTTGAGAATCGCGGCCGTCATCGTCTCGATGATGTGGGCGCGACCCGCTCTCCTCGCGGGAGAACCGACCGGCACGCCGTCAGGTCAGGTTCAATCCAAGACCTCGTCTGAAGAGTCCCTGGGCCGTTGAAAAGCGCTATGCGCCGAGGCACAAAAGGCGGTCGTTGCCAGGGATTACGCGAAGGCGGAGGCACTACTCAGAGAGTCGCTCAAGTCTTCTGAGAACGAATCAGCGCCCGATCATAAGGAGTTCGCCGAGCATCATCGCAGTATCGGCTACGTGCTCATGGCGAAATCGAAGTACGCCGATGCCGAGTCTTCATTCCGACGCTCGGTCAGCAGCTTCGAGCGAGCCAGTCAGTCGGAGAAACCCCATTTCGCGGAGGTCTGTGCCGCAATCGCGGAACTCAGCTCGGCGAAGGGCCAGTTCGGAGAGGCGGAAATCTTCTTCTCGAAAGCCTTAAACTCATGGGAGAAGTCCATCGGGGAGGCGGACCGCCGCACCACGACCACACTCGGCAAGCTCGCGATGGTCATGATGTTCCAAGGCAAGAACGCGGAGGCCGAACGGACCGCGCGGCGGCTGATCGACATCCAGGAGAAAAACAGCAAGGCCGTCACTCCTGAGTATTGTTCAATGCTCACCGTGCTCGCGACCATTCATCGGAGCGAGAAGAAAGTTGACGTCGTGCCGCTCTTCCGGCGTGCCCTGGCCGGCCTGGAGAAGGTTTATGGCCCGAATGACGTCAGGCTCCTGAATACGATCAACTCATTAACCATTTGTCTCGATCAAGAAAAGCCGTCGAATTCGCCCGACGGCGATTTTCTCCGGTCGATGGACAGAGAATGCTTCAAGACCCAGGGGCTTGCCATCGCGCAGAAGGCGATGGTCTCAGGTCAGAAGGTCGGCGGCTCTCAATTCCTGATCGACATGGCCCTGACCTTCGCGATCAACAAGAAGATTGAGGAAGCCAGGAAGTGCGACCGGCCCGCCATGAAGAAGTACGCGTCTGACGGATATTTTCACGCCGCCGGCATCGTCAAGGAGCTGGAACGTTACGCCAGCTTCCTCCGCGAGTACGGGACGCCCGACGAGGTCAAGGACGTGGAGGCGCGGATCGAGAAGCACAAGCAATCGAAAGGTCGGCCCCGAGTTCAAGAGAAGTCAAAGTAGTAGCCGCTCAACTCTAAAATGGTGGACTAACTGAACCGAGCGGAACACGGTCGGGACTTGAATGATGTCGGCCGGGTCAAGTCCCAGCACATCGACGAAGCCGGGTCACGACCCGGCCGACTCGACGCCTCTGACCCGATGACACTCTGCAGATCCGACAGCTTGCGAGGAATCGGCTTACCGAACGTTCTGACGGCCGAGAGATCCCGAATCGGGTTTCTCGGCTATTCTTGTTTCGAAGCCGTACGAGCGAGACACGCCAACGGTTGCCAGGTCCGTCGAGTTTAATCGATACCATCGTGAAAGTCGGAAGCTCGTCACCTTCTCTGATGACGCTCCCGGATCGGGCTGCGCGATAAGATTGTTCCGAAACCAGGCGAAATCACCCGGGCAGGACAACGATGAGCGATCAATTGCTTCGAAGAATCACGAGAGATCGTCGGCGATCAATCCTTTTTCTGTCGATAGGCTGGCTCTGCCTCTCGACGGGAACGGTCGGAGGGGGTGCGGAGGATGCGATTCGATCCGCGTCCCGGCCACCGGCCACCGCGCGAGCCGTGACAAGGGTGGCCGTGGGTCAGATCACCTCAATCACCGAGCCCATGATCCGACAGGTTGTCCAGCGTCGCGATGACAACTTCGGCAACATCGTTTTCATCGGCACATTCGAAGGCCCCATCGACGGCTTCCAGGCCAGTTCGTCCCTCCGGACAGGGATGTCGGGGCTCGGGCAAGGCTGGGCGCCCCTGATTGACGTCTCGTTCACCGGTCAGCGGTTCATCGGCGTCTACCGACAGGCCGCCGGAGGGTTCTACGATCTTCAGATCCGGCCAACCTACCGGGGGCAGGTTGGCAATGCCATGACCGTCTTTGCCGTGGGGGTGGGCGAGGTCTTCATCACCGCCGGCCAGTCCAACTCGACTAACGCGGGCCTCCCGACGGGTTACATCCCCGACATTCGCGTTTCGGCGTTCAACGCCGACACCGGCCTCGATCCGAATTTCAACGGGGCCTTCTGGCAGTGGGGAATCGACCCGCAGCCGGTGACCGACGGAACCCACGGCGGCAGCGTCTGGCCGACGATGGCGACCAACCTCGTCTATGCAACCGGTCTACCCGTCGGGCTTTATTCCGTCGGCCGGGGAGGGACGGACATCGGCGAGTGGCTGCCGGGTAACGAGACCTTCGAGCGTCTGACCTACGCCCTCGAATACTTCAAGCTCCGGGGCGGAGTTCGGGCCGTGCTCTGGGATCAGGGAGAGACCGACGACGATCTTCACACCGACCCCACGCTCTACGGCGCCTACCTCCGCGCGGTGATCGACCTGTCGCGGATGGTCGCGGGCACGCCGGTCAAGTGGATGGTCGCGCAGGCAACCGGCGCTCCCGGGAACGATCCACCGCTTCAGGCCGCCCTCAGGCAGGCCCAGGCCGGCGTCACCGACGGCGTCTTGACGTTCCTGGGGCCGGACACCGACATCCTGGGTTTCGAGTTCCGCCAGTCGCCCCCAGCGGGCAACACCGGCCATTTCAACGCCGAGGGAATCGTCCTCCTCGGCGAGTACTGGGGCATCGACGTGTTCAACACGCCAGGGTTCCTCGCTCCGGGATTCCTCCCGGCCCAGTGACGATATTTCCACTCGATTCCTCGAAGACGCATCATCGATGCAATATGGAGAGCGGCCGGATCAGAACCCCCGGTGCGACTTCGAGGACTCGACACAACCTACCCCGGCCTAACGTGAATTTCCGGGAAAGTGTGTTAACCAACCTCGCGCCGACCTGAATGTGTTATCGATGTCCGTTTTTCCATCGATCCACACCGTCAACCGAGGTCGAACCATGGTCGTCAGCGAAGCCCGACGCGCCGCGAACCGTAGAAATTCACTCAAGAGCACCGGCCCGAAAACCCCCGAAGGCAAGGAAAAGTCCCGCGCCAACGCCCTCAAACATGGCCTCTGCGCCTCCGTCTGTGTCCCCGAAGACCTCGAAACCGTCCAGCAACGCTCCACCGACTTCTTCGACACTCTCAAGCCGCAAAATCTGATTCACGTCTGGATGGTCAACCAGGCCGCTCTTTACTCCGTCCGGATCGAACGATCCCAGCGCATGGAACGCCGCATCCGCGACAAGATCTCGCTCCGCGCCGAACTGACCTGGGACGACGATCGCCGGTTCGAGGCCGAGGACATCGGCCGGAAGCTCGGCAAGGACCCGGCCTCGGCCGTCGAGGCCTTGCGAAGAACATCTCATGGTTGTGAATGGATGATGACCCGATGGGCCATGCTCGCCCACGCCGCCGACACGCAGAAGGAGGGCTGGACCGACGCCCAGACCAAGCTCGCGTTCGACCTCCTGGCCACGCCTCATGAGTTCCGCGAAGGTCGAAAGCCCGGCCTGATGATCGACCTCGAAGGCCGGGTCATCGACGACGGCGAGGACTCGGCCGCCGTCGCCCGTCGCGAGATCGAGGCCCTCAAAGACCATCGCGAAGTCGTCGCCGACCTCGACGAGGTCAACCAGGCCCTCGCCGCGGCCGACCTGACCAACGAGGGCGATCCGGAATTGAGAAGGCTCCGCCGATATGAGTCGGCGCTGTTCAACAAGATGCGCTGGTGCCTGAAACAGATCACGATCCAATCGCCTTATCGGGTCCCCGACCCGAGCCTCCGGCCGCAGTGGGTGATGGAACCCGAGCCGACGCCGGCTCCCGAGCCGAAGCATCCGGACGAGGTCGCCGCCGAAGGCTGGACGCCCGAGTGCATCCAGCCGCCGTTCTGCCTCGAACCCGAGGAGTTTCCCGAGCCCGGCCAGAATGCCGACATCCCGAAGATCCTGGCCGGCCGTCGCGAGAAGCGGTTCCGGAAGGCGGAGTCGCGCCGGGAGGCGAATCGAAGGAAGGCCCAGAAGCTCCGGGCCTGACGGCTCCGGGGCGTCTGATCGATCGATGCTTGTTGATGCTTTGGCCCGAATTGGGTCGGAGGTCGTGCGGTGCTGCGCGGTGGTCCAAAACGGGGGTTAAAATGGGCAATTTAAGCGAGATATTTCGTCGGTTGAGTCGATCCCCGGGCAGGCCCCACTACCGATTTCCGTCGGTGTGGCTTGCCCGAGGAACCACCCACCCCTTGCAGACTCTCCAATCCTACTGGTTCGGGAAACGAAGCCAACTGGAACTACGGAGCAAAGCCATTTGAGGAGGGATCGAACGGGGCCGGTCGCTGCCTGGACTTGCGGGCGGGACCTCCGGAGTGTCGGGGGTTCTCGGGTTGACGGTTCTGAGGCGACCGGCTACCTTCCCGCCGATTGTCCCGTCAGGCGCACGTCTTCGACTTCACCTCCCTAGGATTGACGCGGGCCTCGGATCGGCGAACGCCGATCGATGGCCGGATCGCTGGTCCGCCAGCGGGACGATCGGGGGAACGGCCCGGGTGGGCTGGGCTCCTTCGGGCGCGTTGGGCGATCGTTCAGGAGGTGCCGTGCGGGGTCAAGACCAGACGGACGTCCGCCGCCGACGTCTCGCCAGCGCCTGGCTCCTCATGGCCCTCTTTTCGGTCGCGCTCGCGGCTCGAAGCGAGGCCCGGGGCCAGGACGTGCCCGTCGCCACCTGGAAAGGGGACGAGGGGGAGTCGGTCCGGCTCCGGGCCGATCACGTCCAGACCTGGACCGAGGGAGGCTCGGAGTGGGTCCTGCTCGAAGACCAGGCCGAGATCGTCCAGGGCGACGTCTCGCTCCGAGCCGATCGGGCGGTGGTCCGGGTCGATCGGGCGGGTCAAGCCAGCGGAACGATTTTCCGGCTCAACGTTTACGTCGAGGGGCAGGTTCGCGACCCCGGCAACCCCGGCCCAACGTTTCGACACGTCCGGACCCGGCTGGCGACCCGGGGTCAGCTCGGTGTCGAAACCCGGGTTCCCGGCGGTCGTCATGAGCTGGCGAAGCCGCCCGTGGGCCTGCCGATCCTGGCCAGGGCCTTCGCCGGGCCGGTCGAGCCGGCTCCGGAGCCCTTGCCCGCCCTACCGTCCCAGGTCGTCGAGACGTCGTCCAGCGGTCCCGCGCCT
Source organism: uncultured Planctomycetota bacterium (assembly GCA_963756475.1). Classification (GTDB taxonomy): domain Bacteria; phylum Planctomycetota; class Planctomycetia; order Isosphaerales; family Isosphaeraceae; genus Tundrisphaera. The sequence goes on from CAVWND010000004.1 coordinate 1,291,624, forward strand.
GTGTCAGCCCGACCGGTCCCGGCGGGACCTCCGGTCGCCATGCCGGGATCGGCCGTCGCGCCGTTCGGCTCGGGAGTTGAGCCGACGGTGGTGGCGCGGCCGGAGCCGGCGAAGGTCGATCCGCAGGTTCGCCCGGCGCAGGTGGTCGCCCCGTCGACGCCCGCCTTCCCGGACGACTTCTCGGCCGAGCCGGTGCCCGACCCAGCCTCGCCGACCGAGCTTCCGCCCCTGGCACCGAACTCGGTACCGCTGGGCCCCTCGGACACCGCGCCCGTCGTCGAGCCGCCGACGAGCCTCGTCCCGCTGCCCGACGCGGCGCCCCGAGCGGTCGATGACCCGAAGAAGCCGCTGGCCCCGGTGCTGGTCGGGTCGCAGCGGGTCACCACGATCTACCCTCGGGGCCTGGGCGAGATCCAGCTCGAATCGCTGCCCGAGCAGCCCGACGGCACGCAGATCATCATCATCCGCAATGGTGTCAATATCCAGACTCAGTCGAAGGAACAGGGGATCGTCAACATCGAGGCGGACAACGTGGTCATCTGGCGCCGCAAAGAGGGTCGGCAAGGGCCGGCCCGGATCGACTACAATAACCAGTTGGTCGACAACAACTCCGACCCTCTGGAGTTCTACCTTGAAGGCCACGTCATCTTCCGGCAGGACCAGCAAATCTACCAGGGCAAGAGCGACCAGCGGACCTATCAGGGCGAGCGAATCTATTACGACGTCCGGAAGGATCAGCTCCTGGCCCTCAACGCCACGGTCGAGCTGTTCAGTCCCGGGCTGGTGACTCCGGCCAAGGTCAAGTCGCCGCGCATCCTTCAGTACCACCCTCAGGCCGCGGGGGACAACGGCCAGCTCTTCGCCAGCACGCTCGCGGCCATTCAGGCCGACAAGACCGTCACGACCGGCAGCCGGTTCGCCCGGCCTGGCTATCGGTTCACCAGCAACTCGATCGACATCGAGCAGGTCGTCGACGACCGAGAGCTGGCCAGGAACGACGGCGAGCCGTTCGACGGGGACGACCTGACCTGGATGATCGACGCCCGCCGGAACTTCTTCTTCATGGGGCCGCTCCCGGTCTTCTTCTGGCCGAGGGTCTACGTCGAGGCCGATAACCTCAACCCACCTCTGACCTCGGTCTCGTTCGCGACGAACAATTACTTCGGCCAGCAGTTCCGAACCGATTACGATGTGTTCAACCTTCTCCAGCGGAGGCATCCGCCCCAGATCGACGTCTGGAACCTCGACGTCGACTACCTCAGCGCCCGCGACAAGAAGCGGGGCCAGGGCATCGCGGTCGGCAGCGAGATCGGCTGGTATGGGTTGGACCTGATCAAGGACCTTAGGGACCCCTATCGCAAGCCCAAGCCCAAGGACAAGGACGACGAGGACGATCCACCCAGCCTGCTGACGAACTACGCCGGGTACTTCGACACCTATGGCCTCTTCGACGGCTCGCGCGACGTCCTCGGCGGCGGCCCGGCGGTCATCACCAACTCACCGAACAACAACGCGGCCGGCCGTGCCGGGTTCACGCGGCTCTCCAACCCGTTCTACACCCAGGCCCAGGGCACCTTTCGGGGCCTGGTCGTCGCCCGGCACATGCAGTCGTTTGTCAACAAGGACACGCCCCTCGACGAGGACCTCCGGCTCAACCTCGAAGTCGAGCTGCTCTCGGATCGTAACTTCCTGGAACAATACTTCAAGCGTCGATTCGACATCGGGCTCGACCAGGAGAACCTGGCGTATCTGATCCGCCAGAAGCAGAACACGGCGGCCACCCTGACCACGTCGGTTAACCTTCAGAACTTCTTCACCCAGACGCAGTGGTATCCCAAGGGGGACTACTACCGGCTGGGCGACTCGCTTGCTGGGCGACCGACTGACCTACTTCCAGCACACCGGGGCCGACTACGCGAACGTCCACACCGCGGCCGAGGTCAACAACAAGACCATCTTCAACTTCCTGCCGATCGACCCGATCTCGAACACCAACGGGACCTTCCAGAGCGGACGGTTCTACACGGCCCACGAGCTCGACCTGCCGCTCAAGTTCAAGTATCTCCGGCTGACTCCTTATGTCCAGGGGCAGGCCGTCGGCTGGAACAACCAGATCGGCGGCCATTCGGTCGGCCGGATTTGGGGAGCGGCCGGAGCCAGGGCCGACATCGAGATCTGGAAGAAGTACCCGAACGTCGAGAGCGAGCTGCTCAATATCCACGGTCTGAACCACAAGATCGACTTCATGGTCGACGCCCGCGATTCCTACTCCAACGTCCCGCTGAACAGCCTCGGCGTTCAGGACGAACTCGACGACAACACGTATGAATACTCCCGCCGTTACTTCGCCCTGACCAACTACATCGGTGGGGTCTTGCCCCCGCAGTACGACCCCCGGTTCCTCATCCTCCGCCGGGCGATCTCGCCGATCGCCGGGACGACCGACATCCAGGCCAGCATGGAAACGGTCAAGCTCGGGCATCCACCAGAGGCTCCAGACCAAGCGGGGCCAGGAGGGCAAGCGGCACATCATGGATTACATGGTCTTCGACCTCGATACGACCTATTTCCCCCAGGCCACCCGCGATAACTTCGGCAAGCCGTTCGGGCAGAACTACTACAATTACGAGTGGTACATCGGCGACCGGACCAGCATCGTCTCCTACGGCTGGTTCGAGTTCTGGAAGGTCGGTGGCGACCCCTACCTCGCCTACAACACGTCGCTCGACCGCAACGACCCCTTCGGCCTCCATATCATCACTTCGGGCCTGTCGATCACTCGGATTCCCAAGGGGAACATCTTCGTGGGCTACACGATCGTCAACACCGGGCCGATCAACACCTCGGCCCTCAACGCCCAGTACAGCTACTGGCTGAGCCCGAAGTGGTTCGGGACGGTGGCTGAGTCTTATGACTTCGGCAACGGCCTGCTCCTGGGAGCCACCGGCGCGTTAACGCGGATCGGTGCCGACTACCTGACTTCGGTCGGCCTGGCCGTCAGCCCGCTCCAGCACAGCTACCAGTTCCAGTTTTCGATCTCGCCGCGTCTGAGCCCGAACATGCAGTTCGGGTCGGCCGGCGGTGTGACCCGATTGGACTCCCGGTTCGCCCCGGTCGAATGATCATGGCACAGATCACCCAGCACCCCGGATCGCCGACGGAACCCTTGCCAGTCTCCTCCGCGTCAACCCTGCGGTTTGAGGAAGGGCCGTCGGGGTCGGAATGGCCCGTCGCCCCGAAGGCGCGAGCCGGCCGCCGGAACCTCCGCGAGAAGCTCTGGGCCGGCCTCAACGGCTGGAAGCACGCGATCCGGGGCGATTCGAGCTTCTTCGCCCACGGCTACCGCGTGGTCCTGGTCGCCTTGACCGCCGCGATGCTCGGTATCGACGCGCAGGGATGGATCGCCCTGATCATGGCCGGCTGCTCAATCTTCATCGCCGAGTTGAACCACAGCGCCGTCGACACCCTGGCCCGCGCGATCGGCGACCCCGAGGAGCCCCGTCTCAAGGTCGCCCGCGAGATCGCCGCCGGGGGCGTCCTGGTCGCCGTCGTCGGCTCGGGCATCGTCGTCGCCGTGATCCTGGTCCTCAAGCTCAACGACGTGCTCCAGGGTTGATCCGTGTTCAACCGCCCTGCTTTTCATGTAAAGCCTGATGAGCCGCGTCGTCGAGCGGCCGGGTGTCTCGTCCCTGGGCCGTGGTCAGCTCGATCCGGCTCAGGTACTTGACGTTCGCGCACTCGTCCAGCTCCCCCGCGTGGCAGGCCAGGGGGTCGCGGATCAGGAGGCGGATCGGTCCCCCTTGCTCGACCCCCAGTCTTTCCTGTCCGACCTTGTAGACGACCAGCCCCTGTTCCCGGATCGCCCCGAGCGGGATCGATACGTGGAAGTCGTCGCGATCGGCGTGGAGGGTCAGGTGCGTGGCCTCAAGCCGGGGCACGGCCTGACACAAGAGCGCGTCGAGGGTCACCGCGTCGCCTCGCCGGCTCGGCTGGAACCGGGAGACATCAGGGACCTGGACTTCCTCCGGCAACGAGTCGAGCTCCTCGAATGTCCACCCGAGCGGCCGATTAACCGCTCCTTCGATCCGGAGCAGGATCGGCGATTCCATGTCGCGCCCTCCCTCGCCTTTGAATAATCCGACCCCTGGGATCGTAGATCAAAGACTGACCGTGGGGAAGTCTCGACCATCCCAGGGTTGCTCAAAAGTCGGTAGGGCGAGGGGAATCGGGACTGGTTCCGTCCGTCTTCGGGCGGTGCCTGTCCCGATTCCCCGGTGAAATCGGGGACAGCCACCTCCGCTGCGCTGCGGAGCCAGTCCCCGATTTCGCCTTCCGCCCGGATCTTTGAATGACCCTCTCAACCATGCCTCGCTGGCCAGCCGCCTGCCGAAGTCCTACACTGCAAGGCGTTGTCCACGCCAGTGGAGGACGGTCCATTGACGGAGGTTCGTGTCGATGTCTCGCCTGGAACGTAAGCATTCGCTGGCCACCCGCGCGTTCCACTGGGCGAACGTGCCGATCCTGGCCGTCATGATCTGGAGCGGGTTGCTGATCTACTGGGCCAACGACGTCTACGCGATCCGGTTCCGGGGGGACGTGGTCATCAAGTTCTTCCCGGACTGGTTCTACAAGACGTTTCACGTCGGCTACCGGCTCGGTGAGGGGATGGCCTGGCATTTCGCCTTCATGTGGCTCTTCGCCCTAAACGGCGTGCTCTACGTCATCTACACCCTCATCAGCGGTGAGTGGCGTTACCTGGTCCCGAACCGGCGGACCTTCGCCGAGGCCTTTCAGGTCGTCCTTCACGATCTCGGTGTCAGGAAAGCGCCGCTGCCACGACGAAAGTTCAACGGGGCCCAGCGTCTGGCCTACACGGCTGTGATCGCGATGGGCCTCGGGTCGCTCCTGACCGGCCTTGCGATCTACAAGCCCGTGCAGCTCGGCGGCCTGACCTGGCTCCTGGGCGGTTACGAAGCGGCTCGGCTGGAGCACTTCGCGCTGACGCTCGGCTATGTGTTTTTTTTCCTGATTCACATCGCGCAGGTGATCCGGGCCGGCTGGAACAACTTCCGGGCGATGGTCATCGGCGTGGAACTCGCCAGCGACGGGGAGCCGACCTATGAGCAAGTTGAGCGGGCCGGAAGTACCGCCAAGTGACGACGACTTCGAGGTCGAACGCCGGCTTCGCCGGGTCAGCCGCCGGGGGTTCGCCTGGGGTGGGATTTCAGCCCTCGCCGCGATCGGCGGCATCGCCTGGATCAAGACCCGGACGCCGGAGAAGCTTGTCCCCTGGCCGCTCCGTCGGGTCCTGGAGTTCGACGAGAACGTCGGCCGGTCCCTCTTCAGTCCGAAGCGGCTGGCGAGATCGTTTCCCTCGACCCTCGCCACGATGCCCCGGGTCAACGGCAAGATCGGCATCGACACGACGCTCGATCTCGACGCCTGGCGGCTCAAGGTCCAGGGGCCGACCGGGACGAAGTTCATGAGCCTGGCCGAGGTCAAGGCCCTGCCTCGCGTCGAGATCACGACCGAGCTGAGGTGCATCGAGGGCTGGAGCACCGTCGTCACATGGGCTGGCGCCCGGCTGGCCGACCTGGCGGAAGCCACTGGTCTGGCCACGAGGAACGGCCAGTCCGGCGACCCCAACGCTCGCCCCGACGACCTGCTCCCGTTCGCCGCCCTGACCACGCCCGACGCGAAGTATTTCGTCGGCCTCGACATCGCCTCGGCCCTGCACCCGCAGACCCTCCTCTGCTATGAGATGAACGGCGCCCCGCTGACGACTCACCACGGCGCCCCCTGAGGCTGGCGGTCCCGGTCAAGTACGGGATCAAGAGCCTCAAGCAGATCGGCACCCTCCAGTTCACCGACCAGCAACCGCCCGACTACTGGGCCGAAAAGGGTTATGACTGGTACGCCGGCCATTGATGCACCCCACGACCCATCAGGAGACCGCGCCATGAAGATCCGGATCGTCGCGACGCTGGCTCTCGCCCTGGCAGGGACTGTCCTGGCCCAGGAAAAGTCCGACTCGTCGAAGCCCCCGAAGAAGGTGCTGGTCGAGCTTTACACGTCGCAGGGCTGCAACTCCTGCCCATCCGCCAACGATTTCCTCGGCCAGCTCGCCCGGCTCGGCTTCGGGCCCGACAAGATCGTCCCGGTGGCCTTCCACGTCGACTATTTCAACGAGCCCTGGGCCGACCCCTTCTCGAACAAGGACTACAGCCGCCGGGAGCTGGCTTACAACTCGGTCCAGAAGCGGAATGACCTCTACTTCACGCCGATGATGATGGTCGATGGCCGGACGCCGATGCTCGGGTCGAACCGTCCCGAGGCGACCAAGGCGATCAAGGCCGCCCTGAAAGAAAAGCCCGGCGCGGTCGCTCAAGCTCGAGCCTCGTCGGGACCGACTCCGAGCGGGACCTGACCGTCGACGTGACTCCATTGACGCCCGAAGTGAACGGGCGGCAGCTCATGGTGGGGGTGACCGTCACCGAAGGGCCGATCTCGACCCGCGTTCCCTCGGGCGAGAACGCCGGCAAGACGCTGGTCGAGCCCTTCGTCGTCCGGTCGTTTGCCTACAAGATGGACAAGCTCGACAGTTCCGGGTCGAAGTCGTTCGCCTTCCCCGTCAAGCTCGCCAGCGACTCCGTCGCGAGTAAGTGCCGGGTCTCGGTCTTTGTCCAGGACTGGGACAACGGCAAGGTCTACCAGGCGGAGTCCATCCCCTGGGTCGCCGAGGCGAAATCTCGATGACTCAGCGTCGGAGGCTCGACCCTTCGGCGATCGCCCGCCGGCGCTCCTGGATCTGGGCGAATTCGTCGCTGGCCAGGAAGATCGAGGGGATGTCGATCCGGGGGTTGGGGAGGTACCGGGTCATCCAGAACTCGACGTCGGAATCCTTCGCCGGGCGGTCGAGGACGTCGCGGAAGAGCCCCCGGATGAAGCCCGGCAAGTTGCCCCCCTGGGCCTGGTAATACGCGTCCGAGCTAAACCGGATCAGGCTCGCCCGGTTCTCCTTGAGCCGGCGGTTCCCCTTGCGGACCTTCGGGTCGTTGAGTGTCTCGAACCGCTTCAGGTCGGCCGTCGCGGTCAGGCCCACGCGCATGTCATACGTGAGCCGCTCGGGAAGGCCCCCGTGGGCGAGCGTGGCCAAAATCATGTGCGAGAGGATCAGCGGGGCGAGCCGGCCGGTCCTCTGGTAGAGGGCGATCCAGACGACGCCGGCCACGGTGGTGATCGTCACCAGGGTCGGGCTCGGCAGGTGGATCAGCCCGAAGATCGAGGCCGCCAGAACCGTCCCCAAGGTCCGGCCCCGGGTCAGCTCGAAGCAGACCGGCCAGAGGAATAGCTGAAGAGCCAGTTGCTGCCCGAGGGCCGCCCCGAACTTGCCGAGCAGCCAGTTGAAGAGTTTCAGGGGGGGCTTCTGGAGGAAGACGAACTCAAAGGTCTCGTTCGAATCCCCCACCAGACGGGCCGCGCTCATGAGGACTGCCGAGAGGACCAGGCAGGCGAGAAGGACCTCGGCCCAGGCCCGTCCAGGGTCCTCGACGGCGAAGGGCACCCGGACCTCGGCCTTCCTTCGTCTCTCGTGGGATAGCCAGAGCGTCGCCACGATTGTTGCGTAGACCAGCACGTTGAGCCAGGCTGGCCCGTGAGTCCGAAGGAACCAGAGTTGGGCTTCGAGCAGCCCAACGACCGTGACCAGCTCCAGCGCCGGCCGGAGCCGATCCCTGGGCGATCCCAGATTCCCCTCGATCCGGCCGATCGATGCGGCGTCCATGCCCCGTCTCTCCAGGTCTGGTGGAACGTCCTCGTCAACGGTGAGGTATCGGCGATCCTTCCGGAATGGTCCAGCCGACTTCCAAAAAGTGAGCGGGGATGGGCCGAGGGCACGGCGGACCGGTCGGTCAACAAATCGGCCGTCCGGATCTGGACTGGCCAGCGGCCCGATCAGGGATTATAGTCAAGCATCGCGCGGAGGGTTTCAGGGAGGATTGCCCCGCCTTGCCCGAGGGGCCGAGGGCCCCTTCTCCCCTTGCCACCCCGTGATTCTTCGTGACGGGGCGAAGCCCCCGAGATCCGGTCGTCCGCGTCGCCCGTCCCTGGGAGATGCGGGTCTCGCCGGGCGGGGATTCCTCCTCGCATCCCACCTGGCGCGGCGGCGCACCGCAACCCGGTTCGAGACCGTCGCGGATCGCCCATGAGCATTGGCCCATTGCATGCCGAAGCGAGGACCCGCACGCTGACGGGCGTGCAGATCCTGGGGACAGGCCGTTACCTGCCCGACAACGTGATCACCAATCACGACCTGCTCGCTTCGCACGGGTTTGACCCGGAATGGATCGTGAACCGGACGGGCATCACGGAGCGTCGGTTCGCCCTGCCCCACCAGGCGACCAGCGACCTGGCCGTCCACGCCGCCAATCGGTGTCTGAAGGCCGCCGGCTGCGACCCCTCGGAGGTCGACCTGCTGGTCATCGGCACGTTCACGCCCGACATGAGCTTCCCCTCGACCGCCTGTCTGGTCCAGGACCGGATGAAGCTGAACTGCCCGGCGTTCGACCTGCAGGCCGCCTGCGCGGGGTTCGTTTACGCCCTGGCCACCGCCGCCCAGTTCGTCGCGGCCGGAACGAGCCAGCGAGCCCTGGTGATCGGTGCCGACTGCAATAGCCGGGTGATCAACCCGCACGACCAGAAGAGCTTCCCCCTCTTCGGCGACGGTGCCGGCGCCGTGCTTCTGGCCCCCGGGACGTCCGAACAGGGGATGCTCGCCTACCAGCTCGGCAGCGGATGGCTCGGGCGGCGACCTTCTCAATCGACCGGCCTGCGGGAGCCGGATTCCTCCGACGGCCGAGGCGCTCGAAAAAGGGCTGCATTACCTGACCATGGACGGGCGGGCCGTCTTCAAGTGGGCCGTTCGGATTCTGGCCGATTCCTGCACCGCCGTGCTGGCAAAAGCCGGGATGACCGTCGACGACGTCCGCTGGTTCATCCCGCACCAGGCCAACATCCGGATCATCCATGCCGCCAGCGACGTGCTCGGGTTCCACCGTGACGTGGTCTACAAGAACCTGGAACGATACGGCAACACCTCCGGCGGCTCGATCCCGATCGCTCTGGACGAGCTGATCGAGGAGAAGCAAGTCCGCCGGGGCGACCTCGTCCTGACGTCGGGCTTCGGAGCGGGGCTCAACTGGGGCACGGCGCTCTGGCGCTGGTGAACCACCGGGATCAGCGAAGCCCCCGCCCCGGCTCCCCTCTTGTTTGAGGGGAACCGGAACGAGGGCCGTTGTCGTCGCGGGGCTGTTCCCGTTCGGAACTTATTTGCCCTTCGGCTTCGGTTTGGCGCTGGTGTACTTCGCGTAGAAACCAGATCCCGAGTTGCCCAGGACGGTCTTGCCGCCCGAGGTGGCGTAGATCTGACCGTCGGAGACGCCGGTGATCGTCCCGTTTCCGGCCTTGCCGTTCACGTAGCTGCCGTTGATGGCCCGGTAGGAGGCCGAGACGACCGAGTTGGTGATGTTGCCCCGGATCTTGACCGGGCCGATCGAGCTGGCGGTCGCGACACCCTGCGAGCCTGTCAGGGCATTGGCGTAGTTGTAGCCGGACTTGATCTCGCTGCTCTGCATGTTTCCGACGATGTGGACCGAGCCGATCGATCCGGCCGCGGCCACCAGCGACGAGGTGACCGCCTGGCCCGGATGATTGACGTAGGTTGTGTAGCCGTTGAGCCCGGCCTGGATCGCCGCGGGGTTCTGCGAGGTCTGGAAGAACTGGCCGGTTGGCCCCGCGGTCAGAGAGCCGATGTTCCCTTCGGTGGTGACCTGGACGGCGATGTTGCCGCTGGCGGCATAGCCGTTCTGCGAGGCGGGACGTCCATAGTGGATCGGATTCGACAGCGTCCCGTTGGGGTTGCCCAGCCCCTTGCTGAAGTTCAGCGAGCCGATGCTCCCTCGGGAGTCGATGGCAACGGCGTCGGCCGTGCCGCCGATCTGGACCGAGCCAACCGAGTCGAGACCGGTCAGGCTGCTCTGGAACGGCTGGGAAGCCTTCGAGAAGGTCGTGTTGGTGACCGAGCCAGTCGCCTTGACGCTCTTGATCGCCGTGGTCTGGACCGCCGTCCGCCCGGTCGTCCCGACGATCGGGAACTGGTACTCCAGCGCCGCGTTCTCGGATGGGATGATCTCGGTGGGGATGACGAGCATGCTGTCGTTGACCGGCGGGTAGAGCGACGAGAGGTTGGGCTGCTGGGTGATCGAAACGACGTTGAAGCTCTGGATCGCGCCGTTGACCACCAGGCTGACCGTTGGGCTGGTCAGCGGCCCGGTCGGGATCGAGCCCTGGCCGATCGTGCCCGTGTTCGGGTCGGTGGCGAAGGCGGTGTCGTTGTACACGGTGTTGTAGATGTGATCGATCCGGATGTTCGGCTTGATGCTCAGCGGCGTCGACGGGTTGCCGATGACGATGTTGATTGGCTGTGGGTCCATCGAGGCCGGGAAGCGGGCGTCGATGCCCTCGATGTTCAGGGTCCCGACGCCGCCGTGGAGGTTAATCCCGGTCGTCTGGTTCAGGAAGCTCTCGGCCGGTGAGAGCGTGCTGGAGCCCGGTGGGGTGATCGTGTCGGTCAGCACGAATCCGTTGAGGGTGATCGACTTGACCCCCTGCTGGGCCTGGAGGCTGTTAAAGTAGAGCAGGCCAAGCGTGGGAAGCAGGCTGGTGTCGGTCATGACCCGGGCCGATTGCTCGACCGTGCCGACAAGGACCGACTTCGTCGGGCTGGTGCCGACCAGGGTGATGGTGTTGATGTCGTCGTCGAGTACGCCGTCATTGGGCGAAGTGTCGGTGACGATGATCTCACCCGGCCCCGTCAGAGTGAGGTTCCAGCGGTTCCCCTGGCGATCCTGGCCGGAGAGGTTCTTGCCCTCATTCTGAAAGGTCCCCAGGATCGCTGGATTCGTGCCGATCGGATGCGCAACCTGGGGTGTGGGGACCGGCCCAGGATTCTGCGCCGGAATGGTATTCGTCAGCGGATAAGAGCCGATCGGGATATAAGGTGACTGGGCGAGCAACTGACGGCTCTCCAGCACCTCGAGATTCGACCCGATCCGGAGCCGGGCCGTGTCGGGTCGGGCAGACGCGCCGACGCTTGGACTTCATGGAAGACTCCCTTCACCGACAACCCGTGATCGGACTCCGCCCGTCACCAATTGCGAGGCGGACAGACCCGACCCCAGGGCCGCCGTCCGTGACTCGGATGGGCCGACCGGGGGAACGTACTCGCGCTGGGCACCGGCCGGCGAGATCGGTCGGTCTCCTGACCGACTCCGAACCTCGCCTCCCTCTCGGCGCACCGAGCGAGGTTTACGATCTAAGTCTTCGACCCTCCGAACCGCTGGACTTCATGCGACGCGGCACTTTGGAGAAGCCGGGATGTCGAGGGAAACGGGAGGAAGGATTAGTTCGAGGGGGATGGTGGGAACAGTTTGAGCGCCTGGTCCTCGTCGTCGGCGATCTCGAAGAGGTTGGCCAGTTTCATTAGGTGGAAGAGTTCGGCGACATCGGGCTGGAGCTGGAAGAGAACAAGATGTCCTTGTCTGGCTTCGACCCGTCTCTTGCTGCCGATCAGGAAGGCGATACCGGTACTGGAGATGTAGTCGATCGCCGAGAGGTCGATGGCTACCTGGAGAACCTCTTTCGAGTCCTGAACCACGTTGAACGCCTGTCGGAGGCCAACCGCCTGGCCTTCATTGAGCGCGGCGGCGTCCTCGATCTTCAGGACCAGGACGCCGCCCACCTCGCGGATCTGGAGCGGGCGCATACGGTCAAGTCCTCCCCTCGTGCTCGACCCGAGCCGGATGCGGCCAGAGTCCAGTAATCGGGACAAGTTCGGATCGGCATCGGGTCGATCCTGAATCTTCTGGGAGCGATCACGCGGGCCGAAACCTCCGTGATCCCGACTAATGTACCCGATGAAGGAACTGTCCGCCATGAACCGCGTCCACCGTTACCGCATCCTGGCCCCGATCCTGCTCGCGTCGTCGCTCCAGGGTTGCGGCTGCGGGGCCGACCGCCAGATGGTCTATACTGCCCCTCGGAGAACCCCGGTCCAGGTCAACACGACGGAAGGGGTCCGGGTCAAAGCCCCGTTCGTGGACGTCCACGTCCCCGCGTCCCGGCCTCTGCCGCCCTCCAAGGGGATCGACGTGCCGATGGTCGAGCCCGAATAAACCTCGAAGGGCCCGATGGCCGTACGGAAGGCTTCACCGGCTATTTCTCAGCCAGGCCTCGTGGGAGTGTCCGCGATCGCCCACGTACCGGTACCGCTCGAAAACCTCGCCCCGACCGAACATCCGGGGATCTTCGTCCTGACGCAAAAGGGCTTCCATCTCGGACTTGAGTTGTTGTTTGACGGCCTGGAGCGACGTCTCGGACGCCAAGTTCTTGAGGCAGTCCGGGTCCTCGACAACCTTGTACAGTTCCTCGGCGGGACGCTTACCGAAGCAGAGTCGGTAATGCTCGTCGAACCGGGAGGTAATCAGCGTCTTGGTCGGGCCGTTGTCGCAGTTGGGATAGCTCGTCTCGGGATTTCCGGCGGGCCAGCGGTCGGGCTCGTAATTCCGGACATAGAGGTATTCCGGCGTCCGGATCGCGCGAACGGGGTAGCCCTGATCGTCGGGTCGGCCGAGGTCGTGCCGCTCTTTTCCCACCACGACCCGGTTCCTCGACGGGTCGACCTGGCCCGACTTCTCACTCAGGAGGATGTCGAGGAAGCCCCGTCCGGTCATCGACACGGGCACCTTGACCCCCGCCGCTTCCAGGAACGTGGGGGCCAGGTCCCGCACGTTGATGAAGTCCTCGATGACTCGACCCGGCTTGACCTTCTTGCCCCAGCGAATCGCCATCGGCAGGTGGAACCCAGCCTCGTAGATCTGCCCCTTCACGCGAGGGAACGGCATGCCGTGGTCCGACGTGACCAGGATCAACGTCTCCTCCAGCTCCCCGACCTTTTCGAGCTGCTCGAGGACCATGCCGAGCTGGGCGTCGAACCACTCGACCTCCATCGCGTAGTCGAGCAGGTCGCTCCGGACGTCGATCGAATTGGGCCAGTAGGGCGGGACCGTGACGCTGGCCAGGTCTCGACCGGCTCGGCGGCCGGCTCCTTCCTCGTAAGCTCGGTGTGGCTCGTGACCTCCAACCCAGAAGCAGAACGGCTGGCCGGACTTCTTCGATTCAAGGAATGCCGCGAAGTTGCCCGCCAGATCGGTCGGGCTCATCCCCTGGAGCGGCGGCTTGAGCCTCCGAGCCTGGTACGCCGGGCCCGCCGGGTTTCGGGTAAATCCGCCGGCCCGAAAGTCCCCTGGCCCCCAGCCCTTCCCCGTATGACCGACGTGGTAGCCCGCCTGCTCCAGTACGTCGGGATAGACTGGCCACTTGGCCGGAAAGATCCCGAAGTGGCACATCGCCTCTTCCAGTTGCCAGGTATTCCGGCCGGTCAAGAGGCTCGCCCGGCAGGGGCTGCACTTGGGGTTGTTCGTGAAGGCGTTCGAGAAGAGGATTCCCTCCCTCGCGACCCGGTCAAAGTTCGGCGTCTTGATCCAACGGCAGCCATAAGCCCCCGCGTGGCCTGAGTTCCAGTCGTCCGCGATGACCAGGAGGACGTTCGGACGCTTCTCATCCACCGGCCTTGCCTCGGTCAAGTCCGACGTGAAGAGAGCGAGGACGAAGAGTCCCAGGGCAACGATGGATCGCCCCGTCATGGCGGCTACCTCCCGGTGAGATCAGTCGATCGGATGGACTTCGAGAATACCGGGAAGGAAACCGTGGAACCATCCACCAGACCCGTCCGTCGAGCCGGTTTGTTCCCGACTGGAGGACGAAGATCATTTGGGTTGAGCCCATGCTGAACAGAACGGGGACAGACCACGGCGCGGGGATCGTTCCCAAAGACGCTCCGCTGGATTACACTGGAGTCTGTTCCGGAAAGCCTGGCCCGATCGCGGGGCTGGGGTGAAAGAGGCCGGCGGGGAGGTTGGCGTTGAATCGATTCGTCCTGGGATTGGTCGCCCTCTGGAAATGCTGGACCGAGCCGGATTTCGCTGGACGTGTGGAAGGGCTCTTGACGAAGGCTCCGAGCGGCCCTGACCTTCGGGTCCTGGCCGTCCTCCAGCGCGACGGACGTCTCGTCGATTTCCTCCAGGAGGACATCGACCCGTACACCGACGCCCAGATCGGCGCGGCCGTCCGCGACATTCACCGGGGGTGCCGCAAGGCCCTCCGCGATTACCTGACGGTCTCGCCGATCCTGACCGGCCAGGAAGAGTCGGAAGTCACGATCGCCCCCGACTTCGACCCGGCAGCAATCCGCCTGACCGGCAACGTTCAGGGCTCGCCGCCGTTCCGGGGGGTCCTCAAGCACCACGGCTGGCGGGTCGAGTCGGTCCACCTTCCCGCCCTGCCCGGGGCGAAGGACGACTCGTCGGTGCTGGCCCCCGCCGAGGTCGAGATCTCGTAAGACCCGCCGAGGCTCCGAGGTATGCCCATGTCCCGCTTCGTCGTCGGCATCGACCTGGGGACGACCAACTGTGCCCTGGCCTTCGCCGAGCCCGCGGCTCGACGGCGACGCCGCGCCGACGATCAAGCCCCTGCCGATCCCGCAGGTCGTCGGGGCGAACGACGTCGGCGACCGGCCGGTCCTGCCGTCGTTCCTCTATCTCCCCTCCGCCAAGGAGTTCGCCGCCGGGGGCGTTCGACCTGCCCTGGTCGAAGGGCGCCGAGCGGCGTGGTCGGGACCTTCGCCCGCGACCACGGAGCCAAGGTCCCCGGCCGGCTCGTCGGCTCGGCCAAGAGCTGGCTCTCGCACGCGGGGGTCGATCGCGAAGAGTCCGATCCTCCCGTGGGGACGCGCCGAGGAGGTCGCCAGAGTCTCGCCCGTCGAGGCGTCGACGGCGTACCTGGCCCACCTCCGCGACGCCTGGAACCACGCGATCGCCGGCAAGTCCACCGCCGACCGGCTCGAACAGCAGGACGTCTTGCTCACGGTCCCCGCCTCGTTCGACGCCGTCGCCCGCGAGTTGACCGTCGAGGCCGCCCGCGCCGCCGGGCTGGAGAACGTGACCCTCCTGGAGGAGCCGCAAGCCGCCTTTTATGCCTGGCTCGCCGCCCAGGGGGACCAGTGGCGGAAGCGGGTCAAGGTCGGCGATCTGCTCCTGGTCTGCGACGTCGGCGGCGGGACGACCGACTTCACGCTGATCGCCGTGACCGACCAGGGGGGCGACCTCGCCCTGACCCGGCTGGCGGTCGGCGAGCACATCCTGCTCGGCGGCGACAACATGGACCTCGCCCTGGCCCATGCCGTCGCGGCGACGTTGCCCAATGGGATGGACGGGCTCGATTCGGCCCAGCGGGTGGCCCTCGGCCATGCTTGCCGGGCCGCGAAGGAGACGCTCTTCGCCGAGCCCCGGCAAGGCGTCGGCCCCCGTCGCGGTGCTCGGGCGAGGGTCGAAGGTGATCGGCGGCTCGCTCAAGACCGAGTTGACCCGCGAGACCCTGAACGCGGTCCTGCTCGACGGGTTCTTCCCGGCTTGCGAGCCGACCGACCTTCCCGGCCGAGGCAAGCGGATCGGCCTGACCGAGATCGGCCTGCCCTACGCCGCCGACCCCGCGATCACCCGCCACCTGGCCCGGTTCCTCGGCCGGCAGGCCGGCTCGCTCCACACGGGTGGGGCGTTCGTGACCCCTTCGGCCGTCCTCTTCAACGGCGGCGTCTTCAAGGCTCCGGAGTTGAGGAACCGGGTCGTCGAGGTGCTCTCGTCCTGGGCCGGCAAGCCGGTCCCGAGCCTGGAGACGGCCGACCTCGACCTGGCCGTCGCCCTGGGCGCCGCGTATTACGGGCTGGTCCGGCAAGGCAAGGGCATCCGGATTCGCGGGGGCGTTTCGAGGGCGTATTACGTGGGCGTCGAGACCTCCGCTCCCGCCGTCCCCGGCGTCAAGCCGCCGATCAAGGCCCTCTGCGTGGTCAAGATGGGCATGGAAGAAGGGACCGAGTCCGACGTCCCCGGCCCCGAGTTCGGCCTCGTCGTGGGCGAGCCCGCCGAGTTCCGCTTCCTCGGCTCGACCACCCGCCGCGACGACGCCCCGGCGCGATCCTCGACCGCTGGTCGCCCGACGACCTGCAAGAACTCGCCCCGCTCGAAACCGCCCTGGTCCTCGAAGACGGCGCCTCCGAGGGCGACACCGTCCCTGTTCGCCTCCACGCCCACGTCACCGAGGTCGGCACGCTCGAACTCTGGTGTCAGAGCACCCGGGACGATCGTCGGTGGAAACTTGAATACAATGTGCGGGAAGGGACTGAAGGGTGATCCATTGGTTTTCTGAGATCCATGGTTTTTATGATCGCGACAACAACCGAAGCTGATGTCAAGGCTCGATTTTGCCGTCTTTCGGCCGAATGGAAAGAACGTTCCAAGTTTCTCTCCAACACGGCTCAGATGGCGATGTTACAACCTTACCAACGGATCATCGGCATGGGTCCGCCCGCCGTCCCGCTCATCCTGCAGGAGCTGCGACGGGAACCAGATCAGTGGTTCTGGGCCCTGGAGTCGATCACCGACGCAAATCCCGTTACGTCCGAGATCGCCGGGAACGTCGATCAGATGGCTCAAGCCTGGATTCGATGGGGCGAACGAAATGGGCTCCTATCGCCATGATCCTGGGTCCTGACTTCCCTCGCCTCACACCACAGAATCATCGTGTGACAAGCCCATCGACGGCTCGATACAATTGCATTGCCTGGTCAACCAGCGATACCGAGCATTGGTGGCAACCCGGAGTCTTCTGGCCCGTGGAAACAACGGCGGACGACTTCGGAATCGAAGCTTTGGAGCGAGCCTTCACTGCTCTCGGCTACGAGAACTCCGAGAACGATCGCCTCGAAGCTGGATTCGAGAAAGTTGCTCTTTATCATTCATCGACGTTCTACACTCACGCCGCCCGCCAGTTGCCGGATGGTCAGTGGACCAGTAAACTCGGCCGGGCCGAGGACATCGAGCATGGCTCACCCGAAGACCTCGCGGGAGGAGTTTACGGGGAAGTAATACGGATTATGAAGCGAAGATTCAACTCTCCTTAAACGACCTCGGAGCCGACCGACCGCATGCCCCTCGAAGACCACTTACTCACCGAATCCCTCAACCCCGCGTCCGAAGGTCTCGACGCGCTCTCCTCGGCCCAGATCGTGGAGCTGATGAACGCCGAAGACGCCCGCGCCGTCGAGGCTGTCGGGGCGGAATCGGCCGCCATAGCCCGAGCGATCGATGAGGTCGCCGATCGGTTCCGCCGAGGGGGTCGACTGATCTACGTCGGGGCGGGGACCTCCGGCCGGCTCGGCGTCCTCGACGCTTCCGAATGCCCGCCGACGTTCAACTCGCCGCCGAACATGGTCGTCGGCCTGATCGCGGGGGGGCAGACGGCCTTGACCCGGGCCGTCGAAGGAGCTGAGGACGACCGCGAGCGTGGCCGTGAGGAGATCCGGTCACTTGACGTCGGCGAGCGCGACCTCGTCGTCGGGATCGCCACGTCGGGGCGAACGCCCTACGTGCTCGGGGCGGTCGAGCAGGCCAAGGTGTTGGGGGCGTTCACGGTCGGGCTGGCTTGCAACCGGCCGAGCCTTTTGGGTGAGATCGTCAACCTGGAGATCGCCCCGCTGGTCGGCCCCGAAGTCCTCGCAGGCTCGACCCGGCTCAAGGCGGGGACGGCCACCAAGCTGGTCCTGAACATGCTGACGACCGGCGCGATGGTCCGGATCGGCAAGACCATGGGCAACCGGATGATCGACCTCCAGCCGACCAACGAGAAGCTCCGAATCCGGACCCGGCGCATCCTTCGCGAGGTGGCCGGGATCGAGGATTCCGAGGCCCGTGATCTGCTCGACCGCTGCGAAGGGAACCTGAAGCGGGCGCTGGTCTCGGCCCTGGTGGGGGTCGAGCCCGATCGGCGCGGCCGACTTGCTGGAACGGCACGGCGGCCTGGTCCGGCTCGCGGTCGCCGAGGGGATCGGGGAGGGGACTCGATGACGGATCTCCTTCTGCTCGGGGTCAACGGCGGTGGAACCTCAACGACGGCCTGGCTGGCCGACGCCGAGGGACGGCTCCTTGGGCGAGGCGTGGCCGGGCCGTCGAACATCAAGGCGATCGGGGCCGACGCCGCGCGGGAGGGCCTCGATCGGTCGATCCGCTCGGCGTTCGAGAATGCCGGGTTGGAAGTCGGGCCAGTCGAGGTCTCGTGCCTCGGCCTCGCGGGGTTCGATCGCCCCGAGGACAAACGTTGGCTCGAAGGCTGGGCCGAGGGGTCTCCCTGGGCTAGACGGCTCGTGCTCGTGAACGACGGCGACCTCGTCGTCGCGGCGGGGACACCCGAGGGGTGGGGCGTGGGCGTGATCGCCGGGACGGGCTCGATTGCCGTCGGCCGGTCGCGCGACGGTCGTTCCAGCCGGGCTGGGGGCTGGGGTTACCTCTTCGGCGATGAGGGGAGCGGCTACGCAGTCGCTCTGGCCGGGCTCCGCAAGGTGGCTCATTACCAAGACGGCCGTTACGGTCGAGTGTTGGCAGGGGCAGATCCTCTCTCGGTCCGGCTCTGCGAGGCGCTGGGGATCGCCAGCACAGCCGAGCTGGTCTCGGCGATCTATCGCGAGGGGGTTGACCGGGCAAAGATCGCGTCGCTCGCGACGGCCGTTGTGGCAGCGGCGGAGGAAGATTCGTCGATCGCTCCAGAGATCCTCGAACCAGCGGGCGTCGAGCTGGCCCGGATGGTCGCCGCGGCGGCTCGTCGGATCGAAATCGACTCCGGCACGCTCCCCCTGGCATTGGCCGGGAGCTTCCTCCTGAATGCCTCGCGGGTCTCGAAAGTGCTGGTCCACCGGCTGATCGAGATGGGATTCGAGGTCCAGGCCACGCCGGTTCCCGAGCCGGTCGAAGGGGCATTGGTCCTGGCCCGCCGGATGTTGAACCGATGATCCCTCGCGTCATGACCGGGCTGGATGTCTGGGCGTCCGAACGGTTCTCCACCCTCCAGGGGCTCCGGGTCGGCGTGATCGCTAACCCGACGTCGGTCGACCGCCGGATGGTCCACCTCGTCGATCATCTCCGGGCCGCTGAAGGCGTCAAGCTCGCGGCGCTCTTCGGACCCGAGCACGGCATCCGGGCCGACGCGCAGGACATGATTGGCGTGGAGTCCGAGCGGGACGCTCGCACCGGCGTCCCGGTCCATACGCTCTACGGCCCGACCGTCGCGAGCTTGACGCCAACTCACGAGCAGCTTGACGGCCTGGACGCTCTGGTCTTCGACATCCAGGACGTCGGGAGTCGATACTATACGTTCGTGGCCACAATGCTCTACGCGATGAGGGCCGCGGCGCCTCTTGGTCTCCGTTTCTTCGTCCTCGACCGGCCCAACCCGATTGGCGGGACGATCGTGGAAGGACCGACGATCCGCCCGGGATTCGAGAGCTTCGTCGGGCCCTCATCCAGTCCCGATCCGGCACGGGATGACCGTCGGCGAGCTGGCCGGGCTCTTCCTCACCGAAGGGTCGATCGACCTCGACCTGACCGTCGTCCCCTGCCATGGGTGGTCCCGCTCGATGCTCTGGCGGGAGACCGACCTGCACTGGGTCTCCCCGTCGCCCAACATGCCGACGCCCGATACCGCGTTCGTTTACCCGGGGGGTTGCCTTGTCGAAGGGACGAACCTCTCTGAAGGCCGGGGCACCACGAGACCCTTCGAACTCTGGGGCGCCCCCTGGCTCAACCCAGAGCCGCTTGCCGAGCCCGCTCGCTGCACGGCCGGAGTCCTTCCTCGCCCCTGCGCGTTCCGGCCAATGTTCCACAAACATTCGGGACAGACCTGCCTGGGCGTCCAGCCCCACGTTGAAGATCCGGAGCGGTTCGCCCCGGTCTGGTTCTACACGGCGATGCTCGCCGGGGCCCGTTCGCAGCGGCCCGACCTGTTCGACTGGCGTCGCGAGGCTTACGAGTTTGTGACCGACCCGATCGCCATCGACCTGCTCTACGGGTCCTACCGCGAGCGGCTCCTGATCGAGTCCAACCCCTCGCCGGACGACCTGGCCGACCTCCAGGCCGAATGGGCGATTGAGGAGGCGGCATTCCTCGAAAGGCGGTCGCCTTACCTCCTCTATCAGTGACCGATCTTCGAGGTAACCAACCCATGTCCGATCACCGCATCCGTTTCCGAGGCGCCTGGGACTGGCTCGTCACCGAAGAAGGGGAAACCGAGGTCGCTCGGCGGTTGACGCTGCCGACCCGCTGGCCCAATGGCGTGGCGCCTCGGTTCCGGCTGGTCCGCCAGTTCGGCCGGCCTCCGTTCGACCCAGCCGTCGAGTCGATCCGCCTGGAGATGCTGGGTGTGCCGGGGCTGATCGCCGCCCGGCTCAACGGCCGTGAGTTCATTCGGCCGTCCGGAGGTGGCGGAGATTGGTTCGTGCCGCTGAGCGAGCCCTTGCTCGCCCGGAATGCCCTGGCTCTGGAGGTTGATCTCGGTCAATCCAACGCCTGGGTTCACGTCGAAGACTGGGGCTCGATCGCCCTGGTGATCGGGCCGAAAGTCGATCCCGAGAAGTGACGAGGCCGAGGCCCAGGGTGTCGGGCACTTGGCGAGGATGCCATAATCGAGAGAACGGTTGACGGATCGAGCGGCGTGGGAGGCGGTAACTTGCGAGCATCAACGATTCTCCGGAGGTCGATTGCCGGGCCCTTGGCGGGTCCATGCCGATGAGCAAAGACGTCTCGACCTTTGTTCTGGAGACCGACCGGCTCGTGCTCCGCCACTTATCATTCGATGACCTCGGAGCCCTGGCGGCGATCCAGTCCGACCCCGAGGTGATGCGTTACTTTCCCTCGGGACCGAGGACGACCGACGAGACCCTCCGCGACCTGGAACGCTGCATCGCCCTCCAGGACCTGCACGGGTTCAGCCTCTGGGGCGTAATCGACAAGGCCGAAGGGCGGCTGATTGGTCGGTGCGGGCTCTTACCGCAGTCGCTCCAGGGCCGCGAAGAGGTCGAGATCGCCTACATGATCGCCCGATCTCACTGGGGCCGTGGGCTGGCGACCGAGGCCGCGCAGGCGATCCGCGACCACGGGTTCGACACCCTGGGACGCGAGCGGCTGGTCTCGATCATCCATCGCGATAACCTGGCCTCGCGGCGGGTCGCCGAGAAGGTTGGACTTCGCCCCGAGCGGATGATCCAGTTCATGAAGCATCGCTGCTGGCTCTACGCCCTTGAGTTGAGAGATCGGGGGGAGCGGTGATCGATCCGCCTGGCGGGATCGACCGATCTTCAGCCTGGATGCTCGGCGGTGCCCTGTCGCTCTCCACGATGGCGGCTCTGACGCACGCCCTGGACGGTCGCTGCGACTGGCTGGTCGTGGCGTTGGTCCGCGCGGTTTTCATGCTGGCATCGGCCGCGACGCTCGCGCGGGCCTCGGGGTCGAGCCTGGTCGTCTGGCGACCCCGGACTCTCTGGGTCCGGAGCCTGGCGGGGAGCTTCAGCCTGGTCTGCAACTTCTACGCGATCACCCGGCTTCCCCTGGCCGATGCGGTCACCCTGACGAATATTCAGCCGATCTGGATTGTCCTGATCTCGGCCGCCGTGTTCCGACGGGCGCCAACCCGGGGCGAGATCGTGGGCGTGGCCTGCGGGCTCGGGGGCGTGGTCCTGATCGAACGCCCGCTCCTGAGCGGGGACCGTCTTGCGGCGCTGGTGGCGCTGCTCAGCTCGCTGTCGTCGGCTGTGGCGCTGCTCGGGCTGCACCGACTCCGTCATATCGACGCACGGTCGGTGGTCGCCCACTTCGCGGGCGTGGCCAGCGTGATCTCGGCCGGCTGGCTGGTGCTCCGGGGGGACCTGCTCTCCCCTCGGCCGCTCGAAGGGTCCACGCTCTGGCTCCTGCTCGGCGTGGGAATCGCGGGGACGCTCGGGCAGATCCTGCTGACGAAGGCGTATGCCACCGGGGCGCCGGCGAAGGTCGCAGTGGTGGGCCTGACGCAGGTCGTCTTCGCGATGGGGTTCGACGTCGCGGTCTGGAACCGGCCCTTGACGCCCGTCGCGTTGGTGGGCTTCGTCCTGGTCCTGGCTCCGACAACCTGGCTGAGCATCCGGGCCGCTCGAAAGCTTTCGGGCTCGCCCGAGCCGGCCCTGGCCGAGGATCTGGGCGAGAGGGTCTGAGTCGAGACAACCCCTGTTCCCTCGGGAATCTCCGCCCCTCAACAGGCCGGTCATTGCCGAGGGAGGAGATCCAGGGTTAACTTATCAGACAACTCTCGTCCTCATGTGAGAGGCGTCGTTCGTTCGATTCACATCCTCAGGACTCGGAGAGGTCGCATGCGAACGTTCGTGTTAGCTCAGGGAACCTTGTTTTTGCTTTGCGGTTTACTGGCGGCTCCGGTCGTTGCCCAGGACAGGCCGGCCGATCAGATCCTCGCCGACATCAAGGCCATCGAGATGCCTCCCAGGCCCGCGAATGCGTCAGATCAACAAGCGATCCGCGACTACATCCTGAAGACCCGGCAGGCCTCTCAAAAGAAGGTGGAGCTGACCGGCGAGTTGTACAAGGTGAACCCCGATCAACCTGAACTGACCACCTTGCTCCCGCTCCGCTGGGCATTCCTCAGAAATCAGGGAGCGACGGCCTCGTTCAAGGCCGAAGTCGCGGAGGTCCTTTCCCGGAGCAAGGATGAAAAGCTCCTCGCCGACGCCTCATACGAGTCGCTGCTGATGGGTCTTCGGTCGGTCAGCGAGCAATCTGCCACGAGAGCCAAATCCGAGGATCTGATCCCGCTCGTCGATGCCTTCGCCCGGAAGTACCCCGAGGACGCTCGCATTCCCACCCTCCTCCTGATCGTCGCGAATACCGTTTCGGAGGCCAACGCGAAGGAAGAGATCTTCAATCGGATCGAGCGCGAATACCCGAAGAGCCCCGCGATCAGGCAGGTGGCCGTGGCCCGGGCCAGAGTCGAGTCCGAGCGGGCCAGGTTCGCGCGCGTCGGCAAGCCATTTGAGTTAGCCTTCACCGAGGCCACGAGGGGAACTCCGATCACGATGGCGGACCTCAAGGGCAAGGTCGTCGTGATCGACTTCTGGGCGACCTGGTGCGGGCCCTGCATTGCCGAGATGCCCAAGATGAAGAAGCTTTACGCCGAGTACAAGAACAAGGGCGTCGAATTCATTGGCGTCAGCCTGGACCAGCCGAAGGAAAAGGGCGGCCTCGATAAGCTGAAGGATTACGTCGCCAAGAACGGGATCGAGTGGCCGCAATATTACCAGGGAAACTACTGGCAGAGCGAGTTCTCCTCGTCGTGGGAGATCCACTCGATCCCGTGTGTCTTCCTGGTCGACGCCGAAGGGAACCTGGCCTCGGTTGAGGCCCGCGGGAAGTTGGAAACCTTGATCCCGGAATATCTGGAGAAAGCCAACGCCGGGGCGAGCAAGGCCGTCGCCGTCCCCTGAGCGATCGTGACGCTTGATATTTCCAAGCGCTTGCTAGCAATCAAGGTTATGACGAACGAAATCGTTCGTCCCGGCCGGCCGGATGCTTGTGGGCCGGCGAGCCGGCCGGTTATCTTATCCTGCTGGCGCCTGTCCGTTTCGACGGGCGAAGACATCGGCCGACCTCTCTCGGTCGAGGCGGTTCGACTCCAGCCCCGAAAGGGTCCCATGAAAACGTATCTGCTGAGCCGAGGCGCACTGCTCACCCTCTGCGCGAGCCTGGCGATTTCGGCCCCCGTGATGGCCGAGGATCGGCCAGCCGACAAGATCCTGGCGGACATCAAGGCCGTCGAGATGCCGAAGGTCCCCGAGGACCGCAACGACCGCAATGCGATCCAGGATTACATCCAGAAGCGCATCAAGGCCATGGAGCAGAAGACGGCTCTGATCGGCGAGCTTTACAAGTCTCATCCGGATGCTCCGGAGTTGGTCAAGCTCCTCCCCGAACGCTGGCAGCTCGGCATGAGCGCCGGCCCGAAAGCAGATGAGATCAATGCCGAGATTGACGACGTGCTCGCCAACAGCAAGAACGCGGCGCTCGTGACCGAGGCCGCCTTCATGAAATCGGTTTCCGCCTTCCAGAAGGCCGGCCGCACCGCGACAGCCGACACCCTGATGCCGGTCGCCGAGGACTTCATCAAGCGGGCTCCCAAGGACCCCCGAGGCGCCATGTTCCTCTCGGCCATCGCCTCGCGGACGACGGACGAGGCCAAGAAGGACGAGATCCTCAAGCGGCTGGAGAAGGACTATCCGGACAGCCCGATCGTCCGCCAGCAGGCCGGCGCGAAGAAGCAGCGCGAGGCCATTGGCAAGCCGTTCGAAATCGAGTTCAACGACGCCATCAAAGGGGCTCAGGTGAACTCGGCCAGCCTCAAGGGTAAGGTGGTCGTTGTCGATTTCTGGGCGACCTGGTGCGGCCCCTGCGTTGCCGAGATGCCCAAGATGAAGGACCTCTACGCCAAGTACAGGGACAAAGGCGTCGAGTTCGTCGGCGTCAGCCTCGACCAGCCCCGTGAGGATGGCGGCTACGACGCTCTCAAGTCGTTCGTCGAGAAGAACAAGATCGATTGGCCACAGTACTACGACGGAAAGGTCTCGGCCCGGGACTTCGCCGTGAACTGGGGGATCAACGCGATCCCGACCGTCTTCGCCGTCGACGCCGAGGGCAAGCTCTACACGACCGAGGCCCGAGGCAAACTCGAGGAACTGATCCCCGAACTGCTTGAAAAGGCCGGAAAGGGCGAGAAGCCCAAGAAGGAAGAGTCCAAGAAGGAAGAGCCCAAGCCCTGACCCGACTCAGATCGCCTGACTTCCCGTCGATCCAGGGCGTCGCGTGCCGACTCAAGGCACGCGACGCCCGTTTCAGTTCCAGGCTCAAGCCGCCGCCTGAGCGAACAGCGACTCCTCGCCCCGGATCACCTTCTCGTTCAGGACGTAGGTCTGGCCCGGCGGGCGATCCGGTAGCTCGAACATGATGTCCAGCATGATGCTCTCCATGATCGAGCGAAGGGCACGAGCACCAGTCCCTCGGGCCTTGGCGAGCCGGGCGATCTCGTGAATCGCCGGTTCGGTGAATTGCAGGTTCGCCTCGTCGTGGTGGAAGAGGACCTGATACTGCTTGACCAGGGCGTCCTTGGGCTCGGTCAGGATCTTCGCGAGGTCCTCGACGGAAAGTTGATCCAGCGTGCTTATGACCGGCAGGCGGCCGACCAGTTCGGGGATCATGCCGAACCGCTCAAGATCCTCGGGAGTGACCTGGGCCACCAGTTCGTTGCGCTCCATCTCCTTGTCGGGCGAGTTCCCGCTCCGGCCGAAGCCGATCATCTTGCGGCCGAGGCGCTTGCCGATGATCTCCTCCAGACCGACGAACGTCCCGCCGCAGATGAAGAGGATCTGGCTGGTGTCAACCTGAAGATACTCCTGCTCCGGGTGCTTCCGCCCCCCTTGGGGAGGGACGTTGGCCACAGTCCCTTCGAGCAGCTTCAAGAGCGCCTGCTGGACCCCCTCGCCCGAAACGTCGCGGGTGATCGAGACGTTCTGGCTGGTCTTGCCGATCTTGTCGATCTCGTCGATGTAGATGATCCCACGCTCGGCGAGCGGGATGTCGAAATCGGCCTCGCGGACGAGCTTGAGGATCAGGTTCTCGACATCCTCTCCGACGTAACCAGCTTCTGTCAAAGTGGTAGCGTCGCCAATCGCGAACGGGACGTTGAGCCGTCGGGCCAGGGTCTGCGCCAGGCGCAGTCTTGCCGCAGCCGGTCGGGCCGATCAACAGGACGTTGCTCTTGGCGACCTCGACGTCCTTGAGTGTTGGGTCCTCGATCGGCTTCGACGAGGCCCAGACGCGCTTGTAGTGGTTGATAACAGAGACGGCGAGCGTGCGCTTCACCCGGTCCTGCCCAATGATGTACTCGTCGAGGTGCGAGACGAGTTGGCGAGGGGTCGGGAGCTTGCCAACGGGCGTTTGTTTCCGCTCCCGGCGGCGGAACAACCCTTCGCACGCCTCGACGCAATCGGCGCAGACGTGGGAGTCGTTCTCGCGGAGCCCGCGCTGGACCAACGCATTGCCGGCGACCATCGGCCCCGCCTCGGTCGTCGTCCTTCCGCAGAAGTCGCAATGAGTTGGGGCCGGTGCACCGGACGTTGGGTTGTCTTGATTTCTCGCCGTCAAAGCCGTCTCTCCCCTCGGCACGGGTTCGGGACTCTGGAGGATTCGCCGTGCGCCCTTCCAACATAGAGAAGAATCGCGAGATCTACAATGCGGACGGGGTCTGGTCGAGATCCTGTCACTCTCCCAGGCCCGAGCATCGGGCTGGAATGTCCCGAACCGGGCGTCAAAACGCGACGTATAGTTCGAGGAAACCGACTACTCGACCACTTCCGGAACGAAGGAAACTCTCCATGACGCTCACGAACCGCCCGTTCGTCCATATGACCATCAACGCCGTTGACGCCGTGGTCCTCGATCCCGATGGCCGTTTCGACCCCGAGATTCACGATCATTACGAGACCTTCGAGGCCGCTCGCGACGCCGCGCTCACCAGCATCGAAGTGATGCTCGATGAAGCCGACTATGACGGTGAAGACCACCGCGAAGAGCTTGAAAGGATGCGGGGCATGCTTGAAACTGCTCAATCCTTTGACGAGTTGAAGGTGCTCCCTGCCTATCGTTGGTTCCTCCGCCGGATCCCCAAGGGCCGCACCGTTGCGGCCTGAGGGGAATCGAGTCCGCGCGGAAAACGCGTTTTCGCCGAGGAGCAAGACGATCTTGAAATCGGTCGGAGTAGCTGCTAAAGTCAGTTTCCAAGAGGGATGTAAGCCCCCACCGCAGGGATTTGTTTCACTCTGACGCTCCATTTTTTGGGGATTGGTGTAACGGTAGCACGACTGCCTCTGGAGCAGTTAGTCTAGGTTCGAATCCTAGATCCCCAGCTTTCAGACACCGCTAGACAGTCCTCGCCAGCCCTTCCCAACAATCGACCAGATCACCACTTACGACGCGATTCCAGACGGTTCAAGTTGGCTCCCTTCCCCCCTCCTTTTCGTCCTCGTTAGACCTCGAATGACCCGATTCGTCAGCCTCCGAAGCAAGCTGCGGTGCAAGCCGGCTGGGGGGTGGATCGGCCGGAATCGCGGGCTCGCCACGGTTGAGCGGGAGTGGCGGGAGGGCGTCGAGGGACGGCCGGACTTCGAGCAGCTTGGGGTCGGTGTAGTACCGGGCGGTCAATCTCGGGTCGCTGTGCCTCATCGCCGTCTGCGTGGTCCGGGCTGAACCCGGCCCCTTCCCCAGCAGCGTCCCGAACGTCGTCCGGAGTGCATGCACGTCGAGCGTCCAGCCCCGTTCGTCCCGCTTGGGAATTCCGGCCGCCTTCAGGTCCCGGTCGAGGATCTTGACCAGCTCGTAGGGGACGACGAACACCCGTTCGGCGCCCGGGAGCCGGTCGGGGAGAGTTTCTCCGGCCCGCTCCGCCTCGGCCCGACGCGTCGCCAGCCTGGACGCCAGCCACGCCCGGATGTCGTCGGCCAGGTCGTCCCGGATGTTGATCCGGTTCCCCTCCCGGCTCTTCTCGTCGGCCGCGTCGAGTTCGAGGTGCGGGACGTCGCCGTCGAGGTGGAGTTGCGCGACGGTCAGGGTCGCCAGTTCGTTCTTGCGCAACCCGGTCAGGACGAGGGTCTTGTAGATGAGCGCCCGCTCGCGCCCGAGGGCCTCCAGCCGGACCCGGTCGGCGTCCTTGACCCGGGCCAGGGGCTGGCCCTTCCGCTTCCCCCGCCGGATCGTCTGGGCGTCGATCAGGGGGCGACGGGCGGCGACCTCGATGAGCCGGGCCAGCTCCGCCTCGGTCATCGCCCGGCGCCTCCGCCGGGGGTCCGCCTCCTCGTCGGCCCGGGGGACGTCCTTGAAGGGGTTGGAGGCCAGCCGGTGGGTCCGGACGCACCAGTTGGCGAAGGTGACCAGGGAGATCCGCAGGACGTTCTGATTCCGGGCCGAGACCCCGTCGGCCACCAGCCGGCCGATCCAGCCCTCGAACGCCTCGACGGAGAGGTCCGAGAGTTTGCGGAACCCGCACGCCTCGGCGATCCGCTTGAGATAGGCGAGCTTGAGCTTGCGGTGCTTGTCGGTCGTGTTCTTCGCCCGGAGGTGCTGCATGTACAGGTCGAAATGCCCCTCGATCGGGGTGGACTGGTGGGCCGAGATCCGGTCGTCCGATGCCGAGATCAGGCCCGACCGGACCCGCTCGACCTTCCGCTCGATCGAGGCCAGGACCTGGCGGGCCGCCGTCTCGTCCCGGCAGCCGGTCGGCTCCTCACGGACGATCCCGTCGGCGTCCCGGTAGCGAGCGTAATAGGCCGCCGTCTTGACGCTGATCCGCTCCGACCCGTCCCGGCCCGTGGTCACCCGGGCGGTCTGGATCGGGCCATCGGCGACCCGCCAGCGGGCAACGCGCTTCCCCTTCCGCTCGACGATCTCGGCGCCGGGCGGGAGGGGCTTCGTGAAGGACTTCTTGAAGACGCTGCCCAAGGGAGGGACTCCGGGGAGGGGATGCGGGCCGGGATGCTACAATAGTACACCGGCCCGAGGGTCAGGCGTGAGTGCCCTCGGCCGGTCACCTCTCCCGCTCGTCGCCGTGGCCTCCTCGTCGGGTCGGCGGCTGGGCTTTAACCACGCCCTGCCGGGCGGACCCGGCGCCTCTCGCGAGGGCCGGGCGCCCGGCGTCGGATCAGTCCTTGCGGGACCTGATCCAGATGCCCATGAGGGCGAAGAATCGCGCGTCCTTCGGGCGCTCTTCCGGCTTCATCCGGTCCCATTGGGTCGAGAGCCAGATGTCGAAGTCGATGATCTCGTCCGCGAGCGACTCCCCGCCGAGATCCAACCGGCCAGTCAGCGGACGCTTGCTCGTCGGTTCCTTCATCGTCAGCCCGTCACACTCCTTGGTCCCCGGCGGCGGGAAGATCGCCAGTCGCCGGGTCGTCATCGTCGGCATGGTCCTGCTCCTGGGTTCGGGTGGATAGAGAGGGACGGCCCCGGGACGTCCCGGGGCCTCGGCCTCGTCGGGTCACTCGGCCTCGGGGGCGGCTTCTTCATCGTCCGGCCAGTTGTCCGGGTCCTCCTCGGGACTGATTTCCTGCGGGTCGATCACGGCCACGATGTCGAAGTACAAGGGGCCATCGAGGGGCTCCGCGGCGATCACCTTCGAGCCGACCACGACGCACTTGTAGACCTGCCTGTCTCCGCTACAGTCGGGGTAGAGATCCCTGTTGTAGCGCCCGGTGAGGGCCTTGAGCGAATCCTTAAGCTCACGCTCGTCCTTCTGGTGTCTCTCGCAGGCGGCCTCGATGGTTTTCTCGTGGGCCTCGACGTCCTTGACCATGACGAATGGACGCTGGTCCTTCGCGTCGTTGTACGCCTTCAACGTCCGGAAGAACTCGGCCACGTCGTGGGCCAACTTCTCCTTGAGGGCGGCCTTCGGGTCGGCCCCTCGCCGGCCCGGCGTCCGGGGGTCGGACGGTTTGACCTCGACGTCGGCGGCCTTCACCTCGGGCGGGGTCACCTTGGGACGGCGGG
This sequence comes from uncultured Planctomycetota bacterium, assembly GCA_963756475.1. Classification (GTDB taxonomy): domain Bacteria; phylum Planctomycetota; class Planctomycetia; order Isosphaerales; family Isosphaeraceae; genus Tundrisphaera. Next base: position 1,321,248 of record CAVWND010000004.1, read on the forward strand.
CGGCCTTCTTGGGATTGGCGACGGACGCGGGAGCGGGGGCGGTGCTTGAAATCGTAGACATGATGGGAACCTCCTGGCGAAACGTGGGATGGAACGGAACGGAACGCTGTTCTCGCCGGCCCGAATCCGAAGGGGCCGGCCTGCCTCGACGCTGCTCCCGATCATCGTTGTCGCCGTCCGATCGCGCCATCGCGACCGGACGGCCCAAGCATACATTGGTCTATACCTGATCGCGATAGTATCAATTTCTCGATGCCTTGCGGGCCTGGACGGCGCCGATGGCCTCGATGACCTCGCACGGGTGGACGTCACGCTCGCCAAACGCGAATTCGAGCCGGTCGAGATAGTCCTGATATTCGCGGTCGATCTCCTCCGTGTAAGCCTTGAACCCCGCCGCATGACCCCGCTCGAACGCAGCCCGTTCCTCGTCGCTGTATTCGGCCGACCCGGTGACCGCCTCCCCCTCCAAGCCCAGTTCAAACCCGAGCCATTCCAGTTCGGCCAGCGGGGAAATCGTGACGGTGTCCTCGACCGTCGGCTCGGGGGTCGGGTCGGTGGCGAGCCAGCGGTCAAAGTCGGTGGCGGAGTCGAGACCAGCGTACGTTTCGTTCCGGCAACCGTCGCACCATTGCGAGAGATGGACGAAACCGGCCCGGGAGCACGGGACCGGCCCGGCGCAGCGGTCGGACTGGACGCCGCAAGCCGGGCGGATGGCGGGGGAGACGATGGCGGGGTTGACCGAATTCGGGAACTGACCGATAGTGAACATGGCTTGCCTCGGTTCGCTCGGGGCTGGCTCTCGGCCCCCGGGGTGTCTCACCACCTCGGGGGCCATTTTCGTTTCGAGCGGGACCGTTTCCCGCCCGACAATTGAAGTATAGAATTAACGTGACGGAAAATCAACAGCGTCTCGACAGAATTTTTCGGGCCGGGTTGATTATTTCGTTTCGTTGGCGTATTGTTAATATGGGGTAAGTTGTCAGCCGATTTGGGGTATACTTTCGTTCGTGTCACGGGGTGCAAAATGAGTGTGGGACTTGGAACGCCGCTAATGGCTAAGAAGCGTGGTCGTCCAAAGGTCTCCGACCGGGACGACGTGACGATCAAGATCGATCGCCCTTTGGCCAGCATGGTCAAGGCCATCGCGAACCGTCGCGGTGTCGGATCGGCCGAGATCCTTTCGGAACTCGCCAAAGCGCCCATCGAGCGGGCTTACGGGCAGATGCTTCGGGAGTTGGGAGCGGAGTCCGAATGACCACCTTATCCCTGCCGGACCAGCTCGACGCTCTCCTGACCTCGGCCACCGACCCGGCCCCGGCCTTCGAGAAGCGGAAGCGTCCCGCGCCGGCCCCGACGCTGTCTTTCTCCCTGGCCCGGCTCCGTCGCGACCTGGCCGCCCGGCTCGGCCGGGTTGACGCGATGGGCGAAGCGTGCCTGATGGCCAGTGTCCGCCTCGATGACCTCCAGGCCGAGTATCGGAAGCTCGACCGCGTGGGCCGGCGCGACCTCAAGCCGGAGCTGGACGCGGTGCAGGCCGAGTTCGACAAAGCGGCGGCGCGGGCCTGCGGGTTGGATGAGGCGATCGCATTCGGGCGGAAGCGGATTGCGGAGATGGAGTGGGGGACGTGAGCGGCCCGGCATCACGGAAGGGAGGGCGAGGTGGCGACCAGGACAGGACAACGGGGCGTTGACGCGGGCACCAACAAAACCCCCCTCGGACGCCCAAGGCGCATCCGAAAGGGAGGCTGATCGACCAGAAGGGAATCCAGGAAGAGTTTGGCATCCGGACCAGGGACACGATCCGATGGACGATGTCCGGAGCCTGCGGGTTCCCCAGGCCGGTGAAAATCATCGGAAGGGTCTACATCTTCGATCGCGCCGACATCCTGAAATACTTCGGCCTCAAGGACTGACCCATAGGAGGAGCAACTGCGCATGAAGCGACCCGGCAGCGACGACTGGCAAGCCTACATCGGCGAGCTGAGGGCGTTCAAGGCGGCCAAGGACCGGCACGAGTCCGAGGACTCGCCCGACTCCGCCGAGGCCCTCGACGCCGCGCTCGCCGACCTGGCCGAGCGGATCGACGATGAGGACCTGGCGAGCGTCCTCTTCTGCCTGGAGATGCACGGCGACGCGCTCATCGAGGCACTGGCCGCCCGGGACCGGCCGGACCTCCCGGCGCCGACCGACTTCGAGCGGGCCATCGCCTCCGTCGAGGCGGCCGAGATCATGGACGCCTGCGTCCGGCTGGACGTCGCCATGACGGACGCCCGCGCCATCCTGATGGGTTACATCAACGGCCGCGAGAACGGCCGGGATGAGTTCGCCGAGCACGGCCAGGACGCCGAGGCCCTGGTCCGCTTCCATCTCACGCTGCTCGACGAGGCCCGCCGCGAGGGGCGGTCGCGGGGGTACTGAGGCCCGGCGCAAGGCGACGCTAGACGCCGTCCGGAAGTACCTGGGAGATTCCGGGAATCCGCTCCGGATCAAATTCGAGAGACTGACGGAAGACGGTCCGGGGGCTCGCGAGGGAAACAATAACGGACCAAACGGCCGGGCTGGAAATCATCCCCAAGAACCAAACCCTAATGATATTAGGGTTTGGATTCCGGGCGATGACGAATCGCCTATCGCCCAACCAGAACCCCCCAAACCCAAACGGGATCGGTCGAGGGAACCACAGGCTGGGACGTCCATCGGCTACGTCGTCCGACGGTTGGAGCGGGAGTCAACGGAAGACCCGCGAGGGCTCGCGGCGGTCGCGACGACTACCGGGACGTCCGGGGGCGCCAACGCGACAGCGGGGCTTGTGGGCGTTCTGGCGAGGGGTGGGCCTGGACGTGCAATTTCGTCCGTTCCGAGGAGCGGACCCGTCAACGGTCGCCCCTGGGCGCCCGGACCCTCCGCCGTTCGCGACCCTCGCCCCGGGGGACCGGCGCGTCGTCGCGTTCGGCCAGCCCCCAGGCCACGCGCAGGCCGATCGCCTCGACGTACCTCATGACCGTATTGACCGTCGGGTTGGCCTGCCTGCCCGACTCCAGGCGCGAGACGGCGGCATGATCCGTCCCCATCCGCTCGGCCACCTCCGAGAGCGACAGCCCCCGATCCTCGCGCGCCTTGCGGGCCGAGGCGATGAACACGGCGAAGTCGAGGTGATCCCCCAGCGCCGACGGGTCGGCGAACGCGGCCAGCTCGGCGGCGGCGTCGGGCGGGGCGGGGCGGCGTGCCAGGTCATTTCCCACGGCGTCTGCTCCTGGGCGGGTTCGAATCGAAGGCGGTCACCGGCTTGACGATGAGGGGGTTGTCCTCGGCCCGCTCCCAGGACACGCAGATGAACCGGCCCGTCTCGGTCCACCCGCAGGTCAGCATCCGCCCGGGATGGTTGCTCGGCCCGGTCGTGTTCCCGGGGTTGTAGAGCACGTCTTCCACCTCGTCGATGGTGATCTCGTGCTCAGCGATGTGGGCGACGTTGCCGTCAGGGTCGTCGTCCTCATCCCAGATCACGCCATCGATCACCATCGCGAAGCCCCCGACCACATCGCGTCATTTGCCGTTACGTGTTTTATATTACACAAGATGCGGGACGATGTCAATCGCCGACAACCCCGAGACGACGCTCCCCCTGGAAGTGCCTCAGTATGCACCGTGCGGCGCCGTCGGGGTCCAGGGGCAGCGCCACCGTCGGCCGGACGATGCCGGCTTCAAGAGCCGCCTGGCGGACGCTCCGGAACTCCCCGGCCTTCATCCGGTCGTGGATCTGGGGATGGTCGCGGGCGATCCGGGCGGTGAGATACTCGGCGGTTTCACTGCTACCTTTTTTCAAATTCGGAACACGAACTTGATTATTGCGGTTCTCGTCCTTCGCCGGCTGCTCCTCTGTCTCCGGCTCGGCTTCCGGTTCGACTGGCTTCCGGCCGGCGCCTTCCCTGGCCCCGCCGCGTCCTGGCGATCCTCCATCACCCCCAGATGGGCGGCGCCGGTTGGTCGCAAGGCATGATCGCCGACGCGGCGGATTGCGATCGGAGTTACGTCACCAAACTCGACAACCGAAAGAACGTGCCAACTGGTGACAGTCACGAGTTGGCACGTTCCTTGGGCAAGGACGGCAAGTGTCGCCGCCCGAAGCAGACGGACTCCGCCAAGATCGAGCACATCGAGGCGGAGTTGCGTGCCGACCCCAGCCGGACGAACAAGGCCATCGATGAGCCGTGCCCAGCTTGCCGAGACGCGAGAGACGATCGCGACCCCTGGCGTATAATGGATCTCGCGGGTCCAAGGATGCGGACTGTATCCGGACCCTTCGAAACGCAAACAGGGCCGGGGGTGATGACCCCGGCCCTGTCGCCCCAGCACCTCAGAAGACACGCGCGAACGCAACGACTCCGGCGGGGAATTATACCACTCCCTCGCCCGGAGGCAGGCCCTGATGTACTCCGACGTTCCTCCCCCCGTCGCCGACCTGGTCGCGACGATGGCCAGCTTGTCGACGGCCGCGCCGACGCTCGTCGAACTGGCCGAGGCGACCGGCCTCGACCTTGAGGCCCTCCAGGACGTCCTGACGGATGCCGACGCCGCCGGGCTCCTGACGATCTGGGGCGACTGCCCCGATGGCGTGGCCGTGACGCTCAGCCCCCTGGCCGCCGAGCTGGCCGGTCTTCGGCTGGCGGAAGGACCGGAACGGGTCGGCCGGTACTTGTTCAAGTGGGAGCCGGCCGACGCTCCGGTCCCCCGCGAGTTCAACGTCCCCGAGGCCTGGACGGTCACCGCGTCCTCGCTCGCCAATCCCGAGATCGAGACCGGCGATTTCCTCGATAAGTTCGTGGACCCCTCGGCCGTCCAGCCGTCCGAGGCCGTCGAGTTCGAGGAGCGGGTCCGGGATCACCTGGCGACCCCGAGGGAGGCGACAGGGAAGTCAACGAGGGCGCCCGGCGAGGAGATCAAAATCAAACCCACGATCCTGCTCGGGCTACGCCCCCAGTGGAACTCGCCCGAGGAACCGGAGGGGGAGCGCGTGCATCGGCTGCGGCGGCCGACCCCTGACGCTGCTCGCGTACTGCTGTCGATGCACGCGATCGGGCCTCGACCATCTCCTGCCGCCGGTGCCCCGCCGGGCGATCCGGGCCAGGGCCGACAAGCCGGCGGTCGCCTCGAAGAAGGTTGGCGCCGCTCCGACGAGGCGGGAACGGCGGGCGGCGGCGCGGAAGGAGCGGAAGGGGGCGTAGGTGATGCTCAAATCCGTACGAAGGAACGGGGAGCGGCTTGTGCCTCCCCGTGCCGCTCTTGGTATTTCAAGTTATCGTTTGAAGAGGTGAAGTCCGTCGTTTTCAAATCTGAAATCGTTAACGCTGTCATTAAAAAGCCTAAATCCAATCATGCGATTTTGACCATTGTCAAAGGCGACATTGAAGACCGCCGGATTATGATTCGCCCCCATAATCGTCCACCTGACCGATTCCCCCGGCTCAAGACGCTTCTCTCGTTGATCATTCAACGAGTATGCAATTCTTATATTTGTTTGATTGTGAAGCGTCACCGAAAAAGGCACGTTCCTGGGGTGGGGGATTTGTGGGGCCGTGTCCGAGAGATGGGAGTAGTCGCTATCGTCATGCTCGTACACGAAGAGATGAGGACCGCCATCCAAACTGGGACTGAAAGACCACCTGCCGGCCTTCGCCTCATGGGCGAATGCTAGGAAGCCAAATACGACAGTCGTCACCATCAAGCGATTGACGAAACGCATGGCAGTACCTTTTTGTGTTCCCTGGCCCACTAGAAATGAGGCGTGACCAACCGCCCTTTGAAGAGCCCGCGAGGACAATCCACGCGGAAAGCGATTTGAAAGTGCATCCTAATACTACAGCCCAGGTTGTACAGGCTTGAATCGCTGGCCACGACGAAACTATGCTCGTCTCAAAGGCTTATGGAGACACGAGCATGAACATCCCCCAGATCCGATCGCTCAAGCCCAAGCTCAGGTCGTTTCTCAAGCGGTTCGATGACTGCTTCCCACGCAAGGACACCCGCGCCCACCTGCCCACCTACATCTCCGGCCAGATCTCCGACATCCCCGAGAAGAGCGTCGAGCCGATCGCCCTCAACGCCGGCGTCGCACCACGCACCCTCCAGGAGTTCCTCAGCCAGCACCACTGGGACCACGACCTCCTGCGCGACCGACTCCAGCACATCGTCCGCGATGAGCACTCCGGGCCGCATTCCATCGGCGTCATCGACGAGACCAGCGACGTCAAGAAGGGGGACAAGACGCCGGGCGTGCAACGCCAGTGGTGCGGATCGCGGGGCAAGACGGAGAACTGCCTGGTCACGGTCCACCTGGGGTACGCCCGCGACGGCTTCCACTGCCTGATCGACGGCGAGCTGTACCTGCCCCAGAGCTGGTCGGACGACCGTCCACGCTGTCGCGAGGCGGGCATCCCCGACTCGATGACCTACCGCCCCAAGTGGCGGATCGCCCTGGAGCTGTATGACCACGCCATCGGCCATGGCCTCCACTTCGACTGGATGACCTTCGACGAGGGATACGGCAGCAAGCCCGACTTTCTCCGGGGCCTGAACGCTCGCGGTCAGAAGTTCATGGGCGAGGTCCCCCGGAGCTTCACCGGCTGGCTCGATCCGCCCCGCGTGGTCACCCGTCCGTACCGCAAGAACGGGCGTGGGCGGGGCCGCAAGGTCCCTCGCCTGGCCGGCGGCAGCCGGCCGGCGCGACGGTCGATGAGCTGCTGAACGAGCGGGCATTCGTCGATCAGGCCTGGCAACGCTGGCGGGTCAAGGACGGCGAGAAGGGGCCGATGATCTGGGAGGTTAAGCACGAGATCTTCACCCCCAAGGGCGAGGACGGTCTGCCGGGCGAGCTGATGCACCTGGTCGTGGCCCGCAACGTCCTGGACCTGAAGGAGGTGAAGTTCTTCGTGAGCAACGCCCCCCCGGAGACGCCGGTGTCGAAGTTGTTGCTGGTGGGGTTCTCGCGATGGCGAGTCGAGCGTTGTTTCGAGGACCAGAAATCGGAGATCGGGCTGGATCAGTATGAAGGGCGTCGTTACCAGGGGTTGAAACGCCACCTGATCCTGAGTTGCGTGAGCTACCTGTTCCTGGCGCGGATGCGAGAGGAGTTCGGGGGGGAAAAATCCGGAGTTGACGGAGTGCCAGGTGCACACGGCGATCGCGGCGATGATCCCGTCTTGGTGGCTGGGCGAACGCCCCTCGCTGAAGCTGTTGGAGCGGACGGCGGCGGAGATCGAGCGGACGCAGAAGAGAAATGCGGCGGCCCGCAAGAGCCACACCAAGGCGACGCGGAAGAAGTTGCGGGCTTTGGGCATCAAACTCACTGGGCTCCCTCGCTGCTCCTGGGGAAAGACTTCAGCGCTGTAGTACTAAACAAGACATTCGACCAGTCAAATTAAAAAACCCAAAAATGCGAAAAATATTATTCCATCGGAGTACCACGACCGGTGAACCGGTGAACCTGGGAAGCTTCATGGACATCACTCCGGCACCGGCGGGTCGGGAGCCACCGGGAGCCAGGGATGGCGGGCGGCCCGTCGATATTTCACCCACATATGCAGATGCCATGTCGAATTTGGGCCGCCCTCATCGGCCACGGCTGCCAACAAGTGAGTGGCCGCTAGTTGAGAGAATCGACGATGACGACGCCTCAATTCCAGGCCGGTCCCGACGATCAGGCCCACGATCGCCACGGCGACCATCAGGGACCGGATCGTCAGTCGCGGCGGCTTCATGGGCGGGGTCCCCTCGGTGGCGCGAAAGGGCGGCCGGTCAGGCACGGGTGCAGACGATGAACAGGAGGATCGCCGCGGCAACGACGACGCTGGCCAGGACGGCCAGGACTTTCAGCACCGTTTTCATGACGACGGCTCCTCGGTCGGCCGGGGCGTCTTGACGTTGACCTGGAACCCGGCCCCTTCGAGCACGAACGGCTCACCCGGGGCTGGTGGCGGTCGGAGCACCCCTTGGAGCACGATCGCCACGTTGGCCGCCCCATGCTCCAGGATCTGCTTGAGCATCTTCCGGTAATTCTTCCCGTTGATCTTCGCCAGCACCGTCAGGGACCCGCCGTCGAGCACCAGCTCGATCGTGGGGTCTCCGGCCGGCCCTTCCATCGGCACGAGGTTTTGGGGCAGTTCACCGGCGGCCAAGGGAACCGCGACCTTCAGGCCGCGAACCGGGATGGTCGCCTTCGTCGATTGCTGGTTCGGCATGGCTCGGGCTCCTTTCGGGCCATCATAACACCACGTCTGATCCACCCGAAGGCCCAGCCAGGGCAGTGACGCGCACGGCCGGGCCGGACCCGATCAGTTAACTCCGACGCCGTCCGACGGGGCGGTCAGCGTGAAGTTCCCGACGCCCCCGAAGGCGATGACCTGGACGGCGTACTCGCCCGGCGGGAGCGGCCCTCGCCGTGCGTCGGGGTTGAACGGCCGTGGTCGCCGCGCCGGCCCACAGGAGAGCCGTGGTCCGGCCCTCGGCGGTCGCCTGGTCGAGACGCTCGCGGACGAAGTCCTCGCCGAGGGCGGCCCGCGCCGCCCGCGCCCGGCGGGGTCCGACAGGTCCGCCACGATGACCACCGGGCCGACGATTCCTTTCGCCTCGGAATCCCTGAGGGCGGACACGGCCGCCGGCCTCACCTCGACGAGCATCCTCGACCGGAGGGCCTCGTCGATCCCGGCCGGCACCGACCGGCCGACGACCGAGACGAGGCCCTCGGCGACGATGGCGATCGGGAACCGATCCGGAGGGCACCCCTTCCACCAGTATTCGCCGACGTCGTAGGGGTCCACGAGCACGCGGAGATGAACCAGGTACGGCTCGACGCCCCGGACCTCGGCGTCGACCAGGACGTCCTCGATCCGGTCGGCCGGCTCGACCTGTCGGGCCTGCTCGACGGCGTCGGGGTCCGTCAGGTCGTAGATCGTGACGACCGGCCAGCCCGGACCCTCGGCGATCGCCCTGAGGTAGTCCATCTCGACGTGCTCGATGCTGGCGTTCAAGATGTGTTGCCAGCGCGGAATCTCGGCCATGTCGCGGGCTCCGGGGTCACGGGACGGGTCGGATCGGATCGGGGTGGGGGGGCTCGACGGTCAGACGGTCGCCGGCTCGGGTTCCGGGACGCTCGGCCCGGCGGACTCAGACTCAGCCTCGGTCGCCTGCCTGGCGAGGTCCCGCCGGGTCTGCCAGCTCAGGAACGATCCCAGGAGCGTCATCGACTCGGAGATCGAGACGCCCGACCCGTCCGGGCCGAGGGGCTGGAGGCCGAACCCGGCCAGGACCGCCGGCTCGAGCGCCGTCGCGGCCTCGATCGTCTCGACGTTCCGCCGGTGCGCGTCCTCGGCCGTCTCGCCTTCCGCCGGGGCGGTCAGGAACCGGTTGACATACTGGTCGAAGGCCGGGCACGCCTCGTACATCCGGTTCATGATCTTGAGGGGGTCGCCGATGCGCCCCTCGCCGGCCACCGTGTACGGGTAGATGCCGCGACGGAACGACTCTTCCTCGGTCAGATTCGGGATCTCGGGCATGAGAGGGAAGCTCCTAAAGTGAGGGACGGCCGGGTCGGTGTCAGGTCGCGGGCCCGATCGGGCCGTCGGGCCCGGTTGGATCGCCGCCGCCGCTGGGATAGTTCGGGTTGCCGCTGAAGCTGTCGATGAGGCCGTGCTGGAAGTTCGAGGAACTCATCTGAGCCAGGGAGTCGTCATAGGAAAAATCGGTCCACGGATGGACGCCGAAATGGACCGCCGCGTTGGCCACCCGGGCGTTCCGGGCGACGTACTCGTAGACCCCGCCGATCCGATAAACCGGGGTCACGCCGTCCGGGGCCAGGCCGACCGCCATCGGCGTCAGCTCGTCCGAGATCAGGGCGAGGTTGCCGTCGTTGACGTTCGGGTCCGGGATCACGGGCGGGATCGTCAACCGCTCGGCCTCGAACTTGTACGTCACGCGCGTGAACGGCCGGGACAGGGTCAGGATCTCGGCATCCGGGCGATTGTTGTTGCCGTTGCCGTTGCCGTTCCCGTTCCCGTCGCCGTTGTTGTCGTTCGAGCCCCCCGAGGCGATCGGGCTCCCCATCGTTCCTCGCCGGGTCGAGATCTTCGATTCGACCGACATCTCGGTATACGTCCCCGACGTGGTCGCGTCGTAGCTGTAGTGCGTCGAGGTGGACGGCGGCGCGTCGCCGACGGTCACGGTGACGGCGGGCGGGGACGTGTACAGGAGGTTGTCCGACGGGCTCCCCACCGGGTCGCCCGCGTTCCCGGGCGGGTCGAACGGGGTCGAGCACGCGTCCTTCAGGGCCGCCGCGAAGAGCTGGGTATTGGCCGACCCCCGGGTGTTGTTGTCGTTCGGCATCTGGGGGGACTGGCCGTTGTTGGCGAACGTGTTGATGACATCGACGCCGATGAACGCGGTCCGGAGCGCCCCGAGCCCCTGGAGGCCGCCCTTGGCCGGAGGGAACTGGACGGTCAGGGTGAGGCCGGCCGAGGGAGAATCGAGCTTCTCGCGGGTCCGGGCCTGCGTGATCAGGGCCTGCGTGCTCGGGTCCACCGCCCCGGTGGGATGGCGCAGCGCTCGATCGCGAGCCTCGCCAGCCAGTTGAACAGGCCCTGTTTGGTCGAGTTCGCGTCCCCCCACGCATCCGCGTCGAACTGAGCGAGGAGGAACGGGCTGGGGAGCTGGCCGCCGTCCACGGGGACCGACGACGTGGAGAAGGTCCCGGAGAACCCGACGACGCCCATCCGCCGGGCGTCGCTGGTCGCGCCGAGGAACACGAACAGTTCCTGGTCGTGAACCTCCCAGGTCAGGGTGTTGCCCGCGCTGTTGACGATGACCTGGATGCTCTGCCGCTGGAAGTTCAGGGGGACGCCCGGCACGCACTGGCCCCGGTAATAATCGGCGTTCTGCCCCACGTTGGCGAGCTGGTCGGTCCGGAAGACGGTCACCCCCCGGGTCACGATCGAGGTCCGGTGATCCGGCCCGGTGGACTGGACCTGGCTCCAACGGTTGCTCACGATGGGCGAGGTGGACGAGGACAGTTCCCCGCATTCAATCACTTCGGTCCGGACCCTCCACGCCACCTGCCAGTTGCCCGGGGTGATCTGCCGGACGTTGCAGGCGATCGGGATCGGCCCGTTGTTCGCGTCAACGTCGAACCCGTCCGCCGGGCTCATCAGGACGACGTTGGCGCCCGCCTCGTCGGCCGTGATGAGGAGCTGCTTCCTCGGCTCCAGGAGGGCGTACCGGATCGCCTCGTCGGTCACCGAGGGGAGCGCCCCCGGTGAGGCCGAAGGGGTCTTCCCGGGCGTAGGCGGTCGCCTGCGGGTTGAACTGACAGATCAGCTCGTACACATACCGCATGGCGAGCATCTCGGTCCCGTCGTCGCTCAGGACCGGGGTCCGCGAGCACTCGCGGGTGTGAACAATTTTCATGTTGATGTTGTTGTACGATACTTGCATGTGAGGACCTCGGGTCGGATCGGATCGGATCGATGTTCGGGTCAGGGGCGCGGGGCGGGACGGCGGAGGAGCGGGCCTCCCCGCGCGAAATCCCGGAGCCCGGCCCCCCAGAAATTCGGGTCCGTGTTGCCCTGGGCGAGCTTGACGACCTTGGCGTCCGCGCCGGCCGCCGCCGCCTTCTGGCCCGCGAACAGGGCCTGGAAGAACGGCACGAGGCCGCCGGAGTTCAGCGCCGTCGCCGGGTCGTTCATGAAGCTGTCGTAATAGGTCTTGCCGAAGGTCTTGATCCCCTCCCAGAGCCCGGCCCCGGCCCCGGCCGAGACGAGCCCCTGCGGGTCCACCTGCTCGATCTTCGCGTTCACCCGGTCGGCGAACTTGGAGAGGTCGGCGCCGACGCCGCCGGCGAAGCTGGCCGCGAAACCGGCCGCCCGGTTCTGGACGTTCGCCCGGAGGATATTGACCCCCATGAAGTCGTCCCGCATCTGATCGACCGCGTGGGCCGCCGTGATGGCCGACCCCTGCGTTGCCCGGCCGAGCCGGACATTCCGGCGGAAGTCGCCGATCGCCAGCCCGATGTACGCCGACGCGATCGCCCCGTTCCACCGGGCCAGCCCGCGATTCCCCTCGACCACGCTCTCGGCGAACGTGGTCATCTGGCGGACCAGGGCGGCGAACCCGACCGCGACCGAGGCGGCCTCCGAGGCCAGCCCGGCGAACGCCGTCATCGCCGACCCGGCCGTCCCGCCGAAGCCCGCGCCGAACGCCCGCGCCGTCCCGCCGAACCCGGCGCCGGCCTGGACCGCGTGGAAGGCCGCCGTGGCCCCCTGCGCGGCCCGCTGGGCGGCCTGGCCCGCGAACCCGGCAAACCCCCGGCCGACCCCCGAGCCGAGCTGAACGGCCGTCGGGACGAACCCCGAGACCGCCGAGGCCACCGCGTTGCGGACCCGGGCCGAGGCGAACGCGGCGACCACCGTCGAGGCGAACGCCGCCTGGCTCGCGGCCGAGCTGAACCCGGCGACCGTCGAGCCGGGATTGGCGAGGGCCGCCTTGACGCCCTCGAAGGACTTGCGGAACACCGCCACGCTGGCCGCGACGATCTTCTCCGCCCCAAAAATCGCCCTGCCAATCGAGACGTCGAAAGCTTGCTCGAACGCGTCGGCCGCCGGCCCCCGGCCCGTGGGTGCCTGGGTCGAAGGCGTCGCCGTCGAGGACGCTGGCGCGGGGGACGGGGACGGCGTCGGAGAGGGCGCGCTCGATGGTGATCCCGCCGGGACGAACTGGCCCCGCGCGTTCCTGGCCCGGGGCGCCGGCTGGGCCGGCGTCGGGGCGTTGAACCCGTCGGCCATCCCCGCGTAGAACGCCGCTTTGATTCGCGCCGCGTACTGCGCGGCCTCCTGGCGGGTCTTGAACACCGCCGCGTCCAGGCCCGAACCGCTGGCGTCCACCACGCCGAAGCCCGCCCCCTGGCCGAAGTCGGCGACCTCGAAGGCGTTGGGCGGGTGCTTCGGGACGGGCGAGGGGCCGCCGAAATCCTCGGGCTCGGGTCGCTTGCGGGCCATGCGTGGTTACCTCAGAATTGCCCCGATTCCATCCGGGCGAGCTGTTCGGCCTCTTCCCGCTCCGAGTCCACCATGAGCTGGACCGTCCCGACCTGGGCCTCCGTCTCGGCCATCGCGTTAACGAGGCTCGGGTGGGGCTTGCCCGTCAACGCCGAGACGATCCCCCGCGCGACCGCGACCGCCGAGATCGACGCCGCCATCTCGTTGTTGAACGACAGGCCGCAGCGCATCTCGTAATCGACCGCCCGACCGGGCGCGAACCCGTACACGGCGACGTCGCGGGCGTCCCGGCGGTACTTGCGTCGAATCCTGGCCTTCCAGGCGAAGAACTCCCGGCTCAGGGCGAACGTCTCGGCCATCGGCAGCCCCTCGCCGGTCCGCTCGTCGAACTCGACCACCCCGAACGCCTTGCGGATCGCCGTCAGGAGCCGCGCCTCGGCCGCCGCCCGGATCGGGCGGATCGGGCTCCGGAGCTGGTCCGAGAGCCCGGCCTGGTCCTGGGACGCCAGGGCCTCGAAGTAGGCGGACTCCAGCGCGAGCGGGTCCGCCTTCCGGGTCGATCGTCCGTCGGAGTACGCGTAGATGCGTCGTTCCTCGTCGGTATACATGAACACGACTGGCCCCCGATCCGATCGCTCAACCGATGGTGATGCTGGAGACGGCCGAGACGTTCGTGTCGAACAGCGTGTAAGAGCCGTCGAGCCCGTAATCCGCGATTCCCCGGAACGTGATGATGGGCATTTTGACCCCGGTGCCGAGGTCGACCTCGGTGTCGCCGGCGAGAAACGCCTTGGGGATGCGGATGCCGGGCAGCATGTCCGAGAACTGGGCCAGCGCCGAGTACTGGCTCACGACGATCAGGCCGAACGTGTTCTCCTGCGCGACCATCAGCGAGCCGATCGCCCCGGGGAGCCCCATGCCGGGGGCGGACGAGTACGTCGAGGACAGTCGCTGGCGGATGGCCGTCAGGACCGTCTCGTTGTAGCGCGAGAGCCGCAGCGAGACCGCGACGGATTCGCCCATCATTTGCTGGTCAGCGGGCATCGACGCCGCGTAATCGGCGTTCACGTCTTGATGCATCACGCCCGTGATGACCTTCGTGTTCTGCTCGCTGAACCCGACCTGGACATAGGTGCTGCCGGCCCCGACCTGGGCGAAGACCAGCGACGGACCCGGGACATACATTTTTGTGGCCATCTGTGCAATCCTCCGAATATCAGGCTTGCTTGATGAGGGGAGTCACGATCAGATCGACGCCCGACAGGTTCCTGATGAAGAACCGGAACCCACTGGCGTCCTCGGAGGCGACGTTGAGGACGCCGTTGAACGATGCGATGGTCAGGAGTTGGCTCGGGAACCCGTCGTTGGGCGGGGTCATGAGCGGCCGCAGGCCGCCCGGATCGGGGGCGGGATATTGAGTGCTCCAGAGGGTTGGGCTCTGGCTGCTGGTCCCGTTGATGTCGGCCAAGATGCACGTATAAACGAACCAGGGGCAGAACGGGACGCCGTTCCTGCCGTTGATGATGTAGGTAACCTGGCTGATCGCCTTCCCGGAATTGGACACGAGGGCACCGGCCTGGCTCGACCCGGACGCCACCAGGCCCGCCGGCGTGAGGGCGACGAAGGTCGAATCGGCCGCGAAGTCGCCCCAGTCGAGTGTCTGCGCTCCTCCCATCGTCCCGACCCTCCGCGAAAGAGACCGACCCGAGACTATAGACGATTGATAATCACTATTATTCACCATTCACAAAATAATTTCAAGAATCTGAGAATTTCTAAGATTATTCGCCGATCACCCCGGGCTGGTCGTCGGAATATCCCGGTCAGTTGGCGGCGGAGGCCCTCGCCCGCTTCGGCTTCGACTTCGCGGCCTTCTTCGGCGCGGCGATCGGCGGTAGGTTCTTCTCGGCCCTCTGGCGGTTCAGCGAGTCCCGGGCCTCCGCCAGGTTCGCGTCCAGTGCCGCCTTCCGCCTGGCCTGCTCCGCTTCCCGGGCGGGTCGTTCCGCCTCGCGCCGTTCGTCGTGGATCTGGCTCAGGTACTTCGACAGGCCCCGGGCGCAATCCCGGCAGAGCCAAAGGACGTGATCAAGGACGCCACCCTTCAGTGATGTCCACTCCTTGAACCGGGTGTTCACCTCGCGGGCTCCGCAGCGGATGCAGCAATGTTTCTTGCCGGCCTTGTCGAACACCTCCTTCTCGGCCAGTCTCTTGGCCTTGCTCTCGGCCTTCTGTTCCTTCGTCGGCTCGTGATCGTCCATCGTCCATCTCCGAGATCGGTGAGGTTGAACCGTCATCGGGACGCACTCGCGTCCTCATTCGTCGTCGAGATCATCGTTCAGGCCGTCGTCGTCGAGCGGATCGGCCTCGTCGTCTTCGTCATAACGGCCGTCGTCGTCGAGCGGATCGGCCTCGTCGTCGTCGTCATAACGGCCGTCGTCGTCATAACGGCCGTCGTCGAGGCGGTCCTTGGTCTCGGCGTACTCGTCCAGTTCGTGACGGCTGATCGGTCGGCTCAGGTGCTTCTTCAACTCGGCGTCGGTCAGACCGAGCTTGCTGATCATCTCGTGTCTCTTCCGGGTCTTTATGCGATCCCGGATGTCATGCGTTGCGTCCTCGGCCTCGACCGGACCCTCGACCGGCGTTCCCAGCTTCAAGACCGCCACGGCGGCCTGGAGCTTGACCGCGTCGGATACATTCCTCCTGCTCAGGAGACGGCGGAGAGTGGCAACCGCCTGACCGCCCAGGAGGCGAAGGTTCTGCTCGACGCCCGCCGCCAGTTCAGCCCGGAAGGCGTTGTGGGCCGCGATGAAGTCCGGATCGTCGTGGAGCCAGCGCCAGACCGTCGTGCGATTCACGGACGCAGCCTGGGCGGCACTGGTGATCGTTTTTCCGCTCAAGAGCGCCGCCAGGGCGAGGCCTTGCGCGGTCGAGATCCCGTCCGGGAGTGTTCCCGGGGCGAGCGATGCAATTTGCTGCAATTCGTTGCGTGCCACGAATCCTCCTCTGCTCTCGCTTGATCCGGCGGAGGCGGTGTCCCGGGACACCGGGGCCTGCCTCCGACCGGATTCCCCCGCTCCGGCCGGAAGCGGGGGAATGATCTCTCAGGACCTGCCAGCCCGCTTCTCGGCCACGAACGCATCCCGGGCCAGCACGAAGCCGTGCGGGTCGGTCGCCGGGTTGACGTTCCGTTGCTTGCAATATTTGACGAGCTTCGAAATGTCCTCGGGCTCCAGGCCGTCGGGACTGACCGGGACCGGCGGCGTGACCTTGCGATACCTCGCCTTGATCCTGGCGACGTGGCGACCCCATCGGGCCTCGTCCATGCCGGCGACGGCCTCCAGTTCCTCGGCCAGGTCCAACTCGTGGGTCTTGGCCAGGCGTTCGAGGACCGGCCGGCGTTGGTTGACGTGGGTCTCTCGCGTCACGCTGTCGATCCGGCGTCCGAGCCGGTCGAGTTTGCTTCGGAAGTCCTTGTTCTGCCGGTCCAGGGTCGCGAAGGCGGTCGCCATGGAAGCCTCGTTTGGTTGAGTGGGGGTGATCGAATAACGTTCCTTGGTGAGCCCGGACCGGTCCTTCCCGTAGGAGAGAAGTCCGAGCGGTCGCGCGCTTGAGCGGACGAGCAATGAGATTGCGTCGATGTAATTCTCCGACGGTTCGTTCGAGTAGAAGACCTCGACGCTCCGCCGGGGATATTTCAGGGCCTTGGACAGCTTGTCCCGCATGAAGGAGAAATCCGCGACGATGCACGCCCGGCCCTCCAGTCGGCCGAGCCGGAAGTCAGAGGCGAACCCGACGACCTCGGGCTGCTCGGATTCGGGCAGCGTGTCGGACGTATGGCCGATCAGAATCAATGGATACTCGCCCATCCTAGCCCGATCGTTCGTGTTCCGGGCGATCAGGGCGAGCAGGTCGGCGTCGACGGTCCGACCATGCCGGGCGTGCTCGTCGAGCACGGGAACGCCCGGCCGGCGCTCGAACTGACGCCGGTCGTCGAGGGCTGGCCGGGGGCTAATGACGGTGGCAAGGCTCATAAAATCTCACCTGCCGGCAAGAGCCGGCTCGGGGGCGATGGTGGCGAATTCGACAAGGGCGGCGACGCAGTTGTCGCAGAGGCGATCGACCACCGGGTTATCCGAGATCGTTCGCCGGTCGTCCCGGTAGAGCGAGCGGAGTTCGCGAACCTCGGCCGAGCAACGCCGGCACAGCCGGCGTTTGTGGAAACGGTTGACGGGCGCCGGAGGAACCCAGTCACTCCAGTTGAAGTGGCCCGGGAATCCCCCCAGGCTGTAAGCCTGGACGTGCCGGCTCACGGGGTCCTCGCCGTCCTCGGGGGCCTCGGGGTGCGTGAATAGAACCGCCTTGATTTTCGTCGGCGAGAGCACCTCGACAACCCTCGCCCGATCCGAGGTCAGTTCGATCGTCGCTCCGGAAGCGGGGGCGTAGCGGATGATCCGGACGACCTCGCCGACATGCGGGACCCTCTGGCCGGCGGCCTCGGCCGCGTCGAGCACCTCCGCGACGGTCGGCGGGCGCCGGGGGCGTTCGGTCGGCAGGCACCACTCGTTTTCGCCGAGGCCCCTCGCGACCTTGGTCAGAAGCTCGGGGGCGGCGCCCTCGCGGTACACCGCCAGGTCGGCCAGGTCGGCCAGGCCGGCGGCCCGGACCCGGACGATGACGGCGTGGGCGTCTTGATACAGGACGGGGTCGCCGGCTTCCACGGGCTTGTCGGCGATGATTGCGGTCGCTGTCGTCATGGGCGGTTCCTTTCGGGTCGGTTGTCGGGTCAGTTGGTCATCTCGGCGGCCTGCCGGAGGGCCTCGGCCACGTCTTCGAGTTCGCGGATTCGGATCGAGATCCCTTTACCTTTGACCGGCCACCATACGCCGTCCTGGCCCTTCTGCCAGATTCTAAGAGCCAGGAACGGATGGCCGTTGAATTCATCGAGGTTCGCTCTAAGCTCTTCGCCGTCGCCTCGGGGCAGCGTCAGGAGCCGCCGGCCACGCTCGACGGGGGCGGTTGGGGCCTCGGGTTGCTCTGGGGCTGGATATCGCGGATTACGCCACAAGGTTTTCTGGCTCCTGGGGTGTGCAATGGGGCGGGACCAACGCTCGAATTTGCACCTAGTCCACCTAGTCCACGTAAAACGTACCTACACAGCCTACTTGTCAACATGGTGTGTGATGGGGCTCCCGAGGCATGGGGCAAGCGCGCGTAGTGTAAGGTGTGGTGACTACCCCGGTTTATGTGGACTAAGTGGACTAGATTTAATTGATTAAGAGTGGTCACTTTCTCTTCGGGCTTCCCCCTGATGGGGTTAGGGAGAGAAATGTAGTCCACATTCCTAGTCCACATGGCTTTCCCGTGTGGACTAGATGGTGGACCAAAAGTGCTCCCCAAGTGGACTAGGTGCATCAGAAGGGCTCCTTCGTGGTCGGGGTCTCGGCGGGCAGGTCGTCCGGGACGTCGCTCCAGAACTCATCAGCCCGGATCACGAGGACCGTCCGCTGTCGCTTCTCGACCGACTCGCGTGACGTGATGCGGTTCTTACCCTCGCCGCCGTTGCGGGTGTCCTTCCGCGCGACCTTGCGGGCCTCGTCGAGCTGGGCGTGGACGGTCGCCTTGCCGACCGGGAAGGATTCACCCTGCGCCGTGGCCATCTTCTGGACGAGCTGGAAGGCGATGTCCGGGTCGAGGAAGACGAGGCTCCCGTCCGTCCAGCCGATCCGGCTGGAGTTCGGCGGGGCAACCCACGGGTAGTGCCCGTTGGTCGGGTGCGTGTCGCGATGCCACCCGCAGACCGCCTCCAGGCCGATGGGCGCCTCGCCCGTCCTGGAGTTGACCAGATGGGCCAATTTGGCGGCCAGGGCCGCCGCGATGAGCCGGAGATAGGTCTCGGCGGCCGTCGTGCCTTCCTCGTCTCCGGTCGGGGTCGCGGCGTCCATCAGGCCATCCCAGACTGTCTGGAAATGACGTTTCGCATCGTCCGCCTTGATGGCCCCCGCTTGTCGGGCGAAGTCGAGGAAAACCTCGAACGCGGCGGCCAGATCCGCCACGATGTCGGGCGTCCTGCTATGCATCCCCGGAACAGTGGCGTTGGCTCGGAATTCCAGGCTTCGGGCCAGCATGTCGGCGGTGACCTCGGCGTGTCTCGACGCGAGCCAGCGGACGAACCCCGACATGGACGCGGCATAGAGGCCGGCGTCGGCGTCAGCCTGGCAGGAGGTCAGCACGTCCCGGTTGACCGTCCCGAGAATTCCCCGTTCGGTGTCCTGTCTGGCGAATCGGATCGCGAGGGTCCGGCGCCGGCGCTCTTGCGGCGGACGGTGTCCTCGCCGGTGCTGACCACGGTCCCCCGGGGCGACTTCGAGGGTCTGGCCCTCCCGTCGGAGCCGAGCCGCTCCCGTCCCCGGCCGTTGCCCTGGCTCCGGAAGACCCGCTCCGCCTCCTTGTGGGCTTTGGCAACGTCATTGGCTGATCCGCCTGGGACGAAGTCGTCGATGACGAGCTGAGCGTCCTTGACCGCGTGCATCATCCATTCGAGCCGGTTGGCGGTCGAATCCCAGTTGGCGGGCATGCCGTCCCGGTGGTTCATCCGCTTGCCGTAGTGCTGGAGGCCCAACGCGGCCATGCACGTCTTGTGCGAGCCCGTCAGCCCGGTGAACTGGCCGGAGTGGTTGGAGCGACCGATCGCCGCGCGATAGGCGTAACAGATCGTGGCGGCGGCCACCGCCCGCGAGTTCGGCCGGCGCTCCTGGGCGAACCGGAGCAGCCCGAGGCTCGCGCGGATCGCCTCGACCAGACGCTCCCCCTCGGGGGGTGCGGGCAGCTCGTAATTCTCCAGCGACTTGCCGAGGTCGACCGCGACGGACTCGTCCAGCCCGCTGGCCCGGATCGCGCCGCCGGAATGGAGGTAGACCATCTCGCCGTCGATCTCGCGCCAGCCGGTATGGGCGTAGGTCGTCCGCCTGATGATGTTTGTCGAGCGGTGCTGGATCGCCGCCCGGACGTGGTCCCGCAGGCCCCTCCCAGCCTCGATGATCGCCTCGGCCCCGAACTGGTCGAGGACCCAATCCATCGCCGCGAAGTCGCCGGCGGGGACCTCGGCCGAGAGCGGCCGACCATCCTGGAGCGTGCCTCTGACGCCGAAAGAACGGCACTGCTCATCTCCGTCGTCCCGGACGATCTCCTCGGCGATCTCGGCGACGAAGTTGCTCAACCGGGCCTCGTCCGGATCGCACTTCAAGAAGAAGCAGTTGTCCCGGACCACATAGGGCGACCCGGCATCGTCCCTCGGTCCGGCCGGGGGATGATCCTTCCTGCGCTGTTCGAGAGCGGGGAGGATGGCCAGCAGTCTGGTCTCGACAGCGTCCTGGTCGATGCCCCCGTGGTCCCGATGGAGGTCGGCGATGAACTTCCGGCGCGAGCTATGGCGGCTCAGGTCGAGCTTGTCCGCGTGGATGACCTCGTCGCCCTGGCGGACCGTCAGCGTGACGGTGCCGTTGTGCCCCGCCGGAGCCCAGTCGATCTCCACCGGCGTCTCGGTCGCCTCGATGTCAGCCGACATGGCGCCCTCCGTCGGTGCGTACCGTGCGGAGGGAGACCCGATGGGCCGGAGCGGCGTGGATCGCGTCGAGGACGTCGGACCGGGTTGCGCCGGCCCTGAGCCAGGCCCGCGCGTCCTTGGTCGCGGGCGGGGGCGAGATCATGCGGAGGTCGGCGACGCGGGTTGCCAGCCCTCGGGCGAGGTTGACGGCTCCGTCCCATCCCTGGCCGGCGGCGTCGTTGTCGGCGACGACGACCACCGAGGCCGGGCGCCACCTTCGGACCAGATCCAGGACCAGCGCCCGGCCTCCTCGGCAGCTCGGCCGACCGACCGCGACGAACCCCAGATCGAGCAGCGCGGCGCAGTCGGTCGGACCTTCGGCGATGAGCAGCGGGCCGCTTCCATCCAGGCGATCGGGTACGAACAACCCCTCGCGTCCACCACGGACTGAAAACTTTTTCCCCGACTCGGCCCGGAGCCGGATGCCGAGGATGTTCCGGCCGGCATCGACCATCGGGAAGGACCAGGCTCTTGACACCTCGCACCAGCCGATCCCGAGCCGTGCCAGGGACTCGGCCGAGACCCCCAGGTCGGACGCCAGCCGGGCCAGTCGATCAGGCGTGACGGCCTGTCGGAATCGCTCCGCCAGCTCGGCGAGGTCGCGTCGGGCGGCCTGCGTGGAGACGGTCGGGACCACGATCCGGCGAGAGGACGACGGTTGCCAGCCGTCCCGGTCGCGGAGCCGATGCAACCAACCGGCCTCGCCGACTCGACGGACCGATCCCTCGCTGATTCGCTGACAAAGCACGGCCGATCCATCGCGGGCGATCAGGCACCAGTCGGATCGGCTACACACCGGGCACCGATGCTCGCGGTCCACGCGTCGGAATGTGGAATTGCTCATGTGTCACCGTCCCGCCGCTTGGGCTGGACAGCGATGATATTCCAACCAAGCATGCGCAAGGTGGTCGTGAGTCGCTTCATGTCGCGGACGTTGCCGGACGCGCGGGACCGGACCAGGCCCCTGAACACCTCGATCGGGTCCGTCGGCTCGACCTCGGCGAACGGCAGGGGGGCAGTGCGGGGGCCGGCTTGATTTTTCGGGGATCGCGAGTCATAATCACTTTGCATCGCACAGTCCTCGTCGCGGGGGACACCGAATTCTGACGGGGCCGGGGTCGTCACCCCCGGCCCCTGTCTCATGCACAGGTCGCAACCTCTCGGGACTCTCGCGACCTCTCTCGCATCGCGTCGAGCACAAGATCCAAATTGAACAGGACTCGCCGGCCGCAGCGGATGGAGGGGATCTCGCCATCCCGCGACCATTCCATGACCTGCTCATATCTGACGCTCAGTCGCTCGGCCAGATCGCGACCGTCAACGATGATGGGCATTCATGTTTCTCCCTGGGCTCGTCGGCTCCACACGAATACTACTCGCGCGGCCGGATCGATCGAGGGACCTGGATGTGGCGGGTTGTGGCAACTCGCGGCGGATCATGGCCGGACGACCGCCAGGATGGGGGTGTTGGGCCATCCGAGTCCGTACCCGTTGCGATTCAGTGGACCCGGCCGAAGAATGACGTATCTCCAATCGCTGTTGAGGGTATTGATCATGTCGCCGATGCGCTTGTGGGGCGATCCGGCGCTTCTACTGTTCTTGTTTTTTCGAATCAGGCCCCTCAACTCGGAGATGCCGATTCGCTCGGGATAAGCCTCGACCAGGGCCTGGGCAACCGGGTACTCGGCTGGCCGGAGGATCGGCTGTTGCCTGTTGAGGATGATGGCGGGCTTGCCCTCGCCGAAAAGGGCGACGGGGCAGGCGCGAGGCATCCCCGGCGCCTCCTCCTCCGGCCGGCCGGCGAGCTTGGCGATGATCTGGCGACGGAGCAGTTCGAACGCCCGCGCCATCTCGCGCGGCAGCACTGGGGCCTTGGCGACCAGATCACGTTCGGGGCTGATTGGCAAACTGAGAATCTTGTTGACCCATCGCCCGAAACTGTCGGTGCTGATGACCCCATCCTCGGCGCAGGGCCAGGGGACGTAATCCTGGATGTTGGCCATCGGCGGGGCGCCGTTCTCCAGCATCCCGCAGAACATGAGAAAGTATCGCTCGATTTTTCTCGGGTCCTGGGGGTTGTCGTGGAGCGTTTCGAGCAGACGTTCCACCGCGACAACCAATCGGATGTGGAAATCAGCGGCCCGGGTCGCCTCGTCCAGGAGGACACGCAAGATCTCCGGTGAGTCCGGGAGCGGCATGCGGCGGGCGACATTGGGCATCGTCGTCGTTCCTCCCTTGTTCGATCCCCGGTCACCGGGAGCCCCGTCCGCTCTTGGCCGGAGGCGGGCAACCGTCGGCGATCCACTGCTCGATGACCTCGCGATTCCACCTCAGCAGCGCACCGAGTTTGACCGGGGGTGGGACCAGACCCTTGTCCCTCATCCTGTCGAGGTGTCGTTCTGAGCACGGGATTCGCCTGGCCAAGCCCGACTTGTCGTAGTGAGCGGATTGAGTCTCGGTCGCGATTGGGGCCTCGTCCGACATACTAAGCCTCCTCCTAACTGGTCGTGTCATGGCTTGCCCTTGCTCGCCTGCATTAACAATCTGCGCTCTCATTCCGAGAAAAGAAGCCGATCATCCGGCATGCGCTGATTATTGAGACAGTTAGGTGTAACACGTGTAGATGCCCGGTCCTGTGCTATCTGCCGATTGACCCGAGCGGGTGGTCTGTGTCGGACTTGGCCGCCCTTGAGCTGCCACGGGGCGTGAAAACCGAGGGCGCAAGGCCCCACGGCTCGCAAAGCAAGCTAGAGTGCAAGCGGAGGTGTCAGGCGTCGGAAGTGCTTAGGCGGGAAGAGATTGGAATGGCGACCGGCTTGCCTCTGGAGCAGTTAGTCTAGGTTCGAAATCCTAGATCCCCAGTGACGAAACTTCTCGACCGCTAGAGCTTGTAGATGATCGGCTAGAAATGCCGTCGCGTCCAGCCGTGCGTTTTCCTGCAGTCTGTGGGCAGGATCTGGTCTCTCAGGCCGCATCGATCGGCCCGCCTTCGACGAGAATGTCCGTGCCGTCGAATCGAACTCGACGTCTGGCATTGCGACGGATGGCCAGGATCGTCACCGCGGAGGTGACCAGAACTAACGAGCTGATGGCAAGGGCAACGACGAAGGGGATCATCGGCTCGTCGAGCACGGTTGGGACGAACGCAACCCCTCGAAACACCTGGTTCGGGCCGGCCCTGGCCAGCTCGATCGACCGAAATCCGGCACCGTCGAGGGAGAATTGCAAGAGCCGGCTGCCATCGGTCCCGTAAAGAATTGGTTTAGCGGCAACCAATCGGCCAGTTACCCATGCGAGGTTGGGCGGCCCGTGTTTCGATTTGAGCGTGTACCGCCTGAGCCTATCCTCGACGCCCCCATCAGGCTCGTAGACGAGCAGGCCGGATTCGATGTCGGCGACGTAGAGCTTGCCACCCAGGAAGACGAATCCCGTTGGCCTCGGGTCCATTCCGGCGATCGGCTCGGGCGGAGCCGTCTCCGACTTCGAGCCAGGCGTGGACGATTCCGGAACCGGGTCGGGCCCGGTCCCTGAAACGGGAGGAGCCTTGGTCTGAACCACTACCGGCGCCGGGGCGATCGGCTTCGAGACCTGTCCTTCCTCGGTTGGCAGACCTCGGCCCACCGCCATGATCCCACGGAAGTCACCCGAGGCGGTCGAGGCATAAAGCTGTCCCTCGAAGATCGCCAGGCCCTGGTGTTCTTCGGTATCGGGCTGAGGAGTCTCGACGCACCTTCGCCGCCGAGTTCAACGAGTCTCGTCCCGCCACCCTCTCCGGCGCCCGCGACATAAAACGTTCGGCCGTCGAGCGTGACGGCTGCCCGAACGTTGTTCCGCGAGTAGCCATCCGCGATCGTCGTGGAGGTGTCAACCCGGCCCGAGGCGTCAACTCGGGCCACAACCCGCGGGACGGCGTCGCTGGGCGAGGCCGGCACCTTGACCATCCCCAGCGGCGCGTCATAACCGACCAGCGTCAGGTAACGGCCGTCCTCCGAGAGCGCGAGCTGCCCCTCTGAACTCGCCGATGCGCTCAACATCAGTCGCCTTTGGTACCGACTGGATTCCGCCGGCAAGGGGATTGACCCGACAACCGCGCCGGTTTCCGGGTTGATCTCGTCGAGCCAAACTGATGTGGCCCCGCCGGGGCCGGGTTGCCCGTCACCCACCCGAACGACAACCAGATTGCCCGGCTGGAATCCGCCCAGGGCCGGCAGATCGACCGCCATCGTGACGAATAGCCCAAAGAGTAGCGGCTGGACGATTCTCATCGTCATCATCCTCATCGAAAGCCCACTAGTGACTGAATCCAGGATGGCCGTTGAGAGAATGGTCGATGATCGATCCGGGAATCGCGAGCATCGGCCGTCGGCCATCGTCTCATTGACCATTCTGGAGCCGATTGACGAAGTCGGAACACTGGACAGGCCGGAAAATAACCCGGCCAGCCGGACGCGCGACTTGATCCGACGCGATCGCACGCGGCTCGGTCACTATTCGGAGGCCCGAGGTCCGGCCGGCTTCCGGCAGCGGTGGAGCGACATCAGGGCGAAAGACGTTCCGTAGGGGCGGTGATAGTCGTAAAGCGGGTAATCCCACCAGGAGCCGTCCTGCTCCTGGACATTCATCAGGATTCGGGCGAGGTGGTCCTGGTAGAACGGTCGGTCGGCGAGCGGAAGTAATTCGATCTCCAGGGCCGCGTAATAGTGGCCGAAGTAATAGAAGTAACCGGCCACCATGAAGAACGACTCGTGCGGGATCGGCTTCTTCCGGCCCATGTCGAGCCAGCCGTTACGGACGATCAGGCGGTCGAGCCATTCCTTCATCACCGCGTCGGTGATCTTGGGATCACCCCAGAGCCGGAGGGCCAGGTTGCACGCCTGCGACCGCCCCAGGCTCCCGCCCGGCCGGTTGATGCCCATGACCGGATAGTGGCGGAGGTACGTCCCGTAGAGATAGGTAAAGTCCGGCTGTCGCTGGTAGACGGTCGCGTCGATGGCCCGCTTGACGAGCTTCGCGGGGGGCTCGACGCCGATTTCCTTGGCCTCATGCAGGGCCACCAGCACGGCGGCGTTGACGAAGCTGGTCGAGGACGAGTCGGGCCGTTGCGTCCCGGCGCCGAAGTCATAATAGCCCCAGCCCCCTTCGGCCGACTCGTAGCGCGTGAGCCGGTCGAACTGCTGGCGAATCAGGTCGCGGATCAGTTCGCGGCGCTTCTCGTCGGGCAGACGTCCGTACATCCGGCAGAGGGCCTGGATGCTGTAGGCGTGCGCCCAGACGTTATAGATGAGCATGGAATCATCGCGACGGACGCGGGGGACCTCCTTGAAGAGGTAGACTTCGCCGCGCTCAATGGCGAGCCGAACCGCTTCGGAGCGATCGTCGACCTCGATCAGGGCCGAGACGCTGAGAGCCGTCACGGCGACCCCGAAGGCGTGGTGCGAGCCGATCCCCGCGATGATCTCGACGCCGGTCAGTTCGGGCGAGCCCCACGAGCCGTCCTTGTTCTGGTGCGCGACCAGGAACGCAACCCCCCGTCGGATCGACGCCTCCAGGGCCTCGGGCGGCGACCGGCTCGGGGGCCTTCGGGTGCAGGTCGGGGGACGGGGATTCGACCGATCCGGCGGGAGGATCGACCGGCTTCGGCGGCAAATCCTGCAGGCGCGGCCGGGGCGAGGCCGGCAAGTGAGACGAGAAGGATCAATGATCGTTTGAGCATGGCGTCCCTTCACGGTCTGGCGGTCAGGATCTCGTCTCCGTCCTTCAGCCCCTCCACGATCTCGGCTTTTCCGCCGACGGTCTTGCCGACGGTCACCGTCCGTTTCGTCGCCTTACCCTCATGTCCGGCCAGGTACACGTATCGTTCGTCGTCGTCGGGGTCGGAGAAGACGGCCGACTCGGGGACAGTCAGGGCGTCGTCCTTCCGATACGAAACGATCCGGACCGAGCACGCCATGCCCGGCATGATCGCGGGCGCACCGGCGAGGTCAACCTCGACCCGGGCGTCGAAATGGCCGGCCGCGAGCGGGACGGCCGAGACCGTCGCGAGTTTCGCCGCCAGCTTGACGTCGGGATAGCCGGCCGGGATGGCGCGGCCCTCCTGGCCGGGATGGAGCAAATAAAGGTCCTTCTCCTCGACCACGGCCCGGATGAAGGCCGGCCGCGGCGCGACGACGGTCAAGAAGACTTCTTGCGGAGCCAGGACCCCGCCCTTGCTGAGCTTCGGCGCGACCGCCGCGGCGGTCGTCCACTGGCCTTGCATCGCCTTGCCGTGGAAGACGATGCCGTCGGCGGGAGAGCGAACCGACATCGACTTGCGGTCGAGCTGGAGCTTGGCCATCTTCTCGGCGTTCTTCATCTGCTCATAGGCGAGCTTGTCGCGCGCGATCCGCTTCTGGTCGATCTCCAGCGGGCCGAGCCCGCGCGACTTCTCCAGCGCCAGCGCCAGTCGGTCGGCCTCCTCTCGGGCGGCCAGCTCCCGGCGGGGGAGATCCACCTTGAGGGTCTGCTCGGCCTGGTTCCGCGTCACCTTGAGGGAGTATTTCGCCATCTCGACCGCGAACCGATGGCGCTTGAGGATCATCTGCTCCGTTTCCTCGGTCAGGTCCTTGGAGCGGTACATCTTCACGAGCTGCGCCAGCTCGTCCTCGGCCGACTCGACCTGAAAATCCGCCGACTTGTTGTTGAACTCGACACCGAGCACGGCCAGCGGCTTGTCGATCTCCAGGAACCGCGCGAGGTCTTCGGCCGACCGCGCCTTCGACCGCTCGGCCGCCGCGAGGTCCAGCGGCTGGAGCTTTTCGAGGACCGGCAGCTCGCGGTCGGCGTGCTTGAGGGTGACTTCCCCCTGCATCAGCTCGACCATCAGGTCCTTGATCGCCTGGTCGATCTTCTCCAGGTCAAGCTCGACGAGAACGTCCCCCTTCTTGACGGCTGTCCCGTGCTCGACCGCCTTTACGACCGTCAGCGACAGCGTGGAGGCTTCCAGATTGATCGCGACCTCGTCCATTCGCTCGGATTCGACGATCCCCTTGAGCGTCGTCGTGACTCGGATCGGCCCCTTCTCGACCTTGCAGGTCGCCGGCTTGCCCGGCTCCGACCCGTCGGCCGCCGTGGCCTCAATCAGTCCGCTCATCCCGGTGGCCAGGATCAAGAACGACAAGCACGCATCCCGGACTCGGATCATCGACATCGCCTCCGCTCGCGGCTAGGCCCATCGCGGACCTCGTTTAACCCGTCGGAGCAGGATACCACGCGCGGGGCCGCGTTTCCAAAGACAAATGTCGTGGTCGATGGAGCGAATGCCCGGTCCTTGGTGAGAGGTCAAGGCTCTGGGCGGATCGTGACAATCGGCGAGCCGGGGCCGATGCCGAACGCCTGGATGAAATCGTAGATCTGGTTCGCGTCGCCGAACCCGTATCGATCGGACTCGTAAGCCTTTCCCTTTCGGCGGACGAAGCGCGTCCGGCCCTCCTTGATGATGGGCACTCGCCAGGGGAGCAGGTAGCGTCGGATGCGCTCCGCGTGATCGGGCCACAATTCGCAGACGCGATTGATCCGGAAATCGACGTGGTCCTGGTTATATTCGACCCTCGGTCTGAAAGCCCAGGGGTTGACGTCGTGGCTCACCCGGTGTTCCGGCCCTTCGGCGATCATCAGGTCCCAGGTGTCGTGGTCCTGGAAACGCACGTCCATCCAGATCCCACCGAACTGGTAGCCGAGTAATCGGAGAACCTCCTCCTCATGGTTGTGAATCCCCAGCACCATGCCCGAGCACCCGTGACCCTGGGCGAGTTCGACGGTGATCTGCCTCCCGACCGTGCCAGGCTCGTAGAGGGCCAGGTTTGCCTCGACCTTGCGCTTCAGTTGTTCGAGAGGCACATCTTTGAGCAGACGGTATGTGAAATACGCCATCGGGCCCACCCGCGAGTTCAGACGGAGCCGCCCTGGATGTAGTCCTCGACCGCCTTCTTGGCCTCGGCTAGCCCCACGTCATGCTGCTCTCGGTAGGCCTTGATGGCGGCGATCTTCTTCATCGGATCGCTTGCCAGCTTCTGCCATGAAGACTTCGGCGGCGGGACGTAGTCGATCCCGAGGTGGGACAGGATCAGGTCCAGTTTCTGCTCGACTCGTCGGAGCAACTCCGGATCGGGGGACCTCACTCGAGTCGAGGCCGCCGTGCCGGCACCCAGGACGATGATCAGACACGCGATGATGGCGAAGTCACCCAAGCCGAGCACGGCGAACAGCATCAGTGTCCTCCTCTCCGTCGGCCGACGAGCCAGTTCGCCGGGCCGGTTGGCCGAAAGAATCGTCGCGATCATCGGGAAGTCGCCAAGGTGTTTCAGGGCGCCCCCACTCCGGCTCAGGGGTCGTCCGACTTTCCCTCGATCTCTCGCTTCATCCGGGACAACCCCGATTCCCGGACGACAACCGGCGGAGGGCTGGCGTGCGCGAGAACCTCGGCACATCGGTCGGCCAACTCGGGTGCCAGCTCGACCCCGAGGATTTCGGAGTGGTTTGAGGAGACGAAGGAGATGAAGGACCAGAACCGCAGTTCATCCTCGGAGCAAACGCAACGGATCGCCCGCACGACCTCGCCGAACTCCTTGATGGTCTCGACGGAGATGTGATGGTCGCTGAAGGCGATGTCGAGGTTGATGTCCCCGGTC
Source organism: uncultured Planctomycetota bacterium (assembly GCA_963756475.1). Classification (GTDB taxonomy): domain Bacteria; phylum Planctomycetota; class Planctomycetia; order Isosphaerales; family Isosphaeraceae; genus Tundrisphaera. The sequence continues at coordinate 1,350,554 of CAVWND010000004.1, forward strand.
AACGCGACCTGGCACGAAGGGCATGGGCAGATGGCGCCGAACTTGGTCTCGCCGCAGTTGAGACAAAGCGCCAGGTCATCGGCTTGGCCTCCCGTTCCCCTGGCCCGTTTCCATCAGCGACCGGGCGATACGTCCCGGAAAGCTGGATTCTCGAACCCCACGAGGACGTGATGATCGACTCGCGCTCAGGCGTGTGATCCCATCAACAATAAGAATTGTCCGACGATCTTCGGGGACGGTCAAGGAGATTCCCCCCTCGCGTCGGAGGGAGCCATCGTTCACCTTCTCGACCAGGGGATCGTCGGGCGAGGCGCGGCTTGCAATAAACCGGTCGATTGTCGGGAAAAGTGTGCTAAAGGGCCCCTCGCGAACCGGAATGTAAAGGGTAGATCCCGCGCGCCCGCTTGTTGCTTCGGCGTGCTTTTCGACCCGACACCGAACTTTCTCCGAGGGCTCCCGTGAACCTCCGCGACTTCGACAACCTCGTCCTCCCCCCTATCGGTCGAACCGACCCTCAGGCCAACGCGCTCAAGACCGGCACCGCCGAGGACTGCCCGCGCGTCCCCGAGGACTCCCAGGCCATCTATGACCGCGCCGGCGAGTGGTATCTCGACCTCAAACCTCAAAGCCTCCACCACTCCTGGCTCGTCGATCAGATCGTCGTCCTCTCGCTCCGGATCGACCATGTCGGACGCATCGAACGACGGCAACGCGACCGCGCCGTCCTCCGCGCCAAGCTCTTCTGGGACGATGACCGCAAGCTCGAAGCCGAGGAACTCGGCGAGAAGCTCGCCCACGCGCCGAGCAAGGTCGTCAACCTCCTCAAAAGGACCCCGCAAGGGTGCGACTGGATGATCGGCCGCTGGGCACGCCTGGCCCGGATCGCCGACATCGCTGGCGAGTGGGACGACGCCCAGCGCTCGCTGGCCTTCGACCTGCTCGGCACCCGCCCCGAGGACCGATCCGGCCAGCCCGGCGAGGCGATCGACTGCGAAGGACGCCTGGTCGAGTCGCCTGGTCTGGCGGCGCTGGCCCGCCGAGAGATCGCGGCGCTCCAGGAGCGAAGGGCCGAAGTCGCACCGCTGGACGCGGTCGACCGGACGATGGCGCAGGCCGATTACGTTGACATGCCCTCGCCCGAGGTCCGCGAGCTCCGCAAGCAGGACGCGACGCTCCATCGTCGCCTGAAGTGGTTCATCTCGCAGCTCCAGTACAAGAGCGCCTACGCGCACACCCATCCCGGAGTTTACAAGCACTTCCTCCGGGGCGTCCCGCTGCCGCCGGACCCGGTGCGCGACCGGGTGATCACGGACTGGCCGATCGCGGTGAAGCCGGAGATCGTCGAGCCGCCCCGCGCGCCGAAGGTGGAAGAGATCGAGGACGAGGCGATGACCCTGCCCGCCCGTCGTCAGGAGAAGCTCAAGAAGGCCGAGGCGAGGCGCGAGTCGCGCAAGCGGAAGCTCGAACGCCTCCGGGCCTGACCCCAATCTCCCTGTCGGGAGGTCGAGCCTCGGGCAAGCCTTACGGGTCCGACCACGTTGGAGCAGTCAACGGGGCATGGGCGATTGTGGCCCCACACAAAAGAAAATGAACATAAATTATAAACATAGCCATCCCAGAGCAACCCATGCCGTCCCTGCTGTCTCGATATTTGGAGAAATGGGTGGTTTGGGTCGATATCGAGCAGTTATCCGGGGTAGGCTGATCGACTTTTTGGGGCATGGTGGGATGCTCCGCGAGGGTTCTCGAGGGGTGTCTTCGGTCTTTCCGGGAACGAAGCCAAAAACCTTCGTGACAATCCAGGAGGGGTTGTCCCACTGGCGGGATGGCCCGCGATCGGTTGCAATGAGGCGATTCCGTCCGAGCCCTCCCGGCCCCTCTTTGCTGGGAGGGGCTTTTTCTGGCTTCCGAGGAGTTGGAACGAATGAGACGATCGATCGCGGGGATGCTGGGGTTGGCGGTCCTGGGGATGGGCCTGGTCCTCCGGGGCGCGGAGCCGACCGGGTTGAAGTCGGGGATCGACAAGGCGTTCGTCGACCCGAAGGTCCGCCCGCAGGACGACCTGTTCCGCCACGTCAACGGCAAGTGGCTGGCCGAGGCCCCGATCCCGCCCGACCGGCCGCTCGACGGGGCGTTCTACAAGCTCCGCGACAAGTCGGAGGCCGACCTCCGCGCGATCATCGAGGAGTCGGCCGCCAGGACCGACGCGGCCCCCGGCTCCGAGGCCCGGAAGGTCGGCGACCTCTTCGCCAGCTTCATGGACGAGGCCCGCGCCGACAAGCTCGGCCTGGAGCCGATCCGGGACGAATTCGCCGACGTCGCCGCGATCAAGGACAAGGCCGGCTTGATCCGCGAGTTCGCCAAGCTGAGCCGGACCGGGACCGACATCCCGTTCGGCGTCTCGATCGACACCGACGCCAAGAAGTCCGACCAGTACATCATCTACCTCTCGCAAGGCGGCCTCGGCCTGCCGGACGAGTCGTACTATCGGCTCGAAAAGTTCAAGCCGATCCGCGACGCCTACCTCGCCCACGTCCGGAAGATGTTCGAGCTGGCCAACTTGCCCGACCCCGCCGGATCGGCCGAGTCGATCGTCGCCCTCGAAACCCGACTGGCCAAGGACCACTGGGACCGGGTCAAGAGCCGCGACGACACCTTGACTTACAATAAGACGTCCCTCAAAGGGCTGGCCGAGCTGGCCCCTGGCCTTGACTGGTCGGCCGTCTTCACGGCGATGGGGGCGAAGGGGGTCGAGGAGGTCGTCGTCCGCCAGCCGAGCTTCTTCACGGCGATGGCGAAGGCGGTCGACGAGATCCCGCTCGCGGACTGGAAGGCCTGGCTGGTCTGGAGCGTCCTACGGAACCACGCTCCGCTCCTGAGCAAGCCGTTCGTCGATGAGAGCTTCAACTTCTACGGTAAGACGCTGACCGGTGCCCAGGAACTCAAGCCCCGCTGGAAGCGCGGGGTCGCGGCGGTCGAGAGCGCCCTGGGCGAGGCCGTCGGCAAGCTCTACGTCGCGAAGACCTTCCCGCCCGAGGCCAAGGCCCGGATGCAGGAGCTCGTCGGCAACCTGATCGAGGCGTATCGCCGGGACATCCAGTCGCTCGAATGGATGGGGCCGGAGACGAAGAAGAAGGCCCTGGAGAAGCTGGCCAAGTTCACGCCCAAGATCGGCTATCCCGACAAGTGGCGCGACTACTCGAAGCTGGAGATCCGCCGCGACGACCTCGTCGGCAACATGCAACGCTCGGCCGAGTTCGAGACCGATCGCCAGCTCGCCAAGCTCGGCAAGCCGGTCGACCGCTCCGAGTGGCTGATGACCCCGCAGACCGTCAACGCCTATTACAACCCGGGGATGAACGAGATCGTCTTCCCCGCCGCGATCTTGCAGCCGCCGTTCTTCGACCTGAAGGCCGACGACGCGGTCAACTACGGAGGGATCGGCGCCGTGATCGGCCACGAAGTCGGCCACGGGTTCGACGACCAGGGGTCGAAGTACGACGGCGACGGCAACCTCAACGACTGGTGGTCCGACTCCGACCGCAAGGAGTTCGACGCCCGGGCCAAGAAGCTGATCGAGCAGTACGACAGCTTCGAGCCGGCCGATGCTCCTGGCCAGCACGTCAACGGAGCCCTGACCATCGGCGAGAACATCGGCGACCTGGGCGGCCTGACGATCGCGTACAAGGCATACCATATCGCGCTGGGTAAGGACGAGGCTCCGATCCTCGACGGCCTGACCGGCGACCAGCGGTTCTTCACCGGCTGGGCGCAGGTCTGGCGGGCCAAGTACCGACCCGCCGAGCTGACTCGCCGGCTGGCGGTCGACCCGCACTCGCCGGCCGAGTTCCGCTGCAATGGCGTGGTCCGCAACATCCCCGAGTTCTACCGGGCCTTCAACGTCAAGGAGGGAGACAAGCTCTGGCTTTCCCCCGATCGTCGTGTCCAGATCTGGTGATTCATTGATATGATTTTGTATCTCGACATGAGGCGCGGCCCGATTGATGGGGCCGCGGTCGGGTGGTGGTGGTCGGGCGGCCTGTGCGGCCCTCGGCCCTCCCTCCGCGCCGATATCGGTCGAGACGGGCCGGGCCGTCGGACGATAAAACTCTGGCGGAGCATGCCGCCGGCCTCCTCACGAAGGGCGGCCTCGGCCGGGTCGGTCGCCTGTCGATCGTCCCGGGAGGGACCCTCTCGTGGCTCCAAGGAGGACGGTTTCATGGGACGAAGGATCGTTCCCACCTTGCTGGCCCTGTGGACCTTCGCGAGTCTCGAAGGCCGGGCTGCCCGGGCTCAGATCTCGCTGGCCGACGACATCATCGCCGCCGCCGCCCAGGGCAAGGAAAACGCCCGCCAGCGCGAGCGGACGGGGCTGGGACGGTCGCCCGGCTCGACCGAGAGCCCTTACCGACGTTCGCCCGGCTCGACCGACGCGATCCTCGGGACCGACCCGCACCGCCCGTTCCGGCCGCAATCGACCCTGACCCGAAGGCCAGCGGACCCGACCGCCTTGCCCATCCCCAACCCGGACACGGTCCCTCGCGAGCATGGGCTCGCCTCGTCCGTCGAGCGGCTTCCCCGACCTCTACCGTCGGATGGGTCGGCGCCACCGCCGGGCGGTCGGCCCGACGACCTCGAAGACGAGGAGGGACCCCCGGACGGCCTGGATCTCGACCGCGCAATCACCCGGCTGATCCGGTCGAACCCGGAGCTGCGGACCAAGTCCCTGGAGATCCCCCAGGCCGAGGCGGATGTCCTGACCGCCGGCCTCCGCGAGAACCCCTTGCTGTTCTACTCCTCGGGCTCCGTCCCCTACGGCTCCTACTCGAAGGACCGGCCGGGCGACATCACCCACGGGCTCAGCCTGGTCTACCCCGTCAACTTCTCGGGAAAGAGGGCCTCTCGGGTCGAGGTGGCCCGGAAAGAAAAGTGCATCCTGGAGGCCCAGTTCCAGAACGCCGTCCGTCTCGAGATCGACAACCTCTATACTGCCTACGTGGACGTGCTGACCGCCCGCCAGGCCGTCCGGGCCGCCGAGCGAGGGCGAAGGCTGATCGACCGGCTGGCCGATGACGTCTCGAAGCGGCCGACGGGCGATCCCGCCGACGAGGAGTCGCTCGACGACCTGATCATCGAACGCGACCTGGCGGCGATGTCGGTCGAGGACGAGCAGACCCGCTACCGGAAGGCCAGGAACCGTCTGGCCCATCTGCTTGCCCTCTCGGCCGACGAGCGGGAGTCGCTGGAAGTCCGAGGTTCGCTCCGGGTACTCGACCCGCCGCCACCGCAGGTCAACGCCTTGGTCGCGATCGCCCTGGCCCATCGGCCCGACCTGATCGCGCAGAGGCTGGGGATCGAGCGGGCCGAGGCCGAGATGGCCCAGGAGCGGGCCGGGCGGTTCGGCGACGCCTATCTGCTCTACACCCCCTTCGAGTATCAGGACTACTCCCAGTCGGGCCAGCTCAGCTCGAAGACCTGGGGGGCGGGCCTGTTCGTCTCGGCCCCTCTCTTCAACCGGAACCAGGGGAACCTCAAACGGGCCAGGATCAACGTTGACCAGAGCCACTTCGAGCTGGAGACTGTCGAACGCCTGGTCATCGCCGAGGTCGAGCAGGCCGCCGCCGACTTCGCCAACACCCGAGACGACGCGATCCGGCTAGAACAGGTCACCCTCCCGGCCGTCCGCCGGAAGCGGGACCGGGCCTGGAACCGGCTCCGCTCAGGCCAGATCGACGAGGCGGCCTTTCTCGCAATCCAGCGCGATAGCACCGCGCTCGTCCGCTACCACCGCGACACCCTGGCCCGCCACCGGCGGAATACTCTCAAGCTCAATACCGTCGTCGGGCGGAGAATCCTGCCATGAGCCGGGAACGGGGAACTGACGCGCCGATTCCGGGAGTAAGACCTGGGTTTCGATGTCCCGATCCGATAGTCTCTGGAAACCTCTTCCGCAATTGTTGAATTTCAGACCGGAGGTCCCACCTTGATCGACAGCTTGAATCGTCGCGAATTGCTGCGTGGGGTCGCCGCCGTCGGCCTGGCCTCGACTCTCGGCCCGCGCGTGAAGGCCGGGCCGAACGAGAAGCTGAACATCGGGATCATCGGCACGTCCGGACGGGCCCTGGGGAACATCGAGGGCGTGGAGGGCGAGAACATCGTCGCCGTCTGCGACATCGACGAGCCGGCTCCTGGACTCGGCCAGGAACCGCTTCCCCAAGGCCGAGACCTTCGACGACTTCCGCAAGCTGATCGAGATGAAGGGGATCGACGCAGTCGTCATCAGCACGGCCGACCACACCCATGCCCCGGCCGCCGCGATGGCCCTGAGGATGGGCAAGCACGTCTATTGCGAGAAGCCGCTGACCCATTCGGTTTACGAGGCCCGGGTCGTCGCCTGGCTCGCCAGGGAGGCCAAGGTCGCGACCCAGATGGGCACGCAGATCCACGCCGAGGACAACTACCGCCGGGTCGTCGAGCTGATCAAGGCCGGCGCGATCGGCCCGGTCAAGGAGGTCCACGCCTGGGTCGGCAAGTCGTGGTCGGGCGGCGAGCGGCCCAAAGACACGCCCCCGGTCCCCAGCTACCTGAACTGGGACCTCTGGCTTGGCCCGGCGCCCGAGCGGCCGTACCACCCGACCTATCAGCCGGCCAACTGGCGGCGCTGGTGGGACTTCGGCAACGGCACGCTCGGCGACATGGCCTGCCACGTCATGGACCTCCCCTTCTGGGCGCTCGGACCTTCGCCATCCGACGACCGTCGAGGCCGAGGGGCCGCCGGTCCATCCCGAGACCACCCCGAACTGGATGACCGTCAAGTACGAGTTCCCCGCGCTCGGCGATCGTCCGCCCGTCGACCCTGATCTGGCACGACGGCGACAAGAAGCCCGAGATCCTCGCCGAGAACAACCTCCCCGCGTGGGGCATGGGCGTCCTGTTCGTCGGCGAAAAGGGGATGCTCATGGCCGACTACGGCCGGCGCAAGCTCTATCCCGAGGACCGAGTTCAAGGATTACGAGCCGCCCAAACCGTCCATCCCGAACTCGATCGGCCACCACGCCGAGTGGATCGCCGCCTGCAAGGACGGCCGGCCGACCACCTGCAACTTCGACTACTCGGGCGCCCTGACCGAGGCCGTGCTCCTGGGCAACGTCGCCTATCGGGTCGGCCAGAAGATCGAATGGGACGCCGCCAACCTCAAGGCCACCAATTGCCCCGAGGCCGAGAAATACCTCCGCCGCGAGTACCGCAAGGGCTGGACGCTCTGAATCCGACACCACGAGACTGCTCCAAGGTTCGACTCATCGAAGGGCCCATCATGCGACCGCGACTCACCCTGATCCTGACCCTCGGACTGGCCGCCCTGCTCGGCCAGGCTCCCGCCTCGAAGGCCGACGAATCCACCGTCAAGCCGCCCGAGGGGTTCGTCGCCCTCTTCAACGGGACCGACCTCGCCGGCTGGCATGGGATGCCACACTTCGACCCGAAAGACCTCTCCAAGATGTCCGAGGAGAAGCGGGCCGCCCAGATCGCGACCTGGACCGAAGACGCCAAGAAGCACTGGAGCGTCAAGGACGGCGATCTCATCAACGATGGCCACGGAGCGTACTTGACCACCGACAAGGAATTCGGCGATATCGAATTGCTGATCGACTACAAGACCGTCGCCAAGGCCGACAGCGGCATCTACCTGCGGGGCACCCCGCAGGTCCAGATCTGGGACTACACCAAGGAAGGCGGCAAGCACGACCTCGGGGCCGACAAGGGCTCGGGCGGCCTCTGGAACAACAGCCCGGGCGCGCCCGGCAAGGACCCGCTCGTCCTGGCCGACAAGCCGTTCGGTGAGTGGAACAGCCTGCGGATCATCCAGATCGGCGCCCGGACGACGGTCTACCTCAACGGCAAGCTGGTGGTCGACAACGCCCCGATGGAGAACTACTTCGACCGCAGCTGCGCCGCTCCCTCCCAAGGGCCCGATCCAGCTCCAGACCCACGGCGGCGAGATCCGCTGGAAGAACATCTTCGTCCGCGAGATCAAGCCGTCCGAGGCGAACAAGATCCTCGCCTCGAAGGGGTCCGAAGGGTTCGAGACCATCTTCGACGGCACGTCCACCAAGGGCTGGGCGGGTGCGATCAACAACTATGAGATCGTCGACGGCGCCCTCCGCTGCAAGGAAGGGACCGGCGGGACGGTCTACTACGACAAGGACCTGTCCGACTTCGTCGCCCGGCTCGAATTCCGCCTGCCGCCCGGCGGCAACAATGGCCTGGCGATCCGCTATCCCGGCAAGGGCGACACCGCTTACCAGGGGATGTGCGAGCTGCAAGTTCTCGACGACCCTTCGCCGAAGTACGCCACGATTGACCCCCGGCAGGCTCACGGCTCGGCCTACGGGATGGTCGCCGCCAAGCGCGGCTATCTCCGACCGGTCGGCGAGTGGAACTTCGAGGAAGTGACCGTCAAGGGGTCGAAGATCAAGGTCGAGCTGAACGGCTCGGTGATCCTCGACTGCGACCTGAGCACGGTCGATAAATATCATGGCCAACAGTGCTCACCCCGGCAAGGAGAGAACCTCCGGCTTCTTCGGCTTCGCCGGCCACGGCGACCCCGTCGAGTTCCGAAATGTTGCGGTCAAGCCAATTCATTGATATGTTGAATCGAGAGGTAAATATGAATGGACGGCTCGGCGGGAAGGTGGCGCTGATCACCGGGGCGGCCTCGGGGATCGGCCTGGCGACCGCCGAGCGGTTCCTGGTGGAGGGGGCATCGGTCGTGATGGCCGACGTCCAGGCCGAGGCCGTGGAGGCCGAGGCCGCCCGGCTCGTGGGCGATGGCCTCCGGGCCGTCGCCGTGGTCATGGACGTGACCCGGTCGGACGACAACCGCCGGGCGGTCGAGGCTGCGGTCGAGCACTTCGGCCGGCTCGACATCCTCTTCGCCAACGCTGGGATCGGCTACAGCGGGGCAATCGTCGATGCGACCGACAACGACTGGGATAGCGTGATGGCCGTCAATGCCAAGGGGGTCTTCCTCTCAGCCCGCGAGTCGATCCGCCGGATGCTCGCCCAGGAGCCCCCCGGCGGGTCAGTAATCATCAATGGATCAATTTCCGGCCTGGCCGGCATTCCGGGACAGGCCCCCTACGCGCCGAGCAAGGGAGCGGTCGTCCAGCTCACCCGGCAGCTCGCCGTCGAGTACGCGGCGAAGGGCGTCCGGGTCAACTGCGTTTGCCCGGGGACGATCGACACGCCGGTCCTCCGCCGGGGGATGGCGATGTCGGGCGACCCCGAAGGCTTCCTGGCGATGCTGATCGCCGGCCACCCGATCGGCCGGATCGGCCTGGCCGAGGAGATCGCCTCGGCTGTCGCCTTCCTCGCCTCCGACGAGGCCAGCTTCATCACCGGCGCCATCCTGCCCGTGGACGGCGGATACACCGCACGCTGAGGGCTCATGACCATGTCCGGATCGAAAACCGTCCGCGTCGCCGCCGTCCAGATGGACCCGGTCCTCGGCGAGGTCCACGCCAACCTCAAGGCGATCCTCGATCGGTTTGGCGAGGCGACCGCCGCCGGTGCCAAGCTCGTCGTCTTCCCCGAATGCGCCCTGACGGGCTACGGGTTCGACTCGAAGGACGAGGGGATGCGGTTCGCCGAGCCGGTCCCTGGGCCTTCGACGCGCGAGGTCGCCTCGGCCTGCGCGGCGGTCAAGGCGTTCGCGATCGTCGGGATGCTGGAGCGTGACGGCGATCGGCTCTACAACGTCGCCGCGCTGATCGGTCCGGAGGGGGTGGTCGGCTGCTATCGGAAAGTTCACCTCCCGTTCATGGGCGTCGACCGCTTTGCCGACCCCGGCGAGCGGCCGTTCGCGGTCCTCGAGGCGGCCGGTCTGAAGATTGGTATGCACATCTGTTACGATGGGACCTTCCCCGAGGTCGGGCGGGTCCTCACGCTCAAGGGGGCCGAGGTCCTGGTCCTGCCGACCAACTGGCCGATCCAAGCGACCACGACCGCCGAGCACGTCCCGGCCGCTCGGGCGATCGAGAACGTGGTGTACGTCATGGCGGTCGACCGGGTCGGCCAGGAGCGCGGCTGCCGGTTTGCCGGCCTCAGCTCCATCGCCGGGCCAGGCGGGGAGACCCTGGCCAGGGCGGGAGCCGTCTCGGAGGAGATTCTCTACGCCGAGGTTGACCCGGCCCTTGCCCGGCAGAAGCGGATCATCCGGGTCGCCGGCAAGCAGGAGGTTAACCGGATCGCCGACCGCCGGCCATCGTTCTACAGCCCGATCGTCGCTCCCAACGGAAAGGATTGATCCGTTCTGGCAAATGGGCACTGAAGTTGCACCCCTCTCCCAAACACGGCCGCGGTCGCGGCCCCCTTTTCCGCCCGGGAGAGAGGAACCATGAAACCGACAACGACTCTCGCATTCGGACTTGCCGCCTTGCTCCTGATCCGACTCCCCGCCTTCGCCGACGACAAGCCCGTCAAGAAGATCAGCGGGGAGCCGGCCAGCCTGCTCGGCGGTTACTCGATCGTCTCCGGAGAGAAGTACGGCCAGCCCGAGCCAGCTGAACGGATTCAGGGGACGACGGTCCGGATCGCCGACGACGCCATCGTCGTCCTCGACAAGGACAAGAAGGAAGTCTACGCCCAGACCTACAAGGTTGACACCTCCACGAGCCCGTGGAAGCTCACACTCAAGAGCAAGATCACGCCCTACAAGCAGGAGGGCGGCGAGACCGAGGCGAAAGGTCTGATCGAGAAGCGCGGCGACACCGTCCGGATCATCTACGCCCTGCCCGGCGGAAGGACCCCAACCGAGTTCAAGACCGGAGAGAAGCAGCTTATGTTCGTGCTCAAGAATGAGAACAAGAAGTAAAGTCGAACCGGCCTGACGGGAGCGTTCGAGCCGGCCATTTTGCCTCGATCGCCCGGTCTCGGGGGACAAACCCCTTCCTTCCCCTTCCGACCTGGGCGATCCTGGCGTCATTGGCGGTCGAATGTCTTCCAACCCGTGAGCCGATTGATGGATACTCAACCGGGCGAGGCTTTCCGTTAACGGCTGGCCGGGCTCAAGCTCGAGCCTTCGAAGGCGGCGGTCGAACTCGTGGACCTGATCCTCGCCGAAGCCCGATCGGGCGGCGCAAGCGACGTCCACCTTCAGCCGTCGCCCGAGGGGCTGGAGATGCGCTGGCGGATCGACGGCGTGCTCCGGCCGACCGGCCTCATCCCGCCCACGCTCTCCGGGAATGTAGTCGCCCGGCTCAAGGTGCTCTCGGAGCTTCTGACCTACCGAACCGACGTCCCTCAAGAAGGTCGCATTCGCGGGGTCTCGGGCGAGGGCGAGGTCCGCGTCAGCACGTTTCCGACCCTCCACGGCGAGAAGGCCGTGATCCGCCTCTTCGCGGCGACCGGACGGTATCTCCGGCTCGATGACCTGGGCCTCCCGGTCGACGTCCGCGATACCCTGTCAAGGGCCCTGGGCGAGACCTCGGGCGCCGTGCTCCTGACCGGCCCGGCCGGCAGTGGCAAGACGACCACGATCTATGCCTGCCTCCGCGAGCTTGTCGAGACCTCGCAAGGCCGGCGGAGCCTGACGACGCTGGAGGACCCCATCGAGGTGTCCGTCCCGGGCGTCACGCAGTCGCAGGTCAACCCGTCGGCCGGTTTTGATCTGGAGACCGGGCTCCGGTCCCTCCTCAGGCAAGACCCCGAGGTGATCGTCGTCGGCGAGGTCCGCGACCGGGCCACGGCCGAGGTCGCGTTTCAGGCATCCTTGACCGGACATCTCGTCCTGAGCACGTTCCACGCCGGGGGCGCGGCGGGGGCGATCGGTCGGCTGGCGGACATGGGGATTGAGCCCTACCTGCTCCGGAGCGGTCTGCTCGCGATCGTCTCGCAACGACTCGTCCGGACCCTCTGCGAATGCGCGGTCGAAGACGACGGCCCCCGGTCGAGGCTCGGCTTGCCAGTCGAACGGGCGAGGGTCGCCGTCGGCTGCGAGGTCTGCGGCGGAACGGGCTACCGTGGGCGGATGGTCCTGGCCGAGCTTCTCGACCCGGAACGGCTCGGGATCGGCCCGGCCATCCTCGCCCGGGCCGACGTCCGCGAGATCGAACGCCAGGCCCTCCGCGCCGGGATGGTCGGCCGCTGGAAGCGAGCCTGCCAGGCCATCGAGGAAGGCCGGACCTCCGCCGCCGAGGTCCGCCGGGTCCTCGGCTTCTCGGATGGACCAGAGTCTCTCGCCGAAGGCTCCTGAAGGAGTGCTTTCCGACTTTTGTCACAACCCCCTCGACATTGCCACGGCCGACCCAGTATGATCTGGGTACGACAACAGTAAAAGGCCGAGCGAGGGCGGTGCATTGTCGACGAGCGAGACGGGGCCATCGGGCGGGTCGGTGACGCTCGACCAGTTGATCGCGCTGAACGACGAGATGATGGCGTTGGTCCGGGCCGGGGTCCCACTGGAGCGGGGTCTGATCGAGGCCGGTCGCGACCTCCGGGGGCGAATCGGAGAGATCGCCACCGACCTCGGTAACCGGCTCGGACGGGGCGAGCGATTGGCCGAGGCTCTCGCGCAGTCGGGCCGGACCATCCCGGACGTCTACCGGGCGGTGGTCGAGGCCGGGCTCCGCTCGGGCCGACTGGCTCAGGCCCTGGAAGGGATGGCGGCGATCGCTCGAGGGTACGCCGACGCCCGCCGGTCGGTCGGCCTGGCCCTCATTTACCCACTGATCGTCCTCAGTCTGGCCTATGTCCTGGGCGTCACGTTCATCGTCAAGATCGCCCCGAAGTTCCTCTCGGCCTTCGAGAGTCTGGGGCTCCCGCCTTTGAGGTCGCTGGTCACGCTGAGCTGGCTCGGGGATTCGGCGATTTACTGGGCACCGATCCTTCCGGCTTTGGTGGTCCTGTTGGGGTTGCGATGGGTCTGGTCGGGCCGGTCGGTCGTCCTGGACTCGGGGGCACTCGGGCCGGTACTCGACCGGCTCCCACTGGTCGGCTCGATGAGCCGGGGCTTTCGAGCGGCCAGCTTCGCGGACCTCCTGGCGCTGTTGATCGAGCACCGGGTCCCGCTCGATGAGAGCGTCCGGCTGGCGGGCGAGGCGTCGGGCGACCGCAGTCTCCGGCTCGCCTCGGCCGAGCTGGCCGAGTCGATCCGGAATGGCGAAGATCCAGAGACCTCCCGGTCGGTCGATCCACGGACGTTCCCGCCCCTGCTCGCCTGGATGCTGACCTCGGGCCGTCGGCAAGGGAACCTGTCCTCCGCGCTCCGGCAGGCAGCGCAGACGTATCGACGCCGGGCCGAGCGACGGGCCGATCTGCTCCGGTCGGCCTTGCCCACGGTCCTGCTGCTCGGGATCGGGGCGAGCGCGGTGTTGATCTACACCCTTCTATTATTCGTTCCGCTGACGTCACTTCTGGAAGAGTTGGCGATCCCGGTCAACCAATAGGACGAAAGCCGAGGCGAACCGACCGATGCCGAATTATCGCTATAACGCCACCGACGCCCTCGGGAAGTGGGTCTCCGGCGAGGTCCACGGGACAAGCTTCGATGAAGTCGAGGCCAGGCTCTCGGGCGACGGCTTGCGGGTCGAGGGCCTCACTGAGGCCGAGGTCGAGGACGCGGGCCGGTCGGCGGTCGCGTCTGAGCGCGAGACGGTCGAGCTGATCGAGCAAATTGCCTCGCTGACTCGATCCGGGGTGCCGCTGCCCTCGGGCCTCCGGGCGGTCGGCGAGGAGATGATCTCCCCGACGCTCCGATCGACGTTCCTCGAACTGGCTGACAAGCTCGAATCCGGGGCCGACCTCGACGCGGTCCTCGCGGCGAGCGGAAGGCGGTTTCCCGCCCATCTGCGCGGGTTGATCCTCGCCGGGACGCGTTCGGGACGAATGGCCGACGTGCTCGGCGAGTACGTCCGGGCGGCGAACCTGGGGGCGGAGCTCCGCCGGGTCTTCTGGGGGACGCTGGCCTATCCGGCGTTCGCGCTGGCGTTCGTGGTTGCGGTGGTCGGATTCGTCTGCTCGATCTCGACCCGGGCGATCACGATGCTGATTGATGAGATGCCCGACTTCGGACAGCGGAAGGAGGGCCCGGTCGAGGCCCTGGCCCTGATGGCCCGATTCGTCAACGAACATAGCCTGGAGATCGTCGGGGCAATGGTTTTGATACCGATCATCGCCTGGCTGACGCTCCGGTTCCTGGTCGGTCCAGTCCGGCGCCGGCAGATCCTCTACGGTGTTCCGGTGTTCGGGCCGATCCTCCGGTTCACCGCCTTGACAGAGTTCTGCCACTTGCTCGCGATGCTGATCGAGGCCGAGTTGCCGTTGCCCCTGGCGTTCGATCTGGCCGGCCAGAGCGTCCGCGACGCCGATGTGGCCGCGGCCTGCGGGAGGATGAGTCGGGCCGTCGAAGGGGGCGAGCCTCTGTCGAGCGCGGTCCTGCGCTGGAAGTCGATCCCGGCCGGCCTGGGGCAGCTCTTCTACTGGTCCGAGGGGCATCGCAACCTGCCCGAGGCACTCCACCTGGCCGGAGACATGTTCGAGTCACGGGCCCGGTCGCAATCGAGCTTCGCCAGCAGCGTCCTCGCGACGTTTCTCCTGCTCCTGATCCTCTGGTGGATCGGGTTCGCCATCGCGACGCTTGTATCTGCCGATGATCTCGATGATCAGTCGCCTGTCCGGTTGAAGGGCCGTCGCCGATGGGCGACCACAAGGGGATGACGATGGCGAAGGTTGACGAATTCCGACCGCCGGGATGGGACAGGCCGCCGCAACCGCTTCGCGCCGCGAAAGCGAGCCCGGCCAGGAAGTCGTATCTGCGTCAGCTCAGCCTCCGCCACATCATGATCGCACTGATCTATTTCGCGATGCTGTTCTGGGCCATCAAGCAGGTGGTGGAGACCAACGGCGTCCTTCAGATGGTCTTGCTCGGCGTGGTGGTCGGCCTGGGCTTCTGCGCATTCGGCCTGTGGGTCGCGCTGAAGTCCCCTCGGCTCTCGATCCTTGGCTGGACCTTCTTTGTCATCGGCTACATGGTCATCATGGCCGTGACGACCAGCTTCTTCGCGATCCCCTCGCTGCCGATCCTGATCGGCTCGATCATCTATCTGACCCACCGCCGGCGCTCGAACGACCAGGACTCGCTCCTCTGGGTCCTGAGCGTGGCGGCCGAGCGCGGGATGCCGCTGGCCCCTGGCGTCCAGGCACTCTCGGGCCAGGTCTCAGGGATCTTCGAGATCTGGACCGCCTCGCTGGCCGAGATGCTCCGGGGGGGCGTCCCTCTGCCGGACGCCCTGGACAGTGTGCCCAGGCTCGTCCCGACCTCCTCATCGCTCTTGATCCGCACGGGCTGGGAATCGGGCAACCTGGCCGCCGGTCTCAGGCAGGCCGTCGAGGCTCGATCGAGGCGACTGTCGGTTGCCCGCTCGGCCGGCGGGAGGCTTGCCTATCTCCTCTGGATCATCACCGTGGGCCAGGGAATCGTCGGATTCGTCATGTACTTCATCGTCCCGAAGTTCGAGGCGATCTTCCGGGACTTCGGCATCGAGCTGCCCGAAGTCACTCTCCTGGTCATCCGGGCCTCGCACTTCCTGGTCGATTACGTCTGGCTCTACACGCTTGCTGAGCTGGCGCTGATCGTTTACCTGCTCATGGTCCTCTTCGGTTGGGGCAACCTGAACGTGCCGGTGTTTGACCGGCTCTTCGTCCGCCGGCACACGATCCTGATCCTCAGGTCCTTGGCGGTTGTCGTCGAGGCTGGTCGGCCGATTGCCCCCGCTCTCTATTCGTTGTCGCAGTGGTATCCGACGGGATGGGTCCACGCGAGGCTGCGTCAGGCCGCCCTCGACGCCAGCCAGGGAGTCGAATGGACCGAGGCCCTCTTCGAGAACGGCCTGATCTCCTGGAGCGACATTGGCGTCCTGACCTCGGCTCAGCGGGCGGGCAACCTGGCCTGGGCTCTCCGCGAGCTGGCCGAGACCGGCGAGCGCCGCTTGGGGTACCGACTCCAGGTCTGGACCCAGATTCTCTTCGTCCTGGCGATGCTGGTCCTGGCGGGGATGGTCTTCGTCATCGCCGTGGCCTACTTCGCCCCCTTGACCACCCTGATCATGAGGCTCGCTCGATGATCGCGAACCGATCGAGATCGCGGGCCATTCGCCGGCCGGGCTTCGGCCTGATCGAGATGGCCGTGACTGGCGTTTTGATCGCCGCGGCGATGGCCGCGACCTTGCATGTCGTCGGCTGGGTCGCTCTCGAACGCCGGGCCGTCGAACGCCGACAGCGGGCCGTACTCGAGGCATCAAACCTCATGGAGCGGATCACCGCCAGGCCCTGGGAATCGCTTTCGACCGAGGCCCTGGGCTCGATCCGGATGGCCGAGGCGTCAGCCGCGTTGCTGCCCGGCTCGACTCTTGGGATTCAGGTCGAATCGATCGAGAACACACCCCTTCGGAAACGGATCACCGTCGAGATCCGCTGGCTGGATCGCTCGGGTCGCCCCGAGGCGCCCGTTCGGTTCGTCGCCTGGGCCTATCGACGAGGGGAGGCGGCCCGATGAGGTCACGCCGTCGCGGTTATGCCCTGATCGAGGTCGTCCTGGTCGTCACGATCACGACCGTCATGCTCGGTCTCTGCGCGGGGATGATCCACCTGCTGATGAAGCTCGACCGCTCGGGCCGATCGACCGCCAACGAGGCCGCCGACCTGGCCAGGCTCGCCCGCGACTTCCGGGCCGACGCTCACGCCTCGGCTCCGGTCGACCCGTCGAGCCGCTCGGATGAGAAGCTGACGCTGACCTTGGATCAAGGCCGGTCTGTCGAATACCTGGTCCGACCGGCCGACATGCTCCGGACCCTTCGCGAAGGGACGAAGGTCCGCCGGTACGAGACCTATCGAACACCAGCCCGATCCAGGGTTCGGATGGAAATCTCAGGAGACGGCCCCGGGTCATTCGCGACCCTGGTCATCGACCGACCGGCCGACGGTCAGGACGATTCTCTCTATCGCGACTACCGGATCGAGGCCGAACTCGGCAAGGACCGTCGCCTGGCCCGGAGGCCCGAATGATCGCGAGCAACACGAGAAAACACCGCCGAGGGCTGGTCTCGGTCGCCGTGCTGATCGGCCTGATCATCATCGGGATCATCTGCGCCGGGCTCTTGAAGGTCGCACTCGCCCGAAGGGCCGAAGTGGGGTCCGAGGAGCGTCGTCTCCAGGCCGGCTGGCTCGTCGAGTCGGGCCTGGATCGGGCCTCGGCCCGGCTGGCGGCCTCCGCCGACTATACCGGCGAGACCTGGGAAGTCCCCGCCGAGGAACTCGGCGGCCGGGCACCGGGGACCGTGGCGATCGCTGTCGAGCCAGTCCCGGAGCATCCCGAACGTCGGAAGGTCAAGGTCCGGGCCGACTACCCAGCCGGGTCGGATCGCCGATCGCGGCAGTCCCGGGAAATCGAGATGAGCATCAACCCTCCTTCGAGGTAATCCGTCATGAACCGTCCAGGCCGTCGATCGAGGGGGTTCACCCTGATCGAACTTCTCGTGGTGATCGCGATCATTGCCGTGTTAATCGCCCTGCTCTTGCCGGCGGTGCAGGCCGCCCGCGAGGCCGCCCGGCGCGTCGCAATGCGTCAACAACCTGATGCAACTTGGGATCGCCCTCAAGAACTACGAGAACTCGTTCGAGACGCTCCCCTCCGGCGTCGTCAATCCCACCGGCCCGATCGTCGACGCCCCGAAGGGCTACCACTTCAACTGGATCTCACAGCTATTGCCCTATCTCGACGCCAAGCCTGTCTATCGCCGGCTCGACTTCAACAAGGACGTGTACGCGGCCGAGAACGGCACGGCTCGGTCGGTTCTCTTGAACGTCCTGATCTGCCCGTCGTCGACCGGCCCGACGAGGATGGTCCGGACCGCTCTGGCCCTGCCCATTGGCGGCGACCCCGCCCTGAACAGCTACGCAGGCTGCCACAACGACTCAGAGACGCCGATCGACGCGAAGAACAACGGCGTTTTCTTCCTCAATAGCCGGATTCGCTATGAGGACGTCGAGGACGGGACATCGCAGACGATCTTCCTTGGCGAGAAGGTCGCCGACGAGACCGAGTTGGGCTGGGCGTCGGGCACCCGGGCGAGTCTCCGGAACGCGGGGTGGTTGATCAACGGGTCGAACCGCGCCATCCTTCCCCCGCCAGTCCCCGCCGATGAGGCCGACGTCGAGGAGGATGGAGCCGTCGTGGCCAAACCGTCGACGGCCTCGGTCTCCGCCGGCCCTCAGAAACCGGTTGTCGGAGGATTCAGCAGCCGGCACCCCGGGGGGGCCAATTTCGGATTTGGCGACGGCAGCGTCCGGTTCCTCAAGAACACCATTAACCCTCGAATCTTCAAGCTCCTGGCCAATCGGGCCGATGGCGACCTGCTCAGCGGCGACCAGTATTGAACCATGCCATCTCTCAAGGGATTCGTCATGACCCGCCGAAGACGGTGCCCGGGCTTCACGATGATCGAGTTGCTGGTGGTGATCGCGATCATCGCGGTCTTGATCTCGCTGCTCCTGCCAGCCGTGCAGGCCGCCCGAGAGGCGGCGCGCCGGACCCAGTGCGCCAATAACATGCTCCAGCTCGGGATCGCGCTGTGCACTTACGAGGCGACCCACCTTGTCCTGCCTCCGGGCACCGTCGATTCCAAGCGGCCGATCGTCGAGAACATCGCCGCTTACCAGTTCAACTGGATCACTCAGACCCTCCCCTACTTCGAGCAGAGGAACGTCTATCAGCACTTCAACTTCAACATCGGGGTCTATCAGGTGGCTAATCTGACCGTGCGCGGCGTGATGATCAACGGGCTTCTCTGCCCGTCGACACCCTTTGGCCGCAGCGCGTTTTCGAGCTTCGGGCCTGGCCCCTCACTTCCGAGCCTCCCTCCTCCCGCCGTGACCAGCTACGCTGCATGCTACAACGACGCGGAGGCCCCGATCGACCTGAAGAACACGGGGGTATTCTTCCTGAACAGTCGCGTCCGGCTGGACGAGATCGAGGACGGCCTGGCACATACGATCTTCGTCGGCGAGAAGAAGCCCGGCGGCGATGAGCTGGGCTGGGCCTCGGGAACGCGCGCGACCCTCCGGAACACCGGCACACCCATCAACCAGACGACCCTCGACGCGACCGACCTCTCCTCGTTCCTGTACGCCTACGCCAGGAGTGGCCTCCCCTCCGATCCCGAGATCCCGGGAATGGCACCCGCTCCCAATCCCGATCCCCCCGCCCCGAAAGCTCCGGTCCCCATTCCCGTGGGAGGGTTCGGGAGCTTCCACGCCAACGGGTCCAACTTCGTCTTCGGGGACGGGTCGATCCGCTTTCTCAAGAGCTCGATCAACGAACGGATCTTTCAGCTTTTGGGTAGCCGGGCCGATGGCGAGCCGATCGGGGACGATCAATTCTGAACCGATCGGCTGTCGAAAAAAGCCACAAACCCCAGCCAACCTCCCTTGCCGGAAGCCCGGCCTGTCGGTATCTTGTTTTTCGGACGGACATTGCTCCGCGACATCATCGGACCTGCCATGTTCGCCTCGAATCCCGGGTCTCGCGAGCCTGATTCGCGAGACATCGAGATGATGGAGCGAGCCCTGGAACTGGCCCGAGAAGCGTCGAGGATCGGCGAGGTTCCGGTCGGTTCTCTGGTTGTCTTTGAAGGCCGGATCATTTCACAAGCGTACAACCTCAGGGAGACGCTTCGAGATCCGACGGCGCATGCGGAAAGACTGGCCTTGACCCTCGCGGGAAAGGCCCTGGGTTCCTGGCGGCTCGACCGCTGCACGCTTTACGCGACCCTGGAGCCTTGCCCGATGTGCGCCGGGGCGATCAGCCTGAGCCGGATCGGAAGGCTTGTTTACGGGGCCATCGATCCGAAGGCGGGAGCCTGCCGGAGTCTCTACCGCCTGACGGACGACCCTCGACTGAACCATCGCGTCCGCTTGACGGAAGGTGTCCTTGCCGAAGCCTGCGGAGCCTTGCTGTCGGAGTTCTTCCGGGAACGACGAGTTCCCCAGACAGACGACCCCCGGAGGGGTGCCTGAGTGGTTGAAAGGGCCGGTCTCGAAAACCGGTGTAGGTGCAAGCCTACCGTGGGTTCGAATCCCACCTCCTCCGCTTGCCTGCTGGTGTTGGTTGACGCAAATTTGTTCTGGGCCATGAAGTTGTGGCGTCCCATCGTCTCCCCCTCCCGCGACGTCCTTGGCGTCCCGTCCCGTCCCGTCCCGTCCGCTCGGGCCGATTCGTGCCGGGAAATGACGGTGCCATGCCCTAACTCTGTACGAACCCCGGCCGATTGATCGCGTCGAACAGCTCGACCTGCTCCTCCCCGCACGTTTGGACTCCCTGGATGAGCCCGGCACGTTTGGTCCATGATCGATCCTCTTTGACGAAGGAAGCGTGACGGAGGTTCACGCCTCTTGAACATCCGTCACGTCGTAGCCGGGGTGTCTCGCCTGGGCGTTGGTCCGGGCCTGCAGGGTTGACGTGGGCGAGATGTGGACCGTGGTCGAGGATAGCCTGAAGTCGCCCGCGGAACGGGAGCCTAATCGGGCGTGACGGAACTGGTAGTTCCGGCGTGCATTGACGGGACGACCGCTGTTCGGTCTACCGTAGGCGTGAGGCACGTTTGGCTCATCGAGGGTTGGCTGGCGGCTCGCATGACGAGGCTACCCGCCTCGAGCCGCACGAGCTTCGGGTCTGGCCCGGCTTGGGCGCCTGACGCCCCAGCAGCCCTGAACGGGTGACGACGCGAGCCTATCCTACGCGGGTCCACTGTCACGGGGAGGTCCAGCCATCGGCTCGGACAGGGGAGTTCGTCGCGGGTCGTCGGGTAGGAGTAGGCCGAGCGAATTCGGTGGGAGAGATCGGCCGGGATTGCGGTCGAGTGCGCCAGGGTTCTTGGGATCAAGCGCGTGATGTTGACGGGACGCGACGAGGTAAGCTTGGCCGGCGTCGTCGGATCGGGTGGGGCAGGATCGGCGGAAAATCTTGAGATGTGGTGGCCGGAGAGGTGATATCGCTTGGCCGTAACTGCCTCGATCGAGCACATCGAAACGCGCATGGCCCAGCTTTCGGGTCACCATACGACGATGGAAGGCACAGGTTTCTCTCCGATGCTTCTGGCCAGCTCAGGGTGAGACCGGGAGGGCCGCGTCGGGGAGGAGGGCCCGGGGAGGATGGCGAGGGGGTCTCGCGTGACCGGATGTCACAACCGCCAGGAATTGATCCCCTTTTTCGAGGCCCGGCTGGTGGGTCCAAGGGTGTCGGCCTGAGCACAAGCGGCGGAACACCCACCGCGTCGTTGCCCGGGCGGGTCGGGGGCCGACCCTTCACGAGGGCGGACGGATCGACGAATTCTCGGCCGACAGGCGGCCCCTTGACGGATCGGTGGTCGGCGGACTCTACTCCAGCAGGGAGGACCATTGAACCCCGGTCACCGGACATCGACTGCCGACTTCGTCGTCCGCCTGAAACTCGATCCGGAGAGGACGTTGACGCCGTGACATCCATTCGCCGTGTTCTGGCCTGGGCAGTCGTCGGGCTCTCCGTCGTCGGCGTCGCGCCGTCGAACGCCGAGGAAGCCGCCGACGAGGTGGGCGCCATCCTGTCGAGGCACGTGGGCGTCTACACCACCCCGCCCAACACCGTGGGCGAGCTGGACCCGAGCATCAAGGCCTATCGGATCCCCGACGGCCCTCTGATGGGCAATGGCGACCTGGCGGTCGCCGTCGGCGGCACCGACAGGGCGCAAACGTTTTACCTCTCCAAGAGCGACCTGAGCCACTCGATGCGAGGGCTCGGCGGCCTGACGTACACGTTCGAGGCGACACCCGCCGACCCCGGGGCCTATCGACAGGAACAGGATCTCTACCGGTCGGAAGTTCGGTCGATCCTTCCGTTCGAGAAGGCGACCGTGCGGATGCGTTCCTTCACCGCGGACGCGGGCAACGTCCTGGTCACCGAACTGTGGACGGAAGGTAGCAGCCCCGATCGAGGTCACGCTGAAGATCTGGTCGCACACCAACGGATCGACCACGCGGGCTTTTACCGGGGACGGGATCATCGGGTGCACCCGCGAGATCAACACCACGATGGGGACGACGCGCCAGCCGTTCCATTCCGCGGTGGCGATGGCGTCCCGCGTGCTGGGGGCGAGGCCCGTCTGCCAGACGGATCGGAAGAATTCCTCCACCGCCGGCTTCACCCTCGACCCGGGGGCCAGGGTCCGGGTCGTCACCGTGGCGGCCGGTGGGTATCAGGCGACCGACCCTATCTCCCAGGCAAAAGCCCAGGCTGACGGCCTCGACGATCGTGCGATCGAGGCGCTCCACGCCGATCACCTCGCCTGGTGGAAAGGGTACTGGTCCCGGTCCTACGTGATCCTCAACGACGACCTGCTGGAGAAATTCTATTACGGCGCCCTCTATGTCCTGGCCTGTTCGAGCCGGGACGGGAGCAACCCCCCCGGCCTCGCCGGCCCCTGGCACCTGAACGGGCCGGTCTGCTGGTCGAACAAATTCACGCTGGATTACAACTTCGAGTCGGTCTACTGGGACGTCTATTCCAGCAACCGGCCGGACCTGGCCTTGCCCTACTACGACGTGATCCTCAAGCTCATCCCGGCCGGCAAGGAGCTGGCCCGCGAGCACGGCACCAAGGGGGTCCTCTTCGGCGTCAACGCCCACGGCTGGGGCGGGTTCACCGACACCCGGACCCTCAACATGAAGGGCAACGCCTCCCTGGCGTCACTGAACTTCATGATGCACTACCGATACACGCAGGATGAGCGCTTCCTGGTCGAGAAGGCCTGGCCGCTCCTCAAAGAGCTGGCCACCTTCTGGGAAGACAACCTGGAGTGGGACGGCGGTCAATCGCGATGGGTGATCAACGACAGCGGCGCCCGGGAAGGCGGAAAGGACACCAACCCCATCACGGACCTCTCCTTCGTCAACACCTTCTTCCGCTTCCTCCTCGACACCAGCGACACCCTGGAGGGGAAATCGTCGGAGGGCGACACCATCCACATCCCCGAGGACCGGAAGGAGAAATGGCGCAACTATCTCAAGAATCTCAGCAAGTATCCCACGATCGAGTTCAACGGCAAGACCGTCTTCAAGGAGGCCGAGAACCGGAAGAAGATGAGCCTGGGGGGTCCCGGTGACAATAGCGACGTCCTGACGCACGTCTTCCCCGCCGAGGCACTCAGCCTGGGTTCCGACCCGGAATTGCTCCGGATCGCCGTGAACACCGTGGCCGCGTTGAACCCCGAGCAAGGCAAGGCCTCGTGGTTCCAGGCCAACTGCTTCCCGAAGATCTACACCCAGGCGGTCCGCTCGGGCTATCCCGCCGAGAAGGTCGTCGAGAACCTGAAGCTCCTGCTCGAAGGCCGGCAGCCGTATGACGACCGGGGCGATCACGTGCGTTTGAGGAATAATCTGACCATCGTCCCGCCGGTCCACGGGATCGAATCCGTCGGTGCGATCGAGGCGATCGATTCCATGCTCTTGCAGAGTCATGACGGCGTCATCCGGGTCTTCCCGGCCTGGCTGACAGCCAAGAATGCCCGCTTCAAGGACCTCCGGGCCTGGGGCGCGTTCCTGGTTTCCAGCGAAATCCGGGACGGCCGGGTCGAAAGCGTCGGCATCAAGAGCGAGGCGGGCGGGGTATGCCGGGTGACGAACCCGTGGGCCGGCGGGATGTTCGAGGTCGAGTCCGCGGGTGGCGAGCCCCGGGAGAAAATCCGCTTTCAGCTCGAAGGAAACGTGATCATTTTCCCCACAGAAAAAGGGAAGCAGTACCGGGTCCGTCGATCGTGAAAAGGAGGCCCGATTCGATTGATGCCCGTGTCCTCGCGATGACGGAAGTCCACAGACCATGAAACACGCCCTGAGTCTCAAGCTCCCCGTGTTCCTGTTGCTGGCCGCCACCACGACCGCACGCGCCGCGGATTTTTTCGTGTCGCCGACCGGGAGCGACGGCGACCCCGGCACGATCGAGAAGCCGTTCGCCACCTTGCGGAGGGCGCAGGACGCGGCGGCCCCGGGGGACACGGTCCAGATCCGCGGCGGGACGTACGTCATGAGCGAGGGCCAGATCGCACGGAGAAAGGGGATCTTCGCGTACGTCACCGTCCTGGACAAGAGCGGCACGCCGGACAAACGGATCAATTACTGGGCCTATCAGGACGAGCGGCCCGTCTTCGACTTCTCCGCGGTCAAGCCCGCCGGTCTTCGAGTCGACGCCGTTTACGTCAGCGGCTCGTGGCTCCACATCAAGGGGCTGGAAGTCGTCGGGGTCCAGGTGACCCTCAAGGGGCACACGCAGTCGATCTGCTTCGAGAACGACGGCGGCCACAACATCTACGAGCGGCTCAGCATGCACGACGGGCAGGCCATCGGCATCTATAGCGTCCGCGGCTCCAACAACCTCTTCCTCAACTGCGACGCCTACAACAACCACGACGTCACGTCCGAGGGGGGCAAGGGGGGCAACGTCGACGGCTTCGGCTGTCACCCGCCCGAAGGCGGCACGGGGAACGTGTTCCGCGGGTGCCGGGCCTGGTTCAACAGCGACGACGGGTACGACTGCATCGGCGCACGCGAGCCGGTGACGTTCGAGAACTGCTGGGCCATGTACAACGGCTACTCCACGAAGTTCGAGCGCCTCGCCGACGGCAACGGCTTCAAGGCGGGCGGCTACGGCACGACCCCCGCGGACCGGCTGCCGCGGCCGGTCCCGCGCCACACGGTCCGGTTCTGCCTGGCCGTCGGCAACAAGGCCGCCGGCTTCTACGCGAACCACCACCCCGGCGGGTGCGACTGGTTCAACAACACCGGCTACCGCAATGGGACCGACTTCAACATGCTCTGCCGGCTCGCCGACAACCGCACCGACGTCGACGGCTACGGCCACACGCTGCGGAACAACGTCGGCTACAAGGGCCGGGCCGTGGTCTCCCGGCTCGACCCGTCGAAGTGCGAGACCTCACATAATTCCTTCACCCTCGGCCTCGACCTCCGGGACGGCGACTTCGTCAGTCTCGACGAGAGCGAGCTGGTCCGTCCCCGGCAGGCCAACGGTGAGCTCCCGGCCGTCGGTTTTCTGCACCCGGCGCCTGGGAGCGTGCTGATCGACCGGGGCGTCGACGTCGGGTTCCCGTTCCACGGCGTCGCGCCCGACCTGGGGGCGTTCGAGAGGTGAGTTCCGTCGTGATCGATCCGGTCATCCGAGGGGAGCAGACTTCATGAGCCGCGTCGTCCTCATGGCACTGACCATCTTGTCGGCCTCCTCCGCGGTCGCCGCCGGCGCCGGGCCGGCCGGGCCGATCGACGTCTACCTGATCGGCGGGCAGTCCAACGCCACCAGGCAGGGATACCTCGTCAACCTACCGAAGGGTTTCGCGCCTGACCCCCGCGTCCTTCTGTTCCACTCGGGTCGGCCCCACCTCGACAGCGGGGCGGAGCCGAAGACGTGGATCCCGTTGCGCCAGGCGTCCGAATCGCCCGACCGTTTCGGCCCCGAGCTGGGGTTCGGCAACCGGCTCCAGGAGCTCACGCCCGGCCGGACGATCGCCCTGATCAAGCACGCCCGGAGCGGGTCGGACCTCGTCACCCAGTGGAACCCGGGAAGGGACGCGGCCGACCGGGAGCACTTCGGGCCGCAGTTCAGGACCTTCGTCGAGACCGTCGAGCTGGGGCTCAAGGGACTCCGCGAGCGGGGATACGACCCCACCATCCGCGGCATGATCTGGCAGCAAGGGGAGAGCGACAGCAAGGAGACCGACGTCGCCGCGGCCTACGGAACCAACCTCGCGCATTTCATCGCGCGCGTCCGCGAGCAGTTCGGGTCCCCGGGCCTGGTGTTCGTGTACGGCGACGTGATGCCCCCGCCCAACAAAGGCCCCGGCCGCGACCTCGTGCGGAAGGGCCAGAAGGAGGTCGACCAGGGCTCGGGGACGCTGCTGGCGGTCAAGGGGGCGTTCGTCGTCGAGACCGACGACCTCAGCCAGCGCGCCGACGACCCGAACTCACCCCTGCCCCAGGACCGCAACCACTTCGGCACGGCCGGCCAACTCGAACTGGGCCGGCGGATGGCGGAGACGATGGCCCGCGGGATGGCAACGAGGAAGTCGATTTAATCAAATTCGGCGCAGCAAGTGACGTTCATGGCTCGGATCGTACTGGACAGGAGCCCCGGGCGCATCCCTTTCGACCACCGACTGTGTATTTTCTCTCTTGAAGTTGCATCCATATTCTTAAGAGAAATTTGCGTCTCAATGAGATAGTTTCGGGGGCCGGCCTACTATTCATGAGCAACCTGTACGACCTCCGCTTGGACGGGTCGATCGGTACGAAACCGAAACGCCCCTCTGATCTGAAGTTCGAACTGGGTGCTTCGATCCGCCGTACCGACGCCAGACGGCGGGTTGACCATTCCCGGAGGCCCATAACTCGTCCTTCATTTCCCCCCGAGTCGAGCTCGACCCGTAGCCTCCTCGGCTCGTACTCATGCGGTAGCTTTCAGTTCTCGTCCGAAGTTCCGGACGTGTTTTTGGGATAACCCCTTTAGAAATAAAGACTTAGCTCAAAATCGAGTCGAAAGTGTAGCCACTAAAAACGTGGGATTCCTCTTGACTACTGCCTTTCACACTCCCAGCATAAAAGGTTGCCGATTCGTATCTGTGTGTATTACGCCACTTATGCGTTTGAAAATAGGGTGCCGGGACAAAGTGGGTTGTAGACAGAAACAGGAATCCCGATTTTACATAAATTACTTTCCATCATAGCTTTAGCTCAGATTGGCCCCTGGAACTTCGGGCGAACTCGCCGGACAAGAACGGACAGACGACATCAACCCCCTGCGAACCAGGGGGTTGCGTCGTTAGATTGAGTCGTTGAAGATCGAGGGAAAAGGATTTGATCGAGACGTCCGGGTGTGATCCCCAAAAAGGACGCCCGCTCCCCTCGACGAGAGATTGAACCTCTGGCAAGGGGCGACTACACTGCTTGTCCGTTTCCTCAAAACCAGATCGGCTTCAGACTTCGACCGTCGGCGAGAGTCGCCGCGAGGGATGATTTCTTCATGCAACGCACGTTGATCATTTTCAAACCCGACTGCGTCCAGCGCCGGCTCGTCGGCCAGATTCTCCAGCGGTTCGAGGCCAAGGGGTTGCGCATAGCCGCCTTGAAGCTTCTCCAGGTCAGCCGAGAACTGGGCGAGCAGCATTACGGCGAGCACAAGGGCAAGCCCTTCTTCGGTGGGCTGATCGACTTCATCACCGGCGGCCCGGTCGTGGTCGGCGTCCTTGAAGGCAATGAGGCGATCAGCGTCGTCCGGACGATGCTCGGCGCCACCAACGGCGTGGCCGCCGCCCCCGGGACCATCCGGGGCGACTACTCGATCAGCAAGCAGAATAACCTGATCCACGGCTCCGACAGCCCCGAATCGGCCGCCCGCGAGATGGCCCTCTGGTTCAAGCCCGAGGAGATCGTCGATTACCAGCTCGCCGGCTCCCAGTGGGTATTCGACGGGGCCTGAGCGACCCGCTCGGCGAAAAATCGCGGCGGAGGTCTGGATCTCGGCGGGGATATGGTGTATTTGTGTCCCCCATGACCATCCGGTCCTCCGTCGCGAGGCGATCCGAGAGAGGGTGTCGACATGTCGGAATCGAGCGTGGCCCGAGAGGTCGAGGCACTCCGGGCCGAGATCGACCAGCATAATCGGCTCTATTACGTCGATGCCGCTCCGGTCATCAGCGACCGAGAGTATGACCGCCTGATGGAGCGGCTCGAAGCTCTTGAGGCCGAGCACCCTGATCTGGTCACCCCCGAAAGCCCGACCCAGCGCGTCGGCGGTCGACCGCTCGACGAGTTCGCGACGGTCTCTCATGCCGTCCCGATGCTCTCGATCGAGAACACCTACAACTTCGAAGAGGTCCGCGAGTGGGACGCCCGGGTCCGCAAGGGGCTTAATCCCGGGGAGCCGACTGCAATACGCGGTCGAGTTGAAGGTTGACGGCGTGGCGGTCTCGACTTCGGTATCGAGGGAGGAAAGTTCGTCCTGGGATCGACCCGAGGGGACGGTTACCAGGGCGACGACGTCTCAGCCAATCTCCGGACCGTCCGCGGCATACCGATGACGCTCGGCGACCATCCACCCGAGATCCTGGAGGTCCGGGGCGAGGTCTACATGACCAACGCCGAGCTGGTCCGGCTCAACGAGCTGCGAGCCTCGGCCGAGGAGCCGCCGTTCGCCAATCCCCGGAACGCCACGGCCGGCTCGCTCAAGCTGCTCGACTCCAAGCTCTGCGCGATCCGGAGACTCAGGTTCGTGGCGCACGGGCTGGGCGAGACCCGTGGGGTCGGTCGCCGACTCCTACTGGGAGATCCTCGGAAAGCTCAAGGAGTGGGGAATCCCGGTCAGCCCGCACAACGCCCTCTACGAATCGATCGATGAGGTGATCGCCCACGCCGAGCGCTGGCAGACCTTGCGGAATGAACTCGACTTCCAGACCGACGGTCTGGTCATCAAGGTCGACGACATCCGCCAGCGAGAGCGGCTGGGGACCCGGAGCAAGAGCCCTCGCTGGGTGATCGCCTTCAAGTACGCGGCCGAGCAGGCGGTCACAAAGGTTCTCCAGATCGGCGTCCAGGTGGGCAAGACGGGTAAACTGACACCTGTGGCCGACCTGACGCCGGTCGCCCTCGCGGGAACAACCGTCCGGCGGGCCAGCCTGCACAACGCTGACGAGATCGCCCGCAAGGACGTCCGCGTGGGCGACACGGTCGTGATCCAGAAGGCCGGCGAGATCATCCCGCAAGTCGTCCGCGTCGAATACGAAGGCCGCGACGGTTCCGAGGTCCCGTATCGTCTTCCCGACGACCTGCCCGAGCTGCGGCGCACCGGTCGAACGCGAGCCGGACGGAGTCGACTATCGCTGCACCAATCCCGCCTTCGGCCTGTCCCGAGCAGCTCAAGGAATCGATCCGCTGGTTCGCCCACCGCGACGCGATGGACGTCGAGGGGCTGGGCATCAAGCTGATCGACCAGCTCGTCGACCGCTCGCTGGTCAAGAACCTCGCCGACCTCTACCGGCTCGACGAGGCGACCCTGGCCGACCTCGACCGGATGGGCAAGAAGTCGGCCAGGAACCTCATTGAGGCGACTGGACGCGAGCAAGAATCGTCCGCTCGACCGGTTCCTGACGGGCCTGACGATCCGCCATGTCGGCACCCGAGGGGCCGAGGTCCTGGCCGAGCGGTTCGGCACCCTGGACGCGGTGAAATCCGCGACGTTGGAAGAGCTGGAGGCCGTCCCCGAGATCGGCTCGGTCGTGGCAGCCAGTGTCTTCGACTTCTTCCAGGATGAAGGAAACCGCTCGCTGCTGGATGACCTCCGATCGGTCGGAGTCGATCCGCGCCCGTGCGGCCCGCCGCCGCGCCGACGGGGCGCCTGCCACTGGCGGGCAAGACGATCGTCCTGACAGGCACGCTGCCGAGCCGGTCCCGAGCCGAGGCCGAGGCTCTCATAAAGCGGCTGGGGGGCAAGGTCACCGGCTCGGTCTCGAAGTCAACCAGCTTTGTCCTCGCCGGCGCCGAGGCCGGGAGCAAGCTGGAGAAGGCCCGGGCCCTGAATATCCCGATCATCGACGAGGCGGAGCTCGACCGGCTGGCCTCGATGGTTTGAGCCGGCTCCCGCCAAGGGGCCCGTCCTTGGTCGAGATCTCGTTTCCGATTTGCTTGGAGACGATTCTCGACCTACATCATGCCAGAAGGTCGGTTCGGGCGAGAAGGTCGGGGAGTCACGCTGACCCGTCTCCCTCGGTCCATCGAAAGCGCCCGACCTCGACCTAGAAGGGATGATTCGAGGACGTCGGGCCTACGGACTGGACCATGTCGCGACCCGCGAACGCGAATCCGCGCCTCCATCGGAGGGGGACGAGGCCGATTATCGAGTTTCTCGAAGGTCGGGAGAGCCCGGCGGCCTCCATCGGGATCAACTTTAGCCTGGCCGTCGGAATCGGCGCGACCGGCCAGTACGCGTCGATTCACTCGAACGCCGTGGCGACCGACGCCGCCGGAGACACCTATCTCACCGGCTCCTTCCGCAGTACCGCCGCGTTCGACCCGAAGTCGTCAGCGGCGACCATCACGACCGCTGGTACCCAGGACACCTTTGTCGCCAAGTACGGGCCGACCGGCGCCTTGATCTGGGCCAGGACCTTCGCCGGCCAGGCAACGACCTCGACCGGTGGATTCACGACGTACGCTGTCAGCCAGGGGTCGGCGATCGCCGTGGATGGATCGGGGAACGTCTTCGTCTCGGGGAGCTTCAGCGGGACCGTCAGTCTGAGCGGCACGTCGATACCCAGGCTCATTTCCTCCGCGGCGGGAACGACCGAGCCCTTCGTCGCCAAGCTCGACGCCTCGGGAAATGCGATCTGGGTTGACGCCGTCGCCGGGACGGCCTACGACACCGATTCCGCAAATGCGCTCGCCCTCGATGGCTCGGGTGGCGTCGTGATCGCCGGGTCGTTCTCCGACTCTGCGACCTTCGGCCCGATCACCTTGACGGCGACCGGCTCCTCCGATGCGTTCGCAGCGCGGCTCGACTCGAACGGCACCTTCCTCTGGGCGGTCTCGACCCAGGGCACTCCCGGCTCGAACGCCTCGATCCAGGGGCTGGCCGTCGACTCCTTCGGAAACGTCGACCTCGCCGGCTTCTTCACGAATACGGTCGATTTTGACCCGAGTTCGGCGACGGCAAATCTGGTCTCGGCCGGCGGACTCGACGCCGTGCTCTGGAAGCTTGACGCGAACGGCCACTTCCTCTGGGCTCGATCTTACGGCTCGATCGATACCGACGACGCCGACGCGATCGCGGTCGACGCGTCGGGAAACGTCTATGCCACGGGTCTCTTTTCGGACACCGTCAACTTCGGAACGATCGCCTATCCCGACCCACTCACTTCGGGAACAACGAACTTCGATGCCTTCCTGCTCAAGGTCGACCCGAACGGAAATGAAGTCTGGGTCAAAGGTCTGGTCGGCCCGGTGGGATGGGCCAAGGGCCAGGGGATCGCGGTCGATCCTTTGGGGAACATCGACCTGACCGGGACGTTTCAGGGAACGGTGGATTTCGACCCTGGCTCGGGGACCGATAATCTCACCAGCGCCGGCGAAACCGACGCGTTCGTTGCCGGATTCAGCCCAACCGGAGCCTTGAACTACGCCCTCCACGCGGGCCAGACCAACTTCAATGCCTCGGGAGGGATCGCGGTCAATGCCTCCGGGCTGGTCTCGATCACGGGGACCTACACAACTGCCATCGCCTTCGGCTCGATCAATCTCCCCTCGCTGGGACTGGCAAACGCGTTCCTGGCTCAGGTACCGACGCAACCACCCGCCCCACCTACTCCCCCTTCCGCCCCGGTTCTCGAAGCGTCGAGCGACACCGGGGCCAGCCAGACCGACGGGATCACGTCGGTCCCTTCGCCAGTCTTCGACGTGACGATGGCAGACCCCGCGAACACGGTCGAGTTGCTCCGCAATGGCGTGGTCGTGGGGTTGCGGATCGGGCCGGGCGCGATCAAGGACCCCGGCCCTCTCGGCAACGGGACGTATCTTTACACGGCGCTTCCAGCTCTCGACGGCCGGCGTCTCCAGCCCCGCCAGCAGCCCGGCGACTTCCGTCACGATCTTGACCACGCCGCCGGTTGCGCCGGGGAAACTGACCTTGTTCCCTGCCGACAACTCGGGTCCGGCGGGAGGCACGCTCACCAACGTTCGCCAGCCCAGGATTCAAGGGACGGCACCGGTCGGGATGACCGTCCGACTCCTCAACCTCTCGGGCACGATTCTCGCCACGACGACCGCCTCGGCCAACGGGACGTTCACGGTCCAGATCGCGAACCCCCTGGCCGACGGCGCGGTCACGATCAACGCCATCGCGGTCAACGTGGCTGGCAACGTGAGCCCGTCGAGCCCGACGCTGACGCTCATGATCGACACGACACCACCCGGCCCTCCCTCTCTCCTGACCCTCGTTGCCGCTGACGACTCCGGAACGGTCGGAGACAATACGACCAATGTCCGCACGCCGCGTCTCTCAGGCCAGGCCGAGCCCGGCGCCATGGTTCAGGTGGTCAACGCGTCGGGGAAGGTTGATGGTTCGACGATCGTGGGAGGCGACGGGACGTTCACGGCGACGGTTTCAAGCCCGCTGGCCGACGGGACCTACAGCCTGGCCGCTCGGGCAATCGACCCGGCGGGGAACGTCGGCCCGATCGGGCCGGCATTCTCGCTGACGATCCTGACCAAGCCGCCGTCACCCCCATCGGCCCCGGTGCTCCTGACGGCCGACGACTCGGGGGCGGTTGGAGATAATCTCACGAACGTTCGCCAGCCCCGGCTGACCGGCTCGGCAGGGCCAGGATTGACTGTAAAGCTTCTGAACTCGGCCAACGCCGTGCTGGCGACGGCGACCGCCAGCCCGTCGAACGGGGCGTTCAACGTCAAGCCCTCGTCGCCCCTGTCGGACGGGACCTACGTGCTCCGTATCGTGGCGGTCAACGTCGCGGGCAACGTCAGCAACCCCGGCGGGTCGTTGTCTCTCACGATCCTTGGATCAGCACCGACGCCAGCGGCTCCAACCCTCCTGGCGGCCGACGATACTGGCACCATCGGCGACTGCGTCACCTCCGTCAACCGACCCAGGCTCATCGGCACCGCTCTGGCGGGCGCCCAGGTCCAGTGGGTCGCCGCGAACGGGGCCATCATCGCTTCCTCAGTCGCCTCGACGGCCAACGGTTCTTACCAGCTCCAGCCTGCCTCCGCCCTCATCAACGGCTCCTATTCCGTCAGGGTCCAGCAGATCGACCAGGCCGGAAACCTCAGCCCCCTTAGCGCGGCCTTCAACCTCACGATCCGCGTGGACCCGGGAGACTACTTCGGCGCCGGGGTTTCCGCCTACTCCCTCTTCCAGCCCGCTTCGGCCACCTTCTCGATCCAGTCGTCCCCGGGCGCGACCGCCTCCACGCCTCAGTTCGGAATCGCCGGTGACATCCCCGTCAACGGCGACTTCTTCGGCAACGGTCATGACGACATTGCCGTCTTCCGGCCCACTACCGCCACGTACTTCGTCTACGACCTCGTCACGCACGCCTACATGAACCAGCAGTTCGGCATCGCCGGAGACGTCCCCGTCCCGGCCGATTACGATGGTGACGGCAAGACCGACTTCGCCGTCTATCGACCGAGCATCGGATTCTGGTTCGTCATTAACTCGTCCAACCACCTTGTCACCGCCAGGCCGTTCGGCATCGCCGGAGACGTGCCCATTCCGGCCGACTATTTCGGTGACGGCCACGCCGACGTTGCGGTCTACCGACCGAGTAGTTCGACCTTCTTCGCCCTCGACCCGGCCACGTCCGTCGAACGGGTGGCCGCCGTCGGTTCCCCGCTCAGCATTCCCGTGCCGGCCGATTACGAAGGGCTGGGCCATGCCGACTTCGCGGTCTTCCAGGCCTCGACCCAGACTTATTCGATCCTCCTGGCATCGAATCAGGTCCATTCGCAGCAATGGGGGATCGCCGGGGACGTGCCGGTCATGGGTGACTTCACGGGGGACGGGCGTCGGACTTGACGGTCTACCGTGCGAGCGACTCGATCTTCTTCACGTTCAACCTCCTTAATGGGTCGGTCCGGATGGACAAGGCTGTCCTGACCGGAACGGTCCGACCTGCGTCGTCGCCGTTGACCACCTGGTTCACGTTTGGAGCGAGTGGGGCGATCCCGGCGGTCGCGAATCCGGCCGGGCTCGACTTCGCGCCGATGGCCGCACTGACTCCGGCAACCTCATCGACGAGCACCCCGGCCCGCAAGGCCTCGATGGTCAACCGGCCGATCGTAGCGCTCGGGCTGGAATCGGGGCGGCCGGGCTCCTGATCGGGCAAATCGACCCGGAACGAAACGAGGCGTGGCGAGAGGATTCGGTTATGGTATTCTTCACAAATCGAGGAGGGCGATGAAGGCCCGGGAGCCTGGCTCCTCGGCCGCCTGGCGAGATCGGTCTCATGCCCGAGCGTTACTGGCTGATCCATGCCAACGGCGGTCGACAGCTCATCGACCCTCGCCAGTTCGACCTGACCCACCTGGCGGAGCAGGCCCGTCGGGTCGGCGGTCGACTGGTCGTCGAGTCGGTCGCCGCCTCCCGCACCGGGCGTGATGCCGCCGGCCGAGCCGTTTGGCCGGCTCTTCGAGCCCCCGATCTCGGCGCTCGGACCGCTCTTTCGAGCCCGGCTCGACCGGATCTATACCTGCCAGGTCGAGTTCGCCGTCGATATCAACATCCGGCCCACAAACCGCGTCCTGGGCGGGTATTACAAGACCCGGCGGCTCGTCCGGGTCTACTCGCACGACCGCGAACTGGGACGTCGCCCGCTGGAGGAGCTTTTTGACACCTTCCTCCACGAGGTCGCCCATCACCTGGAATACACCGAGCCCGACTCGTTCCGGGCCGAAGCCTGCGGGCGAGTCCCGGGTCGGATGCACAGCCGGCTCTTCTGGCGGATCCTCGGCGAGTTGAAAGGCCGCTGGTTCGACCTTCATCGGCGCGGCTTGATCGAGTCCGGACGAGCCCGAGGGGAGGGCTCGTCCGGATCCGTTCGTGAACACGTCGAGCCGATCAGCCGCCAATGCCCAGCGACTTGATCTTGGTCAGGACGTCCTCGCCGGCCTTGGCCGGTGGCGATCTTCTTGTCGATCTCCTTGATGATGCCGTCCTTGTCGATGTAGAAGGTCACCCGGTCGGACATGCCGCCGTGCGTTGAGCACGCCGTAGGCCTTGGCGGTCGTCTTCTCGGGGTCGCTCAGGATCGGGTAGTCGAGCGCCGAGCGACTTGGCAAACGCCATGTTTCCCTTGTCCCCATCGACGGGGTCGACGCTGGCCGTGAAATAGGCCACGTTGGTCGCCTTCAGCGCGTCGCTGTTGGCCTGGAACGACTTGCATTCGGCGGTGCAGCCGCCGGTGAAGGCCTTCGGGAACCAGGCGATGACGACGCCCTTCTTGCCCTTGAAGTCGGCCAGGCTGTAGGTCTTGCCGTCGGAGGCCTTGAGGGTGAAGTCGGGGGCCTTGTCGCCGACCTTCAGTGGCTCATCGGCGGCGCCGACGTGCGAGCCGGACAGGACGATCCCCAGGCCGAACAGAGCGGCCACGGTCCAGATCTTGGTCTTCATCGTCAACGCTCCCTGGGACACGAGAAGGAAATCACGATCGCCGTATCCATTATCCTTTGAGAGGGAAGTGCCCAGACTAGCATCCTGTTCGACAAGGTGCAAACATCCTTCGGCCAGCCGAGTCGGCTTGTCCTTCACCAACCCGATCATTATCATCGAGACGCGGGTCAAGTCGCGGGTTGATCGGGATTTCGGGGCATCGCGGGAGGTGATCGGGATGGCGACAGCCGAACGGACGCGGGCGAGGATCTACGACGACATCACCCAGACGATTGGCAATACGCCGCTGATCCGCCTCCGCCGCGTGACGGCCGGCTGCCCGGCCGAGGTCGTCGCCAAGCTCGAGAACTTCAACCCGCTCTGGTCGGTCAAGGACCGGATCGGCGTTGCAATGATCGACGCCGCCGAAGCCGCCGGCAAGATCACAGCCCGAGACCGTCATCGTCGAGCCCACCAGCGGCAATACCGGCATCGCACTGGCGTTCACCTGCGCCGCCCGCGGGTACAAGCTGATGGTCACGATGCCCGAGAGCATGAGCCTGGAACGGCGGCGGCTTCTCAAGGCGTTCGGGGCCGAGATCGTCCTGACCCCGGCCGCCGAGGGGATGCCGGGCGCGGTCCGGAAGGCCGAGGAGATCGTCAAGAACACCCCGCACGCCTTCATGCCCCAGCAATTCAAGAACCCCGCCAATCCCGAGATCCACCGGAAGACCACCGCCGAGGAGATCTGGCGCGACACCGAGGGTCAGATCGACATCCTCGTCTGCGGCGTCGGCACCGGCGGGACGATCACCGGCTGCGGCGAGGTCCTGAAGTCGCGCAAGCCCGGCCTCAAGGTCATCGCGGTCGAGCCGGCGAACTCGCCGATCCTCACCCAGAGGCTCAACCACGAGCCGATCAAGCCCGGTCGGCACGCGATCCAGGGCATCGGCGCCGGGTTCATCCCCGACATCCTCAATGTCGAGGTCATCGACGAGGTCGTCCAGGTCCGCGACGACGAATCCTTCGAGATGGCCCGCCGCCTCGCCCGCGAGGAGGGGATGCTCTGCGGGATCTCCTGCGGCGCCGCCGCCACGGCGGCCGTCCAGGTCGCCCGCCGTCCCGAGAACGCCGGCAAGTTGATCGTCGTCATCCTGCCCGACCTCGGCGAGCGGTATCTCTCGACCCCGCTGTTCCCGGAGTGAAATCGCGGGCCGCGACGAGCGGGCTGGGCCATTCAAAAGTCCCAACCGTGAGGGAAACGGGGACTGGCTCCGGCCGTACCCGGCTGGTGCCAGTCCCCGTTTCCCGGCGAAAACGGGGACTGGCACCTCCGCTGCGCTGCGGAGCCAGTCCCCGTTTTCGCCTCGCTCCGACCTTTGAATGACCCGGCGTCGAGAGGGCTGGGCCTCGTCGACCGACGGGGCCAACCCCTATAATGGAGGGACGACCCCGCGTCCCTCCGGAGACGACGATCATGACGGCCCAGGATTCCTTGCTCGGGTACTTCGGCGCCCACGCCCGCGCCATCGGCGACATGATCGAGCCCTGGAAGGCCGATCACGAGGAGGCGACGATCGCCCACGCCCTCGACGCGATGTTCCCGGGCCTCATCGAGGGGTCTACCTTGTTGCGCGACTCGTTACCGGACCTCAAGCGGAACCTGTTCGAAGCCCACCGCCGGAACGAGAGCGTCCTGGTGCTCGGATCGAAATACTACGACCAATACAAGAATTATCTCGAAAACTGCGAGCATTTGCTGGCGGTCGCCCGGAGATTGGCCTCCGAGGGCCACGAAATCTCCACCCTGGCCGCCGCCGAGGAGGCCATCGGAGGGCTCCGGGAGTTCTTCGAGACCGAGGTCGACCAGCTCCCCCGCGTTGACATCGAGGCGATCACCCGCTCGACCGAGCAATATGAGCGTGGCGAGTATCGATCCGCCCGGGAGGTCATCGATGAGCTTCGCCGTCAATCTGACCGATAAGGCGCTCAAGAAGATTGCCGGCTGGCAACTGCCCGGGATCGTCCAGATCGAAATCCTCGAACGGCTCTACGAGGAACTCGCTCCCCACCCCTCGCCGCACCTCCGGCGGCTGCCTCCGCCCGCGGACATCATGGAATACAGCTTCTTCATGACCGAGGTAGGCGACCCGCCGTCCGACTATCTGCTCGCCTTCACCGTCGTCTACGCCGCGGACGAGGAGACATTGATCATCAAGAACTGTTCGTATTTGATGATTTGAAAACTCATGGGGAAATCACCCGACCCGCCCGAGTCCCTCATCATCCCCGCCGATGTCCACGACGCGATGGTCGCCCATTGCGTCCGCGAGGCCCCGCTCGAATGCTGCGGCCTGCTCGGTGGGTTCGCGCCGTTCGTCTCGTCGATTCATCCGTTAAGGAATGCCTCGGCCAGCGAGGTCCGCTATGATGCCGACCCGCGCGACCTGATCGAGGCGGTCCAGGCCCTCCGCGCCCGGGCGCGGAGATCCTGGCCATCTACCACTCGCACCCGCGCTGGGCGGCCATCCCCAGCCAGACCGACCTGGCCGAGAACCATTACGGCGACGTCCCCCGGATCATCGTCTCGCTCCTCGGCGAGACGCCCGAGGTTCGGGTCTGGCGGCTCGACCCGGACTCGTATGAGGAGTTGTCCTGGCGGATCACTCCTCGATCTTGCTGATATTTTCAAATCATTATCAGACGTCACAGAGCGTCACGGCCTGACGGAGTCCGACCAGCGGGTCTCGGGTCGGGATGAACTCCTGGCCAACGTAGCCGGTGTAGCCGATCTCGACCAGGGCCTCCATGATCGGCTTGTAGTTAATTTCCTGCTTGTCGTCCAGCTCGCCCCGGCCGGGGTTGCCGGCGGTGTGGACGTGGCCGATCGTGTCCTTGAGCTGGCGAATCCGGCGGATCACGTCGCCGTCCATGATCTGGACGTGATAGATGTCGAACAGCAGCTTGAGGTTGGGCGAGCCGACCCGGTTGATGATGTCCACGCAGTAGTCGGTATGGTCCCCCTGGTAGCCGGGGTGCCCCTTCATGTTCACCGGGTCGCGCGAGTTGAGCATCTCCAGGCAGAGGGTGACGCCCTTCTTCTCGGCATGGGGCAGGATCTTCTTGAACCCCTCGACGCAGTTCCTGGCCCCGACGTCGTTGGGGATGCCCTCGGCGAACCCGGTGAAGCAGATGACCTTCTTGAAGCCGAACTCGGCGCAGTCGTCGATCGCGGCCGTCGTGGCCTTGATAACCCGGTCGTGATACTTCGGGTTGTTGAACCCCTTGGCGAATGGCGGATCGGGTTGCATGTCAATCGTGCCGATGGCGCACTCCAGCCCGGCCTTCTTCAGAAGCGGGAAGTACTTCGGGTCGATCAGCTCGATGCTGACGCAGCCGAGCTGTTTGGCGACCTCGATTGTCTGGGGGATGTCCCAGTACTTCTCGAAGCACCAGTGGACGATCGACTGCTTGATCCGCCCGTTCCTGGAGGCAGAGTCGCTCCCCTGCTTGTCGGCGGCCTCGGCCTGGCTTCCCATCGCCACGGCTCCGAGGGCGAGGGCGCCCGACGCCTGTTGCAGAATCTGCCGGCGGCTGGTCCGCTCGGACGAGGGATGGACGTTCTCCTGGTGGCTCATTGCGCGGGCTCTCCCGAATTGAGTGGTGAAACGGTCGGTAGAAGTGGAGGTCGAGACGCCGATTCTAACCGGATCGCCAGTTCCAAGGGAGTTCCGACCCATCCGGTGGTTCGATCCGAAGCGGTTGCCGTTTCCAACACAAAGCCAATTTCGCCGCAACGGTCTGCCGAACAGACGCTTCGATCGCTTCCTCTCGGCCGGGTACCGTCCCCGGGTCGAGTAGCGGAGGGGCAGGGACGCTGCCTCCTCCGCCCTCTTCAAACCGGACGGGCGGATTTCCCGCATCCGGCTTACCCGAATTCCTTCCCCACAACGCAGGCACAGGAAGTCAGCGTCGGGTCGATTGGGCTCTCAAGGGCTGGAATCCCAGCGTCACGAGATGGGCATAATACGACTGACCCTCCGGAACTCGGTAGGGACGCTGACTCCGGCGTTTCAGGTGATGTCTCAACCGCTCGCAGGCGTACCAGTTCAACTCGCCAAACGCCTCGCTCGGATAGCCGTGCTGGAAGTATCTCCCCCAGCTCCCAAGCCAACGACTCACCCCGCACACCATCTCCACGACGGGCACGAAGCGACGCCGACGCTCGGTCAGCTCCCGGATCTTGGCTCGGGCTCGCGCCATCGCCTTCTTCGAGGGAAACACGTTGAGATAACGCCGCGATCGTCCGAAACGATCCCGATCGTACCGCAGCGTGAACCCCAGAAAGCTCAGGCTCTCACCGGGTTCGACAAGTCTCACCGTCCGTGTCTTCTCGCGGTTGATCGTCAGCCCGAATCGTCCTTCGAGGTTCCCCTCGATCCAGTTGACCAGGTGCCTCGATTGATAACGCGCCAGCACCACGAAGTCATCGGCGTAACGCACCAGATGGGCCTTGGCCCACGTCCCGGGGCCGTCGCCTCGGTAGAACGATTTCTCGAACCAGTGAAGGTAGAGGTTCGCCAGCAACGGAGAGATCACTCCCCCTTGCGGCGTCCCCTGCTTCGGTCGGGTCCGGGTCGTTCGACCTCGGTCGTCGGTCTCCTCCACGGGAGCTTCCAGCCACTGGCGGATCAGCCTCAAGACCACGCCGTCGGCGAGTCGTCGCTCCAGGCACTTCATCAAGTGCTCGTGAGGGATCGTGTCGAAGTACGATTGAAGGTCCGCGTCGTACACCTCCACAAGCCCGGCGGAAAGATGATGGCGAATCGCGTCGATCGCTTGATGCGCGTTCTTGCCCGGACGGAACCCGAAGGAACTGTCCAGGAAGTCCGCCTCGAAGATCGGCTCAATCACCAGCAACACCGCCGTTTGAACGACCCGATCACGAACCGTGGGAATGCCCAGGGGTCGCAACCGGCCATCCGGCTTGGGGATCTGGACACGCCGGACCGGCTGGGGCCGGTAGGTCTTGGTCCGCAGTTCCTCGTGCAACTCCTGGAGGAACGCCGTGGCACCCGGACCATCAATGATGTCCCGGCATGACACGCCATCCACTCCCGGGGCGCCGTCGTTCTTGAGGACCAACCACCACGCGGCCGTCAGCACGTCGAGCCGGAAGATCCGGTCAGACAGGGCGTAGAACCGGAATCGCGGCTCCTGCTTGGCTTTGTGGGTCAGCTTGCTTCTCAGTTCGGAGACTTTCGGCGGCAGGGCGACCCCCGACTTCACCTCCGGTCTCACGCGGCGGGTGTCGGGATTGACCTGGTTCGCTTCTTCCGTAGTGGGACGGTTGTCCAAGCGGATCTCCTCACGTTTTGAAGACAGCACGAATTCGGCAGGGGTCCTTCGCTCCCCGGGAATTACCCCGCTTCCCCGCTACTACGACCCCCTCCGACTCCCGATCGAGCCCGACGCCGGTTATTCATTCCCCTCGTCAGTTGGTCCGACCCCATGCCCTGGAGTCGGTCCGCTCGATCGGGTCTCCCAGGTTCCTCGATGGATCTCTCGACGCCCGCCGTCCCCAACCACCCCGGAGAGCCCAGCCGCTGCGAGTGCTCGTTACTTCGCGGCTGGTGTCAGGCTTGGCCCGAATTTGAAGGTTGGCCACTCTCGGAAAAGGGTTTAACGAGGCCGAATCGGGTTCACGCTTTCGCATTACGGCTGACGTCGTCGCATCGCCGGGCTTCGACGGCACGGTCACCCGTGACGCCGCCGGCTAGCTTCATGGCGAACGAGCAATTCCCATGGTCAGTACCTCTCAACTGACAAGACCCACCAGACTTGGCCTGGCGCACAAATCCAAACCCAATCCCCTTCCGCGTAGGATGGGTCGAGTGAAACGAGCCCCACCACGGTTCGAGAAGGGTAATAGGGCTCGTTTCACTCGACCCACCCTACTTATGACCCCCGATTTGACAGCTCGCTCCACCGCGAATCCACAAACGGCGTCACTCCTACCCTGCTCTGGCGGTAAGAAATGCGAAGCCAACTCGCGGACCGAGAAGCTCAAAGCCATCTATGAGGGGGATCTTGTCAAGCGGAGCGGTGCAGGTTCTCGTTGCGGGGTTCCCCACGCATCCCCCTCGCCTTCGGCTTCGGTCAACCTGGCCCATCGTCGTCCCGCCTCCGTCGAGGTGATCGTGATCCCCCACAACGCATCCCCTGAGCCACAGGCCGAGGGAGACGCTCCCACGGCCATCCCATCTATGAGGGGGATCTTGTCAAGCGGAGCGGTGCAGGTTCTCGTTGCGGGGTTCCCCACGCATCCCCCTCGCCTTCGGCTTCGGTCAACCTGGCCCATCGTCGTCCCGCCTCCGTCGAGGTGATCGTGATCCCCCACAACGCATCCCCTGAGCCACAGGCCGAGGGAGACGCTCCCACGGCCATCCCATCTCATCGAACGCAGGCCGACGCAACGTGACGCATCCAACCATCTATGAGGGGGATCTTGTCAAGCGGAGCGGTGCAGGTTCTCGTTGCGGGGTTCCCCACGCATCCCCCTCGCCTTCGGCTTCGGTCAACCTGGCCCATCGTCGTCCCGCCTCCGTCGAGGTGATCGTGATCCCCCACAACGCATCCCCTGAGCCACAGGCCGAGGGAGACGCTCCCACGGCCATCCCATCTCATCGAACGCAGGCCGACGCAACGTGACGCATCCAACCATCTATGAGGGGGATCTTGTCAAGCGGAGCGGTGCAGGTTCTCGTTGCGGGGTTCCCCACGCATCCCCCTCGCCTTCGGCTTCGGTCAACCTGGCCCATCGTCGTCCCGCCTCCGTCGAGGTGATCGTGATCCCCCACAACGCATCCCCTGAGCCACAGGCCGAGGGAGACGCTCCCACGGCCATCCCATCTCATCGAACGCAGGCCGACGCAACGTGACGCATCCAACCATCTATGAGGGGGATCTTGTCAAGCGGAGCGGTGCAGGTTCTCGTTGCGGGGTTCCCCACGCATCCCCCTCGCCTTCGGCTTCGGTCAACCTGGCCCATCGTCGTCCCGCCTCCGTCGAGGTGATCGTGATCCCCCACAACGCATCCCCTGAGCCACAGGCCGAGGGAGACGCTCCCACGGCCATCCCATCTCATCGAACGCAGGCCGACGCAACGTGACGCATCCAACCATCTATGAGGGGGATCTTGTCAAGCGGAGCGGTGCAGGTTCTCGTTGCGGGGTTCCCCACGCATCCCCCTCGCCTTCGGCTTCGGTCGACCTGGCCCATCGTCGTCCCGCCTCCGTCGAGGTGATCGTGATCCCCCACAACGCATCCCCTGAGCCACAGGCCGAGGGAGACGCTCCCACGGCCATCCCATCTCATCGAACGCAGGCCGACGCAACGTGACGCATCCAACCATCTATTCGGGATCGCCCGGTCACCCGGGCCTCGCCAGGAAACTCAATCCAGGGGACGCCGCCATTCAATCGCTCGGTGATCGACGAGATTCGTCCTCGCCGGGCTTTGAGCCGGGGTCATCCCGTGGTTCGTCACGCCCACCCGCCTCCGCTCGACTCCATCTCCCCTCTGCGACGGGTCTCTGGGTCTTCAACCGCTCGGGCCGATCACGCGATCAGCCGGTAAGGACTCCGCGTCTTCAGCATCGCCACCATCACCCCCAGGAGCCGGCGGGCCACCGCCACGATCGCCTTCTTGCCCCCGCGACGCTTCTTGATGCCTTCATACACCACCTTCCACCGGCCCGACCGCGCCACCAGCCTCCAGGCCGACTCCACCAACGCCCACCGCAGCAGCCCCGAGCCCTGCTTGCTGATCCCCATCTCCTTCGACTTGCCGGCCGACTGCCGGACCCCGGCGCCAGCCCGGCGTAGGCCGTCACCGCACGGGCATTCTTGAACCGCGAGATGTCCCCCAGCTCGCTGACGATCACATCGACGGTCACCGCCCCGACCCCGGGGATCGTCCCGAGCACGGCGCGGGCCTCGGCCTCGGCCGTCGGGGCCTTCTTGGCGAACTCCTCCAGCTTCGTCTTGACCGCCCGGAGCTGCGTCTTCTCGTGCTCCAGGTCGTCCCAGAGCCGCCCCAGGACGAAGCGGTCGGCGTCGCGCAGCTCGAGCTTGGCCAGCGACTCCAACCCGGCGGGGGTGAAGAGGTCCTTGCGGTCGGCGTTGTAGTCGGCGGCGAAGCGGCGGATCTTGTTCTTGAGGGCGGTCATGCGACCCCGGATGAACTGACGGTGTCGGACCAGCGTGCGGTGCTCACGCTGGCGTTTGGTCGGGCGATGGGCCGTGGGGATCATGTCGCGGGCCAGGAACTCGGCGAGGACCTGGGCGTCGAGGCGGTCGGTCTTCTTGACACTCTCGGCGATGACGCGGAGCTTGCCGGGATGGGCCAGGACGACCTTCTCGGCCGTCGGCTCGATCAGCTCGAGGAGCCACTCATAGCTGGCGGTGGCCTCGACGACCGCCTGGAAGGGCCGGAGCGACTCGAAGTAGGCGCGGATGTCCTGGACCTGGGAGCAGGCCAGGGTGCGACGGCCGATGATCTTGCGGTGTTGGTCCATGACACAGGTGACGATAGAGTGCTTGTGGAGGTCGATGCCGACGTAGTTCACGGGAGTGCTCCGATTCTGCGGGCCAGAGGGTTGTAAGCACCTCAAGTCTGCCACGAACTCAGGGCACCCGCGGCCGTCGGCTCGACCTCCACCCCCCTCATAGTTTCAATTCGTGGGTCATCGATTTTCTCCAACTCGAACCCAATCGTCATCATCTCCAACTCGAACCCAATCGCGAGGCCGCCGAAGCCCGGACGGCCTTCCTACA
The DNA here is from genome assembly GCA_963756475.1 of uncultured Planctomycetota bacterium. GTDB lineage: Bacteria > Planctomycetota > Planctomycetia > Isosphaerales > Isosphaeraceae > Tundrisphaera. The sequence goes on from CAVWND010000004.1 coordinate 1,394,633, forward strand.
TATTCACCGGGATCGGCTGTCCGTTATTCGTCTTTTTCGCTCGCTCTCGGAATTCGTCGGCGGTCCGGCGGGTGAGTGCGATCGAGCCCCCTGCGCCGGTAGAATCGCGGACGATCTCCCTCTCCGGCGCGATCGAACCCCAAGGGACCGGCCATGAGCCAGACTCGCGAACTGATCCACCCCCGCGACGAGATCATGCGGACGATGGAGCGGATCTACCGCTATCGGATGACCACCACATCTGGCGGGAACATCTCGATCCATGACGACGACGGGTCGATCTGGATCACCCCCGCTCGGCTCGACAAAGGGAACCTCCGGCGCGACGATATCGTTTGTGTCCGGTCCGACGGCACCCACGAGGGGCCGCACCGGCCCTCCTCCGAGTTTCCTTTCCATCGCGCCATCTATCAGGCACGTCCCGACTTGCGCGGGATCGTCCACGCTCATCCGGTCGCGCTGGTAGCCTTCAGCATCTGTCGGCGAGTGCCCGACACCCAGGTGCTCCACCAGGCCCGCAAGGTCTGCGGTCAGGTCGGGTTCGCCCCCTATGCCCTGCCCGGGAGCGCGGAGCTGGGCCGGAACATCGCCGCAACCTTTGCCACCGGGACCGATTGCGTGATCCTCGAAAACCACGGCGTCGTGATCGGCGGCTCCGGCCTCCAGTCGGCATTCGAGCGGTTCGAGACCCTGGAGTTCGCCGCCAAGACCCTGATCAAGGCCAGCATCCTCGGTGAAGTCAGGACCTTGTCCGAGACCGATGCCCTGCTCGGCCCCCCCCCTGCCCCACTCCCGCATTTCGTCCCCGCTCCCGCGACGAGCCGGGAAAAAGACCTCCGCCGTCAGCTCTGCGAGTTCGTCCGCCGGGCCTATCAGCAGCGCCTGATGATCAGCACCCAGGGAGCCTTCTCCGCCCGGCTCGAAGACGACGCCTTCCTGATCACCCCCCACCGGGTCGATCGGAGCCGCCTGGAGATCGACGACATCGTCCTCGTCCGCGACGGTGCCCCCGAGCGTGGCAAGGACCCGAGCAACGCCGCGAGGAACCACCGGGCGATCTACCGGCAGCATCCGACGATTCAGTCGATCGTCAACGCCTACCCCGTCAACGCGACCGCCTTCGGCGTGACCGACACCCCGCTCGACTCCCGGACCATCCCCGAGAGTTACCTCTTCCTCAAGGACGTGAACCGCGTCCCCTACGGAGTCCAGTTCGGCGATGGAGCCGACCTCGCCCGGCTCGCGTCGCCCAGGAATCCGATCCTGATCCTGGACAACGACGGCGTGCAGGTCTGGGGGACCAGCGTCCTGGATGCCTTCGACCGCCTCGAAGTGTTGGAGACGACGGCCGAGGCGATGATCAACTCCCGGCCGCTGGGGGCGATGGTGCCGATGTCGGATCAAGCGATCGAGGAGCTGAACGCGGCGTTTCAGCTCTGAGGGCTAGACTATCGTTGTCGAGCGTCCCTCGACGAAATGTATTGCGGCAAATGGTTCGATCGGTTCAGATATCTTGCTGGGGCAATCGGCGATGCCAGCCGGCCCGGGATCGATCGACCCGTGGACCTCCGAGGACGTGCGGCGGCCTGAGAGGGCTCGCCGCTCGAAACGTCTCTTGAAGGCTGTCGAGCCGACGACTCTGGAGGATCAGGGGCGTGAATTCGACCGATCTGACCGAGACCTCCTTCCCCCGCTTGACCCGTTTCTGCGGGCTGACGATCCTCTTCGTCGGGGCGGCGGCGCTGGTCGGCTGGAGGACCAGGATACCGGTGCTCGTGGGCATCCGGTCGAGTTATATCCCGATGGCCCCCAACACCGCTCTGGCGTTCATTGTCATGGGGCTGGGGCTGATGGCGGTCGTGGGTCGGGGACGGATCGCCCTGAGCCTGGCCGGTTCGGGGGCTGTCGTTGTCATGCTCGTGGGCGCCCTCAGTCTCTTCGAGATGGCGACGGGCCTCCACATCGATATCGACCGGTGGTTCTTCCGGACCCCCTCGGCGCGGTTCGGGCTGGCTGAAATCGGCAAGATGGCGACGTTCACGGCGTTCGCGTTCCTCGCCGCCGGTCTCTCGCTGGTCCTGCAGTCCGGCCCGTCAAGGCGAGGTCTGGGAGGCGATCTAGCGGGGACCTGCGGACTGGTCTCTGGCCTGACGGGACTGGTCTTTGCGCTCGGCTATCTGTTCAGCCCGAACGCGCCGCTGCTCTACGGAACGCAGGCGATCCCGATGGCCTTGAACACCTCGCTTGCCTTCGTCGTGCTGGGGGCGGGTCTGGTGGCCGCATCGGGGACCCGGACGTTCCCGCTCCAACGACTGGCGGGGTCCTCAGTCCGGGCTCGGCTGCTCCGGGTGTTCCTGCCGCTGGTCGTGGGGACGGTCGGGGTTGTGGCGTGGCTGACCCACGTGGTCACGGCCTCGGGGGGAGCTTCCTCGGCCGCAATCTCCTCGGCCGCGCTGGCCATGGCGGCGATTTTTCTGTTCGGCATGATTTGCGAGCGGATTGCGCGTCGAGTTGGCGAACAGCTTGAGCAGGCTGAGGCGGAGCTTCAGAAGGCTCACGATGATCTGGAGGTGAAGGTCCTGGCACGCACGGCGGCCCTGAGTCTCTCCAACGAGGAGTTAGGCCGGTCGCTCAGCGAGACCCGGGCGGCTCACGAGGCCCTCAAGGAAGCTCATCGCGCCCTCAAGGATGCGCAGGGCCGGATGCTCCAGCAGGCGAAGATGGCCAGCCTGGGCCAGACCGCGGCCGGGGTCGCCCACGAGATCAACAACCCCCTGGCCTTCGTCACCAATAACCTGGCCGTCCTGAGGCGCGAGGTGACCAGCCTCCACGACCTGGTCTGCCTCTACCAACAGGCGGAGCGGACCCTGGCCGAATACGAGAAGACCTTGCACGCCCGGATCGTCGAGCTCACCGAGGAGGTCGACCTTCCGTTCGTGCTGGCGAACCTCCAGGGGCTGATGGACCGCTCGCGAGGAGGGCTGACCCGGATCCAGAAGATCGTCGAAGGGCTTCGCGACTTCGCCCACCTCGACGAGGCCGACTTCCAGGAGGCTGACCTCAACGCCGGGGTCCGTTCGACCGTCGAGTTGATGCGTACCCTGGCCGAAGGGCGGCAGGTCGCCCTGGAGACAGACCTCGCGCCCTCCCGCGGCTGAACTGCTTCCCGGCCAAGCTCAACATGGTCCTCCAGAGCCTGATCTCCAACGCAATCGACGCGAGCCCGCCGGGGGAACGGGTCGTCGTCGGTACTCGCTCGGTCGATTCCTGGATCGAGATCGAGGTGGCCGACGCCGGAACCGGCATCCCCGACTCGATCCGCGACAAGGTCTTCGATCCATTTTTTACGACCAAGCCCATCGGTCAGGGGACCGGCCTCGGTCTCTCGATCAGCTACGGGATCGTCAAGGACCACGAAGGAACGATCGACTTCGAGTCGAGCCCCGGCCAGGGAACACGCTTCACCGTCCGACTGCCCATGAAGGGGATCACCCAGGCCTGTGCGGCTGTCTGATCGACGGGCCGCGAGGCACTTCGCTCAGCGTGATCGACGACCCTGGAACGGCGGGAAGCCGTCGGTCGAGCCGTTGCTGTAGAAACCGTAGCCGTAGGCACCGTAATAAGGACGGTTCACGTATCCCGTGGGATTCGGCGGCCGAGTGGCCTGGGGGACGACCGCCCGATACCGCCGGACGTAGGCCGGACGGGTCGGATAGACGTAACGGTAAACCATCGGCGGACTCTGCGGGACATAGCCCTGCGTGTACTGCGCCTGGGCCTCGGTCCCCATCGCCGCGAGGAGACCGGCTGACGCAGCCGCCAGAATGAAGTAACGCACGTTCAGGTCCATGTTGAGATTAACCTGGCATCCGAACAAAGATCACTCATTCCATGATATGGCTGGTCTTCCTGGAAATCAACCGGCATCGCGGGGCTCAGACCGTCGCCGAGATCGTGTTGGATTCGCGCGACTCTTCAGGGATCAGAGGTTCGAGACGGTCGAAGAGCGAGCCAAGCTCGGATTCGTAGTTCCTCCAGCGGCCGACCGATCGAGAATAGATCGGCTGGCGGATCTGCGAAACGCTGGCGGTCTTGACGGGATTTCGAGGCTTGTGAAAGTCGAGGCATTCCGGTTCCCAGTCGAGGTCACACCAGGCGATCAGCCGCCGAGCGGTTCCATCGAGATCGGCCACGGTTTGCTCGTAATCGACCTCGAGCACGGGAACAGGGAGTGTCCGCGACCAGTGATGCATGAGTCGGCGATAGGCGGCGAACTTGGCGGCAATGTGGTCGAGATGGTGGGCCCAGCGGACTTCTCGGAAGTTCGTGAACCAGCAGGAGACGGCGACGTCGCGCAGGTCTCGGCGACAGTGGATGAATTTCGCCCGGGGGAAAAGCAGCGCGAGAAGACCGAGGAAGAAGTAGTTCTCGGGCATCTTGTCGGCAACAAGACAGGTACCCGGGGCGATCTCGTCGAGCCCGCCAAGATGTTTCCGGGCGAGCCAGTCCGCCGCCTCGCGGGTGATCTCTTCCAGGCACCTCAGCGGGGGCAGTTCCAGCCCCAGAACAGTCGGGAGCGTCTCGAAGACCGATTGGGCCAGATGCAACTCGCCGGCGCCGTGGACCTTCGAGTGGGCCGCGAGGATCTGCTCGGTCAGCGTCGTGCCGGATCGGGGCAGGCCGACGATGAAGATGGGGCGATCACTCTCGATCCCGAAGCCATCGACCCTCGCGAAGAAGTCGGCCGAACAGGTGGCGATCATCTCGTCAACAAGCTGGTCGTATTCCTCAGGCAAGTAGTCTCGGCCCATCCGGATCGTCTCGGCCCGCTTGATCCCTTTGCCAAGCCTGACGTGCTCAGCGGCCGGGGCATGTCGCCCAGGGCGTCGAGCACCTCGGCGGCGGCCAGGTGGAGCTCGGCTCGTCGGTCGTCCCGGATGATCGGGGTCGGCGATCAGGTCCTCGATCCTTGCCAGGTCTTCCGCGGGAGCTTGCCCCTCAATAGCTTCGCCAACTCGATTCAAGGCGCGGGTGGGATCGACGGGGAGTTTGAGGACCGCGCGGAAGGATCGCTCGGCGGACTCGAAGTCGCCCGTCTGGCCCCGGACGACCCCGAGACTGCAAAGGGCCGCCACGTCATCGGGCCTGTTGTTCAGGGCCTGCTCGAAATGGCGTCGGCGTCGGCGAGCCGCCCTTGAGCGTGGCGGATCGAGCCGAGGCAAACATGAGCTTCGACCGAGTTCCGGGTCGAGCGCCAGGGCGTCATCGCAAAGCTCGGCCCCTTCGGAGAGACGCCCCGCCGCTTCCAGAGCGGAGGCCAGGCTCCAGCGGATCTCGACAGAGTCCGGGTCGAGTTCCAGAGCGATCCGAAACCATCGGCGCCGCATCGAGCGGCCAGCCGTCGTCCTGGACGGCCCGACCGAGATTGAGATGAGCGAGCGTCAGGTCCGGGTCGAGCCTCAGGGCCTCGACATAGTTGGCCTTGGCCTCGGTCGCCCGGCCCAGCTCACGGAGGACATTGCCCAGGTTGTTCCACCCCAGGGCAAAGTCGGGAGCGAGCCGCACGGCCTCGCCGGAGTGGAAAAGGGCCTCGTTGAGCAGGCGGGTCTCGTCGAGGGCCCGGCCGAGATTGCTGTGCAGGACGCCGTGGTTCGGGCCGTGTTGCAAGGCGAGTCGGAAGTGGTCGATGGCCGCCTCGCGGGCGCCTCTTCCTGAGGAGTTCGTCCGCGTGGATGGTGAGATCGAGCGCCGGACCTGGATCAATTCGGTCCGAGCCGCGAATCGGCTCGAAGGCGATTGCCGGCTCGTCGGTGAGGATCACGACGTCAAAGTCGCCGAACGGCTGGTAATGACCCTGGCCAAGCCTTCTCGCGAGCAGGAAGCAAGCCGAGGCTCGTTGGACCTGGCCCAGGGTCCGGTAGATCGCGCCAAGGTTGAGGTGAAAATGCAGCCGCGCTGGGGCGTATCGCGACCGCCCACGCAATCGCCCGGATCGCCGTCGGATGATCGACGAGTTGATGCGAGACGATCCCGAACAGGTGCAGGGCGTCGGCATGGTCCGGGTTGATCGACAGGGCCTCGCGATAAGATCGACCGGCCTGTTCCAGCTCGCCCCGTCGGTGATGCTCCAGACCCGTCGAGATAATGTCGGCGGTCGCTCGGCTCGACATGGCTCACTCCTCTGGGGAATCGGCGGCAAGGGCGCCCCATCCGGGCGCAAATTGACCGCCGAACCGTGATCCTTCACGACCCGGAGTTTAAAGCGAAGCCCCGATTCGACAAAGACCGAAATCCGGGTCAGCCGTAGAGTCGAACAGCTTCACTGTGGGTGATCTTGGGTGCCTTGATGAGACCTCCGCTGACCTTCTCTCCCATCGGGTCAACGTAGACGCGGCCGGAAACGTTGGTGTTTTCCGGGTTGATGCCGATCACGTGAACATTAAAAAGGAAGGCGTCGTCGCTCTCGGCGGTGAACCAGTGGACGTTGTCCTTGTGGTCGGAAACCGTCGAGAACTCGCCCGGAACGAACGAGCGATCGATCGTCGGGCGGATCAGGTAGTGGTCGTCGCCGTCCTCGACCCGATCGAAGTGGCGCCCGTGGAGCCGGCCGTTGAGGACGAGAAAGCCGGTCGCCATCTTGTCGTGCCCGTGAGGCACGACCGACCGGCCCTTTTTCAAGGCGAAAACCTGTCGGCCCCAGACCAGCTTCGTCGGCAGGCCCGAGACCTCCTTGAAGTCAACTGGCAGGCTCGTCTCGCCCCGTTCCTTGTATTTCACGCCTTTTGCCAGGCGCTCGAAGTCGAGGGTCTTGAGCAGGCTGGGCAGCTCCACCTTGCGGTAGAGACCTTCGAGAGCCTGCTGGAATTCAAGGTCCTTGATCTTCTGGTCCTTGACCTCCCGGCTGATCGAGTCGAGCTGCTTGAGCCAATCGTTGACCGTCGGCCGGACATCGTCGCCGAACAGCCGATGGGCGGCCAGGCCCTCGATCAGGGCGAGGGCCGTCAATGATTGGAGCGCATGGCGGGTGAACTGACGACGGGACTCGATCATGGCAGGCTCCGGGAGAGTGCTTGGCTCGCCGACACCTGTTAAACAAACCAGAAACCAGGCATCGGCACAAGCGGGGAGCCCCGGTCGATCGATTCCGGCTCCGCTGACCGGCTATTTCTTGGCCGCCGCTCCCTCTTCGGGCGGCTTCACATCCCCAGGACCGGGAGGGCGGCCGAGGTTACTGACCTTCTTCGGGTCGAAGGTTGGTCCGAGGAGGTTTTCGAACTTGGCCCGCTGGCCTTTGGACAGAACCTGCTTGATCTCGCGGACGGCCTGTTCATGAATCTGGTCGGTCTGGTCTCGCATCGACTCGAACCGCTGGCGCATCGCTTTCCGGCGATCGGCCGCGGCCTTGGCGTCGTCATCGGGCTTCGGCACGTTCGGGTCCGCTGGGGACGCCTCGCTTTTCTTGATATTCCCTCCCTCGACCGCTTTCGGATCGGCAGCGGGCGGCCGATTGGATCGCATGGCCATCATCGAGCCGATCCAGGTGAACATCTGCATCGCGCGAGACCGGGTCAGGATGTTCTGGATCAGCTCCTGTTCTTCCTCAGTCATCCCGAGAGCCTCGATGATCTCGGGCCGGGTCAGGGCCGAGATTCCCTCCATCTGGAGCACGATCTGCTTCAACCGCTTGCGCTGGGGTGCTTTGAGGATGCGGTCGAGACCAGACTCGTTCTCGCGGACAAAGCGGCTGATCTGGTTCATCAGGCCAGTGAACTGGACCACCCTCACTGCGATCGGCTGATTCTCGGCCCCCTGGAACGGGTCGCCTCCTCCGTTTTGCTCCCGGCTCGCTCGGCCCATTTCCTCGCCCCGCTTCCGGGTCGCTTCCTGCCACTTGCGGATGTCTTCCTTCTGCTGGTCGGTAAGCTTCAACTCCTCCTGGACCGGGGGCATCATGATCAACATCGAATTCGCGAAGCCAAATTGACCCATCGCATTGCCGAAACTTCCCCAGCCGCCGATCTTCGTGAACTTGCTTGTATCGCCGAAGAAGCCGACCGTGGAAGATTCGGCTTCGGGCTTCGCGGTTGTCCACAACCGGCTGAGCGGGCGGGGTCTTGGACGAAGGCAACACGATCCCTCGAGCCTCGGAAAGCCGCTTCGGGGCGGTCTTGGGCCTGGCTACATCTGGCTCGGATGTCAACGCGGCTTGACCCCTGACCGACCCGTCCAGACCGAACCAGGGGAGCACCAGGGCGAGGCCGAGCAGCCATCGACTTGTTTCGAGGATCGAAGTCGCTTGTGACATGGAAGGAATCCCGGGATCTTGACGCCATGGATCACGGGTCGCCAGGCGAGCGATCCGACGTGACCCTCCGGCCTCATACCTCCCGGTCGCCCTTCCCGGTTTCAGCAAATTCGAAGGGGGTACACCACCGATTTCGACCTACTCCACCATCTCCGAACTCCACGCGACCCATTCGCAAGCGGAAGGCGCCCCTTCATCTTCGGGCTCGACGATGCCGAGGACGGCGAGCCGGAGGATGAAGCTGGGGCACGGGTCGATGAACCGGACCCGGATCTTCTGCCGACGGTTCGACTCGGCGTCGACGGCGAGGATTTCGGCCTCGATCCAGGGCGTCCCTTCTCCCTCGATCAAACGAAGCCGGGCGCGACTGGTCAAGGGCGGAGGGGCCGCGGCGACCAGTCCCGCTCCTCCTCGGCTGATGTCGCGGAGCTTGGCCCGGATCGTCCTCCAGTTGCCGCCGTCGGGCCAGGAAAGCTCGATGGGGGCCGTCGTCCGTCGGCGCCGGTTCGACCGACACGCATCCCCCTCAGGCTTCGGCGGGGCGGTGAGGAACTCCAGGATTCGGTTCGGTTTCTCTTTCATCGCGGGTCGGTCCTCCAGAGGCCGGAATATCGAAGCGCGACGGCCCTCACAGCCTGACGTGGCTTTTTCACTCCGGCAGGTTGATCCTGCTCGCCGATTTGGTCGGGATGGCTCGCGAAGAGCCGCTCACAGGAAGCCTAGGCCGCGATCGCGCGGGCGTTGTCGAGAATCCACGCGTGCTCGACACCCTGCTCGCCTCAGCCGATCGTGTTCCCGCCGTTGACCGAGAGCCTCTGGCCCGTGATGAACCGGGCCGAGTCGGACGCGAGGAACGCCACGGCCTCGCCGATGTCCTCAGGCACGCCCATGTGCTTCATCGGGACGCCCCGGGCGTAGGCATCCTTCATCGCTTGCGAGTCGCCCGCGTGGCGTTCGGTGGGAATCCAGCCGGGGGCAACGAGGTTGACGGTGATCTGCCATTCGGCCAGCTCGTTGGCCCACGAACGGGTCAGGCCGAGCTGCGCCCCCTTGGCCTGGACGTAATTGGAGAACTGCGGGACGCCCTTCTCGAACACCTCCGAGCCAATCTGAATGATTCGACCGGATCGGCGAGCCTTCATCCCCGGGAGGACCGCCTTGGCCAGCAGGATCGGGCTCTTGACGAAGAATTCGAGCTGGTCGAGGCACGCCTGCCAGGTCAGGTCTTCGAGCTTGACGAACGGCTGAGGGCCGGTGGCATTGCAGACGAGGATATCGACCGAGCCGAACTTCGACTGGATCGCCCCGACCATCGTGCCAACCTGGACCTCGTCGCGGACGTCGGCCTTGAAGACCTCGGCCTCGCCGCCATCAGCGAGGATCGCGTCGGCGACGGCCTTCGCCTTGTCGGGGCTGCCGAACGTGTTGACGGCGACCTTCGCCCCTCGCTGGCCCAGGCTCCGAGCGATTGCCGCGCCAAGACCTCGTGAAGCCCCCGTCACCAGCGCCACCTTGCCGGCCAGTTCCTTGCTGCTCATGGTCGCAAACCTTTCGAGGTCAGGCGAGGAGCTTCTCGACGACGACCCCGCTGACGTCGGTCAGGCGGAAGTCGCGCCCCTGGGACTTGTAGGTGAGCTTGGTGTGGTCGAGGCCGAGCAGGTGGAGGATGGTCGCCTGGATGTCGTGGACGTGGACCGGGTCCTCGGCGACGTGGAAGCCCAGGTCATCGGTCGCGCCCATCGTCATCCCGGGCTTGATCCCGCCGCCGGCCATCCACATGGTGAACGCCTGCGGGTGGTGGTCGCGGCCCAGGCTCCGGCCCGAGCGCGGCGTTGGACTCGACCATCGGCGTCCGGCCGAACTCGCCGCCCCAGATGACCAGCGTGTCGTCGAGCAGCCCCCGGCGCTTCAGGTCCTTGACCAGCGCCGCGGCCCCTCGGTCGGTCTGGCCGCACTGGGTCTTGAGCCCACCGGCGACGTCGGAGTGGTGGTCCCACCCCTCGTGGTAGAGGTTGACGAACCGGACCCCGCGCTCGATCAGCCGGCGGGCGAGCAGGCAGTTGTTGGCGAACGACGCCTCGCCCGGCTTCGGCGCCGTAGAGTTCGAGCGTCTCCTTGCTCTCGCCCGAGAGGTCCATCAGCTCGGGGGCGCTGGTCTGCATCCGGTAGGCGAGTCTCATACGCGGCGATCCGGGCCTCGATCTCGGGGTCGCCGACGGCGCCAAGGTGGCGGCGGTTGAGCCCCCGGACCAGGTCGATCGTGTCGCGCTGGAGCCGGGGGTCGACCCCGTCCGGGCTGGTCACGTTGAGGATCGGGTCCCCTTTGGAGCGGAACGGCACGCCCTGGTAGACGGCGGGCAGGAAGCCGCTCGACCAGTTGGCCACGCCGCCGCTGGTCCCGCCAGCCGAGGACAGGACGACGAAGCCCAGGCAGGTCGGCCGCCTCGCTGCCCAGGCCGTAGGTGACCCACGAGCCCATGCTCGGCCGGCCCGGCAGGGACGAGCCGGTGTTGAAGAAGATCTGCGCGGGAGCGTGGTTGAACTGGTCGGTGTGGACCGACTTGACGATCGCGATGTCGTCGGCGACCCCCGCCAGGTGGGGCAGCATCTCCGAGAGCTCGGCCCCCGAACTGGCCGTGCCTGGCGAACTTGAACCGCGAGGCCATCAAGGCGGCGTTGGGCTGGATGAAGGCGTAGCGCTGGTCCTTGACGACCTCGGCCGGGACGGGCTTGCCGTCGAACTTCACCAGGTCGGGCTTGGAATCGAAAAGGTCGAGCTGGCTGGGGGCGCCCGCCATGAACATGTAGATGACCCGCTTCGCCTTCGGGGCGAAGTGCGGCGGCCGAGGGGCGATCGGGTTCGCAAACTCGGCAGCGCCGGGTGGGCCGCGAGCCGGCCAGGAGCGACGCCAGGGCGATCTTGCCGAGGCCGACGCCGCAATCCCGGTAGAAATGGCGACGGGTGATAGATCGGAGATCGCGTCTGGCAGGGTTCATCGCACTCACTCCTTGGTGATCGTCTCGTCGAGGTTCAGAAGCGCCCGGGCCACGGTTTCCCACGAGGCCAATTCGAGCGGCGTCGCCCCGGGCCGACTCACCATTGATCTTCTTCGCGTCCAGCTCACCCGCCTTCAGCCGGTCGAGCTGCTCGGACTGGAATTCGACGATCGGGGCGACCTCGTCGGGCGTCGGATTCCTCCCGACGCAGAGTCGGAATGCAAGGCTGGCCCGCCCTTCGGCGATCGACCGGCCCCTCGGCGACAATCCTCTTGCCCATCGCCCGCGCGGCCTCGACGAAGGCCGGATCGTTGAGCAGCGTGAGCGCCTGGAGCGGTGTGTTCGACCGCTCTCGACGGACGCACGCGACCTCGGAGGTTGGCATGTCGAACGTGGCGAAGGCCGCGAACGGGGCGGTTCGTTTGGTGTAAGTGTAGAGCCCTCGACGGTAGCGGTCGCGTCCCTTGCTGGTCGGCCAGGCCATCTGTCCGTAAGACAGGGCCGTGACGCCGTCAGGCTGGGGCGGGTAGACGCTCGGGCCGCCGATCGTCGGGTCGAGCAGGCCGCTCGCCGACAAGGCGATGTCGCGGACAACCTCGGAATCGACGCGGAACCGCGGCCCTCGGGCCAGTAACTCGTTCCTCGGGTCGCGAGTCAGGAGATCGGGTTCGGCCTTCGAGGTCTGGCGATACGTCGCGCTCGTGACGATCAGCCGGTGCATCGCCTTCATGCTCCAACCCTGGCGGGGGAACTCGGTCGCCAGCCAGTCGAGCAGCTCAGGATGGGTGGGCCGCTCGCCCCTCGTGCCGAAATCCTCGACCGTCGCGACGATTCCCCGACCGAAGAACGCTTGCCAGGCCCGGTTCATCACCACCCGGCCGACTAGTGGGTTCTTCTCGGAGACAAGCCAACGGGCCAGCTTGAGCCGATCTGGCTCGACCCCTCCGGCCAGGGGATGGAGCACCGAAGGCGTCCCCGTCGTCACCGGCTTGCGTCGTCTGGAGGAACTCCCCCCGGCGGTGGATGTAGGTGGTCCGAGGATGGTCGGCCGGCCGATCTTGCATCACCATCGAGGTCTTGAACCGGGGCATCGACCGACGCAGGGCGGCGATCTCCGCGTTCGCCTTCGCCATCTCCGGAGCAACCGACAGGAAATACTGGCTGGAGCGACCTCGCCTGCTCGGCCGTCCGCTGCTCCGCGGGGCACCAGTGCGATTTCCTCGACCTCGGCCGGCAGGCCCGAGGCTCCGTGCGGGTCGGGGTCGGTGGTCGTCGAGACCCGGAACCGGCCGATGGTCGTCTGGTGGATGTAAGTCTGGTGCAGAGTAAGGACCAATCGGCCGTCAACATCCCCGCTCAGAGGCTCCGCGAGCCGGAAGACGATCGCATGCGGCCGGCCGATCGCCCCGCCGACGGACCATCCCGTGTCGACCTTGCCGTCGAGCGTCTGCGAAGCGGCGCGACCCTTCTCCTCGAAGTCGGCCGAGGCGTCGCGGATCTTGACCGGTCGGGCGACCTTTCCATCGGGCGAGACGAGCGTGGCCTCGACCTCGGTCAGCAGGAAGTTGCCGACCGAGAACAGCGGCGCCCGGCCCGGCCCACCTTCGGGCAGGCTCTCATGGGGCAGCACCTCGACCCGGATCGCCGTGATCTTCTGTCGATTGACCGGGAAGCTCGACCCGGTAGATGTCATTGTTCGGTTTATCGCCTGATGCGAGCACCGAAAGGTCGTCAAGCACGGTCAATGTGGCGTGCTTGGCCGAGACAAGGCTCGAAGGGGCGACCATCGTCCAACGGGTCAGCTTCAAGGCCGATTCCCACTCGGCCTGTCTGGCGGCGAGTCGGGTCGATCGGTCCTGGGCCGGCGCGGCCGGCTTGGAGGCCTCTCGGGCCGCCGAGATCCGGAACCGGCCAAGGTTGTGCTGGCCTCCGTAGCCTTGTTCGAGTCGGAAGGTCAGACGTCCCACGCCCTTCGCGAGCGGCTTTCCGCCGACGTGGAAGGTCGCTGAGTGGTCCTTGTTGAGCTGCCCCGCCCCGACGTCGACCGCCCAGCCGGTCGAGGGGTCGCCGTCGATCGCTCCCTGCACGTCGAAGTTGTGCTGAGAGACGTCTGCCTCGGCCGAGGACGAGCGGGATCGGCCGGCCGTTGGCGTCGATCGCCTCGAATTCGGTCAGGACGAAGTTGCCGTTCGGGGCCCGACCGGGTCCTGATTTCGGGAGCGACGGCTCGGTCAGCGCTTCGAGCCGGAACGCGGTGATGCCCGATAGATCGGCCTCGAACTCGACCTCGTATCGGTCGGTCGCCGGGCTGGCGCCGTCGGCGAGGATCGATTGGTCGGGCCGGATCGCCAGCGACGCGCCCGGATCGGGCGGAGGCGCGGCGCGGGGTCAGGATCTCCCACTTCCGGTCGGCGGCGGTCTCGTGATCTGGGAAATGATCGGCCAGGCCGGCTTCGAGGGCGTCGATCTTGTGCTGGATCTCGATCCGACGGGCGGCGATGGCGGGGTCGGGCAGGTTGAGATCGGGCTCGTCGACGTTGTTGAAGAAGGCGAAGAACTGGTAATACTCGCGCTGGGTGATCGGGTCGAATTTGTGGGTGTGGCACTGGGCGCACTGGATGGTCAGGCCGAGCCAGACCGCTCCCGGTGGTGGCCACGCGGTCGACGAGCGAGGCGAAGCGGAACTCCTCGACGTCGATCCCGCCTTCCTCGTTGATCATCGTGTTCCGGTGGAACCCGGTGGCGACCTTCTGCGAGACGGTCGCGCCCGGCAAGAGGTCGCCGGCGATCTGCTCGACGGTGAACTGGTCGAACGGCATGTCGTCGTTCAGGGCCTTGATGACCCAGTCGCGATAGGGCCAGATCGACCGCTCGCGGTCCTTCTCGTAGCCGTTGGTGTCGGCGTATCGGGCGGCGTCGAGCCATCGCCGCGCCCAGCGCTCGCCGTAATGGGGCGAGGCGAGCAGGCGGTCCACCAGCCGCTCGTAGGCGTCGGGCCGCGAGTCGGCGACGAACGCGTCGACCTCCTGCGATCGTCGGCGGCAGGCCGATCAGGTCGAGGCTGACCCGGCGGATCAGGGTCGAGCGATCGGCCTCGGGCGAGGGCTTGAGCCCCTCGCGCTCCAGCCGGGCCAGGACGAAGCGATCGATCGGGTTCCTGGGCCAGGATCGGGCCTTGACCTCGGGCAGATCCGGCCGAACCGGCGGCGGAAGGCCCAGTGGTCGCTGGCCTCGGCCGCGGTCGTCGATGCGTCCTCGGGCCACTCGGCTCCCTGGTCGATCCAGCCTCGGAGCAGGCCGATCTGCTCGGGCGTCAGCGGCTTGCCGGAGCCTTCGGGCGGCATCGGGTGGTCTTCGTCGAGTCCGGCGACGTAGCGGATCAGGCGGCTCTCGGCCGACTTGCCCGGCACGATCACCGGCCCGTCGTCACCTCCGGCCAGGGCGGCGACCTTCCGGTGGAGGACCAGCCCGCCCTTCTGTTTCTTCGGGCCGTGGCAACCCTGGCAAGAAGCGGCGAAAATCGGCTTGACGTCGCGCTCGTAATCGACCTTTCGCGACGAGGCCGGAGGGAGCGCCTCGACGATCCTCGTCGTCAACTTCAACCCAGGCGAGACTCGCGACGATCAAGAGGCCGGCGAAGATCATGAGCGACTGGCTCCCTGGGTTACTGGCCGAGGTCGAGGATTTCGACATCCTTGAAACGGACGTCCACGTCCTGTCCGCCGTGGAGTTGTAGAGCGAGCTTCCCTCGCTTTCGCCCCTTCGGATCGACGATCTCGGCCGATTTGAACCCGTTCACATGGACGACGACGCGGTCGCCGATCGCGACAACCGAGAGTTCGTTCCAGGTCTCTGGTTTGACCCACTTCTTGACGTCCTCGGGCTTCGGCTGGACGACCCAGCCACGCCCTTCGGTCTCGTACAGGCCGCCCACATCGTTCGTCGGGTCGATCTCAGCCTGGAATCCGCTGACGCCCAGCGATCCCGACTCGGCCACCCGGAAATAGAGGCCGCTGTTGCCCTTCTTCGACTCGAACTTGAGCCGGACGGCGAAGTCGCCGTACTCCTTCTTCGAGAAAAGATGGCCGTGTCTGGGCTCCGAAGAGACGTTGGTCCCGTGGATCGACCCCGTCCTCGACCGACCAGTGGCCGCCGCCAGTCGGTTCCCAGCCGGCCAGTTCCTTGCCGTCGAAGATCCGCTTCCACTCCGACCGGCCGAGGTCCTTGATCCGGACGTCCTTCCAGCGGATCACGCCGGTCTTGCCGACGTGGACCTGGAGGGCGATGAACCCTTCGAGGTCCATCGTGTCGAAGTAATCGGCGCAAGGCACGCCGTTGAGCGTGATCTTGATGTGCGGCCCGCGAGCCTCGATGGTGTAAGCGTTCCAGCCGTTGAGACGGAACGCTTTCTGGGCCTCGGGATGGTCCTTGAGATCGTAAAGCCAGCCGCGTCGGGCTTCGTCGTAGAGACCGCCCGACCAGGCACGGGCCGAGGGGTCGACCTCGCACTGGTAGCCGAAGACCCGGACACTGCCGTTCTTCTCGATCCGCTCATGGCTCCGGAACTGGATGCCTGAGTTACCCGGGACGTCGAGCTTCAGGTCGAGCTTGAGAATGAAATCCCCGTAAGTCTTCTCGGTTCGCAGGAAGGCGTTTCCCTTCTGCGAGGGGGCGACCGAGCCGACGATCTCGCCTCCCTCGATCGCGTACTTTGCGCTCCCGCCGACCTGCTTCCAGCCCTCGAACGTCTTGCCGTCAAACAGCGGGACGAAACCCGGCTCATCGGCCCCGGCCGAGGCGGGCACGGCCAGGAAGCAGCATAAAAAGAGGATACGGAAGTTCATCGAGATCAATTCCTCGGCGGGTCGAACGCGGGGAGGCACGATCGAGGCAGGATTGACCCTCGAGTTTAATCTCCGGCCTGCAATGTCACAAGAGGGGGGCGGTAGCGAGGAGCGGAATATAAGCCCTTGTTACTCCATTTTCATTGACGACCCGCAACCCACCGACTGCAACCCGTAATCAACTTGACAGCGGGTCACATCCGCGACGTGCTCGGCCTGTTTTCGTAGGGTAGGGCTTGCCCTGCCGATCGAGTCGGGCACGGCAGGGCAAGCCCTACCCTACCTGTGCCATCCGCGGGAATAACTTCCCGATTTCTCCAGGCTTCCGGGTGCCACATTCGATCCGCGGATCGGGAACTTAGACCCGGCCTGTTCCTTACACGATGATCGACGACTTCGCCTGTGCGGCCTGTTCCATGAGGGCCTGGACGCGGGCGACCATCTCCTCGGGCTCGGCGGTCTCACCTTCGAGGACCATCGTGTTGGCCCACAACTGGAGACCGCAGAGGCGGATGAACGGCTCGTTCTCGGGATTGGTCGAGAGCTGGACCAGGCGCTGGATGAGAGGTGCGTCGGGGTTGACTTCGAGGATGCGCCGGGAGACCGGGAAGTCACGGTTGTTCTGCTTCAGGAGCCGCTGCATCTGGAGGCTCAGGCCGCCGTCGGCGTTGACCAGACAGCACGGGCTGTCGGTCAGTCGCTTCGAGGCCCGGACCGACTCGACCCGGCTTCCCAGACTCGACCGGAAGAGTTCGAGCACCTTGCCGAAGCCGCCCGAATGCGAAGGCTCCTGGGTCTCGCCCGGCTTCTCGGCTTCGAGACCCGGCAGCTCCAGGTCGGAGGCGTCGATCGACGTGAGCGTCTTGCCGTCGAAAGCGTGCATCGTCGTCATGACGAACTCATCGATCGGGTCGGTCAACAGGAGCACCTCAAGGTTCCGCTTGCGGAAGATCTCCAGGTTCGGGCTCTTGCGGATCGAGGCCAGATCCGGCCCACCCAGGTAATAGATCGCATTCGAGTCGGCCGGCGCTCGCTTGACGTAATCTTCGAGTCCGGTCAACTCGGAACCGTCCTCCGCTCGTGAGGAGGCAAATCGCAGGAGCCTGGCCACACGGTCGCGGTTGGTGGGGTCGAGGGCGATCCCTTCCTTCAAGGCCGGGCCAAACTGCTTGTAGAAACCGAGGTAGTCCTCGGGCTTCTCCAAGGCCAGCGCGGAGAGCTTGTCGAGCACCCCTTTCGTCAGGACGCCCCGGATCTTGCGGATGACCGAGTTGTCCTGGAGCGTCTCGCGCGAAACGTTCAGCGGCAGATCTTCTGAGTTGACCAGCCCGTAGAGGAATCGCAGGTAATCGGGCAAAAGGTCGCGACAATCCGCCTGGACCAGGATCCGTTTGGCGCAGAGGCTGACGCCATGCTCCAACCGGCCGAAGCCAAGACGCTCGATGTTGGTCTTGGGACAGTAGAGGATTGCACGGAACTGGATGGGGGAGTCGACCGCCATGTGGAGATGCCAGAGCGGAGACTCGTCGGCTCGATGAGTCAGGTACTGGTAGAAACGCGTATGCTGCTCGTCGGTCACCTGCCCTTTCGGCTCGACCCAGATCGGCTTCTGGTCGTTGACGACCTGGTCGCCGACCTTGATCGGATGGGGGACGAAGCCGGAGTAAGTCTTGAGGACCGTCTTGATCCGGAATTCCTCGGCGAAGTCCTTCGCGTCCTCTTTCAGGTGGAGGATGATCTCGGTGCCTCGGGAAAGTCCCTCAGCCTCGGAAACGGAGAACGTCCCCGAGCCGTCCGACTCCCATTCCCAGCCCGACACTTCCTTGTAGCTGCGCGATCGAACACGGACCGAGTCGGCGAGCATGAACGCCGAATAGAAACCGACGCCGAACTGGCCGATCAACGAGACGTCGGCCTTGCCACCCGCCGCGACGTTCTTGAGAAACTCCATCGACCCGCTATGCGCGATCGTGCCGAGGTTCGTCACCAGCTCGTCGTGGGTCATCCCGATCCCGTTGTCGCGGATGATCAGTTCCCGGGCGTCCGGCCGTCCCTCGACGACGATCTCCAGGGGAGCGGGGTCGCGAAACGCCTCATCCGTCATGGCGACGAACCGCATCTTGTCGAGAGCATCAGAGGCGTTGGAGATCAGCTCGCGAACGGCGATCTCTCGACTCTGATAGAGGGAATGCGAGAGGATCTGAAGGAGCTGCTTGATCTCGGCCTGGAAAGTGAATTGTTGCCGGTTCGCCGCGGTAGACATCGAACATCCCCGACGTGAAAGCCCCCCGGAGCGGATCGAGATCGCCCGGGACGGTCTGGCCTGATAGCGTCAAAACTTCGATAAGCTCGAAGGGATGCAAGACCAGTGCCGATCTTGAGAATCGGCTGTAAATCCATGGACAACATCAACTTGATACAAGCCAACATCGATCGCGCCTGTCTGACCACCTGCCAGATAAGGTCCGAGCGAATTGGCGAGATGACAAGATGGCAGGACGTGGAATCGGAGCGCTGCCGGCGGGGAAACATCGTGTTGAAATGCCGTCGGTGGAAAGGAGCATTAATCGGATGGCCGCCGACGATCCGCCCCGGCTGCCGCTCGCACTGCCCGAGCCAGTCGTCCCGGGGCAGCGGTGAGGGGGGGCCTCTTCGCCGGGTCGAGGACCTTGTTCCCGCCCAGGTCCGACCCCTTTCGCGCCGGCTTGACGAGCTGCCAGTCGGCTTCGACCCCCTTCCGCGCCGTCTCCTTTGTGCACCTTCCGGCCCGGTTCGGCGAGTGCCTGCGCGACGGTCATGGATTCCTCGTCGCACCACCCGGTTCGCCAGTCAACCGCGACCTTTTTTCCTTCTCTGATCGGTGGGATTCGCTGGTTGGCCGGGAAATCGTGTGTTAACCCAACCCCCTACCGAGCGATATTTCTACCGAGGGATCACGTTGATTGACGCCTTGCCGGGCGCTCAACCCCTGGACCTTGACTCGAACGCCGTCCTCCCGGGTTCGCGCCGTTGGCTTTGTGTTTCCGGGAATCGCGATTTGGCTTTGTTTTGGAGAATCGGTTCTTCGAGTGGGCGTCAGGCCCCGAGGTTGAAATTGGCTTTGTCTGAAATTGAGGAAGAGCGGCTCCGAAGATTGGCTTTGTCTGGGAGGGCCATTTCTGAGGTCCGTTGGCTTTGATTTCTCGCCTCGACCTCGTGGGATTGGGTCTGTCTCAATTCGAGTGGGCTATGCGATGTCCGGATTTCCCCGAGAAACTGAGCGCGGCGAGCGAGTTTCCCCGGGAAACCAGGTGGAGTCTTGGCTTTGTCTGCGAGGGTCGTTCCCGCCCGAGGTCCGGTTGGACTATGATGGATATCTGACCTGGCGGGCCGGCGGTTGAGGGGCGTTCATGGAGCAGATTTATTACACACAATGTCCTGTGGGCTATGGACTTGGGGCGAGCAACGGCTTTCAGATCAAGCGACTGAGCCGGGGGTATCCGGTCTCGGGCGACTTCCGGCACCTGGGGATGAAAGCCTTCCCGGGCGGCGGCCGGACGCTCGCCCCGGCGAGCCTGCGCTACCGGCGTGACGGCGAGATCGCCGAGGTCGCCTGGCTGACCCCTCGGCCGAACGAGTACGAGACCGAGCGCGGGCTCTGGGGGCGGCCGGGCGGGCACTTCGCGCATGGGCTCCGGCTCACCGGCGAGGAGATGAAGGCCATCGGCGCTGGCCCGCCGGGCTATTCGACAGCGCGATCTGGAAGCGGACCGACCGCGAGCCGAGCCGAGGGCGACCGCCCGACGAGGTCGAACTGACCGGGTCGAGCCTGTTCCGACCGCCGACGTTTGCCGAGGTCGCCCCGCTCGCCGAGGGCGAAGATCCCGAGCGGCTGGCCCGGCTCCTGACCGCGCTGGCGACCGTCACCCGCGAGGGTCGGACCCTCTTTCTGATCGACGAGCCCGACCGGATCGGCCGGCTGATCGCCCTTCTGACGTTCAGTTTCCCGGGGAAACTGCGCGACGGAGCTGACGTTCTCGACCTACCACGACCGGCCCGAGGAACTGCCCGGCCTCCGGATCTCGGGGACGATCCCGGCGGCCCGGCCCAACAAGCCGGCCCTGACGGCGCAAGGGGTTGTGGCCGATCTTGTCGCCGGGACATTCGAGCCCCGGATCGAGCCGGCTCGCTGGGCCAGGACCCTCGCCGGCTGGCTGATCCGACACGACCCGATCGACGAGGCCGACTGGTCGGCCACCGAAGGCCGGGCCAGGACCGCCCTCAAGGGCCCCGGCCGGAGTCGCCCTGGACCGACGAGTGGCTCGGGCACCTGCACGCCTATCCCGAGGCCCACCGCTCGAAGGCCCCGCCCGAAACCCCGGACGGCTGGCGGGCCTTGGCGGATTTCACGGGCTGGCTCGGTCGGACAGGACTGGCCGAGGAGTGGGTCCGGCCGAGGAACCCAGCCTGGTGGCTTGAGGCGGGTGAGAAGGGGAAGGAGATCCCGGAAGCCCGCGCCGCTCTCGTCGCCCATGCGACACTCCGCGAGGCCTGGCGGGGCGATCCGAGGCCGGCCGCGTGGGGGGATGTCGTCGCCGGCTGGTTCCGGGACGCGGAGGCTTCGGAGCGGGACGAGTCGATCGCGGCGATCCTCCAGGCCGCCCCGAAGCCGAGCCGACCGTCATTCGCGAGGGCGTTGCTCCGGGGCCTGACGACGGTCGGGGCCGAGGCGGTCCTCGGTCGGCTCCGGGCCGACCCGACTGCCGATCGGGGGATGCTCCTGCCGCTCGAAACGAGCGCCGCCGTGGCGGCGATCCGGGGCGGGGCCGATCCAGGGCCACTCCGGGGGATCGTCGAGGAAGCCTCCACCCTCCCCGGCGCGATCCCGGCGGTCCTGGAAGCGGTCGAGGCGGGGTTGGAAGACCAACCCGAGGCACTGGCGAGCTTCGCCCCGGTCGTCGCCGCCGCGTTCGACCTCGAAGGGCCGGGGGAGGGTCGTGAGGGGCTGGCGTGGGCCTTGCGGCGAGGGAACACCGCCGCCGACCTGGCTCGGCCCGGCGCTCCGGCCGATCCTGGCCGACCCCGGCCGACAGGATCTCTGGATGGCCTTGCGGGACCGGGCTCCGGAAGACACCAAGGCCGCGCTGGCGAGGACCGTTCTTGCCCTGACCGACGACCCGGGCCTGCCCGACGAGACGTTCCGCTGGGGCGTCGAGGGGTTACTCCTGCCGCTCGCCCCCCGGCCGTCCCACCCGTCCTGGGCCGAGACCTATCTGAAGCGGACGCCCTCGGGCGTCGACCTCCTCCGACGCCTGATCGCCCCGGATTACCGAAAGCTCGGCGTCCTGGCGTGGATTAACCAGGCCAGAGGCCGGGGCGAGGTCTCTCCCGAGCAGGCCGCGCGGGTCGACGCCTGCCTGGATTACGCCCGGGCGTTGAACTCGCGCGACCCGAACTCGCTGCTCAAGGTCCACGTCCCGGGCGTCGCTCCCGAGGAGCGAGGGGTATTGCTCGGCCAGATGCTCACGCACGTCGGCGGGGCCTCACTGGAGGGGCTACCGTTCGTTCTCGACGCCTGCCGAGACGCCTGGCCGGGGGCGTTTGACGCCGGGAAACCGGGGCTCCGGACGCTGGCCACGCCGCTGGCCCGGTGCCTGAACGGGCTCCGACTCCCGCCCGCGCCGTGGCTCGCCCGGGTCACCCAGATCCTGGAAAGGCTGGGGCTGACCAACGGCCCGAGAGGCGGCTTTGAACCCGACGGCCTGGCCGCCGAGGTCGCCGCCTCGGCCGCGAGACTGGTCGAGGGGCAGCCGTCCCCCTGGCCGCTCCGCCAGTACCTCTTCCGGGACGATTCCGCCTGGCGAATCCTGACCGCCGACATCCGGCGTGACCTGATCGAGGTCAAGCCCGAAGCGGCCCCGGACGTCCTGGACCGCTGGGACAAGGCCCTCAACGACCGGCCCGACCGGTTCTTCGAGCTGTTCCTGAACGCCTGCGACGGCCCTCGGCTCGCCTCGTCCGTCACGGCGCGGGCCGCCGACCTCCGGACCTTGCCCCCCCTGCCCTGGTGGGACCACACTCAGCACGTTGAGTCCCGAAACGACCTCCGCGACGGGTTCGCCCGGATCGTCCCCCTCGCCCCGCTGGTGGAGGGGCGACTGTTCGTGGTCCGGAACTGGGTCGAGGGGCCTGCGAAACGAGCGACCGGCTCGAATGAGGCGGGGCCGGCTGTCCTGTCGCCCCAGGGGCTGGCCCGCTGGCGATGCCTTGAGGCCCTGACCAACTTTCAGAACGCGGGGCGGGAGCCGGAAGTCCGCTGGCCGGTCGTCCAGTCCTGGAAGGCCGACTTGCCCGTGCTCGGCATCCCCCCCGACGACCGTTACCGGCTCCTGGCGTGGGTCATCCTGGGGCTCGACGCGGCGGAGTCGTATCAGCTTGCCGAGCTGGCGTCCTGGCTCAGGAAGGTTGGCTTCAAGGACCCCGAGCGGCTCAACCGATGGGCCGAGGAAGTTGAGGGCCTGACCGAGGTTTCCGGCCAGATCAAGCTCTTCCGGACGGAGATGGTTCGCGACCTTCGGACCGAACTGTCTCGCCTGCTCCGCGAGGGTCAGGAGTCGAAAGGGCTCCGGACCGCCGGGCCGGAGCGGAAGTAATCGAGGGGGATCTTCACGGAAGTTTCATGGGCGTTGTTTCCGAAAGAGCGGACAATCTGAATTCAGCCGCATCGGTAGGCCGATGAACCCTGGTCGAGACGAGGTGACGGGCAATCGAGACTGGAGTGAGGTGGAAGCTCATGGGCGAACTGGCCGCGAAGGCCCCGGTGGTGGGCGTTGACCTCGGCGGGACCAAGATCCTGACGGCCGTCGTCGGCCCGGATCATCAGATCCTCGGCCGGTCGAAGCGTCCGACCCCGGCCCAGGAAGGCGGCCCGGCGATCCTGGACGCGATCGTGGCCTGCGTCGATGAGGCCCTGGCCGAGGCCGGTCTGGGGCGTGGCGAGATCGCCGGGATCGGCATCGGCTCGCCCGGCCCGCTCGACCCGGCGACCGGGGTCATCTCGTTCAGCGCGAACCTCAACGTCAAGGACTGGCCGCTCGGCCCGGAACTCGCGGCGGTGATCGGCAAGCCGACGTTGCTGCAAAACGATGTCCGGGTCGGCGGTTATGCCGAGTTCCGCATGGGAGCTGGACGCGGTTACAAGGACGTTCTGGCGGCGTTCGTCGGCACCGGGATCGGCGGCTGCGTCATCATCGACGGCCAGGTTGTGAACGGGGCGACCGGCAACGCGGGTGAGATTGGCCATATCGTCGTGAAGGCCAACGGGCCGATGTGCGGCTGCGGCCGTCGAGGCTGTTTGGAGGCCCTTTCGAGCAAGAGCGCGATCGCCCGACGGATCCACAAGGCGGCCAAGCGGGGCGAGGAATCGATCCTGGCCCACAAGGTCGACAAGAAGTCGGGGAAGCTCAAGAGCGGCGACATCGTCCACGCGATCGGGGCCGCCGACCCGGTCACGCTTCGGGAAGTTCACCGCGCGGCGCACTTCCTCGGTCTGGGGCTGGGAGGGCTGGTCAACCTGCTCGGACCCGAGATCGTCGTCGTGGGCGGCGGCGTGGCCGCCGCCCTCGGGCCCATGTTCATCGAGCTGGTCCGGGTCGCCGCGAGGACGCAGATTCTGGTCGACCCCGATGAGAAGATCAAGATCGAGCCCGCCGCGCTGGGTGACGACGCCGGAATCCTCGGCGCTGGCCTGATGGCGCCTGGAACGGTTCGGCTCCTGAGTGAGACCGAGAGGCTTCAACGCATCCCGCCTATCGCGCCGCCCATGCCGCCCATTCCGCCGCCCATGCCGCCGATGGGAGCTTCCATCAACCCTCCCGTTTTCAGGTACTGGATGCCCATCTCCTTGGCGTATTCCATCTTGAACTGATAAGTGATCGGGAAGACGTTCGCGCCGACGGTCCCCGGCGGGACGACCACGTCCCAGCGGAGCAGGTTCTCGGCCTTCTGAATCCGGTCGTAGATCGGATCGACGCTGAGGGCGGGCTTGGTCTCGCCGAGGTTGACGGCCACGTCCGAGTTTCCGGCTCGGGGAAGGCGGTCCCAGACCTGGAGGTTGGCCGGGGTCGTCTTGAAATTGCGGACGATGATCCGGAACTCATAAGAATGCACCTGGTTGCCCCCCTGGACCATTTCGGACTTCTTGACCAGCCGCCGGCCGATCTGAAGCTGCGGGTCGACGCCGAAGCCGACCGTGAATTCCTCGCCGACGGCGACCTGCGGCAAGGTCATCCGGCCAACGAAGTCCGAGCCGACGTACATGGTGGCCTCGCCCGGTAGGAGAACCGAGTCGCCGGTGTTGGTGATCCTGGCCAGCCGGAAGACCCTCGGTGAGAGCACGGGCACGGCTTTGGAGAAGAACGTGGGGGCCATCTCGACCCGGGTGATCTCGACGAGCTGCGGGTCTCTCCGCGAAGGGACCGTCAACGACCCCTTGAGCCGGTACGTCACATTCGGACCGCCGCTGGAGTCGATCCCGGTCCTGGCCTGATCTCCCTCGTCCTTGGCGAGCAGCTCCTCGGCCTGGTCGAGCGCCGCTGCCTTGTTAAGGAGGTCCCCGCCAGTCTTGGTGTCGTTGCCGACCATCGCCCGTTGGGCCTGCCCCCGGTAGGCACTGGCCTGGGCCCGGTTGATCTCTACCGTCGGTCCACCCGCGGAGAGGTCGTTCTGCATCGGGCCTTGATCGAACTCGGTGATCGCGACGTCGAGCGGGATCAGGTCGGGTAGGGTCGCGTTGAGCGAGGGCTGGGCCGTCGAGAGGGTCAGGGTGGCGTCGCGCCAGTCCTCGCCCGACTGCTGCTCGATCGCGGCCAGGGATTCGAGCTGGACCGGGTCGTTGTCCGAGCCGGCCCGGAGGCGATACTTCGGCTTCCAGGTCGAGGCGCCGACGAGGTAATTGAGCCGGACCGAGCCCGCCGGGGCGTTGGCCTTGTCGACCACAATCACGGCGTCGTTCTCGGTCTTGCTCGAACCGGCGGAAAGCTCCTGGAGCTGGCGGTTGGCAAAGGCGGTCGCCTCGCCGTTGCCCTTGAGTTTCTGCTCCAGGTCGACGAGCGCGGCCGATTTCTCGGCGCGGGTGTCCATCACGAACGTGGTCAGCCGGATGGTCGTCTCGCCGTTGAGCATCCCCTTCTCGGCCACGCCTTGCATGGTCGCGCCGGTGAAGTTCTCGAGCTTCTGGAGGAACTGCAAGTTCTGCTGGATGACCTCCATCTCTTTCTTGATCCGCTCCGCCTCGGCGGTCAAGGTGCGGATCTCCTCCTCCTTGGCCCGAACCGCCTTGCGGGTGTCCTCCCGGACGGCCCGCGTCCGGAACCGGGTGCTCAGGACTCTCATGCCGTCCGAGCCCTCGGTGTAGAGCGAGTTGGGGATCGCCTGGGCGGGCAGAGGGGTGACGACCAGCTCGACGGTCCCTTTCCCCTCGGGCACGGTGACCTGGCGGGTGACAAGGGCGCTGCCCAGGTAGACCGTCACCGCCGAGAGCCGGCTGGGCGAGGCTTTCGGCGGGGCGACGTCCTCAATCACAACCGGGTTGGCCGGCTCCTCCGGAGGCGCGGGGGCCTGGGCGAACGCGGTCGAGGCGCAGGCGGACACGACGAGCCATTTCCAGGCGAACATGGGATACGCTCCGGGTACGGGATGGGAGAGGAGATCGACAACAATGGCCATGCCCGCGAACGAGCATGGCCTCAACCTTGGACGGTTGACCGCCGCGATCTCTTCGATTTTTTCCCCGAGAAACCGGAGCGAGCCCGATCACTTCTTCAGGAACCCCTGCCCTTCGAGCCACTTCGCGCACAGATTCGGCCACTCCGAGAAGGCGTAACCCTCGCGGCCGAGGCCAAGGCCGTGCTGGCCCTTCTCGAAGACGTGAAGCTCCATTGGCACCTTGGCCTTGCGAAGGGCCAGGGCGAACAGCAGGCTGTTCTCGGGCGGGACGGCGGCATCCTGGTCGGTGTGTGCCAGGAACGTCGGCGGTGTCTCCTTGGTCACTTGCAGCTCGCTGGAGAGGCTCTCGGCAAGTTCCTGGCTGGGGTTCTCGCCGATCAGATTCCGTTTCGATCCCCCGTGCGTGTACGGGGTGACGAGCGAGATCACCGGATAGATCAGGATCGCCCGGTCGGGCCGGGAACTGAGCCGTTCGACTGGATCGGGTGGCTCCGAGTTGCCCGCGTCGAAGTGGGTGGCGATGGTCGAGGCGAGATGGCCGCCGGCCGAGAAGCCGAGGACGCCGACGCGATTCGGGTCAATCTTCCAGGCTTCGGCGTTGGCCCGAACCGTCCGGATTGCCCGAGCGGCGTCCTGGAGCATGGCCGGGTGCTTTGAATGCGGGGCGACCCGGTAATGCAGGACGACGGCCGTGATCCCCAGGCCATTGAGCCACTCGGCAATCGGCTTACCTTCGTGGCCGGCGTGGCCCGCGTAGCCTCCTCCGGGACAGACGACCACGACGGCTCCGGTCGACTTCTCGGGTGAGGGTTGGTAGAGGGTCAGAGTCGGGCGCTGGCCAGGCGCGTCCTTGGCGAGACCTGGAGGACCGTCGGGCCAGAGCGGGAACGGTTCCCCGACGGCCGGTTTGTCGTCGGCCCTCGCGGTGGATGGCGTCGGTAATGACCAGGGGACCATGCCCAGAACGATCAGGAAGACCAGCGCGAGGGTCGAAAATCGCATGAGGCTCCATCCGATCGGGGAGGGCCAGGACGGACTGCAACAACCGGCCGAGGCCCTTCAGGCCGGACGCCGCTTCTCCAGGGAAGGGATCGCGCCAAGCCATCGGGCCTGGATCGCGAACGACGCCAGCACGCAGGTGACCACGGTCATCGTGATCAAGACCCGGGCGACAAGGTCGAGCGGCGGATACAGGCTGATCGTCTCCCCACTCAGCCCAACGCGGGTCGGCAGCGATAGAGAGGCTGGTATCGCCCCCGCGAACGAGTAGCCGTGGCGAAGCCCATCCAAATACGCATCGATGAAGAACGACTGCGGATAGCTTCGAAAGTCGATGAGATGAAAGTAGAGGACGCCCTGATAGAACACGGGCTCGCCTTTGAAGTCGGGCGGCGGCATGTAGTCGAGGGCGCAGAACGGGCAGGTTTCCGGGAAGGTAGAAGATCAGGGCAATTCCAATTTCCATGAGGACCAAGGTCATCGGCACGACCGTGATGGCCAGGAGTAACGCGATGGGGTGCTTCGCGGCAAGCCTGAGGCAGTGCTTGACACCCAGTCGCCCCTCCCGATTGCTCGCGCAGGTGAACCAGAAGAGGATGGGAACCACGACCCAGGCCCCGATGGCCATTGCTCTCGAAGTCCAATCCCAGTGCGGCGAACGTTGGAATCCCGAGTTCCACCACCAGAGAGGGATGACCGTCCCCGCCGCCATCAGAAGGCCGAGAGAAAACTTGACGACTGACCGAGGCCGAGCATGCGCGCCGCCCAGGACGGCTCGGATTCCTCGACCGGCCCCCGACTGATCCGGCGGATCATCTCGCCGTAAGCGGAACCTGCCAGGATCAGAGGAATCAAACGCGCACCAGATCCCGTACATCGGAATCGCCATCAATGCCGTGATAATGGCCCCCGCCGCCAGGACCGAAGTTAAGCCAGGACCCCGGATCACGCCGAGGGCCCCGTCCGAAAGTTCCTGAGCCACTCGCGCGCCTTGCTTGGCGTCGGGGACCAGCACCATCTTGTGGCAGTCCCAGCAACGAATCTCCGAGCCGGCCTGCTCGTGCTTGGCCCGGAGAACCCTCCCGCACTGACAGCTCACCGCCACGAAGGTGGCTGTTCGACTGAGATTAGTAGTCATCGTTGAGGGGGAGGGTTGTTCCCTGGGTTACTCAAGCCTCTCTCGTGTCGATCGAGAGAAGGTCGGCCAACTCCCTATTCAGGTCGGATGGACGAATCGCGCGGACCGGGTTGATCCCGACCGTGGACATGTCGTCTCTCCAAAGAAAGGTCAGGATTTCGGCCCGCCCCGCCGGACATCGGAAAAAACGCTCGAGGGCTCAACCGAAACTTTCGCCCAAGTGGCACCTGGCTGGATCTTCGACGGCGGCCGAGCGACTGTCAAGTGACTAACCAGGCACCACGGAGTTCAATCGGCGCAGTTACTCGGAGAGGCCCTTGCCAATCGGCGGGCCCGGGACAAAACCAGGCTGACAGGACACCGTCGAGATCTGCCAAAAAGGCAGACAAGCGAGCCTCGTCCAGGGTATCATCTTACCGCAAGTCATTTCAAGACTGGGAGAAAAGGCAAAGATCTCGTCTGCGGTACACAACTTGCAAATCGCAAGGAACGAATCCGGAATACGGGGCATTTGACTGGACGTCCCCGCGTCGGCCTCCACCGAGGCGCGAGGGACGACGTATTTCGACCGCGACGAGGGAGAATTCACCGTGGCGAAGATGTTGGCCTACGATGAGGAGGCCCGCCAGAAGCTGGCGAGCGGCGTCTCCAAGCTGGCCCGGGCCGTCCGGAGCACCCTGGGGCCGCGCGGGCGCAACGCCGTGATCGACAAGGGCTGGGGCAGCCCGACCGTCACCAAGGACGGCGTGACCGTGGCCGAGGAGATCGAGCTGACCGACCCTTACGAGAACATGGGCGCCCAGCTCGTCAAGGAAGCGGCCTCGCAAGACCTCCGACGTCGCCGGCGACGGCACCACCACCGCCACCGTCCTGGCCGAGGCCATCTTCAAGGAGGGCCTCAAGGCCCTGGCCGCCGGCGCCGACCCGATGGCCCTGAAGCGCGGGATCGACAAGGCGGTCGATCGCCGTCGTCGAGCACGTCAAGGGCCAGTCGAAGACCGTCGCCGACAAGAAGGAGATCACCGAGGTCGCCACGATCGCCGCGAACAACGACCCGACCATCGGCGAGAAGCTCGCCGACGCCTTCAAGCAGGTCGGCACGGACGGCGTCATCACCGTCGAGGAAGGCAAGGGCTTCGAGACGACCGTGGACGTCGTCGAGGGCATGCAGTTCGACCGCGGCTACCTCAGCCCGCACTTCGTCACCGACCAGGACCGGATGGAGGTCGTGCTCGAAGATCCCTACATCCTCATCTACGAGGAGAAGATCGGCACGCCCAAGAACCTGATCCCGCTCCTGGAGCAGATCGCCCGGGCCAACAAGCCGCTGCTGATCATCGCCGAGGACGTCGAAGGGCGAGGCGCTGGCGACCCTGGTCGTCAACAAGCTCCGCGGCATCCTCAAGGTCGCCGCCGTCAAGGCCCCCGGCTACGGCGACCGCCGCAAGGCCATGCTCGGCGACATCGCCGTGCTGACCGGCGGCAAGGCGATCTTCAAGGACCTCGGCATCGAGCTCGAGAGCGTCCAGCTCACCGACCTCGGCCGGGCCAGCAAGGTCACGATCGACCAGCGAGAACACGACGATCGTCGAAGGCGCCGGCACCCAGGAAGAGATCAAGGGCCGGGCCGAGCTGATCCGCCGCGAGATCAAGACGACCGACAGCGAGTACGACCGCGAGAAGCTCCAGGAGCGGCTCGCCAAGCTCGCCGGCGGCGTCGCCCAGATCAACGTCGGCGCCGCCACCGAGACCGAGATGAAGGAGCGGAAGGCCCTCGTCGAGGACGCCCTCCACGCCACCCGCGCCGCCATCGAAGAGGGCATCGTCCCCGGCGGCGGCAGCGCCCTGATCCGCGCGGCCAAGGCCCTCGACGGTCTCAAGCTGACCGGCGACGAGGCCATGGGCGTCAAGATCGTCCGCAAGGCCGTCGAGCAGCCCGCCCGGTCGATCGCCGAGAACGCCGGGATCGACGGCGCCGTCGTCGTCAACAAGATCCTCAAGTCGAACGACCCCAACTTCGGCTACAACGCCGAGACCGGCGCCTGGGGCGACATGTTCGCCTTCGGCATCGTCGACCCGACCAAGGTCACCCGCTCCGCCCTCCAGAACGCCGCGTCCGTCGCCGGCCTCCTGCTGACCACCGAGGCCATCATCGTCGAGAAGAAGTCGAAGAAGGGCGGCCCCGCCGACCACCACGACGACCATGGCGGTGGCATGGGCGGAATGGGTGGCATGGGTGGAATGGGTGGCATGGGTGGCATGGGGATGATGTGATTATTGGGAGGCTGGGTCGAGACTCAGCCTTGGATGGCTCGAATCTCAGATCTGAGATCTCAAATCTCAGATCTGACATCTGCAATCTTACTGATCCATCGCCGGGCCTTGCTCGACCAGACGAGCCCGGCGCTCTCCAGGACTGACAAAGGGAACCATCGCGATGGCCAAGATTCGCCCGCTCGAAGACCGCGTCGTGATCCAGCAGATCGAGGCGGAAGAGAAGACCGCCGGCGGCATCGTGCTGCCCGACACCGCCAAGGAGAAGCCGCAGCGGGGCAAGGTGCTGTCTGTCGGCCCCGGCAAGCTGCTGGACTCGCGGCGAGCGGTCGCCGGTCGGCGTCGTCGAGGGGGACGAGGTTCTCTTCGGCAAGTACGCCGGCACCGAGATCAAGGTGGACGGCGAGGAGATCAAGATCCTCCGCGAGTCCGACATCCTGGCCAAGATCCTCAAGTAAGCCCGAGGACTAAGGACTGAGGACTCAGGACTTGGTCCCCATCCCACTCGCGAACATCGACCGGACTGAGGGCGCGATGGACCGGGCTCGGCGGCTAGACCTGCCGAGTCCTGAGTCCTGAGTCCTGAGTCCTCAGGAGATCGATCCCGTGGCCAAGCAATTGCTCTTCTCCGACGCCGCTCGCCGGAAGATGCTCGAAGGCGTCGACATCCTGGCCCACGCCGTCGGGCACCACGCTCGGCCCGACCGGCCGCAACGTGATCCTGAGCAAGTCGTTCGGCGGCCCGACCGTCACCAAGGACGGCGTCACCGTCTCCAAGGAGATCGAGCTGCCCGACCCGTTCGAGAACATGGGCGCCAAGCTCGTCAACGTCGTCGCGTCGAAGACCTCCGACGTCGCCGGCGACGGCACCACCACCGCCACGATCCTGGCCCGCGCGATCTTCCGCGAAGGGCTGCGGAACATCACCTCGGGCGCCAACCCGACGGCCGTCCGCCGCGGGATCGACAAGGCCGTCGAGGCCGCCGTCGAAGAGCTGACCACCAAGATCTCGCGGCCGGTCTCGAAGAAGGAAGAGATCGCCCAGGTCGGCACGATCTCGGCCAACAACGACCCGGTCATCGGCAAGCTGCTGGCCGACGCCGTCGAGAAGGTCGGCCGGGACGGCGTCATCACCGTCGAGGAAGGCAAGACGGCGACCACGACCCTCGAATTCGTCGAGGGGATGCAGTTCGACAAGGGCTACCTGAGCCCCTACTTCGTCACCAGCCCGACCACGATGGAAGCGGTCCTGGACGACGCCCTGATCCTGCTCCACGAGAAGAAGATCGCCAACCTCCGCGAGATGATCCCGCTGCTGGAGAAGGTCGCGCAGTCCGGGCAAGCCGCTGCTCATCATCGCCGAGGACGTCGAGGGCGAGGCGCTGGCGACCCTGGTCGTCAACAAGCTCCGCGGCATCCTCAACATCTGCGCCGTCAAGGCCCCCGGCTTCGGCGACCGCCGCAAGGCGATGCTCGGCGACATGGCGATCCTGACCGGCGGGACCGTGATCAGCGAGGACCTCGGCCTCAAGCTCGAGAACCTCCAGCTCAGCCAGCTCGGCAAGGCCAAGCAGGTCAAGGTCGACAAGGACAGCACCACGATCATCCAGGGCGCCGGCAAGCGCGACGGACATCGACAAGCGGATCGACCAGCTTCGCCGCCAGATCGAGGAGACCGAGAGCGAGTACGACAAGGAGAAGTTCCAGGAGCGGCTGGCGAAGATCTCCGGCGGCGTCGCGATCATCAGCGTCGGCGCGGCGACCGAGGCCGAGATGAAGGAGACCAAGGCCCGCGTCGAGGACGCCCTCCACGCCACCCGCGCCGCGGCCGACGAAGGCATCGTCCCCGGCGGCGGCACCGCCCTGCTCCGCGTGATCCCGGCCGTCCAGAAGGTCCACGACGACCCTGACCGGCGACGAGAAGGTCGGCGCCGAGATCATCCTCCGGGCCCTCGAAGAGCCCGTCCGCCACATCGCGTCCAACTCCGGGCACGACGGCGGCGTGGTCGCCGAGGAGGTCAAGTCGGCCACCGGCTCGACCGGCTTCAACGCCAACACCGGCGAGTACGTGGACATGTTCAAGGCCGGCATCGTCGACCCGACCAAGGTCACCCGCTCCGCCCTCCAGAACGCCGCCTCGATCGCCGCCCTGATGCTCACGACCGAGGCGATGATCACCAACATCAAGGAAGACGAGGAGAAGGGCGCGGCTCGCGTGGAAGGGTCGGTGCGCTAAGACAGGTCGGTGGGGGAAGGTCGCCGGCCTTCCCCCACTGCCAACCCGTTCCCGGCTCGCCGAGCCGGTCGTCATGGTGTATGATTGTATCCGGCCCGATTCTCCCGACTTCCGGAGCGAGAACGATGCTGGATCTCGACCGCATCTCCGATCAAGTCCCGCCCGGAACGTGCAAGGTTGTCCATCTCCTTCGCCAGCTCGACGACCACGGTGAACCGATCGTCATCTCCATCAATGGCAAGGCCGACCTCATGATTTCCGACGAAGGCTCGTTTCAGATGTTGGTCAACCTTGTGGATCGATTGGAATTGTTCGAGGTTCTCAAGCAAGCCACGAAGGATCTGGATGAAGGGAAGGGGCTGAGCCTGGAGGAGGTCAAGGAACAGGCCCGGTTGAAGTATGGAATATCGCTTTGAGTTGCGCCGGAGATGGTGAGGAAAGCCAACGAGAGGCACGACTGGATCGCCGAGCACTCTCCGGAACGGGCGGAAAAGTGGTATCGAGGTCTCCTCGAGAGGATCCAGACTCTCAAGGCTCATCCCACACGTTGTCCGGTGGCTCCGGAGAGCGAGGACTACGGCGAGGAGCTTCCGCTACCTCTACTTATGGGAAGAGGGGCGGCGTTTATCGCATCCTCTTCACGATCCGAGGCGACGTCATCCGAATCGTTGCCCTACACCACGGGGCCCAGGGTTCCATCGAGTTCTGACCTGGTTCTGCAACCCCTAAGATGAGGCGGGGACCGAAAGGCGAAGTGTCGCGTCCAGATGAGTTTGTGCTATCCTGGGACGACGACATCCGCCGAAATCAGGCCCCGAGCGAGACGCCGTGCCGATGGCCACGAAGCGAGATTACTATGAAGTCCTCGGTCTGAAGAAAGACTGCGGGGCCGACGACATCAAGAAAGCCTATCGGCAGATGGCCCTCAAGAATCACCCCGACCGCAACCCCGGCGACGCCGAGGCCGAAGGGCGATTCAAGGAAGCCGCCGAGGCTTACGAGGTTCTCTCCGACCAGCAGAAACGCCAGCGGTACGACCGCTACGGCCACGCCGGCCTCGAAGGGGCCGCGCACCACGACTTCCGCAATACCGAAGACATCATGTCGGCCTTCAGCGACATCTTCGGCGGCGGCCTCTTCGGCGACCTCTTCCAGCAGCGGAAGCGAGGCCCTCGGCCCGGCCAGGATCTGCTGATGAAGCTCGAGATCGAGCTTCTCGAAGCCGCCCGGGGGACGGTCAAGGT
The DNA here is from genome assembly GCA_963756475.1 of uncultured Planctomycetota bacterium. Classification (GTDB taxonomy): domain Bacteria; phylum Planctomycetota; class Planctomycetia; order Isosphaerales; family Isosphaeraceae; genus Tundrisphaera. The sequence goes on from CAVWND010000004.1 coordinate 1,428,375, forward strand.
CGTCAACGTCACCCGCCAGGAGCCTTGCAACGAGTGCAAGGGGTCCGGGGCCCGCAAAGGGACCGTCGCGACCACATGCAACTACTGCGCGGGGCAGGGACAGGTCGTCCAGTCTCGTGGGTTCTTCCAGGTCGCGACCACCTGCCCTTCCTGCGGCGGCGATGGCGTCCGGATCAACGACCCCTGCCCGTCGTGCCGGGGCCAGGGCAAGACGCCAGCGGTTGCCCACATCAAGATCGACGTGCCGCCGGGTGTCGAGACCGGGATGTGGCTCCAGCTCCGGAACCAGGGCGAGGCCGGCGACCCGGGCGCACCTCGGGGCAACCTCCGCGTCCAGATCCAGGTCAAGAAGCATCCGTTCTTCGAGCGGAGCCGCAACGACCTGATCTGCCAGGTCCCGATCAGCTTCCCACAGGCCGCCCTCGGCGCCGAGATCGAGGTGCCCACGCTCGACGGACCTGATCGCCTGATGGTCCCCAAGGGGACGCAGAGCGGCGACGTCCTCAAGCTCAAGGGGCGAGGGATGCCCGACATCAACGGCCGCGGACGCGGCGACGAGCTGATCGAGGTCCACGTCGAGACCCCCCGGCAGCTCAACCCTCGCCAGGAAGAGCTGCTCCGGGAGCTGGCCGAGCTCGAACACCTCAACGTCAGCCCCAAGCGGAAAAGCTTCTTCGAGAAGCTTCGCGACTACTTCACCGAGGACGAGGAAGCACCCGAGGCCGAGAAGGCCTTGAGACTCGACCGTTCGGCGATTCGTCGATCGTCAGGACATCGAACCATGAGCGAACCGACCACCGCCACCAACGACCCGACCGCGACCGGCTCCGAGACCAGCCCGTCGGGCGACGATCTCGCGCAGGTGATCCGCCAGCGAGACGAATATCTCGATCAGCTCCAGCGAGCGCAGTGCCGACTTCGTCAACTATCAGAAGCGGGCCAAGGCCCAGGCCGACGCCGACCGCGTCTACCTGATCAAGCCCCTGGCAATGGACATCCTCAACGCGCTCGATAACTTCGACCGAGCCATCGAGACGGCCCGGGCCGGCGGGGCTTCGGCGATCGCCGAGGGGCTCGCACATGGTCGAGAAACAGTTCGTCGACGCGCTCAACAAGCACGGCGTCGAGCCGATCCCGGCCCTCGGTCAGCCGTTCGATCCCAATTTCCACGAGGCGATCATGCAGCAGCCCGATGCCCACCATCCCGAAGGGACGGTCGTCGCCGAGCTGGCCAAGGGTTACAAGCTCGGCGACCGGGTCATCCGGCCGACCAAGGTCGCCGTCTCGATCCATCCGGCCGAGTGAACCTCGGGCCACTGAAAAAATCCGTCCCTAGAGGCGAATCGATGCCGACTTACGATTACATCTGCGACGCCTGCCAGCACGAATTCGAAGCGTTCGAGTCGATCAAGGCCGACTCCCAGACCATCTGCCCCGTCTGCCACGAGCCGAAGCTCCGCCGGAAGATCGGCGCGGGGGCGGCGATCCTTTTCAAAGGCTCCGGCTTCTACCAGACCGACTATCGGAGCGAGTCGTACAAGAAGGGCGCCCAGGCCGACAAGACCTCGTCCGAGGCCGCGTCCAAGCCCGCCGACTCGGCGTCTTCGACCCCCAAGGCCGAGACTCCCAAGCCCTCGACCAACGGTTCAACGCCATGATCCGGGGCAAGTGCCCGATCTGCGGCAAGGTTTTCGAGGTCGCCAAGCTTGACGACTTGCCCAGCTTCCCTTTCTGCTCCGATCGTTGCCGCCTGGTTGACCTCGGACGATGGATCGACGGCGCCTATGCCATCCCCGGCCCCTCCCAGTCCGAGCCGATCCAGGTCTCCGAGGCGGAAGAGAATGAGGATGAGGAGTGAGTTCCACTCCGGTTTCTGGGATCGAGAAATCAAGGAATTCGTTGCGGGCGAAGATGGCTCCTGCTAGCTTCGGGATCGAGTCGCTCGGTCGGAACGGGTTCGTGCCCGGCCCGACTTCTGAAGCGACAGCACCTCGATGCGGAGCCGATCATGAAGTTGCGCAGCGTGTGTCTGACCGTCTCGTTACTCTGTCTGGGCTCGTGGCAGGCGACCGCCCAGACTCTGAGCGTCGGTGACGACGCTCCCGCCCTTGATGTCTCCAAGTGGGTCAAGGGAGAGAAGTTCGACCGTCTTGAGAAGGATCGCACCTACGTCGTCGAGTTCTGGGCGACCTGGTGCGGGCCCTGCCGCGTCAGCATCCCGCACCTGACCGAGCTTCAGAAGAAGTACAAGGACAAGGGCATCGCGTTCATCGGCGTCAGCGTCTGGGAGCAGGACCAGGCCAAGGTCAACCCGTTCGTCAAATCGATGGGCGACAAGATGGACTATAGCGTCGCCCTCGACTCGGTTCCCGAAGGAGGGAACGGCAATCAGGGCAAGATGGCCGTGGGCTGGATGAAGGCCTCGGAGTCCAACGGCATCCCGACCGCGTTCATCGTCAAGAGCGGCAAGATCGCCTGGATCGGTCACCCGATGGCGATGGACAAGCCGCTCGAAAAGGTGGCCTCGGGCGACTTCGACATCGCCAAGGCCGCGAGCGAGTATCGCGAGGAGAAGGCCAAGGAGCAAAAGCTGATGGCCATCTTCGCCAAGCTCCGGACGCTCGGCCGGAACGCCTCGCCGAAGGAACAGATCGCCGTCCTCGACGAGGCGATCAAGGACAACCCGAGCCTCGAAGGAATGCTCGGGCTCCAGAAGTACACGCTGATGATGCAGACCGGCGACGAGGGGACGTCTGCCTACGGGGCCAAGCTCGTGGACGGCCCGCTCAAGGACAAGGCGCAGGCCCTGAACCAGATCGCCTGGTCGAACATCGATCCGGACAGCCGGATCGACGAGGCGAAGCGTGACGTCAAGCTGGCCCTCAGAGCCGCGATCCGGGCTGACGAGTTGAGCAAGGGGGAGAACGGCCCGATCCTCGACACCCTCGCCCTGGCCTACTTCAAGACCGGAGAGCCCGCCAAGGCGCTCAAGGCCCAGGAGAAAGCCGTCAAGCTGATGGGAGAAGGTGACGCCGGAGTGATGGAGCGGCTCGAACAGTATCGCAAGGCGGTCGAAGAGAACAAGAAGCCCTGATTGAGTTGGATTCGCAGGGCGATGGGTGACCATCGCCCTGCGACAATTCGAAATCGTGGGCGAATCAGACGGTTCCGAGGCGACGGTCGGCGTCCTTGAGAAGGGCCGTCACCGGCAAGCCATGCGGGCAGGCGGCGTCAACATCGGCGAGGTCGAGGTCGGCGATCGCTCGCGACTCGGCCGGCAGGGCCTGGTAGAGTGCTCGGGCTTCCTCGCGTTTGCCGTAGGCCTCGTAATAACGGTAGTAGCGGAGGACGGTGGCGACAGGGACGCCCTTCGCGGCGGTCTCGCAGAGGTGCCCGCAACCGTGGCAATATCGGTTCGCGGTCAGGACCCTGTGCTCTTCGAGGAGTCGGGCCTCCTTGGCCGTGAGCGCTCGACGACGGCGCCCATGTTCTCGCGAAGCTCGTCAAAGTTGGTCATCTCGCTGACGGCGGCGTGAACCCGCTCGTCGTTGAGCACGGCCTTGATAGCGGCCTGAGGGGCCTTGAAGCCCTTGTCCTTGAGCGCGAGGATTCGCGCGTCCTTCTCGCCTTCGGTGAACTGGAACGCCGCCGATCCCCCCTGAGTCTTCATCGCCACGATGCCCAGGTTCGCCTTCGACGCGGCGTCAACGGCCCGCTTGATCTTCTCGACATTCATCTCGCGATAGTTGTACTTGATCATCATCTGGTCGATCCAGCCGGACTTCGCGCCCGCCTCGACCAGCTCGGGAAGCATCGCGTCGTGGCAGGAGAAGCCGGCGAAGCGGATCTTGCCGGTTCGCTTCAGCTCCTCGAAGGTCTTGATGATCTCGGGATCGGTGAACATGTCGATGTCACGACCGCGGATGCCGTGGATATAGTAGCAATCAACGTAGTCGGTCTGGAGCCGTTCGAGGCTGGACTGGAGGTGGGTGACGAAGGACTTCGCCCGCGCCGAGCCCTTGATCCCCTCGTAGCTCCCGTTCTTGGTGACGAGGTAGACGTCCTTCCGCTGTCCCGTTCGGGCCAGGACGTTGCCCAGGGCGATCTCGGCCTTGCCGCGCTCGTAGTTCTCGGATGTGTCGATGTAGCGGACCCCCGCGGCGATGGCCCGCTGCACGAAGCTCTCGGCGACGGCCCAGCTCGTGCCCATGCCGAGCTTGGTGACCTTCACGCCCGTCTTGCCGAGGGTCACCTCGGGGATCGGCGACTTGGGGGGCGCGGCCAGGACCGAATCGGCCGTCGCGAGCACGGCGCCCGTCGTCGCGGCGGTCTTGAGGAAATGACGCCGGTTGCCATCGCACGAACCTTGCATCGTCCGACCTCCCCTGAGCGACCTTCGCCCCTCAGGCGTCCGCCACTCGCGAGCGGAACCGACCTCGGGCCGATCTAATGATGATTCTGGCCGTCCCCGATCGGGCTGGTCAACAAATATCCCACGAACTTCGCCGAGGTGCCGAGTTTCACGAGGCGGAAACCTAGCTCTCGACGCTCTCGCCCCTGGGATATGACCCGAGGATCTCCAGCCGGTCGCATCGCTTGCGGACCTGCTCCAGCGCCTTCTTGACCGGCTCGTCCTCGACATGGCCGTCGATGTCGGCGAAGAACAGGTAGGACGGGTTGAGGACGCTGGCGTTCTCGGAGGTGGGGAACGATTCGATCCAGGTCATGTTGACCCCGTTCTTCTCGAACGGGGCGATCGCCTTGGCGAGCGTCCCGACGTCGTTCGAGAGGCGGAGGATCATGGTGGTCTTGTCGCGGCCGGTGGGCTGTTCGCCTCGCTCGGCGATGACGGCGAATCGGGTCGTGTTGTTCGCCTGGTCCTCGATGTTCTCGACGAGGACTTTCAAGCCGTAAGCGTCGGCGGCGGGCTTGCTGGCGATGGCGGCGGCTTGCGGGTCCTTCTGGGCGATCGCGGCGGCCTCGGCCGAGGAGACGACGTCGACCATCGAGGCTTGCGGGAGGTTCTTCCCGAGCCAGTTCCGGCACTGCGAGATCGCCTGGGCCTTCGAATAGACGCGCCGGACGTCGCCCCACTCCCCCTTGCCGAGCAGGCAGTGGCGGACCCGGAGCCGGACCTCGGCGCGGATCTTCAGGCCGGGGAGCCGGACGAACATGTCGAGCGTGTCGGCGATCCGGCCGTCGGTCGAGTTCTCCAGCGGGACGATCCCGAACTGGACGTGCCGGCGGTTGACCTCCTCGAACACCGCCGCGATCGAGCCAACCGGGACATGCTCGACCGACTCACCGAACCTGGCGACTGAGGCCAGGTGACTGTAACTGTACTTCGGCCCGAGGAAGGCGACCCGGAGCTGACGCTGGAGGGATCGTGAGCTGCTCATCAAGCTCTCGGAAGATCAGCCGCAAGGTCTCGTGCGGCAAAGGTCCGGTGCTCGCCTGGATGGCCCGGGCGACGACCTCATCCTCGCGGGACGGCGACCAGATGTCGAGCCCCTGGGCTTGCTTGATCTGGCCGATCTGGACGGCGATGTCTGACCGACGGTTGAGCAGTTCGACCAGCTCCTTGTCGATCCGGTCGATCTCCGCCCGCAAGGTCGCCAGGCTCGGCGATCGCTTGGTGTCGACTGGTCGAGCGGGCTGGCCTTGGCCTTGGGCGAGGCCGGCGCAGTGGAGTCCGGTGGGGGCTTGCGGGGCATGGTCGACTCGGCGGCTGGGCGTCTGCCCGACCCTCCCGCTTTGCGGGACGTATGGCTGGATGGAGTAAGTCGATATAAGAAAACTGACGCCCTGTCAAGGGGCTGGAACCCGGACCATGACGGATCAGCCCCGTTTCGCCGGGTTCGTCGATCTGGTAGATTATGAAATCCTCAGTTCGATCGCCCGATCAGTCTGTTTGATCGGCGAGCGTTCCCTGCCAAAACGACAGGGGCGTTTCGACTCCCGGATCACAACCAGCCAAAATGGCAGCCGAGCGCGAATTCATCCGATTGCGAATTGCGTGGCCTTCGACGTAAAATCAAATCCGATCAAGGTTTCCGATTCACAATCCAGTCAAGATTGTTTCATGGCATCGGCCTTGCTTAGTGAAGTTTCTGTCGCGTGACGCGGTGCCTGCGCGGCCCGTCCCCCGGAAGAGACCGACGGGACGCCCCGCGACTTCGGGCGGCGACCCCGAAGTCGCTTTCCGGCAGAGGTCCCGCCATCGAAGAAATCATCCGAAAGGAGACAGGTCGTGGCAGAAGGGGAAAAGATCATCGGGATCGACTTGGGGACGACCAACAGCGTGGTCGCGGTGATGGAAGGCGGCGACGTGACTGTCATCGCCAACCAGGAAGGCAGCCGCCTGACCCCTTCGGTCGTCGCTTTCAATAGCAAGGGCGAGACCCTGGTGGGCGACCCGGCCAAGCGCCAGGCCGTGACCAACCCCAAGGGCACGGTCTACTCGATCAAGCGGTTCATGGGCCGGCGGCACGACGAGGTCCGGTCCGAAGAGAAGATGGTCCCTTACGAGATCGTCGGCGGCTCGTCGGATTACGTGAAGGTCAAGGTCGCCGGCAAGGAATACACCCCGCCGGAGATCTCGGCGCTGATCCTCCGCAAGCTCAAGGAAGCGGCCGAGAGCTACCTCGGCCACAAGGTCCGCAAGGCGGTCATCACCGTCCCGGCCTACTTCAACGACAGCCAGCGCCAGGCGACCAAGGACGCCGGCCAGATCGCCGGGCTTGAAGTCGCCCGGATCATCAACGAGCCGACCGCCGCGGCCCTGGCCTATGGGCTCGACAAGAAGAAGAACGAGAAGATCGCCGTCTTCGACCTCGGCGGCGGCACGTTCGACATCTCGGTCCTCGACGTCGCCGACGGCGTCTTCGAGGTGCTCTCGACCAACGGCGACACCCACCTCGGCGGCGACGACTGGGACGAGGCCCTGATCCACCACATCGCCGCCGAGTTCAAGAAGGAACAGGGGGTCGACCTGCTCAAGGACCAGATGGCCCTCCAGCGGCTCAAGGAGGCCGCCGAGAAGGCCAAGAAGGACCTCTCGTTCCAGACCCAGGCCGACATCAACCTGCCGTTCATCACCGTCAAGGACACGGTCCCGAAGCACCTGACGATGACGATCACCCGGAGCCAGTTCGAGAAGCTGACCGACAACCTCTTCGAACGCTGCCGGGGGCCGGTGCTGAAGGCCCTGGAGGACGCCAAGCTCAAGCCGTCCGACATCGACGAGGTCGTGATGGTCGGCGGCTCGACCCGGATGCCGCGCGTCCAGGAGATCGTCAAGGGGATCTTCGGCAAGGACCCGCACAAGGGCGTCAACCCCGACGAGGTCGTCGCCATCGGCGCGGCGATCCAGGGCGCGGTGCTCACCGGCGAGGTCAAGGACCTGCTCCTGCTCGACGTCACCCCGCTCTCGCTCGGCCTGGAGACCAAGGGAGGCGTGTTCACCAAGCTCGTCGAGCGGAACACGACGATCCCGACCGAGAAGAAGGAGACCTTCACGACCGCCGAGGACAACCAGACGGCCGTGACCATCGTCGTCTACCAGGGCGAGCGGCCGATGGCCGCCGACAACCGGTTCCTCGGCAAGTTCGACCTCCAGGGCATCCCTCCCGCGCGGATGGGGACGCCGCAGATCGAGGTGACCTTCAACATCGACGCCAACGGCATCCTCAACGTCTCCGCCAAGGACAAGGGGACCGGCAAGGAGCAGACCGTCCGGATCGAGGCCGGTGGCGGGCTCTCCAAGGACGAGATCGAGCGGATGCAGCGCGACGCCGAGGCCCACGCCGCCGAGGACAAGAAGAAGCGCGACCTCGCCGAGGCCCGCAACACCGCCGAGCAGCGGGTCTACCAGCTCGAAAAGACCCTCGACGAGCACAAGGACAAGCTCTCCGACGCCGACAAGGAGGCCGTCAAGGCGGCCATCGACCAGGTCAACGAGGCCAAGAAGGGGGACGACGTCGCCGCGATCAACACGGCGGTCGAGAACCTCGGCCGGGCCAGCCAGGCGATGGCCGAGCACATCTACGCCGCGTCCTCCGCGGCCTCGGGAGCCCCGACCGAAGGGGCCGCCGCCGCCTCGGGCGGGCGGGCCTCGGCCAACGGCGGGCCCAAGGCCGATGACGTCATCGACGTCGAGTTCGAAGAGAAGAAGTAAGCCGAACGCAACGAAGAATCGCGGGAGGGCGGGACCTTCGGAAGGTCCCGCCCTCTCGCCACGTCCGCTTTTCGGTGCTCCATCGGGACCGGGAAGAGCGCGCAGTGATCTGGTCGGCCGACAAGTCTCAGACTCCCGAGGATGATTAACGATGTCGCTTGAGAACGCGCGGGCCGTCTATCCGATCATGGTCCAGCTCGCCCGAGACCTATCCCAGGCATCCAAGGAACGCCGCCCCGTCGTCTGGGTCTCCTACGACGACCTCTGCGTCCGCTGCAAGGACGTTGGGGTCAAGGAGACGCCTCGGACCATCGCCGCCAAGCTCCTCAAGCCGCTCCAGGCCGCCTGCCTGGAGAAAGGCCTGCCCGACCTAGTCGCCCTGATCATCCAGAAGCCCAAGGCCCGGAGCGACTTCGGCGACCTGCTCCGCCCCACCGACGGCTGGTGGGAGCCTTACGTCGCCAAGAACATGACGACCGTCGGCAACGTCCCGTTCTGGTTCAAGGAATTCCAGTCCGCCCGCGACTACGCCGACTGGCCCGCCGAACCGTTCTTCTGAACGAGGTGAGGACATGGCGACCGACTCTCGCGATGACGTCGAATTGACGACCGAGCCCGATGGCGTTGCGTGCCTCGAAGCCATCCTCGCCGGGCCACCGGCCTGAGACCATGACCCCTTACGCCGATCTCCTCCGACGGGCCTGGCCGGTCTTCCTCGAAGCGATCCGGATGCGTCGGACGCTGAGCTATTCGGAGCTGGCCGGGCGGGTCGGCCCGCCGCTGACGGCCCGAGCGGTCCATCGACAGCTCTCACGCCGCTCTCGGCCCGCTGCCGGCGGTGGGACCTGCCCGATCTGCCGGCCCTGGTCGTCCGCAAGGGGTCTGGCATACCGGGCGCAGGCTGGTTCGATCCGTGCCAGCCCGGCGACCCGCTCGACGGCTGGCTCGACGAGGTGGCCCGCTGCTACCGCATCGATGGCCGGCCAGCCCGACCCCCGGCTCCTGGCCGATCTCGACCGGGAAGGCTTGACCGTCGCGATTTGATCGAACGATCTGTTACCTTTCATTGCGTAACATCCTGCGTCGCATTTCTCACACAGGCAATCCGTTCTTGATCCTGAGGGGAGGGATCAGGTCATGGCGTTTCGCTTCGATAAATTGACCCACCGGAGCCAGGAGGCCCTCCAGCAGGCCCAGGGGCTCGCCCGCGACCGAGGGCATCAGCGGCTGGAGCCGATGCACCTTCTGGCCGCCTGCTCGACCCGGATCAGACGGTGGTTCACGTCGCTCCTGAACCAGCTCGGGGTCGAGCCCGCCCGGCTCCTCCGGGCCGCCGAGGAGGGCCTGAACGCCCTGCCCAAGGTCACGCGGCGGCGGCGAGATCTCGCTCGGACCCGACCTTCAGCGCGTCCTCGACCAGGCCCAAGCCGAGGCCGACCGGCTCAAGGACCAGTATGTCTCGGTCGAGCACCTGCTTGCTCGGCCTGCTCAAGGTCAAGGGGAACAAGGCCCAGGGGCTGCTCGAAGCCCTGGGCGTGACCGAGCCAGACGTACTCAAGTCGCTCCAGAAGGTCCGGGGGTCGAACCGCGTGGAAGATCCCGACGCCGAGGACAAGTACCAGGCCCTGGAAAAATACGGCCGGGACCTCGTCGAGATCGCCCGGACCGGCAAGATGGACCCGGTCATCGGCCGCGATGCGGAGATCCGCCGGGTCGTTCAGGTCCTCTCGCGGACGGACCAAGAACAACCCCGTCCTGATCGGCGAGCCGGGCGTCGGCAAGACCGCGATCGTCGAGGGGCTGGCCCAGCGGATCGTCTCGGGCGACGTGCCCGAGAGCCTCCAGAAGCGCAAGGTGATCGCGCTCGACATGGGCGCGCTGGTCGCCGGGACCAAGTTCCGGGGCGAGTTCGAGGAGCGGCTCAAGGCCGTCCTCAAGGAGGTCACGGCCTCCGAAGGCCGGATCATCCTCTTCATCGACGAGCTGCACCTGGTCGTCGGCGCGGGCAAGGCCGAGGGCTCGATGGACGCCGCCAACCTGCTCAAGCCGGCCCTCGCCCGGGGCGAGCTGCGCTGCATCGGCGCGACGACGCTCGACGAGTTCCGCGAGAACATCGAGAAGGACCCCGCCCTCGAACGCCGGTTCCAGCCGGTCTTCGTCGGCGAGCCCACCGTCGAGGACACCGTGGCGATCCTCCGAGGGCTTGAAGGAGCGGTACGAGGTCCATCACAAGGTCAAGATCAGGGACTCCGCGCTCGTCGCGGCGGCCAAGCTGGCCTCTCGATACATCACCGACCGCTTCCTGCCCGACAAGGCGATCGACCTCGTCGATGAGGCGTGCAGCCGCCTGGCGATGGAGCTTGCAATCGGTCCCGACCGAGATCGACGTCCTCCAGCGACGGCTCTTGCAGCTCCAGCTCGCCCAGCGGATGCTCAAGAACGAGACCGAGGAGCACGCCCTCGAACGGCTGGCCGAGGTCGAGGACGAGATCCACAAGATCGAGAAGGAGCTGCAAGACCTCCGGGGCCAGTGGGAGATCGAGAAGCTCGGCCAGCGGAACGTCTCGACCCTCCGCGAGGACCTCGAAGCCGTCAAGACCTCGTTCAAGCTCCAGATGGACGCCATCCAGCAGAAGCACATGCATGGCGAGGTCCCCCGCGAGGAGGAATACCAGGCCCTCGCCAGAAGGACGCCGAGCGGAAGCGGCTCGAAACCCAGATCGCGCAGGTCGAGGCCCTCGGCGACGTCGCCCCGAAGGAAGGCCACCGGCTCCTCAAGAAGGAGGTCGACCCCGAGGAGATCGCCGAGGTCGTCAGCCAGTGGACCGGCATCCCGGTCTCGAAGATGCTCACGACCGAGCGCGAGAAGCTGGTCAAGCTGGAGGATCAGATCCACCTCCGGATGGTCGACCAGGACGACGCCGTGACCGCCGTCGCCAACGCCGTCAGGCGGAGCCGGGCCGGGATTGCAGGACCCGAACAAGCCGATCGGCTCGTTCCTCTTCCTCGGCCCGACCGGCGTCGGCAAGACCGAGCTGGCCAAGGCCCTCGCCGAGTTCCTCTTCGACAGCGAAGCGGCCATCGTCCGGCTCGACATGAGCGAGTTCGGCGAGCGGCACAACGTCGCCCGCCTGATCGGCGCCCCTCCGGGTTACGTCGGCTATGAGGAAGGCGGCCGGCTCACCGAGGCGATCCGTCGCCGGCCCTATTCGGTCGATCCTCCTCGACGAGATCGAGAAGGCCCACCGGGACGTCTTCAACGTCCTGCTCCAGGTGCTCGACGACGGCCGGCTTGACCGACGGCCAGGGCCGGACGGTTGACTTCCGGAACACGGTCATCATCATGACCTCGAACCTCGGCAGCCATCAGATCGCCAGCCTCGCCGAGTCCGGCGACGAGCGCCGGATGAGGGCCGCCGTGATGGACGTCCTCAAGGCCGAGTTCCTGCCCGAGTTCCTCAACCGGATCGACGACACGATCATCTTCCGCCCGCTGGGGATGGAACACCTGACCAAGATCGTCGAGATCCAGCTCCGCCGGCTCCAGGGGCAGCTCACCGAGGCCGGCCTGACCGTCAAGGTCACCGACGCCGCCAAGAAGCAGCTCGCCGACGAGGGGTTCGACCCGACCTACGGCGCCCGGCCGCTCAAGCGGATCATCCAGCAGCGTCTGGCCAACTCGCTGGCCACCGCCGCTGCTCGACGGCCGGATCAGCAACGGAAGCGCGGTCGAGATCGACTGGAACGGCGACGAATTCACCTTCAACGCCCCGACCCCTGCATCGGCGGTCATCGGCGTCGATCTTCAAGCGGCCCACCATCTGCCGTCGAATCGGACCGTGGGCCTGGCCGCGGCCGACACCACCCGACAGATTTCTCCCGGCCCGAAGGGCCGTCGCCGATTTCCGGATGTAGAATTCACAATCCGACCTTCCCCCGTCCCCGAACCGAGGAGCGCGATCATGTTCCGACCCTGGCGAACCCTGGCCCTGGCGGGCGTCCTGACGGCGGGCGGCTTCTTCGGCCGAGCCGCAGGCCCAGATCGTCGTCTCCGGCGGCCGGACGAGACGGCGTCACCCGTCCCTCGCCCTATGTGACCCGGAACACGACCGTCATCCGCCGTCGACGCCCCTGGCGAGAACGGAACCCGTACTTCGCCGCCCGGCCGGTCTATCCCCCGGCGGTCCCGGCGGCGCGGGCCAGGATCACCTTCGAGCCATTCACCGCGAAGTATTACCCGACGATCGAACTCGTACTACCCGCCGGTGAATCCCCAGCCGGTCATCGTCCCCTGATGCGCCTGATCGAGGCGTACAAGCACGGCTGGCCCAGGCTGGCCGTCGACGCGATGATCCGGTCGAAGCTCCGAGGAGGGTTCCACCGGATTCTCGGCCAGGGGCTCGACCGGCTCCGCGCCGATCTCGACTCCGACCCGTCGGGGACGCTCTTCCTGGCCAACCATTCCTACTGGTGGGACCTGTTCCTCGTCCACCTGCTGAACGAGACCATCCCCGTCGACGGCTACGGGATGATGGAGCACTTCAACATGGTCCGGTTCGGCTTCTTCCGCCGGATCGGCGCCTTCTCGGTTGACCGGACGGACCCCGCGTCGGTCCGGGCCTCGCTCGAATACGCGGCCGGGCTGCTCCGACGCCCCCGCGCCGGGGTCTGGATCTTCCCGCAAGGGAAGATCCAGACCAACGACTTCCGCCCCTTGACCTTCCAGCCCGGAATCCGGGCCCTGGTCCGCCAGGCGGGCCGGGTCCGGGTCGTCCCCGTCGCCTTCCGCTACGAGTTCTGGCAGGACGAGCGCCCCGAGGCCCTCGTCCGGTTCGGCCAGGCGAGCTGGGTTGATCGCCCCGACCTGCCCACCCTGATCCCGACCTTCGAACGTCGGTTGACCGAGGAACTCGACGCCCTCCGGGTCGACGCGATCTCCCAGGATGCCGACGCGGTTCGCGCCGCTGGTCGAAGGACGACGCTCGATCAGCGAGCGTTACGCCAGGGTCCGCGCCCGGTTCCGGGGCCCGACCCCCGGCGCCCGGATTGACCTCTGACCGAGGTTCCGGCTACGATCCGCGCGGACGGGCTATTTCGTGTGTTCGAAGTCGGTCCGCCTTCTGAATATAAACGGGAAAGCCGCTCTGCGGCCCCATGCCCGGGATGCCGCAGATCGGGAGACGGGCCGCGGAGCGTCCTGGGCTGGGCAGGGGTTACGGTTCCCCGTAACCCCCGGTCCTCTGGCAACATCCTGGCTCGCGGTTCGGGGTTACGGAGTAACGTAACCCCTGCCTCCCTCCGTGGCACCCGGCGATTGGGTTTGTCTTCTGAGAAACCTTCGAATGAAAGACGAGCGGCTCACGCTCTGGCTCCTCCTGGTCGCGACGTTCGCGATCCGGGCGATTCACCCGGGTCAGCCGATCGTCGAGAACTACGTCGGCCGGCAGATCCCGACCGCGATGGTCGCGCGCAACCTGGAGCGGGGCAGCGGGTTCCTCCATCCCCAACTCGACACCGGGCCGTTCCCGAACCTGTTCCTGGTCGAGCCGCCGATCTACGCCCAGGTGGTCGTCGCCGTCCGACCGATCTTTGGGTTTGAATTGGAAACGACCGGCCGACTCGTCTCGGCCGCGGCGACGGTGCTCGGGGCCTGGGGCTTGTTCGGCCTCGTCCGGCGCCGCGAAGGCTCGACGGTCGCGCTCCTGGCGTTGGCTTCGTATGCCGTTTTCCCCGTCATGATCCGCTACGGCCGGGCGTTCCAGCCCGATGCCCTGATGCTCGGCTGCGTCCTGGCGGGTTTGACGAGGATGGGATGAATACGAGGAGAGTGGCAACTGGCGATGGGCGGTCTTCGGTGGGTTCGTATTGGCGGTCGGGATTGGCTTTGAAAGTGACCGTGGCCTGGGCCTTGATCCCGTTCGTCCTGATCGTCCGACGCTGGCCGATCGGCTGGCGGCTGGTGGCGTGCCTGGCGATGCTGGGTCCCGGCACTCGCGTGGTATCTCCATGCCTGGGAAAGCGTTACGCGACCCGATTCGGGCTCATTGGCTTCGTCTGACAACGCGGCGATCTGGCTCCGAGTCGTTCTCGCTCTCGGCATTGGCTTCGCGTTTCCACCTACGAGAGCATCGGCCGGGGGCTGGCGATCCGGTCGTTCACGCCGATTGGGTTCGTGTTGGCGGCGTGGGGATTGCTGGCCTGCGGGAAGGTCGATCGGCTCTGGAAAGGATGGGCGGTCGGTTGCGGCCTGGCGTGTTGGCTTTGTCTGCGCAAGTGGCACCACGCGTATTATTGGATGGTGGTGGCGCCGCTCGCGGCGGTCGGCGTGGCCCGGGGTCTGGCCGGGATCGCGAGCCGGGGGATGGTCGGTCGAGCGGCCTCGACGGTGATTGGGTTCGTCTTTCCTGGCGCTCTGCCTGATCCAGTCGGCCTCGACCTGGCGGACCCCGGTCGAGTGGGCGTCGCTTGACGAGGCGGCTCATGAGCTGGCTTCCCTCACGACGGAGGATCAACTCGTCATCGCGCCGGAGGCCCTCCTCTATTACGCCGGTCGACGCGGCTTCCGGCTCGAATTCGACCCGGCCGCCTGCCGACGGGCCGCCGGAGAGTGGGGCGGAAGCCTCGAACCGTTCGAGGAAGTCGGACCGTTGGGACTGACCGAGTTTTATCTGTGTCGTCTCATTCGCAGGAACTTCGTGCAACTGAGCCTCTCGCCCGGTTCGAGTCGGGTCCGAGTCTCGGGGTCGGATCACCTCATCGTCGCCGACGTCGGTTCGCCCGACGGACGCCCGCCGTCGGGCCTGGCGTGAGGCGATCCGGGCTCGGCCGAAGCCCGGATCGTCTGCCGACCGGCCTGGCCTGATGATCGCCGAATTGCGGCCTGTCCTTATCCATGATAAATGACCTCTGATGCCTCCTGGACCCTCTCCATGCCAGCCAAGGAAACGCCCCCGGTGACGATCCCCGACTTCGCGCGCTGGAAGCGCGAAGGGCGGCGGATCAGCGTGCTGACGGCGTACGACTACACGATGGCCCGGCTGCTCGACGCCTCCGGGGTCGATTGCCTGCTCGTCGGCGACACGCTCGGCATGGTCGTCCAGGGCCGGAGCACCACGCTCGGCGTCACGCTCGACCAGATGGTCTACCACGCCGAGATGGTCGCCCGCGCCGCCCAGCGGGCGCTGGTCGTGGCGGACCTGCCGTTCGGCAGCTACCAGGTCTCGCGCGAGCAGGCGATCGTCTCGGCGAGCCGGTTCCTCAAGGAGACGCAGTGCCAGGCGGTCAAGCTCGAAGGGGGCCGGCGGATGGCCGCGACCATCCGGGCACTCGTCGAGGCCGACATCCCGGTCATGGGGCACGTCGGCCTGACCCCGCAGTCGGTCCGCAAGCTCGGCGGCTACAAGGTCCAGCGCGACGCCGAGGAGATCCTCGACGACGCCCGCGCCGTGGCCGAGGCCGGGGCGTTCTCGATCGTCCTCGAATGCGTCCCGACCGAGATCGCCGCCCGGGTCACGGCCGAGATCCCGATCCCCACCATCGGCATCGGCGCGGGGCCGGACTGCGACGGCCAGGTGCTGGTCACGCCCGACCTGCTCGGCCTCTTCGAGGGGTTCCGCCCCAAGTTCGTCCGCCGCTACGCCGACCTCGGCGAGCCGATCCGCAAGGCCGCCCGCGAGTACGTCGCCGACGTCCAGGCCGGCCGATTTCCCGAACGCCGGCGAGAGCTTTCGATGAATCGACTCAGTCACATCCAGGAGCCATCAACCATGAGCACATCCACCGCCGAGGAACTGACCCGCAAGAAGTGCGTCCCCTGCGAAGGGGGCGTGCCGACGCTCTCGCCCGAGCGAGGTCGACGCCCTGCTCGAGAACCTGCCGGGCTGGGCGAAGGTCGAGGACGGCCAGCGGATCCGCCGCGAGTGGCGGGTCAAGAACTTCATGGCCGCGATCGACTTCTTCAACAAGGTCGCCGCGCTGGCCGAGGAGGAAGGCCACCACCCCGACCTCCACCTCGTCGGCTACCGGAACGTCGCCATCGAGATCTGGACCCACGCCATCGGCGGCCTCTCGGAGAACGACTTCATCCTGGCCGCCAAGATCGACGGCATCCCGATCGCCGAGAAGAAAAATTAAATCGAGGGATTTTCTCCCCATCACCCTCCCCGTTGTGAGATCCTAGCGACAATCTCGGCCTTTCCCGACGAAATCCGGCCCAAATCAACCCGAGTGACGCTCTTATAGAGCAGTTCCTCGGCGGGCCTTCGTCGGTCGGCCGGGGTTATGACGCGATGTCGGCCAACTTCGGATGTTCCAACGGGAGAAGCAACGATGCGTGGATGTTTCAAGCTGATGATGTCGGTCGGCATGGTGGCGATCCTGGCCGGCCCGGCTCTGGCGCAGGGTCGGGGCGGGTTCGGCGGCGGCTTGGCGGCGGCGGCCCGATCAACCTGCTGAGCAACGAGAGCGTCCAGAAGGAGCTGAAGCTCGACGACGCCCAGAAGGAGAAGGCCACGGACGCTCGCGACCGAGACCCGCGAGAAGATGCAGGGGTTCGCGCTCGCAGCTCGAAGGGCTCGAGGGCCGCGAGCGGATGACCAAGCAGCAGGAGCTGGCCAGGCCGATCAACGAAGAGGCCATGAAGTCGGCCGCGGCGTTCCTCAAGCCCGAGCAGGTCAAGCGGCTCCATGAGATCGAGCTCCAGCAGCGCGGGGCGATGGCCCTGACCGACCCGGCGATCGCCAAGAAGCTCGGCGTCACCGAGGAGCAGACGACCAAGGTCCGTCGATCCTGGCCGATCAGCAGTCCGAGATGCAGGAGATCCGCCAGGCCGCCGGCGAGGACTTCCAGGCCGCCATGCCGAAGATCCAGGCCCTCCGCAAGGAGACCAACACCAAGGTCATGGCCCTCATGACCGAGGACCAGAAGAAGACCTGGAAGGAAATGACCGGCGAGCCGTTCGAAATCGTCCAGCAGCCCCGCCGCAACAACAACAACTGATCGGCGGATCGCCCTCCTTCACTCTCCACGGGTCGGCCCGGACCTCGTCCGGGCCGGCCCGTTCCCGTTCGAACGACCGCCAGCCTGGACGGATCGACGGCGATCGATTAGAAGACCGGCTGACCCGATCCGAAAACCGAAGGAGGACGGTCAATGATGCGAACCCGATGGATGATGGTCCTGGTCCTGGCGGCTGATCGCGACAACGACCGAGCGGGCGATCGCGCAGGGGCGAGGCGGGATCGGCAGCGGCTGGGGCGGGATCGACCTTTTGCTCCAATCCGATCGTCCAGAAAGAGCTGAAGCTGGAAGGACCGGACGTCGAGAAGGCCCGCGCCCTGGTCCTTGAGTTTCGCGAGAAGCAGAAGGGGCTGAATGCCCTTCTTGAAGGACTCGAAGGGGAGGACCGGGCGAAGCGGATTCAGGAGCTGGCCGCCGTCTCACGCCGAGGAGGAAAACAGGGCGATCGAGGGCCTCGTCGGCCCCGAGCGGCTCGCCCGGTTCCGGCAGATCGACCTCCAGCAGCGAGGCGCCACAGCCTTGACCGACCCTGTCGTGGCACGTTCGCTGACACTCTCGCCCGATCAGGCCGAGGCGATCCAGCCGATCCTGAACCGCTCGGTCCTCCGGCTCCGCGAGGCCGCCGCAAGCTCCCGAGGCGACCGCCGGGCCGCGTTCGACAAGATCGAGGCGATCCGCAGGGAGACCGATGCCGCCGCCGTCGCCCTGCTCAACGAGGAGCAGAAGAAAGCCTGGCAAGAGATGATCGGTGAGCCGCTCGACCTCAATCCGGCTCGACCGGGAACCCGCTGACGGGTGAGGTGTTCCGCGTCTACGACCCGAAGAAGTCGCGGAGCCGGGTCATGAAACCCCGCCGCTTCGAGGACGACGCCGGGGTCGGGTCGACGGGGCCGCTCTGGAGCCGGACGGTCGGGTCGCGAGGGGCGTCGAGGGCAATCGGCGCCTCGCGGACCTTCGCCAGGTGGGCGAGCATCGGCTCGGTGGCCGGCCCTTCGAGCCGGGTCGAGATCGGTTTCGCCTCGGCCGAGGTCCGGAGGTCGGACAGGTAGGCCAGGAGGGCGGCTTTCTGCGGCCGGCCGTCGTTCAAGAGGTAGTGGACCCAGGCCCACGACTCTCGGTAGTCGCGCGGGGTCATCTGCCGGACGCTCCGGAGCGACTCCAGCCGGGCCAGGTCGGGCTTCCAGCCGGAGGCGAGGTCGCCCGGAAGCCGGCCGACGTGCTCGGGGTTCAGCCCATTCCGCTCGGCCGGTCCCTCGAAGTACTCGGCCAGTCCTTCGTCGAGCCAGAGCGGGATGTCGCCGACCGCGACATGCAGCAGGGCGTGGGTCGCCTCGTGGCGGATGTCCTCTTCCAGGCGGTCGCCGAAGAAGGTGTAGACCACCCGCTGGTGGCCGTTGGCCAGGAAGAAGGCCCGGCGATGCGGGAGGTCGGGATAGTAGAAGGTCAGGAAGTGCTCGAACGACTGGCGGTCGTCGAGGATGTAGACCTCGACCGGGTTCTCGCCGACGTCGACCCGCAGGCCGAGCGTCTCGCTGGACCTGGACTTCGAGCGACTGGAGCTGCCGGACGACCGGCGGCATCGGCCTCCAGCTTGTCGTTGGTGCAGATGACATAGGGGCCGGTCCGGACCTGGAACGCGGTCGGGACCAGCGGCTTGCCGCCCTTGACGTCCCCCATCGTCGCGCAGCCGACCGATCGTCGCGAAAAAGGCGAGCCAGGACCATCGGATCAGTGGATGCGGTCGCGAGCGAGCGATCCGGTCCATCGGTGGCCTCGGCGCGGGATCGAGGCCGGTTCAGGAGAGCGGCCGGCCTCGTCTTCGATTCTTCTCTTCCTTATAGTCGATGAGCCGCTCGACTTTCCGCCAGAGACCTTTCCAGTCGTTCCGGGGCGACAGGCCCCATGGCAGATAAGCCCGGAGGAACCGCAGGGCGTCGGTCCTGGTCCGGCCGGGGACGTCGGCCAGGCTGATCTGCAGCCTCGCCAGGTTCTGGAGCCGCCGGCCTTTCGGGAGCGGGTGCAGGAGCTGGACGCCGACAAGGTCGATCAAGCGTCAGGGCGATCTCATCGGCCGCCGGGTCGCCCTCGATCAGGATGTTCGCCGCCTTGAGGTCGCGGTCGGACATCGACCGCTCGTGGAGCACCCGGAGCAGCCGGGCCAGGGCCAGCGTGAGCCGCCGGATCTGGGCCCGCCGGTCGTCGGGCGAGGCCAGGGGCAGGACCGTTCGGGCGTAGTCGCCCAGCGTGATCGAGGGCTCGGCCTTGATCGTCACGAGGTACGCCTGGCCGGTCAGCCAGCGGCCGAGCGGACCCCAGCCGGTCTTGACCACGTAGGCGAGGTTCTGGGGCGTCGGCAAGCCCCGGCTCTTGAGGTGCTGCCCCGCCTGCCAGGCCCGGCCCGCACGGGAGGGCCGGACGAGGTTGAGCAGCGTCTCCAGCGTCTTCTTCGGGTTGAACCGCTTGTAGATGACGCGGGTCGGCCGCCCCTTGACCATCAAGGTCGTCTCGGCGACGAGGGCCGTCCTCGAATCCTTGAGGATCACCGTCCCGGCCCGGCGGAAGATCGCCTCGGGGTCGGCGACGATCTCCTCGATGCTCGACGGGTCGAGGTCCCGCGAGGCGACGGCCCAGAGTGCCGCACCTGCGGTGGATGTTGAAGTACTTGTTCCGACTCCAGCAGCGCCGGCCCCAGCGCCTCCAGAGCCGCTCGGCCCAGGCCCGCGTCGATCGCTCGATCTCCCGGGAAAGGCCGCGAGCCCCGGGTGCCGTGGGCTCGCGACGGGCCTTCAGATAGGCATGGAGGAACCGATAGCGGTCGGAGCGATTGCAGCGGCTCCAGAAGTAATGGTTCAGGAGCGCCAGGTTCTCGCGGACGTCGGCCCAGCTCAGGCGACGGGTCACGCGGAGGGCGTCGAGGTCGATCACGGCCAGGCGGAGCGAGTCGTCCGGTTCGATCCGGATCAGGAGGTTGCCGGGATGGAAGTCCTGGTGGACGAAGCCGGCGTCGTGGAGCCTGGCGGTCAGGTCGGCGAGGACCCGGCGAGGTCGCGGCGGAGCTTCCCCTGGCGGTTCGGCGGCATCAGGGGGAGCTGCCGCTCGACGAACTCGTCGAGCGGCAAGGTGTTGGAGATCTCCTTGGTGACCAGGTAATTCTCGAGCAGGAACCGGCGGACCCGCCGCTCGCCCAGGGCGACCGGCGTGATCGTCGGCACGCCGATCGCTTCGAGCTTGGCGGCCCTCCGCCCCTCGTTCCGCCCCTTGCCGCTGCGGAACCACTGGCGGGCCTTGGCCCGGAAGTTCGGGACGAGGAAGTGCTTGACGTAGACCGAGCCTTCGGGCAGGTCGGCCCGGTAGACGACCCGGTGCGGGCCTCGCTTGACCGTGGTGAGCCGGCCGCTTCGCTTCCACTCGTCGAGCGGCAATCGGCCGTCCCGGAGGAGCGCGGCGGCCCAGTCGGCGCGGACCCACCAGCCCGTGTCGTCGGACTTCGACCAGTTCCACGCCGGAGGCTCGAACACGCAGGGGCGCGGTCCGTTCTCCGTCCCGGAGGACAAGCGTGTTGGTTCGAGGTCGGGCATGGGGATCATCCTCGTGCCGGGTCACCTGGCCGGGGATACGTCCGGCCATCGGTCCATCTCGAACGTCGCGACTCGCTTCCAGGATAGGCTCATGACGGAGCCAGGGTTTGCTGAGAGGGGGGTAGTAATTCGCCGCTCACGTCGGAGATCCCTAACGCGCCGAGCCCTTCGGACTTGGACAGAGGACCCAGTCTCGGCTCCAAGCTGGCGAGCGGCCTGGCCCCCGCGATCGCCGCGACGAACGCCGGGGCCCAGGACTCGACCGAATAGTTCGCGACCAGGGACGCCCGGGCGGCCCGGCCCATCCGACATCCGAAGCTCCGCGTCGTCCGCCAGCCGGCGGACGGCCTCGACCCACTCGTCGGCCGTCGAGGCCAGGAAGCCGTCGACGCCCGACCGGATCATCTCGGGGTGGACGCCCACCGGGTTGGCCAGGACGGGCAGGCCGGCGGCCTGGTACTGGAGCACCTTGAGCCCGCACTTGCCCCGGCTCCAGAGGTCGTCGGGCACCCAGCTGATCCCGACGTCGGCCGAGGCGACATCGGCCGCCTCGGTCGGCTCGGACCAGGCGACGTCGTCGACCGGCAGCGAGTCGAACCGCAGGAAGTGGTCGCAGACCATCCGGAGCCGGACGCCGGGGACTTCGCGGCCGATCCGCTCCCAGAGCGGCCGTTGTCGGGCCAGCCCCTCCAGGGTGCTCGACGAGCCGATCCAGACCAGGTTCAAGCCCGGGCCCTCGGCGAGGCTCGGCCGCCGGGTGCGGCGATGTCGGTGTCGATGCAGGTCGGGATCACGCGGACCCGGTCGGGATGCGCGCCCGGCCTTCAATGCGCAATCGGCCAGGAATGCGTTGCCGGCGATCACGACATCGGCAGATCTGGACCGTCCGCTTGAATCGATCCGAGCGTCGACGGTGATGGGGCCCCGGCGATCGTAGGAGTCGCGATAGAGGACGGCGTCGTCGAAGTCGAAGATCAACCGGCGGGAACGCGAGCGGAGCAGGCGGAGCTGCCAGCTCGGCAAGAGCTTGCGCTGGAGGAGGACCGCGTCGAACTCGGCCGCGCGGCCGAACTGGAGGAGACGGTGGAGGAGGCCCGTCGCCAGCGGCTCGATCGCCAGCGACCACCCCGAGGCCGCCAGCGTCGCTTCGAACGCCCGGACCCGGTAGCGGCAGCAGACGTGATTCCGCGCCTCGACCAGCGCGAGTGCCTTCATCCCGTCCTCCCTGACGGCGGCTCAACTCCGGGCCTGAACGGCCCGGCGCGGCGGATGTTACCAGATTCGCCACCGCGTGCCAGCCCGGTTTGCCTCCCCGATCCCGGCAGGACAGTCCGACGGTCCTTACCGCCGATCCAGACCGTTCCCCGTTTTTTATCGAACCGACGTGCCCGAGCCCGTGAGCCTTCCTGCTTCGAGACGACGGCCCGAGCTAGAGTTCGCGTGACGCTCGGAACCATTATCGCGGTCGTGCCGTCCGGGCTTCCTGGTATCGTCCCTGGATCGGTCAAGGACCGACCAGGCCCAGGTCGATGACCCGAGCTGAACACGGCCGGTCAAGCGACCGGAGCGGACCACGCCTTGTCGGCGAGTCGAATTCGATCTTGAAACCCATTCGGGGTCGAATACTCGGATTGTCGCCTTCCAGGGCTCCTGTTAAAAGAAGCCGAGCCCGAACCTCGGGCGACGTTCGCGTCGCGTCCGGGGGTGGCATGGAGGCCTTGGGTAACCCCGTCCCCGGCGCTAGCCAACCATGAAGAATTTTGCCCGCCTCGTGCGATTCGCCTGGCCCTATCGGGTCCGGTTCGGGCTATCGCTGGCCTGTGCCGGCGATGGTGGCCGTCTTCTGGGGCGGCAACATCGGCGCGGTCTACCCGCTCCTCCAGATCCTGATCCGGAGCGAGAACTGCCAGCACTGGATCGAGGAGAAGATCGAGGCGACCGACTCCGACGCCCAGGTCCTCCAGGCCCGGCTCGACGAGCTGCGGGCCGTCATCCGGCTCGACCTGCCCGACGAGGCCAAGAGGCAGCGACTCGACCGAGCCGCCGAGGAATATGAGGTCGCGACCCGCAACCTGATCCGGTTCCGCCGGGGGCAGGTCAACGTCGAGGGACCTCGACAAGCCGGCGCCGACCTCGCCGGGAAGGACCCAGGCACTAGCCCTCAGGACCGCGAGTATCGGATCGCCGAGGCCCGGCTCGACGAGCTGAAGTTCGCCCTGCCCCTGGTCAAGGCCGGCCGGTACAACGACCTCGAAGTCCGCAAGAGCCGCTGGACCCGCGACCTGGGCGAGCGTCCAGAAGTGGAACGGCCGCTATCGCTGGGCCGAGCCGCTCGATCAAGCGATACCTGCCCGACAACGGCTTCCGGACCTTGCTCCTGCTCATGGGCCTGGTCATGGTCGGCATCGCCTGCAAGGGATTCTTCCTGTTCCTCCAGGAAGTGCTCGTCTCCGACCTGACCCAGCTCACGATCTTCGACATCCGCAACCTGTTCTTCCGACGGACGATGGCGCTCGACCTGGCCAGCTTCAGCGATCAGGGGTCCGCCGAGCTGCTGGCCCGGTTCACCAACGACATGGAGTCGGTCCACCAGGGGCTCATGACGATCATGGGCCGGGTGATCCGCGAGCCGCTCCGGATCTTGAGCTGCCTGGCGGCCGCCCTCTGGCTCAACTGGCGGCTGACCTGCCTGGCGCTGGTGCTCGTGCCGGTCTCGGTCTTCTGCACCCACCGCGCCGGCAAGATCATGAAGCGGGCCGTCCGGAAGTCGCTGGAGAGCATGTCGAACATCTACAAGATCCTCCAGGAGAGCTTGCAGGGGATCAAGGTCGTCAAGGCGTTCACGATGGAGCGCTACGAGCGTCGGCGGTTCTTCCTGGAGACCAAGAGCCTCTACAAGAAGAGCGTCAAGGTCGCGATGATCGACGCCCTGTCCGACCCCGTCCTGGAGATGCTCGCGCTGACGACCGTCTCGATCGCCCTGCTCTCGGGCTCTTACCTCGTCCTGAACCACACGACGGCGCTCGACTTCGGACTCTTCAAGCTCCAGCTCGCGTCCCGGCCGCTGGAGATCGAGGACCTGCTGACGCTCTACGCGATGCTCGCCGGAATCTCCGACCCGGTCCGGAAGCTGGCCAACGTCCACTCGAAGATCCAGCGTGCCTCGGCCGCCGCCGACCGGATCTGCGCCCTGATGGACCGCCGGCCCGAGGTCGCCGACCGGCCCAAGGCGGTCCGGCTCCATCGCCACCGGGCGGCGATCGAGTTCGAGGACGTCGGGTTCAGCTACAACGGCCGCGACCCGGTGCTGAAGGGCTTGAGCCTCGAAGTCCGCCACGGCGAGACGATCGCCCTGGTCGGTCCCAACGGGTGCGGCAAGTCGACCCTGATGAACCTCTTGCCCCGTTTCTGGGACGTCCAGTCGGGGGCGATCCGGGTCGACGGCCACGACCTCCGCGACGTCCAGATCCGCAGCCTCCGCTCGCAGATCGGCATGGTGATCCAGGAGACCATCCTGTTCCACGACACCGTGGCCAACAACATCGCCTACGGGACCCGCCACGCCGACCCGCGAGTCCATCGTGGCCGCCGCGAAGCGGTCGTATGCCCACCAGTTCATCATGGGACTTGCCGGATGGGTACGACACGATGCTCGGCGAGGTCGGCACCGGCCTCTCCGGAGGCCAGCGACAGCGGATCGCCCTGGCCCGTGCGATGCTCCGCGACCCGGCCATCCTGATCCTCGACGAAGCCACCAGCGCCGTCGACATCCAGGACGAGGCCCTGATCCGCAAGGCGATCGAGGAGTTCGCCCGGAACCGGACGACCTTCCTGATCACCCACAGCCTCGGCGCCCTCTCGTTCGCCGACCGGATCGTCCTGCTCGACGCCGGCCAGATCGAGGCCGTCGGAACCGACGCCGAACTGCACCGAACCTCGCCGCTCTACCGTCGACTCCACGAGATCCAGTACCACCGCGAGAGCGCCTGATCGGCGTCTGACTTCGCGTGCTCCCTCGATCCGGGTATCCTGAAACCTGGGCCATCGCGATCGGCGAAGGTCCGGGTTCGCCCATTCTTCGAGGGGCATCATGTCGTGGCCCGATCGGCCAACATTGATCTTCAGCCTGCTGACCTGCCTTTGGACAGTTCCAGCCCGAGGACAGACGAGCGATTTCCCCGTCGTCTCGGGCGTGTTCCCAGCGGGGGCGTCGACCGGAAAAACGGTCGAGTGGTCGATCACCGGGCGGAACCTCTCCACGATCAAGTCGTTGCTGATCTCCGGTGAGGGCGTCGAGGTCGTCTCGCTGACGGTCAAGGATGAGACCTCGGCCAGGGCCAGCGTCCGAGTCGCGGCCGACGCCCGTCCTGGCTTCCGCGAGGTCCGGCTCGATGGGCCGACCGGCGTCTCAAACCTGGCGATCGTCCGGGTCGACACCCTTCCGCAAGTCGCCGAGGTCGAGCCGAACGACGAGTTCGGGACTGGCCCAGGAGGTCGCGGCCGGCTCGGCAATCGAAGGGCTGCTCAAACCGCTCGACATCGATCATTTCCGGATCAAGGGACCGCCCGGCCAGCGATTCACGCTTGACCTGGAAGATCGACGGATCGGGACGTCGATCAGCCCGGTCGTGACCTTGTTCTCCTCGTCCGGGCGGTCGCTCGCCCAGGGTCGCGAGTCGCGCGGGGGAGATCGCGACTGCCGGATGAGCCTGGTCTTGCCGGACGACGGGTTGTGCCTCGTGCAGGTCCGCGACAATACGTACGGCGGAAGCGAACTGGCCCGCTACCGACTCCGGATCGACCCCGCTCCGTACGCCTCGGCGATCTTTCCGCTCGGCGGCCCGAAAGGCGGGACGATCGAGGTCGAGGTCTCGGGAGGAAACCTTGTCGAGGCTCGACGAAAGACGATCACCCTGCCCGACGCCCCCGGCTCTTTCGTCGACCCGGGCGATTTCGATGGTCCCGGCGGGCCGGTCACGGTCCCCATGCGACTCGATCGTGGGAGACGGACCCGAGTCGATCGAACCCCTCGACCGGCCCGGGAAGCCGCCCATCGATGTTACGACCGGCGACACCGTCAACGGCCGGATCGGCAAGGCGGATGAGGTCGACGTCTTTCGCTTGAAGGTCAAAGCGGGCGAGAAGATCCGAGCGAGGGTCGAGGCCGCCGCGATGGGGTCCTGGCTCGACTCGGTCGTTACGCTCCGCGACGAGAACGGCGCGATCCTGGCCGAGAACGACGACACCGACCAGGCCCTCCAGCCCGAGCAGGCTCGGTCGATCAGCGCCCAGGGCGTTCCCGAGGGTTCGACCGACAGCTCGGTCGAGTTCGACGCGAAGGCCGACGGGTCGATAACGATCGAGGTCGCTGACCGATTCGGCGAGGGCGGCCCCGAGTACGGCTATCGGCTCGCGATCGGCCCCGATCGGCCTGATTTTGCCGTGACTCTCCTGGTGGGCAACCCGACTGCCAACGCCCTGGCGATTGGCAACCTCGGCCAGGCCAGAACCGCAAGGACATCTCCCGGCCTGTTCGGCGTTTTTAATGTCAAGCCGGGCTCGACGACTCCGATCAACTTCCTGGTCGCCGTCGAAGGGCGACCGGGCCCGGTCGAGGTCCAGGTCGAGGGGCTGCCCGAGGGGGTGACGGCCGAGCCGGTTCGAATCCGGTTTCCGGGATCGACCTCGACAAGTCGCGGCCGACTCGACCCGGTGGCCGATTTCCTTGCTCTCAAGGTCGCTCCGGATGCCCTGCCGGGACTTGGCGAGATCCGGATCGTGGCGCACGGCGAGTCCGGCGCCCGGTATGGTCCTGGTCCGCGAGGCCTCGGCGACGATCGGGATCGACCTGGCCGGCGTTTCGGCCCGGCCGATAACCCGGATCATCAGGAAAGTCCCACTTCGGATCCTCGGCGAACCCTGTCCCCCGGTCGTCAAGGAGTGAGCCTGACGGACGCGGGCACTCGACCGAGCGCTGGCGTTGCGGGTCGTCGGGATGGCGCGGAGGTCTCGTGGCCAGGTTGCGGTCGATTCGAAAATCCAGCCGATGATCCGGGCACATCCGGCCGACAAATGATAAGAAAGAAGGAAGTCGCCGGATTCCCTCCAGGATCGGAGGCCGGTTCACGGGACGCAATGTTCGGCGACTCCCCGATCGGAACGAATAACCGGTTTGGCCGGTGCGTCGACCCATTCACGGGTTTTCGCGTCGGCGGAATCGGTTCCGGAGTCCGGCAGCCAGGTCTCGGGCCGATTCGGCCCCGTCCAGAAAGGTCAACGCGATGCTTTGGCGACACCTTTGCCTGGCCCGAGCCATCACGGCCGCGGGCCTCCTGACATGCTCGACGCTCGGGGCCCTGGCCGCGGGCGAACCCGAAGAACCGGTCCCGGGCACCGAGACCAAGACGGAGACCGTCAAGGTTCTCGATGCCGAGAAGGCCGGAACCCTCGCGGTCGAGGTCCGGGGTCAGGGACAGGACCGCGTCCGCGTGACCCTCTCGAATACCTCGGACAAGCGGCTCAACGTCGTCATGCCCCCCGGCCTGGTCGCTTCCAGCGCGATCGGCCAGGGAGCCGGAGGCGGTGGCGGAGGTGGCGGCTTCCAGAGTATGGGCCTGGGCACGGTGACCAACCGCTCGGGCGGCTTCGGCCAGTTCGCCGCCAATAACAACCAGCCGGGCTTCCGCTCGGTCCCGGCCGATGACGCTTCCGTCAAGCCGGCCGTGACCGTGCCGGCCGGCCAGAAGGTCGTGCTGGAGATCCCCTCCGTCTGCCTGAACTTCGGCCTTCCCACGCCGACCCTCCGCGACCGGTTCCGCCTGGTCGACGTGGACGAGTACTCGAAGGACGTCCGGGTCCGCAAGGCCCTCCGTGCCCTCGCGAACCTTGGCACCAGCCAGGGAACGGCCCAGGCGGTCATGTGGCGGGTCTGCAACAACGTTCCGTTCGAAGTCATGGTGGAGCAAGGGAATCAGGTCGTCAACCCGGCCGAAGTCGCGCTCGCCTCTCGGTTCCTCGACGCCCTCGACCAGTCGGCCGACTCGGTCGATCCCGCCTACCTGACCGAAGCCCGGATGTTCGTCACTGTCGAGGGCGATGGGCTGCTCGCGAAGGACGCCAAACGGCTCGCCGCGGCGATCGAAGGTCTGCGGATTCTGGGCCTCCCGGCTCGCGTGACGATGCAGGGTGAGGCCCCAAGGCGGTCGCCCCGGCCCTCCACCTCGGCGTCAGCCTGTTCTCGGGACAAAACGGCGAGACCCGTGGCCGAGTCGTCGTCCAGGCTTCAACCGGCCTCGGCGAGCCCGAACGACTGGGCGACGCTGGGCCAGGTCTCGTTCCGGGAGACCTCAGCGGCGTCGGCCCTCGATGCCGCCTCATTGGCCCGGGTGCTCGACCACGCGGTCGGCTCCGGCTTCGTGACGGCCAAGGTCGCCCGCCGATCCACCGGCAGTACCACCCTCAAGATCGAGCAATCGACTGCCCTTCACGCGTGGCGGGCGTTCACGCTCAAGGCGGGCAATTCCTCAGGTGCCCCGCTCCTGACGCTGCCTGCTCTGGGATCGGCCCGGGCCGGAGCAGGACTGGTCACGATCCCCGCCGCGAACGGCTCGGTCGACCGGGTCGAGTTGAACGGCCTCTGATCATCGCGTGAGCCAGGCGAGCCAGATCGAGCCCCCGCCCGTGGGTTTCCCCAGGCGTGGGGCTCGTTTTCGATCTTCACCCCACCCATCCAAGCATTCGAGCTTCGCTAACTTCTTCCGGGCTGGCGACTTGTCTTGATCCGATCGGCCTCGTTAAACTGGGTGTTGTGGTACGTTCCGACCTGGAACGAGTTGTCGGTTGGCAACCCCCGCGAGTCTTGGTCATGATGATCGAGCGTTGACGGATCACTTATGACGGTCGGGTCCAGGGGGTCGGATTCCGGATGACCGCCCGTCGACTCTCTTCCAGTTATCCGGTCTCGGGTTACGTAAGGAATCAGGAAGACGGGAAGGTCGAGATGGTGGTCGAAGGAGAGCCGGAGTCGCTGGCGTCTTACCTCCATGCCATCCACCGAGAATTTGGCGACATGATCCGCGACATTCACGAGGAAATGCAGCCGGCTGACGGCGAGCCGCTGGCTGGATTCACGATCCGGTACTGAGGGCTTTGCACTTGAATTCAAGTCGCTCAGACTGGTCATGGAATTTCGGGGACTCTGGGGAATTTGAGACTTCAGATTTAAGATCCCAGATCTTCAATAACTCGCAAATAACCATAAATTGTCTTAGCGGCGTGAATACAAGCGCCAAGCTGGTACCGAGCCGGATCTGAACTTTTTTCTACTTTCTGTTTCTCGCTTTGATCGTTCTCCCCCGCGATTCCTCCGTACGACTTCTTTTCCTTCGGACCCGAGCCCTCATCGCCATGAAATCCTTCACCATCGCGCTGGCGACCGCCAAAGAGGCGATCCGTCAGCCCGCTTTCTTCGTCCTCGCGGCCATCGCCGGCTTCTGGCTGATTGCCTCGATCTTCATCGCCTACTTCACGTTCGGCGAAGACATCAAGATGTACAAGGACACGGGGTTGACGACGATCTCATTCGCCTGTCTCCTGCTCGCCCTCTTGACGGCGAGTTCGACAGTGGCCGAGGAGATCGATGGCAAGACGGCGATCACGCTGCTCTCCAAGCCGATCAATCGCCGCCAGTTCATCCTGGGCAAGTTCCTGGGGATCGAGATGGGCGTCCTGGCGCTGTTCCTGTTCCTGGGTCTACTGTTCGCCCTCGGTGTCGCCTACAAATACACTTACGACCTCCGCGAGACGGCGGGGAGCGACGCCGCCGGCCGGCAGTGGTTGCAGGTTTTGCAGGTGCTCCCGGGCCTGGCATCTCGGGTTCTTCGAAGTCACGGTCCTGACGGCCGTCAGCGTGGCGATCTCGACCCGGATGCCGATGCTAGTCAACCTGGTCGTCTGCATCTCGATCTTCTTCCTCGGGCACCTTACGCCGGTCCTGGTCTCGATCACTGGGGCGGGGAACACGAACGAGCTGGTCCACTTCATGGCCCAGCTCTTCGCGGTTCGCCTTGCCCGAGCTGGAATTCTTCAACGCCGGCCCGGCGATCTCGACGGGTTCGGTCATCCCCTGGGTGGGTTACGTTTTGCCGGCCCTGGGCTATTGCATGTTGTACAGTGGAGCAGCGATTTTGTTCGCCTTCCTCCTGTTCGAGGATCGCGACCTGGCCTGACGTCGGCTCGAGCCGGCGGAACGGGCCTCGATTCGTCGATGGCCCGCCCCTCGGTCGTGACCGATTCCGGAGGCGGTCGGGCCTGGCTTCTCCGCGTCGCCGTGGCCTTGGCCCCCACCAGGCGGAACGTCGTCCCTGTGGCCAGCGGGACCCCTCGAACATGCAATCGGCCGCGTACGATCGCGCTCGGAAGCTCTGGACCCCTCGCCAAGGCGCGGTCCTCTGGGCCAAGGTGCTTGGGGTCGTCCATTCGCTCCTGCTCCTCACGGCGATCCTGATCGGGGGGGCCCTGGCGGCGCTCGTGACCTCACGAGGCGAGGCCTGGCGGCCTCGACCCATCGAGGTCGAGGCCCCAATCTGGCTCGAGCGCTCTCCGATCGCGACCCGTCTGGACGGTTCGGCCGAGCTCCTCTACCAATACGGGTCTGTATCCGATCGTCGTCAACAACGAGTCCAGCGGCAACTCTCGCGCACCGGGCGGCGGCCCGGGCGGTTCGCTCCCTCTTGAGGCGGGTCCCGACCCTGCGGAACAATCTCGGTGCGTTGACGACCCTGCTCGCGAGCGGGCTTGGGCGTCTTCTTCGCCATCTCGCTGGTCGCCCAGTCTGGCGAAGGGCTGCGATCGCGGACGCGAGCCAGGAGCCAGCCACCGCGCTTCGGCGACAGATCCACCGACAGCTATATCGCCTGGGTCAGTCGTCGCTCCCGTCCGAGGGGACCGGGCCGGTGATGGGCTTGTTCACCCGCGAGGTCAACGATATCCGCGAAGGGCTTGCCGCGGAGCTTGGCCACAAGTATCGGGTTCCCGTGCTGCTCGGCGGTCTCTTGATCCTCGGCCTGGCGATCTCCTGGACCTCGACGCTGTTCCTGGCGTCGCTCGGCGGCCTGACCTGGCTGATCGTCCGTCATCTCAATCGATCGGCCGAGCTGGTGTCAGTCCTGGCCACCCGGGAGGCCGCGCTCCAACTCTGCCTGCTCCAGGAAGACTTCGGGCTGATCCGGACCGTCCGCGTTCACGGGGTCGAGAACTACGACAAGCTGCGTTTTGACGAGCATCTCGAACGCCACCGAGACGCTGAGGTCCGCCGGGTCCTGAACGAGGCAAGGACCAGTCCGACGGCGACCCTCCTGATCTTCGCCGCGGCCACACTCGCCGTCGGCCTGCTTTCGGAACAGGTCATCATGAAGGGGTATTCGGCGGCCTCGGCGCTGCTGCTGATCATCGCGTTGCTCTCGATGATCAAGCCCTCGATGGACTGGCTGAAAATGAAGCGCGCGATCCGTCTGGCGAGCCGATCGGCCGAAGGGGTTCTCGGTTATCTCGAGCGGAGAGCCGAGCTGCACCAGGCCGGCGGCGCGGTGTTTCTGCCACCGCTCCGCGAGAAGATCAGCTTCGAGAACGTCACGCTGGAGAACGGCTCGGGCCGGGTCCTCCTCGACGGTCTGACGGTCGAGATCCTCGCTCGGTCGAAGACCTCGATCATGTCGCTGGACGACGAGGCGAAGACCGCACTGGTCTGCTTGATCCCTCGGCTGATCGACCCCAAGGTCGGACGGGTCCGGGTCGACGGCGTCGACCTCCGCGACGTGACACTGGAGTCGGTCCGGGCGCAGGTCGCCACCGTCCTCCAGGCGGACCTGGTCTTCTCGGACACGGTCGTGGCGAACATCGCGCTGGGAGACGCCAGCTATGACCTCCCTCGGGTGATCGAGGCCGCCAAGGTGGCCCACGCCCACCACTTCATCCAGGATCTTCCCCACGGCTACGACACCGTGATCGGGCCGCTTGGCGAGTACCTGAAGCCCGACCAGCAATACCGGATCGCCCTGGCCCGTGCCTTCCTCCACGATCCCTCGATCGTGATCATCGAGGAGCCGAACGTGCCGATGGACGACGACACCAAGGCCTTCGTAGACGACACTGTGGCCCGACTGGCTCCCGGCCGAACCCTGATCATGCTGCCGCACCGACTCTCGACGATCCGGTCGAGCGATCGCGTGATCCTGCTCCATAACGGCCGACTCGAGGCCGTGGGCAGCCCGTCGGAGGTGAAGGGAGAGAGCAAGCTCTACCGCCACCTCCAGTACGTCGAGTTCAACCAGTTCGCCGCCGGGGAGATCGAGGCCGGGCAGATGGGCGCTGAGCGGGCCGAGTCTCTCAGATCTGAAATCTCAGATTTGAGATTTCCCACTCGAAATCCAGCCAAGCCACGGTTGTCATGCCCAGTCGTCGACCGTCGGCTTGATGACCAGCTCGGGAATGTTAGCCCAGGATGGGAGCTGGACGAGGAAGCAGATTGCGGCGGCGACATCCTCGGGCTGGAGGATCGCGTCCTTCCGCTCCTGAGGGACGGGCACCGGCCGGGCGTCGAGGATCGGGGTGTTGACCTCGCCAGGGTAAATGACGGAGGAGCGGATGCCCCGAGGCCCCTCCTCCCGGCCGATCCCGATCCCGAGCGCGCCCTGGCCGAACTTCGAGGCGGAGTAGCCCGCGCCTCCCAGGAGGCTGGCGCGGAGGCCCGCGATCGAGCAGACCTGGACGATCAGGCCGCTGCCTCGCTCGCGCATCGGAGGCAGGAAGGCGTGGACCAGGTTGAACGCGCCGGTCAGGTTCGTGTTGATCATCAGGTCCCAGTCGGCCGGCGAGAGCTTGGCCAGGCTCCGGTCGCGGACGTTCGTCCCGGCGTTGCAGACCAGCACGTCGATCTTACCGCCGAAGGCCGCCAGGACCCGCCCGGCCATCGCGTCGACCCCCGCGCGATCGGCCACGTCGAGCGGCTCGACCAGCGTGTCCTCGCGGCCGACGAGCGTTTTCGTCGCTTCCAGCTTCGCGGGGTCGCGGCCGACCAGGGCGACGCGGACTCCGATCTTCGCCAGGCCGACGGCCGTGGCGCGGCCGATCCCGCTCCCGGCGCCGGTGACCAGGGCATTCAATGATTCGCTCGCCAAGAGGACCTCCCCAACGTCGAAAGACCCCGGCTCCGCCCGGATTCGGGTGGGGCGCGGGGCTCGATTCTCGATCGAACCCGGACTCCTCGGAGAGCCCGGGACCCATGGTAGTCGCTCGGTCTCAGAAGGGGAACAGGGACGAGAAGAGAGACTTGCTCGCCTTGTGGGCCGTCTTGTGAACGACGGGGACCGACTTGCCGATGGTCGTCGCGTGGGCCTTCTTGCTCTGAATGGTCACCACGGGGTTGGATTTATGGCTCTCCCCCACGAGCGGAACGGACACCCCCGATGGCGTGCTCGGGCCAAGGTTGACCGAGGAACCCGCGGGAGCCCAGATCCGAAGGCTCGCCACGGGGCCTTTCAAGAACGCGAACAGATTCGGATAGAGCGTGGCCAGCTGCGCGGTCGAGTAGTTGCCGATCGAGACCCCGTTGAGGATGACCTGGGTCTGGGGCACAGGAGTGGGAGTCGGGGTTGACGTCGTCTGACTTGTGGATCCCGATGAGGTGGTCCCGGTCCCCGAGCCCGTGGTCGTGGTCCCGGTCCCCGAGCCCGTGGTCGTGGTCCCGGTCCCCGAGCCCGTGGTCGTGGTCCCGGTCCCCGAGCCCGTAGTCGTGGTCCCGGTCCCCGAGGTCGTGGTCCCGGTGCTCGAGCCCGTGGTCGTGGTCCCGGTCCCCGAGGTCGTGGTCGTGGTCCCGGTCCCCGAGGTCGTGGTCGTGGTCCCCGAGCCGGTGCCATTCAGGCTCGTGATCTGCTGCTCGAGGATCTGGGCCGACTTCAGGACATTGAGCCGCCCGACATTGATCCCGGTAACGCTGTCGTGGACCGTGACGGCGCCTTGCGAAAGGAGTTGTTCGAGCTGGGCAATGGTCGGCAGTGTGTGATAGGCGTTCTCGTACAGCTCCTGAAGCAAAACGATACTGCCAGTGACCTGTGGCGTGGCGAAGCTGGTCCCGTCGTCGGTCGAGAGCGAATTGCCGGCATCCGGCGCGGTGATTCCCACTCCGGGAGCGGCAATCTTCAACGCGGACGATCCACCTACCGCCGATCCGAGCCGTTGGGCGTCTGAGACGATGTTGTCATTTGCGTCGGTCGCCGACACGCTGACGGCGTCGGACACAATCGCGGGGAAGCCGAGCCCCTGGGTCTTGCCGTCAAAGCTGTTGCCGGCCGCGATCACCACCGGAATGTTGAGCTGATCGAGCTGTTTGATTGCCTGGGTGATCTGCTGGCCCACATTGCCGTCGTTGGCGAACTGGTTGGACGTGTAGTTCCCGCCGTCGGAGACAGAGAGGTTGACTGCGGTGATGTTATAGGAGTTGTGATTCTGGATCACCCAGTCCAGGGCATCGGCGATCTCGGTGAAGCTTCCCGAGTTGCTGTCGTTGAAGACACGGAGGGCGACGATATCGGCGCCCGGTGCCACGCCCTGGTAACTGGCGTCGTTACCCGCGATCACTCCAGCCACGCCCGTCCCATGCTGCCATGTGGGAAGAACACCGTTGGGGCTGCCAGTGAAGTCCACCCCGGCGATGACTTTGTGCCCGTTACCGAGCCCGCCGCCGAGCGCCTGGTTGTTGTAGTTAACACCGGTGTCGATGACAGCGACGCTCTGGCCTGTGCCGTCGACTTTAAACGCGGCGCGGGTGGCCGAGGCGCCGATGATCTGGTCGAAATTGGTTGACCCGTCAGGGTTTAAATTCGGGCTCGAAGCCGGGTGGGCCTTGGTTGTCGAGAGCAATTGGCGGGTTTCGAGGATCTCGAGCCCCGGCCTGCGGCGATCGCGGGCCCCTCGGCCTGGTTTACGGGTCCACCCCATGGATTATCCCTCCCGGACGACCGCCAAGCCGTTGGCGCAGGCCGCCCTCGCATTACGGTGGTGAACGCCCCCCTTCCATGGCGTGGCGTGCTGGAGGGCCATCTCGACCCGGGACACGACACGGCGATCGGGACCGATCATCGGACCCGAACCCGACAGAGCGCATGCAAATGTTGATCGATCCGGCCCGTCGGCTGGCTCGCCGATGCGCGGAGGGGCGCGACGGATCGCCATGGGACGGGAACCCGAATCCGATGGCCGACCTGAACGCGGCCCCGGATCGCGATGGAAACTCTCGCGACCAGGACCGGCCGGATCGGCCAGGAAGGCAAGCGTCCTGCTGGGGGGTGGGGCGGGCGTTACCGGGTGCTCGTGGGGTCGCGACTCCTCCAGAGGTCGCGACCGGGTCGATGGCCCTCAGGGGATGACCTTCGACCGTCATGAGGGTGGAAACCGCCGGCTTTTGCCGGTTGCCTTGTCGCCGCGTGGCGTTCGCCAACGACTGGGCTAGAGAGAGGAGGTCCGTCACCGGCATCAGCCTCTCGGCGATTCCTCTCAACGCCCCTTGTATCGGATCGAAACCCGCCGGAGTTTTCCCAGAAACATGGCGATCGTCGGCATAATCCCGGCCCGCTTCGGTTCAACCCGACTACCCGGCAAACCCCTCCTGTCCGACACCGGGAAGCCGTTGATCCAGCACGTCGTCGAGGCCGCCCGGCGTGCCTCCCGGATCGACCGGATCGTCGTTGCCACGGATGACGCCCGGATCGCCGAGGCCGTGGAATCGTTCGGCGGCGAGGTTGCCCTGACCCGGGCCGACCACCCGACCGGAACCGACCGCGTGGCCGAAGTGGTCGCGCGGATGCCGGAAGCCGATCTGATCGTCAACCTCCAGGGAGACGAGCCCGAACTCTCCGGCGAGGCCCTTGACCTCGTCGTCTCTCTGCTCGATAACGACGCTGAGGCCCCGATGGCGACCCTGGCCACGCCGATCCGCGACGAGGCCGTCTATCGCGACCCCTCGTGCGTCAAGGTCGTCCGATCGCGACTCGGCCGGGCCCTCTACTTCTCCCGATCCCCGATCCCCCACCATCGCGACGGCTTGCCGGACTTCAAGAACGACCCACCCGCCGCGCTCTTGCACCTTGGCCTCTATGCGTACCGCCGCGACTTCCTGCTCCGGCTTGCCGATATCCCCCCTTCCCCGCTGGAGTCGGCCGAGAAGCTCGAACAGCTCCGGGTCCTCGAAGCCGGCGATCCGATCGCGCTGGGGATCGTTCAGGAACGGAGTGTCGGCATCGACACGCCGGACGACTACCGGCGGTTCGTCGAGCGCTGGAAGAATGCCCGAGAGTTGGAGGGTTGAAGGCCCTCCTGACTACTATTTCACCGCCTTGAGGCTGGACAGGTAGGAGACGAGGTCGGCGAACTCGCCGGGTGAGAGGAAATCGACGAGCCCGGAGGGCATCAGCGAGACGTCGCTGACCCTCCGTTGCTCGATTTCAGTCTTCGCGACCCGGAACGGTTTCCCCTCGGCTTCGATCAGGTCGAGATAAGCGTCGGTCTCGCCTCGGAGCAGTCCGGTCAGGACGGTGCCGTCGGATTTAGCAATCAAAAGGGGCTGAAAGCCGGTCGCGATCCGGGCCGAGGGTTCGATCACCGAACGGATGATCTCCGCCTTGTCATATTTCCCAGCCAGCCCGGTCAGGTCGGGGCCGACGTTGGCCTTCCCCTTGCCGCCGACCGCGTGGCACTTGCCGCATCCGACCCCCTTGGCATCGAAGAAGAGCTGCTCGCCGTGGCGAGGGTCCCCTTGATGCGAGAGGGCGAACGCCCGGAGCCCTTCCACCCCGGCTGAGACAGATTGGCCGGCGAGGATGGGCGTCGACGCTTCAGACATCTGGACCCCGAAGCACCAGGCTCCAATCCCCTGGCGAGTCCGGACCAGAATGCGGTTCGTCCCCTTCTTGAGCGAAACCCGGACGAGGTCGGAGTCGCTCGCGTAGGCACGTCCGGAAACTTGGCTGACGTTCAACACCGGCCGATCGTTGACCGAGACCAGGATCGAGCCGGACGAGCCGATGAGCATCAGGGCCGTCCTGTCGCGGTTGGACGTCACCTCGCCATAGGCGAATGCGGCGAGGTCGGGTGAGCCGTTGACGTCGTAGCCGAACCCGCCCCGGTCGCCGGCCCCACCTTTGAGGTCGTCGATCAGGACGCGACCCGTCGACGGGTCGGCCGTTCGAGCCTGCCAGGCAATTGTCCGGCCTTCGGCCCCGACATGCTTCCGGGAGAAGTCGATCCTGGACGCATCTTCGAAGACCAGTGCCGTGGTCCTCGGGAACGGGCCAATGACTTGCCAGGCCGTCAAGGACAGGAACCGGGTCAGAACCCGTTCGACCGCCAGAGCCGAGGGGCCGACGAACTTCCCCTGCCTGGCCATCGACTCGAGGTCGGCCGAAACCACGTCGCGGATCGCGACCAGCGCCGACTCCCCGGCCTTTCGGACGGCCGGATCGTGGTCCGAAAGGGCGGCAACGTAGATCGAAAGGGCACGCGGGTCGGGCAACTCGGTCAAGGCCCGGGTGGCCTCGGCCCGGCAGGTCGCGTCGGCCGAGAGCCGAACGAGCCGAGGGATCGCCTCGCGGAGCTTGTGGACCGCGGCCCCTTCGATCGCGGCCTTGCGGACCTCGGGGGCCAGGTCGTCGAGCCGGGCGAGAAACGACTCGTGGACCTCGAACGGGAGCGCCTTACCAGTCGGGAAGGCGGCGAGTGCGGCGGCTCGAACTGATGGGGACTTGTGTTCCAGGAACCCCGCCAGGTCATTCGCCGGCAAGATTCGGCCTCGACCCAGGCCCGGAAGAGCCTTCGCGATCAGAGCATCGGGCGCGTTTGGATCATAAGCCAGCATCAGCCGGGCGTTGAGGGCCTGGGGGCTATTCAGGCCGGAAAGAGCTTCCACGCTGGCAAGTCGCGCCTCGATCGGCCGGGCCGAATCCTGGAGCAGCCGGCCCAGCGCAGGCAGCGCCTTCAGATCGCCCAGCGAGCCGAGGCGCTCGGACGATCGCGACGAGATTGACCGGGTCGGCCTCGCGATCCATCTCGATCCGAAGCAGTGGTGCGGCCTTGGGGCCGACGTCAATCAGCCCGACGATCGCCTGGCGGCGGACCAGCGGGTCGTCGTCACGGAGCCCCCTGGCCAGGCCGACGAGCACGGCGTTCATCCCTTCGGGGTCCCAGTCGACCGTCTTCCTCGGCCTCGCTCCCGCCACCGGATTGGTGCCGAACCACCGGCCCGACCAGTCCGGATATCGACGATAGAGCCCGGCCAGAGCCGCCACAACTCGGGCTTTCCAGGCCGGATCGGTCGAGGCGGCCAGCGAGGCCGAGAGTGCCTGGACCGCCGGGACCGACCAGGACTCATCAGCCAGCTTCAGGGCGTCTTCGCGCCGATTGGGGTCGGCGAGTGCGGCCGAGAGCGCGGCAAGGTCCCAGCTCCCCAGGGACCGGATCGCATGACGGATCGACCAGGCCGCAAAGGTGTCAGGATCACCCAGAACGGCATAGAGTGATGGGCCGGCCTTCGGGTCGCCAAGCTTTCCCAGAGCGATCGCGACCTCACGACGGACGGCGGCGTCGGGATCACGGAGGGCGTTCGTCAGAGCGGGGAGGGCTTCACGATCGCGGCGAATCCCTGCACTCCTCGCCGCATGGAGCCGGATCGTCGCGTCAGAGTGATCGAGCGCCGAGCGGATCGCTCGTCTTGCCTCGTCACCCCCGATCGCGTCGAGTGCCCAGAGCGAATGGACACGGCCGGCTCGTACGCGCCTCGATGAGCGGCTGGACGACGGAGCCGCCCATCGAGGCGACAGCTCGCTGCGATTCCAGCCGAACCGCAAGGGACGGATGGTCGAGTGCCTCGATCCGCGCGGCCAGGTCCGAGCCGGATGGCCGAGAAGCCGGTCGAACTCGATCCGGGCCGGTATAGCTCAATCGGTAGAGCCGGCCGGTCT
Source organism: uncultured Planctomycetota bacterium (assembly GCA_963756475.1). Classification (GTDB taxonomy): domain Bacteria; phylum Planctomycetota; class Planctomycetia; order Isosphaerales; family Isosphaeraceae; genus Tundrisphaera. The sequence goes on from CAVWND010000004.1 coordinate 1,467,155, forward strand.
TCGGCCCGTCGGCCAGCCAACCGTTGAAGGCCCAGTCAGCGACGTAGAGGTCCGAACCGTCAGGGCCGGTGGCGATCGAAAACGGCCGGAAGTCGGCGAGGGTGCCTTTCTCGACCAGCGGCGTCCTCTTCGACACCTGGAACGTCCCGCCAGTCGGAGTGACCTCGTATCGGAAGACCGTTTGCAGACCCCAGTCGCAGAAGAACAGGTTCCCGCGGTAGCAAGCCGGGAGACCGTCCTCGTTGTAGCAGATCCCCTGCGCCCCCGAGCCGCCAAGCTGACCGTCGACGATCGGCAAGGCTCGGAAGGGGGCGGTCAGGAACTCGTAGGGGTATCCGTAATGGCCGCCGACGATGTGGTGAGTCAGACTGTTAGGCCACTTCTTGCTGTCGTCGTCGTTACCGTAGGTGAAAACGTCGTCGTTGGCGGTCAGCGCGACCGAGAGCGGGTTGCGCTCGCCGGTCGAGACGACTTCCAGGCCGGTGCCGTCGGGTCTGATCCGGATCACTCCGCCACTGGACATCGTGATCGTCGCGCCGTCGCGCCCGACGCCCTTCGGAATTCCCTTGTCGCCGACCGCGATGTAAAGGAACCCGTCCATCCCGAGCCGGATGCCCGAGGCGACGTGGTCGTTGATCCCGTTGAACCCTGGCCGCTTCGGCCCGAGTCCAGTGACGAGGTCGACCCGCGAGTCGGCCTGGCCGTCGCCGTCGAGGTCGCGGAAGGCCGAGAGGAACGGGGCGTGGACGACATAGAGCGTCCCGTCGACCCACTCCAGGCCCATCACGGCCCAGAGCTTGTCGGCGAAGGTCGAGACCCGGCCGCCCTTGATCGCCACGACCGAGTCGATCGGCTCGGTCGGCGGGCCGGGCATGTCCATCGGGTCCTGCCCGAGGTAGATCGTCCCGTCAGAGGCGATGACGATGGCCGTCGGATAGGCAATCTCGGGTGCCTTCGCGACCAGCTCGATCGACCATCCGTCGGCGACCTTCGGCGTTGGTGCCTCGTCGGCCCTTAGTCCCTCCGAGGAACCGATCGCGAGCAAGATGGCCAGGGTGAGAGCCTGTCTGGGGCGCATGACAAGGGTCCTTCCTCGGATGCGGTGTCGCCAAAGCTCGGTTCGCCGGTCGGATGGTCTGGAGTCCGGCGGGCACTTGGGGCAGAATTGTAGCCGATGGGCCGCTTGTCCTCAACGCGAGGACCGGAGCGACCCCCGACTGACCGACCGACCTGGCTGGAGCCCGAATCCGTGAGCACGCCGCAGACCGTCCCCGCCCCCGTCGCCGACCCGAGGAAGAACCCCTCCTATCCCCAGCGCGTCCATCTCAAGGAGAAGGCGCACTGGCAGAGTGTCCTCCAGAACGTCGAAGGACGGCTGGCCGTCGCCCGCCAGAAGCTCAACGTCCTGGGCAACGATCCCAAGCGTCCCGCGTTCGAGCGGCTCTACGCCCAGATGCTCGGGTCCCGCGACCAGGTCGCCGACGCCGTCAAGCGGCTCCCCCAGGAGACCGGCGACCTCTACGAAGAAGACCACCACTCGCTCGAGAACGCCGTTGCGGCCCTCGACCGGGTCTTCCAGAAGTGGGATTCGCAGACCACCGCGCGTTGAGAACTCAGGAACGGAGGCAGCTCGATGGCCAGCGTCGAAACTCTGATGACCGCCGAGGAGTTCGGCCGGATGCCCGACGATGGCCGGCGCACCGAACTCGTCCAAGGGAGGGTGATCGAGTTGCCACCGCCGAGATCGCGACATGGCAAGGTCTGCAACAAGACCGGCCGACTCCTGGGCAATTTCGCCGAGGAACATGATCTCGGTCATGTCATGAGCAATGACACCGGCGATTGTCACGGAGCGCGGCCCTGATACAGTGCGTGGGGCAGACATCGTCTTCTACAGTTTCGCCCTGATGCCGAAGGATTCCATCCCGGACGACTATCCGGAGGTTCCCCCGGAACTGTTCGTCGAGGTCCGCTCGCCCAGCGACCGCTGGCGAGACATCCAAGAGAAGGTCGACGAATACCTCAAGGCCGGTGTCCTGGTCGTCTGCGTGCTCGACTCCGACACGACCGGCGCCCACCTCTTTCGGGCCGGCGTAACCCCGCAAATCCTCGGTCCCGACGACGAGCTGACCTTTCCCGAATGCCTACCTGGCTTCAGTGTGCCAGTCCGCCGATTCTTCGAGTGATCTTGAGAAGAAACGAGCCCCGACCCGTTGGAGGCCGGGGCTCGCGTCCGATTCGCGATCAGTACTGGAGCGTCGAGGTCCCTGAGCGGATCTCGACGACCCGGTAGGTCAACAGCGGAGCTCGCTTGCGGGTGATCGCCGAGGCGACTTCGGATCGAAGCCAGCCCGAAGCACGGTCGAGACTGGCCAGGATCGACGCGGGATAGATGGTGACGTTCGACGGCCGAGGCGTCACGGTTACCAGCAACCGGGCGGAGTCAGGTGCGGGCTCGACGTCGACCACCGCCAGTTCCCGGAGCAACTCGTCTCCCGAATCGCCGGCGAGGAGCGAGTCGAGGATCTCGGCGACCTGTCGGCAAAGCTGCCGGGCCTTGTGGTTCGATTTTGATCCGATCCTTCTTGCGGAAGAAGACGCGCGGGTCCGAGCCGTCGTCGGCGTGGACCTCGGCGCAGAGCGAGCGCAGACGCTTGCGCGATGGCTTGCGAACGGGCATCGATGGCTCTCACGAGGGGTTGGGGAAAATCGAGAAGGGATTTCCGTCGTGGAGGAGCCTGGCCCAGTCGGGCCGGTCGATTCAGGCGATAGGGCTCGACCCGGGACGCAGGCTCGACAAGGCAATCAGACTCAAGTTCGTGCGCATCGTCGGCCTCCTTCGGAAGGATGGGACGTCGGGCGATCGATCCGACACGATCAAAGTTGGAACAGGTTCGCAGACCGATCAAACGTCCAGCCCGACCGCCCGCATCAGGGCCAGGGCGTTGCTCTGGTGGACCACTCCGGGCCGCATCTTGTAGTCGAAGGCCAGCTGGCCATTGTCGTCGAGGTGGTCGGCGAAGTGGACGTTTTCGGCCCTCGGGGCGAGGCGGCCGGCGACCTCGGCCAGGGCCAGGTCGTGGGTGGTGAAGAGGCCGATGGCCCCCCGGTCGATCAGGCCACGGACGACCGCCTCGGCCCCCTGGAGCCGGTCGTGCGAGTTCGTCCCGTGGAGGATCTCGTCGATCAGGAACAGCAGCGGGGGCGATCTGCCCGGCCATCTCGACGAGTTGCTTGAGCCGGAGGATCTCGGCGTAGAACCGCGAACGCCCGGCCTGGAGCGAGTCGTGAACGCGAAGCGTCCCGCCGATCGACAGCGGCGAGAGCCGGAGCCTGGCCGCGCGAACCGGCGCCCCGGCCTGGGCCAGCACCGCGTTGATCCCAACCGTCCGGAGCCAGGTGCTCTTGCCCGACATGTTCGACCCGCTCACCGACAGGACCCGCAGCTCGCCCCCGAGCCTCGACGTCGTTCCGGACGCATCGGCTCGCGGGCAAGGAGCGGATGGCCGAGGCCCGATCCCTCGAAGATCGGCCCGTCGGCGACCAGTTCCGGGAACGGGTCGGCCGGATTCTCGAAGGCATAAGCTCGCCAGCGACGCCGAGCGCCTCGATCTGCCCGACGACTTCCAGCCAGCGGCCGATCGATGCCCCCTCCGCTTCTCGCCAGGCTTTCGACCGCCAGTGCGAACTGGGTCTTCCAGAGCAAGACCGTGCCGAACAGGGCAAAGTAAATGTTGTGCCGGGCCTCCAACCAGCGGACCATCCCGGCCAGACGAGCAATCCGGCCAGAAGCCGGATGTCCCTCGCCCATCAAACCATCCTGCAATTCCTGGAGGCGAGGCGAACGGAACGACTCCCGCTCGATCCGGTTGAGTAGGCCGGCCAGGGTTTCCAACTCCCCTGATCGCTCCTCGACATCGGCCAGGGCCCGGCTCGCCCGGCTCGCGTAACGGCCGGCGATTGCGGCCTCGAGTAGGATCAACACCAGGAAGGGGACGAAACTCAGCGCTTCGGTCAGCCAGCCGACCAGCGCCACGACCGTGGCCAGGGCGACGATCGCGATGAGCCAGCGAGTGTGCCTCGAGGCACTCTCGCCGTGAATCCCGCCCCCACGCCACGAGTGCCTCGGGGCCGACACCGGTCCGAGCGTCATCTCCCAGCAGGGCAAGATCTTCCCTGAAGATCGAGCCGATGCCGAAGCTCGTTCACGGCCTCCTGACGGGCCGCGATCTCGCCCAGGGACGCCGGAGCCAGAAGCCATGACGCCAGCGTCACCTCGCCCGACGAGGTCCGGGCCAGGCAGAGCCGCTCGAAAAGCGAGCCGACGCCGAAGAGGTCAAGGTCGGCCGCATAAGGATGTTCTTCGTCAAGGAACCGAGTTCCCGGGACGCCGGACCCGGCCCATCGGTCGTCGAGTCCGAGCCAGCGCCTCGCTCGTAGTAAGCCGTTCTTCCCTCGGACATCCGTCGGGCGGCGATGATCCGACCATGAGCCATTAACAGAATGACGAAGCCAACCAAAGCCACGATCGGCCAGATCAGGCCGATAGTGCCTCGCCAGGCAAAGCCAGCCTAGTAAAAGGCCGAGGAGGAACACACCGAGTCGAAAGTTGCCAAGCCGATCGTCCCTTCGGGCCAGAAGTTCCGCTTTGGCTGACTCTGGTCGAGTCGTCGGGTGTATTCCTCGCGAGGATCAACCTGGCTGGCTCCGCTGTCCTTCGCCTGACGCTCCAAGATGACCATCCGATCGACGTAAATCGCTTCGTGGAAAGATTTTTCTCGACAATGATCCGATGATGATATTCGATCGCCGGCTGCGACTCAACAGCGAGGCCTCCAGCAAGGGGTGAGCCGAACAGATTCCGTCACCCTTAATCCTGGAGAATCTGCTATCTCTCCGGAAACCTGGGAAATCTGAGAAGAATAATTGCGAATTTCGAACGGAGGACAAAGGACTTTTCAAAGCTTTTTTGAGGAAAATGATCCCAAAAACCAGGAAATCGTAAGGATCGGCTTCCTCACGGTCATGGATGCGCGTATGATTCATTTGGGACCTGGCGGGTCGGATGATCGCCCTGGCGTCTGGCTTCATGGCGACATGGACCAGCGGCATGCCGGGGAGGAAAGTCCGGACTCCATAGGGCGCGATGGTGGGTAACGCCCACCGCTCGGACATCCGGGTAGGGACAGTGCCACAGAAAACAAACCGCCTCGACCTTTCTTCGGGCGGGTCGCGGTAAGGGTGAAACGGTGAGGTAAGAGCTCACCAGCAGGTCGGGTGACCGGCCTGGCTCGGTAAACCCCATCGGGAGCAAGACCAAATAGGGGGGCAGTGTCGGCGTCTCGGCCTTTCAAGGCGGGTGCGTCGGCCGCGGGTCGGCCCGGCCCGTTACGACTCCCGGGTAGGTCGCTGGAGGCGTCGGGCAACCGGCGTCCTAGAGAAATGGTCATCCGGAGGGGCCTCGGCCCTCTCGACAGAATCCGGCTTACAGGCTCGTCAGGTCCCAACCTTGACACGCGAACGATTCGAGAAATCTCTCGGATTGGCGAAATGCACTTGCTTGATCGGCCCTCGCCAGCTATGATGGATGCATCGGGACACGGGACTGACGCGACCGTGCCGCACTTGCCCACGGGCGAGGAGGGACGAGAGATGATGGACACGGAGATGGTGGTCACCGGCGCGATCGTCGATTCCTGGGTTGAACCGGCTGGGCTCCTCCGGGACGGTTCGCGGCTCGTCCTCCAGGTCGCGCCTTCGGGTCGGCCGAAGGATCTGATGATCGTGGAGGCCGAGGCTTCGCTGGTCGGCGATCGTGGCTGGCTGCTGGACCTCGGCGAGAATCTCTGTCACGGAAGTCCCGTGGCGGCAGTCGGCCGGCGGAATCTCTCCGGTTTCCTCATGGCCACGCAACTCCGCCTCGCCCGCTGATTCGCCGACCTTGGTGATCGGTCCACCCCCCCGAATTCTCGACTCCCCCTTGACCGAGTTTCCCCAAGCTCCTAAAAAACCGTTGTGTGCTCTCGCGTCTCGCGGACGGCCCACATCGGGCTGCTGACCTCACTCGGTCGGCAGGCGCGATCGTGGGTCATGTGCTTACGAGACGGACGCGGCCTTCGGGGTTCGGACATTCATGTCGCAGACGACTTCGGGCTCCTCACGCCTACCAGAGCGGGCGTCTCGCACGGATCATTGACGGTTTGCGTTACTGCGGAGGCATCGGGCAGTGGTCCTGGCTGGCCCATCGCCTCAGCGGGATCGGTATCCTCTTCTTCCTCGTCATCCACATCACCGACACCTTCTTCGTCGTCTTCGCTCCCGACTGGTATGATCACACGGTAGCGATTTACGGCGGGATCTGGTTCGACGGACATTATTACTGGCCCCTCCGCTGGGCCTTTCGGGTCGCCGAGCTGGGTTTGATTGCCTCGGTAGTCTTCCACGCGGTCAACGGGGTGGGAGTGATCCTCTACGACCTCTGGCCCAAGGGTTCTCTCTACCGGAAGCCGATCCTCTGGACGGTCCAGCTCGTCTTTTGGGCGATCATGCTGGTCACCACGCCGATCGTGCTCTACCCGCTTCGGAAGGCTCCCGATCATTCCGTCGAAACCTCGGCTCCGACTTCAATGAGCGTCGAGCCGGCGCTTGTTCCTTTTCGATAATCACGCCCCCGGCTCGATGGGCTCGAATGCACTTCGCGGGACTTAACCGATCATGGCAGCGCGATCGATGGGACAGACGGATCAAGCCCGGCGGCGGCTACGAGCTTTTCATGTGGTATTTCATGAGGCTCTCTGGCCTGGCGCTCGTGTTTCTCGCGGTCGGGCATCTGTTCATCATGCACATCCTGAACAACGTCGAGACGATCAACTACGCGTTCGTCGCCAGTCGCTGGACCGCTCCCAGAACTGGCTGGATCTGGCGGCTCTGGGACGTCTCGCTGATCTCCCTGGCGGTGATCCACGGATTTAACGGCCTGCGCGAGATTCTTTATGAGTATCTCTCGGCCGGCGGTCGAGTGATTGCGGGGACGATCACCTGGACCTTGACGTTCGTCTTCATCGGCGCCGGCGGGTACTCGATCCTGATGTTCCAGGCGGACGAGTCGTTCATCAAGGCCCATCCGTTGAAGATCGAGCGGACGACCTCTCCGATCCCGGCGCACACGGCCGCCTCGCCGCATCCAATCTCGGTTCGATAGCTGACCTTCGTGCCGACCCCTCGGCCGCCCCGAACGTTGGCATCACACTCAAGTCGAGTCGCATGCATTACCACCGTTTCGACAGCATCATCGTCGGTGCCGGAGGCTCGGGCCTGATGGCCGCGCTGGAGTCGAGCAAGCGCGTCGGCACGGCGGTCGTCAGCAAGCTCTATCCCACGCGCTCGCACACTGGGGCCGCCCAGGGGGGAATCGCCGCCGCCCTGGCGAACCTGGAAGACGACTCCTGGGAGAACCACGCCTACGACACCATCAAGGGTGGCGACTTCCTCGTCGACCAGACCGCGGCCGAGGTCCTCTGCCGTGAGGCGGTCGAGTGCATCTACGACCTCGAGCACATGGGCCTGCCGTTCGACCGTACGGCCGATGGTCGGATCTCGCAGCGCCGGTTCGGCGGCCACACCAAGCCGAACCCAATCTACGATCCGTCCGCCCCGCCCGGCACCGAGGCCGCCAAGCCCCGCATCCCGGTCATGCGAGCCTGCCACGCGGCCGACCGCACGGGCCACATGATCCTCCAGACGCTCTACCAGCAATGCATCAAGCAGGGCGTGACGTTCTTCGATGAGTTCCACATGCTGGACCTCATCATGGTCGACGGCGAGGCCCGGGGGATCGTGGCCATCGAGATCGCCACCGGCCAGCTCCACACCTTTCACGCCAAGAGCGTCCTCATCGCCACCGGCGGGTTCGGCCGGATGTTCAAGGTCTCGTCGAACGCCTATGCCCTGACCGGTGACGGCCCGGCGATCGCCTATCGCCACGGCCTGCCGCTGGAAGACCTGGAGTTCTACCAGTTCCACCCGACCGGCATCTACCGTCTCGGTATCCTGCTCAGCGAGGCCTGCCGGGGCGACGGCGGCGTGATGTTCAACAACAAGGGGGAGCGCTTCATGGAGAAGTACGCCCCCAACCTCAAGGACCTGGCCAGCCGCGACGTCTGCTCGCGCTCGATCTACCAGGAAGTCCGCGCCGGCAATGGGATCGGCGGCAAGGATTACGTCTTCCTCGACATCCGCGCCGAGACGATCAACAAGTACAAGACCAGCCCGACCGGCGAGCCGGTCGACACGGCCTGGGTCGAGAAGCGACTGCCCGACATCATCGAGTTCGCCCGGACCTATCTCGGTGTCGACCCGATCCGCGAGCCGATGCCGATCCAGCCCACCGCGCACTACGGGATGGGCGGCATCCCGACCGACATCCACGGCCGGGTGATCCAGGATGCCCAGAACTCGCCGGTCCCCGGCCTCTACTCGGCCGGGGAAAGTGCCTGCGTCAGCGTCCACGGGGCAAACCGGCTCGGGACGAACAGCCTGGTCGACCTCGTCGTCTTCGGCCGACGTGCCGGCCGAGCGATGGCCGAGTACGCGACCGACCGCAAGTTCCAGCCTCTCCCTCCTCACCCCGAGGCCCCGAGCAAGGCGATGATCGACGGACTGCTCACCCGGACGCGAACCGAGCCCTGGGTCCGCATCCGCGACGAGATGCAGCAAACAATGATGGACGATTGCGGCGTCTACCGAACCGAGGAAACCTTAACCCGCGCCCGTGACGTCCTGATCAACCTCAAGCAGCGTTACCAGAATCTGGGAGTCCAGGACAAGGGGACGGTCTACAACACGGGCCTGCTCGAAGTGATCGAGCTGGGCTGCCTGCTCGACATCGCCCAGGCCACAGTCGCCTCCGCCCTCGCCCGCAAGGAGAGCCGGGGCGCCCACTCTCGCGAGGATTTCCAGGACCGCGACGACCGCCAGTTCTTCAAGCACAGCCTGGTCTACCGCGACGGCGACAACGGCACCCGGATGGATTACAAAGAGGTCGATGTCATCACCGTCGAGAAGGATGGCCAGATGGCCACCAAGTATCCGCTCGAGGTCCGCAAATACTGAGCGTTCAGCTCTGATCGGGAGGGTGACCGATGGCGACCGCGATCCAGGCGACCGAACCGCAGAAAACGTCGGGGGTTCTCGGCCCCGCCCGGATCCTCCTCCGAAACATCCCCTGGTCGCTCTACAAGCAACTCCGCGACGATGAGGCCAACTGGGGCGTCCGGATGACCTTCGCCGACGGAGAACTCGAGCTGATGTCGCCGTCTCAGAGACACGAGGAGATCGGTTACCGTTTCGAGCTGTTCATGGTGGCCCTAGCCCAGGCCCTCGGATTCGAATTCGCCGGCATGGCGTCGACCACCTGGCAGAACGAGGCGGCCGAGAAGGCCAAGGAGGCCGACGCCTGCTATTACATCGCGAACTTCGACCGAATCCGCGGCAAGACCGTCAATCTGAAGGTCGATCCGCCGCCCGATCTGGCCGTCGAGGTCGAGGTCTCCCGGAGCGCGATCCGCTCGCTGAGCGTCTACGCGGCCATTGGTGTCCCCGAAATCTGGCGGTTCGACGGGGAAGACCTCCATGTCCATCTCCGCCAGCCGGATGGCACGTACGCCGAGAGCGATCACAGTCTCGCCCTCCCATTCATTCAACTCGATGAGGTCGTCTTTTGGTTGAAGAAGGCCAGTGAAATCAACGGTAACATGGAGTGGATGCGACAGGTCCAGGACTGGGCCCGGATCGAACTCGCCCCTCGGCTCGATCCACGTTGACTCCGTCCCAAACCTGGCGACTCAAGCCCGCCCGCTTTCCGAGGATCGTCCGTCATGCTCACTCAGGCCCAATTGATCGATCCGCAGGCGCGGACCTTGACCGTCAAGATCAAGCGCTATAATCCCGAGATCGACGAGAAGCCTCACTGGGAAGAATACCGGGTCGAGGCCGACGGTCACGACCGGGTTCTCGACGTCATTCAGAAGGTCAAGTGGGAGCAGGACGACACGCTCTCGCTCCGCCGATCGTGCGCGCACGGTGTCTGCGGCTCGGACGCGATGAGGATCAACGGCTCGAACGGGCTGGCCTGCAAGATCCTGGTCAAGAACCTCCGCTCCGACACCTTGACCCTGGAGCCGATCCTTGGCCTGCCGGTGCTCAAGGACCTGATCGTCGACATGAAGCCGTTCTTCGATCACTACAAATCCGTGATGCCGTTCCTGATCAACGACGAGCAGCCACCGACCACCGAGCGGCTCCAAACGCCGAGCGAGCGAGCCCGGTTCGACGAGTCGACCAAGTGCATCCTCTGCGCCTGCTGCACCACGGCCTGCCCGCCGTTCTGGGGCGACCGGAAGTACGTTGGGCCGGCGGCGATCGTCAACGCCCACCGGTTCATCTTCGACTCTCGGGACCGAGGCGCCGCCGAGCGTCTGGAGATCCTCAACGACGCCGAAGGGGTCTGGCGTTGCCGAACCGTCTTCAACTGCACGAGCGCCTGCCCCCGTGACATCAAGGTCACCCAGACCATCTCCGAGGTCAAGCGGCTCCTGATGACCGGAAACATTGACCAGGATGCCGGCCCAAGCGTCGTGATCGGAAATTGAGCCGCGGCGAGTGACTCCGGAACCGAACCGAGCCGGTTCCGTGGACCATCGGGAGGGCCGGCTCGGTTGATTTTTCCCGGGCTCGTTCCGACGAGCCTCAGAAGGCGCTGCCGCAGAGAATGCGGACGTTGGCATACGGCGTGAATTCGGCCGTTCGGATGATCCCCTTGACGCCGAGCGACTGCTCCTTAAATTCGTGGTGGGGGACCTCATCGACGTCAACATCGCCGACGATCTTGAGGATCTCCTGGTAGAGCTTGGGGCTGTACTCGTTGATCTCGGTCGCCACGGCGATCGATTCGATGACCAGTTCCTCGGCCACGGCGCGAAGGACGTCGAGGAACCGAGGGATGCCGGGCGTCAGGGTCAGGTCGATGACATGTCCGTCGGGCGGCAGGGGATATCCGGCGTCCACGATCAGAAGTTCGTCGAGATGTCCGAGTTCCGCCAGCAGGGAGCAGATCGCGGGGTTGAGGATTCCACCTTTTTTCATCGGACCAAATCCCTTGCGGCGGGCCGGCGGCTGAGCGCCGGCCATTTTCGATTGGAACAGCGGCCTTGGTGTTCCCGGTTCTGGTATTATAACCACCTCGCCAGACGGTCTCCATCCCCTTGACGCCTCGCCCCGCGGGGATCAACCCGCCGAAGTACCGGGAGCCGCCTTCCGATGAGCCGGCCCAGACTCCGACGATGGTGGTTCGCCCCGCTGCTCGGGCTCCTGGCAATCGGCGGCGAGCCGACCTCAGGCCAGAACCCGCCGAGATCCAATTTACCAAGCTGGACCGCGCCGACCTCGCTCAATGATTCCCGGCTGGAGCCGCTCCGGCTGGCCTCGGCATCATGGGAGCTGCGTTCCGGGCCAGAGCGGAGGGTCGTCGACCAGGTTTGCCTCGTGCCCGACCTCCCGACCTTCCTCCAGGCAATCGCCACCTGGGACGAAGGGCAATTATTTCCCGATCCTCCTGGATGACGTCGAGTCGTCGTTCCGGTTCATCCGGGCCTTTCAGCCAGAACGGATCGTCCGCTATCCCAAAGCCGCGATGCCGATCCCGGCCGAACAAATCTGGGATCACGCTGTTGGGGCCGTTGGGGCCTCATGGATCAACGAATCCAACCCGACCGCCTACAGACCGGCGGGTGACTCGGTCCCGAAAGGCCTCGGGCCGACGCCGCCAGGCGTGGTGATCTCCTCACCGACAGCTTCGATGCTCGCCGGTGCCGTGGCCCTGGCCGCCGGTCGATTTCAACCGTTGATCCGGCTCGACTCCGACAAAAAGTACGCCGATGCCCTCTCGCTGGATCAGATGGAAATCTTCGATCACGCCCTCTCCGAGAAGATCCGCCAGTCGATCCCGAACCTGGACCGGATCGGCGACGCTTGCGATTTCGTGACCGTCGCGGGCGACTTTCCCTACAAGTATCGAGACGCCAAGGGGGAGTTTGAGGCGGTCGACGATCGGATCGGCCGGTCGCCCGGCTCCGACCAGCGCTGGGCGTTCGCGGGTCGAATGGTCGGCAACGCCGAGGAGAGCGTCTATCGGGCGATGTGCAGCCTGTTCCTCCAGCCCGAATCGGCCCTGATGTTCAACGGCTATGACGAGTCGGCCCCTCCCTGGTCCGACTACACGATGCGGACAGCCGCCTCGCGGTTCTCGGCCGTGATGCCGACCTCGCAAGTCGCGGGCGAGAAACCCGCGAATCTGGACGGCTGGCACGAGATCTTCGACCCCTTCAACCGTTTCGGCCTGGTCCTGATCAATTCGAGCGGATCGCCGACGGTGTTCAACCTCCGAGGGGGGCCGGCCTCCACGCCCGACATCCCGCGGAGTATCCCGGCGGCCGTCCTGATGATCCATAGTTATTCCGCCACCGACCCGACCGACCCCTCGACGATCGCCGGCCGCTGGCTGGCCAATGGGGCGTTCCTCTTCTACGGGTCGATGAACGAGCCGTTCTTGAACTCGTTCCGAGCACCCCGGCTCGTGGGAGACCTGATCGCCAATCGTCTGCCGATCGTCGCGGCGGTCCGGGCCTCGCTCGCCGAACCGTTCGGCCAGCCCTGGCGGCTCGTCTTCCTGGGTGATCCGCTCTACGCGATCAAGCCGAAAAAGGCCGTCAACGCATCGAGGATCGTCCTCTGGAACCCGACCGCCGACTGGCCCGCCTACGTCGACTCGTCCCGACCGGCGAACGTCTCGGACATCGAGCTATTCCAGTGGGCGCTCAAGACCGCCCTCGCCCGGTTCCAGAAGGCGCTCGTCAACGGCTCAACCTCGGACGACATCGCTGATGCCCTTCTCGCGATCCGTCGGAGCCGGCTCCCGGTCGGTTTCCGGCCGATCCACGACGCCTTGCTGACCGAGATGCTGCTCCAGGGGCACCGGCGAAGCACGCTCAAGGCGCGGATCGCCGCCGTCCCCGAATCGGAACAGACCCCCTCGCTGCGGCGGACTTACGAGACCTTCCTCGCGATCGACCTCAACCTGGCACTCAACCAGGGAGACGCCGCGCGGTCGCGAGCGGTCTGGGCCGAGCTGATGAAGACCGACGCGCCTCGCGATTTCAAGCTCCAGGCGACCGACCGCGTCGGTCGGCTGGCCGACTCCCCGATCCGCCGGCACGACTGGGCCATCCTGCTCCGCGAGACGCTCCGTAAAGGGCCGAAGCCGGCTGATGCCGAGATGATCGTCACCGAGCTGACGAAGGTCGACCACGCACTGAAGGCCGACCGCTAAACCGAACCGCTCCGCCTCCCGATCGAGACCCATGTCGCAGAATACCGCCATCGAGTGGACCGACGTCACCTGGAACCCGATCCGGGGCTGCACAAAAATCAGCCCCGGCTGCGTGCACTGTTACGCCGAGACCTTCGCCGAGCGGTTCCGAGGCGTGCCCGGCCACCCCTACGAGCAAGGCTTCGACCTCCGCCGTGTCCCCGAGAAACTATTCGAGCCGTTTCGGCTCTCGAAGCCGAAGATGATCTTCGTCAACTCGATGAGCGACCTGTTTCACAAGGATGTCGAGGACGATGAGATCGTCGAGATCGTCCGGGTCATGGCGCGGGCCGATTGGCATACTTACCAGATCCTGACCAAGCGATCCGAGCGGATGCGCGACCTGCTCCGGACCAGGCTCGCCTTCGCGAACGGCCTGCCCCACATCTGGTGGGGCGTCAGCGTCGAGGACAGGAAGCACGGCCTGCCCCGCGTCGAGCACCTCCGAGACGCTCCTGCCGGCCTGCGGATGCTCTCGGTCGAGCCCCTACTGGAAGACCTCGGCCCGCTCGACCTGACCGGGATCGGCTGGGTCATCCTCGGCGGCGAGAGCGGACCGGGTGCCAGACCGCTCAAAGAAGAGTGGGTGGTCAACGTCCGCGACGCCTGCCGCGCCGCGGGCGTCCCTTTTTTCTTCAAGCAATGGGGGGGAGTCCGCAAGGGGAAGTCAGGGCGAATCTTGCAGGGTCACACCTGCGACGAGGTCCCAACCCGGCCGATTCGCAACATGCCGAGCTTGGACGAGCGAAGGAAGCTGATCTCGGCGTTTGAAATGAATTTGTAGGGTGGTGCCGAGGCGCAGCGAGGCCCACCATCGCACCGGAATGACGGTGGGCCTCGCCGCGCTCGGCACCCCCTACAAAATCGGGAGATAGCTGTTCGCGAGCGTCCCGAAGGCTTCTCTCTGTGCGGCCTCCCAACCTTGATCGAACCCCAGCTCGCCCGCGAGCAGCGACGCGACAACTGGCGATGCCTCGACGCTGGCCCTTGCGTCGAGGAACAACCCCCGGGTCCGCCTGGCCAGGACGTCCTCAACCGTTCGGGCCAATTCGTGGCGAGCGGCCCAGATCACCTCGACCTTGAGGTCGGGCAGACGGGGATGGATCGGCTCGCCCCACTCGGGCTGCTCCTGGATTAGCTTCTTAAGTTCCCCTGCGTCCGAACCATAAGTCGCGAAAGGACCTTCGAACGGCTCGGGCGTCCAGCCATGAAGTTGGAGCGACTCGGTCTTCGAAATCCCGCTAGCAAGCCCAGCCACCTCGACGGCGTGGTTGACCGCGTCCATCCCCATCCGTCGGTAGGTCGTCCACTTGCCCCCGGTGATCGTCACAAGGCCGGATCCCGAGACGAACACGGCGTGTTCTCGCGAGAGCGACGCCGTCCGACCTGTGCCACCCTTCCCCAGCAACGGGCGGAGGCCGGCGAAGGTGCTCCGGATATCCTCGACCCTCGGCTTGCGGGCGAAGTACCGCCCGGCGTGATCGAGGAGGTAACGGATCTCCACTGCCGAGGGACGAGGCTCGCGAGTCGTGCTCTCGACCGGCATGTCGGTCGTGCCAAGCAAGACTTTCCCTCGCCAGGGAATCGCGAAGAGGACGCGGCCGTCGTCGGTCTTCGGAATCAGGACGGCCGATTCGCCGGGCAGGAACGAGCGATCGAGGACGACGTGAGAACCCCGGCTCGGCGCCATCGAAGGTTCCGAGCCGGGATTATCGAGCAACCGGATCGCGTCAGCCCCGACCCCCGTGGCGTTGACTATGGCCTTCGCGAGGATTCGGAACGACTCGCCGGTCTCGCCGTCGACCGCATCGACGCCCTCGATCCGAGTACCCTCCTTGACGATCCCGACCACGGACAGGCCATTGAGGGCGACACCCCCAAGCCCCAGGAGCGTCCGGACCAGGGCAATCGCGAGTCGGGCGTCGTCGAACTGGCCGTCGGCGTAGACGACTCCGCCATGCAATCGAGTCGGTGCAAGCGTCGGGGCGAGCCGGAGGGCCTCGCGGCGACCGACCGGCCTCGACCCGCCCAGGCTCGACCCGAACGCGAGGAGATCATACGCCTTGAGCCCGAGCCCGTAATAGGCGACGTCGGCCAGCGAGTAGGCCGGGACCAGGAAGTCGAGCCGGTGGACCAGGTGAGGGGCATTCCGGAGCAGGATCTCCCGCTCGTTCAGGGCCTCGCGGACCAGCCCAATGTTTCCCTGGGCAAGGTAGCGGACCCCGCCGTGGATGAGCTTGGTACTCCGACTCGACGTCCCCCGGGCGAAGTCGTCGGCTTCGAGAAGGAGGGTCGAGTAGCCTCGCGACGCGGCGTCGACAGCCGTGCCGAGGCCCGTCGCGCCGCCGCCGATGACGAGGAGGTCCCACTGGCCTTGCTCTCGGATGCGATCGAGCTGGTCCCATCGGGTCGTCACGATAAGTCTCGACGTCCTTCCATCTCTTCGATCACCCGACGGATCGGATCGGGTATCGGACAGGCAGCCAGCTTGTTGTAGTCGTAGAGGACGAGGACAGCCGTACCCTCGGCCGCGACCGCGTTCGAGCCCAGACCGACAACCCGGTGCTCCATTGTCAGGCTGGTCCGGCCGATCCGAACGACGCTGCGCACCGATCTGAACCGTGTCGGGATACGTCAAGGAGGTCCGGTACTCGCAATGCGTGGAGGCCAAGATCGGACCGATCCGGTCGGTCTCCAGGAAATCCCAGAGCCCGGCCTTTCGGGTATAGGCGACGCGGGACGACTCGAACCAGCGAATGTAGACCGTGTTGTTGACGTGGCGGAAGGCGTCCTGGTCGCCCCACTGGATGGGGATCTCGATCGTGACGGGAAAGCCGGACAGCGGGTCGACCATGAAGGGGCTCACGAGGAGGGATCGGGCGAGGGGACCGGGCTCACCCGGTCGAGATTGCCGCGCGTCTGGTCGGAGTGCGGGACGTAGACGAATGTGGCGGAAGAGGTCGCGACGAGCGCCCCGCCGGTCGTGTGGATCTCTCCTTGCGCCACCGCGGTCTTCCGGCCGTGATGGCGGACGACGCTTGAAGCGATGAGGGTCTCCCCCTCGAAGGCGGGCCGGATGAAGTGGACGTTGAGCTGCGCGGTAACCACGTAATGGTCGGCGGGGCTCGATCGATGGGCCATCATCCCCATGACCGAGTCGAGCAGCGTAGCGACCACGCCGCCATGCACGATCCCGAGCGTCCGCAAGTGGCCGGCGCGGACTTCCAGCGTCAGTCGGCCCTCGGGATCGACGCCGACGCCCAGGCGTTCGAGGAAGCTCAGGCGGTGCGACTCGTCCAGACCGTTGAATTCGTCGGTGAGCAAGGCGATCAAATCCTTCGAAGAGGCGAGAAAGCGACGCCACGCGTCCCGATTCGTCCATCGGGTTCGCACAAGTTGCGCCGTCAATCGTATTCTAGGTAGGTGAGGCGACAAATGCACGGCGCCTTCTCTTGTCCAACGGCCGTCGTATAATTCCGGTGGATCGACGAACAGGCCGGGGTCGGCCGAAACCCATCATCGCGACGGAACAGATCGTCAGCCGTTCCCTTCTCGAATCGCGCCGCTTCACGGTCAATACCCCGTCTCGAAACCCGGGAGCCCCCGGGTTTGGGGCTGCGTCGTCTCTGGCGTTCCAGGCATGGATTCATCGTCGGGGGTGCTGCTCCCATGAAAGACACAGAAGGCCGCTGGTTGCGGCGCAAGTCGGCGATGGAGACCGACCTGTCGAAATCTTCCCTGGTTGCGCCCGCCTCGGGTCGGATGACCGGCGGTCCCATGCCTTCGGTTCGGGCCTCGACGGCGTCCGATCTCACGAAGCGCATCCGGTCGTCGGCGTTCGCGTTCCGAGGGTTCGACATCGAGAACGTCGGCCGGAGCGTCGAACTGCTCGACCATCCGGTTTACGGGCCGATCGTCGCGCGAGTGCTGGCCGAGGCGTCCGAGTGCTGCTCCGAGGCCGTCCACGCCCGGGTCGACCTCGCCGCGCACATCCGGGAGGGAGCGAGGACCTCGCTCGATTTTTTTCCGCAGGACGTCGCGACAATCGTCGCGACGGAACTCGCGCAGATGAAAGTGCTTGAGGAATGCTTTGACGTTCCCGCCCGCGATGCCCGCCTCAGCTTCGGTTACAGCATCGGTGAACTCTCCGCCCTGGTCTGGAGCGGAGTTTTTTCCCTCGAACAACTCCTGCCGATCCCGCTGGCGCTCGCCCCCGACTGCGCCGAGCTGGCCGCCGACCTGACGATGGGCGTCCTCTTCACCCGAGGCCCGGCCCTGCCGATGGACGAGGTCGAGAGGCTCTGTCGGGGGATCAGCAGTGAAGGGGCCGGCCTGATCGGCCCGTCGGCGTTCCTCTCGCCCAACACGGCGTTGATCCTTGGCCAGGGTGACACGATCGACCGCCTCGATGCCTCGAAGGGCTCGCTTCTCACCCACAAGTCGCATAAGGTGTTGCTCCGGAGGAACGCGAACCGCTGGCCGCCGTTGCACTCACCGCTGGTCTGGCAGCGTCACATCCCGGATCGGACGGCGATGGCGCTCTACAAGACCGGCGGCGGCCACCAGAAACCGAGCCCGACCTTACTCTCCTGCATCACCGGAGACGCGAGCTACGACGTGGAGAACACCCGGGAACTCCTGACCGACTGGACCGACCACCCCCAGCGCCTCTGGGACGTGATCGACCGGACCCTGGCAATGGGGGTCGAGATCGTGATTCACGTCGGGCCAAGGCCGAACCTGATCCCGGCGACGTTCACGCGACTCGGCAACAACGTCAAGGGACACCTGGGCAACAAATACATGCAGATGCTCGGCCGGGGGGTCGCCAACGGCCTGGGTCGCAACGCCTGGCTGACCCGGCTCTTGCCGTCGAGGACCGCCCTACTCCGCGCCCCCTTCCTGACCCACGTCATCCTGGAGGACTGGTTGCTCGAACAACCGCTCCCGAGCGTCCAGGTCCGCATGGCGGCGACGACCGAGAACTGATCTCCGCCCGTCGGCCGGGGCGAGCCCTGTCCGACTGAAGACGCAAGATGCACTCTCTTGGGGCTATTTCCATGAGCCAGGACCTGCAAGAGCCGGAAACCCAGACCTTCGTCGAGACCGCGCTCAAGCTCGGCGGGAAGAGCGAGGAGGAGGCGCGGCGAACCGGCTCGCTTGACCGGGCCGACGACCAGGTCGAGGATCTTTTCGCGACCCGCTACCAGACCGCGCACAGTCCGGTCCACCGGGCGGTCTGGGACCGCGACTTTCCCTCCGAGCTGTTCTCGCCCGAGCCCTCGCCCACCCCGCCCGCCTGCGAGCGGACGATGAAGGCGTCGATCGACCTCGTCCGCAAACACGTTGACGCGAAGACGCTGCTCAACGAACGGGGCAAGATCGCCGACCAAGTCTTCCGCGAGCTGGGCGAGGTCGGGTACTGGGGTCTGCTCGTTGACCCCGAGTACGGCGGCGGAGGCGCGCCTTTCTCCGTGTTCGCCCCCTTCCTGACCCGAATGGCGACCGTGGACCCGACCGTTGCCGGACTCGCGTCGGTCCACGGCTGCATCGGCGCGGTCGACCCGGTCCGGACCTTCGGCACGCCCGAGCAGAAGCGACGCTACCTGCCGAAGCTCGCCAGCGGGGAGCGCCTCTCCGGCTTCGCTCTCACCGAGCCCAGCGCCGGCTCGGACCTGACCGCCTTGCGGACCCGGGCGGAGCGGGTCGGCGACGAATACGTCGTCAACGGCGAGAAGCTGTTCATCACCAACGCCATCCCCGGCCGGACGATTGGCCTGGTCTGCCTGATCGAAGACAAACCCGCCGTCCTGATCGTCGACCTGCCCGAGCACGAGGACGAGCACTTCGAGACGGTCAATTACGGCCTCTACGCCCTCAAGCACTCGTACAACAACGGCTTGCGGTTCCATGACTTCCGCGTCCCGGCCGAGAACCGCCTGACCGTTGCCAAGGGAGACGGCCTGACGATCGCCTATCACGGCCTGAACCTTGGCCGGGTTGCCCTCTGCGCCAACGCGGCCGGCACGATGCGGACGATGCTCGCCAGCATCCTGCCGTGGGCGCGGTTCCGCAAGACCTACGGCGCGGCAATCGTCTCGCGGGAGCTGGTCCGCCGCCGCGTCGGCCGGCTCGCCAGCCTGATCGTCGGCGCCGATGCCCTGGTGGCCTGGTGCTCGTGGCTGCTCGACCAGGGCTATCGGGGCGAGATGGAATGCACCGTCGCCAAGGTCTTCGGCTCGGAATCCCAGAAGGAAGCCTCGATTGAGCTGTTCATGAAGACCCACGGCGGCCGGGCGTTCCTCCATGGGCACCTATTCGGCGACAACGTCCACGAATACCTCGCCCCTTGCATCTATGAAGGGGAAGGCGAGATGCTCGGCATGGGCTTCTTCAAGTCCCTGATCAAGGACTTCGGCAAGACCTACTTCGAGCCGATCGGCCGGGCCTTGCAGGCCGCCGGAATCCGCAATCCGAACCCACTCAACCCCGCGCACGCCTGGGCGCTCCGCAACGCCGCCTTGCCCTTCGCGAAGTGGCGAGTCTCGCAGTCGGTCCTCGGCTGGCATCACCCGAACCTGCCGAAGCTCCCGCCGTTGCTCGCCGAGCACGCCCAGTTCGCCGCCGAGACCCTTCAGCGGAGTCGGCTCGAAGTCGCCTCGGTCATGCAGAAACACCAGCTCAAGCTGGCCGACCGCCAGTGCCGGATGGCCGAGCTCTCGCAGAGGCTGCAAGACCTCGTGGTCATTCTCGCGACCGCCTGCTGGGCGGGAAGTCAGGGGAATGGGCTCGTGCAGGAGGCCGCCGATGTCCTCTGCCACGATCTCCGCCGCAAGCTCACCGGTCAGAGGCCGAGCGACAGGTATTTCAAGGCCGTGACCCGGCTGGGCGAGTCGGTCGCCGAGGGCGGTTTCGACGCCATCGCCGGCATCGAGGCCGGTGAGATCCTGATGCCGTACTCGGCCTGATGATGATCAATCCGTGATGGGCGATGGGCGAAGAGGGAACTTCCTGTCGCCCATCGGTCATCGAAAATCATTCATTCCAAGGGGTGGTCATGTCCAGCGCATTCCATTTCGAGGAGCGGGGCGACGGCATCGGCCTGCTCACGCTCGACCTGCCCGACAAGAAGGTCAACACGCTCTCGCAAGCGACGCTGACCGAACTGGGGGCGCAGGTCGCGAAGCTGATGGCGCGAACCGACCTCCGCGGCCTGCTCTTCCGGAGCGGCAAGCCCGGCCAGTTCATCGCCGGCGCCGACCTCAACGAGCTGGGCGCCCTGGCGTTCATGGGCAAGGAGCAGGTCGGCCAGGCCGTCTCCATGGGGCACCAGCTCTACGCGATGGTCGCCAAGCTGCCGTTTCCGACGGTCGCCCTCGTCGACGGTAACTGTATGGGGGGCGGGACCGAGTTGATCCTGTCGATGGACGACCGGATCGTCTCGAACGCCTCGCACACCAAGATCGGCCTGCCCGAGACCAAGATCGGCGTCATCCCCGGCTGGGGCGGCACGCAGCGCCTCCCTCGGCTGATCGGCCTGAACGCGATCGAGATGATCTGCTCGGGCGAGCCGGTCGGTGCGTCGAAGGCCGTCGAGCTGGGCCTGGCGTTCGACGCGGTTCCCGCCGACCGGCTGGTCGACGAAGGGGTCCGGCGGATCGAGTACCTGCAACAGACCGGCGAGTGGAAGACGAACCGCCAGAAGCATCAGCAGCCGCTCGGACTCAGCCAGGACCAGCTCGCCTTCGCCTTCGCGACGGCCGAGGGGGCGGTCAAGATGAAAACCAAGGGGCAATATCCCGCGCCTTTGGTCGCCCTCAAGGCGATCCGCGAGGGGTGCAACCTGCCGCTCGAAGAGGGCCTAAAGGTCGAACGCGACGCGGCGCTGGAGGTGATGGGCACGCCGATCTCGGCGAACCTGATCGCCGTCTTCTTCATGCAGAACCGCCTGGCCCGCGACCCCGGCGTCAGCGGGTTTGAAGGGACCCCGCACGCGATCAAACGCGTGGGCGTCATTGGCTCGGGACTGATGGGCGCCGGGATCGCCACCGCGCATGCCCGGTCGGGCCTGCCTACCGCGATGATCGACGTCGACGACGCCCGCCTGGCCGACGGCCTGAAGCGGGCCTCGGAAGTCATCACGAGCCGAATCAAGATCGGCCGGGCGACCACTGAGGACCTGGCGAAGATGCTCGGCCTGCTGAGCACCTCGACCTCGCACAACATCCTGGCCGACCGTGACCTCGTCATCGAGGCGATCACCGAGAACGAGGCCGCCAAGGCGGAGACTTACAAGGAACTGGCGAAGGTGATGAAGGACGACGCGATCCTGGCGTCGAACACCTCGACGATCTCGATCACCCGGCTGGCGGAGTCGGCCCCGCACCCCGAGCGGTTCGTGGGGATGCACTTCTTCAACCCGGTCGACCGGATGGAGCTGGTCGAGGTGATCCGGGGCGCGAAGACGTCGGATGAGACGATCGCCCGGGTTGTCGCGCTGGCCAAGGCGATCCGGAAGACGCCGATCGTCGTCAACGACTGCGCCGGGTTCCTGGTCAACCGGGTGCTCTTACCTTACATGACCGAGGCGCTCCAGCTCCTCCAGGAAGGCGTCCCGATGGACGCGATCGACGAGGCGACCACGCGGTTCGGCATGCCGATGGGGCCGATCGCGCTGCATGACCTGGTCGGGATCGACACCGCCGCGTATGCCGGCAAGGTGATGATCGACGCCTATCCCGACCGCGCCGTTCCGACGCGACTGCTCCTCGACATGGTCAAAGGCGGACGACTCGGGCAGAAGTCGGGCCTCGGTTTCCGAAAGCATTCCGGCAAGAAGGTCGAGGCCGATCCGGGCTTCGCCGCAGTCCTTGAGCCGCACCGCAAGGGCGAGAGCCACCTCGGCCCAGACGAGATCACCGACCGGCTCTTCCTGCCGATGCTCCTGGAAGCGACCCGTGTCCTCGAGGAGAAGATCGTCCGCGAGCCGGCCGACGTCGACATGGGCCTGATCCTGGGCATTGGCTTCCCGCCCTTCCGTGGGGGAATCCTCCGCTGGGCCGACACGGTGGGGGCCGGCAAGATCCTGGAACGGCTCGAACCGTTCCGGGCGCTCGGCAAGAGATACGAGCCGACCGAGACGCTGAAGCGTCATGCCGAGACGGGTGAGGTCTTTTATCCGTTGCCCAGGTCGACCCAGCGTTAAGACAAGGCTTCCCAACGTAGGGCAGGGCTTGCCCTGCCGTTCACCAGCGGCAGGGCAAGCCCTGCCCTACGGGACACCGAAGGAAAGGGTCATTTCCCATGAGATACGCAGTGGTCATTGATGCCTTGCGGACGCCGGTGGGTCGGGCGTCGTCGGACAAGGGGTATTTTCGCGACGTCCGGTCGGACGACCTCTCGGCGTTCGCCATGAAGTCGCTGGTCGAGCGGACGGGCATCGACCCGAAGCTGATCGAGGACGTGCGCTGGGGGTGCGTCCAGCAGCAGGGGGAGCAAGGCTTCGACGTGGCGCGGATCGCCTCGCTGGTCGCCGGGTTGCCGATCGAGACGGGAGGCGTGACCGTCAACCGCAACTGCGCCTCCAGCCTCCAGGCGATCAACGACGCCGCCATGAGCATCGCCGCGCACTGCGAGGACGTCCAGATTGCCGGCGGGGTCGAGCACATGGACCACGTGCCGATGTCGAAGGATTACACCCCGTTCCCCGGCTTGAACGCCCGGCACGGCGAGGCGGTGATGAACATGGGGCTGACCGCCGAATACCTCGCCGCGAAGTACCGGATCTCGCGGAAGCGCCAGGACGAGTTCGCGTTCCGGAGCCACCAGCTCGCCGCCGCCGCGACCGATTCAGGCCAGTTCCGCAATGAGATCATCCCGACCTGGGGCCGCGACGACTCCGGCCGGAAGGTCCTGCTCGACTCCGACCAGTGCATCCGTCGCGAGACCTCGCTGGAGGCCCTCGGCGCCCTCCCGCCCGCGTTCAACCCGGCTGGCGGGTCGGTCACGGCGGGCAACAGCTCGCCGATTAACGTCGGCTCGGCGGCCCTGCTGATCATGTCGGAGGAGAAGGCGAAAGATCTGGGGCTCAAGCCGATGGCGAGGATCCGGTCGATGGCCGTGGCAGGGGTCGACCCGGCCGAGATGGGCATCGGGCCGGTCCCGGCAGTCCACAAAGCCCTCGCCCGCGCCGGGATTTCCCTTGGAGACGTCGGCTGCATCGAGTTGAATGAGGCCTTCGCGGTCCAGGTGCTCTCGGTGCTGAAACTCCTGGGGATCTCGGAGGAGAAGGTCAACACCCGGGGCGGCGCGATCGCGATCGGCCATCCCCTGGGAGCCAGCGGCGCCCGGGTCGCGACCACCCTCCTGCACCGGATGCGCGACGAGGGAGCCCGGTTCGGCCTGGCGACGATGTGCGTCGGCCAGGGGCAAGGCGTGGCGACGATCTTCGAATCGTGCGACTCTTGAACGTCCGAACCGTCACCCCCCGGGAGCCTGGATGTGGATGATCCCAACCTCCCGACCGCGTACCGGGCGATCGCCGAACGATTCGGCCCTCGCCCGGCCCTCCGCTTCAAGCGGCATGGCCTCTTTCACGACCTCACCTGGACCGAGTACCGGAGCCAGGCCGACCATGCCGCCGCCGGCCTGATCGGCCTGGGGGTTGAGCCGGGCGACGCCGTCGCGATCCTCTCCGAGAACCGCCACGAGTGGCTGGTCGCCGACATCGCCATCCTGACCGCTGGCGCCGTGAATGTGCCGCTCCATGCACCGCTCTCTCCCTCGCAGGTCGAATATCAGCTCGGCCACAGCCGCGCGAAGGGCGTTTTCGTCAGCAACCAGACCCAGGCCGACAAGGTGCTCGCCTCGCTCGATTCCTTCCCCGATCTCGGGTTCCTCGTCGCCTTCGAACCCGTCTGCGTCGGCGATCGCCTCGACTTTCGGTCCTGGGAGGGCCTGAAGCAACGAGGGGCGAAGGATGCGAAGGCGCTGGCCGAGGCACGTCGGCGTGAGTCGGCGATTGGCCTCGATGACCTGGCGACGATCATCTACACGAGCGGGACGACCGGCCTTCCCAAGGGGGTGATGCTCTCGCAGGGGAACCTGCTCTCCAACGCCCGGATGTGCGGCGTCTTGCTCAAGACCGCCCTCGACGAGGTCCAGCTGAGCTGGCTCCCGTACAGCCACATCTACGCCCGGACCTGCGACCATTACGCGACCGCCTTCGTCGGCGCGACGCTCTGCCTGGCCGAGTCGATGGACACCATCCTCGCCGATTTCCATCAGGTCGGGGCGACGCGGATGAACTCGGTCCCCCGGTTCTACGAGAAGGTCTGGGCGAGCGTCGAACGGCTTGCGCCCGAGGAGCGGTCGGCCCGGGTTCGCGCCATCTTCGGCCCGAGCCTGCGGATGCTGACCTCGGGAGGTGCCCCCCTGCCCTTGCCGGTCGCGGCGGGATTCGCCGAGGCGGGACTCTTGCTCCTCGAAGGCTACGGCCAGACCGAATCCTCGCCGGTCATCACCTTCAGCGGGCCTGGTGCACCAGAAGCTCGGCTCGGTCGGCCGGGCGATCCCCGGTGTCGAGGTCCGGATCGCCGACGACGGCGAGATCCTCACCCGAGGCCCTCACGTCATGCTCGGCTACTGGGACGACCCCGAGGCCACGAAGGCGACGATCGTCGACGGCTGGCTCCATACCGGCGACGTCGGCCAGCTTGATGAGCAAGGCTACCTCACGATCACCGACCGCAAGAAGGACCTGATCATCACCTCGTTGCGGCAAGAACATCGCCCCGGCCCTGTCTGGAGCGGCTCCTGACCGAGGACCCGTACATCGACCAGGCCGATCGTCCACGGCGACCGCAAGCCGTTCGTCACGGCCCTGATCGTGCCCAACCTCGCCGCTCTGGCGGCCAAGTCGGCGGAACTCGGCTGCTCGATCGACCTGGACGGCGAGATGATCGCGAGCCGAGCCGATCCGGGAATTCTTCGCCGAGCGAGTCGAACGGATCATGCAGGCCGTCAGCCAGCCCGAGCGCAGTCCGCGCGTTTCTCCTGCTCGGTCGGCCGCTCCAGGTCGAGGCCGGTGAGCTGACGGCGACGCTCAAAGTCCGCCGCCGCCAGATTCTCAAACCTTTGAAGACCGGCTCGAAGCCCTCTATGCGAAGGCCACGATGCCGGAGGACGCTCAAGGCACGTTGAACAAGTAAATCTTGTTGTCCGAGCCCGCGACGGCGAGCACCTTGCCGTCCGGGCTCCAGGCGATCCCGTACGTCATTACTCCCGGCGCGACCTTCTGGCGGGTCAGGGCCTTGCCGCTCTCGACATCCCACGTCAGCAGGTTCCCGGCGTAGCCGACCGAGGCGATCCGCTTGCCGTCGGGGCTGAAGGCCAGGCTGTAAATGTCGTCGGGATGGCCGTCGAGCTTGCGGGCCTCCTTCCCGTCGGCGACGTTCCAGAGCCGGATCGTCTTGTCAACGGACCCGGTCGCGAGCTGGGCCCCGTCGCGGCCGAAACGCCAGGCAATAGACGGCGCCGCCGTGCCCTTCCCCCTTGCGAAGCTCCTTCCCCTCGGCCGGGTCCCAGAACTTGACGAGCTTGTCGTCGCCTCCGGTCGCGAGGACGTCTCCCTTCGGGCTCCAGGCGACGGCGTAGACGACATTGGCGTGAGCCTTCTCCATCGCCTTGATCTGCGACCCCTTGGTGACGTCCCAGATCCGGGCGCTCGCGTCGGCCGAGCCGGTCAGTGCCTTCGAGGCGTCGGGCGACCAGGCCACCGAGTAGACCTGGCTCGCATGGCCGGTGAAAGTCTTCAAGGGGCCCGGGGCAACGACCGCCCACGTCTTGATCGTCCGGTCCTCCGACGCGGTGAGCAAGGTCATGTTGTCGGGCAGGACGGCAACCGACGTGATCGGGCCGGCGTGGGCGGCGACCGACTGACGCTCGGCCTTCGTCGGGTCGGTCGCCGAGAGGTCGAAGACCTGCGCCGAGCCGTCCGCCAGACCGACGAGCAACGTCTTGTTGTCGCCCCCGATCGCGATCGACGCGACCGAGGCCGGCAAGGTGGGATAGGTCAGCAAGAGCTTGCCGTCGGCCAGGTTCCAGACCTTGACCGTCCTGTCGGCCGAGCCGGTGACAGCCTTCTGGCCGTCTTTCGTGACCGCGACCGCTCGGACGGCGTCGCCATGACCTTCCAGCTTCAGGAGTTCCTTGCCCGTCGCGATCTCGAAGACCCGGGCAGTCTTGTCGGCCGAGCCGGTGACGACCTTCGAGCCCGACGAGTCGACGGCGAGGGCAAGGATCGGCCCGTTATGGCCGGCGAAGGTCCGGACGGGCTCGGACTTCGGGTCGGCCACCGGCAGTTTCCAGAGCCGTGCCAGGCCGTCGGACCCGGCAGACAGGAGTTGCTGATTGTCGAGCAGGTAGGCCAGGCCGAGCACGGTGTCGGCAGGTGTCTCGATCGTGCCCTGGGGCTCTCCCGAGGCGCCGTCCCAGAGCCGAATCGTCTTCGATTTGTCGCCCGAGGCGATCTGGTTGCCGTCTCCTCGCCAGGCGACGGACTCGACGTCCTCGGTGTGGCCGGCCAGCTCGCGGATCGGCTTCGAGGCGTCAAGGTCCCAGACCTTAACGAGCTTGCCCGAGGCGGCGGCAAGCTGCTTGCCGTCCGGCTTGAGCGCGACGGCCCGGACGCTCGACGGATGATCGGCCAGGGTCTTCGAGGGGCCGGAGGTGGGGATCTCCCAGAGTCGGGCCGTCTTGTCGAGGCCGCCGGAGAGAATCTGGCGGCCGTCCTTGTCGACGGCAACCGTCAGGACCAGCCCGGTGTGACCGTCGAAGCGTTTGACCTCCTTCCGCGACGCGACATCCCAGAGCCGAACCGCCTGGTCGAACCCCGCGGAGACGAGCGACTTGCTATCGGGCGTGAAGGCGACCGAGTAGACCGCCTCGGTATGTCCGTCGAGCGTCCCGACGAGGCTGGCCGGCTGCTGGGCCGCGACGAAACTCGCGGTCGCGAGGATCGCGGCGCAGGCCTTTGTGAGAAAAGAAGCTGGGGATTGCATCCTGGCGGCTCCTGGAGAGTCGGTCGAGGGCCGGCCGCCGACCCTTGGCGGGCGGCCGGGCACTCCGACGAACATAGGAGGTCAGGCGCCTCGATGCAACCGGCTGGTTCTCCAGCCCGGCCTCAGAACGAGTCGGCCGTGATCACCTCGCCATTGTTCATGGTGCCGATCGCCCACCAGGTGTTCATGCTGATCGTATTCTTGATCGCCCTCACCGAGCCGTCGCAGAACATGACGTTGACGATCCCGGGATGTCGGCTGCTGGCAGCGTGGGCACCGACGTTGCCGTTTCCACCCGCGCTGACGCTGCAACTGGTCGCGTTCGGTGGCATGACGTGGTTATAGCGGGTCTGCGGGGGATAGCCGATGTGCCACATCCCGCCAATCCCCCAGAGAAACGAATTGCCCGTCTGGTCGTACCCGTAAGCCGTCTGGGGTGTGCCGGTGGCCGGATTGACGGCCGAACAGGCAGCGAAATACTGCATCGGGAGTGTCATCACGGCGGTCGCCGCGACGGCGAAGACCGTCGAGCTGGGCTTCATCGGGTCGAGCGGATTGGTCGTGCCGATCCCCTTGACCTTCTCGCTGAAGGCGGCCGTGTTGCTCAGGCCGTCGACGACGTCGCGGAAGCCGAAGACCCGGGTGTTGAGCAGAGCGTTCGGGTCAGCGCCGATGAACGGGCCGTTCATCGGGCCGAGGGTGTTGATCGAGCTGGGGGAGCTGCCGCTGTTACCCGCGTAGTTGTTGTGCCCGGCGGGATTGGTCAGGCGGTCGGTGTCGGAGGGGCAGAGGAACACCGAGATCTTGGAGAACGTCGCGGTCGTGTTGATGGGCCAGCCCGGCTCGGCGCCGCAGTCGGTACGCGCCGATGGCCTGGAGGTCGGCGAAGTTGAATGCGTTGTAGATCGTCCCCTGCTCCAGGAACGGCAGGAGGGGCAGATGCGTCGAGTAATCCTGCCAGTGGTCGTCCTCGCACTGGCCCCAGGGGAGCGAGTTATTCGAGCTGTGATAGTTGTGCAAGGCCAGCCCGATCTGCTTCAGATTATTGACGCACTGCGAGCGTCGGGCCGCCTCGCGAGCCGCCTGCACGGCGGGCAGGAGCAGGGCGATGAGCACGGCAATGATCGCGATGACGACGAGTAACTCGATCAGCGTGAAGCCGGATCGACGGATTTGTCGAGTCATCCGAGTCTTCCTCTCTGGGTCAGACGACTACGGGATCGGCTGTTGATCTTCATCGATCACCACCCTTGGCCGTCGGTCGAACGCGGACCGACCTCGCTGGGAGAGGGTCATGAATCGCTCACAGACTCATACGACATCTCTTGGCATCAGGCCACGATCTCAGCGCGCAATCAGGACGATCATGCTCCTCGGGTGGACGGTGTAGGTCATCTCGCCCAGGAAATACGCGTCCTCCTCGGAAACGATGTCCTGGTCAGGTGGGAGTGAGGTATCGATCACTCGATACCAGCGACGGTTCGGGGTCTCGGGCAGCTCGACCTCGATTGGCTCCCAGAAGGTGTTGGTGGCGATGTAGATCGGAACGTCCGAACGATCGCGGGTCTCGAAATCTTCGAGGACCCAGGCGATGAACCGGGAGGTCCCCGAGAAATCCGGCTCGTTCGGCTTCACCCCGTGCCAGGTGATGGTCCGGATATTCGGCGTCTCGTCCTCCTCGCCGGTCAGGTACCGCCAACGACGGACGAACGAGTGACGCCTGCGGAAGGCGATCACCAGCCGGGTGAAGCGAAGGATCTCGGCGTGCCTCTTCGCGTTCTCCCAGTTGATCCAGTTGAGGTGATTGTCCTGAAAGACCGTGTTGTTGTCGCCCTCGGCGTTCCGGCGCATCTCGTCGCCGTAGAGGAGCATCGGCGTGCCTTGCGAGAGGAACAGGATCGTCAGGAAGTTCTTGATCTGCCGCCGGCGCAACGCCTCGATCGCCTCTTTCTCCTCCTCGGGCAGGTCCGATAACTCGACGAACCCTTCGTAGCCGCAGTTCCAGCTCTCGTTGTCGTTGGCCCCGTCGCGGTTGTCCTCCCCGTTGCGTTCGTTGTGCTTCTCGTTGAACGAGACGAGGTCGTTGAGAGTGAAACCGTCGTGGCAGGTGACGAAGTTGATACTATGGAACGGGGTCCGCTGGTCGTCCTCGTTGGCGCCGAAGAGGTCGAACGAGCCGGTCACTCGCGCGCCTAGCTCGGCGGCGACGCCCATGTCCCCCTTGACCCACTTGCGAACGGTATCGCGGAACTTGCCGTTCCACTCGGCCCAGCGGCGGTCAGAGAACGAGCCCAGGCGATACTGGTTGATGCTCCAGGGCTCGGCGATCAGCTTGATCCGAGAGAGGACCGGATCGGTTTCGATCTCGTGGATGATCGGCGTCTTTCCCTTCTCCTTGAGGTCAACGTCGATCGCGAAGACGGCTGCCAGGTCGAACCGGAAGCCGTCGACATGCATCTCCGTGACCCAGTAGCGCAGGCAGTCGAGAATGAACCGGCGGACCACCGGATGGTTGCAGTTCATCGTGTTGCCGCAGCCGGTGAAGTCCATGTAGAACTCGCGGCTTCGGCGACAACATATAATAGATATTATTGTCGAGCCCCTTAAAGCTCATCGTCGGGCCGAAGTGGTTCCCCTCGCGGGTGTGGTTGAAGACGACGTCGAGGATCACCTCGATATTGTTCTTGTGCAGCTCGCGGACGAGCATCTTGAACTCGTCAACCTGCGTGCCGATCTTGCCGTAGTAGCTGTAATGCGACTCGGGGGCAAAGAAGGCCGTGGTGTTATAGCCCCAGGCGTTGGTCAGCCGCTCGCCGGTGAACGGGTCGCGGAACGGGCCCGTCGAACTGGTCAAACTCCATGACCGGCATCAGCTCGACCGCCGTGATCCCGAGATCGAGCAGGTGGGGGATCTTGTCGATGAACCCGCGATAGGTCCCGCCCATGTCGCTCTCGGCTGAGTGATGGCGGGTGAACCCCCGGACGTTGACCTCATAGATGATGGAATTCTCGATCGGGATATCGGGGTGACGGTCTCCCAGCCAGTCGAAGTCGCTCTTGTACGCGACGCACCGCGAGCGCCCCTTCGAAGATTCTCGACGTGGCTCGGGCCGGAGGTGCCGCTCTGGGTCGCCCGGGATGGAGTTGTCGTAGCCGAGTGCGTCGCCGGTCCTCCAGTAGTAGTCGCCCGTGACCGCCGGCGCGTAGGGATCGAGCAGGACCTTCGCCGGATTAAACCGGCTCCCGTCGACCTCGGGCGTGTAAGGTCCGTCGGCCCGGTAATTGTACAGGGTCCGGTTCGGCAGGCCCTCGATGAAGATGTGCCAGATGTCGCCCGTCCGATTGGTCTCGGGGGCCAGCGGGATGACCTGGCTGGGCCGCAGGTCCGTCACGTTGTCGAAGAGAAGCAATTCGATCCGGGTCGCCCCGGCCGAATGGATCGCGAAATTGATCCCATCCGGCCAGATCGTCGGGCCAAGCGGTTCCGGCGAACCCGGGGTAATGTCCTTGATGAATGGCATGAATGATCCCGCGGCACTCGCCGCGTCCTGGGTTCAGTCGCCACCACCGGCGGGCTCGGCCGAGGCGTCGGACAGGAAAAAGGGCGCATCGGACAACCCGACCCTCACCTCGCCGGCATCCGAGGAGGGTCATGTACTCTCCGAACTCTGTAAACTTACCATCTCCCGGACGAAGGGCGCTTCGCTCTCGCGAATTCCGGGATCTCTTCTCAACTCCGCCCGAGCCCGACCGGGTGGGCGTTCAGGAGAAATCGGTCTCCTCGCGAGCGGATCGCCCGCGAGCCGATGCTCTCGTCGCGGAACGGCGGCCGTCCAGGATCGAGGCCCGGCCCCACTGGACCAGCCGGACCGGCTGAAGGCCGCCGAAGCGAACCTCCAGGAACTCGGCCACCGCGTTGCCGATCCGACCCGACGGGTAAACCGGCGTTCCCCGGACGTCCCGGCTCCAGTCGGTCAGGTCAAGCCGTCGCCAGGGTCCGAGACCCGCTGGCTCTAGCCGACGACGGATGGCTTCGGGATATCGCTCCAGGTCGTCCTCGTGAAGAAAGACCTCGGACCGCTCGCAATGGCTCGCGTAGAGGGCATGCGCTGGCCAGGCGTCGCAAACGCCAAAACGCTCGCCCGCAGGCAAGATCATGGCCGCCCAGAAAAGAGACCTGGCGAATCGGCCCAGCTCTCGAATCCGCCTCGGCGTCAGGCGGGATCATGGAACCGCCAAAGAGGATGACATTCTCGACGATCAAGGCGACATTCCAGACCTGGACGATCGTGGAGTGGCCAAGTCCCCAGGGGCCCAGGATCATCACAAGAGTCGAATGCTGCGCGACCGATCCGACCAGCCCGAACCTTCGGGTCGACGGGATCGCCAGCATCGCCGCAACCGCGACCTCGAACGCCGGCATTGCCAGGATTGCCAGAACTCGGGCCGACTCCGGCCACAGGGCCGTTGAGATCCCCAACGGTTCGAGCGACACCGAGAGGAAAGTCGGGCCCATCTCGTGGAGGAACGAGGTGTCGAACTTCGAGAGGCCCGAATAGAAGTAGACGCCGATCGACATTCCAGCGGGCCAACCTGAGCGCCCGGGGCTTCGACAAACAGGTCATCATCAGCCCGATGATCGCATACTGATAAGCCCAGGGCTGGAGCCGATTCTGGTCTTCGAGGATCGCAAGGGCCAGCAGCGCCAGGCTGATCCGGATCATCGCTTGCTCGCCTTGGCCGAGCGTCGCCAGGGCGAGTGTCGTTACGATCCCGACGAAGACCAGCCACGAAACCCAGCTCGGCGGGTCGGGCATACCGGCGAAAAACGGGACCCTCGGAAAGTCGGGCCGGTCGATCCAGAGCGGCCAGGAAAGCCCGACCATCAGCAGGGTCGAGCCGCAGAGCGCGGCCCGATAGCGTGCGAATCGCCGGTCAAGGGCCCCGCTCATCGACCGGCCTGGCGAGGTCGAGCGGCGCGTTCAGATCTCGTTGGCCAGCGAATAGGTCCCGCTCCCTTCGCGCTTGAGCTTGCCTTGAGTCACCAGTTCCTCCCAGACACCCGGCGGGTGGCCGCCCGGCGGGGTGATCCCCCGGATCGCCGACCTCTTGCTCCCAGGGCTCAGGCCCGACTCATCATCGAGCCTGGCCAACTTGAGCCGCTTCTTGAATGCCTTGTAGGCGTGCTTGAGTTCCTCTTCAGTGGCCATCGCGGACCTCCCCGAGATCGACTCCGAGACTCCATCCGGGTCGAGCGTAGCTCCCCCTGCCGATCGACGCAAGCCGAGCCTCAGGCGTGCGATCCGAGAAACGCGCCGATCGCCTCGCGGAATCTTGGGCCATCCTCGATGTGCGGCAGATGGCCGACGCCGGGCAGGACGACCAATCGGGCATCGGGAAGTCCTTCGGCCAGCTCGCGGGCGATCGAGGGTGGGTTGACCAGGTCCAGCTCGCCGACCAGGACGAGGGTCGGCGCCCGGATCGATCCCAGCCGATCCCGGGCGTCGTGCTCAATCGCCGCGCGGGCCTGACGCTCGAAGGCATCGGCCTTCTGCGGCCACTCGTTCCGCTCGGCGAATCGGATTAGACCATCGACCTGGGCCTTTGGCCAGAAAGAACGGCGGGGCCACCAGCCAGGGCATCGTGACCCGGGCGAACTCGCCCGCCTCGATCGACCGCCTCGCGACGATCCACGACTCGATCACTGCCTTCCGCCAGAGGTTGGAGCCGGCGTGGGTCGACGCCAGCACCAGACTCTTGACCTTTTCCGGATGGCGGATCGCCAGTTCCTGGGCGACCAACCCACCCAGCGAATGCCCGACCACCCGGGCCGAGTCAATCCCCACCGCGCCGAGCCATCCGGCGACATCATCGGCCAGGTCGGCCGTCGAATAAGGGCCGGTCGCCCGGTCGCTCCGACCCGTGTCCCGGGCGTCCAGCGCCAGTGACCGGAACCCCGCCGAGAAGTGGCGGGTCGTCACGCTGAACGCCCGATGGTCGCCCCCCAGCCCGCTCAGAAAGACCAGCGGCTCGCCCGTCCCCTGCTCCTCATAGAACAACCGCCGACCGCCGACCGAGACCTCCGGCATCACCCCTCCCCGCGTCGAAAAATTCAAAGCCGATCTCGCAAATGATTTGAGGGCAACATGTTATCGATTTTGCCTCTCGATCGCCGGCCGCTTCCCTCGTTATCCGATGGCTTTGTATCGCAACAACTCGCCCGGGACAGGAGGAGAGACGCCCGGAGGCGGGCCGTGCTTGAAGCTCTGGCTCGGCGTCCCCCGATAAAGGCGCGGGATGTAAGGAAACTCGTCGGTCAGGACGTAATAGTAGGTCCCGTCGGGAAACTCCGGCGTGGGTCCGATTCGTCCGTTGCAGGGGTCGAGATCGCCGGCGCCGTCGGCGTACTCGTAATCCTCGACGAACGTGCCGTCGAACCGCCCTCCGGGTCCGTTCCGTCGACGACCTCCTCGAAGCCTGTAACTCGACCGGAGCCGGCGAGTGGGGCTTTTCAGGTCGTCGGCGATCGAGGGGCCATCGGGGCCGTAGATCGGGAACCCGTCGGCGGCGTATCCGAGCAATAACATCGGGAGGTCGCTGGCTTTCCGGCGGAGGTTCCAGAGCAGGCCGGTGGGCAGGCCGTGGTAGTGGTAGGCCCCTCGACCCTGGGTGTGGGCCCGGTTCACGTCGATGCCCAGGGCCACGGCGTTGGTCGGGCTGAGGACCTCGAACTGCCAGCCGCTCCGGGCGTCGCGGTCCCAGAAAGGGCCGGAGGGGTCGAACGGGACGCCGTTGACCGCCACGCCGAAGAGCCACATCTCCAGTGGCCGGGGCTCCTTCGCAACGGCGGGGCGAGCGGGCAAGGAAAAGCTGTGGTTCTGGGCGCGAAACGCACGGGGTCGTGGGGGTTGGGGAAATCCCCGGTGGCGTGATCGGGCATCCCATTCGAGGTGATCAGGCGGCGATCGCCCACGATCTCCTCGTGGACCACCGACGGCGCCCGGCTCGATCGGCCCGACAGCGCCCAGCGAGCGGCGAGTGCCGCCGAGGGGGTCGCCACGGCGGCGGTGATCCAGGCCCTTCGCGAGAACTTCATGGCTCCGACTCCCTGGTCAGGAGGTCTTCGATGCCAGCCAGCGGACGGCGTTGGTCAGGATCTGGAGCGGAATCGACTCCTTGTAGACCGGGTAGGTCTCGTGGCCGGGCCGGTAATAGACGACCCTCCCCTTGCCGAGGTTCCAGACCATCGCCGAGCGGAACCATTCGCCCCCCTCCCAGCGCTCCTCGATCAGGACCGCGTCGGGCTCGGGGACGTGGAACGGCTCGTCGTACATCTCGGTCCGGGGCAGTTCGAACTCGCGAGGGATGCCCTCGACGATCGGGTGGTCGGGCGCCAGGACCTTGTTGTAGCTCGGCTTATCGTTGTGCGCATAGGCCGGGAAGACGCAGATCGGCAGGTGAAGGTCGACCTTGGTCACACCCCCGGGGAACTTTCGAGCGGTCGAGTATGGGGTCGGGCGGGCGTCTCGTTTCGGGGCCGCGAAACGATTCTGGGGCGGGATCTCCTGGATCTCCACCTTGTCGCCGCCGGCTCCCCACTGTTTGGCGGCATCAATCCGCGAGCGTTCGTCCATCGCTTCGATGAACGGAACCGACCAGTGGGCCGAGTGCAGGGTGATCAGTCCGAGCGTGCCGGCCTTGATCCGCTCGACGATCTTCTTGCCGACCTCGGGTTTGATTTCGCGCTGCCGGACATGGCCCCACCAGATCAGGACCCGGGCACCCTCGACCACGTTCGACGAGAGGCCCTGATCGGGGTCGTTGAGACCGACCGACTGGACTGACAGGCCGGGCTGCGAGCGGAGGTGGTCGGCGATCCGGTCGCCGAGAAAGCCGTCATACGCCTGCTTCTGCGACGGCTGCCGCTCGTCCCAGACAACCACCGGGATCGACGCTACCGACGGCTCGGCCCTGGCCGGATTCACGAGGGCCTGGCCGGCGACCACGGCGGCGGAAGCGGCCAGGAAATCGCGTCGAGTCGCATGGATGCCCATCGGTCGTCCCTTGGCTGGCGGAAGAGGTCGGTGTCCTCGCACAGTTTCCCAGCATAACGGTGAGGAACTCGGGAGTGAACCGTCTTGGCGATCCAATAAAAGCCCCGTTCAGACGTAGTGAATGTGGGGGTGGGAACCCGGGGGCCATGGGCGTCGTCTAACGGCGCGGGTCCTCGGAAGGATTCGGTCATCGATGAGCCGGGAGGGTCACACATGACGCCGCGCACGCTTGGTCGCATGATCCTGGGGCTGCTGGTCGGGCTGGGCCTGGGCAGTTCGGCTCGCGGTCAGGGGTTTATCGTCGATCGCCATCACTGGCCGACGCCCGTGCCGGTGAACCGGTCTTACGAGATCCGCGAGGTCGCCATCGACGCCCGCGTCCGCGACCAGGTGGCGGAGGTCCAGGTCTCGCAGACGTTCCACAACCCCGGGTCGACCCAGATCGACGCCGAGTACCTGTTCCCCCTGCCCGACGACGCGGGGGTGCAGAACTTCGTCCTGATGGTCGACGGCCGCGAGATGCCCGGCCGGCTCCTGCCCAAGGACGAGGCCCGGCGGATCTACGAGGAGATCGTCCGGACCAAGCGCGACCCGGCCCTGCTCGAATACATGGGCCGGGGTCTGTTCCGGACCAGCGTCTTCCCGATCCCGCCGGGGGCCGACCGCAAGGTCACGCTCCGCTACACCCAGCTCTGCAAGCGCGACCGCGACGTCGTCGAGTTCGTCTACCCGCTCGCGCACCCAGAAGCATTCCTCGAAGCCGATCCAGAGGCTCAACCTGGACGTTGCGGATCGAAGGTCGTGACCCGATCAAGTCGGTCTACAGCCCGACCTACGACGCGACGATCTCTCGACCGGGCGAGCACGAGGTCAGGGCGACCCTGGAACGGCGCGACTTCCTGCCCTCGACCGACTTCCGCCTCGTCTACACCATGGCCGAAGGGGCGCTCGGGGCGACGGTCCTGAGCTACCGGCCGAGTTCGTCCGAGGACGGCTATTTCCTCTTGCTGGCCAGCCCCGAGGTCAAGCCGCTCGACGCCAAGCCGCTGCCCAAGACGGTGATCTTCGTGCTCGACCGCTCGGGGTCGATGGCCGGCAAGAAGCTCGACCAGGCCAAGAACGCCCTCCAGTTCGTCCTGAACAACCTCCGGGACGACGACACGTTCAACATCATCGCCTACGACGACCGGGTCGAGCCCTTCAAGCCCGAGCTTCAGCGCTACTCGTCCGTCGTCGCGGGCCGACGCCGAGCGGTTCGTGGCCAACATCCGCGAAGGGGGGAGCACCAACATCGACGGCGGCTCTGAAGTCGGCCCTGGCGATGATCTCCGACGACAGCCGGCCCAACTACGTCCTGTTCCTGACCGACGGCCTGCCCACGGCGAGCGAGACGAACGAACTGCAGATCGCCGAGAACTGCCCGCGAGGCCAACAAGTACCACGCCCGGGTCTTCTCGTTCGGCGTCGGCTTCGACGTCAACGCCCGGCTCCTCGACCGCCTGAGCGGCGGCAACGGCGGGACCAGCGAGTACGTCCGGCCCGACGAGGACATCGAGACGCACGTCGGGGCGTTCTACTCGAAGATGACCCGGCCGGCCTTCGCCGGGATCGGCATCGAGTTCGCGGGCACGGACGTCAACCGGACCTATCCGCGCGACGTTCCCGACCTGTTCGAGGGCGGCCAGCTCGTCTGGGTCGGCCGGTATCGTCAGTCGGGCCGGTTCGACGGTCCGGCTCTCGGGCAAGGTGGGCGGCGAGCGCCGGTCGTTCGAGTTCCCCGCCGAGCTGGCCGGCGCCGGGTTAGGGACGGGGCACGACTTCGTCGAGAAGCTCTGGGCGGTCCGCCGGGTCGGGTTCATCATCGACCAGATCGACCTGAACGGCCCGAACAAGGAGCTCACCGACGAGCTGGTCGCCCTGAGCACCAAGTACGGCCTGCTCACCCCCTACACCTCGTTCCTGGCCGACGAGCGGGTGGACCTGCACGCTTCGATCTTCAACCGCAAGCAGGCCGCCGAGAACCTCTCCGAACTGTCGCGTCGTCCAGGGCGAGGCCGGGACCGCGCAGCGGAACGCGAAGCAGCTCTACAACAAGGCCGACCGGGCCGATGAGGCGACAAAGTACGCCTTTGTCCCGGCGGCCCCGGCGGGACAGCCGGGCATGGCCGGGATGGGCGGCGGCATGGGCATGCGTGGCGTCGATATGCCGGGCTCGCTCATCAAGAGGCGGGATGCCTTCCGCCGGCAAGCCCTTCACTCAAGGAGCGGCCGCGGGAATCATGCCCTTCAATGCGATCCCCAACTCGGGCCAGCCTGTCGGGTTGAAGCCCGGCCAGGCCCGATCCGTCGCCGACAACGTCCGGAATGTCGGCACCAAGACCTTCTACCGGAAGGCCGACCGCTGGGTCAACTCCGAGGTCAAGCCCGAGGAGGACGCCAAGGCGATCGTCCTGGAGCAGTTCAGCGACGAGTTCTTCAAGCTCGCCCGCGAACAGTCGGCCGAGCAGAACCAGTACCTGACCTTCGAGGAGCCGGTGACGGTCGCCCTCGCCGGCCGGGTCTACCGGATCGACCCGCCGAAGCTGAAGTGAAGATCGAGCCCCCTCCCGACGCGGCGAGGGGGCGTCATCTTGTCGGAACCCTCTCGCGGAGGGAGCCTTTTCCGGCTCCCTCTCCCCCTGGGAGAGGGTTCGGGTGAGGGTCGTGGCTGGACGAGTGGCCCCGATCAAGCCTCATCTCCGGGCCATCAGTAATGCGGAGCCCCTCACCCCCGGCCCCTCTCCCGGAGGGAGAGGGGAGAATACTTACATGCGACTTACTCCACCTCATGGGCCGCGACCTTCTCCTTGTACGCATAAACCGTCACCATCTCGGGCCGGATGACCTTGTCTCCGGCCTGGAACCCCTTTCGAAGCCGCGTCGCAACGCGCTTGTTGCGGTCGAGGTCGTCGGTCGCGACGGTCGAGAGGGCCCGCTGCCGGCGCGGGTCGAACGCGTCCCCTTCGACGGCGAAGGGCTCGACGCCCTGGCGGTAAAGAATGTCCTCGATCCCTTGCTGAAAGCCTCTCATCAGGCCCAGAAGCCGGGCGACCTCACCCTCGGCGTCTTTCTGGGCATCGACCATCTTGCCGATGT
Organism: uncultured Planctomycetota bacterium; assembly: GCA_963756475.1. Lineage (GTDB taxonomy): Bacteria > Planctomycetota > Planctomycetia > Isosphaerales > Isosphaeraceae > Tundrisphaera. Next base: position 1,505,827 of record CAVWND010000004.1, read on the forward strand.
CGTCGTGAAGCTGGATCAGGTCGACGAAGACCGGACGGAGGATGCCCAGGAGCATCCCCTGCTTGTATTCCTGCAGCTCGGCGTGGAGCCGGTCGACGACCTTCTCGCGCGTCGCCTCGGCGCGAATCTCGCGGTCGAACAGCGTTTGCAGGGCGTCGAGCTTGCGGTACAGCCCCTCGCCCAGCGCCTCGATGGCCGCCAATGAAGGGGCGTCGGAGGTCGGGGTCGAGGGCAGTTCGACGGCGCCGAGCCCTTCGTCGGTCGCGATGGATTCATAAACGGGCGCAGGGACGACATACGCAACCTCGGGCGGCGCGAGTCCCTCAGGGGGGACTTCGGGGGCGACCAGGATCTCATCGTCGGGCGTCAAGAACTCATCTTCGGTCATACAACCCTCGCAAAGCCGTCGCCAGACACTACAATCGTTCGGACGACCGCCCAGGGATCGCGACGACGCCCGCCCGCCGGAGCGAAGGAGACCGCCGACCATGAGCCTTCTCGAACGTCGGAGATTCTTGGGATTTCTGGCCCTGGCGTTGATCGCCCCCTGGACTTCCGCGGAGGCCGCCGAACCGGTCGCGAACAGGCAGGACTACGGACCCGACCCCGCGTCGGTTCGCCGTTACGGCCCGGCTTATCGCTACCCGCAGGCCGGCTGGATCGTCCTGCACATCGAAGGCGAGCCCTACGACCGAGGCTATCAGCACGGCCGGCTGATGGCCCCGGAGATCGCCGACTACCTCAAGACCCTCGCCGCCAAGCGGAGCACCAGTCGCCCCGGCGAGGGCTGGCAAGGGGTCCGCACGCTCGTCGACGCCCTGTTCCTCCGGCGCTACGATAAAGAGTACCTGGAGGAAATGAAAGGGATCGCCGACGGCGCCGCGGCGGCCGGGGCGACCTTCGACGGCCGGCCGCTCGACCTGCTCGACATCGTCGCGATCAACTCCGAGATCGAGGTCGACTTCCTCGACAGCGCCCTGAGGCCAGCGCCGAACGGCCTCGAAGGCAGGGCCTTCCGCGAGCCGCCGTCGGCACGCTCAAGGCGCCTCACCAGCCGAGCACTGCTCGGCCTTCGCCGCCGTCGGACCGGCCACGCGCCGACGGCAAGATCGTCTTCGGCCACATCACGATGTGGAGCCTGACAATCGTCGCGGCATCTTCAACGTCTGGCTCGACGTCAAGCCCGCGCAAGGGCATCGGGTCCTGATGCAGACCTACCCCGGCGGCATCCAGAGCGGCATGGATTATTACCTGAACGACGCCGGCCTGATCGTCGCCGAGACCACCATCGCCCAGACGCAGTTCGACCCCGACGGCCAGGCCCTCGCCTCGCGGATCCGCAAGGCCCTCCAGTACGCCGACTCGATCGACTCGGCCGTCGCGATCCTCTCGAAGAAGAACAACGGCCTGTACACCAACGAGTGGCTCCTGGCCGACACCAAGACCAACGAGATCGCCATGTTCGAGCTGGGCACGCGCAAAAGCAAGCTCTGGCGGAGCAGCAAGGACGAGTGGTTCGGCGGGACCGAGGGGTTCTACTGGGGCTGCAACAACGCCAAGGACCTCGACGTCCGGCTGGAGACGGTCGCCGTCGGTCGAGGGAAAGCCCGCGAACCTCGTCTGGCGAGCCTCCGACCGCGACCGCGCGTGGCTCTCGCTCTTCAACGAGCACAAGGGCAAGATCGACGCCGACTTCGGCTTCAAGGCGTTCACCACGCCGCCGCTGGCCGCATCGCATTCGCTCGACGCCAAGTTCACGACCTCGGCGCTGGCCAAGGAGCTGAAGACCTGGGCCTTGTTCGGCCCGCCGCTGGGCCGGACCTGGGAGCCGACCGAGTCCGAGCGGAACTTCCCGGGAATCAGGCCGCTGGTCGGCAACGACTGGACGACCTGACTGCCGAGCGCCCCGCACGCCCCGATTGAAGGAGCCCCCGTCGCGGTCGACCTGGCCGGGGCTTCCCATCACGCGGACGCATCAAAAGACGTGATCCACGCTCCCGCCTGGCACGGTACGATCCTGCCCAGGAACGACGCCGACGCCTGGCTCGCCGCCGCGTTCGCCGACTACGAGGTGATCGTCTCGCTGGAGAAGTCGCTCGGGGTCGAGGCCGACACGAAGGAGGGGGAGGGTCGCGAACGGGTCGACCTGGCACTCTATGGCGCCCGGACCCGCTACCTCGCCGCGACCCGTCGACTCGGCAAGGACGTGCCGCTCTCGAAGATCGAGGCGACGTGACGAGTGCGGACTGGTACGAGATCGCCGCGCGGCAAGGGGGTGCTGCTCCTGGCGGCGCTCCGCGAGACGATGGGCCACACCGGGTTCACCGCGATGATGGACGAGTTCGGCCGCTCGCACGCCGGCCACGCCGTCGAGACCGCCCAGTTCATCGCTCATGCCGAGAAGGCCGCCGGCAAGCCGCTCAAGGAGTTCTTCGGCCGCTGGCTCGATGAGACCGGCCTACCCGGGAGACGAGGGGGGCGTCTGGGCGGTCAACTCGTTCGAGGAGGAGCCGGAAAAGGCCCTCATCATTTACGGGACCGTCAAGGATGTTCACGCCAACGGCGAGGCCGCGCGGAAGCTCCAACGGGCGATCGCCGCTCGATGGTCGAACGTGACCGTGCCGATCAAGGCCGATATCGAGGCGACCGAGGACGACTGGAAAGGCCACCACGTCCTGCTGGTCGGGTCGGCCCGACGCCAACGCCGCTGCCACCCGAGCCTCGAAGAACCTGCGGTTGCATTCGGGCCGGCCTCATTCACCGTCAAGGGCGAGACGTATGCTCACTCCGGGAACGCGCCGTCATCGTCGCGGGCGAGAATCCGCTCAATCCGCGGTTCGAGGTCGTTCTTTTCGCCGGCCTCGGCGCCGAGTCAACGTGGCATTGCGTCGAGCACATCGGCGATCGAAAAGGAGGCCATGCCGAGGCCATACTGATCCCGGAGGGATCGTTGCCCCGGGGCCTCGTCCTTCCAGCGGGCCGGTAACGCTGACGGCTGACCGCTCCTGACCCTCCACCGCCGAGGCTTGACGAGCCGTCCGGGGGCCTTAGACTGGACGTTGCGAGGCGGCGATAACACGATCGATTTTTCTTTCGAGTCGCAATCGGCCCAATATTTTGGAAACCTCCACGAACCCTCGGCCTCGACCGGACGTACCCATGGTGAAGGCCCTCGGTTCCGACGCTGTCGAAGACCTCTCCCCGATCTCGGACGAGGATCTCTTCAGCCGGTACAGGGACTCGGCCTCTCCGGACGACTTCAACGAGTTGGTCCGCCGCTACGAACGCGAACTCTATCCGATACCTGGCCCGTTATCTCGGCAATCCGTCGCTGGCGGAAGACGTGTTCCAGAACACGTTCCTCCAGGTCCACCTGAAGCGTGGGTTGTACGAGGACGGCCGCCCGGTTCGCCCCTGGCTCTATTCGATCGCGACTCATCAAGCCGTTGACGCGTTGAGAAAGGCGGGCCGTCATCCGACGGTCAGCCTCGATCGACGCGTGAATTCCTCCGGGGGCGAGAGCGACCCCGGCTCCTTGATCGATCTCCTGGTCGGCGATGAGTCGGCCCCGCTGGCCGAGATGCAAGAGCAGGAGCGGCGCGATTGGGTGACCAGGAGCATCGAAAAACTTCCCGACACGTTGCGGCAGACCCTGATCCTGGCTTACTACCAGGACTTGAAATACCGAGAGATCGCCGAAATCTTGAAGATTCCCGTGGGTACGGTCAAGTCGAGACTCCATGCCGCCCTCGCCAAGCTCCAGGAGATGGCCAAGGCGTCTCGACAAGATGGGAACGGTTGATCCGATGAAACCTGAAGACCTGCTGGATTACGCCCTGGGTCAGCTTGAAGGCCCCCCGAGAGAGGCCGTCGAGGCCGAAATCGCGAGCGACCCCGCCCTGACCGACCGGGCCGACCGGCTCGCTCTGGCGTTCCATCAACTGCTCGACGACGGCGACGCGATCGAGCCGCCCATCGGCCTTGCGTCCCGGACCACCTCGTTCGTGATCGATCGGACCGCGAAGCGAGCGATCCTCGACTTCGTCCCCGCTCGCGTCCCTTTCCGATGGGCCGACGTCGCGGTCGCCGCCGGCGTCCTCATGGCCGGGCTGCTCACCCTCCTGCCCGCACTGAACGCGACCCGCAACAAGATGAATCAGATGGGTTGCGGTTTTAACCTCCAGCAACTCGGCGCCAGCCTGGCCAACTACGCGACCCGGCACAACCACTACCCGGACGTCTGCACCCAAGGGCCCGGACGCGAGCGTCGGCCACTACGCGGTCGCCCTCCAGGACGAACACCTGCTCCGCGACCTCAGCTCGCTGCATTGTCCTTGCAAGGGGAAGTGTCCGCTCGGCGGGCGATCTCCGACACATCGACTACGCCTACAACGTTGGCTATCGCCACCAGGAGTCTGGCGAACCTGGCCCGGTCAGGCTCGCCTTGCCCGCCGTCCTGCCGCTTCTGGCCGATCAGCCGCCCCACGACAACCGGACGATCCTCCCCGGCAACAGCCCGAACCACGGTTACCGAGGTCAAAATGTTCTGTTCTCCGACCTGCACGTCGAGTGGTTCCCCACCCGACGGGTCAGGCTCGACAGGGACCTCTTCCTGAACGACCACAACCGGCCCGAGCCAGGCGTCGACCCGCTCGACGCCGCCCTGGTGCCCGCCGTCTTCCACCTCGAGCCTCGCTGAATCAAGATTGATCCGAATCCGAGAGAATCAAGCCCCCGGAGGGATACCTCTGGGGGTTTTCTGTTGCGCCAGGGTATTCTGGCGAGAATGGGGCTCATACCATCGACTGGGAAATGTCGATAATCCAGTGAACCCGCGAAGGATCGGGGTTCCGCGTCCTCGAGGATCTCGGCCTGCCGGGCTGATTCATCCGGAACGCGGTTCGACGGCGGGAGGCCGGCCATGAAATGCGCGGAACATCTGGTGGTTCCTGGTTTTGGGTTTCCTTGCGGCGTTCTCCGCCGGGAGATCGGCCGCGCAGGCCCCCACGCTCCCGACGGAGGCGCCGCAAGGACCGATGGCGACGCCGGGCTCGAACGCCTCGGTCCTGGGAGCCGTCCCCGGCTCCGGTGGGACGTCGTTCGCGCTCGCCAGCGGTCGGAGGCGGCCAGATCCTGGGCGGGCGGCCCGGGGCGGCGACACCTCGCGTGCCCGACCTCGATCAGCACGCCGGGGGCCGGCGGTCAACCAGCCGCCCGCTCCTGCCGCAGTCCGCAATCCCGGCCGTTGCCCCGCTGACCGAGGTTCCCCTTTTCGGCACGCTCGACCTCCCGGCGGTCGCGGACGAAGGGCCACCCGATGGCCTGACGTTCGACCAGGCATTGGATCTCCTGATCCGCCAGAACCTCGACCTGAAGGCCCGCCAGTTCGAGATCCCCCTGGCCCAGGCCGACGTCCTCACCGCCGGTCTCCGGGCCAACCCGATCCTCTACGCCGACAGCCAGCTCATCCCTTATGGTGCTTACTCCCAGAAACGCCAGGGCGGCCCGCTCCAGTACGACCTCAACGTCTCGCATCCGATTGATTATTCGCACAAGCGACTGGCGCGGGTTGCCGTCGCTTCGAACACGAAGAAGGCGGTCGAGCTCCAGTATCAGGATGCCGTCCGGGTCCAGATCGGCAATCTGGCGGTCGCCTACGTCGGGGTCCTTTCGGCCCGCGAGACGCTCCGCTACGCCGAGGCCGGCTTGCAAGGGCTCGATCGGATCCTGGCCGCGACACGACGGCTCCAGAATTTCGGCAATCGGACGAGCGCCGACGTCGCCTTGATCGAGGCCCAGCGAGGGGCGGCCGAGATTGGAGTGATGGACGCTCGCGAGGGGCTCCGTCAGGGCCAAGCTCTCCCTGGGCGGCTACCTCAACCTTCCCCCCGAACAGGCCGAGGCGATCGAGGTCCGGGCTTCTCTCCGCGATCTCGACCCTCCCCCGCCGCCCGGCGATCAGCTCATCTCGATCGCCCTGTCGTGCCGGCCCGACGTGGTGGGATACCGGGTTGGCGTGGAGGTCGCCCAGGCCGGGCTCAGGCTCCAGTACGCCAACCGCTTCGCCGACGCCTACGTGCTTTATCAGCCGTATACCTTCCAGAACCTGGCCTACCTGGGCAACCATCCGGCGCAACCTCGTGGGCGCTGGGCGTCACTGTCCCCCTGCCGCTCTACAACCGGAACCAGGGGAACATCGAACGGGCCAAGTTGAACATCGAGCAGACGAAGGTCCAGCTTGAGGCCGTCGAACGGCTAGTCATCAAGGAAGTCCGCGACGCCGAGCAGGAATACCTCAAGACGAGGGAATACCTCGAACGGCTGGAGCAGTCTGTCATCCCCGCCGCGCAGAAAGGCGATGGCGGACTCCTCGCGACTCTACGAGGAAGGCGAGACGCCGGACGTCACGACCTTCCTGAACGTCCAGCAACGCTTCAACGACCTGGTCCGGCTCTACCGAGACACGGCGGTCCGGCACCGTCGGAGCATGTTCGGCCTGAACACGGCGGTCGGCTCGCGGATCTTGCCGTGATTTTGAAAGGAAACGGCCCGGCGGGGAGAGCGCCGGGCCGTCCTGGACGGTCGTCGAGTTGCCGGAAGCGGAGAGAACTTCCGGTGATCGGCGGGCCGCTTACTTGATGGTGGGCTTGGCCAGGGTGAAGAATCGGCCTCGGCCCTCGGGCGTCTGGGCGTAGAGGGTGATCTCATCCGCCTTGCCGGCCAGATCCTGGAACTGCTTGGGCGAGGACAGGCCGGTGATCTTCTTGTCCTTGACGACCTTGGTCACCAGCATCCCGGCTTCCAGGCCGTTGGCCTCGGCCGAGCTGCCTTCCTTGACGTCGCTGATGACCACGCCCTTGGCGTCGGCGGGGTAACCGAACTGCTTGGCGAGTTCGGGGGTCAGTTCCTGGACGTCGAGGCCGAAGCTGGACAGCTCGACCTTCTCCGCCTCGGGCTTGGCCTCTTCTCGCGATGGCGGGGTCGATCACGCTCGACCAGCCGGGTCTCGAAGGGAACGAGAGTGACCTTGGCGGTCTTCTCCTGCCCTTCGCGGAGGTAGGTCAGGGCGAATTCCTTACCGATCTCACTGGTGGAGACCACGTTGCGGAACGAGGCCACGCTCTTGGCCGGGTTGCCGTCGAAGCCGGTGATCACGTCCCCTTGCTGGAGGCCGGCCTTGTCGCCGGGGCTATCGGGCAGGACGTTGCCGACCAGCACGCCCTTGGTCTTCGGGTCGAGGCCGAGTTGCTTGGCCAGGGCCGGGGTCAGGGCCTGGAGCTCGATGCCGATCATGGCCCGGGTGACCTTGCCATCCTTGATGAGCCGGTCGGCCAGGTTGGCGGCCATGTCGATGGGGATCGCGAATCCGATTCCCGCGCTGGAGCGGGTCGCGGTGGCGATCGCCGCGTTGATCCCGATCACCTTGCCGTCGAGGTCAACCAGCGGACCGCCCGAGTTGCCCGGGTTGATCGCCGCGTCGGTCTGGAGGAAGTCCTCGTAGGTGTCGCCGCCGAGGATATGGTCGTCGTTCCGGCCGGTCGCCGAGATGATGCCCGAGGTCACCGTCTGCTCGAAGCCGAACGGCGAGCCAATGGCGAGCACCCAGTCGCCGACCCGGACGCTGCCGCTCTTGCCCTTGGTCAGCGGGCGATAGTTGGTCAGGTTGACCTTGATGACCGCGACGTCCGCCTTGGGGTCGGTCCCGACGACCTTGGCCTCGGCCTCCTCGCCGTCATAGAACGGAGACCGTGATCTTCTCGGCGTCCTGGACGACGTGGTTGTTGGTGACGATGTGGCCCTTGTCGTCGTAGACGAAGCCCGAGCCGGTCCCTTCGGCCACGCCGCCGAACTGCTCCTTCTCGAACCGGCCGTTCGGCCCGAAGAACTGCCGAAGCATGTCCTCAAGCTCCTTGGGTCCGAGTTCGCGGTGCGGGTCGCCGGGAGCGCCGTTGAACGGGATGCGGACGCCGCCGTTCCTGACCTTCTTCTTGACGCTGATCTGCACGACCGAGGGTTTGACGAACTCGGCGACCGCGTTGAAGGCGTCGCCCAGGGCCCGGGCCTGCTTTTGCCCTTCGGGCGAGATCTGGGGAGCGGCGGGGACCGCCCGGGTCACCCCTCGAGAGCTGACCAGGGCGGCGGTTGAAAGCACGATAGCCGCCCACGCCAATGCGTTGCGTTTCATGATGGGAAAAGTCTCCTGAGCGATTCGAAACGTCCGGAAGAGAAGCTCGAAACCGTCGAAGGCCGAGCGGGCCTCGGTAGCAGCCCGCGAGCTTGCTGTCCTCTTCTTACGAGCGATCGTCCGCGAATGGTTTGGGCCGGATTTCCGGTTTCTTCGACGTCAGGCCCCGCCAGCGCTTCGGCTCGCGGGCAACGCCGGGCGGAGATCGGGCCGGGTTGCCGGCCGACCCATCTTCCTCGATACTGTATAGTTATTCGCCGGAACGTCGAGGACATTTTCGGTCGCGGAGAATTCGCCGACGTGTGGGACCCCCGCGACCAGACTCCCGAATCGTTCCTGGTCCGGGTCCGATCTCTTGGCGTGCCCGACCTGGCGGCCCGTCGGCTGACCTCTGCGATCCTCGGCCATGGGGTCCACGACCCGGCCGAGTGGGGCCGGTCGTTCCAGGTCCCTCGCCTGCTCGGCACCGGGTCGCCCCCCTGCCCCGGATGACCCTCGACGCCTCGGTCATCTCGCCCCTTGACGGCTTCCAGAAGCTCCGCTTTCGGACCCTGGATGGCCTCGCCGTCGAAACGGTCCTGATTCCGCTTCACAAGCCAGGGGCCGTGAGCGTCTGCCTCTCCTCTCAGGTCGGCTGTGCGATGGCCTGCTCCTTCTGCGCGACGGCGAGGATGCCTGTCCGCCGGAACCTGGCCACCTGGGAGATCATCGACCAGTGGGTGCAGGCCCGCGACCTCGCGCGATCTCAGGGCCGACGGGTCACCGGGGCCGTCTTCATGGGAATGGGCGAGCCGTTCCTCAACTATGACCGCGTCATCGCCGCCGCCGAGCTGCTCCGATGCTCCTACGGCGGCTCGATCGGATCGGGCAAGATCACCATCAGCACGGTGGGCCTCGTCCCCGAGATCGACCGCTATACCCTCGAAGGCCATCGCTACCGGCTGTCGATCAGCCTGGGAGCGGCCACCGACGAAAAGCGGTCGGCGCTCGTCCCCGTCGCCTCCCGGTGGCCGGTGGCCGACGTCATGGCCTCCGCCCGTCGCCACGCCCTCTCCCGGCGCGATCGGGTCATGCTCTCCTACGTCTGTATCTCGGGCCAGAACGTCTCTGAAGACGACGCCCGGGCCATCGGCCGTCTGGTCGGCGACACGCCCGTCCGTCTGGACCTCATCGACGTGACCGACCCGACGGGCCGATTCGCCCCGCCGACTCCCGAGGAGATCCGGGCCTTCCGCGACGCTCTGTCCCACCACCTCGCGCAACCAGTGGTACGGAGGTATTCAGGCGGCAAGGACATCCAGGCGGCGTGCGGGACCCTCGCGGGCCTGGCCTGAACGATTTCAAGTCGATGCCCGGACGTCAGTTGCTCAGGATAACCCGGCTGTCTTGAGCCGTCGCGAGTGTTCTCGACGATTCCATCGGCAGGCGGACGAAGAACCGCGTGCCCTGGCCACTGGCGGATTCGAACTCGATCGTCCCGTGGTGTTCCTTGATGACACCGTAGCTCATCGAGAGCCCCAGACCGGTCCCCTTGCCGATTGGCTTGGTGGTGAAGAACGGGTCGAAGATCAGGTCGCGGATCGCCGGGTCAATCCCCCGGCCGGTGTCGGCGACTTCGATCTCGATGACGCCATCGGCCAGGCGGGTCCGGACGACGACCCGGTCACCCGGCCGGCAGGCGTCGATCGCGTTGGAGAGAAGGTTCTGGACGACCAGGTTCAACTTGGCCGGGTAGCAGGTCAGACGGGGGATCGGGACCAGGTCGGTCTCCAGGGTGACCTGATGTTTGTCGGCCAGGCTCCGCATGAGGCAGACCGTCGCGGCGATCCCGTCATTGAGGTCGACCTCCTTGACGTCGGCTTCGTCGAGGTGGGCGAAGTCGCGAAGGTCCTCGACGATCTTCTGAATTCTCTTGAGGCCCTCGCGCGAGCGGTCGAGCAGGCCATCGAGGTTATCGAGCACATAGGGGAGGTCGATCTTCTCGGACATGTCGCGGATCTGCCCCATGAGTTCGCACTGGTAGAGGGTCAGCGTCGCCTCGGCCTGCTGGTAGAGGAGGAGGATGTCCTGCACGCTTGCGATCTCGCGCTTCAGAACCGCGATGTTGTTCGTGACGTAGGCCAGGGGGTTGTTGATCTCGTGGGCGACGCCGGCCACGGTCTGGCCGAGGCTGGCCATCTTGGCCTGCTGGAGCATCCGGCTCTGGGCCTCTTTCAGTTCGTAATGGGCGATCTCCAGATTCCGGTGCGACTCCCGGAGTTCGCCGAAGGCCGTGGACAGCCGGTTCGTTCGCTCCCCGAGAGCGTGATGGAACCGGCGAATCGCACCTAGCCAGAGGGCGCCGAGCGCCAGCATCGGAATCAGGCAAACCACCGCCATCAGCCAGACCGTCCGCCGGAGCGAATCGACGGGCGCGACGACAGCCGCGATCGGCTGGCGGGCCAGGATACCCCATCCAATCGAGGGGACCGGGGCGAAGCTGACCAGGCTCGGCTCGCCCGACACCGGGTCGGCTGCCTCCCGCGACCCCGACTCTTTTTTATCGAGCACGGCCCTAACCAGCGGGTTACCGCTCAGGTTGGGAGGCATGTTCTGGCCGGAACGCGGCTGGTGAACGAGAGTCCCTTTCTGGTCGACCAGCTCGACCGAGCCGACCTCGGACGGCTTGATCCGGGTGAGCCAGGCCGTCACCGCATCGATCGGATGATGGGAGACGAGGTAGCCGATCGTCTCGCGCTGTTGGTTCAGCAAGGGGGTCGCGATGGCGACCGAGACGATCTGGGTCCCGCCCCTCCGTCGATAGACACCGGAGACATAAGTCGCCTTCGTCCTGGAACACTCCCGGTACCAGTCACGAACCGAGAGGTCCAGCCCGATTGCTCTGGGATCGGACGGATAATCAACCCACTCCATCCCGGTCGGGTCGGTTATAAACGCCCTGTCGATGGCGGGGTTCACCTCCACAAGGTCGCGGAGGTGCTCGCCGGCCACCTTCAAATCTTTCTGCTCCACGGCGGCCCGTAGCGACTTCCGGTGCGCGACGATCTCAACGTAACGAGACAGGCCTTCGAAGTGCTCGGCGACCATCTGCGCCGCCAGGCCGGCCGCATCAATGTTCTGGCTCAGGGCCTGATCCCGGAGAGTCCGGCGGGCCTGCTCGGCCGCCAGGAGGCCAAGTCCCCCCATGGGTACGGCCAGCACGAGGAACAATGTCCCGAAGAGACGCCCCCGCGACCCGAGAAACCAGGGCACCCGAGGTGAGTCGGACGCCGCAGGCCCGTCTTCCCTCGCTGCATCCATCGGAGATCCTCCGAAGATTCGCCCCGATGCTCGATCGATCCGAGCAGGCCGTCTCCCGATCGACCAACATCTCCTCTATATAGGATACGGTCGAACCGGCCGCGTCCATCGAAAAATCGAGCGATCTGGAATCGTTCGATTCCGACGCCCGATCGAGCGAGTGAGCCGGCGCGCCACGGACGCGGCGAGGGCCGGAGGACGGGTGTCCAACCTTGACGGGATGGCTCCTCTCCGGCGCTCACCGAAAACCTCGGCTCAGACGCCCGCGGCCGCCTTGAGGGCGGCCAGCGCCGCGCTATAGTTCGGCTCGGTCGCGATCTCAGGGACAATCTCAACGTGGGTCAGCTTGTCCTTTGCGTTGACGACGAAGATGGCGCGGGCCAGCAGGGGGATCGGCAGATTGCTGATCAACACGCCGTAGTGCTCGCCGAAGCTCTTGTCGTGGACGTCCGAAAGGTTGATGAGGTTCTCGATCTTGTTGTCGGCACAGAATCGCTTCATGGCGAACGGAAGGTCGAGACTGATAGTGAACGCGGCGACCTTGTCGCCCAGGGCGTTGACCTCTTCGGAGAATCGCTTGGTCTGGATGCTGCAAACGGGTGTGTCGAGCGACGGCACGACGCTGAAGAGCCGGACCTTGCCGCCGGAGTCCTTGAGCGTGACGGCGCCCAGGTTGGTATCGACGCATGTGAAGTCGGGAGCGGGGTCGCCGGACTGGAGCTTGGGGCCGACCAGGTCGATCGGATTTCCCTTCATCGTCACTTCGCCCTTGCGCGGTTCGGCCATCGGTGTTCGTCCTTCGTAAAGAATCGGTGTCGGATGCGTCGGAGTCAAGGACGCCCCAACAACTTAGCCGAGCCGAACAGCCCCCCGCAAGCCGTCTCGGAGGGCCGCTGTCGAGGTCGGAGAAGTGAACGACTCCGATCCGATTGAAGTCCACGCCCTCATGGGCTCGGCCAGGCGATCACCGAGGGACCGGTCGGTGTCGTGACTAATCCGGCCGATTCGAGGGTCACTTTCAATGCTGACGGTGGGACCGCCAGGTGCGGACCCTCGGTCATCAGGAGATCGCTCCCCCGAGCATCGGGAGTCACAGTGCCAAGGAGATACCAGCGCCCACCGAACATCCCCCAGGCCCGATAGGTTTGCCCTGCCGGCGCCGGGTGGAACTTCGAGAAGGTCATCACCGCCAGGGGCACGCCGGGACGACCCTCGTAGTTGCCGTGGGTCTCGGCGGGAGTCCCGGGCGCGTTCACCATCCGCCGCGGGACGACGTCGCTGGATGTCACCAGGCGGAGCGCCGTGGCCTGTCGTTCGATCGCGGATCGGTGCATCCAATCCCGGACCAGTGCCGTCGGCAGTAGGACGAGGAACAACCCTGCCGCCACCAGGAAGGAGAGGTGGGCGCGAAGGGTCTGGAGGCCGGAGCGGATGCGGCTCTTGGTGGTGCCGAGCGGAATGTTCAAGGTTTCGGAGATCTGCTGATGAGTGAGGTCTTCGAGGAAGGCCAGGCTGAGCGCCTGACGCTGGGTCGGCGGAAGCGCCTCGACGGCTTGCCGGACGATGGCCCTCCGGTCATCAAGCCAGGTCGATTCCTCCGGGGCGAGACCATCCTCGGGCACGTTCTCGAGATGGCGGCCACCCGGATCGGCCTCGACCCGAGGGCGACGATCTTGCCGCCGAAACTCGTTGATGACACGGAGATGCGCGATCCGCAAGGCCCACGCGCGAAACGTCCCCCTCGATGGGTCGAACGTGTCGGCCTTCCGCCAGATCGCCACGAAGACGTCCTGGACGATCTCCTCGGCCGAGGCCGGCCCGAGCGATTGCGACGCGATGTTGAAGATCAATCGGGCATAACGACCGTGGAGCATGGGGAGCGAGTCCTCATGCCCCGAGGCGAGACGGCTCATCAATTCCTCATCGCTCGGCTCTCTCTGTCCCATCGCTGATCCGTCCGTGCTCGGTGCCGCCGCCAGATGGAAAGCCCTTTACAGGAGGGCACGAGACGAGGCGAGGTCGAGAGACCTCGCCCGGGAAGAGATCATGGCCGGGATGCGGCTTTGCACTTTAATTCATTGCGTTGAGACGATTTATGGGTATCCGCGAAACATGGGAGATCTGGGATCTCAGATTTGAGATCTCAAATTGTCCTGGAGTCCCCAGAATCCCATAAGCAGTCTCAGGGCATTGAATTCAAGTGCAAAGCCCCGGGATGCGTCCGGCTCAACCGAGCGTCAGGTCCGTCAGGGCGAGCGACCCCTGTCCTTCACGATAGAGCACGCTCGTCAGCCCGAGCAATCCTCGGAGCTTGCTGGCCTCGACGCCCTTCAAGGGTCCGGGCGCCGGGGCCTTTCCGGGGGCCGGCTGGGGGAAGGCGGTCGAACACGCGGTATGGAATGTCACCCGGCCCTCGAGTTTCTGCAGTGTCTGATGGATGTGGCCGTTGAGCACGGTCACCGAGCCAAATCGCTTCAGGAATCCGAGGGCCTGGAGACCATCTTCGGTCCCCCAACCCCATTGAGGATAGACCGACCAGAGCGGAACATGGCCGAACACGACGATCGGCGTGCTGTCACCCAGGCCGGCCACGTCGGCCTTGAGCCACTCGAGCTGATCGGTCCCGAGGACTCCCAGCCCCTTGTCGGTCCCCTGGCTCGCGACGTTGACCAGCCCGATGAAGTGGACCCCCCGATGATCGAAGCTGTACCAACCGTCCCCCTTGGTTCCCCGGCCGAACCGCTTGAGATACTCGGAGTTGCTACCGATGACGTCATGCTCGCCGGGGACGTAGAAGATCTGGCCGACCTTCGCGCCTTTGAGGATCTCGGAGACCGTGTCGAATTCTCTGGCGGTCGCGAGGTGGGTCAGGTCGCCGGTGTGGATCAGGAAATCCGGCTTCTGAGGCAACGCGTTGATCCGGGCGACCGTCTCTTCGAGCGTGGCTCGCACAGTCTTGCTGTAGGGTTCCTTGCCGAAGCCGATATGGCTGTCGCTGATCTGGGCGAACGAGAAGCCACCGGATCCTCGTGCTCCGACCTGGCCGAAGGTTCTCGACAATGGAATTCCGCCGCCAACCGTCCAGAGCAGACCGGTTCCGGCCCAGGCCATGCACTTGAGGAACCCTCGACGGTCGAGGTTATCGCTCTCGCGATCCGCATTCATGGGAGCAGTCATCTCATTCCTTGCGTCAAGACAAGCCCCACTCGAGGGGATGATCGGCCCCTCCGATCGGGGCCTTCACCAACCGATACACCGAGTGATCCGTCCTGGATCGTGGAACGCCGCAAGGTCAGACGTCTTTTTTCGGTCGGAGGAGAGGTCTCGAAGCGACGACGGTCCCTGTCGATCGAGTTGATGGTATGGATCGACTGAGTGCCACCGTTCGATTTGCGAGGAACCGGGCGAGACCGTTGGCGTCTAACTCCACGTCCAGCCGGTCTGGGTTCGAGCGGTACTCGTCCGGATTACCCACGACGGAAGAGACTGGGAACTGGCTCCCGGCCCGCGTGGCCGTCGGGCGGAATCGGCGCTTCAACAAGGGCTGGGAGCCAGTTCCCGTCGTCCTCCATCGTGCGTGATCCGAGTGGGAACCGCTGTAAAGGGGATGGACCTTGGCACATCGCAAGGGGGTGAACCCTCCGCGCCGGTCGTCATCGACGATCGTCGGACGTCGGAGCCAAGGCCCGTAGCTTCCCTTCGGGAGCGAGGCGTCTCCGGCTCAAACAGATGCTCAGCCTGCCGACGATCGAGGAGGCGATCCTCCTCTGGCTTACCGCCGGGGTCGGCACTCGGCCGAAGGCGGATCGGGCTGACGATGCCTAGTCAACGAAAGATGTCCCGAGGCCGCCGGCTGGCCCCGGGACGATTCTTGTGAACTGAGCCGATCATGCACGCTCAGGTGAAGCGGGGAACGTTCAATTCGTAGAAGGCCGACTCGATGTACTCCAGGAACAGGATGAAGTCGAGCACGAAGAAGCCGTTCGCGTCGGTGGCGACGGTCGTGTCAAAGGAGGGGAACGTCGAGCGCGGGTCGGTGACGAACTCCGCGACCCGCGAAAGCGTGATGCTCTGCGAGATCGGAGCCTCAACCGGGACGAAGTCGGGCACCAGCGACTGACCCAGCAGCGAGTTGAGCCACCCGGCGTGGCGGGCCTCCACTGTGGCGAGGCCGACCGCGGTGGGGAAATACTCCTGGGTCTGCTCGATGTTCAGGAGCGCCCCGCCGTAGAGCCCGGAGCCGGTGTTCTCGAACACCGAGGCCGTCTCCAGGAAGGCCATCAGGTTCGGCTGGATCAGCAGTTTCTTGTTCAATTTGGGCGGCTTGCGGATCGGGACCGGCAGGGGATTGTCCGGGTCGTTGAGCAGGTTCTGGATAATCGGGACGTGCTGCATCTCGTCTTCGAGGATCTCGTTGATCAGCGTCGCATTCAGCCCGGTGAGTCTGTTCGGCGAGCCGGCCAGGCAACGCGAAGACGACATTGACAGGCCAGCCGGGACGGCCACGGCGGCCGTTGTCATCGAACGCCGGAGGAAGTGGCGACGCGAGGCGGGCGTCTTTTCGGTGAGATCACTCATCAACGATGCTCCTGGGAAAAGAGAGGAAATCCGAGGTTGAACAGGCCGACGCCGACGCGGCGAGGGCGCACAGCCTCCAACTCGGCGGTCGAGGGCTCGCGATCGAGCCCGATCCGCCGGGGTAACGACCCCCTCGGCGCGGGACGCTTCCGGGTCCGGCCGAGGGGAACGAGGCAAGGACATACCGAGGGATCAGCCTCGGTCCGAGGCCCGGCGGCGCCGGGCAAAGGCGAGGGCAAACGCTCCGCCGATCCCCATCAGGGCGAAGGAACTGGGTTCGGGGACGGTGTTGATGGCGGCAATCAGTCCATCCGCCTCATTGTTGATTCCGGCAAAGGCATAGAGGGTGTTCGGGTTGCTGCCCGCCGCCCCGGTGCCAAAGTCGAGCGACCAGAGCCCGTTGTTCGTGCTGGTCGGGTCGTTGGTCACGGTCGCGACCAGTCCAAGGAAAGTCCCGTTGGTGGGGTCAAAGGCGTTGATCGTGCCAGCTTCCTTGTTGCCGACGAGGAGGTCACCCCCGAACAGACCGAAGCTCGAAGGGGCCAGGACCACGCCCCAGGGATCTTCGAGCGGACCGCCGGGCCCGTTTGCGATGAGTTGCTTGATGAAATGGCCGTCGAGGCCGAACTCGGCCACCACTCCGCCGTTGGTCGGAGTGGTCCCCCCGGTCCCGTTGTCGTAGGTGACATAGAGGACCCCGCCCAGGTTCTGAATATTGAAGACCTTGAAGCCCGTCGGCAGGGTGGGGTCGATGAACGCACCGGCGTAGGTGGTGCCGTTGAGGTTCGTGAACGTCGAGTTGTAAACGTCGATCTTGTTCCCCCTGGCGTCGGCGGCGAAGAGGACGTTGTCGGTGCCGACCTGGCCGATCGCCAGGCCCGTGTAGACCGCGCCCGTGCCCGAAACCAGTGTCGTCGCCGCGGTTCCCCCGTTCCAGCCCGAGATCTGGCCGTTCAGGGTGGCGAAGAGGAACGTGGCTCCTCGCGCCGGGTTGAACAGGTTGGTCGATTGAAAGTCGGCGATATTGTTGTTGAAGACCTGGCCGGTCGGGCCCGTCGTGCCTCCCGTGGGCGTCTGGATCGAGACAACCAGGGACTGGGGCACCCCAGTACCGCTGTAGAGCGTGGCCTTGCTGGCCGCCTGATCCGAGGCCCAGAAGGGGCCATTCGGGGCGAAGGAGACACCCCACGGGTTCTTGAGGTTTGGGTCTGTATTGGCGGCCAGGCCGGGGATGTCCGAAGTGAGATCCGTCACCGAATAGAAGCCACCCCTGGATTCGACGGAAGCCGTGCTCCAGAAAAGTACCACGCCTCCGAGGATGACAAGCTGTCGAGGAGCAAAGCGCATGAAAAGACCCTCCTCCACGACGGGCGAGCAACGACGAGTCGCGGCCCGAGCGTGGGACAGACTGAGTTGCGAACCGTGGCCTCGGGGACCGACGAAGAATCAGGACCGCCCGAGGCAATGATCCTCAGCGCCCAAGCCGGGCGTTGAGGGAGATCAGGCCGGGTCGAGAAACGGTTTCGATGACCCGCCCGAAGTTCTTTTGAACCTTACCGGGCGCCGCAGTGAGACGGTGCCACGGCCGCCGACGCCCCGGCGGGTGCCGTCGGAACGATCTGTCCCGCCAGGGGGCTCAACGAGGCCGCCTGAGCCTTGCGAGCCGAGGCGGCCCGAGCCACGCCGAAGACGACCAGCAGCGCGAGCAGGAACGCCCAGGAGGCGACCAACCGAGCCCAACGCTTCTTCCCTTCTTCCTCGATCACCATCGCCGCGATCCGCCTCGGGAGACCGGCCGCTTCGAACCCGGTCTGGCCGGCCTTCAGCGTGGCATCGATCAGCGTGTCGGGAACCGCGGCCGAGACCTCTTCCGTCAGGGAGAACATCAGCAAGAGGAGCACCGAGGCGGCCAGCCCTCGCCGGGTCAGCCGGGAGCGAAGGACCTCGCGACCCCGAGCGAGCCGGCTCTTGAGCGTCCCGACCGGACACTGAAGCTGTCGGGCGGCTTCCTCGACGGTCAAGCCTTCGAGGTAGCAAAGCACGATCGCGTCACGGAGTTTCGAGGGGAGTCGATGGATCTCGTCGTGGAGGATTGGCTTCGTCTCGCGATCGGCTGGATCGAACTCGGGGGTAGCCGCCGCATCCATCACCGGTGCCTGCCTTTCCTGGGACCGGAGCCTCGCCAGCCGGCGCCTCTCTCGACGGGAGATCCGACAGGCCACCTCGTAGAGCCAGCGACCGACCGCGGAACCGTCGCGGATCGAGCCCGCCTGACGCAGAAGAACCAGGAAAGTCGCCTGGAAGGCGTCTTCGGCGTCTTCGGGGTCACCGACGATGTCGCGGCAGACCCGGAAGACCATCGGCCCATACCGCCGCACGAGGGCTTCGAAGGCCAAACCGTTGCGATGAGAGAGGAAGTCCGCCAAGAGCTGGTCGTCCGTCATCGATCCGCCTCTCCAAGGCCCCATCCGCCTCGACACCTCGTCGAGTTTTCTCACCCCGCACGTTAATAGAGAGCCCCGGAACCGACCGACCGGCTGAAACTTTTCTCGATAATCTTCCCGGCACTCGAATTCCGGCCGGGCCGGCCCTTCCCGTATGATGGAAAGGATAAGAACAAGCGACTGAGAAAGACAAGGAGGGCCGGCCGAGCCGGACATTGAGAACCCCATGCCCGTCCCCAAGCACGACCCCTATCGATTCGATGTCCTCGTCGTCGGCGCGGGGCACGCCGGCCTGGAAGCGGCGCTGGCGTCGAGCCGGATGGGGCTCCGCACGGCGTTGCTCACGATCAATGTCGACGCCGTCGGCCAGATGAGCTGCAACCCGGCCATCGGCGGCGTGGCCAAGGGCCAGATCGTCCGCGAGGTCGACGCCCTCGGCGGCGCGATGGGCGTCATCACCGACGCCACCGCCATCCAGTTCCGCCTGCTCAACCGGGGCAAAGGGCCCGCCATGCACAGCCCCCGCGCCCAGGCCGACAAGAAGGCGTACCAGGCCCTCGCCAAGCTCACCGTCGAGCGTCAGGAGCGCCTGACCCTCCGCCAGGAGATGGTCGAGTCGCTGACGGTCGAAAATGGCCGGATCGCGGGCCTCCGCTGCCGAGGAGGCGCAACCTACCACGCTCACGCCGTGGTCCTGACAACGGGAACGTTCCTCCAGGCTCTCATGCACACCGGCGAGGTCAAGACGGCCGGCGGCCGGGCCGGCGACACCTCGGCCGAGGGGCTCTCGGGAAGCCTCCGTTCGCTCGGCTTCGAACTGCAGCGATTCAAGACCGGCACACCTCCGCGGCTCAACGGCCGGACGATCGATTTTTCGAAGGTCGAACCCCAGCCGGGCGACCTCGAACCCGTTCCGTTCTCGTTCCTGACCGACCGGATCGAGCAGCCGCAGCTCGATTGCCAGATCACCTCGCACCACGCCCGAGGTCCACGACCTGATCCGCGCCAACCTCCACCGGGCGCCGATGTACTCCGGGCAGATCGCCAGCACCGGGCCGAGGTACTGCCCGTCGATCGAGGACAAGGTCGTCCGGTTCGCCGACCGGACCTCGCACCAGATCTTCCTGGAGCCCGAAGGGCGATCGACGCTCGAATATTACTGCAACGGGATCTCCACGAGCCTCCCGCGCGACGTCCAGGACGCGATCATCCCCCTGATCCCCGGCCTGGAACACGCCGAGATCATGCGCTACGGGTACGCCGTCGAGTACGACTACGCTCCGCCCACCCAGCTCCACGCCACGCTCGAGACCAAGGCCGTCCCCGGCCTCTTCTTCGCCGGCCAGATCAACGGCACGACCGGCTACGAGGAAGCCGCCGCCCAGGGTTTGATCGCCGGGATCAACGCCGCCCTGCTCGCGAAGGACGAAGCCCCGTTCATCGTCGACCGCTCCCAGGGCTACATCGGCGTCCTGATCGACGACCTCGTCACCCGAGGGGTCGACGAGCCTTATCGGATGTTCACCAGCCGCGCCGAGTATCGCCTCCTCCTCCGCGCCGACAACGCCGACCTCCGGCTCACGGAGCTCGGGCCGGGCCATCGGGCTGGTCGATGACGTCCGCTGGTCCCGCTTCGAAGCCCGGCGAGGCCGGATCGACGAGCTGAGTCGAACCCTCCGGACCACCCGGATCGACGGCGACACCCTCGAACAGATCCTCCGACGCCCCCCAACGACCTGGGCCGAGCTGGTCGCCCTTCACCCCGCGCTGATCGACATCGCCGACGACGCATCCGCCGTCGAGCAGGTGACGATCGAGGCCAAATACGGCGGTTACATCGACCGCCAGGTCGCAGCAGGTCGAGCGGTTCCGGAGGCTCGAAGACAAGCCCCTGCCGGTTGACCTCGACTATCAGTCGATCTCCCAGCTCCGGGCCGAGGCCCGCGAGAAGTTCGCCCGGGTCCGCCCCCGCTCGCTCGGCCAGGCCGGCCGGATCAGCGGGATCAACCCCGCCGACATCGCCACCCTCCTCGTCCACCTCAAGCGGCCGAGGCCAATGATCCCTGTGGCCGAGGAGTAAGAAAAGGCCATCGAGCCAGGAAACCGTTCAGACACCACTTGGCAATAGAAGTAGGCAGGGTCGAGACCTTCGGAATAACGCAAGGTGACGACCCAACCTACTTCACGACTACCACCTACCAACTACCGCCCTGGGATGATCAGCTTGGGCTTGTCTCCAGGCTGGGCACCGCCGTCGGAGCCGGGGGTCCAGAGACCGCCTCCGGAGCCGGCCGCAGGGCCGCCGGGGGTCCAGAG
The DNA here is from genome assembly GCA_963756475.1 of uncultured Planctomycetota bacterium. Taxonomy (GTDB): domain Bacteria; phylum Planctomycetota; class Planctomycetia; order Isosphaerales; family Isosphaeraceae; genus Tundrisphaera. The sequence continues at coordinate 1,526,650 of CAVWND010000004.1, forward strand.
TTCGGGCTTCGAGGCGGACACCCCCAGGCGACCGGAGGCGGTCGTCACCCTCGGGCCGTATTCGGTCAGGACGGCCTGGAGCGGTCGGCTGTCGAGCAGGATGTCTCCGGGGTTGTCCGGGTTGGGGACCGGACGGACCAGGCCCAGCTCAACCAGGTTCAGGAGGATCACCTGCATGGCCGACTGGTTCTGGCCGTAGCGCTCCATGACCACGGCGAGATCGGGGACCCAATCCTCGGGCCGCTCCGAGCGGGCCTTGAGGCGAACCTCGAGCATGTCCCAAACCGGGGCGTTCTGAGCCCGGCGGGCAGGCGCGTCGGCCTGGCGGCCCTTCACCAGCCAGCTCTGATACTGTTCTTTCTCGCCCTTCGCGGCGGCGAGGCTGGCCAGGTCGGAGAAGACAGAGACGGGGTCGATTTGGCCCTTCTCGAACACCGCTGGGCGTTCGGCGATGCGCCAGCGCGGCGGCCTCCATCGTGTCGGTCATCATCGCCAGCCGGGCCCGTCGGTAGAGCTGAATCAGACCGAGGTCGTCGAGCCGGTCGATGGGAATGAGGGCCAGCCTGGCCAGCGGCACGCGGGCGAGATCCGCCGTCGACGGGTCGATCACCGGCTCGGGTTCGAGTTTCAACCGAGCCCGGAGGGCGACGAAATCGAGGCCGAACTTCTCGACCTGGGCGGTCCTGCTCGTACTGGCAGAGTGCGGCCCGGAGCGGCACGGCGGCGTTGCCGTCCCTGGCGGCCTGTTCGGGCGTCCGGAAGCCGAGGTAGGGCATCGGCGTCACCGGCCAGACGTCCCGAAGCATCCGGACCCGCTGCTCACGGTCGAGTCGCTCGGCTTCCTTCGGGTCGAGCTTGGCGGGAAAGAGCCACTCCCAGAGCAGGGCCAGGGTCGATCGGGCCTCATCGCCCAGGACTTTGGTCCTGGGGTGCGCCGGGGCGATCGAGGTGCCGGCCAGGGCGGTCAACCGGTCGCCCAGGGAGTTGACCCGGCCGTCGTCGTAGGTGTCGAGGTCGACCGTCTCCTTGCCCACGAAGACCCGACCGAGAATCCGGGGGATCTGGTCGGCGGTCAGACCTTCTCCCGAATGTTCCTCGATGGCCGGGCGGTCGAGGAGGGCGAACTGCTCGAACGTCGGTGATTCGGGATCGTCCGGGTCGAGCGAGGCGGGCCCGTCGTCGAAGATGTCGTCCTGGTTCCGGAGGTTGAAGAGGAGAGCCTCGCGGTTCCGGAGCGGCCAGGTGAGCTGGACGTGCTCGACGCGGTCGTCGGGGTGGATCGGCTCGATCTGCTGGCAGAGGACTTCGAGGTCGACGGCCTCGGTGGTCTCGCCGAGGTGGCGAGAGCGGCGGCGGAGCGGCCCGACGGCGCCCGCGTCATCGCCGAGCCAGAGCCGGCAGAGGCCGAGGTTGTAGTCGGCCTCGCCCCCCGGCTCGTCGGCCGAGAGCCGGTCGAACGACCGCGGCGGCCGGGGCCCAGAGGCCGCGCGAGGCCAGGCCGAGCGCCTCGTCGAAGCTCCGGCGGGCGTCGGCGTCGAGGTGACTCGGGGCCTTCGCCAGCTCCAGCCGGTCCTTGAGCCAGGGCGAGAGCCCAGGCATTGCCCTCGAGGGTCCGGAGGTGCCGAGACGGTCGAGCTGATCGGCCTCGTTGAGCCTCGCGGCCAGCTCCAGGTGCTTGATCGCGGCGGGATAATGGCCGGCCTCGGCCAGCAGAAGCCCGACCACCCGGGCCAGGCCCGCCAGCTGCGGACGTTCGTGAATCCTCGACGGCCGAGAGTGCCTGCTGGAACATCCCGGCGCCGTTGACCGGCCCCTCGGTCTCGAGCACGCACCGGGTCAGCAAGACCAGGGCGCCGAAGTGCTTCGGGTTCTTCTGGAGGACCTGGCGGAGCGTCGCCTTGGCGGGCTCGGGTTGCTCGTTCGGCGGATCTGCATGATCGCCTTGCGGGTGAGCAGCCAGGGGTTGCCCGGCTCCTTCCGCAGCCCTTCGTCGAGCACCTTGATGGCCGCGTCGGTCTGTCCGCCCTCGAAGAGCCGCTGCGCCTTGTCGGCGAACGACTCGACCTTGTGGCAGCACCACTTGAACTTCTGACCGCTGCCGCAAGGGCACGGGGAGTAGGGCTCGACGCCAGCCATCGCTTTGCATTCCTGAGCGGATTCGGTTGTCGGACCGGATGGACTTCCGGAGTCTTCGATCCAGGGACCTCCGTCGGTTCACAGTAGCAAAGCGGAACCGGTCGCGCCTATGCTGGGCCGGACGTCTCGATGGCCGACTTCCGGCCGGAGACTCGACCCGAAACGAGGGCGGAGAGCGAATGGACGGGATCGGTCGAGCAAGGCGATGCAGGTCATCTGTTCGCCGCGATCGCTGGCGGTTGCGACGATGGTCGGGCCGGCCTGGGGCTGGGGCCGCCTGGGACACCGCGTCGCCGGGAAGATCGCCGAGGACCGGCTGACACCGACGGCGAGGGCGGCGGTCCGCGACCTGCTCGAGCCGGGCGAGTCGCTCGCCGACGTCTCGACCTGGGCCGACGAGGTCCGTCGCGACCATCCCGAGTCGGGCCCCTGGCACTACATCAACGTGCCGATCACCGAGCCAAAATATGACCGAAAGTTTGAACCAAAGGAAGGATGCGTCGTCGTCAAGGTCGAGGACTTCCGCAAGATCCTGGCCGATCCCACTGCTCCCGAAGCCCGAACGTCAGAAGGCGCTCAAGTTCCTGGTCCACTTCGTCCAGGACATGCACCAGCCGGTCCACGTCGGCCACCGCGACGACCGGGGAGGCAACGACCTCCAGGTCCAGTTCTTCGGCGAGGGGTCGAACCTCCACCGGGTCTGGGACTCGGGCTCGATGGAGCACGTCGACCGTCCCGAGAAGGAGTGGGTCGAGATCCTCTCGAAGTCGATCACGCCCGAGCAGGCCGACCGATTGGTCAAAGGGCGGACCGGTCGACTGGGCCGACGAGAGCCTGGCGATCGCCAGGAAGGCCTATCGCGACCCGGTCACCCAGACCGCGCTGAGGAAGGGGGCCAAGCTCGGCCAGCCCTATGAGGACGCCAATCTCCCGCTAGCCGAACGCCGGGTGACGCAGGCCGGGGTCCGGCTCGCCTGGATCTTGAACACGATCTTACCCGTGAACGTTCGCGGCCTTCAATCGTGGGCCCGGATCGAGCCGACCAGCTCGCCCGGAGGCGTCGGGCTTCGGGCCGTGCGGCTTGTAGAGCAGGCTGGCGACGACGATCAGGCCCATCCCGGCCCAGAAGAACCAGCTATTCATCTCCAGGGGCAGGAGATGCGCCCAGGACGGCAGCGACTCGCGCCAGCCGCCCGGCGGCGGCTCGAAGCCGGGGTGGACGGCGTCGTGGAGGCCGTCGCCGAGCAGCTTCAAGCCGATCCAGCCGACCAGGTAATACGCCCCCGTGGCCAGGCCGTGGAACCGATCGAGCAGGATCAGGAAATAGCCGGCGACGAACCGCATGGCGATGATGCCGAGGATGCCGCCGATATAGATCACCATCAGCTTGACGTCAACGACCACTTCACGCTCGGGACCGTGAACAGCTCGATACCCGCCGAGATCGCTTGGGCAACGCCTCGGCGGTGGCGACCGCCGCGAGGATCGAGTCGATCGAGAAGGCGATGTCGGTCACCTCGACGCCGACGACCGTCCCCCAGAACCCCTCGCCGAACCGGGACTTGCGGATGGTCCCCAGCTCGTCCTCGTCCGTGCGACAGGTGCGAGATCGCCATCCAGAGCAGATAGAGCCCGCCGAGGGCCTTCAAGATCCAGTACTGGAGGAGCGTCGACGGCAAAGACCACCGCGATCAGCCGGAAGACGAAACGCCCCGAGCAGACCATACCGGAGCGCCCGCTTCTGCTGGTGCTTGGGCAGGTGACGGACCATGACGGCCAGGACCAGCGCGTTGTCGGCGCTGAGCAGCCCTTCGAGGACGACCAGGGTCGCCACGGTGCCCAGCAGCCAGAATCCGGCGGCGTCGATGCCCCACATGCCGGGCACTCCTCAACGCAAGGGGGGATGGGGCCATGCGGTCCATCTGACGACCCGGGCCGATCCGTCGTCCGCACCCGATTCGCGTCAAGCTATCACAGAATTGTCGGCGGGGCGACCCCGTGGTCAAGACTCGCTCGCGTCGGAATCGGCCGCACGGACTGGCCTGGTCGTTCAATTCCAGGGTTATGATCGAGAGTCTTCCGCCGATAGACCATGCGTGATGCTCGATGACCGGAAACGACTGGCTGTCGGGAAAAGGGGACGGACGTGCGGCGAAAACCGACCGGACGGAAGCCCGCGACGGCCGGCCTGGCGGCTTTGCTCCTTGCCCTGGCCTGCCCTCGAATCGCCCGGACAGGTTCCCTCGTCTCCGCCGTCTTCCGGCCACTCCCAGAGCCGAAGCGAAGGCCAGGGCGAAGCCGCCAAGCCCAGTCCTCGACGAGTCAAGCCGGCCGACGAGGAGCCGGTGGTGATGTCGTCCGAGGCCGCCGCCAGGGCTCGCGGCAAGCCGCTGGAACAGGACCGCTACGGAGCCGAGCCCGACTGGCGAGAGATCCCGCCCTGGCGGCAGACGTCGTTTTTCGGCATCAAGGCCCAGGGGCAAATGTTCATCTACGTTGTTGACTGCTCGGGCAGCATGATCGACGAGGACCGGCTCGACCGGGCCAAGCGCGAGCTACGTCGGAGCGTCGGGGCCTTGCAGTCGCCCCAGCGGTTCAAGGTGATCTTCTACAACGACCGCCCCCTTCCGATGCCCGGCGAACTCCCCAAGCCGGCCGATTACCCCTCCAAGGCCCAGCTCTCCCGGTGGCTCAACCTGATCGAGCCCGAAGGCGAGACCGACCCCCGAGGCGCCATCGCGCTGGCCCTCGCGATGAGGCCCGACGCCGTCTTCCTCCTGTCCGACGGGGCCTTCCCGGCCGGTACGGTCGAGTCGGTCGCCCGGATCAACTCGAAGAAGGTGCCGATCCACTGCATCGACCTGGCCAACGGAGCGGCCGGCGACGATCTCCGCAAGATCGCGGCCGACTCCGGCGGCCAGTACGCCGCCCGGTGACGGTGAGGCGGATTTCCGATCACCTATTCCCGATCTCAGAGGCGATCCGGAAGGACCTCACTCGCCGTTCCGACCGACGAGAATGAGCGAGTAGGTCCGACTTCAGTCGGGCCGGAAATCCTTGACGGAAAACCATTTCTGGCCCGACTGAGTACGTTCTTAGCGTGCCAGCTCACGGTTTATTGTAGGGGACGCTTTGCGTCCCGTCCGACGTCAACCGGATCGGGCGCCACGGGACGCGGAGCGTCCCCTACGGAATCCGGGATCTCTCCTCATTCGGAATGCTAATCATGAGCCCGACTGAAGTCGGGCCTACTTATCCAAACCTATTGCTGGTTCTGGATAAGGCGCCTTTCCGGATCGCCTCTCAGGCGGCGATTCAACGGTCTGAGGTGGGAGCTTCGGTGTCCCGCGAAGGGATCTCCGCCGGGACAACAAGAGCAAGAGCAGGGCCGTCGCCATCGCCGCGACTCCGGCCCCGAACAGGCCCCAGGCCTTCTGCCGCTCGGCCACATAGGCGTACATCTTCCGCCTCGGGACGCCGACGAACCACTCCTCGGGGCCGGTCGGGGACGCGATCGGCCTGTGGGCGGCGTGGAACTCGTCGAAGAAACGCTCGTCATCGATCGGCACGCCGGCCGCGATCCTGGCCGCCTCGTACTCCTGGTACAAGCGTTGATATTTCTGGCCAAAGGCCAGCTCCGCGTCGAAGCGAGGGCGGAGGCTCGGACACGCTCGCGGGGCCTGGCGGCGGGCTGACCTGCTGCCAGGACGTCCGACGACTCGATTCGGGGGCGACGGACAAAAGCGTCTCCTCGATCCGGGCCTGCCTGGCCCGGCAATGGTAGCGGAGGGCCTTCTGGATGGCGGGGTCGGGCCAGAACCGCTCGGCCATCCGGCTCGCCCGCTCGAACGCCGACCAGGCGATGTACCGCTGGCCGACGCGGAGCATCGTCTCTCCCATCGCCAGCGCGAAATGCGGGTTCGCCCCGCCCCCCTGCCGCCACATCCCGATGATGCCCATCATCGGCTCGTCGAACGGCGCCGGGGATCGATGCGACGGGACGGGAACGGCCTCCCAACCCTGCTCCGCTCCCACCTTCGTGATGTGGTTCCGAATCGGGCTGAGTTCCTTCCACCGAGCCGGGTCGTCGAGCGGCTCGCCCGACCGGAAGAACGCCGGGACCTCGTCGACCGATTTCCACTGGCTGAAGTGTGCATCATTGGCCCGGCCGTAGCCGGTATCAACCCAGTTCCCCTCGCGGTTCAGGATCGGTTCAATACCGAGGTCGAGCCGGTTGCCCAGGCAGTCATACGTCTTCAACAAGGACGGGTCGTCCATCGCGGCGAGGAGGAACTCGGCGATGGCCACCTGCCAGCGCTCGCGGCCAAAATGGGCCTCGGGGTTGACCTCGACTGACTTCTTGACGAACTCCAACCCCTCGCGGCATCGACCTTTCGCCTCGGCATCGCCCGCCTGCGCGGCCTTGAAGCTCCCGTGGATCAGGAACGTGCCGAGGTTGGCGTAGGACGTGTAGAGGTCGCGACCGGTCAGGCCCGCTCTTCGCTGGCGATCGAGCTTCTCGCGCATGACCGCAACCGCCTCGTCCGGCCGGCCGAGACGTTCCAGGCCGGCGGCGAGGTCGTCACGGAGCGGAAAGCCCGCCGGGTCGTCGGGATCGAGATTCGCCAGCTTCATCCGGGTGAGCCGGTCCCGCTCGCGGTAATGGGCCGGGCCGTGTTTGGCGAACCGTTCGTGGATGACGTCGTGCGCCATCGCGAACCGGAACGATAATCCACCCGGATGCTCGGGGACGTGGTGCGGCAACGGGACACGCTCGGACAGAAACGGGAAATCAGCCTGCTTCGGCATCACGTGCCGGACGCCGTAAGCCATCCAGCCGAACCCGTAGCCGAACAACGCCGCGACCGTCACCCAGGCGAGCCGGCCGATCGCTCGACGCATGGCTCAGCCCCTCGACCGGCCGCCGAACAGGGCCAGGACGGTCCCGCCGACCAGGAGGGCCAGCCCGGCGCCGGCGACCGGCACGTAATTGGGCGGGGCATACTCGGGCTCGGGGGCGGGGGCCGGCGCGGTCCGGTCGCGGTACTGCGAGCGGAACTCGCGCTCGTGGTTCGGAAGCTCGACGTCATTGATGCACGCGGAGGCCGGCCCGGCGCAGAGCGCCAGGGCGAGGCCGCAGGCGGAGAGGCGGCGCATCGGAAGCTCCAGGGAGAGGGGATCGGGCTGGCTTGAACCCGGTCATCCAGTCTCCCTCCGGTCGCCCGCGAAATCAACGAAAGAATTCAATGTCGGCCGAGAATCGGGCACCCCGGGATCATCCTCTCTTGCCCGGACGACCCCGATCCGCTCACTTTGTCGTGCAAACCGCGATTCCCGGGGCAATTTTCCGCCAATTCTGGTCGATTTCGACCCCGTTTCGACCAAGAATCGACCCATTTTGGCAGTTTTCCGGGGCGGTCGGGCGTCCTTTCGGCTGACTTTGCCGTGCCAAGTGAGGGCGGCCGGCCTCGGGCCGGACGGGAAGGACCGCGAAAATCGATCGTTGTCCGGGAGGTTGTGTGATCGCCGTCCGGACGGATCGCGATAATAACTCCGTCGGACCTGGCGGATCGTGCCGGTTCCGGTCCGCCCTCCGGTCCCTCGGCAACGCGAGGGGACGCGGGACGTTGGGTTTGTATTTGGGAGCGTGCGTTGGGTTCGGATTGGCGCGTGAGGGCCGGAGCGTTGGGTTCGGATTGGCGGGACGTTGGGTTCGGATTGCCGGACGACGTGGCTTTGCACTTAAGTTCACGCCGCTGAGACTGCTTATGAAATTCTGGGGAGTCCTGGAGGATTTGAGATCTCAAATCTGAGATCCCAGATTGCCAGGTGCCCGCAAACAGCCATAAATTGTCTCTGGGATTTCGATTAAAGTGCAAAGCCGGACGACGTCCCGCCGACTTCCATCGTCGGGCCGGAGGGGCCATGCCGTTGGGTTCGGATTTCCGCGCGTCGTCGGGTTCGAGTCGTTCAACGAAAGCCGCAATCCGTGGGTCCGCCTGGAAGCGGCCCGTCGAGGCCGTGCGAGACTCCCAAGGCGCTCACAGCCCGAATTCGGGAAAGATCGACGCCGATTTCCCGACACAATTCTTAGCAGTCATTGAATTTACGTCGCAAATCTGGCGGCGATTTCCCGGCGTGTTTTCCCTGGGAAAGTCGCATCGGGCACTGCTTTAACGCCTCGGAGCCCGCCTCGATTTCCCCGAGAAAACGGCGACGAGTGGCGAGCCGGAAGTCCGACGGGCCTCGATCACTGCCCGGCCGAGACCGAGCCGACAGGACTTCCGCGGATCGGCGTGCCCTCGGGCAAGGGGCGGGCGGCGACGAGGAAGCCCTTGGCGTGAAGGTCGTCTCGGAGCAGGCGATAAAGCTTGAAGCCGTCGGGGTAGATCCACATCGTCACCGTGTCGCGGCCGGGGCTCAGCCGGTTGATCGCCCGGGAATAGGTCGAAGAGGGCGATCGGGTCCCTTCGAGTGTCTCACCCCGGTTGTTGCCGTCGGGAATGAGCTCCCAGCCGATCAGGTTGTACGAGGCATCGCGAGGGTCCACAATGTCGGCGATCTCATCGGGAAGCGAGCGGCCCAGCACGTAGCGGAGCGCGAAGGCCCCGACCGGCCCGACGGTCGCGGTCAATCGACCTCGCTGGCCGCCGGCCCGGAGGCGAATCCTTGCGTCGGTCTTGACCATGTCGACCAGGCGGTCGAGGTCGATGAACGAGACGCGGTCGCGGCGGACCTCGAAGTGGTATTCGGTGCCGTCGGTCGGCTTGGCCACGGCGCTCTTGGCCATCAAGGGCTTGGATTTCGACTGGGGAACCCGTTCCAGAGCGGCCAGTTCGTTCTTGAGCTTGTCTCGCTCCCCTTTGAGGAAGCCGCCCTTGGCGGTGACTGCGGCGATCCGGGCGCTTGGGTCGCGGACCCGGCCAGCCAGCGTCTGGCTCTCGGCCAGGTCCTTGGCGGCCTGGATCGTCGCGTCATGCAGGGCCTTCTCGGCCTCGGCGAGTCGAGCCTCGGCCCGGGCACGCTCACGGGCGGCATGATCGAGCGACTCCTCGGCCTTCGCCACGGCGGCGAGGTCGAGCGTCGGGGCGGGCGGTGCCGGCACGGGTGTTCGTTTCGGCTTGGGTTTCGAGACGGGCGCGGACGGGGGTGGGACCTCGACCTTGGCGACTTTTTCGACGGCAGGCGTGGGGATCGAGGGGACTTCCGGCACGGGCCTGGGCCGGTTCCGGACCTGCCAGCCCCAGACGGCGACCAGGGCAACCAGCACGAGTGCCGGGCGGGCCAGGATGCGCCCGTAGGAATCGGCGGCCGGGATTGGAGTGGGGTCAGGCATCGGCGGCCCCTCGTTCGAGGATCGGTCGAGCATCACCAGCTCTCCGACGGGAGGATGCCCAGGTGGTCCGGGTCGGCAATTTGAAGCGTCATCGGCCAGTCGAGCCCGGAGAGGAGGAACTGGCTCCGGGCGGTCCAGTACGTCTTGTCCCCGCCCGGCTGGACGAGGAACCGCACCCTCGGCTCCAGGATCACCTTGGGCTCGGCCGTCCGCTTCGCCTTGACCAGGGCCACCATCTGCTTCTTGAGGAGCCCGTCGCGGTCGGCAAGGGCGTCAGATGTCACCCGGTAGCCGCCAGGCTGGACGATCACCCCTCGAGGACCGCAGACCAGGACGACCTCGAACCGCCGATCCACGATCGAGGGCGTGCTCACTTCCGGCACGGAGGGAGAGCTGGGCGAGCCGCCGGATGGGCTCGACGGGGGCGACCCCGAGGCGGGCGGCATCCCGTTCGAGGGCATCCCTCCGGGCGGTGTCCCGCTCAGCGAGGGGAGGTTCACGCCGAGCCTCGCCGGGTTGGCGGAGGAGGGCTGACCCCCCGGATTCCCGCCCTGCCCGATCACCCGCTGGGCGGGGCTTCCGCCCCTGGCTCCCGGTTTTCCGGGGGTCGAACAGGTTCGGCGTTCCCGATGCACCCGAGCCGTCGGGCTGCGTGGGGTCGGCCTCGTTTGAGCTGTCGGCCGACGGGGGCGGGTTCGAAGAACTCACGGGATCAAGTCCCATGGCCAGCGGCCGGGAGAACGGCCCGACGTGGCGAACCGGCGGGGACTGGTCCGGGCTGGGCGGGTCAGAGGAATCGGGCGAGCCGCTCGAAGGTCGAGCGGGCAGGCTCCCCCTCGTTCCCGGCAAGCCTGGCTTGGGCTTCGGAGGCCAGACGAAGGAGTTGGCCGGATCGTCTTTCGCCGAGACGTTCCCCGGCTCCTGATTTCCCGGATTCCCCGGGCTCGCTGGAGGTCCAGCACCGAAGGACGGCTGTCCCCCGGCCGCGCCGCTTCGGACCTGGCCTCCCGCCGATCCCGATGCTGAGATACCAGGTGTCGGGAGGGGAGAAATCGCCGAGCCACTGAGGGCTAGTTCGCCGGGAGCGCCCGGTGCCGGGGGAGTGGTCGGGACGGTGCCCATCTCGACCCCCGAGCCGAGTCCAGCCGCGTGGCCCTTCGAGCCGGTCGGGCCATCCGGGACTCGGCCGGGTCCGCCGGCGAGAGGGCCCGTGCCAGCCGAGGTCACGTTCAAGCCAGCGGGAGCACCGCTCGGGCTCTCGCTCAGCGGATCGGGGCCGTCGGGCTTCTCGGCGGCCGCCGAGGGCGTATCATCCAGCCTGGCGGACGCTCCGAGACCACCGCCGCCCCGGGCGAACCCGGTGCCAGAGCCTGAGCCACTCAGATTACCGAGTTTGACTCCTCCACCATTGCCGTCGAGGGCCGGCGACCGTGGCGGCCAGACGAATTCGCCGCCCGGGCCGTCGATCGGGCTCGACGGCGAACGACCCCTCCGCGAGGCGCCCCAGGAGGGAAACTCCTCGTCCTCAGCCGGGGAGGCGCCACGTGCCAATGGCTTCGACTGCGCAAGGGGGTCCATTCCGCTGGGCAGCGCGGGAGCCGAGCCGTCCCAGGTCTTCATGTCGTCGAGGTCGGGGAAGTCAATGACCCAGTCCTGGTCGGCCAGCTCGTAGCCGAAGGTGATTCCGAGCGGTTCGAGCCGGCCCCGGGCCTCGTAGTACGGCCGGATGCCGTCGGGCCGGACCAGGAAGAAGATGTAGGGGACGACCGGCTGTCCGTCGGGCGAGGCGTTGCCCTGAATCCGGATCGCCTCGCGTGCGATGGTGGCGACGAACGGGTTGGACGCCGGGCCGAAACCCGAGGCAAGGTCGAGCAGGCCGAAACCGACCCCATGCGGCTGAAGGATCGCCATTCCGTTGACGCATTCGACGACGATCGGGCGTCGCCAGGTCCCATTCGCCCCCCGATGTGGCAAGATTGCCTGGCTGGGCCGCGACCGGGCCTGGGCGGCCATCGCCTTGCGAGCGTCAAGCTCCTTTTCCAGGGCGTCGCGCTCCAGCGCCAACTCGTCGGCCTGGGTCTCCATCTTGCGGACCTTGGCGTCGAGCGAATCGAGCTGGAGGTGGATCAGGGATTCCCGACGGCGCCAGCGTTCCGACTCGAGCAGGGCCGATTTGCGGGCCGCTTCGAGCGCCGCGGCCTTGCGGTCGGCCCTCGACGCCTCCAGAAGCTGCTCGGCCTCGGCCGACGTCAGCTTCGCCAGAGCCTTGGGCGTCGGGTCTTCCGGGGCGGGTGGAGGCGGCGGCTCGGGCTCTGTCAATTCAGACGCCGGCTCAATGATGGGAGTCGGTGCCGGTCGCGGCGGGGCCGGTTTCGGAGGGGCTGGCAAGGGTCCCAGGACCACGGCCGGAATTGGGGCCTTTCGCGAGGCGAACCGCCGATGGACCGAGTAGATCATCGCCAGCGACCCGGCCAGGCAGGCCAGGATCAGGACCAGCGGGACCAACTCGGCCCCGATCCCCGACCGAGGGCGCCTCATGTGGATCGGGCCTCCCCTGCTCTCTCGTCCGTCCGATCAGCCCGTCATGGGGCCGAAGATTCATCCTCCGGGACGAACGACCAACCTTCTCTATCGGTATCTCCTCCCGTCTAACTTCAGCGAATCCGAAACCGAGACCGGCGCAAACCTTCAATCACTCCAGGCTCCGATGAGACGGCGGACGATGAGCAACTGGCCCAGGTGATAAGCGTTATGGTCGGCGACCAGGAGAGCCTCGCGTAGGACCGTCTGGCCGTCGCCGTGGGAGAGCCGGGAGTATAGGTCGATCGCCGGGTCCATGACCAGATCAATCATCGCCTGGCGATCGGCCAGGAACCCGGCGATGGTCCGGTCCCAGGCGCCGGGGTCCGGCGGCGCGTCGGTCTCGGGCCAGTAGCCATCGGGGAACTCGGGCGAGACGTGGGCCGGGTCGACGCAGAACTTGAGGATGTCCCACTGGGCGATCCGCATGTGCTCGACCAGTTGCCAGGCAGTATGCGGGACCGACGGATGACGGGCGTCTCGAAGCTCGCCCGGCAGGTCGGCGATGGCGTGCTCGAAGTCGATGTGGGCGTTGCCCTTGAGGATCAGGTCTTTCAGCGAATCCCGGAGCGCCTCGTCGTGGCTCATCGTTGGAATGATCCCCCTGGCGACTCAGACCGCCCGGCCGACCTCGCAGCGGGCCAGGGTGACGGTCACATTATCGCGCCCGCCGTGCTGAAGTGCCAGGTCGATCAAGGCCTTCGCCGCCGGCGTGGAGGTCGGGTGGGCTTCGAGGACACGGGCGATCTCATCGTCCGGGACCATCTCGCTCAGCCCATCGCTACAGAGGAGGAGATAGTCGCCGTCCTTGAGCTGGAGGGTGGCGATCTCGGGCTCGACGCCGGTCGTCGGGCCACCGACGAAGTTGGTCAGAACATGCCTCTTGGCGTGACGGTGGACGTCCTCGGGCTTGATCGCGCCGAGGTCGGCCAAACCCTGGGCCATCGTGTGGTCGCGCGTGAGCTGTTCGAGCTTGCCGCCCCGGAAGAGATAGGCCCGCGAGTCGCCGACGTGGATGATGAAAACGTCGATGCCGATCATGTAGGCCAGCGTGAGGGTGGTCCCCATCCCACTGAGGTGGCGGTCGCTCCGGGCCTCGCCAATGACGACGGAGTCAACCTTCCGAAAGTACTCACGCATTCGGGAGATGAGCTGGTCGGCGGCGGGGTCGTCGATCCGGGTGGCCCAGACGGGGGAGTTGAGCACAAGCTGAACGCCGGTTCGGATGGCGAGCCAGCTCGCCTTCTCGCCCGCGGCCATCCCACCCATGCCGTCGGCCACGACCATTCCGTAGGCGACTTCGTTCAGGTGATTGGGCAGGTCTCCTTCGGGCATGTTCGACGAGATCACATCGAAGGAACGTCCCATCTGACTGACAAGGAAATGGTCCTCGTTGTTGGACCGGACTTTGCCCGGGTGCGAGAACGCCGCGAAGTCGAAGTGGACGGACGGGCGGGTCGCCCGAGGGGCCGCGCCGATCGTCGGGCGGCTCGCGTATTCGAACGTCTCGGTTTCCGTAAGATCAGACATACCGACCCCCTGGCGCGAGAAGTCTGAACCCCGGCATCCGGGCGGCCCCCGCGCCTCGCCGCCCATCTTCTCCAGAGCTTGACATCGCTACAGATGGATTACCAGTCAATATCGTCAAAACCTCGACATCGAGGTCAGGTCAATATCCCAGGAATGGCACCGGTAGCAAGAAGGCGTGCTGTTCGTAGAGCGACCAGAAGCCGCCCCAGGAAATGTACTGCGCCAGAAAGACAATGAGGACATAGATGCCGGCCATTGGCAACATCGCCAGCCGGCCCACTCCTCGCCAGACCCAGTGGCGGCGATTATCCCGGCGAGACCCCCGAGCATACGCCCAGCCGCAGGCCAGGCGGCTGGGGAACAGCAGCATGACGAAAAGCAGGGTCGGCAGCCATGTCCAGTCCCCTCGGCACCCGCTCGATCTTGAGGAGGTAGAGGGGGACCGCCGGCAAGACCGTGAGCAAGAACCCGAGCGCGAACGCCCAGGGGGCTCGCCGGAACCGCTCGCGCACGGCCTTCATCTCGAAGAGCGCCGCGAAACGCCCCTCGACCGCGAACCGGACCTGCAAGAACGGGAGCGAGGTCGCCACCACGCCCAGCCCGAGCGCCCCGACGATCCCGAGCAACGGAGCCCGCCGTCCCAGGACCAGCAGGGTGACCGGGACCCCCAGCCACGCCATCGAGCCAACGAACCCGAGGAATCCGAGGCGGAAATAACGGGGGAGGTGGAGAGCCTCGACGAATACCCAGGTTGCATCACGGGACTCGGCGTAGAGCCCCCCGCGCTCAGTCGCCTGACCAGCCAGAGGAGGCTTCCGGGTGGCCAGAGGAAAAAACGAAGCCAACCGCCCCGGGCGCAACTGGCCGCGATGTGAACCGAAGTGATCACGAACAGGCAAAGCAACCCAGTTCGCCACCCTCGGGCCACCGGCCCGCCGGGGTCGATCAGTTCGGCCGACGTCGTCAGCGACGAGACGAACCGCGCGGGCTGGAGCGACAGGAAGCACCCGAGAACGATCCCGCCGACCCTCGAAGCCCGCCGGACCCCGATCCATCCGTCGAAAATCCGGCCCCTCCTTCGCCACCCGACCCGCAGCTTCGAGGAAGTAGCCGAGACTGAGGAACTGAGCGACCGGCAGCGCCGCCAGTGCCGAGAGCCCGACGATCAAGGTGACCGCCCCGGTCAGCCACTCCAGCATGGAGGCGATTGCCCTGAACACCTTCCCGACGAAATTCAAAGCCAGCCGAACGCGCGAAGGTCTCGCGACGGGCGGAGCGATCGGCGGATCAAGTGTGAGGGTGTCGTCCATGTCGGAGACTACCGATGAGGGGGTGGCCACGGTTTCAAGAATCCATCCTGATCGAGAACCTCTCGTCACGGTTTTGAAACGTGAAGGTTCCACGGCGAGTATCCTCAAGGTAAATGATCTTCTTCGGAGCCATCGTCATGGGCCAGCGCGACCTGCTCTTCGCGGGTTTGATTTTGGGCGGAGTCGCGGCGCTTGGGGCGAGCCTGGCGCCACCTCGGACCCGACCGTCCGCCGATGGCAAGGCTCCTGCGATGGCAAAGCCGACCATCGTCGGCGAGGTCGACGACGCCTTCCGTCGGAAGTGGGCGGAGCAAGGTTTCACCCCGTCACCAAAGGCATCCGAGCTGGCCGTCATTCGGCGTCTTACGCTGGCCCTGACGGGTTCGATCCCCTCGCTAGAGGAGATCCGACGCTTCGAGGCCCTCCCACCCGAGGAACGTCTCGCCCGTTGGCTCGATGACCTGCTGCTCGACCGTCGATCGGCCGACTATCTGGCCGAGCGGCTGGCCCGGGCGTTCGTCGGGACCGAGGGCGGACCATTTCTGGTCTACCGGAGGCGCCGGTTCGTCTCCTGGCTCTCCGACGAGTTGGTCAGGAACCGACCTTACGACCAGGTCGTCCGCGACCTGATCGCCGGACGGGGGGTCTGGACGGACCACCCCTCGACCAACTTCATCTCTGTGACCTACGACCCCGACAAGAAAGTCTACGACCCCGAGCGGCTCGCCGCCCGGGTCGCCCGCGCCTTCCTCGGCGTCCGGATCGACTGCGCCCAGTGCCACGACCACCCCTTCCAGCCCTGGAAGCGGGCCGATTTCCGGGGGCTGGCCGCCTACTTCGGCCAGGTCGAGCACACCATCACGGGGATTGCCGACGGCAAAGGGGAGTTCCTCGTCAACGACAAGAAGGATGGCAAGCCGGCCGCAATCGAGCCCCGGGTCCCGTTCCTCGCCGACCTCGACCCCAAGTCCGGACCTCGTCGCGAACGGCTCGCGCGGTGGGTCACCGACCCCGGGAACTCTCACTTCGCCCAGGCGACCGCGAATCGGGCCTGGGCGCTGTTGTTCGGCCGGCCGCTGGTCGAGCCGATCGACGACCTCGCCGTCGCGGGCGACCCTCCAGCCGCGCTCAAGGTCCTGGCCGACGACTTCGCCGCCCATGGGTTTGATTTTCGCCGGCTCATCCGCTCGATCGCCTTGACTGAGGCCTTCAGGCTCGACTCGGCCTCCAACGGCGACGCCGGCCCGACCTCGACGGCCGAGGCTGCCTGGGCCGCCTTTCCGATCACCCGGCTCCGCCCCGAGCAGGTCGCCGGCGCCCTGCTTCAGTCGGCCTCGGCCGAGACGATCGACACTGATTCCCCCGTCTTCCTCCGACTGGCGACTTACGGTGGGGTCAACGAATTCGTCGCCCGCCACGGCGACCCCGGCGAGGAGGAGTTCGACCTCGAAGGTTCCAGCACCATCCCCCAGCGCCTCCTGATGATGAACGGCGACCTCGTCCAGAAAAACATCCGCGAGGACATCGCCAACGCCTCCGCCCGGATCGCCGCCCTCGCCCCCGACGACCGAAAGGCCGTCGAGGCCGCCTACCTCGCCACCCTCACTCGCCGTCCCACCCCCGAGGAAGCCGCCCACTTCGAGAGTCGACTCGTCGGCACCAAAGGGGACGAACGCAAAGAGCGGATGACCGACCTGATCTGGGCCCTGCTCAACGCGACCGAGTTTTCCTGGGACCATTGACCGAAGCGATCGGTGGGGCTCACCCGAGGCTCGACCAACCTACATATTTATCAACGATGGTAGCGCCAGTCGACCCGTGTCTTGTAGGCCATCGTCTCGTCGATAAGGGCGTAAAGGTCAGGATCGTAGGCTTTCAGGGCCTCGCGGGTGACGATCGGCCTGTCGGCATCAATCGGCGCGTGCGATGTCCCGGCGGCATCGAAGTAAGCTTCCACTCCCGCCGCCCAGTATTCGGCCCGGTCGCGCGCCGCGGCGGAGCCCTTCCATCGACCGGCGGAGGTCGCGTCGTCGTAGATCTTTGTCAGCTTCTGGTCAAACTCGACGTCGAGCCTCTTCACGCGCAGCTCGTATTGCTGCTTCTCCCGCCTCTTGTCGAAGTCGGGGTCGACCGGTCGCAAGGCGGTCACCCGGTAGAGTCCCCTGGCGAAGAGGCCGACGACCACCCCTTCCCCCGCGAACGGGTCCGCAGGCAGACCGAGGACGTTCTCCTCGGGCACGACCATCAGCTTGAGCTTCGGGTCGTAGTCAAGAAAGCGCACTTCTTCGAAACCGGGCGTCCCCTTCGAGTTGCGGAACTCGGGGAGGTCGCTCAGCTTTTCCCCACGGCCGAGGACGACCAGCCGCGCCCCTTCGGCGATCATCGCCTTGAGGATGTCGTGCCTGTACGCGAACATCTTTCGAATCGTGTCGTTGGCCTTCAGCAACGCCTCGTCGCCGACCTTGTCCGATCCCAGGACCGGGAACTCGCGGGCGAACGTGAACTTCGTGTAATACGGGTTGACCTGGAACCGCTTCGGAGGCGGGACGACGCTCGGCTGCTTCCTGAGAGGCGGAAGGGTCCAGTCGTGCTCGGGGGTCAGCTTGAAGGTTGACCGGACGAGGTCATAGCCGGCCGGGTCGTACTGCTTCAACTGTTCTCGGGTGGCGACGTGGTTGTGGTTCCAGTTATTGATCCGGTTGCAGTTGAAGTACGACTGGCAGATCTCAGCCCAGTACTCGCCGGGGTTGGAGCCGGCATAGGCGAGCTTCCAGAGCCCCTTGTCGACGGCCTCGCGATAGGTCTGGCGGAGCTTCTGCCGCCAGGTCGGGTCCATCCGCCCGAGCGCGGCGTCGATGGTGTGGCAGAACTCGTGGAGGCCGATGCTCTCGTCGTCGTAGCGATCGCCCGCGAGGTTGAGCAGGTTCTCCTCGCCGAAGCTGGTCACGTTCAGGCCGCCGGTCCCACGGACCCGCTCGTTGAGATACGCGGGGTTCGGGCTGTTCCGATACTCTGGCATGTCGGTGTAGACCTGATCCTTACCGATGATGATCAGCCGGGTCCCGAATGTCGCCATCGTCTCCAGAATGTCGGGCCGGTCGGCCAGCAGATGGGTCACGATCTCGAAGGTCCGCCGGAGCGCCTCGTCGTTGACGGAGCCCGAGGCAATCACCGCCAGCCCCTTCACGTCGACATATTTGCCGTAGAATTGCCGTGCGGCGTCCCGATCCGCCTCGCGGAACTTCGCGAAGACCGACTCCGGAACCGCTATCACCGGCGGCGCGGGCCGGGCCGCGATCACCTGCCCCGTGGACGGATTCGAACAAAAGACGAAGCACAGCAGCCCGAAGGCGGGCCAGGGCCAGATCGATCGATTCAACGCGGATCTCCTCATCCCGGATCAAGGCGCGTCGGCTCCCGGGGCGTCAAGCATTCTACCCGGGCCGATCCCGCTTGAAACCCCGTCGGACGTCGCGGAGTATCCTTCGGTAGGCTCGACCCTCGCTCCCCATTGGACGGAGTTTCCATGCAACCTTTCCACGGCTTCGGCATCGATCGCCGAAGATTCTTGAAGCTTGGCGGTCTGGCGGGCCTCGGCTGGATGACCCCGGTCGGCGAGCTTCTCGCCGCGCAGGCGGAACGAGGGCGAGAACCGGCCCGATCGATCATCCTCCTCTGGATGGCCGGCGGGCCGAGCCAGCTCGAGACCTTCGATCCCCACCCCGACAAGAAGATCGCGGGCGGGACGCGGTCGATCGCACGGCTTCGAAGGAGATCCAGCTCGCGGAAGGCCTGGGCCGACTGGCCGAGGTGATGGACAGGGTCTCGGTCGTCCGGTCGCTCGTCAGCAAGGAGGGGGACCACGAGCGCGGGACTTACCTGATGAAGACCGGCTATCGCCCCGACCCGACCGTCGAGCACCCGTCCATCGGCGCGATCTGCTGCCACGAGCTGCCGGATGGCGGGACCGAGATCCCCCGCCACGTCTCGATCCTGCCCGGCCAGTGGCCGAGTCGCGGCGGGTTTCTCGGCGGCGAGTTCGACGCCTTCCAGATCGGCGACCCGCTCCAACCCCTGCCCGACGTCACCGCGCGCGTGACCGCGGCCCGCGAGGCCCGGCGGATCGCCGACCTCGACGTGGTCGAGAAGGCGTTCGCCCGGGGACGAATGGATCGGGTTGCCGTCGACGCTCCACCGCGAGACCCTCGGCCGGGCCCGCGTCATGATGACGTCCGAGCAGCTCAAGGCGTTCGACCTCTCCAACGAACCCGCCGCCGTCAAGGCCGAGTATGGCGACACCCCGTTCGGCCGGGCCTGTCTGGCCGCCCGGCGACTGACCGAGGTCGGGGTGCGCTGCGTCGAGGTGACGCTCGGCGGCTGGGACAGCCACGTCAACAACCACGAGGTCCACCGCAAGCGGACCGCCGAGCTCGACCCCGCCTTCGCCGCCCTGATCCGCGACCTCGACCGCCGAGGCCAGCTCGGCCGGACCGTCGTTCTCTGCGGCGGCGAGTTTGGCCGAACCCCGAATATCAACAAGCTCGGAGGCCGCGACCACTGGCCGGTCGGCTACAGCCTGGCCATCGCCGGAGGTGGTCTGAGAGGAGGGATCGCCGTCGGTAAGACCGACCCCGAAGGGATCAAGCCCCCCGACCGTCCCGCCACCATCGCCGATGTCCACGCCACCGTGCTGACCACCCTCAGCCTCAACCCCGGCAAGGAGAACGTCTCCCCCGTCGGCCGGCCGATCAAGCTCAGCGAGGGGAAGGTAATCGGGGAGTTGCTGGCCGGATAGCCAGAATTAACGCGGCGGCTGGGCACCCGGATCCGGCTCGATCCAGACCATCAAGCCATCCGACTTTCCATTCGGGGCGCCAGATCCCACTCCGCTTTTCGAGTCAGAGAATTGACGCCGAGACAGGACAACCGGCCGTTCGGGAGGAAACTGCTCGGAGATCGAGACCTCGTTCGAGTTCGTCGAGCTATCCCCGGTAAAAGTCTCGGGCTCCTCGATCGTGAGCTGTTCCGACCCGTCGCACGTGAGCACGGCTCGCCAGACTTTTCCCTGCGTACGCTGGTCCAGGGCCAGGCGGTGCCGGCCCGGCGCGATCGGCACCGACTTGATCACGGGTGCGAAACCCGTATCTCCCACCTCGCGAGTGGCCATGCAGATCCGATACGACCCCTCCGGCAGGTAGAGGTCCCACCGATCCTCGTCCATCCACTGGTCCTGCTTCTTCACGATCGCGATCCGGGCGGGATCCTCGACCTCCAGCTCGCGGGCCAGCGATCGGATGACGTCGAGTCGCGCCTGCATCGCCCGGGTCTTCTCGCGATTCATGACCACGCCCAGCCAGACGGCGACCGCGCAGATCAGCAGGAACAACGTACGCATGCCGATCTGCCAGCGCCTCCTGATCGGCGGATCGGCGGGCGGGGTCTGGACGTTGGGACCATCCGGTCGGTTCGAGAGGTCGGTCATGGATCAAGTTCCGGCGCCGATCGTCGGTGGTCTCTTCGGTTCGGGGCCGAAGGAGAGCTCGAAGAACTCGGAGTTGTAACTCGCTCGCTCGGAGGGTGACATCTCCCTGATCATCTCGGCATCCATGTCCGCCGGGAGCTTCAGGCGCAGGAGGTTCAGCGGCTCATCCGCCCCGACCGAGACGAGGTTTGGCGTCCCCAACTGCTCGACGAGAACCTTATCAAAGCGACCGTGGAGGACCTTCGACAGCGATTGGTGACCGAAGGCCCCCCGGCTGCTGCTGCCCTCGTTTACCTGGTAGAGATTCAAGCGGCCCCCCGCATCCTCGCGGAACCGAACGCGGAGGATCAACTCCCGCGAAGGGCACTCGGACGGGGGTGATGCGCTCACGACCCCGCTCCCCCTGCCCCTCGGGATCAATTCGTAATTCGCCGGGAGATAGACCCGCCAGGCGAAATGCATGGGCTCGCCGGTGTCCAGGGCCAGGACGTGGATCCGGGACGGATCGATGATGGAAAAGTCGCCGGTTCCCCGGGTCAGTTGCTCGTAGCGGGCGCGGAGCCGGTCCTGCGACCGCCCTTCTTGCCAGACCAGGGCGAAGCCGACGAGCGCGGCCAGGAGCAGGATTCCGTCAAGGAGCTTGCGCGTCATGCTCGCCTCGACCTCGACGCTTCGATCGGTTCTCGCACGGGGTCGGATTCTATGCATCGAATCCGAATGATGCAATCCCGAGCCGAGTCCGCGAATTGGCCACGGCGGAGTCAAGAGGCGGGTCGGCCCGAGGCTGGGAGCTTGTCAAGGAATCGGTCGAGCGCCTTCAGATACTCCGCCGACGGCGGGTCATTATGACCCCCGCCGGGGACGGCGACGAACCGCTTGGGCTCGTTGGCCGCCTCGAAGAGACGCCGGCCCTGCGCGAAGGGGACGAGCGTGTCAGCGTCGCCGTGGGTCTGCAAGAGCGGCCCCTGATAGTCGCGGATCAACGTCGCGGAGTCGAGCTGGTTCGTCACGAGTTCGACCGGCCAGCCGGCCGAAGTGCTGCCGGGTCACGTCGGCGAGCGAGGAGAAGGTGCTCTGCAGGACCAATCCCCGCGCCCCGTCCCTCGCGGCGAGGTCGACCGCCACGGCACCTCCCAGTGACTCGCCGACGAGGACGATGTCCGTCTCGGCCGTCCCGGTCCGCCCCGAAAGCCAGAGCCGAGCCGCGCGGGCGTCGGCGAGGATGCCCTCGCGGGTCGGCTTGCCCTCACTCTTGCCGTAACCCTGATAGTCGAAGATGAACACCGAACAATTCAGTCGGTCGCGGAACCGGGTGAGCACGTCCCGGCGATACGTGATGTTCCCGCCGTTCCCTTCCGCGAAGAGCACCACCGCTCGGGGATTTCTGGCCTCGGCGAACCAGCCGTTGAGCCTCGCCCCGTTCGCCGAGCGGAACCAGGCGTCCTCGAACTTCGATTCGTCGATCGACCAGTCCCCCTGGGGGAAGGGAGATGGGTAGAAGAGGAGGTGATCGACGACCGAAGGTCGGGGGTCAGGGCTCCGGAGACTCGAAGACGCGCGACTCGCTAGGCCCTTCCGTGACGGGCTGCTCCTCGGGTCGCGGATCTCCCCCTTCGTGGCATCAATGTTCTCCTCCGTGCCGGGAAGCATCTTGATGATGCTGAGGTGGCCCCTGGATTCGTCGAGGAATACGATGTACTCCCCCTCCGTCGGGATGCTCTCCGGGCCAGATGCCGCGACCGACACCCCTTGCAATTCCTCCTCTTTCAGCCGACCTTTCAAGACGATCGATCGCCGCAAATCCATGGTCCCGAACAAGGTCGGGCCGGACCCGAGGATGTCACATCGGAGAGGCCGGGCCACGGCGATGATCTCGGCCTTCTCCTGCGCCTGTCTGAGATTGATGCGGCGCCGGGCAAGGCGGCCTGCCCCAGGATGGCCATCCCCAAGATGGTTGAGAAATTCATGTCTGCCTCCTCGAAACATTGTAATCGCGTCTCATCGACGCGATCAATCGGAAGGCATGGAGAGCTGGCCCGGGCCCGACTCCACCCTGAGTCCCGAGTCCTGAGCCCTGAGCCCGGCCGGGGGCGGGACGGCCGGCTCGGCGGCGTGGAGCGTCACGGTCCGCTCGGCGGCGCGGCGGACGAGGTTCGTCGTCGAGTGCCCCTCGACGAGCGGGATCAGGACGAGCTTGCCTCCGCTCTCCTCGACCTCGGCCCGGCCGACGACTTCCTCGGGCCGGTAGTCGCCCCCCTTGACCAGGACGTCGGGGCGGATGGCCTCGATCAGGGCGAGCGGGGTGTCGTCGTCGAAGACGGTGACGATGTCGACGGATTCGAGCGCGGCGAGCAGTTCGGCGCGGGCGGCCTCGGAGTTCAGGGGGCGGGTCGGCCCCTTGAGTCGGCGGACGCTGGCGTCGGAGTTGAGGCCGACGACCAGGACATCGCCGTGCTCGGCGGCCTGGCGGAGCAGGCGGGCGTGGCCGACGTGGAGGAGGTCGAAGCAGCCGTTGGTGAAGACGATCTTCTGGCCCGCGTCGCGTCGTCGGGAAATCTCGGCGAGGAGGGCCTCGCCTTCGAGCCGCTTGCCGGTCTCGGAGCCCCGGTGCTCGATCAGGTCGCGGAGGATCTCCTGACGCGAGAGCAAGGCGACGCCGATCTTCTCGACCTCCAGCCCGCCCGCGACGTTCCCCAGCGCGGCGGCCTCGTCATAATCGGCCCCGGCGGCCAGGCAGAGGCCGACGATCGAGAGCACCATGTCGCCCGCGCCGGTGATGTCGTAGACCTGCCTCGGCCGGGTCGGAATCAGCTCGACTCGGCCATCGGCGCGGACCAGCGCCATGCCGTCGCGGTCGAGCGTGACCAGGATCGCGTCCATCTTCAGTTGATCGACCAGCGTCCGGCCGACTTCCAGAGCGTCCTCGGGCGTCCGGATCAGCGTCCCGCTCGCCATCCCGGCTTCCAGGCGGTTGGGCGTCATGCAGTGGACGCCCTCGTACCGCGAATAGTCCTTCGAACGGATCGGGTCGGCGACGACGCGGACCCCTTGCTCGCGGCAAGTCCGGATCAGGGCCCGGAGGAGGGTCGGGGTGCAGACCCCCTTGTCGTAGTCGGAGATCAGGACGAGGTCGGATTCGGCGACGGCTCCGGGCAGTCGTCGGATCAGCTCGGCCTCGATCTCGGATGGGATCGGGTCGCGAGTCTCGTAGTCGACCCGGATCATCTGCTGAGGATGTCGGTCCTGCGCCCGGCCGATGTACCGCTCCTTGAGCGTCGTCGGCCGGTCGGGGAGCGCGACAACGTCGCGGTGGTCGATGGCCAGGTCGTCGAGGAGCATCCGGACGTGGCCGGCTTCGGGGTCGCGTCCGACCCCGCCGACGAGCCGGACCTTCGCCCCGAGAGCCGCGAGCATGGTGGCCACGCTCGAAGCCCCGCCGAGCCGGTGCTCGCGGGTATCGGCGCGGAGCAAGGGAACGGGTGCCTCCTGGCTGATCCGTTCGGCGTCGCCCCAGATATAGCGGTCGAGGATCAGGTCGCCGACGACGAGCAGTCGGGGAGTACCGAGCGACTGGACGCGCCGGATGAGGTCGAAAGCCATGTCGACGGTCCTCCTTGACCGTGGATCGCCCGGCCTGACCGGGCCTCGGGCGCGTTCACCGGCTCTTCGAGACGGGTTGACCCGCCGCAAAGCCTATCGCCCGGCCCAGGTTCGTCAAGCCCGGCTTGGAGCTAGCAGCGCCTGATCCGTTCGAAGAACCGATGTCATTTCAAGCCGATCTGGGTATCCTGTGAGTCATGGATCGTGCTTTTCGATCGGTCGTTCGGATTGATGGAGACGAATGATGAGGCGGACCCTTGGCTTCGCCTGCTCGACCCTGGTCGCACTGTTTTACGCACCGATCGCGAGTTCCCCGGCCCTCGCGGGCGACGAAGTGGCGGCGATCGAGTTCTTCGAGGCGAAGGTCCGCCCATTGCTGGTCAACCGCTGCCAGTCGTGCCACGGCGGGGCGAAGGTCAAGGGCGGCCTGCGGCTCGATTCCAGGGCCAGCGCCCTGGCCGGTGGCCCGTCTGGCCCGGCGGTCGTCCCCGGCAAGCCCGAGGAGAGTCTCCTTGTCGAGGCGATCAACTACGGCGACGACCTCAAGATGCCCCCGAAGTCGAAGCTCCCCGCCGAGGAGATCGCCACCCTGACGAAATGGGTCGAGCAGGGCGCCGCGTGGCCGGTCGGGCGTGAGTCGACGAAGTCGGGCCAGGTCAAGCCGTTCGACCTTCGCGAGCGGGCCAGACACTGGAGCCTCCAGCCGGTCAAGGAGCCCACCCCGCCCAAGGTGAAGGACGCCGCCTGGCCGATCAACGCGGTCGACCGCTTCCTGCTCGCCAAGCTGGAGGCGAAGGGGCTGAAACCGGCGGGCGAGGCCGATCGAGCCACCCTGATCCGTCGGCTGACCTTCGACCTGACCGGCCTGCCGCCGAAGGCCGCCGAGATCGAGGCGTTCGTCAACGACACGACGCCCGACGCTTATGAGAAGCTGGTCGAGCGGCTTCTCGCCTCGCCCCATTATGGCGAGCGCTGGGCGCGGCACTGGCTCGACCTGGTCCGGTTCGCGGAGACTTCGGGGCACGAATTCGATTACGACATCCCGCTGGCCTATCGCTATCGAGACTACGTCATCCGGGCGTTCAACGCCGACGTGCCTTACAACCAGCTCGTCGTCGAGCACGTCGCGGGCGATCTTTTGCCCGACCCCCGGCGCGACCCGAGCACCGGCACGAACGAGTCGGTCCTCGGCACCGGGTTCTTCCGGTTCCACGAGGGGGTCCACTCGCCGGTCGACCTCAAGGAAGACGGGGCCTCGAAGGTTGACAACCAGATCGACGTCCTGGGCAAGACCTTCCTCGGCCTGACGATCGCCTGCGCCCGCTGCCACGACCACAAGTTCGACGCGATCACGACCAGGGACTATCTACGCCCTTTCCGGCTTCCTCTCCAGCTCACGGCACAGCCTGGCCTTCCTCGACCCGCCCGCCAAGTTCGGCCCGAAGATCGCCGAGCTGGGGTCGATCCGCGAGCAGATCGCGGCGAAGTATCAGGGACCGGCCAAGCCCGATCGCCCGAAGGATGACAGAACACCCGACATCGTCTTCGAGGACTTCTCACGGCAAGACTTACGGCGAGCTGGTTCGTCAACGGCGACGCTTTCGGCAAGGGGCCGACCCAGGCCGAATGCCTGGAGGGTCCGGGGCGACAAGGTCGAAGCCCTCGTCCCCGGCGTGGCCCACAGCGGGGCGATCTCCGACCGGCTCCGGGGAGTCTTGCGATCGAAGACCTTCACGCTAGAGCGGCCCTATGTCCACGTCCTCGGCTCGGGCAAAGGGGGCCGGATCAACCTGGTCGTCGACGGCTTCGAGAAGATCCGCTCGCCGATCTACGGCGACCTCGTCCATAACGTCAACCACGGAGACGCCTTCCGCTGGATCTCGATCGACGCCGCGCAGTGGGTTGGCCATCCGGCCTACATCGAGATCGACGACGGCGCGACGGTAGACTTCACCGGCGGCACCGCGCTTCGTCCGCGACGGCCGGGGGTTCATCGCGGTCGACGAGATCCGGTTCTCCGACGGACCGCCCCCGCCAGTCCCGGCGCGATCAGTCCCCGATTCGTTCGGCCCGGAAGACCGCCTCAAGGAGATTCAGCCCCTTCTGGCTCGTTATCGCGAGGTCGAATCGACCCTTCCCGAGCCGACACTCGGCCAGGCCCTCACGGACGGGAACGGGGTCGACGTCAAGGTGCATATCCGTGGAAGCACCAGGACTCTCGGCGAGGTCGCCCCTCGGCGGTTCCTGGAGGTCCTCGCGGGCGACTCACCCGCCTCGACGGCCGAGGGGAGCGGCCGGCTCGAACTGGCCCGGAAGATCGCCGACCCGGCGAACCCGCTGACCGCGCGGGTGATGGTCAACCGGCTCTGGCACCACCACTTCGGCCGGGGGATCGTGGCGAGCGTCAACGACTTCGGCCTGATGGGCCGCGAGCCGACCCACCCCGAGTTGCTCGACTATCTGGCCAGCCGGTTCGTCGCCTCGGGCTGGTCGATCAAGGCGATGCACCGGCTGATCGTGACCTCGCGGGCCTACCGGATGTCGAGCCAGCTCACTCCCGAAGCCGACCGGCTCGACCCCTCGAACGAACTCTGGCACCGTCGCGACGTCCGCCGGCTCGAAGCCGAGGCGATCCGCGACACGATCCTCGCCGTCTCCGGCCGGCTCGACCCGACGCTCTTCGGCCCGAGCGTCGCGCCGCACCTGACCCCGTTCATGGAAGGCCGAGGCCGACCCGGCCACTCCGGCCCGCTCGATGGCGACGGCCGGCGGAGCCTTTACATCAACGTCCGCCGGAACTTCCTCACGCCGATGCTTCTGGCCTTCGACTACCCCACGCCCGCCTCGTCGATGGGCCGCCGGAACGTCTCGAACGTCCCCGCCCAGGCCCTCACCCTGATGAACGACCCGTTCCTGATCGGCCAGGCGAAGTTCTGGGCAACCCGAATCCGAAAAGACCCGAAAGTGACGGCGGCGGAGTCGGTCGAGACGATGTACCGCGAAGCATTCGGCCGCCCGCCCTCGGACGACGAGCGTTCCGCCGCGCTGGCGTTCCTCGACGAGCAGGCCAGAGCCTACGGCCAGCCCGACGAGATCCGGGCGTGGGCGGACCTGGCGCATGTGCTGTTCAACGTCAAGGAATTCGTGGCGGTCCCATGATCTGGCAGAATGAGAGATTAACGAACGCACTATCTTATGGAGCGGTGATGAAATTGCCTCGCCTTCGGTTCACCATCCGTGGCCTGATCGTCGCCATCGCGATCGTCGGATTGCTCTTCGCTTATGGTGAGCGATGGCGGCGGTACAAGAGATTGGCTACCTATCATCGCGGCAAGGCGGATGAGGGGGGCTTTTTTCACGAATATGGTTATGACGCACGTATCATGCTGAATGGGAAAACATTTACCATCGAATCGAGTGGACACATGGCGAAATCGCGAGAGTACGATTATGCCGCTCTTCGACCCTGGCTGTCCGTTTCTCCAGAAGTGGTCCCCACTGATCCGGTGACGTCCGCTGACTTCGTTCCCGCCGAATCGGTGGAGCCCGTTGACGCTAGTTCTAAAGACGGGCCAGGCCCCTCACCATTCGAAATTGTCAAATAATGGTGTTCGAGTTCGGCTAGGCTCGATCCACCCTTCATGATCTCATCTGGAACTGCCCATGCACTGCCGACGCTTCATCGCCCCGCCGATCAGCCGACGCGACATGCTGGCCCGGTGCGCCAACGGGTTCGGGGCCGTGGCCCTGGCGGCACTGCTGGGCGAGAAGGGATATGGGGCCGAGATCGCCCCGCGTCGGGACGTTGATCCGATGGCTCCCAAGCCCTCGCACTACACGGCGAAGGCGAAGAACGTCATCTTCCTGTTCATGGACGGCGGGCCGTCGCAGGTCGATACCTTCGACCCGAAGCCCCGGCTCGACCGCGAGCATGGGCAGACGATCAAGGCGAAGGTCCAGCCGACGCAGTTCAACAACGTCGGCAAGGTGCTCAAGTGCCCCTGGACGTTCCGGAACCGGGGCGAGAGCGGCATCCCGGTCAGCGACCTCTTCCCGCTCGTCGGCGAGCACGTCGACGAGATGGCGATCGTCCGGTCGATGGTCTCGAACTTCTCGGAGCACACGGCGGCGAATTACTTCATGCACACCGGGAACGGGCTCCAGGGCAAGCCGAGCCACGGCGCCTGGGTGACGTATGGCCTGGGGTCCGAGTGCCGCGACCTCCCGGGTTTCGTCGTGCTCAACGGCGGGCTGATCCCGCCGGGCGGGGCCGATTGCTTCGGCTCGGGGTTCCTGCCGGCGAGCTTTCAGGGGTCGATCTTCAAGGCCGAGGGGGCACCCGTCGCCAATATCCGGCCCACCGAACCGGTCGCGGAAATCCAGTCGCGGAAGCTGGCCCTGATGCGGCACCTCGACCGCGACGTCCTCGATCGGGTCGGCCACCACGACCAGCTCGAAGCGTCGATCGCCAACTATGAGCTGGCGTTCAAGATGCAGACCTCCGTGCCCGGCCTGATGGATCTCTCGGGCGAGACGAAGGCGACGCAGACGCTCTACGGGCTCGACGACTCCTACGGCCCGACGCGGATTTTTGGCCGGGAGTGCCTCGTCGCCCGGCGGCTGATCGAGCGCGGAGTCCGGTTCGTGGAAGTGCTCTGCCCGGGCGTCGGCCACGACCGCTGGGACCAGCACGGCAACCTCAAGGACGGCCACGAGAAGAACGCGAAGGCCGTCGACCGGCCGATCGCCGGGCTCCTGACCGACCTCAAGGCCCGAGGGCTCCTCGATGAGACCCTGGTCATCTGGGGCGGCGAGTTCGGCCGGACGCCGATGGCCCAGGGGTCCGACGGCCGCGATCACAACCCGTTCGGCTTCACGATGTGGCTGGCCGGCGGCGGCATCAAGGGCGGCACGATTTACGGGGCCACCGACGATTACGGCTATCACGCCGTCGAGAACAAGGTTGAGGTCCACGACCTCCACGCCACGATGCTCCACCTGCTCGGGATGGACCACAAAAAGCTGACCTATCGCTTCAGCGGGCGGGACATGAGGCTGACCGACGTGCATGGTGAGATCGTCACGGCCATTCTCCGCTGAGCCGAGGAGGCTGCGATGAAACCCGGGATGACCGGCTTCCTGCTCTTGGTCTACCTGGTCGGATCTCCCATCGCCGCCGCGGGAGCCTTCGGCTTTTCGTGGAGCCTCGTCTTCTGGGTCATCGTGGTCTATCTCGCCCTGTTCATCGCCCGTTGCTTCATTCCGGGTTGGCCTGAGAGGCAGGCCCATGCCTGGTCGATCCGGAGCCACTACCGCCCCAGGCCGACGGACGCCGGCCGGTGGGTCAACGCCCCGATCGCGGAGGTCGACAAGTCCACCGTCGGCAAGCTCCTCGCGAGCCGGATGGGCCGGGAACCGGGCCTTCATGTCGTTGTCCGAGGCCGGACGCCCGACCTGGACCCCCTCCGCGCCGATGCCCTTTATGACCCTGAAATCGACGGTTGATCCGGCTCGACCCGACTGGCCTTGGCCATGGGCTCTCCGTTATCATCGGAAGAATGAGCCTTCCCCTCTCTACCAGCATCACCCAGCGGGCCGGACGATCAGGGCGCACCCTGCTGGTCCGCGTCGTGCTGTTCCTGTTCGCAATGTCGATCGCGGCCATCGTCGTCTGGGTGGTCTTCGGCCGCACAGTGTCTCCCGAGGACGAGATGGCGGCGATCCGCTCCGCGATCGGGGCGAAGCGTTATGATCGGGCCGAGGCGATGCTGGTCCGCCGGCTCGCCAGGGCGCCGGAGGACGACACGGGCTGGCTGATGCTTGGCAGCCTCCGGGCGATCGGCGGGCGGGACGACCAGGCGATGGCCGCCTTCGACCGGGTCCACGGTCCCGGGCCGGCCTGGACCCAGGCCCGGACCCAGCTTGCCGAAGTCCAGATCCGGAAACGCGATGCGGCCGGGGCGGAGAGGACGCTTCGTGAGGTTGTCGAACGGGACCCGAAGGCGATCGACGCCCGCCGACGCCTGGTCTATCTGCTCAGCCTGGAAGTTCGCAACGAGGAGGCCATCGCGGTCCTCCGGGAGCTCTACCGGCTTGCGCCCGACTCCCGACATCTGATCACCCTCGTCACGATGGCCTCCCCTGAAAATGGCGGACGCGACGAGGCGAACAAGCTGGAAGAGTACCTCAATCGGACCCCCGACGACCCCATTCTCCGCCGAGCCCGGGGACTGGTGTTGCTCCGCTCGGGCAAGCCCGCGGAAGCCCGGCCGTACCTCGAAGCCGCCGTCCCGGCGATCGAGGACGACCCGATCGGGCGAGTCGCCCTGGCCGAGTGCCGCCTTTCGACCGGCGACCTGGCCGGCGTTGAGACCGCGCTCGGGACCGAGCCGGCTCGGCCGTCCGATCGTGCTCCCTGGTGGGTCATGAAGGGCCAGGCCGA
Source organism: uncultured Planctomycetota bacterium (assembly GCA_963756475.1). Lineage (GTDB taxonomy): Bacteria > Planctomycetota > Planctomycetia > Isosphaerales > Isosphaeraceae > Tundrisphaera. Next base: position 1,557,066 of record CAVWND010000004.1, read on the forward strand.
GGAGGCCAGGGGCCGGCTCGACCGGGCGATCGCCGGTTATCGGAAGGCCCTCGAGTCCGATCCTGACGACCGGACGGCGCTCTACCGGCTCGGGCAAGCCCTGGCCCGTCGGGGCGAGGCCGACGCCGCGCGGCCCCTGCTGGACCGCGCCGAGGCGGTCCGGCTTCGCTGGCTGACGCTCGTCCTGGAGTCCGACCGCTGCCTCCGGGGGGGCATCGACCCGGGCCTCTTCGAGCACATCGCCGAACTCTGTCGTGATTCGGGACTGCTCGCCGAGTCGAAAGCCTGGTACGAGCAGGCGATCCGGCTCGACCCGACGCGGACGACCACACAGGCCGCGCTCGCCTCGATCGGCGAGGTTTCCGCGCCGACCGGTCCCGGCCCTCCGACGGACCGGGTCCGGGATCGGATCGAAAGCAAAGCCAAGAGCACCCGAGGCCGTCGTGGCCGGTTCGCTCCGGTTCGAGGATATTGCCGAGAAAGCGGGACTGGCCTTCCGCTACAACGCCTGGCCGAGGGGCAACCTCTTCCTGGGCGACACGATGGGCGGGGGCGTCGGCCTGCTCGACTTCGATGAGGACGGCCGGCTCGACGTCTACTTCGTCAACGGATGCCGCTTGCCGATCGAGCCGGGTGAGGACCCGACGCCCAACCGGCTGTTCCGGAACAAGGGTGATGGGACGTTCGAGGACGTCACCGCGAAGGCCAGCGTCGCCGGGCACGGCTACGGAATGGGCTGCGCCGTGGGGGATTACGACAATGACGGGCATGATGATCTCTTCGTGACCGGCCTCGGATCGGACGGTGCTCTACCGGAACAAGGGGGATGGGACGTTCGAGGACGTCACCGCGAAGGCGGGCGTCTGCTCGAATCGATGGACGACCGCCGCCGGGTTCGGCGACCTTGACGGTGACGGGGACCTCGACCTCGTGGTCGTCACCTACGTCGCGGCCGACCCGAGAAACGTCACCGAATGCCTCGACCCGACCGGCAAGCCGTTCCATTGCCCGCCCGGCCAGTTTCAGCCCCAGTTCGATCACCTGTTCCGGAACAACGGCGACGGCACCTTCACCGACGTCAGCCGCGAGGCGGGCTTCGAGATCCCCGGCGGCCTCGGGCTCGGGCTGGCGATCGCGGACCTCGACGACGACAGCAGGCTCGACCTGTTCATCGCCAACGATGCCGCCCCCAATTTCCTGTTCCTCAACCGAGGGGGCCTGAAGTTCGAGGAGGTGGGAGCCACCTCCGGCGCGGCCTACGACAGCGGCGGCCGGGCGACCGCCAGCATGGGAGTAGTCGCGGAGGATCTTGACGGCGACGGCCGGATCGACCTGCTCCACGTCAACTTCCTCAACGAGGCCAATACACTCCTCCGCAATCTCGGCGGCGGCCAGTTCGAAGAGATCGCCGTGGCCTCGGGGCTCGACGCGACCGGCCGGACGACGACCGGCTTCGGCGCCCTCGCGCCTCGACGTCGAGAACGACGGCCGGCTCGACGTGTTCATCGCCAACGGCCACATCGACGATCGTCCCTGGGCCTATCACCCGATGGCCCAGCGTCCGACCCTTTACCGCTCGAAGTCACCCGGCCGGTTCGAGTTGGCCCCACCCTCGATCGGGCCCTATTTCGGCCGGGAAGTCGTTGGCCGAGGGGCCGCGGCGGGCGACCTCGACAACGACGGCCGCGTCGATCTCGTGGTCGTCCACCGCGACGCCGCTGCCGCTGTGCTCCACAACGTTTCCGAGGGTGGCCACTGGCTCAGCCTCCGGCTTGTGGGGGAGAAGTCGGGAAAGACGCCCGTGGGAGCCCGAGTGACCTGCCGGGTTGGGGGCAAGACCACGACCCGATGGCTGACCAGCGGTACGAGCTATCTCTCCTCGAATGACCTCCGGATCTCCTTCGGCCTTGGAGGCTCCACGACGATCGAGCGTCTGGAAGTGCGCTGGCCGTCGGGCCTGAAGCAGTCCTGGTCCGACCTCACCGGCGACCGGGACCTGGAGATCCGGGAAGGCCGGGAACCGGTCGCCGACCCTCGTCTCCAAGTCTCTCCACGGTCTTGAACAGAAACAATCGACCCTCCGGCACCCTCCAATCCATTGCCGGGGACCGATCTGTGTGACATGCTGTGAGCATCCCCGTCCTACTTCCACGAATCGTCGATTACCGACCCGGGAGGGCTTTATGCGACCCATTGCCAGGGCTTCGGCCGGCTTTGTCTTGTCGACCGCTTCGATGTTGACCGCCTCGCTTCTGTCCTCCGGTTGCGGGGACAGTCCACCCTCGGTCGAGACATCCAATACCGAGGCCACCGTCAAGGGCATCGTCACCGTCAGACACCGTACCGGCGAAGGAGGGCGAGCTCATCTTCAACCCTTCCAACTACAAACGCCCGGACGCGGCCCCACGCACGACCAAGATCGATTCAACTGGTGCTTATTCGATCAAGACCCTGGTCGGAGAGAACACGGTGAAGTTCGGGGGCAGCCTTGCCAGGCAGAATCCCACCCTCCAGTACAAGCAAAAGATCGTTGACGTGAAATCGGGCGAAAATACGTTCGATATCTCGGTCGAGACGAAGTAGAAGCGACCGCCCGCGGTTGTCAGCTTGCGAGCAAACGCCAAGGCCCTCGACTCCCGCCGCGGGAGTCGAGGGCCTCTGGATTTCGATGGGCTCAGATCACCCGATCAGAGCTGGTCGGCCGAAATCGTCTCATTACCGGCCCGGGTACCGAAGGCCCACCAGGTGTTAATGTTGATCGTGCTCTTGACGAACCGAACCGAGCCGTCGGCGGACAGGACGTTGCAACCGCCCGAGTGCCGGCTGGCGGGCGGGACGGCCGCCTGGGTGCCCACCGAGTTGTCGTCCTGACAGGACCACGAGTTAGGCGGCATGACGTGGTTGTACCGGGTGTCGGCGGCAATACCCGTAATACCACTTGGCACCTGAGGAGTCCTCGCCGACGCCCGTGGCCCCCTGGACCGGCCCGCCCGATGCCTGGCAGATCGCGTAATAGGCTTGTGGCGTCTGATCGTTCGGCGAGGTCACGTTCTGAGTCGTCTGGACCGCGAAGGAGGACGGCTTGGTCTGGTCGTACGTGTTGCCCGTGCCGATGCCGAGCACGCGCTCGCTGAACATCGCCGTGTTGCTCGTGCCGTCGAGGATGTCACGAAGACCAACCCCCGCGAACGGAGCCTGGCCGTTCGCCGAATTGCCGGCCTGGTCAACCCCGACGAAGTGGAAGATGCCGGCCGAGACGTTCGTCGCCCCCTGGGTCGTCCCACCAATGCCGCCGTAGAAGTTGCTCGGGGCCGAACCCGCGTTGCCCCGGTAGCTCATGTGGCCGAACGGGGTCGTCACGCGGTCAATGTCCGACGGGCAAATATACGTGGAGACCTTCGCGTACACGGCCGTCGTGTTCTTGTTTGTGCTGTCGTAGTCCGGGATGCAGCTCAGGCAGAAGTTGACCGAGTTGTAGAGCGAGGTCTGCTCCATGTAGGGGAGCATCAGGATCTGCGCGGACCAGTCGTTCCAGCCCCAGGGACCGGCGCCCCAGGGAAGTTTCTGGGTCACGTCATGGTAATTGTGAAGCGCGATGCCGAGTTGCTTCAAGTTGTTGACGCACTGGCTCCGCCGAGCCGCCTCGCGGGCGGCCTGAACCGCCGGAAGCAGCAACGCGATCAGGACCGCAATGATCGCGATCACGACCAGGAGCTCGATCAGTGTGAATCCTCGACGTCTGGTTTGCATGGAAAGAGCCCTCAAAATGGAAGAAAGATGAGCAAAGGCACGTGACGAACGGACACACCCGACGTGGTGTTCTGTTACGGCGAAGGGATCGATTTAGGCCTGACGATCGTCATCGAATTGGTCGCCGTCTCGCTCCCACGAACTCGATGGGAGGACAAATCAGACAGCGACGATTATCGGTCGATCACGGGATGGAATTGCTGGATTTGATCATGGACGAGAGATTGTGGAATGTCAACAACCCGGCCGTGAGATCGCCTAAATTTGCAGCGGTTCTCACGGAGGCCCGTTGACAACTATACAATCCGAGATAACTCGATTCACTTTCAGGGTCTGGCCGTTCGCGACTTCGAGGCGATCCGTCCGATGGCCGCTTCGAGCTTGGCGAAGTCGACGGGCTTGGTGAGATGCTCGACGAAGCCGACTTCCCGGCTCCTCCGGAGATCGTCATCCATGCCGAAGCCCGAGAGGGCGATGCCCGGCGGGCCGCCGGTCAACTTGAGCCTTCGCATCAGGTCGAGTCCGGTGCCGTCGGGCAGACCGAGGTCACTGATGAGGAGGTCAAACTCCTCTTGCTCGTCCATCACTCTGAGGGCCGCTTCGACGCATTCGGCCGTGGCGACGTGGTGCCCACGACGCCCGAGCAGCCTGGCCATCACGCGGAGGGAGTCGATGTTGTCCTCGACCAGCAAGATTCGGAGAGGGCCTTTGGGATTCGTCGCTTCCGCCGCCGGAGGCCCGGCGACAGGCGCCCGATCGGTGCGTCGACCGCGGGCAACTCCAGCGTGAAAGTCGAGCCGCGTCCCTTGCCCGGGCTGGCGGCGATGAGCCGTCCGCCGTGGGCCCTGGCCAGGCTCCGGCTGATCGCCAGGCCCAGGCCCAGCCCGCCGAACTGCTGGGTGACCGAGCTTGTTACCTTGTTCGAAGGCGTCGAAGATCCTCGGCAGAACCTCCGGGTCGATCCCGACGCCGGTGTCGGCCACCTCGATCCTCAGCCGGCCGAAATCGTCCCGGGTCCGGATCGCGATGGAACCGCCTCCCGGCGTAAATTTGACAGCGTTCTTGAGGAGGTTCCAGATCACCTGCTGGAGCCTGGCCGCGTCGGCATCGACGTGAGGGCGTGTGGCCTTGAGGGCGATCTCGACCTTCAGGGCGGACTCGGCGATCCCGGGCCGGCAGATTTCCAGGGCCTGGAGAATCAGGCCATGGGCGTCGATGACCTCTCGGTTGAGCCGGAGCTTTCCCTGGACGATCCGGTTCAGGTCGAGCAAGTCGTCGATCAGACGGGCTTCCAGCTCGACGTTTCGTCGGGTCATCTCAAGAAACGGCCGAAACTCGTTGGAGGTCGAAGGATCGTCGAGCATCGCGGAGACGTCGGCGAGGACGGGTGTCAGAGGAGTCCGCAACTCGTGGCTGAGGACGGCGAGGAAGCGGTCCTTGGCCCGGTTGGCGGCCTCGGCCTCCTCGCGAGCCTGGCGGGCCTCGCCGTAGAGCCGCGCGTTGTCGACCGCCATCGCTGCCCGGCGAGCCAGGTCCTCGACCAGCGGGAGGTCAGCCGGGGAATAGCGGCGGCCCGACTCGGCCATCGCGAACGTGATCACCCCGAGGGTTCGACCACGGGCCGCCAGCGCCGCGCTGATGGAGGAGATGCAGCCCTGGGCTCGGAGCATGGCCAGGTGCTCGGCGTCGCGTGCCGAGGCCACCAAGACCGCGTCGTCAACCTCGGCGCCAATCTCCGAACGACCGGTCTGGAGCACCCGGACGGCCACCCTGGGGTCTCCCAGGGCCGGCGCGTAGCGGCGGGCTAGCTCCCAGGCCAGGTCGACCTTCGACGGGTCGGCGTGGGCCGCGGCGAGCCGACGCATCGAGCCCCCGGCTTCCAGCATGTCGACCACGCACCAGTCGGCGACGTGAGGAACAGCCATCCTTGCCACAGTCGCCAGCGTGGTCTCGTAGTCGAGCGACGAGGCCAGCACGGTGCTCACCTCGGCCTGGAAGCGGAGCATCCCCTCGGCCCGCTTCTGGTCGTCGATGTCGGTGCAGGTTCCCATCCACTTGAGCAATCGCCCTGATCGGTCCCGAACCGGCAGGGCGTGGACCAGGTGCCAGCGATAAATGCCGTCGACCCGACGGAGCCGGAGGTCGAGAGCCAGTTTCATTCCCGAACTTCTCGACCGCTCCCACCCTTCGATCCACCGTCTGACGTCCTCGAGGTGGAGAGTCTCTTGCCAGCTCCGATCCGGGTTCGGTCGTGAGGATTGGCCGGTGTACTCGCTCCACCGAGGATTGAACGAGTCAATCAGCCCCTTGGGCGAAGCGGTCCAGACAATCTGCGGGATCGTCTTGGCCAAAAAGCGATAACGACGCTCGCTCGACTGGGCAGGGACCTTCGACGCCCGCTCGGCGTCTGCAAATTGGGCCTTCCCGGCGGCTTCGCCGTCGCGACCCCCGACTGAACCGATCTCCCTCTCGCGGATGTCCGCCATGTCCGCCTCGTCGCGTGGAAAGATCAACCGAGGCAAAGTGACCGAGCTAGTCCATCATCGCTGAGCATCCGGTCTTCCGGTCGGCCTGAGGCAGAGTCAGGATTCGCTCCATCGGCGGAGCATATCGGTCAATCCGGATGAATCGAAGCGGGGAGGAATGATGTTCCGCGATCTTTGCGGTCCTGGTCGCATAATGGTATCTCGGCCCGGACTTCCGGACAAGGACCGATCCGACGGTTTGGTGCTCGAAATCACCGAATTCCGGTGTCGCCCGAGCGAGACATCCGGAACCGTGACGGGGCTTGCTTTTGGTTTCGATCGCGGGCGATAAGCGGAAAGCACCCCCACGCTCCTCGATGAAGTTGAATGGAACAATCGGTCAACGAGGGATCGGGATGCAGGCCAGCGTTCCGTTTCGGTCGACCACGACCAGCTCGTCCGTTCGGAGGGACGGGAAACAGGCCAGAGGCGAGGAACTTGCCAGCTCGTTCGAGCCGATCGGCACGAACGATTGCGAGCCACATCGGAGCCAGTCAACCCTCGATCGAGTCACTCCAGCGACCAGGCCGGCCCGGACCAGGGTGGTCGCGGCGTAGGTCGTCTCACCTCCCGAAAAGAGTTTCGAAGTCCGGATGAAATCGGCGTCATTGCTCTTCAGCGACGACCAGTGGATCACCCCTTCGCGGTCGAGTCCGGCCAGTTCGAACCGCTCGGGGTCATCCTGGAGCCAGGCCAGCGGGGCCGAGCGGAGCGTATGCCCCTCGGGTAGAGTCGGACGCCAGCCGAGATAGCGGCGGCGGACCATCTTGCCCAGCGACTCGACCTGGCAAATGTCCGGCCCGTCGTGGACCAGGACCGCCCGAGGCGTCGGCGGACGGCCGTCGATCGGCGGGACCAGCAGGGCGGCCGGCGGGTCGGTCTTGAGGAATGACATTGGCAACCTCATCCACAGCGTGAATTCGCCGACGCCTCCGAAGAGCAACATCTCCTGGCCGTTCCAGACGCCCACGGCTCGGATCGGCGCCGTCGGCCATCACCGGGGTGAGCCAGAAGTCGCCGGGGCCGTCGATCAGCCGCTGCTGCCTCGACCATCCGCCCATTGGTGAGAGTGTCCGCCCCAGATGAACCCCCATCCTCGAGCCGGGCCCCTCGCCGAGCAACAGGATCAGCGTCCGCCCCTCGCTGTCGACCGCCATCGAGGAGATCGGCAACGGTTCGGCGACCACGAACGAGACCAGGCCCTGCGCGACGTCAATCCGATAGACTCGTCCCCCTTCGAACCCGAGAAAGACCTCGCCTGTCGAGGCCGCATGGCAGGCGGCCGAGACGATCCCGCCGTCGACCTCGATCCGCCTGGCCTCGCTCCTCGACGTCCGCCCCTGGAGTATCGGCGGAAGTCTCCGGCGCTCGTTTTCGAGGTCGAAGGCGGCCTTGAGCGCGTGGGTCGCGTCTCCCACCAGATCGGAGGACCAGGCCCGGTTTCGGCCGAGATACGTCGAGACGATCGGGCCGGGCCGCCCGTGGATGGCGACCGCCCGGCGGAGATGCGCCGCCAGACCCATCAAGGAGCGGTCGCGGAGGTCGTCGCGGACCTCGGCCAGCGCCTCGCGGTCGGCCAGACGCGCCAGCTCGTTGTAGAACTCGACCGCATGGACCTCGCGGCCGGAAAGCCGGAGCAGGGCGTCGACCTGGTCGACCAGGTCGACGAGAGGGGAGACCTCGCCCCGATCGGCGAAGATCGAGGCCATCCGGAGGGCGCAGGCCACGGCGTTGCTCGACAAACGGTCGGCCCAACCTCGCGAGTAATAGGCCAGCGCCAGGTCGGGCCGCCGGACCCGGTCGCGGAGCAGGTCGCCCGCGGCCATCGAGCCGTGAGGGGAATCGGACGCCAGGAGCTGGGCAGCCGCGAGATACTCGCTGATGGCCGCGTCTTCCTCACCGATCCGGCGGAGCAGGTCGCCTGCCTCGGCGTGGAGCCGCTTCTGGCGATAGAGCCCCAGGGCGCGGTCGACCTCGCCGGCCGCCTCGAACGCCCGGGCCGCCGCCGGGATGTCCTTGAGCCGGTTCAGATAGAGGAAAGCGGCGTCGCGGTGCAGGCCGGCGCGGACCAGGAGGTGAGCGGCGGTCGCAAAGTCGTTGAGGAGCTTACCGTGGATATAGGCCGCTCGACGGAAATCCCCCCGTCGTTCGGCCTCTTCGGCGGCCTTGCGGTACTCCTTGGCCAGCTCGACCTGGACGTCTGAGCCGCCGAACCAGATCCCGCCCGGCTCCCCGGCCTGATCCGAGCAGGGACTGGAGCGAATACGTCGGGTTGACCGTCGGGAGCTTGCCGTCGACCGAGGGCACCCCACCCCGACCGCCGTTGCCCCCCAGCGGGAGGGCGTGTCGCAAAGCCCGCTCGACGTCCCCCTCGCGAAACTGGCGGAGCAGCTCGCGGAGTGCCCCCTCCTGTTTTCCCAGCATCGCCTCGGTCAGGCGGGGGACCCGGGACACGGCCTGGTTGATCCACCGAGCGCCCAGGTCGGCCAGGGCCTTGATCCCGAGCATCGCCCCGAGGCCGATGAGCCCCTGGCCAGCACCGACCGCCGCGCGGCCCGCGATCGTCGAGGCCGCGTCGGCGTCCTCGGGCCGAGGCGGCCCGTCGGCGCCGATCTCGTTCGGGTCTTCGCCCATCTCGAAGACGTCTCGCCCCGTCCCGTCCGGCTCCAGCGCGATCTCCCGGAGCCGAGCGGGGCGGACGGGACGCCCGGGAAACGGTCGCCAGTCCTCCCCTTCGCGACGGTCGGCCGTCACCAGGGCTGAAGGGGGCAGAGGAGACCCCGGAGTGAACCCGAGCACCCGCCCGCCCGGCAGGAAGACCAGCCCCAGGTCGCGCGTCAGCCCCCGGGCCTCGTCATCGAGCAGGCTCGGCACGAGGTCGGCGTTGACCGGCAGATACAGATTCTCGGCCAGTCGACGGAGGCGGATCGACCCCGAGGGCGGATCGACCCCGTCTCCCAGCTTGAGCAGGAACCCCTCCGAGACCCGGTGGATCGATGGACACCGCTCCAGATGCAGGCGGCTCGCCAGGTTGAGCACCTCCTCGACGCGGTCGGTCTCCAGCAGGACCGCCGAGGCGGGCTCCGGCTCGAACCTTCGGCGGAGATGGAACACCACCTTCATCGGGGATCTGCCTCGGTCGGAGACTCCTCGGTCACTTTGAGACCGGTTCCAGCCGGCCTCGATTCAAGTACCACATCCGGTCAGGACCTTTGACCAGCCCGTGGGCCATCCTGATCGACTCGATCGGCCCACCGGTCTCGCGGTCGCGAACGGAGACGAGGACCGTGTAGTCGGCCCGGGAGGTCGATTTGCCGGTGCTCTTGTCGGCCCGAAAGGCTTCGACCTCGAACTTCAACGGCGTGTACTTCCCGACTCCGGCCGCCTCTCGCCAGGCCTCAATCTGGCCCTTCCAGTGGTCGCGGAAGTCCTCAAAGGTCGAGAAACGGCCTTCCTCCCTGGCACGGGAGCTGAGCAACAGCCACATCCGTCGGTAGTGGGGGAAGTGGTGCGAGGCGGCGGCGAAGAAGTCGTTGACCGCCTGCTCGGGCGTGATTCGAACCGGCCGCTCCATGGTGATCAGGATTGGGTAGCTCAGACCAGGCCGTCGCGGCCCCGCCAGCCATCAGGATCAGCAGGCTCACTGTAGAACCGAGCGTCATCCAGACCAGGAAGAGGGTGACACCGCCGGCGATCCCGACACGGACGAGATCCGGACCCCACTCGGCTCCACGGCTCCAGACCGGGCTGACGACCGAGATCTCTGTCTCGAACTCGCTGGTGTCCCCCTCCGCAATGTGAGAGTCGGGCAACTTGGCTCTAGGCTTCAAATCGACCGGGGCCTTGGACTTGGCCTTGGGCCGTTCGACAGGAGTCGGCAGTTCGAGCGGACGGGGAGGCTCCTCGACCTCAGGGAACGAAAAGCCTTCGAGGTCATAGCCCTCGGTGGCCGAGGCGGGCAGATTCTTGGGGGGCGGGATGTCGATCGGCCGGATGTCATCGGTGCCGAACAACGCGCCGGCGTCGGCGATCGGCTTGGGGTCCTGGGATGGGCTCGGGTCCGGCATGGCTCGATCCTCGACGGGTCACCAACTGAGCTGATCTCGGCGGTAATAGTGGAGATGCCCGTCGTCCGACCCGACGAGCAGGTCGAGCGACCCCGGCTCCAGCCCGGCCACGCCGGAGGGACTGCAACCCGTCACGCCGACGACCAGCGGTCGGCCGTCGAGTAGCGAGATCGGCCGGGGGACGAGGCCGTGCCGACCGTGGTTTTCCAGAAGCAGGACGGTTCGACCACTCGCCCTCTCCCGGCCAGGCCCGGCCGGTCAGGGCGGGCAGAATGAAGCGGGAGGAACGGGCGGGCAGACCGACGAGCAGGTCGAGCCGGCCGGCTTCCGTCCAGGGTCCCACCCAGATCGAGCAATGGCCGCCCAGGCCGAAACCGCCGTCGAGCCGGATCACCCGGCCCAGCCGGTTGACGAGCGGGACCGGGGCGTCCAGGTTCTTTTCGTCGCGGGCCGGGTAGACGCTGAGGAAGCCCTGGAGATCCAGCGCCAGCAGGTCACGACCGCCGCTGCCTTGCCAGTCGGCGACGGCCGGCCGGACCCGGGGCGGCAGGATCAAAGGTCCCCCTTCACAGCGGAGGGAGAAGGGATGGCCGAACCGTGGCTGGGTCGCCGAACCGTCGTTACGGAGGAACAGCACCTCGCCCCCCGCGCCGGCGACGAGCAGGTCAAGACGGCCGTTGCCGGTCCAGTCGGCCAGCGTTGGGCAAGCGTAGCCAAGCCGCGGAGCGGCGGGGCCGCCGAGCCGGCCGTCGGGACCGGGATCGAGCCGGAACCGGGCGCCCCCGGCCTCGATCGGCTCGGGCAAGCTGTAACGGTGCTCGACCCCTCCGCCAAGGTCCTTGGCCCAGTAGAGATGCCCCGGGCCGTCGCCGAAGACGATATCGAGGCCGCCGTCGCCGTCGAGGTCGCCGACCGTGACAACCGAATGACCGCCCAGCCAGAGCGGGCCAGGCTCCTGGTGAAGCTCGAACGGAGCCGAGGCCACGTCGCGCGAGAGGGCCTTGATCGCGAAGACACGCCCCTCGGCCGAGCCGAAGACCAGCTCCGACTTCCGGTCGCCGTCAAGGTCGGCGGCAATCAGGCTCGTCCGATCCTCGGGCAGGACCAGCGGGGCGTTGGCGTACTTGAGGGTCCGGGCCTCCATCAGGACCGGAGGACGCTGGCCTCCGAAGTTCCGGTGGACCTTGACCAACCCTCGCTCGTCGGCGACCAGCAATTCGAGGTTGTCGCCCCCACCCCAGGAGACCGCAAGCGGGGCCGGGTGGAGGGCCAGGTCAAGCCGGCCGGAGTCGGGCTCGAGCTCCGGCTGGACCTCGAACCGGGGATGACCGGGCTCGCCCGAGTTCTTCAGCCAGCGAATCCGCCCCTCGGGTGCCCGGCCTCGCCAGAGGCCATTCCGATCGTAGCCGGGATGGCCACCCTTCTGGTTGAAGCCGACCTGCTGCTCGATCGGCAGGGTGTCCGAGTCGGGCCAGTATCCTTCCAGGTCGTCGAGACCCGACCAGGAGGTCAACCCGGCCGTCGCCGTCCCAGTCAACGGCGGCGAGCTGCGCGACTCGAACCGCGCCCAGGCCGAGATCCGAAGGCAGGCTCAGGGATTCGCGAGGGCCGAAGATCGGTCCCTCGGCTGTCCCCTGGTTCCGGAGCAGGACCAGCCCATCCGGGGCAAGGGCGACCAGGTCGAACCGGCTCGCCGAGCCATTGGGCAGGGGACAGACGCAGCGGAGCCCTTCGAGCCCCTCGACCGGGGTCCCGGCGTCGAAGAGGCGTGGAAAAGCCCCCTGGCTTGCGGGCCGGTAGACCCTGGCCGCCCGGCCGCCGTCGGCAATGACAAGCAAGGCCGCCTCGCCCCGACCGTCCCAGGGGACCACGACCGGCTCCGAGTTCCCGCCCAGACCGATCGGCCGGGAGGCGACCGACTCGTCCCATGCCAGACCCGGTTCGATCGTCGCCGAAGCCTCGGCCTCGCCTTGCTCTTTCATGTCCAGGTCGACCGTCGCCATGCCAGGCCCCCCACCATCCGGGCGGCCCCGCTCACGCGAGCCGGGCCAGAGAGGTCATTCTATCGCGACAGCCGCCCCGAGGCGCGGGTCTTGCTCTCAAACGGTGACCCGATTGGCCGGAGGAAGACGACCTCAGGCCCGGCTCCGGGATTCTTCAGACAAAGCCAATTTCGACCGAAGTCGTTGATTCAAAATGAGATCGAATAATAACATCGGCCGTTTGTCATCAGTTGAATGAGCCCGAAGGGCCATCGATGATCAAAAAACGAAGCCAATCGCCGAAATCGGAGTGTGCGGGCTGTGTTTGGACCCAGCTTTGGAGACTGGCTGCGTCCAGACCCAGCCGACTCTCTCCAAAGCGTCCGCCAGGGGTCGAGTAGCGGAGGGGCAGGGACGCTGCCTCCTCCGCCCTCTTCAAACCGGACGGGCGGATTTCCCGCATCCGGCTTACCCGAATTCCTTCCCCACAACGCAGGCACAGGAAGTCAGCGTCGGGTCGATTGGGCTCTCAAGGGCTGGAATCCCAGCGTCACGAGATGGGCATAATACGACTGACCCTCCGGAACTCGGTAGGGACGCTGACTCCGGCGTTTCAGGTGATGTCTCAACCGCTCGCAGGCGTACCAGTTCAACTCGCCAAACGCCTCGCTCGGATAGCCGTGCTGGAAGTATCTCCCCCAGCTCCCAAGCCAACGACTCACCCCGCACACCATCTCCACGACGGGCACGAAGCGACGCCGACGCTCGGTCAGCTCCCGGATCTTGGCTCGGGCTCGCGCCATCGCCTTCTTCGAGGGAAACACGTTGAGATAACGCCGCGATCGTCCGAAACGATCCCGATCGTACCGCAGCGTGAACCCCAGAAAGCTCAGGCTCTCACCGGGTTCGACAAGTCTCACCGTCCGTGTCTTCTCGCGGTTGATCGTCAGCCCGAATCGTCCTTCGAGGTTCCCCTCGATCCAGTTGACCAGGTGCCTCGATTGATAACGCGCCAGCACCACGAAGTCATCGGCGTAACGCACCAGATGGGCCTTGGCCCACGTCCCGGGGCCGTCGCCTCGGTAGAACGATTTCTCGAACCAGTGAAGGTAGAGGTTCGCCAGCAACGGAGAGATCACTCCCCCTTGCGGCGTCCCCTGCTTCGGTCGGGTCCGGGTCGTTCGACCTCGGTTGTCGGTCTCCTCCACGGGAGCTTCCAGCCACTGGCGGATCAGCCTCAAGACCACGCCGTCGGCGAGTCGTCGCTCCAGGCACTTCATCAAGTGCTCGTGAGGGATCGTGTCGAAGTACGATTGAAGGTCCGCGTCGTACACCTCCACAAGCCCGGCGGAAAGATGATGGCGAATCGCGTCGATCGCTTGATGCGCGTTCTTGCCCGGACGGAACCCGAAGGAACTGTCCAGGAAGTCCGCCTCGAAGATCGGCTCAATCACCAGCAACACCGCCGTTTGAACGACCCGATCACGAACCGTGGGAATGCCCAGGGGTCGCAACCGGCCATCCGGCTTGGGGATCTGGACACGCCGGACCGGCTGGGGCCGGTAGGTCTTGGTCCGCAGTTCCTCGTGCAACTCCTGGAGGAACGCCGTGGCACCCGGACCATCAATGATGTCCCGGCATGACACGCCATCCACTCCCGGGGCGCCGTCGTTCTTGAGGACCAACCACCACGCGGCCGTCAGCACGTCGAGCCGGAAGATCCGGTCAGACAGGGCGTAGAACCGGAATCGCGGCTCCTGCTTGGCTTTGTGGGTCAGCTTGCTTCTCAGTTCGGAGACTTTCGGCGGCAGGGCGACCCCCGACTTCACCTCCGGTCTCACGCGGCGGGTGTCGGGATTGACCTGGTTCGCTTCTTCCGTAGTGGGACGGTTGTCCAAGCGGATCTCCTCACGTTTTGAAGACAGCACGAATTCGGCAGGGGTCCTTCGCTCCCCGGGAATTACCCCGCTTCCCCGCTACTACGACCCCCTCCGACTCCCGATCGAGCCCGACGCCGGTTATTCATTCCCCTCGTCAGTTGGTCCGACCCCATGCCCTGGAGTCGGTCCGCTCGATCGGGTCTCCCAGGTTCCTCGATGGATCTCTCGACGCCCGCCGTCCCCAACCACCCCGGAGAGCCCAGCCGCTGCGAGTGCTCGTTACTTCGCGGCTGGTGTCAGGCTTGGCCCGAATTTGAAGGTTGGCCACTCTCGGAAAAGGGTTTAACGAGGCCGAATCGGGTTCACGCTTTCGCATTACGGCTGACGTCGTCGCATCGCCGGGCTTCGACGGCACGGTCACCCGTGACGCCGCCGGCTAGCTTCATGGCGAACGAGCAATTCCCATGGTCAGTACCTCTCAACTGACAAGACCCACCAGACTTGGCCTGGCGCACAAAAACGAACCCAACTGGCGTGGAGGCTCTCCCGAACCCGCTTTCAACATTATCGCCCGGAAGGCCGATCGGTAAACCGGCTTTCCGGGCGAATCAGGGTGGATCAGCGCTTGGGATCGAGGTTTTTGGTCAACTCCTCGGGCGTGACCTCGCTCTTGATCCCGGTCGAGGGGACTTCGAGCTTTGCGGCCCAGACGATGGCGTTGAGGACCAGGGTCCGGAAGTCGTCATTGCCAAAGTTCTTGTGGAAGTGGCCGCCCGTGAAGCCGACCCCCCGGCCTCCATCGGGCCGCTCGACGGCCCAGCAGAGAACCTCGTCGCGTCCCTTGGCCTCGGCAATGTGCTTGTAGGGGCCGCGAGGGGAAGAACTCTTACCCATGGCGGGTCTCGTCGCTCGGCTTGGCGACGAGGATCGGCGTGACGCCCTTCATCTCGGGGCGGAACCGCATGTTATAGTACCACTCGTCGTTGACGGCGAACGGCTTGACACCACGGGTGATCGGGTGATCGGGCAGGCTCTTGATGTCGGCCACCCAGTGGGGGTTGGTCGAGTAGCCCGTCTCGTAGTAGCCGCCGAGCCAGTCGAGGAACTCCGGCCCCCCCTTGTCCTTGGGGATCTCGACGGCGTAGTGCATGCAAACCAGGCCGACCCCCTGGTCCATCAGCTTCTTGATCTTGGCCAGGTGGTCGCCCTGGATGATCGGGTGGCCGCCGCCACCGTCCATGAAGAAGACGACAACCCTGGCGCCATCGAAGACGCTCTCGTCGGCGGGCCAGCCCCCGCCGACGAAGACCGGGTTGACGCCGGGGACTTCCTTCAGGCACTTGGCCAGGAGCTTGCAACCGGCGTTGAACTCGTGCTCGCCCTTGCCATGGCTGGGACGGCCGGCGATCAGGACGATCTTGGCGTCCTCGCCAAAAGCCGGTGCCGCGAACGTCGCCAGGGCCAGGCCCAGGAGCATTCCTCCGAGTCGCTTCATCATCGATCGAACCTCAATGGGAAGAGGATGGTAGGACGTCTCGGGCGAGGCCCTCGTTCTCTTGGACTGCGGGAGCTTGCTCCCGCCTTCGAAGGCGGGAGCAAGCTCCCGCACTCCAGGACCTTCGGCTCGGCAGCCTGCCCGGTCGGATCATGAAAAGCACGCCACGGACCTGCGCTTCGGCAAGACCGTGGCGTCGGTCAATCGGGCTCCCGGTCGGAAACCGTTCAGACCAGCGGCGTCTCGCCGGGGACGGCGACGGAGGGGGTCGGGAACGGCGCCGAAGTTCAGCTCCTTGGGCATCAGGTCGAGCTTGGAGTTCAGGGCCTGCTCCCAGGTGACCTTCTGGCCGGTGTAGGCCGACATCCGGCCCATGATGGCCGTCAACGTGCTCTCGGCGACGGTCTGCAACTCGTTGAGCGGCTTGCCCGAGCGGATGCTGTCAACCAGGTCGATGTGCTCTTGCTCGTACGGGTTGCGCTCGTTCTGGATGCGGATCCGGCCGTTCTGGAACGCCTTCGAGCGGTAGTTGCCGGGGGAGAGGTGGATGGTCCCCTTGGTGCCGACGATCGTCTCGGAGACGTTGTTGGCGCAGCCGTCGATCTGGCGGCACTGGCTGGAGGTGACCATCCCGCCGGGATAGGTGTACTCGGTGGCGAAGTGGTCGAAGATGTTCCCCCAGATCGGGGCCGTGCGGACCTGTCGGCCGCCGAGGCTGACGCAGCTCTCGGGGTGGGCGTCCATGGCCCAGTTCACCACGTCGAGGTTGTGGACGTGCTGCTCGCAGATGTGGTCGCCCGAGAGCCAGGTGTAATAGAGCCAGTTGCGGATCTGGTATTCGAGGTCGGACATCTTCGGGGTCCGGTTGACCTTCCAGAGGCCGCCCTGGTTCCAGTAGCACTGGGCGGTGACCAGGTCGCCGATGGCACCGTCGCGGATGCGCTTCATGACCTCGACGTAGCCGGCCTGGTGGCGGCGCTGGGTGCCGGCGACGACGGCCAGGTTCTTCTCCTTGGCCTTCTTGGCGGCCGCCAGGACGGTCCGGATGCCGGGACCGTCGACCGCGACGGGCTTCTCGCAGAAGAGGTTCTTGCCGGCCTCGATGACGGCCTTGATGTGGGTCGGGCGGAAGCCGGGCGGCGTGGCCAGGATCACGAGGTCGACGCCCGAGGCGATCACCTTCTCGTAGGCGTCGAAGCCGACGAACTTGCGGTCGTCGGCGACGTCGATCTTGTCGCCGAACTTGCTCAGCTTCTCGATGGCAGCCTTCGAGGTGGTCCTTGAACAGGTCGCCCATCGCGTGGAGCTTGACGTTCGTCGACGAGTTGATCGACTGCTCCGCGGCGCCGGTGCCACGGCCGCCGCAGCCGACCAGGCCGACCTTGATGACGTCGCTGCCGGCCGCGTGGGCGTTGGAGAGCGCGCCGAGATGGCGCCACGGCGGCGACGGCGGCGGAGGTCTTCAGGAAATCGCGACGCGAGGCGCTCGAGGTGCCGACGGGATCGGTCATGGCGACGGTCTCCGGGACATTCAGGTTGTCGATCGGGCGGACGGTGGGACGCACGAAGAATCGGGCCGCTCAGGGCCACGATCTCGTAGCCTATCGGGTCCCTTTGCCCTTCACAACCAGCGAGCGGACCCCTTTGAGATTTTCCTGCTCCTCGACCGGACGGACGACCCGGAAGCCGACGCGGGTCGCGTCGGTGTGCCACCAGATGCTCTGGGGGCGCTGGGGGTCCTGCACCGACCATTCGGGTTGGAGAAGTTGCGGGCGGCCGAGCGGAGCTTGTCGGCGTCGTCGTCCCACGAGCCACCTCGGGCGACGTAGGGGTATTCCTTGGGCGTCGGCAGGACGACCGGCTCCTTGACCGGCTGGGCCATCTTGGCGAACTCGGCGTAGGCGTCGGGCTTGTAGAGGTCGATGCACCATTCGGCGACGTTGCCGTGCATGTCGTGGAGGCCCCAGGGGTTGGGCTTCTTCTTGCCGACGGGCATCGGCTTCTCGGCGTTCTCGACATACCAGGCGTAGTCGCCCAGCTCGTCGGCGCTATCGCCGAACGAGTAAGGGGTGGTGGTCCCGGCCCGGCGGCGTATTCCCACTCGGCCTCGGTCGGCAAGCGGTAAATCTTGCCGGTCTTGGCCGAGAGCCATCGGCAGTATTCCATGGCCGCGTGGTGGGTCATGCAGATGGCCGGATTGCCTCGGCCGCCGAAGCCGAAGGTCATGTCGGCATAGGGCTTGGTCGAGCGCGTGACGGCATCGGCCTTGGTCTCGGTCTCGGGCTGCTTGGAGAGGTCGACGTTCTCGCGCTGCTTGCGCTTGATGTCCTTGCTGAAGGCGTACTCGTCGAACTCGTCCCAGGTGACCTCGCACTTGCCCATCCAGAACGGGGCGATCTGGACGGTGAGCGGTCGGCCCTTCGTCCTTGGATCGCTTCTCCTCGGTCGCGGGGCTGCCCAGGGTGAAGGTCCCGCCGGGGATCGGCAGCATGTCGAACTTCAGATCGGAGCCGGCGATCGTCTCGGTGTACTTCTTGAACTCGGGACGGCGGGGCCTGGGCGAAGCGTCGTCGAGGCCAGGGCGAGGGTCGAGGCGATCGCGAGGAGGACCAGTCGAGGCTGCGAGTCCTGGCGCATTTGTGGTAATCTCCTGGAAAAAGGGCTCGGATGCGCCGAGGGCTCCGGGCAAAGGTTTGAGGGAGGACGTTCGGATGATCGGACGTACGGATCGGCGCCGCGATCGGGCTGGTGCTCGTCCTGGCCGCTCCGGGCCGGGCCGGGCGAAGGCCCCGCGTAGCCTCGGCGGTTCGAAATGCACCGAGCCCCACATGGGGACGGCCTTCACCATTGTCTTATACACCGGCGACGAACCGACCGCCAGACGCGCCTCGCGGGCCGCCTTCGACCGGATCAAGGCGCTCGACCAGACCTTGACCGACTACGATCCCGAGAGCGAGCTGATGAAGCTCTGCGCACAGGCGGGCGGCCCGCCCGTCGCCGTCAGCCCCGATCTCTTCGAGGTTCTCGCCCGATCGAAGGCCGCTCTGGGAGCGCTCCGAGGGGGCCTTCGACATCTCGATCGCGCCGGTGGTCCGGCTCTGGCGGCGGGCTCGTCGCGAGAAGAAGCTTCCCGACCCGAATCTGCTCGCGAAGGCCCTGGCGCTGGTCGGCTCCGACGCGATCCGACTCGATCCCGAGAAGCGATCCGTCCAGCTCCTCCGACCGGGGATGAAGCTCGACGTCGGCGGGATCGCCAAGGGCTATGCCTCGGAGGAGGCGATCAAGGTCCTGAAGCGCGAGGGGGTTACGTCGGCGCTGGTCGCCGGCTCGGGCGACATCGTCGTCTCCGACCCACCCCCCGGCCGACCCGGCTGGATCATCGCCGTCGCCCCGCTCAAGCCCGAGCCGACCGGCGAAGGGCCGGACAATCCTCCTCAAGAACGCCGCCGTCTCGACCTCCGGCGACGCCGAGCAGTTCGTCGAGATCGACGGCGTGCGTTACTCGCACGTCCTCGACCCCAAGACCGGGCTGGGCTTGACCGAGCGTCGGAGCGTGACCGTGATCGCCCCCGACGGGGCGACCGCCGACGGTCTCGACACGGCCGCCTGCATCCTCGGCCCCGAGAAAGGGCTCGCGCTGATCGAAGCGACCCCAGGGGCCGCGGGTTTGTTCGTCCGGCTCACGTCGGACGGGCAGGAAGTCCGGAAGTCGAAGGGCTGGGCTGGGTTTGCGAATCATCCAGATGGTCCCTAGCGGATCGTCGCGGCCAGCCCGGCGAAGGTCAGGCTCCCCATCCCGGGCTTTCACGGATTTCGCCAAAACCACCGACCCCGACCGACCCATCCCGGACGATCCGCGCGAGCGTGGGTTGAAACCCTCGGGTAACTTCTTACAATGAACCCTCTAAGAGTTTGGGGTGAGCGAGCCGCGCCTGAAACGGATACCGGAAGGGATTACGGACCATGCGCTGGGTTGTGCCGGTCGCCGCGGCGGCCCTGGCTGGGCTCCTCGCGGGCGTTTCGCCCGCCGGGGCGGCCTCCGAGATCATCGATCTGAAGGACGGGCACCAGGTCGTCGGCGAGGTCGTCGCCGAGAAGCCGAACGCGCTGTTCATCGACCTCGGGTTCGACATCGTGAAGGTCCCCAGGGACCAGGTGGTCGGCCGCCGCAAGGGGACTGACGGCGGTCAAGGCGGCCTCGAGCCCGGCGGGCGCGGCCTCCGACGCCGACCCCACGGGGTTCTTCAAGACGGCCGACCTGAAGGCGACCCCGGTCAAGGACCTGGTCCGGCGGTTCGGCGAGGCGGTGATCTCGATCGAGACCCCCTCGGGCAAGGGCTCGGGGTTCATCCTCAATGACGAGGGGTTCGCGGTCACGAACCACCACGTCATCGACGGCGAGACCCGGATCTCGGCCATCCTCTACGAGAATACCCCGGCGGGCCTGAAGCGGCGGCGGATCGACGACGTGGCGATCGTGGCACTCAACCCGTTCGTCGACCTGGCCTTGCTCAAGCTCCCGCCGCAGAAAGACCTGAAACTCGGCCACGTCTTCCTGGGTAGCCTGGACGACATCAACGCCGGAGATGGCGTGTTCGCCGTGGGCAACCCGCTGGGCCTGGAGCGGAGCGTCTCGCAGGGGATCGTGAGCACGCGGAACCGCAACTTCGAGGGGCTGGTCTACCTCCAGACCGACACGGCGATCAACCCCGGGAACTCGGGCGGCCCGCTGTTCAACCTCCGGGGCGAGGTGATCGGCGTCACGAACATGAAGCTGACCTTCGGCGAGAACCTGGGTTTCGCCATCCCGATCAGTTACGTGAAGGATTTCCTCCGGAACCGGGAGGCGTTCTCGTTCGACAAGGACAACCCGAACACGGGGCACCGTTACCTCGACCCGCCTCGCCGGCTCAAGGCGGGGCCGCCCCCGGGCCGGCTCGGCCGCCTCGAAGTCGGAGCCGGGCCGGCCGGTCGGGAGAATCGCGGTGAGACCCGGACTCGGGCCGTTGATCGATCGGCCGCTGGCCCCGCCGGGCGCGTGCCCCGGCGGAGCCTCGATCGCGATGGAGTCTCCCGGCCCGATGGACGGGCCGGGGGGAGAGGTGATCCGCTCCTCGGCCGCCCCTCGGCGCGGTCGGGGGAGGCGCAGGAAAGGGAGCTTGACTTGATGCGTACCCCGTTGCGGGCGGCCTTCCGTCTCGCGTTGACCGGCTGCCTCGGGCTGGCGACGATCTCGGTCCTCGGCGGCGACGCGTCCGAGCCGCCGACCCCGAGAAGACGCTGCCCGACTCGACCCTGTTCTTCTTCAAGGTCAAGAACGTCGCCGAGCTCCGCGACTCGTTCAAGCAGACCGGCTTCGGCCAGATCCTGGTCGACCCGGCGTTGAAGCCGATCAAGGACGACATCGCCGCCAAGGTGGAGGACGCCAGCAAGGAAGTCAAGGCGAAGCTGGGCGTCACCCTCGGCGAGTTGCTCTCGCTCCCGCAGGGCGCCGCGACCCTCGCGGTCGTCGCCAAGGCCGACCCCAAGGTTCCCGGTCGCCCTGCTGATCACGGCCGACGCAGGCAAGAACGCGGCGAAGATGACCGAGGTCATGACCAAGTCGACCAAGCAGGCCGAGGAGGCCAACGCGAAGGTCGGCACCGAGATCGTTCAAGGGGCTGACGCTGCACATCATCCAGCCGCCCAAGGACGGGGACAAGCCGGCCCCGCCCCTGATCTGGACCAACGTCGGGCACCGTCTTCCACATCGCCACCGACCTCGACGCCCTGAAGGACGTGATCTCGCACGCCGACGGCCGGAGCGACTCGCTCGCCTCGGTCGAATGCCTTCATCAAGACCCGCTCCAAGCTCGGCGAGGCGCCGGTCTCCTGGTTCCTCGACATCAACAAGGCGATCAAGCTGATGGTCAAGATCGGCCAGGCCGCCCAGGCCGGCGGCGGCGGCCAGAACCTGGAGGCGATCCTTCAGATCACCGGGATCAACGGCCTGAAGGCCGCCGGCGGGCACGCTTCGCATTCAACTCCGGGCCGTATGACAGCGTCAGCAAGGTCTTCTTCCTGGCCCCCGCGCCGACTCAGGGCATCCTCAAGCTGTTCATGATGCCCCCGACCAACCTCCGCCCCGAGCCCTGGGTCCCCGCCAACGTCGCCAGCTACTACTCGGTGAGCTGGGACCTCGACGGCGCCTACAACGCGCCTGAACGACCTGGTCAACCAGTTCCAGCCGGGGATGCTCCAGGTTCTCCAGCAGCAGTTGGTCGGCCCCAACGGTGGCGAGCCGCTCGACCTCCAGAAGGACGTCTTCGGCCCGCTCGGCAACCGCCTGACCGTCATCACCGACTTCAAGAAGCCGATCAAGGAAGACAGCCAGCGGTACCTCTTCGGGGTCGCCTTGACCGACTCCAAGAAGTTCCAGGCGACGCTGAACAAGATCATCGAGATCGCCGGCGGAGCCCCCGCCAAGCGTGACTTCCAGGGGACGACGCATCTACGACTTCAAGCTCCCCGAGATGCCCGCCAACGCCGGCGAACAATCCGCTGAGCGGCGGCACCGCCAGCATCGCGATCGCCAAGGACACCCTCTTCGTCGCCTCCGAGCCGGCCCTGCTGGAGTCGATCCTCCGAGGCGGGCGGTCCAGTCTGGCCGACAGCCCGGACTACCAGGCCGTCGCCAAGCAGGTCCCGGCCAAGTCCAGCACCCTCAGCTACGCCAAGGCCGACGAGGCCGCCCGGGCCTCCTACGACAGCATCAAGAGCGGCGACTTCGAGAAGCAGATGAAGGCTGCCCCGAACGCCCCCGACATCAGCAAGATCTTCGACAAGTCCAAGCTGCCCGACTTCTCCGTCTTCGCCAAGTACCTCGCCCCCGGCGGCGGATTCGGCCTGATGGAGGACGACGGCGTGACCTTCACCAACTTCACCCTCCGGAAGGGTAACCCCTGATCCGGAGACGGTTTCCTGAGCGGTCGGACGAACTCCCGAAGGCGGCGGGTCGCGTGAAAGGCGATCCCGCCGCTTCTCGTTTTCGAAACGATTCGTCTCAAGTCGGACGTTCGACAGATCCGATCCAATCGTCAGAGACGGCCGTCGATGGCGCGGGGGCTTGCCCCCGGAACGACGGGAGAATTCGAGGGTCGGAGGTGCTGGATGTTCGACCGCACGGGCAGGGATGCTATCGGCCGATCGGGAGCGGGCTCGCGGGGCCGGTCGAAGGCCGGGCGACGCCTCCAGATCGAGCCGCTCGAAGGCCGCTCGTTGATGACCGCCTCGCTCGCGCCGATTCCCAGCGTCACCGTCGAGGCCGGCGGCGGGATACCAGGTCCCCTTGAACGGGGCCTATGCTGGGAATACCGATCCTCAGACCTACACGGTGACGACCAATAACCCGACCGGCGGGGTCACGGCGAGCGTCGCGACGGGCCAATTCTGGTCGATCACCGTCTCGCACACCTCCAGCGGGGGCACCGACCCCAGCTTCTCGGGCACGATGGTCTTCCAGCTCTTCCAGGATCTGACGCCGAACTCGGTCTCGAAGATCGAGAGCCTGATCACCGGCACGGTGCCCTACAACCAGTTGACGGCCCAGGCCCAGCCGGTGATCTATCCCAACGGCCCAGGCACCACGGGACGGGACTATTACGTCTTTGGCGGCAACACATTCCACCGGGTGGCGAGTGGGTTCCCCGGCACGAACGACTACATCGTCCAGGGCGGATCGCTCAACGGCGACGGCACCGGCCAGGTCTTCGCGACACCTTACGCCAACGAGACTCTCCCGCAGCTCGTCTTCAACGGATACGGCCAGCTCGCCCTGGCGAATTCAGGCGGGACCGAGCTCGAACGACTCGCAATTCTTCATCACCACCGGCTCGCCGATGGCCCTCAACGGCAACTACACGATCTTCGGCCAGCTCGTCTCGGGCCAGAACATCCTGCAAGACATGACCAAGGTCACCGGGACCTCGGGCTCGCTCGGGATCACGCCGACGAACAAGATCACGATTACCGCCTCCTCGCTCTCGAACACCAACCCCAACGGCGTGATCCACATCAACGCCGCCAGCGCGACCGGCGGCTCGCAGACCAACGTCACCGTCACGGCCACCGACACGGTTGACAACACGCAAGACCTCGCAGACCTTCCCGGTCTTCGACCACCCCGACCGGAAGCGTCAGTTCGAGCACGACCACCGCGCCCCTGCTCAACACCGTCACCACTCCAGTGAACACCGCCGCGAACACGCCGACGACGTTCCAGCTCTCGGCCTACAACCCGACGGGCGGAACTCTGTCGTATACCGTGCAGGGCGGGGTCACCAACGGCGCGTTCACCGCGGTGCAGAACGCGACGGCGACCGTCAGCTCCACCGGCTTGGTGACGGTCACGCCAAATACCGGGTACACCGGCCCGATCAACCTGGTCGTCGGCGTTCAGGACGGGACGAACCGGGCCGGCTCGGGAACCTCGACGACGTCGCCGGCAAACTATTCGCTCCAGAACGTCACTGTTGATGTCGGCTCGTTCTCGACGGCTCCGACAATCAACCCGATCAAGACACCGATCACCTCCTCGGTTAGCCAGACGGTGCAGATCCAGCTCTCGGCGACCAATCCGTCCGGCGGACAGCTCACCTACACGGTGCAGGGCGGCCTGACCAACGGCGCGTTCACTTCAGTCCAGAATGCCATGGCTTCAGTCGACGCCAACGGCCTGGTGACTGTCGTGCCTAACGCGGGCTACACGGGACCGATCAACCTGCTCGTCGGCGTCCGAGACCAGACCAACCGGGCGGGCACTGGCCAGCCGCTCGACTCGCCAACGAACTACTCGACCGAGAACATCGTGATCAACGTCGTCCAGCCGGTCAGCACCGGCGCCGTGCGGTTCATCCTCGATGGCAGCGGCCAGGCGACCGGAAACCTGGTCATCACCCCCGTGCCCCGGCCCAGCCCGACTGCCAAGAACACGATCGACGTCACTCAGAGTAACGGCAACATCGAGGTCATCGTCAACGGCTCGATCGACCTGATCCAGCCGGCGGTGGTCAACGTCGATTCGATCGTCGTCTACGGGTCGAAGGCTAACGACCGGATTGCGATCGACCCCAGCCTGACCATTCCCGTCACGCTCAGCGGCGGCACCGGCGGAAAGGATGTTCTCATCGCGGGCGGCGGACCTACCCGCCAGCAAGGCTGGTATGGGACCAGCACCGTCGAGAAGCAGGGGAACGCGGAGAACTTCCTCTTCGGCCGAACCGGCAAGGTTACCTTCGTCAAGGGCTCAGGGACCAGCAACGTCATCTTCACTGGCACGCCTTACCACGCCAAGGGACATTCCCGGATCCGCCGGATTCCGCCGCCACCCCAGGGAACCTTCTTCACCTTCTCGGGAACGAAGCTGGTGAAGACCTCCAACCCGTTCACAACCGCGCCGGCTTCTTCGACGACCACCTCGACCGGTTCGACGGCAAAGAAGACAGCCAAGAAATAAAACCCGAAGTCGGATGGTCCGTCGATTGCTCCATCGTCGTATGTTAAGCGAGGAGGATCGGCGGAAGAATTCGAGCAGGACCCGAGTCGCGGACCTCGGCTTGATACCGACTTCCTGATGAAGGAAGATTGAGGATGTCACCTCTCGGTCGATCTCGCGTATGGACCGCGCCTCGGGCTTTGAGTCGTCAACCCGACTGCTCTGACGTCCACCCGCCCGACCCGTCCTTGAACTCGTCGCGCGATGGGCCTTTACGTCGGGAGCCTTGGCGATGCGATTCGTCCGGAACTGCTTGAGCGATCCGAGCCTCCACCTGCTCGCGATCGCGCTGATCATGATCTACCTGGCGTTTGGCGAGCAGTCGACCTTCGAGACAGGCCGGGGGCGAAGAGCCGCTGGCCTACTGCCCGAAGTGTCACGTCCATCACTTCCCGGAGAAGCCCTGCGATTGCGGGCTCCCTCGGAAGGTCGCCAACGCCCGGCCCTGAGCCGCAGCAAGGGCGACATGGTCACGGATCGCGTCGGGTCGCTCTGCGCGCCCAGAATCGGCCTTTCGCAAGGCCCCATCTTCGATTCTACTGGAGAGGAACCGTCATCGATCGCGTGGCGCTGACGCCGCCGATTCCCGCGTCCGCTCCAGGGTCCGTTCATGCCCCCGCAATACATCTTTCAGATCGAGAATCTCTCGAAGTCCATCGCCAAACGAGACATCCTCAAGAACATCTGGCTCTCGTTCTATCCCGGGGCCAAGATC
Organism: uncultured Planctomycetota bacterium; assembly: GCA_963756475.1. Taxonomy (GTDB): domain Bacteria; phylum Planctomycetota; class Planctomycetia; order Isosphaerales; family Isosphaeraceae; genus Tundrisphaera. The sequence goes on from CAVWND010000004.1 coordinate 1,583,012, forward strand.
GGCGTCCTCGGCGGCAACGGGGCGGGCAAGAGCACGCTCTTGCGGATCATGGCGGGCGTCGACAAGGACTTCGTCGGCACCGCCAAGCCAGCGCCGGGGACGACCATCGGCTTCGTTCCGCAGGAGCCGACGCTCGACCCCACGCTCGACGTCCGGGGAAATGTCGAGCTGGCCGTCGCCAAGACCCGGGCCCTCCTGACCCGGTTCGACCAGATCAACGCCAAGCTCGGCGAACCACTCGACCCCGACGAGATGGAGAAGCTGCTCGACGAACAGGCCAAGGTCCAGGACGCCATCGACGCCGCCAACGCCTGGGACCTCGACCGGAACGTCGAGATCGCCATGGACGCCATGAGGCTCCCGCCCGGCGACGCCGACGTCTCGACCCTCTCCGGCGGCGAGAAGCGCCGGGTGGCCCTCTGCAAGACTCTGCTCGAACGTCCCGACATCCTCCTGCTCGACGAGCCGACGAACCACCTCGACGCCGAATCCGTCGCCTGGCTCGAACGCCACTTGCAGGAGTATCCCGGGACGGTCGTCGCGGTGACGCACGACCGCTACTTCCTCGACAACGTCGCCGGCTGGATTCTCGAACTCGACCGGGGCCAGGGCATCCCCTGGCAGGGGAACTACACGTCCTGGCTGGAACAGAAGCAGGAACGGCTGGCCAAGGAGGAGAAGCAGGAGAGCACCCGCCGGAAGACCCTGGCCCGCGAGCTGGAGTGGGTCCGGATGGCCCCGCGCGCCCGAGTCGCCAAGAACCGCGCCCGGCTCGCCCGCTACGAGCAACTGGCCAGCGAGGCCGCCGAGAAGCGGGACGAGGCGATCGTCCTGCAGATCCCGCCCGGCCCGCACCTGGGCGACCTGGTCGTCCAGGCCGAGGGGGTCAAGAAGGGGTACGGCGACCGCCTCCTGGTCGAGGAGATGACCTTCCGTCTGCCGCCCGGCGGGATCGTCGGCGTCATCGGCCCCAACGGGGCGGGCAAGACCACGCTTTTCCGGATGATCGTCGGCCAGGAGTCGCCCGACGGCGGGATGCTCCGGGTCGGCGACACCGTGGTCACCTCCTACGTCGACCAGAGCCGCGAGACCCTCAACCCCGAGAACTCGATCTTCCAGGAGATCACCGGCGGCCTCGACCAGATCCCCCTGGGCAAGCGCAAGGTCCCGGCGAGGGCTTATGTCGCCTCGTTCAACTTCAAGGGGCCGGACCAGGAGAAGAAGGTCGCCAACCTCTCCGGCGGCGAGCGAAACCGGGTCCACCTGGCCAAGCTCCTCAAGAGCGGCGGCAACCTCCTGCTCCTGGACGAGCCGACCAACGACCTCGACGTCGATATGCTCCGCGCCCTGGAAGAGGCGATCCTCGAATTCAGCGGCTGCGCCGTGGTGATCAGCCACGACCGCTGGTTCCTCGACCGGATCGCCACCCACATCCTCGCCTTCGAGGGGGACAGCAAGGTCGTCTGGTGCGACGGCAACTACCAGACCTACGAGGCCCAGCGCAAGGAACGCCTCGGAATCGAGGCCGACCAGCCCCACCGGATCCGCTACAAGTCCCTGACGCGGTGACAGGCCTCAGAAGGTGGAACGGGAGGGTGAGATGGCGACCGAGATCCTGCCGACGCACGAGATCCTTGCGACGCCAAATGCCGGTTGGGAGCCATATCGCCTGACCGTCCGGCAGTTCCTCGCGATGATCGACGCGGGCATCTTCCCGCACGATGCTCACGTCGAACTGCTGGGAGGGGTGTTAGTCCAGATGATGACCAAAGGTGACCCGCACGACAACACCCTGGACGCGCTCTGCGAGTCGCTCCGACGAATGATCCCGGACGGTTGGCTCCTGCGCGAGGACAAATCTCTCCAACTCGGGCCGCGATCACGGCCCGAGCCCGATATCGCAATCGTCCGAGGTCCGAGGGCTCCTTATTACAAGCGGACTCCGCACGCCAGAGAGACCGCCCTCGTCGTCGAGGTTGCCGAGTCGTCCTACAACTACGACCGAGGGGACAAATGGAGGGCCTACGCCGCGGCCCGCATCCCGATTTACTGGATCGTGAACCTCGACAAGAATCAGATCGAGATGCACTCCGACCCGGCCGGGCGCGGCAAGTCTGCCTACTATCGCCGAACCGCCATCTTCGGTGCCGACGACCACGTCCCGGTCGTGATCGAGGGCCAAGAGGTGGGTCTGATGGCGGTCAAGGACATCCTGCCCTGAACTGGAGCCCGCGAGGATGGCCACCAACGCGCAAGCCGACCGAGGAGGCAAGCCTTACCGACTTGACGTCGAGACGTATATAGAGATGATTCGCGAGGGGATCTTCCCGCACGACGCCCGGGTCGAGCTCCTGGGAGGAGTCCTGATCGAGCATTCCCAGCATAATCCTCCGCACAATTATGTTGTGTGCGAGTTGGGATCTCGGTTGCGAGATCTCCTGCCGGACTCGTGGTTCATCAGCGAGGAGAAATCTTTGATGCTCGGTCGATTTTCCCGCCCTGAACCGGACATCGCCGCGATCCGCGGGCCTCATGATCTCTACCGACATCGATCGCCTCGGGTCGCCGATGTCGGATTCTTGATCGAGGTCGCCGAAACGACCTATACCTACGACCGGGGCGTGAAATGGCGAGCCTACGCTTCGGCAGGGATATCCGAATACTGGATCGTGAATCTCGCGAAGCGACAAATCGAGGTCTACCGCGATCCGGCCGGCCGGGGCGACGAGGCGGCCTATCGAGTGGTCGAGATTTTCGACGCCGATGGGGAGATCCCCGTCAACCTCGACGGCCATGAGATCGGATGTTTCGTTGTTAAAGGTCTCCTACCCTGACCTGGAGCTTTCGACGATGGCGACGGACACGCGTGCGGCATGGACCGGCGTGAGGCCCTATCGACTGACCGTTCGACAATACCTCGCGATGATCAATAAGGAATTCCTGCCGGAGGGAACTCACGTCGAATTACTCGGAGGGGTTCTGGTTGAGAAAATGACCAAATATCCCCCTCATAATTTCGTCGTGGGTCGGCTCGGAAGGATCTTGGGACAGCTCTTATCCGATCCCTGGTTCGTCAGCGAGGAAAAGCCCGTGAAACTCGGCCGGCTCTGGTATCCCGAACCCGAAATCGCCGTGGTCCGAGGGCCCGACATCCTCTTCGAGCAGAGGGCGCCGGAAGCGCAGGATATCGGGTTCCTGATCGAGGCGGCCGAATCGTCGTATTCCCTGGATCGTGGCAAGAAATGGCGCCGCTATGCGTCGGCCCGTATCCCCGTTTACTGGATTGTGAACATTCCTCAACGACAGATTGAGGTTTACAGCGATCCGATCGGAAGAGGTCCGGCGGCCGTCTATCGCCAGGAGGCCATATTTCGCGAAGGCCAGTCAATTCCAGTCGTCCTTGGAGGCCAGGAGATCGGTCGGATTGCGGTGATTGACGTTTTACCCCGCCCTTGAGCCCCGCCGCCCCGGGACGACAGAGCCAAACGACCGAGGACCTGTGTTCATGAGTCTGCCCGGATTCGGCGCGCTCCACAAGGAAGCAGACGACCTGCGTTCGCCGGTCCCCGTGGCTGTGGCCGGCGGCGCCGATCGGACGGTTCTGGAGGCACTTCGGGTGGCGGTCGACCGGGGCTGGGTCGAGCCGATCGTGATGGGGGCCGAGTTCGAAATCCGCCGCCTTGCCGACGCATCCGGCATCGCCCTGGATGGGATTTCGATCCGGGACGTGGTGGACGTTGACGCCCAGGCCGTCGCGGCGGTCCATGAGGTCCGCGCAGGCCATGCCGCGATGCTCATGAAAGGCCAAATCGCCACTCCGAGCCTGATGCAGGCGGTGCTCGACCCCGAGCACGGACTCCGCTCGGGCCGGGTCGCCTGCCAGGTCGTCCTGATGGAGATTGCCGGCGCGTCCCGGCGCGTTCCTGATGGCCGACACCGGCATCTGCGTCAGGCCGAAGCTGGCAAGCAAGGTCGAGATCGTTCGCTACACCATCGAGGCCGCCCGCGCCCTGGGCGTGGCCCGACCCCGCGTGGCCCTGATGGCCGCAACCGAGGCGGTCAACGCCAGCATGCCCGAGACCGTCGATGCCGCCGAGATCCAGCGTCGGAACCGCGACGGCGAGTTCCCCGGCGCCCTGATCGAAGGACCGCTCTCGTTCGACCTGGCCTACTCGGCCGACGCCGCCGATAAGAAGCGAGTCGGCGGTGAGGTCGTCGGGAACGCCGACGCGATGGTCTTCCCTGACCTCGTCTCCGCCAACCTGACGGTCAAGGCGATCATGTACACTGCCGATTGCCATTTCGGCGGGGTCCTCCAAGGGACCACCGTCCCCGTCGCGTTCATGTCGAGGTCCGACACCGCGGCCACCCGACTCAACTCGCTGGCCCTGGCCCTGGCGGTTCTTCGGAATGGCGGAGCCCCCGGCGTCACTGAGTGAAGGGGACGCCGGGGACCACGTTCGAAGTCTCGACTTGGAATGCCCTTACTTCCGGTCCCCCTGTCCCGCCGAGGCTGGCGTCGGGGTTGTCGTGGGGGTCGAGGTGCTGCCGGGATCGGAGTCGATCCCGAGCGGGGCGGTGCCGGCCTTGACCTCGGCAAGCCGGCCGCGAAACTTGGCATAAAGCCGGGTGTGTCGGCTCTCGGGAGTCAAAGGCTTGCCGGCGAGGAACAGCCCCTTCACCTCGGTTGTGGGCTGGAGGATGTGGCCCGCCGTGATGACCAGGTTGGCTCGCTTGCCGACCTCCAGGGAGCCCAGCTGGTCGGCGACGCCGAAGATCTCGGCCGGCGCGAGGGTCACGGCCCGCAGCGCCGCGGCCTCGGGCAGGCCGTAGGCGACGGCCGTGGCCGCCTCGTACGGGAGGTTCCTCGAAGCAGTCGCGACGTCGGAGCCGCCGGTGCCCGACTTGATGGCGAAGCTCACGCCGGCCTCGAACAGCCGGGCCGGGTTGGCGTAGGCGGCATCATACGGGTCGGTCGAGTGGGTGGGAAGCCGGAGTGTCCCGCTGACGAGCACGGGCACCTTGGCCGTCTTCAGAGCGTCGGCCACCTTCCACGCTTCAGCACCGCCGGAGATGACGGCCTTGAGCTTCAGGTCGGCCGCGATCTTGAGCGCGTCGAGGATCTCCGATGCGCCCCTCGGCCCGGAAGATCACCGGCTTCTCCCCCTTCGCAAAAGGCAGGAGCGCCGCAAGCCTCGGGTCGGGGCTCGGGGCCTGGGCCTTGCGATCTCGGGCGGCGACGACGACCTTGTCATACGCCAGGGCCTTGCGGAACTCCTCGCGGATCGCCTCCAGTCGCTCCTTGCGGGCGGACTGGTCGCCGCCCCCACCACCCGCCATGCCCGCGAACCGGCCTCGCCCCTCGCCGCCGGGCGCGACGTACCTAGGGACATTGACGATCAGCCCGGCCGAGTCGAGAACGACCATCTCGGTCGGTACCCAGCCGTCGAGGTTGATGACGCACCCCTGGCCGGCGATCACGCCGCCGGAGGGCTGCACGAACGTCGCCAGGACGCCGTTGGCCCGGGTGACCGGGATCAGCTCGCTGTCGGGATGCAGCGCGATGCTGGTCCGCAGCTCGGGCTGATACTCGGCCGAGTCGGACGAGTCCTGCGTCTCGGGGAGGCTTCCCACCTCGTAAAGGCCGAGAGGCGAGCCGGCGTCGATCAGGCCGGGCCAGACGTCGAGCCCCCGGGCATCGATCCGCTTCGCGTCGGCCGGGATCGAGGTCTTCGAGTCGCCGATCGCCGCGATCTTGCCGGCGGCTATCACGATCGTCCCGTCCGGGATGTCTGCGCCGGAGACGGGGTGAAGCGTCGCACCGGTCACGGCGTAGGTGCCGTTCGCGAGTCGGGCGAGATCGAGCGTCTTGCCCTTCGCCTCGCCCGCGAGTCTCGCCGCCGGCATGGCGGAGTGATCGCCGGGCCGGGGAGCGAGTTTGCCCTCCTCCGCCTTGCGCTGGAACTGGACCTCGCCGTCGACCAGGGCGATCTCGCAGCGGGCGAAGCCGTCGAAGGGGTGGGCGTTGAAGAGGGCGATGTCGGCGTCCTTGCCCACCTCGATGGAGCCGAGCCGGCGGTCGAGCCCCAGCTCACGGGCCGGGTTGATCGTGATCATGGCCAGGGCCTGATCCTCGGTCGCTCCGCCGTACTTGACCATCTTGGCGGCTTCGAGATAGAGGTGCCGGATCAGCTCCTCGCTGTCGCTCTTGATGCAGACCGAGACCCCGGCCTCGGAGAGCAACGCGGCATTGAACGGGATGGCGTCGAACGCCTCGATCTTGTAGGCCCACCAGTCGGAGAAGGTCGAGGCACTGGCGCCGTGGGCGGCGATCTCGGCGGCGACCTTGTACCCTTCAAGCACGTGCTGGAGCGACTGGACGCGAACGCCGTGCCGGGCCGCGACCCGGAGGAGCATCAGGATCTCATCGTTCCGGTAGCAATGGCTGTGGATCTTGATCTTGCCGTCGAGGATGTCCGCCAGCGCCTCCAGTCGGAGGTCCCGGCGAGGCGGCGGGCGCGATCTCCCCTCGGCCCCTGGCGGCCTCGTACGCCTTCATCGACTCGCGGTAGGCCCGGCCTTCCTCGAAGGCCCGCTCGATCGTGGCCTCGACGCCCATCCGGGTGTTCGGGAACCGGCCGGTTCGGCGGGTGACGTTCTCGCCGAGGGCGAACTTCACGCCTTGCGGGCCGTCGCGGAGGATCAGGTCGCGGCCGGGCTGGCCCGGCTTGTGCTTGATCACCGCGTCCTGGCCGCCGATCGTGTTGGCCGAGCCGTGCAGGAGCCGCGCCGAGGTCGTCCCGCCGGCCAGGGCCCGGTAGATCCCGGGGTCGTCGCCGGACACAACGTCCTTGACGCGGACCTCGGGCACGATCGAGAGGCTCATCTCGTTGACACCCCCCTGGATCGCCTGGTGCGAGTGGGTGTCGATGATCCCCGGCATCGCCACGAGGCCCGATGCGTCGAGGACCGTCACCCCTTCAGGCGCGACGACGTTCGCGCCGACCTCGGCGATCTTGCCGTCGCGGATCAGGATCGAGCCCTTGGGGATGGTCCCCCGGGTGACGGTCAGGATCGTTGCGTCCTTGATCAGGACGGTCCCGCCGGTCTTGATCGACGGCTTGCGGTCGGGGTCGAACTCGGTGGCGATGTCCGCGAACGGCGTCTTCGGCCCCTGGTCGTCCTCGGTCTTCGGGTTGCTCGTGGGGTCGGACCTGGGCTCGTCTTTCCTGGAATCGTCCTTCTTGGGCTCCTCTTTCTTGACCGCGTCCTTGGGCTCGTCCTTCCTGGGCTCCTCTTTCTTGACCGCGTCCTTGGGCTCGTCCTTCTTCGGTTCCTCCTTGGGTTCTTCCTTCTCCTGGGCCCTGCGTCGTCCCTTGCCCTTGGCGAGGTCGCCGCCGGCCCCTCCGAACTGGCCCTTCCCCTTGGCCGAGGCGGCGCTGGTCTTTTCGAGGTCGAACTTGATCCCATCGGCCAGGACGTAGCGGACCTTGGCGTTCTCCTCTCCGAGCGGGGCGGTCATGACGACGAGATGGCCGAGCTTCCCCTTCTCGATCGTGCCGAGCTTCTTGCCCTGGCCGGCGATCTCGGCCGCGCGGCGGGTCAGGGCGTCGAGCGCGGCGTCTCGCGAGAGTCCGGCGGCGATCACCTTGCGAAGCTGGGCGTGGAAAGAGTCAGTTCCTCCGCTGGAACCTTCGGCGGCGAAGGCGAAGCGAACGTTGGCCGCCGCGAGGGTCTTGGCGACGGCGACCCGCTCCTTCCAGCTCTCGGCCTTCTCGGCGAGGAACTTGAGCGGGTCCTCGCGCTCCTCGACCGGCCTCCGGCGATACTCGGCCTCGGTGGGAACCTTGGGCTCCTCGGCGAAGTCGAGCCGGAGGATGACCGGGATGTCCTGGCCTCGGAGCCGCGAAGCGGCCTTGTTCGCCTCGCGACCGCCGACGATCACCGCGTCCGTGCCGAATTCCTCGGCCAGGTCGAGCGCCCGGTGGATCTCATCGCGCGTGTTGGCCTCCCACCAGACGGGGAGGGCCTTCGTCCGGGCCGCGTACAGGGCATCGAGCGCCGGGTCGTGGGCGGGGCGAGGTCCCCCCTGACGCTCGTAATAGGCGAGCCGCTCGTGGTGGTTCTCGGCGTCGAGCATCGCCTGGCGGAGGTGCGCGACCACGCCCATGAGCGAGGTCGGATAGGCCGACGCGCCTCCTCCGGCCCGACGCCGGCCGACAGGCGGCTCGGTCGGAGTGGCGGGCGTCGCCGGCGTGCCCGGCGCGGGCGTCGGCGCGATCGGCGTGCCGGGCGCCTGGGTCGGGCCGACCGTGTCGGCCGTCCCGAATCCCTGGCCGTGGTCGTGGTCATCCCCGTCGCCCAATCCACCGCCCGAGGGGCTCCGGAGGGAAATATGGAGCGCGACGGGCGCCTTGAGGATCGACTCGCGACGGGGCAGCCCGCTGGTGCCGACCAGAGCGCTCTGGCCAGTCGCAATCGAGCCGCCGGGGGCGACCAGGACGTCGGTGAAGCCAAGCTTCCGCCGCCCCTCGGCCAGGCTGCTCAGGTCGAGAGCGGTGGCGACCTCGTATTCGGGCGTGATCCCGTTCCTGTTATCGGCCGGAGTCCGGGGCAGGGCGAAGTCGGCGTAATTCACCGACCGCCCCTCGCCGGTGTGCGACTTCGTCACTCCGGCGGCCTGCCCCGAGGTGGTGTACAGGTCGATGAAGCCGGGATAGACGATCAGCCCCTTGCCCTCGATCACCTCGGCGTCGTAGGGAACCTCGACCCGGTCGGCCGGCCCGACGGCGACGATCACCCCATCGCGGACGACCACCGTGCCGGCCTCGATCGGCTCGCCCGAGACCGGGACGACCTTCGCCCCCTTGATCGCGTAGGCCGTCGGTTGATAATCGGGCCGGAGGTCGGCCGAGAAGAGCGGGACGACGGACGAGACGGTCAGGGCCGTGGCGACGATCAGGGCCACGGGCCTCATCCTCGTCGAGGTTCGGACGATGCCCATCATGGGTGGAATGCTCCCGGCGGTTGGCGGACGGGACGAGTGGAACATGCGTAAGCCCGCGCAAAGGGGAGAGGTCGCGCGAGCGGAGGGTCAGGGAGAAGAGGCGTCGAAAGCGGCGAGGTGGCTCGCGGTTTTCGCTCGCAATCCCGAACGATCAGTCTTAACATGCCCCTCAACGCCCGACAAGCCTCCGCGAGGGAGGCCACTCCGAAAGAACCAACCAGCCCCGGAGCCCCGACCGATGCCCAGGCCCCTCGCCCTCGCCTCCTTGACCTGCGTCCTCGGCCTGATCGGCTCCGGGCCTGTGTCCGCCGACGAACCGCCCGCGTCTTTGCTGTTCACCGCGAGCGACCTGCGCGACCTGACCCGAGGGTTCACGGTCCCGGTGGAAGGCAATTACACGATCAAGGTCTGGGGCTCCCGGGTGCCCGATTGGTCCTTTCAATCGGGGGGCGAGATCGAGGGGCCGGCCATCAAACTCGGACCGCAACCTCAAGGTGGCCAGCTCCGATGGTGGACGCTGGGCAGCGTCAACCTCAAGCCCGGCCGGCCCGTGACGATCGAGGTCGAGAAGTACCAGGCCCTGCCGGCCCTGCTGTCCATCTCAATCGACCCGGAGTTCGTCCCGTCGAAGGCCCTCGACATCCTCCGGAGCCAGGTCAAGTCGACCGACCCGACGCTCGACCGGCGCCGATCGGTCGTCCGGTCCAACCAGGAGGGGGCCGACTTCCAGCCGCCCGAATCGGCCCAGGCCTGGCGAGACCGCTCCCAGGTTGTCCGCGAGCAACTGCTCGTCACCCTCGGCCTCTGGCCGATGCCACCGAGGACCGAGCTGAATCCGACGATCAACGGTACGCTCGAACGCGACGGCTTCGCGATCGACAAGGTCGTCCTCGAGACCTATCCCGGCTTCTACCTGGCCGGCAACCTCTATCGGCCGACCCCTTCGAAGGGCCGACGGCCGGTGGTCCTCTGCCCGCACGGGCACTGGCCGGAAGGGACGGGTCAACGTCAACGTCCAGTCGCGCTGCGTCCGCCTGGCGCAGCTCGGCTGCGTGGTCTTCCTTTACGACATGGTCGGGTATGCCGACAGCAAGCCGTTCGGGCATGTGTTCGGCAATGACCGGCTCCGCCGCTGGGGCCTGAGCCTGCCGGGCTTGCAGACCTGGAACAGCATCCGGGCGCTCGACTGGCTCCTGAGCCGACCCGACGTCGACGCCACCCGCGTGGGCATCACTGGCGAGTCCGGCGGGGCCACGCAGACCTTGCTCCTGACCGCGATCGACAATCGGATCAAGGTCTCGGCGCCCGTGGTCATGGTCTCCGACAGCTTCCAGGGCGGCTGCGTCTGCGAGAACTGCGTCGGGGTTGCGGATCGGCACCGACAACGTCGAGATCGCCGCGTTGACGGCTCCTCGTCCGCTCAAGGTCGTGGGGGCCTCGGGCGACTGGACGGCGCGGACGATGACCAACGCGTTCCCCTCGCTCCAGGTCGTTTACGCCCAGACTGGCTCGACGGCCCACGTCGAAGCCAACGTCTTCGACTTCCCGCACAACTACAACCAGACCAGCCGGAACGCCGTCTACGCCTTCCTCGGCAAGTGGCTGCTCGGGATCACCGACGCCGATTCGACCCGCGAAGGGACCCTCAAGACCGAGGACCCGAAAGACCTCTTCGCCTTCAACGCCGACCACCCCTACCCCTCCGAGGCAAAGACGCCCGCCCAGCTCGAAACCGAGCTGATCGGCGTGCTGTCCCGCCAGCTCGACAAGCTCGCCCCCAGGACCGTCGCCGACACCTGGGAGGCCGGCCGCGACCGGCTCTCGACCGCGCTCAGGGTCCGGGTCGGCATCGAGCCCCCGGCCACTCGCGAGACCAACGCGAAGGAGTCACGCCGGGTGAGTCGCGACGGTCTGACGATCGTCCATTTCGTCATCGGCCGGAAGGGCAAGGGCGAGCAGATCCCCGTCGTCCGCCTGACGCCGAAGGCAGCCCAACGGCCGCCTGACCGTGCTCTTCACGGCCCGAGGCAAGGCCGACCTGACCACAGCCTGAAGGTAATCCGACGCCCATCGTCAAGGCCCTGCTCGAACGGGGACAATCGTGTGGTCGGCTTCGACCCGCTCCTGGTCGGCGAGTCGCTCGACCCGGCCGCGCCGGCGGAGCATCGGCCATCCGTGGTTCACTTCGACTGCTACAATCCGACCCTCGCCGCCGACCGGGCGCAGGACCTGGCGACGGTGATCTCCTGGTCGCGTGCCCTGCCCGACGCTTGGCGAGGTCAACCTGGTCGCCCCCGGCCCGGTCGGCCCGCTTGCCCTCCTCGCCCGGCCGGAGCTGGCGGGACTGGCCCGGACGGCGATCGACCTCGACAGCTTTGACCTCGGCGACGGCTCGAAGTCCGTCCCGCCCGGCATCGACCTGCCGGGTGCCTTCCAGTTCGGCGGCCTGAAGGCCGCCGCCGCGCTGACCAGCCCCGCGCCGCTCTGGATCTATCAGGCCCCGGAGAGCTTTGAGGCCACCTGGCCGGTCAAGGCCTATGCGCTGGCGGATTCCCCCGCGCAGTTCCGACTTGACCGGGGGGCGATCGATGCGGAATCGCTCGCGCGGTGGATTGATGCTGGGGAATGAATGAGATGAAACGCGCCCTGATTCTATTGTCCATGATCTTCGCGTTTTGCCTCGGTTGGGTCCTGGGAATACTTGCAGGAATCAACGAAGACAAGTTCAAGACGACCGTCGCCCGCCTTTCTCCCAACGAGGCTTGGATCGCGGAGCTGGGAGAACCCCAGATCTGGTTCAATCCCGATCGCTACGTCACGATCCGCTTGAAACGCCTCTACGACGAAAACCACAGGCCCCTTTCCGAACACCGGCCCGGCGGTAACTGGAAGTTCCTCTACCAATCCATGGATGAAGGACGACCCGAGGGCACCGAGCGGCTGATCTGGTCGAAGGACGGGACGAAACTCCTCGTCGTCGGCCGCCACTTCTTCGTGAAGAAAGACCTGTTCCTCGACAACGGTGACCAGCTCTATTTCCTCCACGACGTGCCATCCGGAAAAGGCTGGAGCAATGCCGATAAGTCGGAGGGCTTTCCCCAACTGACGGCCGCGATGATCGAGGGGGTCGAGTTCACCGAGCCGGTGACGCTGAAGCCTCGCTGACCCGACCAGGACTCTCGGAGCGTCCCTAAATTCATGATGATCCCGCCGAAAATCGCCGTATGATGGCGCCCGAGTGCCTGGATCTCCATCCTCTCTCTTCCGGAGGGTTTATCCGATGGGACGCTTCACAGCGGTCGAGCAGGGTAGTCGGCGGAACGGTGCAACGCTCGTCGAGTTACTGGTCGTCGCGGCTCTGGTCTTCCTCGCGGTGGCCCTGACGGTGCCGGGGCTCCGGGCCGCGCAGATCCAGGCGAGGCGAGCCACATGCGTCCAGAACCTCAGGACCATGGGCCTCGCCCTCCACAACTATCACAGCACCATGGGATGCTTCCCGATGAGCGCCGTGGCGGGCGGGAAGGGGCACGGCGTTGGCCACAGCGGCTTCACCCTGATCCTCCCGTACATGGAGCAGGTCTTCCTTTACAACTACTACAACTTCGCGATGGAGAACTGGCAGGTCGCCAACTCGACGTGCGTCCGGACCTCGGTACAGTCCTACCTCTGCCCCGAGAACCAGGGGAATGCCGGCCTCATTCCCGCCTCGGATGTCCTGACGCCCGAAGGCAAGGCCTATCCCCAGAGCCGTTCGGTCTTCGCCCGCTCGCACTACGGCGCCAACTGGGGGGGCGGGCATCCGGGATCGGGTGACGACTTCGTCAAGGCCGAGCGGATCTATCGAGGCGTGATGATGACCGTCGTCGATGAGAAACACAGGGACATCTCGCGGATCATCGGCGTCCGAGATATCACCGATGGCACCGTGAACACCCTGATGGTGGCCGAGAAGCGTGACAGCCAGGGCTGGGCCGTTGGCGGCTGGGGCGGGAGCGAATTCGACGTCGCCGAGTCGCCCAATCCCGACGTCAAGGACGAGAAGGGCCGTCGGGTCTTCAGCGGGTTCAACCCACGACGGCGGTCTGAACGTCCTCTATTGCGACGGTTCCGTCCGCTTCCTGACCTCCTGGGCCGACCGCAAGGTCTGGTACGCCCTGATCACCCGCGATGGCGGCGAGATCCTCAAGAATTCCGACCTGGGGGGCACGACTCCCTGACCTGATTTCAGAGTTGGTAGGACCTGGACGACGAGTCAGACGGGGCGGTTTCGATGATCACGCCCGACGGCACGATCAAGACCTGGAAGGACATGACCCCCGAGGAGCGGCTGGCCGAGACGCTCCGCCACTTCCCGACCATCCTGGCCCGGTGGCGGGGCGGCCGGGCCAGGCTCTGGGAGTACCGCGTCTCGCACTGTTCGCTGACCATCCGGATCGAGCGGGCCGGGGTCCTCGGCAACCTGCACATCGACTGCTCGGCCGAGCTCATCCACGGCCCGGTGGCGTGGGACAATGCCGAGATCGCGATCTCGCTCGACGCGGAAGGCCGCTTCCTGATCGAGGACCGAGCGGCTGGCTTCCGGGTGGTCTGTTATTGCCCCTCGCTATCCGAGAACGTCAAGCCCGTGTACGAGCGGAGCTGAGCCCTTAGCGGCGGGACGGGAGTTCGTCCCGCCGCGAGACGGCGCGACTGTTGATCAGGATTTGTAAGCATAAGGGTCGTCGTCCGAGGTCAGGAGCTGGGGACGTCGGGAAGTCCCCGGCGCCCGGGATCGGCCCGGAGGACGCGCCGGGGCGGTCGGCGCCGGTGCCGGAACATAGTAATAGCCCGGAACCCGAGGGCTCGCGACGGCCGGAGGATTCGAGGGCGCCGCGGCAAAGCCGGAGCTGTAGGTGAATGTGTTCGCCCCGGTCGCGGACGTCAACCGGGTCTGAGTCGGTGTCGGTGCCGGAGAAGCCGGCGCGGGGACGTAATAATAGGAACGTGGCGGGGCGGGCTTCGCCGCGACGGACGAGCGATTCGTCCGGGCGGCCCCGCGGGCCGCCATCTGGGCCTGGGACTCAGTGGCGGCGGGCCCGAGCAAAAACGCGAGGGACAGCGAGGCGGTCAAGGCCACCAGACGCAAGGCGTCTCGCATGAGATCCTCTCCTGGGGGAAAGCCAGCAGAGCGACGGTCACCGATCGGGCGTCGTGAACGACACGGCGTCGATGCCGAGGAGGCCCTCGATCGTCCCGGCAAGCGCGGGTGATGACGCACCAGAACCCGCCCTCAGGGACGCCCCGAGGTCTTCCACGGCCAGATTCAACGGACTCAGGATCAGGGATATGCTGAATCTCTTCTATCATGTGTCCCGGTCCTTGGCCAGTGGGCGGAAAAACATTCTTCGAGTTCGATCGGATCGTGGAGTGCTCGCCGTGGTCGAGACGATGGCGAAGGGCCGAGAAGCTCGTCATAATGATTCTTCATGAGGCCCCTGGGCACCGTCCGATCGAGCCACCATGACCCGACCTACCCCCGACATCCCGCGTTACGATTCGCTGAGGGCCTCCCGCCGGGCCCTGGCGCGTGTCGCCCCGTGGGTACGGTTCGGGCTGTTCTCGGTCGGGGTCTCGCTGTTTCTCGACCAGATCGGCCCGCTGGTCCGCGACGTCCAGTTGACCTGGGCCGAGCGTCAGATCGCCGGGGTGCTCGCCTTGACGTACCTGGGCGGGTTCGGCGTCGCGGGCTGGGTTGTCGGGCGGCTGATCTCGACCGGGGCCGAGCTGATCGACGTGATGGTCGACCAGTCCGAGTCCGCCGCCCGGACCGCCAACCTGATCGAGCAGCACGCGATCCCGGCGCTCGGGCGGATCGCCCAGGCGTTGGAGAAGCTCTCGACCGAGGAGAAGCCGGCGCCCGTCGAGGACGACCAGACCCGGACGATCGAGGCAGCCCGGCGCCTGATCGGCGCCGGCCGCTGGGCGCAGGCCGACCGGCTGGTTGGGGCCTTCGTCCGAGACCACCCCGGCCCCGATGCCGCCCGGCTCCTGGCGGAGCTGACTGACGCCCGGAATCAGGCCGTCGAGGTCCTGAAAAAACGCCTCGAAGCGGCAAAGAAGGCCGGCGACGGTCTTCTCGCCATCGAGATCCGTGACACCTTGACCGAGCACCTCCGGGGCGAACCGCTCGCCAGACTCGACCAGGACCTCGTTCGCTGGCTGGTCAACGAGATCAAGAAGCGGGTCCGCGCCGGGGCCGTCAAGCCCGACGTGGCGACCCTGGCCGCGCGGGTCGTCGATAGCTTCGCCGACACGCCGGAGGGGGCGGCCTTGAAGGTCTCGATTCCCAACCTCCGGCGCTCCGCCGGACTCTGCCCACGCTGCGCCCGACCTTTCCGAGGGACCGCTGACGCCTGCCCCCGCTGCCTCGGCGACCCTTCGGCGGCGAACCCCACCTACGTCCCGCTTTCCGCCGACTCCGACCTTGACCCTGAGGAGAGCCGATGAGCCTTCGCCTCCGCTGCCGAAGCTGCCAGGCCGCCTTCGTCACCTCGAAGGACCAGGTCGGCCAGTCCGTCGACTGCCCCAAGTGCGGCGCCCCGCAGGTGGTCCCCCGGCCGAAGCCGGCCGCCGAATCCGCCGAATCTTCCGAGCCCGTGGAGCCGATGCTCAAGCGGATCAAGGCCCCCGAGCCCGCCGCTGCGCCGGTCGGCAAATCCGTCTTCATCAAGAAGGACAAGAAGGACAAAGGAGAGTCCGGGGCGTCGAACAAGGGTCTCTGGGCCACCGTGATCCTGGTCCCCTTGCTCGCGGTCGGCGCCATCATCGCCTGGCCGATGATCCGCGACTGGCTCGATCCCAGGCCCAAGACGGTCGTCGAGGCAGCGGCCTATGATTACCTGATGGCCCTCAAGGAGGGGGACGAGGCGGCGATCCAACGGCTCGGCGTGGTCCAGGACCCCCCGGCGATCCGTTCGTTCCGCGACCTCAAGCGCGACAAGCCCCGCGACGAGCGGATCAAGGGGGTGTTCAAGCCGATCGCCCGGCTGCACCGGGCGATCGAGAAGAAGTTCGACTACGACGCGACCAGCGGCCGGTTCATCCCCAAGAACCAGCTCGGAATCGCCGCCGAGATGCTCGACAAGGTCCACGAGGCCAAGGAGAAGCTCGAGAAGGACAAGACCTACGACAAGATGGCCAGCGGCGACCCCGAGGAGGCGATGCAAGCCGCGATCGACTTCGGCGCGGTCTTCGCCAAGATCTCCGAAGGGCTCACCTCCAAGAAGCTCATCCCCAGCTACCGGATGCTCGTCGAAGGGGCCAACCCCCCCCTGCCCGAGCCCGAGCGGTCCCTCGCCCTCGACTACGCCCGCCACCGCGAATCCTGGGACGGCCTGCTCAAGCGACCCTTCCCCACCATCAAGGTCGACGGCCCGTTCGCCTTCGAGAAAGCCGAGGTCACCGCCGAGGTCAAGGACAAGCTCGCCTCCAGCGGCGACCCACCCACGATGCTCCGCCTCAAGCTCGTCCAGTTCGAGACGGACGCCATCGACACGAAGTGGAAGGTCGTCTCCGCCCGGCGGATCACCCCCGGCGTCCCTGACGAGCCCATGGACGAGGAAGGCCCCGAGCCGGAAATCCCCTCCGAGCCCGCCAAACCGTCCCCCGGCGACATGCCCACGCTGCCCAACCTGAACCTCGACGGTCTCCCCGCCGATACCCCGAAGTAAGGCGATCCGTCGGGACGGCCCGCCTTCGATTTCGAAAGGGGGCGGGCCATGCATCGCGAAGCTCGAAGAATCCGCATCCTCGGCCTGATCGCCGCGACCCTCCTCGCGGCGTCGCCTCCGCACGCCCACTCCGCCGAACCCGAGGCGACCCCCATGCAGGCCCCGACCGAGATCCGGACCCTCGACGACCTCGTCTCCCTGTCCTCCTCACAGCTCGACCAGCTCTACCGCCAGTCCACCCCCGGCCCGATGCCGACCGGGAGGGTCCACGGCCGCGCCCTCTACCCCGACGCCCGCTTCCCCCGAGCCTCGCTCCAACGCCGCCCGCGTCGCCTGGCAAGGCAAGGTCTTCGACCCCTCAACCTCCACGGCCATCAACAAGTTCTTCGGCGTCCGAGCGATCAAAGGCAACGTCTACACTGCCCCGAGCTGGCTCGACGGCCGCCCCTCGATGATCCTCGACTATGAGGGGACCTCCCGGATCTACGGCAATTATCGCGACGAGATCCGCCAGGTCGCCCCCGGCCTCTACCTGGGCCTGATGTACGACCGGACCACGGCGCCGGTGACGCTGAAGATGTACTTCGCGTTCGATGCGCGGCCCTGATTTGAGTTAATTCTTGGCACGCCCTGCCCGGGACGGCGATGCATCGGGCCGGCTGTCACTTGCTCTGGGCGACGTCCTTTCCTTAGAATCGAAGATGAGCGGGGGAAATACGGCGTGTCTACAGGGAATGGTAGACCCACGGGCGAATCCTACCGCCAACGGCTGGCCCTGGGGCTCAAGTTCTATCTGAATCGATTCGCCGCCGAGCATCAGGCCCTGACCTGGAAACAACTGGCGAGCGATGATCCGGCCAATTGGAGATATTACGTTCTCATCGCCCTGAACGACGCGGAGACGGAGATTCTCTTCAATCTCCAGGGTGTCGCGGTCGGGGCCGGTTTGCTCCGCGCCGCATCGGGTCGAGGCAGTTCGACCGACTGGGAACTGTTGACGATCCAGCAGAACCCGGAATGGTGGCCGCGAATCCGATGGTTCCTGGGCGATCTGTCGGTCGCCAATCCCTTCGAAACCGACGGCCAGGAGGACTGACGTGGAATTCAAATCCGATCGAGGCTTTCAGGTCTGGGATTACCACGTGAGCCATTCTCGGTTGCTGATCCGGAGCCCCAATGCGTCGGGTTCGTCCACAAATATCGATATTATATTTTATGATGTTGATTATCTTGGTATCCCGACTTCCTTCCCTGGATTGAGCATCGAGATCGTCCCCCGCGAGGAGGCCGAACGGGCAGGTTTGCCTCCTGATAAATATGGTCATTCGACCGTGTTCCGCCTCGAATCCGAAGGACGACGCTTTTACCTCGACGCGCTCGCGTGCAGGGTCCTCGAAAACGAGCTCGACCTCTTCGATTCGAGCCTGGGGGATCTTGGCGCGGGCGAGCGCAGCGCGAGGATCTCGGCCGGGTGCTCGCCCATTTCTGGCCAGCCGTTCATTCATAACCATCTCCCCGTCTCGCTTCCAGGCGCCTCGGCGATCGCCCGGGGCGGCCCTTCGGCGACGAGCTTCCCTCCAGCATCTCCCCCCTCGGGGCCGAGGTCGATCACCCAGTCGGCGGTGCGAATCACGTCAAGATTGTGCTCGATGACGACTAGGGTATTGCCCAGGTCGGCCAGGCGGTGGAGGACGGCGAGCAACGCGGCGACGTCGGCGAAGTGCAGGCCTGTCGTCGGCTCGTCGAGGATGTAGAGGGTTCGGCCAGTGGCGACTCGGCCCAGTTCGGCCGCGAGCTTGACGCGCTGGGCCTCGCCTCCGGAGAGCGCCGTGCTCGACTGGCCGAGCGCGACGTAGCCGAGACCGGCCTCATGGAGGGCGTCCAGGCCGCGGGCGACCTTCGGGATGTTTTCGAAGAGAATCCGAGCGTCATCAACCCTCATCAACAGGACCTCGCCGATCGACTTGCTCTTGAAGCGGCATTCGAGCGTCTGGGGGTTGTAGCGAAGTCCTTCGCAGGCTTCGCAGCGGACGTACAGGTCGGGCAGGAAGTTCATCTCGACCTTGCGGACGCCCTGACCCTGGCAGGTCTCGCACCGGCCCCCTTTGACGTTGAAGCTGAACCGGCTCGCGGCGTAGCCCCGGACCTTGGCCTCACGAGTCCAGGCGTAAACCTTGCGAACCTCGTCGAAGACGCCGGTGAAGGTGGCCGGCGTCGAGCGTGGCCCTCGTCCGATCGGCGACTGGTCGATCACGATCAGCTTGTCGACCGCGTCCAGGCCGTCGACCCCGTCGTGAGCCCCCGGCCTCGGGCCTTTCCGCTCCAGTTGCCGGAGCGCGGCGCGGGCGAGGATGTCGAGGACCAGAGTGCTCTTGCCCGACCCGCTCACGCCGGTCACGCAGGTCAGAGTCCCGAGCGGGATCGTCGCCGTCACTCCCTTCAGGTTGTGTTCGGTCGCATTCCGGATCTGGATCGAGCCGGGACTTCGGGCCAGGCGGTCGGGCGACCCGGTCGGCGGGGAGGTTTCTCCCCTCAGATAGCGGGCCGTGGCCGACTCGCCCGAGGTAATCAGATCGCCCGGTGGCCCTTCGGCGACGACGAGCCCGCCGTCCGGCCCGGCGCCGGGGCCGAGGTCGATCAGCCAGTCGGCCGCGCGGATGGTCGCCTCGTCGTGCTCGACGACGAGCACGCTGTTCCCCCGGTCGCGGAGGTCGGCCAGGCTGGCCAGGAGGCGCGCCGGTGTCCCGAGGGTGTAACCCGGTCGTCGGCTCGTCGAGGACGTAGCAGACTCCGACCAGCCCCGAGCCGATCTGCGTGGCCAGACGAACCCGTTGCAGCTCGCCGCCGGACAGGGTATCGGCGCCTCGGGCGAGCGTGAGATAATTCAAACCCACCCGTTCGAGGAACACCAGGCGGCTCACGACCTCCGCCACCAGGGGAGGGCCGATTAGGTTGTGCGGCAGCTCGAACCGGAGCGAGGCCAGGAACGAACGGGCCGCGTCGACCGAAAGAGCGGTCAACTCGTGGATCGCCAGGCCGCCGACGGTCACCGCGCGGGCTTCGGGCCGGAGCCGGGCACCCTGACAATCCGGGCAGATCGATTCCGAGCGGAACGCCTCCAGCGCGGATCGCCGCGCATCGGTCTTCGCGGCGGCAAGGGCCTGCTCCAGGCCCGCCAGGACACCAATGTAGACGCCGGGCTCTCCTCGAAAAAGCAAAGCCGTTTCCTTCGGGGGCCATTCCGCCAGCGGAGTCGACATCGAGAGCCGGTGCTTCTTCAAAAGCAAAGCCAATCCAGGGTCATCGAGCGCTGCGAGCCGGCTCGAAGCGGGTAACGCGTCCCAGGCGGCGACCGCGCCGTCCTCAAGTGACTTCGACCGATCGGGGACGACGAGGTCGGGGTCGAAATTCCAACTCGAACCCAATCCGCCGCAGGTCGGGCAGGCACCATGGGGGCTGTTGAACGAAAACGTGCGAGGCTCGATCTCGCCCAGGCTCGTGCCGCAACCCGGGCACGCGTAATGGATACTGGAGATCCGGTCCTGCCAGACATCTCCCGACTGGATCGAGAGGATGACGGTCCCCTCGCCTAATTTCAAAGCCAGATCGATGCTCTCGGCAATCCGCGGGCGAATCCCCTCGCGGATGACCAGACGGTCAACCACGGCCTCGATATCGTGGACTTTGGTCTTTGCGAGTTTGGGAGGCTCGGCGTCAACTTCGAGAACCTGGCCGTCAACTCTCGCGCGCATCAGGCGGGCCTCGCGGATCGCGCGGAAAACGTCGAGATGCTGCCCCTTGCGGCCTCGGACCATCGGCGCCAGGACGAGCAACTTAGTTCCCTCGCCCAGCCCGAGGACCATGTCAACCACCTGCTCGGGGGCCTGGCGACGGATGTCCTGGCCGCACTTCGGGCAATGCGGTGCGCCCGTCCGGGCATAGAGGAGGCGAAGGTAGTCGTACGCCTCTGTCACTGTCGCGACCGTGCTCCGGGGGTTCGCCGAGCCCGATTTCTGGTCGATCGCCACCGTCGGCGGCAGTCCGTCGATGAGGTCGAACGTCGGGCCGCTCCATCTGGTCGAGGAACTGCCGGGCGTAGCTGGAGAGCCCCTCGATGTACCGCCGGCGCCCCTCCGCATGGATCGTGTCGAACGCCAGGCTCGACTTCCCCGACCCGCTGACGCCCGTCAGGACGACCAATCGGTCGCGCGGGATGTCAACGTCGACGTCGCGGAGGTTGTGCACGCGGACCCCACGCAACCGGATGGCCGTGCCTGCGTCGATCTCGATTCCGGCATTCAAAGCCATCCGACGCCCCCCTCGACCCCAATCACTCAACACGCAACTCATTCATTATCCCGATCCAGGCCGAAGATTAACCGCCTTTCTTCCGAAGTCGAGACCTCGGCGCGGCTTTTGCCCCATCGGGTCGCACATCACGCGCCCGAATCCTGGAGATCCCCGATGGTCGAATACGATCCCAAGCACTGGACCTCGCACCTGTTCGATATCCGGAACTCGATGTTCCACGCGATCTTCGGTCGGATCTTGCTGTGTGTCGGCTGGTCGGTGGTCGTGCTTTTCGTCCACGATTACCTGAAAAAACGGCTGGGGATGGACCATGCATCGATCCCGTCAACCGTTCACAGCCTGGTTGGCTTCGCCTTGGGATTATTGCTGGTCTTCCGGACAAACACCTCGTACGACCGGTTCTGGGAGGGCCGCAAGCTTTGGGGGTCGATCGTCAACGAGTCGCGGAACCTGGCGCGGCAGGTGATCACCCTCTTGAAGGACGACCCGGAGTTGATGAGGGCCACGATCCGCTGGGCGGCGGCCTGGCCGTTCGCCGCGATGCACGCGATCCGGGGAGGAACGGGGCTCGGCCCGGCCGCCGGCCGGCTCCCACGCGAGGAGGTCAGGGCCGCGCTCGCGTCGGGGAACGTCCCGCTCGACGTCGCCGGGCGGATCACCGGATTGCTGGCCCAGGCCAGAGACCGGGGGCTGATCTCGGACATCCTCTTCGCCCACCTCGACCAGAACGTCCAGCAGTTGGTCAACTGCCTGGGCGGGTGCGAGCGGATCAAGAACACCCCCCTGCCCTTCGCCTACATGGTCCACATCCGCCGGGCGTTGATCCTCTATTGCTTCACCCTGCCGTTCGCCCTGGTGGACAGCTACGGCCCCGGCGCGATCGTCGGCACGCTGCTGGTCGCCTATATCTTCTTCGGGATCGAGGAGATCGGCGTCGAGATCGAGAACCCGTTCGACGGCGACGACAACGACCTCCCGCTCGGCCGGATCTGCGCGACGATCGAGCGCGACCTGCTCGGCCTGATCGGCGACGACACGCGGGCCGACGTCGCGGAGACGGTCGATCTCCCGGGGAAAGCGGTAAGCGTTTGACCTCTTCAACACGGTTTGGGGTCGCTCGCCGTCATCCTGTTACAATGCTCCTCGACGAAGCCAGTCTTCAGAAACCGAGGGCAACCCGTTACCCATGCTCTACAGCGACTTCGACCTGCGGACCGCTCGTGAGCGTTTCGGCCTGACACTCGTCGAGGACCTCGACCTTTTCGCCGGAATCACCGAGGTCGAACCGGGCGGCTTGCTCCGGCAAACCCTCGACGAGTGGGCACCGGCCGCCCTCGCGATGAATACCGAGAAGGCACGATCCGAGATGATCATCGCGCCCATCTTGATGGACGCCGTGCGGCAGTCGGGCCATCGGATCAGCCTCTTTTCGGGGATCAACTTCGACGTCGATCGAGAGCGCGGATTGAACGGGGCCTGCGATTTCCTGCTCACGCGGTCTCGCGAGCGGTACTATCTGAGCCAACCGGTTGTTGCCGTGGTGGAGGCCAAGCGGGAGGACATCATCGCCGGCCTGGGACAGTGCGTCGCGGCCCTGGTCGCGGCCCAGACTTTCAACACCCGATCCGAAGAAGGGCCGGCTGGCCCGGTGCTCGGCGCCGTGACCACCGGAAACGTCTGGCGTTTCCTGAAGCTGGAAGGCAGCACCGCTTCGATCGACAGCGTCGAGTACCATTTTCAACAGATCGGCAAGATCCTTGGCATCCTGGTGAGCGTCGCTTGATGGGAACGGAGGGCGGTGCACGGTAGGATGGTTGTGGCTCAGATTCGCGCTCAGCCTCCGGACATCGAGGCCAGCATGGAAACCGAAACGATCGGCAGGGTGATTGTCGCGGCGAAGGTGGAGAGTTTGGATGATTTCTTCAGGGCCCATCGGGGCGAGCTGACCGAGGACCAGGTGCGGCGGGTCGAGGTCAGCGATGCCCTGGTTGACACCGGGGCGACAACCCTCTCGATGCCGAGACGGTTGATCGACCAACTTGGCCTGATCCCGCTCCGGCCGAGGCAAGCCCGGACCACGGCGGGGCTCGCGACGTTCCAGGTCTTCGGGGCCGTGCGCCTGACAGTCCAGGGGCGTGAATGCACCGTGGATGTCACCGAAATCCCCGAAAACTGCCCGGTCCTGATCGGTCAGGTCCCGCTGGAACTGCTCGACTTCGTCGTCAACCCGAAAAACCAACGATTGATCGGCAATCCCGAACATGGCGGCGAGCAGATGCTGGAGATGTACTGACCGTATGGGTGTGGCCTCGGATCGATGCCACATCCGGATGGTTCACTCGCCCATTAAGGAAAGAGGCCGGCTCGGATAAAATGGGTCTCTCCGACAAATGTCGAAATTGTAACGGGTCAATATCATGCCGGGATCGTCGGTTTTCGATCCGATTTATCAGGACTAACGTCAACCGGAAACTGCCACGGGCGAAGTAGCAGCGACAGTTTACAGATCGAGCGGATGGTGCTGATGAACCTAGATGAATGGAACGCTCTATCATCCCGCGAACGCGATGAGCGAAGGGAACGCTGGATATCCTACGTACCGGTAGGGCTGGACCCCATGCCCGAAACGGTGGAATGGGAGGGGTTGGTCATGGAGGCGGAGAGGCGATTCATCGCCCGATATGGCGACCATCCCGAGATCCTGCTGATCGGTTCCAGTTGCAGGTTCGACAACCGGAATCCCGTCGCCATCCTTGTCAGAACACGGCTTTCCGCCGGCCAATACCTTCGGGAGCTACCCTGCGAGTTCCTGTCATTCAACGTGAAGCAAGAGCCCGTGGGTGATGAGGTCGCGGCGTTCAAGAGCACGTGGACGGCCGTCCTGAGCCGACTCTTCGGCTGGCCCGACGACACCATCCGAGATTGGCTCGATAATCAGGAGCGGGTATATCAGAGCGCCTTCTTCCTCCACGATGCTCCCTGCTATTACCTTCGGCGGAGCGACCTCGCTCGATCCGTAGTAGGGCCGCGCGAGGAATCCGAGTTGCGGATGATCGGGGAGGAACTGGTCCGCGCCATCGGCGGCAAATTCTACGTCGATCAAGAAACAGATTTCGACTGGGACAAGGCTCGGGAAAGGATCGCCGGCGTCATCAAACACTATCCTTCACGATAGCTTGTTGCCGAACTCGAAAAGCAAACGAAGTAAAGCATATAAATCGAATTTCGTATTGATGCGTTAAGCTGTGACCGGGTTTTCACATCGATCCGCAGTCAAAGCGAATGTACCTCAAGCCCCCGACTGGATCTCATCCCACGTGACGACCCGCCGCTCATCGACCGCCCTCCGCACCAGCAACCCGACGCCGGTGGCTTCCTTTGCCTCAGCGAGGGTCAAGGGGGGTGGGATGGGGTGGTCGGCCCGGATGGCTTCGAGGAAATTCTGAAGCGCCAGCCTGGTGTCGGGCTGGGGGCCGGGGTGGATCGTCTGGCGGGGACGCGACTTATCGCGATAGGTGAGGGAGCCGGTGGTCAGGTCGAGGCCGCCGAGCTCGCCGGTCACGCGCTGGGTGATGCCGGTGAAGGCGTCGTCGGCCGGGGCGACCCAGCTCTGGGCGAAGGCGACGTGGAAGCCGTCGGCCCATTCGAGCTGGACGGCGTAGTCGTCGGTGACGTCGCGGGCGGGCTGCGAGGCGGCGAAGAGGTCGCGCCGGCCGCTCCCGAAGGCCCGAGCCGGGGGCTCACCCTTGAGCCAGCCGAAGACGTCCCAGACGTGCACGGCCTGCTCGACCATCCAGTCGCCCGAGCGGGCGCGGCTGGCCAGCCAGTTCTCGTGGCCGTTCATCGGGCCGTTGCTGCTGATCCAGGCCGAGGAGCCGCTAACGAGCGGGCCGAGATCTCCCCGGCGGATCAGGGCGACCCCCTCGCGATACCGGGGGTTCGAGCGCCGCTGATAGCCGACGTGGACGACCAGCTCGGGCGAACGCACGGCCTCGGCCTCGACCAGGTCGCACTCGGCCAGGGTCAGGGCCAGCGGCTTCTCGCCGTAGAGATGCTTGCCGGCGCGGAGGACGTCGCGGTAGGTGGAGGCGTGGAGGTCGCACGGCAGGGCGACGACCACGGCGTCGATCTCCGGCCTTTCGAGGACCTGGGCGATCCGCTCGAACGCCTCGGGCCGCGTCCCTTTGGCCTTCTCGATGATCCCCGAGGCGCGGGCGAGGTGCCTCGGCCTCGGCGTCGCAGACGGCGACGATGTTCGCGTCTTCGATCTCCAGCAAGGCCCGCAGGAGGGCCGTGCCCGCGCGTGCCCAGGCCGATCACGCCGAGGCGAACGGGGCCGGTCGGCGAAGATCCCTCGACCCGTCCTTGCGAGAGGGCCCAGCCGGCGGCGGCCGAACAACCCAGGAACCGGCGGCGATTCAGGCGGATCGGGGGCATGGCGCGGCTCGCTTCGCCGGGGCGGATTTCGATCGGGTCCGATTTCTCCTCGATTTTACACGAAGGACCGGCGACCCGGCAATCGCGGCCCCGCGACTTCCGCCGTCTCGGGGGAGTTGCCTCGCGTGTTATACTGACCTGTTCAGAATGGGGGGATTCGAGCGGGAAGGTTGGGAAGACTCCATCATGGCGAAGCATATCTTCGTGACCGGCGGCGTGGTCAGCTCGCTGGGCAAGGGGCTGACCTGCGCCTCGATCGGGATGCTCCTGGAGCACCGAGGGCTGCGGGTCCGGCTCCAGAAGTTCGACCCTTACATCAACGTCGACCCCGGCACGATGAGCCCTTATCAGCACGGCGAGGTCTACGTCCTCGACGACGGCGGCGAGACCGACCTCGACCTCGGCCACTACGAGCGGTTCACCGACGCCCCCCTGACCCGCGACTGCAACTTCACCACCGGCAAGATCTACCTCTCGGTCATCCAGCAAGGAGCGCGAGGGGAAGACGTACGAGGGCAAGACCGTCCAGGTGATCCCGCACGTCACCGACGAGATCAAGGCGGGCATCCTCAAGCTGGTCGCCGACGACGTGGACGTCGTGATCACCGAGATCGGCGGGACCGTCGGCGACATCGAGGGCTTGCCGTTCCTGGAGGCGATCCGCCAGTTCGCGCTCGACGTCGGCCGCGAGAACTGCCTTTACATCCACCTGACGCCTGGTGCCCTACCTCAAGGCGGCGGGCGAGCTGAAGACCAAGCCGACGCAGCACTCCGTCGGCGCCCTCCGGCAGATCGGCATCCAGCCCGACATCCTGATCTGCCGGACCGAGCACCCGATCAGCCCCGAGGACCGCGACAAGATCGCCCTCTTCTGCAACGTCGAGCGCAAGGCCGTCATCGAGGAGCGCGACAGCGAGTTCAGCATCTACGAGGTCCCGCTCAGCCTGGTGAACAACGGCCTCGACGAGCTGATCGTCCGCAAGCTTGGCCTCAAGGCCGAATGCCGCTGGACATCTCCGACTGGCGGGAGCTGGTCGACCGGATCATCCACCCCGACACCGAGGTGACGATCGCGGTCGTCGGCAAGTACATGAAGCACCGCGACGCCTACAAGTCGGTCTACGAGTCGCTCGACCACGCCGGGATCGCCAACCGGGCGCGGGTGGTGGTCCGGCGGATCGAGGCCGAGGAGATCGGCCGCGACGGCGCGGCGGGGGTCCTGGCGGGGGTCGACGGCGTGCTCGTGCCCGGCGGGTTCGGGATGCGCGGGATCGAGGGGAAGATCGAGGCGATCCGCTTCGCCCGGACCAAGGGCATCCCGTTCTTCGGGATCTGCCTGGGGATGCAGTGCGCGACGATCGAGTTCGCCCGGAGCGTGCTCGGCCTGGAGGACGCCAACAGCACCGAGTTCAGCGCCACCACCCAGAACCCGGTGATCGCCCTGATGGCCGAGCAGGCCAAGATCTACGACCGGGGCGGCACGATGAGGCTGGGCGCCTGCCCCTGCGCCCTCGTCCCGGACTCGCTGGCCCGGCTCGCCTACGGGGTCGACCTGATCCACGAGCGGCACCGGCACCGCTACGAGTTCAACAACAAGTACCGCAAGCTGTTCGAGGAGAACGGCTTCATCCCGACCGGCCTCAGCCCCGACGGCTCCCTGGTCGAGATCATCGAGCTGCCCACGAGCGAACACCCCTGGTTCCTCGCCGTCCAGTTCCACCCCGAGTTCAAGTCGAAGCCAACCAGGGCCCACCCCCTGTTCCGCGACTTCATCGCCGCCGCGCTCGAAAGGCGGGAGGGGGCGAGGCTGGAGGTCGAGGCACGGTAACGATCCGAGGCCCTGTCCCGTCACCGGAGGAGAGACCATGTCCGTCAAGCCTCCCAGCGCGGATCGGCGATTCCTCCTCAGTGGCGTCAGTTGGAAGACCTACGAGGCGTTACTCGCCGAGGTAGGCGAGCAGCCGTCGATCCGGCTGACTTACGATGACGGGGAACTCGAATTCATGTCGCCAGGCGGCCGGCACGAGCGGTACAAGCACCGATTCAGCCGGCTGATCGCGGACCTGACCGAGAAACTGGACATCCCGATCGACGGTTGCGGCTCGACCACGCTCCGCCGGGGAGACGTGAACAAGGGGTTGGAGCCCGACGAGGCGTTCTACATCCAGAACGAGCCCAGGGTCCGCGGCAAGCTGGAGATGGACCTCGACGTCGATCCTCCGCCCGACCTGGCGATCGAGATCGACATCACGAGCAGTTCGGTCGACCGCGAAAGGATCTATGCCGCGCTGGGGATTCCCGAGATCTGGCGGTTCGACGGCGAGACCTTGCGGATTTTCCGGCTCCGACCGGACGGGGCCTATGAACTCACCGAGGTCAGCCCGAGCTTCCCGTTCCTGCCGATCAAAGAATTCGAGGAATTCATCGATCCGAGGCCCGGAGAGGACCAGACAAGCTGGTCGAAACGGTTCCGCGCCTGGGTCCGCGAGCGCGTGCTGCCGCTCTACCAGGCCGGGCCGGCTTGAGAGCTCGCTGTGACCGTTCGACCCGGGCCCGGGCCGCACATCCATCCGTTCCTGATTTGACAGTCATCCTGATCTCAAGAATTGACGTAGACTCACCACGGGGAGATCATCCCACGTTCCCGATTTTCATCACGAGTTGAGCCGGATAACCCCGGGTCCCGGACATGGCATTGACCCTTGAACAGTTCGTTTCGAACCTGCGAAGGTCGGGACTGCTCGACGCGTCACGGCTCGAGACGGTTCGTGCCGAGGTCGTGGACGGGCGTCATTCCAACCCGCCGGCGCTCGCGGCCTCGCTCTTGGCCCGGGGTTTCCTGACCTCATGGCAGGCCGAGAAGCTACTCGCCGGGGTCAACAAGGGATTCATCCTCGGCAAGTATCAATTGCTCAGGCTCATTGCCAGCGGCGGCATGAGCACCGTCTACGAGGCCGAGCACGTTCACCTGCACCGACGAGTGGCGCTCAAGGTCCTGCCCAGATCCCTTGCCGGCGACGGAAGCTTCCTGGAACGCTTCTATCGAGAGGCGCGGGCCGTCGCCAAGCTGAATCACCCCAACATCATCCGGGGGTTCGATCTGGGCCAGGAAGGCGACTACCATTACCTCGTCATGGAGTTCGTCGAAGGGTCCAGCCTCCAGCAACTGACCGAGGAGAACGGCCGCCTCCCGGTGGATCAAGCGGTTGAGATGATCCGCCAGGCGGCCCTCGGCCTGGATCACGCCCACGCGGCGGGACTGGTCCACCGCGACATCAAGCCGGCGAACCTTCTCTGGGACCTCAAAGGGACCGTCAAGATCCTCGACCTCGGCCTGGTCCGCTCCCTCCAGCTCGAAAGTAAAGACGAGGCGGGGCTGACCCGGGTCCATGACGAGGGGATGATGGGCACGGTCGATTACCTCTCGCCCGAGCAAGCGGTCAACTGCCACAATGTCAACATCCGTTCCGACATCTACAGCCTGGGATGCACGCTCTACTTCCTGCTGGCCGGCACTCCCCCCTTTCCGAAGGGGACCCTGGTGGAGAAACTGCTCGCTCACCAGACGAAGTCGCCCACCCCGCTGAGCGGCCCGAGACCCGAGATCCCCCCAAAACTGCTCCAGATCGTCGAGCGGATGATGGCCAAGAGGCCCGAGGATCGCTTCCAGGCTCCCGCTGAGGTCGCGGACGCACTGGGCGGCTGGCTCCGAGGCTGCCAGACGCGGCCGACGGTGACCGTCAACGAACCGAGGAACTCCACTCCTCACTCCGCGAGCCACGGACGGAGCACGCTCGTCCGGAAATCCGGCGCGAGGACGATGGTCGCGAGCCCTTCCCAGAAGACGAACGTCTCCGCTCTCTCGTCGTCATCGCGATTGCTGCCGGAGGGCTCCGCCTGGTCCTTGTGCCGTCCCCGCCGCCCGGTCGGAGTCGAGGACCTGACCCCTCGCCCGCTGGTGGAATGCTGGAGGCGGTGGGCCGTCGTCGTCGAGGCCCTCGGCCCGGGGCGAAACTTCGGCCCGAAGGTCAGCGACGCCGCCTATCGGATGATCTACCACGAACTACTCCGGGCCTGCCGGTGCTCCTGGACCGAGGCCGACGAATCGACCCGGGTCATCCTTCGGAAGATCGAGGACCTGGCCGCCCCCTGGCCGACCCTCCGTTCTCTCCGATCGATCATGCGGAGCCAGTTGAACGAAAGCGTCCTCATGCAATTCGACGAGATTGATCAGATGCTCCGAGGTCGCCGGATGCCCTGGCTCCAGCAGGCCTTCCTGATCCTGATGGTCTTCGGTGGAGGCCTGGGTCTGATCTTCTCGTTCCTCGACTCGCGCTCCTGGCTCGGTCACTGAGTCCGAGGATCAGTCCTCGTTTCCGGTGACTCCCGAAAACCCGCCTAGATGGCCGCTTTTACCGAGTTTGAGACCTCCTCTCCCCCGAATCCTCAAGCTCCGACATCCCGCCGAAAGATCAACTAGACTCGAAAGAGAGGGACGGCGATTGACCGGATCGCCCATTACCGGGCGACCGTCCGGCAGCTTCGTATCAGGAGTGATCGCTCATGCCAGACCAGGTTTATTGTCCGGCTTGCCGGAGACAGCAGAAACCTCGGGAAGAGTTCGGCCAGTTGATCTGCCCCGAGTGCGAGGCAATGCTCCCCTCGGGCGACTCGGAGGCCGGGTCGCACGAGATGCCGACCGGATCAGGAACGTCCGCCCTGGACGAGGCCATGTCGAGCCCGACCAGGCCAACCGGGGCGATGACGCTCCTTCGGCGAAATCTCCGGACTGAAGAACAGGACAAGCAGAGCGGCTGGCTGGAGAACATCCTGCCTCGTCGGCCAAAGGCCCCGGCCAATCCGGAGCCGCCGCAGTCGAGTCGAGCCCCGCGCGAGTCGGAGGTGATGAGAGCCGTCAAGAGGACGTCTCCCGAGCCTCACTGCGAGGTTCCCGAGACGGCCGAGGAGCTCCCTGTCACCGCCATGATCAACGCCGTCAAGGCGAGCCCTTCGCCTACCAGGCCGAAAAGCGTCCCCGCTCATCGCCAGAAGTCCACCGCCCAGAACGTCTCGATCGCGGGGGCCCTGACCGTTCTCGGCTTCGGCGCAATCTCCGCGGTCAGTCTGATTCCTGGCCAGGCGGTCTGGGCCAGCGTCCTCTTCCTCCTGACCGTCGCCCTGCTTGGGGTCTCGGTCGTCGCCCTCTGGCAAAGGAGGCAGGAGCGGCAGGCATTCTGGCAGGGATTCGCCCTGTTTGGTTGCGGCTATCTGGTCCTGACCCTCGTTCCGTTGATCCAGGAACAGGCCAGCCTGGAGTTGCCGACCTCCCGGCTCCTCCGACTCGCCCACGCGACGTTGGCCGCCCCGGCGGGGAATCCTGTCGCTTCGTCGCCCCTCTCGAAAACCGAGCCGGTCGCCCTCGACCAGCCTTCGACCACCGCGATCAAGCCGGATCAGCCCCGAAACCTCGCCTCGGGGGTCCCCCGCGTTGTCAACCTCAAGGAGTTCCTGATCGTCGGCCATTGCCTCTTCACAATGCTGGCCGCCTTGATTGGATCGGCGATCGCCCGCTGGTTCAATCGGAGCAACCTGGCCTGCTCGTGAGACGGGCCAGAGTTCATGAGAAACTCAAGGCTTCGAAAGCACGACGGCCGCCCGGGATCGGGCGGCCGTCGCGGTTTTTCGTCGGACTGGCCCGAGGTCAAGCCTTCGCGGCGGGGTCCTGACCGTTGACCCAGTCGCCTTCGAGCTTCTGGTAGTCCTTGGGTTGGAGGGTCGAGCCTTCCAGCGCGTCGGCCTTCCAGCCCTGGATCTGCTGGGGCTTGCCGCGTTCGTGGCTCACGGTCTCCCACTTCTTGGCCCACTTGTCGTCGGCGTCGGAGACTTTGCCGGTGGCCTTGTCGAAGTAATACGCCTTCCCGTAGCGATACGAGTTGAACGCCGAGGTTGACCGTGGCGATCGCGGCGTAGCCGGTCTCGGGCGGGCAAAGGGTCTCGGGGTTCCTCGACCGGAGGCATTCGATGAAGTGGGTCCAGAGGGCGCGGGTGTCGCCGTCGCGGTTGGCGTTGAAGTCGGTCTTGACCAGGTCGCCGCCCTCGGCCTTGTTCTGGCCCGGAGGGGCCGGGCGGCTGTCGAGTTTCTGCGGGACGACCCGGAACGAGTTGCCCCCCTCGAAGGCGATCGTGCCGGTATGGCCCCGGATGATCTCGCCGAGCTGGGTGTCGTTGCACATGGTCGCCGAGATGACCATCTGGCAACCCTCGTCGTAATCGGCGACCACGGTGGCGACGTCGGGCACGTCGCGGCCGTCATATTCCATGTAGAGGCCGCCGCCGCCGACCACGCGCCGGGGGAACCGGATGCCGGTGGCGATCAGCATGTGGGTGAGCTGGTGGACGAAGAGGTCGGTGTACATCCCGCCGCCGAAGTCCCAGTAACAGCGCCACTGGGCGTACTTGGCGCGGTTGAACGGCTGGTCGGGGGCGAGGCCGAACTCGGTCCCGAGGAACATCTTCCAGTCGACCGTCTTGGGCGTCATGTCCTCGGTCAGCGGGTAGTAACGCCACTGGCCGACGTCGCTGTTGCGGTAGTAGCTGGTCTGGGCCTGCATGACGTGGCCGATCTTGCCCGAGGTCACGACCTCATTGGCCATCTTCCAGATCGGGTGGGCGGTCAACTGGACGCCGACGGTCATGATCTGGCCGGTCCGCTTCTGCGTCTCGGTGATCCGCCGGGCCTCGTCGATCGTGTGGCACATCGGCTTCTCGCAATAGACGTCCTTGCCGGCGTCCATCGCGTCGATCGCCATCTTGGCGTGCCAGTGGTCGGGCGTGGCGATGACCACCGCGTCGATGTCCTTGTCGGCCAGGAGCTTGCGGTAGTCCTTGGTGACCTTGGCCTTGTCGTCGACATTGATCCCGCAGCGCTCAGCGGAGGGATAGAGGCCGCGGCCGACCTTTTTGTTGCCGTCCCAGACGTCGGCGACGCCGATGATGTCGACGGCCTTGCCGTCCTTCTTCATGTCGAGGAGGTGGCCGATGTGGGCCTGGGCCCGGCCGCCGGGGCCGAGGACGGCGAAGTTGATCTTGTCATTGGCCCCCTTGACGGCCCCGATGGCGGGGTGGGCATAGGTCCCAGCGGCCACCAGGGCGCCCGTGGCCGCCCCCGTGGTCTCCAGGAATCCACGACGCGACACGGTCTTCTTCTCGGTCATCTCGTTCTCCTGGGTCTGAAATCGCGGGTGGGGGCGGAAGGCCAGCCCTTCTCAACGAGGGGACCGGCCATTCAACCCTTATCCTTCCCCGATTCCCGCCCGGTTGCAACCGAATTCTTCACGGCTTGACCCGGAATGCCCGGAAGAGACGCCTCGTTGACGGACGACCTGGACGGCCCGAGATTCCATCCATCAATGCAGATGTTCACGGAGAGGGACCAAAAACAATGTCTGACCTCTGGCCTCATTGTCCGCACGGCAAGGGAAGGGTCCGCGAAGACCTCACTTGCCCACGTCCTTGACATCGACGGTGCGGATCTTGAGGTCCTTGAAAAGCTCGTTCGCCTTGAACTGGCCGGCGCGGGTGTCCTTGCCGCCGGTCCACAATGGCGTCGAGGTCCCGTCGGCGTGACGGATGCGGAGGTTATCGAGGTAGATGGTGAACGTTCCCGCAGTGCCTCCCATGAAGACGACGCCGTGCTTTCCCAGCGGGCCCGGCGCGGTGCTGGCGAGTCCCACGATCCGGTGTTCCCAGGTGCTCCGACCGTCGTGAATGCCGGGGCCCGTGCTCTGATCGCGGCCGAACTGATCGACACCGGTGCCGGGTTTGAAGAGCGGGCCGAAGGGTTTCTGGTTGTTGCCTTCGAGGGTCGAGAAATACGGATGCCGCATCGGGGCATCGGCCGAGAACGCGATATCGTATTCGATCCAGTCGGTGGCGTACTGCGTGCCGTTCCAGTTCGCCAGCGCGATGGCCACGCGATCCCTGGCCTGGGCCTTCTCGGTGACGGTCAGGGTGACGGCGAGCACCTCGCCCTCCGGTGCGGCCTGCGCGTGAGACTGGCCGGGTGCGGGTCGATGGCTGATCGCCGCTCCCGTCGAGTCGGCCCAGGCATCCATCCTGGCCGTGAGCGCTTGGACCACGTCGGGATGAGCGTCGGCGACGTTCTTCGCCTCTAACTCGTCGTTGGCGATGTCGTAGAGCTCGTAGCGATGGAAAAAGCGGTGGAGCTTCCATCGGTCGGTGCGGATGGCGTCTTCATCGCGCCAGGCCCAGTAATAGCTCTCCACCGGGCTCTTCGTCCGGTCGCGAAGGGCGGGCCAGATGTCCTTCCCGTCGAGCGGCCGCGTTTTCGGCATCGTCGAGCCGGTCATCGCCATGAGCGTCGGGAACATGTCCAGCGCACCGCAGAGACCGTCCCATTTCCGGCCGCCGATCAGCCCCCCTTCGGGCCAACGGATGACCGTGGGAAGACGCACCCCGCCGTCGTAAATGGTGTGCTTGTGACCGCGCAAGGGTAGGCTGCTGCCCGCTTCCATGGCGCCATTGTCGCTCGTGAAAATCAGGATGGTGTTCGCGGTCAGGCCAAGTTTCGCCAGCTCGTCCACGAGGGCGGCCACGTTCGTGTCCATCGAACGAAGCATCGCGGCATGAATGTGCTTTTCCTCGTCGGTCGTCTTCGCATTGGCGGCGGGGAGCCCGGCGGCCTCCTGGGGATTGATGACCGCCAGATCACCCTCCTTGGCCTGGAGCGGCGCGTGGGCGATGTGGAAAGGCACGTAACAGAAGAAGGGACGATCCTTGTTGTCGCGGATGAATTCGAGGGCGTGGCGTGTGACCAGGTCGTCCGTGTAACCTTCGTCCTTCGGGCGAAACTCCTTATCGTGCCACCACGAGACGGGGCCGGAGCCCTTGACGGTCCGACGATTAAAATAATCCGCGCCGCCTCCGTAATAGACCCACGCTTCGTCGAACCCGTGTGCGTTGGCCCCATGGCCGAAAACGGGCTTCTTGTTCGGAAGGGCCTTGTAGGCCTCCGCGAACGCGGCGCGATATTCCGGCGTGTCGGGATCGTTTCCGTTGTGCCATTTGCCGAAGACCCCCGTCCGGTAACCGTTGGCCTTGAAGCCCTCGGCGATCGTGGTCTCGCCGAGATCGAGTTCGCCACCGACCTCGGGCCCGGTGCCCACCCGGAACGGATGGCGGCCGGTGAGCAGCATCGCGCGGGTGGGCGAGCAGACGCACCAGCCCATGAATCGCGTCAACTCGACACCCTGAGAGAAGAGTTTGTCGATGTTCGGCGTGGGCACGCCTCCGCCGTGGACGCTCAGGTCGCCCCAGCCGACGTCGTCCGCCATGACGTACACGACATTCGGCCTTCCGGCGGCGAGGGCCTGACCGCCCGCGACGAGCAGAAGCAGGGCGGCGATCGATGGAGGAAAGCGCACCGTCACCTCGTGGGTTGGGAGGACTTGCGGACGGGGGAACTGGACATTGTCGCCGGATGAAACACCAGGAATCAACATAAGTTCCGCGCGGACGCATGCCCCCCGAACTCCGCGGCCAGGCCAGGAAGAAAGCAAAGCGAGACACCTTCGCCATCGACCACCACCATCCCCTCGGTGCCGTCGCCCTTCCCGGCCTGGCCGACCCCGTCGCCCCCTCGATCGCCGGGATGAACGGCCGACGGCGAGGCACTCCCGCCCGTCCAGTCGACCCTCGGAACGCACCTCGTCGGGGAAGGTCCGCCGGGCTTGAGCCAGAAGCCGACGTCGTCGCATTCCGAGAGCCGACGCCGGTCGAGGGAGCCCACCCTCCCGTGCCGGCCGGTCGGCGGCCGGCTCGGGATGGCGGTTGTCGATCGCCCGCGGGCGGCTCAGTAAGCGTCGGCGCTGATGATCTCCCCCATCGCCCGGGTCCCGAGGGCCCACCAGATGTTCAAGGAGACGGTGTTCTTGATCGATCGCGTCGAGCCGTCGAGCAACAGCAGGTTGACGACGCCGGGGTGATGGCTCGAGGCGGTTCCGATCGTGCCAGACTTGTTGTCGGCGTTCCCGTGGACGGCGCAACCCCAGGTATTAGGTGGCATCACGTGGTTGTAGAGCTGCTCCGCCGGGTTACCATCGGTCCAGTAGCCCCCAGTCGGGTCACCGAACGTGGCTGCCGTCGTCATGGCCGCGGTCGGAGGGGTGGCTAGACACAGGTTGTAAAGCGCCTGGGGCGTCGTGGTCGAGGAATTGAGCGCGGTTGACAACCCCCACGACGTCGTCGCCGTGGGTTTCAGGGAGTCAAATTGCGTACAGTTGCAGTTCCCAATCCCCTTCACGCGTTCGCTGAATGCAGCCGTGTTGCTTGTTCCGTCCGTGATCGATGAGAGGTTGGCCGGGGGTCCGCCCGTATTCGGCGAGCCGTTGTAATCGGGGATGAAAGGGCCGAGCCACATCGACGACGAGTGCCAGTTTCCGAAGGCATCCGACCCGCCATTCGCGCAATAGTTGACGTGGCCCATCGGCTTGGCGCCGCTCGCGATCGTCGTCGTCAAGCGGTCCTGGTCGGAAGGGCAGAGAATGTAGCTGATCTGCGTTGACTGGAACGTGGTGTTGCCGCACACATCCGTTCGGGATGTCAGGTTGCAGCCATTGATCAAGTTCGCCGTGTTGAACAAGCTCCCTTGTTCCATGAATGGCAGTATGCTCACGAGCGGGCCGAAATCGGGGAAGTTCGGGTTCCCGCTAACCATCATCGCGCCGTAAGGAAGGCAGCCATTGGACGACTCGTAGTTGAGGACTCCGAGCCCGATTTGCTTGAGATTGTTGACGCATTGCATCCGTCGGGCCGCCTCGCGGGCGGCCTGGACCGCCGGCAAGAGCAGCGCGATGAGCACCGCGATGATGGCGATCACCACCAGCAGCTCGATCAACGTGAACCCGTCGGCCCGGCGTCGTTCCGCCGCGCGTTGACCTCGATCTCGTCCCATGATCTTCTCCTATCGACTGAGGAAGTGGAGCGGGCGTGGAGAGGGCGCAACGCTCGGTTGACCGCATGAGCGGGAGCAGTGTCATCGCGTCTGTCCGTGCGGATCACCCGGTGGCGTAGGAGAGCCTGCCGATGTGCCGAACGAGGATCTGGTAACGAGCCTGACCCGCCAGATCCTCCTGGGTATTCCGCATCGCATTTCGTATCCTAGCGACCTGGTTTGGCTTTATCTTGGCCCGGTAACGCGGAGGCTCATGAGTTTGCGCACAAGAGGTCGTTTTCACGGGTCAGAGCGAAAGATGAACACCGATTCGACCCCGCCCGTCGGCCTGGTCCGGTGGGACGGGGATCGGTCGGCGAAGGGGAACGATCGGGCCATGACACCTCAGGGGCCATCCTTGACAAACTCGAAGGTCGCATCGATTGATGTGTTGCTGCTAGCATTGCTCTTCGATCAGGCAGAAGACATCGCGTTCTTCGTCAAGGATGCCACGGGCTCTTACGTTGCGGTCAACGAGTCGCTCATCGCGCGCCACGGACTTAGATATAAGACCGATGCGATCGGCAAGCGTCCGTGCGACATCTGCCCGGGCGACTTCGGTCGGATTCCAACCGATCAGGATGAAAGAGTTCTGCGAACCGGCAAGCCCATGTTGGGCCACCTGGAGCTGCAATGGTATCGCCCGCACCATCCTGTGTGGTGCCTCACGACCAAGTTGCCGATCCGCGATGCGGACAATCGGGTCATCGGCCTGATCGGCTTCTCGCACGATGTGCGCGTGCCGATCGAACCGCAAATGATTCCGACGGGTCTTGCCGCGGCCCTGGAAGAGTTCGAACACGACCTGTCTTGTGATGTCACGTCGACCTGGCTCGCGACACGGTCGAGGCTCTCCCCGCAACGGCTGGCCCGACTGACCCAGCGCCTCTTCGGTCTCACGCCAACGCAGTTGATCACCAAGACCCGGATCACGGCGGCCTCTCGCCTCCTGCGCGAAACGGATCGTTCCGTCGCCGACATCGCACACGCCTGCGGGTTCTACGACCACAGCGCCTTCACCCGAGCCTTTCGATCGGCCACGGGCGTGACCCCTTCAGAATATCGGAGCTTCAATACATAGAGGCTGCTGAATCCCGCATGCTCAATGAGACGATGGTCGATGGTCGATCTGGGATCTCAAGGCTTCGCCCATCGGTCATTGTCTCATTGACCATCCGGGAGCCAATATCCGGAAAGCCATCTCCCCGCCCGGGCCCGGGCCCGGCGATCCGCGGGCAGGCCGCGTTCACGCCGGAGAATCCCCGCGGCAATGCCCTCCGCCCGATCGGAGAGCAATGCTAACAAGGACACATCAATCGATGCGACCTTTAGGTTTGTCAAGCGGGGCCCCCGAGGTGTCATGGCCCGATCGTTCCCCTTCGCCGACCCCCGTCCCACCGGACCACGCCCGAGGGTGGGGGTCGAATCGGTGTTCACCTTTCCCTCCTGACCGTGAAAATGACCTCTTGTGCGCAAACTCATGAGCTGACGCGCTCATGGTCCAAGATCAAGCGACATCAGTCCGCTAAGATACGAACCACGATGCGGAATACCCAGGAGGATCTGGCGGGTCAGGCTCGCCACCGCATCCTCCATCGGCACATCGGCAGACTTCCCTCCGCCACCGGGTGATCCGCGCGGACAGACGCCCGGGCGCTGCTCTGGCTCATGCGGTCAACCGAGCGTCGCGCCCTCTCCACGCCCGCTCCACTTCCTCCGGCGTAACAAGGAGAAGATCATGGGACGAGATCGAGGTCGTGCGCGGCGGAACGTCGCCGAGCCGACGGGTTCACGTTGATCGAGCTGCTGGTGGTGATCGCCATCATCGCGGTGCTCATCGCGCTGCTCTTGCCGGCGGTCCAGGCCGCGCGCGAGGCGGCGAGGCGGACGCAGTGCGTCAACAACCTGAAACAGATCGGGCTGGCCCTGAACACCTATCACTCGACCTACGACTCTTACCCCCTCGGCACGATCATGGCCTGGACCGACCCCGGAGTTTACGGGGGCAACCACTGGAGTCTCCCTGGCCCAGGTGCTCGCGTTCATGGAGCAGAGCTCCACCTACAACGCCGCCAACTTCTACTTCGGCCCGATCGGGAACACCGCGAGCCTTGTCAACGCCACGGTCGTGAACACGACGATCAATGCGTACCTCTGCCCGTCGGATGCAGGAACCTCCGTCTTCGCCCCCCAGGGTTCCCTCAGCTACGTGGGAAGTACCGGCACGACCACCATCCCCACGGCCCAGATGACGACCGGGCTCTTCGGCACCGACCAGACCAACCACACGGCGTGGGTCGTCAAAATCGCCATGGTGCTGGACGGGACCTCGAACACGATCGCGTACGGCGAGGCGCTCGTCGGCCAGAAGAC
Source organism: uncultured Planctomycetota bacterium (assembly GCA_963756475.1). Classification (GTDB taxonomy): domain Bacteria; phylum Planctomycetota; class Planctomycetia; order Isosphaerales; family Isosphaeraceae; genus Tundrisphaera. The sequence goes on from CAVWND010000004.1 coordinate 1,621,860, forward strand.
AAAGGATGTGAACTGGTTGCGCAACAGCATCTACGGGGTCTCGTTGCCCGCCAGTTGCCAGGTCCAGGATGCCTGGACCGCCTCGGCGGCGGTGCTCCAGTGCTTGCAATCCTGCGATGCCAAGGAGCTGGCCGAGCAACAATCGACGAGCAATCCGGTCGGCAACAACCGGGGCAACAGTTGGACCATCGGGAACAACGGCATCTCGATGTTCAACACGATCGTCCCGCCCAACACGCAACAATACCACTGGGGCAACTGTCACACCGGGGGCGGGGCGGCCGCCGGGAACTCGAACTTCGCCAACGCCTGCAGCAACCATCCGGGTGGAGCGAACTTCATGTTCGCTGACGGTAGCGTCCACTTTCTCAAGACTACGATCAACATCAACACCTACTGGTCGCTCGGAACTGTCGCGGACGGCGAGGTGATCAGCGCTGACAGCTACTAATAGGCTGGGAATTATTTCCCGGATTCTCAGCCTCTGGGTGGCAGGGGTTACGGTATTTCGTAACCCCGGTTTACTGGGCAGGAACAGGATAAGGAGACGGAACAGGAAAAGGGGACGGAGCTGAATGCCGCGAAATCAAGGACTGCAACTATCATCCAGTAAATGGTTTAGAGCCAAGCAACCGGACCCCGAAAACGATTGCAAACTGACGCTCTACCGGCTGGAAGCCGGTAGGTTCGCCAGTCGGCTGGAAGCCCGACTGAGGGTCAGAACAGCGGGATTCCAGGCCGAAGTCCAACACGTTCTTTCCGCCGCCGTCGCAGGCCAAGCGTCCCGTCGATCAGCTTCACCCGAGAAACGAAGCTCACTCCGACTTACTGGAAGTGGCCGCCTGAAGGCGGGGGATTTTAGATCCCAGGAATTGACATTAAATTACATGTAAAAAATATTACTGATTTTTAGCAGCCCTGAAATCAAGCTCTTCGCTCGCCCTCCTCGCCGGAGCTTGCCTCGGAATCACAATCTTTGAGCATTCCGCAAGTCATTCTCAGCGAGCTATTTGCCCCTTAACTTCGTGTCATTATTCTCCGTCCCTTCCTACCCCGGGCTCTTACCTCATCAATTCAACTCTATCTCTCCAGATAAACCTTCAACTCATAAATCGACCAGTGATACTTCGGATTGGTCCCGATCTGGGTAATGCGGAGATACCGTGCCTTCTGATCGGGAAAGCGGATGGCAGTGATGCCGAGCTGGCCGGCGCCTTTGGCGATGGGGTCGCTCCAGGTCTTGCCGTCGGCCGAAACGGTCACTGAATAACCTGCGGGAGAATCCCACAGAGCCCAGGTGTTATCCAGGACGATTTTACTGAAGGTCTGCTCCTTCTGCATGTCGACCTGAAACCACTGGCCGGGATACTGGGTTGGGGTCATGTCGCGCCAACCGGTCCAGGCATCGCCGTCGATGGCATTGGCGGCGGCGACGTCGATCGGGATCTTCGCGCCGCTGAAGAGAAAAGTGCCATCGGCAACCGAGGCCGAGGCAGTCCAGCCCTTCGGGTCCAGCGGAGTCTCTGGCTGGGGCGGGGCGGCTGGTGATTTGGGGGACTCGAGAATCACGCGACCCCGGGCCACCCATTTCCAGGTTCCGGGCCCCACCTTGAACTGGAGATAGCCCGCATCCTCTCCAACCCAGGTCACTCCCGGGACGCTGCCCTGGAAGTCCTTCTTCCAGATCGTGGTTCCGTTGACCTGAATGTCATCGAGGCTTTTGAACGCTTCCCGGGGGATGCCTACAAGGGCTGCGGTCTTTTCAGGGGCCTGAAGCGACAGGCCATAGCTCGACTCCGTCTTGTCCACGCCGACCGTGATATTCCCCTTGATCGAAGGAACGACCACCTTGAGGGATCTCAGGAAAGCCTCCCTCGGCATGACCTGGAACGTGGTCCAGCCCGGTTCCACGGGAGAAATGCCGGCAATCACCTGGGAGAGAATGAGGGCGGGCGGATTCCAGCCGTGATTGAGGGAGGAGGCAGCGTCAAAGGCATCGATCCGGGAGGCCCACCAGCGGTCATAATGTTCCCAGAGAGTGGTGAAGCTGCACGGAATCATGGTCTTGTAACGTTCGTACATCCGGAGCAGGGCCTGCTCCTGCTTGCCCATGGTGCAGAGCGCTTCAAAAACCCAGCGGTCGAAAAAGCAGCTGGCGTATGTCTTCTTGGTCAAAACGTTCTCGTAGATGGCGGGCCACTTGGAACGGTCCGCCAGCCCGACATTGACGGCCATGGCGTTGGCCCGGTCGTCCGGCTCGGTCACCTGGGAGGACATGTAAAACTGGCCCTTCCAGAATTTCTGGTCGAACGACTTCCGGATCTCCTCGCGTCTGGCGTCGATTTTCTCGATATCGGCGTCATGGCCAGTCACCTGGGCCATCTTCTTCAGAGTGCCAAGGCAGTTATAGTAGAAACAGGTCTCGATGACGGCGGTGTCCTTGTTTTCCTTGCCCCAGTCAAACCAGGTCCCGCGATTGCCGAACTTGTAAGTGTCAAATAGAAATTCCTTCGTTTGCGGGTAAACCTGGCGCAGCGATTCAAGGTCTCCGGTCTGCAGATAATAGAACCAGAGGCCGTAATCGCCGAGAAACTCCAAGTGCTGGCCGGGATAGAATTTCGGCTGGAGCTTGCGGAGCACCAGGTCCCGGCACAACCGATGCGACCGGGCATCGAAGAGATAAAAACACTGATTCAGCTCGGGCGTGCCATCGCCCCAGAAACCGACCCGTTCCCGGTCGGGGCAATCGTAGAAATGATCATGCATACAAATATAGGCGGTTCGGGCGGCCTTCCGCCACAACATGTTGTAGTCGTCGTCATTGCACTCGAAGGACCCGGCGAAGTTGGTGTCATAGCCGGTTTCCCGGTATTTCACGGCCCGGACGGTAACTCCGGCGGGGATCGTGTAGATGGCCCCCTCTCCGCTCACCCAGTTTCTGGCTTCCACCTGCTGCACACCGGCCCTGGTCGTGTAGGTCTCCGTGGGGGTCAGGTAGAGCACGAGGGGATTGGTCGAGTTGAACTGGATGACCTTGCCCGCTTCGGCCTCCACCTCGATCCAGGGCTGGAAATGACAGTTATAGGGAATCGTGCAGACCAGCTTCCAGGACGCGTCTCCGCGGGCCGGCAGGTCTCGAGAGAGTCGCACGTAGTCCTTCTGCCCATAATCCTTGATCATGCTCGCCTGAGGGTTTTCCCCACGAGCCAGCTCCGGTCCAGCCAGGATCGAAAGGGCAAGAAGGAGGATCGCCGGAATCGATTTCAACAAAGACGTACCTCTCTGATAAGAACAAACGTTCCCAGGGGTCGAATGCCAGGGTCACGGGCGAATCGCTTCATGAGAAAGATTATCCAATGAGATGCCCCTCCCGGATAGACAGGTCCCGCAAATGGAAAACCGGGTCGAGAAAAGCGCGGAGTGACAGAACCGGAAAGGGCGACGGAGATGAATGACACTGAGCGAAGAATTAACCCTGTGCCAGTAAAGCCTTGCGAAGTTCTGATCGGGGCTTCTTCATGAGCGGGTATTGTTTGGGCCGACGCTTCCTGACCCGGGGCTCGAACCGATTCGGACGATCCGGGTTGACGACCAGCCTCGGCAGCTCGTCTCCCGGCTCGGCTTGCTCCAACCAACGGAATGGAAAACCGGGGAAAACCGGGGAAAACCGGTGTCAGTTGTCGATTCCTACCAAAAAAACATCTGACACCGGTTCCTCCCTGCAACGATATGGAATTCTAGAATGTTGTTTTTTCACTTTCTTCAAGTCGTTTTTTGTCAACACAAGATTTTCTTTCACGAGAAAACTTGCTAAACACTAATCAACAATCGCTCTTTATTCGAAGCAAGCGATTGTTACGGAACTGTGTTGATCATGAAATTTCGTGGAGGATTGCAGTATGGTCCGAAAAATTCGCCGGCTCTCTGGGGTTGCCGCTCTGATCGGCTTCGCTGTCTTCGCCTCGGGCCGTGCTCAGGCAGGCCTGACCCTCACCGCCGCGGGCATTGCCGATGGCTTCACATTGACGACCTACGCCACGGGCGATAGCGGCAATTACTCCTTCATCGCCGCCGCGCCGCTCTTGAACCCAAATGTCGGCACCCTGGCGGTGATCGATTACGCACACGGTATGCTGCGTACGTACGCGGACGTCAACGGCCAGACCTACGGCAGCGCCTTGAATTCAGTCGCCTTTCCTGGCGCGGTTAACATCGCCGATGCGGGTGGCAAAACCTACGCCACCCAGCTCAACGTGTCCGGTGGCCTCTATAGTGTCAGTAACTCACTGGGCTTGACGGCTGTCAGCGTGACGGGTGGTTTTACGCCCGCCTACGGCTTTGCGGGTGACCCGGTCAGTGGCCACCTGCTCGCGTACGGTACCGGAAGTGCTGGGGCCGGGGTCTACGACATCAATCCTCTCACCGGAGCCAATAGCCTCATCGTCGCTGGGAGTAATTTCGATGGAGTTTCGGTCTCGCCCGATGGTCAGATCGTCTACGTTGAGAACAACGGCAATAGCATCCTCGGATATAACATCGCGACCCACGCCCTGGTGTTCAACGCCTCCAGTACCCACAACCCCGACGGAACTGGAGCGATTTCAGGCGGCCTCTACAACGGCTACGTGATCGCCAATAACAACGACGGCACGGTCAGCCTGATCGACCCGACGGGCGCCACATCGACAATCATTGCCAGCGGCGGCACACGCGGCGACTTCACTTCGCCGGACATCGAATAACGGCACGCTACTCCTCTCGGAGTATGACTTCAGTTACCGCCTGGCGGCCCCAGGGGGCTCCTTTGGCGGCACCGTCCCCGAACCCGCCTCCGTGGCCATGCTCGGGATCGGTCTCGCCAGCATGGCCGGCTACGGCTGGCGACGCCGGAAACTGGCGGCGGGTTCGTCCGCGGCGTGACGGACAACGCGATCGTAAGACGGGGACGGAGATCATTTCGAGTGATCTCCGTCCCCTTCTTTGTCTCGTAACGCCTAGATGGACTTTTGATCAGTTGTAGCGACTGGCATCGGGTCGATGGCGACCGATCGGGGACAGCCATTCAGTGAATTTCGGTGATAATCAAGGGCCTCGACCGAATAGACGGGGAACCTGCTCCCTCGTTCTCCCCGAGGACACGCCATGAGTACCGGTGCCGCGGCCGCCCTGGTAGAGATGCAGAGGCAAGAAGAGGAGGCAATGACCCCCTATGGTCCAAATGAGCTGGCCGATGGGTGGGAATTCAAGATCCTCCGGTCCAGTACCGCCAGGTTCGGCGTGCCCGCCAAGTTCAGGGCCGCCCTTGAAGAGGAGCGGCGCGGCGGCTGGATTCTGGTCGAGAAATTCGATGATTACCGAATCCGCCTCAAGCGCCCACGGGGACGAAGTCGGTCCAGAGCGATTTCGCCGACGGCTACGATCCCTACCGGACGACCATCGGCCCTTCCCAGGGGGCGATCGCAGTGGTCATCCTCGCGAGTTTCGTCCTGGTGATGATCGGGCTGATGACGCTCGTCTTAGTCAATCGTTGACGGCGTGCGGCGGCTTCACATGCGCCGCCTTTGGATTGTTCTTCCTGATGCCGAGGAGAGAGTGCACGTCCCCTTTCTGCCTGTGCGTCTCGATCCACGCTTGGGTTTTGCTCCATAGTGAACTTTTTTGCTGTACCCACTGGAATATTAGTGATCGTGGGTATAGTATAGATTTTGAACAGTATCGTTACCCAAGCGGCCGATCGAGTGGTAGATTGATGACACTCACTATTAACCGGGCATAATCGAACCCTGTCATATAGACTGGCGGCTCATCGCGTGGCCGCAGCAGGATTTCGATCGTGTGGTTGCGAATGGACACTTCGATGGCCAAATTCTTCAACGAGCAAGCCGAACAATCCCAGGTCAAGGCGGCGATCGTCTCCAAGTATTTCTGGGCATGGGCTAATACTACACCGCCAGGTTGTACAGGCTTGAATCGCTGGCCACGACGAAACTATGCTCGTCTCAAAGGCTTATGGAGACACGAGCATGAACATCCCCCAGATCCGATCGCTCAAGCCCAAGCTCAGGTCGTTTCTCAAGCGGTTCGACGACTGCTTCCCACGCAAGGACACCGCGCCCACCTGCCCACCTACATCTCCGGCCAGATCTCCGACATCCCCGAGAAGAGCGTCGAGCCGATCGCCCTCAACGCCGGCGTCGCACGGCGCACCCTCCAGGAGTTCCTCAGCCAGCACCACTCGGACCACGACCTCCTGCGCGACCGACTCCAGCACATCGTCCGCGATGAGCACTCCGGGCCGCATTCCATCGGCGTCATCGACGAGACCAGCGACGTCAAGAAGGGGGACAAGACGCCGGGCGTGCAACGCCAGTGGTGCGGATCGCGGGGCAAGACGGAGAACTGCCTGGTCACGGTCCACCTGGGTACGCCCGCGACGGCTTCCACTGCCTGATCGACGGCGAGCTGTACCTGCCCCAGAGCTGGTCGGACAACCGTCCACGCTGTCGCGAGGCGGGCATCCCGACTCGATAACCTACCGCCCCAAGTGGCGGATCGCCCTGGAGCTGTATGACCACGCCATCGGCCATGGCCTCCACTTCGACTGGATGACCTTCGACGAGGGATACGGCAGCAAGCCCGACTTTCTCCGGGGCCTGAACGCTCGCGGTCAGAAGTTCATGGGCGAGGTCCCCCGGAGCTTCACCGGCTGGCTCGATCCGCCCGCGTGGTCACCGTCCGTACCGCAAGAACGGGCGTGGGCGGGGCCGCAAGGTCCCTCGCCTGGCCGGCGGCAGCCGGCCGGCGCGACGGGTCGATGAGCTGCTGAACGAGCGGGCATTCGTCGATCAGGCCTGGCAACGCTGGCGGGTCAAGGACGGCGAGGGGCCGATGATCTGGGAGGTTAAGCACGAGATCTTCACCCCCAAGGGCGAGGACGGTCTGCCGGGCGAGCTGATGCACCTGGTCGTGGCCCGCAACGTCCTGGACCTGAAGGAGGTGAAGTTCTTCGTGAGCAACGCCCCCCCGGAGACGCCGGTGTCGAAGTTGTTGCTGGTGGGGTTCTGCGATGGCGAGTCGAGCGTTGTTTCGAGGACCAGAAATCGGAGATCGGGCTGGATCAGTATGAAGGGCGTCGTTACCAGGGGTTGAAACGCCACCTGATCCTGAGTTGCGTGAGCTACCTGTTCCTGGCGCGGATGCGAGAGGAGTTCGGGGGGAAAAATCCGGAGTTGACGGAGTGCCAGGTGCACACGGCGATCGCGGCGATGATCCCGTCTTGGTGGCTGGGCGAACGCCCCTCGCTGAAGCTGTTGGAGCGGACGGCGGCGGAGATCGAGCGGACGCAGAAGAGAAATGCGGCGGCCCGCAAGAGCCACACCAAGGCGACGCGGAAGAAGTTGCGGGCTTTGGGCATCAAACTCACTGGGCTCCCTCGCTGCTCCTGGGGAAAGACTTAGCGCTGTAGTACTAAGATCATCACGGCTGTTCTTGGTCGTAGCAGAAGGGACATGAAAATTGCATACATCGACCTTTTCGCAGGTCCTGGCCGTTACGAAGATGGAGCCAAATCTACACCACTGCTGATCCTTGAACAGGCAATCGCAGAGCCTGCATTCCGAGAGAATTTGGTTACTTGGTTCAACGACAAGGATGAAGAAAACACAAGCACACTGGCGAAGGCTATTAAGGAACTTCCTGGCATCGAGACACTCAAGCGTGAGCCAAGAGTGTATACAAATGAAATCGGAACTGAAATCGTCAGACTCTTTGAATCGGTGAAGCTGGTACCCACACTTTTTTTTGTAGACCCTTGGGGCTACAAAGGTCTGTCGCTACGCCTTATTAATTCGGTTCTCAAAGACTGGGGATGCGAATGTATTTTCTTTTTTAATTATAATCGTATTAATATGGGTCTTGCAAATGACGCGGTCAAACAACATATGGATGCGCTCTTCGGCGAGGAGAGAGCAGCGATCTTGCGTGCCAAACTTGAACCGATGACTCCGACGGAGCGCGAATTGACGATCGTCGAAGAGATTTGCGAAGCACTCGTCGCGATGGGTGGGAAGTATGTTTTGCCATTCCGATTTCGCAACGAAAAGGGAAATCGGACCAGTCACCACTTGATCTTCGTCAGCAAGCATCCGCTCGGTTATGGGATCATGAAGGATGTCATGGCCAAAGAGAGTTCTTCCCATGAGCAGGGCGTGCCGACGTTCGAGTACAATCCAGCCACATCCAATCAACCGCTCCTCTTTGAGCTGGCTAGGCCGCTCGACGATTTGGAGGAAATGCTTCTCGACGAATTTGCCGGAGAGACAGTGACAATGCTCGAAGCCTTCGAACGACACAATTACGGCAGGAGATACATCAAAAAAAACTATAAAGACGTTTTGACAAATCTGGAACGAGCTGGCATGATCACTGGCAATCCACCTCATACTCAACGGCGAAAAATCAAGGGAGAGGTCACTTGCGCGGAATCAACGCAGTTTACTTTTCCTAAGAAACAGGAAAAACCATGAGCGAAATTTCATCAATCGAATGGACTGACGCAACCTGGAATCCGGTCCGGGGTTGCACAAAGGTTAGCCCCGGGTGTAAGCACTGCTACGCGGAGACGTTTGCTGAGCGTTTCCGTGGAGTCCCGGGGCATCCTTACGAACAAGGCTTTGACCTGCGGTTGGTTCCCCGCAAGCTTTCAGAACCTCTCAAATGGACAACGCCGAAGACCATCTTCGTCAACTCGATGAGTGACCTTTTCCAGAAGGACGTACCCGATTCGTTCGTCGAGCAGGTCGGGCGTGTGATGCAGATGGCTGACTGGCACACCTATCAGGTATTGACCAAACGGGCTGACCACATGCGCGATATGTTGAAAGGCCCTCTCGCCTTTGTCGCCGGATTGGCTCATATCTGGTGGGGCGTCAGTGTCGAGGACCGCAAGTTCGGTTTGCCAAGAATTGAAGCCCTGAGGCAAGCCCCAGCAGCTTTGCGATTCCTTTCTGTCGAACCTTTATTGGAGGACTTGGGTGAGATTAACCTGGAAGGCATCAATTGGGTTATTGTCGGTGGAGAGAGCGGACTTGGTGCCCGTCCAATGAAAAAGGAATGGGTTATCAGTCTTCGCGAGCAGTGCAAGGCTGCGAACGTGTCCTTTTTCTTTAAGCAGTGGGGTGGAGTTCGCAAATCAGAGGCGGGAAGAGAATTGGAAGGTCGGACCTTCGACGAAATGCCAGAGCGAGAGGAACGGAAAGTCCTGCCCCAATCTGAAAGAATGGCACTCATCGAAGAGGTCAGAAAATGGGTCGTCCAACACGAGGATTCTCAGGAAGCTTCTAACAGGAACCCAAAACAATCATTATTGTTTTGATGTTTTACGTTCCCTTTTCTTCACCCTCGCTATAAGCCGAAGATATTTTTTTCATATAAAGTATAATTTATTTTTTCGTCCGCGAACTATTCTCTACTGGCTCTCAGGTAAGTAATGTCCGCTGGATGGCCACAATCCTCCAGGAACGAAAGGCCGGAGGCGGACATTACTTACCTGAGAAGCTATAAATCATTTTCTGCCTGGCAGTTACGTCTTAGCTTTATAGTCTTTACCTCTGGCCCGTTTATCCCCAGCTTCTTTTCCCACCTCACTCTCCCAGCTCGCTCAGGCGGCGGCCTTCAATGGCAGAGGCGAAAAAGGGGACGGAGATAATCTACAGAAATTTAACTATTATCTCCGTCCCCTTTTTCGCGCCGTCCCCTTTTCCTCGTCGTGCCTCACCCGGAGCCACCGGCCGGCTTGCCGCCCCGTCCTTTGCGTGTCCGCCACATGTGATGAAAATACGCCACGCTCATGATCCAGAACAGGATGGGCGTAACGACGATGAGGAAATGCGTCCAGTGTGCGCCGGGATCAGGCAGCAGGACGACGGGTTGTCCGGGTCATAATGCACCGTGACCGGCTTGCCCACGGCGAACCGCGACACGATTTCCTCGGCGTCCTTCCGCGACTTCGTCGTTGTGTTCCCCACGCGGACACTCGCCCCGTGGTACGGCTTCCCCTGGACGCTGTAGTCGTACTCAACGTCGGCCGAGTACGCCAGCCGGCCCCGACTCAGGTCCGAGACCACCTCCGACTTGACGACATTCCCCTCGGCCGTCGGCCACGAGTTCGACCGGAGCGAAGAACGCAGGTTCTGGATCATCATCCATTCGATGAACGGTGTCGCGAGTAGGAAAACCGCGAACACCACGTGCCTGGTCCATCGCACAAGGGGTCTGTCTTCCGCGTCGTCCTGTGCCTTCATGTCACGAATCCTCAACGATTTGATTCCCGGGGATGAGCGTTGTCCTCGCCGTACGAGAATCGCAAAAAGGCGATGGCGTGCCCAGGTGTTCAGAAATGACAGCGGTTCCCACACGGATGGCGCACGAGGTAGGAAGACGGGGACCGGCTCCCGGCCCCGGTCGGATGGTCGATTCGGCTTCGAAGGCCACGCGGGCCGGGAGCCAGTCCCCATTCTCTTCCCCTGTGGGCCATCCGACCGTGAACCGCCGTAATCCTTGCGCCAGGTCGCCCTCTGTCCGTCGGGACGCCAGCGGTTTACCGATCGGTAGTTCCCGGGAAATGGGAGAAACAGGATATCGAGCTAAAATCGCGGGAGGAGTGATTGGCCCGGCCCGGACCTCGGCCCGGCCCGCTTTGTCGAGCAAAGTGCGTCCTGGAGGCGATTTTTCGACCGATTTTGGTCGATTTCGGCCCCTGATCGAGACGAAATCGGGCCATTTTCGCCCCTTTATGAGGGTCTCGGGGGGCGATTTCGAGCGGCTTTGCCATGCAGAGTTAGGGCGGCGGATGGTCGCGAAATCAGGTCACCGGCTCCGTGGCGGGCGCGTCGAGGAATGAGCCGGCCGCTCGTCCCTCGTGAGCCTGACGCGACCTTGAGATCGGGTCGTTCGTGAGAAACTGTGTTAAGACTCACGATCGGGAGCGATATTATCGGGGTGGGATGACCGATCGGGGGCGAAACTCATGGCTCCGTCGCCCCGGGAGTCGGGAGAATGATTGGGTTCGAGTGGGAGAGTCGATTGGGTTCGAGTTGGCGGTCATTAGATTCTCGGGTCGTCGGGTTCGTCATCCCGGCCGACCGCCGAGGATCGCGAAGCGAAACCGAGGACGGAGATCCGTGGGGAGTTTGCGAGAATCGGGTTTGTATTTCCCGGTGGTGGCTCGGTCGATGGGTTTGTCTTCCCGCGTCTCGGGCGTCTCGCTGCTCTTGGGTTCGTGTTGGCGGATCGGACGCGCGGCGGTTGGGTTTGTCTTCTTGTGTCGGGTCCTGGGCCACAATCGGGTTTGAATTCTCGGGTCGGACCGTCTACTCGCTTTGGCTTCGAGTTCTTTCCCGGAGGCCACGCGGTCGATGGGTTCGTTTTGGACAGGATCAACCCCGGGTCGGTTCCCGGCCGTCGGGCGAGAGACGGCTGGGCCGGCCTCGGACGGAGCGGGCGCCGATTTCCCGCCGCAATTTCCCGCCGCAATTTCTGATGACAAATGATGTTATATCTCTACTCCGGCGTCGATTTCCCGGCGCCGTTTCCCGGGGAAATCGGTGACGTGTGACACGCCAGGATCGAGGGGGACGCCCGATTTCGGTCTTGTCGAAACGTCACCTTGCCTCATCCGACCTGTTGCCCTAGAGTGAAACAGAGGGAGGACGACGCGATCCAACCTCGCCCCGGTCCCTTGGGCGACAGGGAGGGCTTCATGGATTCGACCGTTCCCCGACCCCGTTTGAGTCGGCGTTTCTTCCGTTGACTTTTCTCGATCGCCCTCCTCGCCGGGTTGCTCGGCTACGCCGGGATCTCGCTCTTCACCGCCCACATCCTCACCCGGCCCAACAATCGGCCCACGACCATCGACCCGTACGATGTCAGCGCCGATGTCCTGGCCTGGTCGGCTCGGACGGCCGATGGCCTGACACTTCGCGGCTGGTACTGCCCGACCCCCACGAAACGGCGGCTGATCGTCCTGGTCCACGGGATGGGCGGCTCGCGCGACGAGATGGCACGGATCGGCCGTGACCTCCACGCCGAGGGGTACGACGTGCTGCTCTTCGACCTCCGAGGGCACGGGCTGAGCGACAGCTCCCGCCTTTACATGGGCGGTCGGGAGCGGGCCGACCTCCGGGCGGTGCTCGACTGGGCGACGCGGCACGGCTACTCGGCCGATCGCGTCGGCTGGCTCGGCTATTCGATGGGAGCCTCGACCCTGCTGATGGAGGCCGCGCAGAACGGCAAGATCCGGGCGGCGGTGCTCGACAGTCCGTTCGGCAACCTGCCCGAATTGCTCGATGCCCAGCTCACCCGGCATAGCCACCTGCCGAGCTGGTTCAACCCCGGCATCCTGGTGGCCGCGCGGCTGGCGTTCGGGGTCCGAACCGATAACCTGGTCCCGATCCGTTCGGCCCTCCAGTGGGGCAAGCGGCCGATGCTCCTGATCCACGGCGAGGCCGACTCGATCGTCCCGGTCGCCCAGGCCCGACAGATCGCCCGGGCGATCGGCCCGAGCTGCCAGGCCGTGATCCTGCCGGGAGTCGAGCATGTGGGGGCCTACAACCGCGCCCCGGGTCGTTATATTGCGGCCGTGGATGGGTTCTTCGACCGGAATCTTTCCCGGTGAAACCGCCTTTAAGTCCCCCCGAAAAAATCCTCCTTGAAATAAAAACGCGACCTTGGGAATCGTCTGATGCGTCGGGCATAATGGCGCGACAGCGCGAGCGTCCGGTCGTGCGCTCGCGAGCACGCATCGCATCGGGGGAGACAAGGATATGGCGCGTCAGAGTCGTCGACAATTCCTCGGTCGGACGCTGGCCGCGGCCGGCGCGGGGTTCGCCATCGGCGGGACAAAGTCGTCGGGCCGCGTGATCGGGGCCAATGACACGATCCGGATCGGCGTCGCCGGCCTCAACGGCCGGGGCGGGAGCCACGTCGACGAGTTCTCGAAGATGAAAGGAGTCGAGATCACTTACCTGATCGACCCGGACACCCGGACCTACGAGAAGCGCCTCAAGACGGTCAAGGAAAAGGGCAGCGGCGCTACTCCGAAGACGGTCAAGGACGTCCGCGAGGCCCTCGACGACAAGGAACTCGACGCGATCTCGATCGCCACGCCGAACCACTGGCACGCCCTGATGACGGTCTGGGGCTGCCAGGCCGGCAAGGACGTCTACGTCGAGAAGCCGTGCAGCCACAACGTCCACGAGGGGCGGGTCGCCGTCGAGGCCGCCCGGAAGTACGGCCGGATCGTCCAGCACGGCACGCAGAGCCGCTCGTCGCGCGAGTGGGCCCAGGTGGCTGAACTGGTGAAGTCGGGCAAGTACGGCAAGCTCCTGGTCTCGCGCGGGCTCTGCTACAAGCCCCGCTGGCAGAAACCGCAGGGCAACATCGGCTTCATCGCCGACTCCACCCCGCCCCCGCAGCTCGACTTCAACCTCTGGACCGGCCCGGCTCCCGAGCACCCCTTCAACAAGAACTACGTCCATTATAACTGGCACTGGTTCTGGGACTTCGGCAACGGCGACATCGGCAACCAGGGCGTCCACCAGATGGACATCGCCCGCTGGATGATCCCCGGGGCGACGCTGCCGAAGTCGGTCGTCAGCCTCGGCGGCCGGTTCGGCTACAAGGACCAGGGGGAGACCCCCAACACCCAGGTCGCGGTCTTCGACTACGGCGACGCCCAGCTGATCTTCGAGGTCCGCGGCCTCAAGACCGACGACTACCTCGGCGAGAAGGTCGGCAACATCGTCCACCTCGAAGCCGGGACGATCGCCAACGGCAAGTTCTACTCCCAAGGGGAGCACCAAGGCCGAGCCGCTGACCAAGGTTGCCGACGTCAAGCGAGGGCCGGGCGGCGGACATTTCGGCAACTTCATCGCGGCCGTCCGGTCGCCGGAAGACCGACGACCTCAACGCCGACATCCTCGATGGCCACTATTCCGCCGCCCTCTGCCACCTGGCCAACGTCTCGTACCGGCTGGGCGAGCCGGCCTCGTTCGCGTCCTCGTCCACGCCGCTGGGCGAAGGAGGCTTCGGCGGCGATGCCTTCGATCGGATGAAGGAGCACCTCACCAAGGAAAACGGCCTGGACCTCAAGGGCGAGTCGTTCCAGCTCGGCCGCAAGCTCGCCTTCGACGCGAGGGCCGAGACGTTCGTCGACGCTCCCGACGCGGTCAAGCTCCTGACCCGGAACTACCGCAAGCCGTTCGTCGTGCCCGAGTCGATCGGCTGATCCGATCGCAGAATGAAGCTCGTTGCCTACCTTTCCCGCCCTTTGCGATTCACCACGTGATCGAACCACAACGGCCCTCCGGCGCAAGATTTCCTTCGTCGGAGGCCGGGGTGTCGGGAGAACTCATCGATGAAGAGCGTTTTGTTCCGTTCGGGCCTCGCCGCCTCGATTCTGCTGGCCATCCCTCAACTGGGGCTGGCCGACGTCAAGCCGCACGTCCTGTTTACCGACGGGGCGGTCCTCCAGCGAGGGATGCCGGTCCCGGTCTGGGGCACGGCCGACGACGGCGAGAAAGTCACCGTCAAGTTCCAGGGTCAAGAGGTTAGCACCACGGCCAAGAACGGCAAGTGGCAGGTCAAGCTTGCCGAGCTGAAGGCCGGCGGGCCGTTCCCATTGACGATCGAAGGGAAGAACAACAAGGTCGAGGTCGCTGACGTCCTGGTCGGCGAGGTCTGGGTCTGCTCGGGCCAGTCGAACATGGGGTTCAGCCTGAACCGGTCGGCCGAGGCCGGGACGGCGCTCCCGAAGGCGACCGACGCCGAGCTTCGCCTCTTCACCGTCCCGCAGACGGTCTCCGATGAGCCTCTGGAGACGATCAAGGGCAAAGACTCGCCGGGCCAGCGGGGCTGGCTGACGTCCGACCCCGACTCGGCCGCGAGGTTCTCGGCGGTCGCCTACTACTTCGGCCGCGACCTCCGCAAGGCGCTCGGCGTTCCGGTCGGCCTGATCCACACCTCCTGGGGCGGCACCAACGCCGAGTCCTGGACATCGAAGCGGGTCCTCGAAGCCGACCCCGCGCTCAAGGGGCTGGTCGAAGATTACGCCAAGGCGCTCGCCCGCTACCCCGAGGCCATGGAGAAGTTCAAGGCCGCTCAGGCCGAGCACCGCACGAAGGCCGCCCAGGCCAAGGCCGCCGGCAAGACCGCTCCCGCCGCGCCTCGGCCTCCCCTCGGCCCGACCACCCCACACGTCGCGGGACTCTACAACGCGATGATCGTCCCGCTCCAGCCCTATGCGATCCGGGGCGCGATCTGGTATCAAGGCGAGGCCAACGCCGGCCGGGCTCACCAGTACCGGGCCCTTCTGCCGGCCATGATCAAGAACTGGCGGGCCGACTGGGGCCAGGGGGATTTCCCGTTCCTAATCGTCCAGCTTGCCCCCTACCGCAAGATCGTGAATGAGCCCGGTGACAGCGACTGGGCCGAGCTTCGCGAGGCCCAGCTCAGGACGGCGCAGACCCTGCCGAAGTCCGGCCTGGCCGTGATCACCGACGTCGGCGAGGAGAACGATGTCCACCCGACGAAGAAGGAGCCCGTCGGCGCCCGTCTGGCCCTCGCCGCCCGAGCGATCGCCTACGGCGAGCCCATCGTCGGCTCCGGTCCCGAGTACGCCGCGATGGACGTCAAGGGGGACCGCGTCGTCCTCCGGTTCAAGAACGTCGGCCAGGGTCTCGTCGCCAAGGACGGACCGCTCAAGGGGTTCGCCGTGGCGGGCGAGGACCGGAAGTTCGTCAACGCCGACGCCGAGATCGAGGACGACACGGTGGTCGTCCATTCGGACAAGGTCGCCCATCCGGTCGCCGTCCGGTTCGGCTGGGCCAATTACCCGGTCGTCAACCTCTGGAACAAGGACGGCCTGCCGGCCTCCCCTTTCCGGACGGACGACTTCCCGATGATCACCGATCCCCAGGCCAGGGCACGCCGCTAAATTCAGGTGACTCCGTGCATCGATGGGGCCTTCTCACGAAACAAATCGAGCGATCCTGTCGTAGAATCGTTATGGAGACCGTAACTTCTCCAGGACACCCTACGAGGATCTCCCGAGCCGTCCCGAGGAGGCATGCCATGACGACCAAGATCGCCGAGACGAGTTTGTGGCAGCAGAACCTGGCCTCCCTGATCCGCTCGGGCCTTTTCCACCGAGCGGAAGTGGTCGGCCTCAAGGGGCTGCATGCCGTCGTCGGAGTCTATGGTGACGGCTCCTATTCCGCTCCCCTGGCGAAATACGCCGACCCGCGTCGGGCTGAAGACTCCCTCTCCGTGGTCCGGCGCTTGAGCCAGACCAAGGTCCCGGCCGCAGCCAACTGAGTGGTTTCCCACTCTGACTTCTTTCGGGGCCCGGGAGCTTGCTCCCGGGCCCCGGTTCATTTCAATCCCTGGGAGCCAGATCCGGGTGCTTCTTCGCCCAGTCGAGGTATTCCTGGATTGTGCTGAAGGCGTCGAACCGATAAAGCCGACCCTTGTCCTCGACCGGCTCCATCGAGTTCTTGGTCCAGGAATCGCCGACACGCTTCATCCAGCCCGATAGCTTCGTCTCCATCTGCTCTCGAAGGGTTCGGTAAGCTGGATCTTGGGCCAGGTTCTTCCGCTCGAACGGATCGACCGCGAGGTCGTAGAGTAGCCATGGCCCGGCCTCGGTTCGGGCGTAAAGTGTCCGGTCGGTTCGGACCCCTCGCCAGGGGTTTGGCATGCCGTCTCCGGCGAAGGGGACGAAGATCTGGAAGAAGGCTGAGTCCGGCCCTTTGTCCGACGTCCCGAGGACGACGTCCGACAGGTCAGTCCCCTGCATCGACGTCGGAACCGGCAGGCCGCAGAGGGTCAGCAGCGTCGGGGCAAGATCGACATGGGTCACGATCGCGTCCGAGACGCGACCCGGCGCGACTCTGGCCGGAAACCGGAGGATACCGGGCACCCGGATGGATTCCTCCCACGGTTTCCGCTTCAACCGTTGGCCGTGCGAGCCGAGCATGTCGCCGTGGTCGGAGGTAAAGATGACGATCGTGTCCTCGGCCCGACCTGAGTTTTCCAAAGCCCGCATCAGCCGCCCGACCTGCTCGTCGACCGCCGTTATCGCTGCGTAATAGGCCGCGATCTCCTTGCGACCCGAGCCGGGGACACCCTCGACCCAGTTCGGCCTCATGGTCAGCTTCGCCGGGTCATAGAGCTTCATGAACCGTTCCGGGGCGCCGTAGGGGTCGTGGGGTGGACCCATCGCGACTTCCAGGAAGAACGGCTCGTCCCGTTTGAGCTGCTTGAGGAACTCGATCGCCCGGTCGGTCCAGACCTCGGGCTCGAATCGAGACTCGGTGATCGGCCGGTCGGTGTCGAGGAAGTACGTCGGGCGGAAGTGGCGGTGGTCGCACTCGCTGGCGGCCCAGAAGTCGAACCCCTGGCGCCGAGGACCGGGCGGGACGAATCCCGGGAGCCGCGGGCCGCCGTCGAGATGCCACTTGCCGATGAAGCCTGTCCGGTAACCTTCCGATCCCAGGATCTCGGCGATCGTCGTCTCCGACTCCTTGAGTCGCAAGTCATTGGCCACCATGCCGTTGGCGTGGGAATACTTGCCCGTCAAGAGAATCGCCCGCGCTGGGCAGCAAACCGGGGTGTTGGCGAAGGTGTTCCGGAACAGGACGCCCTGGGACGCCAACCGGTCGAGATTCGGCGTCCGAACGTCAGGGTTGCCCTGACAGCCGAGGGCCTCGCCCCGCCACTGGTCGGGCAGGATCAGGAGGATACCTGGGCGACGCGTTCGAAGATCGGGGGTTGACTCAGCGTGGGCGGCCGCCACGAGGCCCGGAACGACGATTCCGAGGACGATCGCCAGCAGGCTGGCCGGGCCCGATCTCATGAGACGATCCCAGCAGACGGGAAAGGAAACCGGCCGCCAGGAAGTGAACCCTTCCTGGCGGCCGGTCCTGATCCGATCGAGTGGCGTCACTCGACAACGAGTGGAGGATAGGGGATTTGAACCCCTGACCTCTTGCATGCCATGCAAGCGCTCTCCCAGCTGAGCTAATCCCCCGTTCGGTGAGGAGAAGTATACGGGAGGACGACGCGGCTGTCAACAATCGACCTCGAAAACGCGGCGTTTCAGCCGTAATACGCCGGCTCATTCCCCGGCCGCCACTTGATGTTGCAACCCATGCTCGGCCGCTGTTCGGTTGACACCGGCTGGCCGGCGAGGGTCGCGTCGAGCGCGGCCCGGAGGTCCTTGCCAGTGACCGGGATCGGGTTGCCTGGCCGGCTTCCGTCGAGCTGACCCCGGTAGACCAGAGAGCGGTCCGGACCAAAGACGAAGAAGTCGGGCGTGCAGGCCGCCTGGTACGCCTTGGCGACTTCCTGCGACTCATCGTAGAGGTACGGGAAGGTGTAGCCGAACTCCTCCTTGTTCCGCGCCATCGCCTCGGGAGCGTCGTCGGGGTAGGCGTCGGCATCGTTCGAGTTGATCCCGACGACTGCGGCTCCCTTGCCCTGATACTCCTTCGCCAGCCTCGCCAGCTCGTGCCGGACGTGCTTGACGTAAGGACAATGATTACACATGAACATCACAAGGAGCGTGGACGCATCTCGAAAATCGTCGAGGGCGACCATCGACCCGTTCGGCTCCCAGAGCCGGAAGTCGGGGGCCTTCGATCCGAGGGCGAGCATCGTCGAGGGTGTCAGCGCCATGAAATCGGCTTCTCCCGAAAGGCTTCGAGACGTCGGGTCAGATCCCGTAAATCGGCCCATACCTGGATTTTAGCGACTCGATCAAGGGGCGGTGGTCGAGGCCCTTCCCGGTGGCATGCCGGATCAGGTCGGCCGAGCGGTAACGTTGCCCGTTCCGGTGGATTTTCTCGCGGAGCCAGCCCAGGAGGTCGGCGAACTCTCCTCGGGCGAAGGAAGCTTCAAGGCCGCCGAGTTCGCGATTGGCCTCGTCATAAAGCTGAGCCGCGTAGAGGTTTCCGAGCGTGTAAGTCGGGAAGTAGCCGACCAGTCCCGCGGCCCAGTGGATATCCTGGAGGCAGCCCCTGGCATCGTCGGGCGGGGTGATCCCAAGGTACTGGCGATATTTCTCGGTCCAGGCTCCGGGAACATCCTCGACGGCCAGGTCCCCACCGATCAGCGCCTGTTCCAGCTCGAAGCGGATCAGGATATGGAGGTTATAGGTCACCTCGTCGGCCTCGACCCGGATCAAGGAGGGTTCAACCCGGTTGATCGCGGCGTGGAAGGCGTCCAGCCCGACGGCGTGGAGTGGCTCGCGGAAGACTCGGCGGGCGGCCGGAAGCCAGTGCTCCCAGAATGCCCGGCTCCGGCCCACCGCGTTCTCCCAGAGCCGGGACTGCGACTCGTGGACACCCAGTGAGACCGCTTCGCCCATCGGCGTGCCATGGTGGGCTGGGTCGAGTCCCTGCTCATAAAGGCCGTGGCCGACCTCGTGGAGGATGCCGAAGAAGGCACCGGAGAAGTCGCGAGGGTCGAACCGGGTGGTGATCCGGGTATCGCCCGGCCCGATCCCGGTGCAGAACGGATGCGCCGTGGTGTCGAGCCGCCCTCGTTCAAAGTCAAACCCAATCGCCGCGGCCACCATCTCGCCGAAGACCTTCTGGCGGTCGAGTGGATAACCCCCTTCGAGGCTCGACGCCTTCGAGCCCCGGCCCGAGCCGGCGATCGCGGCGACAAGCGGGACGAGATCGGCCCGGAGCGATTCGAAGAGGACCGCGAGATCCTTGCCGCTGGCCCCCGGCTCGTACTCGTCCAGGAGGGCGTCGTAGATGTCGCCGCCGAGGCTGAGGCAGGCGGCTTCTTGCCGCTTGAGGCCGACGATCGACTCCAGCCAGGGCTGGAACTTCTTGAAGTCGCTCGCCTTGCGCGCTTCGACCCATTCCTGCTGGGCCATCGAGGTCGTACGAGCCAGTTCCTCGACGAGCGACCGGGGGAGCCGGGTCACGCGATCGAACCCCCGCCGCCACTCCCGGACGTTGGCCGCCTCCGGCGACTCCGGATCGGCCAGGACGTCCGATCCTTCGACCGTCTCCAGCAGCTCGCCGATGTCGGGATCGGTCGCCCGTTCGTGGTGCAGGCCCGCCAGGAGCGCCATCTGGTCGCCCCGATACGCGGACCCTCCCCGAGGCAGATAGGTCTGCTCATCCCAGCCAAGCAAGGCCGAACACGAAGCCAGAAGCGCCCGCTCGCGCCAGCGCCGGACAAGTTCCGCGTACGCAGTCCGACTTTCCACGATCACCCCTTCGGTCTTTCGTTCAAAGTCAAAGCCAATCGCGTCGCACCTCGGTTGATCCTGAGGTTCGATCTCCCACTCAAAGCCAATTTCCAGATCGCCCCCGACGATCGCCGACCATCTCGAACCCACGACGGGGACGGGTCAGCGATCGAAGCGAATCCGACCGACAACATTATCGCGTTCTGGCTCTCGGTTAAACACAGATCCCCGGACGATGGCGAAAGTGAATCCGCCACTGACCGGGGATCGATCGTTTCCCAGACAAAGCCAACCTGCTCAGAACGACCAGGCACCCCAGGGCCAGACCATGATCTTGGCCCAGACGTACCAGGCGAGGAACAATCCACTACCCGCCAGAACAATCATCTCGGTCGCCATCTCCCTCAGGTGAGCCCGGGTCATGGTCGCCTCCTCGTCTTCGACGTCGAGTCTTGGGTTATGCCAGCGTGACCTCCGCCCCTCGTCGGGGAACCTTCACGGTAACTTCATCATTCTACGCGAGATGTCCAGACTTCGTTCCGGATTTCCCGGAACAGAACCGTCCTCAGCGCTTCCCCCCGGGCAAAGGGAGGGTCTCCTCGACCCGGCGGACGACCGACCCTTTGGGATGGTCGTGGAACCGGCCGCCCTGGTAGATCAGGGTGCCCCGGAGCACGGTCCCCTCGACCCGGCCGGTGAGGATCCGCCCGTCCAGAGGCGCGGCGAGTCGGCGACGACGGAGCGGGTCGGGGTCGGCGAGGAAGTTGGCGTCGGGATCAAAGATGACGAGGTCGGCGTCGCGATCGGGTGCGATCGAGCCTTTCAGGCCCGAGAGTCCCAGGATGGAGGCAGGGCGAGTGGCCATCCAGCGGGCGAGGTCTTCCGGCTTGAACCCTCGGCGCTTGGCTTCAGTCCAGACGGCGGCCAGGGCGAGCCGGTGCGAGTTGAATTCATTCCGGTCGGCCCCGTTTCGACCCGGCAGGGCATGGGCCGAGCCCCCGAAGACCTGGGGATGGTCCGCCCCGACGCTATCGATGAGGCCCGAGGCGAGGCCGTCCCAGAGGCGCTGGCGGACGTCGGGCGCGGGATTCCTGGGATAGAGGTTGAGAGTCGGGATGCCGTCCACGACCTCCGAGGCGGCGAAGCAGAGATGATGGGGACAGGTCTCGACGGTGATCGGCAGCCCCTCGGCGCGGGCCTCGGCGATCATCGGCAGGGCCTCGGCGCCCGTGGGATGAATCAGGTGGACCCGGCACCGCGACTCGCGACAGAGCCGGATCAGCAGACGGATCGCCTCGTACTCCCGCGCGGGCAACTCCGAGGCGAACCGCTCGACTTCCGGAAGGGCCCTCGGGTCGACCACCCGCTCCGCGTGAAAGAGCAACGGCCGGCCCAGCCTGGCGAGCGTCGCGACCGTGAGCCGGAGGTCCGACTCGATCGACGTGCGGACCCCGCTCTCTCCAACCGGGTCGAGAAACGCTTCGATCCCGATGACCCCCGCCTCGATCCAGGGCTCGATCAGGTCGGTATTGCCGTGTCCGAGGCCAATGACCAGGCCGCAATCGACCCGGAGCTTGCCGCGGGCGGCGCTCATCCTTTGATTGAAGCCTGTCGGAGAGTTCGACTCCGGCGAGTCGTCGGGCGGGAGGTCGATCAGCGTGGTCACACCGCCGGACGCCGCGTCGTTGGTGGCCGGCTCGAACCCGTTGCGTCCCGACTTCTTCGGCTCGTTAACGTGCAGGGCCACCAGCCCGGGCAGGAGTACGAGGTCACCGACATCGAGGATCACCCCTTCGCAATCCTTGGCCTCGTACTCGGCCAGCGCGACGATCTTCTCGTCCCGGATCGCGACATCGGCGGCGCGCGTGCCCTCGGGTGTCACCACCCGCCGACCTCGCAAGGTCCATTCCCCGGTCAACATGAGCTCCGCCCCCGCCGGGCCGTCTCAATCAATACGAGTGACCGCACCGGGTCGCGACAATCAGATTATCACCAAAGTGGTCAAGGAAACAGATCCAGGTGGCTCAGACCTTCCAACTCGGACCCTCGGGGCGACCGAACTCGCCGAGCGATCCGAGAGGCTGGTCACGTGCTTTGCAATTAGGCCCGGGAGCCCCTCTCGATTTTGGCATCCGACGTCGTTCCATTGTCCTCGTTCCCACGGTCCTCCGTGGGAATGCCGTCTTCGACGCTCCGCGTCGTCTTCGAGCCCGGTCAGATCGTTCGGAAGAGGACGCGGAGCGTCCAGGAAGGCATTCCCACGCGGGAGCGTGGGAACGAGTTTCGTCGGTCCTGCCCCGTGTCCAAAATCGAGAGGGACACCCTGAATGCCCGGCGCCCTTCCTCGATCCTTGACGGGCCCGGAAAGCCTGGAATAGCATGGTCGCGGTCTTTTCGATCAACGCCAGCGTCTTCCCTCGGGGGTAAATCGACTTGACGGACGCTGACTGGATGAGAATGGCGATCGCCAGGGCCCGCGAAGGAATCTCGGCCGGCCAGTCGCCGTTCGGCTCGATCATCGTCCTCGAGGGTCGGCTCGTCGCGGCAACCCACAATACGGTCTGGCTCGACACCGACCCGACGGCCCATGCCGAGGTCAACAACCTCCGGCGCGGCGGCCAGAGAGCTGAAGACGATCGACCTGAAGGGCTGCGTGCTCTACTCGACCTGCGAGCCCTGCCCGATGTGCCTGGCGGCGATCCACTGGGCGAAGGTTGACCGGCTGGTCTTCGGAGCCTCGATCGCCGACGCCGCCGAGGCGGGATTCAGCGAATTGCCCGTCAGGGCCGGCGAGCTGGCCGAGGCTGGGGCGGAGCCCGATCGTCATCGAGGGTGGGCTGCTGGCCGAGGAATGCGCCGGGCTGTTCCGAGAATGGAAAGCCGGACACGGCCGGGCGTACTGACCTGGAGAGCCGATGGCGACCACGGACGATCCGACGACGAAACACATTGGCCCCTTCGAGGATGACACCTCGGCCTACATCAACCGGGACATGGCTCCGACGCCGCTCTCGGCCCGGAAATGGGGCTCGCGAGACATCGCCGCGCTCTGGATCTCGATGTCGGCCTGCATCCCGACTTATATGCTCGCCTCGTCCTTGATCTCCGAGGGGATGAACTGGTGGCAGGCGGTCCTGACGATCACCCTGGGCAACACGATCGTCCTGGTGCCGATGATCCTCAACGCCCACGCCGGGACCAGGTACGGCATCCCTTTCCCGGTCTACTGCCGGGCCTCGTTCGGGCTGAGGGGGGCGAACGTGCCGGCGATGCTCCGGGCCCTGGTCGCCTGCGGCTGGTTCGGCATCCAGTGCTGGATCGGCGGCAACGCCATCGCCACGATCCTGGCCATCTTCCAGCCCGGCTGGGGAGCATCGCCACCAATCGGAAGACTCGGCCTCAACGGCCTTCAGCTCGTCTGCTTCCTCGGGTTCTGGGCGGTCAACATGCTGGTCGTGGTCCTGGGCGTCGACTCGATCCGGCTCCTGTTGAACATCAAGGCCCCCTTGTTGATCGTGCTCGGATTGGCCTTGCTCGCGTGGGCTTACCGCGCAGCTCACGGGTTCGGGCCGATGCTGGAGCAGCCCTCGGCGTTTGCGGTCGGCGGCCCGAAGGCCGGGCAGTTCTGGGGCTTCTTCTTCCCGGCGTTAACGGCGATGGTCGGCTTCTGGGCGACCTTGTCGCTCAACATCCCCGACTTCTCCCGCTACGCCTACACCCAGCGCGACCAGGTGATCGGCCAGGCGCTCGGGCTGCCCTCGACGATGGGCCTGTTTTCGTTCATCGGCGTGGCGGTGACCTCGGCGACCGTGCCGATCTACGGCGAGATGATCTGGGACCCGGTCGTGCTCCTGAGCAAGTTCCGCGACCCGCTCATCCTCGCCCTGGCGATGGGTGCGCTCTGCCTGGCGACGCTGGCGACGAACATCGCGGCCAATGTGGTCGGGCCGGCCAACGACTTCGCCCATCTCTGGCCTCGGCGGATCTCGTTCCGGGTCGGCGGCCTGATCACGGGCGTGATCGGCATCCTGATTCAGCCCTGGCGGCTGGTCGCCGACCCGAGCGGTTATATCTTCGTCTGGCTGATCGCCTACTCGTCGCTCCTGGGAGCGGTGGGGGGCGTGCTGATCGCCGACTATTACGTCCTTCGCGAGACCCAGCTCGACCTGAAGGGACTCTACGATCCGGAGGGCCCCTACTGGTACGCCGGCGGCTTCAACCCGGTCGCCCTGATCGCCCTGGCGGTCGGGATCGCCCCGTGCGTGCCGGGGTTCCTGGCGACCGTGAAGCTCGCCGAGGTCCCGAAGTTCTGGGCCGACCTCTACAATTACGCCTGGTTCCTCAGCTTCGGGGTCTCGGCCGTCGTTTATGTCGTGCTGACCAGGGTGAAGGCCGGGATCGTCCGCTGATCGTCCCTTTGAAAAGATCGAGGCCGAGATGGCGCGCATCGTCCGGGGCGGATTGATCCAGGCCACGCTCTGCGAACCCGCGACCTCGCCGCCTTCGAAGATCAAGGCGGCGATGATCGAGAAGCATCTCGCCCTGATCGCCCGCGCGGCCGAGCAAGGGGCGCAGGTCGTCTGCCTCCAGGAGTTGTTCTACGGGCCTTATTTCTGCGCCGAGCAATCGACGCGATGGTACGAGATGACCGAGCGCGTGCCCGATGGCCCGACGATCAAGCTGATGGCCGAGGTCGCCCGGAAACATGGGATCGTCCTGATCGTGCCGGTCTACGAGGAAGACCTGACCGGCGTCTACTACAACACGGCGGCCGTGATCGACGCCGACGGGTCGTATCTCGGCAAGTTCCGGAAGATGCACATCCCCCATTGCGATCCCGGGTTCTGGGAGAAGTTTTACTTCCGTCCCGGCAACCTCGGCTATCCCGTCTTCGACACGAGGGTCGGCAAGGTCGGCGTCTACATCTGTTACGACCGCCATTTCCCGGAAGGCGCGCGCTGCCTGGGCCTGGCCGGCGCGGAGATCGTCTTCAACCCCTCGGCGACGGTCGCCGGCCTGTCTGAGTACCTCTGGAAGCTGGAGCAGCCCGCTCATGCCGTGGCCAACGGCTACTTCGTCGGCGCGATCAACCGGCCCGGCTTCGAGGACCCCTGGCGGATCGGCGAGTTCTACGGCCAGAGCTACTTCTGCGACCCGAGGGGCCAGATGCTCGCCGTCGGCAACCGGACCGAGGATGACGTCGTGATCGCCGACCTCGACCTCGACCTGATCCGCGAGGTCCGCAACACCTGGCAGTTCTATCGCGACCGCAGGCCGGAGACGTACGGGTCGATCGTCGAGCTTTGATCAGGCGTGCTCCGGCGGCTCGATCTTCTCGACCCGGCCCTCGGCGAGCATGGCCTGATACTCGTTCCAGGACATCGGCGGCAAAGCCCGGTCGACCGGCCTCATCGTGATGCATCCCTCGACCGGGCAGACCAGACTGCACATGTTGCAGCCGACGCACGTGTCTTCCTTGATCGTGAAGATGTTGATCGTCCCACCGCCGACGCCGGGAGCAACGCCGTTGCCGCTCGGCTCACGTTCCCACCGGATCGACTGGTGACAGCCGTCCTCGCACGCGACGTAGCAGAGCCCGCAGTGGATGCATTTCGACTGGTCGATCTCGGCGACAACCTTGTAGTTGAGGTCGAGCTCGCCCCAGGATTTGATCCGGGGAGTGGACTGGCCGACGAAATCCTCGATCCGCGCGAATCCCTTCGACCGCATCCAGCCCGTCAGGCCATCGATCAGGCCGTCCACGACCCGGAACCCACGATGCATGACGGCGGTGCAGACCTGGACCGCGCCGGCTCCCAATAGGAGGAACTCAGCGGCGTCATGCCAGGACTCGATGCCGCCGATCCCCGAGATCGGCACGTTGATTCTTGGGTCTTTCGCCAGGCTCGACACCATGTTGAGCGCGATCGGCTTGACCGCCGGCCCGCAGTAGCCGCCGTGGCTCCCGTAGCCGCCGACCGACGGCTTCGGGGCCAGCGTCTCAAGGTCGACGCCCATCACCGAGTTGATCGTGTTGATGAGCGAGAGCGCATCGGCCCCGCCTTCGACCGCAGCGCGGCCGATGGCCGAGACGTCGGCGACGTTCGGCGTCAGCTTGACCATCACCGGGACGGTCGCGACCTCCTTGACCCATCCGGTGATCATCTTCGCATACTCGGGGACCTGGCCGACCGCCGAGCCCATCCCGCGCTCGCTCATCCCGTGCGGGCAGCCGAAGTTCAATTCGACCCCATCCGCCCCGGCGTCCTGGGTCCGCTTGACGATCTCGTGCCAGGCCTCGCGCCGCGACTCGACCATCAACGAGACGAAGAGCGCGTGCCCCGGGTGAGCCTTCTTGACCCGGGCGATCTCCTTCAGGTTGACATCCAGGGGACGGTCGGTGATCAGCTCGATGTTGTTGAGCCCGACAACCTTCCGCCCCTCGAAGTCGATCGCCCCGTACCGCGACGAGACGTTGACGATCGGCTCGAACCCGAGCGTCTTCCAGACCGCGCCGCCCCACCCGGCGTCGAAGGCCCGGCGGACCTGGTACTCGGAGTTCGTCGGAGGGGCCGACGCGAGCCAGAACGGGTTCGGGGCCTTCACCCCGCGGAATTCGACGCTGAGGTCGGGCACGGGCAGGTCTCGGTGGGGCATTTCAGGAGGGTTCAGTACGATTTCGGATCGATGTTTCAGTAACGGCCCGGATTCAGACACCGAACATCATTCAGAACAGGCGGCGAAAGGCAAACCCATTTTTTATGCACTACCCGATGCTCTGGAAAGAATTCATCCCCGAGCCCAGCCTGGTTCCGATTGACAGTACCTGGTTGATCGGTTAGTTCCGGCGAAAACCGAAGATATCCTAGGCCGTGTGGACAATAGTCTGGGAAGGATGCGATGTCTGGGCTACAGCAGCAACACCATGATTGCAGCCACATGGACGAACCCCAGGAAGTTGCGGGCCGTCTTCTCGTACCGGGTCGCCACACGCCGATATTGCTTGATCCGGTTGATGAACCGCTCCGCAAGGTTGCGTTCCTTATAAAGGATGCTTGTCATACTCTCGCTTGAAAATCCGATTCTTCTTCGGCGGGATCACCGCCTCCGCCCCGCTGGCCTCGATCGCCGCGACGAAATCATCCCCGTCATATCCCTTGTCCGCAATCACCGCATCGGCATCATGACCTTCGATCAATGCCTTGCCCTGATTGATGTCGGCCTCCTGTCCGCCCGTCAGGATGAACTCGACGGGGTTCCCCAGGCCGTCGACAGCGATGTGCAGCTTGGTCCCGAAGCCGCCCCGCGAGCGTCCCAGGGCCTGGTCGGCGCCCCTTTACCGCGCCGGCGGCGTGTTGGTGGGCTCGGATCACGGTACTGTCGAGGATCAGCCACTCCAGGTCGGGGTCCTTCAACGCCTCGAAGACCCGGAGCCAGACCCCCTTGGCGGCCCAGCGATCGAACCGCTTCCAGACCGAGTTCCACTTGCCGAAGCGTTCGGGGATGTCGCGCCAGGGGGCGCCGGTCTTGCCGATCCAGAGGACGGCGTCGACGAAGAGACGATTGTCCTTGGCGGTGACGCCGGGGTCGCCGGCCCGGCCGGGGAGGAGGTCTTCGATCCGTTCCCAGTGTTCATCTGCTATCGCGTGACGATGCATGGTGAGTGCTCGACGGGTGTCGGAATCATTAAAAGTATTACCTGTCTTACGAAAATCCCCCAGATATTGTCCACACGGCCTAAACCGATAGAGCCGGGGAGGAACCCGCTGATGGGAATCATTGACAGGATCGCCGGGCCTATCGTCGTATCGGCCTTCCTGGCGTCTTGCCCGATTCCCTCCAAGGGTCAAGAACCCCCATCTTCGGAACGATCACCGGCGGCCAATTCGACGGAAGAGGCCGATCGCCTCGAAGCAAAGGCCAAGCTTGCGCTTGAAGATGGTAAGAATGCGGAACGAGTCAAATTCCTGGAGGCCGCACTGGCAATCCGCGAGAGGCTCCAGGGACCGGATCACCTCGATACGGCCAGGTGTCTCCAGAAGCTCGGCTCCAGTTACGGATTTCAGCACCGTGAGAAGGATGCGTGGCCATGCCTGAATCGTGCCGCTCGAGATTCGGGTGAAGGCCTTCGGCCGGGATCATCTCCTCGTCGCGGAGACACTCGACACGATGGCCGGAGTCTCGCTCGAAAATAACCACTGGGAAGCCGCAAAGGACAAGTTTATCGAGGCCCTGGAGATCAAACGAAAAGTCGCGGGGCCGGAGAGCCTGGAGGTGTCGGAGAGTTACAATAACATCTCAATGTTGGCCTTTCTTGTCTTTCGGATTAGTGGAAAGAAGTTCAAGGATTCAGATGCGCCGGACAGGCTCCTTCGGATCTCCTTGAAGATCCGGGAGGAGAAGCTCGGTCCGGAAGATCCTAAAGTCGCGGATACGCTCGGGCTACTGGCCGTGGTCCTTTACTACCATAGCCAGTATTTGGAGGCGGAAGCCGCGGCAAAGCGATGCCTGGCAATTTACGAGAAGCTGCAAGGCCCAGACGGCAAAGATGTCGCCATCGCCCTCCAACATTATGCGAGGATTCACAGGCATCTCGGCAGCAATCCCTTGAAGAGCTGGAAAGAATCTCACGACCTGGAAGCACGCTCCAAGGCCATTCTCAAGAAGATCGAGGATGCGAAACGAGCCAGGAACGACACTTCGAATCGATAGTGCCGGTTGCGTCACATTGTGGCGGGGTAAAACCGGCTTTGAACTTTGAAATATGAATTGATCCCCCGCGCCGCGATCTTGCCATCCTGGACCGCATCGACGACCTCACCCCCCTTGCGGAGGCAATCGCCGCCCGCGAAAAGCCCGGCAACCGAGGTCGCGCCATTGGCAGCTTCCACGACGATCCGGCCTTCGCGGTGCTCCAAGGCCGGCAAGGCGTCGAGCCACTCGACGAGCGGGGCCTGGCCGAGGGCCTTGACGACCATGTCGGCGGGGAGGGTGAATTGCGAGTCGGGGATCGTTTGCAAGGCACCCGACTCGTCGAGCCGGGTCCGGGCGAACTCGACGGCTCGGACGGCTCCGTTTTCGCCGATGATCCGCAAGGGGGCAGCGAACCACTCGAACCGGACGCCGTCGGCCTTGGCCAGGTCGTACTCGAAGCCGAAGGCGGGCATCGAGGCTTCGTCTCGACGATAGACGATCGTCACCCGGTCGGCGCCGAGTCGCCTCGCGGCGGTGGCGACGTCGATCGCGGTGTTCCCGCCGCCGATGACGATGACCTCGCGGCCGACCTCGGATTCCTCGAAGGGTTTAACCCGGGTCTGGGCGATGAATTCGAGCGACTCCCAGACTCCCGACAGGTCTTCCCCCTCGATCCCCAGTGGCAGGGTCCGGCCCAGGCCGATCCCGAGGAACACGGCATCGAACATGTCGAGTAGCTCGCGGATTCGGGCGGGGCTGACGTGATAGTTCAATTTGATGTCCATGCCGATCGCACAGATCCGCTCGATCTCGGCCAGGACGAACTCGGTGGAGACCTTGTAGGCCGCGACTCCGTAGGTGTCGAGGCCGCCGGGCAAGGATTGGCCTTCGAAAACCACGACCTCATGGCCGAGCTTTCGCAACTCATGGGCACAGCGTCAGCCCGGCGGGGCCGGCTCCGACGATGGCGACTTTCTTGCCGGTCGGCGGGCCGGGCTCGAAGAATGTCTCGCCGCGTTCGACGGCGGCGTCGCAGGCCAGGCGCTGGAGGCGGCCGATCGGGATCGGGCCGCCCGAGAGGACGCGGTCGACGCACGCCCCTTCGCAGAGGACCTCGGTCGGGCAGGCGCGGGAGCAGCTCCCTCCGAAGATGTTCGCGCCGAGGATCGTCCGCGCGGCGCCGATTTCGTCGCGGTGGAGGATCTGGCGGATGAACCGGGGGACGTCAATCCCGGTCGGGCAGGCCCTCGTACACGGGGCGTCGAAGCAGTAGAGGCAGCGCGACGCCTCGAAAAGGGCCTCGGACGGCCCCAGGGGCGGGACCTCGGCGAAATTCCGGGCGCAGCTCTTCGGGGCTGCGCCGGTCGCCGGCTCGGGGCATCGTGATCCCTCTTCGATCCGTCATCCATCCAGCGAACTGGCCCGCTCGCGGGGGAGCCAGCGCCCCCAGCCGTCCTCGCCGATGAAACGATAATTCTCGACGATCTTCCGCCCTCGGGAAAAGGTCATCTCGGCAAACCCGCCGAGTTCCCAGCCTTGATAGGGGCTCCAGTCGGCATTCGTCTCCATCGAGGCGTGGTCGACCTGGATCGTCTTCTCGGGATCGATCAGGACGAGGTCGGCGTCGCTTCCGGGGGCGATTACCCCCTTGCGCGGGTAGAGGCCCATGAGCTTCGCGGGGTTCGCAGAGCACTTCTCGACCATCTGCCCGATTGAGAGCCGCCCCGCGCGGACGCCGTGGGTGAAGACGATCGGGAGCAGGGTCTCCAGCCCCGGCAGGCCCATCGGGATCTTCGTCCAGTCCCCCTCCCAGCGCGGCTTTCTGGTCGCGGGAGAACGTGCAGGTGTCGGTCGAGACGACGCTGACCTCGCCGTCGACCAGACCTCGCCAGAGGCGTTCCTGGTCTGGCTTTGTCTTCACCTGTGGGCAGCAGGCGAAGAGATGGCCGTCGGGACCGTTGAAAACGGAGTCGTCCAGAACGAGGTACTGGGCGCAGGTCTCGGCGTAGACGTCCACGCCTCGAGCCTGCGCGGCCTTGATCAGGTCGGCCCCTTGCCGGGTTGACATGTGGACGATGTAGAGCCGGCCGCCGGTTGCCTCGGCCCAGGTGATGGCCCGCTGGATCGCCTCGGCCTCGATGAAGTTCGGCCGGGTGATCGCGTGGAGCCTGGCTCCGTATTTCTCCATGAGTTCGGGCGTGTGATGCCGCGCGATCAGCTCGTCGAGGACCCGGCTCGACTCGGCGTGGACGAGCAGCATCGCGCCGAGGTCCTTGCAGCGCTCCAGGGTGTTGAAGATCGCGCGATCATCGGACTGCCAGCCCTCCGAGGCGTAGATCATGAACTCCTTGAAGGTCGGGCAGCCCATCCGGACCATCGACTCCATCTCGGGGCCGTGCCGGTCCCAGTTGGTGATGGCCAGGTGGAAACAATAGTCGATCGCCGCCTTGGGCTTGGCGCGGGCCTTCCAGTTATTGAAGGCGTCGAGGAGCGATTCCTGGCCGTAGGGGATCGCGAAGTCGATGACGGTCGTCACGCCCCCTCGGGCCGCCGCGCGAGTGCCGGACCGCCAGTCGTCGGCGGAGACCGTCCCGCAGAACGGCAACTCCAGGTGGACGTGGACGTCGACCCCGCCAGGGATCAGGAACTTGCCCGACGCGTCGAGGACCTCGGCGCCATCCCTGGATAATCCTTCTCCGACGTCGGCGATCGTCTCGCCCCGGATGGCCACGTCCAGGATTCGGGGTCCGTCCGGCCCGACGACCGCCGCGTTGGCGATCACGAGGTGATCACTCATGCGTCATGCTCGATCTGTTTGACATCCCGGCCCATTCAGTTCGCCTCGAAGACGCCGATGGCCGTGCCGCCCGGGCCTGCCGCGGCCAGCGGGCTGGATGTTCGCGTAGCGGAGGAACGTCGCGTCGTCGCCCGGGTTCCTCGAAAGGACCGTCTCCATGAGCGGCGACCCGCTCGGCGTCGATGGTCGGGTAGCCTTCCCAGCTCTTGTAGTCACGAACGTTGCCGGAGGCCGTGATCCGGATCGGCTCCAGTGGGGGTTTTAACTGCGGGAGGACGGTCGAATCCCAGACCACGAAGGCCCACGGCCAGATGTTGCCGTCGTTCGGCCAGGGGCGGGCCGAGGTCCAGGACTGGTCGTCGAACTCGGGGCGGGTCCAGCCTTCGGGGCCCTGGTCAGAACATTTCCAGGTCTCGTCTGTCTTGACCAGGACGGTCTCGCCGTTCGGGTCGGTCGTGATGATCTGGGCGAGGAGGCCGGCGGTGGTGCCGAACTTCGAGTCGAGCCGGTCGAGCCGGTTGGTCCCCTGGACCGCCAGGACGTTCCGGCCCTTGCGGAGCTGGCCGGCGACGTCGATCGAGAAGACGCGCTGCGTGAAGTGCGGGGAGGGGTTCTTGTAAACTTCAGCCCCGTTGAGCCAGACGGTGAAGGTCTCGTCGCAACTGATATCGAGCCGGGCCTTGCTGGGGACGGCGGCAACGTCGAAGGAGCCTCGGAATTGCCTTGAGCCCGCCGGGACGGTTGGCTTCTTCTTCCCTTCCTCGGTCCAGATCCAGCTCCCGGCAGGTTTCGCGGGCTGGACCGAGACCTTGTCGAGCATCGCCAGGCGAGGGGTCATCGAGAAGAGGTTGTTCGCGACGACCAGGTCGCTCGATGCCGAGGGAGGCGTGGTCTCGAAATGGAGCCCGCGTTGAAGTTCAGCGAAGGTATTGTTCGCCAGCCGGAGCCGGATCGGGCTCCGGGCCTCGGTCCGCTTGTAGCGCAGGCCGTCAACGTTCTTGAAGAAACGACATTGCTCGATGTCCAGCCCCTCGACCGGCCCAGCGACGAGCAGGGCGGACTGGTAGGGGCCGACGAACCGGCAGGACGTGACCTCGATGTTCGAGGAACCGACGGTCGGCCGATCAAGATCGGCGTCGAAGACGATCGCGGCCTCGGATTCATCGGCGGTCGAGAACCACACCTTGCGAATCGTTGACGGGCGGCTCGACTCGCCTGCCCAGCCCCGGAGGACGATTCCAGCCCGGGTCGCTCCCTCGATTTGCAGGTCCTCCAGGATACCGCCCGCCCCCCGACCCGAGAGCCGGATCAATTCGGCCACCCGCCCCTGCCCGTCGAAGAGGAACCCTTTGAGCTTGAACCCTTCCAGGCCCGAGACATCGAGCAGGGCCCGACCCGGGCTCAGGTCCTTCGAGGCTTGCCAGCGGACCGGCTGTCCTTTCCCTTTCGGGTTGATCCCCTCGATCGTGAGGTCTTTCGGGACGCCGTCGCCTTCGGAGAGATCCAGCGCCTCGCTCAAGAGCGAGCCTCGGACGACCAGACGATCCCCCGATTTCGCCGATCGAACCGCCTCGCGAAGGCTCGGGAACGTCCGGGCCGGCTCCGAGCCCGAGAGCAACGCGATCGAAACATCGCCCGCCCGGTCAGCCACCGGCCTGGAGTCGGCCACGACCGGATTCGGCGAGGTGGCATGGGAAAAAGGCTCGGGCGAAGCCGAGGGGGAGACGGTCGGGCTGGCGAGGATTCGCGGCGAAGGAGAGACCTCGGTCCCGTTCGGGCCGAGGAACGCCCACCAGCCTCCGGCGAGAACAGCCAGCAAGCCGGCGACCATCGCCGCCACGTTGCGACCCTTCTTCCACCTGGGAACTGGCGAGGCAACGGACGGCTTCACCGGACTCGGAGCAGGCTCCGGCGCGACGATCGGGGTTGGCTCGGCTGGCGGTACGACCTTCGAAACCGGCGGATCAACCTTCGATACCGGGGGTGCCGGCCTGGAGCCTCGGGCCGGGTCGGCCGGAAGGATCTTGGTCGCCTTCGACGGCGTGTCCGATGCAGGGACCTTGGGAGCGTTCGTCAACAGCGATTTCGACGAGGGGGCCGGCAGCCGGACGCTTGATGGCTGGCCGATCCCCCGGGCCGCCCGGCTCAGTTGAGGCAATTCCTCCAGGCTCGGTGGCGCGATCTGGGTTCGGGTCCAGGGCTCCAAGGCGTCGACGACTTCCTCGGGCGTCTGGTATCGATCCTCGGGACGCTTCGCCAGCATCCTCTCGATGACCTGGATCAGCCCCACCGGCACGTCGGGGCGGGCGTCGGAGATCGGCACGGGGGGCCGGTGAAGGTGCCAGGACAGCTTCTGCGCGACGGTCCCTTCCTCGAAAAGACCCTTCCCGGTCAGGATGTAGTAGAACGTCGCCCCAAGGCCGTAGATGTCGGCCCGGATGTTGACGTCGTGGCTATTCAAGGCCTGCTCGGGGGCGAGGTAATCGACCGTGCCCAGGAGGGTCTTGGCGTCGCGGCCGGTCGTGAGGTCGTCGGTCGTCTCGTGGAAGATCCGGGCCAGGCCGAGGTCGAGGAGCTTGACCGTTCCCGAGCGGTCGACCAGCAAGTTGCCCGGCTTGATGTCGCGATGGACCAGGCCGCATTCGTGGGCGTGCTGGAGGCCGTGGGCCGCCTGCCGGATGTAGTTCGCCGCCCGCTCCCACGACAGCGGCCCGGCCCGCTGGACGATCTGGTCGAGGTCGCCGCCGTCGACGTATTCCATGACCAGGAAGTGGACCTTGCTGGCGTGATCGACGTCGTAAGCCCCGACAATATTGGGATGGCGGAGCTGCGAGAGCGCGCGGGCCTCGCGGTGGAACCGCCCGAGGAGTTCCTTGTCCTCGGCATGCGCCGTCGGGAGGATCTTGAGGGCGACCAATCGCTTCATCACCTGGTGCTCGCAGAGGAACACCAGGGCCATCCCTCCCTTGCCGAGGCGTTCCAGGAGCTTGTATTTCCCGCCGATGATGAAGTTCCGCCATCGGCCGCCGAGGAGCTGCTCGGCCTGGTATTTGGTCAGGAGTCCGTCGAGGACCATGACCTGGGCGAGCTTGATCAGGTCGGAGGGGAGCGTCTTCTCGGCCCGTCGTCGGGCCAAGAACTCCTCCAGACGCGAGGCGGGCAGCAGATCGCTCTTGGCGACGAGCGCGAGGAAATCATCGGTCGTCGATGGCGCAGGCATGGCCTCCCCTTTCTCGGGCCGATGGGCCTCTCGGGGGTCGCTGGCTCGGGGCTCGAGACGACAAAAGTCAACCTCGGCGCGATCGGAGGTTCATCGGCCGACGGCCCAACGCCATTGAAGAAGAGACAAGGCCGGATTCTCCAGGCGGAAAACTGGCACTACGGCCACCGGCCACTCAACCTCGCCGGATTCAGATGAGCTATCTTACAACATTCTCTGGCACGGTCGCCAGGGGCGAGATCGATCTCGTGGAGCGTATCAACCGGGAATGTTGGCGGACGTCATCATCGAGGAGATGGACAGAGAGACGACGGCCCGGGACGGTAGGTGGTTGACGCGGGCCGAAAGGGCATTAGAATGATATTCCCGGTTCGACGAAGGGCGCATAGCTCAGTTGGCTAGAGCGCACCCCTGATAAGGGTGAGGTCCGAGGTTCAAATCCTCGTGCGCCCATTCGATCGACCCGCTCACTCCTCCTCGTCTTCATCCTCGGCTTCTTCGATCTCGTCCTCGTCTTCAATTTCCTCGTCATCCTCGATCGCGGCTTCGGCGACCTTGGCCGCGACCGGCTCGGCGACGGGTTCGGGCCGGGGAATGGCCGCGCCCAGGCCAGGCGCGTTGTCTGGCATCGGCTCCTTCGTCTTCTGGACGAAGTGGGTCCCCTTCCCCTTGGCGGTCAGCTCGGCGGCGCGGGCCTCGGCGGCTTCCTTCTGGTTGTAGTCGAAGGTACCGACCGGCTTGAACGCGTCATTGAGCACGGTCCAGACGATACGCATCCGGGCCGAGGGCTTGACCGCCTTGACGGCCTTGGCCTTCGGCTTGGCGGCCGCTTTCTTCTTTTTAGGCTTCTTCTCTTCCTCCTCGTCGTCGACCTCGATGGCCTCGACAGCGTCCTCTTCCATGGGATCGAGGGGCTCGGCGGCGTCGTACTGTCGGCGCAACTCGCGCCGATTCTGAGGTTTCCCTGCCATGCAAACCGTCCTCCTCGGGGCGGACTTCGGGGATCGTCGCGATGTCAACGCGGCCGGGCCGGGCTCCCGGGCCGACCGATCGCATCATCTTAGTTCAAGACGCGTCGATTGACCAGCGAGCGACGGCGAGCGACGGCGGGCTTCAGTAAGTCCGGTCAGAGCCGACCGGATGGGGAGAGCCGTGCCAGGTCCGTCGACGAGTCCGACGGCCGGTCCAGCTCCAGGCGGATGTGGGCGAGCAAGTTCTCGGGATGGTAGGGCTTGGTCAGGAAGTGGTCGACTCCCAGGCCGAGCAGGGCTTGCTCGTTCTCCGGGATGATCGCGGCGCTACAGATCATCACCTTCTGAGCGGGGCAGCGGCGTCTGACCTGCCGACAGACCTCGACTCCGGAGCAGACCGGCAGGTTGAGGTCGACGAGCAGAAGGTCGAAGGGGCCGTCTTCCAGGTAACGTCGGATGCCCTCGCCGCCATCCTCGGCCTCGCTCACCTCGTAGCCTTCGTTCCGGAGGAACTGGGCGACGAGCATCCTCAAGACGGCCTCGTCTTCCACGATGAGCAGCGATCCTCGCCGTTCCATCGGCCACCATCCTTCCTGATGTCTCGCACGATCTGAGAGATGCGGGAGCCGTTTCACTCGCACTGGGTTCAGCCGGCGGAGGCCATGGTATCGCCTCGGTCCCTCCGCGCCCACAGGAAAGCCCCATCAGGCGGTCCTGTCGGTCTTGATTCCTCCACGGCCTTGTCTCCGGATGAACACGGATCCGTTCCGGCGAGGCGGAATGACTTCGCGATTGGGGATCGATCTCGTTGGGGGGGGAGAAATCGGGAAGGGGAGCGATGGAGGAAAATGGGCAGGGGGAGAGTTGAACTCCCGACACCGCGATTTTCAGTCGCGTGCTCTACCAACTGAGCTACCTGCCCTCAATGCCTGAAGGGACCTGGAGTTTAGCGATCTGAGGACGCGCCTGTCAACGGATTCGGCCGCGATCCCTAACGGGATGGCCTTCGATCGAGAACCGGAAGGCCTGGCGACGGTTCACCTTGCAGCTTTCGAGACCAGTGGCGATCCAGGTCGAGCCCGCCGAGTGCCGAGTCGCCGTTGACCGGGTTGATTCGAGCGACGACGCGGCCTGGCAGCCGGGCCTGATAGGTCGAGAGTTCGGGTCGAGGGTCGGGAAAGTCGGTGCTGACGAACTGGGCTCCACTGGCGAGCGCTTTTTCGAGCCGCGTGGTATCGTTCTTCCTCGCCTCGGCGGTGTCGGCATCGGCGCGGGTCCGGACCAGGTAGCCGGCCTTGACCAGCTTCCGGATCGTCTCGAAGTCCTCGACGGGATCGTTCCTTTTCATCCAGGCCGCCGCCGGATGGGCCTCCTCGACGTTGACGAACAGGACGCGACCCCGGAGAGCCGGGTGATCGGCGAGGTAGAGGTCCCGCAAGGCCCCGTCGTTGTCGAGCGCGAACATCACCTTACCCCGCGACTCGTCGAGAGTCGGCCAGCCCTGGGTCTTGATGGCATCGGGCAGGGTGGCGTGGGAGCCGCGAACATCGTCGGGGACCAGAATCTGGCTGGGAGCGAAGATCGAGCGGATCTCGGCGTCGAGGGCGTCCAGTTCAGCCTTGCCAAAGGGGGCCGGGCGCGTGGGCAGCCCTGGGACCGCGTCATCCTTCAGCTCGACGAGCACCAGGATCGGGACATGCCCGGCGTGGGCGCTCGACCAGTCACGGACCTGCCGGAGCGCATCGGCGAAGGTCACGGCGGTCGTCAGATAGTCGAAGTCCTGGATGTGGAACACCTTGAAGCCCGGCTTGCGGAGCCGTCCGTCGAGGTTGGGATCGGGGCCGGGGTCTTTCCTGAGCCCTTTGAGGATCTTTCGGGCCGTCGGATCGGCGTAGCGGCCGCCGTCAGGGTCGGCGAAGACGTCGAGCTCGATCTGGCGGACCCCTTGCTCGGAAAACTGCTCGGCGAGCGGCCGGTGGGTGTAGTCGAGCGACTGCGCGGCAACCCGGCCACGCGCCCCGAGCAGGCCCTGGACATTCGAATGCGGAGCGACGTGATACGAGTTGTGCGTGCCGATGACCTGGATCTGGTTGATCCGGACGTCGTCTCCGGCCTCAACTCCCGCGACCAGGAGACCGAGGACCACGAGCCAGGAGGCCCGGACCGATCGAAGAATCATGGGAGCCTCCAGGACAGCGAAAAGACCCGGTCGCGGTCCCGGTCGATCGGGATCGATCTCCGCGAGGGACCGAGCTTGTCGGACGACCATCCGAACACGAAACCGGGGACGGCGTCCAGCCCGGAACCCCGCGAAGAGTAGTCCACCTCATTCGATTCGAGAACGAAGACGACCGCCGGGGCCGGAGAGGGATCGGCCCGGCGGTCTTCGTTGATGAGTATCAAATCCCCTGGTTCTTAGCGAGGGGCGGCCGGAGCGACCACCGTGCCCGGCGCGGTGTTCGGCCGGACGTTGACGGGGATGTTCGGGACCGGCGCGACCTCGGCCGGCTTCTGTCCATTGTTGATCAGGTTGCGGATCGAGTTGGGGGCTTCGGGCAGGGCCGTCCGCTTGAGCTGGTTCTCGATGATCCGCCCGGCCGACTGCAGCTCCTGCTGCGAAAGCTGGCCGTCGTTGTTGGCGTCGAGGATCGCGAAGACGGTGTTGGCCGGGTCGGTCAGGGCGTGCTGGAACTCGTCCTTGCTGATCTGGCCGTCATTGTTTTTGTCCGCGGCCTGGAACGACGCCTGCTGGGCGGCCTTGACCGCGCCGGCGATGGCGGCGTTGACCTCGACCGGGCTGAGCAGGCCGTCGCGGTTCGTGTCGGCCGTGGCGAAGACACCCTGGACGGTCGACTGGACCGCCTGGCGGACCTCGGTGGCCTGGAGCTGCTTGTCATTGTTGGCGTTGACCAGGCCCATGAAGATGGAGGCCGGGTTCTGGCTGCCGGTGGTCCCCTGAGGCTTGACCGACTTGGCCCGGTCGATCAGGAAACGGACCATCGGCTTCTGGGCGAGCATCGCGTCGCGGGCCGCCCGAGCCTCTTCCTGAGTGACCACCCCGTCGCCGTTCGCGTCGGCGCGGAAGAAGAGGCCGCCGACAGCAAGGTTGCCGGCGTCGGTCGCCTCCTTCTGCGAGATCTGGCCGTCGTTGTTCTCATCGACCAGCTTGAAGGCCATCCGGCCGGTGTCCTGCAGATCCTGCAGGCTGTCGATCGGGCCCGGCATGTCCTTGTTCTGGGCCGAGGCGGTGCCCGCCAGCGTGACCAGCCCCAACCCGATGGCCTTAAAGGCGTTCGTCCAGTGGTGATTCATCATCGTGTCTCTCCCGAATCCGGTCCATTGTCACCCACGCATCGGCGGGACAGCCTCCGCGGCCTTCGCCGCTCCGACCGCCCGCCGATTTCGCGATGTCTGTAATGCAACCGAAATGCCAGTCCAGGCCGGGAGGCCGATCTGATTGCATGGCAGGCGTTCCTATCTTTACTAGTTTACCTAATCCCAAGTGATCGGCGAAAGAAAGGGGAAAATGCCATGAAAACGACAATCGGTCGCGCATCCAATGGAAAAGTCGATGCGCAGCGACTTGCCGCGCACCTGACCTGGCCGAACGAATCGGGAAGTCAAACGTTCAATCGGGCCGAATTAACGGAACATCTGACCACGACCGACCGCATCGAAGGCGTTCGGGAAGTGTTCGATCGAGGCCGGATGGGGTCCCTCGGGCCAGACGATGGCGACCACGTCGAACCGGCAAGGGGTTTCGAGCAGGCCATGCCGCTTGAGGAAGTGGAGCGAGGCGAGCGTCAGTCGTCGCTGTTTTTCGAGGGTGACGGCCTCGGCGGGGTCGCCCTGGCGGCGCGACTTGACCTCGATGAAGACAATGGTTGGGCCGTCTCGGGCGATCAGGTCAACTTCGCCCTGGTCGGTCCGATAGCCGCGTAGGAGGATACGAAGGCCGCGCTTTCTCAGGAACCGGGCGGCCTCGCGTTCGCCCCGGTCGCCCAGCCAGCGGTTCCAGAAGGCTCGGACGACCGGGTTCATGGCGCAATGGTCCTTCGAGGGGTCTTTCCTCGCTTTTACTGGACGCCGAGGGAGCGCTCGATCTCCGCGCCTTCAGAACTCAGGGAGCCGGGCAATCGGCTGGACTTCAGGATGCTCTTCGGAGCGGAGGCGGCGCTCGTGGCGGAGTCGTCCTGGTCCCCTTTGGAGAACGCCGTGCTCGACCACGCCGTCGGATCGTCCGGGTCCGACTTCTTCGTCGCGTGCTTCGCCGTTGGCTTGGCAGCGCTCTGACATCCGGTCAGACCGATGCCGAGGGCGCCGAAGATCAAGCCGGCGCGGAGGATCGAACAATTCATGGCACAGCACCTCCATGTGAGGGCCAACGAACGGGTCGCGATCGGCCCGCAATCCTTTGCGAGCGTCCATCGTTGGGAGATGGTGGCGGCCCCCGGCAGGGAATCAAGGTCGATCGTGCCAGATCCCCGGCGCGGTGTCGAGGCCATTCTCCAGCTCTCTCAATATTCTTGGAGTGCGGGAGCTTGCTCCCGCTTTCACGAGGCGGAGCAAGCTCCGCGGAACAAAGCGGGAGCAAGCTCCCGCACTCCAAATAAGGGCTCGACCCATTGCCCGAGTCTCGCCCTCCCATTAAGCTGCGCAAGCATCCATGATCGATCGATCTGACGTGCCGAACTCCTCGGGAGCCTCGCGATGACTCTCCGCTCAAACCTGATCCGGCTAACATCCGTCGTCGCGCTGTCGTTAATCGCCTCGACGAGTCTGGCCGACGACCCGCCGGCACCCAAACCGATCCCGCAGCACCCCGACGAGATCAAACCCCTGCCGCCCGTCGCCATCCCCGACGACCCGCCGCCGCACGAAGGGGCCATGTTCGACCTGCCCCAAACGATCGAGCCGCCCGATCACATCGTCGTCGAGGTGCTCGAAGCCCTGCCCGGTCGACCGATCACGGGCGAACGGCTGATCAGGCCGGACGGGACGATTTCTCTTGGTTTTTATGGTGATGTCCATGTCCGAGGGCTGACCACGGAGCAGGCGAAGAGCAAGATTCTTCTTCATTTGAGAAATTATATTAACGACGAGGTTCTTGGGCTCACGATCTTTGAGCGCTCCCAGACCGCTGCCCTGGAAAGCGCGGAATCGACCGCCTCAGTCTCCATGCCTGCCAACCCCTTCGTTCTCGATGCGCCGATACTAGAGGGACCTCCACTGCCCAATCCGGGTAGGAGCCCGTTCGAACTGGAACCGCCGCCGAGTTTGGATCCTCCCCAGCCGGCCAGTGCTGCTTCACGAACGAGGGCGACCAATCAACAATCGCCCTCGACCGGCCAGCCGGGCGCCGAGCGCCCAAGACGCCGGAGGATGCTCCGTCGCGCCAGCGCCGCGGCCCAGAGCCAGCAGCCCCCAACCAGCGACAAACCGGCCGATCCAGCAATTAAAGAGGAAAAGACTTCGACGCCCGAAGTCACCTCTGAGCCAGAGGTCATGGAAGGACGGGTCGTTTCCTTCCCGCAAAACGGCATCGACCCGGCTAAGAATAAGAGGGTCTTCGTGGATTTCGCCTCGTATAATCACCATGCTTATTACGTCCAGGGAGACGTCGGCGTCCCCGGCCGATTGCCGTGCACCGGCAATGAAACCGTCCTCGACGCGCTCAACTACGCCGGCAGATTGCTCCCGTCCGCCGAGCCCACCGACATTCACCTCTACCGACCGGCAAGGGGCGGCAAGCCTTCGAAGGATTACAAGATCGACGTTGACGCGATCCTCAAAGGGGACGCGCGGGCGAATCTCCAGATGTTCCCCGGCGATCGGCTGATCGTGGGCCGGAACCCTATCGTCGAGAAGACCATCCAGGTCGACCGGGCTGCTTCGCTGCTCAACAGCGCCTTCAACTCGATGCTCCAGTACAGCTTCAACGCCCGGTCGATGGCCGCGATCAATAGCCCGCCCTCGAACGTGGGCCAGCAGATCAAGGTCAACGGCCAGAACCAGCCGGTCGACGCGGCCGAAGGCTCCGCCATCACGCCCGCCCGGCGCGACGAGATGGTCCGGGCGTGGGTCGACTTCCTCTGGTCGATCTCCTCGAAGGAAGGCGGGGCGATGCTCGACGAGAAGGCGTTCCGCGAGGCTCTGATGAAGAAGCTCAGCGAACCGACAGAGCCCAGGAAGTAAGGTTACAGTTCTCGCGCCGGGCGCCGGCGGCTCGAGGCCAAACGCCGACGGAATTCCAGCGTCCCCGGGTCATGTCAATCTCTGAAGGTTTTCGATTGCCCGCCGATCGCGATCCCATTAAGCTGCGCAAGCATCCATGATCGATCTTCCGATCGGCCTTCCGGGCCGAAGCCTTCGGGGACCCGCGATGCTCGCCCTCTCGAAAGTGGTCCAAATCGCCTCAATCGTCGGCCTGACGCTGATCCTATCGAAAGCCGCGTCTGCCGACGACCCGCCGGCCGAGATCCCGCCCGCGCCCGCCGCACGATTCGAGGCCAAGGTCAAGCCGCTGCCGCCGGTTGACATCCCCGACGATCCGCCTCCCCATGAAGGGGCGATGATCCGACTGCCTTACATCCTCGAGCCGCCCGACATCATCGTGGTCGAGGTGCTCGAAGCCCTGCCCGGACGGCCGATCACTGGCGAACGGATGGTCAGGCCGGACGGGAAGATCAGCCTGGGATTTTACGGCGACGTGGACGTGACCGGCCTGACGGTCGAGCAGGCGAAGGTGAAAGTGGCCTGGCATCTCCGGAATTATCTCGCCGACCATGTTCTCGGATTTGCCCAATCCCCTGAAGGACTTCTCGAGAACCCATTCCCCGACGCGAATGAAGAGATAATCCCCGTTCCCGTTCCGAATCCCCCGAGAAGCCCATTCGAGCTGGACCTGACGCCGCCAGCGGCTGAACCGCCCCCGCAGGTCCCTCAGCCTCAACCATCGGCCCCGTCCCGGTCCGCGCCGCAGGCGTCGCGGCCCTCAAGCTCACTCCTCTCCTATCGGGCCCAGGGGAAGTCACCGGGCCCTTTCTCCGGCCGACGGAAAGACCCGAGGGCGTTCTTGAACGCGCCCCAGCCGAAGGTCCGCGACCAGGTTCCCTCGCTGCCTGCCGTCGAGGCCCCAGAGGTTCAGGCCGTCCCCGCCGATGATCCCAGCGGCATTCCCCCTCTCGTATCGCAACGTGTCTTCGTAGACGTCTCGGCCTACAACACCAAAATCTATTTCGTCCTCGGCGACGTCGGCGTCCCAGGTCGTCTCCCGATCACGGGCCATGAGACGGTGCTCGACGCCATCCAGTTCGCCGGGGGACTGGTCTCGTCGGCCGATCGAGGAAACATCCATCTCCATCGTCCGCCCCGGGGGACGAAACCCGCGAAGGATTACAAGATCGACCTTGAGGCGATCCATCGGGGCGAGTCCCGGGCGAACCTTCAACTGTTCCCCGGAGACCGACTCGTCGTCGGCCGAGACCCGGTCGTCAAGGCGACGAATGACCTCGATCGTCTCGCGGCTCCCATGACCACGATCCTCAACCTGATGTTCGTTTACGGGTCCGCGACCCGGACGTTGATGGCCACGAACCCGCTCGACTACAGCGTCCGGCTGCGGCTCGGCGGCCGGACTTATACCATCCAGCCGGATGAACCGGCGGTCGGGGCGCAAACCAGGCGGGACTCGA
Source organism: uncultured Planctomycetota bacterium (assembly GCA_963756475.1). Lineage (GTDB taxonomy): Bacteria > Planctomycetota > Planctomycetia > Isosphaerales > Isosphaeraceae > Tundrisphaera. The sequence goes on from CAVWND010000004.1 coordinate 1,665,499, forward strand.
TGATGAAGGAGTTCATCGAGGTCTGGTCGGCAATCGCCCAGAAGAACGGCGGACGGCCGATCGACGAGCGGACGCTTCGCGACGCGATGATACGCAGGCCCTCCCCTCCGCCCGCTCCCGAGCCGGAGACGGAGAAGAAGTGAAGCGAGCGGCCGGGTGCCGGCATCCCGAAAAGGAAGGCCGGCACCCTCCGGATCGTCCCGGCCTCACTCACTCCGGCAGCGGTTTCCCCTTGGTCTCGGGGGCGAAGGGCAGGGCGAGCAGGCCGATCAGGAAGACGGCGCACATCGTCACGCCCGCGTACCGGAACGGCAGGGCCGGGTCGATGCTCTTGTAGCCGCGCGTAGACCTCGCTGGTCAGAAGGCCCAGGGCCGACGGGCCGGACGGCGGCGACAAGCCGGCCCACGTTGTAGCAGAACGAGGTGCCAGTGCTCCGCAGTCGGGTCGGGAACAGCTCGGGGAAGTAGATCGCGTAGCCGCCGAAGAGCGCGAGCTGGCAGAACCCCATGATCGGGATCATCCAGAAGATCTCGTAGAAGCTGTTCAGGAACCAGAACGTGAAGGCCGTCGCGGCCATCGCCAGCACGAACGAGAGGGCGAACGCCGGCTTCCGGCCCGTGTAGCTGGTGATCCGGCTGAAGGCGTAGATCCCGAAGAACGCCGCCGAGGTTCTGCAGGAGCGAGGTGATCCCGGTCCAGAACGTCAGGTTGCCGCCGACGAACTTCTTCAAGCGCGTCGCCGGTGAGCCCCTGCTTCGTGCCCAGGTCGGTGAAGTGGGCGTTGAAGACCGTCCGGATCAGGTCGAAGCTGAAGAAGCCGATCCCCCAGAGCCCGACCACCCCGGCGAACGCCAGGAGCATGCCGACGATCGTGTTCCGCCGCCAGCGGGGGTCGCCGAACAGCTCGCGCGACCGAGCCCGAGCTTCTGGCCGTCGCCGACCACGCCCGCCTCGCGCTCGGCCAGGCGCCTGGCGTTGGCGGCCTTCCACTTCTCGGGCTCCTTGAGCTTCTTGAAGATGAACAGCGAGAGCAGCGCCGGCAGGACGCCGATGACGAACATCGCCCGCCAGGCGCTGTCGATCAGGCCCGATCTTCTCGGCCTTGCCGAGCCCGATGCTGCAGTACGGCCGCCAGCATGTTGCCGACCGCCGAGAGCGCCTGGAGCCAGCCCAGCGCCATCGGCCGGGCGCGATCGGGCATCACCTCGGCCACCAGCGAGACCCCGACGGCGAACTCGCCGCCGACACCCAGCCCGGTCAGGAACCGGTAGAACGCGAAGTCGTAGAAGCCGGTCGAGAGGGCGCTCAGCCCGGTGAAGCACGAGTACAGCAGGATCGTCAGGAGCATCGTCTTGGCCCGGCCGATCCGGTCGCCGAGGATGCCGAACGCCAGCCCGCCGAGCGCCCAGCCGATCATGAAGATCGTGGTGGCGTAGCCGGCGTACTTGTCGATGTTCAGGTCGCCCGGGCTCGGCGTGGAGCAGGTACGTGATCGCCGGCTTCCGCGCCAGGTTGAAGAGCTGCTGGTCCATCGTGTCGAAGAGCCAGCCGAGCGCGGCGACGACCAGGACGAACCAGTGATAGCGGGTCAGATCCTTGTGCCAGGGGCCGGCGTCGGGGCCGTCCTTCGGGGCGGTTGCCCGGTCGAGGTCTTCGAAATGCATGATGCGGGCTCTCCGGCGGCCGGCGGTTGGTTGGAAAGGGACCCCAAAAGGTTGGCGCCGGTTGAAGATAACACCATTCGCCGGGCGATGCCTCAACCCACCGTCGAGTTTTTTCGGCGGCTCGACCGCCGCGAGGCCGGACGCTAAGATCGAGCCCATGCGACGACCCGCGTTATTCGTGTTAGCGGCCGAGGCCGCGCTGGTTGCGGCGTTCGCCGTCGCGCTTCGCTCGAAATGGATGCCGCTGGGCGTGCCCGGCGAGTGGGAATGGCAGCGGATCAAGGTCGGGCCGACGATCCTCAGCGTTCTTGGCGCGGTGGCCGCGATCGGATGCTTTTCCGCCTTCGTCGCGGGCGGTTTTCGGGCCTTATCGCGAAAGGTCGGACCCCGGATCGAAGCGGGGTGGCTGCTTGGGCTGGTGGTCGCCTCCGTCGCGGTGCAAGGTGTCGTGCAGGAAGGGGCGCCGGAGGGTTACGGACTCTCGAAGTGGATCATCGCGCTGATCACCCCCGGTTCGAGCGGCTATTACACGGTCGCGAAGGAGCAGATGCGTGATCCCGCGCGATTCCTGGCCGATTACCCAGCCTGGATCAAGCGGCAAGACGCACTGCACGTCGGCACGCACCCGCCCGGTCTGTTTCTGACAAGCCGGGCGATCCTGGGTGCGATGGAGGCGAGCCCTGGCGTCTCGAAAACGGTGCTCGGCCTCGCGCCCTCCTCGGTCTCGACGGCGATCCGGGCGTTTCGTGAGTCGGAGGGCCTTACCCGGGCCGACGCGGCGGCGCTCGACCCTGACCGGAGCCCTGACGTTGCTCGCCTGCGCCTCGACGGTCGTACCGCTATACCTGCTGGCCAGGGCCACGCTTCCCGCGCCGGCGAGCTGGGCCTCCGCCGCCTTCTGGCCGCTGGTACCCTCGGCCCTGATGTTCCAGCCGACGGCCGACACGGCGTTTCCACTGCTCTCGACTTCCGCGCTGGCACTCGCCGCGTGGGCGGAGTCGATCGAAATCGACCTCGGGGGTTGGGCTTGTGTGTGATTTCCGGCCTCGTTCTGGCGGCGGGCATGGAGTTCACGCTCGCCTTCTTGCCGGTCGGCCTGGTGGTCGCCCTGATCCTGGCGACTACTCCAGGATCGTGCCTTGGCGCCGATCGGCTTTGTTTTTCGCGACGGGCCTGGGCTTCCTGACCGGGACGCTCGCATGGTGGGCGGCGACCTCGGCCAACCCGTTCGCGATCTGGTGGGCAAACCAGCAGAACCACGGCCGGTTTTATGTCGAGTATCCCCGGAGCTACCTGGCCTGGGTGCTCGCCAACCCGGTTGAGCTCGCCATCGCCCTGGGATTACCGGCGACGGTCTGGGTCGCGATCGGCCTCGGCTCGCCTCGGCAAGGCCCTCGGGTTGCGTGGGCGGCGCTCTTCGTACTGACCTTGCTCACGATCAGCGGCAAGAACCTGAGCGAGGTCGCCCGCCTCTGGCTCCCGCTGATGCCACCTCTGCTGGTCGCCGCCGGATCGGGTCTGGTCCGGATCGGGGGCGGAGCCGGCTCGCTGGCGGGCTCGGTGGCGCTGGTCGGCCTGCAGACGTTGATCCTGGAGTTGACGATCCAGGTGGTTTATCCGATTTGAGGTCGGTTCATTTCTTCGCCGCGAACTCCTTTTCCAGCCGGTCAACCAACTCGCGTTCGTTCTTGAGCTTGGACTCGGCGTCCCGGAGGTTGGCTCGGAGCTTCCGGACCTGCTCACCAAGGGTCACGGCTTCGAGAAGCTCGGCTTTGGCCCGATTGATGAGCGTATCGGCCTCGGCTTTTTTCGCAGGGAGTTGCTCGGCAAGCTTCGCGGCGGCCTCGGGCTTTTCCCGAATCTGGGTCTCGATCTTCTGGACTTCGGCGATCAGGTCGACGACCTTCGCCTCGTTCTTGATCGCGTCGTCGAGTAGGGCGAGGACGTGGTCTTCCGGCGAACGGACCTTGAAGCGTGCGGCTTGTTCAACGAGCGTCTTCTCCCTGGCCCGCTCCCGATCCAGGGCGTTCTTCTTCTCTGCCTCGAAGGCTTCGGCCGAGGCCACGGCGGCTTCTCGCTTCCTTGTCTCTTTGGCCTTGGTGTCGTGGGTGAGGATGCTCAACTCCGTCTCGGCCGCTTCACTCTCGAACTCGGCTTCCTGGAGTTGAAGCTGGGCTCTCGTGACTTCGATGGGATCGACGGCGCCCCCCTGCCCTCGCCTCCGGTCGATGACCGCCAATCGCTCTCGTGCGCGTTCGAGATCGGCGCCGGCTAGCCTGACCTTGCCCTCCGCGATGGCGTGATCCTGGAGGTAAATCCCCTCGACGTACTCTTTGACCTGGTACTCGGCCAGTTCGCGAGTGAGCCGGGCATCCCGATATCCCTTCTCGGCCCTGAGGGTCGCGACATGCTGACCGGCGACGGCGTCGGCCAGTTGCAGCTTCACCTCATCACGAAGTGCCTCCCCATAGTCTTCTAGCTTCTTGAGATAGGCGCGGGCATGGTTCAGGCCCGCCTCAATCCCCTGGGGGGATGGCTTCGCCTGATCCTGCGGAGGGTCGGCCTCGGTTCCCAGAGCAGCCCCAAGGGCCGGAACAATCAACAGGAAGGCCGACAGGCCAGCCCGGAAGAGCATCGATCGAGCAATCATCGTTCGCACCTGGTTCGGGGAAACCGCATGCCTCGATCCATCACTCTATCCGAACCGATGGTCAAAGGAAGACATGTGTTACCCGGACGCCCAGCTCGGTGTTGACCTGGACCAGCTCTCCCCGGGCGATCAGGCGGCCTCCGGAGGTCAGCTCGACGGGGTCTCGGGGATGTCGGCCGAGTTCGATGACGTCGCCGGGCTTGAGGTCGGCCAGGCGGTGGAGCGGGAGGCTGACCCGGCCCAGTTCGACGGTCAGGGTCACAGGGACGTCGGCGGGCACGAGGGCCGGTGCGTGAGTCGTCACGACGGGCATCGAGTCGGTGGAGGCGGGCATGGCGGGGGTCTCCCGGGGTCTCGGCTCGCGCCTCAGGGGCGAGTCCAGGATCAGGCGAGCGGCGGCGGTGTCCGGGACGGCCCGGGCCAGGAACGAGGCTCGTGTCGTCGCGTCGGTCTGGACCAGCTCGATCGGGCCTTCGGGGCTTCTCGGCGTCCCCTTCAGCGGCGTCCCCTCGATCAGGAGCAGGGAGCCGGGGCGGAGCTTCGCGAGCCCTCGGGCCAGCACGGTCGAGCCGGCCTCGGCCCGCCAGTCGCTCGACAGGTTGGCGAGCTTGCCGAGCGGCCTCGACTCGGTCGAGATGGGCGGGTCGTCGATGAGCCAGAGGGCCAGCAACGACTCGGGGAGCCAGAGCCGGGCCGAGGCGGAGGTCGTGCCGACGCGGACCCGCCACCGCCAGGTGACGATCGGGCCGAGGCCCTCCGGGTCGAACGGATCAGGGCCGACCCGGTCGATCGCCAGGTCCCAGGGGCCGAGCGGGCCGGGGACCTCGTCGAGGCGGTCGAGCGCCCGAGCCATCACGAACGACAGGATGCCCCACTCGACCGGCGTGACCTGCAACCGACCCTCGGCCGGGAGCCGTTCGAAGCCGAGCAGGCGGTCGACCAGAGCATGTGCCAGCGGCGGCTCGATGCCAAGTCCGACCCGGGTCGAGAGCCGGGGCCAGGTCAACTGAGCGACCACCGCCGGGCGTCTCAGCCCGGCGGCTCGCCAGTGGACCTCGAAGCGGTCGGCGTCAAACCCCTCGCCGAGCAGGTTGGCGACGGATCGGAGCATCCCGCCGGCCGGCCCGAACCGGCGCCTCCAGTCGGACCTGTCGACGGGTCAAGCTGGGCAAAATGCCAAGCGGGCCGGCGTTGAACGGAGGGTCGACCCAGCGGTCCCTTGGATTGCCAGGAGTCGGGGCCGTCGGCGACGCTCACGGCCAGGCTCCCGGACCGTATGCGACTCGCATCTCGTTCACGCCCTGGTCCGAAAACCGACCTTCACCAATCAACCGGGCCGTGGCGGCTTCCAGGACCCAGGATTCCCACGTCTCGATCGCTTTTCGAGGAAGAGTCGGCTTCGCGGTGATCCGCAATCGCCTGGCGATCGGGTAAGGGATCTGCTGCGAAGCCCAGCGGGCCCGGTGGGCTTCGACCAAGCCGATCAACCGGCCGAAGGTCAAGAGGCCAAGTCGGGAGTGCCCCCGGCGCCGGTCGCCCTCAATCGCCTGGAGGTCAAGACGGGCCTGATTGGCAAGGCGTGGGTCGGCCGCGCCGATGTGACGGCGAAAGTATCCGAAACGGACCCGGTCGAGGGGCGTGAAGCGGACCAGCGACTCGTCGAACTCGGACGGACCGAAGCTTTCGGACGCGAAGGCGTGCTTGATCAGGCCACAGACCTTGACCAGTCTGACCAGTTCCCGGAAGCTGAGGCGGGTCAGGGCGACAACGACGGGCGGATCGTCGGGACGTTCGGGGACATCGCCGACCAGCCGCTCGGTCCAGAGCGCCAGCGCCCAGTCCCAGCGCCTCGGAGTCAGGCTCGCGATCAGGAACGAGGTCCGAAGGCTCGATCTTGAGCCCTCGACGGAGCACCTCGCGGAGTGCCCGAGGGGCGTGGGCGGTGACGGCCCGTCGAACGGCGGGAGACTCCAACTGTAAAGCCCGGATGAACCAGGAGGGATGGACCCGTGACGAATCGGGCCAGGCCGAGGACTTGTGGTCGAGGCGAAGACCGGCCCGGGCGACTTCGGCCGTCTCCCTGGTCACCGATGGCCATCCGTTTTGAAGTTGCTCCCGCCATTCGCTCGAGAACCGGGCCACGCCGCGCTCGAAATCTTCGCCGCCCCAGACTCGAAACGCCCGGAGCAACGCTCGGTCGGCCGTGCTCGGCGATCCGGCGACTTCGGGCAAGCTTCACCTCCGGGTGATCTGAGATGAACTGGGAGGCAGAGCCACTCACATCCGGGTCGTGGTGACCTCGCCCGAGACCTGGCACCACCTACCTTATTAGATCAGGCGGGACATGACAACTTGTCCGGCGGCATCGTTGTAGGCAATCTCATCGAAGTGCCCCCGGGCGATCAGGCCCCCGAGACCTTCAGGCTTCCGGGGCGGGTCGGCGGCGAACCAGCCCGATTCGTCGCGGAGGGTGATGACGACCCCGTCGTCATCGCGTCGATAGTGAAGGGTCGCGACCAGGCCGACGCCGTTCCGGGAGCCCCACTCGATGGCGCGGAGGGCCAGTTCGCCCAGGACGGAGTCGAGCCTCTTCGCGGCGTCCTCCGAGAGCGAGGTCCGGTGCAGCAAAAGGCAACGGAGCCGGGAGATCTCGCGGAGGTAGGCCACGTCGGCGCGGGAGTCGAGCGGGATCGTTCCTTCAAGCTTGCACTCGGCCAGTCGCCTGCGCCAGGCATCGGCCTGGGTCATCGCGGCAAAAATCTGGTCCGGAGTATATGGCTTGGGGACGTACTCTGTCGCCCCAACCCGAAATCCCTGGATCCGGTTCTCGAACGCAAGCCGTGCGGTGACCATGACGATGGGAATTGCGCTGGTCTCACGGCCGGCCCGGAGGGCCTTGCAGACCTCATAGCCATTGATGTCAGGGAGCATCAGGTCGAGGAAGACGAGGTCGGGCCGCGACTTCTCCACTTTCTCCAGGGCTTCACTCCCGGTGTAGGCGGAGTCAGTCTTGTAGCCCCGGAGCTGGACGAGCATGGAGAGAAGCTCGTTGGCCTCGGGCTCGTCTTCGACGATCAATGCCTTGGGCATCGGGAGATCCTCGGATTTCGTGGCGAGGGTCGCGGCGGGCCGCGAAGGCCCGTCAACCTCGCCCCCCCTGCCCCGGGTCCGTCGTCGCGGCCGGCTTTTTCAATTCTATCCCTTCGGGCGGCGATGGGAACGGGTGACGGGGCAAGCGGATCGTGATCCTCGTCCCCTCGCCCGGATTGCTCTGGGCGGAAACGCCCCCGCCATGAAGCTCGACAAACTGGCGGACAATGCTCAGGCCGAGCCCCAGCCCACGCTTCTGAAAGCCGAAATCGCCCGAGGAATGTCGGCTAGGATCGAACTCGGTGAAGAATGGCTGGAACATCTGCCGCAACGCCCGGGGCTCGACGCCGATCCCCCGGTCGGCCACCACGATCTCGGCCACGTCGGCCGAGACCAACTTCGATGAGAGAGAGACCTCCCCGCTGTCGGGCGTGAACTTGATCGCGTTGGTCAGCAGGTTGAGCACCGAGTCGCCGATCTTGGCGATGTCGATCTCGAAGTCGCCCAGGTCGTCCGCGATGTCGACCTCGAATTTCTGATGCCGGGAGGCAACGAACGGCTCGACCTTGCCGGCCACGTCCTTGAGAAGCGCGCCGAGCGGAGTCGGCTCGCGGCGGAGGGTCTGGCGGAAGTCCTCGGCCCTCATCAGGGTCAGCGTGTTGGCGACGAGCTTGGCAAGTTGCCGGGCGCTGCCGGCAATCCGCTCGACGACCTCGCGCTCGCGAGGTTCGCGGTCGGGGTTGAGCAGCCTGAGCAGTTCGCTGAGCCCCAGGACCAGCGTGATCGGCGTGTTGAACTCGTGGCTGGCAACCTCGATGAACGCGGTCTTCAGGGCATTGGCCTCGGCCAGCTCCTGGTTGGCCCGGGTGAGCTGGGCATTGGCGTCTTGAAGCTGGGTAATGAGCAATTTCCGCTCGGCCAGCAGCTCGAACTGCTCGGCCCCCTGGCGAATGATCCCCTCCAGCTCGACAGGGTCCCAGGGCTTGAGGATGTAGCGGAAGATCCGCCCTTCGTTGACGGCGTTGATCACGGCCTGGATGTCAGCGTAGCCGGTAAAGAGCATCCGGACCGCGTCGGGCCGGACATGCCGGGCTTGCGAGAGGAAGACGTCGCCGGTCATCCCCGGCATCCGCTGGTCGGAGAGGATGACGTGGACATCCTCTTGGCCCAGAAGCTCGATGGCGGGGGCACCAGCGTCGGCGGTCAGGACGCGATAAGCGCGATGGAACAGGTGCCGGAGGCTCTCCAGCACGTCGGGCTCGTCGTCCACGACCAATAGGGTATGTCTCCGCCCTTGCATCACCGTCTCCCTAACCTTCCCCGTCGCGATCGACCCGGCCGGCCAGTGAGCCGACGTCCTCCTCGGGTGCGACAAACTTCGAGGCCGCCCGTTCCGACGCCGAGACCCGAGCCGATCGCCGGCCGAGGCCGGCCCCAGGCCGGGTTCACTCCAGCAAGACACGTTTCCGACACGATCAGCCAGATATTTGTGGATCGAACCGATGCCATCGACGTCTCCGCGTGCCTCGCGCCGAGCCTTCGAGCACTCCTTCAGCCGGCGACGCTTGGGCTTCCTCCCAGTCGCCGGACTTCTTCTTCGAGCACGCTCACACGCCTCTGAAGATTGTCGATCTCAACGCGGAGTTTCTCGCTCTCGTCGGCGTCGGCGATCAGACGCTCGTACTCGACCGCGGCCTGCCGGACGGCTTCGAGCAGTTCCTCGGGCTGCCAGGGCTTCTTGAGGAACTGGTAAACGTGCCCCTGGTTGATCGCGGCGATGATCGATTCGAGGTCGGCGTATCCGGTGAACAGCATCCGGACCGCCTGGGGGTTCCTGGCCTTGACCTTCGTGAGAAGCTCGACCCCGGAGACCTGGGGCATCCGCTGGTCGGTCATGATGATGTGGACTTCCTCCTCCTGCATCAACTGAAATCCTTCTTGGCCGCTGTGCGCCTTGAGGACCCGGAACTCCCGACGCAGCAAGTCGTGGACCGAGTCGCAGACATCGGGCTCGTCGTCGACGATCAGGAGCGTGTACTTGGCGGGGGATCGCATCGCGGTTCCTCGGGAAAAGCCGTCAGGTCGAGGGGTTCAGGGGTAGGAAGATCCGGAATCGGGTCCCCTGGCCGGGGTCGCTGGTCACCTCGATCCGGCCACCGTGCCCGGTGACGATCCCATGGCTGATCGAAAGCCCCAGGCCGGTCCCCTCGCCCACCGGCTTGGTGGTGAAGAAGGGGTCGAAGAGCCTGGGGAGTGAGTCCGGGTCGATCCCGCAGCCGTCGTCGGCGATCTCGAGGAGATATTGATCCCCCTCGGGACGGCTGACGATCTCGATCCGCCCCCCATGCTCCGTACCGGACGCCTCGATCGCCTGGACGGCGTTGACCAGCAGGTTCAGGACCACCTGGCTGATCTGCGAGGCCACGCAGTGCAATCGCCGGGGGTCCTTGTGCGACTGGACCAGTTCGATCCCTCGACGACGCATGCCGCCCCTGGATCATCTCCAGCGCCGGGGCGATCAGCTCCGGGATGAGCACGGCCTCCATCTTGGGTGGCGAGGTCCGGGCCAGCCCTCGGAGGCTTTGAACGATGTTCGCGATCCGCTGGACCCCCTCGCGGGTCCTCGCCAGCATCCGCTCCAGGTTGGCGCGGACGTAGGGCCAGTCGAGATCGTCGATCAGTTCCTCGATCCGGCGGAGCAATTCGGGGTCGACCTCGCCGATCCGGGCATGCGCCTGGTCGTAGCAGTCCATGATCTCCTGGACGCCCCGGAAATCGCGCTCCAGGACGGCCAGGTTGTTGCCGATGTACGCCAGCGGGTTGTTGATCTCGTGGGCGACCCCCGCGCTCGAGCAGCCCGATCGAGGCCAGCTTCTCCGACTGGACGAGCATGGCCCGCATCCGTTGCCGCTCGGTCTGGTCGCGGATCGATCCGATGTACTGGATCTCCCCCTCGGTTTCGACGGCGCTGAGGGAGAGTTCCAGCGGTAGTTCCTCACCGTCCTTGCGGCGTCCCTTGAGCTCGACGGTGTGCCCGACCGATGCGCAATCGACATCGCTCGGACAGCGTTCGCGGCCCGAGGCGTCGCGGAGGGCCAGCGGCATCAGCTCGGTGAGGGGATGGCCGACAATCTCGGAGGCGTCGTAGCCGAAGGTCCGCTCGGCGGCGGGGTTGAAGAGGGTGATCCGCCCGTCGCTGTCGGCGACGACGACGGCGTCATGAGCCCCCTCGGTCAGTCGGCGGTATCGGGCCTCGGATCGCGAAAGGTCGCGATTCTTGGCCTCGATCTCCTGGGCGTTCTGGTATTCGGCCTCGGCGAATTGGCGGCGGGCCTCCTCCAGAGCCTTCCGCTCGGTGATGTCGCGGCAGACGGCCAGGACGGCCACCTGGTCCTCGAGCTGGATCATCGAGGTGCTGATGTCGACCGGGATCACCCGGCCATCTTTGGTCAGGTGCCGCCCTTCGAAGGAAACGGTTCGCTTCTCCAACTGGCTTCGGAGCCGGTCGGCGAAGCCCGCGGCGAACTCGGGGTCGTCGAGGTCGAAGGTCCGGAGCTTGAGAAACTCCTCCCGCGTATAACCCATCCGTCGGCAGGCGGCGGGGTTAGCGTCGAGGATCCGGCCGTCCATGTCGTGGACGAAGACGACGTCCTCGATCCCCTCGAACAACGCCCGGGCACGCCGTTCGGAGCGGACCAGCGCGGCCTCGGTTTGCTTCCTCGCCGTGATGTCCTGGATCGTGCTCCGGATCCCGATGATCCGGCCGTCAGGGCCAATCCGGTACCGCTCCTCGATCGCGACGACGAGCCGGCGACCGTCGCGGGTCAAGAAGGGGCGTTCGGTCGGTACCAGCGGCTTTTCGCCCCGGAGCTTCAGTCTGACCGAGTTCAGCGCCGTCTCGCGATGGTCCTCGGCCACGAACTCGACGACCGGTCGCCCGAGCATCTCCTCGCGGGAGTAGCCGAGCAGCTCGCACTCGGTTCGGTTGATGTTGACGATCCGGCCTTCGAGGTCGATCTCATGATAGCCGAAGGGGGCCTCGTCGTAGAGCAGGCGGAACCGCTCCTCCGACTCCCGGAGCGCGTTCTCGGCCTGCTTCCGCTCGGTAGCGTCCGTGACGAACGAGAAGTAGCCGCGAATGTTCCCGGCCTCGTCGCGGTCGACGTCGACAATGGCCTCGATCGGGATCAGCGAGCCATCCTTCCGGCGATACTCTTTCTCATAGCGAACCGACCGGCCGGTCGACAGGAGCCGTTCCATCGCCTCCAGCCCCGGTCCTTGCCAGCGCTCTGGGGTGATCTCGAGGACCGTCATAGACCGCAACTCTTCCGAGGTGTACCCCGTCAACTCGACGAACGCCGGGTTGGTCAGGACAAAACGGAGGTCGAGATCGACCACCACAAAGGGCTGGGCGGTCGAATCGAGCAGCCGGGGGAAGAACCAGGTCTGCACGTCCACCGGGGGGAGGCTCACGGATGACGACCCTCGCGACTGACGGCCCGCCCGAAATCCAAACCGAGGGCCCAGTATAACCGGACGCTCGGCCGATGGCGCCCCGGTGCCACCCCGGCCTTTCCGGAGGGACCGAAGTTGAAGTAGGAGGCTTTCGGGCTGGACTTGACCGGACGCCACGACCACTCCAACATAACACAGAGAGGGTCGCACAGGCCAACGGCGCCTCGGCCCGTCGTCCCCGTCCTTCGGAAGATTCATGGCCGCGTTCACTCACCACGTTTTCGTCTGCGGAAATGCCCGCGAGCCCGGTCATCCCCGAGGAAGCTGCGATACGGAGGGGCGTCAGACCCTCCGCGACGCCTTCAAGAAGGAACTCAAGAAGGCCGGGCTCGCCCGGAGCAGTCGTGCCAACCACGCCGGCTGCCTCGACCAGTGCGAGCACGGCCCCGTCGTGGTCATCTACCCGCAAGGGGTCTGGTACGGTCGGGTCACGGCCGAGGACGTCCCCCGGATCGTCGAGCAAACTCTCGTCCGTGGAGAAATCCTCGAAGACCTCCGGATCGCCGAGGGTTGCCTCAACAACCCCGACTGCCCACATCGGGGCGGGGCGTCGTGAGATGACCAAGCCAACCACTTGCCCCACGATCTCCGGGGTCCGCGAGGAGGTCGCCCGGGCCAGGCGAGAAGGACGGACCATCGGCCTCGTGCCGACAATGGGGGCGCTCCATGCCGGGCATCTCCGGCTGGTCGAGGAAGCTCGCGCGGCCTCGGGCCTGGTTGTGGTCTCGATCTTCGTCAATCCCACCCAGTTCGGGCCGAACGAAGACTTCCAGAGATACCCCCGGACTCTCGATGCCGACCTGGCCCTTTGCGAAGCCGGGGGCGCCGACGTGATCTTCGCGCCCGGGTCCGAGGAGATGTACCCCAACGGGCCGATCTCGACCTTCGTCGAGATTCCCGGCCTCTCCGACCGGCTCGAAGGGGCGAGCCGGCCAGGACACTTCCGCGGGGTGGCGACCGTCGTCCTCAAGCTCTTCGCGATCGTCGGGCCCGACTTCGCCTTCTTCGGGACCAAGGATTACCAGCAGCTCCAGGTGATCCGCCGGATGGTCTCCGACCTGGACCTGCCGGTCGAGATCCGCCCGGTGTTGACCGTTCGCGAGCCCGACGGCCTGGCCATGAGCAGCCGGAACCGGTATCTCGACCCCGAGCAACGCCGCGCGGCTGTCGTGCTCTCGAAGTCCCTCAAGAACGCTTCGGACGCGGTTCGGGACGGCGAACGGGACGCCGACCGGGTTCGACAGATCCTCCGCGATTCGATAGAATCGGAGCCCCTGGCCCGGCTCGACTACGCCGAGGTCGCCGACGCCGACACCCTGGAACCGGCCCGTGACGTTGGCCCGGGGCGACGAACTGTCGCCCTGCTCGCCGCCAAGGTCGGCCCCGCCCGGCTGATCGACAACGCTCTCCTACCCTATTAGTTTCCGAAGTCCGGACGAATCCCGAGCACGAGGCGACGCATGCGGCAAGTCCTGTTCGAGATTCCCGGACTGGGCATCAAGATCTTCGGCTACGGCCTGATGCTTTTCTTCGCCTTCATCGGGGCGATGAACATCGCCGCCCGGCGGGCCCGCCGCGAGAAGATCGACCCCGAAATCGTTTACGATCTGGCGCTCTACGTCTTCCTCGGTGGCCTGATCGGCGCCCGGGGATTTTACGTCATCCAGTACTGGGGTGTCCGGGTCCACGGCTTCTGGGAAATCTTCGAGATCTGGAAGGGGGGGATCGTTCTCTACGGCAGTATCCTGGGCGGAACCATCGCCTTTTTCCTCTATCGGGCGTTCCGACCGTTCCCGTTTCGGCCGATGCTCGACGTGGTCGCCCCGGCCCTGGCCTTCGGAATCGCGATCGGCCGGATCGGCTGCTTCCTCAACGGGTGCTGTTACGGCGACCAGTGCAACCTCCCCTGGGCGGTCTATTTCCCCAAGCACTCGCCTCCGTGGGACGCCGAGGTCTCCCGGAACCTGATCCCGCCCGACGCCCCACATTCACTCCCGCTCCATCCCACCCAGCTTTACTCGACGATCGACGGCCTGACTCTCCTGACGCTCCTCCTGGCCTACTTTCCGATCCGCAAACGCGACGGCGAGGTGATGGCTCTCTTGATGGTGACCTATCCGATCACCCGGTTCCTGATCGAGCGTCTGCGTAACGATGAGGGCGTCTGGGCCGCCGGGATGACGATCTCGCAGCTCATCAGTGTCGGGGTCTTCGTCGCCGGACTGATCTTCTGGTTTGCCCTTTCTCGTCTCCCTGTAGGACGTTATGCCGACACGGCGGAGATGAAGCCAGCCCCCGAGATGGCCGGAGCGGCGAGCTAGCCCTCGGCCCTTCGCCGGTCGAGTTCTTGGACAAAGTCCGCATGCTCGGGCGAGGTCAGGCCCCGTTCGAGCGTGCCGATCAGGCCATTGAGGTCGAAGCGAAACAAGGCCGACGGGTCAAGCCAGAGGCCGGGGAAGGTCTCGGAGCGATAAATCCCGTCCTCGCCTGGAGAAATGACGACGAGCCGATCGCCGCGCCGGGTGTGCCAGAAGACTTCATCCGGTTCGAGGGCCAGCACGACGTATTCCTTGACGCCCGCCTGTTGATATTCTTCGAGCTTCGGCCCAAGATCGATCGACCGGCTCGACCGTGCGATCTCGATGACCAGCTCGGGTGCACCCTCGATCCACCTGGGGATGGTTGTGGTCTGACCGCCGTATTCGGCCAGGATGCGAAGCGAGCAGTCGGGCTGGACTTCATTTCGATGGTTCAGGACCGTCGAGCCGTTGACAGCCGCTCGAACTCCCGGAGTGACTCGCTGATAGGAACCGAGCCAGAAGGCGATCGGCAGATTGACGTCGGCATGTTCGCTTCCGACCATGAGGGGCATGAAGACAACTCCGCCGATCAGCTCGGCCCGCGTTTGAGGCGGCATGGCTTCGTATCGTTCCCGGAACGTCGGCTGGTCGAGGTGTTCACCGGCCATGAGAGGCGGCAGGGCTGCGGCCCTTGGGCGTTCGACGGTGCTCATGGCTCCAGCCTCCCCATTGGCGTCATAATCAGGTTGAGTTGGCTTCATCTTACCGTCATCCGGCCCGGCGGATCAGGGCACACGGATCTGGTCGAGAATCCGGCGGATGAGGTCGTCGGGGGTCAGGCCTTCCGCGTCGGCCTCGAAGCTGGCCAGGACCCGGTGGCGGAGGACGTCGGGGGCGAGGGACTTGACGTCGTGAGGCGTGACGAAATCTCGCCCAGAAAGCAGGGCGTGGGCCTTCGCCGAGGCAATCAGAGCGATCGAACCCCGAGGACTGGCCCCCAGCTCGATCAAGGGGGCAAGGTCGAGCCCATAAGCGGCGGGATCGCGGGTGGCCCGAACGAGGTCAACGGCATACTCCTTGATCGCCGGGGCGACCCGGATCGCGGCGGCCTCGGCCCGCAGCGCGCGGACTTCAGCCGGCCCGATCAGCGGCCCGTGGTCCGGGATGCGTTCCCGATTCACGACAGGCTCGGCTCCGGCCAGGTCGAGCATGGCCAGCTCGGCCGACCGGTCGGGGTAATGGACGTGCAGCTTCATCAGGAATCGGTCGAGCTGGGCCTCGGGCAGCGGGTAGGTCCCTTCGTGCTCGATCGGGTTCTGCGTGGCCAGGACCCAGAACGGGTCGGGGAGAACGACGGTCTGGTCGCCCACCGTGACCTGCCCCTCCTGCATCGCCTCCAGCAAGGCGCTCTGGACCTTGGCCGGAGCGCCGGTTGATCTCGTCGGCCAGAACGACCGAGGCGACGATTGGACCAGTCCGGACGTCGAAGGTCCCTGTGGCCGGGCGATAAACCTGCGTCCCGGTCAGGTCGGCGGGAAGCAAGTCAGGGGTGAACTGGATCCGGCGGAAGGGAAGATCGAGTTCGCGGGCGATCGTCCGGACCGAACGGGTCTTGGCCAGGCCGGGAACGCCCTCGATCAGAACGTGGCCCCCGGCGAGGAGTGAGACGACAAGCCGGACGAGGAGCGGGCGCTGGCCGATAATATCGCGCTCGAGTCGCCCGATCAGCTCGGCGAGTAGGAGGCCGGAGGGGCCGGGTGACTTGTCGAGGTCGGCCATTGATCGAGATTGAGGCGTGGAAGTGGAAGACACGCCCCGTCCGTTTTCCACGGGACAAACTCCCGGTAGCGGGACGGGGGAGATCCCTGCCAACGGTCTCGAAGAAACGCCGGCCCGAAGTCAGGAGGACTTCGACGCTCTCCGGCGATCCATCATCTTGCGGAGGATGTCCCCGGCGGCGTCGCTAGAGTCCTTCGGCGGAGCCTTGGCGGCGGCGGGTTCGGCCTGCGTCTGCTTCTTGACGTAGAAGGGGTTGGATTCGTCGATGAATTCCTCGGGCATCTCCTCGGTTTCGACCTTCTGGGAAAGATCCTCGATGCCGTCATCATCGTCGGGGGTGTACGCCTCGATCTCCGGTTCAGCGGGCTTCGCCTCGGGCTCGGGAGCCCGAACTGGATCCGGAGCTTTCACCGTCGGCGGCGGGGACCGGCGTGACGGTCTTTGGCGCCTGTTTCTCCTTCGACTTGAGCGACTCGATCGTGATCGTGTCACCCCCGTAGACCCCCGAGGGACGATCCGGAGGCTCCTTGGAGGCGTCGGAGACGAGCCAGGCGTCGATCTCGTCGTGGCCGACATCATCGAGAGAAGCTGGCTTCTTCATAGGGCCGGCCGTCACCGCGGCGGCGACCGGGGCTCCCTCGATCGACACGGCGAAGGTCAGCGGCCCGACCTTCACCAGGTCGCCGTTCTTCAGGGTGTAAGGCTCGCGAGGACTCAGCTTCTTGCCGTTGACCTCGGTCCCGTTGCGGCTGCCGAGATCCTGGATCGTGACGGTCTCCGCCCCGAGCTCGAACATCGAGTGCTCGCGGCTGACCTGGTCATTGTTGGGGCGGAGTTGACACCCCTCCCCGCGGCCGATCTTGAACTGCGGGATTGCCAGCGGGATGGTCTTCCCTTCCGGCTTACCCTGAACGACGACCAACTGGACTTTCATGAGCAGCGTCCCGACCTCTTGGGTCATCAGCCATTGTTAGTCGAGAGAATCCTCGTCCGGCGAAACTCGCCGACGAACCGCGAATAACGATTGGAACGAGACCGAGAAATACCGAGGAACCGCCTACCGTTGAGTCATGACCCAGTTATCGGGATTTGCTTCATCATAATCACCACCCACGCCAACGGGAAGAACCGATTGCAGTCGAAGGGAAGAAACGCAATACGGGAGATAGCGATTGTGCCGATCGATCTTTAAATTTCATCGACGCCGGGTCCAGGAGGGATCGCTGTAGACGACGCGACGGAGGACTTCGGCCCTTCGCCTTTCGTCCGAGCGGATTGTCTCGGCCCGGGTTGGGAGTTCCAGAGCTTCGGGGAGGATGATCTGCAGGACCTCAGCCCAGGTCGACGGGTCCGTTGGTTCGGTCGCGAGGTCGGAGAGGCCGGGAAGCTCGGGGGTCGTCTTCGATCGCGACAGCAGGAGCGAGCCGTGCTGGAGGACCGCGCCCGAGCGTCTCCGCTGGGCGCTCCCGACGAGCTTCTCACCCTGAAAAACGATATCCTCCGAGTCGCGATCGGTAAAGCATAAAAACGGCCGTCGGCCTGATTCTTCGCCAATCTTCATCTCGCCTCGACGCCCGGCCTCGATCCCACACGACTGGAGCCGACCGACAATCGCTTCATGAATCACCCGGTAAAGCGTTCGGCTCGGGCGAGCGGCGGGGTGGAGACTCGGGACAACCACCGCGTAAGTCACCTCATGATCATGCCAGAGCGCACCGCCGCCGGTCGGCCGGCGGACGATCGGCACCGAGGCCCAGCGCGGGTCGGCCTCCAACTCCGCCATCGTCTGGAAATAGCCGAGGCTGAGCGTGGGGATCGACCAGGCGTAAGTCCGGACCACCGCGGCCGACGGGTCTTCTGCCACAGAGTCGAGCAACGCCTCGTCGAGCGCCATGTTTGACGGTCCGTCGCCCAGTTCATGCGGCAAGACCCGGCAAATCATGGCCAGGCTCGTTCAAGCGAGAGGATCGGTCGTCCGTGAAGAGAGGTGTCCCTCATTGTATGTCGGCTCTGGCCTCGCCAAGGTTGTGCGAGAGTTTTTCCGATCGTCCAATCTCTAAGCACTCACGCCGGCACGTCGCTTGAAACGTCGAACTGGTCGAACGCCCGGCCGACCAACGGTAAGACGGCCAACGCGCAAGCGGCCATCGCGACCCAGGCCGCGACAAGTGCCGGGAGAATCGTCCGGCCGGTCGCGAAATAGGCCAGGGCTCCGGCCAGTGTCGCCAATCCCGCCCCGATCGCAAGCCCGAGGAACTTGGCGAGCAGGAACAGCATCATCCGGCCGGTCGCCATCACGTCGAACTGGCCGGGGATGATCCGCGAGGGATAACAGAGGAAGAGCAGGTTCTCGATCGCGTAGAACAGAAAGTTGACCGGAAGCAAGAACGCCAGGAACGCCCAGGCCGCGAAGTTGAACTTTCCCAGCCAGGACATCACGACAACCAGAGCGATCGTCTGGCCGGCGGTCGCGATCAGCGTGGGTGTCAGGAGTTGCCCCAGGGCCAGTCGATTCGGCGAGATCGGCAGCGTCTTCAGCTCCTCCATCACGTCAACATCGCCCCGGAAGTCGTACGGGATCAGGAGGCTGAGGAAGATCGACATCCAGCCGATCATCCCCATGCATAAGGCCGGGAGAGCCTCCGCCTGGTGAGGGTTCGGGGTCGGAATGATGACGATCATGACGAACGGCAAGGCGGCAAGCATCACCACGACGCCGAGGAGCCGTCCTGGGTCGCTCACCGCGCCGGTCATTTGCCGCCAGAAGTTCGGCCCGACCCCGCCCCACCAGGGGGGCTCGGGCGGCTTGAACCGGAACCGACCCGTTCGCCGGGTTGCCATCGACCGGAGCCCACCCCCTCCGCCAACGAGCCGCCGGATCCTGGCGAAACGTCTCGCGCTGGCGGTTGAAGACGCTTCGAGATAACTGGCGTCCAGGGCGAAGATCAGGCCGACCAGCCCCAGGTCAACCAGCAATCCAAGAGTTGCCCACCGGGCCAGATCGGGCCAGGCCCGCTCAGCGGTGAACGCCAGGACGAACCAGCGGAACGGCGTGAGGACCGTAGACGCGACCGGTGACCGTTCGATCCTGTCCAGAGCCTCCAGCGGTTTTAACGACGCCAGGTCGCGCCCAGCCGACACGATCGCCAGGCCAACGATCACCACCACGCCTGCCAGGATCAACCGTCGCCCCCGGCTCCAGGCCAGAGCCCCGAGCGTGCCCGCCGCCAGCCCCACGACCATCTGGAGGAGTTGCAAGAACAGCATGAGCACGAATGAGCCGACGAACCCCGAGATCATCCGGGGCGTGGCCATCGTGGTGGCCAGGGCGAGGAAGAGGGCCGTGAAAAGGCAGAGCATCACCGTCGTGAATAACTTGTAGCCGAGGATCTGCCGCTTCCGGTAAGGCCCGGCGAACAGGAAGCTCACCTCGGCCGGCGAGTAATAGAGCGCCTGCTCTCCGGCCGAGAACAGAAGCGACCCGATCGTGAAGACGAACATCCCCAGGGGCCCGTAACGGTGGATCTGGTCCAGCGGCGGCTTGATGTCGATCTGGCTGGTCATCGCGATCGAGACCAGCCAGGGGACGAAGAGCAGGGCCGTGACCACGGCCATGACGATCCCCTTGGGCTTCGAGAGCGTCCGCTTCCAGCGACGGGCCAGGGCGCCGGCACGAAGCCTCATGAGCAGCCAGAGCGATCGGTCCACGTCAGGCCTCCGTCAGGTCGGTGGCCAGGGGTGTGTCGGGCGACTCTGTGAGGCGGAAGAAGAGATCCTCCAGCGACTCCGCCCGGCCGTCGGCCGTGACCTCGTTCCGGAGGTCGGCCAGCCGTCCCTGGAGAAGTTTCCGACCCCGGTGCATCAGGAGGACCGAGGTGCAGAGGTCTTCGACCAGCGAGAGGAGGTGCGAGCTGACCATCACCGCCGCCCCCGCCGACGCCCGTGCCCGGATCGACATCCTGCATCGTCCGGATGCCCCGAGGGTCGAGGCCCGTCAGGGGCTCGTCGAGCATGATCACCTTCGGCTCGTGGAGATAGCCGCAACAGATCGCGACCTTTTGCCGCATCCCCCGCGAAAGGTCCGAGCAGGGCGCGTCGCGCTTCTCGGTCAGCTCGAATTGCGAGAGCAGAGTCTCCGCCGAGCCGGCCCAGTCCTTGAGCCGATAGGCGGAGGCAATGAACTGGAAATGCTCCCAGACCGTCAGGTTGTCGAAGAGGTGCGGGTCGTCGGGGACATACGCAAGAGCTGTCTTGGCGGCGACGGGTTCCCGCTTGACGTCATGCCCGGCGATCGCGAGCCGGCCGCTCGTCGGCTCAAGGATGCCGGCCAGCGTTCGCATCGTGGTCGTCTTGCCCGCCCCATTCGGCCCGACCAGTCCGAGGATCTCCCCCGGCTCGACCTCGAAGGAGAGTCCCGACACCGCCACGGTCTGGTCGTAAACCTTGTGGAAGTCCTCAACGACGATCGACACTGGGCGAGACTCCTCAGTTGCCGGGCGTCCACTTGAGGATCAAGTTTTTGGCCGCCGTCACCTCGTCGGGCCGGTTGACCGGGGTCGTGCTGGGGGCGGCGTGGAGCAACTCGGGGTCCTCGGCGGCGATGGTGAGCAGGGCCGAGGCGAACGCTTCGAGGGTCTCGCGGCTCTCGGTCTCGGTCGGCTCGATCATCAGGGCCTCGGGCACGATCAAGCGGGAAATAGACCGTCGGGGCGTGATAGTTGTAGTCGATCAGCCGCTTGCCGATGTCCATGGCGCGGACCCCCCGGTCACGGGCCATCGAGCGGGCCGAGGCGACGAACTCGTGCATGCAGCGGTCGCCGAGCGGCACAGGATAGACGTGCTTGACCAGCGACATCAGGTAGTTCGCGTTCAGGACCGCGTGGTCGGAGACCGCCTTGAGCCCGTCCGGACCCTGGCTCCGGATGTAGCAATACGCCCGGAAGAGCACGCCGACGTTGCCGAAGAACGCCCGGACCCGGCCGATCGACTTCGGCCGGTCGTGGTCGAGGCGATAGGTCCCGTCCTCGTCCCTGGCAACGACCGGAGTCGGGAGATACGGGGCCAGGATACGACCGGACGGCGATCGGCCCGGCGCCGGGGCCGCCGCCGCCGTGGGGGCCGGAGAAGGTCTTGTGCGGGTTGTAATGCATCAGGTCGGCCCCCATGTCGCCCGGCCGGACCTGGCCGAGGATGGCGTTCATGTTGGCGCCGTCGAGGTAGAGCAAGGCCCCTCGGGCGTGGAGCAGTTCGGCGATCGTCGCCGATCTGCGGGTCGAACAGCCCGACCGTGTTCGGGTTGGTGATCATGAAGACGGCCGTCTCGTCGTCGAGGTGGGCCTTGAGGTCGTCGAGGTCGACCAGCCCCCGGGCGTTGCTCTTGATCGTGACCGCCTGGAAGCCGGCGAGGTTGGCCGAGGCCGGGTTCGTGCCGTGGGCACTGTCGGGGACGAGGACCTTGGTCCGCTTCTCTCCCTTGTCGCGGAAGTAAGCCGCCGCGCAGAGCAGCGCCGTCAATTCGCCCTGAGCCCCGGCCGCCGGCTGGAGGCTCACGGCGGGCAGGCCGGCGATCTCGGCGAGCATCTCCTGCAGCTCGAACAGGATCGCCAGCATCCCCTGGAGCGTCGACTCGTCCTGATACGGGTGCAGCGCCGCCACGCCCGGCAACGCCGCGAGCCGCTCGTTCCGCTTCGGGTTGTACTTCATCGTGCACGAACCGAGCGGGTAGAAGTTCCCGTCGATCGACATGTTCAACGTCGAGAGGTTCGTGTAATGCCGGACGATGTCGAGCTCGCCCAGCTCCGGCAACCGCGGGGCCAAAGGGGCCAGGTGCTCCGACGGGAATCAGCGAGTCGAGCGGCCGATCGGGCACGTCCGACCTCGGAACGATCGCCGTCGAACGCCCGGCGCGGCTGGACTCGAAGAGCAAGGAAGGAGGGTCGAGCTTGTACATGACGGCCCCAGTTTCGTTGAAAAAAGGATGCGGCGGGCGGGGCCGCTCTTATCCTCTCTGGATCATCTCGCGGCCCTGGAAGGAACCGCCTCAGCCTCTTGCGGATCGGGAATCACGACGTCTTCGGCGGGAATCAGGATGACACGGTGATTCTCGTCGTCCCAGGTCGCCACGGGAATTCCGGCCCGCTTGTGTTCGCGGAAGGCGGCCGAGAGGGCATGGCCCCAGGCCCTTGCGATCTCCTCGTCGGTCGCGTCGAGTCGGGCCAAGATCCCCTTACCTTCAGGATTCATCGCAACCCCCCTTCTTGAAAGCTTCGCCAGACCGATGGATCGGCAATCCTGATGACCTCGCCCGATTTTCCCCGGGCGATCAGGCGGGGAGGCATCGGCCTTCTCGCGTCGTAGACATCCCAGACGTCGGCCAGCGGTTGGAACAATTCCCGGAAGTTCCTCATTCCCGCCGAATAACGGCGACGGATGGTCTCCTCGGGGATATGATGGCCGCCCAGGCGGACTCGCCCCGCGACCCGCGCGATCGACAGCTCAGGAGATGGCAAGTAGAGGAAAACAAGCCGGAACAGGTAGCTCACTTGACGCAAACGGTCGACCCGAGGGGCGAGCGATCGGCTGGCGAGGGTGGTCTCCACGGCGAAGTCCGCCCGTTTCTCCTCCAGCTCATCCATCCGGGATAGCAAAATCCGGCTCGCCTGAAAATCCGCCGCCTGCGAAGGATAGCCGGGCTGCTCCTTGGCGATCTCATCGGCATTGAGGAATGTCATCCCTCCCGGAAGCAGGTGAGCCGCGGCGGTCGACTTCCCCGCCCCGTTGGGTCCGGCCAGGATGATGACGAGAGGAGCCGTCATGCCGCACCAAGCGCCTTCCGATAAGCCCCCGCCAGCCCGTCGATCTCCTGCCTTGGTCCGCTTCTCGGTCACGGCGATCAGGATCGCATCCTTCAATTCGGGATACCAGCGGCCCAGGGCGATCCCGCCGTGGTAGCCGAGCCGGCCGACCTCGGCGAGCACAGCGACCGGGTCTTTCTTCGATCGGACGACGAACTCCTTGAAGAACGGGCCGGGGAAGGCGATCGAGAGGCCGGGGACCTCGGCCAGGCGCTCGGCGGCGTAGTGGGCCTTGCGGGTCGAGAGTTCGGCGACTTCACGGAGCCCCTTCGGGCCGAGCGCGGCGAGGTAGATGCTCGCGCGGAGGGCCAGCAGGCCCTGGTTGGTGCAGATGTTCGAGGTCGCCTTCTCGCGGCGGATGTGCTGCTCGCGGGTCTGCAAGGTCAGCACGAAACAGCGCTTGCCGTGGCGGTCGAGCGTCTGACCGACGACCCGGCCGGGCATCTTCCGGACGAACTCGTCGCGGCAGGCGAGGATGCCCAGGTACGGCCCGCCGTAGGCGAGCGGATTGCCCAGGCTCTGCCCCTCGCCCACCACGATATCGGCGCCGAAGTCGCCGGGTCGGCGAAGCAGACCGAGGCTGATCGGGTCGACCGAGACGATCGCCAGGGCGCCCCGGGCCTTGATCGCCTCGACCAGCTTGTTCGACCTCCTCCAACTGCCCGAAGAAGTTGGGATAGGCGACGACGACGGCCGCCGTGTCGTCGGTGATCGCCCCGGCGAGGTCGGCGGCCTCGACCCGGCCCTCCCGAGGGGGCACGACCACGAGCTCGGGTTCGAGGTTGGCGAGGTTGGTCCGCGAAGATCTGGATGTGCTCGGGGTGGATCGAGCCGGCCACCACGACCCGGCCGAGCCGACGGGTCGAGGTCATCGCCATCAGGACCGCCTCGGTGACCGCCGAGCCGCCTTCGTAGAGGCTGGCGTTCGAGACGTCCATCCCGGTGAGCTGGGTGATCAGGGTCTGATACTCGAAGGTCGCCTGCAGCGTCCCCTGGCTCGCCTCGGGCTGATAAGGGGTGTACGCGGTGTAGAACTCGCCGCGCGAGGCCAGGTTGTCGACCACGGCGGGGATGAAGTGGTCGTAGCTCCCGCCGCCGAGGAAGCACGGGCGGACGTCGGCCCCCTGGTTTTTCGAGGCGAGCGCCCCGATATGCGAGGTCAGCTCCAGCTCGCTGAGCGCCTCGGGGATGGCCAGAGGACGGCGGAGCCGGTACTCGGGCGGGATCATGTCGAACAACTGGTCGAGCGAGTCGAGCCCGATCGCGCCGAGCATGACGCGCACGTCGTCCGGCGTATTCGCGATATAAGCCATGATTCGATCCGATGCGGCCTTGCGACCGGCGAGCACCTGCGAAGGGCGGAAACGGGTGGGAGAAGATCACGTCCGAAAAGGAAAGGAATCGGCGTCGGGCGGCCGAAACCTGACCCGACGCCTTCGAGACTTCAGGGCTCAGTGCGCCTCGTCGGCCACCTTGGCCTGGTAGGCGTCGTGGTCCAGGAGCGCGGCGACAGGCGAGGCGTCGGACACCTTGACCTTGACCAGCCAGCCCTTGGTGTACGGGTCCTCAGCGAGGATCTGGACGTCCTTGGCGACGGCGTCGTTGACCTCGACCACCTCACCGGCGACCGGGGCGTACAGGTCGGAGACCGCCTTGACGCTCTCGACCTCGCCGAACGGCTTGCCCTTGGTCAGCGAGGCCCCGACCTTGGGCAGGTCGATCATGATCAGGTCGGTGAGCTGGTCGACCGCGAACTTGGAGATCCCCAGGGTGGCGATGTCGCCTTCGAGGTGGACCCACTCGTGGGTCGGCGTGTACTTGAGGGTCGTCGGGTCCATGATGAAGTCCTGGTACGAACCGGGGGACAGGTCAGGCTGGGGAGACGGGCCGTCGGTAGAAGGGGAGCTTGACGACCTTCGCGGGCTCGTCGTGCCCGCGGACGTCGATGGTCAAGAGGGCGTCGAGGTTCGACACGTCGGGCCGGACGAGGGCCATCGCCAGGCTCTGGCCGAGCGTCGGCGCGAAGGTGCCGGAGGTCACGATGCCGATCGCCTCGCCGTCGCGCTTGACGATCGGCCCCTTGCCGGGCGATTCGCTTGCCTTCGAGGGCCAGGCCGACCCGGGTCTTGCCAGGGTCGGCCTTGAACTTCCGGAGCGCCTCGCGGCCGACGAAGTCGCCCTTGCCGAGCTTGACGGCCCAGCCGAGGCCGGCGGCGTAAGGGTTGACCGTCTCGTCCATCTCATGACCGTAAAGCGGCATGGCGGCCTCGAACCGGAGGGTGTCGCGGGCGCCAAGGCCGGCGGGCAGGATGCCGAAGACCCGACCGTCGTCCAGCAGGGCTTCCCAGGCGGCGACCGCCCTGTCGGCCGGCACGATCAATTCAAAGCCATCCTCGCCGGTGTACCCGGTCCGGCTCGCCAGGGCGGGGAACCCCGAAGAACAAACCCGACACGCAATGATAATAGGGCACGTCCGTCAGCGGGGCATCGAAATGGCGCTGGGCCGTCGCGAGCGCCGCCGGCCCCTGGACGGCGATCATGGCCGTGTCGAACGTCCGATCGGTCAACTTGGCGTCGAAGCCGTCGCGATGCTTCTCGAACTGGGCGAGCACTTTGGGGCGATTCGAGGCGTTGCAGACCATCGCCAGGCCGTCGGGCCGTCGATAGACCAGGACGTCGTCGAGCATCCCGCCGTCATCGTTGACCATCAGGCTGTACTGGATCTGCCCCGGTGCCAGCCTGGCGACGTGGTTCGTCGTGACCCGCTCCAGCCAGGCCAGGGCGTCCGGCCCCTCGAAGTCGAGCCGGCCCATGTGGCTGATATCAAACAGACCCACCCGCTGGCGGACGGCGTTGTGCTCCTCGACGATGGTCGAATACTGCACGGGCATCGACCAGCCGCCGAACTCGACGAGCCGGCCGCCGTGGGCCTGGTGCCAGTCGTAAAGCGTTGTCTTCAAACAGGCTTCGCTGGCCATCGCCCACCCTTCGCGCCACGTCGAACCGTGGTTTTGTCGCTGATCTGAGATTATCCGTCGGCCGGAGATCGGCCCGATTGTAGCGAAACCCTGCTGGGATCGACAACCGGCTTGCGCGAACGCGAAGAAGCGGGTCGCGGGTCGCGGGTCGCGGGTAGCAAATGCAAGAGAAAGCATCCGATCTAGGGCGTCTTCTTCCCTCTACTCTACCCGCGACCCGCGACCCGCGACCCGCGACCCGCGACCCGCTCAGAGGATCAATCGGGCCGATTCGCGGTCGAGATGCGAGCATCGCGCCCGAGTGGTTGCGAAGCGCGGTCGAGGGGCAGGCCTCGCCGATCGGCCCGCGGATCGTCGCGAGAACGGCCTCGGCCTTGCGGGGCCCGGGGACGACCACCGAGACCACCGGCGCGGCCATCAGGGCGGGCACGGTCAGGGTGTAGGCGTGGGTCGGCACGTCGTCGAGCCGCTCGAAGCAGCCGTCGTTGAGCTGCTGGCGACGGCACGCGGCGTCGAGCCGGATCACCTTGACCAGGACCGGGTCGAGGAAGTCGGCGACCGGCGGGTCGTTGAACGCCAGGTGGCCGTTCTCGCCGATTCCGGCGCAGACGATGTCGGTCGGCTCGTCGAGGAGCCTCTGTTCGTAGGCGAGGGCCGTCCGGAGCGGCCGATCGGTCTCCTCGCCGGGGATCAGCCGGAGGCGGTCCCCCTCCAGGCCGACCAGGCGGAACAGCCGTTCCTGGAGATACCGGCGGAACGACGCCCGATGGTCGGGCCCAAGGCCGAGGTACTCATCCATGTGGAACCCGACCACGCGCGACCAGTCGACCCCTCGATAGGCGACCAGCCCGGCGAGGAATTCGTCCTGGCTCGGCGCGGCGGCGAAGACCACATTCGCCCGGGGGGCGACCGCCTGTCTGGCGGCGATCGCCCGGGCCACCTCGTCGGCGGCGGCCCGTCCCATCCTGGCCCGATCCTCGTGGACGATGACCCGGAGCGAGTTGACGGTGAACTCGACGACGGGACGGACATCGGGCGGATTCATGGCGGGGGAGGCTCCAGGTTCGGGTCATTCGGCGGGAGAGGACTTCGTCTCATCCCTAGGCCCGGACCAGAGTAACGGCCCCCCGGATTTCTCGCAATAGTCGCGAGTCGCTGGGGTTCGGTCAGGCCGAGCCGACCATGCTGGCCCCTTTGCGAGGGCCTCCCTTGAGCTGCTCGCAGAGCTTCTGGCATTCCGAGAGGTTGACCATCAAGGTCTCGGCCAGGTATTCCTCGGTCGGACCATCGGCGGCCCACTGGAGTTGCTCGTGGCACTGATTCATGTGGTCGAGGAGGTCCTTCATCCAGAGGAGCGTGTGTCGTCGGTTTCGCATCATGCGGTCCCTCTCCCTTCCAGGTCTCGCCCGCCCCTCGCTTCGGCCCGAGATCGGGCGGGCGGCGTCGAGAAAGGTTCAAGGCAAAGGCCGTGCCGGCCGATGCTCGAAGACGAGAGGACCGACGCCTAACTCCTTGCTCCACGGAACTTGAGGAAATCTCACGAATTTTTCCGATCCGGCTTCGACCATCGGGATCTTGTAAGATTGACACGCCCGGCAGGTGGCGGCGAGGTCGGCTTTCTTTTCGACAACCCTCGCCCTAGACTGGAGTTGATCGCCGGCCGACCGGCACACGTCGTGGGCATTTCCGACCCGAGGGCCCCTTCCGCATGGCCTCGCCCGAACCGACCCCGCAGACCGATGCTATCGAGCCGGGCCGCCTCCTGAGCTGGCCGAAGGCCGTGTCGCGCTGGCTCTTCGGCAAGGTCGCGAAGCCCAAGGAGCCGGTCGGCACGCTTGAGCCCGTCGCTCGGTTTCGCAACGTCTGCATCAGCCGCGAGACCGGCGCCGGGGCCGGCACGATCGGCCGGATGGTCGGCACCCGGCTCGACTGGAAGGTCTTCGACCACGAATTGCTCGAAGCGATCGCCCACCGGATGGAACTGGCGACCGACGAGGTCCGCGCCTTCGACGAGCTGGCGCCGAGCGTCGTCCAGGACTGGATCTTGCCCCTCCGCGAGGAGCATTACGCCCCGCAAGAGGCCTATCTCGACCACCTGGCCAAGCTCGTCGAGGCAATCGGCCGCGCGGGCGACTCGATCATCATTGGGCGGGGTGCCGGTTTCCTCCTTCCTCGGGAGGAAACCCTCCTCGTCCGGGTGGTCGCCCCGATGAAGGCGCGAGCCGTCCGCCTGGCCGAGCGGATGGGCGTCTCGGTCCGGACCGCCCGCCGAGCCGCGAGGGACCTCGACCGCCGCCGCGCCCACTTCGTCCGGACCATGTACCGGATCGACGAGAACGACCCGCACAACTACGACCTCGTCCTCGACTCTCATAGCCTCGGCCTGCCCATCGCCGCCGAGATCATCGTCCGGACGGTCGAGGCGGGACGGGTTGCGAAGATCGCCACCCCGTAGGGGACGCTCCGCGTCCCAATCTTCGTATCGGCCCGATTCGACCGCGACCAATTGCACCCATCCGGTCGAGGCTGTCCATGTCGAACTACCGACGAGCTTTGGTGCCGGGCGGGACCTACTTCTTCACGGTCGTCACGGAGAATCGGGCACCGATCCTCTGCGATCCCGTGGCGCGGACAGCCTTGCGCGCTTCGATCCGGTCCTGCCGCGATCGGTGGCCGTTCCAGATCGACGCGATGGTCCTGCTTCCCGACCATCTCCACACGATCTGGTCCATGCCGAGCGGCGATTCCGCGTTTCCGACCCGCTGGGCCTGGATCAAGAAAGAATTCACCAGGTCCTGGATCGCCGCAGGAGGCGAGCAGCAACCAACCAGCCCCGTCCGACAGCGATATCGCCGGCGAGGCGTCTGGCAGCGAGGCTACTGGGAGCACTCCGTTCGAGACGAGACCGACCTCGAACGCCACGCGGATTACATCCACTACAATCCCGTCAAGCATGGGCTCGTCGCTTGCCCGGCCGATTGGCCGTACTCGACGTTCCGTCGCTGGGTCCGGCTCGGGACCTATCCGTCAGATTGGGGATGCGGGAAATCCGGCCCGATGCTCGTTGAAGACCTGACATCAACGGCGCCAGAGTAGGGGACGCTCCGCGTCCCGATTCCGAGTGGCGGCGTCAGATGCGGACGGGACGCGGAGCGTCCCCTACATCCAATGAGCCAGAGTAGGGGACGCTCCGCGTCCCGATTCCAAGTGGCGGCGTCAGATGCGGATGGGACGCGGAGCGTCCCCTACATCCAATGAGATGATCTACGGTCGGGTCGGAGCATCCACGGCCGCCGGCCATTGGTAGACCCAGGTGTAGGTCGAATAGACCGTCTCGGACGGGTCGCCTTTCATCTTGCCATCCTTCGACCCGTCCTCGGTCTCTCCGCACCGGCAGGTCAGCCTCAGCCCCGACCGGAAGAACACCGGGTCCTCGTCGTGGAACCGATACGCCGAGAATGTCCGGGCGTTCGGGTCGAAGTGCGTCAGCCCGGCGAGGTTGTTCGCATAGCGTCCCTTGTTGAAGTAGTACGTCCCGAGGAAGTAGTCTTCCAGGCCCGAGGAGAGGAGCACGGGGTCGGCCGAGCCGTCGAGATAGGCCCGCATGCAGGCTTCCAGAAAGCTGAGGCTCTTCCAGTCGCCCCGGTCTCGGAGCCCCCGGCCGGCGATCGTCACCTGATAGAGGGCACCCGGGCCCTTCACGTCGCAAAGGTCGAACTCCTCCAGCGGCTTGGCCGTGTAGTTCTCGCGACGGTAGAGCTTCAGACGTGCTCCCTCCGGCAGCCGGACGCCCGAGAGGGTCAACGGCAGGTTCTCCGTCCCTCGGACGATCCACCAGAAGGCGGCGTCGGGCGACCCCACGGGCCGCCGGGCCGTGACCCGGACGCCCTTCCCGAACGGGATCCGGTAGGTGTTGTAGACGCCGCTGGGGTGCCCCGTCTTGCCGAGCCGGTCGCCTCCCCACGGGGCGGCGGCCTCGCCGAACCCGTAGCCGTGGCCGAGGCCCAGTTCCATGTCGATCGAGGGCGTCTCCTCTCCGTCCACGTAGACCCGGATTCGGGTCTTCTCGTAGCCCGGCCAGTCGCCGCCGAACCACATATGAGTCAGGCAGCCCCTGCCGTCGTGACGGAGCAACTCGGCCTCCCGGCCGCCGTCGAGCGCCCGGGATTCCTTGCCGATCGAGGAGAACGTCTTCAGGGCCGCGAGATCCTCGGCGCGAGCGACCCCGGTCCCGGAGGCCAAGAGGATGACGGCCGCCGCGAAAATGAAGAACACACGAGACGTACCGATCATCCGAAGGCTCCCACCCGGCGACGAGGTTCGGCGAACATCGGGGACATTCTGCTCAACCCCCGGATCAACCGCAAGTCGGGAGGATTCTGGAAAAAGGTGTCGGCCGGCATGCCGACCTTGAACGTGTTTCGCGTCGAAGAGGGCGACTTTTGTAGGGGACGCTCCGCGTCCCGACCCGTCCGACGCGGCCGGCCGGCAGACGAGGTGGAAGAAAAAGGGGACGGGCGGAAGATAAATGTAAATATATAATTTTAATTGTTCACGCAAAGCAGAATGTCCCGAATGCCGCGAAGTTAAGGCGTAACTACCAGGCAGAAAATGATTTAGAGACAAGCAACCGATCGCCGAAATTAATTATCAATTATAATTACAAAAATTCTTTGATTCTTGGCGGCCCTGAAATCAAGGTCTTCACTCGCCCCCTGGTCGGAGCAAGTCTCAGAGCAACGATCTTTGATCATACCGCAAGTCCCTCCCAATGAACCATTTGCGCCTTAACTTCGTGGCATTCAGAATGTCCCCTTTTCCCCCGCGCCGGACTCAGGTCCGCGTCCCCGAGGCCGGTGGGCACGGCGGGTCAAGACGATCGACCTGGCGCGCCGCGGGGCGGGCGACGGTGTCGAGCCAGCCACTCGTAGAATTGCGGGTCGGCGAACGTCCGCGTCCATGCGTCGTGGCCGCCCCCCTGGTAGAGCGTCAGCCGAGCGTCTCCTCCCGCGTCCTTCAGCGCCGCGATCATCCGTTTGGACTGCTCCGGAGGGACGATGGAGTCATCGGCTCCGTGGAACGCCCAGGTCGGCAGGTTCCTCAGCCGCGCGGCCAGGGCCGGATTGGCACCGCCGCAGATCGGGGCGATCGCCGCGAAGCGCCACGGGCTCGACGCGGCCATCGCCCACGTGCCCGTACCGCCCATGCTATTCCCGACCAGATAGACCCGGTCCTCGTCGATCCGGTACCGGCCCAGGACCTCGTCGAGCAGGTCGCTCAGCGCCACGACGTCCCAGCCCCACCCGGGACTCTGGGGGGCGACGATCACGAACGGCAGCCCCCCCTCTGCCTCGACGCGCCGGGGCAAACCCTGGGCCCTCACCAGGCCGATGTCGTCGCCCGATTCGCCGCGGCCATGCAACGTGAGGATCAGGGGCCAGCGCGCTCGGGTCCGGTAATAGCCATCGGGCAGATAGACCAGGTAGTCGAGGCCCGAGTTCGAACGACCGGCCAGGGTCGTCGCGATGATCGGATGCTGGCCGACCTGCGAACGGTCGATCGCGATGCCGAGCGCCGCCGCGACGAGCGCCGCCCCGACCAGCCGCCCGGGCCGAGGGACCATTCGCGCCGCGTCCCTCGATGCCGGGCGCCATCGCAGTAAACCGACGAGGATGAGCAGGTCGACGACCGGGACCCACCAGGGCCCTGCCGCCACCCGACCGAACGGGTGGCGCGGAGCGTCGCCCACCGCCGCCCGCGCCAGGTCGTACGCCAGGATCACTCCCCAGGCCGCGAGCGCGACGCCCCTGGCCGCGCGAGCCGACCGGCCGATGAGCAGCCAGAACCCGCCGAGTAGCTCGACCTCGGCGCGGACCAGCAGAGGCCAGCCCTCAACCCCCTCGGAGACAACCAGCTCGTGGCCGTCTGCCGACCCGGCGGCCACGAGGACCATCCCCAGCACCCATGGAATCCATGAACGCATTAATGTGCTTCCCTTGAAAGTCCTCCCATGTCCCCGTCTTCACGGGCCGCGGCCCGCCTCGACGCGGATCGTCCGGCGGCCGCACGAGGTCATCCGATTATGACAATTGTCAGTGATTGTGGAAAGGGGTCGGGAATCGACGGACGATTGGGGCCGAGGTTGCGAGGCAGAGGACTCGCAGCCCGAACGGGAAAAGGGGACGGAGAAATTTTTGGGGAATTGGGATTGTTAGGCGAAATACGAATTCTGGGATGAAGTCACCCCGACCCCCACGCTATCCTCTCTCCGGCTTCCTGTCCCGCTCCCCAGGATTCAGGGCCGCCGGGCCACGACTCCGGGCCCAGGCCGTAATCCGCAGAGGTGATTGGTTCAATGGGTGGTTGCGTGTTACCTTCTGCCTTTCGGGATCGGCTGGGTTTCCCTTCCGGGCGGGGTTACGATAACCCGGGCTTGCTTTGTCCTGCAAAGCTGTCGATTTGGCCCTGAATCTCGCCGATTTTGGCCCTCTTGCGACCCGTTTCGACCGGAAATCGGGCCATTTCACCCCCATTTTCGGGGTCTCGGGACGTCCGACGGCACGACTTTGCATGGCCAAGTCCGTGAAGGATCGATGAAAA
Organism: uncultured Planctomycetota bacterium; assembly: GCA_963756475.1. GTDB lineage: Bacteria > Planctomycetota > Planctomycetia > Isosphaerales > Isosphaeraceae > Tundrisphaera. Next base: position 1,697,930 of record CAVWND010000004.1, read on the forward strand.
TGGCCGATCCCGGCCGGATCGTGTGATCAGACGGGGGCGAGGCCAGTGAATATATCGGGGACGCGGACGGCCCGAAGGCCGTCGATCCCGATTGTCGACGCGACGGGGGCCCTCTCATTGGACACACCACGACCGACCCCGAGCCGGCCCGATCCGGCTCCTTCCCCCAGGCCGGGCGGGAAGTCGTCGTCCTTGCGGATGGGTTCGTTTTTGTCGAGAGTGGATCGGCGACCGCGACGCCCGGGTTTGGGTTCGATTTTCCCGGGGGTGGGTCGGAGGTCGGGATGGCTGGGTTTTGGGTTCGTTTTTTCGAGAGCGTGCGCGGCGCCGATCGCGGCCCGGCCGGCGATGGGGTGGGATGTCGGGTTGGGTTCGTTTTTCTCACGGGCCGGCCGGGGTCGTCGGCCGGTTGGCTTTGTCTGGGAAGAGGAGTCGGCCGGTCGGTTGGCCACGTCCGGGCCGGTTGAGGCGGGCGAGATTGGGTTCGTTTTTCCCACGGTGTCAGGGCCGTGGCCCATTCCCGACGATCGGCGCGATACCGGCGGGACCGGACGCGATCTCGCCGGGTCGCCTACCCGGCCGCCGACCCATCCAGGGCCACGATCGACAATCCATAACGATCCGCCAGCGCCACCACGTCCGGCTGGTCGATGACGATCGTCTTGCCGGCCTCGATGGCCAGGACCCTGGCCCCGGCCTTGTGCAGGTTCTCGATCGTGGTAATGCCGACGGTCGGGACATCGAACCTCATGTCCTGCTGGGGTTTAGCGACCTTGACGAGGGTCCAGCCGCCCGATCGGCAGAGCTGGCCGGCGCGCTCGATGCAGCGATCGGTCCCCTCGATCGCCTCGACGGCAACGGCGGCGCTCTCCTTGACGGCGACCGACTGCCCCACGTCGAGGCGGCCCATCTCCTTGGCGAGCATCCAGCCGAACTCGACGTCCTTCAGCTCGGCGGCGCTCGGCCGCCTGCGGGTCAGCACTCCCTGGGTCACGAGCAGCTCCGGGCAATAGTCGAGGGCCGAGGCAAACGCCATCCCGTCCCGCTCGAACTCGGCGATCACCCCGAGCAGGATCGAGTCGTCACGCTTGTCTCGGAGGTTCCGGTACCAGAACTGGACCATCCGCAAGTCGGGCCAGAGCCGGAGGAACCGGCCGGGCGTGTACATCACGCTCTTGGTCACCTTGCCCGCCATCACGATCCGGCGGGCGCCTTGCCGACGGAACGAGCGGATCATCCCGCCGAGCTTCGAGACCCCAACGACCTCGAATGAGTCGCAGAGGTCGGCGAGGACCTCGGGCGCCTCGTAGCGGATGCCGACGCAGGCGACCTTGAGTCCCTGCCGACGGGCGGCCTCGGCGAAGAGGATCGGGAACCGGCCGCTCCCGGCCAGCAAGCCGATCCGGTCGTCCGAAGGGGCCGCCGAAACCCGGCCCTTCGAGCGTCGATTCGTGGAAATCAGCGACACCAGGCCGGTCTCCGATCGGTTCGAGGGGTCACTTCGAGGTCCGGATGACGCCTGAATCGTGATTCAGCGGGGACGAGAAACTCGAAGACCCGCGCTTCAGGCTGAACCGCTGCTTGAACCGCTGCGTCAGGCTCGGCGCGTTCGGGTTCCGGTGGGGCGCCATCGAGAACGGCTTCTCCATCGGTGGCAGCTTCATGGATCGCTGCTGGCGGTGGCGGGCGAGCATGTCGGAGATCGGCCCCGCCTGGGCGGAGACGGCCGGGACGAGAGTCGCCACGACGGCAAACGTCAGGGACGCCAGGATCAGGGCCTTGCGGTACTTCGAGGGCATGGGAATCCTCCCCATTCAAGTTGATTTGAACCGTCGGAGGTCGGGCCGTCCTCGGCGCTCGACCTCCGGTTACCCTTCGTCAGAACCCCGTCGGGTCGTCGGCCTCGGTCTCGGAGGTCGACGGCGCGGAGGCGGTCAGCAGGGCGATCTGCGCGGCGATCTCGCGGAGATGCCGGTGCATGTCGGGCAGGCGGGCGATCATCTGGAAGATCCGACGCTGCTCGCGGAGCGGAATGGCGGGCGAGCCGAGCACGTTCTGGCCGGCGGGAATGTTGCGATGGACCCCCGCCTGGGCGCCGACCATGACCTTGTCGCCGATCTCGGTGTGGTCCTTGATCCCGGCCTGCCCGGCCATGACGACGTAGTCGCCGGTCTTGCAACTGCCCGCGATGCCGACCTGGCCGCAGAGCAGGTTGTGCTTGCCGATCTGATTGTTGTGGCCGATCATGACGAGGTTGTCAACCTTGGTCCCCTCGCCGATCCGGGTCGTCTCGAACGTGGCGCGGTCGATCGTGCAGTTCGAGCCGATCTCGACGTCGTCACCGATCTCGACCCCGCCGGTGTGCGGGACCTTGACGTGCCGACCGTCAACCATGTGGTACTTGAACCCGTCGCCACCCAGCACGGTCCCGGCGTGGACCTCGACGCGGTCGCCGAGCACGACGTCGGCATAGAGCACGGCGTTGGGGTGGATAATGACCCCCTTGCCGAGCTTGCAGCGGTCGCCGATCACGGCGCCGGGGTGGAGCGTCGAGCCGTCGCCGACGGTGACCTCCTCACCGATCGCGACGAAGGCGTGGACCGCGACGTCCTCGCCCAGCACGGCCGAATCGGCCACGGCGGCCATCTTATGGACCCCGGTCCAGCGCGGCTTGCCGGTACCGACGAGATGCGTCCGGACGGCCAGGAACGCCGTGATCGGGTCGTCAACCTCGATGACCGGCATCTCGGGCTTGGCTGAGCCCCGGAAGTGGGGGCCGACGATCGCGGCCGAGGCGGGAGACGCCTTGAGGAGCTTGGCGTACCGCTCGCTCTCGATAAACGTGATGTCTCCCGGCCCGGCCTCGCCCACCGGACGCGCCGAGTTGATCGGGACGCTCCCGTCCCCCTCCAGCCGGCCCCGGACCAGGGCAGCGAGTTGTTCCACCGTGGCAGCCACGCGAGTCTTCCCTTCTTCCCTGAAAGGAGCTGACGGAAGCCGGGGCGACCGGAGGGCACCATCAGGGGTGCCAGCCGGATCAAGACCCGGGCGATGTCAGGATGGCAGATCGTAATCCAGGCGGCGAAATCGGGCAACCCGACTTCGAGCCGTCCGGACGATCCTTCCCGCCCCAGTTCGTCTTATCGGACGACGTCCGGCATCGCGTCACCGCCATCCCGCCCCGCGTTGGGCCATCGCCCGCCGAAATTCGGTCGATCCGGTCTGATCGTCAGGACCCGAACCGGGGACGTCGAAGAGTCGGAACTCGCGTCACCTTCCGATAACGCAAGGACGGGACGCGATCAGGCAGCAACATTGGTCGTCACGCCGATCGGTTCGCTCAGGAACCTTGCGATCCTAGATTTCCCGTACTAGAGAAGCTGGGTAAGCCCGATGAGCGCAGCGTCGCCCGCGACCCACCCCCGAGACGAGAGACGAGCCCCCATGCCATTTTATCGCTTGAGTCGTCCCAGCTCGAACCCTTCCCGATCGATCGTTCGTTCCAGGCATCGCTCCATCCCTGGTACCACGGAGTTGCTCGAACATCGCGAGTTGCTCTCGACGTTCCTTGTCTCGAATCTCAACGGCTCAGGAGCCGGCTCGCTTCGCCAGGCCATCCTCGACACGAACCAGGCCAAAGGGGCGAACACCATCGACTTCGGGATCGCGGGCACGATTCAAATCGGGAAGAATTCGCTCCCAGCGATCAAGAACAGCGTGACCATCGACGGCACCAGCGCACCGACGTTTCATGGGATGCCGGTCGTGACGGTCGATTTCCAGGGCTCGCAAGGCTTGAACTTTGCCCGGGGCTCCAACGGGTCGAGCCTGGACTCGCTGGCGATCGTCAACGCCGGGGGCGCGGGGGTCACGCTCTCGGCGTCGTCGGTCACGCTCCAGGGCAATTACGTCGGCTTATTCGCCAACGGCGAGACCGTGGCAGGCAACGGCGGCGACGGCGTGAAGATCAACGCCTCGTCGCAAGGCGACCTCATCGGCCAGGTCAACCCCTCGACGAGCTTCGTGCTCTCGAACGTCATCAGTGGCAACGGCGGTAACGGTATCGAGATCGCCGGCAGCAAGAATAACCGCGTCGCCATGAACTTCATCGGGACCGACGTCAGCGGGACAGTCGCCCTTGGCAACGGGCAGAACGGAATTCTGATCACCCAGGGGGCCTCTGGCAACCTGATCGGCGGCACCGCGACCGGGGGCAACAACCCGACCCAGGGTGTCTTCGAGCGGCCTCCGCAGGGGAACCTGATCTCGGGCAACCAGGCCAACGGCGTCCTGATCAATGGCAAGGCGACCAACAACACGCTGAGCGGCAACTTCGTCGGTACGGCGGAGTCGGGGAACTCGGCGCTGGGCAACAAGCTCGATGGCGTCGCGATCGTTGGCGCCAATGGCAACCAGCTCATCGGCTGCACCCTGACCGATTCCCCGTTCGTCTATTACAACGTGCTCAGCGGCAACGGCGGCAACGGCCTCCGGATCACCAACTCCAACAACACGGTGGTCCACGCTGACTTCATGGGCGTGGGCGCCAACAACGGCACGATTGTGGCCAACGGCGGCGACGGCCTGCTCATCTCGGGCTCATCGAAGCAAACCCAGGTCGGCGGCGTGATCCCGCTGGGCAACGTCATCGCCGGCAACGACAGGAACGGCATCGAGGTCAAGGACACGGCGAGCGGGTTCACCAGCTTCAACACCTTCGGCGGCCTCTACGCCTTCCTCGGTGCGGCTCCGAACAAGCTCGACGGCATCCTGATCACCTCGACCGGCGGCAACAATCTGATCCGGACCAGCATCATCTCGGGCAACCTCGGCAACGGGATCGAGCTCGGCGGCAACGCCACCGGCGTCGAGGTCGAGGACACCGCCGTCGGGACCGTGACGAACATCGAGTCAGCGCTCTCCAATGGCGGGAGCGGGATCGTGATCGACGGCAACGCCCACGGCAACACGATCGGCGGGTTCCAGGCCTCGGTCGAGCAGCAGGACACGGTCTCGTCGAACCTCGGCTACGGGATCGAGGTTCTCGGGCACGCCCACGACAACAGCATCTTCCACACGAACGTCGGCACCGGCGGCTTCGGGATCAATGCGCTGCCCAACACGCTGGGGGGCGTTTATCTCGGACCGGGAACTTCGAAGACCACTTTTGGCGGTTCAAAGATCGTGGACCGAGTCTTCATCGAGAACAACCAGGGGGTCGGCCTGACGATCGACGGTTCGAGCGGCAACAAGCTCCTGGGGACCATGGTGACCAGCAACGCCGCCGGTGGGATTGTGATCTCCAACGGGCAGAACAACCAGATCGGCACGCCCGGCGCGGGGAATACGATCCGGAGCAACGGCCAGGACGGCCTCACCCTGAGCGGCAACGTGGCGGGCACAAAGGTCCAGTCCAACACGATCGCACAGAACGCGAGTAACGGCGTGAAGCTGGTCAACGCCATCAAGGCCAAAATCGGCGGAGCGCCAGGACTGGGCAACCAGATCGTCTACAACACGGGCTACGGAGTTTTCAACCAGGGCCAAAACGTGGGGACCCAGGTCGTTGGGAACCTGGTCCTGGGCAACGGCCAGGGCGCCAGCAATTCCTGACCAAAAGGCGTGTTCAGCCGCCGGGATGAGCCGCCCGGATCAACCCGGCGGCTTCTCGTCCTTCGAAGCTTCGACCTTCCGGATCACCTTGCCGTCGTCGCCGTTCCAGAGGAAAAGGTTACCGTCGGCCCCTCCTGCGGCGACGACCTTGCCGTCCTTCGAGGTCGCCACGCCGAAGACGAAGTCGCCCGGCCCGGTGAAGGTCCGGACGACGTTGCCATTGCCGTTGGGATTCCAGTACTTGACGGTCGAGTCGCCCGAGGCGCCCGCGACCAGCGGCTTGCCGGGCACCCACCGGACGGCGGTGACCTGCTTGCCGGACGCTTGCAGGGTCCGGAGCTGCTCGCCGGTCTCGAAGTCCCAGACCTTGAGGACGTTGTCCGCCCCGCCGGTCACGAGATTCTTCCCGTCGCCCGACCAGTCGACCGCCAGGACGTGGTGGGTGTGCCCCTCGAACGACCGCAGGTCCTTGCCGTCCTCGACCCGGATCACCTTGAGGAACTTATCTGCCGAGGCACTCGCGAGCTTCGAACCATCCGGGCTGAATTTGAGCCCAAAAACCGTGTCGGAGTGGAGCGCGTCGAGCGACCGGACGAGCCGGCCTGTCGCGACATCCCAGACTTTGACCTCGCCCGACCTCGACGGCTCGCCGCCGCCCGTCGCCATGAGCTTGCCATCCGGGCTGAAGTCGATCGCCAGGACCCGGAAGACGTGCGGGCCGAATTTCCTCGGCTCGCCGATGGATTGATTGGGGTCATCCGGAAGCTCCCAGAGCGTCACGTATTGATAACTTCCGGCCGCCAGCTTCTTGCCATCGGGCGTGAACCGGAGCGACTGGATGATGTCCTTGTGGCCGCCCAGGCTGACAATCTCCTTGCCGGAGGCCACGTCATAAACAAAGACCCGGTTCCCCCGCCCCGCCGCAACGAGCTTGCCATCGCCGGTCAGATCCACGGCGACGATCGGGTGGACGCCGCTCGGAAGCTCGCCCAGGGTGAGCGGCGCCGGCTCCGGTTGCTCGGCCGAGTCGTCCTTTGCCCCGGCATCGATCCAGAGCTTGAGCAGGCCAAGTTCCTCGGGCGTCAGCGGCGGCTGGTCCTTCTTGTCCTTCGGAGGCATGACCGGCTCGATCCGGTGCGCGGCCATCTTGAACAGGAGGCTATCCTCCGCCTGGCCCGGCTTGATCGCCGGCCCGTGCTTGCCCCCCTTGAGCAGCCCGGCGACGTCCTCCATGCGGAGCTTACCCTCCGCCTTCGCCGCGTTGTGGCAGCCGACGCACTTCGCGTCGAGCACGTCGGAGACTTCCGATGAGTAGTTCACCGCCTTGTCGCGGCTCGGTAGAACGACGGCGATCGGATGGGGATCGTCTGCCAGGCTCGCCGAAACGGCCGCGAAGACGAGAAGTGTCCAGCAATGCAACATTGATCCGAGATTCATGGGGCTTTGGTCCAGGTAATTGCAATGTTCCGGTACGTCTGCCCCAGCAGAAAGCGCCCGACCACGGCCTTGCACTCCCGCTCGCGACCCTTCCTGTCGACCACCCGGAGGCGGTAGGCCACGCTGAGACTGGATAGCCGATAATACCGACGGGAGTCATCGATCGCCGCAACCCGTAAGCCCTGGGAGTTGGCCCAACCCTGGATGACCCGTTCGGCCCAGTCGTGGGAGGGCATGAGCCAGAGCGACAGAACGATCGCCGCCGGCAACAAGACGGCCATGATCAGGAACGGCGCGAGATGGCTCCAAAAATCGGACATCGTTCACATCTCAAGGACCGGCCCGTTCAGATCAGCTCCGCGATCGGCCGGCCCTGGTTCATGACAGCCATCGGGCGGCCGGACTGGTTGGGGAATTCGTGGTGGGGGTCGACCCCCAGGACGTGGTAAACCGTCCGGATCACGTCCTCGGGACGGAGGGGCCGCTCGGTCGGCTGTTCCCCCTTGCGGTTGGTGGCGCCGATGACCTGGCCCATCTTCAGACCACCCCCGGCGAGCATCGCGCTCATGCTACCCGGCCAGTGGTCGCGACCGCCCGAGCCGTTGAGCCGAGGGGTCCGGCCGAACTCGCCCCAGACGACCACGAGCACGCTCCCGGCCAGCCCTCGATCGGACAGGTCTTCCACGAGCGAGGACACGGCGGCATCAAGCGCCGGGACCTGTCTTCGGCAGCTCTGCGCGACCTGGGCATGGTGGTCCCAGTTCCCCTCGGCGATGGTCACGAACGTCACGCCCGACTCGACCAGCCTCCGGGCCAGCAAACAGCTCTGGCCGATCCGGGTCCGGCCGTACCTGTCGCGGAGGCGTGGGTCTTCCCGGCTCAGGTCGAGCGCCTGGCGAGCGGCCGGGCCGGTGACCATCTCGTAGGCCTGCGCGGTGAACCGGTCGAGCCCGTCCATCGTCCCGGAGAGGTCGCGACGGCGGTTGATCGTGTCGAGCCGGCTCAGGAGGGTCTTGCGATCTTCCAGGCGATCGAGCGTCAGCCCTTTGGGCGGCTCCAGGTTGCGGACTTTCATGTCGCCCGAGGGGTCGCCGCCGAGCTGGAATGGGTTGTACCCCGGCCCGAGGTACGAGCCGCCCTGAAAGAGCCCGCCGAAGATCGCCCCTTCCGACATCGCCGCGTAGGCCGGCACCCCTGGCCCGTTCGCCCCCTTCAGCTTCGCCACGACCGACCCGACGCTCGGCCGCTCGTTCCGATTCTGCTGCTGCTGGGTCGACGCAAACCCGGTCAAGATCCAGTGCAGCCCGGCGAAGTGGTCCGAAGTCTCATGCATCAGGCTCCGCACGATCGCCATCTTCTCCATCGACCGGGCATGCCCCGGCATCAGCTCGCTGACGCTGACGCCCGGCACACAGGTCGCCATCGCCTTGACATCCGTCCGATACCCGGTCGGAGCCTCCGGCTTCGGGTCATAAGTCTCCATCGGCGAAGGCCCGCCGCTGAGCACGACCTGGATCACCGCCGTGCTCGAAGGCGATTTCCCAATCCTCGCCGCCTCAGCCCGAGCCCGGAGCAAGTCCGGCAAGGTCAGCGAGCCCAGCCCTAGCGCCCCCACCCGGAGGAAGTTCCGCCGGCTCACGCCGTCGCACGAGCCGTAGCGATCGCCGAGGATGTCGAGCATGGGACGGAACCTCCGGGAACCTGTAGGGGCTGCTTCGCGGCCCGTCTTCGAACGGCGTCATGGAAGGAAGCGTCGCGGAGCGGCCATACAAGCTAAATAAGAAAAGCCAGGATCGTCATAATCATTGCCATAATTGCAAAATCGCCAAAGCGTTTGGGTGGTTTGATTTTGGCGACATGAAAGCCTAAAGACATTGCCAAGCCAATAAAGAAACAGGATAGCGAACTCAACAATACGATCGCCTCTGCTCTGTCTAAAACCAAAGGTGTAATTTTTATAATGCCGAACGAAAAATGAGCAAAAAGTGCGATTGTGGCCAGAAAAAGAGCAATAGCGCATATCAATAGAACATACGTTCGACAAATTATCTCGACGAGGCGAGAGGACATGACACCATCCTGAGATTTAGTCATCGTAGGCCGGCATCATGAGGCTCCTCGACCACCTCCTTGACGAAGTCGCCGTGCGCTCCGGTTGAGCGAGGCGAGGGCTCCCGACGCGAAAGCCCGAGACCTCCTCGACCCCCGCGACGACGACGTAAACCTTCGCATGTTCCGCCAGGCGTAACTCCTCGGAAAGCTTGATCTGACCGTTTTCGACGATGCCTTCATAAGTAGCGACCTTCATTGCGATAAGCCTCCCCAGGGAAAGTGCCGGGTCGAGATCCGGCCGACGAGACTTACCGGGGCCGAGTGTCTTTCACCGCATCGTCTCGCTTAAAGACACGAAGCCTCTCCAGGACGCCTGGCCTGGTCACGAACCCAGGCGGATACTTGGATTCTTTTCGGATGTCCACGATGATCTTCAACGTCTTTTCCTCCGGGTCGTAATCGATGAGGCCGGCCATCTTGGCAGGCGGGTTGGACTGGTCGAGGATCAGACGATTGGACCCCGGTTCCAGGATGATACGGCCCCTCTTCATTGTCGAGTCGGTCCGCACGACCATCGTCCCTGAGATCTGCATCCGGAAGGTGACCACGGACAGATCCTGAGACCGCCCGTCGTTGACTCGCGAGGTCAGGCGCCACTTGCCTTCAAGTTGCCGGGCGATCGGCAAATCAGGCGGAACGAACTCTCCATCTCGCTCCCAGGTTTCCAGGTTGATCCGATCGCCCGGCGTCGATTCGAATGTCGAGGGGCGTTCAGAGTTCGGTGGGCGATGGGCAAGGAACAATTGATCACCAGAAACCTTGAGGATGCCGGATCTTGTGAATGCATTGGGACGATAGTAATTGACGGATTCCTCATAAGTAGCCGGCGACTTGGTGGAATCGATCACGAGATTCGATGATATCGTGTTCGTCTCGATCTCCGTGTAGGTGTCGCCCACGACCTCGAAGGTGAAAGGTCTATCGATCATCGGCCTTCCGCTCAATTCAGCGGATATCTGCCTCCACATCCCCTGAATCTCGTCGAGACTGGCAACATCCCGACCGTACCCGCGGTCCGCGAGCGACAATGATCCGAGGCCGATGAGGGCCGCGAAGGATAGAGTTCTCCGATGCTTGGCGATCTCGAGCCCATTCATCCGCGAGGCCTCCCGGTGCAAGATTTGATTTGGTGTGTTCATTAAATGAACAGTCTGAGGGTCAACTACTTCGGACCGAAAAACGACATTCGACGGGATTGTCCGCAATAGCAAAACCTATGAGAACTCACAAGCCAAACCTCCAATCCCGAAGTCGCCTCATTCGATGAATAGGAACTCCTTGGTATTGATCAACGTCCAGATCAGATCCTCGAACCCCTGCCGCAACTGTCCGGCGGCTTTCCTCTTCTCCAGGAACGCCACGCACTCCGCCTTCTCCTCATCGGTCGGCTTGCGAGCGAGGGCCACCCGGTAGAGTTCCTCGACCTTCTCCCCTTCGGATCGGGCATCAACGGCGAGTTTGGCGGCCCTGGCCGAATCCCGGGTGAGCTTGCCGTTGACGTCATCGGAGTTGAGCAGGTGGAGGGTCTGCGAAAGGTTGGCCTCGGTCGAGCGCTCGCATTCGCAGACGCTCTCGCGTTTGGGACGGCCGAAGACGTCGAGGAAGTAGGAGGCGAACCCCTCGTCGGGCAGTTGGACGGCGCGGAACGAGGCGGGCAGGCCGGCGAACTTCTCGGGCGAGCCGGTGACGACACCCACCGCGTCGAGCAGGACCTCGGCCGGGAGCCGACGGGGGTAGAAGCGGGCGAAGTTCCGGCGGTCGGTCTCGTTGGACGCATTCGGCTGGCTCGACCGGTCGTAGGCCCGGCTGGTGGCGATCGTCCGGACCAGCCTCTTGAGATCGTAGCCGTTCCGGACGAAGTCGTCGGCCAGGGCTCCGAGCAATTCGGGATTCGAAGGGGGGTTGCTCACCCTCATGTCGTCTTCGGGCTCGACCAGTCCCCGGCCCATGAAGTGCTTCCAGTAGCGGTTGACCAGGGCCCGGGCGAAAAACGGGTTGTCGGGCCTCTTGAGCCACTCGACCAGCTCGATGCGGGGGTCGCGGGTCGGGCCGAGGTCGGGCAACTCGGGGGCTCCCAACGGTTTGGGCTTGCACTCTTTGCCGGTCAGGGGGTTGACGGCCAGGCCGGTCGGCAGGGTGTAGATTCGCGGCGAGGTCGGGTCGGGGCCGGGCTTGGTGCCGACCCGGGAGAAAAGCGAGGCGAATCCGTAATAGTCGTCCTGGCTCCACTTCTCGAACGGGTGGTGGTGGCACCGGGCACACTGGATCCGGATGCCAAGGAAGAGCTGCGCGGAGTCGTCAACCCGCTCCTCGACCGTGTTCGCCTGGCGATACCAGACGACCGGCGGATTGATGCTGGAATCCCCCTTCGCGGCGATAACTTCAGCAACGAACTGGTCGTAAGGCTTGTTCTCGGCGAGGGATTGGCGAATCCAGCCGTGGAACGCGAACGTCCCCGGCTTCGAGACCTGGCCCAGCCCTCGCTTGTTCCTGAGGATCGCGGACCACTTCATCGCGAACAGGTCGGCGTACTCGGGCCGGTCGAGCAGACGGTCAACCCATCTGGACCGTTTTTCCGGGTCGGTGTCGGCCTCGAACGCGACGACCTCGGCCGGGTTGGGGAGCACGCCGCAGATGTCCAGCGACGAGCGACGGGCGAACTCAGCGTCGGTGCAGGCGTCGGAGGGGGCCAGACCCAGCTCGCGGAGCTTGCCGAAGACCAGGGGGTCGATGAAGTTGCGCGACGCTGGCTCGGCCCACTTCGGACCCTCGACGCCGCTCGGGATCGTGGCCCGCGCGACCCCGACCAGGCCGCCGAACCGCGCCATGATCGCGGCTTCGCCGACACCGTCCAGGGCGTGGACCACCCCTTTCGGGTCGACCTCGGCCAGGTCGGAGGCATTGGATTGATACTGCGCCAGGCGGGTGACGTCGCTGGAAGTCTCATCGCCGTAATGAGCGACGACCCGGAGTTGTTGCCGGCCATTCCGGGAGATGATCCGCCTTGATGGCTCGACGGCCAGGCGGACGAGTTCTGGCTCATTGCCGGTGCCGAACGGCATCCCCTGGCCGATCCAGCGGACGAGCGTGTTGTATTCGGGCGACCCGATGGCGAACTTCTTGCCGCCGCCGTGAGGGAGCTGCGCCGTGGGCTTCTTGAGGAGCAGGCTGGCCGAGGGCGCCGGTGGGAAGACCCTCCGGCCTCGCCCTTCCTTGACCAGGGCCTCGTAGTCCGACTTCGGGTCGAACCCGAGCAGGCTGAGCCGGAACCCGTTCTGCCCGCTGGCCTTGCCGTGACACCCGCCCGCGTTGCACCCATGCTTCGAGAGGATCGGCACGACCTCGCCGACGAAGTGGACCGGCCGGGCGTTGGCGAAGTCGGTGACGGTCAGATCGACCGTCGCCGATCGCCCCCTAGACCCGACCTCGATGGTCGTCGAGCCGTCGCCGGTGGGGTGAATCAGGCCGTCGCCATCGACCGTCGCGATCCGGAGATCCTGGCTCGCATAGTTCGCCGAAGCCGTGAGATCGGTTGGCCTTCCGTCTGCCGATCGCCCGGTGACGGTGATCTGGACCAGGCTGTCGGAGCCTCGAAGCTGAACGCGGGCCGGCTCGACTTCCAGCGTGAAAATCGGTACGTCCGCGAAGCCCACGACGAGGGCGGCCAGCATCGCCAGGTTGGTCGAGACCACCGCGTTGCCTCCCGACCACGCCGCAAATCGTCGATGAGCCTCTGATTGAATCGTCGCATCCGACCTTTGGATCCGCAAGCCAAATTGGAATGAATTCGTTTTCAGGATGAGGATCGAGGACACCGTAGGGTAGGGCTTGCCCTGCCGTTCATCGATCGGCAGTTAACCGATCGGCAGGGCAAGCCCTACCCTACATTTTCTCAAGGCTTTGGCTTGAGGCTCTCCTGCGCGGTGCGGTCGCCGAGGAAGGCAAGGAGGTCGGCGAACTCTTCGAGGGAGAGGTGGGCGACCACGCCGTCGGGCATCAGGCTGATCTTGTCGGTGCCTTTCTCCTCGATCTCGTTCGCCAGAATGCGGACCTCGCGTGCCTGGGCGTCCTTGAGGGTCACCCCTTCGGCCGTGTCGGACAGCAAGAGCCCCGAGAGGGTCCGGCCGTCCTTCGTGGCGACCTTGAAGGTGTTGTAGCCCTCTTTGATCTCCTTGGAGGGGTCGAGGATCGACTCGACCTTCTTCTCGAACGTCAGGGTCTCCCAGAGCCTCGTCAGGTCGGGGCCGACGGCGCCTCCAGAGCCCTCCATCCGGTGGCAGGCCGCGCAGTTGGCCTTGGTCGCGTCGAGGTAGACCGCCTTGCCACGGGCGGGATTGCCGCGACGGCGGACGAAATCCCTGAGCTGCCGGACCTCCTCCGCTCCCGAGGCCCCGACCATCCGTTTCTTCGTCAGCTCGTTGAACGCCGCCGAGATTTCCGGCGATTTGTGCGGCCGGACGGCCTCGATGACCCGCGACAGGTCCTCGCTGGGCAACTTGCCGTCGATGTAGAGCCGGACCACCTTCAAGGCCGTCTCCGGCTTCTGGCCGAGCACGGCGATTGCCTCGGCGCGAAGCTCGCGGCTGGGGTCGGCGAGGAGGGCCGTCGCGGCGTCGGAGCCCTGGGCGAAGTCGAGCGAGGCGAGGGCGCGGAGGATCTCGCCGCGCAGAGCCGGTTCGGAAGGGGTTTTGAGGGCCTCGGCGAAGATCGGGGCGAGGGCCTTGTCGTCGTACCCCTTGAGCGCGGCGAAGGCCAGCCGGCGCGGCTCGGCGGGGAGATCGGCCTGCCGGACGAGCCGGATCAGCTCTTTCTTGGCCTCGGCCGAGCGGATCACGCCCGCCAGGTTGAGCGCGGCGATGCGGACCTCGTCGCGGTCGTCGGCCAGCAAGGGGGCGACGATCGGCCCGGCGGCCAGCACGGCGCGAGTCCCCATCGCCGTCAGGACGCGGATCGCCGAGGCCCGCGCGGCCGGGCCGGCCTGCGGGTGCTTCGCCAGCCAGTCGGCGATTGGCTCGGGAGGGACGGCCGGGCCGAACTCGCGGAGGGCCCGGAACAGTCCGGCTCGGGCGGTCGAGGGGATCTCATTCGCCGTGGTCGCCTCGGCCAGTAATGAGGAAAGGCCATCTGGGCTCCGCCAGCCTTGCAGGGCGTAGAGGGCCACGCCAGCCCGCTGCTTGTCGTCCGAGCCGATCGCCTTAATGACCGCCTCGATCCCGGCCGGGCCGAGGCGTTCAAGCCCTCGGGTGAAGGCATCGCGGAGGAAGGGGTCGGCCTCGGGGTCAGCCACGGCAAGATCAAGGATGTGGTCTGCAATCAGGTCCACGGAAACGGCGTCTTGATATTCTTTGGAAGCCTGATCCCAAGCTGCATCGCCGCCGGCACGATCTTCGAGTCCACGTTCGACAGCCGCGAGCAATTTCTGCTCGTATATAAAAATTATTCTTTCCGAATCGACGCTCTCACCTTCCCGTTTTCGACGAAGCCCATGAAAACGACCAAAAAATAGAACTTTTGCTCGTTCGACTTCCGGATTTTCATCATACACATCCTTGTCGAGTCTGCTGGTGGCATCAAGGGCATCGCCTGGTTCGGGAGACTTACCCTCGTATTCATAAAGCAATCGCTTCAGGATGGGCTTGCCACCGTCCTCAATCTTGCGGCCGGTCGCGATAGAATTCAGCCCAGTATCGAAGCCTATAACTCTCCTACCCCAAGGCAAGCCGGCATAGATCGCTAGCTTGTGACGAGAGGCCAAGCTCGATGTTTCCTCCCGCGATGGCCGCCTGAGTTTGAGGGCCAGATCCCTTGGTTTCCGTCGAATCAGTTCGAGTCCGGCGCGATAGCGAGTCTGATAGTCATCGGATCGGAGGGCTTCAATCAGGGCATCGTCTTTTAGATCTCGTTGCTTCGCGAACCGATCCGGTGGCAGCGTCGGCCTCGCCGGCTCGGACTCGGTCCCGGCCCAGGTCATTCGGTAGATCCGGCCGGTCTTGCCGTTGCCGGAAAGCTGGCCGGCTCCGCCGGAGTCGGTCCGCCAGTCGAGGATGTAGAGGGCGCCGTCGGGGCCGACCTCGGCGTCGTCGGGGCGGAAGAGGGGGTCGTTGGAGGCGAGGAGTTCGTACTCTTTGTCCACCGTGAAGGTCGCGCCGGCGGGGCGGAGCTTGTAGGCGCGGACGAGCTTGCGGAAGACGTCGGGATAGATCAATAAATTCCTGGTCGAGGGGGGGAAGGCGGCGGAGTTGAGCACGGCGAGGCCGGCGGGGGCTCCTCGGCCGGTCTCGGCGATCCAGCCGAGTCGACCGGGCCGGCCGCCGTTCCAGGTGGCGCGGTCGAAGTCGGGCTGGCAGCAGCGGGCCCCTTCGCGGAGCCTCCAGCCGTAGTCCCCCCCTCGACGACGTGGAGCAGCCGGCAGCCGGTGAAGCCGGGCGAGCCCTCGTTGTCGTTGTCGGTGTGGAAGATCCGGAACTCGTCGTCGAAGGCGACGTTGCCGAACGGGTTCCGCATCCCCATCGCGAACATCTCCAGCTTCGAGCCGTCGGGCTTGCAGCGGAAGACGCCGCCGCAGCGGAGGACGGTCGCCTCGGAGCCGTCCGAGCCCTTGGCGTGGGCGTCGGAATCGCCGGTGGTGATGTAGAGCCAGCCGTCGGGGCCGAGGGTCAGGCCCGAGACCCGGTGGTGCGAGTTGTCGTTGCCGAACCCGGTGACGATCGACTCACGCTTCTCGAACTTGCCATCGCCGTCCTCGTCCTTGAACCGGACGACGTCGTGTTCGAGCGTGACGTAGGTCCAGCCGTCCCAGAAGAGCACGCCCGCCGGCAGGTCGAGCCCGTCCATGTAGATGGCCGACTCGTCGAACGTGCCGTCGCCGTCCTTGTCGGTCAGGACCTTGATCCGGTCGTTCGGCTCGCGCCCCGCCTGCCATTCGACGACGTAGAGTCGGCCGTCGTCGCCGAAGGTCATGGTCACGGGGTTGATGACCAGCGGCTCGGTCGCCGCGATCTCGACCTTCCAGCCGGGCGGAGTCCGGTAGCCTTCGAGCCGTGGGTCGGCGGCCTCAGAGACCGTGAGGAAGGTCGAAACGGCAAGCAGGCCCGCGAGCAGGGTCAGTCGGATCATGGGGGCTCTCCCGGCGGTCTCTCTTGGGTGGGAGAGACGAGTTTAACCGCCGGGGAGCCGTCGGGAGAGGGGTTGCTGTCGAATCAGCCGACCTGGCTCGCGGCCCGGGTCGGGACCTCGACGAAGTGAGGCGCGGGGACTGCCCGCGCGAGGTCGGGCGCGACGGCCTCGGAGAGCAGGAACGGTGCGAAGCCTCGATGGACCTTCTGGGTCACCTGCTCGAAGCCGGCGGCGGCGAAGAGGTCGCGGAAGCGCCGGGCGGAGGCGTGATGGACCGCGCCTTCGACCCCGGCGACGCAGACGTCGTAAATCAGCCAGCCGTAAGGGCGGTCGCGGTAGCCATCGACCAGCATCAACCGTCCGCCCGGCTTGAGGACCCGGCGCATCTCCTCGACAGCGCGGTCCTGGTGCGGGTAATGGTGGAAGCTGTTGGCGCAGGTGACGACGTCGAACGACCCCCAGCCGAACGGCAGCCGCTCGCTGTCGGCCTGGATCGGGCAGATCCCGTCGGCGTGATGCCGCCAGCGCTCGGCCCCCTTGCTCAGCATCCCCCGGACCAGGTCGATCCCCCAGACCTGCGCGGTGGGCAGGGCCTGGCGGATCTTCGAGGCGAAGACGCCGGTCCCGCAACCGATGTCCAGGACCCGGATCGGCCGGTCGCCGAAACTGGTCTTGATCCGGGCGATGATCGCGCGGTGCGACGGTCCGAAGAGCATCCACTGGAGGATGCTCCGGTCGTAGCTCTCGCTCCAGCGGGTGAACTCGTGCGTCGCCTGGTGCTTGTCGTAGGCCATCCGGAGCCTCCTTGCCCCTTCGATGATGTGGATCAGGTGAGATCAGGCTCGATCGATGTAACCGATTCCGTCAAGGCTGACAAGACGAACTTGTCGCGAACAGTCCCTGGAGGAAACCGAAGACCCGGCGATACCGAATGGCCGGGAAGATCAAGAATCGGGTTGATCCAATCACAGAAAGTGCAAGACCTTGAGACACGTCACGGCCAGGCGGTAGGATAAGGGACTCCGTGTCGATCGTTCTCGCCCTTCACAAAACGTGGGAGACCCGATGAAGTTCACGCCGCCGGCCCTTGCCGTCATCATCATGATGGTGACGCCGCTCAGCCTCGCGAGCGCCGGCGGTCGCCCGGAAGGGCCGGAAGCAAGGTCGATCGCTGAACAGGTTCGTCCTTTTCTCACGAGGCACTGTGTCGATTGTCACGGCCCTGAAAAGCCCAAGAAAAACCTTCGGCTCGATCAGATCGCCGAGGATTTCGACAACCCGGCACATCGAGAGCGCTGGACGCAAATCCTCCGGCGCGTCGAGGCGGGCGAGATGCCGCCGGAGGATCGTCCGCGACCCTCCAAGAACGAGATGCGGGCCATCTCCGACTGGATTTCGAGCCAGTTGACTTCGGCCGAAGCCCGTCGAGCCGCACAGGGTCGCGTGGTGCTCCGACGTCTCAACCGGATCGAATATGAAAATACGGTCCGCGACCTCGTGGGCGTTCCGGTCAATCTCAAGGAGGAGTTGCCCCAGGATGGCGCGGCGGACGGATTCGATAATGTCGGGTCCGCCCTCCACGTTTCCTCCTTCTTGATGGCGAAGTATCTCGAAGCGGCCGACAAGGCGCTGGAACTGGCGATCTCGAACCTTCCGAAGCCCCCTCCCTCGACGAAAAAGCGCTATAGCCTCAAGGAGATGCACGTCGTCAAGACGACGACCGAGGATGTCTATCGGATCATCGAAGACACGGTGGTCTGCTTCTGTTCCTCGCAATGGCATTCGGTCTGGCTCTCTCCGTTCTATCCGAGGGATCGGGGCGTCTACCGTTTCCGGATCTCGGCCTCGGGGTATCAGAGCGACGGCAAGCCGGTGACCTTCCGGGTCGCCACGAACGGAGGGAACCTCTCGGGCAAGAGCGGCCTGATCGGTTACTTCGACGCCCCAGCCGACTCGCCGACGGTCGTCGAGTTCGTCCAGTCCATGGAGCCGAAGACCACGGTGGCCATCCTTCCTTACGGACTCGCCCGTTCGAGCGAGGTCGACAAGGTCGGGGCCAAGGAGTGGAAGGGGCCAGGGCTCGCCGTCCAGTGGATCGAGGTTGAAGGGCCGCTCAACGAGACCTGGCCGCCCAGCAGCCATCGTCGACTTTTCGGCGACCAGCCCCAGGGACGGACCCCGAGCCCCAACGACTCCAATCGCGTGGAAGTGGTCTCGAAGGACCCGAGGAGCGACGCCGAACGCATCCTGCGTCCGTTCCTCCGCCGGGCGTTCCGACGAGCGATCACCGACGAGGACATCAAGCCGTACCTGGCCCTCGTCGAGTCCAAGATGAGCGAGAAGAGTTCCTTCGAGCGAGCGGTCCGGGCCGCGATGATGGCCGTGATGGTCTCGCCCGAGTTCCTCTTCCTGCCCGAGAAACCGGGCCGGCTCGATGATTTCGCGCTGGCCTCCCGGCTCTCGTACTTCCTCTGGAGTACGATGCCCGACGATGAGTTGCTCGACCTGGCCGAAGCCGGGAAGCTGGCCGATCCGGACACGCTCCGAGGTCAGGTCGACCGGATGCTCAAGCATCCGAAAGCCGCGGCCTTCATCGAGAACTTCGTCGGCCAGTGGCTTGGACTCCGCGAGATCGACTCCACCGAGCCCAGCCAGCAGCTCTACCCCGAATTCGACCACATGCTCAAGGTGTCGATGATCCAGGAGACGGAGCGTTTCTTCGCCGAGGTGCTCAAGGACGACCTGAGCCTGGCCAATTTCGTGGCGTCCGACTTCGCGATGCTCAACGGTCGGCTGGCGAAGCACTACGGGATTCCTGGAATCGACGGTTGGGAATTCCAGAAGGTCTTGTTGCCTCCCGGGAGCCATCGCGGCGGCGTCCTGACGATGGCAAGCGTGCTGAAGATCACAGCCAACGGCACGACGACGTCGCCGGTCAAGCGAGGGGCGTGGGTTCTCGACCGGATTCTGGGAACGCCCCCGAGCCCACCCCCGGAAGGAGTCTCGTCGATCGAGCCGGACACACGTGGGACCGTCACGATCCGCGATCAACTCGCCAGGCACCGTCAGGTCGCCTCGTGCGCCGGTTGCCACTCGAAGATCGACCCGCCCGGTTTCGCCCTGGAAAGTTTCGATGTGATCGGCGGCTGGCGCGAACACTATCGGTCCACCGGTAACGGAAAAGAGGTCAAGGTGGATGGGCGCCGGATGCCGTATCTTCAAGGGAAGAAGATCGACCCCGCCGACGTGTTGCCGGACGGTCAGACGTTTCGCGACATCGATGAACTCAAGCAACTCCTCCTGAAGGACAAGGACCAGCTTGCCCGCTCCTTGACGGCCAAGCTAATGACGTATGCCACGGGCGGCCTGAATTCACCCGGGGACCGGACGGAGGTCGAGGCGATCGTCCAGCAGATTCGAGACAAGGATTACGGGTTCCGGAGCCTGATCCACGAAGTCGTCCAGAGCCAGGCGTTTCGGACCAAATAGCGATCCGACAATTTCCATCGATGGCCCGAGGAGGAACCCGATGACGCTCTCCCGCCGTAATATCCTCCGAGCCGCTGGTGTCTGGCTGGCCCTGCCCCGGCTCGAGGCCCTCTCGGCGGCCCGAGCCTCCGGCGGCACGCCGAGTAGTCCACCTCGGAGGATGGTCTGCATCAACACGCCGCTCGGCGTCCATGCGCCCTTCTTCTTCCCGGAGGAGGCTGGCAAGGAGTATCGGCTCACGCCGTATCTGGAGGTCCTCCAGGAATTCCGGAGCGACTTCACGGTCATCTCGGGTCTCTCGCACCCGGACGTTGGTCCCACCCACGATTCCAACTACAGCTTTCTGACCGGGGCCCCCAATCCCGAGCGCCGGGCCGGCTTTCGGAACTCCATCTCGTTCGATCAGGTCGCGGCCGAGCATCTCCACGGTCAGACTCGTTTCGCGACCCTCCCACTGGCTTGCGAAGGGTTCGGCCTCTCGTGGACGAGGAGCGGGGCCGCTGTCCCACCCCTTGGTTCGCCGTCCCATGTCTTTTCGACCGTTGTTCCTGGAGGGACGACCCGACGAGGTTGAGGCTCAAACACGCAGACTCCGCGACGGTCAGAGCGTCCTGGACACAGTGAGAGCACAGGCCGCGAAGCTGAAGAACGGCCTGGGATCGAACGACCTCGAAAAGCTCGACGAGTACTTCACGAGCGTCCGGGAACTGGAACAGCGACTGGTCGAGGCGGAAGTTTGGTCGAAGAAGCCCAAGCCCAGGGTCGACGCCAAGAAACCGCAAGACAGTACCAACTCGGCCGACCTTGTCGGCCAGACCCGGCTCTGGTTCGACCTGATCCATCTCGCCCTGCAGACCGACTCGACCCGGCTCGTCACCTTGCAATTGCTCGGAACCAGCAGCGTGCCGCCGATCCAGGGGGTCAACCTCGGTCATCACGACCTCTCGCACCACGGTCAAGATCCGGCCAAGATCGCGCAGCTCAAGAAGATCGAGATCGAGAAGATGAGCACACTCCGCGACTTCTTGAAGAAGCTCAAGGAGACCACGGAAGAAGGAGGCAACCTCCTCGACCACACGATGGTCTTCTTCAGCAGCAATCTCGGCAACGCGGCCACGCACGGCGTCAAGAACCTTCCCGTGCTCCTGGCCGGTGGCGGCTTCCGGCACGGTCGGCCACCTCGCCCTCGACCAGAAGAACCAGACTCCGCTCTGCAATCTCTTCGTGAGCATGCTCCAGCGAATGGGTCTCGACACTGACCAATTCAGCTCCGGCCGGGGGACACTGACCGGGCTGGAAATGTCCTCCTGACAAAGACCGGCAAACTCAGGGAGCCCTTGATGAAATGCCTCGTCGCTCTGTCACTCGCAGCCACTCTGGTGCTGACAGGCTCGGCGGTCGCGGACAATCAGCCTCGGGTGATCGAACTCTGGCCAGGCGAGGTTCCCGACGAGGTCCCTGGAGCGATCGGTCCCGAAAAGGTCGTGATGTCGCCGAAGCTTGAGCGCAAGCAGGTTGAGGTCACCGAGTTGACCCGGATGATCACGAACGTCACCCGGCCGACGCTCACCATCTATCGTCCGTCGAAGGAAAAGGACACCGGCGTGGCGATGATCATCTGCCCCGGCGGGGGTTACTGGAACCTCTACTGGGAGCTGGAGGGAGAGGAGGTCGCGGCCTGGTTGAACTCACTCGGGGTGACCGGCATCATCCTCAAGTACCGGGTCCCTCGCCGGCCCGACGAGCCCAGGGGCGAACCAGCTCGCCGCCCCCTCCAGGACGCCCAGCGAGCCGTGAGCCTGGTCCGGGGCAAGGCCGCCGAGTGGGGCATCGACCCCCAACGGATCGGCATGATTGGTTTCTCGGCCGGCGGCCACCTGGCCCTCGCGACGGCGACCAACTTCGACCAGAGGACCTACGAACCAGGAGACAACTTTGACAAGCTGAGCTGCCGCCCCGACTTCGCCATCCTGGCGTACTCGGGTTACTTGAAGGACAAGAGCAAGGACGAGATCACCCCGTCACTTCAGATCCCCAAGAGTACGCCACCAATCTTCCTCGTCCACGGTGGTGACGACCTGATCAGCCCGCCCGAGCACAGCGTGCTCATGTACCTGGCCCTGAAGCGGGCCGGCGTCCCGGCGGAACTGCATGTCTATGCCAGCACCTCGCACGACTTCGCCGTCCGGCCGGGCGATCATCCCTTCGCGAGCTGGACCAGGGTCTGCAGGATTGGCTCCGAGACCGGGGACTCCTCAAGACCGTCAACGCGCAATCATCAAAGTGAAGGGTTTATTCGTTCCTTCCATCGCCTCAGCTCGCGCTTGACGCGGGCGGCAATCGTCCCACCGGGTAGCTCCTCGATCGGCGTGACGGTTTCCCAATCGAGCGCGGAGCGGACGGCCGCCTTGAGGCCGATCGGCCCTCGGTAGACCGTTGGCGAGGGGAGGTCGACTCGCGTCTCCCGGTGCTCGTAAACCAGCCCCTGGAGGGCGAACGGTGTCCGGGGGCCATGAATCGGGATCACCGCGACGTGCTCGCCCCGGACGATTTCAAGGGCCATCGGATAGGTCGGGTCCCACTCGTCGAACTGGACGGCGAAACGAGATTCCGGTCGGGTCACGATCGTCCACCGCCGTTCGCTCCGCCAGCGCCACCAGCGGGCGAATTCGGTCAGCGTCGTCCGCCAGAGCAGCGACTCACGCTCGACGGCCCCGGCCAGTTCCCGGACGATCTCGGGATAGCGGCCGAGCCGGCGCTCCGGATGGCCGTAAACGAAGGCGGGCTCCCCGGCCTCAACTTTCGCCCGGACAACCCGAACGAGATGATCGGCGACCGTCCGGGCATCGCCTCCTGCCTCGAAAAAGACCCCCTCGCAGAGCGGGTGCACGGGCACTTGCAGGATCTTCGAAAATCGATCCCCTAGCCAGGGGAAGAATGGCAGGTCGTCGTAGCCGAGCTGGAAGTCGGACGAGTACGAATAGCCGAGTTCTTCAAGGATGCGATCGATCCCCTCGTTCCAGCGTCCGTGCGGGCCGGCGAACCCCTCGGGCCTGAAACCCTTGTCGGTCAGAGCTTGATGCGCGCGTTCGAGATTCCGACGGTTGGCGTCCTCGTCGCGATAGACGAAGTGGTAATGACCGTGAGACTGGGTGTCGAGCCCTCGGAGGGAGTCGAGCACGCGGGAGTCATCGCCGTAAGCTCCCGTACTGACAAAGTGGGTCGAGCAATCGTCGATCGGCCGGCGGGCGTTCGCAAATCGGGCAAAATCTTCAGGCCCCGACTCGTCGAGGTCGAGCCGAAGGTTGAAGGCCGACCGGTAGGGGAACGGATAAGGGGCCAGCCGCGCCCAGAGACCTCCCGCCTTCACGACCGCGGTTCGGACCCGATCGACGAGTCTCCGACGGATCGCGGCCTTCGGATGTTGAGCCACTCGCTCGACGACTGTCAGCTCTTCGATCGACCAGGTTGCCGGTGCGGCCTCGGTGTCGATCAGGGCTCGGAACGGGTCGAGCCCCGATCCCTGGCGGACGTGGTCGACGTCGATGGCAACGTGGCCGGGTGAAAGCATCGAGCGGACCTTTCCGCTCGAAACCTTCCTGCTATCAAAGAGCACGAACCTCCCGACCCGGAAGGCCAGGGGATGGGGCTCGCGGATCTGGACGAACGGCACCCCTTCCTGCGCCAGAGCCAGTTCCAGGCCGGGCGGGGTCTTCCAGAGCAATAAGGGAAGAGGAGCGAGCACCGAATTCATCGCGTCGAGCATGTTCGGCCCTCGGAGCGTTCCTCTTCACCAACACGGGCCGACCAGAGAATCATGAGCCTGGCCGATGGGATCGACCGGAAAACCCGTGAACTCGACTCTTCGGGCCGGAGCAGGAACTCGACCCCGACTTCAGCGAAGTCGCGCCGAAGCCGGCGACGTAAGGTTGCTGGCCAGAACCAGCGTTCGCGAACCGGACCATCGGCCGGATACATCCACAAGCCCCGCCGTTCGTCGATCCATTTCACGAACCCACTCGGAACCCAGGGCCGCCGGGCATCCAGTGCCGCGAGGTTCTTGTCAACGATCGCCAACCGCCCGCCGGGCGTCAGGACCCGTCGGGCCTCACTCAGCACCGGCCCGATCGCTCCCACATGCTCCAGAACCTCGATCGCGACAACCGCATCAAATGTCGCGTTGGAAAACGGGAGCCGGCGGGCCGACGCCTGGACCCGATCCAACCCGGTCGCGCGGCCGAGCATCGCGGCCGAGAGGTCGAGTCCGATCACCTCGGCACCTTGGGCTTTCAGGTGAGCGGCGAACCTCCCCTTGCCGCAACCGAGATCCAGGACTCGACGGCCTTCGAGCGGCCCGAGGGCCCTCAGCACGGCCTGGAGCCGGACATCGTCAGGGCCAACCGCGGCCTTGAACCGAGCTTCGGACTCGTCGAATCGGGCCGCGACGAAGGCGTCGTGGGCAACCATCAGCCCCCCCTTCCCGCCCGGATCAACTCGCGGTGCTTCCAGTGACGGACGCCGGTCGAAAGGCCCGAGAGGGCACAGAAGGCCAGGCCCTCCAGACCGTCTCGGAAGCCTTGCTTGCCGAGATAGAGCTTGGCGAAGGTCCAGATCGGCCGGATCGTCAGGTCGACCAGTCCGCAAGGGCGGCCCTCGTGGTGAAAACGGATCGCTTCCAGTGTCGTGTAGTGGTCGATCTTGCGGAGGAACGTGTGCATATCGGGGATGGTTCGGTGCGTCAGGTGACCCGAAAGTAGACCGGCCGTCCCCTTGAGATCGACCGTCTCGTGGACCGTGCCGACCCAGCGGCCGAGGTCGCGGCGGAACAGTCGGAGCGGCAAGTCGTGCTGAGTGCCCGAGTAACGGAACGACCGACCCAGGACGACGCTCCGGATCGGCACACGGTAGCCGGCATGAGCGAGGCTTGGGTCGGCGAGTTTGCGCGGATCTCGAATGCAAGCTCGGGCGTGGCTCGCTCGTCGGCGTCAACGGCGAGGACCCAGTCGCCTGTCGCCAGCCCGAGCGAGGCGTTGCGCTGGCCGGCGAAGTCGTCGAACGGCCGGACGAGCACCAGCATCAGCGAGGCTCCGGGCGATCGCCTCGGTCCGGTCCCGGCTGGCGGCGTCGACGACCACGATTCGCTCGTCGGCCCAGGCGAGGCTGTCGAGGCAGCCGGGGAGGTTCTCGGCCTCGTCCCTGGCGACGATCAAGGCGGAGATCCGGGGTGGATGGTCAGGCACGTCGTGCCACCTTTCTCCAGGCCCCGGCGATCGCTCGGGCTGGGAAATAGAGCGAGTAGGCGACGAGTGCCACGTCGAGCCGGCCCAGAGCGGCCAGAACGATCCAGAGGTGCCAGCGAACATCGGCGTGGCCGGCCAGCAAGGCGAGCGAGCGGAGCCCGGCCGGTCGAGTCGGAATCGCTGGAGTGATCGGTCCCGGAATGGCTTCGAGGGCCGCGCCGCTCGTCGAGCCGACGACGAACAGGTATTTACCCATCGCGTAGAGCATTCCCGCGAGGAGCCAGGCAGGCCGGCCGTCTCTGGCGAAGGCCGCCCAGGCGATCGAGGCATGGAGGGCCATGTCCCCAAGCTCGTCAAGGTTGGCATCGAGCCAGCGGCCGAACTCCGTCGCGGTCCCCTGGAGCCGCGCGAGGTGGCCGTCGCTCGTGTCGAGCACCAGGGCCAACGCCAGGCAGACCGAAGCCAGCCATCGTGAGGCCCAGGCCGGGCCATCCATCGCGACCATCGTCGAGGCCGCCAGGACGAACGCGCCCGAGGCGAGCGTGACCGCGTTGGGCCGAACTCGCGTCGGTTTCAAGGCTCTGGCCAGGAGTCGGGCCGGACCGAGTGCCCAGAACCGGCCGATGGGCTGATAGGTCCGGCGGCGAATCAGCTCGTCCTCCGCGCCCACGAGACCCGAGGGGCGGTCGAGCCGCCAGATCACGGCCGACTCAGGATTTCGCCCGCGAGAGAGGGCCTTCTTGAGCCGGGCGGGGTCGTAAAGCCGGTCGGATCGGAGGACGGAAGCATTCTCCGGAGGAGGACCGGTGACGAGTCGAAGCCTGGCTCGACCCGACTCGCTGACGACCGCCCGGAGCCGATCGTGCTCGTCGAGCCGGGCATGGACCGGGATCGGCCCGTCGCCGAAGCTCCCCGCCAGTTCGAGGAGGTGGTCGAGTACCGGCCGTCCCAGCACGCTCTCACCCGCCAGCAAGCCTTGAGGCCCCCGGGGGCGGGCGTCGATCACGAGGTGCGGGGCCGGTCGGATCATCTGAGGGCGCCTCCATGCGCCGGTCGGATGGGTTGGGTTGGGAGCGGGGTTCAGAAGCGGAACCGCTCGAAGAACGCTTCCTGCCGGACGGTCCAGCCACCCCGCCCGACGGCCAGGGCTCTTCTGGCTTCGAGAACCTTCCGAAGCCGGCCAAGGGCCTCGATGAACGCGATCGCGAACGAGGCCCGACGCGCGGCGAGAGCAAACGCGAGCCGGATCGGGAGCCAGGCAAGGTGCTCCGCCAGTCTCGGACCGCTCAGGTTCTTCCAGACAAAGAGCAAGGTGTTCCGGGCGGCCAGGCGGTCGCACCCTGACCGACCGAACGTCGGCCCGAACGAGGCGAATCCTTTGTGAAAGGCCACGGACTCGGGCACGTAATACCCACGGAAGCCGGCCATCCAGCCCCGGAAACCGAGGTCAAGATCCTCGATCCGCCCGGGGAAGAAGATCGGGTCGTAACCACCCAGGGCCAGGAACTTCGATCGGTCCACGGCCAGGATTGGACCGGCCGAGGCGGTCAGGTCGGGGCGATCGATCCAATCCTCGTGACCGGGAACCCGGCAAAGTCCCTGGATCAGGCCAAAACGGCTTTTGACCCGGGTTCGCATCCCCTCGTATTCGAGCCCGTCGAACGTCCAGCACGCCGGAGCCGCGAAGAGAGCATCGGAATGCGACTCGAAGACCCGAAGCAGCGGCCCCACGGCGTCCGGTTCGAGCTTCACGTCGTTGTTGAGCAGCAGGACGACTGGCTCGGAGATCCTCGCGAGAACCGCGTTGAACGACGCCAGGCCGCGATTCGGCTCGACAAGGACCCCGACGTCCGGCCACTCGCGGTTAAGCAGTGTGACCGAACCATCGATCGAGCCGTTGTCGACCACAGTGACCCGGCAAGGGATCGGCGAGCGACGAGCGGCCTCAACGATCGAGGGCAGGCACTCGTCCAGGAGCCCCCGGCCGTTGAAGTTGAGCACGAGGATCTGGGTCGAGCCGATGCCCACGGGGTCCGTCCCTCGGTTCTCCTCGATGGCCTGCCTCATGCCGGCCGGATGACGTCGAGGCGTAACTTACGGAGAACGTCGTCCGAGGTCAACCCCACGCCTTGGCGGTCGCAGGGCTGTTTCCTTCTCGTCTCGGTGGACCAAGGGGGACTGGCTCCGGAGCGCAGCGGAGGTGCCTGTCCCCCTTGGTCCACCCGTCTTGCCCGGGAATGGGGACAGGCACCGGCCGAGTACCGCCGGAGCCAGTCCCCGTTCCCAGGCAAAATTGAGAATGAAACAGCCCTGTTGGCAGTCGTGGGGGTTGACCGCGTCCTCGATCCAGCTCATTGGGGTCGAGCCACCGATCAATATCTGTAGAATCCGAACCCATATCTGGAGTGGTACTCGCTCCACCACCAGCCACCCCACGGGGGCCTGGTCGGCCTGGTCGGTTGGGTGGGCGGAGTGGGAGGAGTCGGGGCGACCGGCTTGGTCCCACCCCCAGAGGACGTGCCGCCGCCGGTCGTTGTGCCGCCGGTTGTCGTCCCCCCGCCCGTGGTCGTGCCGCCGCCGGTGCTCGTTGTGGTGGTGCTCGTCCCGGTCAGCGATCCGATGAGAGTCGGGGCGTTCGGCGAGCCCAGTCCGGTGACGGTGTCATAGCCAACGGTGGCCCTGCTCCCGGAAGTCACGTCGTAGAACGAACCTGAGGGGGCCTTGTAGAGGTCGGGAAGGGTCTGGGTCGGACCGTCCAGGGTCCCCTTGCCAGACAGGGCGAGACCCTGGTCGGCGATGGCGATCAGGCCAGCGAAGACCGGGCTGCCGAGGCTGGTCCCCCCCACCTGCTCCTGAGCACCTTGCGAGATGATCAGGACTCCCGTATTGGGATCAGCGTCGAGGGAGACGTCGGGCGTGCTCCGGAAGCTGCCCGAGACGACCGAGGCCTGATAGCTCGGCTTCGCCACGACCCGGCTGACACCTCCTCCCGAACTACTCCACGCGACCTCGCTCGCGCGGGCTCCCGAGGTGTTGACCGTGAGTGAGGTGCCTCCGACGCCCACGACGTTCGGCGACGAGGCTGGCCATTCGGCGCCGGCGCCACTGTCGCCGGCCGAGGCCACGAAGGTGATCCCCGTGTGGCCGGCCGGCGTCGTGAAGACGCTGTCGTAAGCTTGTTGCCCGCTGAATTCGGAGCCGCCCCAACTCATCGAGATCACCGAGACCCCCGCAACCGCCTTCGCCGCGTTGACTGCGGCGATCAGGTCGGTCGTGCTGGCCGATCTCGCCTCGACCAGAAGGATGTTCGCCCCGGGAGCGGCCGCGTGGGCCATCTCGACGTCGAGCGCGATCTCCGAGTCCCAGCCGGAGTTGGTCGAATTACCGGCCAGGTTATCCACCGTGAACGTCGGGGCCGGCAGGTTGTTCCGCTGATCGAAGGTTGCCAGATCGCTCTGAATGTACGGGTCGTTATAGGCGTCGATGATCGCGATCGTCTGCCCCGCTCCGGTCCCCTTGGTCCCGTTCGAGAAGGTGATCGCGTTCAGCCCGTAGGCCGAATCGAGTTGCGCGGGGGTCAATGCCGAGAGAACACACCGCTCATCCAGACACTCCAGGCGCGGACGTGACGCGAGGCGGTTTCGCCGGTTCATGGGTGCTCAACTCCAGGATGCGGTTCGATGGAGAGTCTGCCGACAGGCTGCGCGCTTCATGGAAAGTAAAGCACGCGGGGCGCAACGCGATCGCGAAGGATGCGAAAACCCTTCAAATCACTGGAAAATATCGCGCAGGCAATGCCTCGACGGAATGTCGAGAATCAGGGATTGACGCGGGGGGAGTGTCATCAGGACGAGATCGGCGAGTGCATGGTCTCACTCGCCGACTGGATCAAGTTTAGCTCCCAGAATCGAGAAAGTGAATGGGCTCGATCTCGGATTTAAGAAAAAAACACAGACGGGCCTCAACCCGAATACATGGATCCTCGGAGTCTTTCGAGGAGTCGCTTGGTCGCCATGATCCCTTCAGCTTCAGCCAGTTTGGACCCTTCGTATTCGATCCCAACGTAGCCGTGATAGCCGGCATCGGTCACGATCTTCATGATCCGAGCGAAGTCGAGGTTCGATTCATTGCCCGACGAGTCGAATTCATAAGTCTTTGCCGACACTCCCTTGGCGTAGGGCATCATCCGCGCGATAGCGTCATAGATGTCGATCATGTAGACGCCCCGACGATTCTTGGGGAAGTTGCCGAAGTCGGGGAGGGTCCCGAACCCCGGCTTGTTCACCCGTTTCATCAGGGCAAGCAGGGCGTCAGGGTCGCTCGAAGGGCCGCCATGGTTCTCGCAGATGATGTTGATTTTCTGAGACACGCCGTACTCGGTCAGGGCGGAGCAGGCGTCGGCAACGCCTTCGACGTCTGATGAACTGTAGTTCCCGCCCGTGTTGACCCGGATCGAGTGACAACCCAGGACTGCGGCGGCGTCGACCCAGGCCTTGTGTTTCTCGACCGCCCTGGAACGCTCCGACTGATCGGCCGCGCTGAGGTTCCCCTCGTCGTCGATCATGATCAGGACGCAGGTGACACCATGGTCGTTGGCGCGTTTCTTCAATTCCTTGAGATAATCCGAGTCCCGGGCCTTGTCCTTGAAGAACTGATTGACGAACTCGACGGCATCGATCCCGAATTTTTCTCGGGCCACGACGGGAAAGTCGAGGTTCGACATCCTCCCCTTGAATAAGGCATCGTGCAGCGACCATTCGGCGAGGGAGATCTTGAAGTCACCGATCTTGCCCGGGCCAGGTTTGCCGGTGACCTCGGCGCCCCAGACCGGAACGAGACCCAGACCGAGCGCCGCGCTTCCAGCGACCGCTCCCCGGAACAGATGACGGCGGTTCATCGAGAGGTCGGGCATCAAGTCGGACTCCGATTTGAGGGGGAGTCTTGGCTCCCCGCCAAGGTTGCTTCTAATCTAAGGGTTGGGATCGAGACAGTCAAATCATGACGTTGATCTCGGTCAACGATAGGCGATTCCCTTCCGATCGAGAGCTTCTTTGAGAGCCCGCGCGGCGTCTCCGAACCGTTCGGGGCCCGTGAAGCCGTACATCGCCTCAGCGACGACGAGATGCGGTTCGAGGGTGCAGAAACCCTCGAAGCCGTTCGAGACCGCCTCGTCGATGATCCGTGGAATCTGACCTTCCCCCTGCCCGGCAGGGACGTTTCGCTTGAGCTTGGAGTCGTAATCCTTGACGTGGATGTGGCCCGTCCGTTCGCGGAGGAGCGCCCACGCCTCGTCGATCGGCTGGCCGACTTCGAGGTAGTTGGCCGGGTCGAAGGCATGGGAGAGCGCGGGCGAGTTGACGGCCTCCATGATCTCGGAGACCCGCGCGGCGGTATCGCCGTAGATGCCCTTCTCGTTCTCCAGGAACAGTTTCACCCCCCGGTCGGCGGCGATCCGGGCCTTCTCGGCCATCCTTCGAAGGACCTCCGTCCCGTGGATGGCGGGATCGTCGCCTTCGGGGATGTAATAGCTGAAGATCCGGATCCGGGGGCACTCGTAGAACTCGGCCAGGTCGAGCGCGTGTTCGAACCGCTCCAGATGGGGTTCGAACGGCTCGTTGGCCTTGATCTTGCCGATTGGCGAGCCGATGGCGCTCAGGGCGAAGTCGCGATCGCGCAGGAGCGCCCGGAACGAATGATGCTGGGCGGCGGTCAGGTCGAGGACGTTGGTCCCGTGGATCGAGCGGAACTCGATATGACGGATGCCGTGCTTCGTGAGGACGTCGATCTGCTCGACCGGCTCCGGGGAAATCTCGTCGGCAAAGGCGCTGATGCGGATCATGGATCGCGTCTCGGGTCGGGTCGAGGGGAGGGAACCTGCCGGCCTTCATGGTAGCGAGACAACCGGAAACCGCCAGCGGTCGGTGGTGATTCGTCTCCCGGATGATTAGGATGCTACGATATAAATCAAGGATTCCCGGGTGACCGGGACTGACCGATCGACCGATCCCCGGTGTCCCCCCATGTCGACCTTTTTCGGGTATCTCTGGCCATTCTTGATCTATTACGTGATCGTGTTCGTGGTGAGCTACATCGTCGTGGAGTATAGCCAGAATTACCTTTACGACGAGGCCCCGCCGGGCCTCGCGTCGAAGGTGGCCCTGGGAACGTTGCTGATCGCCGGCTTCTTGACCTGGAGCCGTTCCAACCTCGCCACGATGTTCACCGAGCAGTTCGCCCCCACTTTCTTCCTGGCGATCGTCTGGGTGGGCGTCTTCATCCTGATCTATCGGTTCCAACCCTGGCACGGTTTCGGCCTGGGGCTCGCGACGATGCTCATTTTCGCCGGGATGTCCACGCTCGTCGTCAACAGCATGCTGAGCCCCCGGCCTCCGGGGCGGCTCGACACCTCGGTGGAGTACAAGCCGATCCGCCGGCCAACATCCGCCCCGCCGTCGGTCCAGAAGGCCGTGCCCTCGCCGAAGTGATCGGGGCGCATGAGAGCGGTTCAGGTTCGGATGGCCCACGACGGAAGAAAACGGGGACGGGCTTCCGACACGGCTCGACTCTTCCCGGCTCGATGGCCGGAGGTGGGGCTGGGAGCCAATACCCATCCTCTTCCGCCGATTTCGGCAGAAAGTGTGATAACGCGGCGTCGATCGACCTGAATGTTTTAGGGGAACAGGCAACTTGCCGAGCACCCTCGAACACGAAAGGTCCGCACCGATGGCCACCGAAGCCCAGATCCGAGCCAACAGAGAGAATTCGAAAAAATCGACGGGTCCGAAGACCCCCGAAGGGAAAGAACGCGTTCGCCGAAACGCGCTCAAGCACGGCCTGACCGGCTCGGGCGTCGCCTTGCCCTCCGAGGACCAGGCCGAGATCACCCGCAGCTTCCTCGCCCTGCAAAACGAGCTTCGCCCGAGCAACGAGCTGGCCGAGAAGCTCGTCCGCCGCACGGCGTTCCTCTTCGTCCGGCTCGAACGGTGCGAGAAGCACGAAACCTCCGAGACCTCCAAGCGCGTCCGCCATGCGGTCGAGAAGTTCGACGATGAACGCCTTGCCGCCATGGAAGAACTCGCCGCGAAGATCGAGCGCGAACCGGCAACCACCTCGCGACGGCTCCAGATGACCCCGGAAGGGATCGACTGGCTGCTCGACCAGTGGGAGATCCTCCATGAGGAACTGTTCATGAAGGGGAATCGCCTCTACTGGACCAACAACCACCGGGCCCGGTTCGAGTTGCTGCTCGGCCGAAATCCCGCCGACTGGCGGCTGGGCCGGCTCGCGATCCTCTCCGACGCGGTGGCCGGGTTCTTCCTCAACCTCGAAAAAGAGGATGGACCGGGTCTCGAAGGCGAGGCCCGCGCGACTGGGCTCGCGGCGAGCTGGGTCGGATGATCGACGAGGAGATGGCTCGATTGAAGGATGTGAGGATCAACCTCGATCCTCGCGCCATCGAGCAGGACCGCGCCGAGGCGGTCGATCGGGCGCTCTTCGACAACTCCAAGGAGGCGATCCTCGCCCGGAAGTACGAGGCGGCCACCGAGCGCGCCTCTTCCGGACCCTGAAAGAGCTTCGCCAGGTCGAGGCCGACGCGGCTCAGGGAATCAAGACAGAGATAACCGTTGACACAGAAGAAACTTACGACAATTCGGCTTTGAATGAACGAGAGGACGAGCCGGAGTCCTCGCCGTCTCCGGAATCGGCCACTCCGATCCTCTTCCCGCTGCTGGAGCGGGCCAAGGAGGGGCCGATTCCGGTCGAGACGACCGAAAAAGAGGTCGGCTGAGGCTCAAAGGGGGTCGTCCGGAGGATTGAAAAGCCCGATCGCAATCGGGCCGGGGGCGGTCCACGGGCCTCTCGACCCGGTAAGCTCGGGGTGTACCGTGAAATTCAACATTTGAATATGATGTCGGTTCCCACTCCGATGGCGCGTGTCGGACCGGCCTTGCCCTGCCGCTCGCTCGATCGGCAGGGCAAGCCCCGCCCGACCAGGAGGGATCGGGTGCAACGGGATCGGGAACCGCTCTCGATCAGGGAAGTCTCGGGATCGTCCCGGCGAGAAACGTACTGAGCCGGCCGGCGGCCTCAACGGCGTGTTCCCGAAGCTCGAGCAGATCCTTGAGGCTCGAAGGCCGCTTCCAGAGTGCGCCGAGCGTCGCGCCGAGACGCAGTCCACCGGATCGCCCAACGATCGAGAGAATCTCGGGTGGGAGGTCGACCGCTGCGTCGTCGCTGACGACCCGGACGGACAAGAACCGCGTGCCCCGCTCTCCGCACAGGGCGGCGACGGCCGAGGTCTCCATGTCAACGAGTTCGGCATCGAACTTCCGACGCAACTCCGCCTTCTCGGCCGAAGTCCGTACAATCTCATCGACCGTCAAGAGGCGGCCGGTCTTTAGACCTTGCGACTCCGAGCCCGGCGGGATCGCCAGGTCGATCGCGAACCGGCGGCCTTCGAGGTTCACAACCTCGCGTGGGAGAACGATCTCATTTCGCTTCAAACCCGGGTCGAGCGCCCCGGCGAACCCCGCCGAGACGATCCAGCGCGGCCGGTGTCCGTCGAGGAGGATCTCGGCGCCCCGCTGGGCCCTGGCTCGGCCCGTCCCGGTCAGGACCAGCGCGACGAGCTTCCCGCCGCAATCCCCCTCGATGACCGAGAATCTCGGCCCGGAGTACTTGCGGACGTCCCGGAACCTGGCGAGCAAGGGGGCGACCTCGATCGCCAGGGCGGCGACGATCCCGACATCCGCCGGGACCGGCGCCGGGGCCTTCGGATTGGTTCCGACGCTCATCGAAGGCCGCCCGTCAGACGAATTGCCACTTGATCATCTTCAGCGTGTCGCCGAGCTTGCCGTTGACCCCGAGCGCGGCCGACGCCTCGAACCCGGAGTGGACCATGCAGTTCTCGCAACGGGGGTCCTTGCCCGGACCGTACTTCTCCCACTCGGTCTTGTTCAGAAGGTCGTCGAACGACTTGTGGTGGATGTCGGTGATCAGGTAGCACGGGCCCTTCCAGCCCTTGATGTTCCGCGTGGGGTTGCCCCAGGCGGTGCAGGTCATCTCGCGCTTCCCCTGGAGGAATTCGAGGAAGACCGGCGACGTGCTGAACTTGTACTTGCGGAACATCGCCTCGGCCGAGCGGAACTTGGCCCGGATGTCGTCGCGGGTCATGAAGATCTCCTTGGTCTGCACGGCCGAATAGCCGTAGCCCGGGGAGATCATGAAGCCGTCGACGCCCAGCTCGGTCAGGTAGGCGAACATGGCGTCGAGCTCGGCCATGTCGGTTTCGTTGAAGACCGTCGTGTTGGTGCAGACGAGGAGCCCGGCCTCCTTGGCGGCCTTGATCCCGTCGATCGCCTGGTCGAAGACGCCGTCGCGCTCGACGGCCAGGTCGTGCGACTTCCGCATCCCGTCGAGGTGGACGTTGAAGAAGAACCGGTTCGACGGCTTGAACTCGGCGATCTTCTTGCGGATGAACATGCCGTTGGTGCAGAGGTAGACGACCTTCTTCCGTTCGAGGATCTTGGCCGTCAGCTCGCCGATGCCAGGGTAGATCATCGGCTCGCCGCCGCAGATCGAGACGACCGGGGCGCCGCATTCGTCGACGGCATCGAGGCATTCCTGGATCGAGAGCTTCTGCTTGATCGTCGACTCGTACTCGCGGATCCGCCCGCAGCCGGTGCAGGTGAGGTTGCAGGCGTGGAGCGGTTCGAGCATCAGGACCATCGGGAACCGCTCGGCCTTCGCCAGCTTCTTCCTGGCGACGTAGCCGGCGATCCGGGTCGTCATCTCCAGCGGGAACCGCAGCATGCTGGGCCTCCTTGGGGCCGGTTCGCCGTCCGTGGCGCGGTGGTCATCGTGTTCCAAGCTGAAATCTCAAATTATCAAATTTGAAATCTCAAATCTTGAATTTCAATGGTCATCGTGTTCCAAGCTGAAATCTCAAATTATCAAATTTGAAATCTCAAATCTTGAATTTCAAGTTAGACCTCAGGCGACCGCGGCATTGCCGGTATCCGGCTGGCCAGGGCGCCCGAAGCTGGTGTTCGAGATGGCCGAACCGCCGCGGCCTGATGGCGGGCGACGGCCATGATCGAGAAGAGCACCGGGTACAGGTGATACCGCAAGTAGAAGACCCGAGGGAAGCCCGTGCCGGTGTAAGTTGGGTCGACCCAGGTCCCGTCGTCTTTCTGGTTCGCGAGGAGGTAATCGACCCCACGGCAGGCCGCTTCGCCGCTTGCCCGACCGGCCGAGACCAGCCCGAGCACGGCCCACGCGGTCTGCGACGGGGTCGGCTCCCCCTGCCCTTTATAGACTCGGATCGTCGTAGCTCAGGCAGGTCTCGCCCCAGCCGCCGTCGGCCTGCTGGACCGATTCGAGCCAGTCGGCAGGCCTTGACCAGGGCCGGGTGGTCCATCGGGAAGTCGATCGCCTTGAGCCCCTGAAGAACCTGCCAGGTCCCGTAAATGTAGTTCACGCCCCAGCGGCCGTACCAGCACCCTTCGGGCTCCTGGGTCCGCCAGAGGTAGTCGAGCGCCCGGGCGATGGCCGGGTGATCCTGGCGATAGCCCAGGGTGCCGAGCATCTCGACGACCCTCGCCGTGATGTCGGCGCAGCTCGGGTCGAGCATCGCGTTGTGGTCGGCGAACGGTGACCTTGGTCAGCACCTGGTTGTTGATGTCGCGGTCGTACGCCGCCCAGCCGCCGTCGTAGTTCTGCAATTGCGAGCAGCCAGGCGACCGCCCGCTTCGTCGCGGCCTGGACCTCGGGGTCGTCGCGGAGGGCCGTGGCCTGGAGCGCCAGGAGGACCATCGCCGTGTCGTCGATGTCGGGATAGCGCTCGTTGTTGAACTGGAAATGCCAGCCGCTCGGCTCGACGGAGAGCCCCCGGGCGTAGCAGTCGCCCGCGACCCGGACCTCTTTTTCCAGGAGCCAGCGAACCGACCGGAGCAGGCTCGGGTGGTAGTCGGGCACGCTCGGCGTCGGCCAGGCGCGATCGTGGCGATCGCCGTGTCCCAGACCGGCGAGAGGCAGGGCTGGACCCGGATCGTGTCCCCTTCCTCGATCTGGAGGTCTTCGAGCTGCCGGAGTGCCCACTGCATGGCCGCCGAGTCGTCGGAGTAGCCCAGGCAACCCAGCGCCACGACCGTGTAGATCATCGGCGGGAAGATCGCGCCCAGGCCGTCGGAGTTCTCGAAATGGTCGAGCATCCACCGATGAGCCGCCTTGATCGCCGGGCTTCCGCAAGGACGCCGGCACGACCTTGTCGGCCCACTTCATGACCTTGTCGAGCCTGAAGGAAGAAGTTCTCCCATGAGACCGCCGGATAGTCGCCCCGGCGAGCGGGCACGCCCTCCGGGAAAAGCTCGGCGATCCCTTGCTCGGGAGGGAGCTTTCGGACCGGCTTGTAAGCCGAGATGATCATCAACGGGACGATGATCGTCCGGGTCCAGGACGACATCGAGGCGAGGCTGAACGGCAACCGGGCCGGGACGAGCATCAATTCGGGCGGGACGTAAGGGACCTCGTCGTAAGGGATCTGGCCGAGGAGCGCCAGATAGAACCGGGTGAAGCTGTTGCAGGCCCGGGCGCCGCCCGCCGCGTGGATCACCTCCCGGGCGCGGACCATCGCCGGGTCCTCGGTCGAGACGCCGAGGAGCTTGAGGACGAAGTACGCCTTGACCGTCGCGCTGATGTTGGCCGGGCCGCCGGGATAGATCGACCAGCCGCCGTCGGCGTTCTGCTCCTCGCGGATCGTCCGGCCCATCTTCGCGCAGACGGGGTCGCCGAGGCGGCCGAGGTAAGTCATCAGCAGGACGTACTCGGATTCGAGGATCGTGTCCCCTTCGAGCTCGCCGTGCCAGAACCCTTCGGGGCTCTGGGCATCGATCAGCCATTCGCGGGTGGCGGCCATCGCCCGATCGGGGCTGCCCGAGGCGGTCTGAACGGGGCCGGCGGCCCACCGAGGAGCCGAAAGCCCGGGTTGCCGTCGCGGGACGCCACCTTCCTTGTTGGCGGTCATGCGATCCTGGCCCTCTTCCTGAGTCTTGGAGGTACGTCGGACGATCGCGGCGGTTCGATCCGATCCGCGCGCGAAGTCCCTGGGGTTGGTCCTTGTCCTGAAGCGCGGCGCCATCCTAGGGGCACCCGCCCGGTCGATCAAGGTCAAACCCCCGCCGTAACTGCCAACTGGAGCGCTTTTTATCTCCCAGAGGAGGCCCAGTCGCCACGAAAGTCCGATGCAGTTTACCGGACCGTTAAACTCAACGAGGCTCAACACCCATCTCCGCGTTGATCCGGAACCCTCGGAGGATCGGCATCGATCGGATGATGGCGTCGAACCGGGGTCGATCCTCCTCGCGGTCGAGGGTCCCCTTCAATTCGAGCGAGTCGCCCTGGGCGCGGACGCGGTCGAGGTGCGCCAGGTCGCCGACCTGGCGGCGGATCTGGGCTTCGAGGTACGGCTCGACATCCTCGGGCCGGCCCTTGTCGGCCAGCGGGTTCGGGCTCGATCCGTCGGGCACGACGAATTCCAGCCGATCGTCGACCTCGCGGACGCCGGGGGTCCTCTGGACCGCCCGATAGGCAACCATCGCCTCGTAGACCGTGGGGACCTTGCCCGAGAGCGTCGCCACGCCATCGCGAACCTTCACCTTGACCGACTGGTTCGCCAGTGCCGACTTCGACGAGAGTGCCCGGGCGGCCTTCTGTCCCACGGGGTCGGAATCGGGCGCGACTTGCGTCCCATCGAGGGGCTTGCCCGCCGGGGCGGTCTCCGTGGCCGTGAGGTCGGCGGGCACGGGAGGAGGCGGCGGCTTATCGGCGACCTTCGCCACGCTCGGGTTGACGTTCAGGAGGTTGACGACCTGCGTCACGCCCGGCGTCCGTGCCACCGTCTGCCCGAGCGTGATCCGCTCGGCCAGGGTGGGCACACTCCCTCGGAGCGTTGCGACCCCCCGGGCGTCGATCGCCATGTCAATCGTCCCGGCCGGCAAGTTTGCCGCCTGGGTATCGGCGGGATCGACCAGGACGGTGTTCGTATTCGAGGACGGAGTCGCGTTCGCCGCCGTGCGCGCCGCCGGAGTCGTCGGCACACCCAGGCGATAGGCGCTCAGGGCACCCCACCAGGGCGGAAAGCCGAGGACCGGCGGCTCGAAGCCGAAAAACGGCTCGTCCAGCCGGCCGAAGAGAGGTTGAGGGTAGGTATAGGGGAGTGCGCCATAGGCGTTGGTCGCGCCGGGATATCCTCCCAGGACCGACCGGGAAGACATCATGCCGGCCGGCCCTCCCAGTCCCGATGACGGTCCCGCCGGCCCATAGCCCGCCCCTGCTCCGCTCGCCAGGCGAGATTGAATCGCCGCCACCTCGTGAGCGGCCAGAGTGTCGATCACCAGGTCATCGATGACGGGCACGCCGAGCGCGATTGCCGTTCGGATCGCCTCATCGTGCACTTGCTTTGTCCCCACGCGCCCGTGTAGCGCGATCTTGGCGCCGCGACGCTCGGTCGAGAAACCATAGGGGGCCGTGATCGGGTTGGCCTGGAGGGTCCGCAGGAGCGTGATTTCCAGGCTATTCGTCGGCGTCGCCGGAGCCTTCTGTGACGAAGGCGCCGGAGTCGTCGCGGGCAAGAGAAGCTGGGCCGAAGTCCCTCCGGGGACCATCAGGCCCATCCCGCCAATGAGAACAATGATGAATACCGACCGGTGCCGAATCATGGACGATCGCCTCCATGGCCAGGGCGGCGCAGTCCGCCTGAGGGTGCGTCGTCCTCCTCTGATAGTTTAAGGTCCATCCATCCATCGGACAAGCGACCGACGGAAACGTGAATCCAGATCACACGTCTTCGATTGCTTCGCGGCCCAACGCCCGAGGCGAATCCTCGATCACTTCGAGGTTCTCGATTTCGCTCGGGTCGAGCTTGCGAACCATGACGCCCGTGTCCTTCATGAATCCTTCGAGAAAATGGAGATAACCGCGAGCATGAAGCTTCTGTGCTCGCCAGATCTCCAACGAGTGAAGGATCGTCCGGAGCACCCCGATCAGATCGTCCCGCCCGGGCAACGTCCCTCGGCCGGCCAAGTCCTGCCAGTGCCTGCGGATGTTCCAGTGGATCATGTCCATGGATTTTTCATCATCATTGTCTCCAGCCTCCGCCGACTGTTCCGCCTCGCCAAGGATGGGCAGCGCCCGCTGTCGCAATCGCAGGATGAGCCTTTCGAGAGACGCCTCGACCTCGTCATCGGTCAAGTCGCGGTCGAGCATGACGTACGACTCATAGATCCCGCTTTCTGTGCCGTGCAGGATCGGGACGTACTGGGCGGCCCGGTACTTCTTGCCGTGGTACGCCATCGACTCGTGCCTGGCGGAACGCTCGGTTTTCTTCTTGAGCTTGGCCTGGCGCTTCTGGTCGCGGCTGAGGCGATCGTTCTTGCCCATGAGGTTCCCTCCCGCTCAAGCATTCTGGTCGATCCGGAGTGAGAACGGATCGTGCTGAATGACTTCAAATTACCGCGAGTGGATCGAGGGCTCAATCCTTTGGGATTTGCCCAGAAGTTCGAGTCGCGAGGAGTCTTGGCGGATCTCAACGAGCCCCCGCCAGGCTCGCCTCCATCGGATTCTTCTCGATCACCAGCGAGTCAACCTCCCGCCCGTCCCGATCGAACGATCGGTAGGTGAGGCGTCGTTCGTTCACCGTCACGTCGATCGTCTGGTAGGTCGCGAGGTTTGTCATCCCTTTCGCGGTGTATTCTCGCGAATTCTGCTCATAGAACTTCTCGCCCGAGACGGAGACGACGTAAACCGTTCCCTCTCCGGGCGAAGCGACGGGCCGGCCGGCTCGCATGGGCCTCGTTCGCAAATAGGCGTGGTCGTGCCCTTGCAAGACCATGTCAACGTGATGCTTGTCGAAGATCGGACCCCAGGCGGCGCCGATTTGTGGGTTCTCCCGGCTGACGTGCGAGGCATGGACCGGGTGGTGGAAGGTGACGAACTTCCAGTTGGCTCGGGTCCGGCTCAGGGCCTCGTCGAGCCAGTCGGCCTGGACCTTCGCGAGGTGGGAATCATAGAGGCCGAGGTTACTGTCGAGCACGGCGATGAACGCGTCGGAGTACTCGAAGGCATAGACGAGGTTGGAGTCGATCCCGACTGGACCATTTCGCGGGAGGTCGAACGTCCCTCGGTAGATCTGAGGGCCCTTGTCGAGGTACTCGTGGTTGCCGACGGCGGGCATGAAGGGGATTTCCTCGAAGACCCCTGCCGCTCGGAGGAAGAAATGGTCCCAGTTCGTCCGCTCGTTCCCTCGGTCGACCAGGTCACCGGCCAGGAGCAGGAACCCGGCGTCGGGTCGGTGCTTGTGGGCGGCCTGGAGAAGCTCCCCCCAGCGCTCCAGGCCACACTGCGCGTCGCCAAGA
Organism: uncultured Planctomycetota bacterium; assembly: GCA_963756475.1. Lineage (GTDB taxonomy): Bacteria > Planctomycetota > Planctomycetia > Isosphaerales > Isosphaeraceae > Tundrisphaera. The sequence goes on from CAVWND010000004.1 coordinate 1,738,350, forward strand.
TAAAGGAAAGAAAAGTCGCGGAGCTTCGCCGGGGCCGTCTTGACCGAATACGAATCGCTCCATCCACCGGGTGAACCATCTCCCACAGCGTAGACGTAAGTCGAATCGGGATCGAGATGATCGACGACAACTCGGTGTCTGAGGATGGTCGGATCGTTGAGCAGGCCGTCGGAATCAACGATGTGGAAATCGCCCGGGATGATCCGGGTTGAGTCGCGCTGGTTCTCCTTGAAGATCCGGACGACCGACGATTTCACCGAAAGGTCGGTCCGCCAGGTGACCGAGAGTGAACGCGCGGGGTCCTCACCGAACGAGACGACCACCTGATCGGGTCTTGGGCTCGATGGCTGGCGCGACTTCCAGACCCGGCCGATGGCGAGCGCCCCGTCGTGCCGATCCTGGTTGATCGTTTGCAGGACAAGCGACCCAAGCATATTCGGCGGGATCGACTCGAACGGCTTGAGGACATCCAGGTAGGGGCTGACGCCCTCAGAAGCGAGGACGGTTCGCAACCCGATCGGCTCGACCGCCTCGACCTTTGGCAAGCCCCCGCCCTCGGCCCGCAGGAAGATCGCGTAATGCGCGGGGCTGGTTCGGTCGAGCGAGTTTACGCCTAGACCGATCATCCCAGCGGGAAATGACTTGCGATAAACGCGAGCCTCGCCATCCTCGTTTTGGAGGCGGTCGCCGGTGGCGACGAACCCCCGATCGGTTAACCAGAACGGAACCGAACGCGCCGGCGCGACGATGTCGACGACCGTGGGCCGGTTAACCCGGGCTCGGATCGCATTCCGTCCCAGGGCATCGCGTTCCGACCGGGTCAGGAGCCGGAGCAGACGCTCGGAACGCTTGACGGCCTCGGTCAGTTCGACCGGGTTTCTCGACTGACCGAGGCGCTTGCCTACGCTTGCGAGCGTCTCTCGGGCTGTCGGCAAGTTCTCCGTCGCCAGCGGACGTCCACAACCAGAGACCAGGCCGAGCAAGACCGCGACGATCGCCCATGATCCAGACCCGACGCGTTTGGCAAGCATGGTTGACGGCCTCCGTTCCTGACCATCTTCGGGCGGCCATCCAGACCGCCCGCTCCTTTCATAACCCATTCCTCCCCTTCCTCAAAGCCGAGGATCGACGGACCTGATCCGGAGCAGGGACGAAGAAGTCAATGGAATGCCAACCCGTCGTGGCCCCTGAGAGGATTCGAACTCGAATCCGCCCTTATCTTCGGATCGGTCTCTTCGAAAAATCGTGATTCCCGTGACTGTTAGAGGCAACCACATCAGAGTCGGACGAGAAATAAGGCATCCACCTATTGCATCCCCCCGCGAGGACTGACAGGATGACAAGGGTCAGACCTTTCTTATCTGTCGTGCGGGGGCGCCACCCATGCTTGCCATGGTCCCATCTCAGCTTGCGCCCTGGCCAAAAAAGTGCGAGGAGACGATGCCATGAGGGTTCGTGACGTCATCAAGACGAAGGGCGATCGGATCATCACCGTCAGCCCGGAGGCGTCAGCGCCAGAGGCCGTGGCGCGGATGGTCGAGAACAACATCGGCTCGCTGCCGGTGGTCGAGGCCGACGGCCGCCTGGTCGGGATCCTCAGCGAACGCGACTTGATGCGCGAGCTGCACGACCGGGGCGACCAGTTCAGCCGGACCATGATCCGGGCCGTGATGACCCTCGACCCGATCACTTGCGACATCGATGACGATGTGGACGCCGTCATGGGCAAGATGAGCGAAAAGCGGATCGCCAAGGTCCCGGTCATCGAGCGGGGCCACCTGGTTGGGATCGTTTCGGTCGGCGACGTGGTCAAGCTGCTTTACGAGCGAACCCGGGCCGAGAACGATCACCTGATGCATTATCTGTACGGTCCGGCCCACGCCTGACCCGCCCGCTTTCAGCGGTCAGCTTTCGGCCATTCATCGTGCTCGAACCATCGGCCTGACCGCTGAGAGCTTGCTTTCATTGAGACCAGGAAGTCGGCGTTCGATCCCAGCGATGAGCCTTGAGCTGTTCCATCAAGGCGGGTTCGAGAGCGCGGCCGTCGCTGGTCGCGATGTTCGCCTCGACGTTCTGTTTCTTCCGCATCCCTGGGATGATTGTGGAGACCCTCGGGTCGGCCAGGATCCAGCGAAGGGCCATTTCGGGCATGGTCATCCCCGGCGGGACCAGCGATTGGAGCGACTCGGCGTGCTCGACGCTGGCGTTCAGGTTCTCCGGGACGAAATAGGTGCTCCGCCAGTCCGATTCCGGCCAGCTCGACTGCCTGGTTAGCGTGCCGGTGAGCGTCCCCTCGTCGAACGGGACCCGGGCGATGACGGCGATGTCGAGCGCGGCGCAGAGCGGCAGCAACTCGTCCTGGGGTGCCTGGTCGAAGATGTTGTAGATCACCTGGACGGCGTCGACCTGGCCTGTCTTGATCGTCATCAGGACGTTATTGGGCTCCCAGCGGTTGACGCTGACTCCGACGGCCCGAACGAGACCCTCGTCCTTGAGATCGTTCATCGTCCTCTGCCAGCTCTCATCCTCGGCCCAGGCGTCCTCCCAGACGTGAAACTGGAGGAGGTCGATGCGGGTCAGACCAAGGTTTTCCAGGCTCCGTTCCGCGTATTCGCGAATATGGTCGGGCGGGAAGCAATCCTCGAGCGCGAACCCCCGCCGCGAGGGCCAGGTGAAATTCTTGGGCGGGATCTTGGTCGCAACGATCAGGTCTCTCGCCGGATGCTGGCGGACGACCCGGCCTAGAATCGACTCGCTGTGCCCCTTGCCGTAGCCCCACGCAGTATCGAAGAAAGTGCAACCGAGCTCGATCGCTCGGTGGAGCGACTCGACCGACTCGGTGTCGTCGGAGCCGGACCAGCCCGCCAGGCCCCACATCCCGTAGCCGATCTCCGAGACCGGCCAGCCCGTGCGTCCGAATTTCCGATAGAGCATCGTCCACTCCCTGTCCCAAAGAAACGGTCCATGATCGAGGCATGATGGCCGATGAGGTCCGGCTTGGCAACCATCCTCATCCGCCATCGTGGAACGGAATCGTGGCTCGGGAGAATCGCCGACTACCGTCCGGCTTTCTCCTTGGCGAGTCGATATTCGGCGTCGAGCCGGTAGAATTCCGTTCGATCGGCGACGACTCGCCACTCCGGCTCGTTCCGGGCGATCCCGCTGATCTCGGTTGAGAACTTCGCGATCCGCTCGACCTCCGCGTTCAAGACGGCGATTCGCTCATCGGCCGTCGCCGCCCCGTCGAGCCTGGCATCGACCAGGCGTCTCGACCAGAGTTCGATCGGCTCATAGCCGGCGGCGTAACGTTCGGCGGGGCTTCGAGCCGGGTCGCCGGGTGCCGGCGGAGCTTTCAAGGACTCTCGGTAGTAATCGAGCATCCGCTCGCACACCTTCGCCCGGGCCTCGGCTAGCTCCTTGAGGCGGCCAACCCGCTCTGGCGCCTGAGCGCCGGGGCGAGAGCCACGATCAGGGCGAGCAGACCCACCACCATCGATCGTCGAGTATCTCTTCGGTTCATCGATCCAGCCTCCGAACTCGACGGCCGGGCGGTCCCTTCGACCGCTTCCAGGACGTCGGTGATGATGGGATGGACACGTTATCCTTGGCCGACTCGATCGCGGTCTCTGTTCGAGTGGCCGCGAGGGATGTCGAGATTCGCTCGCCTCATCCCGGCATCATAGGGTTGGAGGAGTCCCTGGCGGAAGGGAGTCCAAGAGGAGATCGTGCCGATCAAGAGTACCGCGCGAGACGCAAGAACCGCCGATGACCACCAAGGCCGGCCCATGCCTCTCGAAATCGCTCCCTTCCGGAGAATCGCACAAGGCCGTACAGACGGGCATCCGATATCTTCCCGAGGATTTGGCCCACGGAGGAGATATTCCTCGACCGGCCACCAGGGCGGGAGGTGTTCGGATGAGACGCGACCGATCCCTACGATTTGAAGCCCTTGAGGCGAGAAAGCTCCTGACCAAGGTTCATGTCGCCGCGGCGCCGGTCGTGGCGACATCTGTCATCATCAGCGGCACGCTCACCGTCAACATGAAAGCCGCGACTTCAACGGTCAACGGTGACAGCAGCACGACCTCTTCGGCCCCGGTTTCCGGTCGTCTCGGCGCCTACGGCAAGGTCATGGGCATCTGGCATGAGACCACGGATGCATTTGGAGCCTATGAGGGTCCCGACTGGATCCAATTGCAGTCCCACAACCCAAAGGGATCGTACATCCTCGAATTCAATAATGATAACCCGGGATCGCCCACGCCGATCGGACACAACACCGGGATGTATCAGCACGCCCAGCACCTTTACGACGGGACAGGAGCCTTCGCCAAGGCCACGGAGAGCGGTTCCATCGAGATCCTGGAGAACAACAAGTCGAAGGCTGTCGAGAGTCTGATTCTGATCACCGCGAACACGCCAACCTGATCTGGAACCTCCAGGACGACTTCGGATTGGACCCGGCTCGCCTCCGCGCCTACATTACAGGGATACCCGAAGCGGTGGCCTGCCATCCTTCCCGGGATGCCAGCGGCCTCGGGCGCGACACGAGATGGAGCGACCATGAAGAATCGGGTGGTGGTGGTCGGCGGCGGTCTGGGAGGACTGGCCTCGGCACTTGAGTTGAAGAGGCGAGGGTACGAGGTCGTGGTTCTGGAACGTCACGCCGAGTTGGGCGGCAAGGCAAGCCAACGGTTCGAGGGGGGCTGGCGTTGGGATGAGGGCCCGAGCATCGTCGTGATGCCCTGGGTTTATCGGACGTTGTTCGAGGCCAGCGGGCTCGACCCCGACCAGTATTTGCCGATGAACCGTCTCGACCCGGCCTTCCGGATCGTCCTCTCGGATGGTCGTCCGCTAGACATTCCGGCCGACCCCGCCGGGCTTCGCGATGCCTTCGCGGCCATCGAGCCCGCCGACGGGCCGGCGCTGGATCGATTCCTCGACAAGATGGACCGCTTCGCCCGCTTGATCGCTCATTCCTACTGCGACCGGATTCTGGAGACCTGGGGGCAAGTGATGCTCTCCCCATTGATGGTCTCCGCCGCCTTGATCTCGCCAGCCAAGGGGTACGCGAAGGAGATCGACGAGCATTTCCGATCGCCCGCGATCCGCGAGCTTCTGTACGGCTTCCCAACCTACTCCGGGTTCGACCCCCAGCACGCGCCAGCATCGCTGGCGATCATTCCCTGGACCATCATCCGCGAGGGAGTCTGGTATCCGGCCTCGGGTGGGATCGCCGCCATCCCTCGGAGCATCGCGGCGGCTTGCCGAGATCTGGGCGTGGACATTCACACAGGCGTCGAGGTCGAGGCGATCGAGCTGGACAGCCAGGGCAAGGTCTCGGGCGTGGCCACGAGCGCCGGCCCGATCCCGGCCCGCGCCGTGGTCTCGAACGCCGACTACATCCACACCTTTCGGATGCTCCGAGGAGGCAAAGGGTTCTCGAACGAGATCCAGAAGCTCCGGGCCGGCAAGGCCGAGCCCTCGACCTCCTTCTTCACGATCCAGCTCTCCTGCAACAGGAACTGGGACGCGCTGGCGCACCACATCCTGGTTCTCACGAAGGGTTCGGGAAGGGTCTATGATGAGCTTTTCGTCCAGGGTCGGTATCCCTCCGACCCGCCGATCTACCTGAACGCGACCAGCTCGACCGACGCGGGCGACGCCCCGCCCGGCGGATCGAACCCGTTCATCGTAGTCGGCGCCCCAGCGTTAAAACCGGGTCGCGAGCACGAGCGGGAGCGCGAATTCGAGAGTCGTTACGCCGACCAGCTCGTCGCGAGGCTCGAGCAGGCGGGGCTTCCTGGATTGGCCGCGTCCAGTGTGTCGCGGCGGATCACCGCGCCGAGCGACTGGCGGGACCGATTCACGGCGTTCCTGGGCTCTATCTACGGCCTGGGGAACAAGCACAACGTCCTGGGCGGGGGGTTCCGGCCGTTGAATTACCGAGGAGATATTCCGGGCCTGTATCTTGTCGGCGGAGGCGTCCAGCCGGGAGCGGGGATGCCGATGGTCGTGCAAAGTGGCAAGATCACCGCCGAGCGGATCGCCCGGGACCTGCCCGTCCCGACGTCCCGGGCCACCCTGGCCCGAAGATCATGAACGCGATCCTCCTGATCATTGGCAGCCTGGTCGGAGTCGCCTGGACAGCGCTCGCGATCCGGCTGATCGCGCTTTCCCGGGGAAAATGGTTTCGTTTCCTGCGGCCGGTCGATCGTCCGCCCGAGAACTGTCCAGGCGTGGACGCCATCGTCCCCGCGCGGAACGAGGAAGAGCATGTTGCCTCGACGGTCGAGGCCCTCCGCTCTCAGGATTACCCGAGGTTGACGATCACGATCGTCAACGATCAGTCAACCGACTCCACGGCCGCGATCCTTGAACGATTCGAGCGGGAATCCGAGCCGCGTCAGCCCTTTCGGTTCGTTCGAGGAATCAACCGGCCCGACGGGTGGGTCGGCAAGACCTGGGCTGTTCATCAGGGAGCCGTTGACGCCACCGCCGAATGGCTTTGGTTCGTCGACGCCGACATGGGCCTGCACCCGAAGGCCCTGGCCTCGGCGATCGTCGAGGCGGAGCAATCTGGGGCCGACTTCGTCTCGCTCCTGCCGGGCGTCCGTTGTCAAACCTTCTGGCAGGGGGCGATCGCCTCGTCATTCCTCCAGCTTCTAGCTCAGCTCTACCCACTCGACAGAGTGAACGACCCGGCTCGACCCGAGGCCATCGCGGCCGGCGGGTTCATCCTGGTCCGTCGCTCGACCTACATCCGGGCGGGTGGCCACGAGGCGGTCGCCCGGGCCATCATCGAGGACATCGAGCTCGCACGTCGAGTCAAGGCATCCGGAGCGAAACTCTCCGTCCGGCTGGCTCCCGAGTTGGCCTGGACCCACATGTACGGAAGCTTCGGTGAGATCTGGCGAGGACTGCGTAAGAACGCCTATGCCGGGATGGACTACATGCCTCATAAGTACTTGACTGGAGCGTTGATCGCTCTCCTCCTGGCCTGGGGTCCTTTGATGACCCTGATTCTCGGAGTCCGGGCCGGCCATGCGGTCACGATCGCCGTCGGAGCTTGGGGGATTGGGGCCCAGGCACTCGCGACGGCACCGATCCTCTTTTTCCTTAGGCTACGGCCATGGTTTGCCCTGACGGTACCGGCGGGGATCACGGCCTACGTTGCGATCGCCTCTTCTAGCGTCTGGCACTACCATCAGGGACGGATCTTGTGGAAGGATCGCTCGATTCCCTCCGCGACCGTTGGGACAACCCAGGAAACCGGGGGTCAAATCGCCCGGTCGTGAAGATCCTGAAGATCTTCGAAAATCCCGGGACCAAACTGGCCGGATCGTCGCCTAGTAACAGCAGTCAAGTCGCGACGCTCGCGTGGTGACTGGCTGCAACGGCTCGGCGCGTGAGAGGGCGCGCCGAGCCGTTTTTTCCCTGCTTTCGACGACTCGGAGCGACCGGATCCTTGCCGATCCGTAGAGGTTTCGTTGACGATTCACTTGGTCCGAGATTCCGCGAGGGAAGGCTTCGCCGATGGGTTCGTCTTGACGTCGCCCTTCGGCGTTCCGGTCTGCTCAGCTTTCACTCCTGAGGAAGCGGCCGGTGTGGCGGCTTTCGCCGACGCCGTCGTCGTGGATCGTTTCTTTCTCTTCGATTTCGCCCTGGTCTGGTACGCTTCAAGCATCTTCTTCTGCTGGTCTTCGTATTGTTTCTTCACTTCCGGATGCTTCTTGAGGTAATCCTGCATCTGCTTCTGATAGGCCATCTGTTGCTTCATCATTTGCTGCATCTGTTGCATCTGCTGCTGCATGAGCTTCTGTTCTTGCAATTCCTCCATGATCAGCGGATTGCCGCCGGACATCTTGTATTCAGGCGAATTCGTGTTGTAGAGCGGCCCGTAAGGGGTAATGACTGGACCGCTTCGATAACGCTGGGCCTGTGCCGATCCCGGCGAGAAGATGAGAGCGAAGACGAGGATCAGCGGGCTTGATCGTCGAATCATCGGGATTTCCCTTTCCGGCGAGGGTTGGCTGTCCAACGGTCTGACGAACTCTGTCGTCAGCCGAGGTTAGTCATGAGTGAGCCAGCATTGAGATCAAGTTGCCTCGGTCGGTTCTCACTCACTTTCGATTGATAGCGGGCCTCGATTCTCTCGCCGGCCAAGTCGCGTTTCGAAACGTCTACAGCGGTTCACATGCGCAACGCGCACGGCCTGTTTTCGTAGGGTAGGGCTTGCCCTGCCGACCGAGCCGGGCACGGCAGGTGTCACCGCTCGGTAGGTTTTGCCGATTAATCCGCTCGGTAGGTTTTGCCACGCAACGGGTAACTTGATTTAATGAGTAGGCATCCTTCGCTGTCACTGAACGCCGGGTTTTACCGCATGGGCTCCCTTTCGCCGATGGGTCACCTCCATCCCACACACCGACTCCCGGCTCAATTCCTGGGCCGGTTGGCGACGAATCTCGAGCCCCTGCGCATCCTGGAACGTCCATTGACCTTCCACCGGATCGAAGCCCACCCACACCGTCCGGCCGGCCCACACCACTCCCACGCTGCACGGCCGGTTGTACACCGAGAGCTTGCCTCCCCGATCCACCTGGCGTGGGACTCGATGCGTGCCCACCAAGTCCCAAACCTTCTGAAGGTCCCAGGTCGAGTCCTCCTGCAGCGGGTCGTAGGTCCGGCCCGAGTGCCTCAGCCCCGGGTAAGCCGCCAGACGCGACTGGCCGCACCTCACCGGATAGACTTCCCGCTGGACGCGGTCCATCTCCTCCAGACGCCGTTGCAACTCGGCGACCGACCCGCTCGTCCAGGGCTCGCACCACTGCTTGCCCACCCCTTGCCCCCGCTCGACCACGCCATTGGCCTGAGGGCAACGTGGCGGATTGGCCAAGACCCCGACGCTCATCCCCGCCAGCCAGCAGACCAGGTCGGTGGGCAGGTCGCCGCGCGATCCCCAGGGGGCCCCGTTGTGAACCCTCAGCCGCTCGGGGCGGCCCCACCTCTGGAACGACTGCCTCAGCGCCGTCTGGGTGGCGCGAGGATCGACCTGAGTCCAGCAGCCCAGGGGGAAAACGTCCGTCCTCAAGACGGCACCGGTCGCCTCGTCCAAGATCCGCAGCCAACTCACTTCGGTCTTGTCAGCCAGGCGGATGTGTTCGGAGGCATCGATCTGCCAGGTCTGATGCGGTCGCTCGGCGCGAGTGGTGGACGCCGCGGCCCGCCGCCCGGCCGGGGCGTGAGCCAACTCGGCGGCCCGGAACCAGCGGCGGATCGTCAACGGATTGGGCCAGGCGAGTTGGGGCTGGGCGTCGGCGAGCATGGCGCGGATCAACTCCGCCCCCCAGGTGGGATGTTCACGGCGTGAGGCAAGGACGGCCTGGCGGATGGCCTCGGGATGGGCATGGTTCGGAGGCGTGGGCGGCCCATAGCTGGGCCTCAGGCCCGACTCCCCCCGCTCGCGACAACGCTTCAGGAGATGACGAATCGTGCGTGGGGACAAGCCAAAGGAGTCGGCGAGTGAGGTCACGGATTCGCCCCCATCGGCTCGCTCCCGAAGCTTCTGGCGGACCGGGACGGGAACGGATCTGGGCATCGAGGCGGCCTCCGAGTAAAGGTGGTAACAGCGAAGGATGCCTACTCATTAAATCAAGTTACCCGTCGCGTGGCAAAACCTACCGAGCGGATTAATCGGCAAAACCTACCGAGCGGTGACACAGGGCAAGCCCTACCCTACGTGTGTCATCCGATCGTGAACCGCGATAAGGGAGGTTCGTCATAGACGAAACCTTTCTTCTCGTTCGAAGTATCGCGGTCGCTCGGAAAAAGATTGGCGGATCGGTCGTCCAGGGGTATCAGACGACGCATCGCGTAGTGAACGTGCTCGTGCTCAACGCTATCGAGCGAACTTCCGATGATCCGGCAAGTCAAGCATGTCAACATCCCGGTGAAAGACCAGGGAGGGGTCCTCGCGTTCTACGCCGAGAAGCTCGACTTCGAGGTCGCCTTCGGATCAGGCCGTCGCTGGATCGGGCTTCAGATTCCGGGCGCCTCGACCGAGCCCACGCTCTTCACGCCCGACGGCCTTGAAGACCAGATCGGCCCATCCACCGGCATCGTTTTCTCGGCCGATGGCATCGAGGCCACCTCGAACGAGATGGTCTCCCAGGGTCTCGAGTCGGCCCAGCCCCTGAAACAAGAATCGTGGGGTACGAGCGCCATCTTCAGGGACAACGAAGGGAATGAGCACGTTCGTCTTGTCGTCGTCCTGAGCCCGCCTGATCAGGCTGTCTCGCCCATTGCGACTCCGTTCCGCCGGCCTGCGAGGTGTGGCTTGAACTCAGCCTTGTCGATCCGATAGCGGCGGAGCTTCTCGGAGATGCTCCGCCTCGACAGCCCGCAATGCTCGGCGCAGCGGTCGATCCGCCCTCGGTATCGTTCCAGGACGCGTTCGAGGTAAGCCCGTTCGATCCGCTCGGTCAACTCGTCGGTGATCGCCTGGAGAGGGCGCCTGAGGTCGAAATCGAGGGTGAACGGTTCCTCTCGGGTTGAGACGACCTGAGGCGGCAGGTTCTCGGGCTCGATCGTCAGTCCGGGAGTCGTCACGACCATCTGCTCGACGACATGCTCCAGCTCGCGGACATTCCCTGGCCACTCGTAGCAGGCCAGTCGCGAGAGCGTTTCGCGAGCGATCGACTTGCTCGGGAACCGACGTTCGCGGAGCTGGGTCAGGAAGTGGTCGATCAGGAGCGGGAGATCCTCGATCCGTTCGCGAAGAGGCGGCAATTCGATCGAGACGACATTGAGTCGGTAATACAGGTCCTCGCGGAACCGGCCGGCGGCGACGGCCTCGGCCAGATCGATGTTGGTCGCCGCCAGGATTCGAGCGTCGGCCTGGATCACCTCGCTGCCGCCGACACGCTCAAAAGTCCCATCCTGGAGGACCCGGAGCAGCTTGGCCTGCATCCCCATCGGCAGCGACCCGATCTCGTCGAGGAGCAGCGTCCCTCCCTTGGCCTGCTCGAAACGGCCCTTCTTTTCCCGATCCGCGCCGGTGAAAGCGCCTCTCTCGTGGCCGAAAAACTCGCTTTCCAGCAGGGGCTCGGGCAACGCGCCGCAGTTGACGGCGATCAACGGGCCCCGACGCGTCGCGTCGTTGTAGTGGATCGCCTGCGCGACCAGCTCCTTGCCGGTTCCGGTCTCGCCGGTGATCAACACCGTGCAGTTCGAGGCCGAGACCCTCGCGACGCGGGCGAAGACCTCGCGCATCCGGGGGCTCTTGCCGAAAAGGTTGTGATACGAGTAACGCTGATGAAGCCCCTGGCGAAGCGCCCGGACCTCGTCCTGGAGCTTGCGATCTTCGAGTGCTTTCTGCACCAGGATCTCGAGGCGAATCTCGTTGACGGGCTTGACCAGATAGTCGTAAGCGCCCAGTTTCATGGCCTCGACGGCCGAATCGATCGAGGCGTGGCCGGTCATCACGATGACCGTCGCCGGGAGATCGCGGCGGCGGATCTCGCGGATCAGGTCGAGTCCGTCGATCCCTGGCAGGCAGAGGTCGGTGAGGACGACCGAGAAATTACGCTCGATGAGCCATTCGAGCGCCGAGGTCCCGTCGTGGGCCACCTTGATCCGCCGTTCGGGACGGGCGAGAAACTGCGAGAGTTGCTCGCAGATCTCTTCATTGTCGTCCACCACGAGGATGCGTCGATCCATGGCTTTCCATCCCTGGGTGTGCATCGAATAGCCGCGAGTTCCCCGCGTCTCGGGTGGGAAGCCAGGTCGGCAAAGCCACGACCTGCCCGCTCTTCGGCGCGGGTCACGAGGACTCAAAGGGGTAGCGTACGCCGATTTCCGCCCCTGTCAAGCCAGGCAGATCGGACTCGAAGTCTTCCGGTCCTTCACGACTCGATCGTTGCATCGCCCCAGCCCTTACCCTAAATTCTGTCTTGCAAGCGACTTGAACCGCCTCGAACTCATGCCTCTGGGGACCGCTCCATGCCCGACGACACTGCTCGCTGGACCCGTCGGACCTGGCTCCAAGCCGCCGGACTGACGACCCTCGGTAGAGGGTTTGCGCTTGGCGATGGCCCAGGCCCTCGTGCGGTCCCACCCGTCCCTTCGCGAGGTCGCAAGAAGGTCGCGGCGATCGTCACGTCGTATTTCCCGAGGAGCCACGCCGACCACATCGTCGGCCGGTTTCTCTGGGGCTATCGCTGGGAAGGCCGGCACCATCAACCCGGGTTCGAAGTCGTTTCGCTTCATGCCGACCAGATCGCCCGTGAAGACCTGAGCCGGCCTCTCGCCGCCCGGTTCGGATTCCGGACGAGCCCGAACGTCGCTGATGCCCTGACCTTCGGCACCGGTCGCCTCGCTGTCGATGCGGTGCTCCTGATCGGCGAACACGGCGACTATCCGAACAATGCCAGGGGGCAGAAGCTTTACCCCCGCTTCGAGCTTTTCGAGCAGATCACCCGCGTCTTCGAGGGCTCAGGCCGGTCGGTTCCGGTCTTCAACGACAAGCACCTGTCGTATGACTTCGGCAAGGCATCGACCATGGTCGAGGCATCCCGACGGCTGAAGTTCCCGCTCATGGCCGGATCGTCCTTGCCCGTCACGTGGCGACGACCCGAGCTGGAATTGCCGCTGGGGACGAAGTTTGAGGACGCGCTCGTCGCCGCTTATGGGCCAGACGAGATCTATGGGTTCCACGCGCTCGAGACGCTCCAGTGCATGGTCGAGCGTCGACCAGGCGGCGAGACCGGAGTGGCCGCCGTCACCGCACTCCATGGGCCCGCCGTCTGGGAGGCGGGCGACCGCGGCGTCTGGTCCTGGGACCTCCTGGAACACGCCCTCGGGCGATCCGAGACCCTCAACGTCGGCGACATCCGGGTCAACGTCGCCCGGCCGTTCGCCATCCAGGTCGAGTACCGCGATGGCTTCAAGGCCACCATCTTGCTCCTGAATCAGCACGTCGCCGACTTCACCTTCGCCGCGAAGCTCGCTGGCCAACCCCGGCCCGAGTCCTGCCTCTTCTTCCTTCCCGACCCTCCAGGAGCCAACTATTTCTCGTCGCTCTCCTACCAGGTCGAACGCTTCTTCGAGACCGGCCGCCCCCCCTACCCCATCGAGAGAACCCTCTTGACCGGCGGGATTCTTGACCACGCCATGACCTCGCTTGCCGAAGGGGGCCGGAGGGTCGAGACCCCTCGGCTGGCGATTGCCTATGTCCCGCCAGCCGAGTCGAGCTTCGCCCGAGGCGCTCCCTCCAGCCCGGTCACCAGTTGATCGGATTGTAAGGATCGGGAGGATTTTCTGAAAAATCGACCATGCGTCGTCGAGGTCCGATGCCCGAAGCTGTTCGACAATCGAGGCATCTCGGTCTCTCCGGATCGACCAAGGTCAGAACGAAACTGGATGATCCGCAAGTCCGCAAACTGACGACCCGGGAAGGCATTGCGGATTTCCGGGAGTACCTGTCTCTCATTGGAGAATCTCGTCCCGATCTTCAGAGCGACCGGATTCGCCATCGGGAAAACTCGCACTCGAAGCCCTCGGCACGGGGGTTGCGTCCGTTGCTCCGGTCGATCCCGACCCCGGCTTGGATCGCCCGATCGACCCAGGTCTTTTCCGATCGGAGATTGGAGCGGGAGGCCGGAAAGGTCGATCATGACGGTTGGGACGGATGCCCGGCGTTTGCCGCGATCGGGCGACCGGCGCCGATCGATCCGATCGCGGTGGGACGGACGCCCCACCCGGGACACGAGTAAGGAGACGCCGATGCGGGCCTTTCGGACGACATGGGCCGCGGCCTGGTTCTTGGCCCTGGCCGCCTCGATGGCAACGGCGGAGGTCACGGTCAACCAGCTCATGAAATTCCGGCCCAGCCTCAAGGGGGTCGAATATGAGCTACCCACCGAACCCGCCGGGATCGCCGCTTGCAAGGCCGAGACGATCCCCGGCGGCTTCCAGCTCCGGGATGGACAGGGGAAGATCCTCTGCCGCCTGGTCGACCGAAACGGCGACAAGATCCTCGACCAGTGGAGCTATTACCAGGACGGTTTCGAGACCTACCGAGAGATCGACAACAACGGAGACAAGAGCCTCGACGAGGTCCGCTGGATGAACGGCGGCGGGACGCGCACCGCCAAGGTCTCTGGGGGCAAGGTTGTCGCCTGGACCCGGATCTCGGCCGAGGAGGCAAGCAAGGTCTTCGTCCAGGCCCTCGTCTCGGGCGACTCTGAACTGCTCGAAACGGTCATGGCCTCGCCCGCCGAACTCGAGGCTTTGGGCGTGCCCAAGGGGGAAGTTGATCAGGTCGCCGTGGCCGAGAAGCAACGAGTCGCCCAGGTGAAGGCCCTCCGTGCCGGCCTGGTCGGCTGGGGCGCGAACACGACCTGGCTTCGGCTCGATGGCGCCATGCCTCACCTGATCCCGGCCGACGCCGGACTCAAGGAGGACATCGTCCTCTACGAGAACGCCGTCATTTTCGCCGGAGCCGTCAACCAGCCCGATCCGGGCAAGGTGGCGTTCCTCCAGGTGGGTGAGATGGTCAAGGTCGGTGACACCTGGAAGTTCGTTGACCTGCCGCGAGTGGTTGACCCGAAGGGCAATGGAGGAGTGATCGCGGCCGTCGAGGGGGGAATCCGCTCCTGGGTCTTCCGGGCCGACGCTGGCAACGCAGCCGGCGGCGAGAATCCGCTGGTTGCGGAAGCGATGCAGGCTCTGGTCGCCTTCGATAATAACAAGGAGAACCAGGCCCTCCAGGCGGGTGGCCCGAAAGAACTCGCCCGGTTCCACGTCGCTCGGGTCACGCCGCTCCGGCAGGTGGTCAAGGCCGCCGAGGCCGCGAACGACGCCAAGATCGCGCTCGACTATCAGAAGCTGATCGTCAACAGCCTGGCCGCCGCCTACGCCACCGGCCAGTACCCCGCCGGGGCCAAGGTCCTCGAAGACTTCGAAGTCCAGGGGGGCAAGGTCGGCACCTACGCCGCCTTCAAGCTGATCGAGTCGGAGTTCGCCCTCCAGAACGCCGTTCGGGGGGACTTCATCGCACTTCAGAAAGACTGGCTGGCCAAACTCAAGGCGTTCGTCGAGAAGTACCCCAGCTGTGACGAGGCCCCGCAGGCCCTTCTTCTTCTGGCCAGCACCAACGATATGAACGGCGACGAGCCCGAGGCCAAGAAGTCGTACGCGACCCTGGTCAAGGACTATCCCACGACCGAGTGGGGCAAGAAGGCCGCCGGAGCCCTCCGTCGCCTCGACCTCGTCGGCAAGCCGATCTCCCTCAAGGGGCCGGACCTCCGAGGAGCCGCAGTCGACGCCGCTCAGTATCGCGGCAAGACGCTGCTCGTGACGTTCTGGGCGACCTGGGCCGGCCCGGCCAAGCGTGACATGCCTGAGCTGGCCAAGCTCTACGCCAAGTACAAGGCCAAGGGGTTCGAAGTCGTCGCCGTGAACCTCGATAACGACAAGGCCGACCTTGACGCCTATCTCCAGACCGCCTCCCTGCCCTGGCCTGAGCTGTTCGAGGCCGGCGGGATGGAGAGCCGCCTTGCCGTCGAGTTCGGGATCATCTCGCTGCCGACGATGATCCTGGTCGACCCCGATGGCAAGGTCGTCAACCGGAGCCTCCGGACGGCCGCCGAGCTGGAGATTCTGCTCGACAAGACCCTGGCCGGTAAGGTCGCCCTGGGCGCCGGAAACTGACCGAACACCCCCTGCGTCGCCCTTTCCTCGCGGAACCCACCGAATGGCCGGCCCTTCTCATCTGAGAAGGCCGGCCATTCGGCGTTCAGAGTTTCGGTTCGGCGCTCTCGCCCAAGGGGGGGTTGGCGCCGTCCAGCGCCCGCGACTGGACCGTCATCTTGCCCCGGGCGTGGGCGACCGTCAGGCCCGCGGCGTTGGCCAGCTCGTTGACGATCACGACCGACCAGCGCGACGCGGTCCATTCCTTGGTGTGCGAGTCGTAAGTCTGCTCGCCGGTGACCGTGTACGTCCCGTCCTTGATGAACCGGCCGGCAATGGCCCCCTCGGCCTTCAGGACGCCCGAGACCTTGACCTTGATCGGCCCATCCACTTTGGACGGGCTCGCCTTGTCCTTCTCAAAATGGAGCGTTCCCTTGGCCGTCTGACCATGACCCATTGCGAGCTGGGTCGGGGATTCCCAGGAATCAACCCCCCTCGGGATCGGCGCATGGATCGACAGGATGGTTTCGGTCACGGCCCGCTGTGGCCCTTCGAAGCGGTACCGGCGGTTGATGACTTTGTAGTCATCGTCGAGAGACATCGAGGCCGCGATCGTGTCGAACCTCTTGAGGATGTCCTGCAACATCGGCGGAGCGTCTCTGGCGGTCACGCTCATGACGGGCGAATCGGGTTGCAGCCTCCCCTGGAATTTGGATCGTGTAACCCTCGTCTCCAGGACCGGCTGGCCCGCTTGTCGGAGCGTGATCTCCGACGAGTGGAGCGAGAGGTCCACGGCCCCGGTAGCCCTGGATGGTGGGATCTCGCTTTTTTTCTTGGCCTTGGCCTTCGCTGAGGCTCCCTTGGCCTTGACGCTCGTCTTCTCAGGAGCCGCGGGCTCCTCGACCTTGGGTTTGACTTCCTCGGCCGAGGGCTTGGTCTCCTTGCCGAACCGGGTGTCGATGATGTACTCGATGCTGGCCTTGTAATCGATCGGGAACGGCGGAAGCCCGGCTTCCGGGATGAACGTGATGGTGTTTTCCCCCTCGATCGTCAACCGGTGCTGACGGCCTGGCGGGATCGGGCCGGCGAAGGAGAGGGCATCGGCCGCCGGCAAAACCAACAGGGCCACGAAAATACCCAACGAGGCCAGGTTCGATCGCATCAATGATGTTCCCTCGGTGAATCCAATCGTTCGCCGGACAGTCCTGGATCGTTCCTGATCTGCTTCAAGAGACGATGCCCTTGAGGACCTTACCCTTCACGTCGGTCAGCCGCATCTCTCGGCCGGCGTAGCGATAAGTCAGTTGATCGTGGTGAAGGCCCAGCAAGTGCAGGATCGTCGCGTGCCAGTCGTGGACATGGACCGGGTTCTCGACCGCTTCGTAGCCGTACTCGTCGGTCTGGCCATACGAGATCCCCGGCTTGACTCCGCCGCCAGCCATCCAGATCGAGTAGCCCTTGTTGTTGTGGTCGCGACCGTCGCCGTTCTGGGCGTGGGGTGTCCGTCCGAATTCGCCGCCCCAGATCACCAGGGTGTCGTCCAGCAGACCGCGCTTGCGGAGGTCGGTCAAGAGCCCGGCGATCGGCCGGTTGACCGCCCGGGCATGACGGGCATGGTCGGCCTTCAGGTTCCGGTGCTGGTCCCAGTCGCCGTGGCTCAGCTCGACAAATCGGACGCCAGCCTCGACCAGTCGCCGGGCCAGCAGGCACTGGCGGCCGAAGTCGGCGGACTCTTCATCCTCGATCCCATAGAGGGACCTGGTCGCATCGGACTCCTTCGCCAGGTCCATCACGTCGGGCAAAGACCCTTGCATCCGGAAGGCCAGCTCGTACGACTCGATGATCCCTTCGACGCCGGGGTGGACGTGCTCCCGGTCGAGCATCGCGCGATTCATCGACTGGATGAGGTCCAGTTGGTTCCTCTGAGAGTTGATGTCGAGCCGGGGATTCTTGATGTTGCCGAGCTGGGCGTCGGCGACGGGCAAGACCTCGTTGCCGATCCGGGTCCCTTGATAGATCGCGGGCAGGAAGGCGCTTCCATAATTCTGCGGGCCGCCGTTCCGGGAGACCGGCTTGATTGCGACGAAACCAGGCAGGTTCTCATTCTCGGTCCCCAGGCCGTAGAGTGTCCACGAGCCGAGCGACGGTCGGACGAACTGCGAGCTGCCGGTATGCATCATCAGATAGGCCTGAGGATGCGCGGGGAGGTCGGTCTGCATGCTCCGGATCACGCAAAGCTCATCGGCGTGGCCGGCGACTTCGGGGAAGAGGTCGGAGATCCACTGCCCGCTCTGGCCGTGTTGACGGAACGACCAGGGCGACCCTAGCAGTCTGGCCCCGGCGAGCCGTCCCACCGGGGACGGCTTGTCGGTATCCGCCAGGAGCCGTGGCTTGTAATCGAAAGTGTCCACGATGAGATGGCGCGCCGTGCATGCAGAGGAAGATCACGCGCTTCGCCTTCGCCGGGAAGTGCGGCGCCCTGGGCGCAAGGGGTGACGGCTTGCCCTCGGCGGCCGCTCGCCATCGTCGAGAGCCCGGCGAACGCCACGTAACCGAAGCCCGAGGAGACGCCCTTCAACAGTGCCCGCCTCGACAGACACCGAGCCGATCCGTTCATGGTTGAGACCTTTCCTCTGATGGATGGTTGTACGGCTCAATCAACGATCAGTCGAGGTAGCGGAACTCGGCGCTGGCGTAGAGGGCCTGGCAGAACGCGGTCCAGGCGGCATGGGACCGTTCGATCTCGGTCGCCTTCGATCCCTCCCCCGCGGTAAAGCCCGCGAGGAAGCCGCGGGCTCGGTCGCGCTCGGAGGAGGTCGGCTGGCGGGCCAGGAAACTGAGATACGCGCCTCTCGATCCGCTGTTCGTCGTTGCTCTCGATGGCTCGCAATCGCTGCGAGGCGGCCTCGGCCTGACGGATCACGAACGGGTTATTCATCAGGTAAAGGGCCTGCGAGGGACCGCTGGTCGTCGAGCGTTCTCCGGTGACGAGGCTCGGGTCGGCGAAGTCGAAGAGGGTGAGCGACTCGGGCAACTGGTCTCGGACGACCGGCAAGTAAACAGCCCGGTGAACGTGCTGGGCGTCCTGGTTGAATCCCCGGAACGGGCCGGCAAATCCCTCGCCCGCAACCGCGACGGCCGAGCCGACCGGCGGTTCGAGGATCAGCTTGCCGCTCACGGCGAGGACGGCGTCACGAAGCGCCTCGGCTTCGAGACGCTTCGGACTCATCCGCCAGAGGAGCGTGTTATCGGGGTCGGCCTCGAAACACCGATCATCGTGCGACGATCCAAGCTGATAGGCCCGGCTCAACACGAGTCTGGCGAACCATCGCCTTGACCGACCAGCCTTGATCCATGAACGACACCGCGAGCGTATCGAGCAGTTCGGGATGGCTCGGTGGGCGACCCGCGACACCGAAGTTATCGGGCGTGGGGACGAGCCCCTGGCCGAAGAGATGGAGCCAGATCCGGTTGACCATCACGCGGGCCGTCAGCGGATTTTCGCGTGAAGCCAGCCACTGGGCCAGGTCGAGCCGGCCGCTGCCACTTGAGATCGAAGGAGTTTCGCCGCCGAGGGCGGGAATCAGCCCCCGAGGGACCACCTCACCTGGATTCTCCAGCTCGCCCCGGACATAGAGCGGGCTGTCCTGTGGTTCGAAGCGTTCGACGGCCCCCATCGCGTAGGTCCGAGGGGTCCCGTCGGGTCGATACGAAGCGAGCCGGAACTGAAGCATGGCGAGCCTGGTCCGCAACTGGAATCCCTTGGGCGAGAAGTTCTCGTCCGGGGTCAAGGCGTCGCGGGCCTTGATGAGCGAGGCCAACTGCGTTTCCATGTCGGCCCGGCGAGCGGGAGTGATCGTTGGCAGAGCCGAGGGAAGCTTCGCCTCGGACGAAATCTCGATCAAGGGGGACGGATTGGCGTTCTGGATCAGACCGGGGAGCGTCCCGTAGCGGGTCTGGGTGCTCTGGAAGATTCCGGAGAGTGCGTAATAGTCGCGCTGGGCGATCGGATCGAACTTGTGGTCGTGGCAGCGGGCACACGCGATGGTCAGGCCGAGGAACGCGTGGCTCGTCGCCTCGATCTGCTCGTCGGCCAGATCAACCTGAAACTGCTTGCGGTTCTGGGTATTGTGGATCTTGCTACCGATGGCCAGGAAGCCGGTCGCGATCACTTGCTCGGCGCGTTTCTTTTCGGTCTTCGAGGGAAGGAGATCCCCGGCGACTTGCTCCCTCACGAACTGGTCGTAAGGCTTGTCGGCGTTGAACGCGGCGATGACCCAGTCTCGGTAGCGCCAGGCCTGGGAGTAGATCATGTTCGCCTTGCCGCTCGACTCCGCGTAGCGAGCCACGTCGAGCCAGTGTCGACCCCAGCGCTCACCGAACCGGGGCGACGCCAGGAGTCGGTCGACCACCTTGGCGAAGGCGTCGGCGGACCGGTCAGCCACGAACGCGTTGACCTCGTCGGGCGTTGGTGGGAGACCGATCAGGTCGAAGCTCACCCGGCGGATCAAGGCATGCCGGTCGGCGTCGGCCACGGGCTTGAGCCCCTTCGTTTCGAGCGCGGCGAGCACGAACCGATCGATGTCCGAACGGGGCCAGGAGGCGTCCTTGACCTGGGGCGGCTGGACCGCTTTCGGTGGCTGGAAGGCCCAGAACTGCCGAGCCTTATCGAGATCGACCCCTCGGTTCGCCGACGACCCGGTCGGCGAGGACGTCCGTGGGTCCGGTGCCCCCATTTTGACCCAGGTCTCGAAGTCGGCGATGACTTCCTCGGGCAACTTGCCCCTGGGCGGCATCTGGAGCGAGTCGTCCTTGTATCCGATCGCCGTGATCAACAAACTCTCATCGAGATTTCCCGGGACGACGGCCGGCCCGGTGTCACCCCCCTTGAGGAGCCCTTCTCGGCTATCGACCAGCAACCCCGCCTTGATCTTCTTCGCGCCGCTGGCGTGGCACTCGGCGCACTTCGTTGCCAGCACGGGCCGAATCTTCGTCTCGAAGAACTTGACCTGCTCCGGGGTGATCGGA
This sequence comes from uncultured Planctomycetota bacterium, assembly GCA_963756475.1. Classification (GTDB taxonomy): domain Bacteria; phylum Planctomycetota; class Planctomycetia; order Isosphaerales; family Isosphaeraceae; genus Tundrisphaera. The sequence continues at coordinate 1,759,068 of CAVWND010000004.1, forward strand.
CGAATGGCAAGGCTCCGAGGGGCGGCCTCGGGCTTCGGGGTCGCCGGAGCCACAGCTCGCGCTGTCCTGGCCATTGGCCCGAATCCACCGGCTCCGCCCATCCCGGCCCGAAGCTGCGACAACTGGCGGAATTCAGCGAACGTCAGGAACCCGTCGCGGTCGAGATCGAGCCGACGGAAGAGCATCTCTGGGTTCGGCGGCACTTTCTTGGCCGCGGCCTTCTTGAGCCGGGCGCCGTTGATCAGTAGTTCGCGGAACTCGTTGAGCGTTAACTTGCCGTCGAGGTCGGTATCGCCGAACGAGAACCCCCGCTCGGGGTCGGGTGCCGGAAACTGCTGCCCGTGGGCCGTGACCAGGACGGCTGAGACGATCAGGAACGCGGTGGCGGAAGCCAGGAGGATTCGAGATCGGTCGCTGATCATCGGGAGGTCCTTTCGGGATCAGGAATCTCGGGTGACTTCGGGCGTTCGAGCCCTTGAAGAGTTCGACCGGGCCGGCCCCCGAACCAGCGGGCCAGGAGTTCCTTGCGGCGCTGGGGCTCATGGTCGCGTGTGAAGATCTCGGAGGGATCGGAAAGATGTCCCTCGACCTGATAATCGGTTGGGTCGAGAGCATCGGTCTCGAGGAGACTGTAGGTGACCGTGGCGAAGGGCTCCCCCTTCCAGACCCGTCGGACCACCATCCGTCGGATGACCCGGGTCTGGGCGTCAACCTCGATCTCGGCCCGATCGATGCTGGGGACCGGAGGCGGGATCTCAAACGCCCTGGCCTTGGCGGTAATCCGGATCGTCAACGAATCGGACTCCGAGGAGTCGGTCTCCCTGGTCAGATCGAACCGGTCGAGCACCTCGCCGAGCCAGCGCTCGACGTTGAGCGAGTGCAGGTCGCAGTAGAGGTTCAGCCAGGGGGGCACCTCATCGGCTCCCATCCTCACGGCGGTATGAGGACCGAACGCGATCCAGAACCGGTCCTCCTTGTCGCGGCCCCAGGCCCAGCGCTGATCGGCACGGGCCGACTCGACCCAGAATCGATCCCCTCTGGTCCAGAGCCGGGTCAAGCGGACCTGGGGCGAGTTCGGGGCGAGTTCGGCCGCAACCGGCGATTCGCGGCGGACCTCGACGAGGTAACAGCGATCGACCGGGATCGAATGCGCCTGCCGGGCTTCTTGAACAACCGTCGCCCCCTTGGCCTGCACGGGCCGCTCGCGCAAGAACGACGCGGCGGCCGCGACCAGGAGGGAGGCGGCCGACGCGAGTCCCACGATCCGCCAGATCGCCCGGGCCGGGCGCCGTCGGGCGATGAGTGGAGCGGACCTGGTCTTCGAATCCGGCCGATTGCTCGTCAGCCTGGAGAATAGAGGCCGAGGATCGAACTGCTCGGCCGCTCGGTCGAGATGGCCGCGCACCAGCCATTCGAGCTGGAAGTCGGTCGACTCTTCGGGCTCACTCATCGGCGGACTTCTCCTGGAATCGGGAGAGCTGTTCGGCGAGGCTCTTGCGGGCCCGGTAAACAAGGACCCCGGCGTTGATTGGGCTCGTCCCGACTGCCTCGGCGATCTCATTCAGCGAATAGCCCAAGCTCTTCAACTCGAAGGCGGCTCGCTGGGCGATGGTCAATCGACCGAGCGCGACGGCCAGTGCCTCTTCCAGCTCTCGATAAGCCACGACCTCAAGCGGATTGGTCGCCATCGCGTCGGCGGGACTTGGCATCCCGCACGATTCGACCTCCAGGCTCAAGAGGTTCCGATCTCGATAGTTCCGGTCGACGCAGGCGTTTGTGATCGACTTGAAGAGAATCTTGGTTCCGACTCCGGCCAGGTCATAGGTCTCGGCCTTCTGAAGCAGGCGTGCGTAGCAATCATGGACGACATCTTCGGCCAGGCCCCGATCGTGGAGGAGCGACGACGCAAAAGCCAGGGCGCGCGGGAGCGTGGCCAGTATCCAGGCCTCGATCGCCTCTCGAGGGTCCGATCGCTCGGTCGGTCCGGACAACGTCGCCTCAGGTCGGCCGGAAGTCGTCTCGAAGGGGTCCCGAAACGAGCGACTTCGAAACCTCTCACTTTACAACGGAGCCGGGTCGTTTTTCTTACCGCGCCTTCGCGGGATTCCTCGAGACTGCCAGCCGCACCGGCCGAAGGGGGACAACCGACGGAGGTCGAGCCCGCGGATTTCAACGAACGAAGGCGGGCGAGCCTTAAGTGATGAAGCCCAGGCTCTTCCTGGAGAAGAGGCTGGGTCATCACGTCGGGCCAGCGCCGCCTTCGATCAGTATCCGTCCTGGGAGGACCGCGGCTTCGACTCAGGCGACGTCTCGATGCTCCAGAGCCTTGACCGAGGACGAAGCGTTGCCTCCGGCGACGAAGGCTTCCAGAAGGATCGCCTCATACTCCTCGGCCATCTCGCGGGGCGAGACAATCGTATTCAGAATACAATGGCCGGCCTCTCCGAGCCGCTGACGCTCGGAGGGATCATCGAGAAGGCGAGACAGGTGAGCGGCGAGCTTCGAGGTGTCGCCGGTCGCGAAGGTCAGCGCGCTGACCTCGTCGATGACCTGTTCAGCGATCCCGAAAACGGTCGTCGTGACGATCGGCAGACGGAACGCCATGGCCTCGAGGATGACGGCCGGATAGCTCTCCATGGTCGAGCAGCAGACGAAGATATCACTGGCCCGGTAGTACAGATGGATGTCGGGCGTCTCCTCGACAAGCCTGATCTCCGCTTCGTAGCCTCGGATCATCTGCTCCAATTGAGTCTGGTAGCCGGAGGGACGGCAGCCGACGATATAGAAGACGACATCACGCCGGCCTCCTCGCAGAAGATCGAGGGCTGCGCGGGCGAAGACCTGCTGTCCTTTCCGTTCGCAGACGGTCCCGATGATGGTGATGACCTTCTTGCCCTCGGGAGCTTCGATCATCGCCCGGGCGGACTGCGGTGTGTGATCCGAGATACATGCCTCGATCTGGTCCCTCTGCAAACCGACATGGATGACGTTGAAGTTGTGTTCCGTCTCCAGGGGTTTAAACAGGGAACGGGTTGCGTTCGCCACGAAGACCACCTGATAGGGATCTCTGAACGCCCGCAGCGCGGGTTCAACGAATCCAGGTCCGAACTGGTCGAAGTAGGTCCGGAAATCGACGCTCTCATGGATCGTCCAGATCGACGGCAAGCCCGCCTTCCGGGCCGCGTTGATGGCGAGGAAGCTGTTCAGCGTGTTGCCATGAACGACGTCGAATCCGGATTCGAGCATCCAATCCGCGAAATCCCGGATGATCCGGGCGTGAGCTTGCGACGAGTCCGTGTCGATCGAATCCAGGAGGAATCGGTGGACGGGGACACCGACGGCTTCATACTTCGCCGCCAGCGGTCCGTCCAGGGGCGAGTAAATCTCCGGCTCGATCCTTCCGCGAGCCTTCAAATCCTCGACGAGTCGGAGCAGGTAGAGCGGTGCGCCTTCCAGATTCAGGTTGTGGGAACAGAAGAGAACGCGGACAGGGAAGCGACTCGGCAAGACCTGGGCCGTGGCTCGTCGCGTCCTGATCTCGAAGCGTTCGTGCTCCCTCGTCAAGTTGGGGTTGTAGTACGGGTCCTGGTCCGAGCCCCAGGTCTGCCGGTAGAGCATGGGCTCTTTCGGATTGTCGGTCGAGCCGCGCGACGCGTTCTCGAAATGGATGAGCTCGGCCCGTGGGGCATAGACGCTCCGATACCCCTCATCGCGGACCCGAAGGCAATAGTCAACATCGTTGTAGGCCACGGCGAAGCGGGTCTCGTCGAAGCCGCCAATCGAGCGGAACAGCTCGCGTGGCGTGAGCAGGCAGGCCGCCGTCACGGCGCTATAGTTGCGTGAGGCCAGCGCGTGCCCCATGTAGCCGCCATCCCACCAGGGCATGAGCCGGAATGCATGAATCGGCATCCCTCGATTGAGCGACGAGACGACCCCTGCGTGCTGAATTCGCCCGTCGGGGAAGAGGAGCCGCGCTCCCACGGCACCGACACCTGGGATCTGGGCGTATCCGACCATCTGACTGAGCCACTCAGGCCGGCGGACCTCCGTGTCGTTATTCAGGAAGAGGATGTAATCGTGGTCGAGCTGCTCGACGGCTTGATTGTTCAGCCTGGCGTAGCTGAAACGTCTCTCAACGCTGGCGATTCTCAAGATACGGCAGCGGCCGATGAGTCCTTCGAGGTAAGCCAGCGTGGCCGGATCGTCGCTCTCGTTGTCGATCACGACGATTTCGTAATTGCGGTAGGACGTCTTCGCCAGGATCGACTCGACGCACGTACGGATCAGCTCCAGGCGGTTCTTGGTGGGGATGACGATGGCGACCCGCGGGCCTTCGTCGGGGAAGTCGATCTGGAACAGTCCGAGATGATTCTTCTCGGCGAATTCCGGTCGGGAGATCCAGCCGGCGATCTTCCGGCGGTCAAGTGCTTCCTGCACGGCGCGGATGCCTCTCTGGAAGGCGGCCGGCTTGGCCGACCCGCTCGAGGCGGTCGATGAGGGCAAGGCTCGCCAGTGATAGAGAATCTTGGGAATGTGCGCGATCCGGTCGGTTCGCTCGGTCAGGCGCAGCGCCAGGTCATAATCCTGGCAGCCCTCAAACCCAGCCCGGAAGCCACCAATCTCCTCGAAGAGGTCGCGGCGGAAGCAGAAGACATGAGAGAAGTACATATAGGCGAGGAGCAACTCGGGTGACCAGTCCGGCTTGAATTGTGGGTCACGGCGACGGCCTTCCTCGTCGATCTTGTCGTCATCGGAATAGAGGATGTCCGGGCTCGGATCGCGAACGATGGCGATGGCAAGTTCCAGAAGGCAATCCGGAGTCAATTCGTCGTCCTGGTCGAGCAGGACGAGGTACTCTCCCCGGGCCATCCCGGCGGCCACGTTGCTGGCGCGGCTGATATTCAGGTTCTCGGAGAGGTAGCGGACCTTGATCCGTGGGTCGGCCCAGGCAACCCGTTGCAGGAGCGGTCGGACGTTGGTTTCGGTGGAGGCGTCGTCGACGATGCAGAGTTCCCAGTGCGGATAAACCTGAGCCTGGACGCTGGCGATCGCCTTCTCGAGCCAGATATCTTCGATGTTGTAAACCGGCATCACGATCGAAAAACGTGGACGGCGCGACAGGTTTCGGAGGTTCTCTTCCGCCATGGATCGCGCCAGTTCGTTCCAGCGATTATTCGCGAGCCACGCATCGTAAACTGGCGTCACGGGTGGGATCTGGTAGGTCGGTGAGCCGACAACGGCCGGGGCCGCGGCGGGAGGCATGAGCGCGGGATGTGCGGTGTTGGGCCGGGGCCGAACGATCTTGCCAGCGAGGGAGACGGCCTTTCGACTCCCCTTGCGCACGAAAGTCAAGAAGCCTTCCCGCTTCCAGATCAAGGCCCCGCGCATCGTCAGTCTCAAGGCTCGCCAACGGCGACTGCCAATGGGAGCGGCGACAACTCGGGTCTTCTGCATCGCCCGAGCCGCCTTCCAGGACATGCTTTCCTGAATGGTCCTCAGATGCTCGGCGAGGGCATGGATTTGCGCTTCCCCCTCGGCGATCCGCGCGACAAGGGATTCGATTGTCCGGTTCCGATCCTCGACTTCGGTCGTCAAGGTCTCGATAGCCCGTTCCTTGAACTGGATGGCTCGTTCATTGAACTGGATCGATTGTTCCTTGAGCTCGTTTGTCCGATCCCTGGCCTCGATCTCATCGCTTTGGGCCTCGATCTCGCGGTTCCTGGCTTCAATCTCGCGGTTTCTCGTTTCGATCTCGCGATCTCTGGCCTCGATTTCCTGGCTGATCTGTGCGATCTGCTCGTGAAGAACGACAATCGCCTGGTCCTGGACGACTTGCCGCGATGTCAGTTCTTCAATTCTCCGGTCCCGATCGGAAAGTCCGCTCTGGAGTCTCGCCGATTGCTCATCGAGATCAAGGACGCGAGCCTGGAGGCTTCGCCGCTCGACCTTCAGTTCCTCGATCGTGTTCTTGACGCTCGAAATGCTTCCCAGTTTGTAGAAAAAAGCACGGAGACGAGCCGTCTCATCCTCCGAGGCTTCGAGGATCGCCCGCAAGGGTTCAGATTGAGGATCGCTCAGGGCCAGAACGCCCAGACCGTGACCGTGGATGAACTCGAAACTGGGATAGCGGCCTCGGATCTCATGCCAGAACTTCCAGACCCCGAATTGCCGCTCTCGAACGTTGGTGTCGTGGAAGAGCATGACGCCGCTCTCGCTCATCTTCGGCAGCCAGGTCTCGAAGTCATGCTTGACTGTTTCGTACGAGTGGTATCCGTCGATATGAAGCAAGTCGATCGAGCCGTCGGCGAACTGCTGGACCGCCTCGTCGAAGGTCGACCGGATCAGAGTCGAGAATCCTTCGTAGAGCGGATCATGATGCTTGCGCAGGTCTTCCAGCACTTCGGGGCCGTATTCGCCGGCGTGCGGGTCTCCCTGCCAGCTGTCAACGGCGAAGCACCTCGTGCCCAGACACAGCGACTTGACGGCCTGGCAGAATCCGCAATACGAGAGGCCGTAATGCGTGCCCAGTTCGACCAGAACGCGAGGCTTCAAGACGTCCACCAGGAACATGGCGAAAGGGACATGTTCGCGCCAGGCGGAGATGCAGCTCCGCTCTGGAGTCGAGAAGCAGATCGGATGGTCGAGTGGATTGAGCATCGATATCATCTCCGGTGATCAGGGTCCTGGCCCTCGGCCAGCGATCGAGAGGTCGAGAGTTTTCAGGTCTGTCGCGACTCTTCCCGACGAAGCAGGAACGGACGTCGAACGGCCGGTACAACGGTCGCGGGGCCGACACGCCGGACCCCTGGTTTCCGGAACGAGCGCCACAGATGGACGAGCGTATCGCGCAAGAGCCCATGCATCGGACCTAGTCCGTGCTTGAGGACCAGATTGACCCGGTCGGCCACCCTGTAGCGGAGCGGCAACGGCAACAAGCTTGATTCCGGTCGAGTGACGAGGGCCTCGGGTGAAATGGCCAGGAGAGGCCATGTGTACGACTCGCCACGAGAGAGGTTCCGGAGCCGCCAATCGGCAAAGACCTGGCCATGGCGCTCGTGGAGGGTCGTGAATTCGACATCCTCCGCCGATCGCCCTCGGGACTTCGACTCGCCATGAGTGCCGACCAGCGACCCGAAATAATAGTGGCGGTATCCAGCTTCGATCGCCCGGGCGCAGAAGTCAACGTCGCCGAAGGCGTTTGGCATCATCACCTCTTCCAGGCCGCCCAACTCCTCGAAGAGCGAACGCCGGATCATCGCGCAGGCGAAGGTCACACCAAACGCGATTCGCTCGTCGAAGACGAATTCCCGGGCCTCGGTCGAATGGCCGATGACAAGATAGCCCGAGCCGATCAGGTGATGCGTCACCTTCATGCCGCCGTGCTGGACTTCCTGGGAGTCCGGATACATGAGGCGGATTCCGACCGCTCCGCAACGATCGTCGGCAAGCAACTGCATCGCCATCGTCTGGAAGCAGTCGCGCGAATGCAGTTCGACGTCGTTGTTCAAAAAGAGGATCAAGTTTGAGTCGTCCCCGAAGCGGTGGACGACCGCATTATTGATCCGTGCATAATTGAACGGGCCATCGTGCTCGACGACCGCGTATCGACAACGACGGGGCTGGTTGATCCAGTCCTTCAGCGCGATTCCCGTCTCGGTCTCGAGCGAGAGGTTGTCGACCAGGATCACCCGAACGTCGAGATCGTGAGCTTGCTGCTCGATGGACTCGACGCACCGCAAGGTCTGGTCAACATGATCCTTGAATGGGACGATCACCAGCAAACGAGGTGGAATGCGACCGGGAGTGGCCTGGAATTTCACGCTCGGCGCGATCCCGGGTGAGCCGGCAATCGGCGGGACAACCTTGGGCCTCGACCCGGGGAAGAACTCGTCTGCCATCTCCTCGACCAGTCGAAGGCGACGCTCGGCGACTCCCGGATCGTCTTCGTTCAAGGTTCTTCGATAACTAAGAAACAGAGGCAAGTGGATCGACCGGACCCTTCCCGTCCACGCAAGGCGAAGGTAGAGCTCATGGTCCTCGACGCCCCGATATCTGGTACGCGAGACCCGACCATCGCGTTTGGCGGCCGTCAAGAGATCGCGGCGGATCGCGGCGAGGTGGCCGACGCAATCGATCCTCAGGAGCGTGAACGGGTCAAAATACGGCTTTGAATAGAAGCCACTGATCCGATCGGACCCTTCATCGAGCACCGCCTCGTTGGAATAGATCAGGTTGGCGGATCGATCGCAGCTCAGCCGGCGGGCAAAGGCACCCAGAGCCGAGGGGTGGAGCACCTCGCCCGGATCGAGAAAGGCAACAAAATCACCGGTCGCACGCTCGAAGGCTTGCTCGCGGGCGTCGGCCAGCTCTCGGTCTGGGCCGAGAGTCAAGACGCTGATCCTTGGATCTCGTCCATCCCAACGCGGAGATATGGAGTGCGATTCACCAGACTCGACGATCAGCAACTCCCAGCGAGTCCACGATTGGCACCGCACCGAGAGAATCATCTCATCGATCAACCGAGAGTTCACGCATCGGAGGGGTGCGATGAGAGAGAAGCAGGGCGGATCGGGCAATTCGGCGAGTCGGGTCGCCTCGAAACGCAGCGAGCGCAGGAGCGGCCCAAGCTCCTGAGTGCCGGCATCAATCACCCAGGGGATCGATTCGAGGAAAGCGACTTCGTCGCCCCCGCCAGCGATCGCCTCGACGTAATCCTGGGCGAGACCTCCCCGCTGAACCATCGCACAGTCCTTTGTGTCGATGCGTCCGGAAACTCAAAATCGGCCCAGGCCAATTCGAGGGCTTGACGATGAGCCAGAGCCCGTCGCGGATTTGACAGGAGATCGTCTTCGAGTACAAGACGGATTCCACGAGCGTACACTCGGAAAGCGGGGATCAAGTCCAGCAAATCGCGGTCAGCTCACTTCCTTCAGGCGGAGCGAGATATTCTCCTTGAGCAAGGTACGCACCTGCCGCGAGCGATCATGCAAGAGCCGGTATGAGTCGATCACCGCGTCCTGGTCCTCGGACGTCCCCAGAATCGGCGCGACTCTCAGGCTCAGCGGGCAATAGGCCGTACCCGGGTAAACGATCCTGATGAGACCGTCTTCGACGTAGTAGCGCCAGTCATCGACATCGACTCGATCCTTCCAGCGTTCCAGGAAGGCCCGACGGTTCACGCTGTCGTAATCGATCGGCCGCTCGGAGACCGATTCGAGGTGGTAAAGAACGCTTTCGTGGCAATAATGCACCTCGAACCCCAGTTCGCGAACTTTCAGGCAGAGATCCACGTCCTCGAATCCATTCACGAATGTCGTGTCGAAGCCCCCGGTCTGGAGGAAAACATCTCGCCTGATCAGTAAGCAAGCGCCGGTGACCATCTGCATCCGCCGCGACTTGTTCACCGCGGGATGGTCTCCTGGGAAGCCGACATAGATGTGTCGGGGCTGACGGTCCTGGTCGAAGGCGATCCCGGCGTGCTGGATCGTCCCGTCCGGGTAGAGGAGTCGGCTCCCGACCGCGGCGATTCTCTCGTCTTGCGAGACGTATCGAACGAGTGCATCGAGCCAGCCGTCGAGGGGAATGGTGTCATTGTTCAGAAAGACGAGATGATCGCCCGAGGCGACGGACGCCCCGTCGTTGCACGCCGAGGAGTATCCCTGATTTTGAGCATGGGTCACGACCCGAATCCGTCCCTCGAATTCGGCGAGACACTCCTGGGTGTTGTCGCTCGAACCGTCATCCACGACCACGACTTCCACCGGGATTGATCCGGGCAGTTGCCTGAAAAGGTGGTCCAGGCACTGCCGGGTGACTCCGGCGAGATTGTAGACCGGGATGATGATAGAACATCGATCCATGACAGATCCTCGATCCAAGTCGGGTGGATACGGCTTCATCTCATCGACGCCAGATCGACACAAAAGCCTGGAGGGCATGGAACAACCGACCCGGGAGGCTTCGACGGAGTCGGATGATTCTTGATTCCAGTTCGTCGCGGTGGTTGGAGACCACCTGAAGCCGGGCTTCAAGGGCATCGCGCTGATCGGCGCAACGCCCAAGATTCTCACTGATCCGAAGTACGATGGTATGTAACTCTTTCTCAACGTGCTCGATCTGTTGGTTGGCCAGGCCGAGTTGAGATCGAAGCTCCTTCTCCCGGCCCAGAGACTCGTTGAGCCGTGCCCGCCAGATCTCGGACTCTGCCAGCGCCGCTTTCCACTCGCGAGTCGCGTCCGCGGCTTGACGGAGGGCTGCATCTCTTTCCGCGGCCAACAATCGGTGTCGGGTGTCGAGCCAACCATCACTCTGGTTTTCGGTGGGAATGGAGACGAACAGCGTCCGGTCGAACCAGTAAGCAGGAGCCTTCGGGCCTGCTTCAGGCTCCGCCCCGGTCGTGGCAAGTTCCCGTTCGGGGCTTGACATCGGCTGGTAGTGTGCGATGGCGAAACCCGCTGCCTCGAAGAGTGAAAACAAGGTCCCCCGAGCCGATGGGTTCCGATCCGGTTCGTTGCTGGATTGTCCGGATGGCTCCGACTGGGTTGCCACGACGTACCCGCCAGGATGGAGCAAGTCACGGAAGCGATCGATCAAAATCGTCGCCTTGCTCACGTCATCCATCAACTCCGTCGCGAGGACCACGTCGAACCGGCGATCACCGATCTTGCTTAGCCCGTCCGGATCATCCAGTGTTCCCGCGATCGCAAGGGCTCCGAGAGCAAGGGTGTGCCTGTCCCCGCAGCCAGCCACCAGAATCCGGCATCTCCGACGAGTCAACCCACCCGCGAAACGGATCGCGTCGGGCCCGATCAGTAGAACGTCGCGGTCGGTGCCGATGGCCTGGTAGATCCAATCCTCCGTGCCCCGGAAACCCGCTCTGATGTTCGAGCCATCCGGCGCGTGAACTCCGAGCGTCCGGGATTTCATTCCATGAGCGGCATCGGCTCGCATGGAAATCATTTCATCCTCCACTTGCCGATCATCGACAGGCGAACATCGCCCAATCAATATGTGTCTCGCCTGCCGAGCTTGGCCAACGACCGAGTTCGCGTGAGGAGATTTCGAATCCGAGAAATCGAGAGATTGTGCCCGGGATCCTCACGGATCGCCACGGTCGAGGGCTGGGAATAATAGCGGCGGATTGCTGGCGCTTCAAGGGCAAGCATCTGTTGCTTGAGATCAGGTCTCCAAACAGGCGTGCCTTGAAGCTGGCGACTCACGTTCACACGAGCCTGAGCTCTCAGAGCCGTTTCGTCGAAAGGCTGTTCGAGGATTGCCAGAATCCGGACGAGGTCGTCTTCAAGACATTCGTAACGGCCGACGAAGTCCACGAACTGTTGGCCCGGCGGACCGATATACCATTCGTACATCCGGCTGACATAACCAGGTTCTCGATCCATACAAAGGCGGATAAAGTCTGAGAAATTGTCGGATTGCGATGGTTCCAGGACTCTCTGTGGATGCCAGACTCCTGGCTCAAACTCGATCCACTGTCCTGACTGGAACTTCCACCACGACTCGTACCAGCTCAAGGGATGCCGGACGAAGGTGAACGTGAAGGGATATTCTCCCCTGATGTTCGACACGAGCGGATGGCGATAAGTCACCCCCTCGGTCACATCAGCCTGAGCAATTTCCACCCCACTTCGTGTCAACGCATGCTCGATCCAGGTGCCACCTGTCTTCGGGATGTGAACAAACAGGGCGTTCGATTGGACGAGCCGACTTGACATGATTGTCACTTCCGATTTGAGATTCCGTCATCAGTTCCGACCATGACGAGCTTGAGTCGGGTGGACTTCCGAAAGGATCGAACGTCCTCCGAGCGGCTCCCACGCATAACTCAGGCATCCTGAGTATTCGTCAGAATCGGCACCAATCTTGAGAACTCTCACGATGCCCGCGGTTCCAAACCCATAAAAACCAAACAAAATATCAGCAATTTACATTATTATGCAAAGAAACAGGGCGCTTGCGTCCGATAAGGAACTTTCTCAGTCATTGCATGGCGAGCCCCGCGCGATCGAGAGGTCAAAACGGCCCGATTTCCGTTCAACCAGACGCCGTTCGGGTACCCTAAACCCCGTCTTGATCGGCCTCCTGAGTGTCGGCCGTCGATCTTCATACTTGCTCATTCCGAAATCGTCCAGGTCAAATCGGCAAACTACGGAGGTCTCTTAGACCATGTGAGGTATTGCGGAATAAGGCTGTGGCCGTCCTCTCAAGCCGTTCACGTCCGGATGGCGCACCCCGAGCCGCGAGGTCCGTGGACCGCCCCCGGCCCGATCACGATCGGGCCTCTCGGACCTCCGGACGACCCCCTTTGAGCCTCAGACGACCACTTTTTCGGCCGTCTCGACCGAAATCGGCCCCTCCTTCGCCCGCTCGGACAGCGGGAAGATGGTCGGAGCGGCTGTTTCAGGGGCCGACGAAGACTCCGGATCGTCCTCTTGTTCATTCAAAGCCGAATTGTCGTAAGTTTCTTCTGTGTCAACGGTTATTTCTGTCTTGATCCCCTGGGCTGCGTCGGCCTCGACATGGCGAAGCTCCTTGAGGGTGCGGAAAAGCGCCCGTTCGGTCGCCGCCTCGTACTTCCGCGCCAGGATCGCCTCCTTGGAGGGGTCGAAGAGCGCGGTCGACCGCCTCGGCGCGGTCCTGCTCGATCGCCTTCGGGTCGAGGTTGATTCGGACGTCCTTCAATTGCGCCATCTCCTCATCGATCATCCTCCCCAGCTCGCCTCGCGCCCAGTCGGCGCGGGCCTCGCCTTCGAGACCCGGGCCGTCCTCTTTTTCGAGGTTGAGGAAGAACCCGGCCACGGCGTCGGACAGGATCGCGATCCGGCCTAGCCGCCAGTCGGCGGGATTTCGGCCGAGAAGCAGCTCGAAGCGGGCGCGATGGTTGTTGGTCCAGTAGAGGCGATGGCCCTTCATGAACAGTTCCTCATGGAGGATTTCCCACTGGTCCAGCAGCCAGTCGATCCCTTCGGGCGTCATCTGGAGCCGTCGCGAGGTCGTCGCCGGCTCGCGCTCGATCTTTGAGGCGAGTTCCTCGACGAGGGCGAGTCGTTCGTCATCGAACTTCTCGACGGCGTGGCGGACGCGCTTCGAGGTCTCGGAGGTTTCGTGCTTCTCGCACCGTTCGAGCCGCACGAAGAGGAAGGCCGTGCGACGGACCAGTTTCTCGGCCAGCTCATTGCTGGGACGCAACTCGTTCTGCAGGGCGAGGAAGCTGCGGGTGATCTCGGCCTGATCCTCGGAGGGCAAGGCGACGCCCGATCCGGTCAGGCCGTGCTTGAGCGCGTTCCGGCGCACTCGCTCCTTGCCTTCGGGGGTCTTCGGACCGGTCGATTTTTTCGAATTTTCCCTGTTGGCGCGGATCTGGGCTTCGGTGGCCATCGGTGCGGACCTTTCGTGTTCGAGGGTGCTCGGCAAGGTGCCGTGGTCTCTCACACATTCAGGTCGATCGAGCCCGCATTATCACAGTTTCTCCGGAAATCGGTTCGTGTCGGGTGGGTCGAGTGAAACGAGCCCCACCATGAATGCGTGGTGGGGCTCGTTTCACTCGACCCACCCTACCTATCGCTATGGGCTCTGTGATCTCCGTGGTTCGTCATTGAAATGCAGCCTCCGAGCGAAAACCGCCTAGCCATTCTCGGGACGCATCACCAACGGCGTCCGGAAAACGGGGACAGGCTCCAGGCCCGCGTGGCCGTTGAGCAGAATGGGCTCTTCCACCGGGGGCCGGGAGCCAGTCCCCGTTTTCCTCCGTCGTGGGCCATCTGAGCGGGAACCGCTCTGGGCCGCCGCCTGGCGAGGGACAATCAGCAGCCCGTACTGCTTTTGAAGTTCCCGTCCTTCATTTCGCGCGATCCAGAGAGGCGTTCGCCGTCTCCTGGAACGCCTTCCGAACCTCGGAGGCATCGGAATTGGGAAAGTCCGCGCGTTGGATCATCAGGATGTAGGCCCGCTTCTTCACGGGGTCGATCCACGCCTGCGTGCCGTAGGCCCCGCCATGACCAAAAGTGCCGGGGGAAAGCATGGCGGTCACCCCCTGCGGCTCGCGGACGATACACCAACCCAGGCCCCAGCCGTTCCCCCCGGTAAAGCCGGTCTTCAGGTTGCCCGTCTGGACCGAAGTCATCAGCTCGACCGACTCCCGCGTCACGTAGCGTCTCCCATCCAGCTCGCCTTGATTCAGGATCATCCGGCAGAACCGCGAGTAATCGGTCGCCGTGGAGAAAAGGCCGCCATTGGCCGCGGGGAAGCGGTCGCGGCTCGTCGGGGCCTTGCCATACAGGATGCCGACCGACGTTGCGGTCAACTCGCCCCGATCATTCCGGCGATACGACGCGGCGAGCCTGGAAAGCTGTTCCTCGGCGAGGTAGAAGGTCGTGTCCTTCATCCCAAGAGGAACAAACAACCGCTGCTCGACGAACTGGTCAAACGGCAGTCCCGAGGCGACCTCGACGATCCGGGCCGCAGTGTTGATTCCCGACTGGCAATAGGCCCACTTCGAGCCCGGCTCGAACTGGACGGGCTTGCTGACATAGACAGGGATGAGACCGGCCAGATCCTTGATCACGCGGGCCTCGGCGGGGGTGGCCTCTCCCATGCCCGAGGTGTGCGTGAGAAGGTGCCTGATCGTGACCCGCGCCGGCTTGCCGTCCGTGGTCTTGAGATTCTTGAACTCGGGCAAATGCTTCTCGACCTCGTCATCGACCGACAACTTGCCTTCGTCCCGCAGCATCAGGACGGCCGTGGCGGTGATCGGTTTGGTCATGGAGGCAATCCAGAAGATTGTGTCCGTACGCATCGGCCTGTCGGCGGCGATGTCGGCCTTGCCGATGGCATCCAGGTGCACGATCCGCTCGGGCGTCGCCACGAGCGTCACGGCGCCCGAAACCTCGTGATTGTCCACGAACGGACGCATCCGCTCGGTGATCGCGGGGATGGACCTGGCCCCCTCAGCGGACTCCTGGACGGGTTGGGCATTGAGAACGATCGGCTTCGGCGCTTTGATGTAACGGTCTGCGAACGCGAGGAATGTCGGCCAGTTCGGGCCGGGAGTGTGACCGCCACTGTGTTGACGGAAGCCGAGGTCCCCCTCGATCAAGGTTGTCTCGATGGGTGGGAAATCCGTGGTCCCCAGGTCTTTCTTGCCGAGGAGCTTGTACACCGGACCAGCACCGGCGGCGGCCAGGAACATGCCCTTCGCATCGGCCCACCCGTCGCCGTTGGTCGCTCCCACGCCGATGAACACGGGACGCGGGGCGCAGAGGGCGACCAGCTCGTGGGAGTCCACGGGAAGGTCGTTCCAGTTCAGCGGACCCGCGTATTTCAAGAAATTCCCGGCCATCCAGTGATATTCATTCGTCGCGGCCACGTTCTCCACCAACTCGCCCCAGTTGCGACGGTGAAGCTTGGCCCCGCCCTCGCCCGAGGAGCTGACGTAGGTGATGGCGAATCGCGGGTCGTACGCCATCGTGACGAGGGCCGCCTTGCCATAGCGGGAATGACCTTCGATTCCGACCTGTTTGGCGTCCACGGCCTTGTCAGTCTCGAAATAGTCGAGGGCTCGGCTCGCACCCCAGGCCCAGGCACGCAAGGAGCCCCAGTCGTCGGCCTTGCGGTCCTGTCCCTTGTTGCACAGACCGATAATGCCCTGGGTCAGGCCCGCGCCGTTGTCCGCCTGGATGCTGTTGGGGACGAGAATGGCGTAGCCCCATCCCTTGGCGAGTACCTGTTGCTGCCAGGTGGGGCCCCCTCCGGGTCGAGCCGCCTTGCCGGGAACAGATCCGGCTTTCGTCGCCGCTCCACCCGGTCGAGGACCGAAGCCTCCGAAACCAAACTCCATCATCACGGGGACCGGGCCCCTCGCATCGGCGGGGGTGGTCAGCGTCAATTGAATGTTGACGCTGATCTCCGGGTAGGACGTGTGATCGACATGCCCCACCAGCTTTTTCGTGATGACGGAGATTTCTCCGTTCTTCTCCGTGGTCGTGGCGGTCACTTCCCATTTCACCCTGGGCGTGTCCTTGGGAACCCGACCATAGATCTCCCGATCGAAATCTTCGACGATCTCCGCGCGTCGCTGCTTCCACCATGCCTCGGCCGTCGTGACCTTTTCCCCGTTTTTCAAGACCAGGGGGTCCGGCAAGTTCGGGTAGGGATTGGCCTTCGACTCGTCGTAGTTGGCATAGTTGGGCGCGTCTCGGTTACTTCCGTTCACACCCGGCCGGAGGTTCTCGATCTTGAGAAGATCCATCATCTTCTTGTGATCTTTCTGAGTGGCGATTTGCGCCGCGGTCGGTGCCTTCTTGGCGGCCGGTTTGGTTTGTGGCTCCTGCGCAAGGCCAGACTGGGCGGCCAGTGCGCAGACCAGTGCGATGGCAAGACTCGTCCTTGGCATGGGAGAGTTCCTCGGGACAGATCGGTATCGCTTCAAGGTGCCGATGCTCACGAGTTTTAACAGTCGCCGAGGTCCAGGGGAAGCGCATGGGGTGGCTGAGTTCGCCAGGGAGAGCAGGGCTGTTTCCTTCTCGTCTCGGTGGACCAAGGGGGACTGGCTCCGGAGCGCAGCGGAGGTGCCTGTCCCCCTTGGTCCACCCGTCTTGCCCGGGAATGGGGACAGGCACCGGCCGAGTACCGCCGGAGCCAGTCCCCGTTCCCAGGCAGAATTGAGAATGAAACAGCCCTGCCAGGGAGAGGATGCGCACTCGGGCGACCAAGGCCGGTTGCGTGACCTGACCCTCCCGAAAGTGCTTACTGCGCCAGGAAAGGCCGGACGCGTTCCGCGAGCAATTTGTAGCCCTCGGCGGAGAAGTGGAGCCGGTCCTTGACGAACAGTTCGGGACGAGCCTGACCCTGGGGAGTCAGACTGATATCGTAGGCGTCCACGAACCCCACTCGCGGCATGGCCAGGGCGGCTTCGCGGATCAACCGGTTGAGTTCGCGGCATTTGTCCGACTCGCCCCATCGCGCGGGTGCGGGGCTGACAGCGATGTAAAGGATCTCTGTCCTGGGCAGGCGCGCGTGGACCACACGGACGAATTCCACGAAATCGGCGGCAACCTGCTTCGGAGTCCGCCCGGCGTGAATGTCATTGCCCCCGGCCCGAAGGAAGATCTGCCTGGGCTCGTGCGGAAAGATCAGGCGATCCGCGAAGTGGGTGGAATCGACGATCTCGGTGCCGCCGAAGCCGCGGTTGATGACCTTGTGCTCCGGGTAGTCCTCGGCGAGCGTCTTCCAGAGGCGAATGGTAGACGAACCGATGAACAGGATGCCGTCCCTGGGAGGTGGGCTCTGGCGATCGGCGGCCTCATAGGACGCGACTTCCTTCTCCCATTTCGAGTAATCGCGCGCGTCGGCATACCGGGTTCCCGGTAACTCCTGCCCGATGGCTGGTGGGATCGTTGCCAGCAGTCCGAGAACAACCATCGCGGAAGAAACCGGGAGCTTCATGGTCTTGGACCTCGGGAGAGGATCGCCGTTCCCGTCGCTCGACGCGCCGATGCGTGCCCGAAGGACGAGGCTCCATCGTACAAGGCCGCCGGAAGGCCGCAAGAGGCCGGGCGCGTCGTCTCTTCTTCTGAGTGCGCTCTATCTCGAACCACCGCTCGCGACTTCGGGCCGACCTCCGGTCGCTCAGAAGAAACCCGCCCCGATATTGACCGTCAGCGCGAGAATCGTCGTGTTGAAGAAGAAGGCGACCACGCAATGCAGCGTCGTCATCCTTCGGATGATCCTGGAAGTGACGTTGACATCGGCGGTGGCGCAGGCGGTCCCGATGACGAACGAATAATAGACAAAGTCCCAGTAATCGGGCGAGTCATGACCGGGAAACTCCAGCCCTTCGGTCGGCTTGTCCTCCGGCCCGCCGTAGTATTCGTGGGCGTAATGGATCGCGAACATGGTGTGCGTGAAGGTCCAGGACAGTAACACGGTGAGCCCGGCCAGCGCGACATGTTGCCATGAGGCGTGTCCCTGCCCCTCCAGCCTTTTCGCGGCGGCGAGTTCGGCCATGATCCCCGCCAGGCTGACGAGCGCCGTGATGGTCGTGAGGCCCAGGATGACGAACTGCCCCTCATCCTGCAAGGCGGCTCGGTAGCGGATGCGGTCGATGTTCGAGCCCGCCATCATCGCCATGGCGAGGAGGAGGTAAAGTCCGGTGGCGCAATCCCACGCCACCAGCATCCGCGTCGATTCTCGCCCGCCCATTGGCAAGAGGAACCACGAGAGACCGCCGAGGAAAACGGCGGTGAACAACCGCGGCTGTGCCTTGAAATTGTTGACCAGGTCAATTCTCATGCTTTCGGTCGCTTCTTCGCTGTCCGCGTGGCCACCGGGCCTGGCAGGGCTTCAGCTCGGGTCATTCCGCCACTCGATTTGACGTGATCATGAGGGACACGGGTCCCGGCACTTTTGGAATCCGAGACCTCGACTGCCAGCGAGGTCATTGTCGTCGGGAAATCAGGTGGACCTGAGAGAAAGAACCCGACTCGATCGCTGGGCACGGAGTCGCGGCAGATTTCAAACGGGCGAGATCGGGAGAACTACCGCGCCAGAGGATGAACCGGCGGATCGTTGCGAGCCTCCTCCGGCTCGGTCGTTTGCTCATCGGTCCCTCGATGCTTCGCCCGGATCTTCAGGATTTCCTCGGCAGCCCGTTCGCGGGTCGTCACACCCGGCTGGGGGAAAAGGCCGCCGCCGAGGATCAGGGCGGCCAGGGTCAGCACGGCAAGCCGTTCCCGGAGGCCCAGCCCCAGCGAGATCGCCGAGACGTGACGGGCGCCGGTGAAGAGCAGGAAATAGGCCCGGAGCACCGCGATTCCATTGAGAGCCGCGGCGCTGACCACCGCGATCCCGACATAAGGGCTCGCGGAGATCGCGCCTTCGACCAGCAGTTCGGTCGAGATGAAGCCGAGCGTGAATGGAAACCCGACACTGGCCAGGCCGGTCAGGAGGAAGCAGACGGCCAGGGTCGGCGAGTG
Organism: uncultured Planctomycetota bacterium; assembly: GCA_963756475.1. Lineage (GTDB taxonomy): Bacteria > Planctomycetota > Planctomycetia > Isosphaerales > Isosphaeraceae > Tundrisphaera. The sequence goes on from CAVWND010000004.1 coordinate 1,778,057, forward strand.
CTGGTAAAGGCCGTGGAAGCCGGTGAGCGAGAGCCTCCCGAATCGGGCCTCCAACGCCCGGAGGCTCAGGCCGAAGCCGCCCAGCGAGAGGATGACTGAGAACCAGAGGCAGAGGCAACCCGTCAAGGACAGGACTGAGTGCAGCTCCAACCCCACCAGGACCAGCGACGAGTGACTCAGGAACAGATGGGCAAAGAAGCGGCGGGTCTCACGCTGGATCGTCGCCATCCCGGCGGCATAGACCGCGGTGAAGAGCGAGAGCAGGCCGATGCTCGTGAGGACCCATCCCGGGCCGATCGGTAAGACGAGCCGAATGGCGGCGTAAACGCCGCTGAGCGGAGCCACGTAGAGCAGAGCGGGGCCGAACGAGGCGTGCTCGAACCAGTCGGTGACCCAGCAGTGGGCCGGGACGGTCCCGCAACGGACGAGAATGGCGAGAAGGAGCGGGACGGTGGCCCACCAGGGGCGCTGACCGACGAATCGCCCGAGCGGCCGGCCGCCGACCAGCCGAGCACGAGCAGGCCGACGAAGAGGGCCATGTGCAGGACATAAACCCGAGTCGGACGCCCGCGGCTAGCCAGATCGACGTAGGGCGGGATGGTCGATGCCGCGAGCAGCCCGATCAGCGTCCACGGCTCGGTACAACTGAACGTCGCCAGGCGGATCGACTCGGAGACGAGCGACCAGGAGAATGAAAAACGCCTCATGAAGGTCCGGGGCTTCGACAACGCCGTCAGGAGATTCAAGAGCGCGATGGCCGGGACGAGCGGGGCGCTCAGGTCATCCAGCCCGAGCACTTGCCGACCGAAGAGAAACGTCTGCGGGCTCATCTGACGGATCATCTCGGCGGGAGTCTCGAGATCGAACGCCAGCCAGGCCAGGAAGGCACAGGCAAACGACGTTCCCGTGAAGCCGAGGGCCCATCGGTACGCTCGATCCGGGTTCCGAAGGAATGTCACGAACGCCGACCCGATCAGCGTGATCGCGATCGCCAACTCGAGCCAGGGCATCGACAGGAATTTCATGAGAGTTCTTCGATCATTCCGAAGTGAGGCTTGACCTGGTCCGACTCACGCGACTCGCCCCCGGCGAGGAAGTCGGTCCAGCGACGCTCCAGGGTGTCGCACCAGCGGAACGCCCTGACGAAAGGAAAGGCGACGTAGTCTCTCAGGAACGAGTCGAGATAGCCGCGTTCCATGGCAAAGCGATAAAGATAATCCCAGGATGTGCTCTTGCCGATCCGTCGCCAGGGGGTTCCGGCCCTTGGAAGTCGAGTGCCAATCGCATCTTCGAGTGTCCGGTAGTCCTGGAGCAGGCTCGGTGCCCGGACGAACTGGAGCGTTCGAAGGCAGGCGTGGCTGAGCAAATGGAACAGCGCGATATAACGCAGGCCGAATCCGATCTCCGCCACGATGATTCCAACCTGGGACAGCGAGGCGAACGAGAGCGCCGGACTTGATGTCCGTCTGCACGCTCCCCGCCAGGTAGGCGAACACGGCCGTGCTCAGTCCGATCACGACCACGACGACGCAGAGCAAGATCGACCGGTCCAGGAGCGGGCTGACCCGGAGCAGCAGGAAGGCCCCGAGGTGGACCGACAACGCGCCGTAGAACACGGCGCTCGACGGAGTCGGCCCCTCCATCGCCCGGGGAAGCCAGCCCGAGAACGGGATCAAGGCCGACTTCCCCGCGGCGGCCATCAGCAGCAAGAGTCCCACCAGAAGTGCCTGCGATGAGGGCAGAGTCGAGGTCTCCTCGGGCCAGGAACCCTTGCCCAAAAGCAGGTCGAAGTCGCCCTCGCCGCTGAGGTGGTGCATCGCCACCGCCGCGAGCAACAGCGCGGCGTCGGAGAACCGATAGATGATCCAGATCCAGAGTCCGTTCCGGGCCGGATTCGTGCGATCCTGGAAGAACGCGACCAGCAACGCCGAGGAGAGTCCGACCAGCTCCCAGCCGGTGAACAGAGTCTCGATCGTCGCCGCCAGCGACGTCACCACCATCCCGAGGACGAAGATCGCGTAGAGCATGTAGAAGCGGTTATATCCGCTCTCACGGTGCATGTACTTGCTGGCGAAGGCTCCGATCGTCCCCGAGAGGACGTAACGAGAGGATCGCCATCGGCACCGAGAGCCGGTCGAAGACGAACTTGATCGAGAAGTGATAGTGCGGGATGCCCACCCAGTCTCCCACGGCGATCGTCAGGACTCGCTGACCGGAGACGAGCATCCATCCCAGGACCGAGACGGCGGCCAGCAGGCCGGACATGATCGCCGCGTAGATGAAGCTGGTCGTCCGCTGCTCGGACAGCTTCCAGCCCATCAAGGACGAGATCCCCAACGTGATCGTCAGCATCAGCGGAGCGAGGACCACGACGATCCCCAGCAATTGCAGCAGGTGCGACCCGTCCATCATGGCTCCCGTTCCGATCCTCGGTTCATCGATGTCGTCACGCCTGGACCTCCGCGAACTCCAGGTGGTCGCGCCAGCCTCGATACCAGTCGACGGACGAGCGAGACCCGGGGGATGGCGGTCGCCTGGGGCTCGTAGCGGCGGAACGCCCCTTCCTGGAACACGCTGATCTCGCGACGATCGGGATGGAGCACAGCCAGTTGGATCCAGAGGTTCCGACAGAGCTGGCCGATCCCCGGGTTACGGTCCATGATCCGGACCATCGCCTCGGGCGTGGTCTCGATCAGGAAGAGCGCGCGAACCGGCTCGTGGATCTCCACCATCTGCCAGGGGAGACCGGTTCGGAGGTCGCTCGCGGCGCCGTCCATCACGCCCAGGAGCGACGCCAGGTTGTGCGGGAGCTTCGTGCCGCAGCCGAATCCGCTGTTGTCCACGTTCGAGAAGAAGTATTCCAGATTGATCCCGGCGCAGACCGGGAAAAACGGCCTGCAGGATCCGGGTCAGGATCGAGTTCTCGGCATCGTCAGTCGAAGGGTCGTAGGAGGTGAGGAACGCCCGTCGATCGAGGAACAGGCCACGGGTCCATTCCCGGCGACCGACCACGACGATGGCATTGGTGGCGTGGCCCAGCTCGGGCCGCGTCTGGGCCAGGTCTTCCGCCCGCTCCTCCACGTGTTCGAGGGCCTCCGGAAAGGAAAGTGTCAGCGGCGCCGACATGAACCGGCGGCATCGCTCGTGAGCGTTCCGCTCGGATGTCAGCGCGATCGAACTCCGGGCCGACTCGAACTCCTGGCGGTGCGAGTCAGGGATTCGATCGAGGTCGTAATAGGTCACTGAGTCGTCACAGGTATTGTGAAGGGCGCCGACGAAGAGACTTTCGGGTGGGATCACCAGCCCACGGCTCGCCAGGATCTCGCGGACCCGAGGGTCCGAGAGAATCTGGGCGAGCGGCCCGGGCGTTCGGGCCGCCCGCCGACCCGCCGCAGGCCCCGCAGTTGTAGGCCGAGACGTGCGGGTTGTTCTGGCTGTTCGACCCGTGCCCGATCAGGATCACCAGCCGCGCGAACCCGATGGTCAGGCCGATGTCGCGGAGCAATCGCTCGCCAATGTTGGCCATCTCCTCGACCGAAAACCCGACCTGGCCATTGAGCGGCCCCGGGTTCAGGTCGAGCCTTTCGAGCTTCAGTCGGGTCTTCGGGGAGGTCCGGACGATCCGCCCGAATGTGTGGCGAATCCGGCCGGCCAGCCTGGGAAAGAGGATTCGTGCGACCAGAGGAAACGAGGCGAGGACGCCCACCGCCCCGGTCAGCAATGCCCCCAGGGCGAAGCTCCGGCTGCCGATGTGGAACTGGTGGGACGCCGTGCCGATCGCCCGGCGGGTCCTCGCCCTCATCCGGTGGACCGTGTTCCCCTCGTCGACAACTTCCTCGATCACCCAGTGCTGGGGCCGGATCACGACCGGGCAGAGCGGCACGAAGTGAGCGTCGGCCGCCCCTCGGTAGTACATCGCCACGGCGTAGAAGCCGGCCACGCCGAAGGTCTCGACCTCGGGCGCGATCTCCTCCAGGTGGCGACGGAACGACTCCTCGCGCTCGTCGAGGCAACTGACCGTCTGGAACTTCGGCGAAGCCGGCCTGCCCACCTTCGACGCGGCCCGGAGGGCGACGGCGTCGAGCGTCTGGGTGGTGAACCGCTTCTCGTAGGCCAGGTGGAAGATCCGCCTCCGCTCGACGGCCGAGAACGACTCGAGTTCCTCGACGAGCTTCGCCCATTCCTCGGGGCTGAGCCGATGGAGGACGTCCGGCGAGAGGCCGAAGAGCTGGACGACCTGGAAGACCAGGAACGCTCGCTGCTCCACGCTGGGCGGCCAGTGGACGACCAGCCGGGACCGGAGCGCCTCGCGCAGGCCGCTCAGCGGCCCTTCGTAATCGATCGACTCGTGGGCTGTCCTCGCCAGCGCGAAGCGATCCAGGAGTAACCGGACGGCGAGGAATTCGACGAGACTCCCCTCAGGGATCGGATGGACCGCGCGGTCGCCACGGATCTCGACCTGGCGGACCATCCCGGCCCAGCCTCGGAGCGCCAGGAACGTGGCCGCGAGGAATTCTTCCCACTCGGGTTCGGCGACCCCGAGGATCTCCAGGGATTCGAGGATCGATTCCATCGGCTCGACCCGCTCACCTTCCAGCCGGGCCAGCTCTCGATCGAGCCCCCGGAGCCAGCGGTCGGGCGGCCCGTTGGGCTGGCGATAGAGCGAACAGAACGACCGGAAGAACCCCTCGTCGCGTCGGGGAAGCTGCCAGTGCGTCAAGCCCTGGTCGAGAAATGCCGCGCAGAAGCGGATCAGGAGATCGTGGACCTTCGCGTCGGCATCGGCCCCGGTCACCTCGAAGAGCAGATCGTGATGTCGGATCCCTGCCACCGGCGGGTCGGTGTAGGGCGGGAGGTCGCGGACCCCGTCGCAGCAGACCCGCCAGAGAGCGTTGAGGGTGAAGCCTTCCCACTGCTCGTCGGTCCAGGACTCCATGGACGACTCACCGTAACGGCTGAGAAGGGCCGACAGGCTATCGTTCTTCCTGGCGGTCGAGGAGAGTCGCGAAGTCCTGTTACGGGCCGGGTCGCCACCTCCCCGGAGATCCCGGACGACCCAGCGCCGGGTCTCGGCGACCATCCTCGAGGCGACGGCTGAGGAGACCTCCGGGCGGATTCGCCGGAGCGCGTCCGCCTCGGCCACGTACCAGACGAGTTCCTCGGTCGGGCCGTGGAGCACCGGAAACTGGAGCATCGCCAGTCGAAGGTCGAGCCGCGTGCCGACGCACGGAACCGGCTCCCTGGCCCCGTCGCCCAGGTCCCGCTCCAGCACGTCCTGGAGTTCGGAGAACCGGATCCGACCTCGCCTCAGGTCGTCTCGATAGCGGTCCTCGGTCCGGTAGGGCTGGCACCCGAAGATCTCGGCCCCTTTCTGAACGGCCTCGTCGAAGGGCAGATGTTCGAAGGCATGGAGGGTGTTGTGGTGGATGAAGACCGTGATCGGTCCCTGCGCGGGGAGGACGTGCGCGGCGTGCTCGATGACCTCGCCCAGGTGGGTCGAACGATGGCTGTCGACATCGAGAGTCTTCGGTGGGACTTCCTGGCTCGTGGAGGCGTGCATTCCGGGGAACCTCTGGAATCGGTCCATCTCGCGGATGGGCTCGGCGAATCATGACCGGGACCCGCGACTGCCCGCGACTCATTGGCCGCTACTGGACCAGATGATCAGATCGAGACCAGCGAGAGCCAACGTGGCTCGGACTTCATTATGGCGGCGATTTCATTTTCCGATCAATTATTGCCTTCAAACCAGTCAAATCTCACCATTCGTCATCGGAAACGCGTCGATGCTGCCGCGACGCAACAACCGAGCGCGAGCCCCCAGATTACCGGGTTTTTGGCATGAGTTGTGTTATGTACAGGATCTCTGTGGAGGTCTGGGTCGGGAGCCAAGCTCGCTTCCCGTGTCGGAGGGACCGGATCGCGTCGGTTGGCGAGAGGGAGCTCTCGTCGGGAGGTCAGATCATGATAGCTCGCGATGGCCCCCACGAATAGACCCCGACCGAAAACCATTTCTCCGGCCGAAGGATTGCGGAAGAACCTGAACAGTGGAGAGAATCAGGGGGACGATTCTCGAAACACGCGAGCGAATCTGTCCCGGATCGGCTTCGAGGAGAACCCATGAGGTCGCTGAAAGGTCATCTCCTGATCGCCTCGCCGAGCTTGCTTGCGTCGTTCTTCACCAGGACCGTGATCCTGATGCTCGACCACTCCGAGGACGGCGCGGCGGGGGTCGTCCTGAACCGTCCGACCGAGGCCACGGTCGCCGATATCGCGGAGACCGTCTTCTCCGAGCCGATCGACTGGGTCAAGCCGCTCAATCTCGGCGGCCCGGTCTCCGGCCCGTTGATTGTCCTCCACGAGGTTGAGGATCTATCCGACCAGGAGGTGATCCCCGGGGTCTACAACGCGGTGGATATCTCCAAGGTTCGTGAGGCGGTGATGAGCCGGCTCGAACCTTCGTTGATCCTGGCGAATTACGCCGGTTGGGGCCCCGGACAACTGGAGAGCGAGTTCGGCGTCAACTCCTGGCTGACCCTCCCGGCCACCCCCGAATACATCTTCTGGGCCGGTTCAAAAGACCTCTGGGACGTCGTCGTCAAGGCGATCAATGCCCGCAAGCTCTCCGAATTCCTCCACCTTCGCGAGGTCCCGCCCGACCCCTCCATGAACTGACCCGCCCTGCTCAAGCTTCGATCGGAAGCCGGTAGAACCGGGCCGCCGTGCCGCCGAAGATCGCCGAGCGTTCCGATTCCGAGATCGGCCCGAGCGCCTCAATCAGGGCACGGCGGACCTCGCCGTAAGTCGCCGCCAGCTCACAGACCGGCCAGTCCGAGCCGAACATCAGCCGATCCGGCCCGAAGCAGTCCAGCGCGGTCTCGACGTAAGGACGCAGGTCGTCGACCGTCCAGCCGGTCCAGTCCGCCTCGGTGACCATCCCCGAGAGCTTGCAGAAGACGTTCGGGAATGAAGCGGCGGCGCGGAAGTTGTCCAGCCAGTCGTCGAGCCGGTGTTCCTTGATCCGGGGCTTGGCCAGGTGGTCGATGACCATCGGCAGGTCGGGAAGGGCGCGGGCGAGCGTCGGCACGTGGTGGAGGTGCTTGACGTAGAAGAGCAGGTCGAACGGGACGCCGTGCTTCTCCAGGATCTTCAGCCCTCGGAGCACGTCCTCGCGGATCAGGAAGTTCGTCATCGGGCTCGTCCTGGACGACGTGGCGGACGCCGACGAACTTCGGGTTCGCCCGGAATTCCTCGACCTGGCCGCTCGCAAGCGTCGGAAGCCAGGTCGACCCAGCCGACCACTCCCGCGAGGAACGGGTGAGCCCTCGGCCAGGCCGAGGGCCCAGCGGTTCTCCTCGAGGTCGTGCTGGGTCTGGACGAAGATCGAGCGATCGACGCCCTCGGCCCGGAGCAGCGGTTCCAGATCCTCGGGCAGATAATCGCGGCTGATCTTCGCGAGCGCGGGGGCGTCGAGCCAGCCGATAGTCGAAGGGGCGGGCGAGTTGCCAGAAGTGCTGGTGGGCGTCGATGATGAGGCTCATGGCCGTTCGATCAGTCCATGCGGACGCCGACCGACAGCAGGATATTGGCGAACCGCTGCTGGTCGGCGGTCTGGATCGTGAGGACGTGGTCGGGAGTGGCGACGGCCTCGTAAAAGTCCCACTTGAAGATCGGTTCGAGCTTGAGCGGCAGGCCGGCCTCGCGGATCACCTCGCGGTATTCGTCCCAGACGGGCGGGTCTTCGGTCAGGGCGTAAGGGCCCTCGGTCTCGTACCCCATCGTGTTGACCGCGTCGATCGGCACGGCCGAGAGCACGGCCTTGAGCACCTGGGCGCAGGTGACGACGCCGGGCATCAGGTTCAGGCAGACCACCTCGGCGTTCGGCCCTTTCTTCGACGACGACGGATAATTGCCGTCGGCGATCAGGATCTGGGCGTGATGCCCGGCCCGGCCGATGACCTCGTTGATCTTCGGATGGATCAGCAGGTGCTTGAGCATTCCTCGGCGATCTCCCTGGATAAGGATCTCAGCGTCCCGTCGAGTTGCCGCCGGCCCGGAAATAGCGACGGAACGCGTGGATGGTCTGCTCGGCCGCGGTGTCGGAATCGGGCAGCGGAAGCGCCTCGGCCGAGGCGAAGCCGTCGTAGCCGATCTCGTGGAGCGCCTGGGCGATCGGCGCGAAGTCGAGTGGCCGAACCCCGCCGCCCGACGGTTCGAGTCGACGAAATGGAGTGGCCGATCTGCTTGCCCGCCGACCGGAGCGCGTCGGCCAGGTTGATCTCCTCGATGTTCATGTGGAACAGGTCGGCCAGGAGGACGACGTTGTTCGTCGAGAGCGAGTGGAGCAGCTTCACGCCCGCGTCGAGCGGTGTTGGCCAGGTTGGTCTCGTAGCGGTTCAGCGGCTCGTAGATCAGCGGCACGCCGTATTGCCTGGCGTGCTCGCCCAGGACTTCGAGGGCGTCGGCGAGATAGCCCAGCGCGGTGGGGTGCTCGACGCCGTCGCCGCTCCGGCCCTGCATCGAGCCGATGATCGCCGGGGCGTGGAACGGGCCGGCGAAGTCGATGATCTCGCGGATGAAGTCGCGGGCCTTGACCCGGGCGGAGACGTCGGGCTGGGTCAGGGTCAGCTTGCGCTTGACCCAGCCCGCGCCGGTGCCGACGGCGGCCAGGGCCAGCCCGTGGTCGTTGAGCAGCATCCGGAGCCGCGCGGGATCGACGGCGTCTGCGGAGGGCGGGAAGACCTCGACGGCGTCGAAGCCGAGCTGCTGGGCCTTCTTGCAGGCCTCGGCCAGGTCGTCCCAGAAGACGAACGGGCCGCCTCGGGCTTCCTCGACCAGGCTGACCGTCACGGCGGATCGGATCACGGCAAGTGCTCCGGTCGTCCGGGTCGGGTCAGAGCCGCATGGCGGTGAAGCCGCCGTCGACGTAATAGGTCGCGCCGGTGATGAAGCTCCCGGCGGCCTTCGAGAGCAGCAGGATCGTCGCGCCGACCAGCTCGTGCGGCTCGCCGAACCGGGCCATCGGCGTCTGGGCCATGATCTTCTCGACCCGGGCGGGGTCGAGGATCTTGCGGTTCTGCTCGGCCGGGAAGAAGCCGGGGCCAGCGCGTTGACCCGGACACCCATCGGGGCCAGCTCCCGGGCGACGTTCTGCGTCAGGTTGACCACCGCCGCCTTCGAGGCCGAGTAGGCGAAGACGCGCGAAAGCGGCAGATGAGACGAGACGCTCGCGATGTTGAGGATCGACCCGCCGCCGTCGTCGGCCATGTGCTTGCCGAAGACCTGGCAGCCCCAGTGGACGGCCTTGAGGTTGCTGTCGATGACGCGGTCCCAGTCCTCATCCTTGGCGTCGAAGTAGGCGCTCGGCGTTGTTGACACCCGCGCCGTTGATGAGCATGTCGACTCGTCCCTGGGTCGCGATCGTCTCCGGAGCAGCCCCTCGATCGACTCCCGTTTCATCACGTCGACCGGCGCGAAGGCCGCCTTGCCGCCGAGCGGCCTCGATCTCCTTGACGCGGGTCGCACCCTTCTCGGCGTCGCGGCCGGCGACGACGACCGTCGCCCCGGCCTGCGCCAGCCCCTGGGCCATCGCCCCGCAGAGCACGCCCGTGCCGCCGATCACCACGGCGACCTGACCGTCCAGGCCGAACAACTCTTCCAGATAAGCTCTCGGACATCGCGTTCGTCGCTCCTCGGTGTTCGGTCACATGCCGGCCCGCAGGGCGTCCAGGTGGCGGGAGAAGTGGTCCGCGAGCACTTCGGTATAGGTGTCGAGGTGCTTCTCCAGCACGCCCTTGACCGCCGGGCCGAGCTCGGGGTCGGTCAGGGTCGAGCCGAACGTGCAGTGGAGGATCTGCCGGCCCGGCGCGGTGAACCCCCTGCCCGGCGGGACGTCGGACCAGCGTTCGAGGTAGAGCCGTTCCAGCTCGGTCGCGTCGAAGACGTCCGAGGCCGGCGGCGCCGAGTGGAGCGTGGCCGAGACGTGGTAGGTCGCCTTGTCCGTCTCGTATCGGCTCCGGGCGAAGTCGACGATCCGGCGGAACAGCGGCTCGTCGCGGAGCGCGACGACCCGGAGGGCCTCCAGGTAGCTCGTCCCGGCCGTCTTGACGTGGAACTGCCCCTTGGTGGCCCGGGCCAGCGCGGGGTACATCGAGAGCTTGTCGGAGCCCGAATGCAGGCTCAGCTTGTAGGGGCCGAGCATTTCGGCAATCGCCGCGTGGTCGCGGAGCGAGCGCTCCAGGGCGTCGACGTCCCCCTTGTAATCGACCCCCTTCTCGAAGTCGCCGATGTACCGAGGGGCGAGGCTGACCAGCTTCATCCCCCGGGCGACGCACTGGTCGGCGATGATGTAATGCTCGGCCAGGGTGGTCGGCTGCTCGGTCTCGTCGACGCTCAGCTCGATCTCGTAGTCCTGGCCCGCCGCCTCGTTGACCGGCCTTGATGTGGTCGGCCAGGCGGAGGGCGTGGTTGATCGCCCGGCCGTACTTGACGGCGGCCCGGAGACAGGCTTGCTCGTCGAGTTCGACGGTCGTTCCGGTCGCGAGCGTGACCGACTTGCCCCGATATTGGTCGAGCCACTCGACCTCGCCGGCCACGGCGGCGTACTTGTCGCGGAGGGTCGGCTCGTCGTAGTCGTCGGCGTGGGCGTCGACGTGGTCGGAGGGGTCGATGGTGAAGAAGGTGAAGCCGACGGCGGCCGTGGCGTCAACGTCCTTGGGCGTCTTGAGATGGTCGGCATCGGCGCCGATCCGGCCGGTCCAGCCGGCGCGCGTGGCACCCTCGAAGGGCGTCGTCCATCACGTTCCGGGGCGTCCGGCCGGTCCGGGCCATCTCGCGGATCGACTGCTGCGGGAAGATCGGCGCGATCCCCGAGCCGGACCGGAGCATCGCCGCGACATGCCCGGGCGTGGCCAGGCCGATCCGGTCGCCGAAGCCGAAGCTCGGGCTCAGACCCAGGGCGACGCAGGGTGATTTCTCCGACATCGATCGTCAGCTCCCGTCAGTCGACCTCGACGATGGCCTTGATGACGCCCGTCTCGGGCTTCGTGTACGACGGGAAGAGCTCGGGAAGCTCGTCGAACGCCGCCCGGTGGGTGATCCAGGGCTTCGTGTCGATCCGGCCGTCCTCGATCAGCCCGATGATCCGCGTGAAGTCGTCCGGCAGGGCGTTCCGCGAGCAGAGCAGCGTCCCCTCGGGCCTGTGGAAGATCGGGTGCTGGAACTTGACCTCGTCGGTCGTGATCCCGACGTAGACCAGCCGGCCGCCCGCCGGCGCGACGTAGCCGAACGCGGCCGACATCGAGGCGCTCGAGCCCGTCGCGTCGATCACGACGTCGGGCAGGTGGCCGTCGGTCACGTCGCGGAGGTCCTGCTCGACGATATCGGCCAGCTTGATCGTGTGCTCGACGCCCATGACCCGCTTGCAGAAGTCGAGCCGCTGTTCGTTCATGTCGAGGACGATCGTCTTCGCGCCGGTGAGCTTGACGAATTCGAGCGTCGCCAGGCCGATCGGCCCGGCGCCGATGACCAGGCACGACTCGCCGGGCGGGGCGCCCGCGATTCACGGCGTGGCAGCCGATCGCCAGCGTCTCCACCAGGGCGAGCTGGTCGAACGCCAGCTTCGTCGAGGGGTGGAGCTTGCGGGCGGGCAGGAGGAAATGCGGCCGCATCCCGCCGTCGCGGTGGACGCCGAGGACTTCGAGCTTCTCGCAGCAGTTCGGGTGCCCCCGGCGGCTGGCATAGCTGTTCGGGTCGTTGATGTAAGGCTCGACCGAGCAGCGGTCGCCCGGCCTTGACGTTCGTCACGCCCTCGCCGACCTCGACGACCTCGACGCCCAGCTCGTGGCCCGGGATCCGCGGGTAGCTGAAGAACGGCATCTTGCCGAGATAGCCGCTGATGTCGGTCCCGCAGATGCCGATCCGGTGGACGCGGACCAGCGCCTCGCCCGGCCCGGGCTTCTCGGGAGACTCGATCTCGATCCGTCTTGAAGCTCTTGGGGGCTTCCAGGAGCAGGGCTTTCATCGGCGTCCTCTCAATGAGTCGGTCGGCTCAGACGCCGGGCTCGGACGGCGGGTCGTTATTCTCGGGGCGGCCTTCGATGTAGAACCAGTCGTGGATCGGCTCGAGGATCTCCAGGACCTCGGCCAGCAAGGTCTGGTCGATCGGCAAGTCGGCCCACTCGGCCCACTTCCGGACGTTCTCCGGGTTGGCCGAGCCGACGACGCAGGTGGTCATGTCTTCGTTGGCGATCGAGAACTGCAGGGCGAGCTGGGCGATGTCGACCCCCTTCGACGCGCAGTGATCCGCCGCCTTCTTCGCCGATCTCGCGGACGAACGGGCGTGGCCTTGTGCCAGGGCGGCAGCGGGGCGTTCGTCAGCAGCCGGGCCGAGAAGGGCGCGGCGTTCATGATGCCGACGCCCTTGCCCTTGAGGTAAGGGCACGAGGTCGGCCAGCATCGTGTTCTGGAGCGTGTAATGGTTGTACGAGAGGATGACGTCGAGGTCGGTCCGGTCGAGGACGTAGCGGAAGATCTTCATCGGATAGCCGCTGACGCCGATGAACCGAACCTTGCCCTGCTTCCTGGATCTTGCGGAGCGCCGGCAGGGTCTCGTCGACGATCTGCGACATCTCCACGAACTCGATGTCGTGGCAGAGCATGATGTCGAGGTGGTCGACGCCCATCCGGTGCAGGCTGACGTCGACGCTCTCGACGACCCGCCTGGCCGAGAAGTCGAAGTGGGCCTTGTCGTAGCGGCCGAGCTTGGTCCCGAGGAAGTAGCTGTCGCGAGGGACGCCCCGGAGCGCCACGCCGAGCAGGCACTCGCTGAGCCCTCGGCCGTAGAACGGCGAGGTGTCGATGAAGTTCATGCCCGAGGTCGAGCGCGACCCGGACCGACCGCATGGCCTCGCTCAGGTCGACCGAGCGGAACTCCTGCCCCAGCGACGACGCGCCGAAGCTCAACCAGGGCAAATCCAGGCCGGTCCGGCCCAGAGGTCGGGTTTTCAACGTGGGTCGCCTCCTCGGAGAGAGCAAGGATCGAAGACCCACATCCTAACGAGACGGTCGGCCGGATTGAAGGGAGTGGTCAGTGGTTGGTGGCGAGTGGTCAGGAATACGGATCACACTGACCACTGACCACCCGCCACTGGCTTCACGTCCGGTTCGGAACGACCCAGCCGCCCGACTTGCCCGAGGCGACGATCGCCTCGATCGTGTCCATGTTGCGGATCGCGTCTTCGATCGGCGTCGGCACCGGGGTGTCTTCGAGGATCGACCGCGCGAACAGGTCGCCCTGGATCGTGTACTGGTCGCAGGTCTCGAACTCGATCCGGTCGATCGCGCCGTCGCCTCGCTGGACGCGGAGGGCGCACGGCCGAATATTCGGCGCGTTGAACGGGACCTCCGAGAGCTCGATCCGCCCCTCGGTCCCGACGACCTGGACGATCTGGAGCGGGTTCACGGCCATCGAGCAGGTGAAGGTCGCCGAGCCGCCCGACGCCGAAGTCGAGGATGGCCGAGGCCATCCGGTCGATCCCCCAGTTCGGGTCGATCTCGACGTGGCCGAACACCCGCGCCGGCTCGGCGTCGAACAGCCAGCGCGACAGCGAGATCGCGTAGCAGCCGATGTCCATCAGGCCCCCGCCGCCCATCGCCGGGTCGTGGCGGATGTTGCGCGGGTCGTCGCTGTAGTACGAGAAGAACGTCTGGATCGTCCGGAGCTTGCCGATCCGCCCCGACTTGACCAGCTCCTTCGCCGTCCGCCACTGGGGATGGTGGCGATACATGAAGGCTTCCATCAGCTTCAGCTTCGGATACTTCGCCGCCGCGTCGGCCAGCTTACGCCCCTCGGCGGCCGAGAGCCCGATCGGCTTCTCGCAGAGGACGTGCTTGCCGGCCTCCAGCGCCTTGATCGACCAGGGGACGTGCTGGTCGTTGGGCAGACGGGTTGTAAACGGCGTCGACCTCGGGGTCGGCCAGCAGGGCCTCGTACGAGCCGTGAGCCTTCGTGATGCCCAGCTTGTCGGCCGCCTGGCGGGCCTTGGCCTCGGAGCGGGACGCGATGGCGACGACCTCGGTCAAGGCTCCCCGCTGCATGGCGGGGATGACCTTCTCGACGCCGATCTTCGCCGTGCTCAGGATGCCCCAGCGGATCTTGCTCATGGTCAGCGGATGACCCCTTCCTCGACGTTGATCACCTGCGAGGCGCAGAGGTCGTTGCCGAAGGTCTTGAAGTCCTTGAAGGTCCAGACGACCTTCTTGTCGCGCGTGACCTCGATGAGCTGCGGGTTGTTCGGGCCGGCGTGGGTGTTGCCGAAGATCAGGTTGCCGTTCGGCTTGAGCTGGAGCGACGTGACCCAGAACAGCTCGATGCCGGGCAGTTCGTCGTGGTCGATGCTCCAGACGACCTTGCCCTCGGGGTTGACCTCGATGACCCGGTTGTTGTTGCCGCCGGCGATGAGGGTGTTGCCGTCGGGCCGGCGGATCGCGTTGAAGACCTCGGTGCCGTGGCCGTCGTGGCCCGGCTTGGGCGGGCCGGCCGGCGAGGTCGAGCTTGTAGCTCCAGACGACCTTGCCCGCGTCGTCGTACTCGCGGACCACGCCGTCGAGCTCGTGGCAGACGAGGTAATGGCCGTTGGCCAGCTTCCGGGCCCGGCGGGTGTCGCGGTGCGAGTTCGGGTGGTCGACGACGCAGCGGGATCTCCTTGACGATCTTGTCCTCGGCGTCGACCTCGATGATCCGCTTGTTGCCGGTCTCGGCGATCATGGTCAGGCCGTCCGGGAGGCGCTGGAAGGCGTGGATCTCGACGCGCCCTTGTACGGCTCCTTGGGCCGGGAGACGTGCTTCCAGACGACCTTCTTGTCCGGCGTCATCTCGACGATGGTGACGTTGTCGGTCGGGATCAGGATGTTGCCGTTGGGCAGGAGCTGGATGTCGTGCGCGGTGTGGCGTGAGGGGACTTCCCACTCGACCTTGCCGGCGGGGTCGATGATCGCGACCTTGCCCTTGTCCTGGGCGAGGACCGTACGGAGGGCCGGGCGGCAGTGTGTCGGCCGCCTTCGAGACAGGCGAAGAGGCGAAGACGGCCCCCAGGGCGACGGCGGCGAACAGGCACCGGAGAACGGACATGCGAGGTTCCTCGAAGGCGAGGGGAAATCGGACGAGGGCCGCCGAGGATCGGCGGCCCTCGTCCGAAATCATCATCCCCGAAGGGTCCGGCTCACGCAATGATCTGCTTGATCGGCTCGGCCCCTTCGACGCCGACGAGCTTCTGGTCGAGGCCGTTGTAGAAGTAGGAGAGGTGGTTGGGGTCGAGGCCCATCTGGCTGAGGACGGTGGCGTGGAGGTGCTTGACGTGGAACCGGTCGGCGACGGCGGCGCCGCCGAGCTCGTCGGTCTCGCCGACGCTGACGCCGCCCTTGATCCCGCCGCCGGCCATCCACATGGTGAAGCCGTAGGCGTTGTGGTCGCGGCCGGTCCCCTCGGCGTACTCGGCGGTCGGCTGGCGGCCGAACTCGCCGCCCCAGATCACCAGGGTCTCGTCGAGCAGGCCGCGCCGCTTCAGGTCCTTGAGCAGGCCGGCGATCGGCTTGTCGGTCCGGCCGGCGTGGTAGGTGTGGTTCGTCGACCAGGTCGCCGTGGGCGTCCCAGTTGCTGTCGTTGTGGGCTCCGCCCGCGTAGAGCTGGACGAACCGGACGCCGCGCTCGACCAGCCGGCGGGCCAGCAGGCAGCGGCGGCCGAAGTCCTCGGTCTTCTTGTCGTCCATCCCGTAGAGCGACTTGGTCTCGGCGGTTTCCTCGTCGAGGTCGACCGCCTCGGGAGCGTGGCGCTGCATGGCGAAGGCCATCTCGTAGCTGGCGATCCGGGCGGCGAGGTTCGAGTTGTCGGCGCGCGGCGCGTGGTGCTCCTCGTTGAAGCCTCGGAGGGCGTCGAGCAGTCGGCGCTGCTCGGCCTCGGTCCGAGCCCTCGGGACGCTTCAGGTCGAGGACCGGCGCGCCGGCGGATCGGAGGATGGTCCCCTGGTACGTGGCCGGCATGTAGCCGCTCGACCAGTTCTTCGCGCCGCTGATCGGGCCGCCGGTCGGGTCGAGCATGACGACGAAGCCGGGCAGGTTCTCGTTGACGCTCCCGAGCCCGTAGTTGACCCACGACCCCAGGCACGGGCTGCCCGAGAGGATCTTGCCCGTGTTCATCTGGAGCATCGCCGAGCCGTGGATCGGCGAGTCGGCGGTCATCGAGTGGAGGAACGCGATGTCGTCGACGCAGGTGGCCAGGTTCGGGAAGAGGTCGCTGACGTACTTGCCCGACTGGCCGTACTGCTTGAACTTCCACTTCGGCCCGACGACCCGCCCCTCGTTCTTCTTGCCGCCCCGGCCGAACGTCTTGACGGGGATCGTCTTGCCGTCGAGCTTGTAGAGCTCGGGCTTGTAGTCGAACGTGTCGACCTGGCTCGGGCCGCCGTACATGAACAGGAAGATGACGCTCTTGGCCTTGGCCGGCAGAGGCGGCTTCTTGGGAGCGAGCGGGTTGGCGAACGCGCCGGGCTTCGGCCGCTCGGCGCCGAGGGCGAGGCCGCCGTCCTTGCCGAGCAGGCCGGCGAGGGCCAGCCCGGTGAACCCGCGCCGGCTTCCCAGAGGAACTCGCGGCGGGTCCGCCGGCAGAACGACCCGGCGGGTCGATGGTCGATGGCCATCCGAAACTCCCTCGGCCCGATGAGCGGGCCGTCGATGTCAGGTCAGTCCAGGTAGAGGAATTCGTTGAGGTTGAGCACGACCAGGCAGAACGACTCCAGGGCCAGCTCGGGCGTGGCGCCGTCGCGGCCGCGGAGGGCGGCGATCAGGGCCGCCCCGCGCTCGATCTCCTTCTCGGTCGGCGTCCGGCCGGTCGCCAGCCGGAGGGCCAGCTCGACCTGCCGGGCGACCTCGGCGCCGGCTCTCGCTTCGAGCCGCGTCGGCGAAGCCGCTTCGCCTGCTGGTTCAGGAACGTCGCCGTTGAGCATCCCCAGCGCCTGCGTCGGCTGGGTCGTCGCGAACCGGACCGGCGACGAGCGGTCGGTCTCGGCGAGGTCGAAGCTCTCCAGGATCGGCAGGATCAGCGACCGCTTGACGTGGACGTAAATGCTCCGCCGCGACTGGTCTTCCGGCGACGACTTGCCCCAGCCGTTGCCCGGGATCGACTGCCCGGCCATCACCTCGGCCGGGATCTCGGGGTAGACCCCCGGCCCGTACATCTTGAGGTTGAGCGAGCCGCGTGACGGCCAGGATCGAGTCGCGGATCTCCTCGGCCGTCAGCCGCCGCATGTCGAACCGCCAGAACCGGTCGTTCATCGGGTCGGCCGCCAGGGCGGCTCGGGTTGGGCTGCGACGACATCTTGTAGGCGTCGGAGTTGAGGATCAGCCGGTGGAGCGGCTTGAGCTTCCAGCCGCTGGCGATCAGCTCCGAGGCCAGCCAGTCGAGCAACTCGGGATGGGTCGGCTTGTCGCCCTGGGTGCCGAGGTTGCTCGAGGCGACCGGACGATCCCCCGGCCGAAGTGGTACTGCCAGACCCGGTTGGCCATGACCCGGGCGGTCAGCGGGATTCTCGGCGCTGGCGATCCAGTCGGCCAGGACGGTCCGCCGGCCGGTCGACTTCGAGCCAGGCGGCGGCGTGGATAGAGTCGGGGACCTTGGTGGCGAGGACCTGGAGGAACGCCGGCTCGACCTTGTCGCCGTGGGCGTGTGGGATTGCCCCGGATGAGGACATAGGTTTCGGGCGCCTCGGCACCGGCCTCGGTGACGATCAAGGCCCGCTCGGCCGGGACCTTGCTGTTCCGCATGCCGTCCAGCTCTCGACGCAACTCACGATAGCGCTGGGCCTTCGTCTCGCCGAGGATGCGCGTCCCCTCGGCCCGGATCATCCGGGCGAGGTCGACCCGCGAAAGTCCCTTGCCGCCCGTGCTCTCCTCACCTGGCTTCGGTGCCGAGAGCGACCGATGGGCGAATCCCGGCCCGGACCAGGCGACGCTCAGCCCAAGGCCATGCTTCCACTGGAAGTAGTCGAGGCGGATCGGCACCCGACCCTTCTTGAGCGTCGATCCGGCCGGAATGTTCCTCCTCGTCGCCATGGATGCCGTCGTACTCGACCACCTTCTTGCCGTCGACCGTGATCCGGGCACCGTCGTCGGAGTCGAGGAAGAAGGTGTACCGGCCGTCCTCGGGGACGATCAGGGTCCCCTCGAAGACGAATCCGAACGAGTCGTCGCGGCTCCGGGGGCGAGGTCGAACAGCCCTTCGGGAAGCTTGCCCGACCTCTTCCGGCTTGAGGGCGTCGAAGTCGGGGAGTTGCTCCCAGGTGTCGCGATAGAAGCGGTAGCTCAGGTCGTCGATGTCGGCCGAGGCGACCTGGTCCCCCTTCGCCTTCTCATAACCGGCGCGGAATTCGGCTTCGAGCGCGGAGACGGCCGCCTGGAGCTCGTTGCGCCTGGTCTGCAAGCTCGACGCTGGCCCGCTCGAAGGCTGTTTCGGGCCTCGTCGGACTCGAAGAGCGGCACCTCGTCGGTCGGGCCGCCGTTGCGGTAGTGGTTGACGTTCTGGAAGAACGAGAGGAACCGGTAATAGTCCTTCTGAGGGATCGGGTCGAGCTTGTGGTCGTGGCAGCGGGCACAATCCACCGTCAGGCCGAGGAAGACCTGCCCGGTGGTCGCGACGATGTCGTCGAGGCCGTCGTAGCGGGCCTGCTCGCGGTCGGCCGGCTCGTCGTCCCAGAGGCCCAGGCGGTAATAGCCGGTGGCGATCAGGCCATCGGCACCGCCGTCGGGCAGTTCGTCGCCGGCCAGTTGCTCGCGGACGAACCGGTCGTAAGGCTTGTCCTGGTTGAAGGATCGGATGACGTAGTCGCGGTATCGCCAGGCGTTCGGCTTGACGCCGTCGCGCTCGTAGCTGTTGGTCTCGGCGAACCGGACGAGGTCGAGCCAGTGCCGGGCCCACTTCTCGCCGTAGCGAGGGGAGTCGAGCAGCCGGTCGACCAGCTTCTCGTAAGCGTCGGGCGAGGTGTCGGCCTCGAAGGCCTCGACCTCGGTCGGGGTCGGGGGCAGGCCGGTCAGGTCGTAGGTAACCCGGCGGATCAGCTCATGGCGGCTCGCCGGCGGGTTGGGCTTGAGCCCCTTGGCGTCGAGCCCGACCCGGAGGAAGGCGTCGATCGGGCTGGCCACCCCTTTGATCTGGGCACATCGGGTCGCTTGAGCGGGCGGAACGACCAGTGGGAGCGGTCAGCGTCGGTCACCGAGTAGCCCGGCTTCCGGATATTCCCGGCGGACTCGGCCGCCACGGCCGCGGGCTTCTCCGCCGCCCGGCCAGGGGGCGCCCATCTTGACCCACTGGGTCAGCGCCTCGACCTGCCGCTGGGGGAGCTTGCCCTTGGGCGGCATCTCCGGCCCCTCGTACCGGATCGCGGCGACGAGCGGGCTCTCCTCCGGCTTGCCCGGGACGATCGCCGGGCCGGAGTCTCCCCCGGTCAGCGCCGAGGCCCGCGAGTCGAGCCGCAATCCCGCCTTCGTCTTCTTGTCGCCGTGGCAGTTGACGCACTGCTCGACCAGGATCGGCCTGACCTGCGACTCGAAGAACTGGACCTGTTCGGGAGAGAACGAGGGTTCGTCGGCGGCCGAGCCGGTCTGTGGCAGGAGGGCGGACGCCAGCGCCGCCAGGAACCCGATCGTCGGTACGTGACGCAGCATCAAGGCACCGTGGGTGACGAGGAGGGCGGGAGGGATCGAAGGCCGTCAGGGGAAGGTCTGTGGGCTAGCTCTCATTATAATGAATGAGTCCATCGCTTCCACTAAATAATTTTCGTTTCAGACAAAAAATCTCGGCGGACGATTCCCTTCGTGATGCCGACGGCCGGGTCGAATGGGTCGGAACCACGATCGGCCCGATCGGAGGGTGGCCGTCGCAACTACCGAAATGCCAAGGAACAATCGCGAGGGCGAGGGATCGTTACCGAGAATCCAAATCCTCGCGAAAGGTGCGGAATCATTCGAGAACAGGAATGTTGAACGATCGACAACGACCGAGGTTGACCTTGCAAGCGAGCTTTCATCGATTACACGCCGTTGCGATCCAGAGCCCTCCGCGTGGGTCTCGATCCTTCACTCGAACAACCGTCGCTGATCGAGCAGGTTGATCTCGGGCTCGGGTTCCGGCTCGGCCATCCCGAGGTGCCGATAGGCCAGATGGGTGGCCTTCCGGCCTCTGGGGGTCCGGACGATCAGGTGCCGGCGGAGCAGGTAAGGCTCGACCTCGTCCTTAAGGTGTCGACGTCGATGCTCATCGTCGCGGCGAGCGCCTCGGCGCCGGTCGGGCCGCCGCGGAAGACGCTGGATCAGGGTCTCCAGGTAGCGGCGGTCCTGCTTGTCCATGCCCTCGGCGTCGATGTCCTGCATGGCCAGGGCGTCGCGGGCGATGGTCAGGTTGATGTGGCCGTCGGCGCGGGCGGTCGCGAAGTCGCGGACCCAGCGGAGCCGGGCGTTGGCCAGGCGGGGGGTCCCTCGGCTCCGGCGGGCGAGCTCCCAGGCGGCGTCGGTCGGTGATCGTGGTCCGGAGCTTGGCGGCGTTCACCGCGACGATCCGGGCCAGGTCCTCGACGTCGTAGAACTCCAGGTGCTCGTGCATGTGGAAGCGGTCGCGGAGCGGGCCGGAGAGCATGCCGCTGCGGGTGGTCGCGCCGATGATCGTGAACTTCTTGAGCGGCAGGTTGATCGTCCGGGCCGACATCCCCTCGCCGAGGACGACGTCGACCCGGAAGTCCTCCATCACCGGGTAGATGAACTCCTCGACCGTCTTGGGCAGGCGGTGGATCTCGTCGATGAAGAGGATCGAGCCCTCCGACGCGTTGGTCAGGTAGGGCATGACGTCCATCTTCTTGTCGAGCGCCGGGCCGCTGGTCATGTTCAGCTCGACGCCCAGCTCGTTGTGCAGGACGGTCGCGAAGGTCGTCTTGCCCAGGCCCGGGCGGGCCGTCGAAGAGGATGTGCGGCAGCGGCTCGCCCCGCTTCTTCGAGGCGATCAGCGCGATCGCCAGCCGCTCGGCCGTCGCCCGCTGGCCGATCGACTTCGGCGAGCTTCTGCGGCCGGAGCTTCTCGTCGAGCGGGTCGACCGGCCGCGGCCTCCTTCTTCCGGCGTGCGATCGTCAGGGTTCTCGCCGGCCCCACCCCTCAGGACGGTCTCGCGGACGCTCATGACGTCTGGCCCTCCGTCGAACGGTGATCGGCTCGTCGAGGCCGTCGACTTAAACCTCTGGCTTCTGCTGGAGATAGATCGCGTCGATCATGTCGGCGACGCTCTTGAACTTCTTCTTGCCCGATGAGGACCCGGTCGATCGCCTGGCGGGCCTGGCTCTCGGTGTGGCCGACCGAGAGCAGGGCGGCGAAGGTGTCGCGGATCACGTCGGGCTCGGCGTTGTCGGGCACCGCCGTTGGCCTGGGCGGCGGCTCGCTTCGGCGGCTCGCCTCCGGGCCGACGATCAGGGCGAACTTGCCGACCTTCCGGCGGAGCTTGGCCACGATCCGCTCGGCCATCGCCTCGCCGATGCCCGGGTAGGTCGCCAGCATCTTCACGTCCTGGTCCTGGATCGTCCGGGCCAGCTCGCGAGTCGGCCGGACCATCGCCCGGAGCGCCTTGCGGACGCCGACGCCGTCGACCGAGCAGAAGATCTCGAAGAACTCGCGGTCGATCGCCGAGAGGAACCCGACGAGCCGGGGCGTCATCCGCCCGCCCATCGTGTTCCCCTCGATATAGAAGAGCGTGTGCAGCGCCGACCATCTCGCCGACCTTCATCTGGAGCTGCCGGCGGGCTGACTCGGGGATCAGGACCTCGACCTCGCATCGGCTCGACCGCCAGCGTCAGTTCCTCCTCGCCCACCGAGCGAAGGACCCCTCGGATCAGTGTGATCAACCGCCGTCCCCCCCTTCCCACTCGCGTCTCTCTGACTTTTTGTCCACTGATTATGCCGTACGTTCTTCGATCGAGCAAGTCCAAACTCTCGCCCCGGCTCATCCGACCCGGCCGACCTGGAGGGCGGAGTTCGACCTCCTCGGGAGTCGGGAAGCCGAACCCTT
This sequence comes from uncultured Planctomycetota bacterium, assembly GCA_963756475.1. Taxonomy (GTDB): domain Bacteria; phylum Planctomycetota; class Planctomycetia; order Isosphaerales; family Isosphaeraceae; genus Tundrisphaera. Next base: position 1,800,152 of record CAVWND010000004.1, read on the forward strand.
CGATGTCGAGCACAAGCGCCGAGGCGGCGGACGCCCGTTCGGCGGCGACCTGGACGAGGTCGGGCACGGTCACTCCCGACGTCCAGCCAGCCTCAACCAGGGTCAGGATCAAGGTCGAGGCGAACGCCTCGCCCGCCCGGTTGGTATCTCGGGGGGGGTGAGCCCTCGGGAAGGCCGGGACGTGGATCTGGCCGGCCTCGCCTTCGGGCGTGGTGAACCGGACGGTCGCGCCGTCGGGGCCGTCGGTCACGGCGAGGATCGAGAGCTGCCAGGCGACCTGCTCTCGGTCGTCCAGGCTCTCCCACTCTCCCCGGTTACAGCACAGGACGTCGATCGAGTCGACGAAGGCCGAGACGGGCGGCTCGCGGTCGAGCATGTTCCGGAGCGCCGGGGCGAAGACCCGGACGTCGGCCGGCCCTCGAAGCGCCTCGGCCGCCAGCCGGTTCGGCAACGACGCAACCACCCGGAGCCCAGAGGGTTGAGCCGCCCAGGGGACCAGGTTCGCGAGCGAGGCGTGGCACCCCCGGAAGCCGACCGGGAGCTTGTCGCCGAACCCGCCACTGGTCAAGAGCAGGGTCCTGTCGGCCTCCGTCCCCTCGACCCGGATCGGGTGATGGCGGATACCGAATCTCGCCAGCAGCCCCGTGATCGCCCGGCTCGTCGGGTCGTCCTCGGGGCCGAGAGGCGCTGACCAGCTCCCCTCCGAGGGCTGAGGCGAAGCCCGATCCCATCCCGCCCAGGTCATCGCTCCATTCGATCCCCCGGACGGTCCTCGACCATCCCTTTGCCCGCTCCGACAGCGGCCGGGAGAGCCCGACCGTCCCCCGAGGGCCGGGCCAGCCGTCGGGAAGCTCGACCACGACCCGGCTCCCGAGCGGGTCGAGCAGGACGAGCCCCTCACCGGCTTCCAGCCGGCGTCCGTTGACGCTCCCGTCGAGCGGTCTCTCACCCAGCGCGGGGTCGAGCAGCGGGCGGTCGACCCGGATGACCCGATCGAGGTAGGCCGGGCCGAAGATCAGGGGAGTTGAGGATCTTGATCCGGACATGGTTTTCGAGCCGAGGGGCGAACCCGAGGGGCGGCCCGGGGCTCTGTAGCTTGGGGCGAATCCGACCTGACCGCCGGCCGGGATTTGATTATAATGGACCGTTTGGCCCGCGAGGAAGCAACGCGGGCGGGGTCGGGGCATGGGTCGAGACGGGAGGCGGCGTTGGCGACGGACATGGGGATGGACACGGACATGACGGTCGAGTCGCTCGACCACCCGGTGGACAACGCGCCGGTGCGGACCCTGGAGCACAAGGGCCTGACGCTGGAGGGGTACTCGCGGGCGGCGGTCCAGACGTACTGGCGGGTGCCTGAGCTGAAGCTGGGGTTCGACCTCGGAGCCCAGCCCTGGTCGTTCATGGCGACGCCCAACTGGTTCGTCTCGCACACCCACCTCGACCACATCGCGGCCCTGCCGGTCTACGTCGCCCGTCGGCGGATGATGAAGATGGAACCGCCCACCATCTACTTGCCGACCGAGGCGGTCGAGGGGGTCGAGCAGCTCCTCCGCGCCTTCCAGAAGCTCGACCGGGGCCGGATGCCGGTCAAGCTCGTCGGAGTCAAGCCGGGCGTCGAGATCGAGCTCTCCCGCGAGCTGGTCGTCACCCCATTCGCGACCCGGCACACCATCCCGTCGGTTGGGTACCTGGTCTGGGAGCGGCGGAAGAAGCTCAAGCCGGAATATCAGCATCTGATCGGCGACGATCTGGCGATCCGCGACCTCCGCCAGTCGGGGATCGAGGTCTCGGCCGAGGTCCGCATCCCCAAGGTCGCGTACCTCGGCGACACCGCGCCCCAGGGCCTGGACGTCCTGCCCGACATCTACCGGGCCGAGATCCTGATTCTCGAAATGACCTTCGTCGCCCCCCAGGAACGGCCCGAGAGGATCCATAAGTACGGGCACACGCATCTGGACGACATCATCGCTCGGGCCGACCGGTTCGAGAACGACTGGGTGATCGCCTCGCACTTCAGCACCCGCCTGCATCCCGACCAGATCCAGCGGATCGTCGAGAAGCGGCTGCCCGAAGGGCTGAAGCGCCGGCTCAAGATCTGGCTCTGACCGGGGCAAGACCGGCTGTTCACGGCTTCTTCGGATCAAGAATCTCCCTCCCGAGGCTTTCCAGGTCGCCGAGCGGATTCTTCCGACCGGGTCGGGTCTTCGGCTCGCCGTCGGGCGGGGTGGGACCGGCGATCCGGTCGAGGAGCCGGCCGGCCTCGGCCTCCAGCTCCTTGCCGGCCATCGACCTGGCCGCCTCGCGGAACGCGACCTTGAGCGCCTGGCGGTCGACGGCGGGACGGGCGAAGGTCCCGCCGATCGGAATGGCGATCACCTTCCCGGCTGGGACCTTGGCGAGCTTCGGGTCGAGGCCGAGCAGCCGGGCGGTCAGGGGGATGGAGGCTTTCAGGTCCAGCGTCTCGTCGAACCCGACCGAGCCCTCGATCGCGACCGCCGTCCCGCCGCCGATCGGGATCGACAGCCCGGTCTGGCGGACCCGGCCATTCTGAACCTGGACGATCATCGTCTGGTCGAGCTTGATTGTCGAGGTCCCCCGGCCGGTGATGGCGTTCAGCTCGGTGCCGAGCGGGCCGGGGTCGCAGACCACGTTCTGGAAAGCCACCGCGCCGTCGAGGGCCATCAAGCCGTCGGCGGTGATCGGCACCGACCCGCTGTTTAGGGCGACAGTGACCTGACCGGTGACCTTGGTCGACTTTGCCAGCACCGGCGCGACGTAGGCCAGGATCGAGTTCGAGACCGCCTCGTTGATCCCGGCCTTCTCGATCCGGCAGGGGTCGAGCTGGAGCCAGACGCCGCCCGCGTCGTCGAGCCGGAAGTGGGCCTGGATCAGGACCGGGCCGTCGTTCATGGCGGTCACGATCGGGTCGAAGACCGCCTTGCCACCGCCGAGCTTGAGCACGACCGGAGCCGGCTTGAGGTTCACGCCGAACGCCTCGGCCATGGTGAGGTCCAGGCCGACCTCGCCCGAGATCCCGGCGAGCTTCTGGGCCAGGGTATCGCCCTGGATCGAGCCGTTCAGCCGGATCGGCCGGATGTTGGCCCGGAGCCGGGCGTTCTCCTCGACCGAGGTCGCCACGATCCGGTCGACCGCGGTCCAGTTGGGCTCGAGCATCGCGGTGATGTCCATCAGCTTGCGGGTGGTCGCCTCGCCCAGATGGCCGACGACTGCGGCGTGGCCGAGGCCGGTCGCCAGGTCGACCGTCGCCAGGTCGAGGTAGTCGAGCTTCGGCGAGTACCCCCCCTTGAGCTTGATGGCAACCGGCCCGGTCAGGCCGGGCGCGGTGATGTTCGGGACGTCGATCTTCCCATCGAAGTTCAGGTTTCCGTCGGCCGCCCTGGCCAGCGCGACCCGGCTCGACCAGGCGCCGGCCAGACCTTTCGGGGCCGAGCCCGACCAGGCCGAGAGGAGCCGGTCGAAGGCTCCGAGGTCGCCGACGAGGACCGCCGTGACCTGGAGCAGGACGTCGGTCCGGCCGACCCCGGAGAGCTTCGCCCCTTCGGGCCCGAGCCCGATGGCTTCGGGGGGCAGGCCCGGGATCGGCTCGAACGACCCCTCGCCCGAGGCGACGTCGAATCGCCCCCGGAACGCCGTGGCAACCGCCCCCGAGGCGGCCTTGGGGTCGGCGGGGGTGATCGAGGCCCGGAGTTCGCTGATCTCGCAGACCGCGCCGTTTCGGCGGAAGGCCGCCCTGGCCTCGGCCCGGCCGACGACCGGCGAGGCGACGTCCATCCCCGCCCCGGCGACCAGCGCGATCGACCCGTCGTGGTCGGTCGCGAGGAGGTCGAGCTTGAGGTCGCCGGCCTTGAGGTCGAGCCGGGCCTCCTGCCAGTCGGCGGGCGTGCCATTGGTGGTCGCCAGGCCGACGGCCGAGGCGTCGAGCCGGACAGCGTCGCGGACGATCGGCTCGGCGGTCAGGCCGACGACCTTCAGTCCCTGGCAGTTGGCCGCGAACCGGCCCTTGAACGAGTCGCCGTTCCGCCGATAATCGCCGGCCAGCCGGGCGTGGCCGGCGAGGTCGAAGGCGCCCGAGGTCGAGGACGTCGCGGAGCTGCGCCGAGAGGGCGACGAGGTCGACCGTTCCGGAGAGCGACACGCCCGAGACGAGGTCGCCCCTGGCCGTCAGGTTGACCCCGGCCGACTTGACTTCCAGGGCTTCGACCGCGACCTTTTCCTTGGTGCGGCTCGCCGTGCCAGCGACGCGAACCGGCTCGCGGAGCGTGACCCGCCGGCCGCCTTCGAGGGCGGCGAAGTCGTCGAGGCTCGCGGTCACTTCGGCCCGCTCGGCGCCTCCCTGGGTGGTCAGGTCGACCCGGAGGTTGACCACCCCCTGGTCGATCGCCAGGCCGTCGCGGAGCCTCATGGCGTTGGGCAGCATCCTGGCCAGGGCGGCGAGGTTGACCCGGCCCCGGAGCCGGGCGGGCGTGGCCTCGAACGCGGGAACGGTCCCCTCGGCCGTGACCGAGGCGACGGGGCTGGTCACGTCGAGCTTGGCAATGGTCCAGCCGGTCGGAGCCTGGTGGGCGTCGCAGGCCGCGGCGATCCGGTCGAGCGCCAGGTGGTCGCCGAGCAAGGCCGAGCCGGTCGCCTCGACGCCGAGGAGTGCGGCGTCCCCGTTGAAGGTCCAGAGGCCGCCCTCCCGCCGGGCTTCCAGAGTCCCGTCGAACCGGCCCCGGGCGTCGAGGCCCTCCCGGCGGACGTGGATTGGCCAGCTCTTGCCGACGACGGTCAAGGTCCGGTCGCCCTCCGCGTCCGGGGCGGGGCCCGGGGCGACCTTGGCGTGGATCTCCAGCGATCGGCCCTCGTCGGCCAGCGTGGCGGCCAGCTCGATCGGCCGATTGGGGGCAATCATCAACGAGCCGTCGAGGGTCCCGGCCGTGACCGGCTCGGCCAGCTCGGGGCTGACGATCCGCAAGGTCCCCCCTTTGAGGAGGACGGTGACGGCGGTCGGTGACGGGACCGGAGCGGGGGCCGATCCAGGTACGGCGTCGGGAGCCGGAGCCGGAGCCGGAGCCGGAGCCGGATCGGCTTTCAGGACCGAGGCGAGGGCGTCGAGGACGTCGATCGTCCCGTCGGCCCGGCGCTCGACGTCGACCGTCGCTCCCTCGATCGTGACCGTCCCGTAGTCCGGCCGGGAGGCCAGCAGACCGAGGACCCCCCGGTCGAGCACGACCCGGCGGCCCCCCAGGACGAGCTTCCCCTTTGGGTCGCGGAGGGCGACGCCCGCCAGCTCGATCGGGCCGGTCCACGACAGACTCAACCCCTCCAGCTCGACCGAGCCGGGAGCAAGCTGGGCGTTGACCTGGCCGAGCAGCCAGCCACGGGCCGGCGGAGTGCCCAGCAGCCAGGGCAAGGCCGCGACGAGCACGACCAGAAGCAAAGCCAGGCTGGCAAACACCTTCCAGAGACGTCGACGCTTGCGAATTGGGGCGGGCGAGGTCGGGGGCTTGGCGTCGTCCATGACGGGTGCGCTCCTTCGGGCGGGTCGTCGAGGGGTCCGTCCAGAATCCGGCGCCCGATCGTAATGAGATCCCGGAAAAAGGGAAGACAAGTCGTCTCGGACCTCGCGGGAACCGAAATCGGCCCGTTGGGTTCGTTCCCGATCCGATCTCCCGACACCGTGACAGGCTAACTCCGACACTTTGTCGGAGACCCGCGAAACAATCCAGGTTCGATGCGATCAGCGACCATACAAACCTCCCAATCATCTCATTTTGACTGATCGTTCCCCACATCAACCCGAGAGAACTCCAGAATAGCGCAAATTAATTCAAATTATGATTGTTTATTAATGAATTGAGCGAGAGCGTCCCTCGATCCGGGCGGGGGGTCGGATTCTGGTCTCCGGGTTTCAGGCCCGTCGGCGGTCGAGCTTGCGGAGCCTGGCCTCTCGTCGGGCTTCGGTTTTCTTCGTCTTCGCCTCTTTTCGGGTTGAGACCGGCGCCGGGAACGCCACGCGGTCGGTTTCGGGTTCGGGTTCGGTCTCGGGAGTCACGGCCTCGGCCGAGGGAACTTCGGCGCGTTTTCTGGCTCTTTCGCCGGCTCGGCCGGACGCATCTCGTCGGCCAGGGGCTGGAAGTAGGCGTCCATCCTCGGGTTGGGGTGCTTGTGAGGATACGTCACGCCGATCCGGTCGATGTACCACTTCAAACGTCGGTGAAGCTCGGAGTCGCGGCGGCGGAGGCGGCGGATCTCGGGCGTCGGCTCATCGATGTAGTCGGATTGGGCGAGCGCTCGGTTCAGGGCGTCGGGGCCGGCGACTTCCTCCTTTCGCTTGATCAGGGCGGCGATCTCCCGGCGAGCCAGCGCGGCCAGATCGGTCAGGTTGACGACCAGGCGCCCTTCGATGTCGAGGGTCTCGCCGATCGGTCGGTTGCGGTCTTCGAGGCGCGTGCCGAGCAGGTCGAAGGCGAGCGAGCGCTGGGCGTCGTCCCAGCCTTCGTGGACGTCAGCGATCCGGGCCAATCGCGACCAGCGGTCGATCATCCAGTCGCAGCCGTGCGGGGTCCGCTTGAGCTGGTTGGCGATGAACTCGGGGTTGGTCGCGAGTTTCTCGCCGAGCTTGATGGCGTCGTCGCGGCGGTCGTCGTCCCAGAAGTGCTTGGCGCGGAGGGCCTCGCGGTCGCGGTGTCGGCGTTCCATCCGGCCGTTGTGCTCGATCCGGACGGTGGTGAGGGAGATCTGCTCGACCATCCAGCAGTGGAAAAGGTGCTGGGGCATGTGGCAGGGGTACCAGTCGAGAGTCCGGGCGTTGACGGCGTCGGCGTCCTCGGGGACGCGGGAGGTCGGCAATCGTGCCGGTCTTGAGGGCGTTGGCCGAGGGGTTGGGAGCGGCGAAGGGTCGGGGTTCAACGTTGACGTTCATCTTGGTGCGTTCTCGTTCGAGTAGCGACGATTCCGGAGGCGCGCGACCATTCGCGGCGCGCCCTTCACAAAAAAGTATCGTGATTGGCGCGCCGCGTTATCACACGATCTTGCGGATTGCGGACCCCTGCGGGCTCAGAGGCGATCTGGAAAGGCGACTACCACATCGAAGCCTCGGAGCCGGTCCCCGTTCCGGAACCTCCTCGACCATCAACGCGAATCTTGTGGGGAAGGTGGGCGGTGCCCACCCTACGCAAACTCAATTACCAACACAGTATCGCAAATCGGGTTCGCGAGCGTTTGCTCCGGTCGATGGTATCCCTCGGATCGATGGCCTGATATCCTGGCACGAAGGAACCCAACCAATTAGACAACCAACCATGATCCAGTTCACGTGTCCATGCGGCGAGAGCCTCCAGGTCGAAGACTGGAAGGCCGGGCGTCAGACGCGATGCCAGGAATGCGGCCGGGTCGAGACGGTGCCGACGTTCGGGGCCACGTGGTCTGCTCCTCTTCACTCAAAGCCAACCCCGAAGCTCCGTCGTTCTTGGGGCGTTGGGTTCCTCCTTCTTGCTGGCATCGTGATCGGTGCTATTGGAATTGGACTGGCCAAATCAGTAATCCTGGCCCCGCAGGCGTTGCATGGCTCGGGCTCGGAATTGAATCGGAAGATTTATGAGTGTTATAGTTCACGGTCAATGCGGACGGGCATTGACGGAGTTCTCTACTTCGAAAAACCGTCACAAATTGTCATTTTGAGCGTGGAACGGAGAGAGAAAGTCAATCCTCGCAACGAAGGAATACCTTATTATGTGAAAGTGAGGGTCCGTTTCAAGGACTGGACTTCACGAGAGAACGATGAATGGGCGTTCTTCGTGATGGACGACAAGTCGGTGGAGTACACCCCTTGGGGATCGCTCGCCTGAAGCAATTTCATGCTCGATGCCAGCGAAGGCAAGCTTCCACCACCAAGCAAACCGCTGAGGCTGGTCAGACCGTGAAAATTCTGTGCGAATGTACAACGCATAAAAGTTCGACTTAATTGATTCGCAGCCCGTCAACCCCAGTTTTGCCGCCTGGTCTGGGGATGTTGGGACGCGCAGAAAATCTCTGCGAACTCACGTAGCGTCCTTCCGGGAAGCGTAGTAGGTTACGCGGTGGCGGCGGCCGGAACAGAAAAACACCGCGGGCGACCTGCACCAAGGATGGCCAAGGTGGGTCGCCGCGCGGTGATCCGTCCGTAGTTGCTCGGTATGGTTGCGAAGTTTGAACCGCCTAGCACCACACAGAGCATCGCCGGGACGTGCTTCGAAAGATGTCAAAAAACCGCCGACTGAACGAACGTCGGGCTGCGCGCCGGAGCGGACCCGTCGCGTGAATCTCCGCCGTCCACCTTGGCGGCACCGCTGCTTGCAGCGGCCGTGCAAGGCGACCCCGCAACGAACCCGTCGGGTAGAACGACAACCCAGACCAGCCCGACGGCCGAAAGCCTGAGAGTCCAGCTTCGGCCCATGTCCGGAACGCAAAACTGTCAATCGGGGGCGGGGGTGCCGTCCGGCTCTCCCCGTCCCCATCTTGCGTGTTTCTGAGAGATTCAGACCCGACGCACGGGCTTGGGTAGGGGATACTCCAGACCGACCATCATGTCAACCTCTGCCGGATAATTCTCGGGCCTGCGCGAGAATCGCGTGCCAAGTGTACAAAAAGTCCCAAATTAACAAAGATAAAATTAGGACACAGCCCGCGCGGCCAGGTCTCTTGCCGGTCGTTGTGGGCCGCCGGTATGATGCTTCATTCTCCTGGCGGGTTGAATCGTGCCTTGGGGCCTCTCACTGGCCCTTCGGACTTTGCGAAGCGTTGGAACCGAGAACCCGATGATCCCCACGCCTCCCAAGCCCCGGTTCGAGCCGGGCACCCGTGTTCGGGCCACCCAGCGCGTCCGGGTCGGGCATCGCGAGTGGTCCACCCAGATCGTCGGCGTCGTCGAGCGGGAAGGGGTCCGCCCCGTCGGCGGCATGGAGATGGGCGGTAAGGGGTCGTATTGCCGACAGCCGACCATCCGGCTCCGTCGCGAAGACGGCGAGATCATCGACGTGGCGCTCGACGAGTGGACCAAATTCGAGGTCCTTTCCTCGTCCTGACCGACGGGACGCCTTCCGCGATGATGCTCACCAACTACGCCTTCATCGGGCTCCTGCTGCTCGCGCGCGATCGCCTTCGGCGTCGCGCCGCTGGTCGTCGTTGCGCTGGTCGCCCCCCGGAAGCCCTCGCGGGTCAAGGGCGAGACTTACGAGTGCGGCGTCCTGACGCACGGGCGAGACCTGGGTCCGGTTCCGCATTCAGTATTACATCTACGCCCTGATGTTCGTGGTCTTCGACATCGAGACCGTCTTCCTCTACCCGTGGGCCGTGAGCTACGCGGGCCTGGGGCGCGTTCGCCCTGGTGGAAATGGTCGTCTTCCTCGCGATCCTGGCGTCGGCCTGGTTTACGCCTGGGCCAAGGGCGTGCTCCGGTGGGCCTGAGCGGCGCGGAACCGTTCTCGAGTCGACGCTGACGTTCTGGGACCGCCGGGCCGGGCTATGTCTCTGCCGCAAGGGACCGTTGATCGTCGGCGTCCCCTGGTTCCGCTGGCTGTTCTGGCTGCTGGTCGGCTTCTTCGGCCTCCTGCCGGGGATCGTGGCCTACATGGTCTGGGCCGAACGCAAGGTCGCCGCGCGGTTCCAGGACCGGATCGGGCCGAACCGGGTCGGGCCGCTCGGGCTGCTCCAGCCGATCGCCGACGCGATCAAGCTGATCACCAAGGAAAACATCGTCCCGAAGTCGGCCGACCGCTGGGTCCACCTGCTCGCGCCGGTGTTGATCCTGGTCTCGGCGTTCCTGGTGCTGGCGGTGATCCCGTTCGGGGCCGAGGCGGCGGTGAACCTGCCCTCGGGCTTGATTTACCTGGTGGCCGTCTCCAGCCTCTCGCCGCTGGCGATCTTCCTGGCGGGGTGGTCGAGCCGGAACAAGTACTCGCTGCTCGGGGCGATGCGGGCGGTCGCGCAGCTGGTCTCGTACGAGGTCCCGCAGGTGCTCGCGACGGTGCCGGTGGTCCTCTGGGCGGGCAGCCTGAGCCTGGTCGGCGATCTTCGACCGGCAGGTCGACTTCGGCTGGTTCCTGTTCTCGCCGCCGGGCTTGCTCGGCGTTCGTGATCTTCATGATCGCGAACATCGCCGAGGTGAACCGGGCCCCGTTCGACCTGCCCGAGGCCGAATCCGAGATCATCGCCGGGTTCCATACCGAGTATTCCGGGATGCGGTTCGGCCTGTTCTTCCTGGCGCGAATATATGAGCGTCTTCGGCGTGAGCTGCCTGGGCACCGTCCTGTTCCTGGGGGGCGGGACGCTGCCGTTCGCTGGGCGACTTTCCGGTCGACGCGTCGCTCGGGACCGGGGACGATGGTTGCTCGTTCCTGGCTGACGAACGCCTCGCTGGTGACGGTCTTCTTCGCAAGGTGATCGGCTTACATCTTCCTGATGTTCTGGGTCCGGGCGACCTGCCCCGGCTCCGGGTCGACCGCCTGATGAACTTCGCCTGGAAGTACCTGGTGCCGCTGAGCATCGCCAACATCCTGATCGCCGCGGTCTGGTACGAGATGCGTGCATCCGGGCCGCGGTCGTACCTGGCGGCGGCTGGTCACTGGCTGATCGGCTGGCTGGTCACCGGCGATCGCTGTTCGTGATCTGGTTCGTGATCCAGTTCAACCGGCAGTCTGATGCCGCCGAGGCGTCGACCGCGGCGACAGCCCCGGACGTGGCCGGCAGAGTGATCCGGCTGCGGCGCTCGGATCGATGCCGAGCCTTCTCTCGGTCGCGTCCGATCGCGACGGTCGGAGACGAACCCGTGAACCTGCGCTGTTCCTGATCATCGCGTGCTGGGCTGCTGGCGGCCCTGGGACGGTCCTGGCCCGCAACCTGGTCCACGCGGCGCTGTTCCTGGTCGCGTTCTTCTTCCTGATCGCCTGCCAGTTCGTCGCTGCTGGAGGCGGAGTTCCTCGCGGCCGTCCAGGTGCTGGTCTACATCGGCGCCGTGGCGATCCTGCTGATGTTCGGGATCATGCTGACGCGGAACATCCAGGGGGACGACACGACGACCGTCTCCCGCGGGCGGCCGGCATCCCCGCCTTGCTCGGCGGCGCTCGGCTTCTTCGCGTGCTCGGTCTTACGGGATCGGCGGGAACCACGCCTGGGCTGAGCGGCCGACGTCCGGCCGCCGATCAGGCCGGGCCGACGCGGCCCTCGCGGCGCCCCGAGGCCGCGGCGATCAACAACATGGGCAAGGCGCGTCGGCATCGAGCTGATGAGCCGGTACGCCGTCCCCTTCGAGGTCGCCGGCTTGCTGCTGACCGCCGCGCTGGTCGGCGCGGTCGCGCTGGCCCACCGCGGACGGCGGACGACGACGACCGGCCGACCGCCGGGGCATCGGCCCGTCACGGCACGGGCGTGCGACCGACGGTCGCCGGCGCCCGACCCGGCGCCGTGACGACCGATCGACCGCGCCGGACCGACCGCCCCGAGCGCTCGCGATGACAGCGATATCCCGCTGAGCTGGTTCCTCTACTTCGCGGCGGCCTCGTTCGCCATCGGCCTGTTCGGCGTCCTGGTCCGGCGGAACGCGATCGCGGTGCTGATGGCGATCGAGATCATGCTCAACGCCGCGAACATCAACCTCGTCGCCTTCTGGCGATACGGGACGCCCGCCCCGCGCGAGGGCCCGCTGACCGGGCGTGATGCTGGCCGTCTTCGTGATCACGATCGCCGCGGCCGAGGTCGCCGTCGGGATCGGCCTGATCCTGCTCTGCTACCGCCGCTGGCACGCCGCCGACGTCGACCGATACGACACGCCTCTCGGGCTGACGCGGGATGCCGAGATCCAGCATGCCAAATTTCCGATCTCGGCAGCTGAAATGCTGACCAGCGGCTTGCGATCGCCCTTCGGATCCATGGACTGACCCTGCGCCTTCCCGACCGACCAGGAGCCCGCGCTCGATGCCCGACGCCGCGCTCGTCCTGACGCTCGACCCGAGCGACCTGCTCCACCTGGCGCCCGAGATCGTCCTGGCGACCTGGGGGCTGGTCGTCCTGGCGGTCGACTTCACGCTGGCTCCGGCAAGCGTCGACGGCGACCCGGACGGCCGGGTGCTCGGCGGTGCTCACGCTGGTCGGGCGTGCTCACGGCGCTGGTCGGCTGCTTCGCTGCCGGACGCTGAGTTCGGGACGACTCGAGCGACTGCCGACCCGATCGCTGTTCTTCGGGACGCATCTGCGGCCGGCCCGCTGACCGAGCGGCTCGAACTGCTGCTGATCGTCGTGCATGCTCGGGCTGGTCGTCGCGCTGTCGACGACGCTGGGCCTTCACCGAGCACTGGGGCGAATACTTCGCGCTGATGCTCTGGTCGGCCGTCGGGATGATGCTCCTGATCGCCGCCGAGGAACTGCTGACGCTCTTCCTGACGCTGGAGATGATGACGATCTGCCTCTACCTCCTGGCACGGCCTTCGAGAAGGACCAGCGGCGGTCGGCCGAGGCGGGTCTGAAATACTTCGTCTACGGGTCGGTCTCGTCGGCTTTCTTCCTGTTCGGCCTGAGCCTGGTCTACGGCCTGACCGGGACGACCCGTCTGGACGCGATCGGCCAGGCCCTGCTCGCCGACGCGGGGCGCCCGACCGGCCTGGCGGGCAACGTCGCGGGGGCGACGGCGGTGCTGCTGGTGCTGGTCGGGTTCGGGTTCAAGATCGCCGCCGTGCCGTTCCACCAGTGGGCTCCCGACGCCTACGAAGGGGCCCCCGCGCCGGTCACGGCCTGGATCGCGACCGGCTCGAAGGTGGCGAGCGTCGATCGCCCTGATGAAGGTGCTGCTGCACGCCGCTCGGCCCGTGGGCGAGCCGGCCCGAGCAGCCTGACCTGCGCCCGGCTGGGTCGGCGTGGTCGCGGTGATCGCCGCGGCGACGATGACCTACGGCAACTTCGCGGCCCTGGCGCAGCAGAACCTCAAGCGGATGCTCGCCTATTCCTCGATCGCCCACGCGGGCTACATGCTCGTGGGGGTGCTCGCGGCGGTGGTCTCGGTCGAGCACGTCGGCGGCGGCGGGCTCGGTGCTCTTTTACCTGGTGGTCTACTCCTTCACAAACCTGGGTGCCTTCGCCGTGGCCGCGTGGCTGGCCCGCGACAGGGTTCCGACGACATCGACGACCTGGACGGCCTGGGGAGCAAGTCGCCGCTCCTGGCGGTCTGCATCGTGCTGCTGATGCTCTCGCTGATCGGCCTGCCGCCGCTCGCCGGGTTCTTCGGCAAGCTTTACATGTTCATGGAGGCGCTCGACGCCGCACCCCAGCATCGCCTGACGTTCCTCTGGCTGGTGGTGCTGGGCCTGCTCAACAGCGTGGTCTCGGCGTTCTATTACGTGCGGGTGCTGAAGGCAATGTTCCTCCGGCCTTCGCGCGATGATCGGAGACGAAACGCCACGCCCGCGATCGCGACGGCCATCGTGGCGGGGGCGCTGGTGGCGGTCGGCTTCGGGGTCTATGCTCGGGTGTTGTCGAAGGAGTCGGTGGCGCTGGGACGGTCGAAGATGTTCGCGGTCGGGGGAGTGGGCCCAACGAAGCCAGTGGCCGATCCGGTTTCGATGAGATTGGCGAAGTAATCCGGCAAGGGGTAGCTCGCGCGGAGGTCGGATTCCATGTGGGCCCACCGATTTCGCTGGATGCTCCTGGTGTCGCTCCTGGCCTGGATCGATCTCGTGGCGGTCAGGACGACCTGGCGGGCCGCGACGATCCCGCATGGTGGCATAGGAGGAGGTCCGTTAAATCATCAATGGACAACCCACGCCTATGTGGATGGTCGTATTGAATCAGTTATCGTCAACAGGATAACGGGCGTCGTCCTCCGTCGGACCCTCACTCGCGAGGCGAACCTGGAGGGTTACATCAAGGTCTGGTGGCCCGTCTTCGCGGGCCTGGGGTTCACCTGGCTGACGCTCTGGTTCGTCCTGATGACCGACGAGGGGCAGGGACTCTTTCAGGCCGTGCGACTGCCGCGGATGTCAACGCGAGGGTGGATGTTCATGGTGGCCGTCCTCGGGATCGAGGGCGGGCTGATCGTCACCACGCTGAGAGACAGAGATATTCGGCCCGAGCGCGCGGATTGGGTCCCGATCCTCCTTTACCTGGCCATCGTCCATGCCCTGGCCTTCTTGCCGGTCTTCGTCGTTTTGATTCATCGAGCCCTGGCGGCGAGGGCTCGATAGCACCGGCCGTTCTCTGATCTATCCACGGTAGAGGTTCATACCGACTCGCGAAGGGAGGGGCGCGATGGTCCGCAGGAAGATGACACTCCTCGACGCGATGATCCTGATCGCCGCGCTGGCAGTGGCCATCGCCTGGACGCAGGCCATCGTGCCGATCATCCGGGACCGGGGCGCCATGGATTCGCCCATGTGGCGCCTGATGCCCTGGCAATCGTGGCTCATGTGGTGGACGCCGATTGCGGTCCCGGGGCTGATGACGGGCAGTCTGAGCCTCCTGTTGTTGAGGATCAGGAGCCCCCGCCCGACCGTGCCCGAGATGGCCCGTCAACCCGGGGCCGCAGCTTGCATGGCCGCGACGGCGGTGCTGGCCCTTCAGATGGGCTTGATGATTCTGGGCAAGGCCCTCGCCCAGCTCCCCGGAATGTCTCTGCCCGGTCGAGCCAGGGCCCTCCCCGCTTCCGACCTGGGCCTCGACGTCTGGTTCTTGACGTGGAGGATGACGGCCGACTTGACGATCATTGGGTACGCGGTGATGGGGGCCTGGCTGATCCTGGCCTTGGTCCGCACCTGGGCGGCCGAGCCCTCGCTGATCGATCGGGCGGGGAGGCTGGTGGGAATCGGCTGGCTCTTGTTGATGGTCGCGGCACGTGTGGAGCGCTGACATTCGCCCTTGACCGATATTCACGACCTTCAAGTCAGCTCCCGGATCTCGATCCGGTCGGACGCCTAGAGAGGAAACGACCCCGGATGGCCATCATCAACACCCTTCAGAAGTGCCTCGACAGCCCCTACCTCTTCCAGGACCCGGAGGCGCCCGGTCGTGTCGCGTCCCTGCTCAAGTTCGCGGGCGACCGGCTCGACGCGGCCCGAAAGATCCAGAAGTCGGCGAAGCCCGACCCGGCCGATATCGGCTCGCTGGCCTATGAGGCAATGTTCGCGGCGTCCGGGCGCTGGTCTATGCCAAGGGGTATCGCGAGGCGGGGCTCCGCTGCCTGATCCTGGCTTGCGAGCAGCTTTACGTCCGGCCGGGATCGCTCGACGCGGGGCATCTCCTGGCGTTCGAGCGGGCTCAGGGGCAGAAGCTCATGCCGACGGAAGCCATCGAATCCGCCTCGACGTTCGTTGAGAAAGCGAGACAACTCGTCGGGTCGTGAGGGTTGGTCCGGTCGAAGTGGGGCGACCTTGACCGGATCGGGCTTTTATGACACAACTCCGCCGTCCCCGGGTCCGACATCAAGGATAGATGCGCACCCGAAGCGCGAGCGAGCCAGCCGACCGCGCCGACCGGCCGGAGAGACAGCCGCCAAGCCAGGGAGGGCCCGGATGGGCACCGATTCGCCGATTCCTCGACCGGAACGCGTCCGATCCGGCCTGCCTCCCCACCGCTGGACCCGGGTCGACGACCCGTCCGAGGTCGCCGTCGTCGCCTCGCACGCCACGGTCATCGCCGGCGCCGGGCCGGCCGGGCTCACCGCCGCCTACGAGCTGACCAGGCACGGCGGCTCGTGCGTCGTCCTGGAGGCCGAGCCCACGCTCGTCGGCGGGATCAGCCGGACCGACCAGTACAAGGGATACCGGTTCGACATCGGCGGCCATCGGTTCTTCTCCAAGAGCGAGGAGGTCAACGACCTCTGGCGCGAGATCCTCGGCGACCAGCTCATCACCCGCAAGCGGATGAGCCGGATCTACTACAACCGCAAGTTCTTCCACTATCCGCTCAAGCCGCGTCGACGCCTTCGCCAAGCTCGGCCCGTTCCGCACGGCCCGCATCCTGATCAGCTACATCAAGGCCCGGCTCCGGCCGATCCAGCCCGAGCGGAGCTTCGAGGACTGGACCGTCAACCGCTTCGGCCGGCTCCTCTTCGAGATGTTCTTCAAGACCTACACCGAGAAGGTCTGGGGGATGTCCACCAAGGAGATCACCGCCGAATGGGCGGCGCAGCGGATCAAGGGGCTGAACCTGACCAAGACCGTCCTCAACGCCCTCTTCGGCAAGCGAGGCCAAGGGGAAGGGCGAGGTCATCAAGACCCTGATCGACAGCTTCCAGTACCCCCGGCTCGGCCCCGGCCAGATGTGGGAGGCGGCCCGCGAGAAGGTCCGGCTCGGCGGCAACGCCGTCCACCACGACCGCCGGGTCGCCCGGATCGAGCACGACGGCTCGGCCGTGACCGCCTTCGTCGCCAGGGACGCCAACGGCCGCTGACCCGCTATCTCGGCAAGAACTTCCTCTCGACCCTGCCGATCCGCGAGCTGATCCGGGCGATGGACCCGCCCGCGCCTCGCGAGGTGCTCGAGGCGGCCGAGTCGCTCCGTTATCGCGACTTCCTGACCGTCGTCCTGATCCTCGACCGGCCCGAGACCTTCCCCGACAACTGGATCTACATCCACGAGCCCGACGTCCGCGTCGGCCGGATCCAGAACTTCAAGAACTGGTCGCCCGACCTCGTGCCCGACCCGTCCACCAGCAGCCTCGGGCCTCGAATACTTCTGCTTCGAGGGGGACGACCTCTGGACCATGCCCGACGCCGACCTGATCGCGCTGGGCCGCCGCGAGGTCGACGCCATCGGCCTGGCGCAGGTCGGCCGACGTGGTCGACGGCTGCGTCGTCCGGATGCCCAAGGCGTACCCGGTCTACGACGACGCCTACCAGGACCACTTGCAGGTGGTCCGGGGCTGGCTCAAGAACCTGGGCAACCTGGAGCTGGCCGGCCGGAACGGGATGCACAAGTACAACAACCAGGACCACTCGATGATGACCGCGCTTGCTGGCCGCGCGGAACATCCTCGGCCTCGGGCAGTTCGACACCTGGAAGGTCAACACCGACGCCCAGTACCACGAGGAGGGCGAGGCCGGCGAGGACGCCCGCGCCGTCCCCCGGCGGGTCGACGCGGCCTGACCCGGTCCGATCCAGACCCTTGGACGGGGATGAATGTTCTGATACCCTGGATGTCAAGAGGGTCGGGAGTCGATCCGCCCATCCCGTCCGAAGGGCCTCCGGGAGGTGCGGCGTTGCGTGAGATCGGCAGCATCGCTCAGGAGAAGGACGCCAGGACCCTGGCGGATTATCTCCTGACGCTCGACATTTCGACGAAGCTCGTCCCGAAGGCCGACGGCTCGACGGCGGTCTGGGTCCACCGGGAGGAACTCATGCCCGAGGCCAGGGAGGTCCTCGAAGAGTTCACGCGCGATCCGGCCGACCCTCGCTATCTGTCGGCCTCCCAGGCGGCCCGGGCTCTCCGGAAGCAGGTCGAGCAGGCGGACGCCGGAGTACCGAAAGAACGTCCGCGAGATGAGCGAGAAGTGGGACGCGCCGTTTCACAAGCGGGCCCCGCTCACAACGGCGTTGATCGCGGCGAGCATCGTCGTCGCCCTGCTCACCGACCTGGGCGAGAAGTGGTCGGCCGTGCAGCATCTGACGATCTCGGTCCAGACGATCGACCCCGAGGGGTTCGTGGTCGACCAGGGGCTGCAAAATGTCCGCCGGGGCGAGCTCTGGCGGCTGATCACGCCGATCTTTCTCCATTTCGGCCTGCCGCACCTGTTCTTCAACATGCTGGCCTTGATGATGTTCGGCGACCTGATCGAGACCAGGAAGGGGACCCGGAGGCTGGCCCTGATCGTGCTCGTCTCGGCGGTCGCGAGCAACCTCGGCCAGTTCTTCGGTGAGGGGGGCAACTTCGGCGGGATGTCGGGCGTCGACTTCGCGCCTGGCGGGCTATCTCTGGGTCAAGGGGCACGCCGACCCCGAGGACGGCCTGGCGCTCGACTCGCGGAACGCCGTCCTGATGATCGCCTGGCTCTTGCTGGGCGTGATCGCGTCGCGGGCCGGAAGCGGTCAGGCGGTCGGCAGATCCCACGGATGGCCAACATCGCCCACGGCGTGGGCCTGGCCGTCGGGATGGGCTTCGGGGTCCTGCGGTTTTAGTCAACCAATGGGAAGTCCTGTCGCCATGAAACTCGGCTTCGTCTCGGCGATTTTGCCTGATCTGACGCTCGACGAGGTGCTCGGCTTCGCCGCCGAAACCGGCTATTCGAGCGTCGAGGTCATGTGCTGGCCCCCCGGCCGGGCCGACAGGCGCTACGCGGGCGTGACGCATCTGGACGTCTCCACACTCGATGCCAGATCGATCGAGAGCGTCCGCGATCTGACCGCGCGACATGGCGTGGCGATCTCCGGGCTGGGCTACTATCCCAACCCGCTGACAAGCGACCGCGCCGAGGCGGAACAGGCAGTCGCCCACCTCCATCGGGTGATCGACGCTTCGGCCGAGTTGGGGATCGGCGTGGTCAACTCCTTCGTCGGCCGCGACCCCGCACTCTCAGTCGAGGCGAACTGGCCGAGGTTCCTGGAGACCTGGCGCCCTCTGGTCGAGCATGCCGAGTCCCGTGGCGTCAGGATCGGGATCGAGAACTGCCCGATGCTCTTCACGGCCGACGAATGGCCGGGCGGCAAGAACCTGGCGACCACCCCGGCGATCTGGCGGAAGATGTTCGAGGCGATCCCAAGTCCAAGCTTCGGCCTCAACTTCGACCCGTCGCACTTCATCTGGCAACAGATGGATTACATCGCCCCCCTGGCCGAGTTCCGCGACCGGATCGTCCACGTCCACGCCAAGGACGCACGGATCGAGCGCCGGGCTCTCGATGACCACGGAGTCCTGTCCTACCCCAAGCTCTGGCACACGCCAAAACTCCCCGGCCTGGGCGATGTTCGCTGGGGAGCCTTCCTCGGCGCTCTGGCCGACGCCGGCTACGACGGGCACGTCGCCGTCGAGGTCGAAGATCGCGCCTTCGAAGGCTCGCTCGCCAAACGCAAGGAGTCTCTCGTCATCAGCCGGCGCCATCTCATCCAATTCCTGGGCGGCTGAACCGCGTCGGATCGGTCCCCCGAGGGCCGCCCGACGTCGGCGCGAAACGGCCCCGGGCGACGGCGTGGTCCCCTCCGTCATGTTATCCTGTGAGTCGGGGTTGCGATCGCCGAGGTCGGACGTCGCCCGCCGAGCCCCGCAAATCGATTCCAGTCAAGGCGAATGACGGATGCCGAAACCGACCGTGCCCGAGTCTCCAACCCCCGCGCCCGAACTCTCGATCCTGGTGCCCGTCTACAACGAGGCGGGGAACGTCGTCGAGCTCCACCACGAGCTGGACCAGGTTCTCCGCGAGTTCCAGCACTCCTACGAGCTGATCTTCGTCGACGACGGCTCGACCGACGGCACGGCCGCACTCCTCAGACAGATCCAGGACTCCGACCCCGAGCACGTCCGCGTCGCGTTCCTGAGACGGAATTGCGGGCAGACCGCGGCGCTCTCGGCGGCGCTCGACCTCTCGCGAGGCTCGATCCTGATTCCCATGGACGGCGACCGCCAGAACGACCCCGCCGACATCCCCCGCCTGCTCGCCAAGCTCGACGAGGGCTACGACGTTGTTTCCGGCTGGCGGAGGCATCGAAAAGACCATCTCCTCAGTCGCAAGGTCCCCTCCTGGCTGGCCAATCGCCTGGTCGCGCGAATCTCGGGCGTGACGCTCAACGACTTCGGCTGCACCATGAAGGCGTATCGAAGGAGGGTCCTCGAAGGGGTCCGGCTCTATGGCGAGATGCACCGGTTCATCCCGATCTTCGCCCACTGGCAGGGGGCGAAGGTCGCCGAACTGGAGGTCAACCACCGGGCCAGGACCGCCGGAAAGACCAAGTACGGCCTCGGCCGGACTTTCAACGTCGTGCTCGACCTGCTCCTGATCGTGTTCTACCAGCGCTACGCGCAAAGGCCGATCCACCTCTTCGGGCGGATCGGACTGTTTTCGATCCTGCTGAGCTTTGCCAGCTTCGCGCTCATGCTTTTCTACAAGTATCTCTATCCGCTCCTGACCGGGAACCCGAACGACACGAAAAGCTTCGTCGAGACCCCCCTACCCTTGCTCGCGGTGATGTTCTTCCTCGGCGGCGTCCAGAGCATCCTGATGGGTGTGCTCGCCGAGATGATCATGCGGACCTATTACGAGTCGCAGTCGAAGACGACGTATCTCCTGGGCGAGGTCCGTCAGGGGACCGTTTCGCCGAAGAACGACCCGCTTTAGCCAGCGACGGCAGAGTGGCAAAGCCGTTCAATGGGGGCGATGTCAACCGGCTTGGAGAGCATCAGCTCGGGGCGAAGGTCGCGGACCTCGGCGAGCTGAAGAGCGTCGGTCGAGCCGGAGCAGACGGCAACCAGCGTGCCGGGATACTTGCGCCGGACCTCGCGGAGGATGGTCTCGCCGCCACCGTCAGGCAAGTTCAGGTCAAGGATGATGCAGCGAGGGGCCGGATCAAGCCGGGAGAGCCCCTCCGCGACGGTTGACGCCAGCCCCACCTGCCAGCCCCGGCGGGTAAACAGGGCCTGCATCGCCATCCGGGTATAGTCGTCGTCATCGATCACAAGTAATCGCGGCCGTTCCATGGGTTGATCCTCCGGGTCAATATCAAAAATCGCCCATATCTATCCTGATGAGCAATCGGCGCGCCCCGGGCGTCGAAATCTTGGCAAGATTTTTTTCAGAGGATGCCAGCGGAGGGGTTGCGAGGATTGTCCGACTGGCCGTTACAGCGGTTCACACTCGAACGGCGCGCGATGGAGGAAAACGGGGATTGGCTCCCGGCCCTGGTTGCGGCGCCGAGTCCGCCTGACGGCAACTCGGGCGGGTGCCTGTACCCGGGCGAATCTCGCCAGTGATGCGTCCCGAGAATGGGGACAGGCTCCCGGCCCACCTCGTTTTCTCCTGGTCCGTGGCCGGTGGAAGGGGCGGGAGCCTGTCCCCATTCTCTTCCGTCGTGGGCGATCCGGGCGTGAACCGCTGTAGGCCCACGATCAGCCGATCGTTGCGATCGAATCCGCCTCGATCGGATCGGTAGACGCGATCATCGTGGGCAGCCGGAGTATGAACCGGCTCCCCTGGGCGGGGCGGGACTCGACGTCGAGTGTGCCGCCGAGCGCGTGGGCGATCCGCCGCGCGACGGCCAGCCCCAAACCAACGCCCACCGCTTTCCTCGCCTCGGCCGCCCGATAGAACGGCTCGAAGATCCTCGGGAGGTCACGAGGGTCGATCCCTGGCCCGCGATCCTCGACCGATAGCGCAACCCGGCCGGGCTCGTGGTCGATCCGGACCTCGACGGGCGCGCCGACTTCGCCGTGATCGCGGGCGTTATCGAGCAGGTTGTCGAGGATCTGCGCCAGGAGGGCGGGATGGCGCCGGACCAGAATCGGGTCGCCGGCTGGCTCGTTCCAGTGGAGAACGTCCCGGCTCCCCTCGTCCGATCGCCGGCGGATCTGATCAGACGTCCAGAGGATGAGATCGAACTCCTCCAGCGAGGGGAGCCCGGCCTCGGAATCGGCCCGGGCGAGGAAAAGCAAGGCCTCAACGATCCGGCGAAGCCGGTCGGCCTGGTCGCGGGCGCGTGCCAGTGTTCGGCGATACTCGTCCGGCTCGCGGTCGCGGCGGAGCGTTACATCGATCTGGCCGATCAGGGCGGCCAGAGGCGTCCGGAGCTGGTGCGAGGCGTCGCCCGCGAACCGGGCCTGCCGTTCCAGGGCCTCATGCATGCGATCGAGCAGGCCATTGAAGGCGAAGGCCAGGTCTTCGAGCTCGTCGCCGGTCGAGGACACCGGAAGCCGTCGGCCCGGCTCGTCCGCACCCAACTCACGGGCGCTCGAGGCCATCCGGGTCAACGGGGCCAGCGCCCTCCGGCAGAGGCGCCGGCCGACCAGGGCGGTGATTCCCCAGAGAGCCGCCGAGAGCGCGACCAGCGCCGCCGCGAGGTTCCAGAGCGTCGCGCTCGACTGGATCGAGCCGGAGGCCCGTCGCCAGGATCAGCTCGGCCGATCGGGGGGATCTTCTCCGTTGGGCGAAGGCGGGCGAGTCGACCTCAGCCGTCGAGACGCCACCCGCCAGGGACGCCCTCGGTGATCAAGCCGCCGCGAGCCCGCTTCGAGCATGACCGACGGATCGACCAGGTTTCGCGAGCGGTCGATCTCGGTCCCCTGGCCGTCGAGGACGATCCACCGGACCTGGTCGTGTCCCGTGTCCTGGCCGGTGGAGATCTGTCGGCCATCGCGCTCCCAGTCCAGACCGCCTGGCTCGTCCTCGACCAGGGCCGCGAGCGTCCCGAGCGCGGCGTCGAGCCGCTCGTCAATCGACCGATGGAGATGCACCGACGCGACGCAGTAGAGGGCCGTCGAGAACCCGACCAGCACCAGCGCGAGGGCACCAAGGAACGTGGCCGAGAGCCGGTCGGTGAGTGTCAACCCGTTCCCCCTTCCGGCCCGCCGGGCGGCTCGCCGAAGAGGTAGCCGCGCCCCCGGAGCGTGTGGATCAGCCGGGGCCCTTTCGCCTCCAGTTTCCGACGCAGCTCCATCACGTGGACTTCCAGCGTGTTTGAGGTCCCATCGTAACGTTCGTCCCAGACGTGCTCGTAGATCCGGGTTCGCGACAGAACCTCGCCGGGATGGCGGAGGAAGAAGACGAGCAGCGCCTGCTCCTTGGCCGTCAGCTCCATCGGCTTGCCGGCCCGTTCCACCCGATGCGTGGCCAGGTCGACTCGAACGTCGCCGAAGGTCAAGGTGGTGACTCCCCCACCCCTCGGCCGGCGGACGAGCGCCCGGACGCGGGCCAGTAGCTCCTCGAAGGCGAACGGCTTGCACAGATAATCGTCCGCGCCCGAGTCAAGACCCCGGACGCGGTCGCCCACGGCGTCGCGGGCGGTCAGGAACAGGATGGGCGTGTCGCCTCCCGCCACGCGATGGCGGCGGAGGACCGTCAGGCCGTCCGTGCCCGGCAGCGACCAGTCGAGCAGGACGAGATCCCAGTCGGCCACTTTCAACGCGTACTCGCCCGCCTCACCGTCGGCGACGTGCTCGACGGTGAATCCTTCCTCGCGGAGCCCCCGGACGAGGAAATCCGCGATCTCGGCCTCGTCCTCGACAACCAGGATGCGGATTCCCATATCAATCCGGCCCCGGCGAGGCGTCTAACCCGCCGGAGCCTTGATCTCCCATCAAGCCTTGGGCTTTTCCTTCTTCTCGCCCTTCTCATCGTCATCGTCGTCGTCTTTTTCCTTCTTGGCCTTCTTCTCCCCCTTCTCGTCGTCGTCTTTTTCCTTCTTCTTGGCCTTCTTCTCGCCCTTCTCGTCGTCTTCGTCCTTTTCCTTCTTCTTGGCCTTGTCTTCGTCCTCGTCGTCTTCGTCTTCGCCCTTGAGGATCTTGCCATTGGGGCTCATGACGACCTCGATCGTCTCACCCTTGGCCGCGATGGCCAGCTCGTAGACGACGACGTCGTCCTCGTCGGTGACTTCCTCGACCTTCTCGATCTTGCCCTTGGGGAACTTCTTGGCGGCGGCCTTGATGACGGCCTTGGGCAAGTCGCCGACCTCGATCTCTTTCTCGACGCTTTCGATCTCGCCTTCGTCGTCGATCTCGAGGTCGATCGACTTGCCGTCGAGCTTCATCTCGACCTCGTAGATCGTCTCGCCCTCCTCGGTTTCCTTTGAGGCGCCAACGATCTTGGCCTCGGGATAGGCTTTCTTCGCGGCCTTCAGGACGGCCTTGGGCAGGTCGTCGACATCGATCTTCTTCTCGTCGGCGAGGGCGGCCGGCATCGGGAGTCCGGACAGGCCAAGAAACGCGGCGGGCAGGATCCATCGAGGAACTGCGCATCGTCATCCTCCGTCTGCGATCGGAACGAGGCTGACCCGGCCGGACCTTCCGCCGGGTGATGGGTCTCACTCTAACGACCGGGCGTTAAGGGAACGATGAGAGTTCGATAAGATCCAGTTTATCGAGCCGCCGCGACCCGCGAGGGGACCGAAGTCCCCACCCGGCCCAGGCCGAACTGGTCACCGGTTCGGAGGGGCTTGCCGTCCTCGAAGTCGACCTCGACCATCTTCTCGCTCATCACCGGACGCCCTTGCTCGTCGGCCAGGGTCGCCACGATCTGGCGGGTTGCGACGTCGAAGACCTCGCCGGTCGAGGGATACGCGTACTTGCCGTCGATCGAGAACGTGATCCAACCCGGCTCCTCGCGGACCTTGAGGCTCGCGACCTGTTTTGGTGGCATCACCGTGGCGTTGAAGATATGGACCCGCTGGTTGAATGCGTCCACGACCCACAGTTCCTTCTCGTCCGGCGTCAGGCCGATCCCGTGACTGGGGCAGCCGTGCCGCTTGACCGGGCCGGTCTTGTATCCTTCCACCTCGACCCGGTGCAGCTTCCTGCCGGTCGTCAAGTCGCCGATCTCGAACCCGAGCAGGCCGTTGATCGTGACGAAGCAGCGCGTTTGCCGGCCGTTGACCGTAAACGGCCGGATCGGGGCCGAGAACGGGCCGACGGTCTTCTCCGCCCGGTGCTTCGACGTATCGGCGACGGTCAAAAGCGGCGACTTCAGGCCGGCCAGGTAGGCATGCGAGCCGTCGAGTCCATAGATCGTGTTGTGCGAGCCCGACTTCGGCTCGATCTTCGCGAGGACCGACCCTTCGAGGGCCTCCACGATGTTCCAGTGGTCCTTCTCGAACGAGGGAAGATAGATCGTCCGGCCGTCGGGGGCGATTGCCATCCGATCGCAGCCTCCTTCGTAGGAGCGCTCCCAGAGGATCTTCTCGGAGACGAGGTCGAGGCTGGTCATCGTCTTGGTCGTGCCGACATAGATCCGCCCGGTCGCCGCGCTTGCGCAGACCCCTTTGACATTATCCGGCTTGCCGTCGGGATTCAGCCCGGCCGTCGGGATTCGCTTGAGGAACTTGTGACCGTGGTCGATGTCGAAGACGAGCAGGCCATGCCCGCCGTATTCGAGGTAATCGCGGATGCCCGGCGCCGCCACGTAGAGCCGCCGATCCTCCGCCGACGCCGGCCGGATCGATCCGAAGATCGCCAACAAGGCGACGGCCACGCCAGTCGCTCTCAAAGCTCGGATCATGACATTGTCCTCGTGTGTCGGGCGGGTCGAGCCTCGGGCGAACCCACCATCCTCCCCATGGCATATCCCATCCGGGGCCGCCCCACAACCGGGCACGCCGGCGGTTCCCTGTATTCCACGCCACGCTGGCGGTCGAGTCGGATCGCCGGTTGACCGCCCCGGCGGCGCCCGATACAGTCCGAAGGGTGGGTCAACCGGAAAAGAACACCTCCCGAGCAAGATCCATCATGAAACGTAACGTGTTTATTCCAGCAGCTCTCGCGTTTGGACTCGCCGCGATCGCCCATGCCGAGATTCCGCCTCAGAGCCCGGCGGAGTTGAAGGCCAACGCCAGCCACATCGTCACCGGCGACGTGAAACTGATCGCCTCGGAGATCACCAGAAACGATGATTGGGTCAGGGCCGTCGGCGTGGTGGAGATCCAGGTCGCTGAGCGTGAGAAGGGGGACAGGATCGAGCCCGGCGATTGCGTGTATGCCCGGTTCTCGACCCAGCAATGGATCGGGAAGGGGTTTCCACCTCCGTACTCCAACGAGCACCAACTGCCTGAGAAAGGGGACCGAGTGCGAGCCTATCTCAAGAGAAAAGATGGGGGGTACGAGGCCCTGCTGCCCAACGGGTTCGAGGTGATCGCTCGGGCGTCGGCCAGAGGATCGGCGAAGTAATCGGTGAGTTTTGTGTTCCTCGACAATTGTCCGAAGAACCCCTTGATTGTCGACCATGTTCGCTTTACACTTGTCCGAGACCGCCGGATTGGTGCGAGGCGCGACGTCTCGACGGTCCGACGGGGCGGTCCCGGGCGTGGGAGGGCTCGCGAATGGTCGGCAACCGGTTGAGTCAGACGCGTCGGAGAATCAGCTATGGCTTGTCGGTGGTGCTCGGCTTCGGCCTGGCCTGGGCGGCGACGCCCGGCCTGCCGGTGATCTGGGCGCCGAAGGCCAGCGCCTCGGCGAAGGCGCAGGGCATGACGCTCTTCGAGCACGAGTGGCAGGTCCACGACCCGATCGCCAAGGGAGACGGGCTCGGCCCGGTCTTCAACGGCAGGTCCTGCGTCGCCTGCCACTTCCAGGGGGGAGTCGGGGGCGGCGGGGCCAATCAGCACAACGTCGTTTCGTTCCAGTTGCTGCCGACGAAGGACCGGCCGGAGCTCAAGGGCGGTCTGATTCACGCCTTTGCGGTCGAGAACAAGTACACCGAGAAGCTCGGCACCCTCAAGGAGCTCTACCCGATCGTCCCGGCCTGCGTGAAGGTCGAGGGGGGCTGCCAGATCCTGATCCACGACTTCGACCCGATCCGGACCGAGAGCGTCAACTCGACGGCCCTTTTCGGCGCGGGTGGGTTGACCGGCTCTCAGGCAAGACGATTTATCAGCTAGGGCTGAAGAAGTCGGTCTCGAAGATCAGCCGCGAGCTGGTCGGCGAGTTCGAGGGGATCATGCCAGGTCGCCCGCGCGTCCTGCCCGACGGCCGGGTTGGCAAGTTCGGCTGGAAGGCGCAGTTCGCCTCGCTGGAAGACTTCGTGGCCGCCGCCTGCGCCAACGAGATCGGCCTTGGCAACCCGAAGATGACGCAGGCCGTGCCGATCGGCCACAATTATCCGGACGTCCCCGCCGACCTCGACCGCGAGCAGTTCCGCGACCTCGTGGCGTTCGTCGACACTCTGGCCCGACCGGTGGAAATCGCTCCGAAGGACCCGGCCGAGGCCGACCTGGTCGCGCCAGGGTAAGCAGGCGTTCGCGAAGATCGGTTGCGCCTCGTGTCACACGCCCGATATCGGCGGGTCTTGAGGGGGTTTATAGCGACTTCCTGCTCCACCGGCTCGACGACCGGAGCCGGGGCGGCACCGGCTACCGGACCACCGAGACGATCGAGGTCCCGCTGCCCGATGCCTTCCCGCTGCCCGAGGAGTGGAAGACCCCCGCGCTCTGGGGCGTGGCCGACTCCGCCCCCTATTTCCACGACGGCGGCTCCTCGACCCTTGAGGCCGCGATCCGGCGCCATCACGGCGATGCCGAGGTCGTCCTGGAAGCCTATCTCCGCCTGCCCGCGAATGAGCAGAGGGCCGTCATCGCCTTCCTGCACACCCTCCGGGCGCCCCAGGAGGCCAAACCCGCCGACTCCGTGTCGAGCGGCTCGCTCGCCTCAGCCCGTTGAGAAAATGAGATTGAGGGCCGGGGTCGCGAAGGACCGCAACCCCGACCACCTGGACCCGCACTCATTGAGTTGAAACTGTTGCCCCCGCCTGCTTCGCGGCCTTCAAAATCGCCTGGTAAAAGGCCGGGCCTTCCATCTTCGGCTGGATGATGATCCTCATCCGAGGCCCGGTTCGGGTTGCGATCTCCATCGTGTAGTTATTTATGTCGAAGTAATTAGGCGTATAGCTTCGCCGATATTCGTCGTCGTCCTTCATGGCCTCCACGTCCTTGAGCTCGAAGCTGGACGTCCGACCGTCCTTGAGATAGACGAGCTGGCGCGTGGTCAGCAAGGCCAACTCCGGGTTGGATACCCCTTTGCCGGCGTTGTAGCAGGCGATGATTTCCCCCTCGGCGTTGTTGAGGTGGTGGTCCTCGATCAGCTTGTAATCGGGCTGTCCCATCTCGTTGACCATCTTGACCCCGCGCTCGTCATTCGCGACAAAGGGAGCTGGGGTGGCCATCTGGGGCATCGTTTCCATGCTCGCCACACCGTAGAGCAGGAAAAGGGCCAACACCACCAGCGCCGCGATCAGGGTCAGGACGATCATGAAGTAGCCGAGACCAAGCCCGACCTTCGCCAGGGGTCGCCCTTCGAGCCTTCCCCCCGACTCGCGGATCTGCCCGAGCGCGGCGTGTCCGGTGGCGATCGCGACGATCGAGCCGACCATGGGAAGCGCGGTCAGCCCGAGGATGCCGAAGACCAGGCTTGTCACCGCGAGCTTGGACGTCGGCACTTCGGTGACGTAAGGCCTGTCAACCGGCTTCGAGACGAGGGGTTGAAAGTCGTGGTCGTAGGCGTCGCTCATCATCGTGCTCCCTGGCGAGGGGTCGAAGGTCCGGGATTCACTCCCGTGAATTCGCCGATCACTGGGCATTATTATCGCCAGGATTCGCGGACGCCCGCGATCCTCGATCAGGGCGCGAACGCCTCGGGCCGGCCTTCAATGGCCGGGTACGGTGAGCCGTTGCTCGCGATCTCGTCGATCGACGCGGGCTTGACCGAAGGGTCGGTCGACGGACGTTTGCGGCGGCCAAGAAACTCGGCGAAGCTCTGGATCACGACGTAGAAGACCGGCACGAAGAAGACGGCCAGGACCGTCGCGGCGATCATCCCGCCGAAGACGGCCGTGCCCAGCGCCTGGCGGCTGGCCGCGCCGGCCCCTCGGGCGTTGACCAGCGGGACGATCCCGAGGATGAAGGCGAACGAGGTCATCAGGATCGGCCGGAACCGGAGCCGCGACGCCTTCACGGCCGAATCGATGATGCCCTCCCCCTTGGCCCGCAGCTCGCGGGCGAACTCGACGATCAGGATCGCGTTCTTGCTCGCCAGCGCGATGATCAGCACGATGCCGATCTGCGTGTAGATATTGATGTCCATCCCCCGGATCGCCACGGCCGCGACCGTGCCCAGCAGCGCCAGTGGGACGACCAGGATCACCGCGGCCGGCGTCAGCCAGCTCTCGTACTGAGCGGCCAGGACGAGGTAGACCAGCAGCACGGCCAGGCGCGAAGATGTAGATCGCCTGCGAGCCGACCTTCTTCTCCTGGTACGACATCCCGGTCCACTCGTAGCCCACGTCGGCGGGGAACTTGGCGGCGGCCATCTCGCTCCATCGAGCTTGAGCGCCTGGCCCGAGCTGAAGCCGGCCGCGGCCTCGCCGGTGATCGACGCCGACGGGTAGAGGTTGTATCGGGTGATGATCTGCGGGCCCGAGCTTCTCGCTGATGGTCGCCAGGGTGCCCAGCGGTAACATCGTGCCCGGCCGGTTCCGGACCTCCAGCCGGCGGATGTCGTCGGGCTTGAGCCGGAACTTCTGATCGGCCTGGACCCGGACCTGGAACGTCCGGCCGAACAGGTTGAAGTCGTTGACGTAGGCCGAGCCCATCGACGACTGCAGGGTGTTGAAGACGACGTCCAGCGGCACGTCGAGGCTCTTGGCCTTGACCCGGTCGATGTCGGCGTAGAGCTGGGGGACGGCCGAGCGGAAGACAGTCTGGAGCGAGCGGAGCTTCGGCTTTCCGTCCGCTTGCTGGCCGTTGCCGTCGACGATCATCTCGTCGGTGATCTGCTTGCAAGTTCTCCGAGGCCGACGTTGCCCCGGTCCTCGACCTGCATCTGGAAGCCGCCCGCGACGCCCAGCCCCATGATGGCCGGCGGCGGGAAGGCGAAGACGATCGCCTCCTGGATCTTGGCGAACTCGCCCCGGAGGTTGCCGATGATCGCCTCCTGGCTCAGCTCGGGCGTGGTCCGCTCCTCGTAGGGCGTCCAGCGGACGTAGATCGTCGCGGCGTTCGAGGCGACGGTCTGGTCGAGCACCGACTGGCCGCCGATCATGACCCAGTGGCCGATCCCCTCGGTCTTCTTGAGGATCTCCTCGACCTTCTTCGACCACCTCCTTGGTCCGGTCCTGCGAGGCGGCGTCGGGAAGCTGGACGCCGACGATGGCGTAGCCCTGGTCCTCGACCGGGAGGAAGCCGGTCGGCAAGCCTGGTGAACCACCAGAGCGGTCAGCGCCGGTGACGACGAGGAAGAGGAGCATCATCGGGGCCGGTGTTGCGGACCAGCCGCGAGACGACCGCGACGTAGGCCCCCTCGCAGCGGTCGTAGACCGCGTTGAACCCCCGGTAGAAGGCATTCTTGCGAGCGGGGGTGGGCCGGAGGTAGGTGGCGCACTGGGCCGGCTTGAGCGTCACGGCGTTGATCGCGCTGATGACGGCCGTGGCGGCGATCGTCAGGGCGAACTGGCGGTAGAGCTGGCCGGTGATCCCGCCGAGGAAGGCGGTCGGCAGGAAGACGGCCATCAGGACGAGCGTGATGCCGATGACCGGCCCGATCACCTCGCCCATGGCGCCGGATGGTGGCCTCCTTGGCCGAGACCTTGTCGTGGTCGATGTGGTGGGCGGCGTTCTCGACGATCACGATGGCGTCGTCGACCACGATCCCGATGGCCAGGATCAGGCCGAAGAGGGTGAGCAGGTTGACCGAGAAACCGAGCGCGAACATGGCGGCGAAGGCGCCGATGATCGTGACCGGGACGGTCGTGGCCGGGACGAGGGTGGCCCGCCAGTCCTGGAGGAAGACCAGGATCACGATCAGGACGAGGACGCCGGCCTCGAAGAGGGTCTTGTAGACCTCGTGGATCGACTCGCGGACGAAGATCGTCGTGTCGTAAGGGGTCGAGTATTCCATCCCCTCGGGGAAGGTCTTCTTCAGCTCCTCCATCGCCTCGGATGACCTGGTCGGCGACGTCGAGGGCGTTGGCGCCGGGGAGCTGGAAGACGGCGACGCCCGCGGCCGGCCGGCCGGAGACGTCGCACCACTGGTCGTAGACCTGGCCGCCGAGCTCGACCCGGGCCACGTCCTTGACGCGGGTCAGCTTGCGCCCCCAGCCCCTCGGTGTTGTCGGGAGTCGGTCTTGACGATGATGTTGGCGAACTGCTCGGGGTCCTTGAGCCGGCCCAGGGTGGTGACGGTGTACTGGAAGTCCTGGTCGCCGGGCGTGGGGGGCGCCCGACCTGGCCGGCGGCGACCTGGACGTTCTGCTCCTGGATCGCGTTGAGGACGTCGAGCGTGGTCAGGTTCCGGGCCTTGAGCTTCTCCGGGTCGAGCCAGATCCGCATCCCGTAGTTGCTCGCCCCGAAGATGTTGATGTCGCCGACGCCCTTGATCCGGCTCAGGACGTCCTTGACCCGGAGGGTCGCGTAGTTGCTCAGGAAGAGGCTGTCGTACTGCTTCTTGCTGTCCTTCTTCGAGGTCAGGGCGACGACCAGGATGATGGCGGTCAACTTCTTCTTGGTCGTGATCCCCTGCCGCTGGACCTCCTGCGGGAGCTTGGGCTGGGCGATCGCCACCCGGTTCTGCACGAGGACCTGGGCCATGTCGAGGTTGGTGCCCGACGTCGAAGGTGACGGTCAGGTTGTACGACCCGTCGGAGGCGCAGGTCGAGGACATGTAGAGCATCCCCTCGACGCCGTTGACCTCCTGCTCGATCGGCGAGGCCACGGTGTCGGAGAGGGTCTTCGAGTCGGCGCCCGGGTAGGTGGTCGTCACCTGGACCGTCGGCGGGGTGATCTGGGGATACTGCTCGATCGGCAGCACGAAGACCGTGACCGCCCCGATCAGCATGGTGACGATCGCGAGGACGTTGGCGAAGATCGGCCGTTCGATGAAGAACTTCGAGAACATGGATGGGCTCGCCGAGCCGTCAGGTTTGGGGGGTCCGCGTGACGGCCGCGACGGCCGGCTTGTTGAGGTCGGTGAGCTTCGGCTTGACCTGGGCATCGGGCCTGGCCTTCTGGAGACCATTGATGATCACCAGTTCCTCGGGCTTGAGGTTCTCCTCGATCACCCGAAGGTTCCCTTCCTGGACGCCGATCTTCACCGGACGCTTCTCGACGATGTCCTTGGGGCCGACGATCAGGAGGTACTTGCCCTCCTGATCGGTCCCCAGCGCTCGCTCGGGGACGAGCAAGGCGTCGGGCTTGCTCCTCCAGCGCAACTCGGAGCCGGACGAACAGGCCGGGGAGAATGATCCGATCCGGGTTGGGGAAGACCCCCCGGCAGAGGACCGTGCCGCTGGCGGCGTCAACCGACGGGTCGGAGTAGTCGAGCATTGCCGTCGTGCGGGAATCCCGTTCTCGTTGGCGAGCCCGAGGCTCGAGCGGGATCTGGTCCCCCTTCTCGAAATTCCGGTGCTTCCCCTCGCGGGCCATCTTGCGGAACCGGAGCAGGTCGTTCTCGCTGACGTTGGCGTAGGAGTAGATCGGGTCGTCCTTGTAGATCGTCGCCAGGACGGTGGCCTGGCCGTCGCCGACGAGGTTGCCGACGTCGTAGAGCCGCCGCGAGATCCGACCGTCGAAAGGTGCGGTGATCCGGCAGTAGCCGAGGTTGATCTCGGCGTTCCGGACGTCAGACTTGGCGGCCTCGGCGTTCGCCTTGGCCGATAGGATGTTGGTCTGGTAGTCGGCCGTGGCCTGTTCGAGGTTGGCCTGGTCGGCCTCGACCTGGGCCTCGGCCTTGTGGAGGTTGGCCTCGGACTGGTCAAGCGCCTCCTTGGTTGCGGCGTTGCGCTGCGACGAGGTTCCGGCTCCGGATCTCGTCGAGTCGGGCCAACCCGAGCGAGGCGAGGTCGAGCGCGAGCTGGGCCGCGGCGACCTCCTTGGCCTTGGACTGCTCGGCCTTCTTAAGGGCGGCCTCGGCCTCGGCCAGCTTCGCCCGGGACATATCGAGCGCGACCTGGTACGGCTCCTCGTCGATGACGAAGAGGAGTTGGTCTTTCTTGATCGGCTTTCTCTCGTCGAAGTGGCGTTCCTTGAGGAACCCCTTGACCCGGGCGCGGAGGTCGACCGTCTCCTCGGCCTTGGTCGTGGCGGTGTACTCAACGTAGCTGGTCACCGACCGCCGGATCGGCGTGCTCACGGCCACCTCGGGCGGGGGCGGCGGCACGTACGAGTCTTGACGCCCGCAGCCGGCCACCATTCCGGAGAGCGAGACGGCTGCCGAGAGGACCGCGATCGATGCGTTTCGCTGGAACGTCCTCAAGGGTGATCATCCTCTCTGGGTCGAGTGCTCGTGAACATGCTCAGCCATGAGGTCACGCCGGACGCCCCGTCCGGCAGCCGGTTCCGGGACCATTATATCCAGCCGCCAACTCCTCTGGGTACGGATATGGCCCAACGATACGTAGGCCATTCCACCCCGGCGATCCCCTGCCCCCTTGAACTGCCGGTCCTGGGACGTTACCATCATATCCGTCGAAGGCAACCGCCTCCCGCCCTCCTAGCTCAATTGGCAGAGCAGCTGACTCTTAATCAGCGGGTTGTAGGTTCGAGTCCTACGGGGGGCACTCCCCACACCGGCCAAAGGGTTCCACCTTTTGGTGTCTCAATGTGGTTCCGGTTAGCCTTTGCGACAACCCCCGTGATGGGGGTTGTTTGCATTTCATGGCCAACATCCGGCGTGCATCGACCATTCCATCCCCCACGGGGATCAAATGTGGGCAAAGCGTGGCTCCCAAGAGTCATCCGGAAAGTTCCGCCTCCTCGACTCAGCCCATCATGTCCATTCAAGACTCGAACCTGTCCCATCGATGACGAGACGGTTCCGCGAGGTTTACCTTGGGCCTGACGATTCTGAAAACCCAAAAAACCCTACATGTCAAAAGATTCTTGATATCTTTCTGGGGTGAGATCAGGCACAATCCGGGTGCGGGCCGGCCTCACAACCGGATCGTGGCGCGGCCCTCGGGCCGGATCGATGTCCGATCCCTCGGCAAGCCGCTCCGGACTCTCTCCCGGAGAATCCCCGTGAGCGCCCCGTACTTGCGTTCGCTTGCTTCGCCCAACCTCAAACCCGGTCGACCACGCCGGGTCGCTCGGCCTGCCCTTGAGACGCTCGAAGACCGAGCCGTGCCCACGGGCTCGATCATGGCGTCGTTCGGCGGACTGAACGCACCGGTGAGCTCGGTCACGCTACCACAGCCCACTTCCAACGGGGAACAGAGCCTGACCATGACTTTGCCCGCGTCGTCCGCCATCCCGACGTTGTTCCAGGATGTGGCGAGCGGCAAGCACATCAACCCGATCACGATCACCCTCGACCAGGTCGGCAACCAGACGACGGACACGATCACGCTCACGGATGCTCTGATCGGGTCGATCCAGACCGTCTCGAATCCGAGTCAGACGGTGCCGACCTTCGTGGTCACCGTTGTCGGACGGGCCACGCCCCCGGGCTCGATCACGGCGTCGTTTGGCGGCCTGGCGGCACCAGTCATCAACGTCACGCTCACGCCGGCCCTTTCCAGCGTCGGCCAGACGATCACCCTGACGCTCGCCGTTTCGTCCGCCACCCCGACCTTGTTCCAGGATGTGGCGAGCGGCAAGCACATCAACCCGGTCACGATCGCCCTCATCAGCGACGGAAACGGCGCAACGGATACACTCACGCTCGAGGATGCCGCGATCACATCCTTCCGACTCGTCAACGGCTCGACCGGTCAACCGACCGACGTGGTCACCGTGACGGGCCTGAACGCTCCCGTCCCCAAGCCGACCGCCACCGTGACCTTCGACGGGTCGAGCCCTCCTGTTCTCGGTGTCGTCCTCGCACCGCCGTCCTCCGGGGTCCAGCAGGCCACGATCACCCTGGGTCTTTCGGCCGAGGATGTTCCCTTGATCATCGACGCGATTCTCGGGAGGCCGATCAAGACGGTCTCGGTCGTCCAGAGTGAGGGGGACGGCCCACCGGTCACAACCATCCTGTCAAACGCCCTGATCACCTCGTTCCGGCTCGCCCTGACACCCTCCGGAAACCGAAGCGTGGTCATCACCCTGGTGGGCGAGGTCGCGACGCCCCTGCCGACTTGACGCGACCCGGTCGGGGGTGGCCGGGCTTTGATAACCGATGACCCGAAGGACCAGGAAGAACAGAGCGTCCCCGGTCTGTCTCGGTGATCGGCCATGACGGTCAATCGCGAGCATCCCGTGGCCCCTCGGATCTTCCTCGTTTCGAGGGTCGAAGCGACAACCACCCGGAGCCGATCTCACGCCGTCCCCGCGTCGAGCGGGCTCCTCCAGATCGGCCGGAGGGGGAAGAGGACCCGGGCGGCGTCGAGGGCGGTCCCGGTCGAGGACTCGACCCCGTCCTCCTCGACGGCGCGGTCGATGTCGGTGTGGCCCATCAGGAGCCGGACGAGGGCGGGGGCGAGAGGGTCAGGTGCCTCCGGCTCAGCTTGTCGGGCTCGAACCGCGAGTGCTTGCCCGTCGATGTGGAGCAGCCAGCGGCGGTCGCCGACGGTCAGGCCCAGCTCCAGCGGCATGGCGACCCCGGCGGCCGCGGCCCGGTCGGCCAGCTCGGGCAGGGCGGCGGCGAGGAACTTCTCCAGGTTGGGGATGTGGTACATCGAGGTCGAGCCCTCCCACTCCTCCTGGTCGATGATCTTCCCCGAGGCCTGGCGGAACGCCTCGATCACCGGGATGGTCCAGCGGCGCGTGGACGAGCACCTGCGGATAGGCCCGCTCCAGCGCCTCGGCCCGGACCCGGCCGAGCAGGGCCTTGAGGGCCTGCGGGTGCGCGGGGTCGGTGGCGATCTCGAGGATCCGGTGGTCCTTGACGAAGGCGTATCCGCGGACGGTCTCGCCCTGGCAGACGACCCAGATCACGTGGGCGTAGCGCCGGCCGATCATCCACCGCCAGTAGTCCTCGGAGCGGACGACCGAGCCGTTGGTCCGGGCGTACTGGCGGTCGTAGAGGGCCATCAGGTCGTTGAGCTCGACCTGCCGCCAGGGGCGGACGTGCCAGAAGCCGCCGCGTCCCTCGATGACGCCGTCGCTGACCTGCGGGAGGTTCCGGCTCAGGGTCTGGCCGATGCATTGCCGGCCGCAGACGCCCCAGCCCAGCGGCCGGTAGAACTGGGGCATGCCGGTGGTCAGCGACTGGAGCGCCACGCCGGTCTCCCTGGCCCGGCCGTCGGCCAGCCTCATCAGGTTCTGGGCGAAGCCGAGGCCCCGGTACTCGGGCAGGGTGCCGACCCACATCACGCCGTTCATGGACATCGTCGAGGAGCCGTAGCGGACCTCGCGCTCGGTCAGGTGGACGTGGCTGACGACCCGGCCGTCGACCTTGACCAGCAGCCGCTGCTCGGGCTTGTAGGACGGGTCGCTCAGGGCGCCCAGGAAGGCCTCGCGGTCGGGACCCTGGAAGACGTGCAGGAGGGTCTGATAGACCGCCTCGTGGTCGGCCTCGGTCCCGAGGCAGAACTCGACGGAGCCGCGACGATAGGGAAGCCGCACGACCGGCTCGGGCACTTTCATCGATGGACCACCTTCGGGGCGAACCGCGACCGGTTCGTGACGGCGCTTCGTCGGGGGCGTCCCGCCCGTCCGACGATCATCCCTTCATTGTAGGGGGTGGGAAGGCGTTCCGCCGCAATCAAGAGAGGGGAAATCGCGCGATTTTTCGGGACCGTTTCAGCGACCCGCCGCCGTCGTCGCAGAATCCGGGACATCACGGCCCTGCAACCGGGCCTGCGCCGTGGAGCGGGAAGGCGTACTCGCGGGACCGGGCCACCGCATTGAGCTTCAGGCCCGTCGCGGAGCCGGTCCCGCTCCTCGGCAGGAGCCTCGATCGGGCCGGTTCGGTCCAGGGGGCGAGCGCCTCGTTCGCCTGCCGGATCGCCTTCAATCGGTCGAGCCGCTGGCGACGGGTGAGGACTTCTCCCTCGATCGCGACCCACTTCGCCTCGACCGCCGCGCGGGCCTCGGCGGGCCGAGGCTCGGGCAGGTGCCGGTCGGGGTTCCAGTCGAGGTCGCGGAGCGACCGCTCGACGGCCCGGAGCCGGTCGAGCGTGGCGGGGTCGGCCTCGAGGCCGAGCCACTGCGTCAGCGAGAGCGTCAGGAACCGCGGGGGCTCGAACCGGAAGAAGGCCCGGGCGAGCTCGTCGCCCAGCTCGTCGTACTTGGCCCCGCCGATCCCGTGGACGAACAGGTCGCCCAGCAGGTAGCGGGCGAACATCGTGGTCGTCAGGGCCCGGGTCCGGAGCCGGATGCCCCGGCCCGGGAGCGTCCTGCAAGCGCCTCGACGGCGCAGCAGGCGTCGCGGTCGGCGGCCAGGGGAAGCTCGATGAACGGCTCGGTCCTCGCCGCCGATCCGCAGCTCGATCGTCCTCGCGAGCAGCCGGGCCATGAGCGGCCTTCGCCGCGGGGCGTCGGCCCGCCAGGCCCAGAACGGGGCTTCGAGCCATTCCCCCTCGCCGGCCGAGGGCCGGGACCGGGTGGTGCTTGCTCCGGATCCCGTAGGCCGCCCGGTAGCGGGCGAGGGCCGCGTTGTGGGTCGCCTGGAACCTCGGCAGGTGGGCCAGGAGGTGCGAGGCGAACCAGAGGAACGCCTCCGACTCGCAGACCAGGCCGAGCGGGACCTCGACGTTCCGCGCCCCCCACTCGGCCTCGACCTCGCGGCGGGCCAGGGCGAACCGGAGGCCGACCCGGTCGGTCTGGCCGACCCGCCGCAGCACCCGGGGCCAGAAGTCGTCGAGCACCGGGTCGGCCACCAGGCCGCCGAGGGTCGAGCGGGCCCGGTCGGCGAACGAGGCGAAGAGGGCCTCGTCCTGGACCGTCTGGTCCTCGTAAGGGACCTCGCCGGCCCAGACGTCGAAGGCGACCGGCAAGGCCCGGAGACCGTCCGCCTTCGCGGTGCGGGACGCGGATCGTCGGCCCCTTGGGGATGTCGTTGTCGACGATCAGGTTCAGGCCGACGGCCGCCGTCGGCGCTGGGCCAGGCCCGCGACCGCGAAGTTCTTGACCCAGACGCCGGGGTGGAACAGCTCGGGCTGGTGGCCCGTGACGACCAGCCGGGCGGGCTGCGCCGGGGACGTCGGGCCAGTCGAGCCCGATACGCTTCGTGATGACGTTTCGCGAGGGCCATGACCTGGGCGCGGGCCATCGCCCGGAGCCGGCCGCCGCGGCGGCCCTGGAAGTCGTGCTCCCAGCGATCGAGCCGATCCGCGTTGGCGCCGAGGGCCTGCGCCGGCCCGGTCGAGCGGGGGGTCCGCCAGCAAGGCGCCGTCGGTGGAAGGTGCCCGCAGGCGGTGAGGGTGCATCAACGACAGCCCCCCGCCACTTCCAGGCCCGCGCGATCCAGCGCCTCGCGGAAGACCTTCCGATAATGGTTGAGCCGGTACGTCGGCGTCGTCCAGCGCCCCGCCGAAGGCCCGCTTCTCGTCGAGGTAGATCAGCGGGACGGGCACCTCGACGACCTTCATCTCGTGCCGGGCAGCCTGGACCCAGACCTGGAGCGGCATCGCATAGCCGAAGTCGGTGATCTCGAACTTCGCCAGGGCCGAGGCCCGGTAGGCCTTGAACCCGCAGAAGGCGTCGGTCAGGTTCAGGCCGAGGCACTCGTTGAGCCAGCGAGTGACCTCGACGTTGATCCGCCGGCGCTCGATCGGCGGGACCTGGCTCGGGTCGAAGACCTTGAGGTAGCGGCTCCCGGAGACGATGTCGGCCTCGTCCAGCCCGGCGGCGATCTCGGGGATGCGCTTGGGCTCGTGCTGGCCGTCGCAGTCGATCGTCACCAGGCCGTCGAAGCCGTGCTCGACCGTGTAGCGGAACGCGCTCTCGAGCCCAGCGCCATAGCCGCGGTTGACCTCGTGGCGGATCACCCGGACCTGCGGGAAGGCCCTGAGCAGCTCGGGCGTCCGGTCGGTCGAGCCGTCGTCGACGGCCAGGACGTCATCGGTATAGCGGAGAACCTCCGCGAGCACCGGCTCCAGGTGAGCCTCTTCGTTATAGACAGGGATGGCGGTCAGGATACGCATGAACTGCCCCGAGGACGGTGATCTACCACATCTCTTCCAGGAAAACCCACCGAATCCACTCAGTCCGCAAAAATCGGACCCTGCCATTCTAGGTGGAGGGGAAGGGAAGTCAACGTGACCCGACGGGGGGCTTCCGGATGGCCCGACCCCCTTGACCCGATCCCCCGAATACCCCTAGCATGTCCTGCATCGTTCGCGGTCGCCTGGACGCGCCTTCATCATCTTTTCTCGATTGCTCGAAACCCTTTATGACCGACACCGGATCGCAAGAGAAGCCCCCGACGGACGAGGCGGCGGAAGTCCCCTCCACCGAGACCCCGGCCCCCGAGCCCTGGACTCCTCGGCGTGTCTTCGAGTGGAACTCGTATTACGACCTTTATGTGGCCGGGTTCGTCGTGCTGCTGGCCTTCCTCGGCTCGGCGAACAAGATCCAGTCGATGAACTCGGGGCTCTGGTCGCTCCTCAACGCGGGGCGACAGACCATGGAGACCGGCTCACCGGTGGTCACCGACGTGACCTCGATCGCCGGCGAAGGCCGAAGGTGGGTCAATATCCCGTGGCTCTTCGAACTGAGCCATTACGGCCTGTATTCGGCGGTCTACGATGCCTTCGTCCCGCCTGCCCCGCCGCCACTTCCCGAGAAGCCATCGGCCGAGGAGATCTCGTCGGCCCGGGCCATGGCCGAGGCCCGGGCCGAGGCCGCGCCCAAGGGAGATCAATACGGTGCCGGTACCTTGATCGCGATCGACTCGCTGGTCAGGGGTCTGGCCGCCTTCCTTCTTCTGAGCCTCCGCCGGAAAGGACCGGGCCTCTGGTGGACGGCGCTCTGCGTGACCCTGGCGCTGGGCGTGACGCTCGGGCCGACGACCGCTCGAGTCGGTCACGGTGTCGGCCAGCGGCGAGGTATCCCGGAAGCCCTTGCCCTGGGTCGGGTTCCAGATTGGCGGGGTCGCGACCTCGGCCTCGGTGGTCTCGCCGGAGACCTGGGGTCTGCTGTTCCTCGCCATCGAACTGCTTCTGCTTCACCAGGCGATCAATCTCGGCAAGCACGGGCGTTTCTACGCCTTGATTCCCCTTTTCCTGATCTGGGCGAACCTGGACGAGTCGTTCGCCTTCGGCCTGGTCGCGCTGGCCGCCTCGGCGATCGGCCTCCTCGTCGACGCGAAGGCGGACCCGTCGCGTCCCTCCCCGCGAACCGGGCTGATCACCCTCGGCCTGTGCTTCGCGGCGACGTTCGTCAACCCTTCACACGCCTTCGGTGTGCTTGGGGCCTTCGGCACGATGCTGAAATCCGTCGGCCTGGAAGTCGGCCCGCCGGCCTCGCCGGTGGCCTTCCTGTTCGGTTCGAAGTTCATGCCGGAGGGCTATGAGGCAATCGCTCAATCGCTTCGGATCTACTATGCGGCCCTTGTGGGCCTCGGCCTGGCCTCTTTCGCGCTGAATCGCAGGAACTTCCTGCTTGGCCGGTTTCTGATGTTCGTCGCCGCCTCGACGCTCTGGGGCCTGGCCTTCAATTACTTCACGGCGGCGTTCGGACTGGTACTGGCCTCGACGCTGGCGCTCAATGGCCAGGAGTGGTATCACCGGACCTTCGGGACCGAGGGAAAGCTTGGCCCCGTCTGGACGGTCTGGTCGACCGGTGGGCGGCTTGTCACGATCGCCGTGGTCTTCGCCGCAATCGCCCGAGGGGTGACCGG
The DNA here is from genome assembly GCA_963756475.1 of uncultured Planctomycetota bacterium. GTDB lineage: Bacteria > Planctomycetota > Planctomycetia > Isosphaerales > Isosphaeraceae > Tundrisphaera. The sequence goes on from CAVWND010000004.1 coordinate 1,840,512, forward strand.
CTGGGGCGGGCAGGTTGGCGACCCTCAATTCGGCTTCGGCTACAATCCCGATGACTTCCCATTCGAGGCCGCCGACGCCCTCAAGGATGCGCCGATCGAGGGGAGCATCCTCAACACGAGCTTCGCGCAGGGGGACGCCATCGCGTGGAAGGCCTCGCCGAAGCGCCGAGCGTTCCTCGACAGCCGCCCCCACCTCTTCCCGCGGACCTTGATCGAGGACTGGAACCAGCTCCGCCGCGATCTCCGGAGCGATGACCTCGCGAAATGGCAGCCGGTCCTCGATCGTTACAAGATCAGTGCGGTGATGATCCAGCTCATCGGCGACCAGAACACGGCCCCAAGAACCTATGCCCGACTGATGAACAGTCCGAACTGGATCCCGTTTTATGACGACGGAGCGGTGGCGACGTTCGGCCGGGCCGACGCCAACGTGCCGGCGGCCGATCTCGCCTACTTCAAGGCCCACCGACTCGACGCCGAGGAGATGGTTTACAAGCGGCCCAGGCCCGTCCCAGCCTGGGAACGGCCTCCGACGGCGACCTGGGAGCCAATCGACCGGATCTTCCAGAACCGCTTGCTCAATCGCCCTCAGCCCCACGTCGAATCGGCCGCTCGCTGGCTGAGCCCGGCGGACGTCCCTGCCGACAAGCCGTACCTGGCCGACCCGGCGCACTGCCTGATGGCGATCCGAGAAGCCCGCATTGCCCTCTCAATCAAGCCCGACGACTCCACCGCCTTCCAGATCCTCATCGAGGCCTACGAGCGGCTCCTGGCCCAGGAATCGGCCCTGATCGTCGGCATTCCCCTGACCGTCGAGAACTTCCCGAGGATCTCACAAACACCCGCACAATCGCGGTACCTCGCCAACCGGACCCGCCAGCTCCTGACCGCGCTCAACTTCCGGATCCAGACCCTGCCGCCGTCCAAGACCGCCGAGGACCGGGCGCTCAAGTCACGCTTGAATTATACCCTGGCCCGCCTCTACCTCCAGAACGGCGCGTACGACCTGGCCCGCGATCGGCTCAACCTGATCCTGGAAAAACCCCAACCGGGCGAGATGAGCGACGAGTTCCTCAAGAGCCTCAGCAAGGACCTGGGCGACCTGACCGAGCGGGTCAGGTCGATCCAGACGCAGATGGACGACATGGTCATCAACCGCCGGGCGACTCCCATCGATAAGGCGAACTTCGCAAGGGCTTCGGGCGCCCCCGACCTGGCGATCCATGAGCTTGAGGAGGTCAATGAGACCGGGGGCAATCCGGCCGTCGTCCGACCGATGCTGGTTGACCTCTATTGTGACGTCGGCCTGCCAGACAAGGCCTACGACGTCATCGGCAGCCTCAACCCCGACAACCCCTCGCTCAGCACCGGGGTCGGCACCGCCGCGTATCGCCAGGGGAAGGTCTTCCTGCTCCTGGGCAACTATCGGGACGCCGTGACCCTCTGGGAAGGCCGATCAATCGACCAGGTCCGCAAGCAGAGGAGCATGGAGGCAACCCTGGCGGGCAAGATGCTCATCGACGGCGAGCCGAGCGCCGCTGTCCGCCAGCTTCTGGACGTGCCCCAGAAGGTCGAGACCCAGGCCGAGTGGGAGTTTGAGCTGGCCCTGGTCGCTCTTGAAGGAGGGCTCTCCGCCGACCTGGCCGCCGAGCACTTCCAGAATGCCCTGAAGCTCGAACCGAACCTCGTCGTCCGCCCGGTGATCGCCTACTACCTCGAAAAGCTAGGCAAGCCGGTTCCGCCCCCTCGGGCCACGACCCCGAAGCCCGCCGAACCGGCCCCGACTCCGGCTGTCGAGACGCCCAAACCCGTCGAGCTGCCGGCGAACCCGTTCGAGCCGACGAAGCCCTGAGCGATCCGGGTTCATCGGCTCGATGGGCCCCAATCACCGCCTATCTTTTGACATTGACCGCCGCGTCCGGAGACAGAGATCGGAAGCGCCGGAGCCACTGGGAGACGAGGGCGCCGTTGAGGTCTTCCTTCTTCTCCGACTGCTCGATCGTCTGTCCCCAGTAGAAGCTGATCCAGCCGTCGACGTGGGCCTTCGACCGATCGATGAAGGCCTCGGTCTCCTCGAAGCCGGCCGAGAGCGGGAAGATCTCCTCGATCACCACTGGCTTGCCGACCTCGTACACCTTCAGGGCAGCGAGGTCTTCCTCAAGCTGCCCCTTCTTCGGGTAGAAGTGGACGCTCGCGAAGTCGAGCGGGCCGCCGACGTCCGGGGCGTAGAATAACGGCTTCGCCCCCTTGAAGACCTGGGCCCACGGGATCACGCCGACGGTGATCATGGCCCGGTCGTCGACCGAGCGGATCGCGCGGGTCAGCGTCTCGACCCACGCCCGCGCGATCTCGTGCTCGGTCCGTCCCCGGGCGTCGGTCGTGATCCGCTGGACGAAATGCTTGCCACCCAGCGGCTCGCCGGGCAGCCAGTCCTTCTTCCCCTCACCGCCGGTCAGGATCGGCTCGTTCATGAGGTCGTAGCAAAAGATCGCGGGGTGGTCCTTGCCAACGCCCGCGACGGCTTTCCAGAACCGGGCCTGGACCTCCCACCGGGCCGACTCTTCCAGTCCATCGTACCAGGCGGGAACCTCCTGCTTGTGGTAGCAGCCGAGCCCCGTCAGGTCGAGGTAAAGCCCCGTATCCTCGGCGAGCTGCACGAGCCTGGCCAGCCGCGCGAGGTTCTCCTCGTCGGGTCGATCGGCCTGCTTCATGAACCGGCCGAGCTGGAGGTGAACGCGGACGACGTTCGCCCCAAGGGCCTTCATCTCGCGGAAATCCTCGGCGACCGTGGGCCACTCCTCCTTCCAGTAGTCTTCCAGGAGCCGCCCGGCACCATCGTGGTCGTAGTTGAACCCCCAGATCACGACCCGATCGGCCGTTCCCTCGCGAACGAAGTGTGTTCCGTCCGCGCTCGGGCGAAGGCGGGCAAGCTCACCGGCCGGCGCCGGGGCGGACAAGATGATTAGACTCAGCAGCATCGCGGATGTTTGAATGGACATGAATCGGGACCTCGCGAAGTTCGGTCGGCCGAGCTTCCGAGGTCGGAAGCCCGGCCACGGGTCTGCTCAAAGCCTGGGCGGGGCGGGCTTGATGGGTTCCTGGAAGCTGTTGACTCCCTTGACCTTCATCTTCCGCTTGAAGACCTTGTCACCGGCCGTGACGAACAGGGTGTCGAAGTTCTCGCCCCCGAAGCAGAGGTTCGAGGACTTACCGTTGGGCGTCGGGAGGATCACGTTGACCCGCCCGGCCTGATCGCAGACCTGCACGCCCATCCTTGTGGCGACGAAGAGCCGGCCGTCGCGGTCGGTCTTCATCCCGTCGGCGCCAGCGTCGTCGGCGGTGTCGGGGACGTGGAGGTGATAGTACTTCTGCTTGTCTGAGAGCGAGCCATCGGGTTGGATCACGTAGCTGTAGACCCAGTGGCTTCGCATGTCGGCTACGTAGAGCAGTGATTGGTCTGGTGACACGGTCACGCCGTTGGCGAACCGCAATCCCGTGTCGACGATCTTCTTGTCTCCCTTGGGGCTGATATAGAAGACCCGGCTGGCATCGGTGCCGTTGCCATTAGCGTTGGGGTTGGTGACGTAGATACTCCCGTCGTGGCGGACGACCAGGTCGTTGCCAGCGATCTCCTCGGCAATGACCTCGGGCTTGAGGTCGGCATCATAGGCGATGACCTGGCGAGTGCCGGTCGCCAGCGGCGTAGAGCCGGCCGTCGGGGCCGAACGCCATGCCGTTGGCTCTCTTCGAGTCGTTGATGTACGGACTCACCGCTCCGTCGAGGCCGACCTTCCAGGTCTTGCTCTCGGGGATGTCGTTGTAGAAGACTTCCCCCTTGGCGTTCGCGATTGGCCCTTCGGTGAACTTGTATCCCTCGCCGACGAGTTGCCAGCCCTCGCCGGGGAGGGCGATCTCCTTGAACTGTTGCGAACCGGCGCCGGTCTTCGGCGCGGCGGGCCAGCCCTCCCAGAGCCATTTCATGGCGTCTGGAAAATCGGCCCTGGCCAGGTTGCCGTTGTGGCCGCCCTCGCCCCAGGAGTGGCGGACCTCGTAGCCGGCGAAGGTCAGCGCTCGCTCCATCTCCTGGTTCGCCATCCACCAGTCCCCGCCGTAGATGTTCAGGTCGTTGCTGCCGTCCTGGAGAAAGATCCGAAGCGGCTTCGGTTCGACCTTGCGGATCAGGGTCGGATAGACGTTGCCTCCCCGGAGGCCGACATAAGTGCCGATCGAGCTGAAGACCCGGCGGAACGCGTCGGGGCGCTCCCAGGCTGCCGTGAACGCGGCGATTGCCCCGCTGCTGGCCCCGCCGATCGAACGGTCGTTGCCTCACGCGAAAGCTTGATTGCCCGGCCGTCGGAGGTCGTCTTCTTCTCGACCTCTGGCAGCAGTTCATCGAGGAGGAAGCGCGCGTAACCGTCGCCGAGGCCGTCGTACTCGTAGCTCCGATTGAAGCGGGTCAGGGCGTTGCCCGACTTCGGTCGGACCTCGCCCGGCCGGACGAAGACTCCGATGATGACCGGGATCTGCTTCTTCTCGATCATCTCATCGAGCATCTCCGGCCCGGAATTGCCGAAGAGGCTGCCGTCCTGCTGGACGTGGACGCAGGCCGGTTTGGCCGGGTCGTACTGCCTGGGCACGTAGACCGAGTACTCGCGGACCGTGCCGGGGAAGATCTTGCTGTTCTCGAAGGTGAACTTCAGGACCTCTCCCTTGGGCACGGGGTCGGCCGCGAGGAGGGTCGTCGGAACGCCGAGGGCCAGCGCCAGGCTGGACGCGGCGAGGAGGCGAAACGTCGAAGGAGGCATGTTGGGGATTCCGGGGTGTGGGAGGGTTCAATATATGGGGTAAGGGGATCTTTCTTCCTCCCCTCTCCCTTTGGAAGATGGGCCGGGGGTGAGGGGCGTCGCATGACCATCGGGCCGGAAAAGAGGCCCAATCGAGAGCCACTCGGCCGGCGACCACCCTCACCCCGGTCCTCTCCCGAAGGGAGAGGGGGGCAGAGGAGGAGGGCGATCGCCCGGGTTGGCCGTCATTCCGGGTCCTTGATCTCGCGGACCCAGATGTTCCGGTAGCGGACCGGGTTGCCGTGGTCCTGGAAGGCGAGCGGGCCCTTCGGTCCGTGCGGAGTGTACTTGGCCAGGGCCCGGAAGGTCATCGGGCCGAGCAGCGCGACGTGATTCTGGGTGAGCACACCGTTGTGCAGGACCGTGGCGTAGGCGGGTGTCTCGACCGAGCCGTCCTTGGCGAACCTCGGCGCGGTGAAGATGATGTCGTAAGTCTGCCACTCGCCGGGAGGCTTCGAGGCGTTGACCTGCGGCGGGTACTGGCCGTATATGGCCGAGGTCTGGCCGTCGGGATAGGTCAGGTTCTTGTAGCAGTCGAGCACCTGGACCTCGTAGCGACTCATGATCAGGACGCCACTGTTGCCTCGGCCCTGGTCGCTCCCCTTGGGCGGGTTGGGCGTGGCGAACTCGACGTGAATCTGGCAGTCGCCAAACTCGTCCTTCGAGGTGATCGTCCCGCCACCCTTGGTCCCCGAAGGAGGAACGACCATCGCGCCGTCCTCGACCTTCCAGCCCGCCTCTTTGCCGCCGACATGCCACTTCGAAAGGTCCTTACCGTCGAAAAGGACCACGGCGTCCGAGGGAGCCTGGCCTGACTGCTGGCCGGGGGTGACGACTGGCGGTTGCGGACGATCGCCGTCGTGGACGTGCCACTTACCGCCGGGAAGCATCGGGGTGTCTTTGTACCCCAGCTTCGGCTTGTCCTGCTGGCCACGGGCGATCAGCCCGAGCGCGGCCATCGCGGCGAGCGCCAAGGGGATCATGAACCTGCGTCGTCTGGTCATCGTTGCGAATCCGGAGAGCAAGTGAAAGCGGGTCATTGACGTCCCCGGAGGACTGTCGCCCGCGACCCGATCGGACGACCCGGGCGATTCTAACGCGCGCCGAGCCCTCCGGCCGCAACCGAGTCCCCGGACATCCCCAGGACCGCTGGAGTCTCCTCTTCGCCCCGCTGTCGCGCTCTGGCGGAAACATTCGGCCGTGGAGGATTAGGTGGGATAGGTTGACCGAATCGTGAGACCCCGACGCACCTTCAAACGTGGCGAAAAAGCAACTTTTTGGTTTTTCTCTGGATTGAGACCTCCTCGATTCTATATGGTTTTTCTTTGTCAGGTTTTTGTTCTTCTGGCGGGTGACGTAACCTGTCCCCCCCATCAATAGTTTTGGGAACTGCTCCGTAAACGACTTGTCAAGATCTCGATCCTGAGGACACAAGCCACCGGCCATCATCTTCGACTGTGATGACTCGGAGGTATTCCGGCCATTTCCCCCCGGGGCTGGAATGGACGCGAATTCCTCCGGCCGGGTTCAAACCGACCGGACCTTGATGTTGCCACCTTGATCGTGGCCGGACGGCGGCAAGGCCACTTCCGGCCCGTCAGGAATGACCGAGGCTGACCACCTTGATCGTCTTGCGTTGATCGTCGGACCATCTTAGCTCCAGGCTTGATCCTCCAGAGACTCAGGAGGACCTCGGCGCGGCCCTTTCGTCGATTGCTCCCGCTCCGCGCAAAGCCCCCGGGCCGCGCGGAGCGGACTCGGTGATGGATGCCCCGAAGAGGTCGTCGCCGAGTTTTCGGGACGCGATTCCGATCATGCACCTCCCGGGAGGCGGGTCGGTACCGTCGTCTCGGCATCAATTTGGATCGTCCGGGGATCTGCCAGCCGACTGTTTGAGTCACTCACTTGTGCCCAAGGAGCCTCTCATGTCGCTCGATCGAAACCGCGACGATCGTCGCTCCCGTTCGCGCCGGCAGGATCGGAACCGGCGGAGGCTCATGACCTCGCTCTGGTCGCTCGTCGAGTTGGAGGATCGATGCCTGCTGTCCGCGATCTCGTGGAGCGGTCAAGGGGATGGTACGTCCTGGAGTGACCCGAAGAACTGGACCGGCGACAAGGTCCCGGTTTCCGGGGATGACGTGACGATCGACGCGGCCGGCAATCCCACAATCGTCTACGCGACGGATTCGGGCGACCTGACCATCCACAGTCTGAGTGGGCACGACTCCCTGAATCTGACGGGCGGCTCGCTGACGGTGAACTCAACCTCGACCTTCGATGGCGCCTTGATGGTCGAAGGCGGCTCGCTCGTCGCATCCGGAACAGGGACGGTTTTCACAGAGAACGGGTCGGTCACTCCCGCGTATGGCACGTTGGCGGCCACCAGCGGCGCGACGCTGAGCCTGCCGACCTTGACGTCGATCGATGGCAGCAGCATGCAGTTCACCGCCGACGGGGCGGGGAGCACGCTCGACCTCTCGGCGGTGGCCGGCACGAACGGCTATTCGAATACCATCACCGACACGGCCGGGGCGAAGGTGCTCCTGAACGCCGGACTGACGACCCCGACCGGGGTGTCGTTCACCGTCAACGGCACGGGCACGTTGCCTCTGAGTCAGTTGACTTCGATCACAGGCGGTGGGATCACGGTCGAGGGCGGGTCGTACTCGCTGCCTAACCTCACAAGCTTGACGTCCGGGTTCGCCAACGTCCAGTCCGGCGGTCACCTGGCCTTGCCCGGCCTGACCTCGATCACAAACGCCCAGGATCAATTCAGTGCCGATGGAACCGGGAGCGTTCTTGACCTGTCGGACCTGGGCGTTTTCAACGCGTATTACGGTAGCACCCTGGGAGCGACGAACGGCGGGACGGTCCTGCTCAGCAGCGCGTTGACCAGCCTGACCGGAGTCACCGTGACGGTTGACGGCACGGGTTCGCTACCGATCCATCAGTTCGACAGCCTGACCGCGGGCGGAGTCACGGTCAACGGCGGGAGCTATACTCTCGCCAACCTGACGGATGTCGATGGTGGGTTCCTGACCGTGGCGCATGGGGGGACGCTGCGCGCTGCCGTCCCTGAAGGCAACTTCCAGTGGCGTTGGCTTCGCGTCCGACGACAACGGCAGCCTGCTCGACATCTCCTCAATCACCAGCTTCGCGTCCGGGGCCAGTTTCTTCGCCATTGGCGGCGAGATCCGGCTCAACGCGTCCGTGACCAGCCTGGACGGGGCGTCAATCACCGACTTCGGCGGCATCTTCCCGCTCGGCCAGCTTACCTCACTGACCAACGGCTCGCTGACCGAGGCCTCCGGGGTCGTCTCGCTCCCCAACCTCTCCGACATCACGGGGTCGAGTCTTTCCGCCCAGTTTGGGGGCGGTCTGACTCTGCCGAGCATCACGAGCTTCGACCCGAACAGTCAATACACGACGTTCTCTGCGACGGGCAACGGCAGCGTTCTGAGCCTGCCGGCCCTGACTTCGGTCACCTCGAGCACCTACGGGGGCTCTCTCAAGCTGAACGCCAGCGACGGCGGCCAGGTTCTTGTCTCCGCCTTGACCACCGTCGATACCGCCTCGTTCTTCTCCTCGTTCTCGGCGTCGGCCGACGGCGCCGGGAGCACGGTTGACCTCTCGGGCCTGACCCAATTCAACGCCTACAACTCCAGCCTCTCGATCACGAACAGCGGCACGGTCCTGGTCAACGGCTCCGTGATTAACCTGGACGGTGTCTCGATCACGCTCGACGGGACGGGCACGTTCCCGATCGACCAGTTCGTCAGTCTCACCGACGGCGGCTTGACCGTCGAGGGTGGAAGCTATGACCTTTTCAATCTGACCGACATCGACGGCTCCAGCCTGACCGCTGAGAATGGCGGCAACCTCACTCTGCATGCCATCTCCAGCTTCGAACCGAAGGGGCGTTCCGTCCAGTTCTCGGCAACGGGCGACGCGAGTACCATCTTCCTGCCCGTTCTGACGACGGAAGCCACGAACAGCGATTACGGATCGTTCAGCCTGAACGCCAGCGGCGGAGGCCATGTCTTACTTTCGGCGCTCACGTCAATCGACACGGCCGCGTATTACACCTCGTTCTCGGCGTCTGCTGACGGTATGGGAAGCATCGTCAACCTCTCGAACGTCACCACATACAACGCCTCCAGCCAGAACTTCACGGCCACCAACGAAGGCGCGATCTTGTTCAACAGCGCGGTGACCAGCCTGAACAACGCGTCGCTCACCCTCGACGCGACCGGCGCGTTCCCCATCGCCCAGATCACCAGCCTCACCAACGGTTCGTTCACCCTCGAAGGGGGAAGCCTCGATCTCGTCAACCTCACGGACATCACCGGGTCGAGCCTCACCAACAACGGCGGCGGTGACCTGACCCTCCCGAGCATCACCACCTTCGACCCGGACGGGCGCTATGTCTCCTTCTCGGCGGCGAACGACGGGAGCGTGATCAACCTGCCTTCCATGGCGACAGTCACCACGTCTACCTTTGACGGCTCGCTCAACCTGAGCGCCAACAACGGCGGCCAGGTCCTCCTCCCCGCCCTGACTACCCTTGACACCGCCGCTTTTGACTCCTCGTTTTCAGCGTCGGCCGACGGGACCGGGAGCACGATCGACCTCTCGGGACTCACCACCTTCAACTCCAACGCACCGCGTCTCTCGGACACCAACAACGCCACGTTCTTTCTCAATGCCTCGGCGACGTCTCTCGACGGGCTCTCGATCACCGTCGATGGCACGGGGACCCTGTCGCTCGACCAGTTCACCAGCATCACCGACGGTTCGCTGACGGTCGAGGGCGGAAGCTACGACCTGGCCAACCTCACCGACATCGACGGGACGAACCTGAGAGTGAGCGGCGGCGGTAGCCTCACTCTGCCATCCATCGCCAGCTTCGACCCGAACGGACGTGGCGTCACGTTCTCGGCGACCGATAGCGGAAGCCTCCTGAGCCTGCCAGCCCTGACAATGGTCGGAACGACCAGCTATGACGGATCGCTGAATCTTGACGCCAACGGCGGCGGCCAGGTCCTCCTGCCCGCCCTGACCACCGTCAACACGGCGTCGTTTTACACCTCGTTCTCCGCCTCGGCCAACGGTCAGGACAGCACGATCGACCTCACGGGCCTGACCGCCCTGGACGCGACCAATACCAGCCTCTCGATCCTCAACAGCGGCGCGATCCTGATGAACGCCACCGGCACGTCGCTCGACGGGGTCTCGGTGACGGTCGATGGCACGGGAAACTTCCCCCTGGATCAGTTCACCAGCCTCGCCGACGGCTCCCTGACGATCGAGGGTGGAACCTACGACCTGGCCAACCTCGCCAACATCAACGGTTCAACCCTCTCCGTCAGCGGAGGCGGCAGCCTCACTCTGCCGAGCATCACCACCTTCGACCCGCAGGGACGTTACGTCAGTTTCTCGGCGACCGATAGCGGTAGCGAGACTCAGCCTGCCGGCCCTCACCTCAGTCGGAACGACCAGCTATGACGGATCGCTGAATCTCGACGCAAGCAGCGGCGGCCAGGTCCTGCTCTCCGCCCTGACCACCATCAGCACGACGGCGTTTTACACCTCGTTCTCGGCGTCGGCCGATGGCCAGGGCAGCACGATCGACATCTCGGGACTGACCACATTCAACGCCTACAACCCGAGTCTCTCCGACACCAACGGCGGCACGATCCTGCTCAATGCCTCGGTGACCTCCCTCGACGGTCTCTCGATTACCGTGGACGGAACCGGGTCATTCCCGCTCGACCAGTTCACCAGCATCACCGACGGCTCACTGAGGATCGAAGGGGGGACGTATTCTCTCACCAACCTCATCGACATCAACGGGTCCAGCCTCGACGTACAGGCCGGAGGCAGCTTGACGTTGCCCTCGGTCGTGAGCTTCACGACCAGCATGTACGGATCAAGCTACTTCCAGGTCTTCGGAGCCGGCAGCGTGCTCAGCCTGCCGGCGCTGACCACTGCCAGCGGATACTACCTGGGGCTCCAGGCGTCGAACTCGGGCACGCTCGATCTGCCCGCGCTCACGACGCTCACGTTCAGTTCCGGCTCGCTGATCGCCAACCAGGGGGGTATCGTTGGGCTCAGCTCAGGACTGACGACGCTCAACGCGTTCGACGTGACGGTCGATGGGACCGGCACTCTCCCGCTCGGCCAGTTCACCAGCATCACCAACGGTTCGCTCACGGTCAATGTTGGGACCTACTCCCTCACCAACCTCACCGACCTCGACGGATCGGGTCTGAGGGTGGAGAACGGCGGCAGCCTGACCTTGCCCGCCCTCCAGACTTTCAACACAAATAATATTTACGGTAGCTCGTTCAACGTCTCGGGAACGGGTAGCCTGCTCAGCCTGCCGGAGCTCACGTCGATCACCGGCTCGAATGCGAGCTTCTACGCTTCCGGGCTAGGAAGCCAGATCAACGCGCCTGGGCTGGCGAGCCTGCCCTCGGGCGCCTCGTTGACCGACATCCAGGGAGCTTCGATCGTCCTTGCGCCGGCCTGACGAGCCTGGTCGGCGCCTCGATCACGGTGGATGGATCGGGCTCATTGTCACTCGACCAGCTCACCTCGTTGACCAACGGTTATCTGACGATCGAAGGCGGGACATACTCGCTCCCCGTCCTGACCGACATCGACGGCTCGACGATCCAGGTCAGCGGAGGGGCTGCGGTCACGCTGCCGGGTGTCCTCAGCTACGCCAACAACAATTACTACAATACGACGTATTTCGAGGCGATCGGCGCGGGTTCCTCGCTGAGCCTGCCGAACTTGGTGAGCCTGGGTCCGCTCGTGGGCACCCTGGAACTCGAAGCCAACAACGGCGGGCAGGTCTTCCTTCCCGCAGTCACCGCGATCAACTCCACGAGTGCCGCTCCGGAGAACTTCCAGGTCTACGAATACGGGGCAGGAAGCAAGGTCGACCTGTCGAAGCTGACCACGTTCAATGCCGCTTATGGCAGCATCTATGTCCTCAGCGGCGCCACGCTCCTTGACGGCTCGCTCACCTCGCTCAACAACGTCTCGGTGACGACCGACGGAACCTCGAGTCTCGCGACGGCCGGGTGGACCTCGTTCACCGGCGGGAGCTTCACGGCCCAGGGAGGGACGTTTACGTTCGGCGTGCTCACGGACCTCGACGGCTCCTCGGTCGTCGTCCAGAACGGCGGGACGGTCTCGCTGCCGGCGGTCATGAGTTACGCCAACACGATCGGATATCACAGCACCAATTTCGAGGCGACCGGGGCCGGCTCCACGCTTAATCTGCCTAATCTGGCGACGCTGGGAATCCTGAATAGCTACCTCTATCTGGAAGCGTACCAGGGCGGTCATCTCCTCCTGCCGAAGGTGACGGTCGTCCAGAACACGAGCACGTCCCCGCAGTACCTCCAGATCGACTCGGAGAACACGGGGAGTCTGATCGACCTCTCAGGGTTGACCACCTTCGACGCGACCTCGGGGAATCTGACCGCCCTGACCGGCGGGACGATCCTGGATGGCGCTCTCACGACGTTTCACGACATCGCGGTCTCGCTCGACGGGACCGCGCACATCGCGACGGCTCAGTGGGCCTCGTTCACTCAGAGCAGTTTGACGGTCTCGGGGGGCACGTTCACCTTCAACCTCCTCACTGATCTGGACAACTCGAGCGTCAACGTTCAGAGCGGCGGGACGGTCACGCTCACCGCGATCACGAGCTTCGCCAACCCAAACGCCTACTCAACCCTGCAAGCCACCGGCGCGGGCAGCACGCTCAGCCTGCCCAGGCTGCTCTCGCTCGGGGCCGAGTCCAACTATCTCGTTATCACGGCGCTGCAGGGCGGCCAGGTGCTTCTGCCACTTCTGGCGACGATCACGCTGGTCAGCCCGTACGTGCGAGTCGACGCCGATGGCGCGGGCAGCCTGATCGACCTGTCGAACCTGACGAGCTTCGCGGGAAGTCCCGGCAACGCGTCACTGACCTTCACCAATAGCGGCGTCCTTCTCGACCCGAAGCTCAACGCGATCTCCGACGTCAACCTGACCACCGACACGACCGCAACGTTCACTCTGGGTTCGAACCAGACCTACACCACGCTGCCCGATGCCGGGATCACGGTCACGACCGGCACCCTGATCGAACAGGGGAGCCTGGGCATCCCCGACCACGCGACGATTTATCTGAAAGGCTCGCTCGAACTCGACGGCCTGGCCGTCCTGGTCATGACTCCCGCAGCGAACCTCCAGATCTCCGGAAACCTCTCCGGATCGACGACGAACGCCGATAAATACCTCCCGCTGGGGGCCATCCAGTTCAACAGCGGAGCCGGGGTCGGCTCGCCGCAGCACCTGGAGGTCATGTCCGCCGACATCGGCGCAGTCCAGGCGGGTTTCCAGAACAACTTCGCCTATGGCACGATCAGCCTGACGACCAACACCTACCTTCAACTTGTTGACCACTCCCGCAACTCGACCAGTTCGACTCCGGAAGCGCTCTACGTCAACGAGTTGATCGTCCCATCGGGCTCAACGCTCGATCTCAACGGTTTCCATGTGTACGTTCGGGGTTCGCAGATCGCCGGCACGATCCTCAACGGCACGATCACCCAGGTGCCCGGCGGCGGCTCAATCCAGGTGGGGGTCGCCGCGGCCGGTGATCTCGGGAGCATTGGCCAGCTCGACCAGTGGACCTTCTTCGGCCGATCGGGCGAGACGGTCTCCGTGGCTTTAAACACGGGGAGCGGGGGCTCGCCCGGCGCTCTTTCGCCGCAACTCGGGTACGGGACGATCCAACTCCTCGACTCCTTCGGGCATATCCTGGCCTCGGGCTCCGCCAGCTTCGGAATCGCCGCGCTAAGCGGCGTGACCTTCACGGTCAACGGCGTCTACACGATCAAGATCACCGCCAGCTCAGGCCATACCTCGAGTACGGGCAACTACGTCCTCTCGGTCTTCGACGTCACGCCCCACCTCAACCCGCTGGTCCTCGGGCAGCAGGAACACGGAACGCTCGACGGCCCGTTCGGTGTCAACCGCTGGTCGTTCTCGGCGATGGCCGGCGAGCAGGTCGAGTTCCACCTCCTGGGCGCCACCGCCGGGAGCGTGGGCTTCACCCTGACCGGCCCGGGCAACTACACCGCGTTCTCCAACCTCCAGGCCAGCTCCGGCCTGATTACCCTCCCCTCGACCGGCAGCTATATTCTCTCGGTCAACGGCCTGGGCGGCCTGGGCGGAAGCTACGCCTTTAACCTCGCCGAGATGACGGTCACGACCCTGACGCTGGGCAATATTTACTCGGGAACGCTGGCCGGGAGCGGACAGTCGCAGCTCTTCTCCGTGAACGTCCCGACCACCCAGAGTTTGTTCATCAGGCTGAACGATAGCTCGTCCGCTGACGTCAATGAGATCTACGCCAAGCTCGGCTCGCCGCCGACCATGACGAGCTACGACGCGAAGTTTTCGACCTCCTCGGCGGCTAACCAGCAGATCCTCGTCTCCTCGGCCGCGCCGGGAACCTGGTACATCCTGGTCTACGGAAACTCGGTGCCGGTTTCGAGTAACTACACGCTGGTGGCCACCGGGGCCCCGGTCAAGCTCGCGAGCCTGGCGCCCAGCTACTCGGCGGCCGGTAGCCCGGCCACCTTGACACTCAAAGGGGCCGGATTCGACGGCACGACCTCGGTGACTCTGATCGCGTCCGACGGCAAGACGACGTACACGGCCAGCTCGGTCGAGTTCGACACCTTCAACCAGCTTACCGCGACGTTCAACCTCACCAACGTGCCCGAGGGGTTGTATTCGATCGAGGTCACGCGGCGCGACGGCACCACCGACAAGCTGTCCGGCGTCTTCACCGTGACGACCCCCGGCCCCGGGCACCTGGAAACCAAGCTGACGCTTCCCAGCGCGATCGGTCGCCACGTCGCCTCGACGTTCTACATCACCTACTCCAACACCGGCAGCCAGGCGATCGCCGCCCCCTTGCTGATCCTCGGTTCAGCCCGGGCGTTCGACAAGCCGCTTTTCACGCTCAACCCGGCGCTGGTCGTCTCGGGCTTCTGGACCTCGGCCCTGCCCGCTGGCTACTCGAACACGATCGAAATCCTGGCCAGCGGCGCGGTCCCCGGCGTGCTCGAACCGGGCGAGTCGGTCACAATCCCGGTCTATTACGCCGGGATGCAGATGCCCTGGGACCTCTCCGAGAAGACCTTCCAGTTCAGTCTCCAGAAGTTCACTCAGGACGACACCGACCCGGCCGACTGGGCCAGCCTGGAGTCGAGTCTCCAGCCCCAGGGGATCTCGAATGCCTCCTGGAACGCGATCTACCCGGCCTTGACGGCGAGCCTCGGCAAGACCTACGGCGACTACGTGAAGCTCCTCGACAACGAGGCGTCGTACCTGGGCAAGCTCGGCCAGGACGTGACCGACGTCAGCCAGCTCTGGCAGTTCGCGATCCTCCAGGCCAACGGGCTCTCCCCCGTCAGCGAGCTGGCCAGCTCCAGCGACATCGCCGTCCCATCGGCTGGCATTCCGCTCGAGTTCGACCGTCAGTTCGCCGCCTCGATCGAATCGCGAAACCTCTCCGGCCCGCTCGGCACCGGCTGGCGCGACAACTGGCAATACTCGCTGAGCGTCGCGTCCGACGGGACCGTGATCGTGACCATGCCCTCGGGCCAGGAGCGGGAGTTCCAGCCCGACACCCGCGGGACCGACTACTTCAGCCAGACCGGCGACTACGGCATCCTGTCGCTTCAGACGGGCGGGATCTATCAGCTCCTCGAACCCAACGGGACGATCGAACGCTTCAACGCCGATGGCACCCTCGCCTCGATCACCGATCACGATGGCAACAACGTCACCGCCGGCTACACCAAGGGCCTGCTCACCAGCCTGACCTCCTCCTCGGGCGGCTCGCTGACCATCAAGTACAACGTGTCGGGGCTGATCGCGTCAGTCTCCAGCTCCGCTGGCCAGATCGTCACCTACTCGTATGACGCGAAAAACCAGCATCTGATCTCGGTCCGGTCCTACGACGGAACGTCAACCGGATACGCGTACTCGACGAGCACGAATCCGGCGGTCGCGAACGCCCTGACATCGATCTCGTTCCCCGACGGAACTCGCCGGCTCTTCACCTACAACTCGTTCGGCAAACTCACCTCCACCGCGGAGGGAGGCAACGTCAACCGCTTGACCTTCAAGTATCAGCTCGGCCAGGTGACCGTCCAGGACGCCCTGGGCGATACCTCGCAGTACTATTTTAATACGATGGGACTACTGGCCAAGACGGTCAACCCCCTCGGCAACGCCTCCTTCGCCACCTACGATGCCAACGGGAAACTGCTGAGCGTCACCGGCCCAACCGGTTTGATGGAGACGTACACCTACGACAAGTCGGGCAACCTGATCAGTCAGACCAACCCGCTCGGCCAGACCACGACGTTCACTTACGGTGGCCCCGACAACCAGATCACCAGCACGACCGACCCGCAAGGGAGCACGACCAACTACGCCTACGATGCCAGCGGCGACCTGACCTCGATCCAGTCGCCCGATGACTCTGTCCAGAGCGCCACCTACAACGCGCTGGGCGACCCGATCTCGCTGACCGATCAAAATGGCCAGGTGACCGGCTACACCGACACCGCGACCGGCCAGATCGCCAGCGTGACCCTCTCCAACGGGTCAACGATCAGCTACGGCTACGACCCCCAGGGCGACCTGACGTCGGCCACTGACGTCAGCGGGAAGACCACCTTGACCTACGACTCGGGCGGCCGGCTCACGAGCGTGATCTACCCGGACGGCCAGTCCCTGACCTACACCTACGACGCCGCTGGCCGCCGGATCAAGATGGTCGATCAGTCGGGCTACACGATCAATTACTCGTATAACGTACAGGGCTTGCTGGCCGGGCTCACCGATGGCACCGGCGCGGTCATCGTCGCCTACACGTACAACAAACTCGGCCAGTTGGCCGAGCAGGATCTCGGCAACGGGACCTACGCGAAATACCAGTACGACGCCGCCGGCCGGCTCATCGACCTGATCAACTACGCCAAGGGCGGCACCGTGAACAGCAGCTTCCAGTACACCTACGACGCTCTCGGCGACGTCACGCAACTGGTCACGAACCAGGGCACCTGGACCTACACTTACGACACGACCGGCCAGTTAACCCACGCCGTCTTCGCCTCGACCACCCAGGGGATTCCGAGCCAGGATCTGACCTACGTTTACAACGCCGCCGGCGCCCGGATCCAGACGATCGTCAACGGCGAGACCACCTCTTACACCAGCAACAGCGACAACGAATACACCACGATCACCTCGCCGGACGGCACCACGACCGACGTTTACGACGCCGACGGTAATCTGATCTCCCAGACGAACGCCAGTGGCACGACGACTTATACCTACGACTCGCTCAACCGGCTGGTGAGCGCGACCTCGCCGACCGATAGCTGGATCTACCAGTACGATGCGCTGGGCAACTTGATCGCCACGACCCACAACGGCCAGACGACCCAGAACCTGATCGACCCCGTCGGCTCGAACCCGGTGGTCGCGCAATACGACAGCTCGGGGAAACTGATCGCCCACTATGTCAGTGGTCTGGGTCTGGTTGCGCAGGTCACGCCCGGGGGAAGTAACTACTATGCGTTTGACGGCCAGGGCTCGACTGTTGCTTTGACCAGCTCGACCGGGGCAACGCTCGACACGTCGAGCTATCTGCCGTTCGGATCGGTCGCGCAGAGCACCGGGACCACAGCCAACCCGTTTGGCTTCCTCGGGCAGTTTGGCGTCTCCACAGGCCCGAACGGCCTGTTGACGATGGGGGCTCGCCCCTACGACCCAATCATCGGCCAGTTCACCTCGAACGACCCGATCGGCCTGTCCGCCGGGTCGGCAAACTTCCGGACCTACGTCAACAACAACCCAGTCACCGGCGTGGACCCGTATGGACTCGACGGCGGCCCGTCCAGCACCGACGTGGCAAGCTTCATCGACGGCGTGGTTGGTGCCTTCGCCGACGCGGGGACTTACTTCTCCAAGGGGACCGAGCTGGGCGAAACCCTGGATCTCTCGTCCAAGGCGTTCGGGAGCGTCAGCCTGCTCGCGAGCGTCCCTGGAGTGATCAACAGTCGGGCCGACTACCTGAAAGATCCCAGTCCCGAGCACACCCGAGACGCTCTCATCGCCCAGCTTGGTTTTGACCTCGCCGCGGCCGGGCTGATCGCCACAGCCGTCGGAGCCGCGCCGATCGCCACGGCCCTCGGCCTGGGCGCGCTCGGCCTGGGGGCTTACGGGTTGCTGACCGCCGGACACGCCGCCGAGCAGAAGCCAGCCAAGAGTCAGTACCTCCAGGTCGAGATCTCCGAGACCCACTACGTCCTGCCCACCCCGACCAAGCACACGCCGGGCAAGCATCATAAGGGGGGCGGCACGGGCGGCGGGACCCCGCGCACCCCGGGCACCAAGACCCCGCCACCGCCGGCCCCGCCCGGCAACCCGGGGACGACCGGCTCGGTTCCCGCCCCACCCTCGGCGGGGACCGCCGGGACCGGCGGCTCCGGAATCTTGATCCAGACTCAGGTCAGCGGCCAGATCATCTCCAGCGGCAACACCCAGTCGGGTGGCCTCATGGGCTCGCCCGGATCGCTCGGCAACGCGGGCAATCCAGGCGACGCCAAGGACCCCGGCTCCGATGGCAAATCGGGCGACCCCGGCTCCGCCGGGGCCAACGGAGCTGATGGAGAGACCGGCTCCAGCAGTTCGAGCAGCAGCTCCAGCAGCAGTTCGAGCAACAACTCCAGCAGCTCCAGCAGTAGCTCGAGCGACGGCACGGCTGGTAGCTTCGACCCCAACGATAAGATTGGGCCGACCGGCTTCGGTGCCCAGAACTTCGTCTCCGGATCGGCCCTGACCCTCTTCCCCTACCGGATCGACTTCGAGAACTCCCCCACGGCGACCGCCCCCGCTCAGCAGGTGGTGATCACCGATCAGCTCGACCCCAACCTCGACCTCAGCACCTTCCAGATCACCCAGGTCACCTTCGGCGACAACGTGCTGAACGTCCCGCCGGGCAGCCAGAGCTTCTCGGACACCGTGCCGATGACTTACAACGGCGAGACGTTCGACGTCATCGTCAACGTCTACCTCGACCGAGCCACGCGACAGGTCGTCGCCAAGTTCCAGTCGATCGACCCCAACACGATGCTCCCGCCGGATGTCCTTACCGGGTTCCTCCCGCCCGAAAACGGCACCGGGCGTGGTGAGGGGTACGTCAGCTACGTCATCTCTCCCAACCCGGGCCTGCCGACCGGCACGCAGATCCGCAACGTCGCCGTGATCACGTTTGACTCGAACGCCCCGATCAGCACCGACCAGGTCAGCGAGACCGATCCCACCCAGGGCGTCGACACCACCAAGCAAGACCTCGTCACGATCGACGACGTGCCCCCGACCAGCCTGGTCGCCCCTCTGGCCGCCTCGACCACCAGCTCCACCTTCACCGTGAGCTGGTCGGGCGTCGATGACTCGGGAGGATCGGGCCTGGCGAGCTACACGATCTTTGTCTCGATCGACGGCGGTCCCTACAAGGTGTGGCTCCTCAACACGACTCAGACCTCGGCCGTCTACACGGCCAGGTCGGGCACCCACACCTACTCGTTCATCAGCCAGGCCAAGGACAACGTCGGCAATGTCGAGGCATTCCACACGACCGCCGACACGACGATCAAGGTCGGGAGCAATCCCCCGACCGTCACCGACGTCCTCGTCGCGGGCACCGGCTGGAGCACTCCTACCTGAGCTATCTGCAAGCCCACGGTCTCGGCGACGGCACGGGCTACGCCATCCCGGTCGGCTCCTCGGCCCAGTTGACCACGTTGCCCTGGACCAACCTCAACGAGATCATCATCGATTTCAGCCAGAACGTGAATGTCCAGGAGTCGGACCTCGCGCTCTTCGGGGTCAACGTCGCGGCCTACTTCTTCAGCGGTTTCAGCTACAATTCGACAACCTTCACGGCCACCTGGACACTTTCCGCCGCCTTGACCGACGACAAGCTGCTGATCGACCTCGACGGGCAGGCCGGAGGGATCGCCAACACCAACGGCGACCTCCTCGACGGCGATTGGACCAATGGCGTGAGCGCCTACCCTTCGGGTGACGGCACGACGGGGGGGAACTTCCTCTTCCGGTTCAACGTCCTCCCCGGCGACGCCGACGGCAACGGTGGCGTCAACGTCGGCGATTACCTGCTGATCCGGAGCAAGTCCGGCCAGACGACTGCCTCGACCGGCTACAACTTCCGATACGATCTTTCCGGACAGGGCACCATCAGCACGACCGAGGCCCTTTTCGCCTACTCCCACGTCGGCAACGAGCCCCCGGCCACTGATCCCCTCGCACCGATCACGTCCCCCTTCGCCTCGGCCGGAGCATCGGGAAGCGGCAAAACCTCGAAACCGGCGGCCTCAAAGGGCGGGGCGTCGGGATCGTCCGGCGGGACAACGTTGGCGCCGGCGAATAACTCGGGCGGCTCGACGAACCCGTCGAACGGCTCGACGTCCACCGTGTCGAAGTCGTCGGGGT
Source organism: uncultured Planctomycetota bacterium (assembly GCA_963756475.1). GTDB lineage: Bacteria > Planctomycetota > Planctomycetia > Isosphaerales > Isosphaeraceae > Tundrisphaera. Next base: position 1,860,962 of record CAVWND010000004.1, read on the forward strand.
CAACGCTGACCGGCTCGGCCCAGCCCACGGCGTCAGGCGCGAGCCAGGGCAAGGGCTCAACGATCCTCTCGCCGGGCATCACTCCGTCGATCACGGGCCCGGGCCTCGCCTTGCTCATGATGATCCAGGCGGACGACAGCAACGGCAACGCCGTCAACGTGATCAACCTGCCCGCCGGTGATTACCAGCTCTACAACGTCGTGATCGCCGACCAGAATGCCGCCGTTCCAAGCAAGACGCTGCTGATCGAGGGGGCTGGCGAAGGCTCGACCTTCCTCGACGGCGCGGGCAATGGTCGCGTCTTTGAGATCAACAACACGACGGTCATTTTCCAGAACCTGACCATCGAGAAGGGCAAGACCAGCGACGGCGGCATGATCGGCGGCAGCGAGGCGCTCGGCGGCGGCTTGCTGATCGACGGGGGCGAGGTGACCCTCAGTAACGTGGCGGTCCGGAGCAACGAGGCCCTCGGCGTCCGGGGGGTTCGCGGGATGGGCGGGGCCGTCGGAGTGGCTGGAGGCACCGGCAAAGACGGCAGCGGCGCCAAGGGGGGCGGGATCTACCTGGCGGGCGGCACGCTTAATATCGTCAATTCGCTGATCGCCAACAACACGGCCCAGGGCGGAACCGGTGGAACCGGCGGAACCGGTGGCGGCGCCGGGGCACCGGGTGCCAGCGGTTCGAGCGGTGGCAACGGCTCCGATGGCAGTAACGGCGTCAACGGGGTGAACGGAGCCAATGGCAGCAGCGGTGGGAACGGCGGCAGTGCCTCCCAGGGCGGAGACGGCGGCGACGGCGGCCCCGGCGCCAAGGGTGGCGACGGCGGCAAGGGCGGCGACGGCTCCGGCGGCGGCCTCTACCTGGCCGGTGGCACGATCATGATCGGTAACACGACGATCAGCGGGAATCTCGCCCTCGGAGGCGCCGGCGGCATGGGCGGGCCGGGCGGCTCGGCGGGAGTCGCCGGCAAGGGGGGCGACGGAGGAGTCGGCGGCAACGGCGGACTCGGCGGCAACGGCGGCGACGGCTCCAACGGGATGGCTCCCGGCTCGTCCGGCTCCTCCGGGGGTTCCGGTGGCGCCGGAGGCGCCGGTGGGATGGGGGCTGACGGCGGCAAGGGGGGCGGAGGAGGTGACGCCGGCGATGCCGGGGATGGCGGCGACGGTGGCGACGGCTCCGGCGGCGGCATCTATCTGGCGGGCGGATCTCTCACCTTCACGGCGGTCACGGTCCAGTCGAATCAGGCCCTCGGTGGCATCGGCGGCAAGGGTGGAACCGGGCCCGGCGGATCTGATGGAGCCGATGGCGGCGGCGGCGGCGACGGCGGCATGGGAGGCAACGGCGGGATCGGCGGCAACGGCGGCCAGGGTGCCGACGGCAGCGCCATGAACCCGGTCGGGCAGACCGGCGGTGACGGAGGCTCCGGAGGCTCCGGAGGCTCCGGAGGCTCCGGAGGCCATGCCGGCGACGGCGGCGACGGCGGCGATGGCGGCAAGGGCGGTGGTGGCGGCAAGGGCGGCAAGGGCGGTACAGGGACCGGCGGTGGGATCGCTGTCGCCGGCGGGACTCTGACGATCTCGAACACAGGCGGCTTCTACACCGCCAACCCGACGACTCCGGTCATCTCCAGTCCGACCTCGGGCTCTGGGGCGCAGGATTACAACCTACTCATCACGGCCCTGGCCGCCCAGAACTTCAACGCCGCGAATGGTTATTCCTTCACGGCCAGCGCGTTCGCCGGCAACGACCTCAGCGTCGGGACCTATCAGGCCTACAACGGTGGCTTGCCCGGCTTCAATCAGGGTGCGCTCGGCTATCCCGCGACCGCCGCCGCTGGCGGAGGTGGTGTCGAGATCGGGATCAACTATGCCCAGAACAACGGGGCCGATCCCTCCACCGCGACGACCCGTTGGTTGTCCATCATCGAGACCAATAGCCCATCCCCCTTCGGGACGGCGCATGGGGTTCCCGATCCGCTCCATCCCGGCTTCCTGATCTATCTGGACAATCCCTTCTCGGGGAACTCACCGTTCTACTCCTCATCGGACAGTACGGACTTCGTCGAACGGTCCCGAGCGGCCCTTCGCCGCCTCAACCCAGTTGATCTTCCATACCTTCCTCGTGTCCACCGCGGATGGGATGAACGTCACGGTTTACAACGACGTCACCTGGGGCTTTGTCTCCCTGTCCGGTCCCTCGTCCATCAACAATAACGTGGCCAAGGGAGGCAACGGCGGAGACGGCGGAGACGGCGGAGACGGCGGCAAGGGTGGGGACGGGGGCGACGGGGGCGGCGGCGGGGCTGGTGGAGCGGGAACGCACGGCGGCAATGGCGGCAACGCCGGCAACGGCGGCGATGGCTCGGTGGCCGGCGGCCCGGGCGGGTCGGGTGGGTCGGGCGGCAGCGGCGGCCCGGGCGGTGACGGCATGGACGGCGGGAAGGGAGGCGATGGCGGCGGTGGTGGAGATGGCGGCGATGGTGGCATGGGCGGCGATGGTGGGAATGGTCAGGGCGGCGGCATCGCCGTGCTGGGTGGGACCCTCACGATCCAGGCCACGACCACACTGATGAATAACTCGGCGCTCGGCGGCGACGCCGGAATGGGGGGCAATGGCGGAAACGGCGGCGATGGCGGCTCAGGTGGCGCCGGCGGAGACGGTGGCGATGGCGGCAATGGAGGCAACGGCAACGGCGGTGGCAACGGCGGAAACGGCGGAAACGGGAACGCGCCGGGAGGCGTCGGAGGCCCTGGTGGACTCGGAGGTTCAGGCGGCTCCGGCGGCTCAGGCGGCTCCGGTGGCGCCGGCGGCAGTGCCGGCAACGGCGGCGACGCAGGGATGGGCGGAGGCGCGGGCAAGGGCGGAAACGGCGGAAACGGGATCAATGGAGGCATCTTCATCCAGGGTGGTACCGTCAACGTAGCGACCTCGGCGTCGCCCAGCTCGGCCGCCAGCCCCTTCACCGGCCAGTCGGCCCCAACCTCGGCGGCCGTTGTGGACAGCGGTGGCCTCACGACCCTCACCCCCGCCATCTCGAACGGGTCGGGGACGAACTCGTCCGCGACCGGATCAACTTCCGGTTCCGGCTTAGGGATTGCCAGCCCGGTCGATGCGAGGGAAATCTCCGTCGTCAGCCCGACTCAGGCCGGCGCCGCCTTCCAGATCGTCGCACTGGCGACTCCTTCAAGCAGCCCGATGGCCACTTCAACCGTCGCCGCGATCTCTTCGACGTCGAGTTCTCCCTCGTCCTTCGCGACTGGCGTCAACCACCTCCTCGAAAACGACATGTTGTCGCCTGTCGGCAACGACCTCGCCAAAGATTTGTTGCCTTTGACGACATCCAGCACGCACAATGACATCATGCAGATTCAGACGGCACAGTCCGGTCTCAAGGTGAAGGCGGCAAGCTCCTCGACGCTTCCGATCCAGCTTGGCCGGGCCTCCCTCCGCCCAGTGATCCAGGAGGACTTCTCGGTGATCGGCAAGAAGACTGGCCCCGGTTCATTCTGATGGGAGGTCCGCGAGTCCCAGTCCGATTCCCGCTTCTCCGCTTTTCGATGGCCCGACCAGGGGTTTGACCCTTCATGCAAGACACACTGCAGACCGCCATCGAGATGCACCGGACGGGCCAGTTGGGGACTGCGGCCTCGCTTTATCAACGGATCCTCGCCCGGGAGCCGGACAACACCGAGGCCCTGCACCTGCTGGGGGTCCTGCACCACCAGCAGGGGGACCACGCCCGGGCCGTCGAGTTGATCGGCCGGGCCGTGGCCCTCCGGCCCAATGCCTATATCTTCCACGCCAACCTCGCCGAGGCGTACCGGGCGCTCGGCGAGCTTGATCGGGCCGTCGGCTCTTGCCGGGCCGCGCTTCAGATCTGGCCGGATTACCCCGAGGCCCTCTGCAACCTGGGCGCGGCCCTGGAGGGACTGGGCCGGCAGGACGAGGCGATCGAGCCGCTCCAGCGGGCGCTGGCCCTCCGCCCCAACTTCTTCGTCGCCCACAACAACCTGGGCATCGCTCTCCGCGAGCAAGGGCGACAGGTCGAGGCGCTGGAACACTTCCGCAAGGCGGTCGATCTCGAACCGGCGTTCGCCCCGAGCCAGACCAATCTCGGGCAGATGCTCCTGGACCGTGGCCAGGCCGAGGACGCCCTGCCGCATTGCCAGGAGGCGGTTCGGCTCCAGCCGAACCTCGCCTCCTTGCACCACAATCTGGCCAACGTCTACCGGACTCTCAAGCGGCCGGTCGATGCCCAGGGTTCCTACCTTGAAGCGCTCCGGCTGGAGCCGGACCTGGCGATCTCAAACGCCCATCTCGGTCTGGTCTTGCAGGGGGAGGGTCGCTTCGCCGATGCACTGCCCTGGCTCAAGAAGGCAGTCGCGCTCGAGCCCGAGAATGGGAGCTTCTGGCGATGGCTGGCCGAACTCCATGACGAGATGGAGGAGCCCGCCGAGTCGATCCGCTGCTGGGAGCGATCGCTGGCAATCGCGCCGGACAACGCCGAGGCGCGGATCTGCGCTGGGCTGGGCGTTGCAGGAGGAAGGGCGGCTGGTTGAGGCCCGCGAGTGCTACCTGGCCGCGGCCCGATTGCAACCCGAGTCGGGCGTGCCCCACTTCAACCTGGGTGGGCTGGCCGAGGAGATGGGAAACCTGGCCGAGGCCGAGGCGAGCTTCCGCGAGGCGATCCGGCTCCAGCCGGGCTACGCCCTCCCACTCGGCCGACTGGCGACGCTTCTCCGAGGCAAGCTGCCCGACGAAGACTTGACCGCTCTCGAAGCAAAGCTGGCCGACCAGGATCTGGGCAAGCTCCCCCGCGCCCGGCTCTCGTTTGCCCTGAGCCACGCGCTCGACGCTCGGGGCGATCACGCCCGGGCCGCCGAATCGGTTCGGATCGGCAACGCCCTGACCCTGGAACTGGGCAAAGGTCGGCGCGACGTACGCGCCGGCCGAGCACGAACACTTCGTCAACGGACTGATCCAGTCCTTCGACCGGGAGACGATGGCGAGGCTCACCGGCGCCGGCCATGAGAGCCGACGCCCGGTCTTCGTCTTCGGGCTGCCCCGGTCGGGCACGACGCTGACCGAGCAGGTGCTCGCCAGCCACTCGCGAATTCACGGCGCGGGCGAGCTTCGCCTGGCCCGTCGGACCTTCGAGAGCATCCCCGCCACGCTCGGCCGGGCCGGGCCGCCCCGCGATTGCGTCCCCCACCTCCATTCGGAGGCGCTCGGCAAGCTCGCCGAGGTCCACCTCGACCGCCTCGCCGCACTCGATGGAGGTGGCGCCGACCGGGTCGTCGACAAGATGCCGGACAATTATCTCTACCTCGGCCTGCTCTCGGTCCTCTTCCCCAACGCCGTCTTCATCCACTGCCGGCGCGACCTTCGCGACGTGGCGGTCTCGTGCTGGATGACCGACTTCCGGAGCATCCGCTGGGCCAACGACCCCGGCCAGATCGCCCACCGCTTCCAGAATTATCGGAGGTTGATGGACCACTGGCGCGAGGTCCTGCCCGTCGAGGTCCACGAGGTCGATTACGAGGAGACCGTCACCGACCTGGAGTCGGTCGCCCGCCGACTGGTGGCCGCGTGCGGACTCGAATGGGAGCCGGCCTGCCTTGACTTCCACCGGACTCAGCGACCCGTCCGGACTGCCAGTCTCACCCAGGTCCGCCAACCGGTCTATCAGCGATCCGTCGCCCGCTGGAAAAACTACGAGGCCGATCTCGCCGGCCTGTTCGCGGCCCTACCACTGGAGCCGGAGCCATCCCCGCCTCGCGGCCAGATCGCCGAGGTGATGACCGTCTGATCGTCCCACCTCACTCCCCTTGGCCTCATCCTCAAGGACTACGATGAAACGGAACCCCTGGATCCTTGCTGTCTTGCTCGCCCTCGCTGGTGCCTCGCCTTCGAAGGCCGCCTTCTTGACGTTGACGACGAATGAGAACCTGACCTGGTCCTCGCTGGCGGACCCGTCGCCGACCTTCACCGTGGGGATTGGCAATTCGAATCCTTCTCAGTCAGGCCTCCTCTTCGGCTGGTCGCTGGGTTTGAAGATCGTCGCCGAGAACGGGGCCACCGGGAGCATCCAGTTCCTGACGGCCACGATTCCGACGTCGAATTACATTCTGAACAATGATTCTCTGGGGCTGACCCCTGCTCTGACCCTCCCCTCAGCCACGATCCAAACGATCTCCGACGTCAACATGAACGGAACGGGGGTTTCCGTCGCGACCAGCGGCGACAACCTCCTCTCGCTCACCTTCAAGGCGAGCACGGGGACGACCGGTGTCTTCCAGATCGAGGCGATTGGCGACGGGATCACCGGGTCGAACTGGTTCTCCAGCGACTTCATGGCGCAGGACTATGCCAATGTCCCATTCAATACCCCGGGCGTGGTGCTCGGCACCGTGACCATCCCGGCGGCCATGGGCGCGGTCCCCGAGCCCTCCACGGCGCTCCTGGTTCTGCTCGCCGCCGGGCCGATGGCCTGGCTCGCCCGGAGGTCCCGAACCGGACTCGCACGCTCAAGTGCTTAGAGCAACTCGCGGATCGGCTCGCCGCCGGTGGGGACGACGGCGATCGGCCGGTTGACCTTATCAGGGAATGTCGAGTCGAGGTCGATCCCGAGCCGGGCATAGAGCGTCGCGACCAGGTCTTTCGGCGTCACCGGCCGGTCGCGAGGAACCTCGCCCCGGGCGTTCGACGAGCCCACCACGACCCCGGGCTGGAGACCGCCGCCGGCCAGGAGCACGCTCATCACGCGGCCCCAGTGATCGCGGCCGGGGACCGGGTCGTTCGGTAGGCCCTTGTTGATCCGAGGGGTCCGGCCGAACTCGCCCATGACGATCACGATCGTTGATTCGAGCTGCCCACGCTGGTCCAGGTCCTCGACGAGCGTGCCAACCGCGCGGTCGAGGACTGGAAGGACCGAGTGCATCCCCTTGTCCAGGTTCGAGTGGAAATCCCAGCCGCCGAAGGTGAGCGTGACAAACCGCACACCCGCCCCGACCAGCCGGCGAGCCATCAGGGCACTCTGACCCCACTGGTGCCGGCCATAGCGGTCGCGAAGGCGAGGGTCTTCCGTCGAAAGATCGAACGCCCGCCGCGCCTCCGGCCCGGTCAGCATGGCGAACGCCTCGCGGCTGAAGCGGTCGACATCGTCCATGTCCGACTCGACCGAATGCCGGGCCGCGTCGATAGCGTCGAGGAGTCCCTTTCGGTTGTCCAGCCGGGCGGCATCGAGGCCGCCGGGCAGCGTCAGCTCGGAGACTCGATAACCGGCGGAGTTCGGGTCGCCGTCGGCCATGAACGGCCCGAACGACCGGCCGAGGTAGGCGCCTCCGTGATATCCCGGTTTGATCCCGACCGAGTGGGTGTTCGGCAACCCGACATACGCGGGCATTCCCGGCCGCTTCGCCCCCTGGAGCTTCGTGATCACCGATCCGATCGACGGATACATCGGCATCATGTTCGAGGCGTTCGACCCGAGGTAGCCGGTCAGCATCCAGTGGGCCGCCGCGAAATGGTCGCCGTTGTCGTGGTGCATCGACCGGATGATCGACATCCGGTCCATCAATCGGGCGTGATTCGGGAGCAGTTCGGAAACCTGCACGCCGGGCACAGCCGTGTCGATCGACTTGAGCGGTCCCCGGAATTCGCCGGGTGCCTCGGGCTTGGGGTCGTAGGTCTCGTGCTGCGGAGGCCCGCCGTCGAGCCAGACCAGGATGACCGAGAGGTCGTCACCCGCCGATGACGTCGATGTCGCCGACGCCCGGAGCCGGAGCAGGTCATCCAGGCCCATCCCCGCGAGGCCGAGGAACCCGGCCCGCAGGAGCCCCCGCCGCGTGATCCCGTCGCAAGACCGGAACGGCCGACCCGGTAAGCTGAGCATCGCGACCCCCTTTTGGTGTCCCGGACTGGAATCTCGGTCGGTGGTCTTTGGACACCTTCATCGAATCTACCGCGCGCCCGATGTCCCGGCAACGGAGCTGTTCAACAAATCTCCGACCGATCGGTGGGCTCCGGAGATATTTACTTGCATCACGGCGCGGGGTCGACGACGCTGATCCTTTGGCGGGATCGGGACGGATGACACCGACGTTCGCGGAGGGATGGTCATGACGTTTCAGGAGTGGCCGACGACGACGGAAATCGTGACGATCTTCGAGGAAGAGATCGCAGAGGCCGGTGGGCGGGTGACGGATCGGTTCGAGGACGGCACGCGACTTATCGCGCGGTCGGTCCTGCCGGACCTCCGCGAGGTCGGGCCCGACGATCGCGTGCAGGGCGGCGTCGCGATCCGGGCGACCGAGCGGGAGATCCAGGTCCATCCCTACGTCTTCCGCCAGGTCTGCCAGAACGGCGGCGATCCGCGCCAGGCGATCCAGACGTGGCGGGTCGCGCGAGGGCGCGAGGACCGACCTGCGCGAGGCGATCCGATCCTGCTGCTCCGAGGAGGCGTTTTCGGCCTCGGTCAACCAGATGCGGTCGGCCCGCGAGGTCCAGGCCGACGCCGTCCTGATGATGATCCCCATGATCGCCCGGCTGCCCCGGGCCATGGCCGTGCGGCTCCTCACGACGATCATGGATCGATTCAACGAGCAGGGGGACAACTCCCGGTTCGGCCTGATGAACGCGGTGACCTCCGTCGCCCGGGACACCCGCGACCCCGACCTCCGCTGGCGGCTGGAGGAGCTGGGCGGAGGCGTCCCGCTCGCCGATGGGTGCCCGACCCCGACGCTCGACCGTGCCCGCGCCGACCTCGTGATGGCCTGACCGGCCGACTTCTTGAATCCAGGATGGACGATGACCGATGACCGATCAACCTCGGCCATCGGTCATCGTCCAACGATCATCCGTCCATGCCGGGGACGATCGGATCGCGCGGGCTCAGCGGACGATCGCCTGAAACGTCACCGACCCTTCGGTCCCCGGGGCGATGGCTCCGGGCAGGTCGTAGCGAAGTTCGAGGGCGCCGGCGCGGTTCTCGCCGAAGGTGAAGATGGTCCCGGCCGGCCCCTGGGCGCTGTTGGGAACGTATTCGAGGCGCGGCAGCAGGCTGTCGATGATCGAGACGGCACGGATTGGCGTGTTCCCCATGTTCCGGTACTGGATCGTGTAGGTCAGGGTGTCACCCGGCTCGGCCTCGGAGGCGTCCACCCGCTTGATCACGGCCAGACCCGGCTTCTTCGGCGGGACCTCGACCCCCGTCACGTCGTGCGGCGGCCAGGTCATGACCGTCTGTCCGGCCCCCTCGACGATTCCCGTGACAACCGGGCTCTCGGCGCTCTTGAGCCCATCAGCCTTGATCCGCGTCTGGAGCGAGCCCGGTCGCTGGATGGCGGTCTTGCGGTCGGCCCCCTGGCTCAGGAAGTGCGAGGCGACGTTGGCCCGCACGTCAAACCCGCCAAGGACGCGAACCTCGGAGTGCTCGCCGACGAAGACCCGCGTCGAGAGCCCGGTCGCCTTGGCCCGGATGCGATTCTCGCCCGCGACCTGGTTCTGCGCCAGCTTCCTCGGCCCCTGCCGGAACGCGGCCAGTTCCAGCGACTGTAGCAGCTCGTTGGCACTGACGTGGGCGGCGTTGAACGACTCGTTCACCCCGACCGACGTGCGAACCGAGGCGAACCTCGGGGCGTAAACGCAGACGACGTTGGTCGGGAGGACCCGAGGGCGGTCGCCCGTGTTGAAGTTGACCACGGCGTCGCGGGGGTCGATCCCACGGAGCCCGCCGTCGCCGCCAAAGTGGACCGGCTCGGCGCGGTCGCCGCCGTCGCAGAGGAATTCATCGCGAGGCAGCCAGGGCCGGCCGGCGGGCGGAGCCGTGCCGCAGACCGGGCCACAGGGTAGCTTGCAGGGGGCCTCGGTGCCTGGGTTCATAAACGGGCAAGGCGTGTAAGTCATGCCGATTCCCGACGGACCGCTCAGCTCTTCAGGAGTCGGCTGACGACCGCCGATCCGGACGATCGCCATCACGCGCCCCAGTGCCCGGGCGACCTTGAACGGGTCTTCCACGGGGTTGAGCGTCACGAAGGGGGGATCGTCCTTGGGAAGCTTGAGCGGGACGGCCTGCTCGGGGTCTTCGAGGTAGACGACCTGAGTGACCAGCCGGCCCCGGAAGACCGCGTCCTCGATGTCGTCCTGGCGAAAGACGATCCGAACCGGATACTTCGCCGGGTCGATTCCCGGAGGCCGGTGCAGGTGGCCGAGGATCTCGACGACCGGGTAGAGTTCGACCCCCGGCCGATCGGGCAGGTCATAGACCCGGAGATGATAAGCCTGGCCGACCTTCAGGCCGAACGTCGCCAGCCCCTGGCCGTCTCCGGCCGGGACGGGCTGGGGCGCCGGGCCAAGCACCTCGACCTTCACTCCGTCCGGCCCCTGGAACCGGACGACCTGGACGTCGTGCGGCAGCTCTGCCACCGGCGGCGCCGGGGCGATCGAAGGCGCCGGAGTGCCCTCGGGCCGAGGAGTCCAACGGGTTCGGGTGAGGGGGTGGAGACGATCGGCCCCGGCTCCGTGGCGGGTGCCTCCTGGGCCATCGACCTTGAAGGTGACGAGCCGAGGCCCGCCGCGATCGCCAGGCCCAGCATGAGGGCCAGGCGCGCGGGCAACCCGGCGACGCGGTGGTTCCATCCTGTTCGGCTCATATCGGTCATCCTCGACCGGGTGCATCCCGCACCCGAAGGGCTCGATCGAACGTCAAAATCACCTCACGGACAGTCGCGGCGGGGTGAACCTTGAGGAGCGGGGCTTTCCAATCAGAAGATTTCAAATCTCAGATTTCAAATCTGGGATTTCCGTATTGAAAGAGGGATTTCAGTTTCAAGACCAAACGGCGATCCATCAAATCCAGGAGATCAAGAAATCCCCGGCGGGTCGCGGTCCGAAATCGCGTCCCGCCGGGGTGATGGTGATGGGCGAGGTCCGAGACGGCCGGCCTCGATGAAGAAAGCCAGCCTGCGCGACGATCAGGGCGTCGGAGTCGGAGCCTCCAGCCCCGGAGGGGGTGCCGGAGCCGGAGCCGGAGCCGGAGCCGGGGCGGCGGGCTCGGCCGGAGCCGGGGCGGCGGGCTCGGCCGGAGCCGGAGCCGGCGTGACGGGCTCACCCGGGGCCGGAGCCGGCGGGGTGGTTGGGACCGGCGGGGTGGTCGGGACGACCGGCGAGACCGGGGCCTCGACCGGGACGTTCGGAGCGGGCGAGCCCGGCGGGACGACGCCCGGCGGGAACATCCCCGGAGGCAGGTTCGTCGGCGCCGAGCCGGCCGGCGGGAGGTCCGACGGCATCGGCGAGCCGATCGCGTCCATCTCCAGGTTGATGCCGCCGAGCCGGACGATCAGCAGGATCGTACCGCGTTTGTCGGCCTCCAGGACCGGGTCAACTCCCGGCTCCAGGCGGGTCGAGACCAGAGTCTCGACATTGGCGACGGCCAACTCCTGGTAGCGGGGGTCGGGCAGATAGATCACCTTGGTCACGAAGTTCCCGCCCTCAACCTGGTCGAGGTCCTCGGCGGTGAACTGGACGGGGATCTGGTTGTGGGTCAGGTACGCATCGGTGGCCGGGGTCGAGGGAGCGACCTCGATCGTCGGGTACAGGGTCATCGTCGGGCGGCCCGAGATATCGGACAGCTTGAGACGGTAGATATAGCCCTGCATGAAGTTATAACGGAACGGCGTCGAGCGGCCGGGCAGATAGACCTTCTCGCCGTTGGGGCCGCCGGTCTGCCAGCCGATCTTCATGTCGCCAGTGCCACCGGGGCCGCCGGGGCCGAAGAAGACGATCTGGCTCCGGACGTTGGGAAACCGACGGCCGCCCATGGCACCGCCGGGTGCACCGCCCATTCCGCCCGCGCCGGGCATCATCGGCCCGCCCGGAGGAGCCGGGCCATCGGCGACGGCCGAATGGCGGAACAACCGGACCGGCGTATGCGCCTTACCATCGAATCCCGTCGTGGCCGACGCCACGAGGAGCATCACTCCGAGCGAAGTCATCGGACCTCCTTGACTCCCGCGATCGAGTCGAATCGCGTCGGGCGGTCGCCCCACGAGGGAGCGGCGGCCGAGGCGCGGCGATCGGGGAGGAAGCTCACCATCCTGGATTGACGCGCGGTCCGACAAGTCGGTCCGATCCGCGCATCGAGGTCGAACCGGCCATCGGCGGCGGGGACCTGGCCTCCTGGCCCGCCCCACTCGATCCGCCGGGGTTGCGTCCCACGACGCCTAACGATAGGATCGGGCATTCCATTCCGACCCTTGAGAAAATGGGCTATAACCCCACCATGCCCTACGTCCGACTCATCCCCGGCGTCGCCGTCGGCTTCCTCGTCCCCCTGCTCGCTTTGGCGCAGGGTCCGGCGCCCGCGCCGGTTCCCGCTTCGGCGCCGCACCGGCCCCCGCCCTCGAAGGGCCGACGATGGCCGAGAACGAGCTCACCGCCGCGATCATCAAGGTCAGGCTCATGGAGCGGATCGCGGCCGGGATCGAGCAAGATGTCAACATGCTGAACCAGAAGTTTAAGCTCGAAGGTAACTATTACAAGGACACGGATTATCGCGTCCGGCTCCAGCTCAACCTCGTCGGCCTGGGCGACACCGGCTCGACCATGCTCCAGGTCTGCGACGGCAAGGTCCTCTGGGATTACCAGAAGGTCCTGAACATGCAGAGCTATCGCAAGCGCGAGATCTCGCCGATCCTGAAGAAGCTCGAGGACCCCAACCTCGACCCCTTCTTCAAGAGCATGATCATCTCGCAACTCGGCTTCGGCGGTCCTGAAGCGATGATGTCGGGACTCCAGAAGTCGGTGAAGTTCGACCATGGTCGCCGAAGACACGCTCGACGGGGTCGATGTCTGGGTTCTGGGCGGGACCTGGCGGGACCGCTCCAACCTGATGGGGCCGGGCGACCGTCCGCTGGCGCCGACGGCCCCGCTCCCTCCTTATATCCCCAGCAATGTCCAGATCTATGTCGGCAGGGTCAACGGCTGGCCCTACAAGATCAAGATGATCGGCAACGCCCCGTCGCTCCTCCAGGAAGACACCCGGGCGATCGACCCCACCTCGGGCCGACCGGTCGGCGTGAAGAAGGCGCCGCCGAAGGTCACGCCCAGCCAGATCACCTTGATCTACAAGCTTCTGCCTCAGACCGAGATCAAGCCCGAGAAGTTCGTCTTCAACGCCCCGGCGGACGTCGCCTCGGGCAGCATCATCGACGACACCGAGCAATATCTCGCCTACCTCGACGCCGCCATCCAGAAGCACCTCAACGACAAGAAGGCCGAGGCCGCCAAGGGAGGCGAGGGCGAGCCTCCGCTCAATGCCCCGCCGATCGAGATCAAGCCCGAGCCCGCCGCGAACGGCCCGGGAAGCGACCTGATTCCCAGGCCGCCGTCGCCGAAGTGACGACGGCCGGGTTGGGATCGATCGCGATCGATCCCGCGTCGCCCGGTTTCACTTCGACTCAGCCAGGCGCGGCCTCGATCGCCCTGGTGACCTTGGCCGATTCGGGACCGTCGCCGGAGTCGAACCGGGCGATGATCTCCCCCTTGCGGTTGATCAGGAACTTGTTGAAGTTCCAGGTGATATCTCCAGCGAACTTGGGGTCGGTCCTTGCGCTGGTCAGGTACTCGTAGAACGGGTTGATCCCCGGACCCTTGACGACGGTCTTCGCGAAGAGCGGGAACGTGACGTTGTACTTGCTGGAGCAGAACGACTTGATCTCGCCGTTGCTGCCCGGCTCCTGGGCACCAAATTCATTGGCCGGGAAAGCGAGAACCTCGAAGCCTTTGGCCTTGTACTTGCCGTAGATCGATTCCAGACCCTGATACTGTCCGGTATAACCGCACTGGCTCGCGGTGTTGACCACGAGTAGGACCTTGCCCTGATGGGCCTTGGCCAGGTCGACCGTCTTTCCGTCGATGTCCTGGACCTGGAAGTTGAGAGCCGGGGCCGGCTTGGCGGGCTCGTCGGCATCAACCCGAACAGCCAGGGCGGCGAAGAAGGCGAGAGCAAGCGAGCCGGCGAGAAGCGGGACGACGCGATCGATCACGGGTGGGTCCTGGAGTAAAACGAGGACGGGGCCCTTCGCCTCCGGGCGGTCTCGGCGAGGCCCTCCGTCCTTCCTCGGGATGGATCAAACTGCCACTTATCATGCGTCGTTCCGGACTGGAAATCAAGCTGGGCGGGACTTCGGAGACTCAGGACTCAGGACTGATGGCCCTGGCTGGCGTATCTGGAACTGACTGAGTCCTCAGTCCTCAGTCCTGAGTCCTCTTATTGAGGGATAGGGTCATGTTTGAGTCGTTCACCGCCGGGGCCTTGCGGACGCTCCGGCGAGCCGAGGCACGCGCCCGGGCTCGCTCGGCGGGTTCGGTCGAACTGGCCGACCTGGCCGCGGCGCTGGCCGACGAGTCGGAGAGTCGGGCCGCGACGCTGCTTTCCAGCTTCGGTCTGGCTCCCGAACGGCTCCTGGAGGCGCTGGGGTTCGGGATCGAGCCGCCGGCCGAGGACGAGCACGTAACGCCCGAATTGGTGCCGATGTCGCTCGATTACCGGGCCGCTCTGGGGTTCGCCTCGACCCGGGCCAAGGCGCTCGACCGGAGCCAGTCGGTCGGGACCGAGCACTTGCTGGAGGGGCTGCTCGCGGCGGAAGGGGCAATCGTCATGCGGCTGGCCGAGGCCGGGCTGGCGGTCGAGGCGCTACTCGAGGAGCTGAGCCGAACCGAGGCCGCCGCCTCGGTGCCGATCCCGCTGCCCGGTGATATCTCTCCCCTGGAGCTGGTCGAGCCGAACCAGGCGGTGGACCTGGGCCGGATCCTCGACGCCTCGGCCAACCGGGCTCGCGAGGGACTGCGGGTCGTCGAGGATTACGTCCGGTTCGCGCTCGACGACCCGCTCCTGACCCGGCGGATCAAGGAGGTCCGGCATCGGCTGGGCGAGGCGATCCGTGGGCTCGATCCCGAGATCCTCGTGGGCTCGCGCGACACCCGGGGGGACGTCGGTACCCACATCATGACCGCCAGCGAGCAGGCCCGCGAGAACCCCCGAGCCGTCCTGATCGCGAACTTCAAGCGAACCGGTGAAGCTCTCAGGTCGCTGGAAGAATACGGTAAGCTGGTCGACGTCTGGGTCGCCGGCCGGTTCGAGGTGCTCCGGTACGATGTCTACACCCTGGAGAAACTGACGCTCACGGCCCTGGCCGCCCGGCGGGGGCTGGACGAGGTCAACCTGATGGTACTCGTCGGCGGCCTGCCGACCTTCGGCGACCTGACCTGGATCGTCGGCGAGGCCCTCGCCGGTGGCGCCGGCGCGATCCAGCTTCGCGAGAAGGGACTACCCGACCGCGAACTGCTCAGGCGTGCCCGAGAGATCCGGATCATGACCGCGCAGGCCCGCGCCCGGTTCATCATGAACGACCGGCCCGACCTCGCTCGCCTGGCCGGGGCCGACGCGGTGCATCTCGGCCAGGAGGACGTGACCTTGCGCGACGCCCGGAGAGTGGTCGGGACGAGCATGCTGATCGGCGTCTCGACCCACGATCGGGGGCAACTGGAAAAGGCCGTGCTCGAAGGGGCGGGGTATCTTGGCGTCGGCCCGGTCTTCGCCAGCTTGACGAAGGACTTCGACGACCTTGCCGGACTCGGCTACGTCCGCCAGGCGGCCGAGATGTCGAGCCTGCCCTGGTTCGCGATTGGTGGGATCACGGAAGAAAACCTCGATGAGGTTCTCGAAGCGGGAGCCCGCCGGATCGCCGTCAGCTCGGCCGTGAGCCGGGCCGAGTTCCCCCGGAAGGCCGCCGCCCGGCTCAAGGCCCGGCTTGACGAGATGGGATGAGCCTGGGGATGTGCGATGACCGATGACCGATGACCGATGACCGATGACCGATCTTGAGTCCGGTTGCTTATCGCTCAGGCCTCCGACGTTTACCGAGCTTTCTTCGGTCGGCCCCGCTTCTTCACGGGCTTGGCAGCGGGCGGATCGCCCGAGGTGGTCTGCTCTGCCAGACCGGGAATGACGATCTCGTCACGAGTCACGATAATGCCATTATCCTGAAGCTTTTGGCGCTCGGCGGGGGTGAGCTTTGGGACGTGAAGGGCGACGAGGTGGTCGCTCAGTCGCTCCGCCTTCTTGCCCAGGGTCGAGACCACCCGGGCAACGGCCTCGCGGTCGGGACAGCGGACGACCGTGATCGGCTGGACGTTGACCATCCGGACCCAGTGGGCCCATTCCTGGACCTCGCGGAGCACGTTCTCGGGAACGTCGACGCTGGCGTGCTTCTTCAGCCGAGCGACGATCGCCGAGGCGGAGAGGCCCTGGCCGGTGGCGCGGATGACCGCGTCTCGGGTGATCTTGTAGGTGAGGACCCCTTGCCCGGCGTGGCCGCCGGCCCGCTCGCAGAACGGCGCCAGCTCAGCGGCCGGCGCGGGGTCGAGTCCAATCACGACCACGCTGAAATCGGGCTGGACGATCACCCGGGTCGCGGCCGATTGGCTCTCCTCGCCCGGTTCATAGGCGCGGCCGAAGTAGCCGTCGAGCCGGGGCTGGCGGGCGATGCAGAGCCGCCCCTGGTCGTCGACCGCCGGCCGGAAGGCGTCGAACGGCAGCAGGCGGTTGGTGAGCATCGCCAGCAGCATCGCCTTGCCCGCCTGCTCCTGACGTTCGGGAAGTCGGGCAACCGGTCGCTGGTTGAGGTAGATCATCACCTTCGAAGGTTCGCCGCCCTGGATCAGCGGGTTGTGGCCCTCGAAGGCCAGGTGGTCGAGCACACTGTCCCAGCGGTAAAACACGCCGACTTTGAGCGTGTCGAACGCCTGGAAGATCGCGTCGCGGAGGGCCTGGCGCTGCTCGGGCTTGATCTCGTGGTAACTCGAATAATAGTAAGCCCCGCCCTCCTTCGGAATCGGTTGCACCCGCACCTCGATGCCGAGGAACTTCGAATCGCCCTGGTTGTATTCATAAGAATACGGATCGGCTTTCCGGGAGGTGGACCGGAAATACTCGTAAAGCGTGCCATATTGATCCTCGATTGCGGACGCCAGCCAGTTCCGACCCTTGCCGCTGAGCCGGAGCCAGAGCGCCTTCTCTTCTGACTCTTGCTCGACGAAGCCGAAGGTCCTGGCGTTCTGGTACGCCGCGGAGAGCCGGCGTTCGGGCGACGACTTGAAGGCTTCGTCGAGCCAGCCGGGATGCGGGGGCAAGGCTTCGAGGAAGCGGGGCTCCTCTTTCTGGAACAGCCCGCCGTCCTGGCGAAGACGGGGCGATTCGCCGGCCACTTCGAGCAGGAAGATCCGGAGGTCGTTGACCACCAGGCCGCCGGTTGGCCCGACGTCCTTGGGGTGTTCGACGACGACGAGCGGCGGGCGTTCCCTCGACTTCGAGGCCTCGCTCGCCCGTTCGCGGACGATCGGCAGCAGGCCGACGACCAGCTCCAGCGTGTCGGGCTTCAGGTCCTCGAAGACGGCCAGGTTCACGATCAGATCAGTCAGCGCCTCGCCGAGTTCCTTGGGCTTGGCTCCCTTGACCAGCGTGGATAGGTCGGCCAGGAGGACCGGGCCGGGCGCCTGCCGGAGGGCTTCGAGCAAAGGCCCGGCCGCCTTCGCATCGACCGACTTCAACACCCAGTCGGTCCAGCGCTTCGAGGTCACGTACAGTTCAAGCCCCTCTTCGAGCCCGACCATGTCCTCGACCTCGGCCCTGGCGAGCACCTTTTGGATGACCGTCTCTGCCTGGTTGTAGAAGGCATGCTTGCAATACTTGACGAGGTTTTCGCGGATCGAGGGCCCCAGGAGGTGGTAACGGTGGAGCGAGCGGACCCTCGAAGAAAAGTCATAGGCGGCCGAGAGAGAAAAGACCCGGCCCGGCTTCTTGCCGGTGCCCGGCTCGACCTTGACGAAGCCGGCGGCGACCAGTTCCTCCAGCACTTTGGGAGGGATCTTGTCGGCGGGGGTGCTCGGCTGGGTATACGACCCTTCCTTGTTGGGCGTCTTGATCTGCGTCAGGTAGGCGAGCCGCGCCTCGGCCGAGAGGGCCTGCCATTTCTCGTCCCAGGCGGTGGCCTTCGAGCGTCGCCAGGCCTTCTCATGCTCCGCCCGAGGGTCGCGGGAGGTCTGCCAGAAGCCGTAGAAGTTCATTCGACCGGGCTCTCCGCCAGGATACCTCGGCCAGTCGTCTCTCCGTTGATGACCGGGCCGGTCGGGTTGCGGGAGTGGTCCAGGTCGGTTGAAATAGGCGCCCTCCGCCGAACCTGTTCCGAGGAAACAGCATACCATGAAACGCCTGGCCGATGGTGTCGAACAGCTTGGCGGTTTTCCACCCAACGCGGTCAACATCTATCTCGCGGACGGCGTGCTCTTCGACTCGGGGACCCGGTTTGACAAAGGCCGGATCTTGCGACAGCTCCGGGGCCGCGAAGTCCAGGCGCACGCCCTGACCCACGGCCATCCCGACCACCAGGGGTCGAGCCGGGTCGTCTGCGACGCCCTGGGCCTGCCGCTCTGGTGCTCGGCCGGTGAGGCCGACGCGGTCGAATCCGGCCGGATCGAGTCGCTGATGCCCGACAGCCTCCCGTCCCGGATCAGCCGACGGCTCGCGGGCGGGCCGGCCTGTCCGGTCGCCCGGCGGCTCCGCGAGGGGGATGAGGTCGGCGGCTTTCGGGTGCTCGAAGTCCCCGGCCACTCGCCGGGGCACCTGGCCTAATGGCGGGAGTCGGATCGCGTGTTGATCCTCGGCGACGTGATCAACAACATGAACGTCCTCACCGGGTTCCCCGGCCTCCACGAGCCCCCAGCCTTCTTCACCCCCGATCCCGTCCGCAATCGGCGCTCGGCCAGGCGGCTGGTCGAGCTCGGCCTGGAGCCGAACCTGGTCTGCTTCGGCCACGGTCCGCCGCTCCGCGATCCGAAGAGGTTCATCGACTTCATCAACAAGCTGCCGGATTGAAGCGTCCCCCCCTCTTCGACGACGGAAAAGAATGTAGGGTCGGGCTTGCCCTGCCGAACCGAACCAGGCGGCATGGCAAGCCCTACCCTACGGGATTCCCGGGACCCGTGAACTCGCTTCAAGTGCCGATTGCCCGGAATGATCCGGTAGCCAGCCGGTTCGAGGATTGTTAGAATTCAAGGTCGATTGACCCCGGGATTGGCCGGATGGTCGCGGGTCGATCGGGCGAGGCAAGAGTGTCGGAGTTCGTCCCTCCCAGGGCCGCAATGTTCGCGACGGCGGTCCAGGAGCCGTGTATGCCGGAAGTTCGTCCCCCGCGCAAGAAGAAGCTCTACATCGAAACGGTCGGCTGCCAGATGAACCTGCTCGATAGCGAGCTGGTCGTCGGCAAGCTCCGGAGCGAGGGGTACGAGCTGACCGACGACATCGGCCAGGCCGATACCATCCTTTATAATACGTGCTCGGTCCGCCAGCACGCCGAGGACAAGATCTACAGCGCCCTCGGCCGGATCAGGAACCTCAAGCGCGACAAGCCCCACGTCGAGATCGGCGTGCTGGGCTGCATGGCCCAGAAGGACCAGGGGCAAATCCTCCGCCGGGCGCCCCATGTCGACGTCGTGATCGGCCCCGGTCAGCTCGGCCGGGTTTCCGAGTTGCTCGACGCGGCGCGGGCCGACGGAAAGCCAAAAATGGCCGTCAGCCTGCCCCGGACCGGCGGGACGCGTGACGCCATCACCGCCAGCTTCGCTGAGTACGACCCGCTCCGCGAGCCGGCGATGCGGCCGAGCCCGTTCCAGGCGTTCGTCCGGATCATGATGGGGTGCGACAAGTTCTGCACCTACTGCATCGTCCCGTCTGTCCGGGGTCCCGAGCAGAGCCGGCCCCCCCGCGCGATCGTCGACGAGGCCCGGACGCTCGCCGACCAGGGGGTCAAGGAGATCACCCTCCTCGGCCAGACCGTCAACAGCTACAAGCACGCCGAGCCCGACGGCCGGACCGCCCGGCTCTCCGACCTCCTGGAGCGGCTTCAGGAGATCGACGGTGTCGAGCGGATCAAGTTCATCACCAACTTCCCCAACGACATGACCGACGACCTGCTCCAGGCCGTCCGCGACCTGCCCAAGGTCTCGCGCTACCTCCACGTCCCCGCCCAGAGCGGCTGCGACGAGGTCCTGAAGCGGATGAAACGCGGTTACACCGTCGGACTTTACGACGAGATGCTCGAACGGATCAAGGAAATGGTACCCGACGCCGCCGTCTCCAGCGACTTCATCGTCGGCTTCTGCGGCGAGACCGAGGCGTCGTTCCAGAAGTCGCTGGCGCTGGTCGAGCGGGCCCGGTTCAAGAACAGCTTCATCTTCAAGTACAGCCCGAGGACCGGGACCAAGGCCGATACCCTCCTGATCGACGACGTCCCCGAGGACGTCAAGCGGCGGCGGAACAACGAGCTGCTGGAGGCGCAGAACCAGATCAGCCAGGAGGACCATCGGGCCTTCGTCGGCCGGACGGTCCGCGTGCTGGTCGAGGGGCCGAGCAAGTCGAGCCCGGCTACGCTTGAGCCCGACGAATTTGGCCAGCTCGTCGGGCGGACCTGGTGCGACCGGATCGTGGTCTTCGAGGGCCCCGGCCGGCTGATCGGCCAGTTCCTGCCCGTCGAGGTCGAGGCGGCGAGCGTCGTGACGCTGTTCGGACGGGTCGCGACGGCCGAGGTCGTGGCCGGGTGCTCGGGGGCTTGACGGGAGTCGGGATGGCAAGTCAGCTCGCGGTCCTGGTCGAGCGGTGGTGCGACGCGGAGGGGATCGTCCCCGAGCTTCGCCCGACCCGCGCAGATCGAGGCCAATTTCTGGACCCGGAATCAGGTCTGGCGGGTCGGGGCCGACCACTCCCGCCTGGTCAGTTGGGAACGGCGGTACGGCTTTCCTTTGCCCGGGTCGCTCAAGAACTGGCTCCGGCTCTCCGACGGGTTTTATGGAGAAAAGGGTCCGCTGATCCACCCGCTCTCGGCGATCGGCCCGATGGTCCCGTTCGCCCGGATGCCCGGCCTGGTGGTCCAGCCCGAGAGCTGGATCGAGCTGGGCAACCCGAACCTCGAAACGGTCTGCATGGACCTGGCCTATCGCTGCCCGGGCGGGGGCAATCCCCTGTTCACCTCGGGCGATGACCTGCGCCACAGCCCGCCGAAGATCATCGCGACCAGCTTCGCCGAGTGGTTCCTCCGGCTCCTGCACGGGGGGGGGCCGAGTACTGGTTCGAGCCCAGCTTCGTGGGCCTGGGCGATCCCTGGGCCGAACATCGTCGGAGGGTGCCCACTCCCACCTTGCCCGAACGCCTGAAGCGGCTGATCCACCGGGCCGGTCCTCTGGTCCACCGGGGACTCGACGATCAGGCCATCGCCGCCGGTCTTGGCATCTCCCGGACCGACGCCGAGGTCATCCTCCGCCACTGGCAGCACGCCCCGGCCGACTACGCGGGGATGCGAGCCGAGTCGGGCGCGTGAGCAGGGCCGTTGGAGCAGCGGGCGGAGGCCGGGTCAGGCCCTGGCCCGGGACACTCCGGCCGCTCGGACGGCCCGGCGCCGGGTCCGAAACCGGCCCGTCAGCCCGGCGACCGCCAGCCCCGTCGTCGCGAGGGCCAGCGTCGAAGGCTCGGGGGTGACCACGTCGGCGTTGATCGTCAGCTCGGGGGTTTGGTTCGGAACATTGTTATAAACCACGCTCGTTTGATCGCTCAACGTATAATACTGCCAGGTCCCCGAATCGATCGACCCGAAAGAGGTCGAAAAGGCCGAGGAGGACGCAATTGTATAATTCCAGGCAATGTTAGAACCCGGGTGCGGCAAGGTGCCATCGAGGACGATCAGATACGTGCTGCCGGGATCCAGCTCCTCGCCGTGGAACGAGAGCGTCTGATCCGAGAAGGAATACGTACCATATCCGTTGACGCCGACCGAGGATGAGGTCCCGAGCACGGTGTACGAGTATTCGGTCGGGCCGGATTGGCCGAGTTCGGGTGCTCCGACTTTGAGCAGCTGCGCGGTCACGCTTTCTGGTGCATCGAGGTTCGACTCGAACGCGATGTTGACGACGACCGAGTTGAGCGTCAACACCTGGTTCACCGTGAACGCAACCCCGTGGGTGTTATTGGCATAAGTAAGTGAGATCGACGCCGCGGTCGTGACCGAGTTGTTCTCGCTCGGATCGGACGAGGAGATGACCAGGTCGGCGGCGGCCGGACGGGCGAGCGCCGCCGCCGCGAGGGCCAGGGTCAGGGCGAACGTGCGGTTCATCGGGGATCTCCTGTGTCGCGGGCGGGCCGGGCGGCGTGGTTGTTGAAATTATGAGATGACCCCACCCCTGTCAACGGGATGATGCATGTTTTCGATCGTGATGGCGCGCGGTCTCCGCCGGCCCGGCCCGTTGCCCCGCATTCCTCCCGCCAATAGTATTATCGTTGCGCGGCCCCTCGGTTAGCATACATTCTCGCGACGATCACCCGCGACCGGAGGGGGCGACCCCATGGCGGCATTCCCGTTCGCGACCGCCGAGCGGTTCACGTCGCTCCTGGAGAACCCGGACATGGCCCGGCTCTGGCTGGCCGGGCTGGGGGTCCGCGACGCCGAGCGCGGGTTCCGCGACCTCCGCGACCTGGCCGGCAGCGGGTTGCCGCTGGGGCTGGTCGCCCGGCTGGCCGCTCAGCTCGACGCGGCCTTGCCCCGGTGCCCCGACCCCGGCATGGCCCTGACGAACCTCGAACGGTTCGTCGCCGCCAGCCCGACGCCCCGAGGCCACGCTCGACGCCCTGGCCAACAACGCCCGGAGCGCCGAGATCGCCGTCCAGCTCTTCAGCACCAGCCAGTTCTTCAGCGAGCTGATGATCCGCGACCCGGGCCTGCTCGACTGGCTCCGCGCCGGGGCCGATCGTCGCGATCGGGCCTCGCTGATCGGCGACCTCTGGGACGAGCTGGAGACGGCGCCGGACGACGAGGCCCGACGGCTGACGCTCCGGCGGTTCCGGCTCCGCGAGATCCTCCGGATCGGCTACAACGACATCGTCCGCGACCTGCCCGCTGGAACTCATCACGCTCGACCTCTCGCACCTGGCCGACGCCTGCGTCGAGGTCGGCCTACCGGCTGGCCCGCCGGCACGCCGAGGAACGCCACGGCGCTCCGGCGGGGCCGCGACGGCCGGCCCGCGCGGTTCGTCGTCCTGGCGCTCGGCAAGCTCGGCGGCGAGGAGCTGAATTACAGCTCCGACATCGACCTGATCTTCCTCTACGACGTCGAAGGCCAGACCGCCGGGCCCGAAGCCGGTCTCCAACGCCGAGTTCTTCGCCAGGCTCGGCGGCGAGGTCGTCCGCTTCCTCTCCGACCACACGAGCCTCGGGATGGCCTACCGGGTCGACATGCGGCTCCGGCCCGAAGGGGACCAGGGGCCGCTCGCCCGGTCGCTCGCCCTCGACCCTCGGCTATTACCAGACCACCGGCCGGACCTGGGAACGCCAGGCGCTCATCAAGTGCCGGCCGATCGCCGGCGACCTCGACCTCGGCCGCGACTTCCTCGAGGCGATCACGCCGTTCGTCTATCGGCGCTATCTCGAGCGCCGCGGAGATCGGCGAGATCAAGGCGATGAAGCGGCGGATCGAGCAGCGGACCGTCTCGGCCGGGACCGCCGAGGTCGAGGTCAAGACCGGCCACGGCGGCATCCGCGACGTCGAGTTCGTCGTCCAGTTCCTCCAGCTCCTCCACGGCGGCGAGTACCCCGAGGTCCGCCACGCCAACACGCTGGTCGCGCTCTCGCGGCTGGAGGCCGTCGGCTGCCTGACGGCCGAGGAACGCGGGATCATGGTCGACACCTACCGATTCCTCCGCCGGGTCGAGCACCGTCTCCAGACGATGTTCGACCGCCAGACCCACGAGATGCCCCGCGACCGGGAAGAACAGCGGACCCTGGCGATCCGCCTGGGCTACCCGCCCGCCAGCGTCTGGGAAGACCGGACCGGGCCGGCCCAGCGGTTCCTGGGCGACTATCGCGACAAGACCGAGAAGAACCGGGCGATCCTCAACCACCTCCTCCACGACGCCTTCCCCGACGGCAGGATCGGCCGTCGACCCGGTCGTCGACCTCGTGCTCGACCCCTCGCCCGGCGCCCGAGCTGATCGAGGCGGCGCTCGGCCCTTACCCGTTCCGCGACAAGGCGACGGCCTATCAGAACCTGATGGCCCTGGCCCGGGAGGAGAGCCCGTTCCTGTCGCAGGCCCGCTGCCGCCACTTCCTCGCCGGGATCGCCCCGAGCCTGCTCCAGGCGGTCGGCCGCGCGCCCGACCCCGACATGGCCCTGACGAACCTGGAAAAGGTCTCCGCCTCGCTCGGCGCCAAGGCGATGCTCTGGGAGCTGTTCAACTTCAACCCGCCGACGCTCCGGCTCTACGTCGAACTCTGCTCGACCAGCCAGTTCCTCTCCGAGATCCTGATCAACAACCCGGGGATGATCGACGACCTGATGGATTCGCTGGTCGTCGACCGCTCGCAGCCGGCCGAGGCGATCAGGGGCGAGCTGGCCGAGCTCTGCCGGGGGGCCGAGGACCTGGCGCCGATCTTGCTGAGCTTCCGGAACAAGGAGTGGGTCCGGATCGGGACCCGCGACATCCTCCGGCGCGAGCCGATCCGCGACGTCACCCGCGAGCTGGCCGACGTCGCCGAGGCGATCGTCGCCCAGGTCGCCAACGACCAGTGGCGACGACGCGTCACCCGCTACGGACTGCCTCGCCGCCAGACCGACGGCAAGCGGGCCCAGTGGGCGATCATCGCCCTGGGCAAGCTCGGCGGTCGCGAGCTGAACTATCACAGCGACCTCGACCTGATCTTCGTCTACGACTCGGACGGGATGACCTCGGGCGGGTTCGAGTCGATCCCCAACGAGCAGTTCTTCGCCGACGTCGCCAGGCGGGTCCTCCAGCGCCCTCGGCGGGGCGGGCGGGACCGGCCGCCTCTACTCGGTCGACACCCGGCTCCGCCCGCACGGCTCGTCCGGCCCGCTGGCGGTCCCGCTCGACGCGCTGGTCGGCCTACTTCCACGGCCCGGCGCAGGTCTGGGAGCGGCTCGCCCTGACCCGCGCCCGGGTGATCCACTCGCGAGGCGGCTTCGGCCAGCACGTCGAGGCCGCCATCCGCTCGGCCCTGACCGTGCCGATCGACCCGGCCACGCTGGCCCGCGAGGTCGTCGCCATGCGGCGGAAGCTGGAGGACTCGCGCGGCTCGCAGGACCTCAAACGCGGGGTCGGCGGCCTGGCCGACATCGAGTTCCTGGTCCAGTATCTCCAGCTCCTCCACGCCGACGAGCCCGACGTCTCGCGGCCGAACCTCTGGGAGGCGCTCGACGCCCTGCTCGACGCCGGCCACCTCACGCCCGAGGACCATCGCGACCTCCGCGACGCCTACGACTTCGTCCGGACCGTCGAAGGCCGGCTCCGGATCGTCCACAATCGCGCGGTCGTCGACTGGCCCGGCCAGCCCGACGAGATGGCCCGGCTCGCCCGCCGCCTCAATTACGACCCGCCGGCACCGCCCGACGCCGTCGTCGCCTTCCGGGCCGACGTCGCCCGCCATGCCTCGAAGACGCGTGCCCTCTTCGAGAAATATGTAGGAAAGTCCCCGGACTGAAGGATTCGGGACTCGATCGATTCAGTTCATTCGCCGCCGAGCCCGCTGAACCACCGATGACAGACGGGAAAGGGACCGTCTCGGGTTGATTAAATCCCGTCATCTGATAAAACGCCTGCTCTCGCCGATCATCGGGGAATTATACGGCCTGGGCGATCGGGGTGGATCATGCGCGATTCCTTTCCCCGTCGGGTCCACCGGAGCGTTCATGATGAATCTCCCCGAGTTCAAGGATGAACACCGGGCACGCATCAACGGTTTACAGTCGGTTCGCTTCTATCTCACTTGCTTCGCCACGCTGGTCAGTGCCTGCTTCATTGCGCAGGTCTTGATCCAGCCGCGCTGGAATGCCAATGGCTTACCGAGTTACCTCGGCTATGGCAAGAATGTCGAGCAAGCGGCTTTTGCCTTCACGATCGTGGGCGTGGGAGCGTACGTCCTGACGTCGAGGCGTCCGTTGACGACGTACGTATTCGTGGTCTGGCTGGCGACTGTGCTTTGTCTGATCAAGGCTTACTACGTCGCCGGCATGATGCCGAAGCTCATCCTCTTCGGATTGGCGGCCGTCGTCGGCCTCTACTTTGTCTGGTACGACACCGTCCGGGATAGGGATTGTGAGTCGGATGGCCAGTCGACCGGTGGAGCTCATCGCGTGCTGGCACTCGTGTGCGCGGCGGGGGCTTGCTGGGTCTTCTTCATGGGGATCACTCCCCCGATCATCGACCTCCATCACTCGGGCGAGGTTGTCACCTCCGCTCATAACTTGTTGCAGGGCGGTGTTCCTTACCGGGACTTCTTCTGGCCGCACGGGCTCTCAGACACTGGGCTGGCCGCGTTGTACATGAAGTGGACCGGCAACGAGGGTCTTGGGGTCATCGTCTTCGCCCGCGCGCTGACGAATGTCTTCATGCTATTCACCCTGCTGATCCTCGGGTGGGGACTGCTCCGACGACCACTTTATGCCGTCCTGGCCGCATTGCTGCTGACGGCTTTCGCCAGCCCCGGATGGTATCCCCGGGCGCCGACCTTTATCCAGTCGAGCCTGCTGCCGCTCGCCGCCTTGCTTGTGCTGAGCCACCGGACGGATCGCCCGACGTTGCTCGGGATCGGCTCGTTGCTTGGTTTTGCCTATCTCTGGCGGATCGAGACGGGAGTTTACGGCCTGGTCGCCGCGATGGTTTACCTGGTTTTCGATCGATACTACACGCGGGGTTATGCCCAGGACGGGTTGGTCGGACGTCACCTCCTGAGCGGCCGTAAGGCCCTCGACCTCGCGCTCGACTTGCTGATGATGGGCCTTGGCGCCGTCGCGGTCTTCGGCCTGTTTCGCATCCTGGCCGGCTTTCCGACTCTGGACTGGTTCCGTGTGACGCTGGTGGATTTGCCCCGCTACCACCGAGACTCCACGGGCGTCCCGATCCGGATGCTCGTGAATCAAGGCGGCTTTCCCTTGATCAGCTTGCCATTCACGATGCTCCTGGCGCTCGGCTTCTATGGATTCACGCTCCGCAAGGCTGTCGAGCGACGCCTCCCCGTTGGCACGCCTCGCGATCGGTTTTTCGTCCTTGTCCTGCTTTATGGCATCTGTTGCCTCAAGTCCGCGCTCAACAGGACCGATGCTCCCCACATCGCATTCGGCGGCATCGTCCTTGTTCTGACCGCATTTTTCGATGTCCTTGGCGGCCTCGGAGAAGCGCTGGATCGTCGCTGGGTCGTCGGTCCGCGGCTCCGCACGGCCCGAGGGATCGTCGTGACGGCGGCCGGGTGCCTGGCCCTGGAATTTTTTCTGGTGCAGGGCTTCTATGGGATGAACTTCCCATCGCCGTTCCCTCGCGGCGATCACCTCGCGACCCTTCAGGCTGCACTCAAACCCTCGATGACGAAGGCGGACCTTCTGACGCCCACCTGCGACCCCGCGGCGGCAGAGTTACTGGACGGGGTCGCTCAGGTCCGGGAGTTGCTGGATGCCCACGGGGTGGGACCTCGCCAATTGCTGGTCCACCATAGTGCCGCCTTTCTCTATCCCTTGCTCGATCGCGAGCTACCGACCAGGTATTACTGCCTCGGCTGGGCCGCCGACGTCGCCATGGAGCGTGAGTTGATCGAGGAGCTGAACCAGAGCCGGGTCCGGGCCTTCCTTCGGGTCAACGGCATTGGTCGGTCGATGACCTATTACGACGTGCCTGACAGTTATCGAATCCCTCTCGTGAACCGATACATCATGAGTCGGGAGGCCGAGGGCCAGAAATTCGAGACGAAGCTGGGTATCCTCACGATACTCGCGGATCGCTCGGAGGCGTTGACCACGGGGGTTGGTCCACGCGAATCGCAGGCTGCTCCCGCCCGCCAGACGTCGAATGACCCGACTGTCGCCCGATCCGGCGTGACCCGGTGAGCCTCCGATGAAGACCCGGTCCAAGATACTCATCGATCGGCTGCTCGGCTTGCCGATCGCCTGGGTTCTCAACGGTGGCGCCCGCGTCCTCGGGCGATTACTCCGCCGGGACCACGGCGTGGAGCCGGAGAACGTCCGGACGATCGTCGTCGCCAAGTATCTCGGAATGGGCAGCATCCTCCAGGCCACGCCCCTGATCCGTTCGATCCGCGCCCGGTACCCCGGCGCGGATCTCCTTTTCGTGACTGGCAAATCCTGCCGCCGGATGATCGAACGCCTCGACGGAACGCCACGGATCATCACCGTGGACGACAGCGGCGTGTTTCGTGTCGTCTGGACCTCCCTGACGACGCTCGCGACTCTGGTCCGATTGC
Organism: uncultured Planctomycetota bacterium; assembly: GCA_963756475.1. Classification (GTDB taxonomy): domain Bacteria; phylum Planctomycetota; class Planctomycetia; order Isosphaerales; family Isosphaeraceae; genus Tundrisphaera. The sequence continues at coordinate 1,889,326 of CAVWND010000004.1, forward strand.
GGGTCGATCTGTACTTCGACCTGGAGGTCTACTCGGCCTACGCCAGCATCATGGCGTTGCTGAGCCTCGCAAGGAACCGGATCGGTTTTTACCGCGAATCGGCCCAGCACAAGCGGGGCAACTACACCCACCTGATGTACTTCAATTCGCGATACCCGATCCGTCATGCCTACCTCCAGCTCGGCCGGCTGGTCGGGTGCGAACCGGTGGGGCCCGATCGCCTGGGTCCTTTACGGGTTCGACCAGGGGGACCGCGATGAGGTGAGCCGCAAGCTGGCCGACCTCTCGCAAGGGCCCCGGGGCTACTTTGTCGTCAATCCGAACGCCTCGGACCTGATGATCGAGCGACGCTGGCCGTCCGATCGGTTCGCGGCCCTGATCGATCGGCTGCTCGCGCGGCACGAGATTCCCGTCGTGCTGATCGGGGCACCCGCCGAGCGGCCCTATGTCTCGGAAGTCGCCGACCTGGTCCATGGCGATCGCGGGCTCGTGCGGAACCTCGCCGGTGAGTCTCTCGATGGGCGGCCTCTTCGCCCTGCTGGAGGGCGCTCGCTGCGTCATCACGAACGACACGGGCCCGATGCACATGGCCTGGGCCCTCGGGGCACCGACCGTCGCCCTGTTCGGTCCCGTTGACCCGAACCAGTACGGCTGGTCATCGCCCAGAGTCCAGCTCCTCTATCAACCGGTCTATTGCAGCCCGTGCGTCCACGAGGTGGACATCCCGCCCTGCGGCGGCAACAACACTTGCATGCAGCGGATCGCGCTTAACGCGGTCGAAGACGCCGTCGATCGCGTCCTGGCCGTCCCGATCGATTCAGCGCTGGAAGTACATGGGATCGACACGTCGATCTTTGTCGATCAAGGCTCGGACTCGTTCGAGCGCGTCGTCCTCGGAGGTGTCGAGAGGTGGGAACGCATACCGACGAATCAGTCAAATGCGGGGCCGACAGCGATTCCCTGCGAGAGTACAGAACTCTCCGTGGTTATCCACTCAAACGATGCCGGATATGCGGGCTCCAGGCGCTCCACCCGCAGCCCGACGATCAGACCCTCACGCAGATCTACCAGCAGGAGTACTACGACGCCTGGGGACTCCAGCGCGACGAGGAGCTGACGAGCACGCTGAAGCGAGCAACCTTCGCCCGGATTCTCCAGCCACTCCGACGGGAATTCGACGGCACGCCCCGTCTGCTGGACTGCGGAGCGGCAACCGGCTATCTGATGGAAGAGGCCGCCGAGATCGGCATGGAGCCCTACGGCGTCGAGCTCCTCCGAGTTCGGCGCGTCGCGGATCGCCGAGAGGTTTGGTCGCGATCGTGTCTTTTGCGGCCCGTTCGATCAGGCCACCTTCGCGACCGACCGCGAGTTCTTCGACATTGTCACGATGATCGATTTCATCGAGCACGTGCGCGACCCGAACGAGGCCCTTGCCAGGGCCTATCAACTGCTCAAGCCGGGGGGACGGCTCGTAATTCTGACCCCGAACGCCGCCTCTCTCTCACGACGGCTCATGGGCCTCCGATGGTTGCACTATAAAATCGAGCATCTCTCGTATTTCAACCCCAGGGCCCTGACCCTCTACCTGGAGCGTGCGGGGTTCTCCGGTATCCGCGTCGATCGCGCCTGGAAGATGATGAACCTCCACTATGTGGCTCACCAGCTCGGGCAATATCCCCATCCGTTGCTCAGCCCGATTGCGCTGACGCTGAACCGCCTCAGCCCACGGGCTTTGAGTCGGAGGATGATCCGCGTCTCCTTCGGCGAGATGCTCGCGATCGCCACGAAGGTTTGAGCTGATCTCTGAAGTCGGCGATCGACCTCGCGCGCACCCCGAGCGTTCGCCGTCCTTCTGGCCGGGCCGACACCGCGATTTCGTCCGCCGCGGCTGGCTCAGCGAGCCTTGCCGATCGTGAATGGCACCTCGAAGTACCCGCCTTTGGACGATATTTGCGCCGGGGCGACGGGTTTGGAGGGCTTCGGAGGGCTCGGCGGGGCGATTCGGGCCGGTTCGACGGGGAGAGACGCGATCACGGACCTGATCGTCTCGACGGGCAAAAACGAACCCAATTTCTCAGGGGATACTCCCGACTTCGAGACCTTCAATTCTCCCTTTGCCTCGCGCTGAAGCTGGCGGAACTCCTTGATGGCCTTGAAGAAGCCTCGTTCCGCGGCGGCCTCATACTTGCGCGCGAGGGTCGCTTCCTTCGACGGGTCAAACATCGCGCGGTGTCCGGCCTCGATGGGATCTTCTCTGTTCGCCTCGGCCTCGGCCTGCGCTTCGAGCACCCGCTCATTGAGCGCGGCGGTCTCATGGAGGACCGAGCGTTCCATCCGGACGGCACACGTCGCGGCCCGGCGGATCAGGATGCGCCCCATCTCGTCGGTCGGCCGGAAATCGGCCTCGAACGCGACGAAGACCCGTTCGACCTCGGCGGCGTCCTCGGTTGTCAGGGCCACGCCCGCGCCGGTCAGGCCATGCTTGAGGGCGTTGGCTCGCGATCGTTCCTTGCCTTCGACGGTCTTCGGTCCCGTACTGCGTGCGGCGTTTTCCCGGTTGGCGTGGATCTGGGCTTCGGAGGCGGGCATCGGTCGGTCCTCGGAATCAATGCGAAGAACGGTTCGGACTTCCGTTCCTTACATTCAGGACCGCTCGGGCGACTTTATACGTGTTTTTTCCGGAATCGCTCGGATTTCGATCCAACGCCGGTTCTCGACGGGCGGGAACGATCCCTCATCGCCCCTCGACCCGGGTCCTTGGACGGGCCTGACGGGCGGTTTACAGTCGGAGTCGGGTCTGAATCCGATCGACCGGGGAGGTGATGGCAATGCGGTGGGCAAGGTTGGTCATCACGGCGACGTTCCTGGCCTGGTGGGTCGTCGTTTCGACAGCTCTGGTCCGCGCCGGCGAAGACGAGCAGGACAAGGCGATCGCCGCGATTGTGGCAATCGCGGGGGAAGTCGAACGCGTTGACGGCGGGTTCAAGGTTAACCTCAGCAACAACCGAGACGCCGAGTCCGTGCTGGTCCACCTGGCCGTCTTGAAATCCGTCCGGTGGTTGGACCTCCGCAACAGCTGGATCACAAACGCCGGGTTGGCTCAACTGGCCGCGCTCAAGGAATTACGTTCGCTGGACCTCATGAACGCCAGGATCACCGACGCCGGGCTCACCCACCTCGAAGGACTCAAGGAACTTCGGTCGCTGAAATTCACCTACGTCGGGATCACCGACGCCGGGCTCGCCCACCTCGCCGGATTTAAGGAATTACAGGAACTGGGCCTCGATAACACCGAGGTCACCGACGCCGGGCTCGCCCACCTCGCCGGGCTCAAGCAACTCGAAGGTCTCCAGCTCAGGGGGACCGAGATCACCGACGCCGGTTTGACCAGGCTGGCGGAATGCAAGAAGCTCCGGTCGTTGAACCTCAACGCGACCGAGGTCACCGACGCCGGGCTCGCCCATCTCGCCGGGCTCAAGGAACTCCGGTCGTTGTCGCTCGAAGGTGATGCCATCACCGACGCCGGGCTCGCCCATCTGACCGGGTTCAAAGCCCTCGAAGAGCTGTCCCTCGGCGCCACACCCGTGACCGACGCCGGGCTCGCCCGGCTGGCGGAGTTCAAGGAACTCCGGAAGCTGAATCTCATGGGCACCGGCGTGACCGATGCCGGGATCGCCCATCTGGCCGGACTCAAGGGACTCCGGTCGCTGTCCCTCGGTGGTACAGGCGTGACCGACGCCGGCCTCGCCCATCTGGTCGGGTTGAAGGAACTCCGGAACCTGGACCTTCAGAACACGCGGATCACCGACGCTGGCCTGGCCCACCTGGAGGGATTCCAGGCCATGGATTCGCTGTATTTGCATGGCACCGAGATCACCGACGCCGGGCTCGTCCGTCTGGCCCGGCTCAAGGGGCTCCGATTTCTGACGCTCGGTTCCGACGGTGTCACCAGAGCCGGTGTCGAGCAACTCAAGAAGTCACTGCCCGGACTCCGGGCCGATGGTCTTTTCTAACAAGATGTATCCATTAAAATCGAAGCTCATGATAAATTCCAGGGTGGTGGCCGAAGAGGGCTCATTGGATGCCACGGGTTGTACTCAACTCGTGCTCCGTAAACGCCCGCCAATTCACGGGTTGAGTACAACTCGTGGCACTCCGCGAACCTCAACCTTCGATCCCACCCCGCTGGGCTCGAAGGTCAAGACGGCGACTCATGGTTCAAGAAACGGATGAGTTATTGATGCAGCAAGCCCGATTCGAGGGTTGACTTACCGACGGAGCCCCTCGACGATGGCGGTCAACCGGCTCGGTTGACGTCCGAGGCGGGCGCGGTGGGGTGCCGGTTCGACTCATCGGAGATCACGAGTTGGACTTCTTGATCAGGCGCATGTTTCTGGCAACGGCGGTGCTGGGACTGATGATCGGGGCCGCGGGCCGGGCCGGGGCGGCCTTCGTCGTCGATTCCGGCACGCCCAATCACATCTCAGGACTCACAGGCATAGTGGTTTCTCAGAACCCCTACGTCAGCCAATTCGCGGCCCAGCAATTCACCTTGGCTTCCGACACCCAGGTCTCCACGATCGAGGTCTACCTCGGGGGGAACAGCAGTTCCCTGGTCCATGTGGACCTCGCGACGGCGATCGGGCCCGCCGCCACGCTGGCCAATCGGATCGCCTCCTTCACCCTGCCTAACCCGGGGACGACATCGACCGCCGGGGCATGGGTCTCGTCGAGTCTCGACGCCCAACTCGCCGCCGGGACTTACTATCTGGTCTTCAGCATCCCATTGAACCTGGAGGGGGACTATCTCCCGGTCGCGGCACCGAATCAGCTCGGCACGACCTACTATGTCATCGACGGGATTAACATCACGTTGCCGATCGCCTCGGATTTCGTGTCCCTGTCCGCTGGATACGAGATCGGAGTCCGGATCAGCGGGTCGTCCGTCGTCCCCGAGCCCTCCTCGCTTACCCTCTGCGGGATCGCGGGGCTGTCGGGCCTGGGATTCGCCTGGCGACGCCGCGAGCGGTCCGCCTGACCACCCGCACCAGGCACCGACGCGGGCGGGTGACAGATGTTAAGGTAGTCCGTAACCCCGGTCCGCGGCCCAAGAGATCGCCAGAGGACCGGGGTTGAGAATCCAGGAAGTTTTTGAGTCGGGGTTAACCGCGTTGACGTCGCCAGCAGCGAGTTCCACGGGACACGGGGATGAGGCCGGGTCCTGGCGTGGTGGCTCGATCAGGATCATCCAAGCTCCGCGAGTGCGTAGCGGAGGGAGGCGTTGGAGACGCGGATCAAGCCGTCCAGGGGCTCGCCCATGTCGACGATCAGGAAGAGGGCGCCGGCCATCGAGAGGGCGCCGATGATCAGGCTCGCGATCACCGTCCCGTTCCGGCGCGCGAGCAGGCCGAAGCCGGCGAAGAGCACGGTCAACCAGGAGATCAGCACGACCAGGAACGGGGTCGGGAGCAGGGGCGTCGAGGGTAGGCCGAGCGACCAGCGGGTCCTCGACAACTCGGCGGCGGTCTGGATGGCCTGAGTCCGGATCTCGCGCTGGGCGTCGGTCTTCGGCGTCAGGTCGCGGATCGCGCTGTAGAACCGGGCGGCGTCCTCCGTGATGGCCCGATCATCCAGCGAAGCCGCGGGCCGGGACGACTCCGAAGGCCAGAGGAGATCGATCGTCGAGGCGAGCGTCCCCTTGAGCATCGCCCGGGCCGGCGCCGCCTCCGGGCCGTAACCGATCAGTGCCTTGTCGAGCACGATGACGTTCGTGGAGAGCTTCTCGAAACCCGCCTCCTGCGCGTCGAACGCGGTCTTCGCCGACGCCACCAGCAGCCCGATCACCAGCGCCACCATCGTGGCGATCAGGCCGAGCACCTGCTTGACGACATCCCGCGACTCGCCGGCCAGGTGCGAGCCCGGAAGCCGCCCCTGGATCCAGAACCCAACCCCGACACCCGCAACCGAGGAGACCAGCGCCGCCGACGACATCACCAGTGAATCCACGATCAGAAGCCCCTTGTCTTTACGATCGGACGGCAAACACCCCTCATAGATAGCCGGCACCATGGGAGACCGCAACCGGACGCCAGCCTTTCAGGAACATCCACGCTCGCGGATTGGCGGCCATTGGCGTTGCGGCCAGGTCCTTGACTGGCTACAATTTTGTGTTCTCGGCCCGGAATCTGGAAACGGATTTGCCATGTTCGACGATCTTCAGAAACGACTCTCACGGCGTTCGGGCGGTTCCGCGCGCGGGGACTGCTCACCGAGGCGAACATCGCCGAGGGACTCAAGCGAAGTCCGCACGGCGCTCCTGGAAGCCGACGTCAATTACAACGTCGTCCAGGAGTTCATGGCCCGGGTCAACGAGAAGGCCGTCGGCGCCCAGTTGATCAAGGCCGTCCGGCCCGACCAGCAGGTCGTCAAGATCGTCCACGACGCGATGATCGAGATGATGGGGCCGGTCGACACCTCGATCCGGTTCGAGAAGTCCGGCCCGACGATCCTGATGCTCTGCGGCCTCCAGGGCTCGGGCAAGACGACGACGATCGGCAAGCTCGCCCGGATGCTCGCCTCGCAGGGCCGCAAGCCGCTGCTCGTCGCCGCCGACCTCCAGCGCCCCGCGGCCGTCGAGCAGCTCAAGGTCATCGGCCAGCAACTCGGCCATGCCGGTCTTCAGCCAGGCCGATTCGAACCCCGTCAAGGTCTGCCAGGACGCCGTCGTCGAGGCCAACCGCCAGGGACGCGACACGATCCTGCTCGACACCGCCGGTCGTCTCCACATCGACGACGACCTGATGGCCGAGCTGAAGCAGATCGAGAAGAAGGTCAAGCCGCACCAGGTCTACTTCGTCTGCGACGCCCTGACCGGCCAGGACGCCGTGGCCTCGGCCGGGGCGTTCAACGAGGCGCTGGAACTCGACGGCGTGATCCTCACCAAGCTCGACGGCGACGCCCGAGGGGGCGCCGCGCTGTCGGTCAAGCAGGTGACGGGCGTGCCGATCAAGTTCGTCGGCATGGGGGAGAAGCTGGACAAGCTCCAGCCCTTCGACCCCGAGCGGATCGTCGGCCAGATCCTCGGGATGGGCGACATCGTCGGCCTGGTCGAGGCCGCGCAGTGGGCCGTCGACGAGGAAGAGGCGAAGCGTCAGCAGGAGAAGCTGGCCAAGGGGAAGTTCGACCTCAACGACTTCCGCCAGCAGCTCACGCAGATGAAGAAGATGGGGTCGGTCAAGGACCTCATGGGGATGATCCCCGGCATGAACCAGATGTCCGGGGCCCTGGAAGGCGTTGACGCCGACGGCGAGATGAAGCGCATCCAGGGCATCATCGACAGCATGACCAAGGCCGAGCGTCAAGACCCGCACATGATCGACATCTCGCGGCGAAGGCGGATCGCCGCCGGCGCCGGGGTCGACCCGTCGGACGTCTCGGGCCTGGTCAAGCAGTTCGACGCGATGGCCGCCTTCGTCAAGCAGATGTCGCAGATGTCGATGCTCGACAAGATCCGAGCCATGACCGGCCTGGGCAAGGCCGGCGCCTTCAACCCCGGAGCCCGGCTGGTCGCCCCCAAGCAAGGGACCGGCAAGCGGCTCTCGCCCAAGGAGCGGGCCAAGCTCCAGAAGGAGCGCGAGAAGGAAGAACGCAAGAAGCGCCGCGAGATGAAGGAGAACAAGGGGAAGGACGGGCCGCAGCCGGGGCCGCCGGGGAAGTGACGAGAATGATGTGCCTCGTCGAGCGGCTTGCCAAAATCGAAGATTATTACTCTGATCTTCGCTTGACTGGCGAAACTCTCAGACGTGTTGAAGCATTCCACGCCGAGGTCCGGTCCGAGCTACGGGAACACGATCAACTCTGGCAGTGGGAGTCCTCTGGTCTTCGCGAGTTTTCCGGGGTCACGGGCTTGCTGATCGTTAGGGACGGTGAGATCGTCAAGGTCTGGACAACCGGAAGATCGTGATTCTGTATCATTGATGTTTTTATTTCCGTCAGCCGAGAGCTGTTACGTCGTCTCTGGATCGGTGGGCATGCCCACCCATCGAAGTGGTCAGTTCTATGAACAACCCGCCCTTGCTGCCAAAACAATTGGAAAAGGCCCCCAGTAACGCGAGGCTCGGTGTCCTCGGGTGGGTGGACGATTTGCTAGCGGCTTCCATCCAGCAAGATATCCGGCTCGGCTGGCAAGCCGGACGTTGTCAGGTCAGTTTCCCAGATCGGCCAGACGATCGAATCGATGTCCCGCTCGGGAGACCAGTTTTCCGGGCGGCCCTGGCCCGGATCGGAGCCCTTTGCAATGAACGGAAGCCGGGATCGGTCTCGCCCTATGGTGGGCAAGGCGAGATCACTATCGAGGCCGACCCGTCGAGGGTAATCCGGGCCACGTTTGTCAATACTCCCGAGACGCTGAGTCTGGAACTGGCGCTTGCGCCATCGGAAGTCGTTTCCCTCATCGGGCTTTCTCCATCCGAATCGTCCCATTGAGGTGGCTGCGCCGGCGTGAAATTCTGGTAAGATCATTTCCCCCTCTCGGTGATCGACCGAGAGGGTGTTCTGTTGGTCGTTCGACAGGGGATGCCGAAGGCGGAGCAATCCGCTCGGAGGCGCGAGGCCGCCGTGGGCTCGGGACCGGCCTTGTTTCGATTGTGGAAGTCTCCGATGGACTCGCCATGCGTCCGAGCCGTTCCTTTTTGAAAGTGGAGTGTTCGAGTGGTCCGCATTCGCATGAAGTCGTTCGGCCGTCGCCATCGCCCGTTCTTCCGGATCTGCGCCATGGACTCCCGCACGGGTCGTGACGGGACCGCCATCGAGGAACTGGGCCACTATGACCCGATGGTCCGCAACGCGGACGCCCGGACCGTCCTGAAGGTCAGCCGGATTCGCTACTGGCTGTCCGTCGGCGCCCAGCCGAGCGAGAAGGTCGCGGCCCTCCTGAAGGCCAAGAACGTCACCAAGCCCGCGCCCGGCGAGGACTGGCGAGTGCCCGAGCCCGAGCCCGCGGCGGCTCCGGTCCCCTCGGCCACCGCGCCGACCGTCCCGGCCGGCTCGCCCTCGACCGCGACTCCCCCGGCCACGACCTGACCTCGAAGGGCCCTCCGAGGGACCCTCGCCGAGATCCGACCGATGGCCGAACCGTTGCTCCGAGTCGACGTCCTGACGCTGTTCCCCGCCCTCTTCGAAGGCTTCCTGGGCGAGAGCATCCTCAGCCGGGCGATCGACAAGGGGCTGGTCGAGGTCAAGCTCTGGGACATCCGCGACTGGGCCGAGGGGAAGCACAGGCAGGTTGACGACCGCCCTTTCGGGGGCGGGCCCGGCATGGTCCTGATGGCCCCGCCGGTCGTCGCGGCGGTCGAGTCGGTCCAGGCGATGGTCGAGCCTGCCGGGACGGCTGATCGCCCTGACCCCCTCGGGTCGGACGTTGTCTCAAGACTGGGTGCGGACCCTGGCGCGAGAGCCCCGGCTGGTCCTGCTCTGCGGACGTTACGAAGGGTTCGACGAGCGGATCTATCGACGTCCTCGGACCCGAACTGCTCTCGATCGGCGATTACGTGCTGTCCGGGGGCGAGGTCGCGGCGATGGTCGTCATCGACGCCGTGATGCGGCTGATCCCCGGCGTCCTGGGCGACGCCGAGAGCGCGGTGGACGAGTCGTTCGGGCCGGAGGGCGGGCTGGAGTATCCCCACTACACCCGACCTCGCGAATACCGAGGTCGGGCGGTCCCCGAGATCCTCCTGGGCGGCGACCACGCGGCCATCGACCGCTGGAGGCGAGCCCAGGCCCGCGACCGGACGATCGCCCGGCGGGGCGACCTGATCGCCCCGAACCCGACTCGACAAGCAAACGCCTTCCCCATACGACTGAGCGAACACTCCCAAGAACACGAACCCCCCGGCGAGCCGGGCGCGCCCGATCGGGCGGAAAGGATGGGTTGAAGCCATGCAGAACAAGTTCATGGAGCTGGTCGAACAATCGAGCATGAAGGCCACCGTGCCCAAGTTCGAGATCGGCGATACCGTTGACGTCCACGTCCGGATTCTGGAAGGCGAGAAAGAGCGCATCCAGATCTTCAACGGCGTCGTGATCGCCCGCTCGGGCACCAAGACCCGCGAGATGTTCGTCGTCCGGCGGATCGTCCAGGGCGAAGGCGTCGAGCGCAAGTTCCCGCTCCACTCGCCGCGAATCGCCGACATCGTCGTCAAGCGCTCGGGCAAGGTCCGCCGGGCCAAGCTCTACTACCTCCGCGAGCGCTCGGGCAAGGCCGTCCGGCTCAAGGAGCGTTTCCCCGCCTCCACGGCGACGGCCGCCGAGGCCAAGGCCGCCAAGGCCGAACGCCGAGCCGCCCGCGCCCAGCGCAAGGTTGACAAGGCCGACCGCGCCGCCAAGCTCAAGGCCGAGGCCGCCACGGCGTCCGAAGCGAAGGAGTGAGCGTCGGAAGGGATTCCCGATTCCCGATTTCGAGATTCCTGAAATCAAAAGAGAAACGGCCGACCCGGTTGAACCGGGTCGGCCGTCGCTGGCTTCGTTATCGGACGCGGTCGATCAGGCCCGGCGGCGGAGGGCCAGGCTCGATCCGCCCAGGCCGGCGAGCATCAGGAGGATCGAGGACGGCTCGGGCACCGAGGCCACCTTCGGCGAGAAGAACCCCTGGAGGCTGCCGGGGCCAACCAGGTCCTGGTAAAGGCTATCGGGGTGGGATGTCGCCGCCAGCAAGGTCGCGTCGCTGCTCCACTGGCTCCCGTCGAAACCGGCAAGATCGGCCGTGACCTGGACGTAGACCTGGTGCTGGATCGAGTTCGGATCAGCCGAGTCGGCGAACCGGAAGTTGCCGGTCGCCAGGTTCGCGCTGTCGTCGTACTCGACCTTCCAGATCGCGACCTGGAGCGCCGCGCCCTGGACGCTGCTGTTGACGGAAGCGGCGTACAGGGAATAGAGGTCGCCGATCGCCCCTCCATTGCCGCCCGTCGGATTGCCGGCTGGATTGCCGGTGAACGACGTGATCGGCAAGACATAAGCCGACCAGTTCGATCCCCCGCCGCCGACATAGGTCGTGTCGTAGAGATCGACGCAGTAGGTATCGACCTTGATGCCGCCCGGCAGCGTGGTCGTCAAAGTTCCGGCCAGACCGGTCTCGGTCGAACCCCCGAAGTTCCACGTGACCGTGGCGAGCTGGCCGACGCCCCCCTTGGCATCCGTGTTCATGTCGACGATCATCCCGGCCCGAGCCGGGGAGGCGCCGATCAACGTGAGCACCGGGACGATGGCGGCGGCGAGCAGACGAAGTCGGAAGCTCATGGTGGCTCTCGTTTGGCTCGAATGTGATGAAGGGTTGGCGGTCGCGGTGCTGGGACACAAAACGCGAAGAACTGGCGAGCAACCCGGCGAGTTCATTTGTTGCTTAGTTGGGCGAACCAAGGGGCCGATCGCTGGACTCTTTCGCGCTTCGTGGGAGTCGAACGCGTTTAAATTCGCCACTCAACCCGTGCATGCATCATACGCTCTGCCCTCGCCTCGGGGTCGATTGCGTGCAAGAAATCGACGCAAGGCCCGTAGTTTGATGAGGAAGGGAAACAACGCGAGTCCGGTTGAGGCCTGAGAGCGAACGAATGCGATCGAACGCGAACCGGGCGGCCAGGCGCGCGTCTGGTTGCGGATTCTATGGCGGCTTTCTGTCCGGGCCTTCGCGGCCGCGTAGAATGGCGATAGGGAGGATGTTCTTTCCCGGTTCGCGACCGGAGACTTCGCGATCGATTCCCGCGATCCTCAGCTTCTGTTCGCCTACGGGACGCTCGGTCCAAGGGACGCCAAGGCCGAGGCCCAAGGGGGCTGGTTGGCCGACTCGATCCGGGGCCGTCTGTTCGACCTCGGCCCTTATCCCGCGTTGGTCGACCTGGATGATCCGACCGCGGGGTGGGTCGAGGGGTTCGTCAGGCCGGTCGAGGAGTCGGAACTTCGCGAACGGCTCGACCCTTATGAAGGGGTTGGGGAGGGCCTTTATCGCCGAACCGCCGCCTTGACCTTGGCGGGCCGCCTCGCCTGGGTCTATGTTTACGCTCGGCCAATGCCCCGAACCGCCCGAGGCCCACTCGTCCGCTGGGACGGGCCTCGGAGAGATTTCGAGTCCGGGGCGTCCAGGGAGAATCACGACGATGGCTTCCACGATCGTCCCGGCGACGACTCCGACCCGTGACGGGTCCTCGACGGCGCCCGCCCCGACATCCATCGGGCGTTACCTGATCGATCGGCTGCACTCGATGGGGGTCGACCACGTCTTCGGCATCCCCGGCGACTACATCCTGACCCTCTACAAGATGCTGGAGGAGAGCCCGATCGAGCTCGTCGGGCATGACCCGCGAGGACGGCGCGGGGTTCGCGGCCGACGCCTACGCCCGGCTCAAGGGGCTGGGCTGCGTCTGCGTGACCTACTGCGTGGGGGGCCTGAGCATGTGCAACAGCGTGGCCGGGGCCTATGCCGAGAAGTCGCCGGTGGTCGTCCTGAGCGGCTCGCCGGGGATGTCGGAGCGCGCAGCGGAACCCCTTGCTGCACCACAAGGTCAAGGACTTCTCGACCCAGTTCGAGGTCTTCGAGAAGATCACCGTGGCCTCGGCGGTGCTCGACGACCCGATGACGGCCTTCAGCGAGATCGACCGGGTGCTCGGGGCGGCCGTCCGGTACAAGCGGCCGGTCTACCTGGAAATCCCCCGCGACCTGGTCGCTGGCGACGCCGGTCGTGCCGCACCGGACCCCCGTCGGCCTGCCGCCGAGCGACCCCGACGCCCTCCGCGAGGCGCTCGACGAGGCCTCGGCGCTCCTGACGGCGGCGAAGCGGCCAATGATCCTGGCGGACGTCGAGATCCACCGGTTCGGCCTCCAGGACGACCTGATCGCCCTGGCCGAGGGGGCGGGCCTGCCGATCGCGACGACGATCCTGGGCAAGAGCGTGATCTCCGAGGGGCACCCGCTGTTCGTCGGCGTCTACGAAGGGGCGATGGGCCGCGCCGAGGTCGCCGAGTGCGTCGAGGAGGCCGACTGCCTGCTGATGCTCGGCTGCTTCCTGACGGACATCAACCTGGGGATCTTCACGGCCAAGCTCGACCCCTCGCGGTGCATCGACGCGACGAGCGAGGACCTGCGGATCAGGCACCACCATTACCGGGACGTCCGGCTCGACGACTTCATCCGGGGGCTGCTCGCCCGGCGGCTGAGCCTGGCCAGGCCGCTGGTCCCGCCAAGAGAGCCGCTGGGTCGCGGCCCGTGGCGGGCCGTGCCGGACGCGCCGATGACCTCGGCCCGGCTCTTCGCCCGGCTCGACCAGATGCTCGGCGACGACATGATCGTGATCGCCGACATCGGCGACTCGCTCTTCGGCGCCGCCGACCTGCACATGACCCGGCGGACCGAGTTCATCAGCCCGGCTTATTACACGTCGATGGGCTTCGCCGTGCCGGCCGCCGTCGGCGCCGGGATGGCCAACCGTCGGCACCGAGCGCTGGTGATCGTCGGCGACGGGGCGTTTCAGATGACCGGGATGGAGCTCTCGACGATCGCCCGGCACGGGCTGAACCCGATCGTCGTCGTGCTCAACAACCACGGCTACACGACCGAGCGTTTCATCCTCGAAGGGCCGTTCAACGACATCCACGACTGGAAGTTCCACAAGATCCCCGAGGTCCTCGGGACCGGCCTCGGCCTGGAGGTCCGAACCGAGGGGGAACTCGACGCCGCGCTCGAAGCCGCCCTGGCGAACACCGGTGAGCTTCAGCCTGATCAACGTCCACCTCGACCCGCTGGACCGAAGCCCCGCCCTCTCGCGATTGGCGATCCGGCTCTCCAAATAGTTTGGAGTCGTCCGGATCATCACGGAGCTCAATGAGTCCAGCAAGGCCAATGCGACGATGGACGATGATCGAGCAAGAGTCTGGCAAGTTCGCTGATCGTCTCGTCGACGATCGAACAGCCAGCCAAGAGAGCGAACCGGCCGTCCCGCGCCCGACAGGGCGAGGACGGCCGGTCCATGTTCAACTCGGGGCGATCGGTCAGGCCGAGAACGTCTCGGTCTGCTGGCTCCGGGGGATGACCTTGACCTTGTGAGTGAAGGTGATCGACTTGCCGTAGGTGAACTTGGTCTTGCTGAGGACCGCGTGGGGAATCGTATTGTGCTTCGTGTACCTGTTCAGACTGGTGTGGCCGATGGCGGCGACGTAAAGCACGGTACCACGAGCGGTCTGGTGGGCCCCGCTGGCCTTGCTCGGATGGTGGTAGACCTCCTCGCGGGCGAGGAAGCCGGGCTGCGGGAGGAATTGCTGGTAGGCGATGGTCACGGGAATCGGCTGATAGCTGATCAGGTGTTCGAGCGAGCTGACCGGAGGATTGGGCAGGCCGGCGTCGAGCCCGGTAAAGATCGGCGGAGCGAGGATGGTGGCCGCGGAGGGGCCGGAAACGCTCGAGCCACCGCCGCCACCGCCGCCACCGCCGCCCGCGGTCACCGCCACGCTCGCGGCCTTGGCCACAAAGACGGTGCCGGCCGTGGTCGTGCCCGTGATCGTGATCGTGATCGTCGAGCCCGCGACCAGGCCGAGTGTCTGAATCTGGGCGGCCGTCAAGGTGAACGAGACGTCCGCCGCGCCCGTCGAGTCCTTCCCGATCGTGAGCGTCACGTTCGTGAACATGACGCCGTTGATCGTGAGGTTGATCGGGCTAGTCAGGTCGGTGGCCGGGTTGAACGCCGGCAGGGTGGCTGTCGCCGCGGCGCCAAAGATGTAGAACGTGGCCGCGCCGGTGGTCGTGAGCGTGTTGGTGCCCGCCGGGTTGTTGGTGTTGACACCCGCCGAGGTGAGGATGACGTTATTTGGCACGCCAATCCCGAGGCTGGCCCCGGAGAGGTAGAAGCCCGCACCGGCCTGGGGCCGTGCGTCGGTCGCCCCGTTGGCCGGATTGGTCAGCGAGAAGCCGGGCGCCCACGATCACGTCGGGGATCAGATCGCTGTCGACCGTATGGGACTGCGACACCCCGAAGAGCGGCCGGCCCGACACCGACGTCCCGAGGTAGGGGGTCGTCCCGGGGAACGAACTGGAGATGAGCAGTTGGGTCCCGGCGATCGTCGGGGACGAAGAGACATTGCCCAGGTTCTGGGTCCCGGTCAACGAGTAATTGCCCGGGATGACGTAAGCCGTGCCCAGGCCTCCATTAAAGCCCGGCGCACCGATCACGACCCCGTTCACTCCCACGCCGCTGATGTCGCCGACCGAAGAGACGGAGTAACCCGCCGTGTCGCCGGCATTCTGGCCGGTGAAGTAGAGCGAGTTGAAGCTGGCCGACGTCGAGTTCGGGGCGACCGGAAAAATGCCGTTGATCCGGGGATTGGCCGAGGTCGCGGCTCGTCCGTAGAGGATCGCCGCGTAGCCGGTCGAGACCGAACCCGATCCCGTCGCGGTCAGACCGGTCCCCGGCGCACCGATAATGATGTCGCCGGCGCCGTCGCCGTTGTAGTCGCCCGCCGAGGCGACGTCGAAGCCGAGCTTCGAACCGGCGTTGGAGGCGTTGAAGACAATACCGGAGAGAGGGTTGAAGAGCGGGACCGTGGTCGGCGTCATGCCCAGCGTGCTCAGCGGCTGGGTGGTGCCCAGCAACTGGTTCGGCGCGTAAGTCTGTGTCCCGTAGACGATATAGACGGAGCCGGACCCACCGTTGGCTCCGGGAGCACCGATCAAGAGGTCGTCGATCGGAATCGTACCCGACTTGGCGCCGTCGAAACTCCCCGCGGTGGAGACCGACGAGCCGGCTCGGTCGCCCACGTTGATGCCCGGGTACTCGATCCCCTCGGAGGCGGTCGTGCCGACCGTGGAGAGGTCGACGTTCGCCCCGAGGCCAGGGCGTTGATATAGGAGCCCGAGAGTGCGAACGCAGCCCCGGTGTTGTTGTTGAAGCCAGGGACGCCGATCACGACATCCTTGACCGAGGTATTGTAGTTGAAGTAATTCCCGAGGGCTCCGACCCCGTAGCCGACCTCGTTGGTCGCCGAGGAATTGGTTGTGGGCAGGCTGAAGCTGATGACCTTCGTGGGTGCGGTCGTCGAGTTGGTCCCGGCGGTCGGCTCCAGGTCGATCGTCTTGTTGGCCACGGACTGGCTGGCCAACGCCGCGCCGCCGTAAATGATAAAGGCCTTGCCACCGCCGGCGTCATTGGGGGCGCCAATGGCGAAGTCGTCGTAGCCGTCGCCGTTGATGTCCCCCAGCGCGGCGACCGAGAAGCCCAGGGCCGAGTTCCGGCCCAGCCCAGTGGTTGTGTCCAGGCCGGTGACGAACGTCAGGCCATCGAAGTTGAAGCCGTAGGTCACCGTCCCGTTGGTCGGCTGGGTGACGGTCGGGTTGATCTGACCCAGGTTGTTGGTGCCGAGGGTGCCGAGCTGGCCGAGGTCGCCGGCGCGGAAGCCAGGAGTCAGGCTCAGGTAATCGACCGCGTTGGCGACGTTGACCTGCTTTGAGCCGAGGACCAGGTAGACGGCGCTCTCATTCGCGCCGAAGGCGACCGGGCCCGTCGTCGGGGTCGTGACCCCCGAGACCGCGATGACAAAGCTGTCGTAGCCGCTGCCGGTCACGTTGCCGACGTCGGTGACAGTGTAGCCGGCGCTGAAACCGGGCGAGCCGGCGGTGGGGTTGGCCTTGCCGATCATCTCGGTGCCCAGGTTGGCCGACTGAACGGTGGCCAGGTCGAGGGTGCCGGTCAAGAGTTGCCGGTCCTCCAGCATCTCGCCCTCGGGCAAGAAAGCCCCGCGACGCCGCCGGAACGGCGATCCGGGCCCGTGATTACCCAATCCCATCGGAGAATCCCTCCTCACAAGGCCAAGGCCGCCATCGCCGGGGGTGGAAAGCCCGTCCGGCGACTCGGAAATCCCTCGGGGCCGGGCCTCCTGGCCCTTCCGCCCCAGGCCAGTCCGGCGCGACTCCGTCGCCGCCGAGGGAATCCTTTCCCTGGGACTAGTTCGACGCGAAACCCGTCTTGACTCCACACAAACCTCGGCAATCGAACCACAAAGCACCGAGCCACCAACCCCCCATTTCGGCTCAACCGCCCCGACCAGCACGACCGATACCCCAGATCGTCAAGGGCGCCGGCTCCATCCCTCTGCGTCCGACGCCGCCGCCGGGCGGCCGGGCCGGGCCGGAAGCCATTCGGATCGTCGCTTCGCACTATCGAACGTCACTGGGCCGGGGCGCCGGCGAAGACGCCGGGCCAGGGGCTTTACCGGGGTCATATTGTCATGAAGACAAACGCCGCCACGTCGCACCCGTCACGGAAAACGTCGACGGCACCGCCGGACTCGTCACGATCGCCCTGCTGGTGATCGGGATGCAGCCCGGGTGTGGCCGCGAGTTCTACCGGGAGTGGGCCAACCAGGACGTCACCGAGGCGATCTTCGAGAAGAGCCGCGACCCCCGGTATCGGCTCGACGCCTTCTCGGTCGACCCCCCGGCCCTGGCGCGGTTCGCCGATCCCTATGACCCCGACCGGCCCCCCGGCCCCGCCCGACGACATGGCGGCGCAGTCGCTCTCTCCGGTCCCGCAGTGGCCCGACCACCGCATGATCATGCCGGTGGAGGGGACCGGCTACCTAAAGCTCCTGGACGAGGGAACGAGGTACGAGTCGCCGCCTCCCCGTCCAGCCCCGGCGCGCGTCCCGGCCCGGCCGAACCCGGCCATCCCCCCGCCCCCGCCAATCAATCCCAGGCCGTTCGGACCCAACACGCCACCGACCGGGACAGCACCGGGAACCGCCCCCACGCCGGGCGCCGTGCCGGCGGTTCCTGGCTCCTCGGATATCCCGCGCGAATTCCGGGACGGAACGCGCCGGGATGTCGCCGACTTCTCTTGCGGCCAACCTCCCGCAGGCCCCCGCCACCACCACCAACCGCCCAAACCCAACGGATCGCCCGGCCCAGGCGGCTCCCGTCGGGACCAAGGATGACGGGGTCCGGCGAGCCGCGATGCAAACCCCGGCGGGTTCCATGCCGACGCAAAACCCACCAACGCCGACCGTGCCCGGCCCGACCACCGCGCCCGGAGACCCGCTCCAGACGCCCCGCCTGCCGGGCGATCCCCGGCCGCTTGACGACGATCTGTCCAAGCCCGTCGGGCCTCCGCCCGGGCAGACGCCCGAGCAGTATCCGCCAGGCCGAGGAGATCTCCTCCAAGCTCGCCGCGATGTTCATCCCCGAAAACGTCCCGATGGACGAGGCAATCGCAGGCGGCCTGCCCTCCAACAGCCGACCCTACCTGCTCACGATGGAAAAGGCCCTCCAGCTCGGCATCATGAACAGCCGGGTCTACCAGTTCCAGCTGGAGAACATGTACATCAACGCTTTGCCGGTGACCCTCCAGCGGTTCTCGTTCGGCCCCCAGTTCGTCGCCGGGCTCTCGCCCGACGACGGGGGTCGGCGGCGCGGGGTCTGGCAGTGGCGTCGGTGGTGGCGTCATCCCGACCCAGAATCCCGGCCAACAGCTTCCTCTACAACACGCGAGGGACCGGCAGTCGCAGACCTCGACGCTCAACTACGGCACCGTCGCCGGCGTCGGCAAGCTGTTCGACAACGGGGCCAAGGTCCTCGCTTCGTTCGCCAACCAGCTCGTCTTCAACTTCGTCGGCAAGAACCCGATGCAGCCGACGGTCAAGTCGCTACTTGCCGATCCAGGCGATTGTGCCGTTCCTCCGGGGCGGCGGCCGGGCCGTGACCCTGGAGGCCCTGACCCTGGCCGAGCGCAACCTGCTCTACTCGGTCCGCAGCTTCGCCCAGTTCCGCCAGCAGTTCGTCGTCACCACCTTGACCGGCGGAACGGAAATCCAGTTCGGCACCAGCGTCACCACCGGCGGCTTCACTGCTGGTTCGGGCAACAGCGACCCGACGGTCGGCTTCCTCAACGTCGTCGAGGACGTCCAGCTCGTCGAGAACTACATCAAGAACCTTTCGGTGTTCGAGCGGTTCGCCGAGGTCTACAAGGAGCTGATCAACGGCGAAACCTCGGGCCTGACCCAACTCCAGCTCGACCAGGTCAATCAGCAGGTCCAGAACGCCCGCCAGACCCTGATCTCGTCCCAGACGACCTACCGCAACGACCTCGACTCGTTCAAGATCCAGCTCGGCATGCCGCCCGACGTTCCCCTGATCATCGACCGGTCGCGGACGCGGGGATTCAAGGCGATCTTCGAGGAGATCGACAGGTGGTCACTCAGCCCCAAACGCGAGCTGGATCAACTTGACGTGATCGTCGCCAGGCTGCCCAAGCTGGAAGACCTGGTGCTCGAAGGCCGCTCCTGCCACGAGGTCTTCGCCCAGCGTGGACGCCCACGGCCTGGAAGACTTGCTCCTCACGGCCGAGCGGATCGCCCTGGAAAATCGCCTCGACTTGATGAATGCCCGGGCCCAGTTGTATGATACATGGCGGCAGATCCGCGTCACGGCCAATGCCCTCAAGGGGGTCCTGAACGTCGCGGTCACCAACCAGTTCCTCACGCCCCCGACCACCAACAATCCCTTCGGCTTCGTCAGCCAGGCCCGGGACTTCTCGCTCGTCCTCAACGCCGAGTTGCCCCTGGTCCGCGTCGCCGAACGGAACACCTTCCGCACCGCCCTGATCAACTACCAGCGCCAACGACGGACGCTCCAGAACACCGAGGACTTCATCAAGTACCAGCTCCGCCAACGAAATTCGCCAGATGCAGCAGCTCTACTTGCAATATCTGATCGTGCAGCGGAACCTGGTGTTGAGCATCCGCGTGAAGGACCAGGCGTTCGAGCAGATCATCGCCCCGCCCGCAGCCCAACGTCGGCTCGCAGGGCCCGGTGAATACCAATAACCTGATCAGCGCCCAGACCAGCGTGATCAACAACGAGAATACCCTGGTGACCCTCTGGTACCAGTATCAGCTCTACCGTCTCCAAGTCTACCGCGACCTCGGCATCTTGCCCTTTGATGAATGGGAGGCCTTCGATGAGATTTTCCCTCCAGACCGGTCAGGCCGGGCCGCCGACGTCGCCATCGGCCGCGACGGGCGACCTTCCGTCGCTCGGGCCGAGCCCGCCGGCGCCGGCCGTCGAACGCCGCTAAGATGCTCGGGCTCTGCCTGGCGATCGCTGGAGCGGTGGCGCTGGTCACCCTCCCGATCCCCAGGCATCAAGAAGCCCTTGATGAGTTCGCTGTTCGCCTCCACGAAGTCCGACATGATCACCGCCCAGGTCCAGCCCGACCAAGCTGGCGGTGATCGTCAAGGAGAAGGGAAATCTCGAAAGCTCGGCGAACAAGGACGTGCTCTGCGAGGTCGAGGGCGGCGACGACCATCATCAAGATCAAGCCCGAAGGGACCAAGGTCAAGGAAGGGGACGTCGTCGCCGAGCTCGACTCGGCGGCCCTCACGCGACGCCCTGATCAACCAGAAGATCACCACCCAGCAGGCCGAGGCCTCGTACAAGCAGGCCAAGCTCGTCCGCGAGGTCGCCGAGTACGCCGTCAAGGAATACGTCGAGGGCATCTACCTCCAGGAGAAGGCGACCGACAAGGGCCAGATCAAGCTGGCCGAGTCCGACCGGGAGCGGGCCATCGACCGGCTCCAGTGGTTGACCGAGATGTTCAAGCAAGGGGTACGTCTCCAAGGCGACCAACATCGCCGACCAGCTCACCAAGCAGCAGGCCGACTTCGACCTCGAGCAGGCCCAGATGCAGCTCGACGTCCTCGAGAAGTACACCAAGGAGAAGCAGATCAAGTCGCTCTCCAGCGACGTCGAGAAGGCCAAGGCCGACGAGCTCTCCAAGCAGTCGAGCCTGACCCTGGAGCAGACCAAGGAAAAGAAGCTCGAGCGGCAGATCGAGAAATGCACCCTGAAGGCCCCCGGCGACGGCATCGTGGTCTACGCCAACGAGCCCGGCCGGATGGGCGGCCAGCACGCAGGTCATGATCGAGGAAGGGGCCGCCGTCCGCGAGCGGCAGAAGATCTTCAGCCTGCCCGACACCTCCAAGATGCGGGTCAACACCAAGGTCCACGAGTCGATGGTCGACCGGATCAAGCCCGGCCTCCGCTCGCTGGTCCGGGTCGACGCCGCCGCCAACGAGGTCATCAAGGGCCAGGTCGCCAGCGTCGCCCCGATGGCCGACGCCAACAGCTCGTTCAGCTCCGACATCAAGGTCTACACCACCTTCGTCGCCCTCGAAGGCGAGACCGCCCGGCTCAACCTCCGCCCTGGGATGTCGGCTCAGGTCGAGATCCTCGTCACCGAGCTCGACAGACGTCCTGACCGTCCCCGTCCAGGCGATCCTTGAGTACAAGGGCAAGGATTCCGTCTTCGTCAAGGACGGCGACGGCTTCCGCCGGGAAGAAGTCACGCTGGGGATCTCGAACGACCAGCACGTCGAGGTCAAGAAGGGCCTCAAGGACGGCGACATCGTCGCGATGACTCCCGTCGCCCTGCTCTCCAACGACGAGCGGAACGAGGCCTTCAGCAACGCCGCCAAGGACGCCGCCAAGAAGGACTTCAGCGGCGACCCCAACGCCAAGTCCGCCCTGCCCAAGGGCGACGGCGCGGCCGGCGACCCCGCGGCGGCGGGGCGAAGGCAAGGCCGCCAAGAAGAAGCGAGCCGGAGCCGGTGGCGGGATGGGCGGCATGTTCCCCACTCCCGAGGACCGGGCCAAGTTCATGTCGGCCAGCCCCGAGGAACAGGCGCAAGATCCTCGAGGATCGCGGCATTCCGGCCGAGCGCATCGACACGATGCTTGAACGCATGAAGAACGGCGGCGGTCGAGGTGGTCCCGGCGGTGGGGGCGGCTTCGGCGGCGGCGGTGGCGGTGGCGGTCGAGGCGGTTTCGGCGGCGGGCCTGGGGGAGACCTGGGCAGTGAATCAATTCGGACATGCCGATCGTCCGCCTCCAGGACGTCCGCAAGCAATACGTGATGGGTCACGCACCCGCCGGAGGCGGCCTCATGGGAGGCCGCAAAGGCGGGGTGCAGACCATCACCGTCCACGCCCTCAAGGGAGTGACCGTCGACTTCCACCAGGGCGAATACGTCGCCATCATGGGCACGTCCGGGCTCGGGCAAGAGCACCATGCTCAACCTGCTCGGATGCCTCGACCGGCCGACGCAGCGGCGGCTACTTCCTCGGCGGGCGGGACGTCGCCCAGCTCGACGACGACGAGCTCTCCGAGGTCCGCAGCCGCTACATCGGCTTCATCTTCCAGTCGTATAACCTGATCCAGCAATACACCGTCGTCGAGAACATCCAGCTCCCGCTGACCTACCAGGGGAGCGGCGAGATCACCGAGGAGCAGCAGGAGCGGACCATCGAGCTGGCCCGGATGGTCGGCCTCTCCGACCGGCTCGACCACCGGCCCACCCAGCTCTCCGGCGGCCAGCAGCAGCGCGTCGCAATCGCCCGGTCGCTCATCAACGACCCCTACATCATCCTCGCCGACGAGGCGACCGGAAACCTCGACAGCGCCACCAGCGAAGAGATCATGGACATGCTCGGCCAGCTCAACGACGCCGGCAAGACCATCATCATGGTCACCCACGAAGAAGACATCGCCGAGCATGCCAAGCGGGTGATCCGGATGCGGGACGGCCAGATCTTCCAGGACGGCCCGAGCCCGAGAATGCTCCAGGCCGAGGAATCGGCCAACGGGTCCTCGGCCCCAGACGAAGTCGCGGTCTCGGATGCGAGATCCCGGATCTCCGACGGTTTGAGACCGCGAATCTGAGATCCGCGGCCCGTAATGCCTCGTTTGCGACTATAGACCGATTCTTGCGACCGCCTTCGGAGAGATCGACGACCATGCGACGGATCTGGCGCAGCTTGAAGCTCGGCATGAAGAGCCTGTTGCTCCACAAGCTCCGCTCGGGCTTGACGGTGCTCGGCATCGTCTTCGGCGTGGCGGCGGTGATCTCGATGCTGGCCGTCGGCGAAGGGTCGAGCCGCAAGGCCCAGCGCCAGTTCGCCGAGCTGGGGGCGACCAACATCATCTATCGCTCGGTCAAGCCGTCCGAAGAGACCCAGTCGACCGGCGGCGGCCGGCGGATGGTCCTCAATTACGGTCTGAAGTACGACGATTTCGACCGCCTCCTGGCCACCGTCCCGACCATCAAGAAGGCGCTGCCGATCCGCGAGATCCGCAAGCAGATCCGCTACCTCAACCGGTTCCTCGACGGCCGGGTGGTCGGCACCACCGAGGACTACGCCGACTTCAACCGCCTGGAGATCGACCGGGGCCGGTTCCTGACCGCGTCCGACAACGCCCGGTACGAGAACTTCGCCGTGCTCGCCTCGGAGACCTGCAAGACTCTCTTTCCGTTCGAGGACCCGATCGGCCAGTCGGTCAAGCTCGGCTCGGACTACTATACGGTCGTCGGCGTGACCAAGGAGCGAGCCTCCTCGGCCGGGATCGGCGGGAGCCTCTCGTCGCAGGACTTCAACAAGGATGTTTACATCCCTCTGAACACCTGCAAGCTCCGCTTTGGCGAGCGTCTGATCGACAGCCGCCCGGGGTCGTTCTCGGTCGAGGAGACCCAGCTCTCGCAGATCACCTTGCAGGTCCATGCGATCGACGAGGTCCGCCCCTCGGCCCCGATCATCGAGGCGGCGGTCCAGCCCAGGCACCCCAAGAAGGACGTGACGATGGTCGTGCCCTACGACCTGCTGATGCAGGCGCAGGCGACGGCCCGCCAGTTCAGCATCATCCTCGGCACGATCGCGTCGATCTCGCTGCTGGTCGGCGGGATCGGGATCATGAACATCATGCTCGCCACCGTCACCGAGCGGACCCGCGAGATCGGCATCCGCCGCGCCCTGGGGGCCAAGCGGCGCGACATCACGCAGCAATTCCTGATCGAGACGATCGTGCTCTCCGGGGTCGGCGGCGTCCTGGGTGTCTGCATCGGGATCGGCATCCCCGAGATCCTCCGCGCCTTCGCCCCGGACCAGGAACCGGTCGTCACCGGCGGCTCGGTCTTCCTGGCATTCGGCATCTCGGTCGGGATCGGCATCCTCTTCGGCCTCTACCCGGCCCGCCGCGCGGCCATGATGGACCCGATCGAGGCCCTTCGTCACGAATAAGACGGCTCCCGCCGACACCTCCGCGGACGAACCTCCGTGCTCCGGCCTTCGTTACTCTATAATAGAGGCGTGGGCCGGAGACGCGCGACTGCGGAAGGAGGGCGAGGATGTCCATGACCCTGGCCGAGCGTGGCGAGGCGGCTGCCCTCAGCGACCTCGAACGTCGGACCCGCGCCATCGGCCGTGAAATCTTCGGGGCCGTCGGTCGTGGCTCGTCGATCCTCGACCGAGGGTGGTGGGACGACCGGATGATGGTCCTGACCATGGGCGACGCCCGGGTCAAGGTCCAGCTCTTCCGGTTTATCGACGCCCTCCCCGCCCTCACCACGGACGAATCAGTTGGCCGGCATCTCCGCGAATATCTCGACCAGGCCGACGAATTCGTCCCCTGGTTCATGAAATGGGGCGTCGGCCTCGCGCCGGTCGGGTCGGTTCGAGGAAAGGGGCTAGCGAGCCTCGCCCGGGGGGCGGCCACGCACATGGCCCGTCGGTTCATCGCCGGCTCGACCCCGGCCGAGGCTTTCGAGACGGTCAAAGCCCTCCGAAACCGGGGCGTCGGCTTCACCGCGGATCTCCTGGGCGAGGCCGTCATCAGCGACGCCGAGGCCGAGGCGTACCAGCAGACATGCATCGAGCTGATCCGTGGGCTCGCCCCAAGCCTGGCCGCGATGCCCGAAGAACCACGGCTCGACCGCTCGCCGTTCGGGCCGATTCCGAGGGTTAACCTCTCACTCAAGCTGACCAGCCTGATTCCTCACTTCGATGCGATCCACGCCGAGGCGACCTCCCGACGGGTCGCCGAGCGGCTCCGGCCGATCCTGCGGGTTGCCCGCGAGAACCAGGCGTTCGTCAACGTCGACATGGAGCAGTACGCCCACAAGGACTTGACCTACGCCATCTTCCGCAACGTCCTGACCGAACCCGAGTTCCGCGACTGGCCCGATGTCGGCATCGTCGCCCAGGCGTACCTGCCCGAGGCCGAGGGAGACCTCCACACGCTGGACGCCTGGGTCCGCGACCGGGGGACGCCGATCACGGTCCGGCTGGTCAAGGGGGCGTACTGGGATTACGAGGTCACCCACGCCCGCCAGCTTGGTTGGCCGGTGCCGGTCTACCTCCAGAAGTGGCAGAGCGACGCAAGCTACGAGCGTTGCACCCGGTTCCTGATGCGGAACTGGGAGCGGCTCCATCCCGCGCCTGGGAAGCCACAACATCCGGAGCCTCTCCCACGCGATGGCCGCCGCCGAGGCGTACCACGTCCCGGGCGACGCTTACGAAGTCCAGATGCTCCACGGGATGGGCGAGCCGATCGAGCGGGCGCTCGTCGCCCGGGGCCGTCGGGTCCGCGTCTACACCCCCTACGGCGCGATGCTCCCGGGCATGGCCTACCTTGTCCGTCGGCTCCTGGAAAACACGTCGAACGAGTCGTTCCTCAAGGCGAGCTTCGCCAGTGGCGTCGAGGTTGACCAGCTCTTGCGCGATCCCGAGGAGGTCGGAGCCATGTTCAAGACGAAGCGACGTCCCCCCCCTGCCCCGACCGCGCTCAAGCCGTTCGCCAACGAGCCTCTGACGGACTTCACCCGACCCGAGGCCCGGGCGAAGATGGAAACGGCCCTCGCCGGGGTCCTCCGCAACCTGAAGGCCGGCCCTTATCGGCTGACCTGGACGATCGACGGCCGGGGGAGGAAGCGGCGGAGGTGCTGGAGGTCCGCATGCCCGGCGAGACCGCAACGCCCTTCAGCCTCACCGCCGCCGCCGGGCCGGCCGAGGTCAATCGTGCCGTCTCCGCCGCCCGTCGGGGCTTCGAGGGCTGGTCGACCACCCCACCCCGCGAGCGGGCCGAAATCCTCCTGTCCGCCGCCGAGATCCTGCGACGCGACCGGTTCGATCTGGCCGCGATCGAGGTCTTCGAATGCGGCAAGCCCTGGCGCGAGGCCGACGCCGACGTCGCCGAGGCCATCGACTTCTGCGAGTTCTACGCCCGCGAGATGATCCGCCTGGCCGAGCCCCAGCGCCGCGACGTCCCCGGCGAGACCAACGCCATCGAGAAGATCCCCCGAGGCGTCGTGGTCGTCATCCCGCCCTGGAACTTCCCGCTGGCGATCCCGATGGGCATGACCGCCGCCGCCCTCGTCGACCGGCAACGCGGTGATCCTCAAGCCAGCCGAGCAATCGCCGGTAATCGCCTGGCATCTCTTCGAACGTCTTTCGCGAGGCCGGCCTACCCGAGGGAGCCCTCCAGTTTCTGCCGGGCCGGGGCGAGGTCGTCGGCCAGGCGCTGGTGGACGACCCCCGGGTCGACCTGATCGCCTTCACCGGGTCAAGGGCCGTCGGCCTGGAGATCAACCGCCGGGCGGCCGAGACCAAGCCAGGCCAGGACCACGTCAAGCGGGTGATCGCCGAGATGGGCGGCAAGAACGCCCTCATCATCGACGACGACGCCGACCTCGACGAGGCCGTGGTCGGGACCTTGCAGAGCGCCTTCGGCTACGCCGGTCAGAAGTGCTCGGCCTGCTCGCGAGTCGTCGTGCTCGAAGGAGTTTACGACGCCTTCGTCACCCGGCTCGCCGAGGCCGCCAGAGCCATCAAGGTCGGCCCGCCCGAGGACCCCGAAACCGTGGTCGGACCCGTCATCGACGCCGACGCCAAGGCCCGAATCCTCAAGTACGGCGAGATCGCCCGATCCGAAGGGCCGGACCATCTTCCAGGCCGACATCGGCTCCCTCGCCGAGAAGGGCCACTACGTCGGCCCGTTGATCGTCGCCGACGTGAAGCCCGACGCCCGGGTCGCCCAGGAAGAGATCTTCGGCCCGATCCTCGCCGTCCTCAAGGCCAGAGACCTCGACGACGCCCTGGCGATCGCCAACGGGACCGCAGTACGCCCTGACCGGCGGCCTCTACTCGCGGAGCCCCGCGAACATCGACCGGGTCAAGCAAGGCTCTCCGGGTCGGCAACGTCTACATCAACCGCCCGATCACCGGCGCCCTGGTCGACCGCCAGCCGTTCGGCGGGTTCAAGCTCTCCGGGCATCGGCGGTTCGAAGGCCGGCGGCTCGAACTACCTCGAAGAGTTCCTGCTCACACGGGCCGTCACCGAGAACACCCTTCGACGAGGCTTTGCGCCCGAGGACACCTCGGAGTAGAGGATAGTAGAAGTAGGCTAGATCTCGGCCCAATACCGTTGAATTAATCTAACGACTTGCGCCAGAGGTATTTCTGTCTCCCCTCTCCCTCTGGGAGAGGGGCCGGGGGTGAGGGGCGTCGCATGACCAGACGCGGTGGAATCCGCTCTTTTCAACCGTTCGCCGATGTGCCACGCCCCTCACCCCAACCCTCTCCCAGAGGGAGAGGGAGCCAGAAATGCCTTCGCGAATGAGATTTAGGCTCATTCAACGGTATTGGGTCTCGACCCAGCCTACGAGATTGCCACCCACCGACGGGAACCTTACCCCGCCTTGCGGCTCCTGACGCGTCGAGGAGAGATGGCCGAGGCGAAGCGGGCCTTCATGGGCGACTCGATCGCCTCGTAGTCCTTGAACCGCATCTTGACCCCTTCGTGGCGGGTGTTGCCGATGAAGACGATCTCGGCGCCGCCGGAGAGGCTGGCGTCGACGATCGTGGTCAGGCCATAGAGCCGGCCGAAGGGCGGCAGGGCGCCCGGCTCGCAGTCGGCGAAGACGGACTCGACCTCGGCCTCGGTCGCGATCCGGAGCGGCCCGGCGCCGAGGATCTCACCCAGCCGATCGGTCTCGATCCGGTGCGTCGCCGGCAGGACCGCCAGGGCAAACGCCTCGCCCGCCTTCACCAGCACGGCCTTCGCCACGGATCGGCCGGGCACATGGACGCTCCCGGCCAGGTGCGCCGCGGAATGCGACGGGGCGTGCAACAAAACCTCAAACCGCACGGAGCGAGACCGGAGGAAATCGCGGATGCACATCGGATGTCGCCTCCCTCAAGATGGGACCTCTGTTGGTATTATATACCATCTGGGCAATTTAGACAATCTCGATGATTGGCTCTCTCTTTTCGATTTCGATTGGGGTTGCTCGCGGGGCGGAGTCGGGTTAGGGTGACGGGACACATCACCTTTGCCTGACGAATCCCTCAATTATGATCGCGTGGGAAGGGACGAGCGAGCGGCTGGGCAGGACGACCCGAGTCCTCCTGGCAACGTTTGCCCTGGGCCTGTCCCTGGTGCTCGCGGTGGCGAGCCGGCTGGAGCCGGACCCGAGGGGGTTCGGCACGCATACCCAGCTTGGCCTCTTGCCATGCGGGTTCCTGGCGACGACGGGGCATCCTTGCCCGACCTGCGGGATGACGACCTCGTTCGCATGGTTCGCCCGGGCTCGACCTGCTCCGATCCTGGCGGGCCAATCCCGCCGGGAGCTTGCTGGCCCCGACCTGTCTCTTGATGATTCCGTGGCTCCTTTCCGTCTCGGCCCGGGGGCGACCCTGGCCGTTCCGGACCCTGGAGCAACCCCTGGTGGGACTGGCGGTGGCCGTCGTGGCCCTGACCGTCGTGTCCTGGACCGTTCGGATGACCCTTGGAGGGCGTTAGGATGACCCCTCGGCAAGACGCAATGACGCGTCGCGCCGCCCTGGCGACGACTCTGCTCACCGGGGCGAGCCTGTTGACCCTGCCAGGCTGCGGAGAGCTGCTCTACTTCCTCCAGCCGTTCGACCCGGTCGTCCCCGCGCCCGGCCCGTCGCTGAAGGGGAAGAAAGTCGTCGTGCTGACCCACGTCGCCCCGGGCGCCGGGGCCGATTACGGCGACCTGACCCGCGACCTCAGCCGAGAGCTGGTCACCATCATCCGCAAAAAGGTCAAGAAGATCGAGGTCGTCGACCCCGACCAGGTCGCCGTCTGGGTCGAGGGCCATCCCTCCTGGACCGACCCCTCGGACGCCGCCAAGGCGTTCGAGGCGGACCTCGCCCTCTTCCTCGACGTCACACGATTCGACACCGAGGACCCGCGCAGTCCCGGCCTGATGGAGGGGAACTCCAACATCCACATTCAGCTCTGGGAACTGGCCTACCCGAAGAACTCCAGCGGCAAGGAGAACAAGAACCAGCCCAAGGAATCGAGCAAGATCTACGAGGAGCAGGCCGATACCACCTTCCCCGTCCGAGGCCCGATCCCTCGGGACACCGGCATCACCCCCAGCTCGTTCCGGATCAAGTTCCTCAAGCTCGTCGCCACCGAGGTCTCCTGGCACTTCATCGACCACGAGCCCGGCGACGACATCCAGGATGTGAAGTTCAACCCGAACGACAAGAACTGACCGATGAGGGGAGTGGTCGGTGTTCAGTGGTCAGTGGTCAGAGCGTCGGAAATCGGCCGGAAAGGGTGCTAAGCCAGCCATCAGATCTGCGATAGTATTTCTGACCACTGACCACGAATCACTGACCACGACCATCAAAATGCCCGATCCACTTGATGAACTCCTCGAAGCGGCCCGGCAGATGAGCCGGCTGGCGTATTGCCCTTACTCGAACTTCCACGTCGGGGCGGCGATCCGGGCGGGAGGGCAGATCTTCGGCGGGGCGAACGTCGAGAACGCCTCCTACGGCTTGACCATCTGCGCCGAGCGCACCGCGGCGTTCGCGGCGATCCTGGCTGGGGCCGGACGCTTCGAGGCGATCGCGGTCGCGTGCGTCGACGCCCCCGAAGGCTCGGGGCCGGAACTCCTGATGCCCTGCGGCGCCTGCCGGCAGGTGCTCATCGAGTTCGCCGACCCCTCCACGCCGGTCATCGTCGACCGGGTCGGGCGGATGACCCTGGCCGACCTGCTCCCGATGCCGTTCCGGCTCCATTGACCCTCGCCCCGGGCGTCCCGACGCCTTATCATGGGGCCAGCAGACAATCACCACGAGATCGACATCGAGGGGCGTCCATGGCACGAATTGGGTTTGTCTTGGCGGCGCTCGTGCTCGGTTTGGCTTCGACTTCGAAGGCGGACGACCTCTCCGACGCCCTCGCGAAGTTGAGCGGCGAGGACGTCCTCAAGCACATCAAGGTCCTCGCGTCCGACGCCTTCGAGGGCCGGGGCCCGGGCACGCCCGGCGAGGAGAAGACGGTCGCGTACCTGACCGAGCAGTTTCGGAAGTTTGGCCTCAAGCCGGGCAACCCCAACGGAACCTATGTCCAGGACGTGCCGCTCGTCGGGAATCGAGGCACTGGCGACGTCCGGGTCGATCCAGTTCAAGGACAGGACGATCGAGCTGAAGTCGGCCGACGACTGGGTGGCCGTCTGCCGGGTCTATGACTCCGCGATGGACGAGCTGAACCGGCTGGGAGCGAAGAAAGGGGAGGAAAAGCCCAAACCCGCCGGGGTCGCCGACTTCCGGATGGCCTCCGCGCCCCTGACCCATACCATCCAGTGGTGGACGACTCGGACGTGGTCTTCGTCGGCTACGGCGTCGTCGCGCCCGAGTACGGCTGGGACGACTACAAGGGGCTTGACGTCAAGGGAAAGACGGTCGTCATGCTGATCAACGACCCGGCCGTCCCCGACCCCAACGACCCGGCGCAAGCTCGACCCTTCCCTGTTCAAGGGGAAGGCGATGACCTATTACGGCCGCTGGACTTACAAGTACGAGATCGCCTCCGAGAAAGGGGCCGCGGCCTGCCTGATCGTCCACGAGGCCGGCCCGGCGGGCTACCCCTATCAGGTCGTCGTCAGGAGCTGGGGCCGCGAGAACTTCGACCTCTTCCGGCCCGACGGCAACACCGGCCGGGTGACGGTCGAAGGCTGGCTCGCGCTCGACAAGGCCAGACAGATCTTCCAGGCCGGCGGCCAGGACTTCGACGCCCTCAAGAAGGCCGCGGGCCGCAAGGATTTCAAGCCCGTCCCGCTGAACGCGAAGGCCGCGTTCTCCGTCCGGAACCGGGTCCGCCGGGTCGATTCCGAAGAACGTGGTCGCCCGGCTCGAAGGGTCCGACCCAAGCTCAAGGCCGAGCAAGTCGTCTACACCGCGCACTGGGACCACCTCGGCCGCGACCCCAACCTCGAAGGGGACCAGATCTACAACGGCGCGGCGGACAACGCCTCGGGCACCGCCGCCTTGCTGGAGATCGCCCGGGGGTTCACCTTGCTCAAGACCCCGCCGAAACGATCGATCCTGTTCCTCGTCGGTCACCGCCGAGGAGAAAGGGCTCCTCGGGGCGAAGTATTACGCCTCGAACCCGCTCTATCCCCTGGAAAAGACGCTCGCGGACATCAACATGGACGTGATCAACCTCTGGGGCCGGACCCACGACATCGTGAGCATCGGCCTGGGCAACACGACCCTCGACGACACCCTGGCCGAGGCCGCGAAGGGCCAGGACCGGACCATCGGCGGCGACCCCGAGCCCGAAAAGGGGATGTTCTACCGCTCGGACCACTT
Organism: uncultured Planctomycetota bacterium; assembly: GCA_963756475.1. Lineage (GTDB taxonomy): Bacteria > Planctomycetota > Planctomycetia > Isosphaerales > Isosphaeraceae > Tundrisphaera. The sequence continues at coordinate 1,920,811 of CAVWND010000004.1, forward strand.
CGAGTTCGCCAAGCAAGGCGTCCCCGCGCTCAACGCCAAGGCCGGGATCGACTACATCGGCCAGGCCGCCGGCTACGGCCAGGGCCGCCGCGACGAGTACACCCAGAAGGATTATCACAAGGTCACCGACGAGGTGAAACCCGGCTGGGACCTCTCGGGAGCCGTCCAGGACATGCAACTCCTGATGACCGTTGGCTATCGCGTGGCCCAGGGCTCAAAATCCCCCGAGTGGAAGCCCGGCACCGAGTTCAAGGCCCGCCGCGAGGCGAGCCTCAAGGGCGCCCGCTGAACCGACCCGGAGGCCCGACCTCGTAAATCGAGAACCGCTCGGTCGGCTCGGTCGAGAACCCCCAGGGCAACTGGCCGAAATCGCCGCCGTAGAACCGGAAGCCCGCCTCCTTGTTCCAGGTCGTGATCCCCAGCGGGCCGGGTGGGATCACGATCTGATCGATCAGGCGGAATCGACTCGCGACCGCCGGGTGAATCCATTGCTTGTCAGCCCGGAGCGGGACAACCACGATCGCACCGGCCGGCACGTCGATCTGGCGGGCATCCCAGGCCCGGAACCCTTCGCGGGCGGCGTAGTATTGCCAGCCCCAGTGACCGACAAACTCGACCGGGCGGCCCGGCCCGCCGAACCGAGAAGCGATCCGCCGGGCGGCGTCGGGATAACACGCCGCCCAGCGGAAATCGGTCAGGGCCAGCAAGGTGCTCAGGGCGAGACTGACGGCCACGGTCAGGCCGAGCGCCAGTCGCCGGGGCCGCGCCGGGTCGCGACCGCCCAGGAGCCAGATCACAAGCGGCGGGTGGATCGGCAGGAAGCTCCGGACGGCGACGAACGGCCCGAACAGGATCACAACCGCCGCGCCGCTGACGATCCAGGTCGCCAGCAAGAAGCGAGGGTCGGAAACACCCGAAGACCATCCCCGGCCCGGCCAGACAATCGCCAACAGGCTGAACGTGCCGAGAAGAACCGCGACGAGCAAGGCCGGCGTGACAACCGGCAGCCGGTTCATCGGGGTCGAGCGGAGCAACCCGAAGGCGACCGTCGCCGCCAGGACCGCCAGGATCGCGGGGCCGATGGCGCGGCGGCCTCGCCAGGGGGTCGCGAGCCAGAGGGGCAACGTCGTGGCCAGAATCGCCATCATCGTGAGCGTCCGCTCGACCGTCTGTCGAGGCAGCGATGACTGGAGCTTGGCCAGGAACGAGAGCCCGGAATCAACCTGCGACGCCCCATAGATCGACCGGCTGAGCACCTGCCAGCCAACGAGCGCCGCGATCGGCCCGAGCGCGGCCAGCGCCGGCCCCAGCCTCCGCCTCGTCAGGCTCGCGACCAGGAAGACGGGGACGACCGCCAGCCCGGCAAACTTGATCCCGACCCCCATCGCCCCGAAGACCGACGCCGCCAGGAGCGACCGCGCGTCTATCCGGCCCGGCTCGCCCCTGGCCAGAAACTCGACGCTCGCGCACAGGCAGGCCAGGAGCGGAACGTCGAGCATCAGGTTCATCCCGACCAACACCGCCGGCCCGCCGATCACCAGCAGGACCGTCAGTAATCCCGCCCGTGCCCAGCGCTCGCCGAGCCGGTAGAGTGCCCAGCACACCAGGAGCAGCCACGGGATCATTGACAGATGCAGAAGCGGGACGTTCTCGCCCCCGACGATCATCACGAGCGCAAACCAGTAGCTCAGCAGCGGCGGGCTGATGCTGACGTTGTACGTCCGCTCGGGGATCTGCTGCCAGTTCATCACCCCGCCGTAAGGGTCAAGCGGATGCGTGACGATCCGCCGGGCGACCTCGACATACAAGGTATCGTCGATATGGACCGGCTTGACGACATCCGCCAGCCCGACCAGCAGGCCGAACGCGAGCGCGGCCCAGAGCTTCAGTCCGGCGATGCGACTCATGCGTTGTGACCTCTCGCCACGCCAAAGGCATAGAGGATCACGCCGACCAGTCCGACCGCGCTCATTGATAATCCCAGATAGACCGGTCTCGGCCGGTAGCTCCAGACGATCCGGTGCAAGCCCGGTGGGATCGGGACGCCTCGGAGCGCATGGTCGGCCTGGAGGGCCTCGGCCGACTGACCGTCGACAGTGACCGTCCAGCCCTCAGCCCAGGAGTCGGCCAGGACGACGACGGCCGGCGCCCGGCTCTCGGCCCGGATCTCGACCCGGTCGGGCCGATCCGACTCGATCGCCGCCGATCCGCCCATCGGCCCGGCAGGCAAACTGGACGAGGACGCCGTGATGAAGACCTCGGCGCGGGGGTCAAACGATGGATCGCCCAGGCGTCGGAGGCGGTCGGCCCTGTCCGTGACGAGCACCGCCCGTTCCGGGATAAAGGCCCGGGACAACGCACGGGGGTTCTCATAAACATAGCGACCGGCCAGCAACCGGGGCGAGCCGCCGAACTCGGCCCGGGGGATGGGCGAGATGAACTCGCGGACCGAGAGCAGGTTGAAGATCGGCGAAGGCCCGCGCGAGAGCTGCCAGGTGATCGCGTGTGGCGGCCCGAAGTGACCCCGCATCGTCATGAGCAGTTCAACAAACGGGTCGGCGTCCACCGCGTCATAGCCCCGGACGTCGCGGAGGCCGTACTTCATCGCCAGGTTGGGCGGGATCGCCCCGAAAAGGCCGCAAATCCGGCCGTCGCCGACCCGGTCGGCCAGGAACCGGCAGAGCGGGCTCTCCGGGTAGAACGTGGCCGGGTCGACCTGCGGGTTCAGCCCGTTCGCCGTCGCCAGCAGTTCTCCGAAGGCGATCATGCCAAGCCCGACCGAGGAGACACGTCGAGCAACCGGGATCAGCAGCCAGACGAGAAGCCCCGTCAGACCCAGCCCGGTCACGATCACGGATTGGAGGAGACAATCGCGGAACCAGGGCCAGGTCGAGGGCGGGACTGAACGCCGGAACGCCTCGGGGACAAGCCAGGCTGTCAGCAGGCCAAGCCCGATCGAGGCCGCAAGTAACGCGGAACATCCAACACCCCAGGCACGGCCCTTCGACCCATCGCACAGGCGCATCGAGACCTCGACAGCCCAGGACCAGGACGGCCCAGCCGGTCAGCAGGAGCCCCCGGCTATTGGCCGCCAGATGAAAGGGCGGGACGTGGTCCCACCAACGGAGCCCGGGAATCCGGAACATTGGCGCCGCGAACCAGACGGCCACGAACAGCCAGAGCCAGGTCTCGGGCCGCCTCCAACCGCTCGCCAGCGCGACCGGGATCAGCAACAAGAAGGTGACGCCCACGAACCCGTTGGCCCCGCTCTCGTGCAGGCCGGTCGAGGTCAAAGGACGGCTGCCGGGCTGCTCGGTCCCGCCGAGCAACGGGAAGGCCAGCCGGACGGCTTCCCAGCCAAGGGTCCGGCTCGCGTAGTCGCGTTCCACCCCACCCTGCTCGCGGAGTCGGAGACGATGGCTTGACCGAACGTAGTCCAGCGTCGGCAGGACCTGACAGGCCCCCAGCGTCAGGCCCAACCCAAGTGCCAATGTCGTGGCCCCCGCGACCCGAGCGGCGCCGGGCTTCCAGACTCGCCCCCGAGTCTCCGCCAACCACGATCCGAGGCCATAGATCCCCATCCCCAGGAGGACATGCGCCGTGGTCTCCAGGTGACCGGAGACCAGCATCAGGCCGACCACGGCCGCCAGTGCTGGCCCGCCCCACCCCTTCGGCCGACGGAGCAGCGCGGCGACCGTCCACATCCCCGCCGGCAGCCACGCCGCCGCGGCGCTCAGGGGAAAGTTGAGCCAGACCGTCAGGTAGCCCGCCAGCGGGAAACACCAGGCCCCCACCAGCGCGGACCAGCGACTCAGACCGATGGTCCTCAGAAATCCAAAGGTCCCGATCCCGGCCGCCAGGGCCTTCAATACCTGAATCCAGGCCAGTGCGCCGGGGTTCGGCCAGAGGTAGTAGACGGCGGTGAAGGGGGAGTAGACCGCCGATTGCATGTTGGCCAGGAACGGACTTCCGCAATAGGCGTCGGGGTTCCAGGTCGGCAGTCGGCCGGAGCGGATCTCGCGAGCCGCGAAGTCGAGCCAGGGGAGGAAGACCTGGACCGGGTCCATCATGACATGCTGGGCCTGCGCGACCCGCGCCGGGCCGACCACGTTCAGCTCGCCCGGGGCAACCAGCAAGTCGGTCGGCGCCAGCAGAGTCCGGCCGATCAGGCTCGGCCAATAGAGCCAGACCTGCCCGCCGAGCAGTCCCGCCAACAAGAGGAACCAGGTCCACGACCGGGCCTTGATCGATGAGGTTTCCGGCTCGGGTTCTCTCGTCAACGACCGTCCTCCGCCATCGTTCCGGGGCGCGTGGCCTGGATTATTCCATCTCCCGAGACGGCTGGCGAGGCCCCTCACTCCACGTCACCGGTGCGTCGGGCGTGCTCGTAACGGTCGGGCCGGATCGCGAACCAGACCACGCCGACGCGGGTGATCCGATACCCTTTGCGTTGGATGAATGCCTCGAGGACGGCTTTCTGCGTGGCCGGGTGGGTGACCTCGAAAACCGGGCTCTGAAGGACCACGAACGCCGGCGGGTGTGCTTCCAGTTCGGATCGATAATGGGCCTCCATGACGAACGGCTGGAGCCCTGGCAACTCGGCGAGAATCCGTTCCGAGTCGAACCCCTTCCGATCCGACGTGTTGAACGAGAGGAAGAACGTGTCGAATCGGTCGATCGGGTGATAAGGAGGCGACCCGACCACGCGGTCCTCAGGCCGGGCCATCCGGTTCATCCAGCGGATCAGGTCGTTCTCCGACCGGCCAATCCCGGTATCGGCCCAGAATTTGGCGATCTGGTAAGAACCATGGATCGTCACGGCACAGGCCAGGAGATAAACGATCACCCGGGCTCCTCGGAGCCTATTGAAAACAGGCCCGAGCGACGGCACGAACGCCGAGGCGAACAGGAACCACGGGGCGTAGTATTGCTTGTACGGATAAGAGACCAGCAGCGTCTGGGCCGCCAGCCAGAGCGCCAGCGCCGGCTCGAAAGGGCCGGTCAGAACCCGCCGATGAAGGCAGCCGATCGCCCACGCCATCAAGCCGGCCAGGACCAGGCTCAGCAACGGCCGGAGCGACAGCACTTGCCCGAGTAACCCATAGCGGAAGCTCGCGTGGGCGTTGCTCACGGCGTGATACCGGACCAGGAGAAGCAAAAGCCGCTCGATCCCGATCCGGTTGGCCAGCAAATAAACGACAAAGAGCCCAGCCGCCAGCCCGACGCCCGCCGCGTATGCCAGGCCCTCTCGGAAGAACCCTCGCCAGGTCCTGGACTTCGTCAACAGGTCCACGAGCACGATCATCGGTGGCAGGAGCACCATCTTGGGAGCCAGCAGCGCTGAGGCGAGCCCCGTGAGCACGCCGAATTCGATGTTCCGATTCCCCCACGAACCTCGTTGAACGTAAAGGAACGTACTCCAGACGATCGCGGCATAGCCCCAGCCGTCGACCCGGAATTCCACCAGGTAATCCAGGATGAACGGGTTGAAGACGACAGTCGCGACTCCGAGCCACGCCCAGCGACGACCGGCCCCGGCCGGCAGGCTCCGAGCCCCCAGCGCGACCAATCCTCCCAGAAAGACCAGGTTACCTATCGCCGTCACCACCCGGAGGGCGATCAGCGCATGAACCGGATCGGAGAACGCCCGGACGACCGGAGAGAGCAGGATGAAGTAGGGCGGGTGGACCTCAAAGAAGTCGGAATAGGGTCGGAGCCCCTGGGTCGTGAGCCAGATCGAATGCGCCCGCAAGACCTCGTCATAGTCATGGCCGCGCGTGACGATCCCCACTCCCCACGCGGCGAATCCTCCGCCGATCAAGAGCACCAACGCCAGGATCTCGACGATCCCCACGACGGTCCAGGAGGGCGTCCGATCGATCGGCTCGGTCTGGATCTCGATCTCGGTCATGCGCGAACCAGGCTAGCCGGGGATGGAGAGGGAATTCCGCGAGTCGGCCGCGGAGACGTCCAGGCGCCGGCCGTTGGGATCGAAGAGGCGATCGCGGCGGAGCCCCCAGCGATGGAGCCGGAACTTCAGGGCCGTCCCGAGCACGCCGAAGCCGTACACGACCGAGCGACGGAAGTCGATCGAGGAGGCCTCGGCGAAGTAACGGGTCGGGCAGGAAATCTCGCCAATCCGGTAGCCGAAGGCGACCGCCTGGGCCAGCATCTGGTTGTCGAAGACGAAGTCGTCGGAGCCTTCCTCCAATGGCAGGCGCTCCAGGACCTCTCGGGCGAACGCGCGGTAGCCGGTGTGGTATTCGGAGAGCTCGCTCACCGAGCAGGAGGTTCTCGAACGCCGTCAGGAAGCGATTGGCGACGTACTTATAGAAGGGCATTCCCCCCTTCAAGGCGCCGCTGCCGAGAATCCGCGAACCGAGAATCACGTCGAACTCGCCCGAGGCCACCAGCCAGGCCATCGCGCCGATCAAGCGGGGGGAATACTGGTAGTCGGGATGGAGCATGACGACGATGTCGGCCCCCCGCCGGAGGGCCTCGGTGTAGCAGGTCTTCTGGTTCCCGCCGTAGCCGCGATTCTTGGGGTGGACCACGCACGGGACCCCGAGCCGACCGGCGAGCGAGACGGTCTCGTCATTCGAGGCGTCGTCAACCAAGAGGAGGTCGTCAACGAGTCCGGGCGGGATCTCGGCAATGGTCCGTTCCAGCGTCCTGGCGGCGTTGTAGGCGGGCAAGACCACCATCACTCGTTTGCCGTTGACCACGCCGGAACGTCCCGAGGGGCGGAGGATCGAAGCGGGCACGAACTGCCGAAGCCGCTTCATCTTAGTCGTCGCCGGGACGGGCCGCAACCGGGGCGGGAAGGCCACTCACCAAACCTCGGTCAACCATCCCGGCCAGTTCGGGGATACTGGATGATCGAATCGATCGGAGGACCGCTCATGCCCCGGAGCATCGACCTCAACGCCGACCTCGGCGAGGGTTTCCCCTGGGACCTCGCCTTGCTCAGCCGCGTCACCTCGGCGAGTGTCTGCTGCGGGGCCCACGCGGGCGACCGTTCGACCAGTCTGCGGACCCTCCGCTGGGCCGAGGAGCTGGGCGTGGTCGTCGGCGCCCATCCGGGCTACCCCGATCGCCCAGGGTTCGGACGTGACGAACGCTGGATCGACGGCCCCGACCACCTCGGAACGATCGCCGACGAGGTCCACCGCCAGGTCGCCGGACTGAGGCGGCTGGCCGACGAGGCCGGCACGACCCTCCGCTTCGTCAAGCCCCACGGAGCCCTCTACAACCAGGCCCAGCGCGAGGGCGTCGTCGCCATCCCGCTCGTCACCGCCGTCGCCGATCGGGGGCTGCCGATCCTCGGCCAACCGGGCGGGCTGGTCGAAAAGCTCGCCCGGACCATGGGCATCCCCTTCATCGCCGAGGGCTTCGCCGACCGCCGCTACCAGGCCGGCGGCCGGCTCGTCCCACGCTCGGAGCCCGACGCGATCCTCCACGATCCCGAGGAGATCCGGGCTCAGGTCCTGGCCCTGGTCAACCGGGGCATCCGGACTCTCTGCATCCACGGCGACAACCCGCGTTCGGTCGAGCTGGCCGACCTCGTCCTTGCCACGCTGAAAAAGGCCGGGATCGCAGCCTCGGGGCTTCGCCTGAGGTGGCCCTGATCGTCGTCCAGCCCGGCGCGAGTACCACGGTCCAGGATCGGGGCCGTGTCGGCTTCCGCGAGTTCGGCGTCCCGGTTGGAGGGGCGTTCGACCAAGGGTCACTCGACCTGGCCAACGCCCTGCTCGGCAACGATCCCGACGCCGCCGCGCTGGAGATGACCCTGGTCGGCGGCGTCTACCGGGCCGAGGTCGCGCTCGCGATCGCCCTGGCCGGCGCTCCGATGTCGGCCGCGATCCGCGAACCGTCGGGCCGCGAACGCCCCTTGAGAATCCCCCAATCGACAACCCTCCGGACGGGCGAGAAGCTGGTTCTCGGCGGCTCGCCTCTCGGCGCCCGGACCTACCTGGCGATCCGGGGCGGCTGGCTCACCCCCGTGGTGCTGGGGAGCCGGTCGACCGAAACTCGCCTCAACGCCGGTGACCTCCTCCACGCCGAGCCGAGCTCGACCCTTGCAAGACGGCCGGTTTCGTGGCCCTGGGCCGCCGAGAATCCCAATCGAACCCATTCGCGTCATCGACGGCCCCGACGCCGACCCGGCTCTTGGCGATGCCCGGCTGCTTGGGTGGGGCGAGTACCGGGTCTCGCCTCGATCCGACCGGATGGGCTTGCGGCTCGAAGGGAAGCCGATCGACCGCGAGGCTGAGGTCGACCGGGCCTCCGCGCCGGTCGCGCCGGGGGCGGTCCAGATCACGGGAGGTCAGCCGATCGTACTGGGGGTCGCCGGGGGCACGATGGGCGGATATCTCCACATCGCCCACGTCATCTCCGCCGACCTCGACCGACTTGGCCAGCTCCGACCGGGGGAACTCGTGACCTTCCGGAGGGTCGAGATCGAGGACGCCCGGCGGATTGACCGGATCGAGCGGGCCGAACGGTCGAGATGGCTCAACATCATCCGGAGGACTGAGGACTGAGGGAACTCAGGACTCAAGTCTCAGGCGCGATAGAACCTCAGTCCTCAGTCCTCAGTCCTCAGTCCGTCCCGGTTGAGCTTGCCGGGACGGGCGGAATGGGGTATCAGATCGCGGCGATCCCCGTCATCCCTTCTCGATCCGGAGTGAGGCGCCATGAGGCTCGGCAGTCGATCGCGGCGAGTCGCGCCGGGGTTCGCCCTTCTGACGATCGCCACGCTGGCCGGTTGCCACGCGATGCCGCTGGACCGGCTCTCGCCGATGCCGAACCGGCCGCAATCGACGCTGGCCACGGCGAGCCGGGCCGCCCTCCTGCCGGCGACGGTGGCGATGGACCCTCCCTCCGAGATGTCGTCGATCGAGCCGGTCACCAGCTCGTCGTCATCGATCACCCCGGCGGAACCGCCGCCCGAGCCGGTTGGTCCGACGCCGACCCCGCTCCTCGACGCCGCGCTTGTGCGGGCCAAGGGGCTGGAAGAGATCGCTCTCGACGAGATGTCGAAGCCCTTGACCCCTCCACCGGCCGCGACGCCTCCGCCGACCCCGAGCCCCGATCCGAAACCGGAACCGACCCCGACCCCGACCCCGATCGCGGTCGTCCAGCCGGCCCCGACCGAAGCCCCGCGTGAGAAGGCCAAGGAGCCCGATCCGCCCCGGCCCGAGGAACTCTGGCGCGACGGCGTCCGGAAGCTTGGAAACCTGGCGCGGGCCAAGCTCGAACAGTCCGGGGGATTGGCCTCGCCCTGGGGCCTGCGAGCGCGGGTCGTGGCCTGGCTGGCCGAGCCCGACATCGACCCGGACCTCGGCCAGCACGAGGTCGACGGCGTACGGGCCGTGCTCAAGGCGCTCGACGAGCCTTCGACCGAGTCCCCCCGGCGCGGCGACGAGGTCCGATCGGCCGTTCTGGTCCTGGAGGACAAGGCCCCGCTTGAGATCGTCAACCTCCGCCTTTGCAGCAAGGTCGAGCGGTTCGGCGACTTCGAGCCGTTCGAGCCCCCGGTTCGCAAGGCGGGCCAGCCGGTCATCCTCTACTGCGAGGTTGACGGCCTCCGGTTCGAGCAGACGTCCGCCGGCTTCCGGACCCGACTCGCCGCCCAGATCGAGATTCTCCCCGAAGGCGGAGGCGCCCCGATCCTCACCCGGTCGCTGGGCACCGCCGAGGAAACCTGTCGCCGCCGCCGCCGCGACTACTACGTCGCCTACAAGCTGGTGCTCCCCAAGCCCCTGCCCCCCGGAGACTACCGGATCCGCGTGACCGAGAAGGACCTGACCGCCGACCGCTCGGCCACTCGCGAGGTCGCCTTCGCCATCGCCAGGGATTGACATCCTCGATGTCGTAACGCGGCATCCTCGGCTTATGGTCTTGCGATGCGGATCGCGATTCTAGACAATCGGCTCATCCAACCGTGCAATGTCACCTCTAAACGGGATGGGTGTATGTCGGTTCCGAC
>CAVWND010000005.1:0-16607 GCA_963756475.1 uncultured Planctomycetota bacterium
GATATTGTCGAAGCCATAACCCGAGTCGTCGGCGGGGAATTCCTCGTCGGTCCGGAAGTCGATGCCCATGAGGTCGCGGATGGTGTTGCGATACTCGACCCGGTTGAGCCGGCGGATGGTCACGCGGCCCGGGTCGGGGTCGGCGGGGTCGAGGTCGAAGGCCCCTCGCTTGATCCAGTCCTCCAGGTCCGCAACTCTTCAGCGTCGGCCGGGGCTTGCCGGCGGGGGGCATCAGGCCGGCCCGGACGTTCTTCAGGACCGAGTTCCACAACTCCTTCCGGCCGAGGATCGACTCGTCGGTCGGGAACCCGTCGAGCGCGACGCTCCCCTTCTTGATCCCGTTGCCATGGCAGCCGAAGCAGTGGTCGGCCAGGATCGGCTCGACCTGCTCGCGAAACCGGGCGGCAGCCGAAGCTTCCTTCGAATGCATGGCCGGGCAATCTGAAAGAGCGAAGCCATGACTGCGAGCCCAAAAGGAGCTGAGGCGATCGGCCGCGGAGTCGATTCATTCAAAGGCAGACCGCGGCAAGAGCGGGATCTCGTCACGAATTCGTTGGCGGCAGGCTGGATTCGGGATGGATGCAGGTGGGCAGGTCGGGTCGGCGGGGACGACCGGGGCAGGATACTTGTGAAGATAGCGATAGGGAGGCCGCACTTCAAGTCTTTTCGAACAAATCATGAATCTTTGGGTCGCGGGAATTTGGCGGACCCGGAGGTGCGATTCCTCCAGCCCCTTCTCGCCTCCGGCTCCGGGAGGGCCTATGCTGGCGAAAGTTGGCCATCGGCGCCAGGCCGGGGGCCCTCGACTGGAAACCATTATGCCGATCCAAAGCACTCGAGGATGGAGGAGAGGGACCGCCCATGGACCAATCGTTCGCCCGTTCGCGCTAGGGACGTCCTTAGGCTCGTTGCCCGCGGCCGCGGCGGCTCCTATGACGTTCGGCCGGCCTCGCCACGCTCGCCCGGCCGACAAGCCACCGAATTAGCCAGCGACCCCTGGCTGGGGCTGAAGATGGGGATCGCGACTTACACCTCTCGAAGCTCAAGCAGTTGACGCGGCCATCGCGGGCATCCGGCGGGTTGACCTGCATTACTGCTCGATCAAGGACGCCCACCTCCCGCTCAAGAGCACAAAGGCGGAGCGTAAGGCGGCCGTCGGGAAATTCCTAGATGCGGGGATCACACCCCTGAGCTGTGGCAATATCACGCACGGGGGACGACGACCATCCGGCCGACGCTTCGAGTACGCCAAGGACGCCGGCATCCCCACCATCGTTTGCAGCCCCGAAAAAACGTGCCCATCCTCGATCAGGCTGGTCAAGGAATTCGACGTCAAGCTGGCGATCCACAACCACGGACCCGAGGACAAGATCTGGCCGTCGCCTTACGACGTCTGGGAGGCCGTGCAGTCCTACGACGGGCGGATCGGCCTCTGCATCGACGTCGGCCACACGCGCGGACCGGGGTCGACCCCGTCGGGCCATCCGCAAGTGCGCGCGCCAGCCTGTATGACGTCCACATCAAGGACATCGCCGTCACTCGAGAAAGTCGAAGCCCGTCGAGCTGGGCCGGGGGGTCCTGGACCTCCGAGGCATCCTTCAGTGCCTCCTCGACATCAAGTTCGCCGGGCTTGTCGGCCTGGAGTTCGAGAAGAACCTGAACGACCCGATCCCGGGCCTGCGAGAGCATCGGCTACCTGAAGGGGTTGCTCTCCGACATGAAAACGCCCTGAGCGAGCCCGCCGCGCGGGTCCGCATCCGCCCCCGGCCGTCAGTAGGCGTCGGCGACGACCTCGCCCCCCGCCCGGGTCCCAGCGCCTGGAGGATCAGGCTGGCCGGGGAGTAGATCGTCGCCGTCGGGACGCTGCCGTGTTCCGCAGCACGCTCTTGAGGAAACGGACCGAGCCGTCGGCGAAGAGCGACGTTCGCGCCGTCCGGATGGCGGCTGGAGATAGTCGTCGATGCCGCCGTCGGGGTCGGTGTCGGTGTTCAGGACGTTGCAGTGGGCCTGGACCAGCGAGGCCGCGAGGTAAAAGAGGGCGCCCGTCATCGGGCAGGGGTTCGCCGGGCCGCGGCGGATCACGCCGTTCGTCACGACGCCGGCCCAGGGGCCGCTGTTGATCGACCAGGCCCGCTCGCCGACGGTGATCGTCTGGCTCGTGCCGTCGGTGATGCGGCGATCCGGATGCCGCTGTTGCGGAACATCACGCCGTTGCCCAGGCCGTCGTTGTTCAGGCCCGTGGTCGAATCGGCCGGGTCGTTGCCGACGCACGCGGCGTAGCTCGTCGGCCCCATCGTCGCCAGACGTTGCCCGGCGTCGTCCGTCGAGCACCGAAACGGCCCGCCCGGGCACCGGGTCGGAGGGCAGAGATAGGTCTGAGGACCGCGCTGACGACCGTCGAATTCTCGGGGCTTCGACCGGCAGGCTGAAGTTCACCGCGTTGTAGAGCGGGGCCTGTTCGAGCTGAGGCAGCACCATCGTGCCCCATCCCCAGCCGGGGGCCGTGTCGGTCGCGCCGTCGACGAACGGCCGCGCGGCGTAGCTCATGGGAACGCCCCACGGCGTCGTGGTAATTCTGGAGGGCCAGGCCCATCTGTTTGAGGTTGTTCGCACTGCGCCCGCCTGGGCCGCTTCCGTGCGGCCTGGACGGCCGGCAAGAGAAGGGCGATCAGCACGGCGATGATCGCGATCACCACCAGAAGCTCGATCAGCGTAAAGCCGCGTCGATTCATCGTCAGTGCTCGCGCTCCTGCGATTACGGGATGTTTTTCGCCTCGATTCGTCGTGCCCGGCCATTGGGTTCGCGCCTTCTAGGCAAGTCGAGGTGCCTTGGGGAATTCAGAAATCGCATAAGAGCCAAATTCCCCGAAAAAAGCTTAAGAACAATAAAAGCTGAATTTCGAGGACAGACGACGACGGTGGAAAAATCACCCTCGAGTGGGGATTCTTTCACCTCTGTCGAGAGTCGGTTCGGGGCTATCGTCACCCTGGACCTTGCGGCGGAGTCGGGGGATCGGTTGTCGTGGAGGGTAGGCACGACACCAACCTTCCCGATACCCACTGGGTGCGGCCTATCCGGCGAACGACCGAAGACCAGATATCTGATTCCCCTTCCTCGGGAGTGCAGCTCGGCTACGGTGGCGACGATCGCTGTCGGTCGCGGCTTCGGATGGCCGCCGCGGGGGACTGCGGAGCCGTCAGATCTGGCCGTGCGGCTTGAAGCGTGTTCTTGAAGTTGCTCGGTCGTTCCAGTTTCCCCCTGACCGTGCGGATGTCCTCCACCCGATTAGGGGAGGGGCTCCGGGTGCGCATTTCGCCGCGACTGACTCGAAAGGGCCAAGTCGTCGAAATCAACCCTGGCCGTCCTGTCGCTCCTATCCGCTCCGATCGCCTGAGAGACCTTCCCGAGTCCCTCGGCCCAGCGGAGGGGTTGGGGCCGTTTCCGCGGTTTGAGTTCGAGGGGTGAGCGTGTATCTCACCGCCTCCGATCCGTCCAGGCAGGCGGCCCGACCCTCCAGGTGCTTATCCCGAGGCGGCATGGCGACGAGCCCGGTGGGAGGCCAGCCTTCCACCCTGGCTTCGGTCTGCTCTCGCTGGTCCCGATGGCGCTGGTCACGGGGCTGGTGGCTCACCGCCTTGGCGGTTCGGCTCAGGTCGGTCCAGGAGAAGGTCGCGGCGATCGCGGCGGTGATTTTCGCGAGCTCGACGGGCCAGGCCGGGGCGACGAGGTCGACGACCTGGTCGGCTCGGTTAACCGGATGGCCGACCAACTCCGTGAGATGGTCGAGACGATCCGAAGGACCGAGCGAGCCGGCGTGCTCGCCCAGCTTGCCGCCGGGCTCGGCCCATCAGCTCCGGAACGCCGCGACGGAGCCAGGATGGCGGTGCAACTCCACGCCCGGCGATGCCCGATCCCGGATCGAGGGCAGCCTCGACGTCGCCCTGCGGCAACTTATCGCTCTGCGAGGAGCAGATCAAGGGGTTGCTTTCGACGACCCGGGAGCGCGAGGCCCTCCGGCTTCGATCGACCCCGGCGATCTGGTGAAGAAGTCGTCTCCCTCGTCGAGCCGACCTGTCGGCATGTCGGCGTCGAACTCGATCCGGGAGATTCGATCCGGCCGATATCGATCTGGTGGACGGCGATCGGTTCGGAGCGGCGCTCCTGAACCTGGTCCTGAACGCGATCGAAGCGGCCGGGCTCGGGCGGGGGTCGAGTTACCGCATCCGAGGAATACCTGCGTCCGTTTCGAGGTGTTCGACAACGGACCCGGGCCTCCGGCCGAGCTGGCCTCGAACGATGTTCGAGCCGTTCGTCACCGGCAAGCCGGAAGGCGTCGGGCTGGGCCTGGCGCTGGCACCGGAGGGCGGCCGTCGACCACGGCGGCGGGCTATCCTGGACCCGCGAGGACGGGACGACGCGATTCTGGCTCGACGCTCCTCCGTTCGCGTCGAGGAGGTTGGAATGAGCTGCATCCTGGTGGTGGACGACGAGGAAAGCATCTGCTGGTCGTTTCGCGAGTTCCTCGGCGAAGAGGGGCACCGGGTCGAGACCGCCGCCTCGGCCGAGGAGGCATGCGACGGATCGGCGAGATCCGGCCGGACGCCGTGATCCTCGACGTTCGACTGCCGGAGTCGACGGCCTGACCGCCTCGCCGGGCTCCGAGAGCGGGCCGGAGGCTCGCCGATCGTGGTCATGACCGCCTTCGGCGACCTCGAAACGGCCGTCGGAGCGCGGTCGAGGCCGGGGCCTTCGAATACCTGGTCAAGCCGTTCGACCTCGACAGGCCGCCGCCGTGGTCCGCCGGGCGCTGGAGGCCGGCAAGGACCCAGGCGACCGCGTCCCCGTCCGCCGCAACCGATCGACCTGGGCGATCGTCTTGGTCGGCTCCTCGCCGCCGATGCAGGCTCTTTTTCAGCGGATCGCCCTGGTCGCCGCGCCGATGTCCCGGTCCTGATCACCGGCGAGAGCGGCACGGGGAAGGAGCTGGTCGCGCGGGCCTTGCACCGTTACGGAGCCCGGCGCGATGGCCCGTTTGTCCCGGTCTGCCTGCCCGCCCTGAGCCCGAGCCTGGTCGAGGCCGAGCTATTCGGCCACGCCCGGGGAGCCTTCACCGGCGCGTCACAGGATCGAAAGGGGATCCTCGAACTGGCCCACGGCGGGACGGTCCTGCTCGACGAGATCGGCGAGCGCCGTCGTCACTCCAGGTCAAGCTGCTCCGGGCGATCGAGAACCGCGAGATCGCGCCGGTGGGTGACGCCCGGACGCGACCCGTCGACATTCGCGTCCTCGCCGCGACCAACCGACCATTGCCCGAGATGGTCGCGCCGGGGACTTTCGCGAAGACCTCTATTTCCGGCTCGCCGCCTTCCCGATCCACGTCCCGCCGCTCCGGGAGCGTCCGGAAGACATCCCGTTGCTCGCCGCCCATTCCTGGCCCGGTGCCGGGGTCGGCTCGGACGACCCGATCGGGATGGCGGCCAGGATTGCTCGAGGCCCTGCGCTCGCCGCCCCTGGCCGGGAAATGTCCGCGAGCTGCGAAACGCGATCGAACACGCGGCGATACTCGCCAGGGGCGGACCGATCCGCGTCGAGCACCTGCCCGACCGTCTTCGAGCCCTCACCTCGCAGATCGACCCGACCTGCCCGGAGCCGTCGCGAGTGGGCCGGGCCGAGGCCGACTCGATCCGGCGGCCCGAGGCGACCTCTACGCCCGGTTCTCGACGAGGCCGAACCGCGTGCTTCGAGCCGCGCTCGACCGCTGCGGGGGAACCGGGCCGCGCGCCGCCCAACTCCTGGGGATCGACCGGGCCACCCTCCGCCAGAAGCTAGGCGACACGAGATCGGGTGATCGCAAACCGCTCCTGCCGATCAATAGGTCCGGCCCAGGTAGCCGACGATCGCCCGCTTGACCTCCAGCGGATCGATCGCGCCCGACTTCCGGTAGATCACCTTGCCGCCCGGGGCGACGATCATCGTGTAGGGGACCGGGCCGGGCCATTCCTTGTCGAGGGCCTCGGCGAGCTTGTCCTGGCTCTCGATCGTGCTGATGTAGTTGGTCGCCGAGACGTGGTTCTTCTTGAGCATCTCGAGGGCGACTCTCGCTTCTCCGGGCTCGTCGAGGCTGATGGTGGCGAGCCGGAAGCCCCGGCCCGCGATACATCCGGTTCATCTCGACCAGCTCGGGCAAGCTCGGCGACGCAGGGGCCGCACCAGGTGGCCCAGAGGTTGACCAGCAGCAGGTCTTGGTGTCGTTCTTCACGAGCTTCGGCCACGCCCGCCTCGTCGATCGTGTCGAGCTGACCGGCTCGGCGTCGGCCTTCGGCGAGCCACTTGCGGGCGCTCTCCCGCTTGTCGGCCCACTTGGTCGAGCAGCCGGGGACCCGGGTGGTCTCGACGGCAACCTTCGAGCCCGCGAGAATCGCCTCGACCGCGTTGATCGCGTCGTGCGACTTCACGGTCTTGACTTCCGAGTCGTCGAACCGCCCCTGATAGCGAAGCTTGCGGTCGGCGTCGAAGATGAAGACATGGGGCGTGGCCAGGACGCCATAGGCCGCGCGAGGTCGCCTGCGTCTCGCCGTCGTAGAGGTAGGGGAAGTTGAAGGCGTGATCCTTCGCGCGGATCTTCATCGACTTCGAACGAGTCGTCGAGGTCGGTGTATCCCAGCTCGTCGAGCCGGACGGCCTTGGGGTCGTTGGGCGAGATCGCCACGAAGGCCACGCCCTTGGCCTTGTATTCGTCGGCGAATTTCTTGAACCGAGCCTCATACGCGTTCGCCGTCGGGCAATGGTTGCAGGTGAAGGCAAAGACCAGACTTTGGCATCACGGAAGGATGCAAGCGTGTATTCCCTGCCATCGACGCCCGGCAACTTGAAGTCTGGTGCGGGCGAGCCGATGGCGAGGGGCTTGAGGTTCGGCGGGTCGGCGAGGGCAACGCCGGGGAGAGCCAGTACGGCTAGCGAGAGGAGAAGTCGCATCGGTCAGGCTCCAGAGGCGAGAGAGATAGTCAGATCGTATCCCCTCAATCCACCTTGGGAACGGGTCGATATCAAGATGGTTCCGGACCCTTTTACTCTGAATCTTGGAAGCGTCCCAGCGAACAACCTGTGGAGATGGGCGGTTCGGACAGATGGGGGCAAATGCGATGATCGGATCGTTTACTTCGGAAGACATTAAGGCAGGCGCTGCGGTGGTGCAAGCCTGCACCTCGATCGTCCAAGCGATTACGGTGATCATCGCAGCGTGCCTCGTTTATTACTTCAACAGAAATTTAGAGAAACATAAAACCGATCTAAAGCTGAAAGAAATCACGGTGGCGGACTGCCATAAGGATCGTGTCGCCACCTTCAAGAACATTTCAAGACTGCTGGGGATAACACTGTTCGACCTCAGAGAGATCCACTTTGCTAGTATAAAGCCCTTCCAACGTGATCCCAAAGATGGCAGGGAGGAGTTCTTAGAGAAGTATTTCGATTCAAGGGTCAAGGACTACCACGCATCTGTCCTAGAACTATTCCACGCTTGTGAGGCGGGATATCTTTTCCTGCCTACTCCTCTTTATAAACGAATTGAACAATTTCGCATGTCTTGCGGAACGCGATTCAGGAGTTCTGCCCGAGGATGACGGAAAAAAACAGAACGGATTACAATATATTGATTGATGATTTTTTGAAGGCGTGCAGAGGGATACAGGCGGAACGCGACGAGATTGTTCGACTTCTCAAACGCGAAATGAACAAGACGGAGTTTGCAGAATAGTGCTCAGATGCGAGTTGGTGCTTCTTAGCCAGTTGATCAAAGCTTGCAGGTAAGCTCGACGACGAGCACCTTGGGCCCGTCAAATTCGTGGAGGTCATGCCACTGGCCTTCGACGCCCGGCAGGCGAAAGCCGGGCGCGGGAGACCCGATCGCGAGCGGTTTCAGGCCCGGGGGGTCGGCGAAGGCGGTCGAGGCCGCGATTCCGATCGCGAGGAAGGCGAGCGAAGACAAAGATCGGGGCATCGGACAATCTCCCTGGTGAGAATCTCCAAGAAAGGCGTCATCCTGCCGCAAGTCTGGCCACCCGCGACGGCTCTGCCAAGACCCGACCGGCGAAACGCTGGCGAAAGCCTCGACCCCGGCATGGCTCGCTGGACCGCAGGTGTCCCGACCTCGTTCAATCGGTGAGGCCAGTCTCGATGAAGGTCCCGCGAGTATGGGTGCCGGCGACGCATCGCCTGGGCGTTCGACCGGGGTCGGCCCGCTCCCCTGGCGATCGAGAAGCCCGGCATCATTTCCCCTTCAGAGATTCGAGGTAGGCTAGTAGCGAGGCCAGATCGTGCGGCGTCAGGGGGTCGAGAAGTCCCTGGGGCATCACGGAAACGTCGGACTTCTGGGTCTCCTCGATCTCCTTCTTCGAGATGGTCGAGACCGCGCCCGTCGAGTTCCGCATCTCGATCTCGTCGCCAGCCTCGCGGACGACGAATCCCTCATAGACCTGGCCCGAGTTGAGAGCGAACTTCTTGGTCTCGAAGCCCTGGGCGATGCGGGCGCTTGGCTTGAGGATCGACTCGGTCAGCTCGGATCGATTGTATCGGGTACTGATGTCGCCGAGGTACGGGCCCTTGATGGGCTGGGCTTTCGTCACGGCGTGGCAATTGACGCAGCCCTGTTTCTCGAAAATCTGGGCGCCGAGGCCGGCGTCACCCTTGTCCTTCAGGACGACGGCGAGCACCTCTTCGTACGGCGTCGCGCCGATCGGGCTGTGCGCCCTTCGTGGGGAGGGCTGAGGCTTCGGCCTTCGCCGCGATGTTCAGCCGTCGGGCGGCGAACTCGGCGGCCTGCCGATAGGGAGGGGAGGAAGCGTCGGTCAGCGCCTGTTCCACGCGAGGAGCATAATCCGCGACCTTCGCCAGGGCGATCGCACGGAGTAACCGGGCGGCCAGCGCCGGTTCTTTCCAGGCAGCATCGATCGCCCGCTCGGCTTCGACCCTCGGCCCGGAAGGTCCTTTGCGATGAATGGCCACCTGGGTCAGGACCGCATAACCGAGTATGCCCTGACCGACGTCAGCCCCCTCAGCCAGTTTGACGAAGCTGGCCGGATCGCGGGCATTGCGGCCGTCCTTCGCGAAGTCGAGCCAGGCCCCGAGCAGGTCGGCCGGCGGGTCGTCCTGGAGCGAGATCGTGGCCAGGGCCCGGAGGGCCGATTCGCGGGCCTCCTGCTGGCCGGAGTGGCGGACCAGACCGCGAATCGCCCGAGCTCTGGTCGCGGGATCGGCGTCGGAGGTGGCGACGGATTCGAGGAACCGGATCGCGTCGAGGGAGAGCTTGACGCGGGAAATCAACAGGTCGATTGCCGCCGGCCGCAGCGCCGGGTTGGAGGCCGAGGATTTCAGGGCGAGGGTCGTCGACTCCTCGAAGATCGACCTTGTTCTTGATCATCTCCCCGAGGAGCCAGGCCCTCGTCGCCTCGTCCGACTGTTTCAAGGCGGAGAGGAGGGCCACCCCGACAGCCGGACTGCCCTCCCAGGTGACGGGATTGTAATAGGGACCGCTCGTGTCGGGACGGGTGCTCCACCACTTGCCCGACATAAGGGGCCTCCGCGTGATAGAGCCGGCACAGGGCCTTGAGGGCCGCCTTTCGGCCGGCCGCGCCGGTCGAGCCTCCGACCAACTTTGTCAATCCGCTCACGACCTTCGGGTCGTGCATGGCCTGGAGGGCCAGCGATGCCCCTGTCGCGAATTTCGGATCGCCCAGCCCCTTGAGGCAAGCCTCATAAGCGTGAAGATTGACAAGCGCCTTGACGGCCACATGCGAAACCAGGGGGTCCATATCCGCCGTCAGCGGCAGGATTGCCGGAGCGTTTTCCACCTGTCCGCGACGGCCGAGCGCGACGGCCGCCTGGAGCCGGACACGAGGGTCGGAATCAGAAAGGTGCCTGGCCACGGCCTGATCGTCGGCCCTCGTCCATGCCTGGCGACGGTCGGCGACAGCCTTGATCAGGAACTCGAGCACTTCCGGCGAGGAGCGATCGAGGTTGAGCAAGGCCGGAATGCCGGCCGCCTTCTCTTCCTGGGCCAGGGTGAAGATCGCGGCCGCCCTGGCCGCCATCGGCTCCGACTTCGCCATCGCGGTTCGCATCAGCCTTGAGATTGTTTCCTGGTCTCCCGCGAAGCCCCGACGGAGCAACTCGCGTTGCGCGGCCAGTCGGAGCACCGCGTTGCCACCTCCGACGTCATCGGCCAACTTTTCCTTCGAGGCGGCCTTGAGGTCGGGGAATTTCGGTTCCTCGATACCTTCGGCCACGACCCGCACAACATAACCGACGTCGGGCCGGGAATAGTTGAACCCGCCGTCGCGCCAGCTCGACACGTAGATCCGCCCTTCGTCCGTCGACATCCATGTCGGTCGGCCGGGGGATCTCGAGGAACATCTTCTGACCGGCCTTGAACCCGGCTCCGTTTGGGAGTGAGCGGGTGCATGAAGATCACGCCCCGGCCCCACTCGCAGGTATAGAGCATGTTGCCGTAAGGCGCGGGCAGGCCGGGATCCTGGAGATAGAGCGAGCCGCAGGGCGAGCCGCCGCCGTAGTCGGCCAGGGGCTGGACGTGCTCTTCGGGGAAGCGTTTGAAGAGCGAGGGATAGCCGTAGTGTCCGGTCGGGACGACGTGGCTGAGCCGGACGTCCCAGCCGTCGCCGTCGTTGGTGTTGTCGCGGGTGAAAAGGTTCATGAAGGGGTCGATCGCGACGTCGTAAATATTGCGCTGGCCTCGCGAGACGATTTCCAGTCCGGTGCCGTCGGTCCGGACCCGGACGATCCCTCCGCCGAGAAGTTGGAGCGGCTTGCCGTCCTTCCCCTACCGCCTTGATGAAACCGTAATCGCCCACGGCGATGTAAATGTATCCGTCGATCCCCAGGCGGATGCCATTGGTCGTGTGGTCGGCGCCGCGAAACTTGAGGTCGAAGCCGATCCCCTTGACCAGCTCTTCCGACGGTCGGCCACGCCGTCGCCGTCGGTGTCGGTGATAGGCGGTGAGGAACGGCGGGTGCAGGACGTAGAGCGTTCCGTGCGTCCCAGACCAAGCCTCGGGGGCTGTCCATCGAGGCGAAGACGTTGAACTTGTCGGCCTTGCCGTCGCCGTCGGCGTCCACACAGCGCACCACTCGGCCCCGGTCCGGCCTTGGCGTCGAGCGAGCCGTTCTCATCGATCCCGACGAATACCTCGCCGGTCGGGCGAGGCGGCCAGGCAGGTCGGGATAGCGGATATCAGGCGGCGAGGCAAAGGCTGTCAGTTGGAAGCCTTCGCGGCGCCTTGATCCCGCGGAGGATGTTATGGTCGTCGACCTTCTTCGCGGTTGACTTTCGCGGCGGGGCCTGGGCTGGACTTGTGCCAAAGACCTCAAAGGTGAAGAGGCTTGCCCAGTGATCGGGCTCGGTCTCGGTCGCGGTCAAGCGGACGTAGCGGATCGCCTTGATCTCGGCCTGGAAAGTGGATCAGCGATCCTGATACTTCGTCGGTCGTCGAGATCGCGACCAGGTTGGACCAGGTCTTGCCGTCGGCGCGAACCCTCGATCCTGTGAACGGGTGGACGACTTCGGCGTGACTCCCAGACCAGCCGATATCCAGTGATGGTCTCGGGCCGGCCGAGGTCAACCTGGAGCCACTGGGCGCTGAGGAATCGGAGGCACACCAGCGGGATTCGGGCTCGCCGTCGAACGCGGCGGCTGGCGACTTGTCGTCGGACTGGAAAGTCGAAGCGAGCGCCGACTTGTCCCTCGCCAGATCCTCGCGGGCCGCGATCGCCGCCTGTTGTTGCGGAGCAGGCCAGCCGATCGCGACCGATGAGGCGAAGGTCGCCGCGCCGAGGACAACCCAAGCCACTAGCCGACCCTGCCTTCGATGCATCGCGAGTGCCCCCTCCGGTCGATTCCCGGCTCGTCCCTCTCCGGGTCGGCGGGTCGACGCTTCCGCTCTCCAGCTGAACAGTCTCGAGCCGCCATCTTCGCCGACCACCGAGCGCGCGAGGCAAGGACGCAACCGCCGCTTCCACTTCGAGAACCGCCCTCGAACCCAAGATGCCCTCGACGAGGCGGCGGTGATATCCTATTCTTTGCATCGCAAAGTTTCCGATCGTCCGGAGGTCTGACATGCGTCGATTCGCGATGATCCTGATGGCGTTGTATCTCGCGACGTTCCTGGGTCTGACCCTGGGCGGGTTTTACAGCCCGAATGCGACTCCGAACCTGATGCCATTTCGCACGATCCGCCATGATGTCGGCGCCGGCGGCTCGGAAGTCGTCATCAATATCCTGGGAAATCTCGCGGCGGGCTGGCCGATGGGCTGTCTTGCTGCCGATCGTCGCTCGAGGCCGGTGCTCGTGGGCCAGGGTGGCACTCTGCGGTCTCGCGATCAGCCTGTTCATCGAGACCCTTCAGGGAATTTCGGGACGCCGCGTGGCTGACGTGGACGACCTGATCCTCAACACCGCCGGGAGCCTGTTCGGTTACGCCTGCCTGCGGTTGATCGTCCGGGCACAGCCCTGCCCCGTCCCGACTCGCCGGGCGAATCGGTCACCGCTCGTCCGAAGGATTGTCGCCCAGCGACCTTCCCCGAAGAATGTTCGAGTTCGCCGGATGCCGGGGATCGGTCCCTCGGCGAGTTGGAACCACTGGGATGAGGTCTGACCTTGAGCGAATTCGGAATGCGTCGGCTCGGAACGTCGGATCTCGCGGTGAGCCCCGGTGATCTTCGGAGCCTGGGCGGTCGGTGGCTGGATGTGGGGAGGCAACGACGAGTCCGACTCGATCGCGGCGATCCGGCGTCGATCGACCACGGCGTCACCACCATCGACACCGCCGCCGTTTACGGCCAGGGGTACGGCGAGGAAGTCGTCGGCAAGGCCATCCGGGGCCTTCGCGACAGGGTGCCAGGTCGCCACCAAGTGCGGGATGACCTGGGACCTCGAGCAGGAGGCTCCGACCCCTGGGCGACCCAGGACCGCCTCGGCAAAGACGTCGTCATCCGCCGCAACTCCAGCCCCGAGACGATCCCATCGAGTGCGAGCGGAGCCTCAAACGGCTGGGCATCGACGTCATCGACCTCTACCAGGTCCACTGGCCCGACACCACCACGCCGGTCGAAGACACGATGGCCGCACTGATCAAGCTCCAGGACCAGGGCAAAATCCGCGCGATCGGGGTAAGCAACTACGACGTCGACTGGATCGAAGGCCGCCGCCGCCGGTCCGCTCGCCAGCCTGCAACCCCCTACAGCCTGATCCAGCGGAAGATCGAGAAGGAGATCCTGCCGACTTGCCGCGAGACTCGCGTCGGCGTGATCGGTACTCCCCGATGGAGCGGGCCTACTGACCGGCGCCGTCGGCGCCCGATCGACTTCCCGCCCGGCGACCACCGGACGACGCACAAGTTCTTCCGGCCCGAGAACCGCAACGAGTCCTCGAATCGCTCGAAAAGGTCCGGCCGATCGCCGACAAGCAGGCGGAGCCTGGCCCAGATGGTGATCAACTGGACGATCCAGGTTCCCGGCATCACCGCCGCGATCGTCGGGGCCCGCAACGCCGAACAGGCCGAACACAACACCAAGGCCCTCTCCTTCCGGCTCTCGCCCGAAGAATGCGCCCAGATCCGCCTGGCGTTCGATGCGACGTCGGCTACGCTGATGGCGAGTTGAATTCGTGTGTAGGTCGGGCTTGCCTGCCAGGGCTTATGCCGCCGACCCGGAACGAAGGGCAAGCCCGACCCTGCGATCGAAGGGGCTGACCGATTCCGCCAGATCGGGCTCGACCGCGGTTTACGATCTGGGTCTCACTTTCCTCGAATGCCAGAGCATCACAATCCGTCCCGGCCGACGACCATTCGCGATCGACATGGCCATCCCTAGGCCGGAACTGTCCTCCAGCGGTCGTATTACCTGGCTGCGAGCGTTACGCGGAATCGGCGTCGACGTGGGGCTGGCTCTCCAGCGACTCGCTATGTTTGATTGCCGTCTCGCTCCACTGCTGGCAGGGCGACGACGTCGGCGGCTTCGAGAACGCACGGGGAGGCATCAGGCGGCGGCCTGGCGGTGACCGGCAACTACCCCGGCAAGGCCGGAACCGACGAGTTGCAGGCCGACCTCGAACAGGCCGGCTCCCTCATTCCCGGGCAAGCTCCGCCTGAATCTTCACGCCAGCTATGCCGAGTCCGGCGGCAGGAAGGTCGAGCGTGACGACTCGCCCGGACATCTTCCAGGGTTGGATCGACTGGGCGCAGTCGAGGCGGCTGGGGCATCGACTTCAATCCCGACCTTCTTCCCGCACCCCAGCGGCCGACGGTTTACCCTGGCCCATCGCGACGGCGGCATCCGTCGGTTCTGGGTCGATCACGGGATCGCCTGCCGCAAGATCGGCGCAGCGATCGGCGAGGCGCTGGGCTCGCCCTGCGTCACAAACATCTGGGTTCCCGACGGCTACAAGGACAGCCCGGTCGACCGCAAGGGGCCTCGCGAGCGGCTTGCTGGAATCCCTCGATGCCATCTTCGCCGAGTCGATCGACCCCAGGAATCAACCGCGACGCCGTCGAGAGCAAGCTCTTCGGCCTCGGGTCGAATCGTACATGGTCGGCTCGCACGAGTTTTACCTCGGGCTACGCGATCACCCGCGACACGCTCCTTTGCCTCGATGCCGGCCATTTCCACCCGACGGAGATCGATCTCCGACAAGATCTCCGCCGTGCTCGCCTGGCTCGACGAGCTCCTCCTGCACGTCAGCCGCGGGCGTCCGCTGGGACAGCGACCACGTGGTCACCTCATCGACGATCTCCAGGCGATCGCCAGGAGGTGGTCCGCGGCGACTACCTCGACCGGGTCCACGTCGGGCTCGACTTCTTCGACGCCAGCATCAACCGCGTCGCCGCCTGGGTCATCGGCACCCGGACGCTGCTCAAGGCGGCCGCTGATCGCCCTGCTGGAGCCGACCGCAAAGCTCGGGAGACGCGAAGCCAGCGGGTGACTGACCGTCGGCTGGCCTGGCTCGAGGAATTGAAGATCATCCCCTATCGGCGCCGTTCTGGGATCACTCCTCGCATGAGCGCAAGGCGTGCCCGTCGGGCCGGCCTGGCTCGACCAGATCCGGGCCTACGAACGTGAAGTCCTCTCGGGACGATCCCGAAGGAAGGATCACGCGTGCAAGGAAGCGGACGAAGTCATGAAGACATGAGGGCGATCGATCCGGGGCCGCCCGGAGTCACCCCACACTCACCCTGGCCGCACCCACCCCCAGGAACGGACCTTGGACCCGCTGCTGAGACTACCGGGCGTCAGCGAAGTCGTTCGGGGGGCGTACGAGGCTCTCAAGGGCGTGTCGTTCGACCTCAAGGCGGGTGAGGTGACGACATCGGTCGGGCGAGAACGGCGCCGGGAAGTCGGGGCTCATGAGTCATCACCGGAGCCCAGTTGCCCGATGAGGGGACGCTCGAAGTTCGCGGGGAACTCATCGAGTGGAACGATCCCGTCAGGGACAAGCCTGGGGATCGCCGCGATCTTCCGGCGGCCGGCCCTGTTCCCGACATGACGGTCGCGGAGAACATCGCGATGGGCTTGCACCCCGGCCCCTGGCGATTGGTCGGCTGGAGCGCGTCGCTCGGGCGGGAGAATTGCTCGAGCGGATCGGCGCGAGGATCGATCCCGAGACCGAGGTCGGACGGCTCACGATGCCGGAGCAACAACTCGTCGAGATCGCTCGAGCCTCGGGGCCAGCGCACAGGTCCTGATCATGGACGAGCCCACGTCGTCGTTGACCAACAAGAAGTCAACAATCTCTTTCGAGTCGTCCAGGACCTCAAGTCTCACGGCGTGGGAATCATTTATATCTCGCACCGGCTCGAGGATTTGCCCAGGTCGCCGACCGAGTGACCATGCCTCCGAGACGGTCGCTCGTCGGGACTCGCGCGATGGGTGAAATCGATCGTGGCGAACTGATCCGTTTGATGGTCGGTCGCGGCTGTCGGCCGTCTCCCCAAGGTCGAGGTCCCCCAAGGGGAAGTCGTCCTCGAAGTGAGGGTCTGGGCTGCCGGGCCTCGGGGGTTCATGACGTCAGCTTTCCAGGTCCGGCAATGGGGAAACGCTGGGGACTGGCGGGACTCTATCGGTGCGGGCCGTACACCAGCTCTGCCCGCGTGCTCTTTGGCCTCACGCCGGCTGATTCGGGCTCTGATCGTTGCTCGACGGCGAAGCGGTCTCTGATCGCTCTCCCTGGTGAAGCCATCGAAACTGGGCATCGCCTACCTGCCCGAACCCGGTCCGTCATGGCGTGATCCTTGAGATGTCGGTCGCCGCGAACGAGACCCTGGCGACCTCTGGTCCTCGATCGCGAACCTGGGACTTCTCAATTTCACCAGGGAGAAACGGAAATCGCGACCGAGCTTTCCGGCCTGGATTGGGCGTCAAGTTGGCTTCGGTTGACGAGGCCCGTCGCCCACCTTTCGGGCGGCAAATTAGCAGAAGGTCTGCTCTTGGCCCGCTGGTTTGAACACCGATCCATCGGTCTTGATCCTCGACGAACTCACGCAGGGGGTGGACGTGGGAGCGAAAGCGGAGATTCATCGGTTGATGGGTGAGCTGGCCGGCA
>CAVWND010000006.1:0-27295 GCA_963756475.1 uncultured Planctomycetota bacterium
AGACAGGCGGAGTCGAAATCCGATGACCTGACGCCGCGGCACAGAAGTTCGTGCTCCACTGGGGCGAGATGGGGCAGGCCTGGGGCATCAACCGGACGATGGCCCAGGTCCACGCGCTGCTGTTCGTCTCGCCCGAGGCGCTCGACGCGGAGGAGATCAGCCGGCTGCTCGACGTGAGCCGGTCGAACGTCTCGACGAGCCTCCGCGAGCTGATCACGTGGGGGGTGGTCCGGCGGGTCCACATCATCGGCGACCGCCGCGACCGGTTCGAGGCGCTCAAGGACGTGATGGACACGTTCCGGGTCATCATGGCCGAGCGGAAGCGGCGCGAGATGGACCCGACGATCGCCCTGCTGGAACATTGCGTCGGCGAGGCGAGCACGGGCGGCCCGACGGACGAGTATACCCGCGAGCAACTGGAAAAGATGCTCGAGTTCGTCCGGATGGTCACGGCCTGGTACAGCCAGATCGACCGTCTCTCCACCCCCGCGCTCCAGGCTCTCTTCAAGGGAGGGGCCCGGCTGGTCGAGGCTGTTCGGCTGAGCTCGAACCCCAGACCAGTGCCGAGCCCGCCGAGGCGAGCCCGGTCGTCGAGGGGTGACCCATGCGGGAATTCACTTCGCCCTTCTTCTTCGCCGGGGCTGGGCAGCCTCGGCCTTGGCCCGCTGGCGGCGTCCTCGTAAGAGCGGATGGCGTCGTCGTCGAGATAGCGCTCGATGAGGCCCTTGGTCTCGTCGAGCTGGGCGCGGGCGTTCCGGGTGAGGACCGGTCGTCTTGACCTCGATCTCCTGGCGCTCGCCGTCGTCGCGGATCTTGGTCGAGCCGGATCGCGAACTGTCGCCAGGGGTGAGCTTGCGGAACTCCGCGATCGCCTCGTCGAGACCGGCCCAGTCCTCGCCGTCGAGCCGGGCCTTCATCCGGGCTTCGAGCCGGGAGCGAACGGCGACGACGTCGATGATCGCGTCGCGGAGGGCGTCGAGCCTGGCTTCGAGCGCCAGGGTCTGCGGCCGGGGCTCGAAGATGATCGTCCGCTCGTCGGAGCTCTCGCCGGGCATGACGGGGAAGTCGACGCATCGGTTCGTCGTTGCCCGCCATCAGCCGGAGCGAGACCAGGCCGTCGAGCGAAGCCCGGGCGGAGGATGATCGCCCGTCGCGGTCGGTCATGCCGAGCTCGGTCGGCTTCGGGCCGGGCGGGATCGACCGGGCGATCAGCCGATAGCCGGCCGCGGGCTGGCGGTCGCCTTTCATCAGGAACCGGAGCCGGGTCGGCGTCGACGACGGCTTGATCCCGAGCGCGACCAGCTTGTTCTTGCGGGCGTAGCGGTTCGTCAGCGGGTCGCCGACCCCGCGGATGATCTCGCAATGGGCGACCGGGCCATCGACTCGGTCGACCCGGAAATAGGAGTAACGGACCTCGATGATCTCGGGGGCCGAGCCGTCGGCCTTCGGGAAGATCCGCAAGGCCCGGAAGATCGTGCCGACCGGGGCGACCTCGCCGAGCGGGCTGGCGGCCGGCAGCGACGCTCCCTTGACCAGGAACGAGACCCCGCCCGCCTTCGACTCGCCGACCTCGGCCGAGGGGGTGAACATCGACAGGGCCAGCCGGAGAAGCTCGCGAGGGAGGTCGGAGGGGTAGACGACCTCGCGGCGGTGGACCTCGCCGAGCCGGCCGGTCGCGACGTCCAGCTCTCGCCCTTCGAGCGCCAAAGCCGGCCGCTCGATCCGACCCGGATCGCCCAGACCTTGTCGGCCTTGTCGGCTGACGGCCTTCAGGTCGTCGGCCTTGAGCTCTTCGACGGGAATCGGCCGGGAGCGGGCCCGGTCGTCGACGACCTCGAGCGCCCAGGGATCGCCGACGAACCGGCGATCAGGCGAGCCAGTCGTCGAGGATCGCCGCGTCGGGCACGGTCGACCCGCGTCGCGGGGTCGAAGTCGATCGGACGCGGATCGCGTAAGGTTGCGTGTCGATCGGCGCGGGCTTCTTCGGCGGCGGGGGCGCTGCCCCAGGGCGACCGGTGAGGCGAGCTCAGACGACGCGTGATGAACAGCGGGCGCGGCTCACGGCCGATCCTTGACGAACCACGGCTCGATCTCCCAGGCGGCGATGCCTTGATAGAGGTGTTCGCGGCCTCGGGGCCCTTCAACGGCCCGCCAGGCGTAATGGTCCTCGATCTGCCAGAGCGGCAGGATCGGCAGCTCGTCGCGCAGACTCGCTGGTCGATCTGGAGGCCAGGGTCCTTGGCCGAGGTCGGCTCCGGGGCCCGCTCGAGCTGGAGGAGCAGTTGGAGGATCCTCGGGCTGGCGGCGGAGGCCAGGGCGTCGGCCGAGGGCGGGGCGTCGTAGCCGGGCAGAGCAGCGGGCCGGCGTCGGTGGCGCGGTTCGCCGGCCGGGAGGCCCGGTAGGCGAGGTCGAACCGCCGGCCGGCCCGGAGCCCTCCTCCAGCTCGGCCTCGGGCCGCTCGACGGCTTGACCTCGACGCCGACCAGCCGCGAACGCCTCGGCGATCTTCGGGCAGACGGCGCCTGGGCCTCGGCGGTCGGGGGGTACTCGAAGGTCAGCCGGATCGGGTTCCCGCCCAGCTCCTTCCTCGCCGCGGCGACCAGCATCTTGGCCAGCAGCGGGTCGTACTCGAACGGCTCGACGCCCGTCGGCGTCGACGAAGCTCCCCTTCGCGAACGGGCCGTCGGCGACCGAGGTTGACGTCGTCGGGCGGGCGCCGGAGGACGATCTCCTCGAGCAAGGTCTTGCGGTCGATCGCCAACGAGAGGGCCCGGCGGAGCTTGCGGTTCCGCAGGGCGGGGTTCCGGCCGTCGAGGGCGATCCGGTGGACGCTCGGCGTGGCGAACCGGCCGATCTGGATCGGCCGGGTCCTTGGCCAGGGCGGCGACGCGGTCGGGCGGGACGTGGTCGAGCAGGCCGACGTCGCCCCGTCAGCAGGGCCTCCATCGACGGCGGCGGGGTTGGGATAGCGGACCTCGCGGATGCGGCGGATCTTCGGCGGGCCGGCCGGCCGGTCGGCATGGCCGAGTGGAGCAAGGTCGATGGAGTCGGTCGACGCGTCCCAGCGGTAAGGGCCGTCGCCGACGGGCCGGCGGCCCTGGCCGAGCGACGAGACCCAGCCGTCGGCCGCGGCGTGCGCGGGCCGACGGGACGAGCAGCCAGGACGCGGGCTTCAGCGTCGGGCGGGTCAGGCGGATGTCGAGCGTGGGTCTCGTCGACCGCCTCGACCCGAGCGAGCAGGTCGGCCCAGCGGGCGTTGTAGCCGGGCGAGGCGGGCTCGGCCCGGTCGGCCAGCGACCGGGCGACGTCGATGGCGGCGACCGGCCGCGAGCCGTCGGACCAGGCGGCCCGGCTTCAGTCTCGATCGA
This sequence comes from uncultured Planctomycetota bacterium, assembly GCA_963756475.1. Taxonomy (GTDB): domain Bacteria; phylum Planctomycetota; class Planctomycetia; order Isosphaerales; family Isosphaeraceae; genus Tundrisphaera. The sequence goes on from CAVWND010000006.1 coordinate 3,369, forward strand.
GCCCCTGGCCGAGCTCGAACAGCTCCAGGCCCGCCAGGAGCTGGCCGGGGGCCTCGCCGCGGGTCGCGGCCTCGTCGTCGGCGGCCAGGAGCGGCAGGTAGAGGAGCCGGGCGATCCGCTCCGAGGCCGGCGAGGTCGGGAACGGGCCGACGGGGTCGGCGAGGTCGGTGACGGCGACCGTCAGCGTCGGCTCGGTCCGAAATGCCTCGCGATAGGCCGACTTCCAGCCCGTCGGAGTCGGGCCAGATCCGGGCCGCCTCGGCCAGGCGGTCGACGCGGTCGGATGGCGTTGACTTCGCCGCCTGGTCGATCAGGCTTTTCGCCTGGCCGAGGAACCGATCCCGGGTCGATCGGGCTTCGGGATGGTCCGGGGCGACTTGCTCCAGCTCGCGGAGCAGGCGCCGGCCGACGAGGAAATCGCCGGCCTCGAACGCCCGATCGATCCGCCGGGCAGTAGGAACTCGCCAGCCGGTCGGCCAGGCCCGGATAGTCGGGCTTGCGGGCGTCGAGGTCGGTGAGGAGTCGGAGCCCCCGCGCGTTGTCCTCGATCAGCGCCGCGCTGCCTTCCTCGAAGAGCAGCCGATTGACCCGCTCGTCGAGGCCCTTCCAGTTCGGGTCGCGGAGCTTGACCAGGAGAACCGCTCGAAGGCCCGGGTGTAATCCCCTTCCTTGAGCAGGCGATCGGCCTCGTCGAGGAGCATGTCCTCGAAGTATTCGACCTCCTTGATCGACGCCCGCTTGACCTTGAAGTCGCGAGGCTCGCCTTCGAGCATGTGGATGATGACGATACTGCTCCCCTTCGTCCGTCGTCTTTCCTGATCGAAGGGATCGTCTCCGCCTCGGCCGGACTTTCGGACTTCTCGAGGTCGGCCAGGTTCTCGCCTTCTTCGTGTCGATCGGCGGCAACGGGCGAGGGGAGAGCGGCTCGACCTCGTAGACGGCGTTATCGATCAAGCGTGATCCGGTCGAACGGGGCCGACTTGAGCAGGTCGCCGGCTTGGCCTTCGGCATGGCGAGGCGACCTGGCCCAGGCCGGATCGGCCGGGCAAAGGCGAGACCCGAGACATCAGCCCGGCGACGAGGCGCGGGGCAGCGATTCCGCTCAGCCCGCCAGGCTTCCTCTCATGGCTTCGGTCCCTCCGGCGGACGGGACGCCTTTCGTATCGAAGAGTCGGATCGAGCCCGGGCCGACCGGGACGACCAGATCCGGGCCGGCGGCGAGCGGACCTCCGGCCGGGAGGATCTCGAGCGTGGTCCTCGACTGGGGCGAGCCGTCGAGCATCGAGAACCGCTGGATCGAGCCGTCCCGGCCGAGGAACCAGGCCGATTGGTCGAGCACGGCGGGCGGGCCGGCGGCGATCGTGTCGCACGAGCTTCGAGGACCAGAGCCGCCGACCGTCGGGGGCGAAGGCGACGACGTTCCCGGCCGAGTCGGCGACGAACGCATGCTCGGCCACCATCACCGGGCCGAGAAGCCGGGCGCTTCGAGCGGCCAGCTCCCTTGCGGGCCGAGGTTCGCGCGAGGCCAGCGAGCGGACCTTGCCGTCGACCGTCGCGACCAGGATCGAGGCCCCGGTCGAGGCGGGGTCGCTCGCGAGCGGCTTGTCGAGCTTCAACTCGGCGGTCACGGCCAGGCGGGGCCGGGTCGGTCGAGTCGACCGCGAGCCGACGGAGCGTCGCCTCCGAGTCGGCCAGGGCGACGGCATCCGCCTTCGAGCGGGACGGGGGTTCTCCAGCGGATCGGCCTGCGACCGGTCGAACGGCGGGACGTAGGGGTCGGCGGCCGACGATCCCGTCTTCGGGTCGATCAGATAGACCCGACCGTCGAGGCCCGGGACGAGCAGGTTCTTGCCGAGGGCGAGGACCGGCGTCGCCAGCGGCGCGGGCAGCTCGACGGGCTGGAATTCGCCCGAGCCGACCCGGACCAGGACCCGGCTCGCGCCCGGCTCGGGGACGATCACCGTGGCGCCGTCGATCTCCAGCCGCTGCGAGGTCGAGGCCGGGAGCCGGAAGGTCCCGGCCTTCGGCAGCGGCTGCTCGATGAATCCGCCGTCCCGGAGCGCGTCGAGGCCGATCGAGAGGTCCCGGCCGTCGATGCCGAGCGTCGTGAGCGCGATCGCCCGAGGTCGAGCCCGCCAGGCCGACCGGCCAGGCCGAGCCCAGGACCGTCCGCCATCGGACCTGGCCGGAGTCGGGGTCGACGCCCCAGAGCGACGTGCCCGGGCCTTCGTTGTGCTGCTGGGTCAGGACGAGCACGCGGTCGAACGCCTGCAGCGGTGCCAGGCGCCGGGCCGGCCTCGCCGAGGGTCCAGGACGTCGTGAGCACGCCGCGTCCGGGTCGAGCTCGAACCGGCCCGATCGCGACGAGGCGAGCCAGAAGTCGCGCTCGGTCTTGGCCCGGGCGAAGGCCGGGCCTTCGGGCTCGGTCCCGGCCGCGATCCGGGCGATCGGCGTGAACGGCGTCTTGGCGTCGTAGCAGCGCCGACCGAGAAGGCCATCAGCTCGCCCCGGTCGCTGCTCGACCAGATCACCGGGCCGGACGACGCGGGGGTCGCCAGCGTCCAGCCGCCGACCGGGATCTCCTGGACCTGGCTGAGCTTCGGTCCCGGCCTCGTCGATGCACGAAGACCCGCCACCGCCCGTGGTCGATCTCGTGATTCTCGGGCAGGACGAAGAACCGGCCGACCCGGGCCGGCGGGCAGGCGACCGAGCCCGGCGCCGTGGCCGAGATATTCGACCGCCACGCAGGCGAGCGGGTCGAGCGCAGAGGACGAACAGGCAATCCTCGTCGGCCAGGAGGTAAAGATGCTGCGACCGATTCGTCGGCGACCGGCGTCCTGGCCAGCCTCCGGCCGAGCTGGAGCGTCCCCCGGAGCGCGCCCGGTGGCCAGGTCGATCTGGAGCAGTCGGCCGTCGAGCGTGGGCTGGAAGAACTGGTTGCCGAGGATCAAGGGAGGGTCGGCGACCGGGCCGCCGAGCTCTTGCCGCCAGATCAAGGCGCCGGTCCGGCCGTTCGAGCCGGATCAGCTCGTCCGACCGGGCGTCGACGACGAGGACCGAAGGCGGGTCGCCCGCGACCGCCATGCGGCGGGAACGGGCTGGCGACCCCGACCGGGACCTGCCATCGAGGGGCACCGGTCGCGGCGTCGAGCCCGAAGACGAAGCCATCGGCCAGGGCATAAGCGACCGGGCCGTCGGCCGTCGGCGGGGCCTTTCCCGGTTCGAGCCGGAGGACCAGGCTCGTCGGCGGGCCGAGCGGGTCGGGCCGGGGCTCGGTCTCGCCGGGACGGCCCGAGGGGTCGAACACGACGGCCTTCCGGATCTGTTCGTTCGCCAGGATCAGCCGGGCGGCCACGTCCTTGTCGGGGGCGAGGTCGGGATAGCGGCGGACCAGCCCTCGCCGGGCCGAGTAGGCGTCGCCCGGCCGGTTCGCCTTGAGTGCGGCGTCCATCGAGGCGATGGCCTCGGACTCGATCGCGGCTCTTGCGGATCGCCGCGCGGGCCTTGTCGAGCTTGACGGGGGACCTGCGACCGCTCGATCAGCGAGGCCGCCGCCTGGCCGGCGACCTTGGCGTGGAGCTCGACGGCCGACTCGGCCTCGGCCAGGACCTTGGGATCGGCGAGCTCGCCGGCCCGGTCGGCCAGCCCTTCGGCGGCCTTGCGGATGTCCTCGGCGAGGTCGAGCGAGTCGAGTCGCGATACTCCTCGAGCGGCCCGACCTCCTCGACCATCGCCCGGGCTTCCATCAGGGCGTTGCCCCACGAGGCCCCGACGCTCCCGGTATGCTGGCGGACCCTGGCGAGCGCCGCAGGACCCTGGCCTTGTCGGCCCGATCGTCGGCGGGATTGGCGGCGAGGAAGAGGTCGAACTCCTGGATCGCGTTCAGGTAGTCGCCCGCCTCCATGTCCTCGGTCGCGACGTTGTACTGGCGGTAGGCGTTGGCGCGGGCGATCATCCCCCAGAGCAGCGAAGCTGAAGACGACCAGGACCACGAAGGTGACGACCAGGCCGATGACCAGCGGCGAGCGCCAGGACCCGATCGTCGCCGGGAGCCCGCTCGAACGAGCGGAACAGGCCAGCCGAGGCCGTCCGCGGTCGCTGCTTCTGCGAGCTCGGGCGGTCAGGCTCGAGACTCGGCCGATTGCTCGCCGACCTTCCGCATCAGGCCGGACGACGAGCGCTGGGCTCTTCGACCCGTCCGAGCTCGCCGGTCCTCGAGGCCTCGAAACGGTCGACGACCGGTCTCGTCCGCTTGAGCGGTGCCTCGGGCTTCCGTCCTGGCGCGGGCGAGGGCTCGGGCGCTCGACCGAGGGAGGGGCCATCTCCATCCGGTGCGAACTCGGCGGGCGGCGGGCGAGGCCGCGGGCCGGTCGAGCGGCCGGCGAGGTCGGGCGTTCCCGGATGACGGTCTTCTCGCCGTGGTCGGGGCCATCCTCGAGGCTCAGGAGGAAGATCCGGCAGTTGCCGACCCGGATCTCGTCGCCTTGATAGATGCTCTTGGATTTGACCTGGACGCCGTTGACCTCGATCCAGGGAACCTCGGGCGAGGCGTCGGCCTTGAACCGGCGGGTCTTCCAGCGAATCCGGCCGTGGAACGGCTGGACGCCCGGGCCCTTCGAGGACGACGTCGCACATCGGGTCCGAGCCGAACATCACCGGGTTGTCGCGCGTGATCCGCACGCGCCGGACCTGATTTCGCCCGTCGTGGATTTCCAGGGTGGCCATGAGTCGTCAAGGGTCTCCGGAGGTCGGCCGCCGATCCGGTCAGCGGAGGTATTCTTGCGAGAGGACCTCGAACTCGTACCCGCTGCCGGCCGGGACCACGCCGAACCGGGTGTTGCGGATCTCGGCGGGCTGCTTGCCCTTGTAGCGGACTTCGAGCTGTTCGAGGGTCGACTCGGTCCCGGGCGGGATAGAACTGGAAGATGACCCCCTCGCCGACCTCGAGGCCGGCCTTGGCCAGCAGGGCGATGTCCGACTCCTTCCGCCCTTGCCCTCGCCAGACGAAGAAGAGCCGCTTGTCGTCCGAGCCCGCTGCCGGTCCGCTTGGTCGGCTGGGCCTGCGAGAAGTTCGAGGCGTAGATCAGCTGGTTGCCCGACGATGATCGCCAGCTCGACCCCGAAGGCGTCGAGCTGGCGGGCATACTCGTCGGCGGTCTGGCCGGTCTTGTAGAGGATGCTCCAGCGGTCCTCGCGGCGGACGCCGCCGTCGCCCGGCCCGAAGCCGTAGCCGGGGCCGCCGTTGCCGATCTTCGAGCGTCGCTTGCCGGTCGCGACCCGCTCGCCCCGGGGCATCACGGCGGAGACGTCGACCTCGGCGAGGTTCTCGCCGGCCTCGGCGACGGTGTCGAGCATCGGCGGCGGGCCGGGCCTCGACGCGCGGGCTCCTCGAACTCGCTGGCGTCTTCCTCGTTGTTCGAGGCCCGGTCGGCCTGCCTCGCCGCCGGCGACGTTGATCTCCTCGACGCTGCCGATCTTGCCGTCGGGCGACCTCCGCCCCCCGCCGCTGACCTCGATGACCTCGATCGGCTGCGTCACCCTCGCCTGGTAGGCCGAGGTCGTGGCCGCGATGATCGAGAGCCAGCCGAAGACCAGCAGGGCCCCCAGGACGACCGCCAGGAGCAGCGACGTCACGCGGTCGTAGGCCGACTCGCCGTAGATCCTGGCCGGCGCCGGGCCCGGACTCGGCGGGCCATGATCGGCATCGGCTCATGGCGCCCCTCCGGGGCGTCGGTGGCGGCCTTGGGCTTCGAGTCCGTCGGCCGGACCTTCGTCGGCGGTCGACGGCGAGCGGCCGGACGGCGTCGTACCAGGCTCGCCACTTCGCGATCGCCTGCTTCCTTCTGCTCGGGGGTCGCCGAGGAGGGCGGGCCGAAGCCGTCGATCTTGCGGGAGAGGAGCTGCGAGCCCCTGCCGGGCCTCGGCGACGACGCCTTCGTCGGGGTCTCGTGAGGGCCTCGATCAGCGGCAGGGCCATCGAGAGGTCGCCGGTCCGGGCGAGCGACCAGGCGGCGACCCGGCGGATTCCCTGGTCGGGGTCGGTCAGGAGCTTGCGGAACCGATCCTGGAACGGCTTGAGGGCCTTCGGGCCCTCGGTCCGGTAGCGGGCGACCAGCCCGGCCAGGGCGGAGGCCGCGTCCTCGACCCGGGGGTCTTCGAGGACCGCGAGCATCCCCTCGACGGCGCCGTCCATCGGCCGGGCGATGACGTGGCCGCCGGCGACCGAGATCTGGCTCAGGTCCTTGGGCAGCCCCCGGCCGCCGATCAAGCGTCCCGGCGCCGAGCCGGCGGAGCTGGATCTTGTGGATCGTCTTGGCCGTCGACTTGGTCAGGAAGAGCACGGCCCAGGCGGTGTTCGGCCCGTCGCCGTAGGCCGCGTGAAAGCTGCCGTCCGGCCACTGGGTCGAGGCGAGGTAACGCCGGCCCTCGGCGTACCAGTCGCGACGGCCGAGCGTCGCCTTGTCGGCGAGGGCCCCGATCCGCTCGATCCCGTAGAGGGCGTAATAGGCCGAGTGGCCGATGACCGCGGGTGCCGAGTCGTCGTGAAGTTCGCGGCCGAGCCAGTCGATCCCGGCCTGGACCGCCTGCGTCGATCCGCCGGGCTGCGACGTCGGGCTTGTATCTCTTCCGCTCGGCCTCGACGTCGAGCGGGATCAGGAGCGGGTTGGCCGACCTTCACGGCCGTCCGATAAGGGGCGAGCTGCCGGTCGCAGATCAGCAGGCTGCCGACGCCCGCGGCGGTCATCGAGACCGTCTCCTGAGCCGCCGCTCGTCGCGGTGATAGGTCCAGCCTCCCGATGCGGCCGACTGGGTCGACAGATAGAACTGCGCCGCGCGGTCCCAGACCGCCCGGCGAGATCGAGATCGCCCGAGTTCTCGGCCTCCCAGAGCCCGAGGACCGCGTACTGCGAGATCGACGTGTCGCCGTACGTCCGCCCCTGTGTAGTCCCACGAGCCGTTCGGCATTCTGGCGGTCGAGGAGGAACTGCGGCGGCGGCGGCGATCTCGGCCTTGTGCGAGACGGCGTCGAGGTTCGCCAGCGCCAGGATGACGACCGCGGCCTCGTAGATCTCCGCCGCCGCCGCCCCGCTCCGGGACGTAGGCTCGACTCCGACGAATCGCTTCTGGATCTGTGGCCAGGGCCGGACGATGCGCGGGATCGGCGCGCGGGACCTCGGCCTTGAGCAGCGCGAGCATCCACCAGGGCCGTCTCGCCCACCCGGTCGGTGCCGCCGGCGTCTTCAGGTACTGGACACCCGGGCCACGATCGGGTCGGCTCTGCCCGAACCGGGCGGCCAGACGGGCACGAGCACGAGGACGACCGCAGATCCAGGCGGCCATGGAGGGCGTTATCATGCAGAGGCGGGCCCATCGAGATGGACTCGCGACGTGCCATCATCCACCAGTTTACAACGGTCGGGCTGGCCTGGCGAGACTCCGGGCCGATCGAGCATCGGGCTTCACTTCAGGAGCGGCCGGACCTCGATCTTGCGGAAGAAGATCTCCGCCCCTTCGGACTGGAACAGGATCTTGCCCGCGGTCAGGCTCGCCTTGGTGCCGGCGTTGACGACGCAGCCGTTGACGATGTAGGTGATCGAGTCGCCGTCGCAGATGACCTCCATCCGGTTCCATTCGCCGGGCGGCTTCTCGACGTCGTCGTGGCCTCGGAACCACAGCACGTCCTTCCAGCCGGGGTCGCGGCCCCACCAGTTGAACCGGCCGCCGTCGGGTGTCCGGCTTGCCCCCCTTCTCATAGTAAAGCTGCCTGTCGGGCCCGGCCCGGATCTCGCAGGTCAGGCTGGGGGCTTGCCCTGGCCGCGGACGACGATGAGGTCGCCGCTGCCGCCTTCGATGATCTGGCATTCGATCGACTCCATCCAGCTGGCGAGCCCGTCGCCCGTCCGGGCCCGACGCAGTGGACCATGATGCCCGAGTTCCTCGCGCCTGTACCGTCGAGGATGCCCAGGTCTCGTTCCCCCACTTCCACTCGGCGATCAGGTGATAGTCGCGAAAACGACCCGCGGGTCGCGAGGCCGCCGATACTCCTCGCCCGAGACCTGGATCATGCCGTCGTGGACCGTGAAGACCTTGTTAGGGTCTTCGATAACTGATGGTAATCGGGTGAAGGTGTAGAACCCGGAGAGATCCTTGCCATTGAACGGCGAAGGATCGGCGGGCCGGAATCGATCGACGGGGAGTTCCTTGGCGAATGGAGGGACTTCGCCCGCCGGTTCGATCCGAAGACCGTCGCGGTCAGGCAAGGAAGAGCGTCGTGGCGGAAGGGATGTCGCATCGCGGGAGCTCCTTGCTCGGAAATCGTCGAGAAAATCCGTCCGGGCCGCAGTTTGACTCGACTCGCCCGGCTCGACAAGCCGAAGTTCCTCCGGGGCGATCCGTGTGCGCTTCCGTGCCTCCAGCTGTCAAGTACCCTTGTCGCTGACCGGTTCGGCCGTTACGCTGGAGATAGCACGGCTCGTGCCGGGCTCCTCTTCCAATTCGCGGTCGAACCGGTTTCCGACGATCATCGGGAGCGCGTGCATGGACGAGCCCCTCGACATCGACGAGGACTACGAGCCGATCCGCCCGAAACCCTCCGACCCGCCGCCTCTGAAGCGACTCTGGGAAGCCCCCCCCGAACCGGAGCGAGTCGAGATCGCTCGTCTCCCAAGAAGAAAGAAGCCGAGTCGAGCGAGGCGTCCGAAGAACCCGGCGGGAGAAGCCGAAGAAGAAAAAGAAGAAAGTCGGAGACGAAGTCACGACGACGGCACCGGGGCGTCAAGCTCGAAGCGACCCCGGTCCTCGACACCTACGAGACCCGGCAGAGGGCCCGCTGGATCATCGGCGGCTCCTCGCGCCGATCGGCTTGATCGCGTGTTCATCGTCCTCAAGGCGTTCAAGGGGAACGAGGACGAAGAGATCCGCGAAGGCGAGCCACCCGACCCTGATCGCGACCGAACTGCCCGGCCGCAACCCGAGCATGGAGGCCCGGATCCTCCTCAACATCGCGAAGGACTCCGACAAGAACGGCAAGAGCAAGGCCGCGCTGGACCAGCTCAACAAGGTCGCCAAGAACTACCCGGGCACCGCCGCGGCCCGCGAGGCCTGCTGCACGCGATCGATCGGAACGCCAGAACCTGCCGCTTCTTCGGCGAGTGACGACCGACCCAGGCACCGGCCCGAAGCCGCCAACACCGGCATCGGCGACGCCACCGGGCCCTCACCGCCCCCGGCCTCCGCCCCTCCGGTCGCCGCCGAAGTCGCCCCGACCGGCCCGACCCCGGCCGCCCGACTCCGCCTCCTCCGGCCGTCCCCGCGCCGGCGCCCCGCCGATCGCCCAAGACGCTCCCGCAGGGGCTATCGGCCGAAGTCCGAGCTCCCGTCCATCCCTCGGGCTGGCCAACCCGGATCATCTGCGACGCGACGGCGCCGAGATGGTCCTGGTCCCGGCCGGGACCTTCGTGATGGGCCGGGAGGACGGCGACCCGACGAAAGGCCCGGCCCACGAGGTCTCGCTCTCGACCTATTACATCGACCTGCACGAGGTCACGGTCCGCCAGTTCGTCCAGTTCCTCAAGGAGACGGGACGGCCGATCGACGCCGCCAAGTTCTCCGCCGAAGGCGCAAGACCGATCTCGCACGACGACTTCCCGTGGTGAACATCAGCGCCAGGAGGCCAAGGCCTATTGCAACTGGGCGACGCGGAAACTGCCCACCGAGGCCCAGTGGGAACTGGCCGCCCGGTCGACCGACGGGCGGATCTCGTACTGGAACGGCGAACTCCCCCGGAAAGACCCAGCGAAGGGCGACCGGCCGATGGAGCCTGTCATGACCCTGGCCTCCGACCTCTCTCCCTACGGCGCCTTCGACATGGCCGCCAACGCCTGGGAGTGGACCTCGGAATACTACGACTCGAGGTATTACAAGCAGTTTCGCAACCTGGTCATCGACCCGACCGGTCCCAAGGAAAGCCCGGCCAGGATCGCCCTGGTGACCGTCAAGGGGGGCTCGAAGTCAGGGCATCCTGACCTGGCGAAAAGGTCTGAGGATCGAGACCAAGGCTACCTTACCTCGGCTTCCGAGGGGCCCTGTCCGTGCGAAGGCGCTCCGATCGCCCCGGTCGCGGCCCCCGCCGAATGTCGACCCGGCCCTCAAGGGCGGGGTCCAGCCGTTCTGAGTTCGGCGGTGCCAGATCCACGTTCGAACTCTTGACCGTGGACAGGGCTTCGCTCCGAGCGAGTCCACGGTCTCGGCCGATGGAGACAAGCACTCTGCCCACGATGACCGATGAGTGCGGTCTTCGGTCCTGGGCTGTCGAATCCGCGCACTCCCCGATCAGGATGGCCTGAGCCTCGACATGATGTCGCTCGCCGACCGATCAGGGCTCGTTGACGTTGATGTCGGCGTCGAGAACCTTGCCGATCTTCTGGCCAGGTCGTCGAAGTGGGCCCGGCAGGTGTCGTCGAGCGGACGTCCTTGGCGCTCAGAACCTTGCCGAGCTTCTCGCCGATCTCCTTGAGGTGCATCCGGGCCAGGGCCCGGGCGTCGGCGGGGTAGCCGCGCCGAGCCGTTGAACATGATGTAACGGGAAGGCGTCGCCGTAGGGGGAGCGGCCCTGGCCGAGGACGATCGTGGCGAGCCTCCGGAGGTATTCGCGCTGGAGGTTCCGGCGGATCGTCGAGCAGGTGACCGGCCGGGGCTTGCCGTCGGCCGAGGCCGGTGCGTTCAGCTCGGAGTAGATGCCGTCGGTCAGCGACCGGAAGACCTCGGCCATCGGCCAGGGGCTTCGAGCCGGGCTCCGACTGGAGCTCCTGGTTCTGGAGCCGGGTCAGGACCGAGCCGCTCAGGCAGTGCGACAGGGCGATCTTCTGGATCGCCAGGACCCGGTCATTGACCGGGACCTCGCCCGTCAGCCGCCTGACTCGCTCGCGCCCACCCCATCGTCCCAGTGCTCCTTGGACAGCCGGCGGAGCAGGGCGGGGGAGAACTGGAACGCCTTGTCGCTGAGGATGTGCTCGACCAGGAACGCCAGCGCGGCGCGCTGCTTCTCGCCGGCGATCGGCACGATCGGGTCGCGGGCGTCCTTGTCCCCCTTGTGGTCGCGGGAGATCGACTGGCCGCCGACGTGCGAGGCGACCAGGTCGGCCGCGTTGCCCTACTGGGCCAGCAGGTAGGAGAAGGCGATCGCGGAGCCTCGCCCACGACTCGCCGTCCTTGATCGCCTTGGCGTCGAGGTCCTTCAGCAGTTGCGAGGCGAGGGTGATCCGGTCCTTGGCGAACCGGCAGGGGTCGGAGCCGAGGTCGTAGGCGTTCACCAGCGGGTCGTTGCCGAGCAACATGTCCTCGTCGGTGGCGAAGACCAGGTCGTGCTCGGGGGCCCTGGCGGCGATCTTCTTCAGCTCGCCGGCCTCGTCCCCCGTCGACTTCCTTGTAGGCGTACTCGATCGCCCAGTAGTCATAAGGGCCGATCGTGGTGGTGATGTAGTCGCCCTGCTTCTGGCCCTTCGGGGGCGATGTTGATCGGGTTGTAATCCATCACGCTGCCGGTCATCCCCTTGACCCGGGTGATCGCGGGGTTGTTGAGCTGGTCGGCGTCGAGCATCGTGCTCGCCTTGAAGTTGTGCCGGAGGCCGAGCGAGTGGCCGACCTCGTGCATCACGACTTCCTTGATCAACTGGCCGAGCAACTCCTCGGGGAGCTTGGCCTCGGGCTCGTCCTTGTCGCCGTCGGCCAGCGCGAGCGCGGCCAGGCCGAGCTCGGGCCGCATCCCGGTGCTGAACTGGCAGCTCGCCCGCTCGCCGTTGGCCAGCCGCTTGAGCAGGTCGCGGCGGAGGCCCGACCACTCGGCGGGCACCAGCGACAGGTCCTTGTCGCCCGACGTCCCCGGCCCGCCATGCCGAGGTCGAGCAGGCCGAAGCCCTGCTTGGCGGCCAGGATCGGGCTGATGATCTCGCCGACGGCCAGCGGGCGCCGGCGTCGACTCGCCCTCCGGCGGCCGGGGCGTTGCCGGTCGAGCTGGGCATACTCCTGCTTCCAGGCCCTGATCCAGCTCGCGTCGAAGATCACGTCGCCGTCGATCATCTCGCCGGTCAGCGGGTTCGACCGGAGGCAGGACATGGCGTAGGTGATGTTGGTGGTGATCCAGCGGAACGTGCAGTAGTTGATGTCCTCGGGGTCGAACTCGTCGCGGTCCGGCCTCCTGCCAGCGGACCGCGATCGCGTCGCGGAAGCCGATCTTCTCGAACGCCTTGTTCCACTCGCGGATGCCCTCCTCGACGGCCGGCCGGTACTCGATCGGGACCGTGTCCTCGATGTACCAGACGATCTGCTTCTTGGGCGGCGAGAGCTTGGCCTGGTGGTCGGCCTTCTCGAGCCGCCAGCGGTTGAGTAGCCGGACGAAGTTGTCGTCGGGGTCGTCGGAGCCGAAATCCTTGGTGGCGTTCAGGAAGTGGCCGACGCGGTCGTCGGCGGAGCGGGGGTGATAGCCGCCGTCGGGCAGCTTGGCCAGGCTGTAGTGGATCGACGATCGTCACGCCGCGGGCGTCGATCACGCCGTCGTCGCCGAAGCCCGACCCCGGCCGCCGCCGCCGCTGAAGGTCGCCTCGACCTCGAGCTCGAGGTTGTTGGGGAACGCCTTGATCTTGTGCCAGTTCGTCCGGCTCCGGTCGAGGTAGCCGAGCGGAGCTGGGCGAAGTCGGTCAGGAAGATGTCGGCGAGGTCGATCAGGACGCTCATCCCGCCGCCGGGATTGATGCTGACGATCGGCAGGGCCATCAGGATCGAGTCGGTGTAGTTCTGCTTGACCGCCTTCTCGATCGGCGTGCCGGACGGGGCCTTGAAGTGGACGTTCCGGCGGACGAGCTGGACCTTGTCGCCGACCCGGTGGAAGATCAGCACCCACTCGTCGCCGAAGTTCAGCGGCTGGCCGGCCATCGTCATGCCCCGGGCGATCGTGATCGGCGCGAGGAACGGCTGGTCGAACTGGAACGGCTTGATCTCGGCGTAGAGGTGCTCATCCTTCTGGTGGAGCGTGAAGAGGCCGTCGTTCTCGGGTCGCCCCGGCCGTGACCTCGTCGAAGTCGCGGTATTTTCTCGGGTCGTTCGAGTCGAGCGCGCCGCCCCCGCGCCCGTTCGAGCCGGGAGTGGAACGAGTCGAGGTCGAGATTGGTCGGCGGTCGCGGCCGGTCGGCGGCGCCGGCTTGTCGTCGGCGAGCGCGGGCGGGATCGAGGCCGGCGAGCAGGACAGTGCGAGGCTCCAGGCCAGGGCACTGCGAGGCGTCATGATGCATCTCCGAGGTGGGTCGATCGAGGGGACTTTGGAGGTGACGAGGCGGGTTGATCGTCCCTCGGCGAGATGATGCCGACGTGAGGGTTCCGCGGGTACGGATCGTCGCACGCCTCATCCTTTGCCCAATCCGCATCGACCCTTCATCCTGATCGATCGGCATCCGATCGCGACAAGGGACTCATCGAGGAGATTTCAGGTCGGTCGCAGGTGACCGCTGACGGTTCTGCTCGACGCGCCGAATCGGCGCTCTTCCGCGTCTGTCGCTGTCGTTCGAGGAACCAGCGGACCGATCGCTCGATGCTCTCGCGGTAGCCGAGCGGCCGGCCTCCAGCCGAGCTTGGCCTCCGCCTTCGCCGTGCTGTACGAGAGCGATCGGCCCATCAGCCAGGTGGCGTAGCGGGTGATGAGCGGCGGCGCTTCCGGCCCTCGGGCCCGGGCGACGGCCTCGATGACGAACGCGGCGGCGAAGGTCAGGCGATAGGAGATCCGCCGACGGATCGGCGGGGCGCCGATCGCCTCGATGAAGAGGTTCGAGGAACTCGCGCTGGGTGATCGGCCCCTGGTTGGTGATGTTGTACGCCTCGCCGACCGAGCCCGGGTCGTCGGCGGCCAGGATCGCCGCGTCGGCGACGTTCCCCGCGTAGATCGCGCTGAGCGGGTTGTCGCCCCGGCCGATCAGGGGGACCTTGCCCGCTCGCAAGCCGGCCGACCAGCCGTCGAGGGTCGTCCGGTCGCGCTCGCCGTAAAGCCAGCTCGGGCGGATCACGGTCAGGCGCAAGCCCTTGCGGTTCCGGCCAGGTCCCAGAGCAGCCGTTCGGAGTCGACCTTGCTGCGCGTGTAGTAATCCCAGAGCGGCCAGAGGTTCTGGCCGAGCGGCGCCGACTCGTCGATCGGCGGGCCCCCTTCGGCGGGTGGCCGTAGGCGCTCGTCGAGCTGATGTGGAGAAACCGGCCGACACCCGGCGGCGATCGCCGCCTCGGCCAGGTTCCGCGTCCCGTCGAGGCAGGCGGACTCGAACTCGTGCCAGCGTCCCCAATCCCCCACCTTCGCCGCGCAGTGGTAGACGACCTCGACCCCCCGGACCGCCCGCGCGCACGACTCGGGTCGGTCAGGTCGCCCCGACGAGCTCGACGCCGAGCGATTCGAGGAAGCGGACGTCGCGACCCGGCCGGACCAGGGCGCGGACGCGTCGCCCCTGCGCCGCAGTTTTTCGGCGATGTGGCTGCCGAGCATCCCGGTCGCGCCGGTGACGAGGTTGCAAGCGGATCGCGAGGGCCGATCGGCACGCCAGGGCTCCCTGGCGAGTCGGGCTCAAGTCGTTACGCTGTGAGGAAGAGATGCGGCTGACGCATCGATGCTCTGGACTCGACGGGAGATCCGGGCGAGATAGCGGACGAAGTCAAGGGCGTCTCGGAAAAATTCCGGGAAGGTCGGGCCGCGGCGCGTCCCGTTGTCATTATGCCGCATTCGAGCGGATCGCGGCGGCCAAGTACGGCGAATCGGACTCTGGCTCCCTACCCACCGGAACCACCATGCCGGAAGAAACAATCGATCCCGGTCTGCTCGAGCAGACGAAGAACTCAGATCCGCAAGCTGGTGGCCGAGATCGCCGAACTGGCCGAGTCGGACATCCAGCCCGCCGAATTCTACGTCGAGTTCCTCAACCGCGTCGTGGCCGCCGTGGCGGCCTCCGGCGGCGCGCTCTGGCTGCTCGACGGCCGGGGCAGCCTCAAGCTGCAGCACCAGCTGGAGTTCCGGCTCACCGGCCTGATGGACGGCCGGGTCCGGACCGCAGCCGCACGACGCCCTGCTCGGCTGCATGATCCAGGCGTCGCAGCCGCAGATCATCCCGCCGGGGGCGACGATCGAGGGGGTGCCCAACGCGGGCAACCCGACCGGCTTCGCGCTGATCATCGCCCCCTTGATCGTCGACAAGCAGGTCGTCGGCCTGATCGAGATCCTGATGGACCCGACCCGCCGCGCGGCGACGCAGAAGAGCACGCTGCGGTTCGTCAGCGACCTCTGCGACCTCGCCGGCGCAGTACCTCAAGAACCGCCAGATGCGGCAGATGATGTCGCAGCAGCGGCTCTGGAACCAGCTCGAAGGGTTCACGCACCAGATCCACGCCTCGCTCGACCTGAAGGAAGACGGCTTACGCCGTCGCCAACGACGGCAAGCGGCTGGTCGGCTGCGACCGCCTGAGCGTCGCGCTGAAGATCGGCGGCCGGATGATGGTCGAGGCGGTCAGCGGCCAGGAGGTCGTCGAGCAGCGGGCCAACCTGATCCGCGAGCTGACCAGGCTCTGCAAGGTCGTGATCCGCTCGGGCGAGGACCTCGTCTACACCGGCAACACCGAGGGGTTCGCCCCCGACATCCGCGACGCGCCTGGAGATGTACGTCGACGAGTCGGGCTCGAAGGCCGTGATCGTCACGCTCCTGCACAAGCCCGAGAGCTCGGACCGACGACGGCAAGGAGAAGGTGCCGTTCGGCTGCCTGGTGGCCGAGCAGATCGGCGACGAGATGGCGCCGACCGACGCGCACGCCCGCACCGAGGTCGTCTCGCGGCACGCCTCGACGGCGCTCTGGAACGCCCAGGAGCACGACAAGATCTTCCTGCTGCCGGTGCTCAAGGCGATGGGCTCGCCCTGGCGGTTCTTCCGCGGCCGGACGCTGGCCAAGATCGTCGGCGTGCTGGCGGCGATCGTCGTCGCTGATCCTGGTCCTGACGTTCGTCCCCTGGAAGCTGACGATCGAGGGGCGCGGGTCGCTCCTGCCCGAGAAGCGGCGGAACACCTACGCCCCGGTCGCCGGGATCGTCGTCGAGGTGCCCGTCGAGCACGGCCAGCTCGTCAAGAAGGGCGACCTGCTGCTGCGAGCTCGAGAGCAAGGAGCTCGAGAAGGAGCGGAAGCGGCTCGTCGCCGAGAAGCAGGCGGCCGAGACGCAGCAGGTGCTACCTCGACGCGCCAGGTCAACAAGGCGAACAACAGCGGCAACGACGACGAGCGGAACCAGCTCCAGGGCCAGCTCGCACGAGGCCAAGATCAAGGCCAAGAGCGCCGACGAAGCAGATCGAGATCATCGACGAGCAGCTCGAGTCGATGACGATCCGGGCCCCGCTGGCCGGGATCGTCACGACCTGGGAGGTCGAAGAAGAACCTGCACGGGCCGGCCGGTCGAGATCGGCACCGGAGCTGGTCCAGGTCGCCGGCGATCGAGGGCGAGTGGGAGCTCGAGGTCGACGTCCCCGACGACGACATGGGCCCGGTCCTCGAGGCCCAGAGCAAGCTCCAGAAGGAGATCGCCGCCGGCAAGAAGCCGCCCGGCTCGACGCTGGCGGCCTACTTCGTCACGGCGACCGACCCCGAGCACCGCTATCCCGGCTACGTCAGGCGGATCGCCTCGAAGGCCGAGACGGTCGAGAGCAAGCACGTCGTCAAGGTGACCGTCGGCTTCAGCGACGAGGTCCGCAAGGACTTCCTCGACGCGGAACCAGGCGCTCCGGCCCGGGCGCCGAGGTCCGGGCCCGGGTCGATTGCGGCGAGGCCCGGCTGGCCTACGTCCTGCTCCGCGACGTGGTCCACGTCTTCTACGAGACCGTGCTGTTCCGCTGGCCGTTCCTGAAGCTGACGGCCGACGCAGGCCCTTGATCGCCGGGCGAACGTCGCGACGACCGTTTGCCCACCCGGATCGGCCTCGCGTCCTGCGACCTCCAGACATCCGCTGGATAACGTCCCCCGACCCGGAGCCTCGCCATGACCTCTCCCGAAGAAAGCCGTCGCCCTGGCCGCCGGGCTTCGCCGCCGCCCTCTCCGCCGCGACGCTCGCCCAGCTCCGCCGCCCAGAGCCCCAAGCGCCGACTCCGAGCACGCTCGTCATCGAGGACGCCACGATCGACTGGATCGAGAAGTCCGACGTCTCGGCGCTCCGCGAAGGCGTCATCGAGCGGATGGAGCTCCAGATCGGCGATGCCGGTCGCCAAGGGGGGCCGATCGGCTACCTCCACAAGGAGATGGCCGAGCTGGCCGTCGACGAAGGCCGAAGGTCGCGGCCACGAGCATCGGGGCCGAACGCGAAGGCCAAGGCCCAGAAGG
The DNA here is from genome assembly GCA_963756475.1 of uncultured Planctomycetota bacterium. Taxonomy (GTDB): domain Bacteria; phylum Planctomycetota; class Planctomycetia; order Isosphaerales; family Isosphaeraceae; genus Tundrisphaera. The sequence continues at coordinate 20,748 of CAVWND010000006.1, forward strand.
AGCTGGCCGTCGCGGTCGTCGCGACGCAACAAGCGGCTCAACGACGACGACCCGAGCTACGTCTCCCGCGAGGAAGTCGCGAAGGCCGAGGCCGAGTTGAAGGTCGCCGACGCCGCGATCGTCGAGGCCGAGGACACGCTCAAGCTCGACCAGGCCGAGCTGGACCTCGCCGAGCGGGCCCTCGAGGAGCACACCATCCGCGCCCCGTTCGACGGCGATCGTCATCGAACGGATCAAGCACCCCGGCGAGAGCGTCCGGCGCCAACGAGGCGGTCGTCCGGCTCGGCAACCTCGACAAGCTCCGCGTCTGGGCCTACGTCCCGCTCGAGTACGCCTACCGCGTCAAGGAAGGCCAGATCGTCGAGATCCAGCCTCGGCTGGCCGGCGATCGCGGCAACCGCTGCCGATCGAGCAGAAGCGGTTCCGCGGCAAGATCACGTTCGTCGACCCCCAGATCCAGGCCGTCGCCGAGACGGCCGTGCGGGTCTACGCCGAGTTCGACAACAAGGACCACGAACTCCGGCCCGGCCTCAAGGCCACGATGACCATCTACCTGAACTCCGAGACGGCGCCGCCGCCGGCCTCGCCGGCCGCCGGCGGCCAGGCCGCGACGCCGACGAGCGTCGGCGACAGGACGCCGAGCTCCGCCCTGCGACCGCTGAGTCGCCGGAGTGCGGACGCCGAGATCGAGCCATCGTCCTCGCCGCAGCCGATCCGACCAGCGACCGGATTCACCCCAGGACCGTGTCCGATCGAGCCTACTCCGAGGGCCGCCGACCGATGAGTTCCGCTCCCACCACTGGCTCCCTCGCTGCCCGCTGGGGCAGGCCGCCGAGCACCTCAAGGTCAAGCTCCGGCCCGACCTGATCGTCCAGCCCCAGTTCTACGAGGGGATGACCCACTACGTCGTCAAGGACCCGATCGCGCCTGAAGTACTTCCGCTTCAAGATCGAGGAATACTTCCTGCTCCAGCAGTTCGACGGCAAGCAGACCCTCCAGGACGTCAAGCGGGCGTTCGAGCGGAAGTACCGCCCGCAGACGATCTCGATCGAGGACCTCACGCGGTTCGCCGCGCAGCTCCACGAGGCCGGGCATCGCCCAGATCGACAGCCCCGACCAGGCCAAGGTCCTGATCCGCCGCCGCCGCAAGAACCAGCTGGAAGAAGGTCTGGCAGTTCTTCGCCAACATCCTCTACATCAAGATCCCGATCATCGACCCCGAGAAGATGCTCTGACGGGGATGTACCCGTACTTCCGCTGGATCTACACGCCGTACTTCATCACCTTCAGCGTCGGCATGATGCTCGCGGCGATCACGCTGGTGGTCAGCCAGTGGACCGACGTTCTACGCTCGAAGCTGCCCGACTTCCAGAGCTTCTTCAACTGGCACACGATCTTCTACTTCTGGTGCAGCCTGGCGATCATCAAGATCATCCACGAGTTCGGCCACGGCCTGACCGCCAAGCACTTCGGCGGCGAGGTCCACGAGATGGGGATGCTCTTCCTCGTCCTCACCCCGGCGCTCTATTGCGACGTGACCGATAGCTGGCTCCTGCCCAGCAAGTGGAAGCGGATCTGGATCTCGGCGGCCGGCATCTACGTCGAGTGCTTCCTCGCCAGCCTCGCCACGTTCGTCTGGTGGAACACCGAGCAGGGGCTGCTCAACAGCCTGATGCATGGCGACGATGTTCATCTGCTCGGTGAACACGATCCTGTTCAACGCCAACCCGCTGCTGCGCTACGACGGCTACTACGTGATGGCCGACTGGCTGGAGATCCCCAACCTCCGGATCAAGAGCACGCAGTTCTTCGCGTACCTGTTCCAGGAGAAGGTGCTCGGGCCTGGAAGTGCCGGTGCAGAGCTACATGCCCCGGTCGCGGCGGACCCTGTTCGTGACCTACGCGATCGCCAGCTACCTGTACCGCTGGGTGGTGACGTTCAGCATCCTGTTCTTCCTCTACCAGTTCCTGCAAGCCGTACAAGCTCGGGTCGATCAGCTACGATGATGGCGGTCGGGTCGCTGGTGCCGCTGCTCGGCATGCCGCTCTACCAGATGTTCAAGTTCGTCCGCACCCCCGGGAGGATGCGCAAGGTGAAAAAGGCACGCGCGGCCGGCTTCGCGGCGGTGGCCGTCGCGCTCGTCGCCGGAATCCTCCTGATCCCGACCCCGCTGCGGGTCCAGGGGACGCTCGTCCTGACGGCGGCCAAGCCCGCCGAGATCTACGCCGAGGTTCCCGGCCGGCTCGATCGACCTGAACGTCCGCGACGGCGAGTGCGTCAAGAAGGGCACGGTCCTCGCCACCCTCTCCAACCCCGAGAAGCTGCGCGAGCGGACCAGCAGCTGCAGGAGCAGCACGACGCCAACTTCGCCAAGGCCATCTGGTTCGGCCAGCGCTCCGACCCCGAGAGCCGCGCCCAGGCGCGGCAGCACGACCAGATGGCGCAGCAGACCTCGAGCCGGCCATCGACAAGATCACCGAGCAGATCGGCAAGCTGACCCTCGTCGCCCACCGCGACGGTCAGGTGATGGGCGTGCCCCACCCGCGAGACGGTCGGCCAGTGGCTCAAGCCGGGCAAGCCCTTCTGCGAGGTCGGCGACCCCCACAAGCTCGAAGCCCACATGATCCTCGACCAGGGCGACATCGACCTGATCAAGCGTCGAGACCGAGCACCAGGCCTGGCTGAAGATCTACGGCGACTCCGAGACGACCTGGAAGAGCCACGTCTCGCGAGGTCGCCAAGCGGAACCGCGACGAGATCCCGCCCGAGCTCTCGAACCACGGCCGGCGGCGAGATCGCCACCAAGCAGGACCCGAAGACCGGCCAGGCCAAGCCGATCACCGCCGTCTACGAGGTGATCATCCCGATCGACAACCCCGACCTCGATGCTCCAGCCCGGCCTCCGCGGCTTCGCCAAGATCGACGGCGGCACCCACACCCTCGGCTGGTGGCTCTGGCGGCTGATCACCAAGACCTTCCACTTCACGCTCTGATCGACAACTCTCGGAAGATCGAAGGACCTCGAATCGGGGCGGGGCCGATCCAGTCGGCCCCGCCCCGGTCTCGATTGACCGAGAGTAGCGTCATCGTCCCGACCTCCGCCCGACTTACCGCGCCCCGATCCTCCAGGTCCAGCAGGCAGCGTTTGAGCCAGCCCCCGTACCAGGCCCCGAAGGTCGGGGGTGACGGAAGGGGCGGCAAAGGTTTGGAAGGCTTCTGGCCGAATGCCCCAAGAACCATGGGGACGGCCCGCGGGCGTCCAGCTGCCTTTCCGGACCATCGTCGGCCAGGTTCCAGATCCGCCCGGCAAATTCTCCCCGGAGGACGAGAACCGAGCAGTAGTTGCAGCCCTGGCCGCAGATCGGGAGGCAACCGCTCGCCGGCCAGTTCGCGATGACCCTGGCCTCTTTCGAAGTCGATCCCGCGAAGCCTGATGTACTCGTCAAGAGTCCGCTCGGGTCAATGGAAACGGGTCCGAAGTCGCGGACCACGAGCCCGGTTTCCTCCCGGAACTCGCCGACGAGTTCCCTCGAACCGCTCCAGGGAATGGAGCGGACTTCCAGAGGCCATGATAAGGACCGGCGCCGGGGCCCACCTCGATCAGGAAAGCCCGATAATCGCAAGGCAGTTCGACTCCCAGCCGTTCTTCCAGCCGACCGACCTCGATGGGATCGAGCGGCTCATTGAGATACCGATGCACATGCGAGACCGGGGGCCATTGTCCGAGGATCGAGGGACCGGAGACGTTCGAGTCGCCGGCTTCCGAACATTCCCGATCGAGCACATCTCCGCCATCTCCGGAGATCCGGCGCCATTCCGGGCCAGCTTAGCGGGAGCGGTCGGACTCACTCCCGTTCGTAATTCTCGCGGAGGATCGCGTCGGTGTAGTGCGAGCCGGCGATCAGTTCCTCGTGCTGCTCGCCGTTGCCCGGCCGGGGCCGGGAAGAAGGTGTAGAGCACGGGCATCAGGTAGCGGGTCAGGACCAGCGTCACGAGCATCCCGCCGACGACCACGATCGCCAGCGGCTTCTGGGCCTGCGAGCCGATCGAGGTCGCGAACGCGGCCGGGCAACAGGCCCAGCGCCGCGGTCAGCGAGGTCATGACCACGGGCCGGACCCGCAGCTCGGCCCCCCGCAGGACCGACTCGCGGACCGGCAGCCCGGCGGCCCGCAGCTGGTTGAAGTACGAGATCAGCAGCACGCCGTCCTGCACCGCGACGCCGAAGATCGAGATGAACCCGACCGCCGCCGAGATGCTGAACGGCGTGTGGGTGAGCCGCAGGGCCCAGATCCCGCCCATCGTCGCCGCGACGACGTTGACCATCACCAGCAGCGCGTCCTTGATCGAGTTGAACGCGGTGTAGAGCAGGCCCATGATCAGGCCGATCGAGAGCGGCACGATCCACATCAGCCGGCCGTTGGCCGCCTGCATCTGGGCGAACTCGCCCGACCACTCGATGCGGTAGCCCTCGGGCAGCTTGGCCCCGTCCTTCGGGGTCGTTCGACCTTCCGCTGGGCCTCGTCGATCGCCGAGGCGAGGTCGCGGTCCCTGACGCTGAACTTGATCGGGATGTAGCGCTGGTTGTTCTCCCGGTAGATGTACGAGGCGCCCGGGACGTGCGGGATGATCTTGGCGAGCTGGCCCAGGGGAATCCGGCGCCCGGCTTGCCGTCGGCGCCTGGCGTGTCGACCGGGATCCGGTTGATCACCGTCGGGTCGTCGCGGAGCGAGACCGGCAGGCGGAGGACGATGTCGTAGAGCTTCTCCCCCTCGACCATCTGCGAGAACGCCTTGCCGCCGATGGCCACCTGGACGGCGGCCTCGACGTCGGCCACGTTGATCCCGTAGCGGGCGCAGGCCTGGCGGTCGATCTTGATCTCGAGGTTGGGCTGGCCGAGGATGTGGAACAGGCCGACGTTCTCGATCCCGCGGACCGTCTCGAGGATGTTGACGACCCGCTGGCCGGCTTCCTCCAGCGTCTGGAGGTCGTTGCCGAAGAGCTTGACCGAGTTGGCCCCCTTGACGCCCGAGAGGGCCTCCTCGACGTTGTCGCGGATCAGCTGCGAGAAGTTGAAGTTGACGCCGGGGAACTCGTTGAACTTCTTCGATCAGCTCGTCCTCGATCTTCTCGCGGGTCATCCCCTTCCGCCACTTCTCCATCGGCTTGAGCGGGGCGTTGAATTCGAGGTTGAAGAAGCTGGTGACGTCGGTGCCGTCGTCGGGCCGGCCGACGTGCGACATCACGCCCTTGATCTCGGGGATCGACGCGATCACCTCGCGGAGCCGGGGGGCCATCCGCTCGGCGGCCTCCAGCGAGACGGTCCGGGGCAGCAAGGCCCTGATCCAGAGGTTCCCTTCCTCGAGCTGCGGCATGAACTCGCCGCCCAGGCCGGGGATCAGCGTGAACGTGAAGACCAGCAGCGCCGACCATGACGCCGAGCGTGAGCCAGCGGTAGTTCGAGATACCGGTTCGAGCGCTTCGAGGTAGCCCTGCTTCATCAGCCGTCGATGAACGTGTCCTTCTCCTCCATCTTGTTGTGGAACAAGAAGGAGCAGAGCACCGGGGCCAGCGAACGGCCAGGAGCAGGGCGCCGAAGATCGCGAAGGCGTAGGTGTTGGCCATCGGGCCGAACAGCGCCCCCTCGGGCCCGGTCATCGCGAAGAGCGGGATGAACGCGCAGACGATGATCGTCGTCGAGAAGAACAAGCGCCCGCTCGATCTCGTGCGAGGCCTCGGCGATCCGGTCGATCAGCGGCCGGCTCCGGTCCGACGCCGTGCGCCGTGATGTGCCGGAAGATGTTCTCGACGATGATCACCGAGCTGTCGACGATGATCCCGAAGTCGACCGCGCCGATCGACAGCAGGTTGGCCGACTTGCCCTGGACGTAGAGCACCGTCACCGAGAACAGCAGCGCCAGCGGGATCATGATCGCCACGATCCCCGCGCTGGCCAGGTCGCCCAGGAAGATGAAGAGGACGCCGACCACCAGGACCATGCCGACGACCAGGTTGTGCAGGACGTTGTGGGTCGTCACGTGGACCAGGTCGGTCCGCTGGTTGAAGACCCGGATGTTCATGCCCTTGGGGAGGATGCCGGACTTCTGGATCTCCTCGAGCTTCTTCTCGACCAGCTTCGGCGGTGACGCAGCGACTTCTCGTACTTCCGCATCAGGACGATGCCCTCGACGACGTCGTCCTCGTCGATGTCGACCGGCTGATCGCCGTCCTTCTCCTTGAGCAGTCCGGCCGACGATCCCGAGCCGGGGCCGGTGGTGCTCGACGACCTGGGCGACCTGCCTGACGTAGATCGGGATGCCGTTGGTCGAGGCGACGACCACGTTGTTGATGTCGTCGAGCTTCTCGGCCATCGATCTGGTCGGACTGGTCGACGTTGGCCGGGTCGAGCGGGTCGATGCCCCCGCCGAGCAGGCCGAGCGCCCGGACGTTGTGCGCCTGGCTGCCCAGGGTCAGGATGTCGCCGCCGACGTTGGCGTTCGAGTTGTCGATCGCGTCCTCGACCTGCTTCAGCGTCACGTTGTAGCATGG
>CAVWND010000007.1:0-775411 GCA_963756475.1 uncultured Planctomycetota bacterium
GGATTTGAGAAATCGAGTAGTAGGAGAGCGTCGCCAACCGCGTCGAAGGTGGACGGTAACGCCACTGGAGCGTTGGCGAGACCGTTGCCGGAACGAGGAACGACAAGACGGGTGGGAGGCCCGTCCGCCGAAAGCACAAGGTTTCCCGGGGAAGGTCAATCCGCCCAGGGTCAGTCGGTCCTAAGGCGAGCCCCAAGGGCGTAGCCGATGGGCAGACGGTTAATATTCCGTCACCCGATGGGAAGGTTGAACTCGGGAGGACGCCGGGAACTGAAGAGTCGGGGTGATAGACGCCCCCGTGCAGCAAGGGCGACAACATTCGATCTGGAAGCTCTTCTTCACCCGGCCACGAAAAGCCCCCGAGGGACGACTCATCGGCCCATACCGCGGAATCCGACACAGGTGTGCTAGGCGATATCCGAAGGCGTTCCGGAGAACCTCTGAAGGAACTCGGCAAAATGACCCCGTACCTTCGGTATAAGGGGTGCTCGGGAACCTGAGCCACAGGGAATTGGCTGTAGCGATGGTTTATAAAAACAAGGACTCTGCCAACTCGCAAGAGGACTATAGAGTCTGACGCCTGCTCGGTGTCGGTAGGTTAAGGGAGCCTTTCCGCAAGCGACGCTGGCGACCAAAGCCCCATAAACGGCGGCCTAACGATGACGGTCCTAAGGAACGAAGTGTCCTTGTCGGGTAAGTTCCGACCTGCAATGAATGGCGTAACGGTGGAGCCCGGTCTTCACGAGGGACCCGGTGAAACTGTAGCCGTGGTGAAGATGCCACGTACCCGCGGTCAGACGGAAAGACCCCGTGAACCTTTACTGCAGGTTGGCACTGGCCTGACGGATTTCTGTGTAGCATAGGTGGGAGGCAGCGATCCGCCGGCGCCAGCCGGCGGGGAGCCATCGGTGAAATACCACCCTGAAATGGCGTCAGTCCTCACCGATCCGTGGCCCGGATCGGGACCGTGTTCATCGGGCAGTTTGACTGGGGCGGTCTCCTCCCAAAGCGTAACGGAGGAGCGCATGGTACCCTCGGCCCGGTCGGCAATCGGGCAACACGAGCGCAAAAGTACAAGGGTGCCTGACTGCGAGAGCGATCGCTCGAGCAGGGACGAAAGTCGGCTTTAGTGATCCGGCGGTGCTGGATGGAAAGGCCGTCGCTCAACAGATAAAAGGTACTCCGGGGATAACAGGCTGATCTCCCCCGAGCGTCCACAGCGGCGGGGAGGTTTGGCACCTCGATGTCGGCTCATCGCATCCTGGGGCTGGAGAAGGTCCCAAGGGTTTGGCTGTTCGCCAATGAAAGCGGTACGCGAGCTGGGTTCAGACCGTCGTGAGACAGGTCGGTCCCTATCTGCCGTGGGCGTTGGAAACTTGCGAAGGGTCTCCCCTAGTACGAGAGGATTGGGGAGGACCGACCTCTGGTGTGCCGGCTGTCCCGCTCGGGGCATCGCCGGGTAGCCAGGTCGGGAAAGGATAAGCATGAAGGCATCTAGCGCGAAGCCCTCTTCAAGACGAGGTTTCCAGTATCAATCGATACGAAGGCTCCTGGAAGACGACCAGGTCGATAGGCCGGGAGTGCACGGCGGGCGACCGCCGCAGCCGACCGGTCCTAACAGCCAAGCGGCTTGACCACCCCGATCCGCCGTCGCCAGAAATCCAAGGCGACCGCGTATCGAACAGACCAAGCTCCCTCAATCGACAACCCTCGAGCGATCTCTGGGGCGTACATGATTTGAGGATGAGATTCTCAAGCTACCACGCTTTGTGTTCCTGAATGAGTGACTGTGTGACCCGACACCGGAACCACCGCGACCGGAAGGGCCTGACCGCCCTCCCGGCCGAATTCCGGCGACGATACTGGCGGGGCCCCACCCGTTCCCATCCCGAACACGGCCGTTAAGCCCGCCAGGCCCATGATAGTGCCCTTCGCGCGAAAGTCGGTCATCGCCGGATCCTCCAACCCCACCCGCCCCCGCATCGGAAACGATCGCGGGGGCGGGGGGCGTTTCGAAAAGCCACCGGACTTCGAGCCAGTTGAGGACGAGTTCGCTTTCCGCCCCGTTTCAAGTCGGGAAGAGGATTGTGGGACCCCATGGATGAGCCTGGGGTGCCCGGCGTCGTCGAATCGGCCAGACTGTGAAGGGTGACAACTGCGCTGAGAACCTGTCGCTATTCCAACAGGTCAACCGTCAATGCCGCGCGGCGTGCAACTCGCTTTTGCTTCGAGCGGAGGTCAGAGGGATGGCTCGACGTCTTGCGAAACGGAAGTTCATGGTGTCAACTCCGGAGGGTGAGATCGATCCACAATCATCGCCGATCCCCTCGGATCGATCGAATGCTTGACTGAGCGATGCGGAAAACATAAAAAAACGATATATTGTCAGCGGGCGCTCAAAACCAGCCAGCGAGGGGCGCTTGAAAACCAGCCATTTTGAGGAGACCCAGACGCGCCGGTTAGGCTCGGGAGCAGAGGATCTGCTCCAGGAGCCTCATCATGGCGAATCTGCTCAAGATGGCCATCAGCGAGACCATTCATACACTCTATCGCCGGGGCTCGTCCCAGTGGCGCATCGCCGACCAACTGGGCATCAACCGCGAGACCGTCGCACGTCACCTGCGGCAGGCTGATCCGCTCCCAAAACCAGCCAATGCGCCCACCGGCTCGCTCCGCCGACGAAGCGCGAAACTAGCCAGCGCCCACGGCTCCGAGGCACATCGCCACCGTCTCGCCCCCCGGATCGAGACCCGATCCGCAACCCCGAGGCCATGGTCGGGCCAGTGGCTGTGAGCCCTGGCGGGACCTGATCCGCGCCAAGTGTGACCTCGGCCTTACCGCCCAGAGGATCTATCAGGACCTGGTCGCCGACCACCGCTTCGCCGGCACCTATTACTCCGTCCGCCGCTTCGTCCGTCGCCTTGAAGAGTCGCACGGCCTCCCGTTCCGTCGCATCGAGTGCGACCCCGGCGACGAGGCCCAGATCGACTTAGGCACCGGTGCTCCCGTCGTCGGACCCGACGGCAAGCGACGCAAGACCCATGTCCTGCGGGTCGTGCTCAGCCACTCCCGCAAGGCGTACAGCGAGGCGGTCTACCGCCAGACCACCGACGACTTCCTCCGCTGCCCGGAGGGGGCCTTCCGGCACTTCGGCGGCGTCCCCAGGCGACTGATCTTGGATAACCTCAAGGCCGCCGTGAAGAAGGCCGACTGGTTCGATCCCGAGATCAACCCCAAGGTCCGCTGTTTCGGCGAGCACTACGGCACGGTGTTCCTGCCGACGCGTCCCTACACGCCTCGCCACAAAGGGAAGGTCGAGCGGGGCGTGGACTACGTCCAGGAAAACGCCTTGAGGGGCCGGAGCTTCGCCAGCCTGGAGGAGCAGAACCGGTTCCTCAGCGACTGGGAGCGGACCGTGGCCGACACCCGCGTGCACGGGACCACACGTCGTCACGTCGGCAATCACTTCAATGATGTCGAAACGAGTCTTTTTTCGGGCTCGTATCCGTCGAAGGGTCACGCGATATTGTTAAAATTGCTTATGTGTTTTAATGGAAAGAAATCGCGTGACACCTCGATCGAAGATCGCTGGGCTCGGCAGTCGCCACGGGCTCGCGGAATTGATAGGATGCTAGGGAGGTCCCTGCCTGTCCGGCGATTCCCGCGACGAAAGATGGCGATGGTTCGATGAGTGATCCGAGGCGATCGTTGCTCGAAGGCTCACCCCAGGAACTCGGGGCCTGGATGGTGGAGCGGGGCCACCGGCCTTATCATGCCCGCCAGGTCTACCGATGGATCTTCGAGCGCCGGGCCGAGGGGTTCGAGGGGATGTCGGACGTCCCCAAGCGGCTCCGGGACGAGCTGGAGGAGCACTGGTCGGTCTTCTCGACGAGCGTTTCGACGCATCACGTCGCCCCGGACGGCACCGATAAGCTATTGTTGGAGTGTCGGGACGGCCGGCGGGTCGAGTGCGTCCTGATGGCCGAGCAGGACCGGCGGACCGTCTGCATCAGCACGCAGGTCGGCTGCGGGATGGGCTGCGTCTTCTGCGCCAGCGGCCTGAAGGGGGTCGAGCGGAACCTGACCAAGGGGGAGATCGTCGAGCAGGTGGTCCGGCTCCGGAACCTCCTGCCCGCCGGGGAGCGGCTGACGAACCTGGTGGTCATGGGGATGGGCGAGAGCCTGGCGAACCTCGACAACCTGATCCCCGCCCTGGACTGGATCTGCTCGAACGAGGGGCTGGGGATGGGCCAGCGCCGGGTGACGATCTCGACGGTCGGCCTGCCGGAGAAGATGCGGAAGCTGGCGGCGATGGACCGATCCTATAACCTGGCGGTCTCGCTCCATGCCCCGACCGAGGCCCTCCGGGATGAGCTCGTGCCGATCAACGCGAAGGTGGGGCTCCGCGAGGTGATCGACGCGGCCGACGAATACTTCCGCCGGAGCGGCCGGCGGGTTACCTTCGAGTATGTGATGCTCCGGGGGATCAACGACGGCCTGGCCGAGGCCCGGGCCCTGGCCGACCTGATGGACGCGAAGAAGGCCCACGCCAACCTGATCCCGTACAACCCGGTGCCCGGCCTGCCCTTCGAGCGGCCGACGGCCGAGGCGGTCCGGCGGTTCGAGGGGTCCTCAAGGCCCGAGGGCTGAGCGTGAGCGTCCGGAAGACCAAGGGGCGGGAGATCGACGCGGCGTGCGGCCAGCTCCGCCGACGGTCGGAGGACGGGTCGAGTGGGGCGGGGGTCCGGCCGGAGATCCTGGTCGGCCCCTCGCCGAAATCCTGACGGTGACCGACGACCGGGGAGGTCCCGTGGCGACCGGTGAGAGCCTGGAGGCACAACTCGAAGCCCGAGACCCCGACGTCCGGCTCATGCTCCAGATCCGGGACGACGTCCCCGGTGCGTTCGAGACCCTGGTCGAGCGGTACCAGCACCGGCTGGTCGGCGTCCTCACCCACCTGATCGGCCGGGTCGACGAGGCGGAAGACCTGACCCAGGACGTCTTCCTGCGGATCTACCGGGCCCGCAAGGGGTACAAGCCGAAGGCGAAGTTCTCGACCTGGCTGTTCACGATCGCCAACAACCTGGCGATGAACCACCTCCGGAGCCGGGGCCGGAACCCGGCCGTCGCGATGGGGATGGGGGCGTGGACGGGACCTCGGGCACGCAGACGGGCCTCCGGCCGCTCGAAGAGCGGGCGCTGGCCCGCGAAGGGACCCCCTCGGCCCAGATGAGGCAGGTCGAGCTCTCCGACGTCGTCCGCGAGGCGCTCGACGTCCTGGGCGAGGACCAGAAGCTGGCCGTCCTGCTGAACAAGTTCGAGGACATGAGCTACGCCGACATCGCCGAGGTGATGGGCCGGTCCGAGGCGGCCGTCAAGTCGCTCCTGGCCCGGGCGCGGACCCACCTCCGCGAGCAGCTCGAGCCGTACCTGAAGACCGGCCAGAGGGCGACGTGACGCCCGCTTCGGAGGTCGATCGGCGCGGCGATCGCCTCGACCGGCCGGGTGCTTCCGCGACTGGCCTCGGCTGGGCGGGCCGGGCCGTCGAACCTGCTCGCGTTCCCGCCGTATTGCCCGGTCTGCGACGCCGACGACCGGCGGCCCGGCGTTCTGCGCGGACTGCCGGGACGAGCTCCTCGGCGCCTCGGGCCTGGCCTGCCTCCGGTGCGCGATGCCGGTCGGCCCGTACGCGGACCGCTCGGGCGGCTGCTCGGAGTGCCGGGGGCGGCCGCTCGGGTTCGACGCGGCGATCGCCCTGGGGCCGTATCAGGGGCCGATCCGCCACCTCTGCCTGGGCCTCAAGCACGAGCGGAACGCCTGGCTCGCCCGGTGGCTGGGCGAGCTGGCGGCCGAGGCGTTCTCCGACTCGCTCCGGGCCGAGGTCGAGGCCGGCGCCTGGGTCGTCCCGGTCCCGCTCCACTGGCGGAGCCGGCTCCGTCGGGGGTACAACCAGGCGGAGGCGCTGGCGCAACGGGCTGGCCCGGCAGCTCTCGCTCCGGGTCCGGCCGGCGCTCCGGCGGGTCGTCGCCGACGCCCAAGCTGGCCCTGATCGGGCGGACCGAGCGGGCGAGGATCATGAAGATGCGTTCCGGGCCGGGCGAGACCTCGGCCTCTGAAGGGCCGGACCGTGCTCCTGGTCGACGACATCCTGACCACGGGCGCGACCTGCGGCGCGGCGGCCCGGGCCTTGAAGCGGGCCGGGGCATCGAGGGTGGTCGTGGTCGTCGTGGCCCGGGCGGAGGGGAAACCGTGATGGCGATGGGGCGATCGACACGTCGAGGACGATCCGGATCGGGACCCGAGGGAGCCAGCTCGCCCGCTGGCAGTCGGAATGGGTCGCCGACCGGCTCCGCGCGCATCCACCCCGGCCTGACGGTCGAGCTGGTCGAGATCAAGACCCAGGGGGACCGCGACCGGAACTCGCCGCTGGCGGCCATCGGCGGGCACGGGCCTGTTCACCAAGGAGATCCAGCGGGCCCTGGTCGACGGCCGCGTCGAGGTCGCCGTCCACAGCCTCAAGGACCTGCCGACGAAGGGGCCGGAGGGCCTGACGCTCGGCGCCGTCCCGCCTCGCGAGGACGTCGCCGACGCCCTGATCGCGCCGCGGTCCCGGACCCTCGAGGCCCTCCCGCCCGGCTCGACGGTCGGCACCGGCTCGCTCCGTCGGAGGGCGCAGACTCCTCCACGCCCGGCCCGACCTGACGGTCGTGGGGGTCCGGGGGAACGTCGAGACCCGGCTGAACAAGGCGCTCGACGGCGAGCTCGACGCCGTGGTCCTGGCCGAGGCCGGGCTCCGCCGGCTCGGGCTCGACGGGCACGTCACGCGAGCGGCTCGGCCCTCCCGGTTCCTGCCGGCGGTCGGGCAGGGGGCCCTGGGGATCGAGTGCCGGCTCCGACGACGAGGCGACGCTCGCCCTGCTCGCCCCGCTCGACGACCCCGCGACCCACCGGGCGGTGGTCGCCGAGCGTCGGGTCCTGGCCGAGCTGGAGGGGGGCTGCATGATCCCGCTGGCCGCCTTCGCCCGGGACGTTGAACGGCTCGCTCGCGCTGGACGCCGTCGTGCTCGACCCCGATGGCCGGGAGCGAGTCGCCGCGTCCGCGACCGGCCCGCTCGATGACCCGGATTCGCTCGGCCGCCGGGTGGCGGAGGAGCTTCGGAGGCAGGGGGCCGACCAGCTCTTGCGGCGGATTGGTCCGACTTGATCGAGGGTTCATCGGGGGGCGACTCCTCGCGGGGCTTTCCAGAGGCGTGCCCCCTCGCTTTCGTTTTGCCAGCTTGCACCGGAGGCGAGCAGGGAGCCGTCCGGCGAGAAGCTCGCGGTGATCCGACCGTGCCAGGGATGTCCCGCGAGGGTCAGCAATTCCTGACCGGTGGAGACCTGCCAGAGGACGAGGTCCGCGCCGTCGGTGGCGACCAGGGTCAGCCCGTCGGGCGCAGAAGGCGAGGACAGGCGGCACCGTCCGTGGGCAACTCCCGGGCGATCCGACCTTGCGCGACATCCCAGATCAGGACGCCCTGGCTGGACCAGAATCCCGAGGCCAGCAAGGTCCCGTCGGGGCTGAAGACCAGGCGACCAAGTTTCCGGCCGTCGGGGTCGCTCCAGGTCGCGATGACCCGGCCATCGGAGGCGTCCCGGAGCTGGATCGAGTGGCCCTCGGGGCTGGCGGTGGCCAGGAATCGACCGCCCGGCGAGAAGGCCAGCGGCGCGATCGCCCCCTCCAGCTTGAGCCGGGGCCGGAGCGTGGTCAGGTCCCAGACCTGGACCCACGGCGTCTCGCCTTCGGCCGGCTTCGACGGCTCGCCAGCCAGGGCCAGCTCCATCCCGTCGGGCGAGAAGGTCAGCCCCTCGACTTCCCGGCGCTCCCCTTCCAGGGGAAGCCGGGCCTTCACCCGTTGCCCGTCGACGTCCCAGAGGCGGACCTTCACGCCGGCCTGGTCGGCCTCGGCGAGGGTTTTCCCGTCGGGCGAGATGGTCACCCGGTGCTGGAACAGCATGGAGTCGGTGTCGAGTCGGCCCGTGGCTCGCCCCGAGGCCGTGTCGAAGGAGGTGACTCCCGAGGAATCGGCCGAGAGGAGGGTCCGGCCGCCATCGGGGAACGAGAACGCGATGATGTCGCTGGGCTGTTCGCTCAACAACCGCGACTCCGCGTCGTTGGAGGCGTCCCAGGTCAGGACCGTCCCGGTGTCGTCGGAGGAGGCGAGCGTCTTGCCGTCGGGCGAGAACGCGAGGGCGTTGACGTCGGCCTCGTGGCCCCGGAACGCGGTGCGCCGCTCGCCCGCGAAGCCGGAGTGCTGCCGGCCCTCCTCCGCGACGAGCCGCCAGAGCTTGACGATCCGGTCACCCCCGCCGGAGGCCAGGGTCTTGCCGTCGGGCGAGACGGCCAGGCACCGGGTCCCGCCTTCGTGGCCCTCCAGCCGGGAGGCCCGCCTGGGCTCGGGGCCGGACAGGTCCCAGAGTTCGATCTCGCCGGGCTTGCGGGCGTCGAGGCCGTGAGTGGGCGGGATGTCGTAGGACCCCCCGACGATCAGCGTCTTGCCGTCGGCGGCGAAGGCGAGGCATCGGACGAACCTGACGCCCGATCGAAACCGACGGATCGGGCGGCCCGAGGCCAGGTCGCGCAGGGCGATCGGCGTCCCGTTTCCTCGGTTTGCCCCTTCGTCCTCGCCTCCATCCGTCGCGATGGCCAGGGTCTTGCCGTCGGGGGAGATCGCGGCCAGGCTGGGCCACCCGAGGGCCACCGGGTACGTGCCGACCTCCCGGCCCGCCTCCAGGTCGATGACGACCCTGAACCGCATCAGGCCCGCCGGCTCTCCCCAGGTAGAATACAGGACCGCGACCTTGCCGTCCGGGGCCAGGGCGAGGAGCCCCTCAAACGTTCCCCGTTCGCGGACGACCCGCATCCGCCCGGAGGAGACATCGCCCGCCCAGAGGCCGGCCTTGCCGAGCGCCAGCAACCCTTGAGGGCCGAAACGCAGGGCCTCCGGCGACTCCGAGGTCCAGAGGGTCCGGAACCGACGACCCGAGACCGGGTCCCACTCGGCGATCCGGCCAGACCATGAGGTCGGGTCGTCGGGGAGGGGCGGGCAGTCTCCGACGATCAAGGTCGTCCCTCCCGGGGCGAAGGCGAGGCCAAGCGTCCCGCCGTAAATACTCAGGCCCGAGAGCCGTCCCCGGGCCAGGTGACAGAGCCGCCAGAGGTAATGCCACTCGAAGCCCCGGAGGTCGGGCGACCCCGTCGAGGGGATCTGATGTTTGAGCAGCTCGACGGCCCGGGCGACCCGGCCGTTCGACAGGTATCGCCCGGCCAGGCCGATGTCGGCGGCGTACCAGTAGCTCCGCGATTCCCGCTCGCGACGCTCCACCTCGGCCCGCTGGGTCGCCTCGGCGTCGAGGGCGACCTGGAGGAGCCGGTTATAACGGGCGGCCACGGCGAGGCCGACGAGCATCAAGGCCGCAACGACGCTGACCAGCACCAGCGAGGCCGCCGCCGGCCGCCGCCTGGCCCACTTGCGGGCTCGCTCCCAGCCCGAGACCCGCCGGGCCTCGATCGGCTCGCCCGCCAGCCAACGCCCCAGGTCGTCGGCCAGCGCGGCGGCCGACTCGTACCGCCTCGAAGGCTCCTTCTCCAGGCACTTCAGCGCGATCGTCTCCAGGTCGCGGTCCAGGCCCGGCCGGATCGAGGAGGGCCGGGGCGGCTCCGACTCCTGGACCTGGCGGAGGAGGGTCAGCACGTTCTCGGCCGTGAAGGGCGTCTGGCCGGTCAGCCGCTCGTAGAGGATCACGCCCAGGCTGTAGACGTCGGCCGCGACGGTCAGGCCCTTGCGGCCCGCCGCCTGCTCGGGGGCCATGTAGCGCGGGGTGCCGAGCACCGATCCCGACTCCGAGCAGCGATCCATCGGCCTCCGAGAGCCGCTTGGCCAGGCCGAAGTCGGTGACATACCACGTCCCTTGCGGGTCGATCAGGACGTTCGAGGGCTTCAGGTCCCGGTGCAGGACGCCGTGCTGATGGGCATGATGGACCGCGCGGGCCACGGCGATCAGCCCGGCGACCTCCGAGCGGATGTCGCCCCTGGGGTGCTCCGCCAGCGAGTCCCCCTCGACGAGCTTCATCGAGTAGTACTGGAGCCCGTCGTGCTCGCCGACCTCGAAGATGGGGACGATCTGGGGGTGGTCGAGGTTCGCCGCCGCCTCGGCCTCGGCGCGGAACCGCTGGACCTCGCGCGGCGAGGCGAACGCCCCGGCCAGGATCATCTTCAGGGCGACGACCCGGTTGAGCGAGACCTGCCGGGCCTTGTAGACGACCCCCATCCCGCCCCGGGCGATCTCCTCCATCAGCTCGTAATCGCCGAAGTAGCGGACGCTCGGCACGGGGCCGGGCGGTCCCCGACCGGCGTCTCGCGGCCAGCCTCCAGCCAGCGCAAGGGGGAGGCGACCCGGTCCATCCGGTCGTAGTCGGCAAAGAAGGCCCGCAGGGCGTCGGCCAGGTCGGGGTGCCGGGCGAGCAGCTCCTGGCGGTCGGGCACCCGGCCCGGCCTCGACCTCCTGGACGTAGGACGCGATGATCAGCGTCGAGGGTGTCGAGCGACGCGGTCGGGTCGTTCGGGGTCGTCACGGGTCAGCCCTCCGGGTTCATCCGCGATCCTCAACTCGGCCAGCCCGCGCCTCAGCAGCGAGGCCACGGCCGGGACGCTCCGGCCGATCCGCTCGCCGATCTGCCGGAGCGTCAGGCCCTGGCAGTGCTTCAGGACCACGACCTCGCGCATCAGGTCGGGCAGTTCCGCCAGGGCCTCGACCATCCGCAACAACTCCTCGTTCCGCTCGGCCCGGCCGCTGGGCGAGGTCCGGTCGTCGGCCAGCCAGGCGGCGAACCCCGAGGCGGAGCGATCGATGTCGGCCTCCAGCGACCGTTCCAGGCCGACGTCCCGCTTATCCCGCTCGAAGTGCTTGACGGCGTCGGCCAGGGTGCTCGCCAGGATCCGCCGGAGCCACGCCGCCAGGACCTCGGGCTCGCGCCTCGGAGCTCCCCGAGCGCGGAACAGGCCCGGAACAAGGTCTGCTGGACCACGTCGGACGGGTCGAGCTTCCCCCGGAGCCGGCGGTCGAGGTGCAGCTCCGCCAGCACCTTGAGGTACTTCCGGAACGGCTCCAGGATGTCCGCGGCATCGTGAGTCATTCGGCGATTGCCCTACCTATCCAAAAGAGGACGACGTTTCTCGACCGACGGACCACGAGAATTTCGCAAGGGTCTCCAATTCTCTCATATTGAGGCCCAGTGAATGGAGGGCAGGGCTTGCCCTGCCGGGACCGGTGAGAACGGCAGGGCAAGCCCTACCCTACGGGAATCGGCCGCGAGACTGGCTGAGGCTCGGCAGCCGGAATCCCCTGGGTTGGGTCGCTCCGGTCGCGATTCGCCCCGGCAGGCTCACGCAAGCTCGGCTTCTGCCTCCTCCATCGCCATGATTTCCCGCTCCAGCTCCTCGGTCGGCCACATGTCTTCGAGGAAACGAGTGATCTCGGCCGGCGTGAGCCGCCGGGGGTGGACGATCCGGGCGGGTTCTTCGTCCTCTTCGACCTCCTCGGGCTCAACCTCAGCCTCGGAGAAACTCGAACCCAACTCCGGCTCCGGCTCGGCTGGATCTTCCGTGAACGCCTGGACTTCCTCCAGCTCGCGGAGGGTCCGGAAGAACTCGCGGCTGGCGGCGGCCTCGTACTTCCGGGCCAGGGTTGCCTCTTCGAGATATCGAAGAGGACCCGGTGGACCGACTTCGCCCGCTGCTCGGCGATCTCGTCGAGGTCGAAGGTCTCGCGGAGGGCCCGGAGCCGAGCGATTTCCTCGTCGATCGATCCGATCAAGCGAACCCTCGCCCAATCTTGCTGGCTCGGGAAGTCGGCGCCGGGCTCGTCAACGCTTTCGAGGAATTTGATGTTTCCGCGCATGACCTGAAACAGGGCGTAGGTCCGCGAGATCGGCAGATCGGCGACCTTCCGGCCGAGCAGGTTCTCGGCCATCTCCATGTGGACCTCGTAAGGCCGCATCGGATGCGAACGTCCGAGGTCGTCCTTGATCCCGAGCCACGCCCGGATCATCAGGTCAACCCCTTCCATGCTCCGCTGGAGCTTGCGGGCATTGACGGTGGGCGAGGTTGCCAGGCCGGCCATCAGCGCCTCGGCGTCGCTGATCCGCTGTTCGTCGAAGTCGGCCTCGGCCTGGATCACCTTCTCGGAGAGCAGGGCCGATTCCTGCCGGGCGCAGCGGTCGATCCGGACCGAGAGCAGCGCGGTCCGCTCGACGAGATAACGAGCCAGCCCGTTTTTCGGGTTGAGGTCGGCCTCGAAGTCGGTGAAGCGGGCGGCGATCTTGGCCTCGTCCTCGCTCGGCAGGACGATCCCCGCGCCGGTCATGCCGTGCTTGAGCGAGTTCCGCCGCGAGCGGGCCTTGCCCTCGGGCGTCTTCGGTCCGGTCGATCGCTGGGCATTTTGCTGGTTGGCGAGCAAGCGGGCGGGGGAGCAGACCATCGGTGCGTCCTCGGAGGGGTGCGGACGGCCCGAGCCCTGATCCGATCCCCTCGACCGGCCGGCTCGCTCCGCCCTTCGAGGTTTACTATCGTGTTGCGAGGGGCGTCGTTAACCGGCTTTCTCGACGGAATCTCTTGGTTCCCGAATCTCGTTCCCACGCTCTGTGTTGGTATTAGTGTTTATGTTTTGTTGCTTTGGGCCTGGATTGGAAACGAATTCGTTCGGATTTTGGTTGGCATGGTGCGGACCGGCCCATTATCCTGACGGACGATCGCCTTTCACACACCGAGACGAGGGCAACCGCCCATGCTCCTGGGACCCGTCTTCCGCGCCGAGCTGCTCCGAACCGCCCGGCGTCGGCGGTATTACGTTCTGCGGTTGGTCTACGGGATGTTGCTCCTGTTCATCATCTGGGCAGGTTACGAGTTGAACGATGCGGGCGGCCTCGACCATCACTTACGATCCGTCCGGCCTGCCGGTGGTCCAGCGAGGCTCGACGATCACGATCGAGCAGGCCGCGCGGTTCGCCGAGGAGATGTTCACCACGTTCGCGGTCGTTCAACTCATCACGATCCTGGTCCTGATCCCGGCCCTCTTCGGCGGGGCGATCGCCGACGAGAAGCAGCGCAAGACCTTGCATTACCTGATGGCCAGCCAGCTTTCGAGCTTCGAGATCGTGGTTGACAAGGTCCTCGGTCGGGCGCCTCACGTGGCGGTCTTCCTGGCCGTGGGGCTGCCGGTGGTCTGCCTGCTCGGGCTCTTCGGCGGCGTGGCGCCGGAGTCTGTTGCGATCGCCTACGTCGGGACGTTCTCGACGGCGTCGATGGCCGTGGCAATGACGGTCCTGCTCTCGACGCTGGCGAGGAAGGTCCGGCAGGCGGTCCTGGTCGCCTACATCCTCTTGCTGGCCTGGCAACTTCGTGCCGATCATCGTCTACGGGGCGGGCAGCCGGCTCTATCCGGTGACGTACTCGTGGATCGAGCCGGTCAACACCTGGGTCGGGGCCACGAGCCCGCTTTACGTCTACGCCATGACGGCGATGAGGTTGAGGGGGGCCGGCGGTCTGTCGAGCTGGGCGGTCGAGCAGTTCGCGTGGATGGTCGGGCTCCAGCTCGGGACGGCGGCGTTGCTGATCCTGATCGCGGTCTGGCAGCTCCGGCCGACGTTCCGCCGCCACGAGGCGACCCAGCCCCGGCGAACGTGGTTCGAGAGCAGGAAATCGCGGTCGGCCCGGCCTCGACGCTGGTGGGACCGGCCCGAGTGCGGCGTCGACGCGATGGCCTGGAAGGAGCGGCATTTCGCCAGCGGGTCCGACCTCTTCACCAAGCTGGCGGTCCTGCCGGCGACGGTCCTGGTCTCGGTCTTCATGGTCCTGGTCGTCGGGATCGACGAGACGATCCCCCGGGCCTTCTCCGACCTCTGGAACGGCGGCTTCGGCCGCTGGGGGAGCAACGGGGCGCTGGTCGAGCACCTGCGGGTCTGTCTCGGCCTGGTACGTGGCCATCTGGCTCCTGGCGGTCGCGGGGGCCTCGGCCTCCAGCGTGGCGGTCGAGCGCGAGCAGGACACCTGGGTCAGCCTGACCTCGACCCCCCTGACCGGCTGGGAGATCCTTCGGGGGAAGGCCCTGGGCGCGATCTGGGCGCAGAGGGGGTTCGCCCTGGTCCCGCTCGGTCTCTGGACGATCGGCCTGGTGACCGGCTCGGTCCACCCGCTCGGGTTCCTGGGGGCGGTCGTGGCGTTCGGCCTGGTCTCGTGGATGGTCGTGGCAGTCGGGCTCCACGCCTCGGTCCGGGCGAGCACCACCTCGAAGGCGCTGACCTCAACGATCGTGACGCTGGTCGTCCTCGGTGGATATCCGCTCTTCCTGCTCGAGTCCTTCTGGGAATACGGCGTCTGGGACCGCTTCACCTCGTTCGTCGGGCTGCCGGCCGAGGGTCGTGGTCGGTCCGCTGGTGTCGTATGGGGATTTCTCACGGACCTGGAGGGAGGCGACGACTGTCGGCGTCCGTTATGTGCCGTGGGCCAACTTCATCGCGCTCGGGCCGGCCCTGCTGGCCCTCTACGCATCGATCGCGGGCGTCCTGACGTATCGCTCCATCAAACGGTTCGACCGCTGGCTCGACCGTCCCCGGATGGACGAGGCGGCGCCGGTCCCGGTCAAGAAGCCTGTTGTACCGGAAGTGGTCGAGCCGGTACTTCAGTCCTGAGGCGGGAAGACGTCGGGCTCGATCTGGTAGCCGTGGGCGATGGCGTTGGTGGCGTTGAAGAGGCCGACCACGGCCATCACCTCGCCGAGCCCTTCCACGTCCAGGCCGAGCTTGCGGACCGCCGCGGTGTGCGACTGGACGCAGTAGGGGCAGCCGTTGGTGCTGGAGACGGCCAGGGCGATGATCTCGCGGGTCAGGGGGTCGAGCCGGGTGGTCTTTCCCGACGCCTCGGGGTGCATGATCGCCTTCAGACGCGTCCAGATCAGCTCCAGGTGGTCGGGGTTGGTGGCCAGGACCCGCCAGAAGTTGGGGACGAAGTCGAGCCTCTTGGTGGCCTTGATGTCGGCGAAGATCGCGGCGACCCGGGGGGAGGCCTCAGCCTCCTCGACGGGTCGGACGGTGGCTAAAGGTTGGTCGGGCATGGTTTTATGGTCCTTATCGATGAAATGGGCTAGGAAATTGGGCCGACATTGGCGATTGTCGGCGATCGTCGGGCGACCGCAAGGTCCCACGCTCGCGAAAGCGGCACGAGGCCGGGCAGGTCGTCCGATAGAACCCGGAGGGGGCGGGCGGCGGCGTCTCGCCCCCATTGTCGGCGGCATCGAGGCCCGGAGTGACCTTGCGTGCGGATCGACCTCGGAACCAACCCTGACCGTCCCGATGAGCCCTCGACCGATCGGCCGGAAACGGCCCGAACCGGTTTCCGAGGGGTCTCGATCGCGGTGCTGGCCCTGCTCATCGCGGGGACAAGCTGGGCGGTCGCCTCGTGGGTCTCGGCGTGGCTGGTCCTTCCTTACCTGATCCTGATGGCCCTGATCCTGTCCCCCTCGGCCGCTCGCCCACAAGGCGAACCGGACGAGGAGGCCTCGGACGATCCGACCCGTCAGTCGGCCCAACCGATCGACGGGTCGGACGACCCCGAACCGGCTTCGGACACCCCGGCCTCGGCCGAAGGTTCCGAGGCGGGATCGGAGCAGGGGACCTCGGCGACTCCCACAAAGGGTCGCCGGGGCAAGGGGCGGGCGAGAAAGGCAAAGCCATTGCCCGAGGTTCCCACCGAGGCGACCTGGGTCCAGGTCGCGCCCGGCAAGTTCGTCCGGGTCGAAGGCCCCGACAATCCGGCCGAGGCCGGTCCTCACGAACCCGTGGGGGTCCCGGTCGAGGTCCCGGTCACGCCGCAAGCGTCCGAAGTCGAACGAGGGGCCAACCCTCGCCGAAGAGCCCGCCGAGGAGGCCGAGCCCGCCACCGACCCCGTCGGATGGCCGGAAGGTGATCCCGACGGAGGAGTGGAATCGGAGTCGCCGACCGCCCAACAGGTCGACGAAGAGGCGGGATCGCCCGGAGAATTCGAAAGCCTCCCGGCCGCCGACGGCAACGCGCCGCGGGCCGGCGAGGCGATCGAAGGCCCCTTCGCGGACCACCTCGACGTCGCTCTGGAAGTCGTCGACGACCAGGTCCAGGCCGAGCCGGAAGGCAAGGGATCGGAGGCTTTCGACGAGTCATCGTCGGAGGCCGAAGCGACCGAGCCGACCGAGAACCTGGCCCTTGCCGATGTCCCGCCGGAGGTCGTCGATGCGTGGGGAGCGACCGTTGAAGAGGCCGATCCGACCGAGACCCCCGTCGAACGAGACGGACCTCGACGACGCCGGCCCGATCGCGGACGTTCCCGACAATCTCGACAACCACCCCGTCGAGGACGCCCACTCTCCCGAGCTGGAGACCTTCCCCGGTGCCTCATTGGGCTCAACCTGGTGCCTCCGGCGGATCGCGCCGAGGGCAGGGACCCGCGTCGGGCACGCCCCCCGCCGGGCGTTCGGCCACGAGTCGCCCCCAAGGCGGCCCGTCCGATCGCTCGGACCGTCCCGACGGCCGCTCGATCCCAGGCGCCCTCGCGCCGAGGGTCCGTGCGGCCCCGCCAGATCATCCGGACGTTCCCGCCCCGCTCACCTCCAGGCCGAGTGTCGGCTGAGCGGAGGTCCCGCATTGGGAGCGTGAGATTCCGAGTGCCATTCGCCTCGAAATCGCGGTAAGATGAAGACTCGACCGATCCTCTGATCCCGGATCGTCCCGAGAGCAACCCCCGATGCCATCGGCCCGACACACCTGGCTGGCCTTGCTCACGATTGTCGGGCTATCCGTCGGCGCCTGGGGCGTGAGCCGGTCGATGACGCCGGGCAACCCGGCGGCCGTCCCGGAGGGACGAAGCGGCGCCTGGCAAAAGCAGCATGAGGCGTACGTCGAGGCCGCCAGGAAAGGCGGGATCGACCTCCTCTTCCTCGGCGACTCGATCACGGCGCTCTGGGACAAGACCGCCCCGGAGATCTGGTCGCGCCACTACGTCCCGCGACAAGGCGGCCAACTTCGGTATCGGCGGCGACCAGATCCAGCATCTTCTCTGGCGGCTCGACCACGGCGAGATCGACGGGATCAAGCCGAAGGTCGTCGTGCTCCTGATCGGCACCAACAACCTCGATTACAACTCCGAGGACGAGGTCTTCGGCGGGGTCGAGGCGGTCGTCGGCCGGCTCCGCGCACCGGCTCCCGGAATCGAAGGTGTTGTTGCTCGGCCTGTTCCCGAAAGGGGCCAATCGCGACCCCAGCCAGGTCTCGACCGCCCCTGACCCCCGGGTCCCCCGGCTCAACGCCCGGCTCGTCCGGCTCGACGACGGCCAGGCCGTCAAGTTCCTCGACATCGGCGCCGCCTTCCTCGACGACTCCGGCCGGATCCCCCGGGTAATCGAGCCCGACTTCATCCACTTCAGCCGCAAGGGCTACCAGATCTGGGCCGACGCCATGGAGCCGACCCTCTGGCCGATGATGGAAGGGCCGTGAGCGGGCGAGATCGCGGATCTGAGATTTCAAATCTCAAATCTCAAATTTGTGAATATCAACTCGTTCCCACGCTCCTCCGTGGGAACAAGGGTCACGGACGCTACCCGCTACCCGCTACCCGCTACCCGCTACCCGCTACCCGCTACCCGCTACCCGCTACCCGCTACCCGCTGAATCCATTCACCCCCGCCGGACCTTGTACCCGATCGCCTTGAGGGCGGCCTCGGCGGCGGCGAGGTGGTCGCCTTGCAACTCGATCGCGCCGTCCTTGACGGTCCCGCCGGTCCCGCAGCGGGTCTTGAGCTCGGCGGCGAGGTCTTCGAGGTCGTTCCCCTCGGGATCGAGGCCGCCGACGACGGTGACGACCTTCCCCTTGGGCCGTTTTTCCAGCTTCAGGCGGGCCGTTTGAGTCTCGGGCGCGAGCCGGACCGGCTCGGCGACGACCGGCGGGCAGGCGCATTCCGACTCCAGCTTCCCGCACCGGTCGCACGTCGGCGGCCGGTCCCAGGGTGTTCCGGCGAAGAGGCGTCCCACTCGCTGACCCTCCTTCGCTTCCGATCAGACGCCGGTATTGGCCGTGTACCGGGGATAGATCGCCACGCCGAGCTTGGCCCGCTTGGCGTAGAGGAACTTGAGATGGTGGTCGAGGTGGTTCGTGGCCTTGACCAGGACCTCGGCGAGGGTCTGCCGGCCGGCCTCGGAGTGGATTCCGGCGCGGGCGAAGGTCGCCTCGTCCTGGGCCTTCAAGATCCGGGCCATCCAGCGGCGATGGGCGGCGAAGAGGGTGGCGGCCTCGTCGACGGGCATCGCATTCGAGTCGAGCCGGTCGATCCAGGCGTTCTCGTCGAAGGCCAGGAGCGTGGGCGACTCCTCGGCGATGATCCGCTTCATCCGGTCGGCCAGGACGAGGTCGGAGTCGAGCAGGTGGGCGACAACCTCGGCGATGCTCCAGGTCCCGGGGATCGGGTGCTCGCTGGCCTGCTCGGGCGTGAGGCTCGAGACGGCCTGGACCAGCAAGGGCCCGCCGTCGGCGTAGCGGTCGAGCACGGGGTTGCCGGGATTCTGGCTCATAATTGATAGTCTCCGTCGGGTCTCGACTCGCCGTCCTTGCGCCAGATGGCCAGGCGGGTGGCGGGGTATTCCAGGAACCAGATCTGCTCCTCGACGCCCAGCTCCTCGGCGAACCGGTGGGCGACCAGGTGGTTGACGACCTCCAGCGACGCGGCGAGGAAGTCGGTGCTCGGGTCGGCCTCGCTGGCCGACGTTGTGGAAGATGAACCGGATGACCAGGACCCGCTCGTCGACCGGCCCTCCCGGCCGCGAGGTAGCGGCCGTCCATCTCGTAGATCGAATAGCCCCCCGAGGCCCGGCAGAGCGTCTTGACCCAGGCCGCCTCGTCGAACGAGTCATCCCGCCGCCGCCGGTCGGCGATCGTCCGCTTGATGAACGGGACCGCCCGGATCGCGTCCTCGTCGAAGAGGTCTTCCAGGACCTCCTGGACCTTGCCGAAGTAGCCGAGCTTCTTCGGCAGGATCACCTCGTACATCCGGGCCGCTTTCGGCCCCTCCAGATGATAGCCGGCCATGAAGGCCCTCGCGATCCGGGAGAGTGTGGCAGGTGAATTATAGCGCGGGTCGCGGGTAGACAAGAAGGGGTGAGGACACGGACCTATCGCCCGCGACCTCACCCCCTTGTTTGATTCTTCTGCTCTGTCTACACGCTACCCACTACCCGCTGATCAGGACGCGGGGGACTCGCGGCGGCTGGAGGCCGGTTTGGCGGCGGAAGGAGCCTGCTTGGCCGCCTCGGCGGCCTTGGCGGTGTTGTCGTCCAGGAGCCGCTTGAACTCGTCCTGAAGCTGGGCGAGCTGGAGCCGGAGATCCGCGTTCCTGGCCTGGGCCTTGGCGATCTCCTCGCGCTTCTGGGCCAGGTCCTTTTTGCCCTGAGCCTTCTCGGCCTCGCGGGTGGCGAGGTTGGTCTTCGCGGTCTCGACGGCGGCCAGGAAGTCGGCGGCCTGCGCCTTGATCCGGGTCAGGGACTCGGTCGCTTTCGACTGCCGGGCCTCGGCGGCGACGATCCGGCCGAGGATCTCGCGAAGATCGCGGTCGGTCGTGTCCTGCTCGGTCCGGGCCTGTTCGGTGAGCCTCAAAATGTCACTATTCGCCTTGGCCACATCGATAGTGACTTGGTTGAGGGTCTTCTGCTGGGCGATGATCTTCTGCTCGTAGTTTTTATTAAGGTCGATGACCGCCGACATCATGATCAGCCAGGGGATCATGACGATCAGGATCAGGACGGTCAGGACTTTTCCCGCAGTCGACATCGGACCTCTCCCTACGCCTGGGCATCGGACGACCGGACTGGGACGCGGCGGCGCCTCTTATCCTCCAATATATCCGATCTTCTCCGGGCAAGGCCAGACCTCGAACCGCCTTCGAAACCCCCCGCGCGGCGCAATCGTTGCGGAAGTCGCGACCGGCAGGTGGGTAGTGGGTAGTGGGTAGTGGGTAGTGGTCAGTGGGTAGTGGGTAGTGGTCAGTGGCCAGTGGGTAGTGGGTAGTGGGTAGTGGGTAGTGGTCAGTGGTCAGTGGTCAGTGGTCAGTCGTCAGTTCAAAGAAGTCACTTCGGAGGGCGGCATTCCATTTTCTGTCCTATCAGACCACTGACCACTGACCACTACCCACTCCCAGACGGTTGGTCCTACAATCAAAGATCCCCGCTTTCTTTGGAGCCATTCTTCGGATGCGTCCTACCTACCCGGTCACCGAACTCCTGGGCGACGGCATCGGCGACGAGCTTTCGCGGGCCATCCACACCCTGGCCGACGCCTTGCCGATCCGGCTCGACTTCACGCCGGTCGACCTCTCGCTGGCCAATCGCCGGGCTCGGGGCAAGGCGGTCTACGACGAGGCAGTCGAGGCGGTGACGGCGTCCAGGGTGGCTCTGAAGTATCCGACCGTCACGGCCGAGGAGAGCCCCAACGCCGTCCTCCGCCGACGGCTCGACCTCTCGGTGATCCACCGGCCCGTTTACACGATCCCCGGCGTCCCGACCAACTTCCGCCGCGAACTCGACCTGGACATCGTCCGGATCGCCACCGGCGGGACCTACGACGACCCCGGCCGGGCGATCGGCGAGGACGGCGCGGTGTCGCTCCGGATCGTCGAGCGCCGGCCGGTCCGCGAGGCCGCCCGCTACGCCTTCGGCCTGGCCCGGAAGACCGGCAAGCGCGTCACCTCGGCGTCGAAGTACACGATCCAGAAGGCGACCGACGGCCTCTTCGAGGCCGTTGCCGTCGAGGTCGCCCGCCAGTATCCCGAGGTCACGCACAACGTCGAGCTGTTCGACGCCCTGCTCGGCAAGGTCATCATGGCCCCCGAGAAGTTCCAGATCGTGCTCGTCCTGAACGAGTACGGCGACTTCCTCTCGGACATGGCCTGCGGCCTGGCCGGCTCGCTCGGGATCGGCGCCAGCGCGAACCTCGCGTTCGACCCCTCGGCCGTGGTCCGCGTGGCCCTCTACGACGCCGCCCACGGCACGGCGCCCGACATCCAGGGCAAGAACCTGGCCAACCCCACGGCCATCTTCCTGGCCCTCTCGATGCTCCTCTACCAGATCGGCGAGATCGCCGTCGGCCAGGCCGTCAAGAACGTCACGCTCGACCTCCTCCGCGAAGGCGTCCGGACCCGCGACCTGGGCGGAACCGAGTTCGACCGACTCGTTCACGGCCGCCGTCGCCGCCGAGGTCGCGAAACGCCTGGCCCCGCCGCCGAAGGCGGAGGGATGACGCGGCGAAGGGCACGGCCCCGCGCCTTCTTGACAATTCTTCACGGAAGAACACCGAGGTTGCTGTAAGTCCAGGGTATCCTCCGAGGACGTCTGCTACGCCCTCGACTTCGTCTTCCTCACCCCGTCCAGCAAGAAAAAGCACGCCAAGAATTACCAGCGAGCCCAGGAGACTGCCGAATTCGCCAACGACATGATCGCCGAGATCCGGTTCCGGAGGGTCAAATCGGTCCGCATCCACGTCGCCGGGGACTTCTTCTCGGTCGAGTACGCCCAGGCGTGGCTCGCCATCGCCAGGCGATGCAAGACGACGTCTTTTTGGTTCTACACAAGGGCCTGGCGTGCGCAAGAGATTTGCGATATGCTAACGGCTCTTGCCTCCCTCCCGAACGTCTATGCGTTCTGGTCGGAGGATCGGGATACGGGCCCCTGCGATCTGCCGTTCGGGCGTCGGGCATTCCTTTGCACGACGATCCAGGACGAGCTGATCGTCCCTCCGGGGGTCCTCGTGTTCCGCCAGAAAACGTCGGCGGTGCGCAAATTCAACAACGGCTCTTGGGTCTGCGCGAAGGAGCAAGGGACCAAGACAGGTGTCACCTGTTCGATCTGCAAGGTCTGCGTCTCCAGGGCCCCCATGCTGGTAGCCCCGGAAGGGCGCGGTCGGGACGGTTCGGCGTCGGGGGCCCAGGAATCGAAGGCCCCTTCGGCTTGAATCCGCGTCCCGGGGGTTTATCAGGCCCACGATTACCCGGCCGCACCGACCAATCTACAAAAGCTAAGGGGACTCGTCAAGCGCGTGGGCCACCAACTCGGAGGGTTTCCATGATTCGCTACCGCGTCGAAGCGATTCCTGAGAAAGGCGGCGATACGCTCTACATGGCTCGCCGTTACCGGGGCATTCATGACGGACCGTTCACCCAGAGCTTCGCCAACCGGCTCACCTGGGAGCAGAAGGCATTCGCCGAGCGCAAGGTGGAGAGCGAGCGAGGGCGGAAGAACAGCGTCTACGGAATCCTGGTGTTCAGCATCGTCGAGGAGCAGCACGAATGACGCACGGCCCGAGAATCCTCCGGTGCGAGGTGTGCGGAGGCCCGATGGGGGCGTGCCCCTCCGAGGGCCAGCCCGGACCGGGGCCCGACGACCTTGTCACGGAAGACCTGGCGGCCTTGTTCAGGAACGACGACCGGCGAAGCGGCCCCGTCGTCTCGGTCGAGGCCGGAAAGAGCTGAAAGATCGCCATCCTCCGCTGGATGTTTGAGTCCCGGGAGTATCCCCTCGTCTACCTCCGCAAGGGCAGAAGCTGGGGGAAGCTCGTCCTGGACCTCGACGGCGACGACGCCTGACGTAAACCGACCGATTGCCCCCCGATGACCCGGATTCAACCACTTGAGTTGTGGAGGTTCGACCATGCGCATCGAGATTTACCGAGTCCCCGCAAAGCCCGGGGAGTGGGCCCAGATGGGCGCCCTGTACAGCTTCCGCCCGACGACCGGCCAGGACGTACCGGTCGCGATCATCGAGACGCCAACCCCACGGCCATCTTCCTGGCCCTGTCGATGCTCCTCTACCAGATCGGCGAGATCGCCGTCGGCCAGGCGGTCAAGAACGTCACGCTGGACCTCCTCCGCGAAGGCGTCCGGACCCGCGACCTGGGCGGAACCGAGTTCGACCGACTCGTTCACGGCCGCTGTCGCCGCCGAGGTCGCGAAACGCCTGGCCCCGCCGCCGAAGGCGGAGAGTTGAGCGAGCATCGTTCGAGAAGGGGCCACCGAGATCCTGACGGCGGCCCCTTGCCGACAAGGGAGTTACGCGCGATGTGGTTTTCTCGCAACGCGGGATCATTCCATTCTGCCGCCGCCGTTGAGAATTCTGTTGCCATTCTCCGCGAATTCCGCGTTAATCGGTCCTCGGTCGGATTGAGCAAGGTAATTTATTTTTGAAAAAAAGATCCGTCGATTTAAATCTTTGAGGCTCGACCAATGCGAATCTCCGGCTGGCTGGGCTTATTCGCCGCATTATCCTCGATCGCGATTTCAACGTCGGGCGAGGCGCGGGCGGACCTGATCCTCGGGAACCTACCGCAGGTTAACGACAATTTCTATGTCAACATCGGCGGGAGCGGCGGCACGGCGCTGAGCTACGCCATGGAGTTCACCATGGGGAACTCCGGTGAGACGCTGACCGATGCGATGTTGCGGCTCAATCTCCAGGCGCCCGCCAGCGACGCGCCGGTACTCGCTCTCTTCAGCAACAATGGTTCGAAGCCCGGCTCATCACTGGCGACCTTCACGACGCCCGGCTCGCTCGCGACCGGGACCTCGACGGTCGACTTCACGCTCACCTACTCGCTCCAGGCCCAAACCAGCTACTGGCTGGTCCTCTCCGGGGGCCCGAACTCCTTCAACTGGGATGCGAGCTACCTCGGCTCGTCCCCGTATTACGGCGTCGCCCCGACCGGTCCCGGGGCAACTCAGGCCGGGCTGGCGACCGGCCTGGGCACCGGCAATTCGCGCACCTTCACCGCCAAGACGGTCGGTGCCGCCAGCCCCTACGCGAGCTATCAACTGAACGGCACGCCCGCCATCAACCCCGCTGTCTCGACGCCCGAGCCCTCGACGCTGGTCATGGCCGGCCTCGGGGTGATATTTGGGCTGGCGGCCCGGTGCCGCCGGTGCCGCTGACGGCCTGATCGATCCGATCCCGTAGATCCGATTGCAGAGGGACGAATCCCCTGGAGAACATCCGGGGCGTTCGCGTTTTCCGGTCGCTTGTTCCTCGGCGACTCCGACCGCGCGATCGCGATTCTTGACAATTCTTCACGGAAGAACACCGAGGTTGCTGTAAGTCCAGGGTATCCTCGCGCCGTATTGACGGTGAGACGAGGGACTTCGGGCCTCAACCAGGACTGGCAACCATGTTCGACTTCCTCAGGAAACAGGCCCCGGGCGCGAACGGGGGGACCAACCGACAACGATATCGGACCCGCCCGCCGATCACGATCGGTTTCGAGGAACTGGAAGGGCGCGATATGCTCTCGGCGGGCGTGGCCTTGACCATCATCCCGACCGAGACCCGTCCCTTGATCCGCATGCCCCGCCCCTACTTCGGCTCGATCGACCCGGAATCCCGGCCCGTGGTCACGATCCCGCGCCGGGTCGAGCCCGAGGTCTCGGGGCCGGATCGCCCGGCGAGGCTCTGGCCGCTCGGCGGGCGATTCCGGATGGGGTGAGGGCTGCGGCGATCCAGTCGCCTGGTTGGTCCCTGCATGGTCGATGGTCGATGGTCGATGGTCGATCGAGGGCTTTGGCGCATCGCCCATCGTCCATCGCCCATCACCCATCACCCATCGTCCATTGCCCATCAAGGAATCGATAGCTCACTCCTTGGCCGCTTGCGAGAACGAGCCGGCCTGGTGCGACGCCTCCATGCGGTCCCAGGCGTGCTTGACGTAGCTCTCGTAGTCGGCGAAGTCGCTCGAGCCGGTCCACCCTTTGTGCAGCTCGGGGCGGACCTGGTCGTAGGTCTTGTCGCGGAACTCGGGGCGCTGGCGGCTCTCCCAGCCGTATCGGTAGGCGGGCGAGGCCTGGTCGAAGGTGTGGCGGCTCCGGGCCGGGTCCGATTCGTGGTGCTGGCGGAACTCCGGCTCGTGCGGGTCGTAGTCGGCCCAGTAGCCAACCCCCGCGCCGACCAGCGTGCCGGCCACACCGCCGGCCAGCATGCCGATCGGCCCTCCGACGAGCAGGCCCATCGTGGTGCCCAGGATCGCGCCGCCGGTCGAGCCGGCCGCCGTGCCGAGGACTCCGTCGGAGCCCCCCTCCTCAGAGCCCGGTTCTCTTTCCTTGTCGTCCATCGTCGATGCCTCCTCAAGATGAAATGTCTCGGGGGACCCCGGCGGCCAATCCGCCGGGGTCGTGAATTCGGGCCGCTCAGGCTTTGCCCCGGGCCTCGTCCCAGGCGTGGCGGACGGCGTCCTTGAACTCGGCCCAGGTGCCTTTGTTCCTGGTCTCCCAGTGCTTGCGGGCCTCGGGTTCGATCGCGGTCCAGTCGCCCGATCGGTAGCGCTCGTCGGTGGCCAGGGCGTGGCCGAACCGGTAGGCCGGGGTGAACTCTTCGAGCCGGGCGCCCCCCTTGGCGTAGTGCGACTTGAAGTGCTTCTCGAAGGTGGGCCGGTAGGTCTCGAAGCCCTCGTCGGTGACGACCTCGGGGGTGTCGGCCTCGTGGACCTCGACGTCGGTCTTGCGGACCTTGTCGCGGACCTTGTGGGTCCGGTCGTGGCCCTCCTTGCTGAGGACGACCTCCTCGACGACCCGGGCCTTCTTGGCGACCACGACCTCCTCGGCCGACTCCTTCATCTCGATTGTCCCCTCCTCGAAGGCAGCGACGTCGGCGTCGGTGGCCGGGCGGTCGGCCGGCCTGCGCTTGACCTTGACGTGCTCCTCGTGGAGGTGGACATCAGCCTCGACGGGGGTCTCGGAGACCCTGGTCTGGACCTTCACGCCCCCCTTCTCGACCTTCCGCTTGCCGACCTTCAACTCCTCCTCGACCACCGGGACAACCGCCTCGGTCGCCGCCCCCGTCGAGAGCGCGGCCCGACGCTCCCAGGCGCTCCGGATGTGGGGCTCGTAGTCGGCATACTGGCCGGAGCCGGTCCAGCCCTTCTTGAGGCCGGAGCTGACCTGCGACCAGGACTTGTCGCGATATTCGGGCCGGTCGTAGCTCTCCCAGCCGTAGCGATAGGCCGGCGAGACGTCTTCCCAGGCGCTCATGCCCTTGGCCGCCCTCGACTCATAGTCGCGGCGTAATTCAGGCTCGTGGGCCTCGTAGTCGATCGCGGCGCCGGCCGCCGAGCCGGCCACGGCGCCGACGCCGGCCCCGACGGCCGCGCCGACCGGTCCGCCGACGGCCGCGCCGACTCCGGCGCCCGCCAGGGCCCCCGCCGTGCCCCCGCCGGCCGTGCCGGTCACGCCCTTGGTGTGTTCCTGGTTCTCATTCCTGGTGCTGGCCATCTCGATGTGCTCCTTGTGGGATCGGGACTTCGCGGCAGGACGTGCCTCGATGTCGCGACGAGATTCGCAAACGTTCGCCCGCTCGTTCCGGTGGAGTATCGGGCCGTTCGGCCTGGAGATCTCGGCAAAGAACATGCCGACTTTGAAATGTCGGCAACTTTGCCGGACGATCACGCTCGATCGCCGTCATCCCCGGCCCGGCGATCCGCCCCGAACCGCTCGACGGTCGCCTCCTCGGATCGGAGCGTGACGGTCTTCGGGGACCGGTGCTCGACCCTCCGGCGGGTGATTCGCAGCTCCTCGCGGAGCATCAGCCGGGTCTCGACCACGAGGACCTCTTCCAGGAGCGGGACGATCAAGGTCTCCCCTTCCTGGCGAGGGCCGACGGGCTCGTCGATCATCCGGTTGACCGGCACGCGCTCCACCTCGACCTCTTCGCGGAAGACCGTCCGGTTGACCGTCTTCTCGGTTGACCGGACGGTCTTCCGGACGCGGACCCGCCCGGTCTCGACCGTCCGCTTGCCGACTTCGGCGACTTCGGTGACCACCGGGACGACGATCGTCCCTTCGTCACGGGCTTCGGCGAGGCGCCCGACCTCCTCGGCCGAGAGGTCGAGCATGTAATGGCCGTCGCCTTGCGGGACAAGCAAACGGGCCGGGACGAGGAGGCGCCGGCCGTCGTCGAGCAGGACGTTGACCGTCCCCTCCGGCCCGGGTTGGTCGCCCGCCCCATGCTCGACGACCGTGCCGAGCAGGCCGTCGCGCCCCCTGACGATCGCGGGTGCCTTGGTTGACATGGGCGGGCTTCCTCCGGGTTTCGATCGCGTCGAGGATCGTCGAGAAAGGATCGGTCGAAACTTCGATAGGATGCACGAACCGTGCCGATCACCGGCCTTCGCATCCCGGCATACCCTCGACTTTCGCATCCCCCCGGCGGACTTCGTCTTCGCGCCGGTCGGGGTTTTGTCTAGACTCCCCCGACGCTCCGAGGGCGACTGGCTTGGGGCGCGGGGAACGGGGCTTCGCGCAAAGGGAAGGAACCCAACGATGCGACGGATCGCGGTGCTGAATCAGAAAGGCGGGGTGGGCAAGACGACGACCACCGTCAACCTGGCCGCCGCCCTGGCGGCCGAGGGGAACCGGACGCTGGTCCTGGACCTCGACCCCCAGGCGCATGCCACGCTCCACCTCGGGCTCTTGCCCGGCCGGTCCGGCCCGTCGCTCTATGACGTCCTGACGCAAGGACTTTCGCTCAAGGAGGTCCGCCGCGAGGTCGCCCCCAACCTGCACATCTGCGGGAGCCACATCGACCTGGCCGCCGCCGAGGTCGAGCTGATCGGCACCGTCGGCCGCGAGACGATCCTCCGCGACCAGCTCGACGCCGCACTCGAGGACGACCCGTTCGACTACGTCCTGATGGACTGCCCGCCGTCGCTGGGCATCCTCACGCTCAACGCCCTCTGCGCCGCCCGCGAGGTCTTCATCCCGCTCCAGGCCCATTTCCTCGCCCTGCACGGGCTCTCGAAGCTCCTGGAGACGATCAACCTCGTCTGCAAGCGGGTCAACCGCGACCTCAAGGTCGGCGGCGTGGTCCTCTGCCTCTACGACGCCGGGACGAGGCTCGGCGGCGAGGTGATCGACGACCTCGACCAGTACTTCGACGGCCGGAAGCACGCCAACGCCCCCTGGGCCGACGCCAAGGTCTTCCGGACCCGGATTCGCCGCAATATCCGCCTGGCCGAGTGCCCGAGCTTCGGCCAGTCGATCTTCCAGTACGCCCCGACCAGCCGAGGCGCCGAGGACTACGCCTCGCTCGCCGGAGAAGTCCAGGGCCGACCCCCCGCCTCGATCTGGCTGACGCCCGAGAAGCGCGTCGCCGAGGAGCCGCATTCGCTGGCGTCGTAAGCCGGTAGCGGGTAGCAGTCAGCGGGTAGCGGGTAGAAAGAGGGATTGAGACGTCGGGATTCGGCCCGCAGCTCTCCTTTTCTGCCTTATCTGATCTGACTACCCGCTACCCGCTGACTGCTACCCGCTCTTCCCAGGGGGCTCGATGCGGCTGCGTAGCAAGTTCCGCTTCACGATGGCCACGGTGATGATGGCGGTGGTGACGGCCGCCGTGGCCTCGGCGCTCTTCGCCAAAACCCGTAATCACATCCCGACTACCAGTTATCCTTACCTGGCGGTGGATGCCCCGGCCGTCTTCGTGATCAGCATCGTTTTGACCGCCGTGGCGCTGGGGCGCTCAAGTCGCACTCGCCGGGCCAGGTGATGCTGCAGATCGACCTGGCCTGCCTGAGCTACTTCGGCCTGATCTCGCTGGCCGAGATCGGCGCCACCAGGCCGCTGCTCTACTGGTTCCAGATCAGTTTCGCCCTCCAGGCCGCGCTGCCCTTGATCGCCCGGGCGCAGATCAAGGCCGACATGGAGCGTGGGCCGAGGCGGGACTGGTGGAAGAAGACGACCGAGGCCATCCTCTTCTCGTTCTTCACCATCGTGATCGTGCTGATCAGCAGTTTCTTGCAGTGGCTCACCGTCATGCTCGTCAGCAGCGCCGGCGTGTTGAAGTTCTGAGCCCTCGGTCGGAGGCGGCGGACCCCCATGCGCTGGGCCGGGATCGACGAGGCGGGATACGGGCCGAACCTCGGCCCGCTGGTGATGACGGCGGTCGTCGCCGAGGGGCCGGACGACCGCCCGCCCGACGTCTGGGGCGACCTGCCTTCGACCGTCGCGAGGGCCGGCGGGCCGTCCGATCGGCTCTGGGTCGATGACTCAAAGCAGGTGTACAAGGCCGGGCAGGGGCGCGACCGGCTCGACTCGGCCGCGCTGGCGACCCTCGCGGCGGCCGGCCGGATCGTCCCGAAGTCGTTCGGCGGGCTGATGGAAGGTCTCGGCGCGGGGACGCTCGACGAGGTCGAATTGTCCCCCTGGCTCGACTCGGGCGACCCGAAATACCCGTGCCTCCGCTCGCGCACGATGACCGAATGGGCGCTGGCCCGCCGGCCGCTGGAAGGTGCCCCCTGGCGGGTGGTCGACGTCCGGTCGGTCGTGGTCGGGCCGAAACGATTCAACGACGGGCTCGACGCCACCGGCTCCAAGGCCCTCGTCCACTTCGCCGCGTTCGCCCGCTTGCTGTCCCATCTTCGCGAAACCACCCCCGAAGGCGAAACCGTCGCGATCCGGGGGGACAAGCACGGCAGCCGGCACTTTTATGGCGACCTCCTCACCGGCGCCTTCCCCGATTCACAGGTCGTTCGAGGCGTGGAAGGCCCGGCGTTGAGCCGTTACGAGGTGATCGGGCCGACCCGTCGGTTGACTCTCGACCTCGTCCCCCGGGCCGACGCCGAGGACGGCCTGGTCGCGCTGGCGTCGATCGTCAGCAAGGCCGTCCGCGAGCACTGGATGGACGTCTTCAACGCCCACTGGCTCGCCCGCGTGCCCGGCCTCCGGCCGACGGCCGGCTACCCCGTCGACGCCGCCCGGTTCCGGACCGCGATCGAGCCCCTCTGCGAGGCGAGGGGCCTGGCGCTGCGCGATTGGTGGCGGGCGAAGTCGAGCGCCCGAGATTCTGAATCTCATATCTCAGATTTGAGATATGAGATTCGGGTTTCCCGAGCCTTAGCGTCCGGTCGTGGCCCGTCGGATGCCCTGGAGGGCGGCCTCGACGGCCAGGTTGTAGGCGGTGATGATGTCGGGGTCGGGCTCGGTCCCGCCGTGGGCGTGGATCGGCCGGGCGAGAAAGTCGACGAGCACCTTGACGCGCTCGGTCTCGGCGCGGTGCCAGGCCAGCTCGTGCTGGGCCTGCCACTCGGTCGTCTTCTCGGCGGAGGTTCTCGAGGCGGGGGTCGCGGGGTCGGAGGAGGGGGCGTGGAGGGGCGTCGAAGCAACGTCGCGTTCGATCACGGATCGGTTGTCCTTCCTGGTGGCGTCATTCCCCTTCGAGATGAAGACCCTGGTTTCACGGTTTTAACACAGGGACGGAACCGCCCTCAAGATCGGATGATCCCGAAAAGTTGATCCGGCCCCTCGGCGCGTAACCGGGCCGCCTCCGTCGAGGTCGCCGGAGAACCGCCGGGGG
The DNA here is from genome assembly GCA_963756475.1 of uncultured Planctomycetota bacterium. Classification (GTDB taxonomy): domain Bacteria; phylum Planctomycetota; class Planctomycetia; order Isosphaerales; family Isosphaeraceae; genus Tundrisphaera. The sequence goes on from CAVWND010000007.1 coordinate 30,429, forward strand.
GGAATCACCGCAACCCAGGAAGGCCGTGCTCAGCGCTCCCGGTAGACGATCCGACCCTTGGTCAGGTCGTAAGGAGTGATCTCGATGGTCACCCGGTCGCCGGGGACGATCCGGATGAAATTCTTGCGCATCTTGCCGGCGATATGCGCCAGGATGCGGTGTCCGCTCTCCAGCTCGACCATGAACTGGGTATTCGGCAGGGCCTCGACGATGCGGCCCTCGGTGCGAATCGGTTCCTCTTTGGCCACGCAAAACTCCCGATAGCGACCCGGGCCGGCCCGAAGGTCGCTGGACGATGGTTCGAAAACGAGGGATCGCCGGCCCGCCCCAAGGCAGTGTCCGACGCCCGCCTCTCCCGACCTTCGGTCGGGACGCGGGGCGGCGCCTGCCTCCCACTCGGCTATCCGGATCAGGATAACCGATCCCTCCCCAAGTTTCGACCAGCGCCGAAAGGGAATCGCGATCAGTTCGATTTAGGCAAGAACCTCGGCGTCAGGCCGGCGACGTGGAACCGGACCCGATAAACATGGTCGACGGCGGTCATCGCCAGGGTCCGGCCGTCGGGGCCGCCCCAGTTCAGGTTCGAGGGGCGCTCGGGCAGGCCGAGGATGCCCAGGAGCTTCCCGTCGGGTTCGAAGACCCAGACCCCCAGCGCCACGGCGACGTAGACCCGCCCCTCGCGGTCGACCTTCATCCCGTCGGGGCCGCCGGGCTGGCCGGGGTCGAGGGTCGCGAAGACCCGCCCCGAGCCGACGACCGGGCTCCCCGACTTCTCGATCGTGAACGCCCGGACGTGATAACGGCGCGGTGTCGCAGACGTAGAGCGTCCGCTCGTCGGGCGAGAACGCCAGGCCGTTGGGCTTCTCGAAGTCGTCGAGGATCAGCCGAGGGACGCCCAGGCTGTCGAGCGCGTAGACCCCCTGGAAGTGGAGCTGGCGGTCGGCCGGGGCGACCCCGTAAGGGGGGTCGGTGAAGTAGAGCAGGCCGTCGGACCGGGCGACGATGTCGTTCGGGCTGTTGAGCCGGGCCCCTTGCCAGGTCTCGGTGACGGTCTCGACGTTCGACCCGTCCGGGTTCATCCGCGAGATCCGCCGGCCGGTCTGCTCGCAGAAGACGATCGCGCCCCTCGGCGTCGAAGGTCTGGCCGTTGGCGGCGCCGGTGTTCTCGCGGAGGAGGCTCAAAGTCCCGTCGGAGCTGACTTTATACGATTTCTCGGCCTTGACGTCCTGGAACAGGAGCGAGCCGTCGGGGCAGCCAGAGCGGCCCCTCGGTGAACACCAGCCCCTCGGCGACGGTCTCGACGGCGTCGCCCTCCAGGAGCTTCGACAGGCCGGCGTCGCGAAGGACGGGGATCATATCGGGACGTCTCCGGAGGAGCGAGGCCGTTGTCACGTTCCCCCCCGTCTCTGGCCCCCTCTCCCCTTGCGGGAGAGGGTTGGGGAGAGGGGGTCGAGCGGCATGGCGACGCCCAATGACTGTGAAATCGGAAGCCGCTGGCGATGCGAAGACCCCCTCTCCCCGCCCCTCTCCCGCAAAGGGGCGAGGGAGGAAGATCAAGAGGAGGCCGATCCGGATCGATCCGCCGATCTTACGCCTCGGCCGGCTCCTCGGCCAGGGTCTCGACCCCGACCCGGTGGCAGAAGTCGCCGAAGGTCTCGCCGTCCTCCCGCTCGGCCCTGTAGCGGGCGAGGACCGGGACGAGCTCGGGCACGACCTTGTCGAACGGGACGTAGTCCTTGAACTCGACGTTGAGCCGGTCGCCGATGGTCCGGCCGCCCAGGAAGATCGTATACGTCCCCGGGCCAGGGCGTGCCGTCCTCGTTCCGCGTGGCCGACCGGCCGACCAGGCCGATGTCCGCGTTGTAAGGCCGGGCGCAGCCGTTGGGGCAGCCGGTCATCCGGACGGTGAACCGGTCGGATTCGAGTCCGAGCGTCGTCAGGGCGATTTCGAGCTGATCCATGATCGTCGGCAGGGCCCGCTCGGCCTCGGTCACGGCCAGGCCGCAGGTCGGCATCGCCGGGCAGGCCATCGACCACCGGCGGACGGTCGAGTACCGCTCGACCCGCGCGATCCCGTGCTCCTCCAGCAACGCCTCGATCTCGGCCTTCCAGCTCGGTTCGAGGTCGGTCAGGAGGATCGACTGCTGGCAGGTCATCCGGGCGGGGGTGTTGTATTTCTCGAAGAAGGCCCGGAGGCCGGTCAGGAGCCGGAAATCCCCCTCGTCCTTGATCCGGCCGTTCTCGACCGGCACGCCCAGGAAGAGCTTGCCGTCCCCCTGCTCGTGCCAGCCGAGGTGGTCGTCGACCTCGGTGACCTTGACGGGTCTGGGGTCGCCCAGGGTCCGGCCGAGATACTCCTCGACCTTCGCCTTGAAGGCGGGCATCCCCCAGTCGAAGACCAGGTACTTGATCCGCGCCCGCTTGCGGTCGGATCGGTTGCCGAAGTCGCGGTAGACCTTGATCACCGCCTCGCCGACGGCCAGAAGGTCGGCCCGGTCGACGTAGCAAAGCTCCTGCGCCAGCGCGGGGAACGTCTTGCCGGCGCTCGGGGTGGTCCCCAGCCCGCCGCCGACCAGGACGTTGTAGCCGACCAGCTTTCCGCCCTTCGACGACGGCCAGATAGCCGAGGTCGTTGGCCAGGACGTCGGTGCAGTTGTCCTCGGGCAAGGCGAAGGCGGTCTTGAACTTGCGCGGGAGGTACGCCTTGCCGTAGATCGGCTCGACCGGGTCGTCGCCCGGCCGTGGGAACCTGGATCGGGCCGGGCTTGGGCAGGAGCGGGTTATCGATCTTCTCGCCGTCGAGCCAGACGTCATAGTAGCCCGAGGACCGGGGGGCGAAGTGCGAGACGAAGGCGTCGGCGTCGGCCTGCATGGCGTCGCGGACGCCGTCGCGGATCGGGGCCGGGCAGGCCAGGACGTTCCGCTCGACGTCGCCGCAGGCGGCCAGGGTCGAGAGCAGGACCTCGTTGATCTTGCCGGATCATCGTTCCGAGGTCGGACTTGAGGATCCCGTGGAGCTGGAATTCCTGGCGGGTGGTGATCCGGATCGTGCCGTTGCCGATGGTCCTGGCCAGCTCGTCGATGGCCAGGTACTGCTCGGGCGATGCACTTGCCGCCGGGCATCCGGACCCGGACCATCATCGAGTACGCTTTTTCCTTCCCCTCGCGCTTGAGGAGGGTCCGGTGGTCGCGGTCGTCCTGCTGGTAGCTCCCGTGGAACTTCAGGACCGTCGCGGCGTCCTCGGTGAAGTGCGACACGCCGTTGAACGCCTCGTTGGCCATGTGGACCTTGAGGTACTCGCTGGCGATCTTGATCGCCTCGACCTTGCTCGGCTTCGGGTGTCGCGGGCGGCTTCGGCTCCATCGAGACTCCATCCTCCAGGCCGAACCATCGGGCGCTCGGCCATCGTTTCCGGGCATACTTCACTTACCGCATGAAGATTGTGACGATACATTATACCGGATGAGGTACGAACTGCCAAGCCGCCGGAGAATTCCCGCAGGGCCACTCGCTCGACAATCCGAACCCAACGCCTCGACAATCCGATACCCAATGTCCGCTCCAATCCGAACCCAACACCCCCGACAATCCGAACCCAACCACTCGATCCTCTCCCGGAAATCCGAACCCAACGCCCGTTCCAATCCGAACCCAAGGTCCCGCGACACTCTTTCGCCGCCGGAGTGCGAGGCGGAATCGGCCCGATCCGACAACTCCGACGAAGATAGAATCGCGATCCCGTCGGCCGACTAACACACAATCTCCGGGGCGGGGCCGGATTTCCCGACCGTCCTCACCAGCCGCCCTCACTTGGCCCGGCAAAGTGGGTCAAAATGGCCCTCAAACGCCCCGGAAAACCGCCAAAATGGGTCGATTTCCGGTCGAAATGGGGCCGAAATCGATCAAAATCGGCAAAGAATCGCGCCCCAAATCGTACTTTGCGAGGCAAAGAAAACGGGACGCGGACGTCCGGGCAAGGGAAGGATGCCTCCGGCCAATCTTGCCCAGAACCTGCGTTCCAGCCATTCATCGAAAACAACCCAGGTTCCGCGATCATGTCGCCATCGTTGACCGGATCAACGATTGGATTGAGGAATGGTAGATCGGTAGTTGACCCTCAAGGCGGATTTGGTGGGCTGGCGGGTGTCACGGGTCGTCCTCAACCCGTGCCCCAATCCGTATCGCTCGCACGGGTTTCGAAGACGGAACCGCGTGGCACCCGGGCCCACCGTTTTAGACTTGGCGGTGTCGCAGGTAGCACCGCATGGCCTGAATCAAGTTATATGATGAACATTATGCTGAAAGCGACCCGGGCCGCCAAGCCGCCGGAAATGGAGCGAGGAAATGGTCCTTGCCCGAGGGGTGCCCATCCGGACATGATGGCAGCGGGAGGAAGAACGTTATGACCGTGCTCAGGGCCGTCGTCAAGGACGGCAAGATCGAGCTGGAAGCGCCCGGCGATTGGCCCGAGGGGACCGAGGTCCGGATCGAGCCGATTCCGGCCTCGGGGTCGGTCGGGATCAGGGACGAGGACTGGCCCGACACGCCCGAGGGGATCGCCCGGCACGTCGCCTTGATGGACCGGATCGAGCCGCTGGAGATGACGGCCGAGGAGGAAGCGAGCTGGGAAGCCGCTCGGAAGGGCCGGAAGGACCTCGAAAAGGCCCGGTCCGATGAACGCGCCGAGGCCCTCCGGAAGGTCTGGGAATGAGCCGGTTCTTGCTCGACACGGGAGCGCGGGGGATTACGCCTTCCGTCGCCTCGGCGTCTTCGAGCGGGCTCGACGGGAGTCCTTGAGCGGCCACAAGATCGGGATCGCCATCCCGGTCCTCGCGGAGTTGCATTTCGGCATCGAGCTGAGCGCCTCCCGGGAGCGAAACCTCCAGAAGCTCCGAGGAGCCCTCGCCACGCTGACCGTCTGGCCGTTCACCGAAGCGGCCGCCGAGGAGTACGGCCGGCTCGCCGCCGAGCTGAGACGGATCGGCCGGCCGATGCAGCAGGTCGACATCATGATCGCCGCGATCGCCAGGACCCTCGGCGATTGTGTCGTGGTCAGCAAGGACAGCGACCTCGCCGCGGTGCCGGGTCTGAAGGTCGAGAACTGGTCGCTCATCCAATCCCCGTAATCCAGAACGGTTGTCGTAGGGGCCGCGTAGCGGCCGATGGGCTGCGATCCAGGCGATCGGGAAACGGTTCGCCGCCCAGACCTTCCGGCAAAATGGTCGAAGTTAAAGATTGTGTGGTCACACCCTTCTTCTTATCAGTAATATATCTTTGGAACGCCGATCTGCCCTGGAATCCACCGAACTGCCAGACCCATGGCGGAGTCCTCGCCGATGGCCATTCGCGTGAGTTGCCCCGAGTGCCACGCCGTCGCCAGCGTCGAGGAGCAATCCCTCGGCCGGAGGGGCCGCTGCAAGCATTGCGGCCACGTCTTCGCCCTGGCCCGGCCCGGCGGCGAGACCGCCTCGGCGATCTCGGGCGATGCCTCGGCCTGGAAAGGGTCGTCGCCCCATCAGCCGGCCAGCCCCGCCAACCTCCCCGAGCAATTCGGCCGCTACCGGATCATGAGGCAGCTCGGCCAGGGCGGCATGGGCGCCGTCTACCTGGCCCACGACACCCGGCTCGATCGCGAGTCGCCCTCAAGGTGCCCTTCTTTCACCCGTCCGACGGCCTGCAAGCCGTGCAGCGATTCGAACGCGAGGCCCGCGCGCGGCGACTCTGGACCACCCCAACCTCTGCCCGGTCTTCGACGTCGGCGAGATCGACGGGATCCACTTCCTGACCATGCCATACATCGAGGGTAAGCCCCTCACCGAGGCCCTCGGCCGAGACCGGCTCGCGTCCGAGGCCCAGGCGGCGGCCCTGATCCGCAAGCTCGCCCTGGCGCTCCAGGAGGCCCACGCCAAAGGGGTCATCCACCGCGACCTCAAGCCCGGCAACATCATGATCAACCGGCGTAAAGACCTGGTGATCATGGATTTCGGCCTGGCGAGGATGGCCGGCGGGGAGGACGGCGTGCTGACCCGGACCGGCAACGTCCTCGGCACCGCCCTCTACATGGCCCCCGAGCAGGCCGCCGGAGACATTGCCGCGATCGGCCCCGCCGCCGACGTCTACAGCCTGGGCGTGATCCTCTTCGAACTGCTGACCGGCGACCGCCCGTTCGAAGGCCCCTGGTCGCTGGTGATCGGCCTGAAGAACGTCAAGGACCCGGACCCGCCCTCGAAGCACCGGCCCGACCTCAGCCCTGCGCTGGACGCGATCTGCCTGAAGGCCCTCGCCCAGAAGCCTGAGGACCGTTATCGGACGATGGCCGAACTCGCCGAGGTCCTGACCGCATTCCTGGCGATCGCAAGCGTTCCGGCCCCGGCCGGGACGCCCGCAAAAACTTCCCATTCGGCCGGGAGCCAAGAGAGCCCGGCCTCCCAATCATTCACAGTCGAAAAACTCCCGGATCACATCTCCCTCCTCGAAGAGGAATCCTTCGTCCAACCGAGCCCTAATAACGCCAAGATGACGCGACACCCGGGCACAAGAGCCGTTGAACGCGAGCTATTACCCTCAAGGAAGCTGCCTGCCTCGAAGATCGACTATTTCGGGCTCGACGATGAGCCGGTGGCCCGACGCTCGGTGGTTGCCGATGACGATATCGAGCCGCATCCGGGCCGCTCAAACAAGAACGTCGACCGCTTCGCCCCTCGCTTTCAGAAGAATAAGAAAAAGAAAAAATCGAGGTCGATGGTTCTGGGGCGGATCATACTTGGATTGGCGATCGGCTCGGCCGGGAATTATGCCGCGTTCACCTTCATCTCGTCGAAGATGGGGAAGGTCGCAAGCAACGTCGTCCCCGGCGTGCAAAGCCTCGCGGCGCTGGAGACGATCCTCAAGGAGCGGTTCAAGCTCAATCAGGAGCTGGCCGCGATCCTCTCGGCTGTGGCCGATATGAATTCGGCCACAGCCGCGTCGGGACCGGCGAACATGAAGGTCCGGGCCATCTCGGCGAACCTGCGGAAGTTGAAGACCGCCAAGGTTCTCAAGAAGGACCTAGACGCTCTCACCCAACAGTACACGCCGATGCTCGACTCCAGCACCAAGCTCTGGGTCGAACAATTCTTCCGGATCGCCCAGATCCCCGGCGCCACCGATGCTCTGAACACCCAGGCCGCGATCGAGGAGCTGGATCGCGAGGAGAAATCGGTCCCCGGCATGAGACAGATCGACGTCTCGGACCTGAAGGTCCCACCGCCAAGGAATTCGGGGGGGCGGAGCAGGGTTCCAGTAGAGTAGAGGTGGTAGAAGTCGGGTGCGACGAGTCCCCGAAGACGCACCACATGAGTTTCCCGATGGTGCGTCTTCGGGGACTCGTCGCACCCGACATGAATGACTTCAAATCCCCCGAGGAGTGCCCGGATGGCCTCGACGCTGGCGCAAACCATCGCCCCCGATTCGGTCGTCTCGTTCGAGATCAACCCGGGGACTCTCCTTCAGTTCCTGGAGGCCCGGGCGGAGAGCGGGCCTCGGCTCAAGTGCTTCGAAGGGAGCGTGACGCTCGTGTCGCCGGGAATGCCGCATGAGACGAAGGGGTATCGGCTCAAGCTCCTGATCCTCGCGGTGTGCCTGGAACTCAGGATCAAGCTGACCGGCCTGGAGTCGACCACCTGGAAGTTGCCCCTGGGTGTCGGGGACACGGCTTACGAGGCCGATGCGGCCTATTACATCCAGAGCCACGGCCGGGCCCGCGAGGACCAGCCTCCCGACCTTGCCGTCGAGATCGTCGTCTCTCATCCGGCGACGAAGGCGTTGCGGGCCGGGGCGTTCCTCAAGATCCCCGAGATGTGGGTCCTCGACCTGCCGCGACACCGGCTGACGTTCCATCACCTGGCGACCAGGGGCGAGCACAAGGGCACGTACCGGCCGAGGGCGCGGAGCCGGGCGTTTCCCTTCCTGAGTTCGGCCGAGGTCCTGGAACGGCTCGACGACCCCGAGGAAGACGCCGCCACCTTCCACGAGACCTGCCGGGATTGGGCCAGGCGCGTCCTCGTCCCTCGACGCCGACCCGAGGTCGGTGGTGCTTGAGGGAACTTCAAGGAATCGACGCACCCGACTTGCTACCCGAACGGCCCGAGGGCCTTGCGGAAGGCCGACGCGTCGGGGAAGCGGGCGGCGGGCTCGCGGGAGAGGGCTTTCTGGATCGCGGCGGAGAGGGCCTCGGGGATCTCCGCTCGCCTCGACCGGATCGGGATCGGGTCGTTGTGGAGGATCATCATCAGGGCTTGCCGGTTGCCCTCGGGGTAGTCGTGGATCTTGTGGGCGGTGAGCAGGTAATAGAGGGTCGCGGCGAGGGCGTACTGGTCGGCGGCGGGCTTGGCCTGGCGGAAGTCGAGGATCTGCTCGGGGGGCATGTAGTGGGTCGAGCCTCCGACCGAGCCCATCACGGTCAGGCCGCTCATGGGGGAGCTGTGGTAGAGCCGGGCGAGGCCGAAGTCGGCGACCTTGACGCGGGTGTGGCCTTCGACCTTCGTCAGCAGGATGTTGTGGGGCTTGATGTCCCTGTGGACGAACCCCCTGGCGTGGGCGTAGGCGAGCCCTTCGAGGGCCTGGCAGGCGATCCGGACGGCCTGCCTGACATCCAGGGGGCCGGACTTCCGGACGAGCTTCGCGGCGTCGGTGCCGGGGGCGTAGTCCATCGCGAAGTAGAGCCGGCCGTCGGTCGGGCTCTGGCCGATCGAGCGGAACCGGATGACGTTGGGGTGGTCGAGCTGGCGGAGGATGCTCGCCTCTCGGAGGAACCGGGCCACCACCCCCGGCGCCCCGACCACGGCCGGGATGATCGTCTTCAGGGCCACCGGCTCGCCGGTCGACTCGTCCTGGGCGAGGTAGACCGCACCCATCCCGCCCTTGCCCAGCTCTTTTTCGAGCCGGAAGCCGGGGATCGTCGGGAGGGTCTCGTCTTCGGGCCAGTCGACGGTCGGGGCGGACTCGGCCTCGTGGCGGGTCGGCCAGGATCGGTCGTGGTCGTGGTAGTCGACGGTCGGGGAATCGGGCGAGGGCTCGGCCTGCTCGATCGCGACGGCGAAGCCGGTCTGCCCGGCGCGGATCGAGTCGCCGTGCTTGAGGTCGGCGGTCGTCACGAGCCGGTTGTTGACCTTCGTCCCGTTGGTGCTGGCCATGTCCATCAGGCGGCACGACGGCGGGTTGACCTCGACCATGAAGTGGAACCGCGAGAACGTCTTGTCCTTGTGCGGCAGGCGGAAATGGGCGTCCTTCGAGCGGCCGACGATGAAGGTGTCGTGCTCGACGAACTCGAACGCCTGCCCCTCGTGAGGCCCCGAGGTCACGGTGAGCTTCACTTTCATGGCGGGCTCCACTCCTCATCTCATCCCTCCGTCGGGACGATGGGACAATTCTAACCGAGCGACGGCGCCGGGGTAACGTGGTGAACTCATGATGTGCGTCTTCGAGGACAAGGCGCACCCGACCGACTACCTACTTGACGCGGCAGGGGGGATGGATTCCAATTCACGACGCCTTTGGACCGCGGTAGAGATCATCGCCGAATCCCTCGAAGGCCGAGGGAGCGGGGGAACCAACGAGTCCCATCGGGGATTCCGGGGCGAATCGGGCCGGACCTTCCGAACCGGCCCGACGGGGCACCTTCGGCCCCGAGCCCGTCAGCTAACCTCGCAGGCGTCCGAGGGGTTTCCCATCCCGTCGACCTCTCTCCCGGTCAACGACCGCCGGCCCTCCGTCTGGGCCGGCCCCCCGACCTTCCGGTCCCCCTCTCCTTCGGAGTGAAAACGGTCGATATGCTGGCCACCGGGGAACGTCCGCGCGAGCTGCGCTGGTATCATGCGGGTCCGATGCTGTTCGGCGACTGGGGGACGAGCCGGCTCTACGTGCTCGGCCTGGCGTTCGCCTACACGTTCCGGGCGTCGTTCTGGTACGTGGCCGCGATGTGCGGCCTGATGATCGGGGTGGGCTGGAGCTACGAGATCATCTGCCGCCTGTTCCCCGACGGCGGCGGCGTCTACTCCTCGGCCCAGCGGCGGTCGCAGCTCCTGGCCGTCATCGGCGGCCTGCTGCTCTGCGCCGACTACGTGGTGACGGCCTCGCTCTCGTGCCTGGACGCCTTCCACTACCTGGGGATCAACGGCATCTACCTGGGCGCCGGGGATCCTCGGCGCCAAGGGCATTCCGCTCGACGTCCTGGCGGCGACCCTGACGATCCTGGCGATCGGCTGGCTGAACTACTTCGGGCCGACCAAGACCGGGGCGGTCGCCATGGTCGTGGCGCTGGCGACGGTGGTCCTGACCCTGGCCATCGGCGTGGCGTGCGTGCCGCACCTGGGCGAGGCGTTCCGGCGGGTCGAGACGCCGTTCGCGCACGGCGATCATGCATTCCTGGATCGGCTTCACCGAGATCGTCCTGGCGCTCTCGGGCGTCGAGGCGATCGCGAACATGACCGGGATCATGGTCCAGCCGGTCGAGAAGACCGCGAGGAAGGCGATCCTGCCGGTCCTGATCGAGATCGTGATCCTCAACCTGGTCCTGGCCCTGGCGATGACCTCGCTGCCCGACTCGATCCTGGACGAGCGAAGGCGCTGGGCCCCGACGGCCAGCCGCTGATCGGGGCGGACGGCGAGCCGATGCTGGCCCACACCGGCGACATGCTCAAGGTGATCGCCTCGCACTACATCGGGCCGGGGTTCGCGGCGGTCGCCTCGGTCGTCTTCGCGGCGCTGCTGCTCTCGGCGGTCAACACGGCCATCGGGGCGCTGGTCTCGACCCAGTTCATGCTCTCGCGCGACAAGGAGCTGCCCAAGGCCCTGGCGAAGCTGAACCGGTTCGGGATGCCGGAGATCCCGCTGATCGTCGCGGCGGTCGATCCCGGCGGTGGTCGTCGTGCTCTTCCCCGACGTCGAGAAGCTGGCCGGTCTCTACGCCATCGGCGTGGTCGGGGCGATCTCGATCACCCTGGCGTCGACCTCGACCAACCGGTTCCTCGAGCTGAAGCCGTACGAGCGGGCGTTCATGATGGCCTTGACGTTGGTCATGCTGGCCATCGGGTTCACGATCTGCACCGAGAAGCCGGCGGCGAGGAGCTTCGCGCTGATCGTCCTGGTCGCCGGGCCTGGCCGGACGGCTGGTGACGATCGTCTCGAACAAGGTCGTGCCGATCCAGCGGAACGCGAGGATCGGCTACACGACCCTGGCCGTCTCGGCCGTCGTCGCCGAGCTGGGGATCGCGCTGGTCATGGGGGACGACTGGAAGGCGTTCATCCCCTCGGCGATGGTGGCCCTGATCATGGGCTACGCTAGCTATCGAGACGCAGAAGTACCGGGCGATCCTGCTGGCCCCGCCCGAGCCCGCTCCCTCGGCGCTGGAGCCGGTGCCGTCCAAGCCGAAGATGATCCTCAAGGGGGAATACACCCCCAAGGAGCGGATCATGGTGGCGACCACCGGCAACCCCCGCCTGATCGACTTCGCCATGAAGGAGTGCAAGAACCGCCAGGCCGAGCTCGATATCCTCTTCATCCGCCACCTGGCCGTCACCCCGATGGGACCGACCGCCCCGCCCAGCCTGGCCGAGGACGCCACGGCCCTGGAACTCTTCGAACGCCTCCGTCACTCAGGCCCAGGACGCCGGGGTGCCGCTCCGGCTGCTCTACGGCGTCGCCCGCGACGTCCCCGAGGCGATCCTCGACATGGCCGTGACCCACGGGGCCGACCTGCTGTTGCTCGGCACCACACGCCGGGGAACCCTCTGGAAGGCCATGAAAGGCGACGTCATCCAGGCCGTCGCCGAGCAGCTCCCCGAGCGGATCGGCCTCCTGATCCACGCCTGATCCCGAAATCCTCGGCCCGGAGGACGACAGTGTCCTCCAGGCCGGTCGGCAAGGCATCCGATCCGGCGACACGACATGTCGCCGGAAAATGTCGTCGCACGCCGCCTCGATGCGACATGGCCAACATAGACAGAAAAAGATCCTATGTAAGACGTTGACATTAATCAACATAGGGAAAGCGTTGGACGGTGATGTCTTTCATGTGACCAGCCATCGTTGCTAGACTTTACTCGATCCCAGTCCAATCCTCCTGTTCGGGATCGCGGCGCGGCCGAGTCAAGGGGTTCCCATGTATCTTGATTTCACTCTCCTGGGTATCCTCGTCGCTTTCTTCCTGGCGGTTTGCGCCGCGATCGGTGCCGTTCTGGCGTACCACAAGCGTCGTTCGCCCGTGGAAGGAATGTTACTGGGCTTCTTGCTCGGACCCTTCGGCGTCATGATCGAGCGGCGACATCCCTGCCTGAGGCGGCCGCCGGTTGACCCGCATGCCTGGCACTCACTCCGGTCGATGATGGACTATCAGGAGAACAACGGCGGCGCGCTGAAATACGAGAGCGAGTCGTTGAGGGGATAAGCGAGCGGATCGGCTCGGCGATCGGTCTCCCCCGCTTTCAGACCCTGCCCGACCGACACGTTTCGAGAGACCGGCCCACGCGGCTTTTTCTGCCTCCCTCTCCCTCTGGGAGAGGGTCGGGGTGAGGGTGGTCTCCGGGCGAGTGGCTCTCGATCGAGCCTGTTTTCCGGCCCGTTGGTGAGGCCACGCCCCTCACCCCCGGCCCCTCTCCCAGAGGGAGAGGGGAGGAAGATCCGCTCGCGAGCCCCAGGGATCGTCGTGCGACAAAGTGTCGGTCGGTCAGCCCAGAGAGAAGAGGGAGAGGGGTGGAAGATCGGCTCGCCAGCCTCAAGGATCCGCGTCCGAGAAAGTGTCGGTCGGTCCGCTTTCAGACTTCGGGTGCCGACCCGGGGTCGCCCAGCCGCCGGAGCATCCGCCCTCGCTTCCTGGGCAGTCGAGCCCGGCCGAACTCGGGCATCCGGGGCTCGAACTGCGGCCAGGTCAGCACGGTCAGGCAGGTCGAGCCGTTGAGGATCGCCACCAGGGTCTTTCCCCGATAGATCGCCAGGACGGCGACGGCCTCGTTGGCGGGATTGCGGCCCAGCCGCCGGGTCCTGGCCAGCGCCTCCCGGAGCGCGGCCTCGGACTCTCTGGAAGGGACATCGAAGCGCTCGACGAACCGCTCCAGCGCATGCCTCGAAAGCCGGGCGGTGCTGTAGTCGCGCTGTCCGGCCGAGGCCATCGCCTTGCTCCCTCGTGGGTCGTGGGTCGCGGTCAGTGGTCAGTGGAAAAGTGTGTTAGCGGGTCGCTCATTTCACGATATTATAGACAACCGACGAACCTTGGCTCATCCGCCACTGACCACTACCCACTACCCACGAACCGCTACCGCACGTCGTCGGGCACTTTTCCGGTGGCGGCCCAGATCACGCCTCGGCGGGTCCAGGTCTGGAAGCCCGGGTCGTTGATGGTGGCGACGTCGTGGCCGAGGACGTTCTCGAAGACCCGGCCCTTTGCCGTAGGTGCTCGCCCAGATCACGGCCTCGTCCTTGCCGGTCCCTTTTGGCTTGGAGGGGTCGGAGTAGGCGGTCGCCAGGACGACGCTGTCGGGCGGCAGGAGGCTGTTCTGGTAGAGCTCGTCGGTGGCGTGGGCGAACTCGGCGGGCGCCCCTTCGGAGATGGGGTGCCTGGCCGCAGTCTTCTTGACCGTGAACTCATGAGCCGGGCCGTGGAAGCCCTGGGTCCGCCAGCCGCCGACGGCCTTCTCGAACTCGACCCAGTTGGGCCTGGTGAACGAACCGGAGGCGTGGTGGATCACGACCAGGCCCTTGCCCTCGTCGTGGATGGCCTTGAGGAAGGCGGCCTTGTTGGCGTCGGTCCAGGTCGTCTCGGGGCTCTCGGCCGGCTTCTTGAAGTTGAGGTAATTGAGCAACAGGACATCATACTTGGCCAGGTTCTCGTCGGTCAGGTCCCTGGCCGGGTTGGTCGTGACGTGGACGTCGACTCGCCCCTGGGCCGCGAGAACGTCGCGGAGGGCCGGGGTGGTCGCCTTCCAGTCGTGCGCCGGGTGGGTGTCGCCGGTGATGATCAGCAGCTTGACCGGCCGGCCCGGCTCGTCGGCCACGGCCAAGGCCCCGACGGCGGTCGCCGTCGCGATCGCCAACATCAATCGTCGCATGAGGTTGCTCCCTGTTGTGGTTGTCGAGAGCCTGGCGGGCGATCCCGTCAAGGTCTCATCCGATGGTCAGTTGAACCCATCCGCCGCCGACGATCAACGGGACGTCGGCGAATGTCGGGGTCATTCCAGGTTGGCTCCCCCTCGGCCCCATCCTCTCCAGGGGAAGCCGGTTTGGAGTGCGGGAGCTTGCTCCCGCTCTTCTTCGCGGAGCTTGCTCCGCGTCCGAACGACCTGGAGGCGCCGGCTCGCGGAGCAAGCTCCGCCGGGCAAAGCGGGAGCAAGCTCCCGCACTCCAAGGAATCAGCACGTGGTCGCATCCGGCGATCTGGGCTCGCCCCCGGTCCAGGGTTGGCCGAAGTGCTCCTCGAAGCAGGCGTGATCGAGCCCGAACCGGCCGGGGAACGGGGCAGCTTCGGCGGCGAAGCCCAGCGCGAGCAGGCCGCAGAGGGCGTGGTCGTCGGGGATGCCGAACGCCTGGCGGACCTGCACCTCGTCGAACCCATCGAGCCAGGCCGAGGCGACGCCCAGCGACTCGGCGGCGATCATCAGGTGGCCCGCCGCGAGCATCGCCGGACGAGTCGCGCGGAGGGCCGGGATGTCGCCCCGACTCCACTCCCGGCTCGCGGTCGCCCGGAGCCTGGCGGCGCCCTCGGGCGAGATCGCGCCGAGGCCGAGCATCCGGTCGACCACCGGGTCGAGGTCGGTTCGGTCCGGGTGCAGGTAGGCCAGGACGATCAGGACGACGGGGGCGTCGGTGATCCTCGAATCGCCGAAGGTGCAGGCTCGGAGTCTCCGGCGGTTCCTGAGCGTCCGGACGACGACGAACCGCCAGGGCTGGAGGTTCGACGGGGACGAGGCGAGTGTCGCCAGCCCGAGCAGGCGTTCAAGCAAATCGGACGGGAGAGGGCGGTCGGGGTCGAACCGTCGGGCCGTCCGCCGGGCCTCGATTGCTCCGGGCGCGGGAGCGGGAACCGAGCCGTCCGGCCGTTTATCGAGAGGCCGATTCATGGCCGAAACCCTCCAGGGAGAGCCCTGACCGACGCTCACTTTCCTCGGAAGACCGCCTACAGCGGTTCACATCCGCGACGCGCACGGCCTGTTTTCGTAGGGTAGGGCTTGCCCTGCCGATCGAGCCGAGGACGGCAGGGCAAGCCCTACCCTACGTGTGCCATCCGATCGTGAACCGCTGTAGTGAAGCATTTTCCGCCTCTCTCTCCCTCGTCCATGTTTAGCGTTCCGAATGAGGAGAGATCCCGGATTCTGTAGGGGACGCTCCGCGTCCCGTGTCGCCCGATGCGGTCGAACGGTGGACGGGACGCAAAGCGTCCCCTACGAAAAACCGGGAGCTGGCACGCTAAACACGTACGAGGGAAAGGGGAGGAAGACGGCTCCGCGACTTCCAAGAATCAGCGAAAGAAAAAGTGTCGGTCGGTCAGGGAGAGACCAAGTCTGTCGGTTCGACTCAGAGGCCGCAAGGGAAACTTACCCGGTTCGGCGGGCCGGGTTCTGGCATCGGGATGAGGATTGGCTTAAGATCCGGCAGACTGGGCGGGCTCTCCATCCGGAACGACGCCGCCCCGGCGTCGGATTGACGTCCCCCGCGCGGTATTGGATCGAAGTCAAGGAACACAACCATGATTCGACGAGGCACGATCATCGGCTGGGTCGCCCTGGGCCTGCTGGCCCTGGTCCTGGCCCCGGTTCAGGCTCAGGACAAGTCGGCCAGCGAGGAAAAGTGGGTCTCCCTGTTCGACGGCAAGACCCTGGGCGGCTGGACGACAGCCGACGGCACGACCGGCAAGTGGAAGGTCGAGGACGGCGCGATCCACGGGTCAGGCCCGGCCTCGCACCTGTTCAGCCCCCGGGGCGACTACAAGAACTTCAAGTACCGCGCCGAGGTCAAGATCGCCGACAAGGCCAACTCCGGCATGTACTTCCGGACCAAGAAGGGGCCCGGCTTCCCCGCCGGCTACGAGGCCCAGGTCAACAGCACCCACGGCGACCCGGTCAAGACCGGCTCGCTCTACAACCACGTCAAGGTCTTCGACAAGCTCGTCCCGCCCGACACCTGGTTCACCCAGGAGATCGAGGCCGTAGGCAACCACATCATCATCAAGGTCAATGGCAAGACCACCGTCAACTACGTCGACAAGAAGAACAGCTTCACGCAGGGCCACTTTGCCTTCCAGCAGCACGACCCCGGCAGCCAGGTCTGGATCCGGAAGGTCGAGGTCATGGAGCTGCCCGACTCGCCCGAGCCCGCAAAGTAAGACACGATCCGGGTCGGGCGAGGAGTGGGGACTGGCTCCAAGTCTTCGAGGTGCCAGTCCCCATTCCTCGCCCGACCCGCCCGGGAAACGGGGACAGGCACCTCCGCTGCGCTGCGGAGCCAGTCCCCGTTTCCGGGCTTCGATGGCCACATCCGACCCCTTGACGAGGAATTCACCGATGAAACGACGATGGATGGCGGCCCTCGGGCTCGCCCTGGGGTGCCTGGCCCCTGGCCTCGCGACGGCCCAGGATAAATCGGCCTCGGAGGCGGGCTGGGTCTCGCTCTTCGACGGCAAGACCCTCAGCGGTTGGACCCCGCTGGCGATGGGCAATCAGAAGTCGAACTGGGAGGTCAAGGACGGCGTGCTCGAAGGCTCGGGCGGCCAGTCGATGCTCTTCAGCCCGAGGGGCGACTACCAGAACTTCAAGTACCGGGCCGAGGTCAAGATCAACGACAAGGGGAACTCCGGCATGTACGTCCGGACTCCCAAAGAAGCCACGTTCATGAATGGATACGAGATCCAGGTCAACAGCACGCACAGCGACCCGATCAGGACCGGCTCGCTCTACACGCTGGTCCACCTGTTCAAGGCCCCCGTCCCGCCCGACACCTGGTTCACCCAGGAGATCGAGGTCACCGACGTCAACTATCGCGGCAAGATGGTCACGAAGTTCCGGATCTCGGTCAACGGCGACCTGCTCTACGAGTACCTCGACCACGACCAGCTCTGGAAGTCCGGCCACTTCGCCTTCCAGCAGCACGACCCCGGCAGCAGGGTCTCGATCCGCAAGGTCGAGGTGATGGAACTGCCCGCGACCAAGACCGCCGAGGCCCCCAAGCCCGTCCAGCTCCAGCTCAGGACCGCTCCCGCCGAGGCGACCATCAAGGTCGAGCCGAAGAAGTAACGATCACCGAAGGGGAGGCACCGTCGGCCCTCCGCGACCGCGAACGGCCGACGCCTCCTCTCAGATTCCCCGCCCGAACGCACCTGCCCGCCTGGTTGGCATCTCTCCGCCCGAGCCGAGGCCGAAGGTCGATCGCCGAATCCCATCATCCTTTCGTTCTGTTGGAGGCCGCGCGCGAGATGAGGCAGATATTCGCCAAGAAACCCCTGAGCATGCTCCTGGAGGAGATGGAAGGGAAAGGCCGGCTGAAGCGGGTGCTCGGTCCGGTCGGCCTGACCAGCCTCGGCGTCGGGGCGATCATCGGCACCGGGATCTTCGTCCTGACCGGCGTCGCCGCGCACGACAAGGCCGGCCCGGCCCTGATGCTCTCGTTCGTCGTCGCCGGGCTGGCCTGCATCTTCGCCGCCCTCTGCTACGCCGAGTTCGCCTCGATGGTCCCCGTCGCCGGCTCGGCCTATACCTACGCCTATGCGACCCTCGGCGAGCTGATGGCCTGGATCATCGGCTGGGACCTGGTCCTCGAATACGCCGTCGGCGTCGTCGACCGTGGCGCACGGCTGGTCGCACTACTTCCAGGACTTCATCAAGCATCTTTGGCATCCAGATCAAACCAAGGTCTTCTCCAACGCGCCCTTCGATTACGACCTGATCAGCGGCAAGCTCGCCTCGACCGGGACTTACTTCGACCTGCCCGCCGTGCTCATCACGGTCGCGATCACGATCGATCCTGGTCATGGGGATCAAGGAGAGCGCACCTTCAACGCGACCATGGTGATCGTCAAGCTGGCGGTCGTCCTCTTCGTGATCGTCGTCGGGGCCACATACATCCACGCCGACGAACTGGACGCCGTTCGCCCCGTACGGCTACACCGGGATCAGCTTCTTCGGTCAGCGGTCGCCGGCCAGGATAGGCAACGGGGGGCGAGCCGCTCGGGATGCTCGCCGGGGCCGGCGACGATCTTCTTCGCCTACATCGGCTTCGACGCGGTCTCGACCCAGTCCGAGGAGGCGAAGAACCCCAAGCGCGACGTGCCGATCGGCATCATCGTCTCGCTGGTGCTCTGCACGGTGCTTTATATCGCCGTGGCGGCCGTGCTGACCGGCATGATCCGCTACGACAAGATCAACATCGACGCCCCGGTCTCCGACGCCTTCGGCCAGGTCGGCCTGCCCTGGGCGAAGTACCTGATCTCGCTCGGCGCCCTGACCGGGATCACCTCGGTCTTGCTGGTGATGATGCTCAGCCAGCCCCGCGTCTTCCTGGCGATGGCCCGCGACGGCCTGGTCCCGCCCGCCTTCTTCGGCGCCATCCATCCGAGAGTTCCAGACCCCCTGGAAGTCGACCATCCTGACCGGCGTCTGCGTCGGCGCTGATGGGCGCGCTCCTCCCCCTGCGCATCCTGGCCGAACTGGTCAATATCGGCACCCTGCTGGCCTTCGTGATCGTCTGCGCCGCCGTGCTGATCATGCGCGGACCCACCCCGACGCCGAGCGCCGTTCCGCGTTCCGCTCGTCCCGCTGACGCCGATCCTGGGGATCGCTGACCTGCCTGCTCCTGATGTTCTCACTTCCGCTGGGAGAACTGGGTCCGGCTCTTCGTCTGGCTGGCGGTCGGCTTCGTGATCTACTTCGGCTACGGGATTCGCCACAGCGTGATGAACCCCAACGCCGTCAAGTACGTCGCCCCCGACGCAATCGACGCCCTGGCGGACTGATCGGAAGAACGCTCTGTCACGCCGGTTCATGGGAGCCGGCGTGACATCCGAAAGTTCCGAAACGTGACCCCTCGCAAGACAATCTCCTGGGGCGCGAGGACCTCGAAGCCCTGGGCCTCGAAGAACGCTTTAGCCGTGAGGCTCGCCTCGGTGAACAGCCGGCCGAGGCCGAGCCGACGCGCTCCCCCTCGATCGAGTCAAGCAACGCCCGCCCGACCCCAACTCGCTGGTGATCCGCCGAGACATAGAATCGGTCGATATGACCGTCCGCCTCCAGCTCCGCGAACCCCAGGACCCGCCCATCCGGCTCCGACTCGACCACAACCACGAAGCGGCCGCCGAACCGGGCCGCCCACTGGTCGGCGTCGATCAGGTCGGAAGCCCAGGCATCGACCTGCTCGGGTGAGTAGTCCCGGGAGTTGACCCGGCGGACGGTGTCCCGGAACAGGGCCAGCAGCGTCGGGGCATCGTCCGGTCGGAACGGTCGTATTCGCGGCATCGCTGTCCCCTACCGCGAGACGGGCAAGCTCAGCGACCTGCGGGGCGGACCCCTTGCAACAATCGATCGGGCTTATCTTCAGTTTCCGATGCCGAGTCGGCAAGAGAGGCTTTCGCCTCGGAAAGGCGGGTCTGCCACGTCTCCTCGGTCCAGGGCCAACTCGGCGGTTCGAGGGGCGGGGGACCAAGCCCCGCCTTCTCCTGGTCGATCGGGTCGGGCATGGCGGCGACGACGAGGACCGCGAGGTCGGCGGGGATGGCCCGGTGCTGGAGTTGCAACCGCTTGGCCGGTCCGGCCCCGTCCTCGTAGTGGACCTCATCGTAAATCCAGTGACGGAGGAACAGCTCCTCGTCACGGGACAGTCTCATCAAGGGCGGCTTCTTCGGCATAAGTGTAACCACTCAGGGGCAGATGCGATCCGGGCCGTGTGAATCGATGCCGGAACGCCCAGTCCGCCAGGGGGATGTCGGACGGTTCTCCGTCCGCTTGGCGCTTGATCTCCAGTTCCCTTCGTCCGTAGCGGAAGACGGGCCAACCCGTCGCGGGAGCTTGAAGTCGCCCCGCATCATCGAAGCCGAGGAGTCGGTTGCAATACGGGCAGGCGAGGGCCGCCCCGGGTTGGGCCTGAAACAGCAATCGATACGCCAGGCCTGATCGCCTCGATGCCGGTACACATTCGAGCAGGGCATCCGCGATGTAACCCTGGCAGTACGGGCAGAGGAGGCTCCAGTATGGCATACGATCCATCGGCGCTCGGAGTCCACCCGACCTGTCCACGTCCCCGGTGAGTGCTAATTCTACCGCGCCAAGGGCCTCGGGAGGAGATCGTAGTCGTTGTCCGACCAAGACCATCCCGCCGAAAAACAAAGACGAAGCCCGACACTTCGCTTCTCCTGCACCGCGAGCTTTGAGTGGACCGGTCACCTGATCCTCAAGCCACCGGCTTGCGGTCGAGGTCGGAGTACGGGTAGTGCTTCTTCGATTTGAGCTTCTTGATCAGCTTCTCACCGCCGTGCTTCCGGGCGTAATCCATCTCGGAGCGGAAGACCTCGATGATGGCCAGCAGGCCGAAGCTGTCAACCATGTCGTCGGAGTGCTCGGCGAAGCCGTCGAAGACCAGGCAACGGCCGCCGAGTCCCTCCATGTCGGCCGGGAACTCGCACGTCTCGTTCGGGTTGAGTCTCGCCTGGGCGCTGTAGGGGGCGATCACGTTGAGGATCGCGTTGATCGACGTGTGGGCCCGGCCGAACGGCGTCGTCTCATCTCGGGCCGCGTCCAGGTCGATCGCGTGCCGGGTGAACATCACCAGCTCGTAGCACCGGTACACGTCGTTTGACGAGCCTTCGTCGGGCCGCTCCGACAGCTCCTTGGTCGCGATGGCCGTGCCCGGGAGCTTGTTGGGGTAATAGTACAGGTCCAGGCCGCCGCCGATCGCGTAAGGGATGATGGCGTGCATGACCATGTCATGCTCCCGGCCCAGCGACGCCTCCATCAGGGTGGACTTCCGGTCGTACCACCGCCGGGCGAACTCCTCGTCAGCCTCGGCCATCGATCATCCCTCCGCCAACTCCGCGATTGTTCCGCCGTCCCGGCCGAGCGGGGCCGTCGCTCGGCGGACGACCCATCGCGACGCGACCGCCGCGACGGCCAGGAAGTAGGCTACCAAGCTGGTGGTCCCCCAGGCCAGATGAGACTCGCCGACGAGCGGCGAGAGTCGAGCCCGACCGCGAAGCCGGGCGCCACCGGCTACTCGCCGTCAACCGTCGTGGCCGACTCGCACGGGCGAGAGGCGACGTCGTGGCTGAAGACGGTTCGGTCCCTCCCGGCGTTCTTGGCCTGGTAGAGCCCCTTGTCGGCGGTGGCGATCAGGGCGGCGACCGACCGGGGTCGGCCTGGCGGGGTGAACGCCAGGCCGAGGCTGGCGGTGACCCGTAAGGGGACGCCGTCGGCCAGGATTCGCCGAGAGGCCAGGCTCGAGCGGACGCGCTCGGCGCGCTCGGTCGCCTGGTCGGGCGCGGCGACGGGCAGGGCGACGACAAACTCCTCGCCGCCGTAGCGGGCCACCAGGTCGTCGGCCCGGGTCGCCTGGCGGAGCACGCCGGCGACCTCGCGGAGGACCACGTCGCCGACTTCGTGGCCGTGGGTGTCGTTGATCTTCTTGAAGTGGTCGATGTCGAGCATCAGGACCGCCGTGCCGAGCCCTCGCAACGCCCCACGGTCGGCCAGGGGGCCGAACTGGGCGAGGAAGAACGCCCGGTTGTACAGGCCGGTGAGCGGGTCGCGGACGGTCCGCTCGAACATCTCGCGCTGGAATTGCTCCTCGCAGGGGTCGGGCCGGATGAACTTGACGACCACGTTGGCCCCGAACTGGAGCCGGTCGCCGTCGGAGACCCGGACCGGCGTGTTCTCGGGGAGCCTCCGGCCGTTGAGGAACGTGCCGTTGGTGCTGCCCAGGTCGGTCAGGCGGGTCTGCCCCTCGTCGTCCTCGCCGAGAAATGCGTGATAGCCGCGAGATGCTGGCGTCGGGGAGCTGGATCGTGTTGTCGGCCGAGCGTCCGAGCCGGCTCCCGCCCGGCGAGAGCCGGAGCATCGCGCCGGGGATGCCGCCGCTGAGGACGACCAGATAGGTCGGGTACTGAGTCGTGGACGGCGGGGTGATGGCCGAGCCCGACAGCGTGAGCAGGTCGCACAGGTGCGTGGCGCCGTTCTCGTCCATGGTCGGTCCCTGGGTTGGCGGTCAGCGGCGTCCTTCTCCGGGCCCGTCCCGAAGCCGGCCGGCTCATTGGCCAGCCGAGAGCGCCCGGCGGTCTCTCTTCCAGCAACCTAGGTCACCATTTCCTCCTGTCAACTCGCGGAGGCCAACGTCGAGTCGGAGCAACGCGAGCGTTGCCGCAGGCCGACACCGTCCCTGGTCCGGCCCACCGCCCTGTCTTCCTCCCCACTCCCAGAGGGAGAGGAAGGCAGAAAATGCGTCGAAAGTCGGCGTGATCGAGAAAGCGGGGTCACTTCGCCGCCCTGGCCTGGGCCAGCCAGAAGTCGGCCTCCTTCCGATAGAAGTCAACCTCGACGACGTCGAGCGAGTCGCCGAAGCCGATCTGGCGGATCCGGCGGATCTTGGTTTCCAGCTTCTTGATCCGTTCGAGGTGGTCCTCGTACGCGGCGATCCGCCCCGCCTTGTTGACCGACGCCTCGAGCTGGGCCTCGACCAGCCAGCGCGACCAGCGATAGACCTTCTCCGAGGGGATGCGGTTCTCCGAATAATAGAGCCAGGCCAGGTCGAACGCCGTGACCCCCGCCTTGACCCGGGCCGCCGCCAGGCTCGCCAGGTCTTGAGGAGAGAGGGACAGGGGCGCATCCTGAGGCGCCGGGGCCAGGGCCGCGAAGAGGACGAACAGGCCAAAGCAGAGTCTTCGCCGATTCATCGAGACCTCATTTCCGTGGGATGCCATCGAGCATTTCTCCTCTCATCGGGGCGATGACCAGATCGCAGACCACGATCCGGTGATCGGAATGACGGGTCCGGCGGGCAATGACCCGGTCCGCCCGGATCGATCCGCTTGCCCAGACCTGGTCGATCCTCAAGAAGGGGAAGCCGTTGGTGATCGTGTTGCCCCATCCCCGCCCACCTTCGGGGAACGTGTCGTGGAGTCGAGGGCCGAGCAGGCGGAACACCGCGTCGCCCTGAGGGGCGTTGAAGTCTCCGCCGATGATCACCGGGATGTCCTCGGGAATCAAATCCACGCGCCGGGCGATTTCTCGGACCTGCTCCCGTGCCTCCTCCGGTTCTCCGCCTGCTCTCGCCAGCAATCGGGCGACCAGAGGTCGAACCGGAAGACGGCGGGGATGAGCCGCGTGCTGATGACCTCGATCTCGGCGCCGGAGTCGAGCCGGACGCGGGCTTGAACGAAGGTGGCCCGCTGCTTCGAGGACAGCTCGGCCGGAATGACCCGCCCCCGGACGATCAATGAGGCGTCCACCCCATGGACGATCCCCGCCCCTTCGCCGACGAGCTTCCTCGCCAGCCGCCGGAGCGTCTCTCGATCCGGCGACTCCTGGAGGAGGATGACCTCGGGCCGATCGCCCGCGGCCTCCTCGACCGCGCCGGGGTTGCCGATATCGCAGTTCAAGCTCACGACGCGGACGGACTCGCCCCTCGTCATCGACCGGGATGGCATCGCGAGCCTCGCCAGGCTCCAGGGCTCCTCGGCGATCGCCAGCAGGAAGACCAGCCAGCCCGATCCGACGACGGCGACCGGGCGATTGCCCCGCCGCCGCAACCCGAGGGCCGCCAGTAGAAGCCCCGGGACGAGCCAGAGCCAGACCGGGAAGACCGTGATCGCGGCGCACGCATCGAATCGACCGCCGTAGCAGACCGTCAGCCCGAGGATCAAGAGGCCCGACGAGCCCAGGACGATGCCCTTGAACCACCGACGCGACGTCCGTTCCCGGACCCGGGGCTCGGCGAACCCCGACGCGAACCACCGCCGAATCCGAGTGATCATGACGGTCCACCATCCCGAACAGAGGCTCGAAGGCCATCCTAACCGCCCACTGCCCCGCATGCGACCTTGAGCCCCGTCGGCGGGTCCGGGTATAACCGAGACTCGGCGGGTCGGGCGACGAGTCCCGGCCCGGCCCGACCGTTCGAGGGCGTCCAGGGAGGGTTGCTCGTGCGTCTCGCTCCGCTTTCGCCCCGATTCCGGCTGGGGATGCTCCTAACCTCGGCCTGGCGCTGCTGGCTCCCGGCGCCACGGGCAGGCCCCCGCCGAGCCGGCCCGACAGGTCCCCGAGGGTCTGAACTTCGCCAACGGTCTCTACCGGAACCGCCGGTACGACCTGGCGGCCGAGGAGTACGAGAAGTTCCTCAAGTCGGCCAGACCCGGCTCCGAGGCCGATGCCGCCGACGCCTGGTTCGGCCTGGGCAACGCCCGGCTCTTCCTCGGGCAAATACAAGGAAGCCCGCCAGGCGTTCGAGGAGTTCGTCAGGCTCGCCCCGAACCACCCCTCCGCGCCGACCGGCCGTCTACCGGATCGGCGAGACGGCGTATGTCGTCGGGGACCTCCCGGCCGCGCGGAAGTACCTGGAGGCTTACGTCGGCTCCAACCCGAGCGATCGCCGCTACTTGCAGGCGGCGTGGTCGCACCTGGGGGACGTCGATTTCCGGCTCAACGACCTGCCCGCCGCCCAGAAGGCTTACGAGAACTCGCTGGCCGGCAACCCGCAAGGGAGCCTGGCCAGCCGGGCGAAGCTCGGGCTCGGCCGGGTCCTCGCCGCGCAGGAACGAGACCGAGCCGGCCTTGCGGGTCCTCCGCGACCTCGCCTCGACCGGCGGCGCCGAGTGGTCCGACAAGGCCTGGCTCGAAGTCGGCTCGATCGAGTCGGCCCTCGGCCGCTGGGCCGAGTCCGGCCGAGGCCCTCGGAGTCCCTGGAGAAGGCCACGCCCCGGAGCCCACTTGTCGCCGAGGCCCGGATCGAGCGCGCCGAGGCCCTGGGCCATCTGAACAAGCCCGAAGAGGCCGAGGCCCTGCTCCGGTCGGTCGCCGACGACCCCGATCCAGCCCCTCGCCGCTCCAGGCGGCCGACGCGCTCGGGTGCCTCGCTGCTCGCCCGGGGGAAGGCGGCCGAGGCCCTCGACCGCGCTCGACCAGGCCGCCGGCAAGCTCGCCGCGTCCCCGCTCGCCTCGACCCTCCGATTCCACGCCGCCGAGGCCGCCCAGGCGCTCGGCCGGCCCGACGACGCCCGGGGCCGGTTCCTCAAGCTCGCCGAGGACGACCCCAAAGGCCCCTCGGCCGACGACGCCCTGCTCCGGGCCGCCGCCTTGACCCTCGACGCCAAGGACCCGGCGACCGCCCGCAAGCTCGTCGCGCTCGTTCGCCTCAGAAGTTCCCCGACAGCCCGCTCCGCGCCGATGCCCGGCTCCTCGACGCCCGCGCCGCGCTGGCCCTCGGTCAGCCCAAGGAGGCGATCGCGGCCCTGAGCCGCGCTCGACGAAGACAAGCCCGACCCCGGCCGTCGCCCAGACCGCTTACTATTACCTGGGCCTGGCCTATCAGAAGGACGGCCAGCCCGAGAAGGCCGCCGAGGTCCTCGCCAAGCTGGCCCAGACCCCCGCAGCCGTCGCGAGCGACGCCCAGTACCTCCTCGGCCAGACCGACTTCGACGCCGGCCGGTTCGAGCAGGCGATCCCCTCGCTCGAAAAGTACCTGCAAGACAAACCCAAAGGGGAGGTCGCCGACCACGCCCTCGCCCGGATCGCCCAGGCCCAGGCCGCGCTCGGCCACCTCGACGAGGCGACGCGCCGCCCTGGCCAGGCTCGCCGAGGGCTTCCCCAGAAGCCCGACCCTGCCCCCGACCCGGCTCCGGCTCGCCGAGGCCGCGCTCGCTCGCCAAGCAATACGATCGGGCCGCCGAGCTGTTCCGGCTCGCGGCCGAGGCCGACGACCCCGCGCAGAAAGGCCCGAGCCCGATCCGGCCTGGGCTGGTCGTTGCTCCGGGGCGGCCACCCCGCCGAGGCCGCCGCCGCCTTCGGCGCCCTGATCGAGTCGACCCCCGACGACCCCCTCGCCCCCGAGGCCGCGCTCGCCCGAGCCTGGGCCTTCGACCAGGCCAAAGCAGCCCGACCAGGCCCTCGCCGCCTACGCCCTGACGGTCGAGAAGTACCCGAAGTCACCCCAGGCCGGACCCGCCGCGCTGGCCCTGGCCCGGCTCCAAAACGAAGCCAAGAAGCCCGAGGATGCCGCCAAGACCTACGCCCTCGTCGCCAGCGATTACGCGACGACCGTCCGGCGAGCCGCTCGACGTCGTCCTCTCCGAGTGGGGCTGGTCCTTGATCGACGCCGGCAAGCCGGCCGAGGCCGACGCGACGTTCGACCGCCTCCTGAAGGAGTTCCCCGAGAGCCCCCGGGCCGCCGACGCCCGCTACAACCTGGCCGTCTCCGCCTTCGCGGTCGAAGGATTTCGACCGCGTGCTCGGCCTCCTCAAGCCCCTCGTCGCCGAAGGCTCGACCGCCCGGGCCGCCGCTGGTCCGCTCCGCCCTCAACCTCCTCGGCCGGACCCAGGCCGAGCAAGCGCGACTGGCCGGGCGCCTCGGCCACCTTCGCCCGCCTGATCGCCGAGGACGCCGAAGGGACGTATCGCCGCGAGGCCCGGTTCTGGAAGGCCGAGGTCGCCTTCAAGTCGGGCGACGCGAAGTCCGCCGAGGCCGAGTTCGCCGCCCTCGCCGCCGAGCCCCCGCAGGAATCCGACTTCAAGGGGCTCGCCTCGACCGCCCGGGCCCGCCGGGTCCAGTGCCTGGCCCAGCTCGCCCGCTGGGAGGACACGATCGCCGCCGCCGACGCCTTCCAGTCGACCGACGCCGACAACCCGCTCGCCCCCGAGGTCGAATACGCCCGGGGCCGCGCCTGCCAGGGCCTCGCCCGCTTCGACGACGCCCGAGGCTCGTTCGACCGCGTCATCGCCGCCCGCAAGGGCAGCGAGCTGGCCGCCCGCGCCCAGCTCATGAAGGGCGAAACCTACTTCCATCAGCAACAGTACAAGGACGCCCTCCGCGAGTATTACCGGGTGATCATCCAGTACAACGCCCCCGAGTGGCAGGTCGATCGCCCTGCCTGGAAGCCGGCAAGGTCCACGAGAAGCTCGGCCAGTGGAAAGAGGCCGCCGAGTCCTACGAGAAGCTCTCAATGCCCAGTTCCCCGGGGACAGGAACGTCGAGGAAGCCACCCGCCGCCTCGAAGCCGCCCGAGCCCGGATCGCCCGCCCGGGCGGGCCGGATGAGGCGCGGACCCGATAGGGTGGGCCTTCGATCGAGGCCGGCGACCGATCAAGCGGGCTGGACGGGAGCTGGCCGAGCAATTCCTGAACGATCCGGATCTCGCGGCCGGATTCGAGCAGGTGACGGGCGACGCTGTGCCGCGGGGTCTGATCCGGATTCCGGAAATTCCATGCCCGATGACTGATGATCAATGACCGAACGGGTTAATCCGACCGACACTTTCTCGGACGCGGATCCTTGGAGCTGGCGAGCCGATCTTCCTCCCCTCTCACTCTGGGAGAAGGGCCGGGGGTGAGGGGCGTTGCATCACCAGCGGGCCGGAAAACAGGGTCGATCGAAAGCCACCCACTCGCCCGGCGACAACCCTCACCCCGGCCCTCTCCCGGAGGGAGCGGGAGGCAGAAAGAGCCGCGTGGGCTGGTCTCTCGAAACGTGTCGGTCGGTCAGCCCGCCAGGGGAGAGGGAGCCAGAGGGTCGCTCCGCTTGTCAGTAGAGGCCCGATCGGGGCTGGTGCCGGAATCCGTGGACGCGCTCCATCGGCTCGGGGCGCCCCGCCCGGGTCGGGAATTCGGTGGCCCCGGCGGAGGGTCGGAGGCTATCATCGGGTGCGTTCGCTTTCCCGCGATGATCGACCCTGAATCCGACCCGACCCGACCCGACCCCGACCCGACCGGAAGGTGCCGACGTGTCTCAAGCCTCAACGCCAACCGCCCCCCTCCCCCCTTGACCCTGGGCGTCTGCTCCTGGAGCCTGCAAGTCGGCAGCGTCGACGAGTTGAAGCGGCTCCTCGGCGAGCTGGGGGTGAATGCGACTCAAATTGCCTGCGGCGACCCGCACCACGCGAGCTGGTCCGAGGGGGACGCCATGCCCGAGGCCGCGAAGGCGTCGGGGCTGGTCCTCACCGGCGCGATGCTCGGGTTTCCGGGCGAGGATTACACCACGCCCCAGACGATCCAGAAGACCGGCGGCTTCGGCGACCCCGCGACCCGGCCCGAGCGGCTCGAACGGCTCGCCTGGGCGCTCGACCGGACCGTGGCGCTGGGGCTGTCCGACCTGATGCTCCACGCCGGGTTCCTGCCCGAGTCCGGCGACCCCGGCCGATCGTCGATGCTCGACACCCTGGCCAAAGCCGGCCAGATGGCTGCCGAGAAGGGGGTCACGCTCGCCTTCGAGACCGGCCAGGAGACCGCTCTGTTGCTCCGGCTGACGCTCGACGAGCTGAAGACGCCCAATATCAAGGTCAACTTCGACCCGGCCAACATGCTCCTCTACGACATGGGCGACCCGATCCACGCGGTCGAGATCCTCGGCCCGGACATCCGGAGCGTCCACGTCAAGGACGCGAGGCGCCCGACCATCCCCGGCCAGTGGGGCGAGGAGGTCCCGCTCGGCGAGGGCGAGGTCGACATTCACCGGTTCATCCGGACCCTCAGGGCCGTCGGCTACACCGGGCCGCTGGTCGTCGAGCGCGAGGTCGGTGACCAGGCTGGCCGGATGAGGGACGTCAAGCACGGCCTGGACCTGCTCCGCCGCTGCCTGGCCGAGCCGGTCGAGCCAGCCGACGGTCGGCCCGGGGTCCACAACTCGGAATCGCCGAGGTGAACGACGATCGAGCCGGCCGGGACTCGGTCATCCCGAAAGGAAATGAGGACGGCCGCGTCTCGCCCCGACGGGGGGCGAGACGCGGCCGTCGACGATTATCGACCGAGATTCAGACGCTCTGCTTGCGGCGGCGCCACGAATAGCCGATGCACGCCAGGGCGGCGACGGTGGCCGAGACCAAGGTTGAGGGCTCGGGGGTGACAACGTTGGGTTCGAAGTCATATGTCGTGTTGACACCACTGACGCCAATGGTAAAGTCGTCAACATAGGTGTTGGTAACATCCTTCGGGGATGTGAATCCGGCATTCAGCCGGATACCGCCCAGGCCGCTGGTGGCGTTCTCGAGCGTGGCGTTCGGATGGAGAGCCAGGTAGCCAGCCAGAGACCCCACGTTGGTGCCCGGACCAGCATAGCCGGAGTCCGAATACCAGCCCCCCGACAGGGCATTCCAGGTCTGCCAGGTATTCAGGAGGGTCGCCCCCTGATTCGGCAGACTCGGGTTGCCGGTCGAAGGGGTCTGGTACGGCGGTTCGAAGTAGAGCTTATCGTTGGCCGAGCCCGGGCCATTCTCGGAGATCGTGAGATTGAGATAGGGGAACTGCTGCCCGTTGTTCGAGGTCACATAGGTGGAGTAACTCAGCGCCGTGATGGAGGAGAGGGCGATTCCCGCATAGTTCGAGTTGCGGATTTGAGCCGATCCATCTCCACCGGTCGTACCATTGCCCGTACTGAGGTTGACACTGCCAACACCCAGGGGCGGTGTGGCGGGGCCGTTCACGAACTGAGCGTTCCCGGTGGGATTTCCCCCGGGGGCTCCGCTCGAGTCCGTCACGATGGGGTTCCACCCATCCAAATTACTCGGGGTGACGACAACAACGAGATCGGCCTTCGTCAGGCTCGCCCCCCCGCCGAGCAAGCCCAGAGTAGCCAACGCCAGGCCGACCCGCCTCATGGTGTTCTTCATCGATTGACTCCTGCCAGGGCGTCTCTGTCACTCCAGAGAAGAGCGAGCCCGATGTGGACTCAGGACCGGATCGCCCATTCCGGATCGGTTCAACTTGATGCTGTAACTTTGTAAAGTCAAGAGTTGTTTCTTAAATGTCTACAGAGTTGCTCTGATCGTCGGCAATAATGGGCATCAAATGATGAAGTCTTATTAAAGAACGGGAAATTAAGGCAAGGTATGCTTGGACTTCAGGCTCCTCGGGACATCCGATCGTTCGGGCCATCATTCCAAGATCGGTCGCCGATCTCCCCTCGTGAAATCCGATCGAGTCGCCCCACGTCAAGGTCAACTTCGACCCGGCCAACATGCTCCTCTACGACATGGGCGACCCGATCCACGCGGTCGAGATCCTCGGCCCGGACATCCGGACCCTCAGGGCCGTCGGCTACGCCGGGCCGCTGGTCGCCGAGCGCGAGGTCGGCGACCAGGCCGGCCGGATGAGAGACGTCAAGCACGGCCTGGACCTGCTCCGCCGCTGCCTGGCCGAGCCGGTCGAGCCGGCCGACGGCCGGTCGAGGGTCCACAGCTCGGAATCGCCGAGGCGAACAAGGAAATGTGGACGGCCGCGTCTCGCTCCGATGGGGGGCGAGACGCGGCCGTCGAACGATCGTCGAACCGAGATTCAGACGCTCTGCTTGCGGCGGCGCCACGAATAGCCGATGCACGCCAGGGCGGCGACGGTGGCCGAGACCAAGGTTGAGGGCTCGGGGGTAACCGCAGATGAGGAAATGGCTTCGAGATTGACCGATTCCGTCTCATTATCCTTGAGAGTGATGGTCAATCCGTCGAACCAGGCCGGTGAACCCGTTCGCCCAGGCCTGCCGGTCTGAAGGCTGAAGTACTTGACGGTCTCTGGGCTATAATTGTTGATTGGCGCCCCATTATTGCTCCATGTCCCTCCACCGCTCTGAATGCCGGCCAGGGTCGGGTCCAGATACGTCCCGTAGGCTCCACTCCGGGCCTGATCGTAGAACAGCATCGGGTTCGTGGGGTCGTTCGTACTCCACTTGTGCCAGGTGTTCGAAGGGTCTGAAGCCGCGGACGTTTGCGTGAAGTAAGGTTCGGAGGTGAGCCGGGAGTGGTAGAAGCTTCCCGTGTCGTTGGTGCCCGTCAGGTCAGTGTAGATAGTGAGACTCCAATCGACGGAGCCCGAATTGCCCGGCTTGTTCGTCCAGTAGCTGATGCTCGCGATGTCCCCGACCAACACGTCATGACCGAACAGGGCCGACGGCGTGATGTAAAACTCCGACTTGTTGTCGGGAGTGCTCCCGGTCGCCGCGGCCTGCCAGGAACCCGTCCCGAAACCGGGCGCGGAAGTGCTGGAATCGCCAACCACGGTGTACGCCGGGTCGGCGTAGATCGTCAGGTCCGCATCCGCGCGGCCCGCGACCCCCCCCATGAGTCCTAGCACGACCACCGTCAGCGTGAACCTCTTTCCGGCATCGCTCATCAAAGAAACTCCTTCCTTCGACCCTCATCGTTAACTTCCGCCAATTCGGAACGATCCGGATCGGATAGGGAGATCCTGACCCCTCGCGAGCGAACACGCAAGAGTGCACATTAGGATGTTGGGTTTTTTATTCATGAAGTCTATAGACAGTCGCATCATCAGCTCAGCATTTCAGGGCTATCTTGTGCGTGCGTGGTATCGACAGGAGCATCAAGGGCCGGAGAACCGGCACGACGGGCCCACCAGAGGGTCGGTCCGCCCTCGCCCTCGAAGCCACGGCTCCCGGCCCGCAATTTGCTCGGTCAGACTAGCCGAGAAGCAGACGAAATCTGTGAGCTCGACACGATCGAGTCTGGAACCAAGGAGTCAGAAATGAGAGACGCTCGAATTCGATGGGTCGTCCCGGTTCTCGCGGTCGCCGGGCTCGCCTGGACCTACACGGGCCGGCGCAGGACCCGAGCGCGGGGCAGAAGGTGGGCGCGAAGGTCGATAGCGCGGTCCAGGACATCAAGAGCGGCCTCCGCAAGGCCGGGGACGCGGCGCGCGAGCAATTCCAGCAGGCGAAGACCTCCGTCCACAACATGAGCGTGGAGTCGCGCGTCTACGGCCGGATTCACTGGGACAAGGCGCTCAACGACGCCAATATCGACCTGTCCGGCGGCTCCGAGGGCGTGATCACCCTCGACGGGACGGTCGCGAATGCCCAGGCCAAGGTCCGGGCGGTCGAGCTGGCCCGCGAGACCGTGGGCGTCACCCAGGTCGTCAACCGGCTCGCGGTTCGTCCCGCGACGACGACCACGACCACGACCACGCCCTGATCGAGGCGATGGCTTAAAAAGACACGAGGCCGGCGCCGGCCCGTACGGGGGACGGCGACGGCCTCGTGGCCCTCGGCTTGGAATTCCGGAAGCGGGTTGCCGCGTCGACTCGCTTCAGCCGACGATCGTGTTGACGACCTGGGCGAGTTCGCGACCGGCCTCGGTCAGGCCGTAGAAATTGTGCTTGCCGGAGCGCCTCGGCTCGATCAGGCGTCCGTGGCGGAGCAGGGCCAGGTGATGGCTGACCGCCGGCTGGCTCTGGGTGCCGAGGTCGGCGCAGAGCTCAGAGACGTTCCGCTCCTTGTCGTTGAGGAGCATGAGCACCTGGAGCCGGGTCGGGTCGGAGACCTGCTTGAGCAGGTCGGCCACCCGTCGGATCTCCGGCGAGGGGCGGGTGGGGGGGGCGGGCTTCGAAGCGGCGGCCTTGGAGGCGGCCGACTTGGAGGTGGTCGCTGCCATGAAAGTCCTCAACAACGGGAATCGTCACAAGTTACGCAGTCAGGAAGTCAATACTGTGAGGGGGAAAGACAGCTTGATTGTTCTAATTGTATGTTGAGTGGTACTCAGGTCAACCCGGTTCCCTCCCTCGATGAATCAACCCGGCGGCAAGTCCCGCGCAATCGCGTCATTCTCTGGTCCGCCGATGATAGGCGTTTGCGCCAAAGGCCATCGATCAATGTAAGTGTCCTTATGCAATTTCGTCTCACGTCTCAATTTTATACGTTGGCAAAGGGCGAGAATCAATTATCTTGAAAAAATTCTTCCACAAGTGGCCTGGAGGCGGAGTTCGACGGACGGGCGGGCGGAATTCGGGCAGGAGGATTCAAAGTCGATCGCTCGGGCCGTCCGCGACCGGAAAACGGGGACAGGCACCGGCCGAGTACCGCCGGAGCCAGTCCCCGTTTTCCTCGTCTTGGGGACTTTGCAATCCTCCTGGGAATTCGGCTTGTCGAGGCCCCGAGGCAGCCGGTAGAGTGATTTTTCACGCAAGGCCGGGGCGGTCGACGGGGTCCGGCGTCGCGGCCGGCGTCCGGTCCGAGGGAAAACCCGCTCCGGCGCGTCGAGGTCGAGAGTGGTCCCGATGTCGCTGTCCGCCATGACGACTCCCCGGACGGATCTGGCCTATCTTTGCTGCCTTAACCCGGCTTGCCGGACCACGCTGGCCGTGGACCAGGTCGCCTTCGCCTGCCCCGAATGCGGCGACCTCCTCGACGTCGTCTACGATTGGGACCGGTTGCCCGTCCCCAAACGACTTTCCGACTTCCAGGCCAAGTGGGCCGACCGTCTTGATCCATTGAACTTCTCGGGCGTCTGGAGGTTCCGCGAGCTTCTTCCTTTTGCCCCGCCCGACCAGATCGTCACCATCGGCGAGGGGCAGACGCTCCTGCAAGTTGCCGACAAGGTCGGCCAGTACGTCGGCATGAATCCCGGCCGGCTCCGGCTCCAGTATGAGGGGATGAACCCCTCGGGGAGCTTCAAGGACAACGGGATGACGGCCGCGTTCACTCACGCCCGGATGGTCGGCGCCCGTCGGGTCGCCTGCGCCAGCACGGGGAACACCTCGGCGGCCCTGGCCGTCTTCTGCTCGGCCACGTCGTTCGGCTTCAAGGCGATCATCTTCATCGGCTCGGGCAAGATCGCCTACGGGAAGCTCGCCCAGGCGCTCGACCACGGGGCCCTGACGATCCAGATCGTCGGCGACTTCGACGACGCCATGCACCGGGTCCGCCAGGTCGCCGACCGCCTGGGCATCTACCTGATGAACTCGGTCAACCCGTACCGGCTCGAAGGTCAAAAAACGATCATGTACCGGGTCCTGGAGGCGCTCGCCTGGGAGCCGCCCGACTGGATCGTCGTCCCCGGGGGCAACCTGGGTAATTCTAGCGCGTTTGGCAAGGCATTCATTGAGCTGAAGCATCTCGGGCTGATCGACCGGGTCCCTCGCCTGGCGGTGATCAACGCCGCCGGGGCGCAGACGCTCGACCAGCTCGTCGGCCAGCACGGGATGAGCTGGCTCGACGGCCTGCCCGACATGAAGGTGGCCGACTCCTATTATCTGAAGCTGGACGAGGCCGGTTCGAAGGCCTCGACGATCGCCTCGGCGATCGAAATCAACCGCCCGGTGAACCTCAAGAAGTGCTTGCGGGCGCTGGACTTCTGCAACGGGGTGGTCCGCCAGGTCTCCGACCAGGAGATCATGGACGCCAAGGCCCGGGTCGGGGCCGGCGGCCTCGGCTGCGAGCCCGCCAGCGCCGCGAGCGTCGCCGGCGCCAAGCGGCTCCGCGAGGAGGGCGTGATCGCCCCGAGCGAGTCCGTCGTCTGCATCCTGACCGGCCACCAGCTCAAGGACCCGACCGCCACCGTGGCCTACCACGGGACCGACCAGGAGAACTTCGAGAAGGTCCTGGGCAGCCGAGGCGTCCGGCGAGCCGGGTTCGCCAACCGCCCGGTGATCGTGCCCAACGACCTCGACGACATCATCCGGACGATCGCGCTTTATTCTGAATCGGAAGGGTAAGCGGCGGGGAGCGTAGCGGATGGCACAGGCGTTTGCCGACTTCGACTTTGGGCAGTTCTGGAAGCCGTCGGAGTACGCGCTCAAAGAATACGTCGGTGCCCCGCTGACCGATGAGGCCGTCGCTGCCATCGAGCGCGAACTCGGCTACAAGCTGCCCGCGTCCTACGTCGAACTGATGCGGTTCCAGAATGGTGGCATTCCACGGCGGACGAACCATCGGACCAACGAGCCGACTTCGTGGTCGGACGACCACGTCGCCATCACCGGCATCTACTCAATCGGCGGCGAAAAGCCTTGCTCACTCTGCGGTGAGGTCGGTAGCCGTTTCTGGGTCGAGGAATGGGGCTACCCGGACATCGGCGTCTACTTCGCCGACTGCCCGTCCGCCGGCCACGACATGCTCTGTCTGGATTATCGGGCGTGTGGGCCGACCGGCGAGCCGCAGGTCGTCCACATCGACCAAGAGTGGGACTACAAGATCGTGCTCGTCGCGGAGAGCTTCGAGGCGTTTATCCGCGGCTTGGAGGACGATAGCGCCTTCGATGACGCCGCCTCTTAAAGAGCTGTCTCCGGCTCGGTGTCGTAAGTACTGTTGGAGTTGACCGATCGGGCAAAAGGGTCCAAGTCGCCTTCCCCAGCTCTTTCCTGGGGTGGGTTCGCGCAGCGTACGGAATGGTTAACCTCGCGCTGCAGCGGACCCCGTACCGCCGCGATGGTTTCTGCTACGTTTCAGGGTCGCTCGGGCGGTCGGGTGGCCGGGGTTCCGTCTTCGGAACCCCGGTCCGGCGACCCGGTTTGAAGCCCGGGGTTGCGGAGTACCGCAGACCCCGGCCACCCAGGTCGAGGGCTGAGCGAGGGTGCCGCTCGCCATCGGGTGCGATCGAGCCTCTCTGGAGTGCGGGAGCTTGCTCCCGCTTTCGGTCGCGGAGCTTGCTCCGCATCGCACCACCCGGAGGCGTCGGCTCGCGGAGCAAGCTCCGCCGGGCAAAGCGGGAGCAAGCTCCCGCACTCCAAAAGGGCCGTGGCCGCCTTCACTCCGGCACGACCCGCACGGCGGAGACCGTCCCCCGGAGCGGGTTTGGCGGCGCGTAGTCGCCGACGGCCGACCGGGTGTCCTCGCCGATGCTCAGCTCATCCTCGGGCTGGACCGGGATCAAGGCCGGCGCGTGCCCCTCGGCGACCGTCCGGCCGTCGATTTGAAGCTGCATCGAGGCATCTCGATCGAGCCGGGCCTTGATCGAAAAATGGCCCGTCGGCGTCTCGGTCGCGACGATCGTCGTGACCTTCCCATCGACCCGGACGCTGAAGGCGAGCCGGCCGCCGCTCAGGTAGAGGGCATAGCCCTGGCGATTCCCCCCCTGGGCCAGGATGACGCCGTCGGCCGATCGAGGGTCGACCTCGCACGAGATCGTCAGGCTCTTGCCGGCAATCCGAGGGGTGGGGTTGGCCGAATGGCGGGCCGGGGTCACGCCGCAGCGCGCGGCCCACTCGTCCCAGGCTCGGGCCAGGCGTTCGACCTGCGCCGGCTCGCGGCTCGCCAGGTCGTGAAGCTCGCCCCGGTCGGTTTCGATGTCGTAAAGCTCCCAGGGTTTCCCCCGAAGGGCGACGAGCTTCCATTTGCCGTCGCGGGCGGCGCGGTTGCCTTCGTGCTCGATGAACAGCGTCCGAGGCCCGGACGGCTCGCCCCGGAAGGCCGGCACGAGGCTGATCCCTTCGACCGGCAGGATGTCGTGGCCGTCCCGGCGAGCCGGATAGGTCGCCCCGGCGACTTCGAGGCAGGTCGGCATGACGTCGGTGAGGTAGGACGGCCGAGGGTCGATCTCGCCCCGGCGCTTGATCCCCGATGACCAGTGGGCGATGAACGGCGTGGCGATCCCGCCTTCCTGGTTGTAATGCTTGAAGAGGCGCCAGGGGGTATTGCAGACGTTGGCCCAGCCCGAGCCGTAGCTCATGTAGGTTCCCGGCCCGCCCATCTTCGCCAGGTCGTCCCCTCGGTGGAGGACGTTCCGGGGGCCGGAGTCGCCGTCGAAGCCAAACGGGTCCCACTCGGCGCAGGCGCCGTTGTCGCTCAGGAAGAGGATCAGGGTGTTCTCCCAGCGGCCGGTCGAGCGTAGCTCCTCGACCACCCGGCCGATCGCCCGGTCCATGTGCTCGACCATCGCCGCATAGACGGCCATCCGCCGGGCCAGGTCGGCCCGGCGGTCGGCCGGGAGCGAGTCCCAGGCGGGGATTTCCCGGTCGGCCCAGCCGGTTTGCGTGTTGAACGGGTTCGCCGGGATGATCCCCCGAGGGGTCAAACCCTGGTCGGCCGGCACGATCCCGAGCTGCTTCATCCTCGCCAGGCGAGCCTCGCGGAGCTTGTCCCACCCCTGGGCGTAGGTCGGCTCATAGCGCGCGACCTCCTCCTCCGGGGCCTGGAGCGGGAAGTGGGGCGCGTTGTAGGCCAGGTAGAGGAACCAGGGCCGATCGGGCGATTGCTTCGCCTCGGCCAGGAAGTCGAGGGCGTGGTCGGTGATGGCGTCGGTGGCGTAGAACCGGCCCGGGGCATAGGTCCGCTTCGGCCGACCGGCCGGCAGGCGGGTCATGGCCTTCTCATCCCAGCAGTTGACCGAGTGCCCCTCGACGAACCCGTAGAACTCGCGGAACCCCCGGCCGATCGGGCCGGGCGGGCCGAGATGCCACTTGCCCGCCATGTAACCGTCATAACCGGCCGGCGCGAGGGCCTCGGCCAGGGTGACGCAGCGGTCATTGAGCTTGCCGCCCAGGTTCGGCACGCCCGCCTGGTGGGGGTGGAGCCCCGTCAGGAGTGCGGCCCGAGACGGGCTGCACCGCGCCGAGTTGTAGAACTGGGTCAGCCGCAACCCGCCCGCCGCGAGGGCATCCAGGTTGGGAGTCCGGATCTCCCCGCCGTAACAGCCGAGGTCGCTGAAGCCCAGGTCGTCGGCGAGGATCAGCAGGATATTCGGCGGTTTCTCGGCCCGAACCGGGCCCGAGAAGGCCGCCAGCAGGAGCAGACCCGCCAGCCCGGCTATCCGCAAGAGGCGTCCGGGGTCAACCTCTCGAAGTCTCGTCAAGCTCATCTCAATTCTCAGATCGGCCGTTCGTGACCGTTTCTGGCCTTTCCGTAGGGTAGGGCTTGCCCTGCCGAGACCCGGGTCTCGGCAGGGCAAGCCCTACCCTACGGGAAATCGTCCCTTCTTAGCGACTTCCATCCGATGCCGGAATCCGTTGGCGATCCCGGCCGGCCCCGGGCTCGGCGTTCTCCTCATTATTATCCCGAATTCGGGCCGATCCGATCCGCCTTTCTCCCGAAATCCGCCGGGATGCGGGATCGGACGCGAGAAAGATGGAGTCGTCAGAGCGGGACGAATCACGTGACCACGGACCGCCCGATCGGTCCCCAGGATGTCCGCGGCCTTGTCTCCATGTCGTCAGCCCACTCGTAGTCCGGGTCCGGATTATACCGGCCGCAGCCCCTCTTCCTGACCTTGATGATCCATCGTCGGCGACGGTTCAGGATGCTCGGCTTGAGGTAGTAGTCATGCCGACTCTTGTGCCATTTGCAGTGATGGAGCGGAAAGGCGCCCTCGGCGTGGATCCGCTTGCGGAACCTTCGGAGTGCGTCCGCAATGGGCTCGCCGTCCTCCAATTCGACCCAAACACCCATTCTTCGGCGTCTTGACGGCTGACGCGATGCCGGTGCAATCGTGCGAATGATCCAATCTCGCGGCGAAATGCCTCGATGGCATGCTCGCAGAGGTGTCGCAGAGGATCAAGGTGTTTTGGCTGGGGATTGGAAAAATGGGACGACGGCCGTCCCGCCGGCTCAGCGGGACGCCCGGTCGGGGCAGCGGCAGAGCACGCAGTTCCGGGCGGGGATCTGCCGGGGGGAGACGACCTCGATCGGGTAGCGGTCCAGTCTCAGCCTCGGGATGAGCCATGAGGCCTCGACCTGGGTCTGGTCGAAGACGCTTCGTGTCATCACCTGCCGGGCGATGTAGCGTGAGG
Source organism: uncultured Planctomycetota bacterium (assembly GCA_963756475.1). GTDB lineage: Bacteria > Planctomycetota > Planctomycetia > Isosphaerales > Isosphaeraceae > Tundrisphaera. The sequence goes on from CAVWND010000007.1 coordinate 69,080, forward strand.
CCGGCTTGCCGACCCGGATCAGCGGGTAGTGGCCCCGGCCGAAGACGGGGTCAACGGCGGCGACCGCATGGATGCAGTCGCTGACCAGCAGGTTCCGGGGCGTGCTGATGGCCCGGTACTCGGCCTGGCCGCTGTCGAGGATCTCCTTGACGCGGAGCGACCGCTGGTAGGCGGGCTCCGCGATCTGGAACGGTCCCCACATCGTCACGCTCTCGCCGTCCTTGGAGACGGCGTCGAGGGTGGCGTAGAGGTCGAGGTTGACCCCCTCCTCGGGGAACGGGGTCCAGGTCCGGACGACGAGGGACGCGGGCAGCCAACTGATCGTATGCTGCAAAACCTGGACGCCCGCCGGGTCGTCTCCTTCGCCGACGACGCGGATGAAGGTCGCCCAGGTATGCGTGTAGCGGAGGAGCTTGGGGCTCGATTGCGAGCCGAAGACCATCGCGTAATAGCGGTCCTCGCCCCGCGCCGGGGACGGCGTGAACGCCGACGCGACTCCCAGGATCACGGCGGCCAGGCTCAGCAACGGACTCTGCATGGTCGATCCCTCACCTCGGGCCGGTCGGCGGGCCTGGCGCATCACGCCACTCTGCCGGCGGTATTCTGACATTTTTTGCCGGGTTCCGGCGCCGATTTGACGGGTTCGAGCGTCGGGACCGGGCGGATTGGGAGGGCAGGGGGCGTCGGCGAGGATCGGGTTGATTCGGTGGGCTCATTCGCCATCCCTGACAACGGGCCGGGAGCAAGGGGGCGAGATCACGAGAGTTCAACGAGTGAGAGATTCCCATCAAATGTTCGTGTTCTGGCCGGAAACCCGGTTAAACGTCCGGCTCCGGCCACGATAATCAATGGTCGGAGTGACCTTGGCGGGGAAGCTCCGTGATTTGGCTTTGAATTTCTCCGAGGAGGATCGCCGTTGGCTTTGTGTTGCTCGATGACGCCGGTTTTGGCTTTGTGTTCCTCGGTGAAGGCGGCTTTGGCTTTGTGTTTCTCGGTGAAGGCGGCTTTGGCTTTGTGTTTCTCGGTGAAGGCGGCTTTGGCTTTGTGTTTCTCGCCAGGTCGAAGGTTGAGCGGGTCGATGCTGGAGACGGCATCGAGGGGGGTGCGATTGGGTTTGTTTTGGAAGGAGCCCGTCTCGATCCGGCCGACCGGGCGGGGGGCGGCCTGACGGCTCGCGATCGGGGCGGGGTTCGGGTAGGATGGTCGTCATCAGGTCGAGGCCCGTCCGACGCGGGGATGCGTCCCGGAGGGTCACGCATGGGCGAGGGGTCCCCAAAGTTGCTCGCGAAACCGCTCTCGATCGGCATCCACGGCGCCTCGGGCCGGATGGGGACCCGGCTGATCCAACTGATCCAGGGGGACGACGCCCTGACCCTCGGCGCGGCGATCGACCGGCCCGGTCACCCGGGGCTCGGCTCGGACGTCGGCACGCTGATCGGCCTCGGGCCGCTGGGCGTCCCGCTCGAAGCCGGGCTGACGAAGCCGGTCAACGTCGTGATCGACTTCTCGATCCCAACCGCAAGCCTGGCAATCGCCGAGGCTTGCGCCAAGGCGGGAATTCCCCTGGCCGTCTGCACGACGGGGTTCGAGCCCGAGCAGAAGGCGACCCTGGCGAAGCATGCCGACCGGATCGCGCTGCTGATCTCGCCCAACACGAGCCGGGCGGTCAACCTCCTGATGAAGCTGGTCGGCGAGGCGGCCCGGGCGCTGGGTGACTCGGCGGACATCGAGATCGTCGAGCGGCACCACCACTTCAAGAAGGATGCCCCCAGCGGCACCGCGCTCCGGCTGGCCGAGATCGCGGCGAAGGCGATCGGCTCGGATCGGATGGTTCACGGGCGTCACGGTTTAGTCGGCGAGCGGCCGACGGGCGAGATCGGCATCCACGCCCTCCGGACGGGTGACAACCCGGGCGAGCACACCGTCGTCTTCGGCCTGATGGGGGAGTGCCTCGAACTCTCGCACCGGGCCCTGAACCGCGACGGCTTCGCGCGGGGCGCTCGACGTGGCGAAGTTCCTGGCCGGCAAGCCCCCCCGGCTCTATACGATGGAAGACCTGCTCGGCTGACAGGATCGGAGAGGAGACGCCCGGATCATGGCCCTCTGCGAGCAAGGTTATCTGTGCGACGTCTGCGGCCTGGAGGTCGAGACGATCGACGAGTCGGACCTCTACCTGCGTTATGTCCTGGGGGAGGTTGACCCCGAGACGCTCCACGTCTCGAAGGAGCGGCACCTGCGCTGCAACCCGACCCTGGCCCAGTTCATCGTGTTTGAAGGGTTCGAGCCGGTGCTGGCGTCGGGCTTTTTCGCCAAGTCCGAGCTTGACCCGGAGTTCGTGCTCGCCGAGGAAGCCCGGGTGACGCGGGGCTACCTCCGGCTCCGCGAGCTGCCCGGCTCCGGCCTGACGCTGACCGAATACCCGCTGCCCGAGGTCCGCGCCCGCTGGCAAGACCCGTCGCCCCGACCTTCCCTCGACCCGGTCCGCTGAACTGAACCGGCCTCCCCCCAAACCCATGCTCTTTTTGCCCAAGAAGCCGCCCCGAAGACTGTTCCTCGACGACGACCCGGATCGGGCCGCGGCCTTCCTGGCGGCGCACCCCGACGCGGTCTGGGTCCAGACCGTGCCCGAGTGTGTCGAGAAGCTGGCCGAGGCCTGGGACGAGGTCCACCTCGACCACGACCTCGGCGGTGAGCGTTATGTGGACATCGACCGCGAGGACTGTGGGATGGAGGTCGTCCGCTGGCTGGCCCGGGAGCCTCGTCCGCACCTCGGCCGGGCCAGCTTTTTCGTCCACAGCCACAACATGGTGGCCGCCTGCGTGATGGTCATGGAGATCCGGGCGCTGGGGCATCAGGTCGAGGCCCGCCCGTTTGGCCTCGAGCCGCCCGAGGTCGAGCCCGAGCCGGCCACGGGCTTAGGCAGGCACTGGGAACGGGTTCGGTCGTGGGTCCGCCGGCTCTGGGGGCTCGAACCTCTTCCCGAGCCCTCGCCGGTCGAGGTCGACCCGCCCGATTATGTCCCTTGAGCGGCTCAGGTTGCCAAAACCGGCTGGCGGGTTGTATGGTGATCTCGTCGAGAGGGACGGATCGGCCCTCCACCCGGATTTGCATCGAAGGATCGGAGACATAGGATGCCGAGAACGGTGATTACCGGCGGGGCGGGCTTTGTCGGCTCCCACCTCTGCGAGCGGTTCCTGGCCGAAGGTCACGACGTCGTCTGCGTCGACAACCTTCTGACCGGCCACCAGAGGAACATCGCCCACCTGCGGGACAACCCCCGCTTCCGGTTCGTCGAGCACAACGTCTCCGAGACGATCGCGATCGACGGGGCGGTCGACAACGTGCTCCACTTCGCCAGCCCGGCCAGCCCGGCCGACTACCTGGCCCACCCGATTGCCACGCTCAAGGTCGGCTCGCTCGGCACGCATAACGCCCTCGGGCTGGCCAAGGCCAAGGACGCCCGGTTCCTCCTGGCCAGCACCTCCGAGGTCTACGGCGACCCCGACGTCCACCCCCAGCGCGAGGATTACTGGGGCCACGTCAACCCGATCGGCCCCCGAGGCTGCTACGACGAGGCCAAGCGGTTCGCCGAGGCCATCACCATGGCCTATTTCCGCTACCACGGCGTGAAGACCCGGATCGTCCGGATCTTCAACACCTACGGACCCCGGATGAGGCTCAACGACGGCCGGGTACTCCCCGCCTTCATGGGGCAAGTCCTGAGGGGCGAGCCGATGACCGTCTACGGCCAGGGGGACCAGACCCGTTCATTCTGCTACGTGACCGACCTCGTTGACGGGATCTACCGACTGCTCCACGCCGACTTCAACGAGCCGGTCAACATCGGCAACCCGTCCGAGATCACCGTCCTGGAGCTGGCCAAGGAGATCATCGCGATGGTCCCGGGCACGAAGAGCACGATCGCCTACGAGCCGCTCCCCCAGGACGACCCGAAGCGCCGCCGACCCGACATCACCCGGGCGCAGACCCTCCTGGGCTGGAACCCGACGATCGACCGGGCCGAAGGGCTGGCGAGGACCCTGGAATACTTCCGAACGGTGCTGTGACGAGCCCAGGATTGCCGATCGGCCGTCGAGGCGGAGGGCCTTGGAGTGGCGAAGCGCGGTAAAGCACCGATGCCCGATGACTGGGGCGATGCCGCCGGCTGGGACGCGTACTATCGGTCTCGCCTCGCACGGCCCGAGCGGGACGCCTGGGACGACCGGACGGGATCGATCAGTGCCGAACATCTGCCCGAATTCGTGGCGGCCTTGAAGAATAGCGGCGGCGGGAGGGCGTGGGTGCCGGGGTGCGGCCTCTCGCCGCTCGCCCGCCTGCTCGCCCACCTGGGGCTGGATGTCGTCGCCACCGACGTGTCGCCGGTCGCCGTCGAGTTCCAGCGGGACGCCGAGGCGCGGTTCGGCCACCTGACGGCCGGGTTCGGCGAGCCGGCCCCGGGGTGCGCGTTCGCCGCCGAGGTCCACGACTTCCGCGAGGCGTTCCGCTCGGAGACGTTCGACCTGATCGTCAACGTCAAGGCGTTCCAGGCGTTCTCGCCGTCGGACATGGTCGCCATCGCCGGGGTCCACGCCCGAGCCTTGCGGCCGGGCCGATGGGCCTATTTCGACACCATGAACGTCCAGGGCGAGCGGCGGGACCACCTGGAGGAATCGCTGGAGGCGGGTGGGTTCGTGGTCCCTTTACTGGCCGTGAACCGCTGGTATCGGCAGACGCTGCGGGAGACGGGCATCCCTCATGTGTTCATCCTCGGCACGCCGATGATCCCCCGCACCGGCGCTTATGCCAAGGGCGGTCCGAGGTGGGACGCGGACATGGCCCGGTTGCGCGAGATCGTCCAGGAGTACCGAAGCCTGCTAGGGGCCGAGCAGGAGGCCGAACGGAAGCGGATCGGCCCGGGCTCCAAGGTCGCTCACGTCATCTACTCGACCGGGTGAGCCGGAGTTGCCGAAGAGGAGGAGAAGGCCCGCCGACGTCCGGGTAGTCGTCGGCGAGCCTCGTGATCAACGATCATCGGTCGACTCGCTCGCGGCGGGCCTTACTTGATGAACAGCATTTCCTGATACGTCGGCAGCGGCCAGAGGTCGTCGGCGACCATGCCTTCGAGCTTGTCGGCGGCGGTGCGGACGGCGTTCATCGCGGGGATGATGTCGTCGCGCGAGTGCTTGGCGTGGGCCATCGAGTCGCCCGAGGCGTGGTGCTCGGCTGGCCTTGGTGAGGGCGGCGATGCCCTTCTGGAGGTCCTCGATGGTCGCGGTCAGCTCGTTGAGCAGGTCGACCTGGCCCTTGGGCGCGGCGACCCCGGCGGCCTTGAGCTGGGCGACCGAGAGGGCGACCTCGCCCTGGTAGCGGAGCGCGGCGGGGAGGATCTGGCGGTTGGCGATCTGGAGGGTCAGGCCGGACTCGATGTTGATCGTCTTGACGTAGTTCTCCAGGAAGATCTCGTACCGCGAGTGCAGCTCGCGCTCGGAGAGGACGCCGTACTTGCCGAAGAGGGCGATCGCCTTGGGCGAGATCACGTCGGGGAGGCTGTCGACCGTGTTCTTGCGGTTGGGCAGGCCCGCGGGCCTCGGCCTCCTTGTGCCAGGCCTCGGTGTAGTTGTCGCCGTTGAAGATGACCTTCTTGCTCTCGGCGATCAGCTTGGGCAGCATCGCCTGGATCTCGGCGTTGAGGTCCTTGCCCGCCTTGACGGCCGGCCTCGAGCTGGGTGGCGATCTCGTCGAGGGCCTCGGCGACGATCGTGTTGAGGACGACGTTGGGGCCGGCGATCGACTGGCTCGAGCCCGACGGCGCGGAACTCGAACTTGTTGCCGGTGAAGGCGAACGGGCTGGTCCGGTTGCGGTCGCCGGCGTCGCGCGGGCAGGGTGGGCAGCGTCGAGACGCCGATCTGCATCGTGCCGCCGGACTTGGTGCTCTTGGCGCCCCCCTTCTCGATCTGCTCGACGATGTCCTGGAGCATGTCGCCGAGGAAGACCGAGACGATCGCCGGCGGGGCCTCGTTGGCGCCCAGACGGTGGTCGTTGCCGGCGTGGGCGACGGAGACGCGGAGCAGGTCGGCGTGGCGGGCGACGGCCGTCAGGACCGCGGCCAGGAAGACGAGGAACTGGGCGTTCTCGTGCGGGCTGTCGCCGGGGCGGAGCAGGTTGTTGCCCAGGTCGTCCGAGATCGACCAGTTGACGTGCTTGCCCGAGCCGTTGACGCCGGCGAACGGCTTCTCGTGGAGCAGGAGCTGGAGGCCGTAGCGGTCGGCCACCCGCTTCATCGTCTCCATGACGAGCATGTTGTGGTCGGTGGCGACGTTGGCGTTCTCGAAGAGCGGCGCCAGCTCGTACTGCGACGGCGCGACCTCGTTGTGCCGGGTCTTGACCGGGACGCCGAGCTTGTACAGCTCCAGCTCGGTCTCGAGCATGCAGGCCAGGACGCGCTCGGGGATGGCGCCGAAGTAGTGGTCTTCCATCTCCTGCCCCTTGGGGGGCTTGGCGCCGAAGAGGGTCCGGCCGGCGTTGATCAGGTCGGGCCGGGCGTAGTAGAAGTGCTTGTCGATCAGGAAGTATTCCTGCTCGGGGCCGCAGGTGGCGTAGACGTGCGAGGCGTCCGACTTGAACAGCTTGAGGATCCGCAGCGCCTGCTTGGAGACGGCGTCCATCGAGCGGAGCAGCGGGGTCTTCTTGTCGAGCGCCTCGCCGGTCCAGGAGCAGAACGCGGTCGGGATGCAGAGGGTGGTGCCGTTGGGGTTCTCGAGGATGAAGGCCGGGCTGGTCGGGTCCCAGGCGGTGTAGCCGCGGGCCTCGAAGGTGGCGCGGATGCCGCCGGAGGGGAAGCTCGAGGCGTCGGGCTCGCCCCGGACCAGCTCCTTGCCGCTGAACTCGGCGATCGCCGTGCCGGCGTCGGTCGGCGCCAGGAACGAGTCGTGCTTCTCGGCCGTCAGGCCGGTCATCGGCTGGAACCAGTGGGTGTAGTGGGTCGCCCCCCGCTCCATCGCCCATTCCTTCATCGCCGCGGCCACCACGTCGGCGATGGTCGGGTCCAGAGCGGAGCCCTTCTTGATCGTGTTCCGGAGGGCCTTGTAGACGTTCTCCGGCAGGCGTGAGCGCATCACCTCGTCGGAGAAGACGTTGATGCCGAAGAGCTGGCGGATCGGCGTCTCGGACACGTCGACGGCGGATTCGTTGGCCGGCCTCTCGAGGATGGCCTGCGATGGCACTCTGGCGAGCGGTGGTCTGACCCATGATGAGGTTCATCTCCGATGTGTGGTGGGAAAGGTGGCACGCCGCGTCGCCGCGGTCCAGGGACCCGGGCCAGAACGAACCGCTCGGGACCGGATGGGCCCCTCACCGATTCAAGTCAGGCACGGGGGTTGCAAGCGGAACGGGAAGGTCGGACTGGCTGGATGCCGCCGACATTGGCGGAATCGACCGCGGCGCAACGAGGCTGGTCAACGGAACGAGGCGTTCGCGAGGGCCCGATCGGGGAGAGCGATCGAGTCGAAGGGAGCCGGGCGGCAGAACCTGGTTCGGTCCCGATCCGCCGGTCGCCTCGCGGGAGACGCTGGACCGTATCGACGGACGAGGCTCCCCTGACGTCGGGGAACCCCGCCATCCCATTCTGGCTTGGGGACGTAGTATACCGGCCCGTCGGGAGGTTTGCCAGGGCCTGGTGAGCCGAGAAGTTCCGCGAGTAGAGGCGCGAAGAACCGGCCTGAGTCACTTCTTCAGCTTCGCCAGGACGGCCTCGGGGTGGGCCTTGACCTCGCCTCTCGCAGCCCGCGCAGCAGAGGAAGAATGTCTTGCCGCTGATGACCTGCTTGATCGGCACGGCCATCGCGCCGAGGTGGTCGTCGCTCACCGGGCAGGTGACCTGCGCCAGGGCGATCGGCTGCTCGTCGGCGGGCAGCTTCTTGATCTCGGCGATCTCGTCGTCAGTGAGCTTGTCGACCGCCGCGCCTTCCTTCTTGGGCTCCTCGGCCTTGGTCTTCGGGCTTGGAGGGCTCGACCGGTACGGACTTGACCTCGGTCGCGTCCTTGCCGGCCTCGGGCGCGGGCTTGATGTCGGTCGAGGGCTTGCCGGCTTCGGCGCTCCGGCCGGGGCCGTGCCGGGCGGCGTGGTCGGAGGGGTGGGCGGGGCAGGGGCTTCGCAGCCCACCAGGGCGATCAGGGCGAACGCGGTCCAGCCGAGGTGGCGGATCGGGGTCATCGGTTGCATCTCTCAAGGCGATTCGGGGATCGGTCAGATCCGGCCGGGCTCGATCTCGGCCCGGCCGGGACTCCCGATTGTAGGGGACCGGCGCCGGGCCGCCAAGGGGATCGGTCAGGCCAGCCCGGTCCGAGTTCCCGCGGCGAGTCCTGGCGGGATGCATCAGTGCCACAGGATCGCGGCGAATGTGAGGGCCGCGATCGCCACGGCGAGCATCAACTGGCCGATCGTGAACCGAGGCCATTTCATGGGCCTCGAGACGGTCCGCAGGGCCGGGTCGGACGGGCTCATAAGCATCGCGACGACGACCAGGCCGCAGGCGCCCAGCATCATCAGCCCGAAGCAACTTCCGACGAGGAGGAGCAGAGCCAACCCCTCGTGCCGCTCGGGATCGGCGAAGAATCCCGCCCAGATCCAGACCCCCAGGATGGCAGTCGCTTGCACGGCCATCAGCCGAGGCAGGGTGAACCAGGGGCGGGAGCCGGCCATCATCCGCTCTCCGATCGATGATCAGCCGATGGCGTCGAGGTCGTCGTCGGACGGGGCCTCGACCGGGATGCCCTTGTAGAACCGGCGGTTGTCGACCGCGTAGATCTTGCCGGTGAACTCGTCCTCGGTGGTCGACCGCATCCGCTCGGCGGCGACGGCGTTGATCTTGGCGTCGATCTCGTCGGCGTAGTGGACGATCAGCGCCTCGATCGTGCTCGGCTCCTTCGGGGCGCCGAACTCCATCTTGCCGTGGTGCGCCAGGATGGCGTGCTCCAGGAGCAGGAGCGTCTCCTCGGGGAAGTCGCCGATCTGCCGGGCCTTGTCGCGGATCATGTCGCGGCCGAGCACGATATGGCCGATCAACGTCCCGTGCTTGGTGTACTTCGCCTCGACCGGGTGATACGCCAGCTCGCGGAGCTTGCCGATGTCGTGGAGGATCGCCGCGGCCACGATCACGTCGCGGTCGAGCGGCGGGTTCAGGCTGTCGTAATACTCGGCGTAGTGCTTGATGAGGGAGATGGCGACCCGCGTCACGCTCCAGATGTGCTCGACCAGGCCGCCGCTGAAGCCGTGGTGCAGCGACTGCGCCGCGGGCATCTTCTGGAAGAGCTCGGCGTTCTCCTCCAGGATCTCGCGGACCAGCCGGGCCAGCTTTGGCTGGCGGATGTGCTGGTCGACGAAACCGAGGATTCGCGAGTAGCACGAACCGGGCGGATACTTCGAGCTCTCGACGAGGTCGAAGAAGTCGTAGCCGTCGGCGGCGTCCTCGGGGACGACCTCGCGACACTCGATCAGCTTGATCTGCGGGCCGAACTTCGAGTTCTCTGCCTTGGCCCTGATCCGGTAGCCGGCATACGGCGTCCATTCGGCGGCGAACGAGAGGAGCGGGTCCGACGACCAGATCGGCGCCACCCGGGTGGCCCGCTTGTCGCGGAAGTGGCACTTGTAATAGGGGTTACCGTGCTTGTCCGTCCCCTTCTCGGTTTTCACCAGAGCGGCGAAGAACTCCCCCTCCTGGCCGTCCACGAGGTCCGAAAGCCTGACGATCGCCGTGTCCGTGCCCGCCATGCCCCGACGCCCCTTTCCGACTTCGCTCCCTCGCGATGATCACACAACGCGACGCATCCTTACTTTATCGTCGCGAAGCCTGCCCGGGGTTGAGCTAATCATTTGGCGACTACGGTTCAAGGAGATAGCATGTTCGCGTGTCCCGTACAATCGAGAACAAAAGTATAGTTAATGGGGCGTTCCGATCGCGGCGAGTTTGCCGGCTGCGATTCGATCGGCTCATGGGCCCGTAGGGCTCCGGGCCTGGCCGTTGACCGAGACCTTGCCGCCGACCACGGAGATCCTGTCGAGGCGACGGATCGGCCCATAGTCGCGCGGACCGACCCGCAAGAGCCCCTCGGCGACCTGGATATCTTCTGGAATCCTCACGATCAGGACGTGTTCCATGCCGATCGTCGCCTTCTTCTGAAGGCCGTCGAACTCGACCACGTAGTCGTTCGTCTTGATCTCATACACCGTCGAATGATCCGACTTCGAGCCGCACCCGGCCGAACCGACGATCAGCGCGATCAGCAAGCCGGCACGCACCCCGCCAGTCATCCGATCCTCCCTCAGAGTTCCGCCGTGCCCGAGGGGATCGGCTCGCCGAGGTCCTTGCCAGCCCGAATAGACACAATGGTTGCGTCGCGGAGAGTTCCGGTCTTGCGGCGGCGTCTCCGCGACGCAACCATAGCTGTGTCTTGGTTTTCGGGCCGTTCTCATGCCCACAGGCACGTCGACAACGATGGAATTGGGGAACGTTTTGTAAGTGCCTGTGGTCATGGGAATTGCGACGACAACCATACCAGGGTGCGTCGAGTCATCGAAGACGCACCGGCCACGATGGAGCGTCCGCATGACACTCTTGCCGCTGCTCGGACGGGTCAAGGAGGGGCTGATGCCGGTCGAAACGACCACTATCTGGGTAGGATGGCCGATCGCCCCGTCGTCGGGCGAGGGCCGCTCCGAACATTGCCAGACCCATCCCCGAGAGGGCCAGCGACGCCGGCTCGGGTACAGTCGCCGCGGCGCTGATCGTTGCGGTTGCCCCGCCCGACACGAGTCCATTCACGACGAGATTGCCGGCGCCAAACTGGAGGGGGATCGTGAAATTCGGCTGGCTGGTGGCAATCAGAAACCCGGAGAAGGTCGTGGGGACCGGAGCCGCGGCGGAAAGGGTCGGGACCGCCTTCGTGTAGGAAATCCCGAAGTTGCCCGTGCCCGCTAGACTCGAGAGGAAGGTCTGGTAATAGGGGGCACCGGACGTCGTATCGGCGAGCACCACGTACACGTCGGACCCGGGCACGCTAATGAACGACCCCCGGCCTGAGATAGTGAAGAGCGCGACCGTTGGGTAAAATTCGACCCCCGTGCCCACGCGAATGCCGGTCGTCGAGTCGAACGTGGCCACGAGCGTGAAGGGGGTGATCGCCCCCAGTGCCGTCCCGCTGAGGGTCGTTGTTGGGTCGAAGCTTCCCGAGAGGCTCAGATTCAGGAGACTTGCGTCGGCGCGGTCCGCAGCCAGTGCCAGCAGGCTGAGAGCGGTCGCCAGCAGCGAGAGTCGTCTCATTGTCGGGTCCTTTACAGGAAGGGGTTCGCGAGGGAATGCACCACCCCCGAAACCCTGCTTCTCGCAGGGACCGACCTGCTCTCCGGGAGGACTTGCATTGGACCCGTCCGACCCATCAAAGTCAACAAGAAGCGTCAGAGGCCAAAACCCGATGTCGCTCCCTGGCAACATCCCAGGCTTCAGCGCGAGCCTCATGGAGTTCAACCAGTTCAGATTTCCGCCGCGCCCGAGGGGATCGGCTCGCCGAGGTCCTTGCTCGACCGGCCCGCCCCCAAGAGCCTGGCGACCGTCGGCAGGGTGACGCTCGCCAGCGCCAGCGCCCCAGCGCGATCGCGGCGGCCTCCCAGAACGGCGCGGCGGTGCTCCCCCGGCCGAAAAGGAGGTTGGCGAGCACGTAGTTCATCATCCTGGCGAGCGTCTGGGCCGAGGCCAGCGTGCCGAAGACCGCGCCCTGCTCGGAACTCGGCGTGATCCGGGAGAGCAAACCGCTGACCGTCGGCGAGACCAGCCCCTGCCCGACACCGACGAGCAAGGTCGCGGTCAAGACGGCGGCCGTCCCGTAGGCCAGGCCGAGCCCGGCGAACCCGGCGATCAGGACGATCAGGCCGACGACGATCAGGCGAGGCTCGCCGTACTTCGGGGCCAGTCGACGGACGAGTCCCCCCTGGACCAGCGCCGTGATCAGGCCCAGGAACGTGAATCCGGCCATGACGCCGGCCGGCCCCCAGTTCTGCCGCTCTTCGAGGTAGAGGCTGAACGTTCCCTCCAGAGCCGCGAACCCCAGCGCCACCAGCGAGCCCAATCCGATCATCTTGCCCACGCCCGGCAGGTTAAAGGCGTCGGCCAGCCCGCGACGGCTCACCACCCGGGCGTGCTGGCGGTCCCGAACGTCCTTCGGCAGCGACTCGGGCAGGCGCAAGACGACGAGAATCCACGCGATCGTCGAGAACCCCGCCGCGACCAGGAACGGCACCCGGAGCCGCCATTCGGCCGGGACCGGCAGTTGTACCAGGGCCAGCCCCAGGAGCGGCCCGAGCACGAACCCCAGGCCGAACGCCATGCCGATCAGGCCGTACCCCTTCGAACGCTCCTCGGGCTTCGTCACGTCGGCCACGTAAGCCTGGGCCACCAGGATGTTTCCGCCCGAGGCGCCGTCGAGCAACCGGGCCAGGAACATGACGGTGAAGCTGTTCGAGAACCCCAGGATCAGGAACGAGACCGCCGTGCCGAACTGGCTCGCCGCCAGGACCGGTCGACGGCCGTAGCGGTCGCTCAATCGGCCCAAAATCGGCCCGGCGACGAGCTGCGCCATCGGATAGCCGGCCACTAGCAGCCCGATTTGCAGCGGGCTGAAGCCATACTCCCTGGCGAACGGCGCCAGGAGCGGCATCACCAGGCTGAAGCCGAGCAAGTCGACCAGCACGATCGCGACCACGAGACCCAACGACGACATCGGCGGCAATTCCCCTTCCTATCCCGGTCGCATCAGGCAACGCTGTCAAGCAGATGGGCGTCCGGCTTCTTGGCCCACCCCTCGACGTCTCGCAAGAGCCGCGCCTGGGCGGTCATGACGACATATTCCCCGACGAACGCCCCGAGCTGGAACGCCAGGTTGAAGGCCAGGAGCCCAGTTAGCCAGGCCCCGTCTACCGGACCCCTGAGGCCCCATGCCCAGGATCCCATCACAAGGCAAGGGAGCAGGTATCCGACCCCGAGATAGGGGATCGCCCTCCCGCAATTCTTCTCCGCCTGGGCCCCGACCCAGGTCGGCAGGCCCTCCGCCTCGACCTTCGACTTGACCCGGGTCCGACATGACTCCAGGTACTCCTGCGCCGTCAGGTGAGCCCCGAAGGTCGAGCCGATCGCGACCAGGTCGAAAAGGTGCCGCGTGCTCGTCGATGCGACCCACCCTGAGACGATCCTCGCCAGCAAGGACAGGACGGCGGGCGCGGCCAGGGCCGGGAATAAAAGGAGCGAGATCGGTTGAACGCATCGTCCACGAAATTTGGATGTAGGGTGGATAGGCCCGAACTTCGGGCCGAACCGCTAGGTTACGCCATGTCCGACCCCTTTGGCAACGAACCCGGCCTCGGGTTAGAATGATGGACCTGACCCATCAGCCAAGGCCAGCGCGAGACCTTCGACGTGAACGATGCCTGGATCGCCGACCGGATGAAGTACATCGACGCTTCGGGCATCCGCAAGGCGTTCGACATGGCCAGGGCCATGAAGGACCCGATCAACCTCTCGATCGGCCTGCCCGACTTCGACGTCGCCGGACCGGTCAAGATCGGCCGCGATCGACGCCATCGAGGCCGGCTTCAACGCTTATACCGTCACCCAGGGCATCCCCGAGCTGAGGGGCAAGCTTCAAGAGGCCGTCGACGCCGAGTTCCGCCACGCCGATCGCCAGGTCCTGATCACCTCGGGGACCTCGGGCGCCCTGCTCCTGGCCCTCTGCTGCGTGGTCAACCCCGGCGACGAGGTGATCATCTTCGACCCCTATTTCGTGATGTACCGCCATCTCGTCACCCTGGCGGGCGGGACGTCCGTCCTGGTCGACACCTATCCCGACTTCCACCTCGACCTCGAAAAGGTCGCCGCGGCGATCACCCCGAAGACCAAGTGCCTGATCGTCAACAGCCCGACCAACCCCACGGGCGCGGTGGCTTCGACTGAAGAGATGGCCGCCCTGGCCAGGCTCTGCCGCGAGCGTGACATCCTCCTCATCAGCGACGAGGTCTACCGGGCGTTCTGCTTCGACGGCCCGTTCGCCACGCCCGCGACCTGGAACGAGGACGTGCTGGTCGTCGACGGCTTCTCGAAGTCGCACGGGATGACCGGCTGGCGGCTCGGCTACGCCCACGGGCCGGGCCGGCTGATCCAGGAAATGGCCAAGCTCCAGCAGTTCAGCTACGTCTGCGCCCCGAGCATCGTCCAGAAGGCCGGAGTCGTCGCTCTCGACCAGGACCTGACCGCCCAGGTCGACGCCTATCGAAGGAAGCGCGACGCCGTGGTCGCCGCGCTGGGCGACCTCTACGAGATCCCCTCGCCGGGCGGGGCCTTCTACGCCTTCCCCCGAGCCCCCTGGGGCACCGCGACCGAGTTCGTCGCCGAGGCGATCCGCCGGTCGCTCCTGATCATCCCCGGCAACGTCTTCAGCCGGCGGGACACCCACTTCCGGATCTCCTACGCCGTCGACGACGCCACGCTCGCCCGGGGTCTCGACGTCCTCAAGGGGCTCGCCCGCGACCCGCGTTGAGGATTGTCCTGATTCTTTGGAGTGCGGGCGCTTGCTCCCGCTTTCGATCGCGGAGCAAGCTCCGCCAGACAGAGCGGGAGGAAGCGCCGCACTCCAGAAAGGCTTGCGAAGGACCGCCTCAGCGCCGGTTCGCGCGAGCCGTCAGTTCCTCAACAAACCGCGCGTGCTCGGGTGTGTCCAGGCCGCGCTCCAGCGCGGCGATCAGGCCGTTCCGGTCTTCGTCGAACAACGACTTCGGGTCGAGCCACAGGCCGGGGAAGACTTCCGATCGATAAATCCCATCGTCGCCCGGCGGTATCTCCTGAAAAGCCCCCTCTCGCCGGACGAACCAGCGGACCTCGTCCGGCTCGATCCCGACGAACAGGTATTCGAGAACGCCGGCCTTCTCGTAATCTGCTTTCTTCGGGCCGAGGTCATGCGAGCGGGTCGACTTGCCGACCTCGATGATCAGTTCAGGAGGGCCAACGACATAGCCGTCGAACGAGCCGAGCTTGTCCGCCCAACTCCTCGGGAATCCGGAGCTGGCAATCCGGCTGGACTTCCACATCCGCCCCCAGGATTGTCGTGGCGTTGTTTGGGCTTCGGAGTTCGGGCGTGAATCGCTGATAGTGAAAGAGCCAGCCTCCAAGCAATCGATCGGTCTCACCGTGTCGGTCGCTAAGCGGGGAAGGCATGTAAACAACTCCTGCGACCAACTCGGCCCGAGTGTTTTCCGGCATCGCCGCGTATCGCTCGTGGAACGTGGCCTGGTCGAGCCGCTGGCCGGCTTCGAGCGGGGGCAGGACGCGAGCTTGGGAATGGTCAACGGTGGTCATCGGGTCGGCCTCCTCGGGACGAGGGTCTGGCGGCGTCGAGCCACTATCTTAACCAGATCCGACGATATCCGGCGAATCGTCCGCGTCAAAGCTCAAGCATCTCAACGAACCGGGAGAACGTCTCGGAGGCCACGACCCAGAGGCACGACCCTTCCGAACTCCACCAGTCGCTCGCAACGACGCGAGGGTCCGACATCGAGGTCCGGTAGTCGAGCGCGATGGCGACGTCATCCCCTATGAGGCGGTTCACCGCGATCAAGACCGCCCGCTCGACATCGAGCCAGGGCAGATCGACCGGCGACCCACATCGAGAGCCCCGGACCTCGTGGAAGACCTGTGACAACCTCGGATCGTCGGCGAGTGAGCCGGACGATTCCCGGCGCATCGTCTCCATCGAGGTCGCGAAATCCACTGGGTCGCGGAGGAACGGGACCACCTGACGCAAGAGATCGTCACCCGGATGCTTCCAGTCGCCTTGCGCCATCAGATCGATCAAAAGAGCCGGTAAGGGCAGGCCGTTCACACGGGGAAGGTGCATCGGCCGGCCCTACTCCGGATGCCCATCTGGAAAGAACACGAAATGGCGATCCCCACAGACTAGGCATCCGGCCGGGAGCGTAGCCTCAGGCGCTCTCCTTCTTCCGCTCCTTGGCCGTCGGGATCGGGATCGGCGGGGTGTCGAAGAGCTTCTTCTCCTTGCGGACGACCTCGGGGGTGACGAGGTACTTGCCCTTGTCCTTGGCCGCCCGGTCGGGCAGCTCGTACATGACGTCGAGCATGATCTCCTCGACGATCGAGCGGAGCCCTCGGGCACCGGTGTCCTTCTGCTTGGCCTTCTTGGCGATCTCGACGAGGGCCTCGGGGGTGAATTCGAGGTCGGCCTGCTCCATCTCGAAGAACCGCTTGTACTGCTTGACCAGCGCGTTCTTGGGCTCGGTCATGATCTGGACCAGGGCGTCGACGTCCAGCGGCATCAGGGGGCAGGTGATCGGCAACCGGCCGACGAACTCGGGGATCATCCCGTATTCGAGGATGTCGTCGGAGGTGACCCGGTCGAGCAGGGCCCCCAGCTCGTTGTCGTGCTGGGCCTCGGTCTGGCTGCCGAAGCCGATCGTCTTGCGGCCGACCCGCCGGGCGATGATGTTGTCCAGGCCGACGAACGTCCCGCCGCAGATGAACAGGATGTTGGTCGTGTCCATCTGGATGTACTGCTGCTCGGGGTGCTTGCGACCGCCCTGGGGCGGGACGTTGGCGACCGTCCCTTCGAGCATCTTCAGAAGAGCCTGCTGGACACCCTCGCCCGAGACGTCGCGGGTGATCGAGACGTTGTGGTTCGTCTTGCCGATCTTGTCGATCTCGTCGATGTAAATGATGCCCCGTTGGGCACTTTCGAGGTCGAAGTCGGCGGCGTGGAGGAGTTTGAGGAGGATGTTCTCGACATCCTCGCCGACGTAGCCGGCCTCGGTCAAGGTCGTGGCGTCGCCGATCGCGAAGGGGACGTTCAAGATCCGGGCGAGGGTCCGCGCCAGCAAGGTCTTGCCGCAGCCGGTCGGGCCGATCAGAAGGATGTTCGACTTGTCGAGCTCGATGTCGGTGTCGTTTTCCTCGGCGTGCACCAACCTCTTGTAGTGGTTATGGACGGCGACCGAGAGGACCTTCTTGGCCCGGTCCTGGTCGATGACGTAGGCGTCGAGCTGCTCCTTGATCTCGCGAGGGGTCGGGATATCGGTGAAAAGGGTCTTGGGCACCCCTCGACGCCGCCGCTCCTGGTCGAGGATCGACTGGCAGAGCTCGATGCATTCGCCGCAAATATAGACGTCGCCAGGCCCTTCGACGAGCGGGCCGACGTCGCGGTAGCTCTTCCGGCAGAACGAGCAGTAGGCGTTTTTCTTGGTGCCGGTGGTGCTCGTGGGAGGACTCCCCGAGCCACCGCCGCCCCCCGCTTTCCCGCCGCCGCCCGACGAGCCGCCCGTGATGTCCTTACCCGATGGCATGCCTGGTCCTTTCGTCCCTCGAAAGCGGGGGAACCCGGCCGAGAAGCGGCATCGGGTCAAGTGAAGCGGTATGGCGGCCGAGGTCGAGACTCGGCCCGCCACGTCGCCACGTCCCGGGGAATCATTGCGGGTCCCGAGGCCAGCCCGGCCCGTTCGTCCTGGCGGAGGCACGCATCCTTGATCGAAAGACTCCTGACCACCCTCTCGGGACGATCAGACTTTCTCCCCGCCGTCCGCCAACTGACTCATTCTAAGGTACGTTTCGCCTCCACGCAAGGCGACGAAACCAAGTCGGATTTTGAACAATTGACCCGCTCGCGATTGACCGTTCAATCCTCGCGACCGCGACCCAGCCGGGCGACGATCCGGCGCGTACTCGCGGCCATCGTGTACTTTCCGAGTGCCTCGAGCGGCTCCCAGGTGGCTTCGACCAGGCCGGGACCGGGCTCCGGTTCCCCTTCAAGCCACCTCGCGTCGTGGACCTCCAGCGTCACCCGGTGGTTCGTGACACCGAACCGGACAGTCTGGGAGGCCGGGCCGACCGAGGACCGAACTCCGGTCAGCCGGCGGACCCCCTCGGCGAGGTCGCCCCCCTCGCCGACCGACCGGGCCGCCGGGTCGGCTCCGGCGACGTGGACGGTCGGGAACTCCCAGAAATGTTCCCAGAGCCGGCCGGGCCCCCGTTTGACAATCAGCAACTTTCGTTCCCGGGAGACCAGAACGCACGCCTCGATCACTTCCTTGTGCGGGAGCTTCGCCGTCGCGACCGGGAGGTGATCTTGGACACCTAGTTTGCGGGACACGCATTCCGCCGCGACGGGGCAAGCCAGGCAGAGCGGTTTTTTCGGGACGCAGATGAGGGCCCCCAGCTCCATGAAGGCCTGGTTGAACGCCCCGGCGCCGGATTCGGGGACGAGCCGTCCGGCGGCCTCCCAGAGCCTGGCCTGTGAACGGGCCGATTTGAGGTCCTCGTCCCAGGCGAGCCACCGGGCCAGGACGCGCTGAGTGTTGGCCTCGACGATCGGCGCGGGGCGGTCGAAGGCGAAGGAGAGCAAGGCCCCGGCGATGTACCGGCCAACGCCCGGTAGCGCCCGGATCGCCTCGGGGTCGTCCGGGAAGTCGCCGCCGTGCTCGGCCACGATCGCCCGGGCCGCCGCGTGGAGCTGGCGGGCCCTCCGGTAATAGCCCAGGCCCTCCCAGGCCTTGAGGACATCGGCCTCATCGGCCTCGGCCAGGGCGTCGACGGTCGGAAACCTGGCCAGGAACCGGGCGAAGAACGGCACGACGGCTGTCACCGTCGTCTGCACCAGCATCATCTCCGACACCAGGATTCGATACGGATCGCGGTCCTCGCGCCAGGGGAGGGCTCGGCCCGCCCCCTCAAACCATTCGACGAGTCGGTGGCGAACACGACCAGCCCAATCAGGGTCGAGATCCGGAAGAAACATCCCGTTTTCGGGATGATTGAGGACTCCCGGCCTCTTCATTCCTTCTACGGTTCTTGCTTTCTTCGCCATGAATCTCCTCAATCCGGGCCAATTAGAAAGGAATTGTGTTTTCGGGATAAAATCGCAAACGCAGGATTGACTTCCCGTATGCGGTCGATAAACTGTGGATGTGCAAGATACGCCCGGCCGAAGTTGGCCGAGGTCGATTCCGGCGAAGATCGCCGGCCCTCACTCGAAGCAGAGGAACGACGTCATGACCTGCCCCACCTCCGTCTCCATCGCCAGTGGAATTACTGTTGCGGATCTGCAAACAAGCACGATGGCTGCCCCTGACCGCGTTCGCCCCCGCCGATCGACCCTCCCGCCCGCGACGGCCTCGAATCCGTTGGAGCGGCTCGCCCAACTGGTGATCGCCAACGATCGCCTGATGGAGGAGCTGGCGACTAGCCGGGCGAGGATCGCCGCCGCCCGGGTCTACCTGGACAGCTCGGATTGCAACGTCGGCTTCGGCTCGGCCCATCTCGAGCGCTGCCGGTCGAAGCATTCCGGCATCCTGGCACAGCTCCGGGCCAACCGGATCGAGGCCCTCCATCTTCTCGGCGAGGGGGATTCGCCCGCCTGATCGAGCATCCGCGAACAGATTGTCAACGACTGTCACCCCATCGCATTGGACGATTCTGAACCTGGGAGCTGGAACATGGACCCGTTGAACCGAAAAGACCCCGTGAGAAACCTCTCGACCCGCTGGAAGTGCCGACCCGACCGGGGCTTGATGGGCCCCGAGTCGCGCCGGACGCCCTGCAAGCGTCGGGCCGATTACCGGCCATTGACCGACGCCCAGCGCGAGCTGGCGGCCCGCTTCCTGCCGCTGGCCCGGTCGCTGGCCAAGCCTCTGAAATTGATTTTCACCCAGTGGAAGGACGAGTTCGAGTCGGCGGCCTGCATGGCCCTGGTCGAGGCGGCCCGGTCGTTCGACCCGTCGAGGAACATCAAGTTCGCCACGTTCGCGCGGTTCCGGATTCGGGGCGCGCTGGTCGACGTGGGCCGGGGGATGGGCCTCTCGGGCTGGGAGAATGAAGAGGAAGAAGCGCCGGGGCTTGTCAGCCTGACCCCCTACAACGAGGAGCATGGCGCCGTGCTCATCGCCGTCTCCCCACCGCCGGTCGGCGCCGAGTTCGACGACATCGACGCCGTCGAGCACTGGCTCAAGAAGCTCCCGAAGAAGCACGCCACGGTCTGCCGGCAGTATTACCTCCACGGCAAGACCCAGGCGGAGATCGCCGAAGTGCTCGGCTGCTCGCAGGCGGAGGTCACTCGCCTGCACAAGAAGGCCATCGAATTCCTGGCCGAGCCTTACGACGCCGACGGCAAGGCAAACCAGAACCACTGGATCCGCCGGAGGGCGGGCCGGAAGGCCCAGCCGATCGAAGCCTTCGAGCTCGAGACCGAGGTCGAAGTCGAGCTTGAACTCGAAGCCTCCCTCGACTGAACGTCGATCAAGCATCACCTGACCCGGCGGTCCCGCCGAGGCGCCGAATCGTCGGACGTTCCCCGATGGCCTTTCTCCGCGACTCAGGAACTTTTGTCAACCATTAAGGGAGCCTATCATGCTTGTCTTGAAGCGTAAAGAGGGTCAGTGGGTCGAGGTCACGCACCGATCCGGCGACATCCTCCGGATCCGGGTCTGCCAGATCGAATCGGGCCAGCCTGGCCACCTCAACCTCGCGTTCGACGACGACGCGCGGCATTTCCAGATCGAGCGCCCGAGCGCAAGCTCAAGGCCGCCGAGGTCAAGCCGGCCATCCCGGCGTAAGGGGCTCGCGAGCTAATCTTCCTCCCCTCTCCCTCCGGGAGAGGGGCCGGGGGTGAGGGGCGTCGCTTCACCACTGGAGCGGCCGAGGGTCTGGGTTCGAGGTCCACTCGCCCGGCGACCACCCTCACCCCGGCCCTCTCCCAGAGGGAGAGGGAGGCAGAAAGTGCCCTGCGAGGCGGGGTCGAAAGGATGTTGGGTCCGCGCCCCCGCCTGCTCAAACCTCGACCTTCGCCAGGACGCCGTTGACCAGAGGTGCGGCGTTGCCGGCCGTCCGGATCAGGGCGACCTCGGTGCAGTTCGGGAAGAGGGGGCAGCGGACGCACTCGTTCCAGATCTTGTGAGGCAAGTCGGCCTTTTCGATCTGGTGAAATCCACATCGCTCGAAGAACTCGGCGACGTAAGTCAGCGTGAAGACCGACTTGATCTCCAGCTCAGCGGCCGAGGCCCAGCAGGCTTCGACCAGCTTCCGGCCCACGCCTTGACCCTGGGCCTTCTGCGAGACCGCCAGGCATTTCAGCTCGGCCAGGTCTTCCCAGAAGACGTGAAGGGCGGCGCACCCGATGACCTGACCCTCATCGTCGACCGCCACGAAAAACTCGCGGATCGACTCGTACAACTCGCCCGGCGACCTTCGGATCATCAGCTTGCGATCGGCGAAGGCGCGGATCAGGTCATGGATGGACGGGACGTCTCCGACTCGAGCGGGGCGAATGTTCAATCGAGGGACCCCCAAACCCCGGTGTTGAACCCGGGCGTTCTTGCCTCAACCCATGAAATCCCGGACCGTCGGGGATTCGGAAGGGTCGGACCTGGAAGGGTATCTTAGGGGTCTCATTTCGCGAATCAAGTGCCAAAAATCTCACTTCAGGACCGAAGGCTTGTTGCCCTGGGCGGTCTCGGGTGAGGGCTTGACCTCGGAGACCAGTCGGCGGGGGAGGACCCGCTCCTTGTAGAAGTCTTCCATGTGGCGGTAGTCCGGCCCCCGGGAGGCCTCGACCAGGCCGAAGTCGCGTTCGATCTCGTCGCTGGCCTGCTCCAGGGTCCAGCCGCAATAAAGCATCCGGTAGGCCATCTGGACCATCGAGGCGCGATTGATCCCGTGGTGGCAGTGGAAGTAGACCGGCTGGTTCCTGGGGTCGGCGACGACGGCGGCGGCGGCCTCGAGCTGGTCGGAGATGGCTTCCTTGTCGTTGATCCCTCGGAGGTCGACGATCGGGACGTGGACCCACTTGACGTTCAATTCCTTGGCGAGGGCCATTTCCTGCTGGGGCAGGGGGTGGTCGATGGGGTGGGCCAGGGCGACGATGGTCTTGATATGGTAGTCGCGGACGACCCGGCGCATCGGCCAGGTCTTCTGCCAGGCCCCCCGGTAGATCCGGCCCGGTTCGACCTCGGCGAAGCGGTCGGCGAAGATATAGTCGTGCCCGTGCCGCCAGGTCTGCTCGACGGCCAGGATGATCAGCCCCAGGACGAGCACCCTCCTGGTCCATTTGCGTCGCGCGGTCATCGTCACGAGACTCCGTGCCGTGGGTCGAGAATCGACGGGTCGGCGACGACCGGAAAGCCCGGGGATGCTAGCAAGCGCCCCCGATCCGGGCAAGGCCGGTCGCATTGGCCCTTTCCTACACCAGTTAAAATCGGTCGTTTGAGGGGTTGGGGTTCAAGGAAGCTGGCGGAACGTCTCAACTTTGGCGTCGCCAAGGTGGGAAGAAACGATAAGATGCCGCGGCGTCGAGGCGCCGTCGGCGATCGACTTCCGCTCTCCTCTCACCGACGGGCCCACGCCGGCCCATTGGACGGAGTTCAACGTAAGATGACGGCTCGACGGACTCTCTGGGGATTGATCGTCCGTCTCGGCCGCGCTCCGGCTGGCCTGGGCCTCGAGCCTGGGGCCGGGGACGGACGAGGCCTATCACTACCTCTTCGCGGTCCACCGTGACTGGAGCTACTTCGACCATCCGCCGATGCTGGCGGTGGTCGAATGGGCGGGGCTGGCCCTGGCGGGCGGGACGGTCTCGACGCTCGCGCTCCGGCTCGGGTTCATCTTGCTCTTCGCCGGTTCGACCTGGCTGATGGCGCAGGCTGACCGTCGCGGTTCTTCGGCCCCTGGGCGGGGGTCCTGGCCGCGCTGGCGTTGAACGTCTCGGCCTATCACACGGCGGCGGTCAGCTCGTTCGCCCTGCCCGATGGCCCGCTCCTTTTCTTCTGGCTGCTGACGCTCGACCGGCTCGCGGCGGCGTTCGAGGAGCCCGACCGGCTCTGGCCCTGGGTGGGGGTCGGCCTGGCCTGGGGCGGCGGGCTCCTGAGCAAGTACCACGCGGTCTTCCTGCCCGCCGGGGCGTTGGCGTTTATCCTGGCCGAGCCGACGGCCCGCCGGGTCCTCCGCAAGCCCGGCCCGTACCTGGCCGTGGTGATCGGCCTGCTGGTGTTCTCGCCGGTGATCGCCTGGAACGCGTCGCACGGCTGGGCGTCGTTCGCGTTCCAGGGGGGGCGGGCGATGGCCAGGATCCGGTTCCGGCCCGACACCCTCGCCGCGGCGATCGGCGGGCAGGCGGCTTACCTGTTTCCCTGGATCTGGTTCGCGCTGGTGGTGCTGCTGGTCCGGATGGTCCGGAAGTTTTACGGAGGGGCGTCGGTCGCCGAGCGGTTCCTGGTCTGCCAGGCGGTCGCCCCGCTGGCGGCGTTCACGGCGGTGGCCTGCCTCCGGCCGGTCTTGCCGCACTGGACGCTGGTGGGCTATCTCTCGCTGTTCCCGCTGCTGGGGCGGGTGTGGCTGGAGCGGTTCCAGGCCAACCCGGCACGGATGGGGCGCCTCCTGGCGATTGCGGCGGCGGTGCCGGTCGCGATCGCCTCGTGCCTTGTGGTGGAGTACCGGACGGGCCTGCTCCAGAGGGTCGGCGGCTGGCCCCGAAGCTCGACCCGACGGTCGACATGTACGGCTGGGACCAGGTCGCCGACGAGCTGGGTCGGCGGGGACTGCTCGACGACCCGAACGTTTTCCTGTTCAGCCGGAGCTGGTTCACCAGCGGCCAGCTCGCCTTCGCGACCCGGAAGAGCGGCGTGCCGGTCCTCTGCTACAACCACCGGGACGCCCGGAGCTTCGCCTTCTGGAGCCGGCCGGACGACTGGGTCGGTCGAGACGGCATCCTGGTCTCGGTCAACGACATCAATTACGAGCCGGCCTGCTACGAGCGGTTCTTCGAGCGGATCGAGCCGCTGGGCCGCTTCGAGGTCAGGCGGGCCGGGGGCGCGGTCCGGCAGGTCCGACTCTACCGATGCGTCCGGCAGCTCGTGGCCTTCCCGTTCCTGCCCGGCGAGCCCGACCCATCGAAGGCCCGCGTCGCCTCCGACCTGCTCTTTGACGACGACGCGCCGGTGCTTCGCTGAAGGTCGCGTCCGGTGGGGAATCCGGGTAAGATTGAGGGACAAGGCCCGATGCCCTTTCGGATCGAAGGTCGGGAATGCCCATGAGCACGCATCCACCGCCCGCCGCGTCCACCGAGATCGTTTATCCCGACAGCGACGGGCGGCCCATGGCGGACAACACGCTCCAATTCCGCTGGATCGTGACGATCCAGGGCGGCCTCGACGTGCTCTATCCGCGACAATCCCGACGTCTTCGTCGCCGGGGACCTGCTCTGGTATCCGGTCGAGGGGGATAACCGGACGAGGATGGCCCCCGACGCGATGGTCGCCTTCGGTCGTCCCAAAGGGGACCGGGGCTCGTATCTCCAGTGGCGCGAAGGTGGGGTCGCCCCGCAGGTCGTCTTCGAGGTCCTCTCGCCCCAGAACACGAGAAGGGAGATGGATCGGAAGCGGGCGTGGTATTTCCGCCACGGGGTCGAGGAGTATTACGAGTTCGACCCCGATCGGCTCCGGCTCCGGGGCTGGGTACGCGAGGGGGAAACGCCTCGCGAAATCCTCCCGATGTCGGGCTGGGTCAGCCCCAGGCTCGGCGTCCGGTTCGAGTTGACCGACGACTTGACGATCTTCGGGCCCGACGGCCGGCCGCTGGCGACCTATGTTGAAATCAGCCGGCAGAGGGACGAATCGGAGCAAAGAGCCGAGCACGAGCGGCAGCGGGCTGACCAGGAACATCAGCGGGCCGACCAGGAACATCGGCGGGCCGACCAGGAACATCGGCGGGCCGAGCAAGAGCGGCAGCGGGCCGAGCGTCTGGCCGCCAGGCTCCGGGAGCTGGGCCTGGAGCCCGACGAATGACGAAGGGCGCTTCCCCGTCCCATGATCATGAAGGCGAAGCGGGGCCGTCCCGCGAGGCCGTCGCCAAAGGACCGGGCGATCCCAGGCACCGAGGAGCCGAGGCAGTGATGGAAATCGAGACGGCCATGCTCCCGGAACGAGCGAGCGGCCCGGCGTCCAAGGTGGTCGGCCTCTACCAGATGCTCCTCCGGCGCAACCTGGAGCATTTCTTCCCCGACGCCACGCTCGACCTCGACGGCGACCGGAGCTTCATCCACGTCGACGCCCTGGCCGCCGGACGAACGGTTCCGGATCGAGGACGAGCCGGACGGGATCGGCGTGACGATCGAGTGGCTGAGGTCGCGCTACCTGTTCCGGCCCGGCAGCCCGACGCCGTTCCTGCCGGCCGAGCGCCGCCTGATCGACGTGATCGTCCGGGTCCTCGACCACCGGTTCCTCGCCCTGTTCGACCCCGAGGCGGTCCACCGGGCGGAGATGTTCCAGTACGCCTTCGAGGACTTCATCGTCACCGAGTACCTCGACCCGCCCGAGGCGGTCCGGGTCCCGGCGGCGCTGGAGGCCCTGCGGGTCGCGGCGCTGTCGACCTACGAGAACCGCCGGGTCTCCACCGGCGCCCTGCTGCTGGGCACCGAGAACGACCCGGCCCTGCCCGGCTGGACCAACACCGAGGGAGCCCCCCGGTTACGGCGTCCGCCTGACGGCGATCAAGGGGTTCCACCGGCTCTGCGACGGCGTCCGGACGGTCTACGTCGTCGACCGCCACGGCGACCTCGGCCGGGCCGTCGACATCGCCCGCTGGGCCGACCAGACGCAGGGCTCGACGCCGCCCGTCGAGCCCCTGCCCGCGCGACTACTGCGACCACGCCCGGGCGACCCGCGACGGCGGCCACGTCTGCCTGGTGCTCACCCCCTCGCAGGAGATCAAGGTCTTCGCCGGCGGGAACCTGGCGTTCTCGTTCAGCGACGCGCGCTGGCGGCTCCTGGACATCCCGACCAAGTTCGCCACCTGGTGCAAGGCCGTCGGGGCGACGAGCTGCGCCGACCTGGCCGGCCGGATCTTCCAGGCGGCGCTCAACCTGGGCGAGGACCGCAAGGGGGCCCTGTTCGTCGTCCTCCGCGACCCCGTCGCCTCGATCCCGCAACTGATCGCGCCGACCGACCGGATCGACGAGGAAGTCGCCATCGACGACCCCGAGGACCCCGACAACCTCTCGCCGAGGCTGGCCAAGCGGTCGCTCCACCACGTCGTCCGGGGCCGAGGGCTGGCCGAGATCGACCCGACCGTCCTGGAGGCCCTCGCCGGGATCGACGGGGCCGTGGTCACCGACCGCGACGGCCGGCTCCTGACCTTCGGCGCCATCCTCCGGATCGCCCCCGAGACGCTCAAGGTCGCCCGCGCCGTCGAAGGGGCCCGGACCCTCGCCGCGCTGGCCGCTTCGCTCCACGGCCCGGTCCTCAAGGTGAGCGAGGACGGCTTCCTGACCATGTTCCTCGGCGGCCGGCGGGTCTGGGAGCTTTGAGCCCAGAAGGATAGAGGAGTCGGAATCCGATGACGATCCACATCACCTAGGATCAGGCCCGGCGGGACCTGGCGAAATTCATCGACCGCGTGGCTGATGACCGGGAGATCGTCATCATCGACCGGCCCGGCTTCGAAGGGGTCGCACTGGTCACGGCCGACGAATTATCCGGGCTCATGGAAACCGCCCATCTGTTGAAGTCGCCCAGGAACGCCGAACGCCTGCTGACCGCCTTGAACCGGGCCAGGGCCGGGGGGTTGGCCCCCCAGTCTCTGGAGGATCTGGGCGACTGACGGGTCCGGGAGCCTTGACCATCCCCTCGCGATCCGATCGGAGATCCGATGGCCGACCAGCCCCCGATCGGGACGCCCGAGATAAGATATATCAGCCCCGTCACTTCGCCTCACGAGAGGCTTCACCCCGCGTTGCGCCCGATCTTCTACCTTTTCCTTGTTCCCATCCCCGCGCTGATGTGCGGCCTCTCGTTCGAGGTCCGGCTCGGGGAAGGTTACGGCAAGATCTATCCGGGGACGATCGCGACGACGTTGGTCCTTTCGCTCCTCATGGTCCGTTACGCCGACCGGCGACCGATCCGCTCGTTCGGGCTCGCACTGGATCGGTGGGCCGTGCGAGATATCGGGATCGGACTCCTCATCTCTGCCATTCAACTGGGCCTGATCTTCGAGATCGAGCGGAGGATGTGCTGGATTCGCGTCGTTTCATCCGCGTGGAACCCTCATTTCTTCCGGTTGGCAGTCCTACGATGGGTCGCGGTCGCCCTGAGTGAAGAATTGTTGGTTCGTGGCTATTTCTTTCAGAGCCTCGACCGATTGGGAGGCCGCCGGTTCGGGGCCGTGCTCGCCCTCGGGATCACCTCCGCCTATTTCGGCTACGCCCACGGGGATAATCCCCACGCCGGCCCGGCCGCGATCCTCTTTTTGATGATCTCGGGCCTCGAATATGGCGTGGCTTATCTGGTGACCCGGCGGCTCTGGCTGCCGATCAGCATGCACTTCGCCTGGAATATGATCGAGGGGACGGTCCTCGGGTTCCCCGTCTCCGGCGCCCCGAGGCCGTCGTTCTTGGAGCTGGAGCAGGGAGGGCCGCCCGCCTGGACGGGCGGGCAATTCGGGCCGGAAGCGGGATACCTCTCCCCGGCCCTCTCGCTGATCGACATCGGCGTCTTGCTCTGGCTCGCCCGGCTCGGCTTCTGGAAACCCGAGGCTGGACCACTCGAAGCCGAAACGCTCGCCGATCAGGCCCTCATCGGACAAGCAGTGGAAACCGATTAATTGCGTAAACGGGAGGAGCGGCAGACTCGCCGTCTGATCTGACGGGAACGGTACTCGGTGTTACGGATCATTCGGGGATCGGACGACGGTCAAGCTCCGGACTTGACGGACCGCATGCGGGCTCGGCTGATGCCGTTGCTGACGGGGACGGCGGCACGGACGTGCGGGCCCTGCCGGGCGGGCTTGGGGTCCGGGAATCGCACCTCGTCGGTGGTCCCGGTCAGGAAGTCTCGGACGGCCTTGAGCTCGGACGCGTTGATTTCGGGAAGCTTGGTTTGCATGGGATCGCTGATCGGATGGGACTGCGGGAAATGAGTTCGCCCCTGGACACCATGTCGCGGGGGAGGCTCGATCGATCTCTGGGGGGGGACATCGGCGAAAGGGATAGGTCGCAAATTCCGGGCCGAAAATCGATCGTCTCGTCGGGGGGTGGGACACCGGCGGGCCTTAACTTCCGAGAGGTCACGGTGATATTATCGACCGTCGCGGGCTTCTGTCCATCGATCCTTGTCAATTTGACGCGGTTTTTTCCAGAAAGTCCGGCCGATGTCACCTCGCGCCTGCGTCGGGCACCGAGCGACGATCGAGCGGGCGATTTCGGCTGGAAGAATCTTAGGGCGCTCCTCGAACCTTGTCCACTCATCCCTTCCATCGGGCGATTTATCTGACCGGCCCGACGGCCGTCGGCAAGACGGCGGTCGGCGTGGCCCTGGCCCGGCTCCTGGAGGCCGAGGTGGTCGCGCTCGACTCGATGACGCTCTACCGGGGGATGGACATCGGCACCGCCAAGCCGACCCTCGCCGAGCGAGGAGGGGTGCCGCATCACCTGATCGACGTCCTCGACCCGTGGGAGTCGGCGAGCGTGGCCGATTATCGGAATCGGGCCCTCCGGGTCGTGGCCGACCTGGAACGTCGGGGGCGTCGGGCCTTGTTCGTCGGCGGGACGGCCCTCTATCTCAAGGCGCTCCTCCGGGGACTGTTCGAGGGGCCAGGCGCCGACCTCGCGCTCCGGAAGTCGCTCGAAGAGGAAGCCGACCGCCTGGGCGACCTCGCGATGCACGCCCGGCTGGCCGAGGCTCGACCCGGCCGCCGCGAGCCCGGCTCCATCCCAACGACCGGCGGCGGGTCGTCCGGGCGCTGGAGGTGATCGAGTCGACCGGCCGGACGCTCAGCGAGCAGCAGGTCGAGCACGCCCGGGCCGCGCCGGAGTCGGTGCAGGTCTATGCCCTGGAGCGACCCCGGGCCGAGCTGCTCGACCGGATCGACCGGCGGGTCGAGGCGATGTTCGCCGACGGCCTGGTCGAGGAGGTCCGCGGCTTGCAGTCCGCCCCCCGGCCCCTGGCCCTGGTCGCCGCGCAGGGGGTGGGGTATCGCGAGGTGATCGACCTGCTCGAAGGCCGGGTCGACCTGGCCGGGGCGATCACGCTTGACGCAGGCCAGGACCCGGCAATTCGCCAAGCGGCAGGCGACGTGGTTCCGGGGCTTGGTCGAGGTCCGGGCCTGGCCGGTCGCCCCGGACGAGCCGCCCGAGGTGATCGCCGAACGGCTGGCCGAGCGGATCGCGGGGGGAACTGACCTTCCTCGATCGGCCGCGATCTGCTATCAAGCCCGGCGAATGCCCCGAAGTCGCGGCCGCGCGTCCCGCCTTCGGGTGTGAAGCGTGGGCGATGAGCAGAGGTCGCTCCCAGGGAAGGGACCGTTTCCATGATCGGGCGATTCGACTCGACCCCAGACCGTCGGCGAGCCCACCGGGCGGGTTCGGCCGGCCCGGCCGCGCTCCTGGCGATCGCGGCGCTGATCGCCGTCGGCGGATGGGCGTCGACGAGCCCGGCCCAGGTTCCCAAGGCGAAGGTCAAGGGGCTCGAAGTCCCGGGCGCCGGCTCAGCGCCCGAGGCCCGATCTCGCCGACCCCGGGCCGCCCCCGGCCGCCGAGCCGCCCGGCTCGATGGCGCCTCCACCCGGCGCCCTGGCTCTACCTCCGGGCGAGGACGCCCGCCCCCGCGCGATGACCGCGTGATCCCGGCCGAGGCCGAGGATAAAGGTCCGCTCCCCGGTCGCGAAGGACCCGCCAGGCGGTCCAGTCGCGATACCGGATCGGCCGCCGGCGCCGACCCCGACCCGTTCGTCCTGTCCCCGGACCGGCTCAGCCTGGGCAAGCAGCGGGTCCAGCTCACCGTCGAGGTCCAGGCCAGCCCGGTCATCAACCTGGGCAAGGAGTCGACCGTCAAGCTCGTGGTCACAACGAGAGCAACGTCGACGCCTCGGGCGTCTCGGTCGTCTACCAGCTTCCCGACGGCCTCCAGCTCAAGTCGAGCACGCCCGAGGCCACGCCCGACTCGGTCAACAAGTCGCTCTACTACTGGAAGAAGCCGATGCTCGCCGCCAACGGCGAGTGGGTGATCGTCCTCAAGGTCGTCGCCGTCTCGGCCAAGGCGTGCGAGCACGCCGCGACCGTCACCGCCAAGACCGGCTCGCGGGCCAACACGACCGTCCAGGAGCCCAAGCTCAAGGTCGAGGCGACCTCCTCGCCCGGCCGGGTCCTGAAGGGGAACCAGGTCACCTTCCAGATCGCCGTCTACAACCCGGGCACCGGCCCGGCGCGGAACGTGATCGTCCAGGCCAAGCTCAGCACCGGCCTCCGGCTCGGCAACGACGACATCGTCGAGCAGACCATCGGCGAGATCGGCCCCGGCCAGCGCGTCGAGCTCGAACCCCTGATCGTCAACACCGTGGCCGGCGGCCAGCAAAACTGCGTGGTCGACGTCCGGAGCCCCGACGTCAACCCGGTCGTCGAGGACCAGCGGATCACCCGGACCGTCGACGTGACCAAGCCCGAGCTGACCGTCAAGCTCGAAGGGCAGACCAGCCGGTTCACCGGCCAGACCAACGAGTACAAGCTGACCGTGACCAACCCCGGCACGGCGCCGGCCAAGCAGGTCAAGGTGGTCGCCTCGCTCCCCTCCGCCGGCGGCAAGCTGATCGCACTGCCCGGCCGGGGCGAAGTTCGACCAGGCGACCCGCAAGCTGTTCTGGACCATCGCCCAGCTCGAGCCCGGTCAGGCGGTCGACATGGGGTTCATCTACGGGACCAGCACCCCCGGCCTCTACCGGGCCAACGCCGAGGCGACCTCGGGCGAGCTCCGGGCCAGCGACACGATGACCACCGACGTCTCGGGCCTCGCCGTGCTCGACATCCAGGTCGACCCAGACCGGCGCCGGGTCATCGACGTCGGCAAGACCAACTATTACGACATCACCATCAAGAACGTCGGGACCAAGGAAGCGACCCGGCTCCAGCTCAGCGGCAAGCTGACGACGAACCTCAAGGTTCTTCGCCATTTCAACGTCGAGAAGGGGGAGTTCCAGATTCAACCCCAGACCGGCGCAGTTCATCTTCCCCGAGATCGACCGGCTGGCCGTCGGCCAGTCGATCACGCTGAGCCTGGAGGTCCAGGCCACCGAGAGCGGACCCGGCCGGCTGCCACGTCTTCCTCGCCCACGCCGAGATGGGACGCCGAGGACGCCAAGGTCGAGGACGTGATCTCGACCACCGTCACCGGCAACGGCCGACCCCGAACCGCCTCGACCAAGCAACCCTGAACCCGGGACGGCCGGGAAGTGCGCTCGGCGCGAGGAAGCTTTGAAACGCTGAGTGTCGATTTTTTGCGTCCGGCCGCGAGATTTCCTCGACCGATTCAGGGACTGGCCTCCGCCGCCTTCGGCAGACGCTTCCAGGTCTGCGTCACGCCGCCTCTGGTGAGCGTCAGCGTGTCTTTGTCCATCTTGAACGCGAAGGTCAGGTCTTTGACGCGATAATTGAACGCCCCGCTCGGTTCGTAGTAATGGAAGATGCGAAGCTCCGCGCCCTCGACGAACCAGGCGATGGTCACCGGCAGGGTCTCACGGCTCTGTTGCCAGGAGCCTTGCACCGATCCGCCGAGCGAGAGCCTCTGCCGGAAGTCTTTGACATCCTTCGGCTGCAACTCCCACTCACCATGAAGCTGGCTGGTCACGACGGGGGTGTTGATGACGGTGTCGTCGCCACGAAGTTGCCACGTCGCGACAAGCGGGGCAAGAACCGACAAACCGAGAGCAATCGCTGTCGATCTCATGGTGTCCTCCTCGATTGCCATCCCCTGGCTCGGTCGGGCGAAACGGTCTGAAAGACCGCCCCCGTCCTCCCCGGGATTAGACGGATTGTCCCGCTTCGGCGTTCCGGGGATCAAGCACCGGCAGGGAATATCGCGACGTGGGCTCGACGCACCCGACCCGCTACCCGTTTGACTGCCCCCGCATCCGGTCGCAGAGCAGCAGCCCGAGCCGCGTCTTGGCGTCCTCGATCTCGCCGTCTCAGGACGAGCCGGATGGCCTCGGGCCAGGGGAGGATGACCGTCTCCAGCGTCTCGTCGGGCTGGTGGTCGGTCGGGCCGGGCTCTAACTCCTCGCAGAGATAGAGATACATCCGCTCGTTCATGACGCCCGGCGAGACGAGCCACTCGGCGATGCGCTTGATCGATCCCGCGCGATAGCCCGTCTCCTCGGCCAGCTCGCGGCCGGCGGTCGAGTCGGGCGACTCGCCCGGGTCGAGCGTCCCGGCCGGGATTTCCAGCAAGCGTCCGGCCGACGGTGTAGCGGAAGTTCTTGACCAGGCAGACATGGTCGCGGTCGACCATCGGCACCAGGGCGACCGCCCCCCGGTGGACCACGACCTCGCGGTCGGCGATCGACCCGTCGCTGAGCCGGACCGGCTGCAAGGCGAGGTCGATCTTGCGCCCCTTGTAGATCACCCGGCGTCCTTCGGTCGATTCGTCCACATCCCACCTCGCTTCAAGGCGTTCGGTTCAGATCCGGTAATCGCTCCGATAGGCCAGCCAGCCCGCTTCCAGGCGTTCGAGGGCCTCGACCAGGATCGGCTCCTCGACGGCGAAGCAGAGGCGGATGTGGCCTTCGCCGCCGAGGCCGAAGGCGTTGCCGGGGGCCAGGCCGACGCCCTTGTAGCGGACGAGCCAGTCGCAGAAGTCGAAGGAGTCGGCCAGCCCCTGGAGGCGGGGGAAGGCGTAGAAGGCGCCGGTGGGCTCGGGGACGGTCACGGCGTCGATCTGGCGGAGTCGGTCGAGGGCGATCCGGCGGTTCCGGGCGTAGCGGGCCTGGGCCTTCGGCGATGAAGGGCTCTCCTTCGAGGATCGCGACCCGCGCGGCCTCCTGGGCGATCCCGGGGGCGTGGCTGACGACGAACTCCTGCAGGTTCGTCATCGCCAGGGCCAGCTCGGGCGGGGCGATCGCGTAGCCGACCCGCCAGCCGGTCATCCGGTAGGTCTTCGAGAAGCTCTGGGCGATGATCGTCCGGCGTCGGGCCTCGGGGATCGTCAGGGGGCTTGGGGCCACCTTGCCCTCGAAGACGATCCGCTCGTAGACGCCGTCGGCGAGGAGCCAGAGGTCGCGGCGCTCGCAGAGGTCGACGAGCTTCCGCCAGTCGTCCTCGGTCGCGGTCCAGGCGGTGGGGTTGCCGGGGCTGGCCAGGGCGAGGAGCCGGGTGTTGGGCTTGATGGCGGCCTCGATCCGGTCGAGGTCGAGGCGGAATCCGTCCGTCGGTCAGCGCGAGCGGGACCTCGATCGCCTCGGCCCCGGCCACGCGGACGGCCGCCGCGACGTTGGGCCAGAGCGGCGTGAGCACCACCGCCGAATCCCCGGCGCCGACGGTCGCCTGGCAGGCCAGGACCAGCGCCACCATCCCGCCCGCCGTGACGACGACCTCGCGCATCGGGTCGACCTCGACCCCGTGGAGCGCCGGACCTGGTCGCCGATCGCCCGGCGGAGCGACGGATAGCCGGCGTTGGGGGTGTAGAAGGTCAGATTGGCGTCGAGCGCCCGGTGCGCGGCGTCCTTGATGAAGGCGGGCGTCGGCAGCGAGTCCTCGCCGTAGAAAAGCCGGAGCGTGCCGGGGTGCTGGTCGGCCAGGACGGCGATGGCCCGGATCCGGGAGGGGACGACGAAGGCGGCGGGGGCGAATTTCATGGGGATCGATCGCCCTCCGGTCCGGTGGACGGCCCCTCGGCGTGGCGAGGGTTGGCCATCGTCCGGCCGATCAACCCGCCGGTCGATCCGGCAAGCCAGCCCAGGAGCATGTGGCCGATCCGATGGAACGCCTCGGGATTTCGTTCCGTGAGCCCTGGGACGAGGCCGGGCGGCAGCGGGATCGGCGCGGGCGCGACTGCGGCCGACGGTCCGAGCTTCTCGTCGAGAAACTGGACCAGGAGATCGGTAAGCTCCCAACGGCCGAGCGCTTCGATGAAGTCCGAGCGATAATCCAGCAGCAGGAATGACCATCCCGCGATCAGGAAGCCGGACCAGAACGCTCGCTTGGGCCCTCGGGTGTTCACCGTGCCGATCAGGGCGATGGTCAAAGCCGTGAGGAGGCCGGTCGTCAGCAGGCCCGCCGAAAGGCTCGTCGGGCGGATCAGCGCCGCCAGGCCGACCGCGAGGAATAAGACCAGGGCCATCAATCCCGCGATGCTCGGCCTCGAAACCCTCATGTATGCCCCTCTTGACGATCCGATCTCGGTCCGACTCGTGATCTCCTCACTCTACCGGGGGAGACAAGCTCGGGGAATCCGACCCCGAACCGCCCGTTGCCCTTAGATTCAGACCATCCGGGGCGCCGCTATCAGGGTTTTTCAAAGGTCCGGCTCACGACCGGTCGCGGACCGTCAGGACGGGGCAGGGGGCCTCGCGGACGATCCGTTCGGCGACCGAGCCGAGCAAAACGTGGCGGAGGCCAGTCCGGCCGTGGGTGGCGATCACGACGAGGTCGATGGCGTGATCCGAGGCGTAGCCGACGATCCCCTCGACCGCCGAGCCCCAGTGGACCGCGACCTTGACCGAAGGAGGGTGGCCCCAGGAGGGGTCGAGCAAGGTCGCCAGGGACTCGCGGGCCCTGGCCTCGGACTGGGCGAAGTACTCGGCTGGCATCGTCGGGGCGAGCATCGGGTCGGTGCTGGCGGGGACGAAGTCAGGCAGGACATGGAGCAGGTGCAGCTCGGCCCCCAGCCGCTCCGCCAGCCCGCAGGCGTGGCGCAACGCCACCCCCGCGTGGGGGCTGAAGTCGGTCGGGGCCAGGATCGACCGATATTCGAGCACGAGGATCCTCAGGCGGGTTCGGCGGGGCAAAATGCCGCATGCCAGACTTGGACGAGAAGAGATTCGGCGTCTAACGCTCAGAATCGCCGGCCTCAACCGCCTGGCTCAAGGCCCGATCCGCCTCCTCCTGGGTCAAGAGCTTTGCCTTCACCTGGAGTTGAGTCCGCTCGGCCAGGGACATCTTCTCCAGACGCTTGACGGCTTGCCCGATCCTGAGGCTCGATGTCGATCTCGGCATCTTTTGCTTCTTCGGAGTCATTGATATTTCAGCCCGGCTGGCGGACCAGCTTGTGGAACCGTTCGAGGAGGTCCTTGGTGATCGGGCCGGGCTTGCCGGTGCCGATCGGGCGGCCGTCGCACTCGACGACCGGGATGACCTCGGCGGCGGTGCCGGTCAGGAAGCACTCGTCGGCGGTGTAGATGTCGTGCCGGTCCATCGCCCGCTCGACGACCGTGATGCCCGGCGGCTCCGGGCCAGCTCGATCACGGCGTCGCGGGTGATCCCTTCGAGGATGCCGGCGTCGATCGAGCGGGGTGTGCAGCTCGCCGTTGCTTGACGACGAAGATGTTGTCGCCGGTGCACTCGGCGACCTCGCCCTTGTGGTTGAGCATCAGGGCTTCGAGGCAGCCGGCGTTGGTCCCCTCGATCTTGGCGAGGATGTTGTTCAGGTAGTTCAGCGACTTGATCCGCGGGTTGAGCGCGGCGGGGTGGTTGCGCATCGTGCCGGCGGTGACGATCTTCAGGCCGTGCTCGTAGAGCTCGGGCGGGTAGAGGCTGATCGCGTCGGCGATGATGATGACCTGGGGGTCGGTCGTCTTGCGGGGGTCGAGGCCGAGGCTGCCCGCGCCCTCGGGTGACGACCAGGCGGATGTAGGCGTCGACGAGCTTGTTGACGGCCAGGGTGTCGACGACGGCCTGGGCCATCTCCTCGCTGCGGCATCGGGATCGTCAGGTGGATCGAGCGCGGCCGACTCGTAGAGCCGGTCGACGTGGTCGGTCAGGCGGAAGACGCGGCCGGAGTAGGACGCGGATGCCCTCGAAGACGCCGTCGCCGTAGAGCAGGCCGTGGTCGTAGACGCTGATCTTGGCGTCGGCCTTGTCGAAAAACTTGCCGCCGATGTAGACCTTGAGGCTCATCCGAGTGGGACTCCTGCCGCGCGTCGACGCCGACGGAGGCCACCCACGCGGCGGCCTGATTCCGTCAGGCCAGGGCGGGGGCCCATTCCTCGATCCGCCCCTCGGCCAGCCGAACGACCCGGTCGGCTTGCTGGGCGATCTGGAGGTCGTGCGTGACCATCATCATAGTGAGCCCGCGCTCGCGGTTCAAGTCGCGGAGCAGTTCCAGGACCCCCTGGCCGGTCGCGGCGTCGAGGTTGCCGGTCGGCTCGTCGGCCAGGAGGACTCGGCGGCCCGCCGGCCAGGGCCCGGGCGATCGCGGCGCGCTGCATCTCGCCGCCGGAAAGCTCCGAGGGGCGATGGTCGAGCCGGTGCCCCAGCCCGACCCGCTCCAGCAAGTCGCCGCGGCCTCGGCGCGGACCGTCTTGCGCATCGGCCAGTAGGCCAGGACGCCGTGGCGGATCAGCTGCGGGCATCATCACGTTCTCCAGCGCCGTCAGCTCGGGCAGCAGGTGATAGAACTGGAAGATGAAGCCGAACGTCCGGTTCCGGAGCGCGTCGCGCTGCCGGTCGGGCAGGTTGTCGATCCGCTGGCCGTCGAGCCAGACCGAGCCCTCGTCGGGCGTGTCGAGCAGGCCGAGCACGTGCAGGAGCGTGCTCTTGCCCGACCCGCTCGCTCCGACCACCGCGACGAACTCGCCCCGCTCGACCTCCAGGTCGACCCCGCGGAGCACCGGGACCTCGTTCTTCCCCTTGCGATAGCCCTTCTCCAGGCCGCTCGCCGCGAGGTGGATCGCCATCTCTGCACCTCCTTTCGGGAAGAGCGGGTTCCGCCGTAGCGGCACGCGGGTCGTGACGAGACGGACGATGCGGACCGCCGGGTCTTAACCCTGCCCGCTACCCGCTACCCGCTGGTCGAGCATCCGCTACTTGGCTCACTCGAACCGCAGCGCCTGGACCGGGTGGAGCCTGGCCGCCCGCTGGGCCGGCCAGACGCTCGCCGCCGACGGCGATCAACAGGGCCCCGCCGACGATCCAGGCGACCGTGTGCGGCTCGACCAGCGTGGGGATCTCGTTGAAGTAGTAGATCGAGTCGTCGAAGACCTTGCGGCCGGTCAGGACTGCTGAGACCCTTCTCGATCTCGTTGATGTAGCGGACGAACAGCAGCCCGCCGACCATCCCGACGCCGCTGCCGACCACGCCCAGGCGCAGGCCGTAGCCGAGGAAGATCCCCCGGACGCCCGAGGTCGAGGCCCCGAGCGCCTTCAGACGCCGATGTCGCGGGTCTTCTCGACCACGATCATCGAGAAGATCGCCAGGATGCCGAACCCGGCCACGGCGATGATGAAGAACAGCAGGATGTTCAGGATGCTCTGCTCGACCGCGACCGCCGCCAGCAGCGGCCCCTGCTTCTGCTCCCAGGTCGAGACCCGGAAATAGCGTCGGCTGCAGCCGCTCCAGGGCGACCTGGATCTTGTCCGCGACAGCTTGTCGAGGTCGACGCCCGGCTCGGGCCTTGACCTGGATCTGGTTGACGGCCCCGCGCCCTTCGCCGTCGCCGAGCAGCCGCATCTTCTGGAGCTGTTCGAGCGGCACGTAGACGTGGGTCGAGTCGTACTCGCTCATCCCGCTCTTGAAGTAGCCGACGACCGGGCAGTCGTCATAGGCTGACCTTGGGCTTGTCGCCCGCCTTCGGGAAGACCAGGCCGACCCGCGTGCCGGGCGGGGCGATGCAGTAATCCTTCGGCCCTGGACGTGGGCGTGGGCCATCGCGTAGCCGATGATCGCCCCCTGGTCGGTCGCCTGCTGCTCGACCATCTGCTGGATGCGCCTCCTTGCATCGCCGGGTCGCTCCTCGTCCTGGAGCATCTGCCCGGCCGGCGTTGTTGAGCTTGACCCGCTCGGGGATCGTCGAACGAGGGCGGGATCTTCCGGCCCCGCTCATCGACGAGGAACTCGGCGAAGTCGCCGGTCTTGGCCCGCTCCAGCGGCTTGATGCCGATGAGCTGGACCTGCCGGGTGATCGGCTGGCCGTTGAACGACCACTTCATCAGGCCGAAGGTCTCCATCGTGGGGGCCATCGCCTCGACGTCGTCGCCGGCCACCTCCTTGATCCGGGCCATCACCTCGTCGGAGTTCGTGGAACCCGT
Organism: uncultured Planctomycetota bacterium; assembly: GCA_963756475.1. Taxonomy (GTDB): domain Bacteria; phylum Planctomycetota; class Planctomycetia; order Isosphaerales; family Isosphaeraceae; genus Tundrisphaera. The sequence goes on from CAVWND010000007.1 coordinate 107,169, forward strand.
CGAAGTCTGCACGACTCGACGATCACGTCGGCCAGGACCCCGTGGAGCCGGTCCCGCATCTTCGCCGAGAACCCGGCCATCACCGAGTTGACCACGATCATCGTGGCCACGCCCGAGCATCACGCTGACCACGCTCGCCAGGGCGATGTAGCGGGTCCGGAGATACCGCCAGCAGAGCAGGTACTTGTACATGACGGCTCCATCCTTGGAATCGTGCGGGAGTGGTCAGTGGTCAGTGGCTAGTGGTCAGCAAATGCAGACGAGGATCGGTCGGCGCATCAGCATTTCCTTACTGACCACGGACCACTAACCACTAACCACTCGCTTGCTCGGCCGCATCAGCGGGAACAGGATCACGTCGCGGATGCTCGCCTTGTTCAGCAGGAGCATGCAGAGCCGGTCGATGCCGACGCCCAGGCCGCCGGCCGGCGGCATGGCGTGCTTGAGGGCCCGGACGAAGTCGTCGTCCATCTTGGCCATCGAGTCCTCGGCCTTCTGGCCGGCGAGCTGGCTGCGGAAGAGCTCCTCCTGCAGGAGCGGGTCGTTCAGCTCGGTGTAGGCGTTGGCCAGCTCCATCCCGTGGACGAACAGCTCGAACCGCTCGGCGACGGCCGGGTCGGACGCCTTCCGCTTGGTCAACGGGCAGATCGCGGCCGGGTAGTCGATGACGAAGATCGGGCCGTCGCAGGGCGTCCTCGACCGTCTCCTCGAAGACCTCGCTGACGACACGTCGGGGTCCTTGCCCGCCGTCGCGATGCCCAGCGCTCTCGGCCTTCGCGCGGACGGCGTCGTGGTCGTTCGGGTCGACCCCGGCGTGCTCGCGGAACAGGTCGAAATAGGTCCGGCGCGGCCAGGGCGGGGTGAAGTCGACGACGTCCTCGCCCCAGGGACGCTGATAGCCGCCGTCGAGGGCCTCGATCGCGCCGACGATCAGGGCCTCGGTCAGGTCCATCATGCGTGGTAGTCGCCGTAGGCCTGGTAGGCCTCCAGCATGGTGAACTCGGGGTTGTGCTTGGGGCTGATCCCCTCGTTCCGGTAGACCCGGCCGATCTCGAAGACCCGCTCCATCCCGCCGACGAGCAGCCGCTTCAGGTACAGCTCGGGGGCGATCCGCAGGAACAGGTCGAGGTCGAGCGTGTTGTGATGCGTGACGAACGGCCTGGCCGCCGCGCCCCCGGCGATCGCCTGCATCGTCGGCGTCTCGACCTCGACGAACCCTTGACCCGCCAGCACCTTGCGGAACGCCGCGACGACCTTCGACCGGCCGAGGAACGCCTGCAAGCGACTCGGGGTTGTGAGCAGGTCGACGTACCGCTGGCGCGACCGCTTCTCGATGTCGGTCAGGCCGTGCCACTTCTCGGGCGGCGGCAGGAGGCTCTTGCCGAGGAACGTCAGCTGCTCGGCGAAGACCGTCAGCTCGCCGGTCTTGGTGAGGCCGAGGCCGCCGTCGACGCCGATCAGGTCGCCCAGGTCGAGTTCCGACGCGAGCGCCCAGCCGGCCTCGCCGACCTGGTTCTTGCCGATCATGACCTGGATCGTCCCGGTCCAGTCGCGGACGCTCGAGGAACGCGACCTTCCCCTGCCCGCGCCGGAGCACGATCCGCCCGGCGACCCGGACCTTCGGCCGGGGCGGCTCCTCGGCCCCTTCGACCTTCTCGGGCAAGGCGATCTGGCGGACCGTCGTCGATGGCCTGATGGTCGTCGAACCGCTGGCCCCAGGGGTCGAGGCCGAGGGCTTCGATCCGCCGGAGCTTCTCCAACCGGGCGGCTTCCAGAGAATCCGGCGTTTCTTCCGACATCACCAGGCCTTGCGTTGCCGCGGACGGGACGGAGGTCAACTTGAGCCAAAATTTAAGCCAATCCCCGATTTCGGTCAACGGCAACCCTCCCGGGGTGCCTCGGCCGATTTCGGAGTCGGTCCCTCTCCCCTCGCCCCATCGGTCACGCGTGGGGACGAGAATCCGGCCGTCTTCGAGGCCCCTTGCGACAACGAGTTTCCCCGGGAAACCGGGCGGTCAGACAAAGCCAATCCGGGCGGTCAGACAAAGCCAATCCGGGCGGGCACACAAAGCCAATCCGGCCGGCCAGACAAAGCCAATCCGGCTGGCCAGACGAAGCCAACAGTCCCTCCGGAACGGAGCCAATCCGGCCGGGCGGTTTCCCGGGGAAACTCGCCCACGGCCAGGCGGTTTCCCGGGGAAACTCGCTCACAGCCGGGTGGTTTCCCGGGAAACTCGCCCCTTCCCTGTGCCTTTTCGACGGATCAGCGGAAAAGCCCGGTTAAGGATGCGCCCGATTGGGCGATAATCATCATGTCGGAGGCGAGGCCCACCGGGCGTGGGCCTTCGGGAGAGCCCGATCGAATCGGAACCACGGAGGCCCGGTTCGTTGGCTTCGAATTCGAGAATGATCGCGCCGTCGGCTGCGAACTTTCCAAAGGTTGGTGTCGTTGGGTTTGAATTCGGGGAGGGTCGATGTCATTGGCTTCGAATTCCCGAGGACGTCGTTGGGTTTGAATTCCAACGATCACGCCGTTGGCTTCGAATTTCGGCGTGGTTGGGTTCGTATTGGTGTCCGCCGACCGGCCGGGATTGCCGGATCAGGGCGGGGATGGTAGAGATCGCATCTCATTTCCGAATCCCTTCGGGGGAGCCGTCAATGATCCGGACACCGATCCGCCTCGCCGCGTTCGTCTCGGCCGCCGCCTTGCTCGGAATCGGCCCGACGGCGTGGGCGACCGACGGTTTCGCGGTCCTCGGGATCTCGTCCACCTATTCGGTTGACGTCGAGGCCCGCGACCTTCCGGGCGACTGGAAGGATGAGAGCTGGCGGAGGGTGGTCTGGCGGATCGCCCGGGGAACGCATCCCGACGAGATCCGGGCGACCCGGATTCGCAAGGACGGGTCGGAGGAGGTCTTCCGGGGCGTCCTGGTCCACGTCAATGGGCGACCGGACTACCTCGACCTCACGCCCGAGATGGACGCGCCGCCGGATCGGTCGGCGCCGCACCTGATCTTCAAGCTGGAGATGGGCCGCTGCGATGGCGTCTCGATCGGGACCCCCCGGCGGGTCCGCCGGGAGTTCGACAACCACCTGGCGAAGTCGTACCATCGCTTGCAATTGATCCCGCCGAAGCCCTCCGCGCTCCGCGACCTCGTCCAGGGTGACTCCAGGGACCTGCCCGGTCCCGTCGTGGAAGGGTCCGGCAACGACCTCCTCGTGATCGCCAACCCCGCCCAGGTGGCCAAATTCCTGGCCGAGCATGGCGGCGATTCCTCGTTCTGGAAGCCCTCGCGCGAGGGGACGACCGTGGTCAAGCGCCGGCCGGACGGGGAGGATTGAGACGAAGGGGTAGGGTATGGTTGATGCTGTCTTACCGACTCGGGTAGGATCAGCGATGGAGGCCATCCGTGCCTGTCGCGAAGCGGGAGCTGGTCGATCATGAACGAATTAACGCCCCTCGAACGCTTTCAGCTCAAGTGCGCCGCGAGGCGTGAGAGGCTCCTCCGCGCGATCCGGTGGAAGACGATTCTGCGCAGCTCGGCCCACCGCGAACTCGCCCGTCGGCGGCTCGCGGGCGAGATGAGTGCCTCGGACTATTCCGCTTTGCGAGCGGCCCAGCGGATCACCCCTCGAAATGAATCCTTGCGGAAAATGGCCGAAAACCGACCTTCGTCGACTTCCGCCTATGCCGGCGACGATTCCTGGGATTGATCCCTCGGCGAAGGACGACGTTCGTTGTATCACTATGGCCAGATCCTCTTGGTGGCCGACGTCCTCGACCCGAACGGCCAGAACCCGAAGACGCGTCCGATCATCGTGATCACTCCGGATGCCGAGATCGTCAACGAGGGCGAGTTGTTCGGGATCGCCGTGACGGGCACGTTCCCCGACCCACTGCCGGACGACGCGGTCAAGCTACCCTGGCATCGCGCTGGTCATCCGAAGACCGGGCTCAACAAGGCGGCGGTCGCGGCCTGCCGCTGGATCGTCCGGATTGATCCGGATCGCGTCGTACGACTCAAAGGGTTCGTCCCGGCCAGGCAAATTCGAGCGATCACGGAGATCCTGTCCCGGATCGCGTCCGAGTGATCTCTCAACTTCGAAGGCCGCCGATGCAAGAAACGCATCCGCCGATCGAGCTGTTCATGGTCGAGGTCCGCGTCGCTGACCTGGCGACGGCGGGCCGCTGGTACGTCGACTCCCTGGGATTGCGGCCGGTTCTCGACGATCCGGATGGCCGGTTCTTGCTCCTGGACGCGGGGCCGTCGCGGGTCGCTCTGAAGGAGGGCGCGGGGTCGGGCGATCGGAGCGCGGTCCGGCTGATCTTCCGGGTCTCGGACGTTCGACGCGGAGCGCCTCCGGCTGATCGGTCTGGGGGTTGAGGTGTCCGAGGTTTCTGAGAGTCCGGAGGGGTATCGAGAAATCCGGCTGGCGGACCCGAAGGGGACTCCAATCCGCCTGTTTTCGTGGGTCGAGGGTCGAGCCTGACCGGCGGACGGTTGCGGGTGGGGCGCCGGTCGGGGTATTTTCGTCGCATGAAACGCCCGCTCAAAGAATTGACGAATGCTTTTACCATCGTGCTGGGCGTCTTCTCGGCCGGGATGGGCCTGAAGGGGTTCCTGCTGTCGAGCCACTTCATCGACGGCGGCGTCACGGGGATCTCGATGCTCCTGGCGACGGTCCCGTGGCTCCCGCTGTCCCTGCTGATCCCGGTCATCAACCTGCCGTTCATCGCGCTGGGGTACAAGCAGCTCGGCCGCCCGTTCGCGATCCGGAGCGCCTGCGCGATCGTCGGTCTCTCGGTTTGCCTGGCGACGGTCCCCTTTCCCGACGTCACGTCCGACAAGCTCCTGACCGCCGTCTTCGGTGGGTTCTTCATCGGCGCGGGGATCGGCCTGGCGATCCGAGGGGGGGCGGTCCTCGATGGGACCGAGATCGCCGCGCTGTTGATCAGCAAGAAGAGCAGCCTCTTCCGGGTCGGGGACGTGATCCTCGGCCTGAACATCATCATCTTCCTGGCGGCGGCGTTCGTCCTGGGCGTCGAGCCGGCTCTTTATTCGATCCTGACGTATGTCTCGGCCTCGAAGACGCTCGACTTCCTGCTCCACGGGATCGAGGAGTACACCGCGATCACCATCGTCTCGGCCAAGAGCGACGCGATCCGGCAGTCGATCATCGGCCAGCTCAACCGGGGGGTGACGATTTATAAAGGGAAGGGGGGGATGACCGGTCTCGACCAGGACATCCTCTTCTGCGTCGTGACCCGGCTGGAGATCGGCAAGGTCAAGGCAATCGCCCGCGACCTCGACGAGTCGGCCTTCCTGATCGTCTACCCCCTGGCCGACGTCCAGGGCGGGGTCCTCAAGAGGACGGCGCTGCATTGAACTGCACAGTCCCGTCGGGTGCGTCGAGTCCTCGAAGACGCACCTGGTGAGCGTTCCCCCGATTCGTGCGTCTTCGAGGACTCGACGCACCCGACCAGAGAGGAACAGCCATGCTCCTGAACTTTCGCACGTTCGCACGCCCGCTCTCGCTGGGTGTCCTGGCCATCGCGTTCGCCTCGGGCGTGGCCCGGGGCCAGGCGGCCTCGGCCGTCATCGACGGCGCGGGGATGTTCTCGGAGGACGCGATTCGTCAGGCGAAGGCCGAGCTGGCGAGGATCGACCGAAACTACGGCGTCACCGTGACGGTCGAGACGGTCCGCTCGCTCCGGGGTCAGACGATCGACGAGGCCGCGGTCCGGAGGGCCGAGCAGCTCGGCCACAGGGGGATCTTTGTCCTGATCGCCGAGCAGGAGCACAAGGCCGAGGCGCTCGCCTCGCCCCGGACGCTCTTCGAGAGCCTGGGCAAGGCCCGGCTCAACCAGATCCGCGACGCCTTCACCGAGGAGTTCCGCAGGCGGAAGATCGACGACGGCCTAGTCAATGGCGTCGAGGCCGCCTCCGTGGCCCTGGCCGCGATCCGGCCGACCCCGAACCCGGCCCCTCGCGAGGACGGGACCGGGTTCCTGCCGTCGAGGACCCTGGAGGGGAAGACGTCGGGCCCATCGCCGCTGGTCGTCCGCGAGCAGGTCAAGCTCACCCTGGCGGGCGCCCGGGCGGTCATCGCCGGGGCGGAGGCGAAAGCGGTCGAGAAGGGCTGGAAGATGAACATCGCGGTCGTCGACGACGGCGGGCACCTGCTCGCCTTCGCCCGGATGGACGGCGCCCGGCCGGCGAGCGCGGCGACCTCGACGACCAAGGCGATCTCCGCGGCCACCTTCCGCCAGGCCACCGGCCCGCTCCCGCCCGGCGGCTCGAACCCCGACACCCTGCACAACCTGGCCGTTGAGAACGCCGCGAGCGCTTCCGGGGCCAGGGTCACGACGCTCCTGGGCGGTGTGCCGATCGTCGTCAACGGCCAGATCATCGGCGCCGTCGGCGTGGGCGGCGGCAGTGGCGAACAGGACGTCGAGACCGCCAGGGCGGGCGTCGCCGCGTTCCTCGAAGGGCTCCAGCCCAAACCCGACGAATCCAAGCCGAAGGACAAGGATAAGGAGGGCGAGCCCGCGGCGAAATGAACCCATTCTGGAGTGCGGGAGCTTGCTCCCGCTCTTCGGCCTCGGAGCTTGCTCCGAGCCCGACCGACTCGGCGGTGCCGGCCGGCGGAGCAAGCTCCGCCGAGCAAAGCGGGAGCAAGCTCCCGCACTTCAGAAAAACCAGACCGTCTTCGAAGCCTTCGGCTCATCCGAAACCGAGAACCGCCCGGGAATCCGCTTTTCCGGGCCCGGGCCGTTCTGCTAACATCTCCGGCGACCGCTCATACCTTCACGAACCGATCACCCTCCGGGATGCCCGACCGTGGACGACTTCAACCCCTACGCCGCCCCCGAAGCCGCCTTGTCGTCTGAGTCCATCGGGATCGAGTCCGACGAGGGACGCGGGGTCTGGCGAGACGGCAAGACCCTGGTCATGGCCAAACCCGCGCGGCTTCCCTCCCGTTGCATCAAATGCAACGAGCCGGCCACCTACCGGCTCCCGCGGTCACTCTCGTGGCATTCTCCATTTCTCTATTTTCTTTTGATATTAATGCTTCTCGGATTGATTCTATTTCTGATCACTGCCCTGATCGTCCGGGAAACCGCGAAGATCCAGGTTCCTCTCTGCGAGGAGCACCGGCGGAAGCGGTCCAACGCGATCCTGACGGCCTGGATCATCTCGCTGTCCGGGATCGCCCTGTTCTTCGCCCCGGCATTCGACGAGCAACTCGTCCCCCTTGTCTTCGTCGGAATCGCGATGCTTCTCTTTGGCCTGATCTACGGGTCGTTCCAGTCGCAGGTGGTGACGCCCAAGAAGATCGACAAGACGCACGTCTGGCTCAACAACGTCGGGCCGCTCTACCTGGCCTCCTTGCCCCCGCTCCCGGTCGGCGACGACGCCGAGAAGGACGAGGAGCCCTACGACGACGAGGTCTGAGCCGGTCCAATTGGCCCAGGGTTTGCTTATTTCTTCCCGGTGACGACGCCGCGACCGTTCGCGGCCCGCGCCGCCTTCCGGCTTTCGGGAGGGGGTCATCAACCGGAAGGAGAGTTCGATGCGTACCGTCGTGGGATTGTTCGACAGGCGAGAGACGGCCGAGAGCGCCATCAACCGGCTGATGGCCGAGGGGATCGACCGCGACTCGATCAGCATCGCGATGAAGGACGTCCGCGAGGCGACCGCGATCACCGACGCCACCGGCGCCAATGACCTGAGCGCCGAAGGGGCGACCGCCGGCCTGGTCTCGGGCGGGGGTCGGCGCCCTGGTCGGCATCGCCCTGGTCGGCAGCACGGTCTTGCTGCCGGGCATCGGCACCTTCCTGATCGGCGGCCCGATCGCCGCCGCCCTCACCGGCGCCGGCATCGGCGCGGCCTCCGGCGGCCTGATCGGCGGCCTGATCGGCGCGGGGATTCCCGAAGACGAAGCCACTCACTACGCCTCCGGGATCGAGCGCGGCGAGATCTTCGTCTCCGCCCACGTCCCCGAATCCCAGGTGGCCGACGCCCGCAGGATCTTCGACGAGGAAGGCTCGTCGAGGACCTACGCCCCCTGATCCGCTTCCTCGAATCGAACCCATCTCAACCCGAGCGGTCGCCCCGGCAACAGGGCGACCGCTCGGGTTTGTTTGTTGAATACCCACGCCAGATCAGTTTTTTGGTAGACCAAAATTTTTTGTTGTCAGTCAATATCAAGATTGTTAGACTCTCCTTGGCCAAGAGATTCGTCCAGATTGGAGAAAGATTCATGGTTCATCGAAGAATCGTTGACGGCGCGACGAAGCGGGCGGGGTTCACCCTGATCGAGCTGCTGGTGGTGATCGCGATCATCGCCGTGCTGATCTCGCTCTTGCTCCCGGCGGTGCAGTCGGCCCGCGAGGCGGCCCGGCGAGCGCAGTGCGTCAACAACCTCAAGCAGATCGGGCTGGCGATCGGCGAATTACGAGAGCACTCACGGATGCATCGTCTCGGGCTACATCAGCTCGCCCGTGCCTGCTCGACCGTCGCGCCGGTGCTCGGGCTATAACCCCGACCCTCAGACGCTCGACAACGGGCCGGGCTGGGGCTGGCTGGCTTTGCTCTTGCCCTTCGCCGAGCAGGCCCCGCTCTACAACGCGGCCAACGTCAATCTGCCGACCTGGGTCGCGGACAACGGCACGGTGGTCGTGGTCCAGGTGGGCGTCTTCCTCTGCCCGTCGGCGAATAACCCGACGCCGACCTGCCGGATGGTCGACGCCAACCTGAACCTCTTGCCGGTCTCGAACCCGCTCTTCGCCCGCGCCAACTACCAGTACAACATGGGCTGGAACGACACGAGCATCACGCCAGCGAACACCAATTACGACGACCCGGTCCTGGGCTGCAACGGGCCGATCTACCGGAATAGCGGGGTCAAGTACGCCGGCGTGACCGACGGTCTGAGCAACACGGTCTTCGCCAGCGAGAAGACGCCCTACCTGGCCGACGCCTCGTGGGTAGGGATCATCCCCGGCTACCGGCACTTCGCCTACAACGCCTTCGCCAGCGCCGGGACCGGCGGGGTCGGCGTGAACTACGACTATCCGGGGGCGATTCTGTCGAGCCACAGCGGCCCATCGCTCTACGAGAGCCCCCGGGTCATCCATCCGCCGAACAGCCCGCTCGGCCACACCGACGAGTTCTACTCGCTCCATCCCGGCGGGGCGAACGTTCTGATGGGCGACGGTTCGGTCCGGTTCATCAAGCAGTCGATCAACCTGCTGACCTGGCAGGCCCTGAGCAGCCGATCGGTCGGGGAGGTGATCAGTGCCGACGCGTTCTGATCGAGGACGATGGGTCCGGTTCGTGCTGCTGGCCGGTCTTGGACTGCTGGTCGGCTGCGGCGGGGAGCCTTCGGAGCGGGAAATCAAGAACGCCCGGGCCTTCGAGGCGCTGCTGACAGCCGTCTCGCTCAAGGACGCGAGGGAGCTGGAGGCCGACGCCCGGGTCATCGAGGAGCGCCACGACTCGGGCGAGCTTTCCGATGCGAACTACCGGGAAATCCGCGAGGTCGTCGAGAAAGCCCGGTCGAAGGACTGGGCCGCCGCCCAGAAGCGGGCCTACGAGTTTCGCGCCCGGTTTGGCGATGAGGGTTCGTTCTTCAAGTGAGCCGTCGGCCCTGATCCAGGAGCCCGCGACAGGCGATCGACTTTCCGTATAGAATGACCTGCCGTCCTCGGAACCCCGATGACCTTGTCGATCCGCCTTGCCCGAAGCCCGGAGCCCTTGCCTTGAGCTTGAGTCATTCCCCGACCGACAACCTGGTCGACCACTATCTCGCCGAGGAGATCGACGCGGCGTACCTCTATCGAGAGCTGGCCGCCGTCGAGACCGACGGGAAGCGCCGCGACCTTTTCCGGAAGCTGGCCGAGGTCGAAGATCGCCACGTCGAGCGCTGGGAGCAGGTCCTGGTCGAGCAGGGAGGCGTGCTCTCCGAGGTCCGTCAGCCGACCCGCCGGGCTCGCCTGGTCGCCTGGGTTGCCCGCAGGCTCGGGCCGGGTGTGGTCCTGCCGATGATCCTCCGCGAGGAAGGCCGCGAGGTCGCGGCGTACCTCCGTCTGGCCAAGCAGGCGAGCGACCCGTTCGACCTCCGAGACCGCCGCCGTGCTCGCGGCCGACTCGGCGACGCACGCGCAGGAGTTGGCCCACATCCTGGGCAAGCCGGGTGAGCCCTGGCACTCGTCGGAGGTGGGTGGCTATCTTCGGAGCGTCGTCTACGGCTTCAACGACGGGCTGACCGCGAACTTCGGGCTGGTCGCGGGGGTCATCGGCGCCAGCGCGACGCCCCGGTTCGTGATCATCTCCGGGATCGCCGGCGCCGTCGCGGACGCCCTCTCGATGGGGGCCAGCGGATACCTGGCCGCCAAGAGCGAGGCCGAGGTCCACGCGCACGACATCGAGATGGAACGCTACGAGATCCGGCTCATGCCCGACCTCGAAGAGGACGAACTCGCCCTGATCTACGAGGCCAAGGGACTGGAGCCCGACCAGGCCCGCTCCACCGCGCGTGCCCTGATGGCCGACCCCGACAAGGCCCTGGCCACCAAGGTCCGCGAGGAGCTGGACATCGCCGAGTCGACCGTCACCCCGCTCCGCGACGGCCTCGTCACCGGCACCGCGACGGCCATCGGCGCCATCATCCCGATCGTGCCGTTCCTGCTCACCTCGTCGAAATGGGCGATCTGGATCTCTCTGACGATCAGCATGCTCGCCCACTTCGGCGTCGGCGGGGCGCGGAGCGTCTTCACCGGCCGGGGGATCTGGGCCAGCGGCCGGGACATGTTCCTCGTCGGCTTCGGGGTCGCCGCCGCCGGCTATGTGCTCGGCCTGATGCTGGAGCACGCGATGGGTGGCCCGGGGATCGGGCAAGTGGTGCCCTGAAAGCCGTGGCGTGGGATGCATCGTTGCATCGCCCGCGCCGGCGGCCGCCCGGCGGCCGGCCAGAACGTGAGCGTCCCGTTCGGCCTGGGCGGCCAGACCAACTGGACCTCCAGCCTGGAACTCGACGACAAGGGGATCTGCGAGCTTGCCTTCGAATCGGTCGGGCTCTCGACCGTCGTCGTCCAGTTCCGCGAGACCCCCGTGAACTCGTTCCCGATCCAGCAAGAGCCCTATCACGAGGTCAGGGCTGAGGTCCCGATCTCGACCGCCTTCGAGGCCTCGGAGCCGATCCGGCGGGTTGGGGTCCGTCGCGAGGCGGGATCGCTCCGCGTCCGGCTGCTCGACGCCGACGGTCGTCCGATCCGAGGCACGGTCGACCTCGCCCCTCCCAGCGCCTGGACGAACCCGCCGCCTCGGTCGACGACCGGGCCGGCCAGCGACGGGCGATGCTCGGTATGGGAGGCGTCACCGTCAATCGGGCGCGCCCGAGTCGGGTGTTCCTGCTTGACGGGATCAAGCCAGCCTTCGCCGCGCAGGCGGTCCTGTTCGAGCCGGGGCAAGATCAGCCGGTCTCGCGCGGGATCAGCAACGCCAGCGGACGGTTGACCTCGCGAGCGCTGTTTCATTCTCGTCTCGTTGGACCAAGGGGAACTGGCTCCGGAGCGCAGCGAAGGTGGCCGTCACCCTTGGTCCACCCGTCTTGCCCGGGAATGGGAACATGAAGCAAAGATGGCGTCCCCTTCTCGCCGTGGGCCCAGCCGGGTCGGCCAGCCAGAGCGTTCTCGCCAAGTCTCCGCCGGGCACTCCAGGGGACCGGGTCCGGTAGCGACCAATCTCATCCTCAATACCGACCGTCCCTATTCCAACAGTCCTGGAAATAATCAAGAAAACAATACATCATATGTTTTTCTATGTATCCAACGATCTTCAATGCCGCTTGACGATGGACGCAACGTCATTGATGGCTTCGATTCACCCGTTCGAGTACGATGAAGATCGGAAAAACTCGAAGGCGAACCATGATGAAGACGCAAGGCGAGATCGAACGTGCTATCTCGGAGGGGATGACCCGCTTCGAGCAGGAATACATGGGCCGAGGACCGAAGGACGTCCATGCCCACCTGATCGACGACCTGGTCCTAGTCCGGCTCATAGGAGTCTTGACCGCTGCCGAACAACATCTGGTCAAGACGCTTCCGGCCGAGAAAGGCAGAGACCTGCTCAAGCAGGTGCGATGCCACTTGATCGAACTCGCCAGGCCCACCATGGAGGCGATGGTCCAGGAGATCACCGGCGTCAAGGTGGTGAGCCTGCACCACGACATCAGCACCCTGACCGGCGAGGAGGTCGTGCTCTTCACGCTCGACAGACCGCCTTTGTTCCGAGAATCCAAAAGAAAATAGGACTCCCAGACCCACAACTTAAGTAAAAATAATTATATTTGTTAATAAATTTATTTTTTGAATATCCTGGAGAAACTCGCTTTTTCTGTTGCTATTAGTAAAGTACTGCACTTTCCGCAACTTTATGTATGCGGATTAGCCTGGCCACAGCTCTATTGCCGACGACTCTTCACCTCTATGGCCCTTCGAAGGTCACTTCTACTGACCAATCCGCCTCGACCGCAAATTCCATGATCGGTGTGCCAACCTCGGCGAACTGCGGCCCGAGATTGTTGATCTCGGCGTAAGCACCCATCAGCCGGTCCCATAGCGCGTAGTCGCAAGGCTGGGTCGTTGGAGTCGCGTCAAATTGCCGAGCCAATTCGACAGCCGCCTCGAAGACAGGGCGATATGGCTCGAGTCCCGGACCAGCCACAAATCGGCCGAATAGCTTGCACGGATACCGCTCGATGACCGTCACCGTCCCGACCGGGCGCCCATCGATGAGGACGGTCAGCGGCTCGAGGCCCGACGATACATCTGCCATCGGATCGCTTCCGTTGCGTGATGGGAGTCGAGTAGACGGGGGCCGGCCCTGTCGGGACGATGGCGGTTACCACACTGCCTGACACCCCGAGCGGAGCCGGCCCCCGATGACATCCTCGCATCCCACACCCGCCCCGTGCCAGTGGTTCCCTTCGCTTGCCGCCGCCATCGATCGTCGGTCCGCCCCGAGGCTCGCCCTGCTATTCCTCGGCGCCGTCCTGGCCCGGGGCCGGCGGACCGTCACGACCTGGATCAGGGCGGCCAAGCTCAGCGATCGGTTCCAGTCCTGCTACATCGCCGTGGCCGCCGCCGGCAAGAAGGCCGACATCATTGCCCGACGCCTGCTGATCGAGGTGGTCCGGCCGCTGCTCAAGGGGGCCGAGCGCCTGACACTCGCCCTGGACGACACGCCGACGAAGCGGTATGGGCCGCACGTCCAGGGGGCGGGCATCCACCACAACCCGACGCCCGGCCCGGCCGGCTCGCCCTACGTCTACGGCCACGTCTTCGTCGTGTTGGCCCTGCTCGTGGCCCACCCGGCCTGGGGCGTCGTCGCCCTGCCGCTGCTGGCCCGGCTCTACGTCCGCAAGAAGGACCTGCCGGGCATCGACCCGAAGCACCGGCCGGAGTTTCGCACCAAGCTGGAGCTGGCCGTCGAGTTGCTGAGGTGGGCCAAGCCCTGGCTGGAGCTAATGGGGTTGCCGATCTGGGTGGTGGCCGACGGGGCCTATGCCAACGCGGCCTTCCTCAAACCGGCCAAGGCCCTGGGCATGACGGTCGTCAGCCGGCTCCGCAAGGACGCGGCCCTGCGGACGTTGCCCGGCCCCCGGCTGGCGGGCAAGCGCGGCCGGCCACGCACCTATGGGCCGGACGTGATCGACCTGGCCAAGAGGGCCGGCCAGCGGCGAGGCTGGTCGTCCGATACATTCGAGTTGTACGGGGAGAAGGTGGTCAAGAAGTACAAGACGTTCCTGGCGACCTGGCGTCCGGCCGGCGGAGCGATCCGGGTGGTGCTGGTGGACGAGCCGACCGGCTGGCGTGCGTATTTCTGCACCGACACGCAGGCGAGCGTGGCCGACATCCTGGGGATGGTAGCCGACCGCTTCAGCCTGGAAATCACCTTCCGCGAGTGCAAGCAGGTCATCGGGGCCGGGCAGCAGCAGGTGAGGTTCATCTGGGCGAACATAGGGGCATTCCACGTCTGCCTGTGGACCTACACGATGACCGAGGCGTGGGCATGGGACCGCAAGGACGAGGAGTTGGTGAACCGCTCGGACTCGCCATGGGACAAGGCGTCACGCCGCCCGAGCCACGCCGACAAGCGGCTGGCATGGCGTCGGGAATTGCTGGGCGAGGAGATTCGTGCGGTTCTACGCCCGGGGGCTACCCAGGCGGAAATTCAGGCCACGGCCGAAAGGCTGCTCAGCCTGGCCGCGTGACATATACATTCTCCCGGAAAGTACAGTAAAGTAGAGACCTAGCATTAAAGTCACAAGGGAGAGAACAACTCCCAAACGTTAAACGAAGCGATATCGGAAGACTAAGCAAAAGGCACCCCGGCCGTCCGGGGGGCTGGTTGCCGAGTAAGCCGACGTGATTGAAACGCCGCCCTGGCGTTCGATCATGTCGGCTTTTTTTCGTTGAGAGAGTAGTTCAATTCCATGCCGGACGATCGTAACCGCGGAAGTGAACACGATGACCCAAACCACTCGAACGATGGCTGAGCGGATTGCCCAGGCGGCAGCGACGTTTCAGTTGCAGCGGACCGGCCTTGAGCCGAAATCGGTGAGCGTGGTGCTCGGGGGTGACACCCTCGTGATCACTCTCCTCGGTGCATTGTCGCCGGCCGAGCAGACGTTGTCCCGGACCCCGGATGGGGCCGCGAAGGTCCAGGAATTCCACCGCCAATTGTTCCTCGACGCTTCCGAAACGCTCCGCGACGAGATCAAGCGGATCACCGGGATGGATGTGCGCGAGGTCACCGCGGAAGTCGAGCCTGCGACCGGCACCGTCGTCCATGTGTTCACGACCGGCACGATGGTGCAGGTATTTCTGCTCTCCGGGAGCGTACCTTCCGGGAGTTTCGAGACCGCAAACAAGCCATGAGATCCGGGGCCTTCGACAACCCGAAGCCCGGCCCGAATGGTATCTCGAGCGTCGATGATATCACCAGCGTTTCGCCAAGGGGAATTTGATGCATTCCGATAAGAATTCCGTCGTCGCGATCTTCGACACCCACAACCAGGCCGAAGACGCGATCCGCGAACTCCAGAAGAACGGGGTCAACATGAAAGAACTGTCGATCGTCGGCAAGGATTGCCACACGGAGGAGAACGTCGTCGGTTACTACAACACCGGCGACCGCATGGCGTACTGGGGCAAGCTGGGCGCGTTCTGGGGCGGCTTCTGGGGGTTGCTGTTCGGCTCCGCGTTCTTCTGGATCCCAGGAGTCGGTCAAATCCTCGTGGGCGGCCCGCTCGTCATGTGGATCGTCGGAGCGCTCGAAGGCGCGGCCTTGACGGGAGGGATCAGCGCGCCTCGGGGCTGGCCTCTATAGCATCGGCATCCCGAAGAACAGCGTCCTGCAATATGAGACCGAGATCAAGAACGACAAGCTCCTCCTGGTCGTTCACGGCTCGTCCGAGGACGTGGCGCGAGCCAAGGACATCCTCGATCGGACCGACGCGAGTTCCACGACGCTCCACGGGGAAGCGGTCGCCGTTGGCGCGTAATTGCCCACTTCCTTCCCCAAGCGAGGATCAACAGGCGCTCGATGAGAACGACCTCAAGACAGCCGACAGGCACCTGATGGCGGCGGCGGACCTCCTCCGCAACCCCGCGCAATCGGCGCAGCGAAGCCTACGACGACCACACTCCCTACGGCTACGGGGATGACACGGTTGACTTCGAGAAGGGCAAGTTCGAGGCGAACCTGTCCACGATCAAATCCGAGCTGGAAAAGCTTGGCGCGAAGTTGAAGAAGGGCTGATCGTCTCGATGAAACCGCTCCCCCGGTTCTCTCCCGGCCGGGTGGGCGGTCTCTCGGAAGTGGTTCGTTTGTCGGAATCCAGGTCGGTTCCGAGGCATTGACAGATGTTATCAGGGGTTTTTCCGATGTCTGCACAAAGTCACCTCGCGCCGGCACTCGCCGACCTTCACAGGCCCAAGGAAGTCGTCCAGGTTTTCGTCTATGGGCATTCCGCGTTGTTCTACTGGTGGCCGCTCTGGGTGGTGGGATACCTCATGGCCCTGGTGACCTGGTTGCACCACGACGAAGCGGTCATCGGCGCCGAACGGGAATGGTTCTACCCGAACCGAGATCTCAGCGTCATCTTCACCTTGCTTCTCGTCCTGCTCACCGTGGTGACGAGCAGCAAGATCAAGGGCATGAAGGCGGCGTTCATCATCGCCGGCGGAGCATTCTTCGCCCTCCTGTTCGTTCACCTCGGCTGGTGGGAGCCGATCCTGGGCTGGCTCGTCCACCAATCGATTTCCCTGAGCTTCGGTTTCTACGTCTTCTACTCCTCGCTGCTCTTTCTGACCTGGGTCATCAGCGTGTTCGTGATCGACCACCTGAGCTTCTGGAGGTTCCGACCGGGACAGATCACGCACGAGTACCTCGGCGGCATTGTGGAAAACAGTTACGACACCGACAACATGACGTTCAGCTTGAATCGTCAAGACGATTTCTTTCGCCACTGGTTCATCGGGTTTGGATCGGGAGACCTGCACATGCAGACGATGGGCGGTCAAGGGATGAAACTGGGTGTGGAAAACGTCCTGTTCGTGGGCGCCAAGATGTTCGAGATCCAGCGCCTGATCGCGACCAAGCCCGACGTCCCCCAGAAGGCTTGATCGTCCACCGGCACATGGCAGGAGAGTTCCCTTGAAGTATCTCGAACGATTCAGGGTGAAGCCCGGCACGAATGTCAAGTTGAAGGACCTCGATCCGAGGTACAAGAACCATCACGAAGGTCACAAGGACGCGGCCAAGGAAATCGAGCAATATCGGGAGCGGCTGAGGGACCTCCAGGAATTGCTCTACGCCGATGGCCGTCGGTCGCTACTGATCTGCCTGCAGGCGCTGGATGCTGGGGGGAAGGACGGGACGATCGATCATATCCTGGGTTCGATGAACCCCCAGGGTTGCAAGGTCGTGGCATTCAAGCAGCCGACCGCCGAGGAGCTTGGCCACGACTTCCTCTGGAGGATCCACCGAGCCACGCCCGCCCGCGGTGAGGTCACGATCTTCAACCGCTCCCATTACGAGGACGTTCTGGTTGCACGCGTTCACGACCTGGTTCCTCGAGAGATCTGGTCACGCCGTTACGATCGGATCAATGCCTTCGAGGCTGGCCTGGTCGAGGAGGACACCCAGATCCTCAAGTTCTTCCTGCACATTTCCAGGGGCGAGCAACTGAAACGATTCAAGGATCGGCTCGACGATCCCGCGAAGCAATGGAAGATCAGCGAAGCCGATTACAAGGAGCGGGCTTACTGGGACGACTACACGGCCGCCTACGAGGATGCACTCTCCCGTTGCAGTACCGAGCAGGCACCCTGGTTCGTCATCCCAGCCGACCACAAATGGTTCAGAAACCTCGCCGTGGCACGGATCGTCGTGGAGCATCTCGAAAATCTGAAGATGACATTTCCTCCACCATCGGCCGACATCGAGAAGATCCGGAAGGAATACCATTCGGCCAAAAAACAGGCTCAGGAAAAGTAAAAATAAAATATTATCAAAATTAACATTGATAGAAAACGCATGAGCAAGCGAGAGCCTTGGGTTTGGTCGGATGACACTTCAAGATTTTCGAGGACATCAGAGATGGACGCGGAGGAGCTCGGCGAGAAGATCCTTGAGGAACTCCAGCTCGAACTGCGCTGGATGCCGGGAGTTGACCCGCGAAACGTTGCCGTCAAGGCCAAGGTCGAGGCGGGCGTCGCAATCCTCTTCGGTCACGTTCCCGAGCCTTCGGTTCGTCGACTGGCCGAGACGAGTGCGAGGCGAGTGCTCGGGATACGATCCGTCGTCAACGAGATCAAACTACGCCACCCCGCGAGCGAATCCCAGCAGGACGTTGGCCACGACCGAGCGGCCCGCGAAGCACTCTGCCTCGCACGGCAGAATTCCGACTGACGGCGGGCGATCGGTTACCCGAAGGAAGCAGCATGAAAAAGCTCGTCGTTTTTGACCTGGACGGCACCCTTGCCCAGAGCAAATCCTCACTCGATGAGGAAATGGCGAAGCTTTTCGACACGCTTCTTGGCGTGGTCAAGGCAGCCGTGATCTCGGGAGGTGACTGGTCGCAATTCCAGAAGCAGGTGCTTTCTCATCTTGTCAGTGGCGACCCTTTGAAAAACCTCTCGCTCCTGCCGACGTGCGGGACGAAATTCTACAGGTATGTTGATCACTGGGAGAAGCTTTACTCGGAGGATTTCAGCGGCGACCAGAAAGCGAAGATCATCGATTCCTTGAACCAGGCGATCGAGCGCTCGGGCCAGAGTCCCGAAAAGGTCTGGGGAGAGGTGATTCAAGATCGAGGGAGCCAGATCACGTTCTCCGCGTTGGGTCAACAAGCCCCCTTGAACGAGAAGGTGAAATGGGACCCCGACTTCGCGAAACGGACCAAGATGAAGGCTTTTCTCGACACGCTGATTCCGGAATTCTCGGTCCGTCTGGGTGGATCGACGTCGATTGATGTGACGAAACCGGGAATCGACAAGGCTTACGGGATCAGAAAGCTTCGAGACACTCTCGGCATCGCCATCGACGAGATGATTTTCATCGGGGACGCGTTGTTCCCCGGCGGCAACGACTATCCGGCCGAGCAAGCCGGTGTTGCCTCGATACGGGTCAGAGATCCTCACGAGACCAAACGAGTGATCGAAGCCATCATCGCCTGCTTGGCGGGAGAATCATCGACACCATGACACACTCAGCCATCATCGCCCCGCCCGACCTGGACGAACTCTGCGTCAACACGTTGCGATTCCTTGCCGTAGACGCCGTCCAGAAGGCCAAGTCCGGTCATCCCGGACTGCCCCTGGGTTCGGCGTCCATGGCCTACGCCCTCTGGGATCGTTCGCTCAAGTTCAACCCACATGATCCCAACTGGCCCGACCGGGATCGCTTCGTCCTCTCGGCCGGGCATGGATGCGCGCTGCTGTACGCTTTGCTTCACATGACGGGGTTCGACCTCCCCTTGGGCGAACTGGAGAGGTTCCGCCAGTGGGGTAGTAAGACGCCGGGCCATCCGGAATACGGCAAGACACCCGGCGTCGAGGCGACCACCGGCCCTCTGGGGCAGGGTCTGACCAATGCCGTCGGCATGGCCATCGCCGAGGTGGCCCTGGCGGCACGCTTCAATCGACCAGGCCGCTCGATCGTGGATCATTATACCTACGTCCTGGCCAGCGATGGCGACCTCGAGGAGGGGATCTCCTCCGAGGCCGGGTCGGAGGCCGGTCACCTGCGGTTGGGCAAGCTCATCGTCCTGTATGCCGACAACCACATCACGATCGAAGGCAGCACCGAACTGGCCTTCACCGAAGACCGCATGGCCCGTTTCGCCGCGTTCGGCTGGCATGTGCAGCGGGTCGAGCAGAGCAACGACATTGACGTGATCGCCGAGGCGCTGGAAGCGGCGAGGGGAGAGCTTGACCGGCCCACCTTGATTCAAGTGCGAACCCACATCGGCTTCGGCAGTCCCCACAAGCAGGACACCGCTGCGGCCCACGGGGAACCGCTCGGATCAGAGGAGGTTCGCCTGACGAAGGAGGGGCTCGGCTGGCCGGTGGAACCTTCCTTCTACATTCCCGAGGAGGCCCTCGAACATTTCCGGGAAGCGGTCGCGAGGGGATCGCTCGCACAGGCGGATTGGGAATCGCGCCTCGAGGCCTATACCGGAGAATACCCCGACCTGGCGGCGGAGTTCCGGCGGGTGATGCTCCGGGAGTTGCCAGAGGGCTGGGATGCCAACCTCCCAACCTTCTCCGCGTCGGACAGCCCGATGGCGACGCGGATCGCTTCAGGCAAGACGATCGAGATCCTCGGGGCTCGCCTGCCCGAATTGATGGGCGGCTCGGCCGACCTTGCCCCGAGCACGCACACGAACATGCCCGGCGCCGGGAACTTCGAGCCGGAGAATTGGGCGGGACGCAACATGCACTTCGGCATCCGCGAGCATGCCATGGGCGCGATCTTGAACGGCATGGCGTTGCACCGCGGCCTGATCCCCTTTGGCGCCACCTTCCTGGTCTTCAGCGACTACATGCGGCCTCCGATGCGACTGGCGGCCATGATCGGCCTGTCGGTGATCTACGTCTTCACCCACGACAGCATCGCCATGGGAGAGGATGGGCCGACCCATCAACCTGTCGAACAACTGTTGGGATTGCGATCGATCCCTGGGATGGTGGTCATCCGGCCGGCGGACGCCAACGAGACGGTCGCCGCCTGGCGGATCGCCATCGGGCGGAGGGATGGCCCCGTCACCCTGGTGTTAACGCGCCAGGGACTCCCCGTGCTCGACCTGGCCCGCTATCCGGGCCTGCCGGCCGGAGTCCCGCTCGGCGGCTACGTCCTCGCGGACTCTCCGGCTGGTGTCCGGCCCGATATCATCCTGATCGCGACTGGTTCCGAGGTTCATCTGGCGCTCGAGGCGCGTGATCGGCTGGCAACGGAGGGCGTCCAGGCCCGGGTGGTCAGCCTGCCGAGCACAGAGGTCTTCTCGATGCAGTCGGACTCGTATCGGCATGAAGTTTTGCCCCCGGGCGTGCCCCTCCTGGCGATCGAGGCCGGAGCATCTCTCGGCTGGAGATCCTATGTCGGCCCCCAGATGGCGGTGATCGGGGTGGACAGGTTCGGGGCATCAGCCCCCGGGCCGGTCGTGATGGAGAACTATGGATTCACCGTGGAGAACGTCTGCAAACAAAGCCATGACTTGCTCGGGCAGGTCAAGGAGAAACCCTGATGCGAGTGGGAATCGCCTCGGATCATGGAGGGTTCGCCTTGAAAGGGCAGGTCGCGGAGTCGCTGCGTGGCTCGGGTCACGAGGTCGTGGACTTCGGCGCGCACCACCTGGACCCCGGTGACGACTATCCCGACTTCATCATCCCCCTGGCCAGGGCCGTGGCCGGCGGGAAGGTTGAGCGCGGACTGGCGCTCTGCGGCAGCGGCGTGGGAGCATCCATCGCCGCGAACAAGGTTCCCGGCGTGCGCGCCGGGCTCATCCATGACGTCTTCTCCGCCCATCAGGGCGTTGAGGACGACGACATGAATGTCTTTTGCCTGGGCGGGAAAGTGATCGGGTCCGCGCTCGCCTGGGAACTGATCGAGACTTTTCTGACGGCCCGTTTCAGCGGCGCCGAGCGTCACCAACGCCGCATGGCCAAAGTGCAGGCGCTCGAGAACCAGGAAGTGGGGTCATGAACATTTCCTTCGAGACAGCGACGACCAGGAAGGGAGACGCCCGATGATTCCCTCGCATTCGGACGCGCTGGTGCTCTTCGGCGTCACGGGCGATCTCGCCCACAAGATGATCTTCCCGGCGCTTTACGCGCTGGCGAAGCGAGGCGCCCTGAAGGTTCCGGTCATCGGCGTCGCCCTCCCGAAGTGGAGTCTGGATCAGCTCCACGACCGCGTCAAGGACAGTTTGAAACAAGCGAACGTGCCCGAACACCCCGCCGATCTGGACAAGCTGATCTCGCTGTTGCAGTACGTGAGCGGGGACTACGAGGATCAGCAGACCTACCAGTCAATCAAGAAGGCGCTGGGTGGCGCCGGCGCCCTGCGCACTACCTCGCCATCCCACCTTCGCTCTTCGAGACGGTGATCAAAGGGCTTGGTGCCGCGAACCTGGCCGAGAACGCGCGAGTCATCGTCGAAAAGCCATTCGGACGAGACCTGGCCTCCGCGCGGCAGCTCAATCAGGTGGCGCGGGCGGTGTTCCCGGAGGACTCGATCTTCCGCATCGATCACTTCCTCGGGAAGGAAGCGATCATGAACATTCTCTACTTCCGGTTCGCCAACTCATTCCTGGAACCGATCTGGAACAGCATTTTTGTGGCCAGCATCCAGGTCACCCTGTCTGAGAAATTCGGCGTCGGCGAACGAGGTGCCTTCTATGAGACGGCCGGCTGTCTCCGCGACGTGATCCAGAACCACCTTTTCCAGATCGTCGCCCTCCTGGCCATGGAACCACCGGCCGAACGTGACTTCGGGGCCGTCCACGGCGAGAAAGCCAAGGTCTTCCGGGCGATGCGCCCGTTGAAGCCCGACGATCTCGTGCGCGGACAGTACGCCGGCTACCGTGAGGAGCCGAACGTGGCGAAGGGCTCCGACGTCGAGACTTACTGCGCCCTGCGGCTCTCGATCGACTCGCCGCGATGGGAGGGGGTGCCATGGTACCTGCGCTCCGGCAAATACCTCGCCGAGACCGTGACCGAGGTCCTGGTGGAGTTGAAGCCCCCACCGCAGACGCTCTTCGCCGACTCGGCGCCGACGACCGGCCGGGCCAACTATCTGCGGTTCCAGCTCTCCCCCAATTCCGCCATCGCCCTCGCCGCTCGCGTCAAGCACCCTGGGAAGGAGTTCGTCGGCGATCAGCGAGAGACTCTATCTGGCCGAAGAACAGTCGGGAGAGGAATCGCCCTACGAACGGCTCCTGGGCGACGCCATGGCCGGCGACGGCGCACTCTTCACCCGCGAGGATGCGGTCGAGGCCGCCTGGGCGGTGGTCGATCCTGTCCTCGAAAATCACAACCCGGCGCGCCCCTACGGTCGCGGCAAATGGGGCCCTGAAGAGGCGGACGACCTGATTGCGGCGGACGGATGCTGGTACGACCCCAAGCCCGAAAAGGCAACCGGATGATGTGCCTGTCCCGGGTCCAAGTGCGAGGCACTCAAATAGTTTCTTGGTTTGTCCTCATCGTTGCGCATTGCTCTCTGGAGGATCGCTGATATGAGAGAACTCCAATTCACCTTGCCTGAGCTCGCCGTTTTCGCCGGGACACGGGCGATTCTCGGCGCCGGTCTCGGCCTCTTGCTGGCGGATCGGCTGCCCGAAGGCCAACGCAAGGCCGTTGGGTGGACCCTCTTCCTCGTCGGAGTGGTTATCACCGTCCCCCTGGCGCTGGAAGCGATGGGAAAAGTTCAAGTAATCACCCCGGTCGGGTTGCCGGAGCGGAACAGGACCGGCCCCTGACCCTATCGTCCACGAGGAACAATCAACTCCAAGTTCGAAGTGGATGGGTAGGGGGAGTACGCCGCGTGGCGGATCATCCGCCGGGACTCCTTTCGCATACGACAGGAACCGGTCATGCGTCAGAAACTGGTCGTCGCTAACTGGAAGATGCATACGACCGCCTCCGAGGCCAGTTGCCTGGCCAGGGAGATCGTCGATGGCATGGGCCTCGAGGACCGCGTCTCCGTCGCCGTCTGTCCTCCCTTCCCCTATCTGGCCCTCGTCGGGGAAATTCTCGAGGGCAGCCGCGTGGCGCTCGGAGCCCAGAACCTCTATCCCGAAGCGGAGGGCGCGTTCACCGGCGAGGTCAGCCCGACGATGCTCCTCGACCTCGGCTGCAAGTACGTCATCCTCGGACACAGCGAGCGCCGCCACAAGCTGGGCGAATCCGATGCGTTCATCAATCAGAAAGTACAGTCTGCCCTGTCCGCCGGCCTCCAGGTGATCTTCTGCGTCGGCGAGACTCTGGACCAACGCGAGGCCGGACAGGCCGAAGCGGTGCTCGACCGGCAACTCATGCTGGGATTGGCCGGCCTGTCGGCGGATACGCTGACTCGCCTGATCATCGCGTACGAACCGGTCTGGGCAATCGGCAGTCTCGGACACCACGCCACCCCCCAGCAGGCCCAAGAGGCGCACGCCATCATCCGGGGCCGCTTCGGTCGGATGTTCGGGGAGGATTCGGCCCGGGCGCTTACCATCCAGTACGGCGGCAGCGTCAAGCCGGATAACGCCGCCGAGCTGATGGGCCGGCCTGGAGTGGACGGTGCACTCATCGGCGGCGCCAGTCTTCATGCCGACCAGTTCCTGGCCATCGCCCGGGCTGAAATCATTGATCTTCATGCCAAATGATTTTGTAACCTCTGCCCTCGCCGGAAGCGGTGAAATGAAATGCTTCGACGAAACAGGAAGCGGGAAACCCATGGCGGAGCAGACACATGCGCTTGAACCAAACCAACGGTGAATCGGCGAAAGCAAAGATGGACAACAGACCTCATCCTACGAACCTCGGCATGGTCACGTCGGTGCGAGGGAGCGTGGTCGATGCCCGATTCGAAGATCGCTTGCCGCCCATCTACACGTTGCTGCGTGCCGGGAAGGAACCTCGCGTCAACATCGAGGTGCTGATGCAGCTCGACGTCCATCACGTCCGCGGGATCGCGCTGAATCCCACACAAGGGCTCGCTCGCGGCATGGACGTCGAGGACACTGGCGGCCCGTTGAAAGTCCCGGTCGGCAAGGCGATCCTCTCGCGGATGTTCGACGTATTCGGGAACCCCATCGACCGCCAACCGGCGCCGACCGACGTGCAGTGGCGCACGATCCATCGCGACCCTCCCCCGCTGGTCGGTCGTTCCACCAAGTCCGAAGTCTTCGAGACAGGCATCAAGGTCATCGACGTGCTGGTGCCGCTGGAGCGCGGCGGCAAGGCGGGCCTGTTCGGGGGCGCGGGCGTCGGCAAGACGGTCCTGCTCACCGAGATCATCCACAACATGGTGGGACATCAAGATGGCGTGAGCATGTTTTGTGGAATCGGAGAGCGGTGCCGTGAGGGGGAAGAGCTCTACCAAGGGATGAAAGATGCCGGCGTGCTGCCGCACATGGTCATGTTGTTTGGTCAGATGAACGAGCCCCCGGCGCCCGGTTCCGCGTTGGCCTGGCGGCGCTCACGATGGCCGAGTATTTCCGTGACGATGAGCATCGCGATGTGCTGCTGCTCATCGACAACATCTTCCGCTTCATCCAGGCCGGCATGGAGGTTTCCGGCCTGATGGGTCAGATGCCGTCGCGCCTCGGTTATCAGCCGACGATGGGCACGGAGTTATCCGGCCTGGAGGAGCGGATTGCCAATACCGAGACGGGCGCCATCACGTCCATCCAGGCCGTCTACGTGCCGGCGGATGACCTGACCGACCCGGCGGCGGTGCACACGTTCTCGCACCTTTCCGCGTCGATCGCACTCTCCCGAAAGAGGGCGAGCGAGGGGCTGTTCCCGGCCGTTGACCTGCTGCAATCCAACTCCAAGATGGCGACTCCCACGATCATCGGTGAGCAGCATTATCAACTGTCGCAAGAAATCAGGAAGACTCTGGCGCAATACGAGGACCTCAAGGACATCATCGCCATGCTCGGGATGGAGCAACTCTCGCCGGATGACCGCAAGGTCGTCGATCGTGCCCGGAAGCTGGAGCGATTCCTGACCCAGCCGTTCTTCACGACCGAGCAGTTCACTGGGATCAAGGGGAAGGCCGTCAGCCTGAAGGACGCGATCGATGGCTGCGAGCGCATCCTCAAGGATGAGTTCAAGGACTATCCCGAAGGTGCCTTATACATGATCGGGGCGATCGACGAGGCCAAGGACAAGGCAAAGGCCACCAAGGCGGCCGGGACGGCCGCTCCCGGTCTCAAACCCGAGGTTCCAGTCAAGCCCCATGCGTCCGCGAAATCCAAAACCGGGGTCAAGAAGGGAGTCGAAGCCCATTAATCTCAAGGTTCTCCTTCCCTTCCGGGTCTTCTCCGAGAAGGAGGGAGTGAAACGGATCGTGGCCCAGTCGCTTCAGGGTTCCTTCGGACTCCTGCCGCACCGACTCGATTGCGCGGTGGCCCTGGCGCCGGGAATCCTGACCTATGAGACGGAGGCGGAAGGCGAGGTCTACCTGGCGGTCGATCAAGGGGTGCTGGTCAAGGCGGGCATGGATGTTTTTGTCTCCGTGCGCAACGCGATCGGCGGGACGGATCTCGACAAACTCCACGAGGCGGTGAAGCGGGAGTTTCTCGACCTGGACGAGCAAGAGAAGAGCGTTCGCACGGTCCTGGCGAAGATGGAGAGCGGATTCATCCGCCGATTCATGGAATTTCAACATGAATAAAAATCATGGTATGGATAATGCGAGTCAAGAGTCGACCTTCAGCCGCGAGGTCGGTGCCCAGGCCGCCCGGAAGCTGAAAGCGCGACGGGACGGCACGAAGAGCATTTGGTTCGGTCTGGGTATGTCCGGATTGATCGGCTGGTCGGTGACGGTGCCGACCCTGATCGGCGCGGCGATCGGGATCTGGGCGGACAGGCGCTATCCCAGCCGCTATTCCTGGACTCTGATGCTGCTCCTCACGGGTTTGATCATCGGCTGTCTCAACGCCTGGCACTGGGTCGACTCGGAGTACAAGGAGATGCAGGAGGATTTGGATGAGTGACGTCCCGGTCCTTGTCCTGGCGCTTCTCGCCGGCGCCTTGCTCGGTGCGATTTTCTTCGGCGGCCTCTGGTGGACGATCCAGCAGGGCCTGACGTCCGAGAGGCCGGCGCTGTGGTTCCTCGGCAGCCTGCTGCTGCGAACTTGCCTGATCCTGGCCGGATTCTATTGGGTCTCGCAGGGTCTCTGGCCCAGGCTCGTGGCCTGCCTCACCGGATTTTTGATCGCGCGTTTCATCGTCGTGAGGCGGCTCACACGGACGCCGGCCGAAGCTCAGACTCAATGGGAAACGGAGGCCGGCGGTGCACATCAGTCCCGATGAGCTGGTGATCTGGCAGCACGGCCCCTTCGTGCTCAACAGCACGATCGTCACGACCTGGGCATTGATGCTCGTGCTGGTGGTCGGGGCGAAACTGATCACCCGCAAGATCAAGATCGAAGGCGCGATCTCGCGCTGGCAAGGCGTCCTGGAAATCGTGGTCACGTCGATCCAGAAACAGATCGAAGACGTGGGACTTCATCATCCCGAGAAGTATCTCAGCTTTATCGGCACCTTGTTCGTCTTCATCGCGTTCGCGAACCTCTGCACGATCCTACCCTGGTACGACCCGCCGACTGGCTCGCTGTCGACGACGACGGCGCTGGCGATTTGCGTCTTCGTCGCCGTACCGATCTTCGGCATCGCGAAGCAAGGACTTGGCGCCTACCTCAGGTCCTACGTGCAGCCCACCTTCATCATGCTGCCGTTCAACATCATCAGCCAGGTCTCGCGGACGCTGGCCCTCGCCATTCGACTGTTCGGCAACACGATGAGCGCGGCCATGATCATCGGCATCCTTCTCACGATCACGCCCCTCTTCTTCCCGATTTTCATGAACCTGCTCGGCCTGCTGACCGGAATGGTCCAGGCTTACATCTTCAGCATCCTGGCCACGGTCTACATCGCGGCCGCCACGCGTACCGGCGAAGGTTGAGAGAAGATCACCTGCCATGAAGGGAACCTTATGGACAGCATGACCCTGATCGCGACCGCTTCGATTTTGACCGCCGGCCTCACCATCGGGCTGGGGAGCATCGCACCGGCGCTCGGCGAAGGGAAGGCCGTCTCGACGGCCTTGAGTTCGCTGGCACAGCAGCCCGACGCCTCGAGCACCATCACACGGACCCTCTTCGTGGGCCTGGCGATGATCGAATCCATCGCCATCTACTGTTTCGTTGTGTCGATGATCCTCATCTTCGCCAACCCGTTCTGGAATCACGTGATCGCACAAACCTCAGGAAAGTGAGCCATGCTAAACGGTTGGTTCACCATCGTCGCCCAGGCGGTCAACTTCCTCATCCTCGTCTGGTTGTTGAAGCGATTCCTCTACAAGCCCATCCTTCAAGCGATCGACGCTCGCGAGAAGGGGATTGCAACCCAACTCGCCGCCGCCGTCGCCAAAGAGGCGGAGGCTCAGAAGAAGAGCGACGATCTCCAGCACGAGAACGAGGTATTCGACCAGGAACGAGCGGCGCTCCTGGCCAAGGCCACGGACGAGGCCAAGGCCGAAGGGCAGCGGCTTCTCGATCAGGCAAGAAAGGATGCCGACGCCTTGCGTGCCAAACGCCAGGCCGCGCTGCAAACCGAACAACAGCACCTCGATCAAGAAATCATCCGGTGGGCGCAGACGCAGGTCTTCGCCATCGCGCGGAAGACGCTGGCGGACCTGTCCGGCACGAGCCTCGAGGAACGCATGGCCGATGTCCTCGTGGGCCGCGTACGTGCGCTGACAGGCGAGGCCAAGGAGCAGTTGACGACCGCCTTCAAGACCTCGAACCATACGGTGAGCGTGCATAGCGCGTTCGATCTGCCGCCGACACAGCAGGACGCGATTCGAGAGCGCGGTGACGGAAACGTTTGCCCCGGACGCCCATGTCCAGTTCGAGAACGCACCGGAGTTGGTCAGCGGCATCGAACTCTCCACCAATGGACATAAAATCGCCTGGAGCATCGCGGATTACCTCTCGACACTTGAGAAGAGTGCCGGCGAACTCGTCAACGCCAAGCCCGACAACAAGTCCAAGCCCGGATCTCGGCCGGCCGCCCAGGTCAAGAACGGGTCGAAGCCCGAGGCCGAGAACGGCCTGGAACCGGCGTCCACGGGCCAGAAGGGGCACCAATGAACAACTCGCCGAACGGCTTGCATGCCGTCTTCGAGCAGGCATTCGCGGGGATCGATCGGACGCTGGAAGGATTCACGCCGCAATTGACGCCGCGTGAGGTGGGCACGATCACGAGCGTCTCCATCGGCATCGCCAAGGTCTCGGGCCTCCCGGGCGTGGGGTTCGACGAGCTGGTGACTTTCCCCGGCGATCTGTTCGGCATCGCGTTCAATGTCGACCCGGACGAGGTCGGCGTCGTGCTGCTCGGCGAATGCGAGCACCTCCATGCGGGCGATGAGGTCGAGCGGACCGGTCGCGTGATGGACGTGCCGGTGGGCGATGGGTTGATCGGGCGTGTGATCGACCCCTTGGGCGGCCCTCTCGATGGCAAGGGGCCGGTCGCCTCCACCCAGCGATTGCCCATCGAGCGGCCGGCCCGGCCGATCATGGACCGCGCCCTCGTCTCGGTGCCCCTGCAAACCGGCCTCATCGTCATCGACGCGCTCATCCCGATCGGCCGGGGCCAGCGAGAACTGATCCTGGGCGACCGTCAGACCGGCAAGTCCGCCATCGCGATCGACACCATCCTGAATCAGCGCGACCAGAATGTCCTGTGCGTCTATTGCGCGATCGGCCAGCGAGCATCCTCCGTCGCCAAGGTCATCGCCAACCTTCGCGAAAACGGGGCGATGGATTACACCGTCGTCGTCGTGGTCGAAGGCAACGACCCGCCCGGACTTGCCTTCATCGCCCCCTACGCCGCGACCAGCATCGCGGAGCATTTCATGGAAGCGGGGAGGGACGTCTTTATCGTCTACGACGACCTGACCCACCATGCCCGCGCCTATCGCGAGCTCTCGCTGCTGCTTCGCCGCCCACCCGGTCGCGAGGCCTTCCCCGGCGACATTTTCTACATCCACTCCCGACTGCTCGAGCGCGCCACGCACCTTCGCGACGACCTCGGTGGCGGATCGCTCACCGCCCTGCCCATCATCGAGACCGAGGCCCAGGACATCTCCGCGTACATCCCCACCAACCTCATCTCCATCACGGACGGTCAGATCTACCTGTCGCCGACCCTCTTCGAGCTGGGCGTCCTGCCAGCTATCGACGTCGGCAAGTCCGTCTCGCGCGTCGGCGGCAAGGCACAACGTGCGGCCTACCGGGCGGTCGCGGGCGATCTCAAGCTCGCCTACGCGCAGTTCACCGAGCTGGAATCATTCGCCAAGTTCGGCACGCGGCTCGATGAGCAGACCCGCAAGATCATCGACCATGGCCAGCGCATCCGGGCGATCCTCAAGCAACCGGAACTGGAACCGGCGACCGTCGCCGAGCAGATCGCCATCCTCGTGGCGTTGACAGGCGGCCTGCTCGACACCGTGCCGCTTGCCAAGGTGCGGGGTGCCCAGCAAGCCTTGAGGAAGGCGGTCGCGGACATCCCGGCCGACGTCCTCAAACGCTTTTCATCGGACGACAAGTTGAGCGACGAGGATCGCAAGGCGATCCTGCAAGTCGCCGGCAAGGCGGTCGCGCCGTTCCTGCCACAACCGGCCCCCGAACCCGGGAAGAAACCATGAGCGATAGCCTGGCGAGCCTACGCCGCAAGATCGGCGGGGCGGGAGACCTGAAATCCGTGGTCCGATCGATGAAGGCCTTGGCGGCCTCGAGCATCGGACAATACGAGAAGTCGGTGCTGGCGCTGGCGGACTACGATCGCAGCGTGGAGCTGGGCCTGGCCGCGTGCTTGAGGAATTGGGAGGAAGCCGCCGAACACGCAGGGAAACCAGGGATCGGTACAAACGGGGTGGGCGCCATCGTCTTCGGCTCGGATCAGGGATTGGTCGGCCAGTTCAATGACGATCTGGCGGATTTCGTCGCCAAGGCGCTCGATCCACTGCCCGGCGAGAAGACGGTCTGGGCCGTCGGCGACCGCGTCCGAGCGCGATTGGCGGATTCGGGTCTGACGCCGGCCGGGCTCTTCGCCGTCCCGACTTCGGTCAACGCGATCACGCCCCTCGTTGGGCAGGTCCTCCTTGAGATCGAGGCACATCGCGAGAAGGGTGAGATCGCTCAACTTCATGTCTTCCACAACCGCCCCAAGACCCGGGCGACTTATGAACCCGTCAGCCAACACCTGCTTCCCCTGGATGAGACATGGGCCCTCAGGCTATCCCATCTCCCTTGGCCGACCGGGAACCTGCCCGAGGTGATGGGCGGCCCTGAGCGGACGTTGCCGGCGTTCGTTCGGGAGTATCTCTTCGTTTCGCTCTTCAAGGCCTGCGCCGAATCGCTGGCGGCCGAGAACGGGAGCCGCCTGGCCGCCATGCAGCGAGCCGAGAAAAACATCGATGACATGGTGGAAGACCTGAACCAGACATTTCACCGCCTGCGCCAGTCATCCATTGACGAAGAATTATTCGACGTCGTCTCCGGCTACGAATCTTTATTACCGAAAAAAACCACCTGATCGAAGCTTGATGGAGAAGTCCGCCGATGTCGCTCACCGAACTCGAGAAGGTCACCCTGACGCCGGAACAGCTCCGGAAGATCGATGCCTACTGGCGGGCCGCCAATTACCTGTCGGTCGCCCAGATCTACCTCTGCGACAATCCCCTGCTCCGGGAGCCGCTCAAGCTCGAGCACGTCAAGCAATTGCTCCTGGGACACTGGGGTACGACTCCGGGCCAGAATTTCATCTACGCGCACCTGAACCGGGTCATCAAGGGACATGACCTGAACATGATCTACATGTCCGGTCCCGGGCACGGCGCCCCGGCGGTGGTGGGCAACGTCTACCTCGAAGGCAGCTACAGCGAGGTCTACCCGAACATCGGCCGGGATGAAGCCGGCTTGAAGAGGCTGTTCCAGCAGTTCTCCTTCCCCGGCGGGATCTCCAGCCACGTCTCGCCGCAGACGCCGGGGTCGATCCACGAAGGCGGCGAGCTGGGCTATTCGGTCAGCCATGCCTTCGGCGCCGCGTTCGACAACCCGGACCTGGTCGTCGCCTGCGTCGTCGGCGACGGCGAGGCCGAGACCGGCCCGCTGGCCACCGCCTGGCATTCCAACAAGTTCCTCGACCCCGTCACCGACGGCGTGGTCCTGCCGATCCTCCACCTCAACGGCTTCAAGATCTCCGAACCGACGGTCCTGGCCCGGATCACCCACGAAGAGCTGGAGAGCCTGTTCGTCGGCTACGGCTGGACGCCCTATTTCGTCGAGGGAGTCGACCCGGACAAGATGCATGAGGAGATGGCCGAGACCCTCGATCGAGTGGTCGAGCATATCCGGCAGATCCAGCACGACGCTCGCATCAAAGGCGACACCACTCGCCCTCGTTGGCCGATGATCGTCCTCCGATCGCTCAAGGGATGGACCGGGCCGAAGTTCATCGATGGCCTGCCGGTCGAGGGGACGTTCCGCTCGCACCAAGTTCCGCTCTCCGTCTCGGCCACGGCACCCCCCGAGCATCTCAAGCAGCTCGAGGATTGGCTGCGGAGCTACAGGCCGGAAGAACTCTTTGACGCGGACGGTCGGCTCGTGGCGGAGCTGGCCGAACTCGCGCCCGAGGGCGACCGGCGGATGGGCTCCAATCCCCACGCCAACGGCGGAAAACTGCTCCGAGAGCTCGACATGCCCGACTTCCGCCACTACGCGGTGGACGTGCCCGCGCCCACCGCCGTCAACGCCGGCAATGTCCACGTGCTCGGTCCGTTCCTCCGCGACGTAATCAAGAGGAATGAAGATCCGAGGAACTTCCGGGTCTTCGGCCCCGACGAGACGCTCTCGAACCGCCTGGAAGCGGTCTTCGAGGTCACCGATCGGCAGTGGGATGGCGAGACCGTGGGGAATGACCAGTTCCTCGCGCCGGGCGGGGGCGTCATGGAGATGCTCAGCGAGCACCAATGCGAGGGCTGGCTCGAAGGATACCTCCTGACCGGCCGTCACGGGGTTTTCAACAGCTACGAGGCGTTCATCCGGATCGTTGACTCGATGTTCACCCAGCACGCCAAGTGGCTGAAGATGAGCCTGGAACTGCCCTGGCGTCGGAAGATCGCCTCGCTGAACTACCTGCTGACCTCCCACGTCTGGCGGCAGGATCACAACGGCTTCACGCACCAAGACCCCGGCTTCATCGACCACGTCCTCAACAAGAAGTCGGAGATGGTCCGCGTCTACCTTCCGCCCGACGCGAATTGCCTCCTGTCGACCATGGACCACTGTCTGCGCAGTCTGAACTACATCAACCTCGTGGTCTGCGGCAAGCACGAGGCCCCGCAATGGCTGACCATGGACGCCGCCGTCGAGCACTGCACTCAAGGGATCGGCATCTGGCAATGGGCCAGCAACGACCAGGGGGGCGAGCCCGACGTCGTCATGGCATGCTGCGGCGACGTCCCCACGCTCGAGATCCTGGCGGCCGTCTCGATCCTCCGCGAGCATCTGCCCGAGTTGAAGATCCGGGTGGTCAACGTCGTCGACCTGATGAGGCTGGAGCCGGCCACCGAAGGGCCTCACGGGATGAGCGACGAGCAGTACGACGCTCTCTTCACCAAGGATAAACACATCATCTTCGCCTTCCACGGCTACCCCTGGCTGGTCCACCGCCTGACGTACCGCCGGGCCAACCGCAACCTCCACGTCCGGGGCTACAAGGAAGAAGGCACGATCACGACCGCCTTCGACATGACGGTCCTGAACGACATGGACCGGTTCCACCTGGTGATGGACACGATCGATCGTCATCCGCAGACGGGGACCAAGGGGGCCAAGCTCAAAGCTCAGCTCACCGACAAGCTCATCGAGCACAAGCGGTACATCGACAAGAACGGCATCGACATGCCCGAGATCCGCGACTGGAAATGGAGCGTCTCCCCATGAACACACCATCGCTGATCGAAACGGCGAGGGCCCTCGTCGCCGATGACAAGGGCCTGCTGGCGATGGACGAGAGCACCTCGACCTGCGACAAGCGATTTGCCAGGTTGGGCATCGCCCAGACCGAGGAGGCCCGATCGCGCCTATCGGGAGTTGCTCGTCACCACGCCCGGTCTCGGGGAATCCATCAGCGGCGCGATCCTCTTCGACGAGACGATCCGTCAACAAACGAACGAGGGCATCCCTTTCCTCGCGGTCATCGCCAGGGCGGGAATCATCCCCGGCATCAAGGTTGACACCGGCGCGAAACTCCTGGCCGGTCATCCCGGAGAGAAGATCACCGAAGGGCTGGATGGTTTGCGCGACCGCCTGGCGGAATACGTTCACATGGGTGCCCGCTTCGCCAAGTGGCGAGCGGTGCCTGCCCTGGGCGACGGCATTCCCACCCGAGGGTGCATCGAGGCCAACGCGCAGGCGCTGGCCCGCTATGCCGCGCTCTGCCAGGAAGCGGGACTGGTCCCGGTCGTCGAGCCGGAGGTGCTCATGGACGGCGAGCATACTCTGGATCGATGCCGGCAGGTGACGGAGGAAGTCCTCCGAACGGTCTTCGACCAGCTCTACACCCAAGGGGTGATGCTGGAAGGGATGATCCTCAAGCCCAACATGGTGCTCCCCGGATCGACCTGCCCCTCGCAGGGGACGGTCGATGAGGTGGCCGACGCGACGGTCCAATGCCTCCTGCGGGCCGTCCCGGCCGCTGTCCCTGGAATTGCGTTCCTGTCGGGCGGCCAATCCGCCGAACTGGCCTCGGCCCGCTTGAACGCCATGAACGTCCGGTTCCGGTCGCAGATGCCCTGGGCTTTGGCGTTTTCGTTCGGCCGCGCCATCCAGCAACCGGCCCTGGAAGTCTGGCAAGGCAAGCACGCGAACGTGGCGGCGGCCCAGGCGGCATTGCTGCACCGGGCCCGGTGCAATCGGGCGGCTCGACTTGGCGAATACGACGACTCGATGGAACGCGGGAAATGAAGGCGACGACAGTCTTCTCGGGCCTCGCAGCTTCCCGCGAGGAAGAACCGGGATGACCACACCTTATCGAATTTGAGAGTTCTGATGATGTCACACCTATCGATCCTGATCCTTTCCGCGACACTGGGCCAAGCCCCGGCCGAATCCGGCTGGCTGGACTCCGTCCCGCACGATGCCGATATCGTGCTCCGAATTCGGGGGCTCGACGCCTCGAAGAACCACATCGTTGCCATGCTCAAGGCGATGAGCCCCGCGCTCGCCGCCCAGGCCGAGCCGGCGCTCGAACACGGGGTCGCCCTGGCCAAGGTCCAGGCCAGCGAGCAGGCTGCTACGGAGCCTCTCTTCATCCTGCTCCGCGGCATGCCGGCGGCGGGCCCGGGCTTGCCTCCGTTTGCCGTGATGGTCAAGTCGTCCAACTATTACTACAGCGCCAGGTTGTACAGGCTTGAATCGCTGGCCACGACGAAACTATGCTCGTCTCAAAGGCTTATGGAGACACGAGCATGAACATCCCCCAGATCCGATCGCTCAAGCCCAAGCTCAGGTCGTTTCTCAAGCGGTTCGATGACTGCTTCCCACGCAAGGACACCCGCGCCCACCTGCCCACCTACATCTCCGGCCAGATCTCCGACATCCCCGAGAAGAGCGTCGAGCCGATCGCCCTCAACGCCGGCGTCGCACCACGCACCCTCCAGGAGTTCCTCAGCCAGCACCACTGGGACCACGACCTCCTGCGCGACCGACTCCAGCACATCGTCCGCGATGAGCACTCCGGGCCGCATTCCATCGGCGTCATCGACGAGACCAGCGACGTCAAGAAGGGGGACAAGACGCCGGGCGTGCAACGCCAGTGGTGCGGATCGCGGGGCAAGACGGAGAACTGCCTGGTCACGGTCCACCTGGGGTACGCCCGCGACGGCTTCCACTGCCTGATCGACGGCGAGCTGTACCTGCCCCAGAGCTGGTCGGACGACCGTCCACGCTGTCGCGAGGCGGGCATCCCCGACTCGATGACCTACCGCCCCAAGTGGCGGATCGCCCTGGAGCTGTATGACCACGCCATCGGCCATGGCCTCCACTTCGACTGGATGACCTTCGACGAGGGATACGGCAGCAAGCCCGACTTTCTCCGGGGCCTGAACGCTCGCGGTCAGAAGTTCATGGGCGAGGTCCCCCGGAGCTTCACCGGCTGGCTCGATCCGCCCCGCGTGGTCACCCGTCCGTACCGCAAGAACGGGCGTGGGCGGGGCCGCAAGGTCCCTCGCCTGGCCGGCGGCAGCCGGCCGTGGGCGGGGCAAGGTCTCGCCTGGCCGGCGGCAGCCGGCCGGCCGACGGGTCGATGAGCTGCTGAACGAGCGGGCATTCGTCGATCAGGCCTGGCAACGCTGGCGGGTCAAGGACGGCGAGAAGGGGCCGATGATCTGGGAGGTTAAGCACGAGATCTTCACCCCCAAGGGCGAGGACGGTCTGCCGGGCGAGCTGATGCACCTGGTCGTGGCCCGCAACGTCCTGGACCTGAAGGAGGTGAAGTTCTTCGTGAGCAACGCCCCCCCGGAGACGCCGGTGTCGAAGTTGTTGCTGGTGGGGTTCTCGCGATGGCGAGTCGAGCGTTGTTTCGAGGACCAGAAATCGGAGATCGGGCTGGATCAGTATGAAGGGCGTCGTTACCAGGGGTTGAAACGCCACCTGATCCTGAGTTGCGTGAGCTACCTGTTCCTGGCGCGGATGCGAGAGGAGTTCGGGGGGGAAAAATCCGGAGTTGACGGAGTGCCAGGTGCACACGGCGATCGCGGCGATGATCCCGTCTTGGTGGCTGGGCGAACGCCCCTCGCTGAAGCTGTTGGAGCGGACGGCGGCGGAGATCGAGCGGACGCAGAAGAGAAATGCGGCGGCCCGCAAGAGCCACACCAAGGCGACGCGGAAGAAGTTGCGGGCTTTGGGCATCAAACTCACTGGGCTCCCTCGCTGCTCCTGGGGAAAGACTTAGCGCTGTAGTACTATGAAGCCCTCCTCAAATCCCTTTCCGGCGGGAAGGACCCGGAGATCAAGCACTTGGGCGCATGGTACGACTCGTTCAAGGGTCCGGGCGGCCAGCCCTGGTTCGCCGCCAAGAGGGATGGCACGATCGCATTTGGGGGTGACCAGTCCCTGATTGAAGGCTACAGCAAGCCTGGCGACAAGGCCGTCGGCAAGACCATGTCACCGAGCCTCCGGAAGAAGATCCTGGCCGGCGACGTCGGCATGTACGTCAACGTCGACGCCCTGGCGACTCGCTACGCCGGGCCGATCGCGAAGGCCGAGCAAGGTTCGTTCGCCTTCATAGACGCAAGCGTCCAGCAGATGGGGTCAGGCATGGTGGGCTTCATGAAATCGATCGACCGGAGAATGTTCGGCACGATCAAGGAGGCCGACGGCCTCGCGCTCAGCTTCGATTTCAACGGCGAAGGCATGGGCCTGTCGGGCGTCCTGACGGTCAAGGCCGACGCCAAGATCATCAAGGCGATCGTCGGGACTCGGACCGGCGACGCCGCCCAGCTCGCGAAATTCCCCGCCGACTCGACCTCCTACATTTACACCAACCTGGATGCCGACACCTTCCGGCAACTCCAGATGATGAGCTTGCAGATGATCATGCCAGGCGGAAAGATCTCAAGGGAGTTCGAATCGGCTATCGCGAAGGAAGTGGACCGGGTCGAGTTGAACGCCTCGATG
Source organism: uncultured Planctomycetota bacterium (assembly GCA_963756475.1). Taxonomy (GTDB): domain Bacteria; phylum Planctomycetota; class Planctomycetia; order Isosphaerales; family Isosphaeraceae; genus Tundrisphaera. The sequence goes on from CAVWND010000007.1 coordinate 144,207, forward strand.
TCCATGGGCGGCGGATTCAAGATGTTCCAGATCGCAAACTGTACCGATCCGCAGGCCTACGCCACGGCCTGCGTTCAGATGATGAAGCTTATGAAAGGAGCCGACGGTGCCCTGGATTTCTACAAGGACATCAAGATCACGTCTGGCGCCGAGACTTACAGGGGATTCTCCTACACACGAATCGATGCCACGTTGGATTTCGACAAGTTTGCCAAGCTCCAGCCGGGCAATCCGGCCTTCGCCGAGAGCATGAAGTCGTTCTATGGCGGCGAGAAGATGACGACCTGGATTGGAGTCGGCGACAAGCAGTTCATCCAGCTGGTCGCCCCGACCTGGACCGAAGCACGGTCCCAGATCGACGCCTACGACAAAGGTGAAGATTGCGTCGGCAGCACGTCCGGCTTCAAGGCGACCCGCGCCAAGCTACCGAGGCAAGCGAGCGTCCTGATGCTCATGAGCGCACAGGGATACATCCAACAGCTCACTTCTCAGCTCTCGACGATGATGCCCAACGCCTCGAAGCAGCCGCCGACGGACATGAGCAAGGACCCGGCCTTGATTGGGTTCTCGCTCGCCCCATCGGGTGCGGACGCCATCGAGTTCCAGTTGTTCGTCCCCAGCACGGTCGGACCCGTCTTCGAGAAGGGCCTGGTGCCGGTCTTCTCGAGCCCGCGGCCGTCCATCAAACCCTGAGTTTCAAAGTTAGCCATCGATCTCGCCGCGCCCGCGAACACCTTCGAAGGACATGCCGTGAACGATCCGCTCCCTGAAGTCTACCTGGCGCGGCACGGCGAGACGGCGTGGTCGCTGTCGGGCCGGCACACGGGACGCACCGATATTCCCCTGACCGAAAAAGGCGAGGACAACGCCCGTAAGCTTCGGGGACGGCTCGAAGGAATCCAGTTCACCGAGGTCCTGGCGAGCCCGCTCCAGAGAGCTCGCCGGACTTGCGAGCTGGCGGGCTTCGCGAGCGTCGCCCAGTTCACCCCGGACCTCATGGAGTGGGACTATGGTGATTATGAAGGTCGCCTCACCTCCGACATCCGCGGCGAGCGGCCAGGCTGGTATCTCTTCCGCGACGGCTGCCCCGGGGGCGAGTCGCTCGCGACGGTGGGTGATCGCGCCGACCGCGTGATCGCCCGTCTCCGGGCGGATGGCGGTCGCATCCTCCTCTTCGGCCACGGTCATTTCTCCCGAATCCTCGCCGCTCGCTGGATCGGCCTGACGCCGGGGGACGCAAGCCACCTCATGCTCAATACCGCATCACTGAGCATCCTGAGTTACGAGCATATTCTGGACGATCCGGCCATCCTCCTCTGGAATGATGACCATCACGTGAATCCTGGCGTTTGAGTGGTTCTCAGAGGGTCGAATTGCCCTTCACGAAAGCCAAGCCGATGATCTTTACCTTCGTTGGACATCCTCATATCGATCCGCCTCCTGCTCTGAATTCCGCCGTCGGCCCACGGTGGCAGATCCTGATCCAATAACCGTGGGGCGGTCCGGCGACAGATCGCAAGCAGCATTCCTTCTCGGAGGATCACGGAATCATGAACGGCCTGATCAAGTTTTCCTTGAAGCACCCTCGCGCCGTCGCGGTCATGGCCTTGACCATAGTGGTCCTGGGGGTCCTCTCCGTCAGGTCGATTCCGAGCGACATCCTCCCGGTTTTCGAGAGCCCGGCTGTTCAGACGCTGACCTTCTACGGCGGGATGCCGGCCGATGGCATTGCCAACGACATCACCAACCGCATGGAGCGGTGGGCCGGTCAGGCGTCGGGGACGAAACGCCTGGAATCGCGTTCGATCGTCGGCGCCAGCATCATCCGCAGCTATTTCCAGGATAACGTCGACCCCAACGGGGCGTTGACCCAGGTCAATTCGCTGGCGCTCGCGGCGATCCCGAATCTCCCCCCCGGTACGCTCCCGCCGGTGGTCCTGCCATTCGACCCGACCAGCACAACGCCAGTCAGCCTGGTGGCCGTCGACAGCAGCGACGCGGCCAACACCGAGTCGATCCTCTACGACGTGGGCCGGTACGAGGTCCGGAACATGATCATGGCGATCCCCGGCGCGAACGCCCCAGTCGTGTACGGGGGAAAGATCCGGGCGGTGATGATCTATCTCGACCGCGACCGGATGCAGGCTCGGGGCCTGTCGCCGCTCGATGTCATGAAGTCAATGGACGACTACAATGTCTTTCTGCCGACGGGCGATCTCAAGCTGGGCGCGACCGATTTTGCCATCGACAGCAACTCCATGTTCCGGAACATCAAGGACATGGGGAACATCCCCCTATCCAGTTCTCTGGGGAACGCGGCCTACCTCGGCGAGGTGGCCCGGCCCGAGGATTCCAGCTTCATCCAGACCAACATTGTTCGCGTGAACGGTCGGCGGGAGGTCTATATCCCGGTATTCCGCCAGCTCGGCGCCAGCACGCTCACGGTGGTCGACGCCCTCAAGGCGTCGGTTCAGGGGATGGAGGAGCGGGTCTCCCGGCCGGACATCAACCTGAAGGTTGTCATGGACCAATCGGTCTACGTCCGCCAGTCGATCAGCAGCCTGGCGCTGGAGGGAATCCTGGGGGCTGGGCTCTGCTGCCTGGTGATCCTGGTCTTTCTGGGCCGGTGGCGGATGACGGCCATCGCCGTGTTGACCCTCCCCCTCTCCGTCCTCGCCGCGTGCACGTGCCTCAAGGCGACCGGGAACTCGATCAACGTCATGACACTCGCGGGCCTCTCCCTGGCGATCGGCCCGATGGTCGATAGCGCGATCATCTGCCTGGAGAACACTCACCGGAAGCTCTCCGAGGGTCACGGTCCCGGCGAGGCGGCGCTCCTCGGGACCAGCGAGGTGGCGATGCCTGAACTGGTGGCGAGCCTGTGTACCTTGATGGTCCTCTGGCCGCTGGCGATCACCTCGGAGCTGGGCCAATTCCTTTTCAAGCCGATGGCGATGGCGGTGACCTTCTGCATGATCGCGTCTTGCCTGCTGTCCTGGACCGTGGTCCCGATGCTTGCCTCCATCTGGCTGAAGCGTCAACCGGCCAAAGCCTCCCAGGAAGAGGCCCGCAGGGACGACGGAGCAAATGAGACCTTCCAGATCGAGCCGAACGCCAAGCCGTTCGAAGGATCGTCCCGATCCCTCTTCGCGAAGTGGGAAGGTCTCATCGAGCGAGTCATCGCCGGTTACTCGCGGCTGCTCGACCGGGTGTTGAACCATCGTGGCATCATCGTCCTGGTCGCGTTTGGCCTCCTGATCGTCGCGCTCGGGACGATGGGTCTGAATCTGAGACGCGAATTCTACCCCGACGTCAACTCGGGCGCCTTCGAGATGACCGTTCGCGCCCCGAGCGGCACCCGGATCGAGAACACCGAGGCGAGACTCGCGGAAATCGAGGATCATCTCCGCGAGACGATCGGCAAGAACGACCTCGAATTGTTCATCACCGAGATCGGCGTGACCCCCGACTGGTCGGCCGCGTTCACACCCAACGCTGGTCCGATGGACGCGGTCATCCGGGTCCAGTTGAACGCCGATCGGAACCAGTCCTCCCAGCAGTACGTCCAGCGGCTTCGCGACAGTCTGGCCAAGGAGTCGAAATTCGCCGATCTCGAGTTCGCCTTCGATGCCGGCGGCATGATCCATGCGGCCATGAACGAGGGCAAGACGACTCCGATCAGCATCCGTGTCATCAGCAAGGATCAGGGAAAGGCCCACGAGGTCGCCTCGAAGATCCGGGCGAGGGTCGCCGGGATCGCGGGCGTGGTCGACGCGCGGATCATTCAGCGCCTGAACTACCCGGAGTTCAAGATCGAGGTCGACCGGAGAAAGGCGGCCGATCTGGGACTGACTCAGACCGACGTGATGCGCAACGCCGTCGCCGCCCTCAATTCCAGCATTCAATTCAACAAGAAAAACTTCTGGATCGATCCGGTCAGCAAGAACCAGTATTACGTCGGCGTCCAGTATCCCGAGAACGACATCACGTCGATCGAGACGCTGCTCAACGTCCCGGTGACCGGACCGAAGCAGACCTCACCGGTCCCGCTCCGCAACATCGCCTCGATCGAGAGGACCAATGTGCCGACCGAGATCACCCACCTGGATATCCAGCCGATGATCGAGCTGACGATGGGGATCTCCGGACGCGACCTGGGACACGTGGCTGATGACGTGGCCAAAGCCCTTGGGGAATTCGGCAAGTCTGACGGCAATTCCACATGGATACCTTACGACCCGTCCACCAAGGATACGAAGAAGATCCTGACCGGGTCGAAGATCGTCCTCAGCGGCGAATACCAGAAGATGCAGACCGCGTTCGTGCAGCTCGGCTCGGGCCTGGCGCTGGCGGTCGTGCTGATCTATTTCCTCATGGTCGCCCTCTTCGAGTCGTTCGTCACCCCGCTGGTCATCCTGCTGGCCGTGCCGATCGGCCTGATCGGCGTCTTGTCGGTGTTGTTCGCGACCGGTACGGCGATCAGCGTGCAGTCGCTCCTCGGTGTGGTCTTCACCGTGGGCATCGTGGTCTCGAATACGGTGCTCATGGTCGACTTTGCCCAGAACCTCCGAACCGCCGAGGGACTGTCACCGGATCGGGCGATCCGAAAGGCGGCCGCACTCCGCGTCAAGCCGGTCGTGATGACGGCGATCGCGACATTCTTCGCCCTGCTGCCGATGTCGCTGGCGTTCGAGCGTGGCAGCGAAGGGAATGCTCCGCTGGGGCGCGCGGTGGTCGGCGGCCTGGTGGCCGGCCTGGCGGCGACGCTCATCGTGGTCCCATCGCTTTACTCGCTCCTGGTCCGCGAGCCGAAGTCCGGCGGCCCGACCGACCCCGAACCCGGCGATCAGGCCGACAGGACTCACACGGCTGGGCTGGCTTGATCGCTGTCGCCTCGTGTTCGAGACGCCCGTCGATATCGATCGTGACAGCCCTTGCTCGGGCGGTCTTGACTCAGGCGGCCATCGAGAGCTTTCAAAGGAATTGCCTTATCCTGGGAGGGACGGAATCGTGGATGAGCAGGTCGTGACAAAGTCAAAAGCGCCGGCTTTGACGAAGCCGCTTCCGCGGATCGAGAAGAAAGCTCCCTGGTCCTTGAAGAAGAGATTCCTGATCCTCACGGCGACTTTCGCGATCGTGGGGAGCGGGTTGGCCATGGTCTGGTACGTCGGATTCCACCGAGCGACCCCCGCTTCCGGTTCGAGCGGTGCGGCGGAGCCTGACTCCAAGACACAGGGCGCGACGACGCGGGTCATGGTCGAGAAACCGAGGAAAGGGGGCCTGGGGCGGACAGTGAACCAGCCGGGTACCGTCCATGCCTTCGACAAGGCCGACCTCTACGCCAAGGTCTCCGGCTACCTGATCCGCCAGAAGGTGGATATCGGCGACGTCGTCAAGAAAGGGGAAGTGCTCGCCGAGGTCGACGCTCCCGAGTTGCTCAAGAGCCGCGATCAGGCCCGGGCGGCACTCGGGCAGGCTCAAGCCAAGGTCAAGATGTCCAAGGCCCGCGTTGTGACCGCAGAGTCCGATCATGAGGCGGCTGCCGCTCAGGTCACCCAGGTCGAGGCTGACATCCCCAAATTCACCTCGCTCCGAGTCTATCGCAAGGAGCAGCGCGACCGGATCGCGGGCCTCGTCGAGCGCAACGCCGTCGAAAGGAAATTGATGGACGAGGCGCAGCAACAACTGGACGCATCCATAGGCGCCGAGCATTCGGCCGTCGCGGCGGTGGCCACCGCCAAGGCGAATCTCTCCGCGGCGAATTCCCGGATCACTCAAGCTCAGGCCGATGTCGACGCGGCCCAGGCCGATGTCAACGCGGCTCAGGCCGACCTTGCCAAAGCCCAGGTTTTCGTGGATTTCACCAGGATCACCTCACCCTATGATGGCGTCGTGACCGACCGCGAATTCCACGACGGGGATTTCATCCTCCCGCCAACCGTGGGGGGAACGACAGCCGTGCTGTCGGTGGCCCGGACCGACCTGATGCGCGTCGTCATCCTGGTCCCCGATCTTGACGTTCCGTTCGTCGACTGCGGCGACCCGGTCACAATCCGGATCGAGGCCCTCAAGGACCAGGTATTCCGGGGAACGATCGCGCGGTTCGCGAATTCCGAGAACACCCAGAAACTCATGCGAACCGAGTTTGACCTGCCGAATCCCGGCAACCGGCTCCGCGATGGGATGTATGGAATGGCGACGCTGGAGCTCGAACCACCCTCGAAGAATCTGACCATCCCGTTCGACCGGCCTGATCGAACAGACGATCCAGGGCAAGGGGGCCGTCTACATCATCCAGGATGGCAAAGTCCACCGCCAGCCGGTCCAGGTGGGCGAGGATAACGGCCGCGAGGTCGAGATCCTCAGTGGTCTCACCTCCGAGAGTCAGGTCGTCGTCGGCTATTCGGGATCGATCGCCGAGGGCCTGGCGGTCCATACGGAACCGGCAAACGGTGAGGCGATCGGGAAAAAGGTGCCGTGAAGCGACGGCCACGAAGTGGATGAATACGAACTGGCGGAGTCAGGTCGGACCCTGGTCGAGTTCATGAGAGGAGAAAACCGGAAGGCGATGATCTTGCGTGCCGCTTGACCGCTCACCGCGATTGTGGGTCAAGAGCGGTTCGAATGGCCGGGGATAAGGTCTTCATCGCTTCGGCGGCCTCTCGTAGTCGCGTTCCTTGGCGTAAGTGATCAAGGATTGCTCGATCGTGTCGGCCAGGCCCAGCCGGCAATGGCTCGCGAAGCCGTCCAGCCACGCCTTCCATCCCGTCGAGCCCTTCAAGGCCACGACCGTCTCTCGGACCGGCTCCGAACGCTTGGGTCGGCCCGGTTTCCTCTCCTTCGGCTCGACCATCGGGTTCACCATTGAACTGTGTGAGGGTGGGTCGGTCGCCCGTCGGTCGCGTTGACCATCCCTGGAAGATTATACCAACAAACAAAAATTATCAGGAATTTTTCAAAATATAAAAAATTTAGAATTTTAATCTATTGATGCCGACTAGCCGACCGCTATACTTATTTCATCGGGGACATCATCGTCGCACCCATCCCGGAGCGAGATTTCGACGGCTTCCGCCTTCGCGGGGGCCCTTGCCCTCGTCCCTTTTGATTTCCGAGGCAACATGACCACCGCGACCGCTCGCCGGCCCGAGTCCGCCGGGATCGCCTGGCCCCAGGTTCTCTGGATCGGCGGACTGCACCTCGGTTCGCTCCTTGCCTTCGTCCCGGCGTACTTCTCCTGGTCGGGCCTGGCGGTCTGCATGGCCTTGCATTGCCTGACCGGTAGCCTTGGCATCTGCATGACCTACCACCGTCTCCTGACGCACCGGAGCTTCGCAACCAGGCCGCGCTGGCTCGAATATCCCCTGACGGTGCTGGGCTGCTGCGCCTCGGAAGGGGGCGCGATCGGATGGGTGGCGGACCATCGACTTCACCACGCCCACGCCGACGACGATCAGGATGTCCACAGCCCCTTGAGGGGCTTCGCCTGGGCTCATCTGCTCTGGTGGGTGGTCCCGGCTCGGACCACGATCCACACCCCGGCGTATTACGCCCGCTGGGCCCCGGATCTGGCCTGCGACCCGATCCATGTCTGGCTGGACCGCTGGCACATCATCTTCCCGGCGCTGCTGGGAATCGGGCTTTTCGTTGTCGGCGGGATGCCCTGGCTGGTCTGGGGATTCTTCGTCCGCTCGGTGCTCCTGCTGCACACGACCTGGCTGGTGAACTCGGCGGCGCACCTCTGGGGCTCGCGTCCGTACGCGACTCGCGACGGTTCGAGGAACCTGTGGTGGGTCGGGCTCCTGGCCTTCGGCGAAGGGTGGCACAACAACCACCACGCCTTCCCGACGTCGGCACGACATGGGTTGCGGTGGTGGCAGGTCGACGCGACCTATGCGGCGATCCGCCTGATGTCGAGACTCAAGCTCGCCGGTTCGGTCAAGCTCCCCGCCCAGGGACGGGAAGTCGCCAGTCATGCCACCGTCCGACCGTGATCTTTTCCCAGCCCCTTGCACCTTTGAGACGTCGAGGAAGGGAATTCCGATGCCCTACGACAAGGCCCAGGCGACGCATGAGTTCAGCCGATGGAGCGAGAGTTACGATCGGAGCATCCTCCAGTGGATGCTGTTCGGCCCGTCGCACCGGGCGATCATCGCCCGGATCAAGGTCGAGGTCGGCGAGCGGCCGATCCGGGTCCTCGACGTCGGCTGCGGGACCGGCGTCTTTGCCTCGAAGATCCGCCAAACCCTTCCCGACTCGCAGGTCTGGGGGATCGACCTCGTGCGAGGGATGCTGACCAAGGGTGTCGAGCGATGGAATCGCCACGCCGATGGGATCTGTCCGATCCAGGCCGACAGCGAACGCCTCCCGTTCCCGGCCGGCGCGTTCGACGTCGTCACCTGCTCCAACAGCTTCCACCACTACCCGGACCAGGCCCGGGCGGTCGCCGAGATGCACCGGGTCCTCAAGCCGGGAGGGAGGCTGCTCTTGATCGACGGCTGTCGAGACGGCTGGTGGGGGTGGCTGATCTACGACGTGTGCGTCGCCGGGATCGAGGGGGACGTCCTCCACGCCTCGGCGCGTCGAGTCCGCGACCTGTTCGAGAGAGCAGGGTTCGCCGAGACAGCCCAGCGGGTCCATCGAGGCCCCGCCCCGTTCCTGCTCACCGAAGGTGTGGTCCCGGCGCCTTGCCCGGCCTCCGAGAGGCGTCAGTTCGCCGAAAGCTCTCCTGGGCGGGGAGCCGTGCTCCGATGAACATCGTGGTCGCCGCCGTCCAGATGCCGAGCGACCTGCTCCGGCTCGACGCCAACCTCGAACGCGCCGACGCCGACCTGGCGGAGGCGAGCCGGTCGGGGGCCGAGCTGGCGGTCCTGCCCGAGCTGTTCAACACCGGATACGGCCTGCTCGAAGACTTCGCCGCCTGCGCCGAGTCGTCCGACGGCCCGACCTTGCGACGGCTCTCCGGGCGGAGTCGCCAATGGCGGATGGGGATCGTCGCCGGGTTCGTGGAGCGGGCCGGCCGGCACCTCTACGACTCGCTGGCGCTCTGCCTCCCCGACGGCTCGACCCACGTCTATCGCAAGCGGCACCTGGTCTTCTGGGAGAAGTTTCGCTTCCGGGCCGGACGGTCCCCCCTCGTGGTGGCCACGCCCTGGGGCCGGATCGGCCTGGCCGTCTGCGCCGACATGATCTATCGACGGGTCTGGGACGATTACCGAGGCCGGGTCAACCTGGTGGCAATCGCGGCGGCCTGGCCCGAGTTCGTCTCTCAGATCGACGGCCGAGGGCACTGGCTGCTCGGCCGGGTCGGGCCACTATCGGCCGAGATCCCGGCCAGGGTGGCGCGGGACCTGGGCGTGCCGGTTGTCTTCGCCAACCAGTGCGGTGCCACCCGGACCACGATCCCGCTGCTTGGCCTGGCCCTGGTCGATCGGATCGAGGATCGATTCGCCGGCCGGAGCGGAGTTTGCGACGGGCGGCGAGCCCCACCGGTCCTGGCGGGGATCGGCCCTCGGCTGGTCCTCTCCGAAGTCACAATCCCCGAGCGTCGAGGCGCGCGACCATGCCTTTCCACCGCTTCTACGTCCCCGTCGGCCCCCGAGGAATTCTACTCAGGGTCGGCATGATCCTGGCCGGCGTGCTGGGCCCGTTGGCCTACTGGCGGGCCTGGCGCCGCCGCGAAGAAGCCCCTCCGCCGTCGCTCGTCTCTCGGCGCAGCTCGTCCGACGTCGAGAGGATCTGACGCCCCGCACTCTTTGCTGGATCGAAACGAGTTGATTTCATGCATTTCGATGAAAGAGCGAGGGAGAAGGAGACCGAACTGGTGCGCTCGGCGTGCGAGGAGCTGGGCGCCGACGAGGAGATGACCGGCCTTGTCCTGGCCTCCCATCGACACGATCCCGAGGCGCTCGACACCCTGGTGGCCGAAGGTGGTGACATCCTCGGATACGTCCGATCCAAAATGGCCCGCTGGGAAGCGATCTTCACGGAAGATTGACGAAAGTCGCGGGGCCAAAGCCACCACCTGCTGTCGCCAAGCCACGACCTCCTCATGTTCGTGGGGACCCTGTCCTCGTCATGATCAGAGTCATTCCGGAGCCGTGAAACTCGGTGACCAGGGACTTTCACGCGGAAGTCCCGCCTCGTCTCGGATCTGTCTGACTCAGACCATTGGGGGGTGCATGGCCACGAACTTCGACGGACAGACGTCCGATGAGCAAACGACCGGGTTGCCCTTGCTCGAACAGCGGGAGTGGCTGCGGGTCACGCTTGCCAGCATCGGCGATGCCGTCGTCACCGCCGACGCGAACGGCGGCGTCACCTTCCTGAACGCGGCCGCCCGGTCCTTGACCGGCTGGACGCAGGCCGAGGCGGTGGGCGTTCCCCTCGGGATCCGTCGTCCAGCATCATCGACGAAGAGAGCCGCGAGCCGGTCGAGAACCCCGCCGCCCGTGCCTTGCGGGAGGGAACGATCGTCGGGCTGGCCAACCACAGCCTGCTCATCGCCAGGGACGGCACGGAGCGGCCCGTCGAGGACAGCGCCGCCCCGATCCGCAACGAGGCGGGCGAGATCGCCGGGGTCGTCCTGGTCTTCCGGGACTGCACCGAACGCCGGCGACACGAGCGGGCAGCGCAGGAGGCCCTCTGCTACGCCGAGGAGATCGTGGCGACGCTGAGGGAGCCGTTCCTGGTCCTCGACAAGGACCTCCGGGTCAAGACGGCCAACGCCTCCTTCTACCGGGCGTTCCACGCCTCGGAGGAGGAGACGGTGGGCCGCTTCCTCTATGAACTCGGCGACGGCCAGTGGGACATCCCCGCCCTGCGGACGCTGCTGGAGGAGACGATCCCCAAGGCGATCGCCGTCCACGACTTCGAGGTCGAGCACGACTTCCCGGCGATCGGCCCGAGGAGCATGCTGCTCAACGCCCGCCGCTTCCCGCCGGACGGCGAACACCCGAATCTGGTCCTCCTGGCCATCGAGGACGTCACCGAGCGGAAGAGGTCGGACGCCGCCCTCCAGGACTCCGAACTCCGGTTCCGCCGCCTCTTCCAGACGGCCAAGGACGGGATCCTCATCCTCGACGCCGACCTCGGGACGATCATCGAGGCCAACCCGTTCATGTGCGGCCTGCTGGGCTACGAACTCGACGACTTCCTGGGCAAGGAACTCTGGGAGATCGGCCTGTTCCAGGACAAGGAGGCGAACCAGGAGGCCTACCGGGAACTCTGAGGAACGGGCTACATCCGCTACGAGCACCTGCCGCTGAAGACCAAGGGCGGCGATGAGGTGGAGGTCGAGTTCGTCAGCAACCTCTACATGGTGGGCGACCGTCAGGTCGCCCAGTGCAACATCCGGGACATCACCCAGCGCAGCCGGATGGAGCGAGCAGGCCAAGGCGCAGGCGGCGGCGCTGGCCGACCTCCACCGCCGCAAGGACGAGTTCCTGGCGATGCTCTCGCACGAGCTTCGCAACCCCCTCTCGCCGATCCTCAACGCCGTCCACCTCCTCCGCCTCCAGGGGGACGAGAACCTGATCCAGCAGGAGGCCCGCGACATCATCGAGCGGCAGGTCGGGCAGCTCTCCCACCTCGTCGACGACCTGCTGGAAGTCGCCCGCTTCACCAGCGGGAAGATCCGGCTGCATCCGGTGCGCCTGGACATGAGGGGCGTCGTGGAGCGTGCGGTCGAGTCGGCCCGTCCCCTGATCGACGCGCCGCCGGCACGTCCTGACGGTGGACGTGCCCGATGGAGCCGATCTGGCTGCACGCCGACCCGGCCCGACTGGAGCAGGTGGTGGTGAACCTCCTGAACAACGCCGCCAAGTACACCGACGAGGGGGGACGGATCTGGCTCAGAGCTCCGGCGAGACGGGCACGAGATGGTCCTGAGCGTGCGGGACACGGGGATCGGCATCGACCTCGAACAATTCCCCGACATCTTCGACCTGTTCACGCAGGCGGCTCGGTCGCTGGACCGCTCGCAGGGCGGCCTGGGCATCGGGCTGGCTCTGGTGCAACGGCTCGTGGAGATGCACCGGGGGACGGTCGAGGTCCAGAGCGACGGGCCGGGGCGAGGGAGCGAGTTCACCGTCCGACTCCCGCTGCCGTCGTCCCCGGAGCCGGAGCCGCCCTCGGCACCGACGCGATCGGCCGAGCGCCCCGCGCACGCCGGGCGGGTGCTGGTGGTCGACGACAACGTGGACTCGGCCGAGATCCTGGCGAAGCTGCTGAGGATGTCGGGGCATGATGTCCGGACGGCCTACACGGGTCCGACCGCCCTGGAGGCGGCCGTCGCCCACCTGCCGGACGTGGTCTTGCTGGACATCGGCCTGCCGGGGCTCAACGGCTACGAGGTCGCCCGGCGACTGCGGCAGGACCCGCAACTCAAGGACGTCCGGCTCGTCGCCATGACCGGCTACGGGCAGGAGTCCGACCTGCAACTCGCCAGGGAGGCGGGCTTCGACAGGCACCTCGTCAAGCCGGTCGACTTCCTGAAGGTCCAAGAACTCCTGACGACGTTACTCACCTCGCCCGATTCCGAAGCCTGAGGATTGACCAGGAGTCTCACACATCGGGAGCCGGAAACGTCCGACCGGCGAAGTTGTCAGGAAAGGCGATCCTGGAAGTGATGGGTTCCCCCCCGATGCTCCGAGTGGCTCACCCGCGACGAAGCCGACACCAAGGTCGGTCAGCTCACGCGGCGTCACCCCCAGGTCGGGCAGCGACCGGCCCCAGCGGTCCAGACGCCGGACCACGACCACAACGACCTCGCGGCGACGGGCTGCCTTCAACAAGGACTCGCGGCCGGGCCGATTTGCTTACGCCAATGGATCTGATCCGCGTGGAAGGCCGCGCTATCCTCGGCGGAAGCGATACGATCCAGCGGAAAATCGGCGACTAATCCTTCACATGCCGGTTGTCGTTCCAGAGCCGGATGACTGGCTCATCGGTATTGTGCTCGTAGCCCAGGACGCTGAGCGCGGCGGTGCTCAGGAGATAGAGACGGGCGTCGCCCGCCGGTTGCTCGATCCAGCGGGCGGCGAGGACGCGGAAGAAGTGGCCGTGGCCGAAGAGGAGAACGCGGCCCTCGATCCCTCGGAGTCGGCCGATCACGCGGTCGGCCCGCTCGGTGATATCGGCGACCGACTCGCCTCCGGGGCAACCGTCGTCGAAGAGGTTCCAGCGGGGGTTCTCCGCCCGGATCTGGGCGGTCGTCCTGGCCTCATAGTCGCCGTAGTTCCACTCGACCAGGTCCGGGTCGGGCCGGGACCGTCCCCCGAAGCCGGCCAGCTCGCACGTCCGGTTGGCCCGTTGCAGGGGACTGGTGAAGACCCTGGAAAATTCGAGCCCGTGGAGCCGCTCGCCGAGGTTCTTGGCGTTGCGCTCGCCGCGAGCCGTCAAGGGGATGTCGGTCAGGCCGGTGTGCTGGCCGGTGATCGCCCAGGCGGTCTCGCCGTGCCGGGCCAGGAAGACTTCGGGGAGGCTCATCGGAGGATCTCCATGGCCGCGTTCCGGCCGTTGACGGCGATCACGCTCCCGCCGGGATGGGTGCAGGCGCCGCAGAGGAAGACGCCGGGCATCGGAGTTCGCGGCGAGAGCCGGCGGTCCCAGAGGTAATCCGGCAGGATCTCCCCCTGGAAGATGTGCCCGCCGGTCAGGCCGACGTGCCGCTCGATGTCGGGAGGGCCAAGCACCTCGGCGGCGATCACCGCGTCCGGGATGTTCGAGCAATAATGGCCAATCGACGCCAGAGCCAGCCGCTCGACCTCGGCCCGACGGGTCTCCCACGACCCGTCCTCGAAAGTATAGGGCACGTATTGCGCGAAGACGCTCATCGTGTGGACCCCTTCGGGGGCCACGCTCGGGTCATGGGCAGTCTGGAAGTACAACTCGGTCCAGAGTCGGGGCGGGAGCCGGCCTTCCCTGGACGTCTGGTGAGCCGTCCGCCACTCGTCCTTGGTCAGCGGGGTGTTGATCTGGCCGAAATGGTGCGGCTCGCGGGTCCCCGGCCTCGCCGTGAAATTGGGCAGCTCGCGGAGCGCGACGTTGAGCTTGACCGTGCAGCCGACGATCGGCACCGAGTCGACCTGACTTCGCCAGGCTTGGTCCGCTGAATTCCCAAGCAAAGCCAAGGTCGTCTTCGGGTCGGCGTTCGAGACGACCACCGGCGCGTCGATCCGCTCGCCGGACGTCCAGCTCGACCCCCTCGCCGGGCACGATCCGGGCGACCGGGACCCCGGTGGCGACCGCCGCCCCCTCGGCCTTCGCGGCGTCGCAGAGCAGGAACGAGACCATCCCCATCCCGCCGACGACGTACCCCCACATCCCCGGCTCGCCGCCCAGCCGGCCCGAGGCGTGGTGGAAGTGGATCGACGCCGTCCCCGGGTCGTGAGGGCTGGCGTTGGTGCCGATCACCCCCTGCCCGAGGTACGCCATCTGGATGCCGTTCGTCATCGAGGAACCGCTCGACGTACTCGACCATCGACCACTCGAACAGGAGCTTGCGGGCGTCCTCATCGCCCTTGAGCCGCTCCTCGATCCGCTCGCGAGTCGGAGCCGGGCCGACCCAGAGGTCCCCCTCGCCCGGAGGGCGCAAGGCGTCGCGGAGCCGGCGCTTGACGTCGTTCATCGCCCGCCAGCCGCTCAGGTCGCCGGGGTTGAGGCGGCGGATTTCCTCCTCGCACTGAGCGTCGTCCTCGCCGAGCTGGAGGCTCGTCCCGTCGTCGAACGGCACGAACATCCCCGCGCTGGCGGGGACCCACCGGAGTCCTCGACCGGCCAGGCCCAGCTCCTCGATCACCAGCGGGTGCAGGAGCCCGACGAGGTACGCGCACGGCGAGATCCGATACCCCGGCCAGACCTCTTCGAGCGTGCAAGCCCCGCCGACCCGCTCGCGGGCCTCCAGGACGAGCACCCGCTTGCCCGCCCTGGCCAGATACGCCGCGCAGGTCAGCCCATTATGCCCCGCCCCCACGACGATCACGTCCCAGGGCCGGGCCGCCATCTCCCGGACCGGCATCGGCAGGCCCAGCACGCCCAGGGAGTCGG
The DNA here is from genome assembly GCA_963756475.1 of uncultured Planctomycetota bacterium. Taxonomy (GTDB): domain Bacteria; phylum Planctomycetota; class Planctomycetia; order Isosphaerales; family Isosphaeraceae; genus Tundrisphaera. The sequence goes on from CAVWND010000007.1 coordinate 159,255, forward strand.
CCGTCGGTCCGGAAGCGTTCGCGGTCATTTCCGATTCACTTTCAAGAATGTCATTCTTGCGACTTTCCATGACGGAGGAGACAAATTACGGCCGCGAACCACCATAGATCACGATCGTCGCCTCCTGGACACTCGTCATGCCTCTCGATAAGGTCCGAGCGAGGAAGTGAAATGTCGCGTCCAGGCAGATATCGGTCGGGAAGCCGCCCGCGCCGGTCCCCAGGAGCGGGAACGCGATGGTTTTCACGTTCAGGGTGTCCGCGTGGTAGAAGCAACTGGCCAGGATCTCGAGGATCAGGTCGCGGCTTGGCCTGGCGGAGCCGGGCTTGGAATAGTTGAGTGTGATCCCGTGGAAGATGAAGCGAGCCGACAGCTTGCCGGCCGAGGTGACGACGGCCCTCCCGGCGCGAACCGGAACATACTTCCGAGCCTCAGCCTCCATGGTCGGCCCGGCCGCGTATTTCAGGGCCCGCGAGACTCCCCCTCCCATCGAGATCATCTCGTCATCTGAGCTGACGATCGCGTCCACCTGCTGTGTGGCGATCGAGCCCCTGGCCACGAACAGCTTGCGACCGGAGGACATCGGATAGACGTCTGGGAAGAGGTGTTCCGAATTCAGGTAGCCATCCCTTCTACTCTGATAGCGGGCCAGAATGGCGGCGATCGACGGGTCTTCCGGCTCGTCCCAGGGCGAGGTTCCGATCGACGCCGGGCTCACGTGCCGCAGCACTTCCTCGAAAGATTGGAAACGGGCGGCCGGCGACTTGGCCAGGCATTTTTCGAGCAGGTCCCCGGTCCGGTTCGAGAGTTTGGGGATCAAAGATTTTGGGGAGACCAGGGGTTCCGTCTTCGCCTTGAAGAAGGTCGAGAACGGTGTCGAACCGACGAACGGGGGAGATCCAGTCAATATGTGATAGAATGTCGCCCCGAAGCTATAGATGTCGGCCCGCGTGTCCACAGTCCTCGGGTCTTCCGCCTGCTCGGGGGCCATGTAGAACGGCGTGCCCATCGCGCAGTCGGTCAGTGTTGCCATGCCCGTGCCGTCGGTTCCCCGGGCCAGACCAAAGTCGGCGACCCGTACCCGACCCCTGGCGTCGACCAGGATGTTGGCTGGCTTGACGTCTCGGTGGACGATCCCAGCCCCGGCGGCTTGGGCAAGCCCATGGGCCACCTGACTCATCAGGGACAGGGCTTCAGTCTCTTCGATCCGGCCGCCACGTTCCTTGCACACGTGTGCAAGGTCGTGCCCCTCAACCCATTCCATGACCAGGATCGGCGAATCGCCGCCCAGCACGTCGAAGTCGTGGACTTTCACGACGTGCGGAGTATCGAGCTGAGCGAGAAGCCGAGCCTCCCGGTAGAACCGTTCCACCGACATCCCGGGTAGGAGGACTTTGATCGCGACGTCCTTCGCGAGCGCCCGGTGCCTGGCCTTGAAAACGACTCCCATCCCCCCTCGGCCGACTTCCTTCAAAATCTCGTAACGAAGGCCGAGCATTGGGCCAAGCACATTGACCGACTGATTCAACCCTTCCGGTTCAAATTCACAAGGCTTTGTTGTGATGTCCCAGTCACCATCCGAAGAGGCTTCGGTCGAATTCATGACCTCCCCCGCTCTCTTGCGGGCGAACCGGATCGCCCGGTACGCCCTTCTCCTTGGGGTGGAACACAGCCAAGTCACGTTTCGGCCAGACTTCGTCGAGTGAGGAGCCAGGAGGTTGCAGGGATCGACTCGGTCATTTCTGACAGGCCAAATTGTCAAGTCTCTCGATTGAAGTGTCAAGGAGAGGTCACGACGTGGCCGATTTGCAAGCCGCTGGGACGAGGTCAGGACGGGATGGGAAGTTGTCTGGGGTGCCCCTCTCGATTTTGGGAGAGGCGGTTTGAGCCCGCCGGTGGGTGGCAGGGGTTGCGGTACTCCACAACCCCGGGCCGTGGCCTGCCCCATCGGCGTGGGACCGGTGTTGCGGTGTACCGCAGACCCCTGCCACCCGGACCAGAGCCGCCGGAGACTTCAAAATCGGGAGGGGCACCGAGTCGTCTGATAATCCGAACCCATTCGGAGCGATATTATCAAGGTGGGATGTCGGTCACGACCGCTTCACTCGTTCGCGATTGGCTTTGAATTCTGGTCTTGGTGTTCTGTTCGCGATTGGCTTTGAATTCTGGCGTCTCGGTGTTCTGTTCGCGATTGGCTTTGAATTCTGGCGTCCCCGGGAACGTCGCTCATGACCGGGTCGCGGACAATCGCCATGAGGCGGGGTGGGTGCGGATTCCCTAAGTCATTGCTAGACAAGGGAATCCGCGAAATCAGGACCGAGCCGCCTCTTAGCGGTCCTTGACCGACATCCCGATCTTGTCGAGGAACGCGGCGTTGTCGGGGAACTTGCCGAGCTGCTTGACCAGGGCTTCCATGGCCTCGGTTGGCTTCATCCCGGCGAGGGTCCGGCGGAGGAGGGTGACGCGGGCGAGGGTCTCGGGGGTGAGCAGGCGCTCTTCCTTGCGGGTCCCGGACTGCTGGATGTCGATCGCCGGCCAGACCCGGCGGTCGGCCAGGCGGCGGTCGAGGACGACCTCCATGTTGCCGGTCCCCTTGAACTCCTGGAAGATCAGCTCGTCCATCCGGCTGCCGGTCTCGATCAGGCAGGTGGCCAGGACGGTCAGCGAGCCGCCTTCCTCGAACTTCCGGGCGGCGCCGAAGAGTCGCTTGGGGACGTCGAGGGCCTTGATGTCCATGCCGCCCGACATCGTCCGGCCGGAGTTGGAGCCCTTGTTGTAGGCCCTGGCCAGCCGGGTCAGGCTGTCGAGCAGGATCAGGACCTGGCCGCCTCCCTCGGCGATCCGCTTGGCGCGGTCGACGGTGAGCTGGGCCAGGCGGATGTGCTCCTCGATGGCGTGGTCGGAGGACGAGGCGATGACCTCGCCCTTGACCGATCCGCTTCATGTCGGTCACTTCCTCGGGCCGCTCGTCGATCAGGAGGACGATCAGGTGCAGCTCGGGGTGGTTCTTCGCGACGGCGGCGGCCATCTGCTGGAGCAGGATCGTCTTGCCCGAGCGCGGGGGGGCGACGATCAGGCCGCGCTGGCCCTTGCCGATCGGGGTGAGCAGGTCCATCACCCGCATGCCCAGCGGCTCGGCCCCGGTTTCGAGGTGGATGGCCTCGTGCGGGTCGATCGCGGTCAGCTCGTCGAAGCCTCGGAGGCCCAGATATTGCTCGGGGGTCTTACCTTCGATCTCGATTAATTCGGAGAGGCGCGGGCCTTCCCCTTTTCTGGGCTCATCGACCAGACCGGTCAGGCGGACCCCCTGGCGGAGCTGGAACTTCGATAGTAAAGGCGAGCCGACGATGACGTCGCTCGTGCCGATCTTGAAGTTTCGAGCCGGGTCGCGGAGGAACCCGTATCCCTTGGGGTGCATTTCCAGGACGCCGGAATGCGTGCGTTCAGCCGTGCTCATGTCGATCGCTCGGTAGGTCGAACATGAAGGATGAGGTGGGGCGACATCGACGCGGCCGATTCCATAGGCCAGTGAGAGGATCACCGGAGGCGAGCAAGACCCCGGCGATCAATCCGACGGAGGGCAAAACGAGAGGGATGATTCAACCCGTGGACCCCGGGACAATGCAGGGTCGGGAGATCATATCGGGATGCAGTGGAAGAAGGGGCCGGAGGCTTGGACACTTCCAAAATAACGCCCTGCCGCGCCGTCCGTCCATGCCACTTCACACGGTTTCGTGGGGGAGCCGCCGGTTTCGACGCGTTCTCCTCGCCTGGCTCAGACCTTGCGATGCGGCGTGCTGGCCGACTGGCCGCCGCCGGGGAGGTCGGCAAGCGTGTAATCTCCGAACAGGTTCGGGCTCTCGACCTGGAGGATCTTGAGCATCGCCACGGCGACCTTGCGGATCTCGGCGTCGGCCGAGGCATCGGCGCGGGCCTCGATGAAGTGCCGCAAGGCCCGGGCGTTGGCCGTGACGAAGATCTGGGTCTCGGTCGCGTTGGGCAGGACCGACCGGGCGGCCTCGCGGGCTTTTTTGCGGCGGAGCGTCCTGTCCTCGACGTCCGAGAACTTCCGGGCCAGCCCCTCGGCCAGCCGCGAGTACGCCCGGTGCGACGCCGTGACCGCCTCCAGCCAGATCCGGTGCAGCTCGGGGTCCTCGGCGATCGGGTCGGGCTCGACGAACGAGCAATCCTTCTCGTCCACAAACCGCTGGCTCCGCTGCGAGTACGCCCACCCCGCGCGATGCCGGACCAGTTCGTGCGTGAACGAGCGGCAGACGCCCGTGATGATGAAGTTGTAGACCGCATGCTCGATCACCGAGCCGTGGCCGACCTCGAGGATGTGTCCGAGATAGGCCGCGTTTCCGCCGGGTCGGGGTTTGGAGTAACTCTTGTAGCAGAGACGCCCGGCGACCTCGACGAGCTTCTGCGCGGCGAGTTCGGTGTCGGTCTGCCACGACTCGACCCCTTCGTCCTCCAGGAAGCCGGTCAGCTCGGACTCGTCGATCGTCAGCCGACCGACCAGCCGGACGCTGGGCTCGCGGATGATCTGGGTGGTGAGCGTCTCCTCCATGGTCGACATTGTTCGGCCCTCCTCGGCCTCTGGCAAGCGAACGGACATGATACCGGCGTCCCGTAGGGTAGGGCTTGCCCTGCCGAATACAGACGGCAGGGCAAGCCCTACCCTACGGGGATGCCGAAAACCAGGGTCGCGGCAAACCCACTCCGACGATTCCCGAGACTATAATGAAAGCCCGGCTCTCGGGATAGCTGACCTCGGACAGGCGACCACGCGGCATGAGAAAGATCCGGCTCCAGAAGGCGGGCGGACGACCGGCTGGCCGCGCAGTTCGCCGCCGAGCTGAACCAGGCCCAGCACGCGGCGGCCACGGCGCCCGACGGCTACAACCTGATCCTGGCCGGGCCGGGCTCGGGCAAGACGCGGGTGATCACCTACCGGGTCGCCTACCTGATCGCCAGGGGGGTCCCGGCGGAGTCGATCCTGCTCGTCACCTTCACCCGCCGCGCCGCCCGCGAGATGGTCGGACGCCTCGACGCCCTGATCGGTCCGGTTGCCGCGAAGGTCTGGGCCGGGACGTTCCACCACATCGGCAACCGCCTGCTCCGGCGCTCGGCGAAGGTCCTCGGGTACGGCCCGAACTTCACCATCCTCGATAGTGAGGACCAGCTCGACCTCGTCAAGATCGCCATGGATGACGCGGGCCTCGTCGGCACCGGGAAGATGGCCCCGAAGCCGGCGGCGGTCCATCACACCCTCAGCTTCGCGTTCAACGTCCGGAGGCCGCTCAAAGAGGTCATCCTAGAACGGAACCCCGACTGGGAGGAGTGGGTCCCGAACCTCGAAGCCGCCGCTGAAGCGTATGCGAAACGCAAGAAAGCGGCGAACTGCATGGACTACGACGACCTCCTCGGCGAGTGGGCCCGGCTCCTGGCCGATTTCCCCGACCAGCGGACCGCGCAGGCGAAGCTCTTCCGGCACATCCTGATCGACGAGACCCAGGACACCAACACCGTCCAGCTCGACCTGATCGAGACCCTCGCCCGCGAAGGCTCGGGCAACCTGACGGCCGTCGGCGACGACGCCCAGTCGATCTACAGGTTCCGCGGGGCGAACTACGACAACATCCTCAAGTTCCCCGAGCGCAACCCCGGCTCCTCGATCTTCCGGCTGGAGACGAACTACCGATCGACTCCCGAGATCGTCGCCTTCACCAACGCCTCGATCGCCCACAACAACCTCGGGATTTCCCAAGACGCTGGTCTCGGCCAGAGGGAAGGGGGTCAAGCCGCTGGTCGTCCCGGCGGCCGACGCCCACGAGGAGGCCGCGTATCTCTGCCAGCAGATCCTCGAACTCCACGAGGAAGGCGTGCCCCTGGGCAAGATGGCCGTGCTCTACCGGAACCACCACGACAGCATCCTCTTGCAGGCCGAACTCGTGGCCCGAGCGGTGCCGTACACGGTCCGGAGCGGCCTGCGGTTCTTCGAGCAGGCCCACATCAAGGACGTGCTGGCCTATTGCCGGATTCTGGTCAACCCCCGCGACGAGCCCGCCTGGCGACGCCTCTTGCTCCTCCTGCCCGGGATCGGCCCGGCCAAGGCGTCGGGGATTTGCTCGCATCTGACCCAGGCCGCCGATCCGCTCGCCGCGCTGGCGACGGCCCCGACGATGGCCCTCGTTCCGGCCAAGAGCAAGGGGTTCTTCGCCGGGTTCGTGGCCGACCTCCGCAAAGTCGAGGCCGCCCGACCCGAGACGAATCCATCGGCCGCGATCGGCGCGATCCTCCAGGGGGGATATCCCGACATCGTCAAGGGCCGTTACGAGCGGCCCGAGAATCGGATCGCCGACATCGAGCAGATGGCCGTGCTCGCCTCGCGGTTCGACAGCCTCGAACGCCTGATCTCCGAGCTGACGCTGGCCGGAGACGTCTACGGCGCCGACAACCTCGACGGCGAGGACCCGACCGACCATCTGGTCCTCAGCACGATCCACCAGGCCAAGGGGCTGGAGTGGTCGCGGGTCTTCGTCCCCCGCCTGGTCGAGGACGGCTTCCCCGGCGCCCGGGCCCTGGCCGACCCCGGTGGCGAGGACGAGGAGCGCCGGGTCTTCTACGTCGCCGTGACCCGCGCGATGGACGAACTCTACCTGACCTATCCCCAGACCCTCCCACGAGGCGGCCGAGGCCCGACCCTCCTCACCCGCCCGAGCCGGTTCCTGACCGAAGTGGATGCCGAGTTGTACGAGGAAGCCACGCTCGAAAGCGAGATCGACCTTTCGTGGTCGGGGATCGCGAAGTTCAAGGAACCGGGAGAATCCACAAGCGAGCGATAATATGTCGGGTGGGTCGAGCCTCGGGCGAGCCCCACCATTCCGGCTATGGCCTACGCAGTGCCGGCTGGCGGCTTATTTGATAGTCATATGTGTCGTTCGGAGGTGGCGTATCAGGCTCGATCGATAGCCAGGGGTATCTGGCGGCACACCGATACTTTTTCTCCATTCCTCTCGCCCACCTGTCGCATTCCATTTGAGCGAGGAAATCCTCTCGACTTCCGCTAAAAGCCTTAGCGGCGGCGAGCCGGGCGTACGCCTCCGCCCGCTGATGATAAATGGCCGACCGCTGTCTCATCGAGACGATCACCCATTGAACCAAGGCGATGACTGCTACGGCAATCATCATCCGCCGGACCGTGACCTTCGGCGAGGTAGTCGCATGGCCAAGCCTTGGGGTTCTGTAAAGAGTGCCTCTGATCACGGCTTACGCCTGGTCCTCGACGCAAGTCGTGAAACGACAGCTTGAAAAACTCCGACCTACGGTCGTATCGAGACTTTACACTTTAACGGCTTGCAGACCCACGGACTTTATCGGGAACGGGACTCATCCACAACGCCCCAATGTTTCATCCGGGAAGCCACTTCAATTCAGGATCAGCCCCGGCCATCGCTGACGTTAATTCTCTAACGCTCAATAATATGTAGGGTGGGTCGAGCCTCGGGCGAGCCCCACCAATTCGAACCGTTCAAGACTCCGGGTTATCGATCAGCTCTTGCAGCCGGGTGCGCAGCTCGGGCGGGACGGTTGCCACGGTCGATTGGTCGATCAGGCCGACGTCGATCAGGTCGAGGATGTGGACCTGATCTTTCCGGCGAAATGACGTGAGCTTCATCCGGATCAAGGCCGGGAGGGTGAGAACCTGATAGGACTCGGCCCGCTCGGATTCGGTCACGTCCGGGGCAGGGCACGGGTCGTCGGGCTTGACCTTCTCATTGGCGAAGATGACATGGACGGCAGCGCGAGCCTTGGCGCCGGGGCCGTCCAGGAACATATCGATGCCCTTGACGTGCCTCGGGATGAACCCGACGGTCGCCAGCGCGGCCCCCGCGGCTTCGAGGTCGGATCGCCTGAGCAGGATGTCGACGTCCTGGGTGTTTCGGACGGCCTCTTCATCGACTTTCGCAACCCATGTGGCAACGGCGTTGCCACCGATGACGGCGTAGGGCACACCAGCCGAATCGAGCGCGGTGGCGGATCTGATCAGACGCTCTCGGACCTTCTCCACGGCGCTCACCATCCGATCCAGTGAGAATTGACCAAGGGGAACGGCCATCAGTCCCACCTCCATTGACTGGCACCGGCTCGCGAAGCCTCGACGATTCGACCTTGAACCCTCCGACCGGGTTTGTCAAGGTAAAGGGCGGCCAGGCGGGCTCGGCACTGAAGTCCTCGCAAGGAATGGACATGGACGCGAATTCTCCGGGCGACGAGGCGTCGGAATCACCCGAGGCGATCCTTGATGCGCTCCGCGATCGTCGCGAGTGGGGCGAGGAGGTTCGCGAGACCCAGCTTGCCCGGCTGGTCGAGCAGTTCCCGGTCGAGCAACTCCGCGAGGCGGTCCGAGGTCGGCTCCGGATGCTGGGAGGGGCCGACGGCGAGGCGATCCTCCGGCTGGTCGAGGCGTATTCCACGCCCGAACTCCTCGAAGAGCTGGCCGACGCCCTCGAAGTCCAGCGCGACCTGGCGCCGGAACGGGTCTGGGGGCGCTGGACATGCTCGAAGTCACGGGCGTGCTCGCCAATCACCCCGCCTTGATGGAGTGGTGGGAGGAGCTGGGCGAGTCGCTCGAAGCCGAGGCCGACGACGGGCTCGAAACGCTGGTCGAGCAACTGGAGGAGGAGCCCGAAGGCTCGTGGGTCGCGCTCCAGGGGATCGGGGCGGTCGAGCCGGAGGTCCGCTCGGAGATCATCGCGGGCCTGGCCAACTTCCCGACCGGCCCCGGCCTGATCGCGTTCCTCCGGCTCCTGAGCTTCGCTTACGAGCCGACCACGCGCGCCGCCGCTCTCAACGCCCTCTCCGGCCGCGCCGACCTCGACGACGAGCACCGCTTCGCCTGGGCCGAGATCGCGCACGACCACCCCGACCCCGACGTCCGCGAACGGGCCTTGCGCATCCTCGGGCCGGACGCGAGAGAGGCGATCGCCGAGGCCCTCGATCGACCCGGTCGCGCCCGCCCGAGCCCGGTCGGCAACCTCGTGACGAGCCTCGACGGCTCGGGCCGGGGCTCGATCCTGATCGCCAGCCGGGACCGGGGCCGGTGGGTCGTCGCCAACTTCCTCTGCGACGTCTGGCGAGGGGTCCTCGATGTCGAAGGGCAGGTCGGCGACGACCCGGCGCTGGCCTCGACCCTCTTCGAGGAGTTCGAGGGGCAGGGCGACCGCGACTTCGTCGAGGACGCCCCCGGCCTGGCCGAGGGCTTGCTCGCCGGGAGCCTGCTCTTTTGCGGCCCGGAGACGAACCCGGTCCTCCGCTACTGGCTGGAACGGACCGTCGGTCCCGAGTTCCGCGCCCGGCCGTTCACCGGGCTGGTCCGCGACGAGGAGCTGGCAACGCACGCGCTGGAGTCGATGGAGGAGACGTCGAGGCTGATCCTCGACGCCTGCCCGGACTGGGTCGATACCTCCGACCTGACCCTCGACCTCGCCGAGGAGATCGCGTTGCGTTCGGGCGAGGGTCCGCCCGACCCCCGGCGCGACGCGGGGGCGTATCGCTACCTGTTCGAGCATCGCCTGCTGGGCCGGCTCGAGCACTACCGGCGGATGCTGCTCTGGATGTCGTCGTTCTGGCAGGCCTCAGGCGACCCCGACCTGGCCCGGTCGGCCCTGACGCTGGCCTGGCAGCTCTCCGACCCGCAGCACGCGGTGCCGGCCCACCCGTTCACCGTCGCGTTGACCACCCGGAGCCTGGTTGCGGCCCGGCGGAGCATCGTCGAGGGTCGGAATCCTCGGGCCCGATCGGACGATTCTCCGTCGTGAGGCGACCGGAAAACGGGGGACAGGCACCCGGCCCGCGTGACCATCGGCCGGATCGACGGCTCAATCGGGGCCGGGAGCCAGTCCCCGTTTTCCTCCGTCGTGGGTCATCCGAGCATGAACCGCCGTGAGGCGGCCGGCCCGATCGATCGATCGATCGATCGAGGCCGGCCCCCGTGGCGCGGCGGCTCACTTCTTGTCCGGCTTCGCCGAGGCCGAGGCCGGCTTGCTGGAACTGGCCTTCTTGGTCTCGGCGATCTTCTTTTTCTTCTTGATGTCTTTTGGCGCCTTGTCACCCATCTTCGGTTCTCTCCTTTTGCTCGAAGGGAATTCGACCGAGAATCAGGGGAAGGCCCGCGATCGGTCGGCTTCGGGCCTCATCGGAGTTTGCCCTGCGCCGGACTTCGAGACAAGAGGGATTGGGATAAATTCGAGAAGGCCATGTGTAGACGCGACTGATCGGCTGTCGGGCGTGTCGCCACGACCCCGACTCGATCGACGGCGGCCTTCCCGCGTGTTGAACGCGCAATCCCCCGCTCCCGCGCGGAGCGTGGGACCGGGCCGGGCTGCCCCAGTCGGCAACCTCCGGGATCGGGAAGGGCTCTCGATGACGCCCGCCGATCCATGATTTTATTTGACGCTTGCTCGATCATTGCATGCTCGATACAATCCGCGAGGCGGGCTATCATGAATCGACCCGTTTCTCCCCGGTCGTCGGGATTCGAGGGCCGGTCGGCCCGGGGTCGGGATCGAGGCCAAGGCCGAATTGCTCGACCTTTCGGGGGGACGATCGGATGATCCGGGCTCTCTTCCTCGGCTGTGTCCTGGCGTCCCTCGGGGCGGATACCCCCCCCGATGAGCTCGAGTTCTACGAGTCCGCCAGGGAGGCCGCGGGGAGCGACCCGGACGCGCACGTCCGGCTCGCCCTCTGGTGCGAGGCCCGCGATCTCCGGGGCCTCCGGGCGCGGCACCTCCGAACCGCCCTGGAGCTCAAGCCCGACCACCCGGTCGCCCGGGGGCTGCTCGGCCAGATGGACGACGAAGGCGAGTGGCGGTCGGCCGCCGAGGCGATCGAGCGGGCCAGGTCCCAGGCCGATCGGGTGGAGGCCCTGGCACGTTATGACACGCGCCGCGAGCAGATCTCCGACACGGCGATGGCCCACTGGCGACTGGCCGAGTGGTGCGAGCAGGCCGGCCTGAAGGGGGAATCCGAGGCCCACCTCCACGCCGTTGTCCTGCTCGACCCCACACGCGAGGAGGCCTGGAAGAAGCTCGGGTACCGCAAGCAGGGCGGCCGGTGGGTGAACCCCGAGCGGCTCGCCGCCGAGAAGGCCGAGGCCGAGACCCGGCGCAAGGCCGAGGCCCACTGGCGCCCCCTCCTGGCGAAGTGGAAGACCTGGCTCGGCCAGCCCTCCCGGTCGGCCGAGGCCAGCCGGGCATCGAAGGCTTGACCGACCCCTCGGCCGCCTCCTCGATCTGGAAGGTCTTCGGGTCCGGCGGCGTCGAGGATCAGGCCTGGGCGGTCCGGCTCCTGGGCCAGGTCGAACTCGCCGGTCGCGTCCCGGGGGCTGGGCGTGCTGGCGGTCTTCGGCTCCTCCGAGCCCGTCCGTCGCGCGGCGGCCGAGACGCTCGCCGGTCGCGACCCCCGCGAGTGCGCGCCTGGGCTGATCGTCCTGCTCCGCGATCCGATCCAGTTCGAGGTCCGGCCGGTCGGCGGCCCGGGAAGCCCCGGCGAGTTGTACGTCCACGGCCAGCGGGCGAACACCCGGCGCTTCTACGCCGCCCCGCCGATGCTGGCCGGCGTCCGCCCCGGCGACACCTTCGGGTTCGACGAGAACGGGTTCCTCATCGCCCGACGCGCCGTCGGCTCTTCGACCAATCCCCTCGCCGCCGCGGTCGATCCCCTTTACCTCGGCATGCCCGACCTGACCGGACTGGGGTCGAAGCTCGACCAGGCCGGCCTCGGCCAGGCCGGCGAGCAGATCGGTCAGAACGCGGTCCGGGGCCAGCAGAGCAGCGCCAACGTGCTCGGCCAGCTGCGCGGGACGAGCGGCCAGGCCAGCGGCGCGATCGGAGGGAGCTTCAGCGCCCCGCTCGAGGCCGACATCCCCGTGGGCCAGCTCATGCTCCAGGCGCAGATGCAGGCCGAGGCGTCTCGCCAGAACCTCCAGCGGGACGTGGCGAACCTGGAGCGTTACAACGCCGACGTCGAGACCCTCAACCAGAGGCTGGCCCGCGCCCTGAAGGTGGCGACCGGCGAGAACCGGGGGGCGGTCCGGGACGCCTGGCGGAAGTGGTGGGTCTCGATCGAGGAGACCGTCACGATCGCCCCCCCTCGGTCCCGCGCGATCGAGCCGAGCGACCCGAAACCTCCGGGGACCTTCGATTCGAAGGCCCGGATGCCCTCGTTCGCCGCCGGGACGCCGATCTGGACCCGGTCGGGCCTCAGGCCGATCGAGGAGGTCCGGTCCGGCGACATGATCCTGACCCAGGACGTGGCCTCCGGGGCCCTCTCGTTTGCGCCGGTGCTGATGACCCGGCGGGTCGAACCCGGGGCTGGTCCGCTCGATCCGGGTCGGCGAGGCGTCGATCGTCGCGACCGACTTCGAGCGGTTCTGGCTGGCGGGGAAGGGGTGGGTCATGGCCGGCGGTCTCAAACCGGGGGACGCGATCCGGACCCTCGGGGGATCGGATCGCGTCGCTTCGATCGAGGAGGTCCCGACCCGGCCGGCCTTCCACGTCCGGGTCGGCGAGCGTCGTGGAATCTTCGTCGGGAAGGCGGGGCTCCTGGCGCACGACGATCGCGTGAACAGCCCCGTCCTGGTCCCCTTCGACGCCCCCTTGACGGCGGCCGGTCCGGCCGCCCGCCCGAATTGAGAACTCTCCCCCCGCGATCGGATCTGGCCCCTCGGAGCTGTGGCATGCTCGGCTCGATGATCCTCGGAGCGGCCTTGCTGGCCTTCGTCCCCCCCCAGAAGACGCCGGCCTCCGAGACCGGTGCGTCCGAGGCCGACGCCCTGGCCGAGTATAACGCCCAGCGGCTGAAGATCCCGAACACCGCCGACGCCCACTGGAAGCTGGGCCTCTGGGCCGAGCAGAAGGGGCTCAAGGGCGAGGCGGCCGGCGAGTTCCTCGCCGTCACCCGGCTCGACCCCTCGAAGGACGCCGCCTGGAAGAAGCTCGGATTCCAGAAGCGCGACGGCCACTGGGTCTCCGCCGAGCAGATCGCCGCCGAGAAGGCCGAGGCCGACGCCCAGCGCAAGGCCGACGCGAAGTGGCTCCCGCTCCTGCGGAAGGCGAAGGCGAGCTCGCCCAGAAGTCCCGCGTGGCCGAGGCTGAGGCGAGCCTGGCCGAGGTCAAGGACCCTCGGGCCGTCCCCTCGGTCTGGAAGGTCTTCGGCCTGGGCACCCCCGACGAGCAGGAGATCGCGATCGACATCCTCGGCCAGATCGAGGGGGAGCGGGCCGCCAGGGCACTGGCGGGCCTGGCCATCTTCGGCAAGTCCGACCTCGTCCGCAAGGCGGCCGTCGAGACGCTCACCCGCCGGAACCCCGACGACGTCCTGATGCTCTGGGTCGGGCTCCTCGAGAAGCCGGTCAAGTACGAGGTCCGCCAGGTCGCCGGCCCCGGTTCGCCCGGATACCTGACGGTCGAGGGGACCATCTTCAACGTCCGGCGGAACTATTCGCCCCCGTCGATGTCGCAGACCCAGGACCTGTTCGTCAACGGCCTCAACGTGCCGCGATACCGGCTCCCGATGCAGTTCAATTCCTCGCCGGTCGGCCCTCCGCCGGGCTCCCGCCTGGTCGGATTCAACCAGCAGCACGGCTCGCTTTACATCTGGGACTACCACTGGGCCCCGCCGTCGCCGCCCAAGAAGACGCCCGACCCGTCGCCCAAGTACCAGTCGTTCGAGAAGTCGCAGCTCCAGGCGCAGATCGACCGCGACTTCGAGCTCTCCGAGACGGCGAAGATGGCCGAGGCGGCGCAGGCCCAGCTCGAGCAGGACGTCAACACGATCGAGGTGGGCAACGCCATGATCCGGGAGCGGAACGCCCGGCTGGCCGAGGCCCTCCGGAGGGTCAGCGGCAAGGACCTCGGCGACGACAGGGAAGCCTGGCTGAAGTGGTACATGGAGCGCCGGGGGTACAAGTACATCGCGCCGGCCGATCGGCCCAAACCGACCCTCGACATGCAGGTCCCGCTGCCCTACGTCCCGCAGGCGGGCCCGCCGATCATCGAGGCGGGCGGTGGTGGGGGGTCGGGAGGCGGATATTGCATGATCTGGGAGCACTTCAAGATCGACGGGCCGAAAACAAAGGGCGAGGGATGGGTGACCGGGCAGTGCTTCGCCTCGGGGACGGCCATCCTGACGCCAGCGGGCTCCCGACCCATCGAGACGCTCCGGCCCGGCGACCTCGTCCTCACCGGCGACGCCGCCGATCGACCGGCTCGGCCCGGCGCGATCCTCGCGGTCCACCGATCCTGCGCCGACCGGACGCTCCGGCTCTCGATCGGCGGCGAGGCGATCGTCGCGACCCAGGGCCATCCGCTCTGGAAGGTCGGGTCGGGCTGGACGCGACCGGCGACCTCCGGCCGGGTGACGAGGTCGCCATCCTCGGAGGCCGGACGGTCGTCGATTCGGTCGAATCCTTGGGAGGGGCGGAGGTCTGGAACCTGGAAGTGGCCGGCGGGGCGACCTACCACGTCGGCCGCTCGGGCCTGGTCGCCCACGACCTCGCCCCCGTCTCCGAGATCCTCGAAGGCCGATCGGTCGAGGCCCGTTGACGGTCGGCCGGCGTCGTCTCGGTTTCCAAGGTCGATCCGTTCCGTGACCATGGTCCGGCGGGGCAACGCCGACCCGAGAGTTCCGTGGCCGGGTCGAAAAACCCGGTTCATCGCCCACCTGTCTTCACGATAATCATCAGGAAAGGCTCAGGATGGATTGGGTGCCACGGGTTGAGGACAACCCGTGGCACCCAGGCCGCCCTATTCGGTCACCACCCCGGAATCCATTTGGCTTTGAATTTCTTCCCGACGCGGTTCCCGTTCGTTGGCTTTGAGTTTCTCGGCGAGATCGTCCGTGGCTTCGCATTTCCTGGATCGCCGACGCGGTTGGCTTTGACTGGGAGTTGGCGACCCAAAGGCAGGATTGGGTTCGTTTTGGCCAGATCAGAGGCTTTGCACTTTAATTCAATGCCCTGCGACTGCTTATAGGATTCTGGGGGCTCCAGGACAATTTGAGATCTCAAATCTGAGATCCCAGATCTCCCATGTTTCGCGGATACCCATAAATCGTCTCAACGTAATGAATTAAAGTGCAAAGCCCAGATCAGACCTCGGTTGGCAGGTCCGTCCGCTCGCCCCACTCGTTCCACGAGCCGTCGTAATTGGTGAGGTCGGGGAAGCCGAGGCGGGCGAGGTGGAACAGGACGACGGTCGCCGCGACGCCGCCGTTGCAGTAGGCGACCGTCGGCCGGTCGGGACGTAAGCCAAGTTCCTCGACGACGTTGCGGATCTCCTCGATCGGCCGGAACCCGCCCCCTTCGGCGAAGAAAAGCTCGCGGGGGACGTTGCCGGGCGCCGGGGATGTGGCCGCCGCGTGCCCCTCGTCGACGGGCGCCGGTGAACTGGCCGGCGTCGCGGGCGTCGAGCAGTTGCAGGCCCGGCTCGCCCAGCCTCGACGCAAGCTCGGCCGCGGTCGCCCGGAGCTTCGGGCCGAGGCCGGGGGGTGAAGGTCTTGGGCAGCGACGCGACCGGGCCGGTCTCGATCGGCCGGTCCTCCTCGACCCAGCGGTTCCAGCCGCCTTCGAGGACGCTCACGGCGTCGTGGCCGTAATAGGTCAAGGCCCACCAGAGCCTTGTGGCGAACTGGCCGCCCATGTGGTCAACGGCGATGACGTGGGTGTCGTCGCCGATCCCCCGCTCGCCCATCGCCCGGGCGAACCGCTCGGGGCCGGCGATCTGGGCGGGGACGGGGTCGTCGGGGTCGACGATGTCCCTCGTCCAGTCGACGAAGACCGCGCCCGGGACGTGGCCGGCGGCGTATTCCTCCGGGGCGCCTCGATAGGTGGCCTCCTCGACCCCCGGCGCGACGGGTCTGGTCGCGACGTAGCCCCGGATGTCGACGATCCGGATTCCCGGGTCGCCCAGGTGGTCCTGGAGCCAGTCGGTGGAAACGAGCGGATCGACGGGCATCGCGGGCGGTCCCCTGGGTCTTGATCGAGGAGGAATGGCGGGTCTGGTGACTTCCGCCGTCGGGTTCGGGTGTTATGATAACCGGCCCGGCGATCGGCCGGCAGTCACATCCCGAACGGTGAATCGCTGCCTCCCCTCTCCCTTTGGGAGAGGGGCCGGGGGTGAGGGGCGTTGCTGGGCTCTCGACGTTCGATCGAGCCCGATCCGAAAGCGACTCGTTATGCCACGACCCTCACCCCAGCCCTCTCCCAGAGGGAGAGGGAGCCAGAATAGCCGGGAAATGCCCCAATGGATCAACGATTCGCATGAAGGTCATCCGCTTCGAGAAGTTCGGCGACCCCTCCGAGGTCCTGCACGCCGCCGAGGCGCCGGTGCCCGAGCCGGGGCCGGGCGAGGTTCGGGTCCGGATGATCGCCAGCCCGATCAACCCGTCCGACCTGCTCACGGTCGAGGGGCGTTACGGCGTCCTGCCCACGCTCCCCGCGACCCCCGGCTACGAGGGCGTGGGCGTCGTCGACAAGGCCGGGCCGGGGCTGATCGGCAAGTTCTACGTCGGCAGTCGGGTCGCGGTCCTGAATCAGGCCGGGGCGAACTGGGCCGAGTACGTCACGCTCCCGGCGCTCCGGGTGGTGCCGGTCGCGTCCGACCTCCCCGACGAGCAGGTCGCCTCGTTCTTCGTCAACCCGGCCACGGTCCTGGCGATGGCCCGGCACGTCCTGGAGGTCCCCAAAGGGGCCTGGCTGCTCCAGTCGGCGGCCGGCTCGACCCTGGGCCGGATGATGATCAAGCTGGGCAAGCACGACGGGTTCAAGACGCTGAACGTCGTCCGCCGACGCGAGGCGATGGACGAGCTGAAGCGGCTCGGGGCCGACGCGGTGATCTGCTCGGCCGACGGCCCGATCGACGAGCAGGTCCGCGCGGATCGTCGGCGGCGAGGGGGTCAGCTACGCCATCGACCCGGTTGGCGGCGACACCGGCACCGGCGTCTTCGACTCGCTGGCGACCGGCGGGCGGATGCTCGTCTACGGGACGCTGGAGGAGGCCCCGATCCGGGTCGACCCCCGGAAGATGATCGCCGGAAAGCGGGTGCTCGAAGGGTTTTACCTCGGCCACTGGGCGGCCGAGCGGAGCAAGGTCAAGATGCTCATGACCTTCCGCGAGATCGCCGACCTGATCCGCAAAGGGGTCCTCGCCACCGAGCTGGGCCGGGAGTTCCCGCTCGACCGGATCGGCGACGCGGTTCGCGAGGCCCAGGCCGTCGGCCGTCGGGGCAAGGTGCTGCTGCGGATCTCCTGAAGTCACCGGGTCGGCCTATCGCATCCATCGCCGTCCTCGACAGGTCCCATCCTGAAGTCGCGCCAGGGAAAAGATTTGGAGAGTTTTTCGGATTATTTATTCGCCCTGGCGGGTTGAGGGCGGTAGAATGCCATTGTTCGGTCATCGATCCGGCCGCGTCGCCCAGGCGAATCGATCGGCCGATCGGACCACGGTTTGCGCGATCCTCCCCCGGCCATCCCCGTCTCGCCCAAGGTCTCGCTCTGATCCCGCTGCATCGGGGCGCGGTTGGCTCGGCGACCCGAGTTGCCGGTGGGTTGTTTTCGGCGTAAGCTGTTTTTCAGGTCAGATCCTTCGGCCGGTCCCTCATCTCGAGGGCCGAGGCCTTGACGCCGATCGATCGCCGGATTCCGCCGAACCTTGACGTTTGCTCCTTACTCGAAGTCCCGTCGCAACATCCGGCCTCATCATCGATCGGGCCAGAATCATCCGAACAGGCCGGAGCTTCGACGGGCGGGGACATCGCAACGATGAGCATAAGTGAATCCACAGGGGCGCAGGACTGGCGGGCGATTGCCTGCCTGGCGCCGAGCGGCGAGCGGCTCCTCTGCTACGGCGGGACCTCCGCGCAGGTCCGGGCGGCTTACACCGGCGCCTGGGGCGAGGTGATCCGCGACGAGGACCGGCCGACGGTCAAGGCGATCTCCCTCCAGCGCTGGGCCGGGCTGGCCTGGGCCGGGCAGTGGGAGCACCAGACTTACCTGGCCGTCCCCGCCACCCGTGGCGGCAAGGCGGGCCCGGGCGACTCCACCGAGCCGGTCGCGGCCAGCTCCTGAGTCGGGCATCGTCCGTCGGGCCTGCTCGATCCCAATCTCTTCACACCCCCGGGACGTCCCGGGGGTTCTTTTTTCGACCGAAGGTTCATGCCCTCGCCGGGGCAGACAGCGATTCATGGCCTGAGGTTCGGGTTGTCAACTTCGCGGCCCTCCAATCGCCGGTCGGAGCGGGTCGACCTCGTGCCGACTGGCCCAGACGGTCAGGCCGGGGAAGGCCCCGGCGATCCGTCCGGCGAGATCCTCGACCCCGGGCCGCTCGGTGGCGTGATGGCCCGCGACGATCAGGCCGATCCCCAGGGCGTCGGCCTCGATCGCCCGGTGGAACCGCGCCTCGCCGGTCAGCAGGACATCCGCCCCGAGCCGCTTGGCGTCGCCCAGGAAGTCATCCCCGGCGCCGCAGCAGAGCCCGACCCGCGCGACCGTGCGATCCGGATCGCCCACGAACTGAGTCGACGGGGCCTCCAGGAGCCGGGCGACCCGCGCCGCGAACGTTCCCAGCGGTTCGGCCGGGTCGAGCCGTCCGATTCTTCCCGCGCCCGGCCCGGAGGGGACGTCCGAAGCGATCGGATAGACGTCGATCGCCGGCTCCTCATACGAATGGGCCGAGCGGATCGCGGCCAGGACGGCGGAAAGCCGGTCGCTCGGGCAGACCAGCTCCAGCCGCCACTCGCGGACGACCTCCCGCCGGCCCGCCTCGCCGATCGTGGGGTTGGAGCCCTCGGTCCCGAAGAACGTCCCGAAACCGGCCGAGCCGAACGAGCATTCCTCGTAAGCCCCGATCCGCCCCGCGCCCGCCTCGAACGCCGCCGAGAGCACGGCCTCGCGATCCGACTTCGGCGCGAAGACCACGACCTTGTGCCGGCCCGAAGGGCTCGAAGGCCGGAGCGGCCGGACGTCGACCAGCCCGAGCCGCGCGGCCAGGCCGTCGTTGATCCCGCCCGCCGTGTTGTCGAAGGCGGTGTGCGGGCTCAGGATCGCCACGCCTGCCCTGGCCAGGTGCCAGAGGAAGCCCGATTCCGGCCGGTCGGCGCGGAGCGACTTGGTCGCCTTGAACAGGACCGGGTGATGGCTGACGATCGCGCCGGCCCCCTCGGCGATCGCCTCGGAGGCCGACCGCGGGGTGACGGTCAGGCAGGTCATCACCTTCGAGAGTTCCGATGCCGGGTCGCCGAACAAAAGGCCGACATTGTCCCACGATTCGGCCAGCCGGGTCGGCGCGAAGCCTTCGAGCCAGGCGAACAGGTCGGCGACGGTGGTCATGGGGCTTCGCTCCTCGTCAGGACGGCCAGAGCCGCTCGGTCAGCAGGTCTTGCAGGCGTTCCGTCCAGGGACCCGGCGCCGGCCAGCGGTATCGCTCCTCGCAAGTCGTCGCGTCGACGGCCCGAGCGACCGGAATGATCCCCCGGACCGAATTCGTCAAGAAGACCTCGGAGACGTCGAACAGCGAGACGTCCTCGGCGTCGTCGACGATCCGCAGGTCTTCTTCCTCGGACAGGCGTTCCACGACCTCCAGGACCTGCTGACGCATGATCCCGGGCACGATCGGAGAGCGGGTCGAGGTCGTCCAGATGACCGTCGGAAAGCTTCCGAACATGCCGGAGCCACCGCCACTGATGGCGAACAGGTTCGTCCGGCTCCCTTCGAGGTAGCCCACGGTTTCGGGGTCCGGCGACCGGCTCAGGCTCTCGTCGTAGCCCCGACCCTGGGCCTTATTGTAGATGAGCCGCCTCGACCAGTAGTTCAGGGTCTTGTGGCGGGCCATCGGGTCGTCCGGCATGACCTTCCAGGCGTCCAGGAGCACGCTCGCCCCATCCTCGGCGACCGGTGGCGGCAGCGGCGCCGAGCGCATCCAGACGACCGATGGTCCCGACTCCGTCCCGCCGCTGGCCGTGATCCGGAGCATCCGGTCTTCCCCGGACCCCTCGACGTCGAGCAAGGCCCGCACCGCGTCGGGGTCGGGCAGAGTGGCGGCGTCGATCGGCAGCTTCAGCTCTCGGGCCGAGCGGAGCATCCGGGCCAGGTGCCGGTCGAGCAGGGTCGCCCGACCGCCCCAGGTCCGGAGGGTCTCGAACAGGCCGAGGCCGTGCTCGAAGGTCCGATCGGCGGCGTTGATGGTCAGGCCGTCGTCGGGGAGGATCTTGCCGGCGACCCAGATCATGGCTGCCCTCGGCATTCTTCCAGGACCCGGCTCATCCCCCGGGCCTTGTGGAGGGTCTCGGCGTATTCGAGCTCGGGGTCGGAGTCGGCGACGATCCCGCCGCCGACCTGGTAGCTGACGCGGTTTCCCTCGACCAGCATCGTCCGGATCGCGATGTTGAAGGCGGACCGGCCGCCGAGGCTCAGGTAGCCGACCGCCCCGGTGTAGACGCTCCGGCGGTTCGGTCTCGAGCTCGTCGATGATCTCCATCGCCCGGATCTTGGGGGCTCCCGTGATCGAGCCGCCGGGGAAGACCGCCCTCATGACGTCAACCGGCCCGATGCCGGGGCTGAGGCGGCCTTCGATCGTGGCGACGAGGTGGTGGACCTGCTCGAAGCTCTCGACGGCCCCGGGCTCGGACACGCGGACGCGTCCCGAACCGGCAGACCCGGCCGAGGTCGTTGCGTTCGAGGTCGACGATCATGGTCAGCTCGGCGCGGTCCTTGGGGCTGCTGGACAGTTCGGCGGCGAGCCGGGCGTCCTCGGTCGGGTCGGGCGATCGGGGACGGGTTCCCTTGATGGGCCGGGTCACGATCCGGTCGCCCTGGGTCTGGTAGAACAGCTCGGGGCTGGCGCCGACGATCGCCAGGTCGTCCCAGGCGAGGAAGCTCGCGTAGGGGGCCGGGCTGCTCGCTTTGAGCCGGAGGTAGAGGTCGAGCGGATCGACCCGGCCGGTCGCGACGAAGCGGTGCGAGAGGTTGGCCTGGTAGATGTCGCCGGCCTCGATGTAGTCGAGGGTCTTCCGGACGGCGGCGAGATAGGCGTCCCGGGTCCGGTCGGGCCTGGGCCTTGACAGGGCCGAGCCGGCTCGGAAGGGCTCGGTCTCGTCGAGGTCGGCCCGCCAGCGGTCCCAACGCTCCTGGAGTACGTTCGGGCCTTCGTTCAGCAGATCGACGGCGCAGAGTCTCGGCTCGAACCTTCCCGGTGATCGATCAGGACGAAGGTATCGTAGAGGCCGAACCGGAGGCTGGGGAGCCGGGAATCGGCCTCGGTCCGGCGTGGGAGGCGTTCGAGCCTCGGGGCGAGATCGTAGCCGAGATATCCGATCAATCCGCCCAGAAAAGGCGGAGAGCCGGGCTCGGGGGCCTCGTCCGGATCGGCCAGACCGTATCGGCGAGCGATGGTCGCGAGGCCGTCGAGGGCGTCGCCTTCGCCGTCGAGGTCGAGACTCCCGCCGTGCCAGTGGAAGCCCGAGCCGTCGGGCGACTCGATGACCCTCCGAGGGCGGGCGGCCAGGATGCTCCAGCGTCCGGCCTCGCCCAGGCCGGGGCCGCCTTCCAGGAGGGCCGGCCCCGACCACGAGCCGATCCGGGCGGTCAGCCGGTCGAGGGGGACGTCGATCGGTCGACGGATCGAGGCGGGTCGAGGGGGCGTCACGAGGGGAGAAACTCCCTGGACCGGGCGGAATCGGGCGGCCTTCGGTACAATTCGTATCATACGGGGCCGCTCGGCCGCAAACCGTCTCGGAGCAGAAGGGCAGGTCCGCCGATGATTCGTTCTCCCCTGGGGCTCCGGCTCGATGTGAGCCGGCCGGTCAAGGATCAGATCCGGGGCGCCGCCTCGGCGGGGGCCCGCGGCGTGGTGCTCGATGCCGCGGGCGACCTGGCCCCCGAGCGGCTCTCGGAGACCGGCCGGCGCGACGTTCGCCACGCCCTGCGGTCGGTCGAGCAGAGCCTGATCGCGGTCAGCCTGCCGACTCGACGGCCGTTCGACACGCTCGACCAGATCGAGGACCGCCTGGCCCGCGCCGACCTGGCCTTCGCGCTGGCCTATGACCTGGGGACCAGGCTGGTCCTGGCCCGGGTCGGGGGGCTCCCGCCCGAGGACGACGCCCCGCGCCGGCGGTGTTCACCACGGCACTCCAGGAGCTCGGCCGGCGGGCCGACCATCGAGGGGTCCGGTTCGCGATCGAGACGGGGACCGAGCCCGGCGGCGTGCTCGGCTCGTTCCTGGACACCCTCGGGATGCCGTCCCTGGCCGTGAGCCTCGATCCGTCGAGCCTGCTCCGCCAGGGGATCGACCCGGTCGCCGCGACCCGGGAGCTGGGCTCCTGGGTGGTCCACGCCTACGCCAACGACGCCTCGCGGTCGTCGAAGCGCCCGGCCTGGCCAACCCCCGGGGCATCGGCTTCCCGCCGATGGTCCTCGATTGGGAAGAGTACCTCGGCTCGCTGGAAGAGATCAATTACCGGGGCTATTTGACCATCTGGCCGGACCCCAACGGCGACCCTCTCGCCCAGTTCAAGGCCATCGCCGATCGGCTCCGGGAATTCTGACGGGTCGATCCGTACCGATCGCCCGGTTGGGCTCGATCCGCCTGGAAATCGGGCGGGTTTTCTGCTAGGGTTCTCCCTGCTTCCGCGACGTTCTGGCGATCGGATCGACGCGAATTCCAGCGAGAGGCCGGTGATGGCGAAGGGCCCGGGATCACCTGGCGACCTCCGGTCGGGCTTGGACCTGCTCGAAGGGCGTCTCCTGATGAGCTACGCGGCCGGCTCGCATGCCGCGCGGGTCCAGGCCGCCGTGCCGGTGGCGGTGGCCCCGGTGATCGCTCCCCCTCGAATGGAGACCGAGACGGGTCGGTCGGAGCCGACCTCGGCCGATGTCGAATCCCGAGACGCCGAGCTCTCGGCGACCCTGGCCGCTTCGAGCGGAGCGAAACCGG
This sequence comes from uncultured Planctomycetota bacterium, assembly GCA_963756475.1. Lineage (GTDB taxonomy): Bacteria > Planctomycetota > Planctomycetia > Isosphaerales > Isosphaeraceae > Tundrisphaera. The sequence goes on from CAVWND010000007.1 coordinate 182,246, forward strand.
GGTATACCATCCCCCTGTTCACGCCCGGGAGCACCCTGGATCGGCCCGACGCGACGCAATTGACGCAATCGACATCGGAATTGAGCCGTTTTTTCCAGAAATCCAACCGCGATGACCCGGTCGCCTGGGGCGAGAGGTTCGGGAGATCGGCCGGCCTCGTCGGGATGGTTCGCCGCCGGGTCGATCCGCTTCCCGAGGTTCCCGAGACCGCGGTCCAGCAGGCCCAGGAGACCATGTTCGGCCTGCTCTCGACCCCGACGCCCGCCTCGAAGGTCGTGCTGGGCTTGACCCCTTCGCGGGGTTCGGACCTGCTCTCCGATTTCCTGCCCACGGACCAAGCGTCACTGGAGCGGACGATCGACCGGTTGCTCGATGGCGTCGAGGGGCTCGGCTCGGACATCGCCCGGGGCGTCGAGGCGGCCGGCTCGGTCCCTTCGCCGGTCGTCTGGACGGTCGCGCTCGCCACACTGGAGCTGGCCCGCCGCCGGGTCCGCCGGCTCCTCTTCGAGGACGACGACGGTCTCGACCCGGATCGGGACCCGGCCGTCGGCCTTCGGGGATTCCCTGCCTGAGCGAGAGAGGCCCGATGAGCGACGACCACCTCGACGACCTGATCGACCGGCTCAACGACGGCGACATCGAGGCGGCCGAGCGCGTCTTCCTCGCCTACGAGCCCTATCTCCGGATGGCCGTGAGCCGGCAGTTGAGCGGGGCCCTCCGCTCGAAGCTGGACACGATGGACATCGTCCAGGCGGTCTGGGCCGACGTGCTGGCCGGCTTCACCGAGTCGGGCTGGCGGTTCGCGGATCGTGGGCAGCTCCGCGCGTTCCTGCTGACGCTGGCCCGGAACCGGCTGATCGACCGTCGCCGCCACTTCCGCCGGGCGATCGAGCGGGAACGGCCGCTCGACGAGGCCGAGCCTCAAGACCTACCGGCGGCCAACCAGCCCCGGCCCAGCGAGGTCGTCCAGGGGCGGGAGCTCTGGGCCAGGATGCTCGACCGCTGCCCGCCCCAGCACCGGGAATTGCTCAGGATGAAGCGGCAAGGGCTGACCCTGGCCGAGATCGCCGAGTCGACGGGCCTGCACGAGGGGAGCGTCCGGAGGGTCCTCTACACCCTGGCCCGGCGGATCGCCGACGAGACGCGGGGGCCAGCCCTCGGGCCAGATCATCAGGCTCCTCTCAAGTCTGAGATCTCCGATTTCTGATCGAGACGCGGAGAGCTTGAGGCTTTTTGACCCGAACCCATCAAATCAACGAGCATCGACATCCGTAAGTCGCTTGCAGTCTTCAGAAATCTCAAAATTAGAAATCTCCGATTTGAGATGAATTCGGGAAAAAGTCTCAGGCTCGGAGCGGCGGCGATGGCGAACCTCCTCCGCGACGATGACAGCCCCGGGACCTCGGACTGGACCCCGACGGACGCCGGCTTCCCGTTCGAAGGCGGCGATGACCTGGTCGAGACGCTGGTCGAGGCGATCGCGGCCGACTGGAAGCAGGGAATCCGGACCTCGGCCGAGGATGTCATGGCCAGGCACCCGGGCCTCGACGACGAGGCGGCCATCCGCCTGATCTACGAGGAGACCTGCCTCCGGAGGGAGTCCGGCCAGGAGGTTCCGACGTCGGAGGTCGTCCGCCGGTTCCCCCGCGGCCGGGCCGAGCTGGAGATCCTTCTCCGCTGCGATCGTTTGATGCGTCCGCCAGGCCCCGCGGTCTTTCCCGAGGTCGGCGACCGCCTGGGCGACTTCGACCTCCTTGCCGAGCTGGGCCGGGGGGCGTCGGGCCGGACCTTTCTCGCCTCCCAGCCCGCGCTGGCCGACCGGCCGGTGGTCTTGAAGCTGATGCCGGGGTATCTCGACGAACACCTCTCGCTGGCCAGCCTCCAGCACACCCACATCGTCCCGCTCTACTCGGCCCAGCTCTTCCCCGACCGAGGCTTGCGGGGGCTCTGCATGCCCTATCTCGGCGGGGCGAACCTGTCGAGGCTACTCGCGGATCTTTCGGAGATCGACCCGGCCCGACGGACCGGGCGGGACCTGCTCGAAGCCCTCGACCGCGACCGGGTGGGTGATCCGCCCTCGGGGCCGTTCCGCCGGTTCCTCGAACGGGCGAGCTACGTCCGGGCGATCTGCTGGATCGGCGCCTGCCTGGCCGACGCTCTCCAGTATGCCCACGACCGGGGCCTGGTCCACATGGACGTCAAGCCCTCCAACGTCCTGATCGCCGGCGACGGCCAGCCGATGCTGCTCGACTTCCACCTGGCCCGAGGCCCGGTCGTTCCCGGCTTGGAGGACATCGACCGCCTCGGCGGCACGACGGGCTGGATGGCCCCCGAGCAGCAGTCGGCGATCGAGGCGATCAGGCACGGGCGGGCCGTCGAGGCCGGCGTCGACGGCCGGGCCGACGTCTACTCGCTCGGCCTGTTGCTCGACCAGGCCCTCGGTGGGCTCGAAGGGAAGATCGAAAGGAAGCTCAGCCGCCGCAATCCCGCCGTCAGCGTCGGGCTCGCCGACATCATTGAGAAATGTCTGAGGCGCGATCCGAAAGACCGCTATGCCAGCCCGGGAGCCCTGGCCGAAGACCTCCGCCGCCACCTCGAAGACCGCCCGTTGCGTGGGGTGCCGAACCGCTCGCTGCCCGAGCGCTGGCGGAAGTGGCGAAGGCGACGGCCCCACGCGCTGACCCGAGGATCGGCCGGGCTGTCGACACTCGCCGCGGCGCTGGTGGTCCTGGGAATCGCCGGGGAGTCGTATCGCCACCGGGTCGCCGAGGTCGACGCCGCGCTGGCCGACGCCCGGCGCCTCCGGATCGCCGGCCAGTTCGCCGAGGCCATCCATTCGGCCGACCGGGGGATTGACCTCGCGCGGCCCTGGCCCTTCGTCAACGCCCGGGCCTCGGCCCTCGAAGGAGAGCGGCGCCTGGCGCTCCGGGGGAAGCAGGCCCGCGAGATCCACGAGCTCGCCGACCTCCTCCGGTTCCAGACCGGCGCGGGGTTCGCTCTGACCGACTCCGCCCGGTCGATCGAGCGCCGGTGCCGGGCGATCTGGGATGACCGGGCGATCTTCGACATTCCAGGCGAGCCCCGGCTCGACGAGCCGACCGAGCAGCGGCTCGGCGAGGACCTGGTCGAGCTGGCGACGGTCTGGGCCGACCTCCACGTGCGGCTTGCCCCCAGCGGTTCGGAGGACGAGGCTCGTCGCGAGGCCCTGAAAGTACTCGACGAGGCGGCGGCTGGGTTCGGGTCGAGCCCGGCCCTGGCGCGTGAGCGGTATGAGGTGGCGAGAGCCATTGGCCTTCCTGATCTGGGCGACGGTCCCGTCCCCGAGCCTCGATCGGCGTGGGAGCACCGAGAGCTGGGCCGGTCCTTGCTCCGGGCCGACCGGTTCGACGCGGCGGCCGACGAGTTCCGCGCGGCGGTCAACCTCGACCCGCGCGACTTCTGGGCGAACTTTCACCTGGGCGTCTGCGACTACCGCCTCGGCCGGTTCGAGGACGCACTATCTGCCTTCGGGATCTGTATCGCCCTCTCGCCGGGGACGGCCCAGTGCTACTTTGATCGGGGCCTGGCCCTTGAGTCGCTGGGCCGGCTCGACCGGGCGGAGCTCGATTACTCGAAGGCCCTGGAACGCGACCCCTCGCTGGCGGCAGCGGCCTTCAATCGCGGCCTCCTGGCCTACAAGGCGGGCCGCCCTCGCGATGCGGAGAAGGACTTCCGCCGGGCCCTGAAGTCCGACCCAGGCCCCAGCCTGGCCGGCCCGATCCATTACAATCTGGCCCTCGCCCAGATCGCCCTCGAAGACCGCAACGGAGCGAAGGCCAGCCTCGCCGAGGCCGCCCGGCTCGGACACACAGAGGCCCGGACCCTGCTCGAACAGCTTGCGCCCTGATCGCAGAAGAGCTATTTCATATTTGAGATTTGACCTCGTTCCCACGCTTCGCGTGGGAACGCCGTCTTCGGCGCTCCGCGTCGTCTTCGAGCCCGGTCACCTCATCGGCAGAGGACGCAGAGCGTCCGGGAGGGCATTCCCACGCGAAGCGTGGGAACGAGTTGTTGTGTTGATATGATCGATTTATTGCCCCGCCGGCTTGACCTTCGAGAAGTCGAACTCCAGTGGCTTGGGGCTTGGCGACGTCAAGCGTTGCGAATCGCCGAGCTTTTTCTGCCAGCCTTCGAGCAACCTCGTCAATCGGGCGACCTCGCCCGAGTGGTCGCCCGCGAGGTCGCGTGTCTCGGCCGGGTCGGCGGAGAGGTCGAAAAGCTGGATCTTGTTCACCTGGGGATAGACGATGAGCTTCCAGCGGTCGTCGCGGACGGCCCGCTGCGAGTTCCCGTAGGCGGTGAAGATCGACTCGCGCCCGAACCCGGTTGACCCGCCAGGGCCGGGACCAGGCTCAGGCCCTCGCTCCCGTCGGGTCCGGTGACGCCGGCCAGCTCGCCCAGGGTCGGGAAGATGTCGAGGAGGTAGCCCATCGCGTCGAGCTTCTTGCCCTTCGGGATTCCAGGACCGGCGAGGATCAGCGGCGCCCTCATCGAATGATCATAGAGGTTCTGCTTGCCGAACAGCCCGTGGCTGCCGATCGCCAGGCCGTGGTCGGCGGAATAGACGATCAGCGTGTTTTCAGATTGGCCGGTCGCCTTCAGGGCGTCGATGATCCGGCCGACCTGCTCGTCGAGGAACTCGATCGCGGCGTAATAGTCGGCCAGGTGTTTGGAGACGATCTCCGGGGTTCTGGGCCAGGGGGCGAGCTGCTCGTCGCGGATCGCCAGGGCGCCGTTGTCGAAGGGATGCTGGGGCAGGAAGTTCGCCGGGGTCGGCGGCTTCTCGGCGTCGTACCGCCGGTGGAACGGCTCGGGCGCGACGCGCGGGTCGTGCGGCAGGTTGAACGCCACATAGCAGAGGAACGGCCGGTCGGCGGGCTGAGCCCGAAGGAACTCCGAGGCGGCGTCGGCGAAGAGCTTGACCGAATGCTCGCCGCTCGTTCGCTTGTTGATCAGAGCATGATCCGGCGCGATGTCCTGGAGCGGCAGCTTGTAGGGGTCGCCCATCCCGCCGAAGAAGATCGACTTGCCCCGCTGGAAGACCCGCAAGGCCGATGCGGGCTGATTGTGCCACTTGCCGGTCAGGAACGTCGAATATCCCGCCTTCGCGAACGCCTCCGGCCAGGTGGGCTGGCCCGCGAGGTTGTCCTTGACGCGAAAAAGAGTACGGCCCGTCAGGAGCATCGCGCGAGAGGGGACGCAGACCGCTCCCTGGAGCGACCCCATGCAATAGGCCCTCGTGAACGAGGACCCGTCGCCAACCAGTCGGTCGAGATTCGGCGTCCTGATCCGAGGATTGCCCAGCGCTCCGATGGTGTCGGCCCGCTGGTCGTCGGCGAATAGCACGAGGACGTTCGGCCTCGAAGCCGGCGCCGTTCCTCCGGCGAACGCAAGCGACAGGATCGCGGCGAGACAACGCGGCAAAACAAATAATTTATTCACGTTTCGATTTCTCGATATTCTTATTTCGAGGCCGGGAGGTCTTCGAACGGGATATCAATAATCGGATAATCGCGCCAGCTGTTGAAGTCGAAGTGCCACCATTCCGACTCGTTGACGGTGAACCCTTCCGACTCCATCGCCGAGCGGAGCAGGTCGCGATGCCAGCGCTGGCGGCTCGACCCGCCCGGGTAGTTGGGGAAGGCCCGCTCGGAGAACTCGTCGTAGCCGCTGACCATCTCGATCGGCCGGTCGGTGGCCAGGTCGCAAAGGGTCAGGTCCACGGCGCAGCCCCGGTTGTGCCGCGAGCCCTTCGACGGGTTCGGCGACGAAGAGGTGCTGGGCTTCGGGCGTGGCCTCCCAGAACAGTTTCGTGATCTTCCAGGGGCGATAGGCGTCGTGGATGAGCAGGCCATAGCCCTTTGGGGCGAGCTGGGCCTGAACCCTCGCCAGCGCCTCGGCGGCCGGGCGTTGCATCAGGGCCCGGGCCTGGGTGTAGAGCGGCATGCCCAGAAAGTTGATCGCGGTCGCGTAGCGGATGTCGAGCTTGAGCCCCGGCACGAACGCCGTCAGGTCGACCAGGTCCGACGGCTTGAGGCCGTCCCGCTCGACGGGCGGCCTGGCGCCGGCGATTTCCTTGCGGATCTCCTCGGCCGGGCGGGTCGGCGTGATCCGGAAGGTCCGGCCGTCCTCGCCGTCGATCGGTCGACGCTTGAAGGCGACGCTCGCGGCCTCGACCTCGGTCGCCTTGCCGTTGGCATCGCGGCGGAAGACCAGCTTCTCGCCGTGGTAGAGCCCGGTGTCGGGGAACTCGAAGACGTCGGGCGACTTCTCGGTCAACGGATAGAGGAAGAACCACTCGATCAGGGCGTGGAGCCGGCCCTCTTTCTCCAGGATGTAGAGAACGTCGTGGTCCCATCCATATTCGCCGATCAGGCCCGCGAAGTGGGCCGGCGGCGCGGGAGGGGGTTCGGTTGTCGGGACTTGTTCGTAGACGTCGCGATCGAGCCGGAGCGTCTCGCCCTCGGGGACGAAGCGCGGGCCGAAGCCGAGGACGTCGTCCCCCATCAGGTCCTCACCCAGCGAGCGCAGCTCGACCCGCTCTCCGCCCGAGCCGGGCTCCATCCAGAGTCGGCCAGCGGACGCGATCAGGTCGAACGAGCCCTCTGGGGCTCCGGTAATGGCCGGCCCAACGCTTTGCCACGCCGGGGCCAAGTGGGGTCGTCGACTCGATCGGAGGGAGCGGCTTATTCTCTCGGACCGCCAGCATCTGGCCGAGGGCGACGTCGGTGATCCGGGTCGTCACAGCGTTGGCGCAGTCCCTGGAGGCGATGACGACGGCGCCAAGCTTCTGGTCGGGCAGGGCGGCCAGCTCGGTGGCGAAGCCGTAGATCGCGCCGCCGTGGCCGATCCGCCGATGCCCCTGGAACCGGCCGAGCGAGAAGCCCAGGCCAAAGCCTCGGGTGTCTCCAGAACGCGCGGGGAACTGGACGCGCATCATCTCGGCGAGGGTCTCCGGCTTGAGGATCGTTCCGTTCGGCCCCTTTCCGCCCGCGAAGATCGCCATCAGGAACCGGCCGAGGTCGTCGGCGGTCGAGTACATGCACCCGGCCGGGGCGATGCCCAGCGCGAACGTCGGCGCGGGGAACTCCTTGCCGTGGTAGGCCCACATCGTCGCCGAGGCCAGGCGCCGCTTCAACTCCGGTGTCAATTCAAAGCCGCTGTCGGTCATGCCCAGCGGCCCGAGGACCCGCCGGGCGACCAGGGGCGCGAACGGCTGCCCCTCCACCTTCTGAAGCGCCAGGCCGACGGCCGAGATCGCGGCGTTCGAGTATTTCAGCCGCGAGCCCGGCTCGTAAACGAGTTCCGTCCCGTTCAGGCTGGCGATCGTCGTGTCGAGGCCCGGCGAACTCGGGTCGAAATAGCTGCCGACGGGCGGCTCGCGCACGAGGCCCGAGCGGTGGGCCATCATCTGCCGGAGGGTGATCGACCCGGCGTGCTCTCCCTTCGGGGCGAAGTCGGGCAGGTATTTCTTGACGGGAGCGTCGAGGTCGATCCTGCCTTGCTCGACGAGCTGCATCACGGCGATGTCGGTGAACAGCTTGGAGACCGAGCCGACGCGGTAGACGGTCTCGGCGGTGGCGGGCAAGGTCTTCCCGGCGTCGGTGAAGCCATAACCCTTCGACCAGACGATCGCCTGGTCGTCGACCAGCGCGATCGAGAGCGCGGGGAGCTTCTTATCGGCCACCTCCCGCGCGACGAAGGCGTCAACCGCGGCGATGGCCGCCTCATAACGCTTCGAGGGCGCGTTGGCGTCCGGGAGGATCGTCAGGGCGAGGAGGATCGGCATCAATCTCATGAAAATCTCTCGTGTTCTATACTCGTTCCCACGCGGGGCGTGGGAACGAGGTCAATCAACGTCTCCTGATCGCGTCCGGGGCCGGGATCGAGTCGACGCCGAACTTGTAGATCGTCGTCGAGGTGTACGTCTCGCCCGGCCGGAGGATGGTCGAGGGGAAATTGGCGTGGTGGACCGAGTCGGGGAAGTGCTGGGTCTCCAGGCAGAACGCCTGGTGCTTCTTGTAGGCCACGCCGCCTCTTGCCCTTGACCGACCCGTCGAGGAAGTTCCCGGTGTAGAGCTGGACGCCCGGCTCGGTGGTAAAAACCTCCATGACCCGGCCGCTCTTGGGGTCGCGGACCCGGGCGATCGGCTTAACGCCGGGGTCGATGACGAAGTTGTGGTCGTAACCGACCGGGTCGGCCTTGATCTGGTCGATCCGGGCGCCGATGGGGGTCGCGGTCGTGAAGTCGAGCGGGGTCCCCTTGACGCTCTCGATCGAGCCGGTCGGGATCATCCCGGTGTCGCCGGGGGTGTACTTGCTCGCCGCGAGCGTCAACTCGTGGTCGAGGATCGTGCCCGAGGCCGGGCCGGCCAGGTTGAAGTACGAGTGGTTGGTCAGGTTGACCGGCGTGGCCTTGTCGGTCGTGGCCTTGTAGTCGATCTTCAGCTCATCCTGGTCGGTCACGGTGTAGGTCACGGCGACGTCGAGGTTGCCGGGATACCCTTCCTCGCCGTCGGGGCTCCGGTAGGTGAACTTGACGGCGGGACCGGCGGGGCCGGAGACGTCCTCGGCCTTCCAGATGACCTTATCGAACCCCTTCAGGCCGCCGTGGAGCGAGTTCGGCCCGTTGTTCGCGGCGAGCGTGTAATCCTTGCCGTCGAGCGAGAACTTCGCCCCGCCGACCCGGTTGGCGACCCGGCCGACCGTGGCGCCGAAGAACGGGTGGCCGCGCCAGGTAGCCTTCGAGCGAGTCGAAGCCGAGGACCACGTCCCCGGGCTTGCCGTTGCGGTCGGGGACGTCCAGCTCGGTCAGGATCGCCCCGTAGGTCATCACCTTGGCCGTGATCCGGCCGTTGGTCAGGGTATAAAGCTCGACCGTCTTCCCCTCCGGCGTCTTCCCGAAGTCCATCCGCTTCAGACTCCTCGGGCCGTCGGCGGCCCTGGCTGACCCCGCCAGGTCGAACGAGACCCGGAACGAAGAGGAGCGAGGCGGCGACGGCGATCAACTTGATAGATCGTTGCATGGATCAACCCTCTCGGTGCGATGTCCGGGCCGGCTCGAAGCTCGGGGCATTCCGAGGCCGGCCCGAAGGAGCGAGACTATCCGCTCCTGGAGTCGTCGGCAACGCGCCAGAGGCGACCCGACGGCCCGGACCCAAAAATTCAAACCCGATTTCGCGACCTCGTGGGAGAACTCGAACCCAACTTCGCCCCGATCTCATCAACTCGAACCCAACCATGTCACCCGTCCGGAGAAACTCGAAGCCAACCGCTCGCCTCCCGGGGAAAGCCCGGCCGATCGGATCGACGCCACCATCGTTCATTAACAGGGAACGGACCCGTCGATTATCCGTGTTTTTCCGGGCAATCGGTCGCCCGGGCCGTCGGTCGACGTCCGCCACGGACCGGGGAGATCCGGAGACTCAGGCGCGCGGACCCGGCCCGACGTGAACCCGCTCCAGCTCGGAGTGACCCCGCCGGAATCTCGCCTCGATCCGCCGGCGGAGGCGCAACCCGGGCTTCTCCACCCCGTAGTAGGAGAGCAGAGCGGCGGCGATGGCCAGCGCGAGGTTCATCGGGAACGAGGTCCACGCCGATTGGACATTTCTGTTGATGAAAATCTGCTGCCAGAGGTAGATCGAATAGCTGAGACCGCCGACGTAGATCAGGGCCTTCGAATTGAGGAGGCGGCCCGTCATCCCTCCAGGGAAGCGTATGCACCTGTCGATCGTGAGGGCAACGCAGGCGATGGCCGCCGAATAGGCGAAGGCGGACAACCTGGGATGAGAGGCGGACTTCATCATCACGACCAGCGCGATGAGAGGAAGCGTCGCGAAGAGAGGCGAACCGAGCCACCGGCGATACATCGGCCTCTCCCAGAGCCAGTCGCGGGCGCCGGCCATCACGCAGCCGATGGCGATCGAGTCTGCGGTGGTCTCGAAGGAGTTGCCGATGATCTCCTCAGGATAGCCGAGGGGCCTGAATTGCCACAAGACGAATCGGAGGAACGGAGCGAGGGCGACGAAACCTCCGGCGGCGATCAGTCCCCGCCGGGGGCCGAGCAGGAGGAGTGTCACCGGCCAGATCAGGTAGAATTGTTCCTCCACGGCGAGCGACCAGCTGTGGCCAAGGGACCACGCGCGATCGGGGTGGTAATTCATGGTGTACGTCAAGGCCGAGGACAGGTCGCCGGGATCGAGCTTGATCAAAGAATTTGCCGACAAAAGCGCAATTGCGAACACGTAGGTGTAGTAGGCGGGGAAGATCCGGAACGTCCGCCGCATGTAAAAGTGCATGAGATTGACGCGGCCCGTCTGCTCGTGCTCTTCGAGCAGGAACCCGGTGATCAGGAAGCCGGAAATGACAAAAAAAATGCTTACGCCAAAATGACCAAAGTGCGTCAGACCCGCGAGATAGGCCGGGCTGCCGAAATGCTCCGTGCCGTAGAGATGCGACAGAAGGACCATGAAGATCGAGACCGCCCGGAGGCCGTCGAGCGAGGGGATCCGGGGAGAAATCCTGACGGTCGGGCCTTCGTCCGAGATGGTGGGATGAGCGGGTCGCACGATGATTCCTGTTTTGTTCAAGGCGAGTCCACCATCCGAAAATGCCCAGTCCGCTCGCACATACAGCGGTTCACGCTCGGATGGCGCACGAGGGAGGAAGAAGGGGACTGGCTCCCGGCTCCGGTTGGAGGGTCGATTCCGCTCGACGGCCACGCGGGCCGGGTGCCTGTCCCCGTCTTCGGGTCGCCGCGGCTGGTGCGTCCCGAGAATGGGGACAGGCACCCGGCCCACCTCCGCTTCCGCCGGTTTGATGGCGACTCAAAGGGCCGGGAGCAAGTCCCCATTCTCTATCCACTGTGGGCCATCCGACTTTGAACCTCTCTAATGTGGGCCGGGAGGTCGGCCCGAAGGAGCGAGCCTATCCGCTCCCGGAGGCGTCGGCAACGCGCCAGAGGCGACCCGACGGCCCGGACCCAAAAATTCAAACCCGATTTCGCGACCTCGTGGGAGAACTCGAACCCAACTTCGCGATTTCGATCATCAGGCATCGGAGTCGGACGGATCGACGACTGACCTCAACGTCGCCTCCAGTTTCTTCAGCAGCACGGGCTTCATCAGGTAACCATCGAACCGAGCCGCGCGGCTCAAGGGGGTTTCCAGTTCTTCCCGGTAGCCCGACACCCCCACGATCCGCAAGCCCTCCAGACTCGGGTCCTGGCGAATTCGACGCGCCACCTCGTAACCGTCCATCCCCGGAAGGCCGATGTCCAGCACCACCACGTCCGGCTGGAACGTTATCGCGGCATTCAGCGCATCCGGGCCGTTGTGCACCACCTCCACCTCGTAGCCCGATGCACGCAGCAGCGTCGCGACGCCGTCCGCGTAGTCGATATTGTCATCCACCACCAGCACCCGGAGCGCCGGCAGGCCAAGCTCAGTCGGCTCGTCCGCCGAGTGGTTTTCCTCCGCCGGCAGTCGCACCACGAACTCACTCCCTTGCCCCAACCCGCCGCTGTGCGCCTCCACCATGCCGCCGTGCAGCTCCACCAGCCGTTGGACGATCGTCAGCCCGATCCCAAGGCCGCCCTTCGAGCGTACCGACGAACGATCCGCCTGACTGAACAGCTCGAAGACACGTGGGAGCAACTCCGCGGAGATTCCGACCCCCGTGTCACGGACCCGCAGCACCATCTCCCCGCCCTGCCGGGCGACCGACAAAACGATCTGCCCACCCGGGTCCGTGTACTTGACCGCGTTGTGCAGCAGGTTGTTCACCACCTGCTCGATCCGTTCCGCGTCCGCGTAAAGCCAGACCGGTCCCGGTGGGATCTTCACCGACAGCTTGTGGTTTCGCTCCGCGACCGCGTAGGCCATCCCGTCGATCGCTCGCCTGATGATCTCTCCGGCCTCGCACCGTTCCGGGCGGAGAAGCACCATCCCGGTCGAGATCCGGGTCGTCTCCAGGAGGTCGTCCACGAGGTGGATCAACAGCCCAACCTGGCGCTCCAGGATGGCCTGGGCCTTCGCCTGGACCGGATCTGATTTCGGGCCGAGATGGAAGATCTGGACGGCGTTGAGGATCGAAGCCAATGGGTTGCGTAGCTCATGCGAGAGGATCGCGAGGAATTCGTCCTTGCGGCGGTTGGAGTCGGCCAGGGCCGCCGCCTGCGACTGCACCTGCCTCTCCAGGCGGCGCCGCTCGGTGATGTCGCGGATGTTACACTGGATGACGGTCGCATCGCCCTCAAGATACAGATTGCTGACGAACTCGACCTCGACTTCCAGCCCGTCCTTGGTCCGGAGCGGTAGGTGCTCGTAGCGGATATACCCTCGCTCTCTCAGGATCTCGTAGGCAGACCGGCTCGCGGCCTGATCCTCGAACAGGCCGATCTCCCACAGTTCCTTCCCCAGGAAATCGGGCCGATCAAAGCCAAGCAATTCGACCAGGAATGGGTTGACATCGATGATCGTGCCGGTTCTGGCGTCGAGGATGAGGATGCCATCCCGGGCGGCTTCGAAGAGGCGACGAAAGCGCAATTCGGATTCCGGCAGGTCGATTCTTCCCTCGGGGTCCGTGGGCATGACCCCTCCCGTCTTCGTTTCCAGAAACATCTCTCATAGTCGAGCAGCCCCACGACTCTGTCCCGTGGAATCGATGATATCAAAAAATTCAGCAACACGTTAGAAAAATAGGATTATTTAAGACATTAATATTTGAATACCGCTAATCTCTACAGAGCAAGTTGTTCCGGCAATTCATGGCCCGGCCGGACGACCGACATCTTCACGGTCCCGGCCGATCGACGCTTTCGGGCCGGCCCGGCTCGCGATATCCTGCCAGAGGAACCCAACCACCCGGACGGAGCACGACCGATAACCTCCCCCTCGACCGGACCTCGGCCCGACGCGATCAGCCGCCGGGACGCCCTCCGCTCCTCGCTGGCGGTTGCCGGCGCCTCGGTCCTCTCCCTTCCGGGCGAGGTTTCGGCGAATCCCGCCCCGACGCCCGACGTCCGGCGGTCGTCCCCGCGTCGGTACGCGATGAAGAAGTCGATCAACCTCTGGGCCTTCCCCTATCCCGACCGGATGAGCCTCCGCGAGTGCCTCCAGCTCGCCAAGGACGCCGGCTTCGACGGGATCGAGCTGAATTTCGACCTCGAAAACGACCTCTCGCCCAGGGCCACACCCGAGCAGCTTCGCTCCATCGGCAAGATGGCCCGCGAGATCGGCATCGCAATCAGCGGCCTCTGCTCGTTCCTCTACTGGCCGTACTCCCTGACCGACAACGACCCCGAACGCCGGGCCAAAGGGCTGGAGTTGGGCTTGCAGATGATCCGTGCCGCGCACGAGGTTGGAACCGAGAACCTGCTGGTCGTCCCCGGCGCCGTGCCCATCCCCTGGCGGGTCGACCACACCCCGGTCGCCCCCGACGTCTGCGACCGCCGGGCCAAGGAGGCGATCGGCAAGCTGCTCCCGCTCGCGAAGGAGCTGGGCGTCAAGCTCAACATCGAGAACATCTTCTTCAACGGCTACCTGATGACGCCCGGCGAGATGGTCGCCTTCGTCGACCGCTTCGCCAGCGACCACGTCCGCGTCCACTTCGACACCGGCAACATCATGCTCTTCCAGTTCCCCGAGCACTGGGTCCCGATCCTCGGCAAGCGGATCGAGAACGTCCACCTCAAGGAGTTCACCAAGAAGGGGACGGACCACTCGCTGGAGTCGTTCCGTCCGCTGCTCGACGGCACGACCAACTGGCCCGCCGTGATGGAGGCCTTCGACGCGATCGGCTACGAGGGGTACGTCACCTTCGAGTACTTCCACCCGTTCCCCCATTATCCCGAGGCGCTGGTCTATCAGACGTCCGATGCGCTCGACCGGATGCTGGGGCGCAAGGGCTGAATCGATCCCGCCGTCCGGTCGATGCTTCGAGGGTCGCGACGCGCGATCCGTCACCATCCCATCTCCTGAGAGGGTCCCCGACGATGTCCCGGATTCCCACCAAGACCTCGGTTTTCCTCGGCGGACTCGTCGGCCTGGCCGCCGGGTTCGTCCTGAGCGCCGCCACGAGGCCGGCTCCGGCCCGGGCCGACGCCCAGGCCGACCACGGCCGGGCGCCGGCCGGCGCCAAGGCCCCGATCCAGGAGATCATGCACTGTCCGCTGGCCTTCGCCGGGGTCCACCTGATGAAGGACCTACCCGAGCACGCGCAGGTCGCCTACCACTACTGCAAGCCGGTCGGCGAGGAGGTGAGCCAGTGCGTCCTCTACGACGGCACCGGGCCGGAGGCCCGGCTGATCGGCGTCGAGTACCTCGTCAGCGATGCCGTCTATCGGAAGATGCCGGCCGAGGAGAAGCCCTACTGGCACGACCATAAACACGAGGTGGACGCCGGGCTCCTGAAGAGCCTGACGCAATCCGGCGACGATGAGGAGAAGACCATGTCGGCCGTCCGGCCCCTCTGGGGGAAGGTGTTCCACACCTGGACCACCGGCAAGACCTACCCGATCGGCCCTCCCCGGCTCTTCTGGTCGGTGACAGGCGAGGAGCCGTTCGTACTGCCGGCGGGCGTGAAACTCCCCGCCGAGCTGGAGGAGAGGCGGGCGAAGAAGGGGGCGAAGTCGAAGTCCGAGTAGGCTGGGTCACGACCCAATACCGTTGAATGGGCGCAAGTCACGGCCTCCTGTTACCTTGGGTTTACCACAACCGAGGCAACAAGGAGGCCACGACTCACATGTCACACGGACAATGCATCCTGCCGGCCGACGCATCGGGCCGGGTTCTTGATCGGATCGCCGGGCTCGCTCAGGTTATCCGACCCGAGGATCTCCGACAAGCGCTGGCGGCCACCGACCGTGTCGATTCGCGACCGTGTCTGCTGACTCACGAGGTCGTTCTCTGGATCGTCCTGGCGATGGGGATCTTCACCGAGGTGCCGATCCGTCAGGTGTTCAAGTTGTGCCGGCGGTTCCGCCCCGGCGAGCGCTCGCCCCACCGTTCCAGCCTCTGCGTGGCACGCCGGCGGCTGGGGGTCGCACCCGTGCGTCATCTGTTCGAGCGAATCGCTCGGCCGTTGGCCAAGCTCGAGACGCCGGGCTCGTTCTATCGCGGGATGCGGCTGATGGGCATCGACGGCACGGTCCTCAACGTCCCCGACTCGGACGCCAATGCCGCCGCATTCGGCCGGCCTTCGGGACCATTCGGCGTCGGGGCCTTCCCTCAGATCCGCAAGCTCAGCCTGGTCGAATTGGGGACTCACGTCGAGATCGGCATGGTATTCAAGGCGATCCGTTGCGGCGAGCGGTCGATGGTCGGGGCGTTGCTCCGTCATCTCAACCCCGAGATGCTCTCCTGTTGGACCAGGGGTTTTTCAGCAACGACCTCTGGCGGGACCTGGCGAAACGAGGGGTGAATGTCCTTGCGAGGACAACAACGCAGATGATCTTATG
Source organism: uncultured Planctomycetota bacterium (assembly GCA_963756475.1). GTDB lineage: Bacteria > Planctomycetota > Planctomycetia > Isosphaerales > Isosphaeraceae > Tundrisphaera. The sequence continues at coordinate 197,742 of CAVWND010000007.1, forward strand.
TCCGATCCAGGCGCTGCCCGACGGGTCGTACCTGGCGAAGATCTACAAGGGGGAGTACAACCGGAACAAGGACCGTGAGGGGGTCGTGGTGCGTGTCATCCGCTACACGCTCGACGACCCGCAACGCGTCGGCCACGGCGAGGTCCATGTTCTGATCACTAACCTCCTTGATGAGACTCTTTATCCCGCGCGAGAGTTGATCGAACTTTATCATGAGCGATGGGAACATGAGATCACCTTCGACGAACAGAAGACGCACCAGGACCCCAAACGCGTCAGCAAGCCGGCCCAGTTGAGGAGCGAGACGCCAGCGGGAGTGATCCAGGAACTTTATGCGTTATCGATCGCTCATTTCGTGATCCGATCGCTGATGTTCGAGTCCGCCGAGACGACGGGGCTCGATCCGGATCGGCTGTCATTTTGTGGATGCTTCCAGATCCTGAGATGCCGACTCCCGGAATGCCCCGGCGAGTCCCCCACGAAGTCCCAGCAGTGGTACGAAGGCGTGCTCTGGGAGATGCAGCAGGAACAAACGGAGCCGCGACGCAACCGAATCAATCCGCGAGTCATCAAGCAACCGCGATCGAAATGGAAGACGAAGCGACCCGAGCACAGGCACCTGCCTCCCATGAAGAAGACCTTTATGGAGACTGTGGTTATGGCTCGTTAAACGGTATTGGGTCGAGACCCAGCCTACGACTACTCTCGGACTCGATTGTTTTACTTGGGCTTGGGCGGGTCCGGGGCGACAGGGAGCCAAGGATAGCGGGCGGCCTTCTCGTATTTCCTCTTCAACTTGGCCTCGTTCGCCGCGTGTTGGAGTAAATGCGACACGATCGCCTCGCTGCTTCTGCCGTGCTCGAGAAACGAGATAAAATCCGGCTCCAACTTGTGAAGGGCGGCGGCTCTCAGGGCCATCTCCTCTTCCCTGGCATGATAGGCCGCGAGGCTCCGCCGAAGCTCAGCTTCCCGGGAATTTCGGACGGTTACCACCCACGAGAAGATGAGGCTGACGATCGCCACGATTACCATCAGCCGGCGGATGGTGAAGCGGAGCCGGGGGAAGCGGAGAAGGCGCGGGAGATCGATAAACCGATTGAGGAAGTAGAGGGGACCGTCCATGATCCCGCATGGAGGCATCGGGTCACGATCACCATCCGGGCGCCAGACTTCAAAGATTCGCTTCTGCTCAGCATTATCGAGCATCAACGGTCGCTCCGGCTGGGTGGCAGGGGTTCCGTCTTCGAACCGCGGCGCGGGGGTCGGCCAGCCGTTCGGACCGGCCCATCGGCCATGCGCCTGGGTTCCGTCTTCGGAATCCCGGCCACCCGGCCGTGGACCTCACGCGGGCATAAGCTGGTTGGGCAGCACCTGGTACCAGCCCTTCACCCGATCGATGATGTCGCCGACCGCGGCGGCGTCGAGCGGGTGGAATGTACCCGTCTCATGGAACCGGAGCGTGGCGCCCTTCGCCTGGACCTGCGGCTCGGCCACCCACGCATAGAGGGCCTTGTTCTCGCGGACGTTCACCACGAATACGCACACCGGCAGGTAAATCGGGCTGCCGGGCCCGCGGAAGAGCGGCTGAACGTCCTGCATCCAATCCTTCGGGTCTGACGACGTGGCCCCCTTCACCTGCACCACGAATAGCTGCTTGGACAAGGGATCGTCCGTGTCGATCTCGACGAGGAAGTCCGGCCCGTTATCGTGCTTCCGCTCGCTTCGGACTCGAACGTCCTTGCGAGAGGTCAACAACACCCCGGCCAGCGCCTCGCTTCGCTCGGCCACGAACCAGGGCTCGTGCGTGCTCGACATATTGGTTCCTACTCCCGGAAGCGCGAGCCGGTGAGGGTCATGTCCCTGCTTGACCAGAAGCTTGTGATCTCGTCCCTGAGCTGCTCAAGGACGCCGCAATCGATCCTGAACCGGGTGGTCAAACTTGCCACGTTGTCGCGCGGCTCGTTCACGGACAGGAGAAACCCGACGCCGCTCTCGTTCACGTCGATCCCAACCACGTACGTCGGTGCCGGGTAGGCGACCATCCGGTCGATGTCGTCTTGCGTCACCTGGACCCGCAAGCGGCGTTCATCCACCGTGTAGCCCAGCGTGGTGCCCTTGACCTGCACGAAGAAGAAATATGACGGTTGGTCAACCACCTCGACAATGTAGTCGAACGTGGGGTACTTATCGCCCAGGAACCGGGGCCGGAATAACGGGTCTTCCCGCCCGCAGAGGTCGGTCATGAGTAAGCTGAAGAGCCACTGTCCGCGTTCCCCGATGTCCTCTCTGGCCACTTGCTCACCTACTGGCAGGCCCACGAGTACCCAACTCACTCTATCAGGCCCGCTAACTACTGTTAAGAGCACACCTGCCCGCGGGTTTCGCCACCGCTCACCCGGCCTACAACTACAACATCACTCTTCGCAATCCTTGTGGCTGGTTTTCGGTCCCGCGGCTTGAACCTTTCTCCCTCCCCGCGCATCTTGGAAGTGCCCCGGCAGGGTCAGTGGCGATCGGCCCTTGTGCCGCCTCCAACACGATCTTCGAACGTCGATCGGCGGACCCAAACGGGCGCACTCGTACCGCGCATCGACCCTGCTACGGGGCCCTTATACCAGTCGAGATCGAGCTGAGGGAGGCCGGGATGGCCCGCCGCGAGATCATCATCAAGGACACCCACCGGGGGCTCTACTACGAGGACGGCGTCCTCACCCAGGTCCTGGGCGCGGGCCGGCATGCGCTGCCTCGGCACGTCGATTTCGGCTTCTACCGGACGCCCCGGGTCGAGGTGACGCTGGTTGACGTCCGCGAGCGCGAGCTGACGATCAAGGGGCAGGAGATCCTGACGGCCGACAAGGTCGCGATCCGCGTCAGCATCATCGTCCAGTTCCGCGTGGCCGACCCGAAGGCCGCCATGCACGAGGTCGAGAATTATCAGGAACGGCTCTACGGCGACGTCCAGCTCGCGGCCCGCCGGTCGCTGGCCTCGATGACGCTGGAGGAGATCCTCACCGACCGCAACCGACTGAGCGAGGACATCCTCCGCGACGTCTACAAGGTGGCCGGCGCCTACGGCGTGACGATCGCCCGCGCCGAGGTCAAGGACCTGATCTTCCCGGGCAACCTCCAGGAGATCATGAACAAGGTCCTCGCGGCCGAGCGGACCAGCCAGGCGCAGCTCGTCGAGGCGCGGACCCGGGCCGACGTCCAGCGGATCAGCGCCGCGGCCGAGGCCGAGACGAAACGCGTTCAGTCGGAGGCGCAGGCCAACGCCATCCGGAGGAACGCCGAGGCCGAGGCGGAAGCCACGAAGATCCAGGTCGCCGCCGCCGTCAACGCGCTCCGGACCCGCGAGCAGGCCGCCGGCGCCTATGCTCGCCATCCGGCTTTGCTCCGGTTGACCGAGCTCGAGGCCCTGGCCCACCTCGCCGGCTCGGCCAACGCCCGGATCTACATCGGCTTCGACAAGCATGCCCGGCCCTATGCCGAGGAGCCGGGCGGCGACCCCGACGGGGCCGAGCGAGCAGGGAGGACGCATTGACTTTCCCTCGCTTCTCAATCTCCAGTCTGATGGCCCTCGTGGCGATCGTCGCCCTGGATATCGCGACCTTCAATACGCTCTGGGAGCCTCCCTCCTTCCTTTCGAACGGCATGTCCCTCCTCATCGTCTGGGCCCTCTTGCCGATGGCGAACGTCCTGGCCTTCGGGCTCGTGCTGCTTCTCACGAGGCCGGGGCCGATCGGCAGGCGGCCATTTTTGGTCCGCTTCGAGGTCTGCGGCAGCGTGGTTTTTCTCCTCGTCCTCGCCGTCTGTTCGATGGCCTCTTACGAGCTGAGTGGAGGCATCTTCGAACGGATCAAATCGCTCGGGGTCGCGCAGGGTGGCTCTTCCTGGCGGTGGCCGTGACATTCTGCCTGCTGCCGCAACTGGCCCTCGCCTGGCTCGGGGCCTGGTTGATCGGCGGGTACAGGGCCAAAGAATGATCCCCGCCGACGGAGCCTCAGCCCGATGGGCCGATCGATCAAGGCTGAGCCGGGATCGACTTCGAGCCGATCGGCCTGACCGAGAGGTGCCTGACGACCATGTTGATCGGCCCCTTCACGGGCCGCTCGTGGAAGATCACCACCTCCTTGATCCGCGTCAGGCCCGGGGTCGCCGGCAGGGGGACCTGGATCTCGCCTTCGCCGCCCTTCGTGTCGAGCAGCCGGGCGGTGATCCCCCGGGGGATCAGGCCCGAGTCGTCGGTCGAGGGCCTGGAGGGCTTGAGCTCGATCGAGACCGGCCCGATCTCCCCGACCGACTGATAGCGGAGCCTGAGCAGGCCGCCCGAGAGGTTCACCTCCTTCGACGGGACGAAGGCGATGCCGAATTGCGAGAGCATGTCCCCCTTCACAAAAAAGGCGCCGGCGTCCTTGCCCGAGTCGAGCGAGTCCCCCTTCGCGGTCCAGCCGAAGGCCGGAGAGTTGGCCAGGAGGTCGGCGCCCTCGCCGACCTCGAAGAACTCCGCCAGGCGGCCTTGCAGGCCCTTCGATTCCAGGTATCGATGCATGTTCTCCGACACCTGGCCGATCAGGCCCAGGATCAGCGCCAGGGTGTGCGCCGTGGTCTGGAACGGGATCGTCTCCTTGCGGTCGACGTTGTACCCCTCCCACGGGCCGTGCTCGGTGAACAGCTTCGACAGGGTGGGCCAGTTGGCCTTGAGGAAGGCCTCGACCTCGGCCGGGGCGATCGAATACGCGGCGCCCAGGGTGTAGAGCGAGGCGGCGTCGGTGATCCTGGGCCGGGGCGAGACGGTGATCTCGGGGATGCCGACGGTCCCGGTGTACTGCGTCCCGTCGCCGGTGTATGACTCGGAGAGGAAGCCGGGCAGGCCCTTTTTCATGGGCGAAATCGACCTCGATGTCGACGATGTTCTTCAGGAGGACCCGCCAGCTCGGGTGGCTCGTCTCGCCGAGGTTGAGGCCGAGCCCCATCGCCTGGAAGGCCGAGCCTTCCCACGGGGCCAGGGTGTAAAGCTCGCGGCCGTCGGTCGTCCGGTAAGGCTTCATCTTGAAGCCGAGGTTCTTGATCGCGTCCATCGGCAGGCCGAACCGGACGGAGACGAACGTCGCGGGGCCTCGGAACTCGTTCACGAGGTAATCCATGTGCCCGATCGTCCGCTTGCCTTGCAGGTCGTCCCAGCCGAAGAGGCGGTCGCGGGTGGCGTCCCAGCCGAAGTAAAACAGGCCGGAATCCTTGTCGTAGAGGCGGGCGTAGCCGGGGGCCTGGGCTTCGAGGAACCCTTCCAGCTCGCTGCGGAGTGCGACGGCCTCGGGCCGGTCCTTGATCCCGGGGCCGAGCAGGGCGCCGATGGTCTTGGCGGCCGAGGCGGACAGGTTGGAGTTGTCGCCGAAGATCAGCATCACGACCCGGCCGTCGAGCAGGGCCATGGTCTTCTGCCGGGTCGCCTCGTCCTTGAACGGGGCGAGGGGGCCGTCGAAGTGCTCGTAGCCGTAGTTCGCCCCCCGGGTGATGTCGGCCTCATGGCCGTCCTTGCGGGGGACGATCCAGCCGGCTCCGTGGAGGGCCTTCCAGAGCGCCTCGCCCTTGGTCGGGCCGAAGGCTTCGAGGAACTTCGATTTATCGACGTTCGACGCGAGCGGCCCGAGCCGCTTGCCGGTGGCGAGGTCGAGGAAGTTGCCGAGCAGCCCCTTCGCCGAGAGCTTCGGGTCGGCCTGGTCCTGGCGGAGGGTCTTGACCAGGTGGGTCAACTGCTGGAGGGCCTGTTCCCGCGAGAGATGCGGCGTGTCGGCGTTGCCGGCGGCGACGTTGGCGAGCAGCTCCATCCACTGGCCGATCGCCGTGAGCTGGGTGAAGGACCGGAGATAAAGGCCACGCTTGGGGTCCTGGTTCCAGCCCTCGAACGGATAGCCCGAGACGGGATCGACGATCTTGTTCGCGGGCGAGGCGTAGCCCATCGCGTTGTCGAGCAGCATCCGGGCGTGCGAGTGCTCGGCCGGGATGGTCGGGAACCGCGAGGTCGTCGGCCGGGTCCTGGCCGGAGGCCGCGCCCGCGAGCAGGAGCCCCCCGAGGGCGACGCCCCATCCTCGACTCGTCCGCTTGAGGTCGATGTCCATCGGCGAAGTCCTCCGGGGATGCAAACGGGATTCGGATCTTCCTCCCCTCTCCCTCCGGGAGAGAGGGCCGGGGGTGAGGGGCGTCGCTCAACCCTCGGCTTGCGGAACATGCTCGTTAGAAAATCACTCAGCGGTCGACGCCCCTCACCCCGGCCCTCTCCCAGGGAGAGGGAGTCAGAGCGGCCTGTCTCGCGTCGTCCGGCACGTTGACGGGTCCGGAGTGATCGGGGCGTGGCAACGGGCTCTCCTCGACGAACCGCGTCACCTGCGCCTCGCCCAGCTCCTCGGGCGTGGCGTCGGGGTCGGCCGGGGGAACTTCGACCCCATCGACGAGCCGGTATCCCAGCACGCCTTCGATCGCCTGGCGGAACATCCAGCCCGGCGGCGCCGGTGTAGCCGTGCCAGATCATCCGGCCGGGGTCGAAGGTCGTCACCATGTCGGCCGCCTGCTTGTTCGGCTGGCCTCCGTAGGTCTCGATCTGGTCGGGTCCCACGTGCGCCAGCGGCGAGACCTTCCGCCAGAGCCGGTAGGCGGCCTCGCGGAAGTGGCGGGCGTCGTCGGCCCGGCCCTCGCTCGCCGCTCGGTCGGCCAGGAGTCTCGCGGCGCCGACGAGCCACTGGACGCCGTGGCAGTACATGCCGTTCTCGCGGACGCCCTCGGGATACTCCGAACTCCGGCCGAGATAGGGCTTCGTGTCGTCGCGCAAGCGGCGGCCAGCCGAGGAGGATGGTCGTCTCCTTCTCGAGGACGCTCAGCGCCGTCTCGAAGACGATCCGGCCCCGGCCGGGGTTGATCCCGGCCATCACGGCCCAGGCGGCGGTGAGGGCGTCGATCTCCCAGATCCCGCTCCCCTTGACGCCGATCTCGGTGCCGTCGTCGTGGATCGCGCGGAGGTAGCGGTCGTCGCGCCAGGTCGATTCGAGGGCCTCGCCCAGCTCGCGGAGCCGGCCGAGGTAGTGGTCCTGCCGCGCGTCCCCCTCCTTCTTGCCGACGATCGGCGCCATCCGTTCCAGGATGTAATAGAGGAAGAAGCCGAGCCAGACGCTCTCGCCCCGCCCCTGGCTGCCGATCTCGTCGAGCCCGTCGTTCCAGTCGCCCGTGCCGATCAAGGGGAGGCCATGGGCGCCCATCCGCTTGATCGAGCACGAGGTCGATCGCCTTCAGGCAGTGGCGGTAGACGGTGTCCTCGCGCGACGAGCGGAGCGGGTCGAACCCCATGCCGCTCTTGTTGGCGGGCAGGGGCGGGAAGGGTAGCTCGGATTCGAGGTAAGGCGTGCGATTCGTCGAGCAAGGACTCGTCGCCGGTCGCGCCGACGTACTCGACCACGCCCCAGGCCAGCCAGAGCAGGTTATCCGAGGCGTGCGTCCGCGCGACGAACCCGGTCCGGCCGTCCTGGAGCCGGTGGAACCAGTGGACCACGTCCCCTTCGAGGAACTGCTGCGAGGCGTGCAGGAGGATCTGCTTGCGGGCGATCGCCGGGTCCATCCAGATCAGGTTGACCGAGTCCTGCAACTGGTCGCGGAAGCCGAACGCCCCGCTCGCCTGGTAGAACCCCCGCCGGGCCCAGATCCGCTCGGCCAGGGCCTGGTACTTGAGCCAGTCGAGGTAGCGGTCGAACTCCGGGTTGGCGGTCTGGACGTGGACCGTGTCCATCAGGGCCAGCCACCAGGAGCGGGTCGATTCGAGGCTGTCGAGCGCGGCGGCGGGATCGGCGAGGCGACGGATCGCCGCCTCGGCCCGATCCCGGTCGTCGGCCTGGCCGAGGAGAATGACGACGGTCTTCTCGCCCCGGGCTGGGAGGTCGAGGTTGATCAGGAACGCGGCGATCGGCCGATCGTCGGGGGATTTCCCTCCGCCTCCCTCTCCCTCCGGGAGAGGGCCGGGGTGAGGGGCGTCGCCGGTCGAGTGGGGCCGGGTCGAGCCGTTTCCGATCGTCATTGGTTGTGCCGCGCCCCTCACCCCCGGCCCCTCTCCCGGAGGGAGAGGGGAGGCAGACTCGGATGCGTCGCCGGCTATGAAGTCGGTCGGGCGACGTCTCTTCCCGGGCCGAAGAACTCGCCCCGGCACGTCTCGATCCGGTCGGGCTCGGCCGAGATCGCCGCGAAGGCCGGGCCTCGTCGGAAGGTGTTTCGAGGGTTCTCGAAGGTCAGGGCGTGGAGGAATCGGTCCTTCCTGACTTCGAGCGGCCCGGCGTACTCGGGCTGCGCGGCCAGGACGATCTGGAAGTACGAGGCAAGCCGGAGCCGTCGCGGCCTGTCGGCGTGATTCCGAACCGTCAGCAGGTAGACGCCGCAAGGCTCGTCAGGCGGGACGAAAACCGTCAACTCGGTCGAGATCGACCCCTTACTCATCCGGAAGACGGCCGTGCCGTCGACGCCGAACTCGGATTCGTACTCGGCGTCCGGGTCATTGAGCGGGTGATAGGTCGGCGAGAACCATTCCTGGGTGTCGATATCGTAAAGGTAGAATGCCTCGCGAAGGCACTTCCCTCGTGACGGTGTCGGGCCAGTCGGGCGTGATCCGGTTCTGCTGCGAGTTGACGCTCGCCGAGGTGTGCAGACCCCGATTCGTCACCATCACCGTATGCCCGAGCGCGTTCGACATCGCATGGTCATACGGCCGGGTCGTGAACGGCGTGAGCACGCGGAGGGCCCGGCCGTCCTCGGAGAACTCGGAATACGGCTGCGGCGTGCCCGGCGGAATCTCGCCGTGCCGGATCGAGTGGACGTCCTTGCGCCGGCGGTCGGAGGAGTGTCCCTCGGCGCTGGGAAGCTGCAAATGGCGGGCGATGAGGTCGATCGCCTCGCTTCTTGTCACCGACCAAGCCGATCAAGAGACGGACCTTGGCCGAGCCTCGCGCGGGCAAATCCAGCGGCAAGAGCAGCGCGCCGATCGGGTCGAAGGTCGGGTGGGCGTCGGTGTCCTGATGGTCGGAGAAGGCGCAGAGTTTCCAGGACGCGAGGGTTCCAGAGGCTCCTGGCCCGGCCGATGAAGTCCATTCGCGAGGTCAGGAAGCCTTCGGGCCTGACGTCCGAGGCCAGCAGGCCCATCGCCTTGGCGTGATGGTCCCAGGCGAGCACGGCGTGGAGGCCGGTGGCGTACTCCATCTCGGCGAAGAGCCGGTTGTACTGGGTGTGCCCCCGGTCGGCCTCGGGCTTGTTGAGGACCCACTCCAGGTAGGGGACGACCTTGACCTTCCGGGGCGAGTCGGACGGCGTTCTCGACCGTGATTTCCCAGACTTCCGCCGGGTCGCCCGAGCCCGCCGGGCGGATCTCGACCGAGACGTTCAGCCCATGCCCTTCAGAGCTGATCCGCAAGGCGTCGTCGAGGCGTTCGAGCCGGGGCGCCGGGCCTCGGCCGTCGGGATAATTGCCCACGACCGGCCACGCGAGTTGATCGCCCTGATCGTCGACCAGGAACAAGGCCCGGCCGGCAGGGTCGAGGAAGTCATAGGACCGCCGGGTCACGTCGTACCCGCGCGTCCTCGAGCGGACCTCGCCGGTCGGTTCGATCGTGATCTCATATTCGGTATTGGCGATCGAAAGTTCCGTCGTCGCGGGTGAGCTGACCCGGCCCTTGATCCATCGAATGAGGGCATAAACGGCCGTGCTCGCGACCACGGCGACCGCGATCCAGAGGATTTTCTGCGGGAGCGGCAGGGCGAAGGCCGAGCTGATCCAGCCGGGGCCGGCCTGGCTCCGGATCGCCTGCGATCGGCTCCAGGCGACGTCCCAGTCGTGCCCTTTTGGGATGTAGAACGGGATCAAGAGCGGCGCCCAGGTGGTGAACCGCTTCACGCCCTCGGGGATGCAGCGGGCGGTCGAGGCTGGGGCGACGAACCGGGCGAGCCTCGCGTCGAGCTTGTCCATCCCCAGGAAGCTCAGGTTGACCAGCGTCGCCACGCGGAGGCCCATGTGGTCGACCCAGATCAGGACGCGGATCAGGTCGTAGGCCACGAGCCAGATGAAGACCTGCATGCTCCAGGCGCGAAAGGCGTCGGGGCTCATCGTGAGGTCGTGGTAGATCGCCAGCCCGGTCCGGATCGCGCCGTCCTGGTTGTACCAGGTCGGGTCGCCCATCGGCCGGAGGAACGACTTGATGATCGGCGACATCCACAAGCCCCAGCGGAACACGAAGATCATGTTCTGCGTCAGGCCGAGCATCCCATCGCGAGTGAACAGGCCCTTGATCGGCGCGGCCTCCTTCTGGAAGAACGCCGCCATGAACTTGGCGTTGATCGCGAACAGCCACGCCGGCACCGCCCACTCGATCACCCCCGCCAGCGCCTCGTCGAACAGGAGCTTGACGCCGCCGGTCTGCGACCCCAGGTGGAGCAGGCCCCAGTTGCTCAGGAGCGGCCGGATGTCGTACGTCACCGGGTCCGTGTTGACGCCGAGGTACTGGTGAAACTTATCCACGACCACCTTGATCTGATCGGCGTCGAAGTAGAACCCGAGCGCCGCGCCGATGAAGCCGCCGAGGAGCCCCTGGACCAGGTAGACTCGCCACGACTGGACCCGCCCGCGCCCCCTCGACGCCTCGTAAACGTCCCCCAGAGCGTTGATCCCGGCGAAGGCCGCAGCCCCGATCAGTAGGCCGAACCCGGCGCGGCTCGGGATCGACCAGCCACCGATCGCCAGCGTCACGCCCAGCCCCAGACCGAGACCGACGACCGCTCCCCGGCCATAAAGCAGCGGGTTCCGGTAGCTCTTGAGCACCCTTCGGAAGAACCACTGGCTTCCGTCGAACGTCTCGAAGATCGTCTTGACCAGCGGGAACGCCAGCGCCCCGAACACCACGGCGACCACCACCGGCGCGTGCTCGACCGTCCACCAGACGCCCGGGACCGTCCCCAGGGCGCCCAGACCGTAGAGGAGCCCCATGAATGTCCCGCTGTAGATGATCCCCTTCTTCATGCCGAGGAGCGGGTGGCTCAGCGTCGAGGCCCTCGAAGGCGCCGAGCCCTGGACCGCGTCGAGCAAGAGCCCGGTGACGAGGTAGACTTCGCCCCAGAGACCGGCCTGCGAGAAGGCGGTCGTCGTCACCGCGACGACCAGGCGGCCCCAGGGTCCCCAGCTCGCGGCCCAGGCGTCCGAGCCGAAATCGGCGATGTGCGGCCCCGCGATCGCCGAGGCCGCGACCATCAGCAACGCCAGGTGGCCCCAGATCGATGCCAGGCCCTTGCGCTTGGTCGCCAGGCCGAGCCCGTTGGCGACCAGTTCGTTGAAGGCGAACAGGACGAGAACCCGGCCGAGGAATTCCTGGCCTTCGGACCAATCCGGAAGCGCCAGACCGCCCAGGCTCTGGACCATCCCCGGCGCCGAGAGCACGACCAGCGAGCCGACCGCGTAGGGCGTCCCGACGATCAGACCCGCCACGATCGGGCCCGGATGCCGGCCCGTCGTCGCCAGCCGGTTCGCGACCACCGCGAGGTAGACGAAGACCGCCACGGCCGCGACGAATTGGCTCAACTGGAGCGTCTCGGACCAGTTCGAGGGGGCTTGCAGGATCGCCATCGGGCTGGCCGAAGCAGCGAGCAGGCCGACCGCGAGGGAGTCCTGGAAGACCTCGCTCGGGGTGACGTATCGATCCGTGAGCCCGGTCTTCCACCATTTCGCGATCGCCGCGCCGGCGATTGCAAAGGCCAGCGAGTACCAGCCCGCGCCCTGGTTGCTCCACCCGCCGGCCTCGAAGATTCCGAGCGCCAGGAGGGCGATCAGGATCGTGCCCACGCCCTGGACGACGTCGCGCCTCGGTCCCACCGCCTCCTGGCCTTCTCTCCGGCCGACCGCCCGCAAGCCCACGGTCGTGACCAGGCTCGCCAGCGCGGCGAGGGCCAGGACACCGGCGAACTTCCCAAGGGGCGACTCGGCGAGCTTCCGCGTCCAGGGGACCTGCTCGAACCAGACATCGAGCCAGATCGTGCCTGTCGCCGGCTCGTCGCCGGTCTGGCCGACGGCGACCACGATCTCGTTGACCGGGCCGATCGCCGCCCAGTCGACCGGGTGCTCGGATCGGGACCAATCGCCGCCGGGCTCCAGCGGGATGCGCCGGGTGCCGGCCATCCCCTTGATCTCCAGCGCCGCGTTGACGCGTCCGGTCCCGCTCCCTTTGACGGTCAGGACGACCACATCCACATTCTCGGGGTTGAGCCGCTCGGGGAACCCCTTGGCCCAGACGCCCGCGGCCGACCCCTTGGGCAGAGAATAGTCGAGCTTCAGGACGCCTGGCCCGACGTCCGGGACATCCACGCGGTTGACCGTCGCCTGACCATCCTTGACATTGAAGACCCCCGACTGCCCCGCGTCCGACAGTCCGACCGGCGTCGAGGCGGCCCAGGCCGGAGCGTGGGCGAGCGATAGGACCAGGACGGTGAAGGCCAGCGCCCGGAGGCTCGGAAGTCTGGATCGCATGCGTCGTTCCTTGACCAAGCTCGTACCCTCCCTTCGGCAGGCGAAAGGGCCGCGGCCCGCCCCGCGATCGGGGAGGGTTCGCCGTCGATCGGTCGACGATGTCTCCGGAAGCGAGCGATTCTAGCCCGTCCCGAGGGCCGTCGCCACCACCCGGCGAGGGGCTTCGGATCCGTTTCCAGTTCTCGTAGGGTGGGCACCGCCCACCATCCGGCGCCGAAGCCTACGAAAGTCTCTCACTTGTCGGCCTTCGCCCCCCGACCATCCGAGGCATACCCTGGCGCCAGCCGCGACAGGTCGCGGCGCGGGGTCCGGAACTCGACCAGCCGCAACTTTGGCGCCGGGTGCCGGGCCGAGAGGGCCTCGCCCAGCCGGACCCGCAAGGCCCACTCGTCCCGCGGGCGGAGCCTGGCGAACTGGATCTGACCGGCGTCCTCGGGGCTCGACGCCTTTCGCTCACCGGCCAGGTGCAACTCCTCGCGGACCTTCTGGCCGAGCGCCCAGCGGGGCTCGCCGGTCAACTGGCCGAGCAGGGTCAGGTATTCGACGTCCTGCTGGCCTCGGCGGTAGGCCTTGAGGCGGATCGACGGGGTCGGTTCGCCGCCCGAGCGGGAGGGATAGAAGAGCGAAAGCGGGTCGGCGGAGGTCCACGACTCGGCCCGGCCGATCGTCTGCCAGGGGAGGACGCCGTCGGAGCCGAGCGACCACGAATCGAGGCACCAGCCGACCGGCTGGGTGTTCGGCTGCTCGATCTCGTTGCTGTTGCCGTACTCGATGACGATCTGTCCCTCGGCCTCCTTGCGGTCGAGGACGATCCGCCGATAGCGCCGGAAGGCCCCGCCGACCACGTTGTCGTCGAGCAGGCCGTCGAGGATGTCGCGCTGCCACTCGGGGCGGGAAATGTCGCACCGGAACGCCAGCTTGGCGGGGCCGGTCGATTGGTTGGCCCCCTCGTGGAAGGCCAGGCCGAAGTAGCGGAGGGCCCAGTAATCCTGGGTGTTCGCCGGCTCGTCGAGCAGCCAGGGGGACGACCCGCGCGACCACCCGCGCGACTTGAAGTCGACCTTGTTGTTCAGGAACCCCTGGAAGACCGTGTCCTTCCACCCCTTGGCGTGGAAGTGCTCGGCGAACTGGCGGGAGACCTCGACGAACGCCTTCCGATAAGCCGGCTTGAACGCCCGGTCGGCCCAGTAGTCGCCGTTGTAGTTCGGCTCGATCGGCGTCGGCCAGTTCTCGTGGAGCGGCAGGTAGAAGCGGTCGACCGGGACCCCCTTGCGCGGGAGGTCGGCGAAGGCCGAGCCGTCGAGGAGCGGGCCGAACCGCCGGTCCCAGGCCGACCAGTCGAGCGTCTTGCCGTCCCACTGCGGGGCGCAGCCGTCCTGGATCGCCCCGTTCTGGTTGTAGGGCAGGCGGTTGAGGATCGTCCGATGCCGGTGGGCCAGGCGGTAGAAGTCGCGTTCGTTCTCGGGCAGGCCGTAGCAGTTCATCTCGAGCAGGAAGCTGAGGAAGTCGGGCAGGGTGAAGTCCCAGACCCGGAGGCCGACGTCGATCGCCAGCGTCTTGCCGGCCGACTCCAGCGTGAGCGTGCCGAAGAGGTCGCCCGCCGGGGTGTCGTGCGGGACGTAGACCTCGGCATGCAGGCTCGACGACTTGCCCCCCTCGATCGGCTCGGCCTCGCCCTGGCCGATCGGGACGATCGGGTCGGGCAACGGCCCCTTCTTCGACCGGACATGTTGATAGCGCCCGAACTCGACCCGGACCTTCGACCCCGCCTCGCCCGGGAACTTCAGCGTCGGGTTGACTGCGGTCATCGGGCCTTTCAAGAGGATCTGGAAGCCGACGAACTCGTTGCGGGCCGCGTAGAGCTTGACCCGCTTCGACCCGGCGTCCCAGAGGTGGTTCGCGGCGAGGTAGCCCTCGGGCTGCGCCGGGATCAGCTCGCCGGTGACCGGCTGGACCTTGTCCAACTCGTCGATGATCGCGATTTCGCCGCCGCCCAGCCGGGGCAGGGGGCCTTTCGCGGCCTTGACGACCGGCGAGGTCCCCGGCAAAGGGGCGGCGACCCGGTCCGAGAGGCGAATCCGCGCCTCCGTCGCCGGCCCGATATTCCCCGCGCCGTCGACCGCCCGGACGGCCAGCGCGACTTCGCCGCCCGAGGTCCGACCAAGGTCGCGGAGGTGCATCCGGACCCGTCCGCCCGGCTCCTGGGCGAGCGGGATCAGGTAGCGCGGCAGCGCCTTCCCGTCCACGGTCGCGAAGAACCCGATCGTCCCGGCCGGTCCCTGATCGCGCGGGGTCGTCCACGAGACGAACGCCTCGCCCATCGGCAGTTCCCTCGGAGCCTCGCCCCGGAGTTCGCCGGGCGCTTCGGGCGGGGCCCTGTCCTCGGGGCCGAGTTCGACCGTCAGGTACGGGTGCTTGCCCGGTTCGAATCCCGGCTGTAGACGAATCGGTTGGGGAACCCTTCGCGGGCGAACCGCTCCCCCTCGCGAATCCACTCGCTCCCGGTGTCATCAAAGAGGAAGAACCCCTCGCTGACCCCGGCCACCCGAGCGGCCACGACCAGAGGATCAACGGCGACCGTCTGCCAGCCGTCGCGGTCGGGCGGCGACGCCTCGGACATCCGCCAGGTGGTCCCGCCCTGGCCGAGGATCACCGAGCAGAGGTCCGAGCCGGGGAACGCCCAGGGGACGTCGGGGTGTCGCTTGTGGTTGTGGGTCGAGCTCCCGACCTCGGGCGCATAGGAGCCCGACGTCCCCTCGAACCAGTCGGCTCCGAAGGTCCCGACCGTGACCCGCTTGAGCCGAGGCTCGCCCGTCGACCGGAGATGAAAGGTCGCCGAGCGGACGACCCTCCCCCGGAGCGGCGCCGGGTCGACGTCGACCAGGGACATCTCCTGGATCGACTTGAGCTTGAGCCGCGCCGAGCCTCCGAGATTGGCGTCCGCCTCCGACCCGACGTTCGAGAACCACGTATCGCGGACGACCGGCAAGCGGACCGGGGCGGGAGCCGGCTCGGCGGCCCTCGCCGACGAGGCCACGACGACGACCGCGCAGGCGATCGAGGCGACGAGAAGCCGGTTCTTCATGGGAGCCCTCGCGGAGGTCGACCACGCCGGGAGGTTCCGGCCCCCTCATTGGACCCGACCGGCCCGACCCGGGCAACCACCCGATCACCGAGCGTGAGAGTTGGCCCCCGATTTCAAGAATCCCAGACAAAGCCAATCAATTAAGTTGTTGATGGAAAAAGGTTTGCGAGTTATGGCCGCGGCCAGACCTCGCGATCCAAAACGAACCCAATCACTCTCGGGGCGACCTTCCCAGACAAAGCCAATTCACTCCGTCACCCAAAAGGCAAAGCCGATCGCCGTCCGGAACGAGTTCCCAGACAAAGCCAATCGCCGTCCGGGGCGTTTCCCAGACAAAGCCAATCGTCTCCCGAAACCGATTTCCCAGACAAAGCCAATCGTCTCCCGAGTTGGGATTCCCAGACAAAGCCAATCGCTCGAATTCTCCGACCAACGCAGTTTCTCCCAGACGAACCCAATCACCGCGACAACTCTCGGAGCGGCAAACCTCGGGGTGATCGCCCGAGGGCGGGACGAGCCTTCCACCGTCCCGTTTTCGGAGATATTCAGCGACAAGGACCACCTTCGAACACACATTTTCCGACCAACGAACGAATTCTCGGACTCGGGTCGGAAGGGGATCGGCCGGCACGTTGACATCATCGCGATCGACGCGGTCTAATCGGTCATGTCCCCCGATTCCCTCGAAGCGATGGTAGGTCGATCATGTCCATTCTCCCCATCGAGGCCGTGTACCAGGACGGCGTGCTTCGCCCGAGTCGCCCGATCGACCTCGCGGAAGGGACTCGCGTCGAGATCATCGTGATCCCCCGAATGTCATCCCCGGGCCCCGAACGTCCCACCCCCGCCGAGGTCGCGGCCCGGATCGCCGCGATGCCCTTGCAGTCGAGTCCCGAAGGGTTCTCGGGAGAGGATCATGATGCCTTCCTCTATGGACATGGCGCGGAGGGGGATGACCCCCGATGACGTTCGTTGACACCGGGGCCTGGCTCGCGACCTTCGTGCCCTCCCATATTCGTCATGCCGAGCGAGCTAGGTAGAGGTAGGGTGCGTCGAGTCCTCGAAGACGCACCATATGAGCGAACGTCTCGGCGGCTGGGCCATCTCCTCTCCTCGATGGTGCGACTTCGAGGACTCGACGCACCCTACCTGCTTATCGGACCCGAGGCCGAGTCATCCAGCATCCGCCCCGGCGACTCCTTCGGAACGGGCCGGCGAGGGGGCGAGGTGAAGTCGAGCGCAAGCCCCTTCTCCCGGGCGAACCGGACGAACTCCCAGTGGTTGGCGAACCGTCGGCCGTGGATGTTCTCCAACTGGTCGAGCACGACCCGCCGCGTGGCCCCGAAGCAGGTCGGCATCTTGAGCAGTTCGACGAGTTCCTGAGATGTCAGGCGGCAAGGATAAGGCTCGGTCGCCTCCCGGATGGTCGCGGCCAGCGTCCCGCCGGGGCCTGACTGGAGGATGGCCGCCATGAACCGGCCGGCCCGCTCTTGCCGGTGTGATGGTGTTGGACAAACAAGAAAATCTTTTAAATGTTCATCTGACCCGTCGGCTGAACAGAATTGGACGGCGATCTCTTGAGCGAATGTGGTCGAGTCGATCCAGGGCAACAATGGCCTTAGGGACATGGCCCAGTAGGATCGTGTGGTGGCATTCGCCTCCAGACCGATAGAATTGACTAAACGTCTTGCGACAGGGCCGCAAAGCACCGCAGCCTCGGCCGGGTCGAGTTGGTCCGACAACGATGTCAAGGCCGCAATCAGATGGTATTGAGTGTAGGCATCTTCCGGCCCGATGGTTGCGGCGATAGTCCGGGCGATGGTCCTCGCCTCGGCCGGGTCGAGCCGGCCCGACAACGATACCAAAGCGTCGGCCAGCTCGGATCGAACTTGTATATCCGCATTGCTACTGATGGATTTGGCTATGGATCGAGCCGCGCGGCTATTGAGCGCCGCCGCTTCAGAGGGATCCAGTCGGCCCGACAACAAAACCAAGGCTTTAACCGATGCGATTTGACGCGGATCCCTTTCGATGGTTGCGACGATAGACCGGGCGATGGTCGCCGCCTCGACCCGATCGAGACGGCACGACAACGACTCATGGAGCATGAGCAGCTTGGTTTGATCGTCGGGATTTTGCTCCCGACCTATGGCTTCGACGACGGACTTGGAGATGGTTGCCACCTCGGCCGGTTCGAACTGGTCCGATAACGATACCAGGGCTTCGGCCAGAAACCCAGGGACGGGTTGTGCGGCATTTCAACCCATTACTTTGACGATGTTAAGTGTCTCGGCCGGGCCGAGTCGTCCCAACAACGTCGCCAGAGCTTTGGCCAAGCCGTGCCGGTTGAGGTCGTCTGGGTGCATTGCTGTTATGGTTTTGGCGATTGACACAGTGACCGGCCTACAGATCGCGTCCATCTCGGCCGGTTTGAGCCGCGCCGATAATGATGCCAGAGCCGAAGCGAGCAGGCTGCGGGCGTAGCCATCGGTTTGGCTCTCGAAAGCGTTGGCCAGGACTTGGGCAACTTGTCGGCAGATAAGTGATGCCTCGGTCGGTTCGAGCCGCGCCGACACTGCGGCAAGCGCCGTTGCCAATGAATTGCGGGCAGACGCCGTTGCCGATGAATTGCGGGCAGACGCCTCGGTATGTTGATCGATCGCATCGGCCAAGTCTCGTGCAATCGGATTGGCCTCGGCGGCGTCCAGCCACGGCGAGACCACGGCCAGAGCCGAAGCCAAATGGTCGTAGTCAAAGAGATCCTTGGGTTTGTGTTTGATCGCCTCAGTGAGGACGCGTGCGGCGTGCCCGCAGGCGCGTGACGCCTCGATCGGCTTGAGTCGCGCAGACAATCTGGCCAGAGCCCAAGCCAACACTCCGCGGTCATCGGCTGAGTTCATCCGCTCGATTGCGGTGACCAGGAGGCTTGTAGCCACTCCCGGATCTTGATAATCCCACAACGTTATCAGATGGCACTTCCATTCGGACGGCAGGCCTCCCCATTGGGGAACCTGGCCCGCCATTGCCCGAAATATGATCCCCGAGGCGGCTTCACTCGCGGGGCCAGGCCGATCTTCGATGTCAAGGAATAGTAATGCGATCTCGGCACGGGTCGCGAGCGGCATATCGGAGCGGTCCAGCCATTCGGCTAGGAGCTTCGAGACCCTGGCCCGACGATCGATGTTAAGACCGATGGAAGCGATTAGAGCGGGCTCGGAATTGGCACGGAGTTGGCGGAGCATGAGCGGGTTGCGAATGGCCTCGTCGAAGAAACGAAGCCTTAGGGAATCACTGTCCTGGCTCGCCAAGTCCCACAGGGCGTCAACCTCCGACTCGGATAGTGGCACACAAGTGCAACCAGAGCATCCCTCGTTGTTGCCATCGGGGTCGAGTGGACGTAGGACGCTCCGGGCGAAGGCCCTTTCCATGGTGTCCTCGGCCTTCTCGGCTCGGATTCGGGCCTGTCTCTCCTGGAAGGCGAAGAGGCCTGAGATCAGAGATCCCAGGACGAGAGCCAGGGTCAGCGAGGCGGCCAGCCCCGCCACGGCCGGGTTCCGGCGGCACCAGCGGACGAAGCGCTCGGCCTGGGTGACGGGGCGGGCGTGGATGGGGCGGCCTTCGAGCCATCGGGTGAGATCCTGGGCCAGGTCCTCGGCGGAGGGATACCGGCGGGTGGCGTCTTTGTGGAGGCATTTGAGAACGATAGTCTCGAGGTCCCGGTCGAGATCCGGTCGGATCGTGGAGGGACGCGGGGGGCTGGCCGCCTTGACCTCGCAAAGGATGGCCAGGGGGGTCTCGCCGTCGAAGGGGGGTCGGCCGGTCAGGCGCTCGTAAAGGATCACTCCGAGGGCATAAACGTCGGCGGCGACGGTCAGGTCCTTGCGACCGGAGGCTTGCTCGGGGCTCATGTAGCGGGGGGTCCCGAGGATCGCGCCGGCTTCGGTCAGGGAGCGGTCGAGGTCGGTCAGGCGCTTGGCGAGGCCGAAGTCGGTGACGTGGCGTTCGCCTTTGGGGTCAACCAGCACGTTCGAGGGTTTCAGGTCGCGGTGCAAGACCCCGTGCTGATGGGCGTGGTGGACGGCGCGGGCGATCGTGATCAGGCCGAGGACTTCGGCCCTGGGCTCGCCTCGGGGATACCTGGAAAGGGGGCCTCCCTCAACGAACTTCATCGAGAAGTATTGCTGGCCTTCGTGCTCGCCGACCTCGTAAACGGGGACGATGTGGGGTGGTCGAGGTTCGCGGCGGCCTCGGCCTCGGCCTGGAAGCGGGCGACCTCGCGGGGGGTGGCGAAGGTGCCGGCCAGGATCATCTTGAGGGCGACGAGCCGGTTGAGCGAGGTCTGCCGGGCCTTGTAGACGATCCCCATCCCCCCTCGGGCGACCTCTTCGAGAAGTTCGTAATCGCCGAAGTAGCGGAGGGTCGGGAGGGCTGTCGAGCCTTCGGCCCCGAAGACGTTGGTCTCGTCGAATTCCGCGGACATCCGGAAGGGCGAGGCGACGCGGTCCATCCGGTCGAAGTCGGCGAAGAAGGCTGTTAACGCTTCGGCATGGTCGGGATTCTGGTCGAGGAGTTCCTGCCGGTTGGGGACCTGGCCGGCCTCGATCGCCTGGACGTAGGAGGCGATGAGGGCGTCGAGGGGGTCGATCGAGGGCGTGGGGTCGTGAGCGGTGGTCACGGTTCGGTCACTCCTCGGCGTTGAGTCGGGTCCGGAGTCCGGCCAGCCCTCGGCGAAGCAAGGAGGCCACGGCGGGGACGGTCTTGCCGATCCGGTCGGCGATCTGCTGGAGGGTCAAGCCCTGGCAGTGTTTCAGGATGACGACCTCGCGGATCGTCTCGGGCAACTCGGCGAGGGCATCAACCAGCCTCATCAGCTCCTCATTGCGTTCGGCCCGGCCGCTGGGCGAGGTCTGGTCGGCGGCGAGCCAGGCGGTGAGGCCGGAGGCCGAGCGGTCGAGCTCGGCTTCAAGCGAACGTTCGAGGCCAATGTCCCGGCGGTCGCGCTCGTAGTGCTTGACGGCGTCCGCGAGGGTCCTGGCCAGGATCTTGCGGAGCCACGCAGCCAGGACGGCGGGCTCTCGCTGGCGGATCTCAGCCAGAGCGGGATAGGCCCTGGCCATCGTCTGCTGAACAACGTCGGACGGGTCGAGCTTGCCCCGGAGCCGCCGATCGAGGTGCAGACCCGCCAGCACCTTGAGGTACTTGCGGTACGGTTCGAGGATTTCCGCCACGTCGTCCGTCATTCGCGATCGTCCCATAACATGAGAGACGATATTCCGAGCCAGACGGACCATCGAGTTCCCTGATTTTCCTCAGACGCTCCCGGCCATCTCGATCAGAGGCTCTTCCTCTTCAAGGTTCGTCGGCACTTCGCGTTGCTTGCCGTCGAGGAGGCAGCTCACGTTGATGTGGCCCAGGACGTTGATCATCGTCCGGCAGCGGTCGAGGGTTGCCAGCTCCGGTATGATCGGCCGAGGGTCGTTCGAGTTGCCCTCCCGTCGTCCTGTCTCCCAACCTATTCAGTCTCGAGGTCCGCCTTCGAACGCACTTTTTCCAGAGGCCGTCACGCCCCTCGGAGAGCGCGGCGGCCGATCTCGGTTGAGTCGCGAATCATCGGTCGAGACCCTTCGTTCAGCGGGCCTGTGTCGGGGTGTTCCGCGACGGCAAGGGCTTCCCCCTTTGCGCGGCCACGGTGGCCGCTCCCGCCGCCTGGACGACGCGCTGAGACTGCGGCGGTGACACTCTCGTCGGATGAACTGCCACGGGCAGGACCTTGGCCGGGGCCTGGGGAGCCGGTAGGAATGCTCCCGGCGGCGGCGGCTGGGATGGCGGCATCGGATCATAGGGCCGTCGCGAGGGAGCGGCCACCGGACCTTGAGTTGCGCCAGTCCCTGTTCCTTGAGCTGGCGATTGGCCCTGTACGGATGCGAACGCCCAGCACGAGATCGTGAAGAACACCGTGTGCGTGGAGGCCATCCTCAGTTTCGTCCGGAAACGATTGATCCGATGCATGGCACATTCCTCATTAAGCCGATCGTTCGGTCTCGGGAGGTCTTCCGCATCGAGCCTGTCCAATCGGCAAGGTATCGAGTGGGCCTGACCATGTCAATTGGGTGGAGTGGGTCGATGGGGTGATCTGCGCAAAATCACTTTGTCGGATGTTCCTGGATGGCCCTTCGAGCCACCCTCCCCTCAAGGAGCGGTCTCCTCGTTCAGCAAATTCACGATCTGGGTGATGCGATCGGTGAGCCTTCTCGCCTTCTTCCCCGGATACGTCGGCCTTGGAGGCTCGAAAAGTTTGTCCAACCGAGACTTGTCGGAGGGGGTCAAATACCAGCTCAGCGGTGCCGATTCGGAGCACTGAAGGACGATCGTCCGGAAGAGGGGTAGATCCCCCTGGTTGAAGTGAGCCTGGACCTGGCGGACCTTCGCCTGGTTGAGCGCGATCATCGTGCCACGATTGGCCGACATGACCCCTTCGACTGGTGTTGTCAGCCATTGCATGCCGCTCGATACGCCCCTGAGCATCTCTTGCAAGAGATTACCCTCGCCGTTCGGGGCCTGTTCCACCATGTTTTCGTCGGGATCGTCACCCTCGTACTCCTCCCCGAGCGGGTAGGCCCGGATCTGGAGCAGGATCACGCCGGATGTGTTGTCGAGGAGCCACTGTCGGTTCCGTTCCAGCCACTCGGTCGCGATGTCGATCCCGTAATTATCGAGAAAGCCGGCGTCGATCACCCGGCGCGGCGGGTCGGTTGGAAGATTGACGGCCGGCGCGACGTAAGGAAAGGCGGCGTTCATTCGAACCGCGGTGGCAAGCTTGAGGTTGGACTCGGGAAAGACGTGAAAGAACTCCACCCCTCTGATGAATTCGTGGAGGTCCAGGTTGCTGATCAGCAGCCGGGTCCCGCCCTCCACGATCGTCGGGGAGAGGATCAACGAGGGCCGCCATCCCTGCTCTTCGCCCGGGGCCAGTTTCTGAAATTCCTTGTCCAGCGATTTCCACTGACTCTCCAGGACGATTCCCCGGTCGTTTTCCTGGCGGTTCGGGTTGAAGATCGAGGGCAGGTCCCTAAGCACCAGTTGACGCACGACGGGCGTCAGGAAATCCTGTGCGAGTTCGTCCCGGATCGCTCCGAGTTGTTCCGGTGTCCGGTCGAGATTATTCCCACCGAGTGTGGCCGTATAGAGCGAGGCGCCGAGCATTCCTCCCGACGCACCCGTGATCAGACGCACATGATACGGGAACTTGGGGAACTTCTCCTCGATCTTCGTCAGGCAGAGTGCCGTCCAGTAGGCCGCGACGATTCCCCCGCCGCTCGTCGCGACGACCACGAGTTTCGGCTTCTTGTCGCCCCGGATCTCCCGCCACCGCCAGAGAACCTGCCGGTCGTTGAACTGCCCTGGTTTCTGGACAGGGATCGGGATCTCATGGACGAAGGAGGATGCCGTGGGCCGCTCTGACTCGATCGAGGGCCTCGATTCGCGCTTGAGCTCGGGTAGGGACGCGACATCGATGGCACCGAGAGCCTTGGCGAGGCTTTCGTCACCAGAGCCGCTAAACCCCCGACTCCATTCGTCCCTTTGCCTGGTTCGATCCTTGGGATCGATCCGCTTGAGGACCTCGGTGAACGCTTCCACCGCGAGACCTGACGCCTCATCCGCCTCCTTCAGCTTTTGCTGCTTGAGGCGTAAGTGATACTCAAGGGTGAGGAGAGACGCCTTCTGGAGGGCCGTGTTGGAGAGGAGAGGAGTTCGAAGCTCCGTGAGGTCCAGGTTTGAGAGTCCATTCTTGATCTCGTCCTTGATCTCGTCGATCTCGACCTGGGTGAGG
Organism: uncultured Planctomycetota bacterium; assembly: GCA_963756475.1. Lineage (GTDB taxonomy): Bacteria > Planctomycetota > Planctomycetia > Isosphaerales > Isosphaeraceae > Tundrisphaera. Next base: position 221,191 of record CAVWND010000007.1, read on the forward strand.
TTCTCCTTGACCAAAGACTCCTTGGCTAATATATAAAAACACATTGAAATGTGCGAATAGCAATCATCGAGATTCAAGTTAACGAAGGGATCATCCCGCTTGATTGCGACGGCGTCGAGATAAAAACGCACGGCCTTCTTGTAGAGACCAATCGCATCGGAGGGTTTCTGGTCCTTGTCTTGTCGATGATAGGCAAGCCACTGGTGAGCCTGAGCAAGTCCCTTGAGGTAGGAGAGATTTCCCGGATGCTTTTCATAGGCCGTTTGCAAGTCTTCGATGGCCCGGTTGTAATCCCCTTGCCACATGGCGGCGAAGCCGCGATAAGCACGAGCGGACACATTCTTCGGGTCCTGGGCCAGGACGCGGCCCAGCTCGCCGATGGCTTGCCCATAGTCTGGATCGGGGTCGCCAAGCTTCCAGTCGTGCCGGTGGATGGCACGCAACGCTCGGAGCGAACCGAGTGTTTCCAGCAAGGAGGTGTCCTCGGGCGACTTCTTGCTGGCGAACTCGATTTGCTTGAGCGCCTGATCCCAATCCGCGGCCGATTTCGCGTTCAACGCCCTGGCCACTCCCAGGCTCCGATAGGCGGTGGCGTCATCCTCATCGAGCTTGATCGCCTCCTCCAGAAGACGGATCGCCTTCTTGTAATGACACTCCGCGGTCGTCAGGCTTTCCAAAATGGCGCCTTCCAACTTCGACCTCGTGCCCAGGAGCCCCTCGAGTCGCGACCGGAACGTCTCCGTCGCGGGAACGGGCCGCGGAGGACGAGCGCAATCGGTCTCGGACGACTTCGACTTCAGAGAGAACTGGCTGAGCCGCAGGAGGGCTGTCGCACAATCGGTGTAAGCTCGCCCGACATTGGGCCGGAGTTTCATCGACCGTTCGAAAGCGATCGCGGCCTCTTGAAAATCACCCTTGGCGTGGTTGCCGATGGTCTCTCGGTCATCAGGCTTCAGATCCGGGAGTTCATTCCGAAGTTGAAGCAGGAGCGTTCCGCGCTGAAATGCCGCTCGCCCGAAGGTCGAGTGGGCGGCAAGATCCTCCGTTCCGACGGCGGCGGCGTCCTTGAGCTCGCGGAATCTCTGGCTGGCGAACTTGAGCGCGTCCACTTGCCGATCCGAGAGTCGAGGTCCAGCCGGTGAGGAGGCTGGATTGGCGATCGACGCCGCGACAGCGGACATGGACGAGTCCTGGCCGACTTCTCCACCGATCGGCCGCGCCGAAACCGCCGACTTGACCAGTCGGCTCCTGGCGTAGTAGTTCTCCAGTCCCGGATACTTCAGCTTGTAGGGGTCGCGCCCGTTGGTGACGCTCAGGATCGCCATCCCCAGCAACAGGAGAGCGACCCGGAAGACGCCCCTGCGGGCCGTCACAAAGCTCAGGGTGACGACGAGCCCCAGGAAGAGGCAGAGGCACCCGGCGGCCGTGACGGCATTCTGGAACACCTCGAGCCGGAGCGTCAAGAAGGCAAGAAGGACCACTCCAGGAACCAGGAGGCGTGGAAGCAGCGATTTCAGAGCAAGGCCAGGGCGCGCTTTGTGCAAAAGGAAAAGCCCGAAATTGCTCAGCAACAAGACGCTCAGGGTCCCGAGTGGTAACCACCAGTAATTCACGGGATCGGTGGTCTTTGAGGAGAACGACTCCAGAACGGGACAAGCGAATAATGCGAGGAGAAGCGGAAGAGCCATCGCATTCAGCGACCAGAGCAGTTGGATGACCTCCGGTGCGTCGGAAGATGCCGAACGGTCGATATCAGATGCGTGCGGGTACGACCATAACCGCAATCGATGATGAAGTAACTGCCAATGCGCAAGCGTGTCAAGATAGAGCTTGTCGTCCTCATTCACGAACGTACAGAAGACGATCAAGACGATCAGAAGGCCCAAGCTCACTCCGGCGATCATTTGTAATGACATGCGTTCGTGCCAGAACAAGGTGTCTAGCCCCATGTCCTTGCCCACCGCGCCGAATACCAGCGCCATCAGCAATGCCATGATCAAGGTGAAGACTGGTTGTCGATTCAGAAACCTTGAATATAGCGGAGCTGACTTTAATATCATATAAAAAATAAATAAAAATATGAGGGAAATGATCGATGATTTGATTACGAAAAACAAGTAAGCCGTCATGTTTAGCTCTTTAATGTTTGTGTTTGTGTCTGTGTTGAGTCACAATTGATGTTGTGTGTCTGTTCATATTCAATGAGCGGCACCGACTTGAGAAGCAACCGTCTGAGCCTTTGAAAGCAAGGCGAGACAATCAGGCTCGACGATTTTATCTAGGAGAACGGCCTTCAGAACCGATTAGGCGTGCACGATGTCAGTGGAAATGACACAAGTCATATTGAGCCCGTTCTTCTGCCTTTGCAAGAAGGTCGCGATTTTCTCGCTTGTCAAACATACGTCTCGACGAAGATCAGCCGGTGGCCCCCTGTCGGCTCGCCCAGGGGCCTACCGTTGTGCCTCATCGCGATCTGGCGGTCGGTTGCTATAAAATTAAAATTGATGATATGTTGAATCGCAACGGTTTTTCAAGCAGTTCCGACCATCTCCACCAGCGGCTCGGGCTCCTCGCGGATGGGCGGCACTTCGCGTTGCTTGCCGTCGAGGAGGCAGCTCACGTTGATGTCTCCCAGGACGTTGATCATCGTCCGGCAACGGTCGAGGAACCAGTCGACCGTGAGCAGGAGGGGGATCGGCCAGACGGGCAGGCCGACGGCGGTGAAGACCAGGGTCATCGTCACAAGACCGGCCTCGGGGATGCCCGCGGCGCCGACCGACGCGATGACGGACGTCAGCACCAGGATCAATTGCTGGGTCAGGCTCAGGTGGATATTCACCGCCACGAGTTGTGAGACGAACAGCGCGGCCATCGCCTCATAGAGCGCGGTGCCGTCGTTGTTGAAGTTCGCGCCGACCAGCGCCCCCATGCTCGCCGACTCCTCGCGGAGCCCGACGTCCTCCCGGAGGCATTCGTAGGTGATCGGCATCGTCGCCGTGGAGCTGGCGGTCGAGAAGGCCATCACCAGGGCTTCGCGCGTCCCTCGGAGCAAGGGGATCGGCCGGACCCACGAGCCGAACCGGATCCGGATCAGGTAGTAGCAGGCTTGCAAGAAGAGCGCGATCAGGACGCAGGCGACCAGCCAGCCCAGCGACACGAACGGCTGGAACCCCTGCGACCCCACGATGCTGGCGACGATCGCGAACACGCCGATCGGCACGAGGTCGATCACCCAGTGCAGGATGACCAGGAGCGAGTCGAACGCCAGGTTGACCGCGTCCTCGACCGTCCGGATGGGAGTGTGCCGACGAGTCCGCAGGACGATCCCGAAGGCGACAGCGATGAAAATGACACCCAGAACGTTGCCGTTGTCGCCCAGCGGTCCCAGCAAGCTCCTCGGGATGTTTTCGAGGAATTGCGAGAGCGGGTCCCTGGGCCCTTGCACCTTCGACTCGACGCCAAGGTCCTTGAGGATGCCGACAATCTTGGCCGCCATCGGGTCGTCGTCGTGAAAGACGACCACGTTATTGGCCGGCGGCTTCAGCTCGGCGCCCTTTCCCGGCTTGACCACGTTGGCGACGACGAGCCCGATGACGATGGCCACGACCGTGTTCAGGATGAGCAGACCGACCATCCTCGCGGCGACGCGCCCCCGGATCTGTGAGGTCATCAGGACGCGGATCACCGCGAAGAGGATCAACGGCGGCGCGAGCGCGCCCAGGAGACGCAGGATCAGGCGACTCGGCACGGCGAGGAACTCGGCCCGCTCTCCCAGCAAGGCACCCGTCAACGCGCCGACAAACAGGGCACCGATGATCCGGAGGTAGAGCGGAGTCCGATGCCACCACGCCAAGACCCCGCGTTTCGGCTGATCATGAGCATGGTCGGGCGTCGAGGTTGCATGCGACATTCGGGCACTCCACACGGCATCGTGCCGTGAAGGGGGGAATTTCACTCGAACGGACATTCGTTTCGAAATCGTGGCGACATCGACCTTAACCGGGAAACCGAGCCCGGCCCAGTTGCAACCACGAGTGATTCAGGGGGACATTCCGTTCTTACGGCTAATTATTAGCCCTTTGATCTCTGGGGAGATCCGTCGTCGAGGTGGGGTGCGTTCGACTCGCGACTCGCCCGGGCACCGCGATCGAAGGCTACCCTGGCTTTCAAGGCCGGATCGTCATCGATCGCAGCGCCTTCGTCGCGCCGTCGGAGAGCAGGTCGCGGTGGAGGCGCATCTCGTCGCCGAAGAAGGCGGTGCTGGCGGCGCCGTCGAGGAGGTGGGTTCCGAGGAGGTCCAGCGCCTTTGCCTCTTCGAAAAGACCCTCGGCGAAGATCAGGCGGTGGCCTTCGGCCGGCTCGTTCAGGAGCTTGCCGAAATACTGCATGGCGATCTCGCGGTCGCGGGCCATGTGGACCGACATCACCACGACGTGCATCGAGCGCCACTCGTCGGGCGTCATCTCGCGTCGCCAGGTTTCCATCTGGGCGTTGAGGGTGTGGAGATGGGCCGCCGCGGCATCGTCGGCGTTGGCGAGCATCAGCGGGGCGGTCTGCTTCGCGAAGGCCTCGAGAGCGTCGGCCGGGGCCTTGCCGTCGCGGAGGACCCCGGCGAGGTAGGCTTGCGTCCGCCGGAGGATCTCCTTCTGGCGGTCGAGCGACCCGGCCGGGAAGCCCGCGCGGTCGATCCCTCCGAGGGCGGCGGCGATGAGTTCCTGGATGTAGCCGACCTCGGCCTTCTGGACCGGGTCGAGCGGCCGGCCCTCGGTCCCGGAGAGCAGGACGAAGGTCATCAGCGGGACGTGCGCGACTTCCTTGAGCTTCTGATAGATCGCCGGAGGAAAGGGGACCTCGGTTCGTCTTCCGTCACGGATCAAGGCCAGGCTGTTGAACCCGACCAGGACGACCGGGCCGGCCTGCGCCAGCTTTTCGAGCCTGGCGCGGCGGTAGGCGTCGTGGAAACGGTCGTTGAGCGTGACCAGGGGGTCAGCCGGAGGAGGCAATCCGGCCTCGTCCAGTCGCCCCGTCGCCTCGCCCCGGCCGATCGCGAGCGAGGCGACGAGGATCGACAGCATCCCGGCCCGTCTCTTCAGGTTGGCCATGATCGGGACGTCCCTCGGCGCGCGTTCCGGGGCGGATGGGGTCACCGGCCGAAGTCGAGGCCCGGGTCGTCGGCCGGGGTGGCGACGGCCTTGAAATGGAAGTGGGCCGGGTCTTTCACGGTCACCTGTCCGACCATCGGGGGCATCGCGGAGGCGACGAGCGCGAGGGTGTCGTTGCCGAACGTCGCCTCGCCCTTGAACTCGCGCGTTTGGCCCTTCTCGACGACCTTCCAGGTGAAGGACCGGTCGTTGTCGAAGGACAGGGTGATCGTGACGTCCTTGGCCGGGGTGGCGTTCCAGGCTCCGAGCATCCCGGGCGGGACCGGCCCGGTGGGCAGCGGCGGAGGTTGAGGAGCGTTCGAGGGCGAAGCCGCCTGGGCCTCGGCCGGGACCGGCCCGGGCGGCGGCTGGTCGGAGAGGGCCGGAGTGCCCGGCGTCTGGGGAGGCTGCGCCTGGCCCTGAGCGCCGGAGGTGAGGGCCGCCAGGAGCTGGGGCGAGAGCTTGTCCTGGGGCTGGAGCGCCACGACCTGGCGGAGGCTGGCCGCGGCGGCGTCGTTGCTCCCCTGGGTCAAGTAGAGCGCGGCGAGGACGAACCGGGCCGACGCGGCGTTCGGGTTGGCCTTGCAATACGCTTCGAGGTCGCGGAGCTGGGCAGTGTAGGTCTCGACGTTGGGATAGAGGCCGATCAGCGTGGTCCAGTCCCACCCCGGACCGGCCGAAAGCACCGTGTAGAACGGCACGGAGGCCTCATCGTAACGCCTCAGGGCGAACAGACAGACGGCGCGGAACTCGTGGAGCATCGGGTCGTTGGGCGTCTGCGCCAGGGCCTGGTCGGCCAGGGCGAGGGCCTGGGCGTAGTCTCCGGCGTGGAACGCCTGGCGGGCGGTCTCAAGGCTGGTCTCGGCCGTCTGGAGCACCTCGTCCGACGGGGGCGCCGCCGCGAGGTCGAGCGGCATCGCATAGTTATATCCGCCCGGCTGACCTCCGTAGCCGACGGGCTGCTGCGTGTAGGCGCCCGAGGACGAATAGTAGGGGTTCGAGTACCGGCTGTATCCGTAGTTGTTCAGGAGCGATCCCAGGCCCCACGCCGCGATCCCGACCCCCGCGCCGATGCCCAGGGCGGTGCCCAGGCCGTTGCCATAGCCGTAGCCGCCGAGACCTCCGAAGCCACCGTAACCTCCGTAGCCGCCGAGGCCGTAGCCGTACCCACCCCATCCCGGTCGGAATGGTCCGCCCCACGCGCCATTCACCCAGTTCCGGTGGGCCCCATAGTAGGTGTTGGCGTGATAGCCGCGGCCGTAGGCCATGTTTCCGCCCCAGGCCCGGTTGCCGGGATAACCACCGGGACCGCGATTGAAATTGGCCGGGGCGAAGTTGTTCGGCCGGTTGAAGTTCTCCCGGACGGGGCCCCGGTTGACGTTCTGCACGGGCGGTCGGAAGTTCTGGGCGGGCGGTCGGAAGTTCTGGGCGGGCGGTCGGAAGTTCTCGTGAGGGGCTGGCGCGCTGAAGTGCGCGCGGTTGCCCACAACGCCGCCCCGACCACCTCCTCCGCCGTGACCACCTCCTCCGCCTCCCCGGGCCGAGGCGATGTCAGCGAGCGCGAACAGGGTCAAGATCGAGGCGAGGGCCAGTCTTGGTTTGTTGATCGTCATGGGTGCCTCGATGGCGGTCCGGTTCGGGGTTCGGGTGAGAGGGTTCGTGCGTCGGTTCACTTCGGCTGGGGCGGCTTCCGGACCATCAGGAATTCCTGGACTTCGTCCTCGGTCTCTTCGCCGAGGGTCTCGTCCTTCGAGGTCCAGAGGAGCCGATCCTTCCTGATCCGGGTGAGGGTCTGGGTCGCCGAGGTCGTCAGGCCGTCGGGATGGACGCCGGATGACTTGATCACCCAGCGCTCGCCACTCCGGGTCCAGGAACCCTCGCTGTGCCCGCCTCGCGAGTCGAAGACCCACGACTTGATCTGTCGGGTCAGTGGATCCCAGCCGATCCGCTGGCTGCCCTTGAAGTCGGCCTTGCCCTCGACGCGGACCTCGAACGAGCGGAGCAGGAAGTTTTTGTCCTCGGACCAGGCCACCGAGGTCGCGATCTGGATGCCGGCGGTCTCCTCGACCCAGTCGCCGACGAGCCATTCCAGCTCCTTGAGGCGCTCGTGAGCGGTCGGCGAGGGTTGTTCGAGTTCCCGAATGCTGGCGATCAGCCACCGGCCGTCGTCCTTCAAGAGGGTCGCGGTGTATCGGGCCTCGGTGGCCGATCCGCCTCCGGTCGGGATGAGCTTCGATTGGCCGTCCTGACGGGCAAGGCTGGGGGCCAGGAAGTGGATCAGCTCGACGGAGGTCTCCAGCTTGTCGCCCGGGCTGCTCGCGAACCGCTGGGCATAGTGCGTCTCCAGGGCCTTGCGGCCCCGGACCGCCTCGCCTCCGACATCGATGGCCTCGCCCTGTTCGGTGAACATCGCGGCGATCGCCCGGGCATCTCCCTTGTCGAAGGCCCGGACGAAGGCGTCGAGCAATGCCCGGATGGCCTTCTCGTCCTCGGTCCGCCCGGCCGGCTTCGAGGCCGGGTCCGCCTGGGCGACCTGAACCCGGGGCGAATCGCCCGCCTCGGCAAGCGAGCCGGCCAGCAGCATCCCGAGCAAGACCAGGTGTGTCGACTTCATGTTCGTGGGCTCGTTTTGAGGGCTGGATTCTGGACCGACAAGCCTGCACATCGCGCCGGGTCATGATCCGCCGCGGGGGAAATGGAAAGACGCGGGGTCTCGGCAGGCGTCGCCGAGACTCCGCGCCTTGGTGGTGCTCGATCGATCGTCCGGTCAGTGAGTGACGATCTTCGGGAGCGACTTCGCCTGCTCAATCCAGCCGGCGATTTGGTCCTCGCCGGGGACCTTGCCGGTGAGGTGCTTCTCGGCGTTGACGGCGGCCATCTTGGCGTGAAGATGGGCCGCGACCCGGTGGGACAGCTCGGGGACCGAGTCGACCCCGGCCGCTTCGAGAAGCTCGGCGTACTGCTTCTGGACGCCATTGATCCGGAACAGGTCCACGTGGTTGATCCAGCGGAGAAGCAGGGCGCCGCTGATCCCGGTGGCCTCCTCGATCTTCTGCCGGCCCGAGCGACTGGCCCCTTTTTCCAGCAGGGCCTCGGTCGACGGGATGCCCGCGTCCTTGAGCTTCTTGCCGTAGACTTCACCAATCCCTTCGACCGCGATCACGTCTGTCATCGTCGTGTGCCTTTCGGGGATGGGAGGGAGAGAATGTCGAGAACGGCCGTACGGGGTTAGACCTCGATCAGACTTTCTCGGCGGTCGGGTGGAATCCGGGGATGAGGGCCAAGATCTTCTCGTAAAGCTCGGGCGGGAGGTGCTCCTTGATCAGCTCGAAGACCTTGGGCAGGAAGGCTTCGATCTGGGCGAGGTCCAGCCCGGAGTTTTGAAGCATTCCGAGGAGCTTCGAGACCTCGCCGGCCCCTTCGCCGAAGACCTTGGTTGCCAGCCCGGTGAGGGCCCCGATCAGGCCGCCTCCTTCGGCGGTCTTGCTCTGCTCGAACGCCGAGGCCACGCTGTTGGCGTCGGGGAGGGCCTTCATCAACTGGTCGGAGAGCCCTTCGGGGAGGTGCTCCTTGAGGAAGGCGATGATCGCCCCAAGTCCGTTCCGTGCGGTCTCGACGCTGATTCCGGTGTGCTCGGCCAGTGTCTTGAGGATCTCGTCCATCGAAGGTTGTCCTTTCGAGGAGAAATGAGACGTTAACGCGCGGGTGGGCGGAAGGAAATGGGGGGTGGATTTACTTGCCGAAGTTGAGCCCGGGGTCGTCGGACGGGGTCGCGACGGCCTTGAAGTTGAAGTGGGCGGGGTCCTTCCAGGTGACCTTGGCGACCATGGGTGGCATCTCGGGAGCGATCAGGGCGAGTGTGTCCTGGTCGAAGGTGGCCTCGCCCTTGAACTCGCGTGCCTGGCCTTTCTCGACGAGCTTCCAGGCGAACGACTTTGGATCGGTCAGGCTCAGCGAGATCGTCACGTCCGGGGCCGGGGAGGAGGTCCAGGTTCCGAGCAGGTTCGCCGGGACCGGCCCGGTGGGCAAGCTCGGGCCTTCGGGGGCGGTCGAGACGGTCTGAACCGGCGACGGATTGGCGGGAGGCGCCTCGTTCGCGGGCGGGTTAACGACCTGCGTTGGCTGGCTCGCTCCCGCGCCGGCGCTTGTGATGGCGGCCAGGAGCTGGGGCGAGAGCTTGTCCTGGGGCTGAAGCGCGACGACCTCGCGGAGCCGGGTCGCCGCCGAGGCGGTGCTCCCCTGGGTCAGGTAGAGCGCCGCGAGGACGAACCGGGCCGACGCCGCTCGGGCGTTGGCGTTGCAATACGCCTCAAGAGCCCGGAGCTGCGAGGTATACGTCTCGACTCCGGGATAAAGGCCGATCAGCGTGGTCCAGTCCCACCCCGGCCCGGCCGAAAGCACGGTGTAGAAGGGGACGGCGGCCTCATCGTACCGGCCGAGGGCGAAGAGCGTCGTGGCGCGGAACTCGTGGAGCATCGGGTCGTTGGGCGTCTGCGTCAGGGCCTGGTCGGCCAGCGCGAGGGCCCGGGTATAGTCGCCCGCCTGGAACGCCTCGCGGGCCAATCCGAAGCTCGCCTCGGCCGACTGGAGCACGGTGTCCTGAGGCGGCGCGGAGGCGAGGTTGAGCGGCGTCGAATAGTCGTAACCGCTCGGCTGGGCCACGACGACCGCCGGTTGCGAATAGACCGAGGCATAGTAAGGATTCGAATACCGGCTATATCCATAGCTGTTCAGAAGCGATCCCACGCCCCAGGCCGCGATCCCGATCCCCGCGCCGATCCCCAGGGCGCTGTTGCCGATGTTGCCGCCATAATAGCCGCCGCCGCCGTATCCGGGGTAATAGCCGCCGTATCCTCCCCAGCCGGGCCGGTAATTATTGCCGGCCCACGACCCATTGACCCAGCCTGAGTGATAGTTGTAGTACGATCCGCCATGATAGCCGCCGCCATAGGCCCCGTAACCGCCCCAGCCGCGATTCACGCCGCCATAGGGGCCGTAACCGTGGCCATAGCCCGCGTAGGCGCCCCGGTTGACGTTGTTGATGTTGGTGTTGCTGACGTTATTGATATGGATGTTATTGTTAACGACATTCTGGCGGTTGTTGATGTTGGTCTGGTTGATGTTGGCCGGCCGGTTGATGTTGGTCTGATTGATGTTGGTGGGTCGGTTGATGTTCTGATTGACGTTGGTGGGTCGGTTGATGTTCTGATTGATGTTGGTGGGTCGGTTGATGTTCTGATTGATGTTGGTCGGTCGGTTGATGTTCTGGTTGATGTTGGTGGGCCGGTTGACGTTCTGGTTGATGTTGTTGGGCCGGTTGACGTTCTGGTTGATGTTGGTGGGTCGGTTGAAGTTCTGATTGACGTTGGTGGGTCGGTTGAAGTTCTCGTGGCCGCCGGGGTGTCCGATATTGCCGCCCCCTCGATTGCCGACCATGCCTCCTCGGCCGCGCTGGGCGAGCGCGATGTTGGAGGCGGCCAGCAGGGCCAGGATCGAGGCGAGGGCGAGTCTCGGTGCGTGGGTCAACATGAAAGGCCTCGATGCCGGTTCGGATAGGGGGCGGAGGTTGCGGGCCGTGGCTCGGGTGCTTTATTTCGGCTCGGGAGGCTTGCGGACCATCATGAGTTCATGAATATCGTCGCGGGTCTCACCACCGAGGGTCCGGTCCTTTGAGCCTCCAGAGGAGCCGGTCCTTGTTGACCCGGGTGAGGATCTGGGTCGCCGAGGTCGTCAGGCCATCGGGGCGAACGCCGACCGACTTGATGATCCACTCCTCGCCGCTCCGGGACCAGAAGCCGTCGCCGTAGCCGCCTCGGGAGTCGAAGACCCACGACTTGATCTGTTTGGTCAGGGGGTCCCAGCCGATCCGCTGCGTTCCTTTCAGGTCGGCCTTGCCGGCGACCTTGATCTCGAAGGACCGGAGCAGGAAGTTGCCGTCCTCGGACCAGGCAATCGTCGTGGAGATCACGGCGTCGCCGGTCTCCTCGATCCATTCGCCGACGAGCCAATCCAGCTCCTTGAGCCGTTCGTGATGGGTGACCGATGCGTCCTCAATCTCCCGGACGCTGGCGATCCTCCAGCGCCCCTGATTCTTGATGAGCGTGGCCGAGAAGCGGGACGTTGAGGGCTGGCCGGATGCCCCGGAGGCCGGGACGAGCGTGGACCGGCCGTCCAGGCGGACGACCTCGGGGGCGAGGAAGTGGATCAGGTCGATCGCCGTTTCGAGCTTCTCGCCGGGATTGGCCGCGAACCGCTCGGTGTAGTGGGCTTCCAGGGCCTCGCGTCCCCGGATCGGCTCGCCCTCGGTGTCGATGGCCTCGCCCTGCTCGGTGAACATCGTCGCGATCGCCTTCGCGTCCCCTTTGGCGAACGAGTCGTTGAAGGCATCGACCGACGCGCGGATCGCCTTCTCGTCCTCGTCGCGGCCGGGCGGGACCGTCGCGGCCGGGATCTGCGGAGGCTCGGCCGAGGCGGCGGGAACAGCCGCCAGCAGCGTCCCGAACAAGACCCAGGTCGTTGCGTTCATGCTCTTCCGCCTCGGGTTCAGGGGAGAATCCAACGTGATCGCCCGGCCGGGCCTCGGACGGCCCGGCCGGGTCGCGTTATCAAGAGGAATGGAACCAGTCTCCGACTTTAAATGCCGGCAATGCTCCGGGCAAGGGCACGCCGGATCATGGCTTCTTGGGGATCGTGGCGGCGTTTCCAAGGTTGCCGTAGAGGGAAAGCAGGAAGACGTGGAATGAGTCGGCCAGGGCGGGGGTCGACTGCTCGCGGACGTACTGGAGCGCGGGCTGGCCGTACTCGACGAGCTTCCGGCGGGCGTCGGTGACGGTCGAGAGCTGGGCCAGGCCCTTCATGTCGTACTCGTTGCGGACGGCCAGGGCCGCCTGGTCGGCCACCGTCTGCTTCTTGCCGAAATCGCCGGTGATCGGCGAGACGCTCGGCCAGACGAGCTGGTTGTCCTTGTTGAAGAAGTTCGCCAGGTTGACCGACGCGGGGACCGGCGGCGGCGGAGGGTTCTGGTTCAGTTGGGGCGGCTGCGAGGAATTCCGAACCGGTCGGGGGGTCGAAGTTCTCGGGAGCACGCCGGAGGGGTCGGCCGTCCCCATCTCCCGGCCGGGGTCGCGCGCGACCCGGTCGATCATCGCCTCGCGGGTCGCCAGGTCGTACTTGTCGTAGAAGCCGTCGTCGCGGGTCTGGAACGTCGGCGCCGTCAGGGCTTTCGGGCGATTGGCCGCCGCGGCCTGGGCGTTGATCAGCGACCTCTGGTTCAGGAAGTTGACGTCCGTGTACGCATTCTGGTTGTAAAGATTGAATCCATAACCTCCGAAGCCTCCGTAGCCGCCATACTGGGCCTCGGCCTGGCCGGGTCCGACCCAGGGCGCGATCGCGGCGGCGACCGTCGCCAGGAGCCGGATCGAGGCCCTCATGCCTCTCTGCCTGGTCGTCGAGATCATCGAAGATGCGCTCCGATCGGGGTGCTGGGCCTGATCGCGGATAGATTGAATCGCAAGGAATCAATGTTTCTGGCCGACGGCCTGGGCGACGGCCTGCTCCAGCTTCCGGGCGGACAGGTCGATGTGGATGACCTTGCCGTCGCGGCCGATGAGGACGTTGGCCGGGATCTCGGTCACGCCGAAGGCCTTCGCGTGGTCCTTCTCCCCCTGGCCGTTCATCAGGGTCGGCCAGACGACGTTGTGTTCGAGGAGGAACCGGTGAATGTTCGGCATCAGGGCCTTGGGGTCGAGGCCCGAGCCAGTCGAGGCGTCGAGGTTGATCCCGACGATCCGGAAACCCTGGCTCTTGTAGGTCCGGTCGATGTAGTCGAGCCAGGGGACTTCCTGGTTATTGGGCAGGCACCAGGTCGCCCAGAAGACGACCAGCACGACGTCTCCCCTGGCGTCCGCCAGCGAGAACGGCTTGCCGTCGAGGTCAACCCCCGAGATCGCCGGGGCGGCCTGGCCGATCTGTTCGAGCCGCTTGAGCCGGGCGGCGGCGAGGTCGCGGATCGCGGGAACCGTCGCGTGGTCCACGACCAGCTTCATCGCCTTGCGGGCGACCTCGATCTGGTCGCCGTGGACCAGCCGTTGGTAGTAGGCGTCGATGATCGAGGCCCGGGTGCCGACCGGCAGGCCGGCCTCGGCGCCTTCAGCGTCCTTGGGGTTCTGTCCCTTGAGCTGGATGGCCGAGGCGAGGGCTTCGAGCGACTTGTCGTAGGCCCCCCGGTCGGCCTCGGCGACGATGTGGACCAGGTGGGCCAGCCACGAGACGGCCGGCGAGGCGGTCTTTCCCTGGATCACGCGGGTAGCGACCGGGTCGGCCTCGACGTAGAGCCCCTTGGCGATCGCCAGGCGGAAAAAGGCGTCGAGGGTGACGTTGGCCTGCTCCTTCGGCTGCGAGAGGGCCAGTTTCCCGAGGTGTTCGAGCCTCAGCCGTTCGAGCTTCATCAGCTCGCGCTCGTAGACCTGGTTGATCGACTCGATCGTCGGCCCGCCGGCCGGTGCCGCCTCGGCCTTCTTCACGTCCTGGGCGCGCAGCGGCCCGGTCCAGGAGAGCGATCCGAGCAGGACGGTCAACGTCGCGAGCCTGGCCGCATCCACAATCTTCATCGAGTCGTTTCCTCAAAGTGGTTGCCGGGCGAGCCGCGGGCCGCGATCGACCGGCGGCCCGCGTCGGAGAGAGTTCGGCCCGGAAGTTCATCCCACGATAGCATAAGCCGCGCGGGCGTTCGCGTCACCAGTCCGGGAAAATGGCGAGAAGTGTGCCGTCCCGGTTCATCAGAGGCGCGGGCCGATCGGCCCCGCCCGGCCGGGCGAGGTTCGAGGTCGAAAAGGAGACGCTCTGGACGCTCCGGGCGGGTCAGCGACTCTTGCCGACGGTGATCGGCAGGTCCATCCCCGCCCCGAACGGGGGGAGATAGGGCGACCGGGAGGGCAGTTCGGGCATCGGCATGCCCTGCTCGGCGAACCAGGCGTCCATCTCCTCGTCCGACTTCCGATCGGCCTCCATCTGCTGCAAAAAGGAACCCATCATCGCCTGGGCCTCGGCCGCGACGTCAACCTTGGCCTGGACTCGATCGGACTTTTCTCGTTCGCGCAGCTCCTTGAGACAGCGGAAGTAGGCCCGCTCGGCGGCGGCCTCATAGCGGCGGACGAGGGTCGCCTCCTTGGACGGATCAAACATGGCGCGGCGGACGGCCTCGGCCCGGAGCCGGGCGGCCTCCTCGGTGCCGACCTCCTTGGGTGCGACGAACTCCGCTTCAACCTGGCGGACTCGCTCGGAGAGCGCGGCGGTCTGCTGGTCGGCGGCCCGATCCATCCGGACCATGTTCAAGGCGGCGCGACGGGCCAGGTCGCGGCCGATCTCGCCGGTGGCGTTCAGCTCCTGGGCGTAGGCGGCGGCCTTGCGCTCGACCTCGGCAGCGTCCGCCTCGGGCAGGACGACGCCGGCGCCGGTCAGGCCGTGCTTGAGCGCGTTCCGGCGGGATTGTTCCTTGCCTTCGGGTGTTTTCGGTCCCGTGCTGCGTTGGGAATTCCGGCGATTCGCGGCGATCCTGGCTTCGCTGGAGGGCATGGGTGCGGTCCTGGGTCGGTCGAAGTGAGGGTGCGTGGCCTGTTCCGGCCTCCGCCCCTTACATTCAGGATCGCGACCGCGAGATTATCAGTGTTTCTCCGCGAATCCGTCCGATTTCGTCGGCGACCGCGATGACGGTTGCGTCGTCCCGTGCCCTCGGGAGTCAAGATAGACGGGGTCGCGACCCCGTCTACCTGATTAGGAGGGAGATTGGGCTGGCCGAAAAGCAACAATGGCCAGAGAATAGGCCGACTCGCTCATAGGTGCAGTTTCCAGGGACGGAGCCTTAAAATGAGCACATGGCGACACTTTATCCCGACGTTCCTGCTTTCGGTCCTGTTGATCTCATCACGGGTGCTGGCCGGGGAGCCCTCGGTTGGCGACCTGATCAAGTTGGCCCCGGTCATCCAGAGTTCTGCCGACAAGTACCAGAGCATCGAGTTGGGAGGCTATTGGAAAGACGATGACGGGAACGTCCTGCTCAGATTTCGTTCGCTCTATCGGGCACCAGATCGCCACGCCCTCCTAATCACCGACGGAAGCGATGGCACGCCCATATCCTTCGCATCCGACAGCAAGCTGATGCTATACGACCCGCTGAAAGGGTGCGTCTTTTACTCCCCCAAGGCGAGCACCGGGACAACGATCCGCGTCGAAAACGGCATCTTCCGCTACGGGTGGCGGCAATCGGTGTGGTCGGATGATCCAAGCTCCATTAGGTTGGATGTGAAATCAATGTTGAGTGGACCATCAAGGAGAGACGAAGTTGTCAAGACGGGCGAAGGGAAGTACCGCCTGACTAGGACATCGAATTCGGGCAATATCTACTTGTTCTACATCGATACTTCATCTGAAAATCCATTTCAAAAAATTGAACTTGTCATGGGTCAAACCAACAGGGTGCGGTTTTGTCTGGACAAGATCGTGATCGATGGGTTCCTGGGGGATGAAGAGTTCGCCTTTCCCAGCAAGGAGCGGTTGGCCGAAAAGATCGAGGTCAGGGAGTGGTCCAGCGAAGGGCTATTGGAGGCCATCAGCATATCGGCGTCGATCACCCGGATTGACTACGCCAGGTTGGCGGTGTATCAACCAGAAGTCCGTGATTCCCCGACCCTCCTCAATCTCTTCGGCTTGTCGAAGATCGACTGGGAAGCGGTCCGGAAGAATGATGAAAAGTTTTCTCAGGCAATCAAGGATCTCGTACTTCCCAGGCCCAAGAACCCTTGATCGTCTCCAGTGGCCTGCTCCGTCCACTGAGAATGCGAAAGCTGGTCAGAACCCATCGTCGAAGACGTAAGTTGAATCACGACCCAGCTTACTTGACTTATTTGAACTCGCGGGGCTGACCGGTCGATTCCAGGACGGACATCCAGAGGTCGCCGTCGGGGTCGACCCGGTTGCGTTCGCGGATCGCGGTGGCCATCGGGATGTGGACGAACCGGCCGTGCCAGCGGCCGACGACCATCTCGGTCCGGCCGCTCATCGCCGCGTGGACGGCGTTGTGGCTCAGGCGGATGCAATAGACGCTGTCGTAAGGGTTGGCCGGGACGCTCCGGATCGCGTAGCTGGGGTCGATGTACTTGAGGTTCAGCTCCATGCCGATCTTGGCGAAGTACTCGCTCGATCTCGCTGCTTGAGGAACAGGCCGATGTCGCCGAGCCGGACGTTGCCCGAGGCGTCGGTCTGGCGCTGGGTCTGCTGCATCAGGTCCTGGCCGGCCCCCTCGGCGACGACGATGACCGCGTGGCCCCGGCGCTCGATCCGGCTCGCGGAGCACGTTCAGGAGCCCGTGTTCCCCTTCGAGCTGGAACGGCACCTCGGGGATCAGGACGAAGTTGGCGTCGCTCTTGGCCAGCGAGGCGTAGCAGGCGATGAAGCCCGGAGTGCCGGCCCATCAGCTTGACCAGGCCGACGCCGTTGGGCGACGCCTGGGCCTCGACATGGCCCGACGCGGATCGACTCGGAGGCGACCGAGAACGCGGTCTGGAAGCCGAAGCTCTGGTCGATGTACATGATGTCGTTGTCGATCGTCTTGGGGATGCCGACGACCGCGATCTTCGAGCCCCGCGACGGCGACCTCCTCGCTGATCCGCAAGGCTCCCCGGAAGGTGCCGTCGCCGCCGATCACGAAGAGGATGTTGATCCCCATCCGCTCCAGGCAGTCGACCATCTCGGCCGGGTCCTGCTCGCCTCGCGAGGTCCCCAGGATCGTCCCGCCGTGCTCGCTGAGGCCCGAGACGAAGTCCGGGCGTCAGGTCGAGCGTGGCCCGCTTGTACTTGGCGATGAACCCCTGGTAGCCGTTGCAGAAGCCGTAGATCTTCTTGACCCCGTAGTGGTAGCTCAGCTCCAGGACCAGGCGCCGGATCACGTCGTTGAGCCCGGGGCAGAGCCCGCCGCAGGTGACGATCCCGGCGCGGGTCTTGGACGGGTCGAAGAAGATCCGCCGACGGGCGCCGGCCGGCTCGAAGGCGGGCAGCTCCTCGACCGGCAGCCCCCGCGCGGTCAGGACCGAGGCGGTGTCGTCGAAGAGAACCCGGTCCGACTCGTCGACGTTGTGGTAGCTGGGGCGACGTTCCGTGACGAGAGTCCCCAGCGGGGAGTCGATCTTGCAGGGGCCGAGCGTCTTGATCTCGAGGTCTTTTTTCGTCAGCACGGGTCGCGATCCTCCCGGGTCGATTAGCCGGTGTTCTTGAGCCCGGCGGCGATCCCGTTGATGCTCTCGAGCACTCCGGTCAAGGTCTCGTCGCGCGGCCCTTCGCCCTCCCGGAGCCGCTTCAGGAGGACGAGCTGGATGAAGCTGAGAGGGTCGACGTAGGGGTTCCGGCGGTCGATCGACCGCCGGAGGATGGGCATCTGCTCCAGCAACTCGCGCTGGCCGGTGATCCGGCAGATCACGCCCACGGCGCGGTCGTGCTCGGCCGCGATCCGGCCGTAGACCCGGTCGGCCAGCGCCTGGTCGTCGACGAGGTCGGCGTAGAGCCGGGCGATGGTCATGTCGGCCTTGGCCAGGATCATCTGGGCGTTGTCGATCAGGGTCTTCCAGAACGGCCAGCGGCGGTACATCGCCTGCAAGGTCGCCAGGGCCTCGGGCTCGCTCGCGGAGGTACTCGTCGATCGCGCCGCCCAGGCCGTACCAGCCGGGCAGGGTGTGCCGGCACTGCATCCAGGTGAAGACCCAGGGGATGGCGCGGAGCTGGTCGAGCGAGGTCGACTTGCCTCGTTTCGAGGGGCGGGAGCCGATCTTGAGCTGGACGATCTCCTCGATCGGCGTGGCCTGGCGGAAGTAGTCGAGGAACTCGGGGTCCTCGTAGACCAGGTCCCGGTAATGGCGGCAGGCGGCCGGGGCCAGGCGGTCGAGGATCTCGATCCAGGCGGGATCGGGCAGCTCGCCCTCGTCGGGGAAGCTGGTATGGAGGACGGCGTGGACGAGCTGTTCGAGGTGGCGCTCGGCGATCCCGGGATGGCCGTAGCGGTCGGCGATGACCTCGCCCTGCTCGGTGATCCGGAGCCGGCCGTCGACCGTCCCCCGGGGCTGGGCCAGGATCGCCCGGTTGGCCGGCCCGCCCCCTCGGCCGACGGCGCCGCCTCGGCCGTGGAACATCTGCATCGTGACGCCGACCTTGTGGCCGGTCTCGACCAGGTCGCTCTGGGCCCGGTAGAGGGCCCAGGCCGACTGGAGCGAGCCGCTCTCCTTGCTGCTGTCGGAGTAGCCGATCATCACCTCCTGGAAGTCCCCCCGGAGCTCCAGATGGCGGCGGTAGACCGGCAGGGCGAAGAGCCGTTCCATGATCGGCGAGGCGGTCTGCAAGCGGCTCAAGCGCCTCGAACAGGGGGACGATGTCGAGCAGGCTGACCCCATCGGCCGGCCGGAAGAGCCGGGCCTCGCGGGCCAGCAGGAGGACTTCCAGGAGGTGCGCCGGCTCGGTGGTCGAGCTGATGATGTACTTGTCGATCGCCTCGGGGCACTGCCGCTCCAGGATCGCCGTGACCGTCCGGAAGGTCCGGATGACCTCGTTGGTCTCGGGCGAGTAGCCGAGATGGGTCGGGATCAGGGGGCGGGTATTCTCCAGCTCCTTCGCGAGGACGTCGAACCGCTCGTCGGGCGAGAGGCCGGCGTAGTCGTGACAGACGCCCGCCCCCTGGAAGACCTCGTCGAGGGCCGCGGTGTGCCGGGCGGAGTGCTGGCGGAGGTCGAGCGTCAGGAGGTGGACGCCGAAGACCTCGACCAGCCGGATCATCTCGTGGATGGCCCCGTTCGCGGCGGCCTTCGCGCCCGACTCGCGGAGGTCGTCGGCGATGAGGTTGAGGTCGGCGAGCAGCTCGCTCCGGCCGAGGTAGACTCCCGGCCCTCGGCTGGTCGTCCTCCCCGGTCCAGTCGGGCGCGGCCGACTCGGCGTAGGATGCGAGGGTCTTGCGGAGCTTGGCGGCGATGACCTTGCACTTGGTCCGGTAGGGCTCGTGGTCGGAGCGAGGCCACGACGTCGGGAAAGGTCTCGGCGTCCTTCGCCAGCGACTCGCGGAGGGCCGCGCCGGCCGAGCCCAGGCGGTCGGAGTGGCTGAGCCGTCGCCAGAGGTCTTCCATCCGCTCCAGGTAGTGCTTGAGCAGGTCGGCCTGCTGGAGCCGGATCGCCTCGGCGGTTGTGACGGCCGAGACGCCCGGGTGGCCGTCGCGGTCGCCGCCGATCCAGGAGCCGAACCGGAGGAACGGGGGGACTCGCCAGTCTCGATCGGGGTAGACCCGGCCGAGGCCGGCCTCGATCGTCCGGTAGACCCGGGGGATGACGTCGAGCAGGTTCTCCTCGACGACGCCGAGGCTCTGGCGGACCTCGTCCTCGACGGTCGGCCGTGACTCGCGGATCATGTCCGAGAGCCAGAGGGTCTCGACCTCCTCGGCGATCGAGGCGACGGCCCGCTCGCGTTCACGGGGGACGATCTGGGCGTCTTCCAGCTGGTCGAGGGCGTGGGCGATCGCGGCGAGCTTGTCGAGGATCGTCCGCCGCCGGGCCTCGCTCGGATGCGCGGTGAAGACCGGGCAGATCAGGGCCCGGTCCAGGTGCTCGGCGATCTGGTCGGCGTCGATCCCCCGGTCGCGGAGCTGCTTCAGGGCCGACTCGGGGCTCTCGTCGAGCCGGGCCGGGTCAGCCTGCGCGGAGGTGAACTCGGATCGCGCGGACGCGAGCCTGCTGCTCGGCCAGGTTGATCAGGTCGAAGTAGACGGTGAAGGCCCGGATCAGGGTCCGCAAGTCAGCCAGGCCCAGCTCTCCGAGCCGGTCGCGGAGCTGTCCGGGCCGCCTCGGGCGACGCGTCGGCCCGGAGATCCTTGGCCGAGGCCCGGACTTCCTCGACCAGGGCAGAACGCCTCTTCGCCCGCGAGCCCCTTGATCGCCTCGCCGAGCAGGTTGCCGAGCAGATGGATGTCGTCGCTGATCGATTCGTGGGCCGCGGTCTGCATGACGACTCCGCGCGTTCATGAACCATCGAAAACTGGCGCCGGGGCGACTCCCGGAAGCCGCTCATTCCTCGCTTCGGGAACCAGTCTAGCAGCATTCCGCCCGGGTTGAACCGCCCGCTGGCCGGAGCGGGCGAAATCCGTTGGGCTCAACCGGCCCTTTCCATGCTCAGTTGTTGCTCAAGGGCATAACCCATGCCGATAGCGGACGGAGATCGGGCTCGGGCCGGCATCAGGCCATCAGCCCGGCGAATCTCGGCTTGCCGGGAAGACGCGACGTCGCGGCCGGAGTTGACCTGTTTGGCTGGACGCCCAGATCTTGAGCACGCAAGCACAATTTGTCGGCGTCTGATTCGGGCCGGATGTTGACCATTGTGACCAGCCAGTTCGGGCCTTACGATCATCGGATCGATGAGGATCTGATCCATCCTGGGGATTCGCCATGCCTTCACGCCTCCGACCCATCGTCTCCGGCCTCGTGCTCCTGGCCTTCGCCTTGGTCCCGACGGCCTCGCCCGGAGACGAGAAGCTGGCGGGGATCGCCTGCCGGTCGGTCCACCTCAAGTACTATGCCCCCGAGGCGACCGCGTTCTACAACGAGGTCACGGTCGAGGAGTCGGCCGAGGGGACGTATTTCTGCGCCTGCGGGTTCAACCAGGGCTATTTCGGCATCCAGGAGCAGGGGCGAGGCAAGAAGGTCGTGATCTTCTCGGTCTGGGACCCGGGGAAGCAGGACGACCCCAACTCGGTCGATGAGGGGAACCGGGTCAAGCTGATCTCGAAGGATGAGAAGGTCCGGGTCGGCCGGTTCGGCAACGAGGGGACGGGCGGGCAGTCGTTCCTGGACCTCGACTGGAAGGTGGGCGAGACGTATCGGTTCCTGGTCACGGCGAAGGTGGTTGGTGACCGGACCGAGTTCGCGGCCCACATCGCCGAGCCCGACGCGAAGGAGTGGCGGCACCTGGCGACGTTCTCGACGCTGGCGAAGGGGAAGCTCCTGGGCGGGTATTACTCGTTCATCGAGGACTTCCGCCGGAACCGGGTCTCGGCCACGATCGAGCGCCGGGCGAAGTTCGGCGAGGCCTGGGCCAGGACTCCGGACGGCCGCTGGCTCGCGCTGACCCACGCCAGGTTCACCGCCGACAGCAATCCGGCGAAGACGATCGACGCGGGTGTCGAAGGCGGCCGGTTCTTCCTGGCGACCGGCGGGAAGGTCGAGAACGCCCACGTGCCGCTCGGCGGGGAGATGGACCTCCGCCCGTCGCGGATCCCGGACGTGCCGTGAGACCGGGCCCTTACCACTCCGGAGTGCGGGGGCGGGCCCTCGCACTCCCAAAAGACTTCCCATGATTTCGTTCGCTTATCACCGCGACTTTTCCGTATAATCTCTGTTGAACCGCCTCGAAGCTCGCCGCTCCCCTGCGCCAAACCCCCACCCTCCGGTCGCGAATATGCTCACCACGAAAGCCGCGCCGCGACTCGTCGTCTTCGTCGCTCTCATCGCCGTCGACGCGTCGGCCGGCGAGTCGGCTCCGAAGCCGGTCGACTTCAACCGGGAAATCCGGCCGATCCTCTCGAACCGCTGCTACGCCTGCCACGGGCCGGACGCGGCGAAGCGGAAGGGGACCTCGGTGCCCTTGCGGCTGGATAACGAGGAAGGGGCCTTCGCCGACCTCGGCGGCTACTCGGCGATCGTCCGGGGCAAGCCCGACGAG
The DNA here is from genome assembly GCA_963756475.1 of uncultured Planctomycetota bacterium. Classification (GTDB taxonomy): domain Bacteria; phylum Planctomycetota; class Planctomycetia; order Isosphaerales; family Isosphaeraceae; genus Tundrisphaera. The sequence continues at coordinate 243,070 of CAVWND010000007.1, forward strand.
AGCGAGCTGATCGTCCGCGTCTCCTCCGACGACCCGACCGAGGTCATGCCGCCGCCGAAGCACGGCCAGAAGCTTCCCGAGAACGAGTCGGGAACGCCTCGTCGAATGGGTCAAGCAGGGGGCCCGCTACGCGAAGCACTGGTCCTATGCCCGGCCGGTCCGGCCCGATCTGCCCGAGGTCAAGGACACGGCCTGGCCCCGGAACCCGGTCGACCGGTTCATCCTCGCCCGGATCGAGAAGGAAGGGCTCAAGCCCTCGCCCGAGGCCGACCGGGATGTCCTGATCCGCCGGCTCACGCTCGACCTGACCGGCCTGCCGCCCACGCCCGAGGAGGTCGAGGCGTTCGAGAAGGACACCGCGCCCGACGCCTACGAGAAGCTGGTCGACCGGCTCCTCGCCAGGCCCTCTTACGGCGAGCACTGGGCCAGGGTCTGGCTCGACCTGGCCCGCTACGCCGACTCGGCCGGCTACGCCGACGACCCGCCCCGGACCATCTGGGCCTATCGCGACTACGTGATCCGCTCGTTCAACGCGAACAAGCCGTTCGATCGGTTCACGCTCGAACAGATCGCCGGCGACCTCTTGCCCGACGCGACCGATGAGACCCGGATCGCGACCGCGTTCCACCGGAACACGATGACCAACAGCGAGGGCGGAACCAACGACGAGGAGTTCCGGAGCGCCGCGATCGTCGACCGGGTGAACACCACGATGGCCGTCTGGATGGGCACGACCATCGCCTGCGCCCAGTGCCACGACCACAAGTACGACCCGCTCTCGCAGGCCGACTTCTTCCGGCTCTACGCCTTCTTCAACAACACCCAGGACGCCGACCGGAACGACGAGAGCCCGACCTTCCCAATCGAGTCCGCCGAGCAGAAGCGGCGCAAGGCCGAGCTGAAAGCCGAGATCGAGTCGCTGGAGCGGACGCTCGAAACCCCCACGCCCGAGACGATCGCCGGCCAGGCCTGCTGGGAAAAAGCGTTCGAGGTCGGGCTCGACTGGTCAGACGCCCCGGCCTGAGTCGTGGTGTCACGCGAGGGGGCCAAAGTCTCGGTCCTCGAAGACAACTCGGCTCCTGGGTCGAGGCGAAGGGCAAGGCCGACGTCGCCACGATCACCCTGCCCGCGACCGGCCCCCGGCTGACGGCCCTCCGCCTGGAGGTATTGCCGGATGACTCGAATCCGGGCCGACCGGGCGGGGCCTTCGCTCGTGACGCGGGTCCGGGCCTCGATCGTCCCGCCGGGCGGCTCGCGGCCGGTCGGCCGATTCGTCCGGGTCGAGCTTCCCGGCCCGCAAAAGATGCTCTCGCTCGCCGAGGTCCAGGTCTTCCGGGGGGCGGAGAACATCGCGCCGAAGGGGGAGGCCCGGCAGTCGAGCACCGACTTCGACGGCCCGGCCCGGCTGGCGATCGACGGCAACACCGACGGCGATTACACGAAGGCGAAGTCGACGACCCACACCGAGCTTTCCGACGACCCCTGGTGGGAGGTCGACCTCAAGGAGGCCGGGCCGGTCGACCGCGTGGCGATCTGGAACCGGACCGACAGCAACCTCCAGGGCCGCCTCGCCGGGGCCAGGATCGTCCTGCTGGACGAGAAGCGGGTCCCGATCTGGACCCAGGCCATCGAGCAGGCGCCTCAGACTCTCGGCCGAGTTCGCCCTGACCGGCGGTGAAGGCCCTCACCTTCGCCGCCGCCTTCGCCGACGAGTCGCGGCCGACGTTCGAGCCGACCGGCCTGATCAACACCCGGGAGGGTAAGGGATGGTCGGTCGGGGGCGCGCCGGGCCGCTCGCGCTGGGTCGTCCTGATCCCCGCGACGGCCGTCCCGGTCGAGCCGGGCTCGACGCTCAACGTGTCCGTCGAGCACGGATCGAAGAAGGGAGACCAGACCCTCGGGCGGTTCCGGGTCTCCTTGACCGGCGACGACCGGGCCGGGGAGTTCGCCCGGACACCCGGGAAGATCCTGGCGATCCTCAAGGGCCTGATGCCTCCGCGAGGACCGATGCCCAGAAGGCCGAAGTCGCGAAATACTACCTGCTCCGAGGTCGCCCCCGAGTTGAAGCCGGCCCGCGAGAAGCTGGCGGCCCTCAAGAAGCAGCTCGCCGAGCTGAAGCCCGAGACGACGGTGCCGGTCCTCGGCGGAGCATGGGCGCCAACGCCCGCCGAGAGACCCGCATCCAGCGCCGGGGGAACTTCCTCGACCTGGGCGACGCGGTGTCCGAGGGCGTCCCCGAGGCGATCGAGCCGCTCCCGCCCGGAGCCTCTCGCGACCGCCTGACCCTGGCCCGCTGGCTGGTGAGCCAGGACAACCCCTTGACGGCCCGGGTGGTCGCCAACCGGTACTGGGAGCAGATCTTCGGCGCGGGTCTGGTGCCGACGAGCGAGGAGTTCGGCTCGCAAGGCGAGCCGCCCACCCATCCCGAGTTGCTCGACTGGCTGGCGACCGAGCTTGTCGCCCAGCAATGGGACCTCAAGGCAGTTCCTCCGCCTGCTGGTCACGTCGAGCACCTATCGCCAGATGTCGAAGGTCACGCCCGAAGGGCTCAGGCTTGACCCGGCCAACCAGTGGCTCGCCCGAGGGGCCCGATTCCGGCTGCCGGCCGAGACGGTCCGCGACCAGGCTCTGGCCGTCGCCGGCCTGCTCAGCCCGAAGATGTACGGCCCGCCGGTCCGGCCGCCGCAGCCCTCCTCCGGCCTGAACGCCGCGTTCGGCGGCAAGATCGACTGGACGACCAGCATGGGGGACGACAAGTACCGCCGGGGGATCTACACCACCTGGCGACGCTCGAACCCGTACCCCTCGATGGCCACCTTCGACGCCCCCAACCGCGAGGTCTGCACCGTCCGCCGGTCGAGGACCAACACCCCGCTCCAGGCGCTGGTGACGTTGAATGATCCGGTCTACGTCGAGGCCTCGCAGGCCCTCGCCCGCCGGATGGCCGCCGGCGGCAAGGAGCGGGCCGACAAGATCCGACTGGGCGTCAAGCTCTGCCTCGCCCGCGACCCGTCCGACCGCGAGCTATCCCGCCTGGCCGACCTCTACGACGATGCCCACGCCCGATTCGCCGAGCGACCCCGAGAAGGCCAAGAAGATGGCCACCGAGCCGCTCGGTGCCGCGCCCGCCGGGTCGGACCTCGCCGATCTGGCGGCGTGGACGGTCGTGGCGAATGTGTTGTTGAATCTGGATGAGACGCTGATGCGTCGATAAAGGAATTCGAACGTAGGGTGGTGCCGAGCCTCGGGCGAGTCCCACCGAACCAGAATACTAGAGGGCCTCGCCCGAGGCTCGACGCTAACTCGCAGGGAGTTCCTGTGATGCCATATGAGGATGGGAAATGATCCGAGTTGTTTCGAGTCGAAAGTCGATGGTCGCCCGATGAACGGAGCTGTCCGCTCTGAGGCTCTTGGTCTTGTCAGTCGAACCATGGCGAGTGGTCACGTCGGGTCAACTTGCTCGCGAAGATATTGAAAGGTTAGCCGACGATACAGGAGGTCGCTTTCCTGCTTGGTTGGCCGAACTGGTTATGACCGTTCCCTTGTGCGGGATCGAGATCGGTTGGAAAGTCGACCCATTGGATGGTGACACCAATGAAGTGAATTGGTTGATCTTGTCGGATGCCAGGAATATCCGGAGCGAGTCGCTTGAGTGTTATCCGGGGTTGGCCATCTTGTCGCGAGGATTCATCAACATCGGATCGTGCTCACTTGGTTCGGGCGACCCCTACTTCATCTCCTCAGAAGAAGGCGACGACCCCCCGGTTTATCAGGTGTACCATGACGTGAGCGATGAGGCCGATGTCATCTTGGCCGAGGGACGAACGGTCGTGGCCGAATCGCTGAGCAGGTTCTTTCGAGACGCTATCGTCGAATGAGTCGGGGATGGTGGGCCTCGCTTGAGGCTCGGTACCACCCTACATGAGTGAAAATCCTTCGAGGACGACCCATGGACCCCCGAATCGCCCGAGTCCGGAACCTGACCAGGCGCCACTTCTTCCGCGAGAGCCAGGCGGGTCTGGGCGCCATCGCCCTGGCGTCGTTGCTGTCGAAGGATGCCCCGGCGGCGGCTCCTGACAACCAAGGCGTCGTCAATCCGCTGGCCCCCAGGCCGCCGATGTTCCCGGCGAAGGCGAAGCGGGTCATTTACTTGCACCTGACCGGCTCGCCGCCGCACCTCGATCTGTTCGACTACAAGCCGGAGCTGGTCAAGCACGACGGCGAGCCTTGCCCCGACTCGTTCCTGAAGGGGAAGCGGTTCGCGTTCACCTCGGGCGTGCCCAAGCTGCTCGGGACGCCGCGGAAGTTCGCCCAGTACGGCAAGAACGGCGTCTGGATGTCGGACGCGCTGCCGCACCTCCAGACGGTGGCCGATGACCTGTGCGTGATCCGGTCGATGAACACCGACCAGTTCAACCACGCGCCGGCCGAGTTGCTGCTCTACACCGGCTCGCCGCGCTCGGGACGGCCGTCGATGGGGACGTGGGTGACTTACGGGCTCGGCTCGGAGAACGAGAACCTGCCCGGCTTCGTCGTCCTGATCTCCAGCGGCGTCCAGCCCAACGGCGGCAAGAGCTCGTTCGGCAGCGGGTTCCTGCCATCGGTCTACCAGGGCGTCCAGTGCCGCTCACAGGGGGACCCGGTCCTCTATGCGTCCGACCCGGCGGGGATGGACCGGCCGCTCCGGCGCGCCAGCCTCGACGCCCTCCGCGACCTGAACGAGATCCAGGAGCGCGAGCTGGGCCATCCCGAGACCGCCACGCGGATCGCCCAGTACGAGCTGGCGTACCGGATGCAAGCCTCGGTCCCGGAGGTGATGGACATCTCGCGGGAGCCGAAGGAAGTCCTCGAAGCTTACGGCGCCCAGCCGGGGGCGTCGAGCTTCGCCAACAATTGCCTGCTGGCCCGGCGGCTGGTCGAGGACGGCGTCCGGTTCGTCCAGCTTTTCGACTGGGGCTGGGACTTCCACGGCACGGGCGCCGGCGAGGACATCCGCGACGGCCTCACGAAGAAGTGCGCCACGATGGACCGGCCGGCCGCGGCCTTGATCAAGGACCTCAAGCAGCGCGGGCTGCTCGACGACACCCTGATCGTCTGGGGCGGCGAGTTCGGCCGGACCCCGTTCCGCGAGGGCCGGACCTCGGGCGGGAGCGTCCTCGGCCGCGACCACTTCCCGGACTGCTACACGATGGTCCTGGCCGGCGGCGGCGTGAAGGGCGGGATCATGCACGGCGAGTCCGACGAGCTGGGCTTCTCCGTCGCCCGCGACAAGGTCCACGTCCACGACCTCCAGGCGACCATCCTCCACCTGCTCGGCCTCGACCACGAGAAGCTGACCTATCGCTTCCAGGGCCGCGATTATCGGCTGACCGACGTCCACGGCAAGGTGGTCCGCGAGATCATCGCCTGACCGGGAAGGCGGCCGATCGACGTATTTTTGCCCACGCGTGGCGACCTCCCCTCTGCCTCCCTCTCCCTCCGGGAGAGGGCCGGGGTGAGGGTGGTCGCCGGACGAGTGAGTCCCGATCGAGCCTTTTTTCCGGCCCGGTGATGAGGCGACGCCCCTCACCCCCGGCCCCTCTCCCGGAGGGAGAGGGGAGGCAGAAGAGCGTAAGCCGGGCGTCAGACCGTGGCATTCTGGCCCCGTGACTTCACGGCGTCCTTGAGCTTCTCGAACTCCGGCCGGCCCTTGAGCGGGTCGAAGTAGGGACTTTCGAGGATCTTGGGGTCTTCCCGCCTCTTTTCGAACACCCGGCGGAGGGCCTCGACGGCGGCGTGGGCGTAGGCGTCTTCCAGTTCCCGGCGCTTCGCCTCGGTGAGACCCTTGTCCTCGGCCGCCAGGCCGATGCAACGGGCCAGATAGGCGGGGGCGGCGAACAAGCCGTCAGCGGTTTCTACGGCGACCTTCGCAAGCTGTTCGGCTTCGAGAGCGAGGTCGGCGTGGCGGCCGAGCCGCAGGAGAGCCCTTGCCCGGTAGTCGCGGGCCTTGACGAGGTAGCTGGGGATCTGCAGGTCGCGAGGGTTCCCTCGCGGGCCTTCTCCAGAGCTTGGATCGCCTTCGAGAGCAGGTCGACCGCCTCCGGCCGCCTGTCCTGGGAGTCGAGGAACGACGCCTGCTCGGTCAGGGTCCGGCCGAGCATCGCCTGGTACTCGGGGACCTGGGGATAGGCGTCGACGAGCTTCGACTGGAGCGCGACCGCCTTGCGGAAGGCCGCTTCGGCCTCGGCCGGCGCAGTCGATTTGAGGAGGTCACCGAGGTGAAGCTCGGTGATCGAGAGCTTCAGCTTGTGGTCGGGGATCTCGTCGAACTCGTCGACCAGTCCCTGCTGGGCCTCGCGGGCCTTGTGGAAGAGTTCGGCCGGCTTCAGATTCTCCGACGGCCAGACTTCGGCCAGCTCGCCCAGGTTGTTGAGCAGGATGGCCAGTTCTCGGCGATAGTCGGGCACCTTCGGGAAGTCGGCCGCGAGCGACTGCGAACCCCGTCCTGGCCTGCTCGTAGAAGGGCGTGGCCTCCTCGGGGTGCCTGGCCCGGAAGAGGAGGTTGGCCAGGTTGTTCCAGGTCCGCGCCCGCTGCCAGCGGAAACCGGCGTTGGTCGCCGACTCGCCTTGCACCTCGTCCTGGATGGACAGGGCGCGGCGGAAGGTGGCCTCGGCGGCGTCGGGGTCGGAGCCGGAGAGGAGGATGCCCAGGTTGTTGAGGTAGCGGGCCAGCTCGCGTTTGGCCTCGGTGCCGCTCGCCGGCTTCGCGACGAGGGCCTCCTGCTCCTTGATCGCCTGGCGATAGGTCGCCTCGTCCTCTGCGGACCGGTTCTTGAGCCGGGCCAGGAGCGTGCCCAACTGATAGACGGGTGCTCGCCAGGGCGCGGGCGTCGTCGAGGTTGTCGGGATGCTCGGCGGCGAGGGCCTGGCGCTCGGCGAGGGCCACGGCGGAGGAAGGTCTCCGACTCGGCGAAGCGGTTGCTCTTCTTGAGCAGGATGCCCAGGCCCGTGTGGACCCTGGCCAGGGCCCGGTGCGACTCGTCGTCGAGGTTCGGGCCGTCCAGGAGGGGGAGGGCCCGGCGGTAATCGGCCTCGGCCTGGACATACTTGCCGAGCATCTCGCGGATATCGCCCAGCCGGCCGTAGGCCCGGCCGGTCTCGAGGCGGGCCGAGCGGTCGTCGCCGCGCTCGGCGAGGAATTCGAGGTAGAACGCCAGTGCCCGCGTCGAGGAGGTCGCGGCGGACCGCTTCCATCTGCGGGACGTCGGCCAGGTCGACCTCACCGACGCGGGTCAGCATCTGCTCGACGGCCGAGCGGGCTCGCTGGTAGTTCCGCTCGGTCCTGGCCTGCTCGCGGCCGATCAGGACGGTGCTGATCGCCAGCGCGGTCGAGGCGGTCAGGAGCAGCGCGAAGGCGGCGGCGACGGCCGTCCGGTGTCGCCTGGCCCAGCGGGCCAGCCGGGCGGTCCAGGGCTCGTGGTAGGCCGAGACCGGCTCGTCGGCCATCCAGCGTTCGATGTCGGCGGCGAAGGCGGCGGCGGTCGGGTAGCGGTCTTCGGGCCGGCGGGCCATCGCCTTCAGGCAGATCGCCTCCAGCGCCGGCGGGATGGATCGACTGTGGCTCCGTGGGGGCGGGAAGTCGGCTTTCTTGACCTTCTCGAGCAGGTCCTCGAAGGAGTCGGCCTGGAACGGGGGCTTGCCCGTCATGAGGGCGTAGAGGGTCGAGCCCAGGCTGAAGATGTCGGAGGCCGGGCCGAGCCCGTCGATCTCGCCGGCCGCCTGCTCTGGGCTCATGAACGCGGGCGTGCCCATCACCGAGCCGACCATCGTCATCGACGCGTCGCTGCCCGAGAGCGGCCGGAGCGGTTTGAGGGCGGTCTGGTCGTCGGGGTCGGGCCGGTTCAGGGCCTTGGCCAGGCCCCAGTCGACGACCAGGGTCTCGCCGTGGGCGCCGAGCATGATGTTTTCCGGCTTGATGTCGCGATGGATCACGCCCCGGCTGTGTGCGTAGTCCAGAGCATGGCAGACGGCGACGAACCGGGCGAGGAGCTGGCGGAACTCGAGCGAGTGGGCCGGGCGAGGGGGATTTACCGTCCTTCGATCGCATCGTGGTAGCGCCTTGATGGCCGCCTTGAGGCTCTCGCCCCGGATGAACTGCATCGCGTAGTAAGGGCGGCCGTCGGGATAGCGGCCCAGGCCGTAGACGGGGACGATTCCGGGGTGCTCCAGGCCGCCGGTGACCTCGGCCTCGAAGATGAACCGGAACTGGCTCTCGGTCTGGCCGCCGTGGCGCTCCTGGATCTCCTTGAGGGCGACCTCGCGGTTCAGCTCGCCGTCGATGGCCAGGAAGATCTCGCCCAGGCCGCCCCGGGCGTGGAGCCGGACCGGCCGATAGCGGGACTGGGCCACCGTGCCGGCGGCCGAGGCGACTCCAGGGCTTTGCCAGAACTGGGTCGCGCCGCTGCCCGAAGCCCCCGACCCGGCCTCGGTCTCGTTGCCGCTCATCCGGGTCGCGTACGTGTCCTCGACGGTCTGCTGGACGGGCTCACCCTGGACGGAGGCCGGGTACTCCGTGGGGAGGACGGTCGCGTAGGGATCGACCTCGGTCGCCTCCAGGCCATTGGCCTGGGTCGAGGTGTCTTGCTGCTGGGTGGCCGCGTGCGTGTCGTCCTCGGGTGCCTGCGGGTCGGGCATGGTGGACCTCCCCAGGAAGCAAGGGGCATCGTGGCCGGCCCGGGCTTCGGCGCGGCGACCACGATTCTATCGCACTTCCCGCCTCGATTCCATGAGGCCGACCGGGTCAATCAGGCCCTGGCCGGGGCCCGCCGACGGCCCGAGCGGGACCAGAGCCCCGTCATCGCCAGGCCCGCCCCGAGCATCACGATCGTCGAGGGCTCGGGGACACTCGGCGGCCCGACGAAGGCCCCGAAGGTGGGAAGATCCCCGTCGAAACCCGAGTCGAGGCCGCCGGAGACGTTGATGGTCGAACCTGGGTCGGTGATGAGGGTCAGGTAGGCCGTGATCTGGACCTGCTCTCCCGACGTCACCGTGATCTGCGGCAGGAAGCTCGTGGCGGTGCCGGTGAGGAGGCCTCCCGACGAGAGGTGCGCGGACGCCTTCCCCGTCTGGCTTGGGTCGATCGCCCCGCTCGGCAGGATTCCCGTCGTGGCGAAGGCGGGGACGGTCTTGCTGACCCCCATGGCGATCGAATCGAGCTGGTAGAATTGATTTACGTCGCCGGTAATTGTGACGAAGATCTGGAGGCCCGCCGCGACGTAGCTATCGGACGAACTGCCGAGCGTCCCGGTGATGCTCAGCTCGGCGCCGGGGCTGAGGATGGTGTTCGTCCCCGTATCGGTGAAGGTCACGCTCCCCGCGGAGAAGGAGACGGCGGCCATCCCGGAGTTGAGGGGTAAGTTGTCCGCCAGCGAGTTCGTCGAGTTCCAGAAGATGCCCCCTTGCGTCGAGTACGCCCCCTCCGTTCCCGCCTGCGCGGCCAGGATACTGGTGTTCGCCTGGCCGAAGCTGGCGGGGACGCCGTTCGATCCTGAGTTGGAGGTCACGACGGAAGACGGTGTGAATGCGGTGGGCGAAAGCGAGCCTACGAACGCGGACTGATTCGGCAACGAGGCGGAACCGACCAAAGAGGGGAGCCCCTTTCCCGGCGTGAGCATGTATCCGCTTGTGGGGGACGCGGAGAGAGGATTGAATACCGGGGAACTTCCCCCTGTCCCTGTTTTAAAGAGGCCGTACATGGCCGAGCCGCTGGAATTGGAGTACGAGAGCCCGGCCATCGAGACCGTGGCGGGTCCGAAGACGGCCGCCAGGAAAACCGCCACCAGAGAAATCCTGGGGCCGGAACGGAACAAGAGCCTGAAGAAGGTCATTTTAAGGTCTCGATGAGTATGAGTTCTCGGGGCCCTGCCCGTCGGGCGAGCCAAACGGGGATTCGACCTGGAACCCATCAACCCGGCCATGTTCGCGCGGCCGGGATGCTGGCGGACCCGTCGAGAGTCCCGGTCGGGGAAGACGTCACCGACAGGGAAAATGGATCATGATAGGAGGACGTCTTTCGAGCAAGGAAAATCTGTCTTTTGTTGTTTTTTGAAAACGCAAAGCGTGATTGGCGGGTTCATACGGGTTTCCAGAAACGAGTCGCCCACGCCGAGCCCCCTGGAACGAGAGTTGGTCGTCAGCCGAGGACCCATCGGCACCGAGGACGGGACGTCCGCGAGGCGATCGATAAACCGCTGCCATGAGAAAATTCGCAGCCCTCGACGACATCCCGTTTGACCGGACGCGACCCGGGATGGATACTGGACAACATTGGGCTATCCCCGATTACGCACTCCGCCCATTTTAGCTTCGCTGAGTTCGTCGCCAACCCGGATCGCTACTCCTTTCGGGAAGACCACCCATGATGGGTCCTGGCCATGAGTAAGCCCCCCCGTCCTCGACTCGACCGATCGGGGCCTCGTCGACTCCGGCCGACCGTCGAGCCATTCGAAGCGCGTTTGCTGCTCTCGGTCTACTCGGTGACGACCAACGCGGACGACGGTCCCGGTTCGCTCCGGGTCGCGATCACGAGCGCCGACGGGGACTCGACGCCGGACACGATCGACTTCAACATCGGCAACGGGGGCGCCCAGACGATCAGTCTGGCCTCGGTCCTGCCGCCGATCTCCAACACGGTCACGCTCGACGCGACAACCCAGCCAGGCTACTCCGGGACGCCGCTGATCACCATCGACGCGTCCCAGGGCGTTGGTTTCAGCTCCGACGGGCTGGACATCGCGGCGCCCGGGACGATCGTCCAGGGGCTCGCGGTCATCCGCGCGGGCACGTTCGGCATCAACGTCATGCCGGGGGCCGACGGCTCGATCGTCCAGGCCGATTTCGTGGGGGTGGACCCCCCGACGATGCAGGCCGCCGGCAACGCCAATTACGGCGTGGAGGTGGACGCGTCGAACTGCACGATCGGTGGCGCGGCGGCCGGGTCAACCGACGTGATCTCGGGCAACCTCGCGGGGGGCATCCGGATCACGGGCTCGGGCAATGTCGTGCTCGGCGACCGGATCGGCACCGGCCCCGGCCCGATCGACAGATTCCCGTCGGGGATTCTTTCGCTGCCGAACATGGGCCCCGGTATTTGCATCTTTGGGGGCACGGGCAACGTCCTCGGAGCGCCGGGAGCGGGCAACCTGATCGGCTCGAACCAGATCGGCATCGACGCGACGAACTTCGCCACGGGCAACCTGATCCAGGCCAACGCCATCGGCACGACGCTTTACACGAAGTCCGGCGAAGGTCTCGGGCCCGGGAACCTCGGCAACGTCGGCGACGGGATCTTCCTGAACACGTCGTCCTCCAATACCATCGGTGGGACGGCGTCCGGGGCCGGCAACGTGATCTCGAGTAACTCCGGCAACGGCGTGAACATCGCCGGCGATGACAATCTGCTCCTGGGCAACTTCATCGGGATCGCCGCCGACGGCGGGACCGCCCGGCCGAACGGCCTCGACGGCGTCTCACTCGGTGATTCGGGCGGCAACACGATCGGCGGCGCGGGCACCGGGGCCGGCAACGTGATCTCGGGCAACTCCGGCAACGGCGTCGACCTCCACGACCCCAAGTCGACCGGGAACCTGGTCCAGGGGAACACGATCGGGATCGACCAGGCCGGGACAAAGGCCGTGCCCAACGCCATGGCCGGGATCCTGGTCATGAACGCCCCCGCCAACCTGATTGGCGGGACGGAGAGCGGCGCCGGCAACGTGGTCTCGGGCAACGCCGGCAACGGGATCACCGTCGAGGGCAACGCCGCGACGGGCAACCTCATCCAGGGGAACGTGGTCGGCACCAACCGGGACTTCTCGAACAACCCTCACTTTGGCAACGCCTTCGACGGGATCGACATCCAGGACGCGCCGGGTAATCTGGTCGGCGGCACGGCGGCCGGGGCGGGCAACATCCTGGTCCTGAACCAGGGCAGCGGCGTCCACATCCAGGGCGGCGCCGCCAGCGGCAACCTGGTCCAGGGCAACTTCATCGGCACCGACCGCTTCGCCGACACGTTCCTCGGCAATTTTCACTCCGGGGTGAACATCGAGAGTGCCCCTCGCAACACGATCGGCGGGACCACTCTCGCCGCCCGGAACTACCTCGTCTCCAATCAGGTCGACGGCCTCGACATCCAGACCACCGAAGCCGACGCCCAGGGCAACCCCATCAATGCCGACTACAACGTCGTCCAGGGCAATGATTTCGGCATCGCCCTCAACGGCAACGGCGATCAGGTCTTCCTCCAGAACGTCGACAATGGTCTCTACATCGTCTCGTCCTACAACACGATCGGCGGGACGGCGGCGGGCGCCGGCAACGTGATCTCCGATAACCAGGCGATCGGGATCACCGTCGGCTCGCTGATCAGCCCGGTCGGCCCGATCACGGCGGTCGGCGACGTGATCCAGGGGAACATCATCGGCCTGGACAACACCGGGACCGAGGCCGCGGGCAACGGCCGGACGGGGTCGAGCTCATCCGCGCGATCGATGCCCTGGTCGGCGGCACGGCGGCGGGCGCCGGCAACGTGATCTCGGGCAACACGATCGGCATGGAAGTCTTCTCGCCAATCGGCGCGGACGTCCCGCTAGGCGACGTGATCCAGGGGAACATCATCGGACTGGGGAGCGACGGCCAGCAACTGGCCCCGATCTACCCGGGCGGCGCCTCGCTGGGTAATTACCAGCGACGGGATCGACCTGGAGGAAGGGGCCGAGGCCGTCACGATCGGCGGGACCACGCCGGGCTCGGGCAACGTGATCTCGGGCAACGGCTCCTCGGGCATCCGGGTCGCCAGCGCCTCCTTCAGCGACGCTGTCGAGGGCAACCTCATCGGCGTGGCCCGGGACGGGCGGACCGGCCGGGGCAACAACCAGTCGGGCGTCCTCATCGGCGAGGGGTCCTCGGGGATCACGGTCGGCGGGACCACGCCGGGCTCGGGCAACGTGATCTCGGGCAACGCGACCGGCGTGATGATCACCAACGCCGGGACGACGAACAATCTGGTCGAGGGCAACACGATCGGCCTGGGCCAGGACGGCTCAACCTCGGTCGGCAACCTCTCCTACGGCGTCCTCCTGCTCAACAGCGTCACCGGCAACACGATCGGCGGGACGTCGGCGGTCGCCCGGAATGTGATCTCGGCCAACGGGCTGGGGATCGGGATCATCGGGCCGGGCACGACGGGCAATCTCATCGAAGGGGACGTCGTCGGCCTCGACGAGACCGGCTCGTTGCCCAGGGGCAACCTCCAGCTCGGGATCTTCCTCAACATCGCGGCGGATAACACGATTGGCGGGACGTCGGCGGGCGCCGGCAACGTGATCTCCGGCAACACCGGCGTCGGCCTGATGATCTTCGGCCCGGGGTCGACGGGCAATCTCGTCGTCGGCAACCTGGTCGGGCTCGACGCGATCGGGGCGACGTCCCTCGCCTCGAACGGCCAGTCGCTGGGGAATGCCGGCTTCGGCATCCAGGTCGAGGACGCCCCGAACAACACGATCGGCGGGTCGACGCCGGGTTCGCGGAACGTCGTCTCGGGCAACCGTCAGGCCGGCATCGAGATCAATGGCTCGGCGGCCTCCGGGGTCATCGTCCAGGGGAACCTCGTCGGCACCAACGCGGCCGGCTCCGTCGCCCTGGGCAATCTGGCCGACGGTATCCAGGTCGACAACGCCCCCGGCGTCGTGATCGGCGGCACGAACGCCTCGACGCGGAACGTGATCTCGGGCAACCAGGCGTCCGGGGTCGAGGTCGACGGCGCCGGCTCGACCTTCGACGAGATCCTGGGCAACTTCATCGGCACCGACGTCACCGGCTCGGTCGGGCTGGGCAACGGCCTGTCGGGTGTTCTCGTCAACGGCGCGCCCGGCGTGACGATCGGCGGGACGTTCGCCGCGCTCGGCAACGTGATCTCGGGCAACGACCTGAACGGGGTCCAGGTCAGCGGGACCGGGTCGAGCGGGACCGTCGTCCTGGGCAACTTCATCGGCACCAACGCGACCGGCCAGGCGGCGATTGGCAACGGGAACGATGGCGTCCTGTTCGACGGGACAACGGGAGTCACCGTCGGCGGGACGGTCCCCGGCTCGACCAACGTGATCTCGGGCAACCTCTCCTCGGGGATCGAGTTCGGCGGCGCGGGGACCTTCTTCGATGTCGTCCAGGGCAACCTGATCGGGACCGACCAGGCTGGGGCCCGGGCCATCCCCAACGGGATGGGCGTTTTCGTCAACAACTCGCCCTTTAACTTGATCGGCGGGACCGTTCCTTTTGCGGGCAATTTGATCTCGGGGAACGTCGGGTCCGGGCGTCCAGATCTTCGGCGTCGGGGCGGTCAACAACGCGGTCCAGGGGAACCGGATCGGCACCAACCTGGCCGGTTCGGCCCCGATCGCCAACGAGGCCGGCGTCTTCATCGACGGGTCGCCCGGCAATCTGGTCAGCGGCGACCTGATCTCGGGCAACGCGTCCGCCGGGGTGGTCATCGAGGGGACGGCCGCCACCGGCAACCTCGTCCAGGGAGACCTGATCGGGCTCGACGTGACCGGCACCCGCGCGATCGGCCCGGCCACCCCGCAGCAGTCCGGCGTCCTGATCGACGACGCCCCCAACAACGTGGTCGGGGGCACGACGCTGGGGACGCGCGACGTGATCTCGGGGAACGTCGCGGGGGTGGTCATCACCGGCTTCAACTCGACCGGCAACCTCGTCCTGGGCAGCTTCATCGGCACCGACGCCGCGGGCCTGGCCGCCGTGCCGAACCAGACGGGGGTTTACATCAACGGCTCGTCCTCGAACGTGATCGGTGGTTCGGTCCCGGGCGCCGGCAACGTGATCTCGGGCAACACCGACACCGGGATCAACTTCTTCGGGCCGCAGACGACCGGCAACCTGATCGAGGGGAACCTGATCGGCACGAACGCCTTCGGGACCGCCGCCGCTGGCGAATTCCTCGGGCGTCTTCATCGAGGCCGCCCCCTCGAACACGGTCGGAGGGGCGACCTCGGCCGCCGGCAACGTGATCTCGGGCAACACGGTGGCGGGGGTCTACCTCTTCGACGGCTCCAGCGGCAACCTGATCCAGCACAACCGGATCGGGATCAGCGCGACCGGCAAGGCCCTGGGCAACGGCCAGTACGGCGTCCTGCTCTACAACGCGGCGACCAACACCGTGGACATGTCGAAGAACACGGGCAACACGATCGCCAACAGCGGGATCGGCAACTTCCGCGAGTTCACCGGCCCGGTGACGGCCTCGTCCTCGACGAATACGACGACCACGAAGAAGAAGAAGACCACGAAGACAGTGACCAAGGCCGCGCATCCGACCGGGCCGAAGGTCGCGGCGAAGTCGATCAGCCGCCCAGGATCGGCGGCAGGGTCCGCCTCGACCCACCGAACCGGACGTTGAACAGCAGGAGCGCCTCCAGGTCGAACGGCTTCGGGCTGGTCACGGGCGTGGCGATGCCGAAGGTCAGGATCGACCGGTGGCGGAACTCAACGTTCAGGCCCTGGGTCAGGTTGACCACGTTGGCCGAGCCGGCCACGTCATTGGCGTTGTAGGGGTCTCGGTGGTTGAGCGGGGTGTTGATGTGGACCTCGGTGGTCGGCACGACGGCGGTGATCCAGGCGTCGGAGTTCTCGTTGGTGTCCTGGTAGGCGAAGTAGCCGATGCCCGCGTCGTTGTAGGCCAGGGTGACGTCGTTGGGGTTGACCGGGAAGGCGAACGCCGAGAAGCCGTGGAGGTAGAACCGCCCATGGCGGAAGATGTAGCCGATGTACGGCTGGATGGTCGTCGTGTGGAGCGACGCGATGTATTTCGCCCCGGCGAAGGTGCTGGGGCCGGTCGGCGGCGTGACGACCAGGCCCGCCGAGATCAGGTTGCCGGTCTTGGGGTCCTGCCGGACGATGAACTTGGTGAAGATGCTCATGTCGCCGGTCGAGGTGCTCGTGCCGCCCGGCTTGGCGAAGTTCCCCTTGATCGTGCTGCTGGCGTAGAGGGTGTCGATCGGCAAGATCAGGCCGAACGAGGCCCGGCCGCTGTCGAAGGTCTTCTCGAAGCCGAGGATCTCGCGGTAGGCGCGGAGGTTGTTGATCGGGGTGTCAAATCGCTTGTCGGTGGCGGCGTTGAGGTTGTAGTAATAGTTGAAGGAGTAGAAGACGCGGTCTTGCGGCTGGGGCGACTGGTTCTCGGCGATCTTGAACCCTCGAACCCCAGGGGACAGAGCCGAGGCCGTCCGAGGGCTGGGCGGATTGGGAGCCCCCTTGGGCGGGAACGGCGCGGGGGGAGCGGGCACGGTCGGAGTGGTCGCCGCCGGCCTGACGATCCCCAGCGAGGGCTGGTCGCCGATCATCTGCAAGACCCCGAGCCTGGGCCCGGGGGCCGTCGGAGCGGGCGCTGTCCCGGCGCCCGGGCCGAGCGAGAGGAACGGGTTGTTCGGGTTGGTCGCCGCGCCGAGCAAGCCTCGGGGCGGCTGGACCGCCGGCTGCGGGACGGGTGCCCCGACCGCGCCGGGAGCCTGCGTCAAGTCCACGTTATCGTCGAGCACCTGATCCCAGGTCGGGGTCGCCGGGAAGGCAACGCCGACGGGCATGGGCGGGGGGATCTCATCGCCCGGAACCCTGGCCGGGGCCAGGGCAAGGCCGAGGAGGATCGCGATTGTGGTCCGGGCGTGGTTCAAGGGCCTTCCTCGCGCCTGTCGGATCGAAAGAGGGTTGGACGAACAATCCTGCCCTCATAATCGGCACGACCGGCGCGATCCGTGAACTTGATCCCGATACAACTTCGAATTCGCGGGACGCGGCCAAGACTGTCACCTCGGCCTCCCTCTCCCTCTCGGAGAGGGCCGGGGTGAGGGTGGTCGCCGGGCGAGTGGGCCACGAACCCAGACTCTCGGCTGGCTCGGTGGTCATGCGACGTCCCTCACCCCCGGCCCCTCTCCCGGAGGGAGAGGGGAGGAAAGCCGAGGTCACGCACCAGTCAAGGATCGAACCGTTTCATGGGAAGGCCGCGTTCAGCTCGTTCGCCAGGCGGACCGAGGCCCGGGCCATCTGCTCGATCAGGAGGGGCTCGACGCGCTGGACGTAAGGCTCGCCCAGGGTCTTGCCGCTGGAGAAGGGGCGGGGCGAGTTCGCCGGGTCTCGATAGGCGAGCTTGGCGACCTGCAGGCTCTCGTCGGCCCAGTCGTCAACCGAGCCTTTGGACCAGGCCTTGACCGTCTCGGGCGTGATGGCCCGCTCGATCCGGTCGACCCAGGCCCGGTCGTTGCCGCCGATCCGGTGGATCAGGTCGGAGTCCCAGAGCCGGTGCAGGTTCGTCCCCTCGTTGAAGAACTGGACCTGCGTGTCGTTGCCGCCGTGGTCGCCGTTGTCGCCGACGTGCAGGGGCTGGTGGATGTCGGAGACGAAGTGGACGAGGAACAGCAAGGCCCGCTGCCGCTCCTGCTTCGGCCGGGATTTGTCGGCCAGGACCTTGCGGAAATGCTTGATCTGGACGACCACGTTGTTGTCGTTCCGGATCAGGCGGGGGTCGAAGTGGGCATCGCCGATCGGCACGTTGATGTAGTGCCACGGGGCGCTGTTGGGCACGACGTCGTGCCCCTCGTGGTCGGCCCAGCCGGCGACGTCGGGCAGGGTGTCGCCGGGGTGGAGCAGCTCGCGGACGGCGAGCCGGGCCGAGGGCGAGAGCCGCTCCTCGGCGGCCCGCGCGATCACCCGATGCCCTTGCGGTCCCCAGGCGAGGCTCGGGGCGGCCGAGGTGAAGGCCAGGGCCGTCACGAGCGCGATCATCCGGTTCGGCGGTCGGGTCATGGTCGGGGCCTCAGTCCGTCACTTGACGGTGATCTGGTCCTTGATCTTGCTGAACTCGACTTCCTTGATCCCCCGGACCTTCATGATGTCCTCGATCTTGGCGAAGGGGCGGGCGTCGATGATCGCCTGGGCGCGGACCTGGCCGATCCCGAAGAGGGAGTCGAGTTCTTCCTTGCTCGCCGTGTTGATGTTGATCTTCGCCCCGGACGCGGGCTTGGCGGCCGGTGCGTCCTGGTTCTTGGCCGTTTTGGCCTTGACCTCCTCGACCTTGGCCTTGGCCTTCGCCTTGGGTATCTCTTCCTTGGTCACCTCGGCCGCTTCCTTGGCCTTTGCCTTGGGCCTGGCGACCTCGGTCGGGGCCGCTCCGGCGAACTTGAGCCGGCCTCTCAGGGCGTCGAGCTTCGCCGGGCCGATCCCCTTGAGCTTGGCGATGTCCTCGTATCCGGCGATCGGCCGGGCGGCGACGATCTCCCTGGCCAACGCCGGGCCGATCCCGGGGAGGGTCTCCAGCTTGTCGACCGGGTCGGCGTTGACGTCCACGGGCGCTGGCAGCGGCTTGACCTCGGCCAGCGGCTTGAGCTTCTCGATCGTCGAGGCCGGGACCCCGGCGCCGGCCAGGTCGGCCAGCGTCTTGTGCGGCCGGGTGTCGATGATCTTGCGGGCGTGGACCTCGCCGATCCCGGGCAAGGTCTGCAACTCCTCGGCCGAGGCCGAGTTGAGGTCGACTGGTCCCTTGGCCGCCTCTTTCTCCTTGACCGCCTCTTTCGCCTTGGCCTTGACCTTCGCTTCGGTCCTGGGAGCCTGGCCGAACGCGGGCGTCAACATTCCAAGGGACGCGGCCAGGGCCAGCGTCGGAAGGAGACCGAGGCGGAAGGCTCGTGTCGCGGTCATGGCACAACCTCGCTGGGGCGGAGATTTCCGGCATTCAGATGAGAAGGGATGTCTCTACAGTATCGAGACACCCGAGAGTCCGCAAGTTGCCCGGTTGATTTCGACCCTCTGGAGTGCGGGAGCTTGCTCCCGCTCTGGGTCGCGGAGCTTGCTCCGCACTCGACGGACGCGGCACCGGGTCGCGGAGCAAGCTCCGCCGGGAAAAGCGGGAGCAAGCTCCCGCACTCCAGGGTGACCGGGACATCGGCCTCCTCACCGCTCGCTTGCCAGCGAGCGGCTGCTGGCGTCGCGGTCGGGGTCGAGCCAGGCCACGTCGCTGGCGTCGTCGGCGAACCGCTTGATTCCGACCTCGCGGATCATCGTGTCTTCCACCTTGACCAGCGAGGTGTAGCGCGGGTGGTGCGACTCCTTGTACGGGTCGTTATGTTTGGCGTTATAGCAGCAGATCAGGCTCCAGCGCGGGTCGGGCGAGGCGTTCCGGTCGGAGCGGTGCAGGGTGTTCGGGTGGAAGAACAGGGCGTCGCCCGGCTTCATCTCGACGTGGACCAGCGGCAGGCGCTCCAGGACCTTCTCGACCCGTTCGAGGTCGGCCCCGGCCTGGTCGCCGGTCAGGACGTGGTCGATCCGCCCCAGCCTGTGCGACCCCTGGATCACCTGGAGACAGCCGTTCTGCCGGGTGCAGGGGTCGGCGGCGATGAAGACGCTGACGAGGTCCGGAAACAGCACGCCATTCTTGTACCAGTACCCGTAATCCTGATGCCAGGTCCACGCCCCGCCGACGAGCGGGTCTTTCATGATCATTTTCGAGTGATAATGATAAACCTCGTCGTCGAGGATCTGCTCGCACGAATCGACCACCCGCCGGCAGCGGGCGAACATCCCGTAGATTCCTTCGCCCGGCTGGTTCCAGAGCGAGAGCCGGACGCGCCCGCCCTCGCCGTCGGCCTTGCCGAAGGAGTGCTGGTCGAGCGCCCGGTCCTGGCGGGCCGAACGGAGCAAGAGCCCGATCTCCTCGGCGTCGAACAGCCCTTCCACCAGAAGGTAGCCGTCGCGCTCATACCGGGCAAGCTGATCGGGGCTGAGAGGGCCGGGACGCATGGGCGGTTCTCCGAAAAGTGGGAAACAATCGAGATCGTCGAGCTGCGGACCGGGACGTCGCTCAGGTCGCACCGAGGTCGTGGATGAACCCTCGATCCTTGATCACCTCGTCCAGGTCCACCCCCAAGGAATCCGAGACAAGTTGCTGGAACTGGGCCCAGAGGATCGCTTCGCCGTCCAGTTCCTCGTCCAGGACGCCTGCGCGGAAGGCTCTTATTCGGACGAACTCAAATAAGTCCCCGACGAGGACGTCAGGCGGGTCGTTCTTCATCACCAGTTTTGTCCACTCTTCATGCTCAACCTTGACCCCGAAATGACGCTCGATTCTCCAGAGGATGTCGATGAAGTCGATGCTCATCACGGCTCCTCCGATCAGGGCTCGACCCCGTCGCCCTGGACGTGCAGGATAGCCGACCCTCGCCTCGCGTTCCATCCACAGGCCAGCCTCACCTCGTTGCCCCTCCGTTCCCGCCGCGGGCCCGCCCCAGGCCGCGGTCGAAGGTCGCCAGCGCTAGCCCCAGGAGGGCCAACCCGACCAGGATGAGGCCCGCGAGCAACACCAACCACTCGACTGGCTCAACCTCCCACGGGCCTCGGCTCCCCCACGCGACGTTGGTCGTCGAGAGGTACGGGCCGAAGAACGGGCTGGGACAGAGAATGAACAGGCTTTGACCCCGGATCGCCGGCAGGATGATCGCCGGATAGCCGACCGTCACGCCCAGGTAGACCGCCACCATCAGGGCGACCGCCCGGCCGGGGCGCGGCTGGGCGATGGCGATCAGGAGCCCGAGCCCGGTGACGACCGCTCCATAAGCCAGCACCAGCGCGACCTCCAGCGCGGCCATCACCAGGGCCCCCGGCGCCGAGATCTCCCTCAGCCCCGCTCCCAGGACCAGCAGGCCCGGCAGGATCGCCAGTCTCGGGACGATCCGGTAGACCCCCCACCACTTCCCCAGCACGATCGCCCGCGAGTTCAGCGGCGTGGCCAGGACGACGTCGAGCCCCCCCTGCGCCGCTCCTCCGAGAGCGCGGTGGCCGCGCCGACACTGGCCAGCAAGAGGCCGATCGAGACCTGAAACCCGTTGATCCCCGGCCCGATCCAGCGGCCGAACATCCCCGCGATCGTGAATCCCACGCAGAGCACGGCATACGTCCACCAGATCGCCCGGCCGAACGCCGAGGGGCGTTTGCGGTGCCACTCTCGCCAGAGGATCGGGTCGTCGTCGAGCGCCGGGGCGGCCTGACCGAGCCATCGGAGCCACCTTGGCGCCAGCCGGCCCCGGACTCTCGGGCGTCGGGGTTTCGCCTCGCGAGCCAGGGCCACCGAGCGGAGCTTCCAGGTCGACAGCGCGGCCAGCGCGGCCGTCGCCGCCAGACTGGCGAGGCAGAACCCAAGCTGGTGCGGCAGCCGGTCGGTCGCCATTCCGAAGCCGGAGAACAGGAGCCAGAACGGATTCGACCATTGCAAGATCGCGGGAGCCCGGCCGATCGTCTCGTCCCAGGCCAGGAGCGCCAGGGTCCAGACCGCCCAGACGGCATACGTGGCCGAGAGCGCCTCGTGCGGCTTGCCCGCCCAGAGCGAGAACGTCAAGGCAATCGCCACGCTCAGGCAGGCCACGCCGACCACGACCAGCGTCCCCCCCGCGACCGCGACCGGGTCGACCCCGCCCAGGAGCGTCGCCAGCCCCAGAACCGGCAGGCCGCACGCGATCACGCCCAGCGTCGAGAGCAGCCGGGACGCCAGCCGGCCCAGCACAATCTCGGAGTCAGTCAGCTCGGTGGTCATCAGCAGGGCCAGCCCTCCTTTGGACCGGTCCTGGCAGATCGCCCCGGCCGCCGACGCGGGTGCGACGATCAAGGCCATGGATAACTCAATGCCCATCAGTGCGGTATAAAATGCCGATCCAATGGCCGCCAGTGCCTGGAGGGTGACGAATCGCATGTCGATCCGTCTCGTGAACCAGACCACTCCCAGTCCGACCAGCAGGCCGGCCACCAGGAGCACCCGGGCCGAGTAGAACTGCACGCGTCGCGAGGCCGTCAGGCACTCCGCCCCGAACACCGGACCCGGCCCGAATCGCCTCCGCATGAATTCCGCCTCCCGAGGGCCGATCAGCCCTGGTCCCTCTCCACCCGCCGCAGCGCCGCCCGGGTCAAGGACCAGGCCGCGGCCGCGCGAGCCAGCAAGATCCCCAGCGCGATCAGGAGCACGACGATCGCGCCCGGCTCGACCCAGATGGCCCGCGAGAGGCTCACGAAATGCATCCGCGAGATCGGCAGGCTCATCGCGAGGAACGGCGACGTGGCCATCGCCGCCGCGCCGCCGACGAACGGGAAGAGCAATGCCGCCGGTACGAAGTCGGCCGCTGCCAGGATCAGCACCGTCCGCCCGATCGCCTGATTGGCATTCCTGGATCGGAGCGAGACGTACGTCCCGAGCGCCGTGGCGAGCCAGAGGGACGTGGCCACGACGACCACTCCGAGTACGAAGCCGACCGGGTGCAGGGCCGTCACCGCCAGCGAGGTCAGGTAGAAGAAGCCGATCAGGAAAAGGAGCGGACGGACCACGCCGATCGAGCCTCGCATCTTCGCCCGGAGGATCGCCCGGCGGTCCAGCGGCGTGCTCAGGAGACCCTCCCAGGTCCCCCGCGCCCGCTCGCCCGCCACGCCCGACGCCGAGAGGATTGTCACCGCGACCAGGGCCGCGAAGTAGAGGATCGCGGCCGACTCGCAGAGCTGGTAGTTCAGCCCGGCCCGCTGGACGCCGTCGGCGCCCCAGGGGCCGATATCGAGGCCATAGACGAACATCTCTTCGAAAGCGTAATATTTTTCTCTATGATGCACCTGATAAATGGCATCGATATTGTAAATGGCGTTATTGACCGTTGAATGGACGATCAGGGCCAGCGCCATCAGCAGGGCGAGCCTCGCCAGCCAGGCCGATTCGGGGGCGAACCGCTCCTTCCAGGCGATCGGGTCGTCGCCGCAGGGTGCCTTCGATCTCGCTCGGAGGCCCAGGAGCCGCGCGAGCCGTCCCGGACGCTTCGCCGGGCCCGCCCCGACCTGGCGCCGATAGACCGGCCGCAGCCGCCAGGCCGCCAGGGCGAACAGGATCAGGCCGCCGATCGCCTGCAAGGTCGCCATCTCGCTCCATCATCCAGATCGAGCCGGCGGGCGTCATCGCCCAGCGGCCCCACGTCTCCCTCGGGTACGGGATCGAGAGCGGGCTCGACCGGGCGAACTCGCGGACGACCGGGAGCACCCGGGAGACGAAGCCCGGGAAGCCGGGCTGATCGAGATACGCGAAGAGCCAGACCGGCGCCACGATCCAGGCGAGCAATCGCGGCATACGCCCCGACGATCGCCCCGCTCGCCGATCCTCGCGTGGGCCGAGACCAGCATCGACAGCGCAGCCGCGAACCAAGCCGACGCGATCGTCCCGAGATAGCAGAGGCCCAGCCGGGTCGGGTCGATCCCGCCGAGCAGGCCGATCAGGGCGAGGACCGGCAGCCCGGCGATCATCATGACGAGGACCGACATCATCCGAGCGGCCAGCTTGTCCGCGACGATCTCGGCCGAGCTGAGCCGTGTCGACCAGGAGCAGCCCGAGCGTCCCCCGGGACTTCTCGTCGGCGATCGACCCGGCGACAAGGAGCGGGACCAGCGCCAGGACGACGGCATACTGGGCGGAGATGAACAGGTCGAAACACTGCTCCGCCAGCGCGGCGATCTGCTCGAGCGTCAGGCCCTCGGCCCCCGAGAGCACCCGCCGGAGCCCGACTCTCGACCCGACATAACCCGCCAGCGTCGCGGCGGCCAGGGCACGGAGGACGTAGAGCCACGGGCCGCGCGCGGCCGACCCCAGCTCGCGACGGAAGACCGGGCCGGGGAAGGCCGGCCAGGCGATCCACCCCGGCCTTGATCTCATGTCCCGGCTCCGATCTGCCGGACGTGATCGACGCGTCCTTGATCTTCCGGTCGTCGGCGAGCATCAGGGCCTTGCTCAGGATGATCGAGAGGACGTTGTCCCCCTCGAAGGGCAGGAAGACCTTCTCGCCGGGGTTCGCCGAGGCTGTTTGCTTGGGGACGATGCAGAGGTACTGGTCGTTCGGCTCCATCAGGATGTTGCCGCTGCCGAGGTGGATCTTGTAGGTCCGGAGGTCGCCCCGGACGATCAGGAACTTGTCCGAGAACCGGCAGCGGTCGGCGATCTTGAGCCGGGGGACGATCCGTTCGAGCACCGCCTTGCGGGTCTCCGCCGTGGCCGAGAGCGTGCCGAAGCTGAACCGCTGCCAGTAGTCGAGGTGCCGCCCGCCCGGCCCGCCGTCGGCCCAGTTCGGGTCGTTCCCCACGCTCGCGACGCCGACGAAGAGGTCGACGTCCCGCATGATCTCCGAGAGGACCAGCGGCGGGACGTCGTCCAGGGTCAGCGGCCGGTCCTCCGCGTTCCAGAGCCGGTAGCCCCCGCCCGAGGCGTGAGCGTAGGACTGGGCGGCGTCGATCGGGTAGAACCGGACCTGGTCCGTGCCCAGGTAGAGATAGGCATACGACTCGGTGTAGTCGTCGCCGATCCCCTCGATCCAGAACTCGGCGCGGAGGTTCCATTCGGGCAAGAGTCGGGTCGCGGGTGGATACGAGTCGTCCACGCTCATCCTGAGCTTGTTCTTCCAGCCTCTGGCGGCGCAGAGGGCGTGGAACTGGTGCTGCTTGAGGACGTGCGCGGCGAACCGGTTCGAGTAGGTCCCCGTCCGGCGCTCGGCGTCGGTCAGGAGGTAGACCTCGCGGTGGGCCTGCTTGAACGGCTGCTTGATCGCCAGCCGCTCCAGCCGGTCGCGCCAGGCCAGCACCTCCTCGACCGCCCGGCCGATCGGGTGCCAGAGGGAGACCGTCGCCGACTCCTTCGGGCTCGATCGCCCGGCCCTCGCGGTCGATCAGCTTGCCGTCATGATAGAGGCCGTCGAGGGGCGTCTTCCCGTCGTCGAAGCTCCAGATCAGGCGGCGGGCGACGACGCCAACGAGCGGGTGGTCGAGGTAGCGTTCCCGCCAGGTCGCCAGCGGCCAGGTCTTGCGGGCGAGGTAGGTGGAGTCGAGGACGTCGCGCCGGGAGGTCGAGCATCATCCCGGCGTCCTTGGCCGAGGCTTGCAGCTCCTTCCACTCCTCGGCGTGGTCCTTCTTGACCGAGGCCGGGATCGACTTGAGCGGCGAGCCGTCGGCCTTGGCCCACTCGATCGAGAAGCCATCGCCGTCGGCCGCCATCTCGGCGGTGTAGTCGCCGAAGGTCTCGATCCGCCGGCCGACCTCTTCCATCCCGTAGGAGGGGACGCCGAGCTCCTCGATCTCGTCGCGAGGCAGGTTCTCGCGCTTCGCGGCGGCGTCGAACGCCTTCTCGACCTCCTTCAGGGCGGTGCCGAACTTGACCCGGGTCTTGAGCATGGCGAGCTGGCCGACCGCCTCGACCCCCGGCAAGGTCCCGAGCACGCTCACGCAGGCGTTGCCCAGCGCGACGAGCCTCGGCCCGACGTCCGGGGATCTTGCGGTACGAGCTGACCGCGAGCCTCGCCAGCGCCCGGGCGATGTCCTTGTCGTCGAGGCCCGCGCAGAGGAAGACGAGCCCCCGGAGGATGGGGACGTGGTAGGGGAGGATCGTGACGTTCCAGTCCGGGTCCCACGAGTTCGGGTCCGGGTGGGGCGCGGTCCTCGGCCTGTCCACCAGCGGGAACCAGCGGACGACGGCCCGCTTGAAGGCGTCGGGGCCGATCCGCCCGACGATCTCTCGGGCCGGCTTGAGCCACTTCTCGGCCGGCTTGCCCGAGCTCGGGAGGTCGCTCGCAGTGGCTCATCAGGGTGATCCAGGCGGACCGGGCCGGGCCGGGCGGCATGCCTTCGACGTCGGCGATGGCGGCGTCGGACCACGCCTCGCCCGGCATCAGGTGGAAGCGAACCCGGCCTTCCGGGCCTCGTCGAGGTTCCCGAGCCAGTCGTCGACGCTCGTCGGCCTCTCCTCCCTTGAAGTACTTCGGCCAGACCTCCCCGGCCTCGATCCGCCCGCGGATCATGTCGGCGAGCCGGCCGACGGCCTCGCGGGTGGGCTCGGAAAGCTCGGCCCCCGAGGCGACTCCCGGATCGCGTGCTGGACGGTGTTGATCAGCGAGACATTGCCGGGCGGGCCGACGATCCGGGCGAAGTGGTCCGCCGCGGCGGCCAGCGCCGGCTCGGCGTCCGCGACGGCCCCTCGCCGGCGCATAACCAGGCGGGAGCTGGCGAATAATCGAGGATCTCCTCCATCAGCTCTTCGAGGGCCTTGCGGGTCGGCTTCGACTTCGGGCCGTCCTCTCCCGGAAATCCCCCGACTCCAGCCGGGCTCCGATCTCGCGAACGATCGCTCCCCGCATCGCGGGGTCGGCCTCGACGACCGCCCGCCCGGCCTCATATTCATGGGTGGCCAGCTTCGAGATCCCCTTGGCCGTCGCCTGGAATTCGAACAGCGCATCCAGCCGCTCGGCCGCCGAACCGCTCGCCTCGACCGTCGCCGCCTTCTTCTTCGCCATCGCCCGACCCCGGATGCCTCATCCTGCTTGATCGCCTCGGATCAGCCGCCCACCAGCAACGTCAGCCGCAGGAACGTCGCCACCGACCCCTCGCGGAGCGTCACCTCCTCGTCGAGCGACTCGACCTGCCGGTCGTCCACCAGGAGGAGGACCTGGTTCGCCTCGAACGCCTCGACCGCGCGGTCGAACTGCTTCTTCCAGTCGATCGGCCGGAACTTGGCCTTCGAGGGCGGCCCGTTGAGCGCCGCCTCGGCCCCCTCGGGCCGGACGAGCCCCCGGAACGGCCCGGCCTGCTTGAGGTTATAATCCTGCACCTCCTGATAGACCCGGCCCCGGATCAGCTCGCGGGCCGTCGTCCGTTCTTCCGGCATGGTCAGCGGATGCTCGTCCGAGATCCCCGCCGGCCAGGGTCTCGTCGCGGACCGTCAGCGTGATGGCCATGCTCCACCCCTCTTCTCTCTCCGAAGTTATACGGATTCGACCCCTCAGCCTAATCCGTGGGCGGACCTTCGACAAGCGGGCGTCAAGCCCGGAGGGGAGGAAGGCATCGACAACGGATTCTGGCACTAGCTCCAAACGAGCCTCTTCTGGCGAGCGGAGCGAGCCTCTGGCCCCCTCTCCCCTGGAGGGCTGACGAACCGACACTTTTTCGGACGGGTCCGATTCCCCCGTGGAGTGCGGGAGCTTGCTCCCGCTTTTCCCCCGCGGAGCTTGCTCCGCGAGCCGAGGTCGCCGCGTCGGTGGCGCGGAGCAAGCTCCGCTGGCCAGAGCGGGAGCAAGCTCCCGCACTCCAGGAGGGCTTCGCCCCGAATGTGTCGGTCGGTCAGCCCCTGGCGGGAGGGGGAGCCAGAAAATGCCAGAATCCGTTGCGCACCCCATCGACTCGCCCCGCCGACGGCTCAGCGGGCCCGGCCGATCGTGATCGGCACGTTGACGGAGCCCTTGAAGACCGGGTTCCAGGCCGGGAAGGTCGTCTTGACGGGCGCCGGGGCCGGCTTCGAGGACGTTTTCGGGGGTGTCGAAGGGGTCGCGGCGGCCGGCTTGACCGGGGCCGGGGGCGAAATGACCTCGGGGAAAAACGAACCCAATTTCTCCATCGACTTGCGGGTCGCGGCGGCCTCGGCCTTCGCCGCCGAGGGGGCGATTTCCGACTTCTGATGCTGGCGGAACTCCTTGATGGACCGGAAGAAGCCCCGTTCGGCGGCGGCCTCGTACTTGCGGGCCAGGCAGGCGTCCTTCGAGGGGTCGAACATCGCCCGGTGGCCGGCTTCGATGGGGTCCTCGTCGTTCGCCTTGGCCTCGGCCTGGGCTTCGAGGATGCGTTCATTGAGCGCGGCGGTCTCCTGGAGGACCGATCGCTCCATCCGGACGGCGCAGGTTGCGGCTCGTCGGATCAAGATCCGGCCCATCTCATCGGCGGGTCGGAAGTCGGCCTCGAACGCTGAGTAGACGCGTTCGACCTCGGCGGCGTCCTCGGTCGTCAAGGCAACGCCCGCGCCGGTCAGGCCGTGCTTGAGGGCGTTGGCGCGGGATCGTTCCTTGCCCTCGGGGGTCTTCGGTCCGGTCGAGCGTTCGGCATTTTTTCGGTTCGCGAGAATCTGGGCTTCGGAGGCGGGCATGGGACGGTCCTCGATCCGGGTGCGGAGGAGTGGATGTCGGTTCCGTTCTTTATATTCAGATCGAAGCCACGCCTTTTATTCCTGTTTTTGTCGAAATTCGAAGGATTTCGGCCCGGATATCGCGAAGGAATCCCACCCGGAGCCGGAGAAATCCCCAGGATGAGGTCGTGACCTGTCCGGGAATTCCCTTGAATCGCCCCATGGGTTCGACTCCGAATGCGCCGGGGAATCGCCCCGGCCGCTGGCCGGCTCTCCACCGGAAACCCCCGTCTCGAAGGAGGCGATCATGTCGGAGATCGGCAAGCACAAGCTTTCGGACGCCATCCCCCAACAGCCGGAGGACAAGGGCGGCAAGCCCACGCCCACGCACGAGACCGCCGCCGAGCAGGCCCGCGAAGAAACCGAGAGCCAGCAGGCCAAGGACGCCGAGGCGTCGATCCGCGATCGGATGGTGAACATCGGCCGGGGTAACCAGCAAGCCGGCCGACAGGGGCAGTAAGCCGGTTGGCCTCGAAGGGACCGATCGGCCCGCGTTCTGGCCAGGATGATCCGGGCCGATCGGCCAGGGCTGTTTCATTCTCAATTTTGCCTGGGAACGGGGACTGGCTCCGGCGGTACTCGGCCGGTGCCTGTCCCCATTCCCAGGCAAGACGGGTGGACCAAGGGGGACAGGCACCTCCGCTGCGCTCCGGAGCCAGTCCCCCTTGGTCCACCGAGACGAGAAGGAAACAGCCCTGGCCGATCGGCCCAGTTGGCTTGACAAAGACACTCGTAAGTCCAATGTTCCCCTACAGCGGTTCACATCCTCTTCCCTCGTGGGCGATCCGGTCGTGAACCTCGCCAGGGCGGATCAGGCGAGATCGCCATCCCATCCCTTGGGCTTCGGTCCAGGCCCGTCGAATCCGTGGTAGGCCCGGACCTCGGGCAGGCCGGTGACGTAAAGGACGCCGACGGCGTAGAGAATCGCGGCCCAGGAGTGCGCGGCGGTCCCTCCGGTGAGGAGTAACAAAACGGCGTCGAGCGTCAGGCTGATCCAGGCCCAGAGACGGTGCAGGCGGATTCCAGCGGGTTGTCGTGGCAAGGTCTTCCAGCCGGCCTGGAAGAGCAGGATCGAGAGGATCGACGAGACGACCATCCAGACGAACATCAGGAGCCCGAGGGCCGTCCCGACCGCGCCCGCGACCGGGCCGAGGAGCCAGCTCCCCGCCGCCGAGCAGGACCAGCAGGAACGCCCCGACGACCAGGCCAACCAGCGCCGAGGCCGACCAGACCAGGCTGACCACGCCGAGAAACGTCAGGATGCCGGGGCGTTGGTGAGTTCGATGAAGGGACATCCGCGATTCCTTTGGGGCGATCAACCCCGGCCCTCGGCTTCGAGGGCGGCCGGGACGCCCTGGGCGATGTCGGGATACGCCAGGGTCACGCCCAGCTCGGCGTGCATCCGGGCGTTGGAGACCCGCTTGTTCGAGTCCTCTCGGCTCGCCTCCGGGCCGGGCGGCTCGAACCGAGGCGCGGGGGCTTTCAGTCCTTCGGCGGCCAGGGCGTAGAATTCGCGACGAGGGGCCGGGCGGTCGTCGGAAACCAGATAAAGGCCGCCGCTTCGCCCCCGATCGAGCGCCGCGACGGCGACCAAAGCGGCATCGTCGATGTGGATCAGGTTCAGGAACTTCTCGGGGTCACCGACGATCGGCTGCCCCTTCAGCAGGGTCTCGCGGCGCATGATCCGACCGGGGCCGTAGAGCCCGGAGAACCGCAAGATGATCGCCTGGAGGCTGCAATCCTGCGCCGTAGGATCGGACCACCCCTTCGGCGTCGAGCGTGGCGCGGCCCGACTCGGTTCGGGGCTGGGTCGGCGAGTCCTCGTTGACCCAGCCGCCGTCGTCCTGGCCGTAGACGCCCGTCGAGCTGGCGAAGACCAGGCGGCCGGCTCGGTCGATCAGGTGGCCGAGCGCGTGGCGGAGCCCATCCACGGAGACCATCCGGATCGGCACGCCTCGCGAGCGGTCGAACCCCACGCAGTAAAGCACCCGGTTGGCCTCGGGCAAGCAAGAGAGCGAGTCCGGCACCAGGACATCGGCCACGACCGGATCGATTCCCCAGCGGGATAATTCCCCGCGCGCGATCGGCGGACCTTGTCGTGCCGAAGACCCGCTCACCTCGCTCGCTCAGGAGGCGACCGACCCGCCGCCCGAGATAGCCGCAACCGACGATCAGCGTGGTGGTCCGGGGCAAGGTGGGGTCCTCGAAATCGGGGCGAAAATCAGGAGTCGGGCTCATCGGAGAGCGGCGCGGGGGGCGTCTCGGCATCGGGACAGCCGGCGTCGAGATAATTTTGCAGCAAGATCCGGGCCGCGAGCATGTCACGCTTCGCCTTGCGGTCACGAAGCTTGATCCCGGCCGACCGGAGTACGTCATCGGCCTCGACGGTCGAGTACCGCTCGTCAAAGAAGACCACCGGCTGACCCGTCACCTCCGCCAGCCAGGTCCCCCACCGCCTGGCCTGCGCGGACGACTCGCTCTCCCCCCCGCCGGTATGGAGCGGAAGGCCAACGACGATCCTGTCGATGTCGTGCTCGTTGACGATCGCTCGATAATGGGCGGCGTCGAGCGTCGGATTCCGGCGCTCGTAGACTTCCAGGGGCGTGGCGATCGACCGCCCCGGGTCGCTGACCGCCGCGCCCATGCGCCTGGTCCCGAAGTCGAGCCCGAGCACGCGGGTCATGGTCATGAGCGAGGTCCGCAAGGTGATCCAAGGGTGCCACGGGTTCCGTCTTCGGAACCCGTGCATTCCGGGCCGCCCACGGCACGGGTTGAGGACAACCCGTGGCACCCGGCAAGTGATTTTATCGGGGCGATCAAATCAGAGGGCCGATCCGTATCCCGCCCTGTCCAGACCCTCGACGAGCGACTTGAGCTTGTCGAGCTGGTCTTTCCGGGCGACGAGAGTTGCGCCGAGGGACTGGACGATGACCAGGTCTTCGACGCCGAGGGTGGCGATCAGGCCGCCGTCGTCGGAGACGATGATGCTCCCGGAGGTCTCGACGGCGACCACCGGCCCCTGGATCGCGTTTCCGCTCGCGTCGGGCTCGACCAGCTCGGCCAGGGCCCGCCAGTCGCCGACGTCGCTCCAGTCGTAAACGACTTCGAGGACGCGGACGTTCGGGGCCTTCTCCATGACGGCCTTGTCGATCGGGACCTTTTCCATCGCCGGGTATTCGCGGGCGATGGCATGGGCCTCGTCGGAGGTCCCGATCGCCTGGCGGACGCGGTCGAGGGCCTCGGCGAGCTTGGGCCGGTGCGTGGCCAGGGCGTCGAGGATCGCGCGGGCCTTCCAGACGAAGATGCCCGAGTTCCAGGCGAACCGCCCCTCGGCCACGAACCGCTCGGCGGTCGCGCGGTCGGGCTTCTCGCGGAACTGGACGACCTTGTGCAGGGCGATCCCGTCGCGGGTCGCCCAGCGATTCGCCGCGCTCGATGTAGCCGTAGCCGGTCTCGGGCCGGGTCGGCCTGATCCCGAAGGTGACGAAGGCGGTCGGGTCGTCGTCGATGACCGAGATCGCGGCCTGAACGGTGGCGCGGAACTTCTCAGGCGGCCGGATGACATGGTCGGCCGGCATGACGATCATGGTGCCGTCGGGGTCCTGCCTGGCGATGATCGACGCCGCCAGGCCGATGCACGCGGCGGTGTCCCGAGGGCAGGGCTCGGCCACGACGTTCGCCGTCGGCAGGCCCGGCAACTGCGAGCGGACGCTCGCCGCCTGGTCCGACCCGGTGATGATCCAGGTCCGGTCCGGCGCGACCATCGGCGCGATCCGCTCGACGGTCTGCTGGAGCATCGACTCCTCGCCATAAAGCCGGAGCAACTGCTTGGGCCGGTTCCGGCGGCTTTTGGGCCAGAACCGGGTGCCGCTGCCGCCCGCCATCACGACCGCGTGGAGCATGGTGATTCCATTCCTTGGGGGATGATTCTTCGAAGCTCAAAGCTCATCCAGGCCGATCGGCTCGGGCCTGCCGACGAACGGGCATTGTCCGAGCACGACATCATTCGGGACCAGGTCGGCAGTCGGGTGGCAGGTCATTCAGGGCCGCAATCATTCTGGTGCCGCGGGGAAACCGCATCGGCGAACGCTCCAATGGATGGAGACTGGATCGGCGGGGGCATCCTACGAAATTATGTTTCGATCTCGACGTAAGCCGATTCGGATCGCGGGAGCGGAATGGGTCGGCCCTCCGCGGCCAATCCTTCCAGGTGAAACTCGATCGCCTCCTTCATCAAGGCGACCGTCTCGTCCCGATCGTCGCCCGCCGTCACGCATCCATCGAGATCGGGGGAACAGGCCGAGTCGCCAGCCGAGGTGGGTTCCAGGATGATGACGTATCTCATCGGGATGGTTTCGCTCGGAGGCGGGCTTCATGGTTCACGCAAAAGGGCCCGGAAGCCGGCTTGCTCGAAATGTTCGTCGGCGGTCAACGCATCCGTGATCCCCCGAGCTTCCATGACCAGGAACGACAGACAATCGATCAGGCCCCATTCCTTGTCCGGCCGCTTCCGGAAGAGGTCGAATGCTGCGGCGAACAGATGCGAGGACATGGGTATGATCTCGACCGACGGGTCAGCGTCCAGCGAGGAGATGAGCTGCACGGCCGCCGCCCGATGCCTCCGTTTCGAGAGAGCGTTGCCGATTTCCAGGACGACGGCCTGTGTTGTCACCAGCCGAGATCGATCCGCTTCGAGTTTCTCGGCCAGGGCGACGGCCCTGGAATGAAGTTGATCCGATGGGGCTGCCAGGGCGATGGCGTAGGCCGCGTCCAGGAACACTTCAATCGGCACCCTCGGGCCCCTCGCCGTAGAGATAGGAATCGAGCTTGCTCGCCCAATCCGGCGGCCCCTCCAGCTCCAGCGACCGGGCCGTGCTCAAGAAAGAGCGAGGAGCGTCGGGGACCGACTCGATGGTGATCCTCACGACCGTGTTCGGGGGCAGGGAGACCGGTCCCGAGGGCCGGAAGACCTGACCGTCGAACGTGGCCTCGATCGTCGTCGCCATGAACGCCTCCCAATGCCGGATTCCTCTCGAATCTCCCGATCCATCCTATCGAATCGAGCACGTCACGACCATCCGAAACGCTCGGCGCGTTGCGTCGGAAAGCTCGCTCGATCCACTGGAACTCCGGCGGCATGGCGACGGCCCAGAGCCTTGCCGGGAGACCGGTGGGCAGTGCCCACTCTACTTCTTTCTACTGTCACGGATCGATGATTTTAAGTGCGACCTAACTCACTTCGTCCGAATGATTTGCAGCCCCAGAGGGGCGACCGTCAGTAGCCCAGGGTGAAACCCTGGGTTCTCGACAGCCGGGAGATCCAATGAGCCCTGGAAGGGCGACAGTCGGCTCCGATCGCGTCCGGACTGGCGCCCTTCCAGGGCTCGTTTTTCCGGTCGGTTCTCCATTCCCAGGGTTTCACCCTGGGCTACTGACGGTCGCCCCTCCGGGGCTGCAAGAGAAATGATTTCTTGAGCTTACGCCAATCCGTGACAGTAGAGCTACAGAAGCTCATCCAGGCCGACCGGCTCCGGCTTGCCGACGAAGAGGCACCGACCAAGCACAACGTAATTGGGAACCCTCGCCCTGGCAAGGTCGGCGAATCGGGCCAGCTCCGCGGCCGAGGCGAAGGCGTGGGCTGGTATCCAGTGGAACAACTGGATGCTCTGATAGAGCAAGAACCCTTTCGGCGACTCGACGACCTTGATGAACAGGGGCCAGAGGATGGTCGAGGCGGCGAGCGAGGTCCGGATCGAAATCTGATCCCGGCCGATCGTCCATTCGACGAATTCGGCCTGGTTCGGCGCGATCGGAAGATCCTCCGGGCCTGCCATCTCAAGAAACTCTTGTTGATGATTCCGGTCGCGGCCAGCGCCCAGAGCGAGCAGATGACGATCAGGGCGATGAATGCGTTCCGACGGGTCTCCGGAAAGACCCGGGAATCCGTGATGAGCCAGAGGGGGATGCCGATCGACCCCGCGAGGTATACGAGGGTCAGTACCTTGCGGAAGACACGGAGCGACTGGCCGTGATGGGCTGCCAGCGCCTCGGTCATCGCGTCCGCGTCCCAGACATAGCGAGCGGAGATCGGTTCGTCTCCCGGCTCGACGCTCATCGACGGGACTCCGAACCGGCGAGGTCGGCGATCATGGCCTCGGACGGGTCGCACTCGCCGACCAGGATGTAGCGAGGGGACCGCTCCTCGGCCAGGGTGGCGAACCGCCGGATGTCCACGGGCGAGGCGAACGCCCGGGCGGGGATCCAGTCGAAGAGGAACTGGTTTCGATAGATCAGGAAGCCTTGCGGGTTCTCGACGACCTTCGTGACCAGAGCCCAGCTATACGCGCCCGTGGTCAGGGGCGTCCGGGTTTCCAGGCCGTGCTCGGAGAAGGTCCACTCCACGTCCTTCGAGTTCTCGGGCATCAGCCGGAAGAAGAGCCGGCCCATCTGGCGGTCGGCGTAGATCCCGAAATAGATGAACCCGAAGACCGCCGGCACCATCAGGTAGATCGGGATCAGGTCGGCGATGTTCTCGAAGTGGGCCTTGACCAGCGTCCAGAACGAGCCGGCCAGCAGGAGCATCGACGTCAAGGAGAGGGCGTGGAGGCCCAGCCGGGGGATCGGGCCGTGCGACTGCTTCGAGTGAGCCCTGTTCGACCGGGCCATCTCCTCGGCCGTCCAGCGGTGCTTCGCGGCGATCGTCGGCGTCGACACGGGAATGGTCCCCGGTTCATTTGAGGAGGAGAGGCCCCTCGACGACCAGGCCGGGGGGGAGCTTGGCTTTGAGTTCGGCGGCGTCGAGGGCGTAGAGCGGGCTGATCTCGATGCCGAAGGGGACCGAGCCGTCGGACCGGCGCTCGACCTTCGCGCCGGCGGCTTCGAGCCAGTCGGCGAACTGGTCGCTCATCCGCTGGCGGACGGTGGCCGGCGAGTCGGGGCCGGTCGCGTTCTTGAGCGGCTCGAACTCGACCGCCCGGTCGGTCTCCACCAGCGCGAACCGCCCGGCCATCGGCAGGGCGTCGAAGATGAACCGCTCGAACTTGACCGCGTTGGGAGCGTCGGGCCTGATGATGTCGCCGTTGGAGTCAACGAAGGGGACCTTCTTGATCGCCCGGTGGAACGGCAGGCGGGTGTCGCCCTGGACCAGCCGCTCGACGAACGAGCGTTCGAGGGCGTGAACGGCGATGCTCCCGGCCCAGAGCTGGAGGCCGCCGTCGGGCTCGCGAAGCTCGGCCAGCTCGGCGGGAAGGTCCGAGTATTCGATCACCTGCGGCTTGCCGTCGACCCGGACCACGACGCCGAGCTTCTCGTCGGGCGCGATCTTCTCGATCACCTTGAACGACATCTCGGCGTCGGCCTGGCGATGGAGGCCGAGGAACGCCGGGTCGGCGATCTTGACCATCGGGTTGTCGACCTGGAAGTAGAAGATCGTCCGGACGCCCAGCTCGCGCATCTCTTCCAGGCAGCTCGGCACGGGCGACCGGCCGGGCGCGGCCAGGGCGTAGAGCGTCCCGCCGTGGCCGTCGGGGCTGAGGGCGACATGCCCCTTCTCGGCGAGCAGGATCTGGCCCGACTCCCGGTCGACCGCCGGCATCTGCCCCTGGACGAAGAACCGGACGTGGCTCAGGCCGAAATTGTCGTTCTCCTCGAAGAACCGGGCGGTGACCTCGTGGTTCTCGGGGCTGGTCATGATGTAGAGCGGGATCATCCGGCCGTGCCGTCGCGAGAGCGCGACGACCTTCTCGGCGTGGATCTGGAACAGGCTCGCGGCCGAGACCGGCGCGATCGGGTACGTCCCCTTCGGGCCGTCGAACCCGAGCCGCGTGCCCGAGCCCCCGGCGACGATCACCACGGCGACCTCGCCGGCGGCGAGGGCCTTCTCCCCGATCGCCGCGACGTGTCGGCGGGCGACGCGCTCGCCGTCGGTCCGGGGCAGGCGGTCGACCTCCACCGGGGCGACCCGTCCGGGCGAGAGCGCTGCGTCTTCCTTGACGAGCTGGTGGAAGAGGGCGTCGACCTCGGCGAGGTCGATCGCCGCGATCTCGGCCGCGAGGCGGTCGCGGGCGCGTGTCGTCGAGGTCGTTCCACCAGCGGAGCAGGTGCTCCTGCCCGGCCTGGGTCAGGCGGGCGACGAGCGAAGGGTCGGGAGGCATCGCGGCTCGGCTCCTGTCGCGACTGAGAGGGCCGGACGGTATGGGACTGGCTCCGCGTCCGCGAGGTGCCTGTCCCCATCACGTCCCGACCGCTGACGGTCAAAACTCCAGCGAGAGCCCATCGTAGGCCAAAGCCACGCGCGGGGGCAAGGTGGCCTCCGTCGCCTGGTGATCGAACCCGTGCGAAAGATGGGTGAGATAGGCGTTGTTTGGGCTTCAATCGCTCGATCGCCGCCAGGGCCTGCTCCAGGTTGAAATGCGTCGGGTGGGGCTCGACCCGGAGCGCGTCGAGGATCAGGGTGTCGAGCCCTTCGAGCATCGGCCAGCTCTCGTCGGGAATCGTGGCTGACGTCCGTGCAGTAGGCCAGGTCGCCGATCCGGAACCCCAGAACCTTGAACCGGCCGTGGTCGAGACGGATCGGCAGGATCGTCTGCCCGAGGACCTCGAACGGCACGCCCGGCGCGATCCGCTCGAACTGGATCTTGGGCACGCCGCCGGCCGGGAATTTCGACGCCCGTTCCTCGAAGGCGTAGTGGAAGACCCGGCGGATCGTCTCCTCGGTCTCAAGCTCGCAGAAGATCGGGACCGGCCCGCCAATCGCCTGGGGGAACATCCGGGCGTCGTCGAGCCCGAAGAGGTGGTCGGCGTGGTGGTGGGTGTAGGCGATCGCGTGGACCATCCCCACGCCGCTCGCGGACCAGTTGCAGCCGCATCTCGGGCGAGGTGTCGATCAGGAGGTTCCCGCGCGGCAACTGGACCAGCACGCTGCACCGGGTCCGGTTGTTCCGGGGGTCGTCCGACCGGCATACCGGGCACTCGCAGCCGATCACCGGCACGCCCGTCGAGGTCCCGCTACCCAGGACGACGAGCCGTCGAGGCTTCGCCGCCGAGAAGTCCACCGCCAATGCCCCGGCCTCCCGACCTTTGACGTCGTCCGGTGTTTAACCGATGGTCCCATTGTACGAAGGGCGACCCGCAGGGTCGACCCTGGCCCTGGATGGGCTGCCGGTGACAGGATTGGGCAGGCTGGGTATCATAAAAAAGGAAAAGGGCCATAGAGCCAGGAACGATGACCATGCCCGACACGAAGACCCTGCCAGACGGATGGTTGACGAGGGAGGAACTACCGCCCGACGCGCTCATCCGTCTGGATCACGCCGGCGAGTGGGTGGCGTGGGACCCCGAGATGACGCGGGCCGTCGCGACCGGCGCGGACCACGACTCGGTTCGAGCGGCCGCCATCGCCGCCGGGGTCGACCGCCCGATCTGCGAGTGGATACCTCCCGTCCAGGTACGCCCTCCGGATTACATCGGGTGAGGTTTCCCTACTCGCGTTACGTGGTCCAGGGGAACACGCCCAGGTTGACCGCCCTCCTGTTCCGGCCGATGTTGGTCGTCCGGGTGACTGGACCGACCGGCAATGACGACATTTTCGGACGGGTCGATTCGGGGGCGGACGAGACGCTCCTTCCGGACTACTTGATCGCCAACTCCGGAATTTCCGAACTGAGCGGGCCGGTGCCCATCGGAGGGATCGGCGGCCTCACACTCGCGCGGTTCGGGACCGTGGAACTGGAAATTAGCCAGGGGCAGGAATCGTCAAGGTGGCTGGCTTACGTCGGCTTCTGCGCCCACCCCATGCCCATCTTCGGCCTCAAGGGCTTCCTGCAATTCTTCACGGCCACGTTCGACGGCCGACGGCATCACCTCGACCTGTCACCGAACGGGACCGCGATCCCTCCTGTCTTCTCCGCCCCTTGAGCGGATCGGGATGGGTTGAAAAAGGACCGTCCTCAGACTCCCGGAGTGCAGGTCGTCCGACGGCGTCGGATGGCCGCCGCCAGGCCCAGCCCGGCCAGGGTCAGCGTGGCCGACATCGGCTCGGGGACGGCGTTGGTCGCGGCGGTGACCAGGACGTGGCCCATGGCCGGCGGGGTGAACGAAAGGCCCGCGGCGGTCACCGTGTCGTAGGTCGAGGACGCGTCGAGCGAGATGTCGAACCGATCGCCACCCGCGTTGGTGAGCTGGGCGGGGACGTACTGGACCTGCAGGACCGCCAGGTCGTACACCGTGCCGGTCAGCGTGATCGGGGTGCCGTCGGTCGAATCCTGGCCGTTGAACTGGGTCGTGTAGCCGCCCGATCCGGACGGGGCCACGACCGTCGCGAACGGGGTGGCCGGAAAGTCAGCGTCGGCGCTCCGGC
The DNA here is from genome assembly GCA_963756475.1 of uncultured Planctomycetota bacterium. Lineage (GTDB taxonomy): Bacteria > Planctomycetota > Planctomycetia > Isosphaerales > Isosphaeraceae > Tundrisphaera. Next base: position 281,476 of record CAVWND010000007.1, read on the forward strand.
CGGCAAACAGATAATTGGGATCGTTCAGGGTCGGGTCGGTGGCCGGGTTGAAGGGGATCGTCAGCGGCGGGGCGATGAATTGCAGGCCGGTCGGGACCTTCATGTTCATGCTGTCCGGCATGATGTCGAAGACGAGGTTCAGGGCGGTGATCGCGTTGAGCTGTGCGGGGGTCCCGCTGATCGTCACGACCACGTTCGCCGTCGATCCGAGGCTGAGCGTCTGGTCGGGGATGCTCAGGGCCAGCCCCGCCCGGGCGGTGGAGAAGCCCGAGAGTACAATCAGGAAGGTCATCCAGCCGAGTCTGCGAGGCATCTTCCTTCTCCATCGTGAATGATGCGTACGCTGCGATGATACAACCCGAAGGAGTGTTCGAACAACTCAATTCATGCAATCTCACGGGGGATGTGGCCGAAACACCTCATTCCGGCCACGCCCCTGTTTATGAATGCTCAGCCGTCCAGGTGCAACTTCTTGTTCAAGGCCTGTCCCAGCGCCGCGGATTTCTTCACGATGAAGAGGGCGGTGCTGGCGCTGGTGCCCGGGCCGGCAACCTCGGTATCGACGTCCGCGGCGGTCTGGCCCGGCAGCGGGATGAGGAGCGCGTTGAGGTCATTGGCATCGACTGACCCGTCGCCGGTCAGGTCGCCGAGGACGCGGTCGAAGAAGTCGTGCGACCCGGCCGAGAACTGGTCCTGCCCGGTGGGATCGAGGTCGATCTCGTAATAGCCGTTCCCCTTGAGCAGCGCGTTCCAGTACGCGGTCTGGCTCAGGCTCCCCTGAGCCAGGCCGCCCAGGCCGTTGACGCCGAAGTCGAGCTCGATCACGTCGTTGACCAGGTCGAGCTTCAGCGTGACGCCGCTCAGCGAAACGATCGGGTCGTTCGAACCCGGCCCGGAGAGCGGGTGCTGGATGAGCTGGAGGTACGCGGTCGGGTTGGCGAGGATCGCGTTGTAGAGGGCCTGGAGCGCGGCCCCTCCCTGGTTGAAGACCAGGTTGACATAGCGGACGTAGGACCGTTCGACCTCGCCATCCTGGACGACCAGGTGGGTGACCTGGAGTGGCGTCGGGCTGGAGAAGGCCTGGTTGTTGATGGTCAGGTCTGGGCTGGCGTGCTGTGGCTCGACGTCGCTCACGGTGTTGACCCCGACGCTGAAGAACTCGTAGTTGCGGGCCTGGCCGTCGGTGGGGGCCTGGAAGGTCGCGGTCGCGTGATAGATCCCGTTCGCGTCCGGCGTGCCCGCCACGACGACGGCGACGCGCTGGAGCGGCCCGTAGCCGTTGCCGTCCCGGTTGTCGATCCGGACGTAGAGCTGGAACTGGGCCAGTCCCGGCCCGGTCGGATCGATCCCCTGGAGGGTCAGGTCGAATTGCCCGAGCGTGGTCGGGTCGAGCGTCGCCGAGAGGACCGTGGTGGTTGGGGGTGGGAACGGGACGAAGGTGCTGGCCTCGATGGCCGCGGCCTTCGTCTCGACGTTGCCGGCCAGGTCGGTGGCGAAGCTCTGGAAATAGTAGTGGTGGCCGGCCTGACCCATGTAGAGGGCGGTCGGGCTGCTCGCCGGGACGGTCGTCCAGTAGGTCAACGAGCCCGAGTTGACCGCGACGTACAGGTCAAAGGACGCGATCCCCGACGGCGTGACGCCCGACCCTGGCGACGGGTCGGTGCCGGTGGCCGTGACCAGGAACGCGCTGGACGACTCGGTCGCCGAGAGCGGGCTGACGGAGCTGCTCGGCGCCAGCGTGTCGAGGAGCCACGAGAGCATCAGGCTATTGGTGCCGATGTTCCCGGCCGGGTCGGAAGCCTTGCTGGCGTTGACCGTCAGGACGTAGCTTCCCTGGGTCGTCGTCAAGGCCCCGAGCCCGCCGACCGTGTAGGTCGAGCCGGAAACGAGGGTGAGGTTCAATGCCGGGGCGATGACCTGGCCATTGAGCGTGAGGGTGACGAGGCCGGCGTTGCCCAGCGTGGCCGGGTCGAGCGGCTTGCTGAAGGTCACCGTCAGCGAACTGACCGGCGTGTTCCTCGGGCCGGGCGAGATCCCGCCGATCGAGCTGACGGTGGGCGCGAGAGTGTCGATGAAGACGTTGAAAGTCGCCGGGCTGGAGACGTGGCCGACGCCGTCGATGGCCGTGACGCTCAGGAGGTGGTCGCCCATCGTGGCGAACGCGATCGGCAGGCTGAAGCCCGTGCCGTTGACGGTCGCCAGGCCGAGGTCCTGGCCGCTGGTCGTGTCCACGACGTCGACGCTCAGGCCGGTCGAGCCAAGCAGGCCGACCAGCGTCACGCTGGGAGTGTCGGTCAGGCCGTCGGTACTGGAGGCCCCGGTATCGGGCGTGATCGCCAGCCCGGTCGGAGCGTCGGGCACCCCGGCCTGCACGACGAAGCCGACCGATTGCGAACCCTGGCCCTTGTTGCCCGCGAGGTCGGTCAGCGCCGCCGAGTTGACGGTGAACGAGTACGAGCCCCCGTTGGTGGTGAGAGAATCCAGGCCGCCGATGACGAACGTGGTCCCCGAACTCGGGGTGATCGTGACCGAGCCCGGCGTGATCAGGTTTGGCCCGCCGTTGAACGAGAGCGCGAGGGCCGTGGTGTTGAAGGTCGTCGGGTTGATCGCCTTGGAGAACGTCACCGAGATCGACGAGACCGGCAGGCTCCGAGGCGTCGGCACCGGCGCGATCGAGACGATCGTCGGGGCGACCGTGTCCATGGTCCAGGTGATGACCGACGTGCCGACGCCCATGTCGCCGCCGAGGTCAAGGACGTTACTGGCGTCAACCGTCAGGACGTAGTTGCCGTCGGCCGTCGTCAGGCCGGTCAACCCGTCGATGTTGAAGGTGGTGCTGTTATCCTGCACGAGCGTCACGCCCGAGGCTCCCGCCAGCAGGTTCGGGCCGCCGTTGAGCGTGAGGCTGACCGCGGAGAGGCTGAACGAGGAGGGCTGGATCGGCTCGGTGAAGATGACGACGACGGCCGGGACCGGCAGGTTTCGTGGGCCGGGGATCACGCCGATGATCGAGGCGACGGCCGGGCCGACCTTGGCCTCGACCCACGACGTCTGGGCCGTGCCGGTGCCGAGGTTGCCGACCGGATCCGAGATCGTGTTGTCGTTGATCGTCAGGAGGTACGAACCGTCGGCCGCGTCGAGCGTCGATAGGCCGTCGATCTCGTAGGTCTCGCCCGAGACGAGGCTCACCGTGACCGCCGAGGTGATCAGGTTCGGCCCGCCGTTGCGGGTCAGGGTCAGGTCTTGATAGTTGAAGGTCGAGAGGTCGATCGGCTTGGAGAAGGTGACTTGCAGGCCGTCAACTGGCGTGCCAGCCGGGTTCGGGACCACCGGGCTGATGCTGGTGATGACCGGCGGGGTGGTGTCGACCGGGGCATAGATCAGGGTGTACGAGCCGGTGCTGTTGTCGTCGAGGATATGCAGCTCGTTCTCATAGATCGGCCGGACGCCGCCGCCGACGAACGTCCGGTCGGTCTGATAGAAGTCATTGGCGGGGAGGAAGACGCCGTCGGAACGCTCGACGCTGACCAGGCGGTAGTTGCCGCCGCCTGGGTCGGCGATGTCGAGATAGACCCAGCCCGAGGTCGGCGTGTCGGTCAGGTGGATCGTGAGGTTGCCCGGCCCCGGCGAGCCAGCGAAGCTCGGATTCGTGGCCTGGGCCACCGGCGCGGAGGTCCCGTCGGCCAGGTAGATGGTGTCGGGCGTGCCGAGCGGGTTGGGGATGTCGTCGACCAGGAAGTCGGTCTTGCCAACATCGGACGGGCTGAGCCCCTGGGCCAGGTGGGTCAGCTCGTGAATCTCGATGCCGTTGATGATCGATGCCTGCGGGCTTCCCAGGCCGCTGATGTCCTTGTAGCTGGCGCTGAAGTCGATGAACTGCCCCTGGATCGACGATTCGAGAAGGAAGACCGCCGCGGAGACGCCGCCGGGGGCGATGTCGCCGAAGTTCGCCGTCAGGGACGGGTTGAGGTTCTGGCCGTCAACCTGGGTGCCGATGATCTGGAAGTTGACGAGCAGCCCCTTCTCGTTGTCGACGATCGTCGGCTGGGCCGAGGTGATCTGGACGTTGTTGGCCGTCCCGGCGCCGCTGTTGATGACCTGGACGCCCAGGGCGAAGGGCTCGGAGGGCTCGACCTGGGGTGTGAACGGGTCGTCGCCGAAGACGTCGCGTTGCATGAAATAGCGGAGCGTCAGGCTGGGGTTGGGCTCGACCGTGATCGGCGTCGCGGAGAACGGAATGGTGAGGGACTCGCCGTTGTCGGAGTAATTGAGGACGGCGCTGACGTAATAGGTCGTGGCCACGCTCGGGGCAGCGTCGTCATTGGGGACCAGCGTGTACGTGGCCGAGCCGTTCGTATTCATGGCCAGCATGCCGTTGCCGCTGACGTCGGTCAGGCCGTTGAGGGTCGGCCCCTGGATGGTGAAGAGGTTCGTCACGTCGTTGCCGTTGGCATCGCGGACAATCACCTGAAGCCCGACGTTGGTCAGTGGCGACATGTCGCCGTTGTCGATCTCGAGCGTGGCGTCGAACGCCTGACGGGTCACGACGGCGGTCTGGTCAATCTGAATCTTGACGGTGGCGCAGACGCCGCCGGCCAATCCCGCCTGGCTCAACGTGGCGTTGGAATAGATCTGACTCTCCGCGTGATAGATCGCGTCGGGGAAGTCGCTAAAGCCGGCGGCCTGGATCTGCTGGTAGGCGGTGTCTTCCGCCTGGACCAGAGGGGCCCAGAGATCGAAGGCGATGAAGTTCGGGTCCTGGCCCGGCTGGAGCTGGGTGGAGTCAAAGATTCCAGCGGCGTTGTATGTATAGGTGTTGTTCCAACGCGCGATGAACAGCTGGACGTCGGCGACGCTGACGCCTTCGGGCAGGGTCATCGCCTCAAGCTGGGCGGCCTGATCCGGGCTGACCTGGTTCGCCGTGACGAAGTTCATACCGTTCGGTGACGGAATGTTTGTCGGGTTCGTCGCGACCTGCAAGAAGGCCGACATCCAGTTCTCGAACTTGGCCCCTGTGTTCTCGTTAATCCAGTCCGAATTGCCGAAGATGAAGATGGTCTCGTCAACGAGCGTCTGGAGATCATCGCCATATGTTTGCAACTGATTGATCGCCCCGGCGAGTCCTCCTGAAGCCACCGCGGAACTGCTGACTTGCGCGGTCGCTCCGCCGCTTGAGCCCATCGAAGATAGCTGTTGATAGGCTTCAATGATTCCCTTGATGCAGTTAATTTCATCCATCGCTTTGCCGAGAGAGTCGGCGGCCGCCCCGATTGCTCCAGCAACCGGGAAAACCGGCTCCACGGCCTCGAGGGCGGCAGTAGCGCAGGTGAGGATGGTCCCGGGCACGGAAATGCCACCCGGATTCCCCTTCACCAGCTGAATCGCCCCGCTATAACATTTGGCGATTGTGTTGAAGGGAAGGAGATCGTGAAGGCAGTCGAAGACCGCCGCCACCAATGGGTTGCAAGGAACCGGCTGGCTCACGACCGGCGTGATAGCGATCGTCCCAGGGGTGCCGGTGAAGACGGGGAAGCCGGGAAGTCCAACCGGCATCCCTGGGGGACATTGTCCCTGAATGTTGAGGCAGGTGATCTCGAGGCTGTAATACTTGTCGCCGGGGCCGCACTTCAGCTTCCAGTCGATCGGGATGACGAGCGTGCAGGGGATCAACCCGCCGTCAAGCGGCGAGATCGCCGAGGTCGTCGTGGTGGCCGGCGAACCCGAGCCTTCCATCAACAGTGATGGGTCGGCCACCGCCCCCGGAGTGGTGTCGACGAGCGACTTGCTGTCGGGCACGGCGATCCGCTCGATGATGACGGGGATCGTGATCGAGCTCTTGGCCGGGAGGTCGCCGATGTTGGTAATCAGCGGCGTCACCGAGTAGTACGGGTGGTTCGGCACTCCGATCGTCATGCCCTGGGCGGCGATCAGCCCGTAATTCGTGATCGTCAAGTTGATCTGCTCGACCTGGCCGACGAACGTGAGGTTGCTGAAGTCGATGACGGCCGGGCTGACCACGATCACCGGCGCGGGGACGTCGGTCTGGAAGGTGCTGTCGACCTGGACCTGAGTCTGGTCCTGGATCTGCGTCGGCAGGACCGTGAAGTTGTACGTGACGACCTGCCGCGAGAGGAACGCCGTGACCGGGTTGGTCACGCCCGGGTTGACGAACACCGTGGCGGTGTAGGACGAGTGCTGGTCGGCGGTGATGTGGAGGTCGTAATAGCCCTCGGGCAGGTTGGGCAGGTCGAACAGGCCGTTGGCGTCGGTCGTCCCGGTCGCGGCGACCTGCTGGGTCAGCGAGTTCGTCACCGTCACGCTGGCGCCGGCGAGGTTGGGCGACCCGGCCGCGTAATAGGTGAACTCGTCGACCGTGGTGATTTGCAGGTCGCCGATCGCGTTCGAGAGGTTGACGAACGAGAACGGGACGATCGTGTCTCCACTCGCCCCCTCGATGGTGATATTGCCGGTATAGGTCGCCAGCGGAAGGCTGGGCGTCGGGGTCAAGAGGAGCGTGATCTGCGTCGAGTCGCCGGGCGCCAGCGAGGGGATGTTCGCCGGCGTGGAGAGCGAGAGGAACGACGAGCCGGTCGGCAAGAGGATCTGGAGCGGGCCCGAGGCGCCCCGCCCTGGTTCTGGACCGTGAACTCGACGATCGTCTGGTTCGACGGGATCATCCCCGCCTGGAGCGTCCCCGGCGTGGCGACGAGGTGCGGGGTCAGCGTCATGACCGAGAACGGCACCGGGATGTCAACTTTGGCCCCCTCGGCGGTGACGACGTGGATGGTGAACGTGCCGGACATCGTCGACGTGTCGGTCGCCGTGACCTGGTAGGTCAGGTTCAAGGTGCCCGAGCCGGCGATCCCTTGCCCGGCCGAGCCGTCGCCGAGGGTCACGACGACGTTCAGGTTGCTCGGGGCCCCGACAACCGAGGCCGAGAGGTTGGTGACCGCGATGTTGCTGAGGTTCGTCAGCGTCACCTGGCCGCCCACGGCCGCCGTGCCCGGGATCACCGAGAGCGTTGTCTGAGGGGGCGCGGCGCTGATCCCGACGATCGTGAAGCTGCTCTGCACGGTCGCCTGGGTGACGCCCGGGTTGGTCGCCCCGATCGTATACTGGCCCGCCTCGCCCGGCAGCGGCTGGAAGGTGGTCGCGAAGTTGCCGTTGGCGTCGGTCAGGGCCGAGATGATCCGCTCGGTCCCCTTGACGAAGATGTGGACGTTCACCAGCTGGAACGGCTCCGGCTGGCCCGTGGCGGCATCCGTCGCCGAGCCGGAGAGCGAGATCGGCGTGCCGGCGAGCACGACCGAGACCCCGGCCTTGACCGTCGCGGTGTACGCCGGCAGGACCTGGAGCGGCTGAGTCGCGACGGTCGTGTTGTTCGTCGTGCTCGCCTCGATGATCGCGGCGTTGACGTCGGTCTGGGCGACCACGTAATAGGACGCGGTGGCCGTCGGCGCGAAGAACGGGAGCGATCGCGTGATGAACTCGCCGGGCGGGATCGACGCGTTCAGGGTGAACGTCCCCAGCGGTGTCAAGGTCCCGCCGGTCGGGGCCGTCGAGAGGAACAGCTCGTCCTCCCAGGGGCCGACCGCGTAGGCCGTCCCCTGGTTGGTCACGGTGAAGCTGACGTTGTAGGTCTGGTTGTTGTAGACCGTCGAGGGGGCCGAGACGCTGGAGACGACCAGATCGGGCAGGTATTGGTCGGAGATGATCAGGCTGGCGTTGCCGGGCGCCGGGCCGTTGGCGGTCGCGGTGATCGTGGCGGTGACCGTCCCCCGCGTCAGGTTGTCGGCCGGGGTGTTGATGGCGAAGGTCGCCGAGGTCTGGCCGTCGGGGATCGTCACCGTCGTCGGGACAGTCGCCTCGGTGGTGTCGCTCGATGTAAGGGTGACGACCAGGGCGCCGGTAGTCCCGCCGGTCCGGACCACGGTGCCGGTCGTCGCCGGCGTGAGCCCTTCGACGACATCCGGGCTGGCAAGGATGACCTTCAGCGCCGGGCCGTCGGCGTCGGTCACGCTGATGCTCGCCGTGGCCGACCCTTGCGAGAGTGGGACGTTGGTGCCCGTCGTGGTGACCGAGGCGGTGATCACCGCGGTGTGGGTCCCGTCGACCATGTGGTCATCGATGGCGCCGATCGGGAAGGTGGCCGAGGAGGCGTTGGCGGGGATGGTCACCGTCGCCGGGACCACGACCGGGGCGCCGACCGGGACCGAGAGCGCGACGACGATCGGCTTGTCGGAGATGAAGCTGACGGTGACGGTCCCGGTGGTCGCCATCGCGCCGTCGGCCTCGCTGACGGTGGTCCTGGCGAGCGCGACCGACAGGTTGGGGACGTCGGAGTCGCTGATCGAGAAGTTGAGCGTCGAGGAGCCCAGGGCCGTGGCCGACGCCGTCACCGCGTACATCTGCGTCCCCTCGATCAGGTCGTCGTCGATCGCGCCGAGGGCGAACGTCGCCGACGCCTGGCCGGCCGGTATGGTCACCGTCGGCAGGACCGAGACCCGATCCGGGTTGTTCGTCGAGAGCGAGACGGTCAGGGGCTGGTCGGTCGGGCCGCTCCGGGTGACGGTGGCGACGATCGTCGAGCCCTTGGGGATCGGCGTCGAGGGGTTCGGGATCGTCACCGCCAGCGCGGCCTGGTCGGTGTTGATGTCGGTAACGAGCTGCTGAGAGGACGCGAAGTTGGTGGCACTGGCCGTGATCGCGACCTGGACGTTCCCCTCGACGACCCCGTCATCGTGGACGGTGATCGGGACCGTGACGTACGCCTGCCCGGCGGGGATCGTCACGGTCGAGGGGACGGTGAACTTGGTCGTGTCGGCGCTGGTGAGGGTCACCACCAGCGGGCCGGTCATCGGTCCGTTCCGGGTCACGTAGGCGTTGATCGTCGGATTCGAGGCATTCTCGGCGATCGATGAGACGCCCGAGGGCAGGGAGAGCGTGAGCGCCGGCGGGACCTGGGTTGTCGCCGAGGCGAACGCCGTGTTGTTCGTCGCGTTCGACTCGAACGGCGTCTGCGAGGGGTTCACCACGATGACGAACTGGAGCGTGCCGGACGAGGCCGGGCCCGAGGTCGGGATCGTGACCATCGCCGACTGGGAGATCGACGAGTGCGCTGCCAGCGAGCTGGTCGTGATCGATGTGAGCAGGACGGCGTTGGTCACGGTGCCGTCATAGGAGAGGAACACCTCGTCGGTCCAGGGGCCGACCGCCGTGGCGTTGCCCGAGTTGGTATCGGTCCAGGTGACGGGGACCGACTGGCCGGCCGACGCGGTCGCCGGGCCGCTGACGCCGCTCGGGACGAGGTCGGGGAAGCGCGCCGTAGGTGAGGTTGAGCGTCGTGCTCGCCGTGTTGTTGGCCCGGCTGGCCTCGACGAGTTGATCGAGGCCGTCGGCGACGACGAACAGGTGATAGGTCCCGGCCGCGAGGCTCGAATTGAGCGGCAGGGGCACCGAGGTGCTGCCGTTGAAGATCCCGCCCACGCCCAGGGGCGTGGTGTGGCTGACGCTCCCGAGCAGGAGGGCGCTGGAGTCGAGCGTGGACGAGGCCGAGAGATAAATCTGGTCAACCCAGGGGCCGGACGTCGGGACGTTGCCGAGGTTCTGCAGCGTGTAGGTGACCGGCAGCATCGAGCCGAAGGTCGAATCCGAGGCCGAGACGGAGCTGGTCGAACAGGTCGGCGAGCTGGATCGTGAACGAGCCCATGAACGTCGAGGACAGGGCGTTCCCCGCGGAGTCGGCGACCGGCGCGGCGACGGTCAGGGTGTAGGTCCCGACCGCCGACTGGGGCGAGAACGGGACGCTGTACGTGTCGCCCGAGACCAGCGACGCGGCGCCGAGCGTGACCGAGCCGCCTGGGCCGACCAGAGTGACGTCGCTGGAGGTCAGGGTCGAACAGGTTGATCGGCTTGCTGAAGGTGATGTTGACCGAGCTGACGACCGCGCCGATGTTCCCCGACGGGCTGATCGAGACGACCTGGGGTGGCGTCTTGTCGATCGTGAAGCTGCCCGAGTAGCCGGCGGCCGACGAGAGGTGGTTCCCGGAGAGGTCGGTGATCCCCGAGCCGATCGTCACCGTGTAGGCCCCCTGCGCCGACTGCGCGGGGATGAGGATCTGGAAGTCCGAGGCGTCGACCTCGGAGATCGAGATCTGCGCCGTCGGGAGCGTGCCGGAGGGGGTGACGATGGTCACGACCGACGGGGCGAAGCTCGCCGGGTTGATCGCCTTGTTGAAGCCGACGGTGATCGTCGAGACGTTCGAGCTGAGCGACCCCAGCGGGCTGAACGCGACGACGGCCGGCGGGGTCAGGTCGGGCAGGAGGGTGAACGCGTCCGAGGTGGGCGAGGCGATCGCGTTACCGGCCAGGTCGAGCACCCCGGCGCCGACGTTCACGGTGTAGCTGCCGCTGCCGACCAGCGGGCTGGCGAAGGTCAGCGTGTAGGTCGTGCCGGACCCGGTGACGGTCGAGAGCGGGACGGCCACGCCGCCCGGGCCGATCACGGTCACGTCGGAGGTATTGATCGTGCTCGGGTCGATCGCCTTGCTGAAGGTCAGGACGCGGGTGAAGAGCGGCGCCTGGGCCGTCGCAGTGCCCGCGACCACGCTCGGGTGCGTCGTGTCGATCGTGATCGAGAGGCTAGCCGAGACCGCCGACCCCACGGTCGGGGTGAAGATCGCCTTGATCGTGTGGGCGCCGTTGCCCAGGGCGCTCGTCAGGGTGATCGGGATCGTCCCGGCGGTGACGGCCTGGGTGCTGACGGCCGAGCCGTCGACATCCAGTTCGAGCGAGCCGGATTTGTTCACGGTCACGTCGAAGGTCGGTTTGGTGACGTTGGTCAGGTCGTCGGTATGCGAGGCGCCCGAGTCGCTCCCGGAGTCGAGGATGACGCCGACGGACGCGGGGACGCTGCTGAGCACGAGCGTCTGCGTGAAATCGGCTCCGTTCAGGAGGTGATTGCCGGCCAGGTCGGCGATCCCGGAGCCGTGGACGGTGAGCTGATAGGTACCGTCGGTCAGGGGGTTGGTCAGGTTCAGCGTCGCGACGCCGGTGGAGGTGTTGAACGAGACGGACGCGATGTCCGACGACTCATCCACGGGGTTGCCGCCCACGATCGCCGCCAGCGCGTAGTTGGCCTTGTTGGTGACGGTGGTCGGGTCGAGCCCGGCCAGATTGTCGGCGAAGTGGGCCGTCAACTGGGTGGAGCTGATCGTCGGGGCGTTGACCGTGGGCGGGGTCTTGTCGATGGTGAAGGTGGTCGTGTACGCCCCGCCGGTCCCGCCGTTGGGGAGCAGGTAGAGGGCGACGTTGCTGATGTCGGCGTCCTCGTAGCCGCCGCCGGTTGAGCCGGTGAAGCCGAAGGTGTACTGACTCGGGATCGCGTTGGCCGGCAGGTTGTATGAGAGCGTCGTGGTCGGGCCGCTGGCCGACTCGACGACCACGCTCAGCAGGCTCTTGCCGTCGAAGCGGATGATCGCGTGGAAGGTCGTCCCGCTGCCCAGCGCGGGGCTGACCGTCGCGGTGATCGGTTCGAGGACGCCGTTGTAGTCGATGCCAACATGGGTGTTGTCCGGGTCCTCGCCGCCGTTGTTGTAGGTGTCGAACTCGACGGCGAAGGAGGTGCCGGGGTATCCCTGGTAGCCGATCCCGCCGCCGGTGGTCCCCTGGTTGGGGTCCTGGGCGGCGACGAAGGTGAACCCGTCGGCCCCACCCCCGGCGCCACCACCGTTGTGGATGTTGAAGTCGAAACTGACCACGAACGGGTCGGCAGGCTGCGGAGTTCCGAAGAACGACGAGCCCGTCTCGTAACCGTTGATGTCGGTCAGGCGGATCGCGCCGTTGGGCGTCCAGCTCACCGAGCCGGGGGCCAGGTACGTCGAGGAGCCGTTGAAGGTCCAACTGGCCGGCTTGGTCAGGAACTGCTCGTTCGTCACCTGGATGATCGACATCGCGTTGCCGGACAGGTCGGTGATGTCCGGGCCGATGCTGACCGAGTAGACCCCCTCGGTGCTCTGGGTCGGGAACGAGACCTGGAACGTCTCCTGCGCCGGGTCGAGCGGCGTGATGGTCGCGCCGGAGAGGTTGACCGGGCCGTTGGGGCCGGTGATCGACACCTGCGACGTGGTGAAGCTGCTGACCAGGATCGGCTCGTCGAAGGTGACGGTGAAGCTCGAAACGTTCTGATTCGTCGGCTTCGACGGCTGGAAGCTGACGACGTAAGGGCCGGTGACGTCGGGCAGGAGGGTGAACGAGTCCGAGGTCGGCGCGGCGATCGCGTTACCGGCCAGGTCGGCCACCCCGGCGCCGACGTTCACGGTGTAGGTGCCGGGCAGATAGATCGGCAGCGGGTTGAAGTTCAGGGTGTAGGTCGTCCCCGAGCCGGTGATCGAGGCGATCGGCACCGCCGTGCCGCTCGGGCCGATCAGGGTGACGTCGGAGGTGTTGATCGTGTTCGGGTCGATCACCTTGCTGAAGGTCAAGGTCCGGCTGAACGAGGGCGCCTGGGCCGTCGAGGCGCCCGCGACCACGCTCGGATGCGTTGTGTCGATCGTGATCGAGATGGTCTTGTTGACCGCCGTGCCGACGGTCGGCGTGAAGACCGCCTCGATCGAGTGCGGGCCGTTCGACAGCGCGGAGGTCAAGGTGAACATGACCGTCCCGGCGGCCCCGGCCGACTGCGTCTGGACCGTCGAGCCGTTGACCTCCAGGGCAATCGAGCCGGCCTGGTTCACGGTGACGTCGAAGGTCGGCTTGGTGACGTTGGTCAGGCCGTCGGAATGCGAGGCGCCCGAGTCGCTGGCCGTGTCGAGGACCAGGCTCACGGTCGCGGCGAGGCTCTGCAAGTTGAACGAGTCCGAGGTCGGCGCGGAGATCGCGTTGCCGGCCAGGTCGAGCACCCCGGCGCCGACGTTCACGGTGTAACTGCCGGGCGTCATCAGCGGCGAGGTGAAGTTCAGCGTGTAGATCGCCCCGGTCCCGGTGATCGTCGAGACCGGGACGGTGACCCCGCCCGGCCCCATCACGGTCACGACGGACGTATTGATCGTGCTCGGGTCGATCGCCTTGCTGAAGGTCAGAACGCGGCTGGCCAGCGGTGCCTGCGCGGTCGAGGCGCCCGCGACCACGCTCGGGTGCGTCGTGTCGATCGTGATCGTCACCGAGGCATTGACCACGCTCCCGGTCAGCGGGGTGAAGATCGCCTTGATCGCATGACCGCCGTTGCCCAGCGCGGTCGTCAGGGTGATCGGAATGGTCCCGGCGGTGACCGCCTGCGTGCTCACCGCCGAGCCGTTGACGTCGAGTTCGAGCGAGCCGGCCTTGTTGACGGTGACGTCGAAGGTCGGGTTGGTGACGTTGGTCAGGTTGTCCGAGTGCGACGTGCCCGAGTCACTCCCGGAGTCGAGGAGCACGCCCACCGTGGGCGTGAGGGTGGCCAGAGGCAGGACCTCCACGAAGTTCTTCCCGGCCAGGAGCTTGTTTCCCGCGACGTTGACGATGCCCGTCTGGCCGTTGACGGTGAGCTGGTAGACCTCGTCGGGGAGTGGCTGGATCAGGTTGAGCGTGGCGATCTGGGTGGTCGAGTTGTAGGAGACGGAGCCGATGTTGGAAGAGACGTTCAAGTCGTTGCCGTTGCCGAGGACGCCGTCGCCGCCGCTGCTCAGGAGCTGGTAATTGGCCGGGTTGATCACGGAAGCGAGGTCCATGCCGACCGGGTCGGAGTAGGGGACCTGGATCTGGGTTGGCGTGATCGGCGGGCTCGGGTTGACGGTGGTCGTCAGGGTCAGGCCGGCGACCCGGAGGCCGTCGAACCCGTCGGGCTCGTTGACGATGAAGTCGAGCGTGTTGAGCCCGCTCTTGAACCCCGAGGCGATCGTGAACGCGTTCAGGTTCGGGAAGCTGGAGCTATTCCAGTTGCCGTCGGCGAGCGTCGTGCCCGACCAGCCGGCGCCCGTCGTCTGCCCGTTCAGCGCGATCGAGCCGTTCTGGTCGGCGGCCCAGAACCCGGACAGCACCGCCGTCGTGAGACTCGATCCCAGGGTGAAGGTCATCCGGTAGGTGTACGTGCCGAAGTAGCTTTTGCCGTTGACCGAGTCGTTCGAGGTGTTGTTGAAGCCGATCCAGGCCGAGGTCGAGCTGTCGGGCACCCAACTGGAGGAGATGTTGTTCGGGTTCGAGCTGGTGTAGACCACGGCGGGAACGGGGTAGCTCAGCGGAGCCGGGCCGCTGATGACGCTGAAATGCGGGTCGAGGCTGCCGCCGGCCAGGGCGTTGCCGTTGGCGTTGACGCCCGTGTTGAAGACCGTCACCGTCCCCTGCTGGCCCGGGGTCAGGACCGTCGGCGTGGCGGTCTCGACCACGAACTTGCCCACGTACGCGGTGCCCGTCACGCCGTTGCCCGCCCCGTCGATCAAGGTGCCGTTGGCCGCGTGGATCGTCGAGGCCAGCGTGATCTGATACGAGCCGTCGGCCAGGGCGGGGACCGTGAGCGTGACCTGGGTCGAGTTCGCGGTGTAAGCCGGAGTCACCGCGATCGTCGTACCCTGGCCCGTGCCGTTGACGCCGTAATCGACCAGCGTGTAGTTCGCGGCGTTGTTGGCGTCAGTGGTGTTGAGGGCCTCGCTGAAGCTCAGGGTGATCGTCTTGATCGCCGTGTTGGCGTAGACCGACGGGACCTGGCCGGTCACCAGGAGAGTATTCGAGGCCAGCAGCGTGAGGTTCGTCGGGTTGTAGATCGGGCTGAAGTACAACCCGTTGCCGGCACTCAGGCCAGTGATCGAGGCGAACAGCCCACTCACCGAGGAACCGGTCACGACGACGAACGAATTGTTGTTGGCCGCCGAGAAACCGTTGAACGTGCTGAGGTTGAGCGCGCCGCCGAGCGTCACCGGGCCGGTCGCGACGACCTGGTCGTACTGGGTCCCGGCGGTCGTGCCGCCGATGCTGATGTTCAGCGAGCCGGTCGAGGTCTGGGTGAAGCTACCGGCGATCGAGAGGGTCCCCGCGTTGTTCACGCCGGGGCTGGTGGCGCCCGAGTTGACGATGTTGGCCTGGATCGTGCTATTGCCCGAGAGCGTGCCGCCGGACATCTGGATCGTGCCGGCGGAGATCGTTCCCGTGCTCGCCGCCTGGACGTCAACCCGGCTCAGGCTGACCGTCCCGCTATTGAGCGTGACCGTCCCGCCGTTGGTGGCCTGGAGAGTGGAGTTGTAATAGGCGTCGGAGAAGATCCGTTGCAGCCCGTTCAGGACGATCGTGCTATTCGTTCCGTCGGCGTGGAAATTGGTCGAGCCGCCGGTATAGGTGGTCACGTTGCCGAGGGCGACCTTGCCACCGGCCTGGGCGTTGACCGAGAGGACCGAGCCGTTGCCGGTATTGCCGGGGGCGCTGCCGGTGAAGCTGGTCAGGCGTGTCAGGTCGAGGATGGTTCCCACGCCATTGGCCTGGATCGTGGCGCTGTTGGTGGGGTTGGCGAAGGTCGAGACGCCGGGAAGGTGAGGTCGGCCCCGCCGGCGGCGTAGAGGTCCGACGCGGTGATGCTGGCGATCGCCGCCGTGTTGATCGCGGAGAGGTTGTCGTCGAGGTGGACATCGACGCGGGTGATCGAGGTGAGGACGGGGGAGAGGATCGAGCCGCCGCTGGTGGCCTGGAGGGTGGAGTTGTAATAGGCGTCGGAGAAGAGCGAGGGGAGTTTGGAGAGGTCGATGACGCTGCTGGCGCCGGTGGCGTGGAAGTTGGTCGAGCCGCCGGTATAGGTGGTCACGTTGCCGAGGGCGACCTTGCCACCGGCCTGGGCGTTGACCGAGAGGACCGAGCCGTTGCCGGTATTGCCGGGGGCGCTGCCGGTGAAGCTGGTCAGGCGTGTCAGGTCGAGGATGGTTCCCACGCCATTGGCCTGGATCGTGGCGCTGTTGGTGGGGTTGGCGAAGGTCGAGACGCCGGGAAGGTGAGGTCGGCCCCGCCGGCGGCGTAGAGGTCCGACGCGGTGATGCTGGCGATCGCCGCCGTGTTGATCGCGGAGAGGTTGTCGTCGAGGTGGACATCGACGCGGGTGATCGAGGTGAGGACGGGGGAGAGGATCGAGCCGCCGCTGGTGGCCTGGAGGGTGGAGTTGTAATAGGCGTCGGAGAAGAGCGAGGGGAGTTTGGAGAGGTCGATGACGCTGCTGGCGCCGGTGGCGTGGAAGTTGGTCGAGCCGCCGGTATAGGTGGTCACGTTGCCGAGGGCGACCTTGCCACCGGCCTGGGCGTTGACCGAGAGGACCGAGCCGTTGCCGGTATTGCCGGGGGCGCTGCCGGTGAGGCTGGTCAGGCGTGTCAGGTCGAGGATGGTTCCCACGCCATTGGCCTGGATCGTGGCGCTGTTGGTGGGGTTGGCGAAGGTCGAGAGCGCCGGGAAGGTGAGGTCGGCCCCGCCGGCGGCGTAGAGATCCGACGCGGT
This sequence comes from uncultured Planctomycetota bacterium, assembly GCA_963756475.1. GTDB lineage: Bacteria > Planctomycetota > Planctomycetia > Isosphaerales > Isosphaeraceae > Tundrisphaera. The sequence goes on from CAVWND010000007.1 coordinate 297,916, forward strand.
GATGCTGGCGATCGCCGCCGTGTTGATCGCGGAGAGGTTGTCGTCGAGGTGGACATCGACGCGGGTGATCGAGGTGAGGACGGGGGAGAGGATCGAGCCGCCGCTGGTGGCCTGGAGGGTGGAGTTGTAATAGGCGTCGGAGAAGAGCGAGGGGAGTTTGGAGAGGTCGATGACGCTGCTGGCGCCGGTGGCGTGGAAGTTGGTCGAGCCGCCGGTATAGGTGGTCACGTTGCCGAGGGCGACCTTGCCACCGGCCTGGGCGTTGACCGAGAGGACCGAGCCGTTGCCACTCAGACCAGGGGCGCTGCCGGTGAGGCTGGTCAGGCGTGTCAGGTCGAGGATGGTTCCCACGCCATTGGCCTGGATCGTGGCGCTGTTGGTGGGGTTGGCGAAGGTCGAGAGCGCCGGGAAGGTGAGGTCGGCCCCGCCGGCGGCGTAGAGGTCCGACGCGGTGATGCTGGCGATCACCGAGGTATTGATCGCGGAGAGGTTGTCGTCGAGGTGGACATCAACGCGGGTGATCGAGGTGAGGACGGGGGAGAGGATCGAGCCGCCGCTGGTGGCCTGGAGGGTGGAGTTGTAGTAGGCGTCGGAGAAGAGCGAGGGGAGTTTGGAGAGGTCGATGACGCTGCTGGCGCCGGTGGCGTGGAAGTTGGTCGAGCCGCCGGTATAGGTGGTCACGTTGCCGAGGGCGACCTTGCTACCGCTGGAGTTGGCGTTGATATTCAGAACCGAGCCGTTGCCAGTATTGCCGGGAGCCCCGCCGGCCAGGGTCGTTACGTGGGAGAGGTCGATCAGCGTGCCCGCTCCGCTCGCCTGAATCGTCGTGCCGTAGGTCGCGGCGCCCGAAAGGCTGGTGATGCCGGGGAAGAGGACGTTGGCGCCGCCGCTGGCGTAGACGTCGTCCCCGTCGATCGAGGTCAGGCTGGTGAAGTTAAACATCCCGCTATTCACGGTGAGCGTGGCGCCGGTGAACGAGCTGATCTGGCTCGTGGCGATCGTCGAGGTGCTGTCAATCGTCGTGTCGATGCGAGTGAAGGTCGTGAGGGCCGGGTCGAGAAGCGTCCCGCCGGAGGTGACGTTGAGCGAGGAATTGTTGCTCTGGTCGGAGACGATCGTCGGCAACGCGGAGATGTCGAGGACGCTGCCGGCGCTCGTGGACTGGAAGTAGATCCGCCCGGTCGAATCGGAGGCGGCCTTGGAGAGGTTGAGGTCGCCGCCGTTGAGGGCATAGAGATAGAGGACGTTGTTGCTCAGGCCGCCAGCCAGACTCGTGACGTGCGAGAGGTCGATGGTGCTGGGCGTGCCGGTCCCGTTGGAGCCGCTGGTCCCGCTGGCCTGGATCACCGTGGAGTAGCCGGTGATCCCCGCCAGCGAGGTGACGTTGGGGAAGGCAACGTCGGCGCCTCCGTAGGCGTAGACGTCGTCGCCGTTGATGGTGGTCAGGCCGGAGAAGTTGGGCGTGCCGCTGTTGACCGTGATCGTGGCGCCAGTGTACGAGGTGATCTGGCTGGTGGCGATGGTGGCGGTGCCGTCGATGGTCAGGTTGACGCGGCTGAAGCTGGTCAAGGCCGAGTCGAGCTTGACCGTGCCGCCCGACGTGGCGTTGAGCGAGGAGTTGTTGGATTGGTCGGAGACGATCGTCGGCAGGGAGGAAATATCCAGCACGCTGCCGGTGCTGCTGGACTGGAGGAAGATCCGCCCGGTCGGGTCGGAGGCGGCCTTGGAGAGGTTGAGGTCGCCGCCATTGAGGGCGTAGAGGTACAAGATGTTGTTGCTCAGGCCGCCGGCCAGGCTGGTGACGTGGGAGAGGTCGATAGTGCTGGGTGTGCCGCCGCTGGTGCCGCTGGCCTCGATCACCGTGGAGTAGCCGGTGATCCCCGCGAGCGAGGTGACGTTGGGGAAGGCGACGTCGGCGCCGCCGTAGGCGTAGACGTCGTCGCCGTTGATGGTGCTCAGGCCCGTGTAGTTGGGCGTGCCGCTGTTGGCCTGGATCGTCGAGGCGGTGATCGAGGTGATCTGGCTGGTGGCGATGGTGGCGGTGCCGTCGGTGGTGAAGTAGCTGGCGTTGACCGAGGTCAGGAGCGGGTCGAGGACCGTGCCGCCGTTGGTCGCCACCAGCGAGGAGGCGTTGCTCTGGTCGCTGGTGAGCCTGGTGAGCTTGGAGAGGTCGAGGACGCTGCCGGTCCCGTTGGAGGTGCCGTTGGACTCGAAGTAGGTGCGCCCTGTGGAGTCGGAGGCCACGTTGGGCAGGTTCAGCTTGCCGCCGCTCTCGGCGTAGAGGTAGAAGACGTTGTTGCTCAGGCCGCCGGCCAGGGCGGTGACGTGCGAGAGGTCGATGGTGCTGGGCGTCCCCGTGCCGCTGGTGCCGCTGGCCTCGATGGTCGTCGAGTAGCCCGAGATTCCCGCCAGCGAGGTGACGTTGGGGAAGGCGACCACGGCGCCGCCGTAGGCGTAGACGTCGTCGCCGTTGATGGTGGTCAGACCCGTGTAGTTGGGCGTGCCGCTGTTGGCCTGGATCGTCGAGGCGGTGATCGAGGTGATCTGGCTGGTGGCGATGGTGGCGGTGCCGTCGGTGGTGAAATAGCTGGCGTTGACCGAGGTCAGGACGGGGTCGAGGACCGTGCCGCCGTTGGTCGCCACCAGCGAGGAGGCGTTGCTCTGGTCGCTGTTGAGCCTGGGGAGCTTGGAGAGGTCGAGGACGCTGCCGGTCCCGTTGGAGGTGCCGTTGGACTCGAAGTAGGTGCGCCGGTGGGGTCGGAGGCCACGTTGGGCAGGCTCAGCTTGCCGCCGCTCTCGGCGTAGATGTAGAAGATGTTGTTGTTGGTCCCGCCGGTCAGGGAGGTGACGTTGGGGAGGTTGATGGCGCTGGCCGTGCCGGTGCCCCGTCCGGTGGCCTCGATCACCGTGGAGGTGCTGGAGGAGCCCGCGTCGCTCGTCGCGGCGGCGAGGGTCAGGGTCGCGCCACCCTCGGCGTAGAGGTTGGCGGCGTTGATGGTCGTGGCCGAGCCGTCGGCGAAGCTCGCCCCGGCACCGTTGATGATGAGCGTGGCGCCGGGGGCGACGGTCAGGCTGCCGGCCACCTGCGAGGCGCCCGACGTCAGCGTGAGCGTCCCCCCGGTGATGTTCAGCGAGTCGTCGTCGACGAGGCTGTGGACCGTCGAGGTGCCGTTGAAGACGATGGTCGGGTTGCCGGAGACATTGATCGTCGCGTCGTCGGCGCTGCCGGGGACGGCGTGGATGCTCGTGTTGGTCGCGTTTTCCCAGTTGTTCGCGTTCTGGAAGCTATTGTCGCCGGCGGCCCCGGTCCAGACGATCTGAGCGAGCACTAGCCGCTGTTCGAGCGCCTCGAACTCGCCGAGCGATTTGCGCCGAGAGCGGGAACTGACGACCTTGGTCTGAGCGAGCTTCCTTCCGGAGAGGCGATCACGAAGCAGCCTTGACATGGCAACCCTGCTCTTTCTGGTGTCCTGCCTCGGTGATGGTCGAACGCAAAGGACGGACGTCGTCCGCGAGAGAGCCGCCGATAATCCGAGATCGAATCGGTCAGAACCAGAAATGACTAAAAATTATTTGACAGGCCCGGATCAATCTGCTTCGCCTCGGCGAAAGATGAAGCTTGATCCGACGTCGAGTTGTTTAAGATGTGGAGCCAAGCGACGTTTTATGGTCGGTTCGAGTGCGTTTGCAACCAAAAACCAAACAATGTCTTCCAAAAGCATCAATGATCGACAACTTGGGGTGATCGCCGCGCGAGGTTCGAGGGATTTGTTCTTGACCCGTCGATTCCCTTGAACGCAGTCGAGCAGTCATGGATCAGTTGGGGTGTCGGCTCCACTTGACCGCCTCGGATGCACGCCGGAACAAACCGATCGCGGGCCTGGCGAAGATCGGGCGGGCTGACGTCCCATGGAGTTAGGAGGCATCGTCGAGAAGCGGGGCACGGCCTGTCGCCTTGACCGATCACCTATGCTTGATGTAAAATAATCGTCAGAATCGACTTATAGCGGACGAGTCGGAAAACCGGAGCGAGGCGTAACCGGCAATGGAACTGCTCAGCGAGATTTGGGATAAGACGACCGACGCGATGACCGCGGTCACCGAGCGGGCTTCCGATGGGCTGATCCGCCTGTTCGGCAACTCGAACGAGCGGCAGATCCGCCGGATGCGGCCGATCGTCGCCCGGATCAACGAGATGGAGCCGGCGCATGCAGGCTCTCTCCGACGAGGATCTGCTGGCCAAGACGGCCGAGTTCCGCCGGCGGCTCGCCGAGGGGGAGACCCTCGACGACCTCCTGCCCGAGGCGTTCGCCGCCTGCCGCGAAGGCGGGCCGGCGCTTCCTCAAGATGCGGCATTACGACGTCCAGCTCATGGGCGGCATGGTCCTCCACGGCGGCAACATCGCCGAGATGGTCACCGGCGAGGGCAAGACCCTCGTCGCCACGCTGGCCGCCTACCTCAACGCGCTCGAAGGCAAGGGGGTCCACGTCGTCACGGTCAACGACTACCTCGCCCGCCGCGACGCCGAGTGGATGAGCCCGCTCTACAACGGCCTGGGCCTGACCGTCGGCGCGATCCAGTCGGACATGGACTCGGACGAGCGCCAGGACATCTACGGCCGCGACATCACCTACGGCACCAACAACGAGTTCGGCTTCGACTACCTTCGCGATAACATGAAGCCCGCCCGCGAGATGCAGGCGCAGGGGCCGCTCAACTACGCGATCATCGACGAGGTCGACAGCATCCTGATCGACGAGGCCCGGACGCCGCTGATCATCTCCGGCCCGGCCTTCGACGACGTCCGCAAGTACGCCGAGGCCGACCGGATCGCCCGCCTCCTCAGGCACGGACGTCCACTTCGAGGTCAAGGAGAAGGAGCGGACCTGCCACCTCAACGACGACGGCATCCGCGAGGCCGAGCGGATCGCCGGGGTCGAGAGCTTCTACACGCCCGGGCAACATGGAGTGGCCCCACCTGATCGACAACTCGCTCAAGGCCCACCACCTCTACCAGCGCGACCGCGACTACGTCGTCATGAACGGCGAGATCGTGATCGTCGACGAGTTCACCGGCCGCTTGATGACCGGCCGGCAGTGGTCCGACGGCCTCCACCAGGCGGTCGAGGCCAAGGAGCGGGTCCGGATCAAGGAGGAGAACCAGACCCTCGCCACGATCACCCTCCAGAACTTCTTCAAGCTCTACAAGAAGCTCTCGGGCATGACCGGCACGGCCATGACCGAGGCCAACGAGTTCTGGAAGGTCTACAAGCTCGACGTCATCGCGATCCCGACCAACCGGGCGCTGACCCGCCAGAGCTACGCCGACGTGATCTACCGGACCGACCACGAGAAGTACCAGGCGATCCTCGACGAGATCCGCGAGGTCCACGAGACCGGCCGGCCGATCCTGGTCGGCACGACCTCGATCGAGAAGTCGGAGCTGATCTCCGACATGCTCAAGAAGTACGGGATCAAGCACCAGGTCCTGAACGCCAAGTACCACGAGTCGCGAGGCCGAGATCGTCGCGCAGGCCGGCCGCAAGGGGATGGTCACGATCGCCACCAACATGGCCGGCCGCGGCACCGACATCATCCTCGGCGGCAACCCCGAGTTCATGGCCTGGGCCGACCTCAAGCACCTCAAGGACGCCGACGGCCGCCCGCTCTACCCGACCCGCCTGGAAGTCCCCAAGGAGGTCTGGGAGGAGGCCGTCGGCAAGTACGAGCCCGAGATGAAGGCCGAGGGGCGCGAGGTCGCCGCGCGTCGGCGGCCTGCACATCATCGGCACCGAGCGGCACGAGAGCCGGCGGATCGACAACCAGCTCCGCGGCCGCGTCCGGCCGCCAGGGCGACCCCGGCTCGTCGCGGTTCTTCCTCTCGCTCGAAGACGACCTGATGCGGAAGTTCGCCGGCGAGTGGGTCTCCGGCGTCCTCGCCCGGCTCGGGCATGGAGGAAGGCGAGGCGATCGAGAGCAAGATGGTCTCGCGGCGGATCGAAGGGGCCCAGAAGAAGGTCGAGGAGCGCAACTTCGACTCCCGGAAGAACCTGCTCGAATACGACGAGGTCATGGACGAGCAGCGGAAGCGGGTCTACTCGTTCCGCCAGCGGCTCCTCGACGGCGAGCCGGCCAAGGACGCCATCCTCGACATGATCGACACCCAGATCCGCGAGGCCGCCGACCGGTTCCTCGCCGACGACTACGGCGCGGCGAGCTTCGCCGAGTGGGCCGGCCAGCGGCTGGGCGTCGAGCTCGACCGCCCGGACTTCAAGGGCCTGCCCTTCGAGGACGCCGAGCGAGCCGCCCGGCAAGAGGCCGAGTCGCCAGGCCGGCGAGCCAGATCCGCGAGGTCGATGGAGGAGAACCTCCCCTCCGACGCCGAGCCCGCCGAGTGGAACTGGCAGGCCCTCGCCGCCTGGGCCAACGCCCGCTACGGCATCGAACCTCAAGGACAAGGACCTCCGCAAGTTCGCCAAGTACGACGGGGACGAGTTCGACTTCGACCGCGACGGCCTGGAAGACTTCCTGCTCGAGAAGGCGACGGCCTCGATCGCGGGCCGTCGACCTCGACCCGGCTCGCGAGTTCCTCCTCGAAGACTGGGGCAGGCGGACCCTGGCCGGCTGGGCCTACCACAAGTTCGGCGTGGCGATCGACCCGGCCGGCTGGGCCGGCGTCGGCCGAGCCCGAGATCGTCCGGAAGCTCCAGGAGCAGGCCCGCGAGCTCTACGCCCGCAAGGAGGCCGAGTTCCCGGTCCGGGTCGGCCTGACCCGGTTCCTCGCCGAGCGGTCGCAGGGCCAGCAGCAGCCCCCGCTACGACCGCGACGGCCTGGCCGCCTGGGCCACCGACCGCTTCGGCATCTACATCGACCCCGAGGAGATCCGCTCCAAGCTCCGCCCCGAGATCGAGGCGCTGCTGCTCGACGTCGCCCATCGCGAGTACCCCGGCGGCAAGCTCGCCGAGGAGCTGGACCGGCGGCTCGAAGAGGCCTATCGGCCGGCTCCGGGACGACCGCGAGCTCGTCCCTCGACGCCGAAGGCCGCCGCCGAGCTGGCCAGCTGGGCCCGCGAGGAACTCGGCGTCGAGATCACGGCCGACGAGCTTCAGCTCAATCGAGCACGGCGCGACGCCCGCCGGAAGCTGGTCAACGCCCTCGACGCCAAGCACCGGCCCGAGATGCGCGAGATGGAGAAGGTCCTGGTCCTCCAGATCCTCGACCAGAGCTGGATGGAGCACCTCCGGACGATGGACCACCTCCGAAGCTCGGTCGGGCTCCGGGGTTACGCCCAGGTTGACCCGAAGGTCGAGTACAAGCGGGAGGGGATGAAGATCTTCGAGGAGATGTGGACGGGCGTCTCCGACAAGGTGACCGACCTGGTCTTCCGGATGGAGCAGTTCGACCCCGACTTCCTCTCTTACCTGGGCTCGCGCTGGCAGCTCGACCGGGCGCAGGCGATCCACCAGGCGCCCGAGCCCGAGGTCGCGGCGGTCGCCGGGGGCGTCCGGGCCGAGCAGGAGCCGCGATCGCCGCCAACCAGTCGCCGACCGAGGCAAGCGGGAGCCGGTCCGCAACGTTGGCAAAAAAGTCGGCCGGAACGACCCCTGCCCGTGCGGGTCTGGTAAAAAATTCAAGGCGTGCTGCATGCGGAAGGAAGGCCCGGCCGACCCATTCTGACGGCTGGGCGGAATTTTCCGACTTCGTCAAGTCTTCAAGATCGCGGCCTGTTGACCGGAAAGCCCCCTCGTTCTGGCGAGGGGGTTTCCGTATTTCGAGACCGATCTGACTTCTGGTCCAGGACTTGCGGGATCGGGATCGGTCTTCCGGGCGTCGGGCCTTCGGGCATCCGAGCCGCCCCGTGCGTCGTTTGGGATTGACGCGCGAATCGGCCCATTTCGGCTTCCGGAGGGCACGATGCGTTGCCTGTGTGGTCGCCGGTTCGCCGAGATCCTGGATCTTGTCCGTAGGGCAGGGCTCGCCCTGCCGAGCGGTCGATGGCAGGGCGAGCCCTGCCCTACGGGAAGCGCCAGGAGGCGGTCGAGGACGATCGAAGGTCCGGGAAAGGATTCCCCGATGCCCTGTCTGCTCAACTTGATCTACGCGATGCTCCTGCGGCGTGTTCCCCGCTCCTGCTCTACCGCTCGCTCCGGGCCGGGAAGTACCGCGAGGGGTGGGGCGAGAAGTTCCTGGGCCGGGCCCCTCACCGGATCGGCGACCGCCCTTGCGTCTGGTTCCACGCGGTCAGCGTCGGCGAGGTCTTGCTGCTCAGGCCGATCCTCGCAGGAGCTGGCCCGGCGCCGGCCGGGCTGGGAGGCGGTGATCTCGACCACGACCCGGACCGGCCTGGCGACGGCCCGGCAGAGCTATCCCGACCTGGTGACGTTCTACGCCCCGCTCGACTTCTCCTGGTCGACCCGCCGGGCCGTGGCCCGGATCCGGCCGACGGTCCTGGCCCTGGTCGAGCTGGAACTCTGGCCCAACCTGGTCCGGGCGGCCAAGGAGTCGGGGGCGCGGGTGGCGATCGTCAACGGCCGGCTCAGCCACCGGAGCCACAGGGCTATCGGAGGCTCCGGGGGCCGCTCGGCCCGACCCTCCGCCGGCTCGACGCCGTCGCGGCCCAGAACGCGGAGTACGCCGACCGGTTCGTCGACCTCGGCGTGCCCCGGAGCCGGGTCCGGGTGACCGGCTCGGTCAAGTTCGACGGCCTGGAGACGCGACCGGTCGAACTCCGAGGACCCTGGCGCTCCGTCGGGTGCTCGGCCTGGCTCCCTCGGAGCTGGTCTTCGTCGCCGGCAGCACGATGGAAGGGGAAGAAGAGGCGGCCCTGGCCGCCTACCGGGCGGCCCGGACGACCCATCCGACGCTCCGGCTGGTGCTGGTCCCCCGCCACGCCGAGCGGTTCGAGCGGGTCGCCGTCGTGGCTCGAGAGCCAGGGCGAGCGGGTGGTCCGCCGGAGCGAGGCCGGCGCCGTCGCGCCCGCTCGGGTTCCGGGCGAGGCCCCGCCGGTGATCCTGGTCGACACGATCGGCGAGCTGTCGGCGGTCTGGGGCCTGGCCGACGTCGCGTTCGTCGGCGGCAGCCTGATGCCCGGCCGAGGCGGCCAGAACATGATGGAGCCGGCGGCCTTCGGCGCGGCGGTCCTGTTCGGCCCGCACACGGCGAACTTCCGCGAGGTGGTCGAGCAACTCCTCGGCCGCGACGGGGCCCGCGAGGTCGCCGACGCCGCGGAGCTGGCCGCGGCGCTCCTGGCCGACCTCGACGATCCCGAAGTCGGCGGCCGCCCGAGGCGCCGATCGCCCGCGAGTACGTCCTGGCCCAGGACGGAGCCTCGGGCCGGACCTTCGCCGAGATCGACCGGCTGGTCTCCTCGGAAGACCGGGTTGCTCAGCAGGTCAGCGTGTAGCAGTTAGCGTGTAGCGGGTAGAACAGACGAGACCGCTCGCGGACGCTGAGCCTCCTCATTCTGCTTCGCTACCCGCTACCCGCTCGAAGCCGACGCTCGCGGTCAAAGACCTCTTGATCGGGATCACCGCTTGCTCAATACTCCCGAAGAGAGTCGGGCGCCGATCGTCGGCCCGCCCGGCCGCCACGGATCGTCCGGCCTTCGCTTGAGGGCCGGGCGACACGGACGCACCGTTGAGCTTTAGGGAGATCGAGATGAGCGAGCAGAACCCGGCCGAGAAGCCCCAGCACGCAGCAGACCGAGGTCCACGTCGACGACTCGGGGACGCTGCCGTCCTACTCGAATTTCTGCCGGGTCACGGCCACGCCCGAGGAGGTCATCCTCGACTTCGGCCTGAATCCCCAGCCGTTCGCGACCGGCCGCCAGGACGTCAAGGCGAACCAGCGGATCGTGATGAACTTCTACACGGCCAAGCGGCTCCTGACGGCCCTGGGCATGACGATCCAGCGGCACGAGGGGACCTTCGGCTCGATCGAGCTGGACGTCCGCCGCCGGGCCGGGCGGCGCCGCCGTGCACCGGACCACGGGCCCTCAGGGCGTGGTCGAGTAATCGAACTCGAGCCATCGAATCGAGGGCGTCTCGCGCCGCTCCGGGCGGCCCGAGACGCCCTTCTCGCGCCTGGGCGGTCCGGCAAACCGGTCAATCCCGCAATTCCCGCATTTCTGATCATCTCCCGCCGGATTTTTTCCGATCCTGAAGACTATGACGAGTGGTTTTCGCGACGCCGGTCGTGCCGGCGGCGCGGAAACTCCGGATGGTTCGGCTCAACGGGGACAGCCGGTTGCGCCGATTATGGTACGACGCCGGGCACCTCGGCCTCGGTTCAGGACGGACGAGTCTAGGCTTAGGAGATGATGGAATGTCTCACCCTTCCCGACCCCGGGCGAGCGGCCCCGCTCATCGGCGTCCTCGCATGGCCCGGCTCGAGACGATCGTTCCCCTGGAGCAACGGCAGCTCCTGGCCCCGTTCGTCACGGTCCTGCCCCAGGTGGCCACCTACACGCCGGTCGCCGGTGACCACGACCCAGAGTGCCACCACGAACCTCGGCACCGTTTCGCTGACGACCACGGCGGGCAACCTCCCGTCCCAGACCGGGCGCCACCAACGCCCTGACGACCTTCCCCGAGGCCGCCGCGATCACCTCGGTCTCCGAGCTGACCACCTCGACGTCGTTCGGTGGCGACATCGTCCGGATCAAGGCCGGGCCTGGCGGCGAGTTCGGCAACGACATCTACGCGATCTCGCGAGGGGCCGGCGACAATGCCGTCGCCAACCCGACCGCCGGCACCATCGCCGCGATCAATCGCCCGGGCGTGATCTACCGGGTCGACCCGGCGACCGGAAAGTCTTCGGTCTTCTTCGACCTCAACACGGTCCTCTCGCAGATCGACCCGACCTCGCCCACCGCCGCCAACGGCCTGGGGCCCCAGACCGGCCTGACCAACTGGTATGACATCACCTTCGACCCCGAAGGCTACTTCGACGGCCGCCCGTCGATGTTCGTGACCTCGGTCAACAGTGCCGACCCGGCCAAGAACGCGATCTACCGGATCGCGCCCGACGGCACGTTCCTGGGCGCCTTCACCACCTTTACCGACAACTCGCTCAACGCCGCCAAACTGACCTTCAACCCGACGGCGATCCTGGTCCCGCCCGTCGAGCAGCAGACCTATCTCCGCGGCCTGCTCACGTCTACCGGCGCCGCCGCGATGACCCAGTCCAACGGCGGCACGGGGGCCCCGACCACCGTGACCACCTCGACGGGCACCGTCGTCCCCGTCGGCAACGTCCCCATCAGTAACCCGACCACCAACCTCCAGAACAACACCCAGTTCGCGGCCCTCTATTTCGACTCGAACCAGTTCACGCCCGGCCAGAACATCAGCAGCACGACCTTCCCCCTGGGCGTCAAGCAGACCGGCCTGACCTACGGGGTTCAGACCGGCCTGACGGCCGCGAACACGAACTACGCGTCGCTGGTCTACGACACGTTCGCCGACTTCGGCGTGCCCGCGTTCCCGCCGGTGACCGGCAACCCGTTCCCGGCCACGCCGGGACTCAGCGGCGTCCAGGGGATCGGCGGCGACCTCCTGATCAACCTGGGCAACAACCCCAACCAGCTCGCCGCCACGCAGCTCAATCCCCAGTACAATATCGACCTCTACCCGGTCATCAGCACTGACTTCCGCCGCTTCGACGACGTGGCCTTCGACCAGTACGGCTACTTCTCGCAGGGTCTTCCGGCGACGGTCTCCACGACCACCGGCACCGGAACCACCACGACCACCACGGGTGTGACCTCGGCCAACAACGGCACCAACACCAGCGCCAACGGGCTGGGCGTCGGGACGGGGACGTCCTCGGTCTCCTCGACCGGCGGCGGAACCGGCAACGGCAACTTCGGCAACTACACCTTCGGCGCGCCCGTCTACGCCGGCAGCCTCTTCGTTGCCGACCTGGCCAGCGGCCTGGCGGTCTCGGTCCCGGCCCCCAGCGGCGCGGCGAGCACCGCCCCGGTCCTGGTCCCGATCCAGGGGCTGGGCAGCCAGCTCGTCGGCATCTCGGGCCTGGATTCCAACAAGAACCCGATCATCCAGGCTCCCAGCGGGCCGGCCACCGGGCAGGTCTTCCAGGACGGAACCCAGAACGGCGGCTTCGGCGGCCGGATCGTCCGGATCGACCAGTTCGGCCGGGTCTCGACCTTCGCCCAGGGCTTCGACACCTCCAACCTCTACGGCCCCAACTCACTTAACGGCTCGATGCTCAGCATCAGCTTCTCCTCCGACGGCACGACCCTCTACGCCGCCGACGACGCCGGGATCTGGCAGTTCAAGACCACCGCCAGCCTTGCCGGCTCCTCCTCCGGCTCGCTCATCGGCCTGAACGACCTCCGGACCCTGGGAGTCCCCTACGACGGCCAGAACAGCGCCGTGGATGTCATCGACACCGGCATCGACGCCACCAACACCAGCTTCCGGGGCCGCGTCGCCACTGGCACCAGCACGACCATCCCCAACGGCACGGGCAACGTCGATTACGCCGCCGGCCTCAACGGCAGCACCACCACCGGAGCGAACGGGGCTGCGGGCGGCGCCAACGGGGCCAACGGGGCTAACGGGGGCGCCGGGACCGGCTCCGGAAGCGTCCTGGCCCTGAACGCGAACGGTCACGGCACCCCGGTCGCCGGCATCATCGCCCAGTTCGTGCCCCAGGCGACCCTGAACCCGATCAACGTCTTCTCGCCGTTCACGGCGCCCTCCTCCGGGACCACCGGCGGTGTCGGCGGAGCTGGCGGTGTCGGTGGAGCTGGCGGTGTCGGCGGAATCGGTGGAGCTGGCGGTGTCGGCGGAATCGGCATCGGCGGGCAGTCGTTCCCCTCGAACCAGGCGACAACCACTGACGCGATCTTCGCCGGGTTCCAGTACGCCGCGAACCACCCGTACGTTCCCGACCCCGTCCGCCCGCTCCAGAATGACCGCGTGATCGCCGCGAGCCTGGCCTTCGGCACCACGCAGACCTTCGCCAGCGAACAGACCGCCTACAAGGCGTACCCGCAGGTCGTCATTGCCTTCAAGAACCAGCTCGACAAGTTCCTCAAGGTCGGCATCGCGCCGATCGGGGCCGCCGGCCAGTTCGGCTCCCCGGCCGGCGCGGGCATCGGCTCGGGCACCACGGGCGGAGTCGGTGGAGTCGGCGGTGGCATCGGTGGCGTCGGCGGCGTCGGTGGTGGCGTCGGCGGCGGTGGCGGTGGCATTCTCAACCCCGCGAAGGGGGCGCAGAACAACGCCCAGAGCACCTCAGTCGGCGACGTCAACGGCATGTCGCTGCCGGGGGTCCTCAACGAGGTGATCTCGGTCACCGGCTCCTACCCCTTCATCTACCAGGCCAGCGCCAGCACGGCCCCGACCGACCCGGTGCAGACCATCGTGGGTCGACAGACCGGCCCGGTCCTGCTCTTCGGCAACGGCAACACACCCGGCGGCCTGGGCGATTCCGGCTCCTCCACCGGGACGACCGGGACGACCGGGGCCACTGGGGCCACCGGGGCCACTGGCACGGCCAACGCGGCCAGCGGGACCAGCAACCTGGCCACCCTGACCGCGGCCGAGACCAACGCCAGCAGCGGGGGCGGCGGCAATGGCAACGGTAACGGTAACAACGGCAACAATGGCAACAACGGCAACGCGGGCGGTGCCAACGGCAACGCCAACGGGGCGACGGTCGGCTCCTTCATCACCTACAGCGACCGGATCCTCGGGGCCGCCAACCGCAGCGCGACGACCAACTTCGCCGCACCGGCGCTCGACGCCCCCACCTTCCGCCGGACCTTCACCGGCGACGGGGCCGACCCCAACACCTTCCTCCAGGGCGGGACTTCGGTCTCCTCGGCGATCGTCACCGGGTCCTACGCCCTGATCAGCTCGGCCCTCGATTACTGGGCGCAGATCAACCAGACCGGCGTCACCGACAGCGCCTATCTGGCCACGCCGGTCGGGGTCAACACGCTGACCTACGGGGCCAACAGCCTGTTCAACCTGAACGCCTACAACAACCCGAACGGGATCAACGCGATCCTCGCCTACACCGCCGTCCCGGCCACCGACAGCAACGACAATCTCACCCTGGCCGGGCCGCCCACGCTCCTGGGCAGCACCCAGTATCGTTCCTATGCCCGGGTTGACATCGGCAACGCGATCGCGGCGATCGAGGGCAAGATCGCGCTGAACTACCTGATCCAGCACGGCACGTTCAACATCATCGACGCCAACCACGACAGCCTGATCACCGCCCAGGAGATCCAGAACTTCGTGGACAACGCGACCGCGATGGGCCTGCCCGAGGCCGGGGCCATGGCCGCCCTGCTCGGCGGCACCGCTCGCTCCGCGATCGGCAACTCCTTCACCCTGGCCGGCGAGCAGCCCGACCAGCCCGACGTCCTCCAGCGCCGGTTCAACTTCTTCGACTACGCGGTCCACGGCCAGCTCCAGGGCTCGGTCTCGATCGCCCAGTTCAAGATGCTCGACAAGTACATCCTGCCCTTGCCCGACGCTTATCCGATCACCAACCGCCAGCGGGCCTCGGCCAACGGCTTCCTGCTCGCCCCGGAGGTCCAGAGCAACTTCAAGGACCTCCAGCACCTCCTGACCAAGTACGAGTTCGTTCCCAAGAGCGCCTATGTCAAGTACAGGGGCACCTCGCCGGCCCAGTTCGGCGTCGCCCACGGCCTGAAGGCGACCACCACCCAGGGCCCGGTCTACACCCTCTTCGACGGCAAGGCGGGCACGATCGTTTCCAGCACGTCCAAGGCCAAGTCGAAGAAGGCTGCGGCGGCCGCCGCGGCGGCCGCGGCCTCGACGGCCGCGACCACGGGCTCGACCCTGGCCTCGTCTCCCGTCATCGGCACGACGGCGGGGACCATGGGCAGCGTGAGCACCACCGTGGCGGATGCTGGGACGACCTCCCCGATCCCGTCCACCGTCGCCGCGCCCAACTCCAGCGTGCTCGGCTCGCCGACCACCAACACCCCGGCGACCCCGACCACCGTCGCCACGACCCCAGCAACCGGGTCCTCCGCCACCGGCTCGACGACGGCTGGGACTTCGGGGACCTCCGGGACCTCGACAACCAGCACAACCACCACCTCCAGCCCGACGGTGTCGAGTCAGCTTGCCTCGACCTCAACCTCGACTCCGACCCTGGCCCAGCAGCTCGCCGCGCTCCTCACGTCGTCCCAGACCGGGACCACATCGGCCGCGAACCTGACCGTCCAGCCGGCCGGCACCACGGGCACGGTCTCGACCACCCCGGCCTCGACCACGACCGTCCCGGTCACGGTCAGCAGCTCAGTGCCGACCGTGACGACCAAGACGACCACTTCGTCCTGAGCCGTCTCCCGTCTCTCCGAGACCTCGCCGGGCCTCCGCTTGATCGCGGAGGCCCGGCCGTTTCGAACGCGGCCGGTTTCAAGACGCGCCGATCACAGACCCCTCGGCCAGTTCAGGTGCCGGGCCAGGAACGGGAACGTCCCGGCGCCGTCGATCCGGTGGCCGTCGTTGAAGTAGGCGATCTCCACGCGGTCGGCCAGGCCCAGGGTGTCATAGGTCCGCTTGACCTTGGCGAACTCGTAGCCGATCAGCTCGTCGACCCCGACGCCGTCCTTGTGGCCGCGCTCGACCATGAACGGCCTCGGGGCGATCAGGGCGGCCATCTCGGCGTAGTTGAATCGCTCGGCCAGGCCGAACTCGTACATGTCGTACTCCAGGGTGTACATGTAGCTCTCGGGCCGGTCGACGCTCGTGCATTTGACGGCCCACTCGTTGAAGTCGCCCGAGCAGATCGACAGGCAATACCGGCCGAGGATCGCCGGGACCCGCATGGCGGTCTTGCCGCCGTAGGAGAGTCCGTAGAAGGCAATCCGGTCGGGGTCGACCTCCGGCCGGGCCGCGAGCCAGCGGAGCGTCTGGTCGTGCTGGGCGACGATGACCGAGAACAGCGAGAGCTTGAGCGGGTTCAGCTTGCGCTGGAGGGTCCGGAACCGGTCCTTGAAGATGTACGGGTTCTGCGGGGCGTAGACGATGTACCCCCGGTCGGCGAGCGTGGCCCCGAAGGAGCGGTAGACCGTCTGGTACCGGGGGGGGTCGCAGACCATCTCGGGCCGACCTTCGAGCCCGTGCTGGCAGACCACCACCGGCCGCCGCTCGCCCGGCTTGAGGTCCTTCGGCAGGAGCAGGATGCCCGAGGCGACGACGTCGGGGAAGACCGGCAGCTCGACCGCGTATCCGACCCAGTTCGGCTCGTCGTAGAGCTTGACCGTCCGGGCCTCGGCCGGCTCGGAGGGCTCGGGTAGCTTGCCGATCAGCTCCTCGTGGAAGGCTTGCCGGAGAGGTTCGGTCGACTTCGACCACGCCTTGGGCGAGGACGTGTCGGCGATCCCCCATTCCACCTCCCTGCGCATCTCCGAGCGCCGGATGAGCTTCTGCGAGTGCTCGACGAGCTGTCCGACCAGCCGCATCATGCGCCTGCGTGGGTCGAATTTGGGGCGGCCGTCGCGGAGGGTCGGGGACGCCTCAACAGGATGGGTGTCGATCCCGAGTGCCTTCAAGAACCGGTGGAAACCTTCGCCGACGTGCTCGGGCGCCCCGGACGCGACGAGCAGGTAGCCCGAGCCTCTAGACTTCGGGAAGAGCCGCGAGAGGGCCTCGCGTGGGACGACATCGTTGATCCGGCCCCACTCCTCCATGACGACACCGGGGTGAGGGGTCGTGACGACCCCGGACGACGCGTCGTTCCGGCCGTCGCGAGGCGGGGGTGGGCCGGACACCTCGGGTGCCTTGCAATCCTCGACGATGAGGGTCCGGGGGACGACCAGGGCGCCGATCTCCGCGTCGCCGAACTCGGTCAGCAGGCTCCAGACGTTCCGGTCGATCGGCTCGCGCCAGACCTGCTCGCGAGGCCCGAAATAGCCGGCGACCCACGCGGCATCGATCCGGGTGTCAACCGCCGCCGCGTAGAACGCGATGAGCCCCCCTTCGCCGTGCCCGACGACGCCGACCGGTCGCCCGGGGGGGCTTGTTTGTCGGAGCCAGGTGACCGCCGCGCGGACCTCATCGACCTCGTAGCCGATGAGGTGCCGGCCCGCCTCATAGGCCATCCGGTAGATCCACTCGCGGTGCGAGAGGTTCGTCATCCGGACCCGATGGCTCCCCGAGAACTCGTCCGTCCGGTCGATCAAGGTCGGGACGAGGACCCGGCAGCCTTGCCGGGCCAGCCGGAGCGCGATCCCGGAACCCGGCCCCTGCGCGAGCCCCGCGAACGCTTCCGGCGACGAGGAACAATCCGGGACCGCGACTACATCGGCCCGGACTTCACCCGCCGGGGGTTCGAGCAACAAACCTTCGGCCTCGACGCCCGGATAGACGTCCCAGCGGACCGCGAAGATCGCCACGCCGCCCCCTTCGGCGATCTTCGCGGGCGAATCGGGCGACGAGACGTAAGACAGCCCGACCGGCGAGACCCGAGGCCCGACCGTGCCGATGATCCGGGCGAAGCGCCCGCGGTTGGGCTCGATCGACTTCGCGTAAGCCTCCGGCGAGGTCGCGTCAATCGCCCAGTGGGCCTTTCGCTTCGCGACGCTCTCCACCGTGAGGCGGTCGGCAAAGCGGTGCAGCCCCTCGACCATCGCCTTCGCCGGGTCGCCTCGATCGGGCCAGGGTTTCGTCCCCGGCAAGGTTTGCGACCGCGCCGGGGCGCCCGGGATCAGCAGCGAGAGGGCCACGAGCAAGGGCAGGGGGCGAATCGGCATGGCCAGGGGCTCCCGTCGGCGAGTCTGGGCGTCGGTCAGGTCAGGTCAGGTCAGGTCAGGATGGCGCGTCGGGGACGCCTTCGCAAGGGGTTCGGCCGTGCGAACGCTTTCCCTCTTTGAGTGCGGGAGCTTGCTCCCGCTCTGGTCCGTGGAGCTTGCTCCACGACCGGCGCGGCACCGCCATCGCGCGGAGCAAGCTCCGCGAGGCAAAAGCGGGAGCAAGCTCCCGCACTCCAAATGGTGATTTCGAAACGTGGGGAGCAACCCGTTCCGACCCCGCCGGCTCATTGTCAATGAGCGGTCGCGCTGCTAAAACGGATGTTGAACACCTATCCTTCGACAGCCTCCGCCCGATCGCGAGAGATCCCGGGAGATCGACATGCCGCGCCGCGTCCCCAGACCCTCGATTGTGCCGTGGACCTTCGCCCTGGCCTTCTGCTCTCTGACGAGCTTGAGTCCGGCCGCCGAGGAGTTGATCCTCCAGAAGCCCGAGGTCGCCCCTTACCGGCCTCGGGGCGAGTCCGCCGTGGTCGCCGGCCAGCCCAGCACGGGCCTCGCCGCGCTCGCCAAGGGACCGGCGCCGACGTGGATCTGGGGGGCGGTCCCGGAGCGCCGCTACTTCTTCCGCAAGGAGTTCACTGGCGGGTCGAAAGGGGCGTGGCTCAAGGCGACCTGCGATAACGGCATGACCATCTTCGTCAACGGCCAGCGCGTCGCGTCCAGCGACACCTGGCAGGAGCCGGTCGAGGTCGACGTCCAGTCGAAGATCAAGCCGAGTTCGAACGAACTGCTGGTCGAGGCGACCAACGAGGGGAACATCGCCGGGCTGGTCGTCAAGCTCGCGCTGGTGATGCCCGACGGCTCGGCCCGCTACGTCGTCACCGACGAGTCGTGGAAAGCGGCCGAGAGCCGCGAGGCGAAGACGGCCGAGGCCGTCAAGACCCTCGGCAAGATGGGCGTTGCGCCATGGGGCGATGTCTTCAGCGAACCGGTCCTGGCGTCGAAATCCCCCCGGGGGATCTTCGAGGTCCCGGCGGGCTTCAAGGTCGAGCAGCTCTTCACCGTCCCTCGCGACAAGCTCGGCTCGTGGGTCTCGATCGCCTTCGACAACAAAGGCCGCCTGATCGCCAGCGACCAGGACAACAAGGGTCTCTGCCGGATCACCCTCCCGCCAATCGGCAGCGAGGAGCCGACGAAGGTCGAGCACCTCGACGTCAAGCTCAACGGCCGGACGATCAGCTCCGCGCAGGGGATGCTCTACGCCTTCGGCTCGCTCTACATCTCGATGAACGGCGGGATCGGTAGCGGGCTCTACCGGGCCACGGACACCAACGGCGACGACCAGTTCGACAAGGTCGAGAAGCTGGCGACCTTTCACGGCGGCGGCGAGCACGGCCCGCACGCTCTCCGGCTCTCGCCCGATGGGAAGTCGATCTACGTCGTCTGCGGCAACCACACCCAGCCGCCCGACCACATCGACGCCAGCCTCCCGCCGAGGAACTGGGGCGAGGACCACCTGTTGCCCCGCCAGTGGGACGCCAACGGCCACGCTCGGGGGATCATGGCCCCCGGCGGCTGGGTCGCGAAGACCGACCCCGACGGCAAGACCTGGGAGATCCAGAGCATCGGCTACCGGAACAGCTACGACATGGCCTTCAACGCCGACAACGAGCTGTTCGTCTACGACGCCGACATGGAATGGGACTACGGGATGCCCTGGTATCGACCCACCCGCGTCAGCCACTCGCCCAGCGGCGCCGACCTCGGCTGGCGGAGCGGCACCGGCAAATGGCCGCCTTATTACGTCGATAGCCTGCCGGCCATTGTCGACGTCGGCCCCGGCTCGCCCGTCGGAGTGACCTTCGGCTACGGGGCGAAGTTCCCGGCCAAGTACCAGAAGGCCCTGTTCATCTGCGACTGGACCTTCGGCACGATGTACGCGATCCACCTCGAGCCTTCGGGCACCAGCTACAAGGCGACCAAGGAGGAGTTCGTCGCCCGGACCCCCTTGCCCCTGACCGACAACGCCATCGGCCCCGACGGCGCCCTTTACTTCACGATCGGCGGCCGAGGGACGCAGTCCGAGCTGTTCCGCGTGACCTACACCGGGACCGAATCGACCGCGCCGGCCGATCTGAAGGACACGAAGTTCGCCGACGCCCGGGACCTCCGCCACAAGCTGGAGGCGTACCACCGGAAGGCCGACAGCCAGGCCGCCGCCGTCGCGTTCTCCTACCCGTACCTCGGCCACGCCGACCGCTATATCCGCTACGCCGCCCGCGTCGCGCTGGAGCATCAGGACGTCAAGCTCTGGCAGGATAAGGTGCTCGCCGAGCGCAACCCCGAAACCCTGATCACCGGCGCCGTCGGCCTGGCCCGGCAGGGTGACAAGTCGCTCCAGCCGAAGCTGATCCATCAACTGATGGACCTCGATCTCGCCTCGCTCCCCGAGGCCCAGCAGCTTGAATTGCTCCGCGCCTGGCAACTCGTCTTCATCCGGATGGGGGAGCCAACTCCCGCCACCGCCGCCCGCTTGGCCCACGATTTCTATCCGCTGTTCCCCACCAAGAGCGACTTCGTCAACCGCGAGCTGGCCGCCTTGCTCGTCTACCTCAAGGCCCCCGGGATCGCCGGCAAGCTGCTGGCCTTGATGGAGCGGGGGGACGTCTCGGCCGCCGAGGATATGTCGGAGCTGCTCGCCCGGAACTCCGGCTACGGCGGGACCATCGCCAAGATGCTCGCCAACCGTCCCGAGGCGACCAACATCCATTACGCCTTCGTCCTCCGGAACCTCAAGGAAGGCTGGACGCTCGACCAGCGCAAGGCCTATTTCCGCTGGCTCGACAAGGCCCGGGGCTGGTCCGGTGGCGCGAGCTATCAGGGCTTCATCAACAACATCGACAAGGACGCCTACGAGAACGCCACCGATGTCGAGCGCCTGGCCGTCGAGGCCTCCGGCGCCCGCAAGCCGACGCCCGTCAAGGAACTCCCCAAGCCCAGAGGCCCCGGCCACGAGTGGGTCATGGCCGAACTGACCACGCTCGCCGAGAAGGGGCTGAGCGGCCGGAACTTCGCGAACGGCCAGCGGGCCTTCGCCGCCGCCCGCTGCGTCCTCTGCCACCGGTTCGCGGGCGAAGGCGGAGCCACCGGCCCCGACCTCACCCAGGCCGCCGGCCGGTTCGGCTTCAAGGACCTCGTCGAGGCCACGCTTGAGCCGAGCAAGGTCATCTCCGACCAGTACCGCGCCTCGTCGATCGCCACGACCACCGGCAAGGTCTACACCGGCCGGATCGTCGGCGAGACCCCCGACAAGCTCGTGATCCTGGTCGACCCCGAGGACTCGACCAAGGTCGTCGAGGTCCCCAAGAAGGAGATCGACGAGAGCCAGCCCTCGAAGACCTCGATCATGCCCGAGAAGCTCCTCAGCCCGCTCAGCCGGGACGAGGTCCTCGATCTGTTCGCGTACATCCTCTCGCGAGGTGACGCGAACGATCCGATGTACAAGAAGAAGTAATTGACCGCGGGCGAAGCCCTCTGGAGTGCGGGAGCTTGCTACCGCTTTCTGGCCTCGGAGCTTGCTCCGAGCCCGAACGGCCCAGCGTCGCCGATTCGCGGAGCAAGCTCCGACATGCAAAGCGGGAGCAAGCTCCCGCACTCCAAGAGGACTCGACGCACCCTCTGAAGACCGGGCCTTGAACGGCTGGAGGAACTGAACCCATGACCCTGGCTGAGCTGCAGTCCAAGCTCGATGAGGATGGTGTCCTGAGGGGTCTTTATTCCCTCGCTGGCGGTGTGCCGGACAACCAAACTTATACCATCAACGAGCAAAACGGAAAGTTCCACGTTTATTACACCGAGAGGGGTGGACGATACGACCTCGCGGTGTTTGACAATCAAGAAGACGCGGTTGATCATTTTATGAAAAATTTTTATACAGAATTGGTTAAATATAGCAACGACGCAAAACGAGCGAGGGGTCTGTTCAACCTGAAATCGGGAATTCCGTCCCGGGCGCCCCGCGACCGTTCGGCCGGCGCGGGGCGCCCGGGACGGAATTCTCACGCGGGGCGTGAACCGAGCGTGAACGTGTGAGTCGGCTCCTACGCGGCCGACGGGAAGACTTCTGAAGGCGCTCCTACCGAGGTTGTTGATGCTCCTCATCGGACTCCTGACTCTCATCGCCGGGACAGCCCCCGACGACCCCAAGCTCCCGCCCGCATCGCAGGTCAAAATCGACTTCGATGCCCAGATCCGGCCGATCCTCCAGGCCCGATGCCTGAACTGCCATGCGAAGGGCAAATACAAGGGCGGCTTCTCGCTGGAGACTCGTGAAGCGACCCTGAAAGGCGGCGAGAGCGGCCCGGCCGTCGTGGTCGGCAAGAGCGGCGAGAGCCTGCTCGTGGAACTCGTCGCCGGGCTCGAACCCGACCGCCGGATGCCCGACACGGGCGACCCGCTGACGAAGGAACAGGTCGGCCTGATCCGTGCGTGGGTCGACCAGGGCCTTCCCTGGCCCGAATCGACCAGCTTCGGCTTCCGCAAGGCTCCGGTCGCCCCGAGAAATCCCGCCGTCCCCGCCGTCTCGGGCCTCGAAAACCCGATCGATCGGTTCATCGCCCGGCACCAGGCCGAGAAAGGCGTCCCGGCCGAATGGTCCTCGGTCCCCGACCGCGTCTTCGCGCGCCGGGCGTCGCTCGACCTCGTCGGCCTGGTCCCGTCGCCCGAGCAACTGGATGCCTTCGAAAAGGACACCCGCCCCGACCGCCACGCCCGGTTCGTCGACGCCCTGCTTGCCGACCGCGTGGACTATGCCGACCACTGGCTGACCTTCTGGAACGACGCTCTGCGGAACTCGTATCGAGGCACCGGTTTCATCGACGGCGGCCGGGCGACCATCACGAAGTGGTTGTACAAGTCGCTGCTCGATAACACGCCTTATGACAAGTTCGTCCACGACCTGATCAGCCCGGTTCCGGGCTCGGAGGGGTTCGCCAAGGGGATCGTCTGGCGAGGCGTGGTCAACGCCAGCCAGGTCCCGCCGGTCCAGGCCGCGCAGAACGTCACGCAGGTCTTCCTCGGGACGAACCTGAAATGCGCGAGCTGCCACGACAGCTTCGTCAACCACTGGAAGCTCACCGACGCCTACGCCCTGGCCTCGGTCTTCTCCGAGAAGCCGCTGGAGATCAACCGCTGCGACCAGCCCACCGGCAAGACCTCCTCGGTCGGCTTCATCTATCCCGAGCTGGGCACGATCGACCCGTCCGCGCCCAAGGCCGCGCGGATGAAGCAGCTCGCCGACCTCCTCATCAAGCCCGAGGACGGCCGGTTCGCGCGGACGATCGTCAATCGCCTCTGGGCCCACCTCATGGGCCGGGGGATCGTCGAGCCGCTCGACGACATGGACCAGGCCGCGTGGGACCAGGACCTGCTCGACTGGCTCGCCTCCGACTTCGTCGCCCACGGCCACGACCTCAAGCACACCCTGGCCCTGATCGCCTCGTCCCGGGCCTACCGGCTGAATTCCCAGGGGGTGGCCGACCCGACCGACCGCTCCTCGTTCGTCTTCCGAGGCCCCTTGACCAAGCGGATGACCGCCGAGCAGTTCGCCGACGCGATCTCGACCGTCACCGGCGTCTGGCCCGAGCTGTCCGGCGACATGATCAAGGTCGACGGCCGAGGGCAGGGGGGGCAGGTCGCCGCCGTCCGCGCGGTGATCGCGGCGGAGGCTCCGCCGAAGGAGGGCGGGAAACCGGCCCCGGCCCAGGTCGAGGCCCAGTGGATCTGGAGCCACGCCGACGCCGCGCACGACCCCGGCGGTCGCGTCCTCTTCCGCAAGGTGATCCAGCTCGACAAGCGGCCGACGTCGGCCCTGGCCGTCGCGACCTGCGACAACGAGGTGGTCCTGTACGTCAACGGCAAGAAGGTCGGCGAGACCACCGACTGGAACAAGCCACTCTCCGTTGATATCGTCAAATCCTTGAAAGTGGGCAACAACGTGATCGCCGCCGAGGCGACCAACTGGCCCGACCGCAAGCACAACAAGGGCGTCAACGTCGCCGGCGCCAACCCCGCGGCCTTCATTGCCTGGGTCGGCGGGTTCGACGGCGACCGCCAGGTCTGGGCGGTCGGCACCGACGCCACCTGGCTCTGGGCCGAGGAGGCGAAGGCCGACTGGAAGACCCGCGCCGACTCGACTGGCTGGAAGCACGCCGCCGAGCTGCCCGGGGCCGAACGGATCTACGGAGGCCAGGTGAACCTTGCCCAGATCGTCGGCCAGGGCACGGCCCCGCTCGACGGCCCGCCCCTCCGCGCCGCGCTGGCGTTCGACGACCCGTTGATGTCGGCCCTCGGCCGGACCAGCCGCGAGCAGGTCGTCACCCACCGCGATCCGATCGCCACGACGTTGCAGGCCCTCGAACTGACCAACGGCGGGACGCTCGACAACCGGCTCAAGCTTGGGGCCAAACATTGGGTCGACCAGCAAGGCCGAGACCCCGAAGCCCTGGCTCGCCGGATCTTCCTGGTCGCGCTGGGCCGCGCCCCCAACCCGGCCGAGCTGGCCGCCGCCCGCGACCTGATCGGCCCGGCCGCCACGCCCGAAGGCGTCCACGACCTCCTCTGGGCCGTCGCCATGCTGCCGGAGTTCCAGTTGATCGAGTGAGGGACGGCCGCTCTGAGCCTTATCACGATGATCTAAGATCAGAGAAGACCGATTCTTGCAGCTCCGGAGGACTGTCGGAACGAGGATCAGGATACGGCCCGAGGCCGAAATCGAGAGGATCACCCTCCCGGCCCTTTCCATGACCCGCCGATCGGATGGATCACACGGCGCCCGAGACCTGGCGTTCCTCGCCAGTCGGAGCGTGCTGCCGGGACTGGGTTGCGGCCCGGTCGGTCCAACGATCATCATATCACTCGCGGAATTCGGCGCGGTTTCCAGCGATCGGCGGGCCTTGATCCATGAGTGCTAAGCCATCCGTCGAGGAGTTGACCCTCGCCGGCCTGTCCTCCGAGCAGGGCCGGCCCTCGGCCGGCCCTTCCACCGATCGTGCCTCGGTCGCGCGGGTCTCGCTGGTGGCGGACGACCCGGGGCAGTTCTCCGACGAGACCGCGGCGCTGCTCCACGAGCGGCTCCGGTCGATGTCGTTCATCATCTCGGTCGTCTTCTCCATCACGTTCGCCGTCCATCTCCTCGTCCCGTTCCCGTTTTTGCTCGCGCGGTCGAGCCTGCTGGCCGCCTTGATCGCGGGGGCGATCTGGCTGAGGTTTTCCCGGACGCCGCCCCTCGGGAGGCTCCGGCGGATCGAGCTGCTCTACTTCGGTGCGACTGTCGCGATCCTGCTCCTGACGGCGGCCGGTCATCTCATCAAGGCGGGATGGAATGGCCAGCTCGTCTCGGTCCTGACCTGGAAGCGGCAGCTCC
This sequence comes from uncultured Planctomycetota bacterium, assembly GCA_963756475.1. Lineage (GTDB taxonomy): Bacteria > Planctomycetota > Planctomycetia > Isosphaerales > Isosphaeraceae > Tundrisphaera. Next base: position 323,108 of record CAVWND010000007.1, read on the forward strand.
TCGCCAGCTATTCGGGGCTCCTGCTGACCTACGCGATGTTCATCCCCAACACCTGGAAGCGGGCGGCGGCGGTGCTCCTGCCGGCGGTCTGCGCCGTACCTGCTCTTCCTGGTGCTCCGGATCGGCTACGACCCGCTGAGGACGATGCTCGTCGCCGACAGCGACCTTGGCGCCTTGCCGGTCCCGGTGTTCGCGGCCCTGATCGGCATTTACGGGTCGCACGCGATTCAGCGCTGTCGCCGCGACGCCTTCAACGCCCGACGGTTCGGCCAGTATGTGCTCAGGGACCGGATCGGCGACGGCGGGATGGGCGAGGTTTACCGGGCCGAGCACCTGCTCTTGAAGCGCCCGTGCGCCCTCAAGATGATCCGTCCCGAGCGGGACGCCGACGAGGCGACCCTGGCCAGGTTCGAGAACGAGGTCCGGTCGACGGCCCGGCTCTCTCACTTCAACACCGTGGACATTTACGACTACGGCCGGGCCGCCGATGGGACGTTCTACTACGTCATGGAGCTGCTCGAGGGGCTCGACCTCGACGACCTGGTCCGCCGGCACGGGCCGCTCCCTCCGGCGCGGGCCGTGCACCTGCTCCGACAGGTCTGCGGAGCCCTGGGCGAGGCTCACGCCTCGGGCTTGATCCACCGCGACATCAAGCCCGGCAACATCTTCGCCGCCGAGCGGGGCGGGGTCCACGACGTCGCCAAGCTCCTCGACTTCGGCCTGGTCAAGCGGCGGACCGAGAAGGATGCCGAGCAACCCTCGAAGCCGACCCGGTTCAGCGGGACACCGCTCTACATGGCCCCCGAGCAGGCGTCCAACTACGAGGGGGCCGATGCCCGGACCGACCTCTACGCCCTGGGCGCCGTGGCCTATTTCCTGGTGACGGGCCGACCGCCGTTCGACCGCGTCGGCCTCGACGAGATCCTCCGCGCCCACGCCTTCGAGGACGCGAAGCCCCCCTCAGCCCTCTGTCCGGACCTTCCCGAAGACCTGGACGGCGTGATCCTCCGCTGCCTGGCCAAACGCCCCGCCGATCGCTATCCCGACGCCGCGAGCCTGGAAAGGGCGCTGGCGTTGTGCCGGTGCGCCGGCGACTGGACCGAGTGCCAGGCCGCCGACTGGTGGCGGGACGTCAGACCTCGGCCCGCCAGGCCGGAGGCGGATGGGCGCGAGGACTCCTGGACCCCGCCTTGACCGGGTCGAGCTTTTTCTGCCTCCCTCTCCCAGAGCGAGGCAGAAAAAGCTCTCGCGCCGGGTTGTCGAATCGAGCAATCAGGGCCTGGCGTTGAACGAGGGCGGGACGAGCGCCCGGATGGAGGCGATGATCTGGTTCTCGAGACCGGATTTGAGCCGGGTCGGTCGGGCGTAGTAGGCCATCGCCCCGGCCCCTTCGTAGCCTCCTTCGCGGAGGATTCGCTCGGAGGGGATATAACACGGGTCATCGTTGGCGTAGGCGACCACCCAGAGCCGCTTCGGGTCGAGCTCGGTCTTGAGCCGGAGGACGTAGTTGACCACGACCTCGCCGGCCAGGAAGACGATGGCCAGGTCGTCGTCGAAGTGCCAGGCCTGGATGACGTAGTCGAGCTCACTCTGCAACGGCTCGCCCCGGTCGAGCCGGGCGAGCTGGGTCGAGGCGTTGTAGCCGGGAGCGCCGCCCTTGGCCACGAGGGCCTTCAACTCCTCGACGGTCGGCAGGGTGTCGAAGGAGAGCTTGATCCGGGCCAGGCGGCCGACGGGCGGGGTTTCCAGCGGGGTGATCGGCCCTTTGAGCAAACGGGTGACCTCGTCTCCGATCGAGCGGCCGTGGCGGCGGGCGACCGCCTGGCCAGTTCGGTCGCGGGGGTTGGCGTCGCCTCCGCAGCCGATCAGGACGAGGGCGATGGCACCCGGGTGGTCGGCTTCGATCGCATCGCGGGCCTCGCCGGCCCAGTCACCGCTGATCAGGCCATCCTTCGGGTCCAGGGTCGTGCAGTGGCAGGCGTAGTTGACGACCACCGCGCGGAGCTTGCCGTCGAGGTCGACCGCCCGGAGCACGGGCAGGGCGTGGTCGACCGGGCCGCCCTTGGTCCGGCGGTTGATCGCGAAGTCAACCGACCCTTGCGCCCAGCCCAGCAAGGCCGGCTTGCGGTCCTTCAGGGCGTCCAGGCAGACCTGTTCCAACCGGTCGAGCAGGGTGGCCGCGTAGCGGTCGATGACCGCCTGCCGGTCGGCCGGGATCGGCCTGGCGAAGATGTTGGGGGCGACCCCGGGCAGGCAGGGGGCGGAGTGGGTATGGGAGGAGCCGACCGCGAGCCGCTCGCGGGCGATCCCGGCCCGACGCTTCAGCCGAGCGGCGAGCTCCTCGGTCATTGAGTCGGGGACGCCCAGGTTGTCGACCGTCACCAGCAGCGACGCTCCCTGCTCGTCCGAGCCGATGGCCAGCGCCTCGGCCCGGATCGGCAATTGCACGCCCTTCGAGGGCTCGGTTCCCCGCGACTGGTAGCCGGTCAGGAGAATCGGCGAATCGGGCGTGATGTCCACCTTCGCCGCGCCGATGATGATCGGCTTTCCCGCCTCGGCGTGGGCGACGGCAGGCGCCAGCAGGGCCAGGGCGAAGAGCGGGGCGAATCGCATCGGCGGCGTCCTCGGAAGGTGGGTCTTCGGCATCGAGCGGGGGCCGTCCTTCCCGGGCGGAGGCCCTTGACCGGCTCGTCCGATGGTGGATCGCCCGAATGTAGCCCGAAGGCCGGGCGCCCGCCAGACTCCGGGCCGGAAGGCCGTCGGAACCGAGGGAGGGTCAAGCAAAAGACTGGCCGGACAGGTGGGATTCTTCCGATGAATCCTCCGGCCGGCTCCGCTTCGACGGAAACGAGAGGCTTTGTGTGCGAACCGGGGGGAACCTCAGTTAGGATAAGCTGACGAGGCTCACTGCCCGAGGGAGCGACCGTTATGTTTGCCGTCGATCTGGAACGCTTCGGAATGATCCTGTTCTCGCCCGTCGTACCTGACGAGCGACTTCGTCGCGAGATCGTCGAGGAACTCGGCGGGAAAATCGTGGAGGGAGTCACTCTCACGGAATCCCCCGATGTGAACGACTGGCCAGAAGGCACCCTCGCCCCGGATGCGGTGCTGGCCGTCTCCCGCTCCGACCCGTCTCATTACGAGGTCATCAAGTATCGTCAGGATGTGGAGCCTCGCGGTTTCCGGGTTGTCGGCAGGAATTATGGATTGATCGGCTCGGAGTCGGGCTGGGAAACCTTCCTGGAGTCGCTGCGATCCCTGTCCGCCATCGCCGCCAACGCGACCGGCGTCGAGGGTCCCGACTCTCCCGAGGCACTTTGACGTAGGCTCAAGATCGTCACCTTCGACTCCGGACCGCTCTGGCTAGCCTGTCTCGCTCCCGGAAAGCCCGAAGGTGATCGATGCAGGGTCTGGATCTCGGCACTTCTCGGGGCCGGTTACCTGGTCGTCATTCCCGAGGTTGCCGACTACGAGGCCCGACGTGAGTTCCTGCGACGAGGGGCGACCGCCAAACTGGCCCGGCTCGATGGACTGAAGAAAACGCTCGATTACCGACCGATCACGACTGAGGCGATGCTCCGGGCGGCCGAACTCTGGTCGGTTGCGCGGAACACGGGAACGCCGACCGCCCACCCCGAAGCCCTCGACGCGGATTGGATCGTCGCGGCACAAGCTCTGACCCTCGCCGAGGTCGGGCCCGGCGTCACCCCGATCGTCGCGACGACCAATCTGGCACACATGGTCCGCTTCCCGGGGATCAGCGCTCGGACGTGGGACAGGGTCGCGTAGGATCTCTTCAGCGCGACCGACCAAGGATCTAGGGAGAGCCATGGAATGGCGCGGCGGAGCAGTGGCCTGGATGGTCGCGACCTGCGTTCTGGCGGCGGGATGCCAGGGCGTCTCGATCCAGAAGGTCCGGGGCAAGCACGGGCACTCGCCCACGCCGGCCGGGCTCGACGCGCCTCCACCTCCGCCTCGGGGCTTCGCCCCGCCGCCGGTTGATGGTCCGAATCCGTCCGACCCCGACGCCTTGCTCGCCCGGGCCTCGATGAGTTATCACGCGGGGCTCACGGCCGCGGAGACCTCGACAGACCTCGCCGCCCTCTATCAGCTCGACGCGGTCGTCGACGCCTCGGGGGCCTTGTCGGGGCTCGACTCCGGGCCGCCCGGGTGGTCCGACGACCCGAGGACGGCCCGCGCCCGGTCGCTCTCCGGAGCGGCGCAGGAGGAATTCCTCCGGGTGACCAGCGGGCGGAGGGTCCGGCTCGACCAGCAATGGCGCGACGAGCTGGCCGCCCGGGGCATCCCCTTGACGATCGTCCAGGACGGGAAGTTCCTCTCGCCCGACTGGTACGACAAGTTCCTCTTCGCCGACGACTTCGCCATCAAGAACCTCGATCACATCTATCAATACGATGGCGTCGGCGTGCCGTTGCTCGCCATCCGGAAGTTCAACATCTGGCGTCTCGAAGCGCGGCAAGGGGCCGAGAAGTTCCTCATGCCTCGTCAGGTCTATCCGCTCACGGCGCTGGTGAAGGTCGTGCCGCCGCCCCCGGATCGTCCCGGCGACCCCTTCGGCCTCCGGCTGGAGCTGCACGACCCGCTGATCGAGCGCCGGGTCGAGGTTGACGGAAGGTCGGAGCCGCTGGCGGCCGACCTGACCACGCCGCTGGTCTACCACTTCGTCCAGAGCCCGCTGCCTGTCCTCCAGGAGATCGGCCTGCTTAACCCGCAATGGCTGGAGAAGCTGGAGGGCCTTTATATGATCCATCCCTACGAGCCGGGCAAGATCCCGGTGGTGCTGGTCCACGGCCTGCGCTCGACCCCGGCGGTCTGGATGAAGGTGATCAACGACCTCCGTGCCGACCCGGCCCTGCGCGACCGCTACCAGTTCTGGCTGTTCATGTATCCGAGCGGGTCGCCGTTCCCCGACTCGGCCGCGAAGCTCCGCAAGGGGCTGAACGAGATCCGCGAGGCGATCGACCCCGGGCACGCCGACGAGGCCCTCGACCGGATGGTCCTGGTCGGCCACAGCATGGGCGGCCTGATCTCGAAGATGATGATCGAGTCGAGCGGCGAGGACCTCTGGAAGCTGGTCGGCCGGCGGCCGTTCGACGAGCTGCAAGCCTCGCCCGAGCGCAAGGAGGCCCTCCGTCAGCTCTTCTTCTTCGAGCCGCAAGCGTCGGTGGCCCGGGTGGTCTTCATCGCCACGCCGCACCGGGGGAGCGAGCTGGGCGACCAGTTCATCGGCCGCCTCACCGACCGCCTGATCCGCCTGCCGAGCACGCTCCGATCGACCTTCCGCGAGATCCGGACCCTGAATGGTCCCGACTTCTTCACGCCGGAGATCCGCCGAGGGGGCCTGCCGTCGAGCATCGACGAGCTGAGGCCCGACAACCCACTGCTCCGGACCCTGACGCGGCTGCCGATCAAGCCCGGCGTCGAGATCCACTCGATCATCGGTCAAAAAGACCCGGACGTGCCGATCGTGGAGGGGAGCGACGGCGTGGTCCCGTATCGAAGCTCGCACCTCGACTGGGCGAGGTCCGAGCTGGTCGTGCCGGGGAATCATATGTGCCAGGACACCCCGGAGACGATCCGCGAACTGCGCCGGATTCTCTATCTGCACCTGGGCCGGGTCGCCCTCGAGTCCGGTGCGCCGCTCGATGACGAGGTCCGGCGGACCAGGCCGGGGCTGGCCGGTTCTAGCGAGCTGCCGGAGCGTCGGGGGTTGCCGGGGCGGCCGGTCCGGCGGTGAACTCCTCGGGCGCCATCAAGGGGCGGATCGCTGACTCGATCGCGCCGTCGCTGAAGGCGTGCCGCAGGGCGTCGTCGGCCAGGGCGTTGGCGATGGCCGCCAGGATCATCCCCTGGTCAAGCGAGAGGACGCAATGGCTGACCACCCCGTTGTAGACGTTGACCGAGTCGGCGAACCCCTGCGGGCCGTAAATCGCGAACGACTTCTCCATTTTCCGGAGGTTCGCCATCGCCTCGCGAGGGGCGTAGCGGAGGGCCAGGAACGTGGCGTGCGGGGTCACCACGCCGTCCCCTTCCTTTCCCTTCTTCCGGGAGGGTTCGAACGTATAATAGCCCTCGACCTCGGTCCCCAGCGCGTTCACGCCGTAGGCCTGATAGCCCGACTCGGGCGTGGAGCAGGGGGAGAACCCCCAGTAGCCGTAATGGCGGACCTCCAGTCCTTGCTCGATCTGAGCGCGGACGTAGAGCGGGTGGTTGACCCCCCAGCTTTTCGGTCCCCAGCGCTCCTCGGGCACGAACAGGGGGACCATCAGGGCCTCGAACATGCTGCCGCCCCAGCTCGGCACGACCCGGAAATGTCGGAAGGTGTAATGCCCCTCGAAGACCGGCACGCCGAGGTAGGTCCTCGTCTCTCCGGCCGGGACCTGGGTCTGCCGCTGGTCCGCCGGGAGCGTCCGGGAGAGGTGGTAATAATGCTCGGGCGGGATCTGCCCCCGGGCGATCCCGAGATAGCTGGCGATCCTCGGCTCGGTGATCAGCATCCCGTAGCAGAACGCGGTGAAGGTTCCGTTGTCCGTGTAGTAGCCGCCCCGGAGCTGGCCCGGCTTCTTGGCCGGGTCGGCCGGGTCGAAGGGGACGTAGAACAGGCGGAAATCCATCGGGGCGAGCAGCGCCTCGGCCTGATCCCGGAGTGCCGGGCGGGAGTTGCGGACCATGGTCAGGGCGGCGGCGAGCCAGCCGTTGTCGACCGTCGAGAGGAACGGCCGATGGGGATGGGTCGCGTCGCTCCAGACTCCGATGGGGACCCGGGTCTCGACGTTGTAGAGGGTGAAGAAGAAGCCGTGGTTGCGATCGAGCTTGCCGAGCGTCGTCAAGGTCGTCCCGAGCCTCCGGTCGGCCTCGGCGTCGTCGATCAGGCCGAGCGAGCGGGCCGCGAGGGTGGACCAGAGATAGGACGCGATATCGGTGGGCGAGGTCTGGATCGACGGACACCAGACCCCCTTGTCGTCCCGGCAGAGCCGGTCGGAGGGCAAGCCGTCGGGGTGGACCATCGCCTCGAACGAGTGCCAGGTGTCGCGAGCGTAGCGCAGCAGATCCGCCCGTTCGGCATCGTCCCAGCGATGATCCGTCGATCCCTGGCCCGACGAGGGGCCGGCCGTCGCGAGTGTCATGAGGATCACCAGAAAGATTGATCCGGCGGTCGGTCGACTTCGGCTCATGGGCGGCTCCCGGCCCACGAGATCCGGCGGAGCGTCGCACGTTGCCTCGTGGCCCATTCTCTTCTTCTCCATGATTTCCATGCAGAAGTCATACCCACCGCAGGCGGTCGTGGAAATCGCGAAACCTGGAATCGCCCCCGGAGTGAGGTTGGCATGACCCCCGACGAGTTCCGCGAGCAAGGCCACCGGCTCATCGACTGGATCGCCGACTACCGAGCGACCCTGGCCGACCGGCCCGTGATGGCCAGGACCGCCCCCGGCGAGATCAAGGGGCGGCTCCCCGCCTCGCCTCCCGAGCGGCCCGAGGGGTTCGACGCGATCGTCCGGGACCTGGAAGAAATCCTCCAGCCCGGCCTGACGCACTGGCAGCACCCGGGGTTCTTCGGCTATTTCCCGGCGAATGCCCCGCTGTCGAGCGTGCTCGGCGACTTTCTGAGCACCGGCCTGGGCGTCCTGGGGCTCTCCTGGCAGTCGAGCCCCGCCCTGACCGAGCTGGAGGAGGTCGTCACCGACTGGCTCCGCCAGCTCGTCGGCCTGTCCGACGGCTGGAGCGGGGTCATCCAGGACACCGCCTCGACGAGCACCCTGGTCGCCCTGATCTGTGCCCGCGAGAAATCGACGGGTCTCGGCCTCGCCCGGGGCGGGCTCCAGGCCGAGCCGAGGCCGCTGGTCGTCTACGCCTCGGCCCAGGCGCACAGCTCGGTCGAGAAGGCCGCGCTCCTGGCCGGCTTCGGACGGACCAACGTGCGTCCGGTGCCGGTGGACTCCGCTTATGCGATGGACGCCGACGCCCTGGATGCCGCCATCCGCCGCGACCAGGCCGAGGGCCATCATCCCTGCGCCGTGGTCGCCACGACCGGGACCACCGCGACGACGGCGTTCGACCCCATCGCCGCGATCGCCCGGGTCGCGGTCGAGCATGGCCTCTGGCTCCACGTCGACGCGGCGATGGCCGGGTCGGGGATGATCCTGCCCGAGCTTCGCCTCTTGTGGGAGGGGGTCGAATCGGCCGACTCGCTCGTCCTCAACGCCCACAAGTGGCTCGGCGCGGCCTTCGACTGCTCGCTCTATTACGTCCGGGACCCCGAGCACCTCATCCGGGTGATGTCCACCAACCCCAGCTACTTGCGGACCGCCGCCGACGACCGGGTCAAGAACCTCCGCGACTGGGGCATCCCGCTCGGCCGGCGTTTCCGGGCCCTCAAGCTCTGGTGCCTGCTCCGAGCCGAGGGGGCCGAGGCGCTCCGATCGCGCCTCCGCCGCGACATCGCCAACGCCCGATGGCTCGCCGACCAGGTCCGATCGACGCCCGGCTGGTCGGTCCTCGCCCCCGTCCCGCTCCAGACGGTCTGCGTCCGCCACCAGCCCCCCGGCCTGGAAGGCGAGGCTCTCGACGCCCACACCCTCGGCTGGGTCGACCGCGTGAACCGCTCGGGCCTGGCCTACCTCACCCCCGCGACCCTCGAAGGCCGCTGGATGGCCCGCGTCTCCATCGGCGCCGAGGCGACCGAACGGCCGCACGTCGAGGCCCTCTGGGCGTTGATCCGACGGGAGGCGGAACGGACTTGACATCATTCTATTAATATTCAAACACAACCTCTGCCGATCGGCGGGGCCTGGCCGGAAGTTCGACGCGAAGCGTCGAAGTCGGCATTCCCACGGAGGACCGTGGGAACGAGGGAGGATGTCCTTCGGCGGGCTTTTTCCGCCTCCCTCTCCCTCTGGCAGAGGGCCGGGGTGAGGGTGGTTGTCGGGCGAGTGACGTTCGATCCAGCCTTTTTTCCCGCCCGCTTCTGATGCGACGCCCCTCACCCCCGGCCCCTCTCCCAAGGGAGAGGGGAGGAAGATCGGCTCGCCAGCCCCGAGGATCAGCATTCGAGAACGTGTCGGTCCGTACATTCAGGTCCGCGAGGTCCGTGGACCACCCCCGGCCCGATTGCGATCGGGCCTCTCGGACCTCCGGACGACCCCCTTTGAGCCTCAGACGACCACTTTTTCGGCCGTCTCGACCGGAATCGGCCCCTCCTTCGCCCGCTCGGACAGCGGGAAGATGGTCGGAACGGCCGATTCCGGAGCCGTCGAGGACTCCGGCTCGTCCTCCCGTTCATTCAAAGCCGAATTGTCGTAAGTTTCTTCCGTGTCAACGGTTATTTCTGTCTTGATTCCCTGGGCTGCGTCGGCCTCGACATGGCGAAGCTCCTTGAGGGTGCGGAAAAGCGCCCGTTCGGTCGCCGCCTCGTACTTCCGCGCGAGGATCGCCTCCTTCGAGGGGTCGAAGAGCGCGCGGTTGACCGCCTCGGCGCGGTCTTGCTCGATCGCCTTCGGGTCGAGGTTGACCCGGACGTCCTTCAGTCGGGCCATCTCCTCGTCGATCATCCGCCCCAATTCGCCGCGCGCCGCAGTCGGCGCGGGCCTCGCCTTCGAGACCTGGCGCGTCCTCTTTTTCGAGGTTGAGGAAGAATCCGGCCACCGCGTCGGAGAGGATCGCGATCCGGCCCAATCGCCAGTCGGCGGGGTTCCGGCCGAGCAGTAGCTCGAAGCGGGCGCGATGGTTATTGGTCCAGTAGAGGCGATTGCCCTTCATGAAAAGCTCGTCCTGGAGGATCTCCCACTGATCGAGCAGCCAATCGATCCCTTCGGGCGTCATCTGGAGCCGCCGCGAGGTGGTCGCCGGCTCGCGTTCGATCTTCGAGGCGAGTTCTTCCATGGCGGCGAGGCGTTCGTCATCGAACTTCTCGACGGCGTGGCGGACGCGTTTCGAGGTCTCGGACGTCTCGTGCTTCTCGCAGCGTTCGAGCCGGACAAAGAGGAACGCCGTGCGACGGACCAGTTTCTCGGCCAGCTCGTTGCTCGGGCGTAGCTCGTTTTGCAGGGCGATGAAGCTGCGCGTGATCTCGGCCTGATCCTCGGAGGGCAAGGCGACGCCCGAGCCGTTCAGGCCGTGCTTGAGGGCGTTCCGGCGGACGCGTTCCTTGCCTTCGGGGGTCTTCGGACCCGTCGATTTTTTTGAATTCTCTCTGTTGGCGCGGATCTGGGCTTCGGTGGCCATCGGTGCGGACCTTTCGTGTTCGAGGGTGCTCGGCAAGGTGCCGTGGTCTCTCACACATTCAGGTCGATCGAGCCCGCGTTATCACACTTTTTCCGAAAATCGGTTCTTGTCGGGTGGGTTGAGTGAAACGAGCCCCACCATGAATGCGTGGTGGGGCTCGTTTCACTCGACTCACCCGACCTATCGCTATGAGCACTGTGATCTCTGTGGTTCGTCGTTGCAATGCAGCATCCGGGCGAAAACCGATCGAACCGGTTCACGTCCGGATAGCTCACAGTGGAAGAGAATGGGGACTGGGGACGCACCAGCAGCGGTGACCGGAAGACGGGGACAGGCACCCGGCCCGCGCGGCCGTCGAGTGGAATCGACCCTTCAACCCGGGCCGTGAGCCAGTCCCCGTCTTCCTCCCTCGTGCTGCGCCATCCGGGTGTGAACCGCTGTAGGGGTCGTTCCGGGAGAGGGAGCGGGGGAGGTCGCCGGTCGAGCGTGGCGAGGGTCGAGGTCCGGCGGTAGAATCCGGTTCGTCCCCGGAAGACGGTTCCTCCTGGAGTAGGCCCATGCCTCGCGGATTCATCGCCCTGGCGTTCTTGCTGCTCGCCGTTCCTCACGCGAATGCTCAGGAGCCGATCCCCTACGGCCCTCCGATCAAGCTCGACATCGCCCTGAAGCTCGTGGCCGCGGCCGAGGCCGAGGCGAAGAAGAACAACTGGCCGGTCGCCATCACGATCGTTGACAACGCCGGGTTCCTGGTCGCCTTCCACCGGCTCGACAACACTCAGCTCGGCAGCATCGAGATCGCCCAGGGGAAGGCCAGAACGGCGGCCCTCTTCCGCCGGCCGAGCAAGTATTTCGAGGATGCCATCGCCGGTGGCGGTGCCGGGCTCCGGGCGCTGGCCACGGGCGTCACACCCATCGAGGGCGGACTGCCGATCATCCACGAGGGGAAGGTGATCGGGGCCATCGGCGTGTCGGGCGTCAAGGCAACCGAGGACGGCCAGATCGCCAGGGCCGGGCTGGCACCCCTGGATGGTCCAGTCAAGCCCTGAAGTCGCTGGGGCGAGATTGCTTGCGGGAGATTCAGGCCCGGCCGTCCTCCGGAGACCCTACAGCGGATCACATTCGAATGGGCTACGAGGGAGGAGAATGGGGACTGGCTCCCGGCCCCGATGATCGAGTCGATTCCTCTCGACGGCCACGCGGGCCGGGTGCCTGTCCCCGTTCTCCGGGCCAACACCGACGGCGTCCGGAGAACGGGGACAGGCACCCGGCCCACCTCGTCCTCTCCCGGTCCGATGGTCGGAGACGGGGCCGGGAGCCAGTCCCCATTCTCCTCCCTCGCGGGCCATCCGGACGTGAGCCGCTATATTCTCACCTCTCAGCCTCCGGCGGGTCGGGGGCGACGGGGAGCCAGGGATAGCGGGCCGCACGCTCGTACTTCGACTCCATCATCCCGTGGTAGATGAGCCGACGGGGTATGTAAAATCCCCGATAGTTGAATGCGGGATCTGACGCCGGGATCTTGTGCCGTGCCGCGATCCTGAGGAACCTTGCTCGACGTTCGACCAGAACTCCAAGAACCAGCCCCGCGATCGCCACGACGAGCATCAGGCGGCGGATTGTGAGGCGGGGAAGTTTCATGGCGGACGCCCCGGTCATTCGATGATCGCTCTTGGCTCTAAACCATGACGGGCCAACATCTGGGAGGTTATCTTTCTTTCTCCGCCCAATACTCGGCTTCATTGACAAATAGATTCAGCTTAATGGGCATATCACCGAAATTCTTAAAACGCCCGTCCGACCACGCGCTTCGCAGTTGTTCCTCGTATTTTTTCATGCGGCCGAGATGGGCTCGGGTGGCCAAGGCCGGCCCATTAAGGTCCTTCTCGGCCTCCAACAACAAGATGGCGCTGGGATATAAATCGTCGATCGAGATTTCGGCCGGAAAGAGGCGATCAGCATTATTGTACACTGCAAGAGCCGCCGCGTAACGCGCTTGTGCCAGCACTCTGAGCCGGTTATCCCGCGTGACCTTCCTCACGATGAATGTGACGAGGATGGTCGTGACCGCGATGGCGACCATCATCCGTCCTATCGTGGACCGGACACGGGGTCGTTTCATTTCGTGACTCCGCGTCGGGAAGTCCATCAACCCAATTCATTAATCTCGATTAGTTTTTACAGGTTCAGGGCTCAGGCAGCGTGCCAGAATCCCGCCGGAGAGCGCGAACAGCAGATTCGCCAGGGTCCTTCCCACGGACAGGTAATACTCGCGATTGTCGAGGCGAAACGCCGCGAGGCACTCGTTGGCCTTGCGACCATCATCGAGGGCGACCTCGAAGCAGCCGCGTGCATATTCGCGAATCACGGTCCCTCGAACATAGACCCACGGTTCCTTGCTGTAGTCCATGACATCGACCCGATGCCCGACCGCGATGGGCGGATACGTGCGAACTTGTCCCAGGCGGGTGAGCATCTTCCGAACGGTTTGATCGGGGTGGAGGACCGTGTCGGTGGGAGCGGAGGTCGGGAGCGACAGCCACAAATAAGCCCACCCGAAGGTCGCGAATCCCGCCCAGCCGGCCCGTGTGTGCCCCGACCGGAGGATCGCCGCGAGGGGCGAGATCAGCAACAAGCCCGTGTTGACAAGGCGGAAGGCAACGTCCCATGCCTCCGAAGCATTCAGCAGGCCGGCGCATCCGACACCCAGGGCGAGCGTCCCGATGATCATGCCTCGGATCGAGACCTGGCCTATTCGCATTCCGCTCTGCCTTTCCGCCGATGCCATCGACCCCGACCGTCCGCCCGGTCGATCTCAGGGGCGATGCCTTCGATCAATAGACATCGCCCATGCTGATCGTGGTCGTGAAGACCGGCGCGGCGGGCGGGGTCGGGCGAAGGCCGAGGGAGACGGAGGCCCAGTGGACCCAGTCGTCCCAGGTGACCCCGCCGCCTGACGGAGGCGATTCGCCCGACTTCGTGCCCGTCCAGAAGAGCGACAAGGCGACGAGGACGATCACCGCGGCGTGGACGCGGCGGAGGCGGGGCTTCGGCGGGGGTGGGCAATCGGCCGTGACCACGGTCCCATCGGCCCGACGGAAGAGTCGGCGCAGAGCCGTCCCTCGCGACCGGCGATGAGGGCGGCGGCCTCGGCCGACGTCATGGCCGCGATGTTGTAGACCGACCGAGAACAGGCCGGGCACGAGCGGACCCGGTTGTCGCCCGGCATCTCGTCCCAGCTCGCCCGGCAAGGTGTGGCGATCCGGATCTCGTCAAGAATCGTCAATGCGTCCATCAGCCCGGCCCCCGATTCGAGAAGGGTTCGAGATGGAACAGATGTCGATGTAGGGTGCATCGAGTCCTCTAAGACGCACCAGCCCGTATTGATATGGTGCGTCTTCGAGGACTCGACGCACCCTACGCGTTTTGATCCGTTATTTGATGATCCCCTGGTCGCGCATCCATTCCTCGCAGCGCTTGGGCCAGGTCGCGGCAGGGCGATCGCCGGTCCTCATGCCGAAGCCGTGGCCACCGACGCCGTAGACGTGCAGCTCGGCCGGGACTCCGGAACGCTTGAGGGCGAGATACAGCGCGACGGTCCCTTCGAGCGAGCCGGCGTCGTCGCTGGCGACGGCGAGGAACGCGGGGGGCGACTGGCTGGAGATCTTCATCTCCGGCGTGAGCTGGTCAGTCCCGCGCTTCAGGACCCCGCCTGGGTAGATCAGCACGGAGAAATCGGGCCGGCTGCTGGCCTTGTCGGCGGCGTCAACGGCGTCATACGCCCGCTTGTCGGTGTTGGTCGAGGACCAGGCGGCGAGGTGGCCGCCAGCCGAGAAACCGAGCACGCCGACCTTCTTGGGGTCAATCCCCCAGTCGCTCGCATGCGAGCGGACCAGGCCAATGGCCCGCTGGGCGTCCATCAGGGCGGCGACGGGCGGCTCGCCCTTGGGCGTGCCGGGCCGGCGCGGGACGCGGTACTTGACGACGACGGCCGTCACGCCGATCGAGTTCAGCCAGTTGGCGACCATGGTCCCCTCGTGCTCCCAGGCGAGGTTGGTGTAGCCGCCGCCGGGCAGGACCACCACGGCCGCGCCGGTGTTCTTGTCCGAAGGGGGGCGGGAGACGGTCATGGTCGGCTTGCTGACGTTGGTGATGCTGGTGATGGCCTCACCCTTCTTCTTGGCCTGCTCCTCGCCGACCGGGGTGGTCTCGCCCGGCGCGGCGCCCGGCCAGAGGTCGAGTGTCGTCGGGGCGGGCGCATCGGCGGCGATCGCCGAGGCGACGACCGCGACGGCCAGGGTCAGGGAGAGGGCCAGGCGGACGTTCGTCCTCATCGTGGGCGGCTCCTTGCTGGAGAGTGGTTGGTGGTTAGTGGTTAGTGGTTAGTGGTCGGTCGCAGAGGTCTTTGTCAGACTGACCACTGACCACTAACCACTAGCCACTAGCCACTAACCACTGGAGATCAGGCGATCACGCCGGTGACGGGCTTGCCCTTGCCGTCCTTGGTGACGTAGAACGGCCGCTCCTCGGTGACGACGCCGTACTTCGGCGAGATCCCCAGGAGGTGGTGGATCGTCGCGTGGAGGTCGGCGACGGTGACGGGGTCCTTGGTGGTCGTGCAGGGCATCTCTTCGGCGGTCTCGCCGTAGACGAACCCTTTCTTGACCCCGCCGCCGAACATCAGGACCGAACCCGCGCCGGTGAAATGGCGATGATGGCCGAACTGCGAGAGGTTCGCCAGGGTCGTCGGGCACCTGGACCTGATCGGGGACCTTCTTGTCGGCCTTCCCCTCGACCAGGACCGACCGGCTGAACTCGCTGGCCAGGACGATCAGGGTCCGGTCGAGCAGCCCGCGCTGTTCCAGGTCGAGAACCAGCCGGGCGACGGGGGCGTCGATCTGCTTCTTGAGGTCGCGGAGCCGGGTGTGGCCGTTGTCGTGGGTGTCCCAGTTGACGAACGGGATGTACTCGGTCGTCACCTCGATGTACCGGGCTCCCGCCTCGACCAGCCGGCGGGCCAGCAGGCAGCCCAGGCCGAACCGGCCGGTGTTGTAGACGTCGTAATTCTGCTTCGGCTCCAGGGAGAGGTCGAACGCTTTCGCGGCGTCGGAGTTGAGCAGCCGGTCGGCGTTCTCCAGCGAGCGGAGGAGGGACTCGCGCTGATAGTCGGAGCCTTCGCGGCCGATCGGGCTGGCCGCGAGGAGCTTCTTGTAGCCCTTGATAGCGGTTCTGGAACCGCGAGAGGGTCATGCCGGCGGGCGGGCGGACGGCGGCGACGGCGTCGGAGGGGTCGGGGATGCGGAACGGGCCGAACTCGGAGCCGAGCACGCCGCCGGTCTGGAACGACCGGAGTTCCTCGGCCTCGCCGTTGCCGTCGATCCGCTGGCCGATGTCGATGTAAGCCGGCACCGCCGGGTTCTTGGGCCCGAGCGCATGGCCGATCCAGGCCCCGAGGTGCGGCGCCGCGACGTTGACCGGCGGCTCGTACCCGGTGTGCCAGTGGAACTGGTGGCGCGAATGGAGGATCGCGCCGAGGTCGGCCGCGACGTGCGAGCGGATCAAGGTTCCCCGGTCCATCACCCGGCCGATCTGTTCCAGCCCCTCGCTGAACCGGACGCCATCGACGACCGTCGGCACCGAGGGGAACGTGCTGCAAACGTCGGCCGGCCTTCATGCCCGGTCTTGAACGGGCGTATGCCGCTTGGGGTCGAACGTCTCCGCGTGGGCCATCCCGCCGCCCATCCAGAGCACGATGACCGCGTCGGCCTTCGCCTCGAATTTGCTTGCGGTCAATATCGTCGGCCAGGATCACGCGCGGGGCCGAAGGGGCGAGCGTGGCCAGGCTCGCGAGCCCGGCGGTCTTCAAAAAGTCGCGGCGAGAGTGGGTCATGATCGCTCGGGCCTCCGGTCGGAAGGTGATTCGAGGTTCAAAGGTCGGTGCAACGGCCCTCACACCATTCTATCAGAAGCGTCTCCGGCCAGCCCATCCAATCGTCCGGCGGCAACGTCGACTTCGAACTGCCGGTGCCATTCCGCGGCGTCGAGCCTGGCGAACCTGGCCCGGAGCGCGGCGATGTCTTCAGGGGAAAGCTTGGCGATGGCTTCTTTGATCTCTTGGATAGTGCTCATGACGTCAGGACGTACAAACCACCAGCCACAAGATAGCAACCAATTATGTTTCACCCACGTCATGTAGCTTCGTGGCGAGTAGACCGCCCAATAGAGCAAGGATAACTTGGGGGAGTGATAGGATCACTGCGAGCGATGAAATCTCAAAAAGATCGAAGTGCGCACGATTATTGAAGATAACTACTCCTATTGGCTCCAGAATTTGACGACAGAACGACGTAATCGACCATCCATTGAGAACGCGTTCAATCCCTTGGAGCGCCGTGTCTATTCTGGCAGGCACGACCAGGCAACACACCGAGTAGGAGAGCAGTGACATCGACAGAACAATCGTAAACCCGACGAGAAATGGGCTGCTCCGCTTGCGACGTGAGGCGATCAGGTAGGCGCTCATCGCCAAGATGCTGGCAATCGGGATGATCCCGAGGTCGAGCGCCATGGGATAGAGACCAAAGAGGGAACGGCGACCGTCGATCACGAACCACCGGAACCAGCCAAGGTCGGCCGCGAGGATCAGCAACCCGACTATAAGGTCAGTGATCGAGAGGCGTGGCATCCTCATTGATCGAAACTCCAGAAGTCAGGGTGAAATTGACCACAACGTCAGGAGAATGGGGATGGCCACCTATCCATCCTCTTACAGCGGTTCACGATCGGATGGCACACGTAGGGTAGGGCTTGCCCTGCCGTGCCCGGCTCGATCGGCAGGGCAAGCCCTACCCTACGAAAACAGGCCGTGCGCGGCGCGAATGTGAACCGCTGTAGGCCTCTTCAACGTTACAGCGATGAACCCATTTTGCTCGCCCAATCCGGCGGCCCATCCAGCTCCAGCGACCGGGCCGTGCGCAGGAAGGAGCGAGGAGCGTCGGGGACCGACTCAATGGTGATCCTCACAACCGTGTTCGGGGGCAGAGAGATCGGTTCCGAGGGCCGGAAGACCTGACCGTCGAACGTGGCCTCGATCGTCGTCGCCATGAACGTCGCCCGACGCCGGATTCTTCTCGGATCTCCTTGATCCATCCTATCCAACCGAGCCCGCCAGGACCATCCGGGATGGGACGAACCGGTGTCCAGGGTATCCCTCTCGATTCTGGGCGTCGGCCCAGGTGATTCCAACTCGTTGGCAATGCAATTCGTTGGGGAGCGTGGAAACGAGTAGGATTGACCCTCTCGCCCATAGTCCAGAATCAAGAGGGTGCCCGGGCCGGAAGTCGTTGCCACGCATGCCCCGGTTCCGGTATGGTCGGAGGCTCGACCTCAGAGCGATCACCTTCCCGCCCACGCCCGTCGATCCTCCTCGGAATGCCCGCCATGCTCCGGACCCTGCCGACAACCGCCTGTCTCGCCCTGGCCCTGGGATGCTCCGTCGTCCGGGGGCAGGACAACCTGGCCTCCGAGCTGCCCCGGCTCCCGGCGACCGAGCCGGCCGGCGCCCTGGCCACGTTTCGCGTCCATCCCGGGTTCCAGCTTCAACTCATCGCTTCCGAGCCGACCGTCCGGAGCCCGGTGGCGGCCTGCTTCGACGCCGACGGCCGGCTCTACGTCGTCGAGATGCGCGGGTATCCCTACCCCGAGCCGAGGCCGACCGGCGGCGTCAGCCTGCTCGAAGACCGCGACGGCGACGGCCGGTTCGAGCAGCCGGCTTGAGTTCCTCGACGGCCTCTCGTGGCCGACCGGGATCACGCCCTTCGACGGCGGTGTCTTCGTCGTGGCCGCGCCCGACCTGATCTATGCGAAGGACACCGACGGCGACGGCCGGGCCGATGTCCGGCGCGTCGTCTTCACCGGGTTCGGCACCCAGAACGTGCAGGGCCTGGCCAACGGCTTGCTCTGGGGCACGGACGGCTGGATTTACGGCTCGGCGGCCTCGAACGGGGGGGAAATCCGGAGCCTCGCCGACCCCGACGCGAAGCCGGTGACGGTTCGTGGCCGCGACTTCCGGTTCCGTCCCGACGGGTCGGGCTTCGAGGCGATCTCGGGCGGCGGCCAGTTCGGCCACTCGCTGGACGACTGGGGCCACAGATTCGTCTGCTCGAACAGCAACCACATCCGCCAGGTCGTCCTGCCGGGCCGCGAGCTGGCCCGGAACCCGTTCCTGGCGACCACGACCGTGACCGCCGACATTGCCGCCGAAGGCGGAGCGGGGCCGGTCTTCCGGATCAGCCCGGCCGAGCCCTGGCGCGTCGTCCGGACCCGCCAGCGCGTGGCCGACCCGGCCTTCGCGAAGAAAGCCGCCCCCTCCGAGCTACACGCCAGCGGCTTCTTCACCTCGGCGACCGGAATCACGATCTACCGGGGCTCGGCCTTCCCGCCCGAGTATCGCGGCAACGCCTTCGTCGGCGACGTCGGCGGCAACCTCGTCCACCGCAAGACCCTGGCGAAGGCCGGCTTGACCTTCCTCGCCCGCGCGCCGATGAAGGGACCGAGTTCCTCGCCTCGACCGACAACTGGTCCCGGCCCGTCAACTTCGCCAACACCCCGTCGGGGACCTTGCTGGTCCTCGACATGTACCGCGAGACGATCGAGCACCCCGCCTCGATCCCCGAACCGATCAAGAAGCACCTCGATCTGACCAGCGGTCGGGACCGAGGGCGGCTCTACGAGGTCGTCCCCGACGGCTTCCGGCGCCGCCCTCAGCCGAAGCTGTCCCACGCCCCGACCGCCGATCTGGTCGGGCACCTCGCCGACCCCGACGCCTGGTGGCGCGAGACCGCCCAGCGTCTCCTGATCGAACGGAAGGACCCCTCGGCGATCGAACTTCTGAAGGAGCTGGCCTGGACCAGGCCCTCGGCGCCTGGGCCGGGCTCATGCCATCTGGACCCTCGGAGCCCTCGGCCAGCTCGACGCCGGATCACTCCTGCCGGCGCTCACCGATGCGTCCCCCGAGGTCCGCGAGCAGGCCGCGCGGCTGGGCGGATCGCTGGCGAACTCTGACGAGGCCGTCCGCGCCGGGCTGCTCGCGCTGGCGAATGATAATGATCCGATGGTCCGGTTCCAGACGGCCCTGAGCCTGGGGGACGTGGCCGACCCTCGGGCGATTGACGCCCTGGCCGCGATCGCCGCGCGGGACTCGGGCGACCGGTGGACGAGATCGGCGGTGCTCAGCTCGATCGCCGGCCGGACTCGGCCCTTGATCGAGGCCCTGGCGGCGCGGCCTGGATTTTTCCAGACGTCCGCCGGCCGCGAGTGGCTGGTCGAGCTGGCCACGCTCACCGGCGCCGAGGACCGACCCGACGACGTCCGGGCGATCCTTGAACGGTTCGCGGGCGAGGAGAGCGACCCGAACCAGGCCCTGCCGCTGATTCTGGGGCTGGGCCGGGGTTTGCGGCGCTCCGGCGGCTCGCTGGCCGGGGCGTTGACCGGCCCGGCCTCGGCGAAGGTCGCCCCGCTCTTCGCGAAGGCGGCGAGGACGGCCCTCGACGACTCCGCCAGCCCGGCCACGCGGCTCGACGCGATCCGCCTGACGGCTCTCGGGCCGGTGGACGTTTCCCTCAGGGTGTTGCCGGAGTTGCTCGACGCCCGCCAGCCTTCGGGCGTCCAGGTCGCGGCGGTGCAGGGGCTGGCCGACCTGGCTGATCGGCGGGTCGGCCCGGCGATCGTCGGGCGCTGGCGGGCGATGGGGCCGGCGGTCCGTCGCGAGGCGGCCGAGGTCCTCTTCGCCAGGCCCGACCGGCTCGACGCCCTCCTCTCGGCGATCGAGTCGAAGGCGATCGCACCGAGCGACCTCGACCCGGCCCGGCGCAAGTCGCTGGTCGAGAGCCCCGACCCGAAGATCAAGGCCCGCGCTTCGGCCCTGTTCTCGGGCGAATCGCGGCCCGACCGGAACGCGGCGCTCGCTCGAGGTCGGAAGGCCCTGGATCTGACCGGCTCGGCCGATCGGGGCAAGGCGGTCTTCCTCAAGGCGTGCGCCACCTGCCACCGGGCCGAGAACCAGGGGACAGCGGTCGGCCCCGATCTCGCCACGGTCGCGGCGCGGACGCCCGAGGACATCCTGATCCACATTCTCGACCCCAACCGCGAGGTCGCGGCGAACTTCGTGAATTACGCCGTGACCACCAAGGACGGGCGGACCTTCTCGGGCCTGATCGCCGAGGAATCCCCCGGCGCCTTGACTCTCAAGCGGGCCGAGGGGGCGGTCAACATCGTCCCCCGAGGGCAGATCGAGGAAATCGCTTCGACCGGACTCTCGCTGATGCCCGAGGGGCTCGACCAGGGGCTCGAACCGCAAGGGCTGGCCGACCTGATCGCGTTCATCCGCTCGGCGGGGTCGCGATAAATGGGGCCGAGAGGCGAATCACCTCGCGAACCGACACTGAAGCCAAAGGACATCCAAAGCTGATGAGCACGAAAACCGAGGCCGCCAACCCGACCCCGACCCTCGACTGGCGGCGGCTCCACGCCCTGGGCCTGCCGGCGGGGAGCATCCGGGGGTTGCTGGCGCTGCTGGTCTTCGGGACGGTCTGGGGCCTGCTGGCCCTCCAGCCGACGCAGGAGGTGCCCGACTACCTCCGCGACCTCCTGTTCATCATCATGGGTCACTACTTCGCCACCCGCCGACGAGCCGGGCAAGCTCAGGAGCCCGGTCCTCCGCCGCTGTTCCTGCCCAATGGGAGCGTCCGGCTCCTGCTCGTCGCCGGGTCGGTCGGGGTGGGTGCCCTGCTTTACTCGCGAGGCCAGTTGACCGCGCCGGGCCAGCACCCGGGCGTGGTGACGCTCTGGCTGGTCGGCGGCTTCCTCCTGGGCGTGGCTCTCAATGCCATGTCGGGCTGGTATCTGGGCCCCGACCGACACCCACCTCGGGTCGTCGAGGACGTCCGGGCGTTGATCTCGGTGGCGGCGGCCCTGGTGCTGGTCGGGCTGGTCTGGAACCGCCTGTACGCGGTCGTCCCGCCCGACCAGATCGACCAGGCGTTCGCCCCCTGGTTCCAGCTCGGCCGGTTCCGGCTGGAGCACGCCTTGGCGGCGGTCGTCGGGTTCTACTTCGGGTCGAGGTCGTAGCCGCCGGGGGATGGTCCCGAAATTGCGATCGAGGCCAGGGGCCATTCATTCCTGGGGAGGATCAACGCCATGACACAGGAAAGATCGCGCCGGACGTTCCTCAAGGATTGCTCGACCGCCGGCACCGCGCTGGCGGCTGCCGGGCTCAGGACATCGGCGGAAGCTCAAGACAGGAAGGAGGCCCGCGTGGGGACGCCCTACCTCTGCGTGACGTGCGGGAGCCAGTTCGCCGAGTCGGAGGCAGCCCCCGCGAACTGCCCGATCTGCGACGACGAGCGGCAGTACGTCCCGCCCGAAGGCCAGCAATGGACCACCCTCGAGGGGCTCCGCTCGACGCATAAGAACATCATCAAGCCGGCGGAGCCCGGTCTCCACTCGATCAACACCGAGCCGAAGTTCGGCATCGGCCAGCGGGCATTCCTGATCCAGACCCCGAAGGGCAACATGCTTTGGGACTGCGTGGCCCTGATCGACAACCCGACGATCGCGAGGGTCAGGGAGCTGGGCGGGATCGCCGCGATCGCGGTCTCGCACCCGCATTATTACACGTCGATGGTCGAGTGGAGCCGCGCCTTCGGCGATGCGCCGATCCACATCCACGAGGCCGAGCGCCCCTGGGTGATGCGCCCCGACCCCGCCGTCCGGTTCTGGAAGGGGAAGACGCTGGAGCTGCTCGACGGCCTGACGCTGGTCAGCACCGGCGGCCACTTCACCGGCTATCAGGTCCTGCACTGGCCCAGGGGGGCCGAAGGCAAAGGGGCCCTCATGGCCGGCGACCAGCCGCAGATCTGCATGGACCCGAAGCAGGTCTCGTTCATGTACAGCTATCCGAATTACATCCCGCTCAACGCCCCGGCGATCCGCCATGTCGTCGAGTGCCTCGAACCGCTCGCCTACGACCGCCTCTACGGCGCTTTCTTCATCCGGGGCAAGGGGATCATCCCGACCCGGGCCCGGGAGGTCGTCCAGAGGTCGGCGGATCGTTATTTGAAGGCGATCCGGGGGTGACCAGTAATAATGAGGGCTCGTCGGCGAATACCGACGGTTGGCCGTCCCTTCCGGCGAGAAAGACCCCCGGGCCTGAGGAGTCGGGAAACGATGAGCTGGATCTCCGAAGAAAAGACGATCCCCCGCGAGGGACTGGCGCATGCCGCGGACCCTGGCGGTGATCCTGTTCGCGCTGGCCGCCTTCATGGGGGTGCCGACAGCCCTCGCCTCGGTCGGGAGCCTGTTCGCCGGGGACGTCCGGGCCTTCGGGTTCCTGGCCGTGATCGTGCCGCTCGTTGGCACGCTCGTGTGGCTCGGCCGGGTGCTCTGGTCGGGCCGCCCCATCCCGAGATGGTTCCTGGTGGGGCTCTTGCCCGTGCTCCTCGCCATCCCGATCGGGCGCTCCTGATGAAGGGGTCGTGGAGCGAGGGTCTGACCCTGCTGGCCATGACGATCGCCCTGGCCGTCCAGTTCTGGTCGGTCACGCGACCGGTCACGACGAAGCCGACCAAGCCCGGGGAGCTCGACGAACTCTTGTGAGTCCCGGATGCCGTCCCCCCGGGCTCTCGGCTCAGGCCACGCCGTTCTTCTTGAACCAGGCCAGGAGCCGCTTCCAGCCGTCCTCGGCCTGCTTCTTGCGATAGCTGGGGCGGTAGTCGGCGTAGAAGGCGTGGGGGGTGTCGGGGTAGAGGACGATCTCGGCGGGCTTGCCCGCGGCCTTGAGGGCGCTCGCGCATCTTCTCGACCGAGGCGACCGGGATGCCCTGGTCGGCCTCGCCGTAGAGGCCGAGGACGGGGGCCTTGAGGTCGGCGACGACGTCGATCGGGTACTTCGGGTGAAGTTCGTCGGTCTTGTCGCCGACGAGCCGGCCGTACCAGGCGACGCCCGGCCTTCAGGTTCGGGTTGTGGGCCGCGTAGAGCCAGACGATCCGCCCGCCCCAGCAGAAGCCGGTGATGCCCAGCTTCGCCGTGTCGGCCTTGCCGGTGGCCTTGGCGTAGGCGACGGCCGCGTCGAGGTCGGACATCACCTGCTTGTCGGGGACCTTCGAGACGATCTTGAAGATCTCCTGGAAGTCGGTCGAGCTTCGAGACGTCCCCCTGCCGGGCGTACATCTCGGGGGCGATGGCGAAATAGCCGAGCTTGGCGAACCGCCGGCAGATGTCCTTGATGTGCTCGTGGACGCCGAAGATCTCCTGGACGACCAGGACGATCGGGAACGGCCCGCCCTCTGGCCGGCATCGCCCGGTAGGCGGGGATCTGCCGTCGGCCGACGGGGATCTTCACCTCGCCGGCCTCCAGGCCCTTCGGTGTCGGTCGTGATCGTCGTCGGCCGAGACCGGCTGGACCGCCAGGGCGAAGCCCGCGGCCAGCGAGGAGACGACGAAATCCCGCCGGTTCAGCTCGACCTTCGGGAGCAAGCTCAGCAGATCTTCATGCATCGGTCGCGTCCTTCTCCGTTGCCGGGCCCCGGGCGGGCGGCCCCTCCGAGGGGAGAGCCCGGAGCCATCAGGGGGAGGGTCATCATAGCCGCCGGTTTCGTCGAAGGCGAGGGACTCGCCTCGCTCACCGAGGCACCACACGCAGGCCCGAGAGCCAGTCTTGCGGGCCTTTCGAGGGGAAGACCAGGGCCAGGGCTGCGTGGACCGGCGGCACGGCCAGGGCCAGGTAGAATGGGACCCGCTGGACCCAGGGCGGATTCGGGTATCGGCCGCTGAGCCAGACGCTGGCGACGAGCAAGGCCGCCAGCGGCGCCCAGATCACGAACGACCGCCAGACGCATCGCCAGCGAGGGGCCGTCCGTCCGTCTTCGAGCACCAGGCCGAACCCCGAGAGCCGGAGCGCCAGCCCGCCTCGGGTGATGCCGTCCCAGATCGCCCAGATCGTCGGGAACAGGCCGCCGAGGATGAGCCCCCAGATCAGGCGATCCCGGGCGATCCAGGCGGGGTCCACGTCCCCCCCTTCGACGAGCCTCCGGTCGAATTCGCCGTTGAGGACCGAGTCGACCCCGAAATAGGCCGACAGCAGGCCGACGAACGTCGCCATCAGGAGGAAGACGAGGTTCATCGCCCGGTGCCCTCGGTCGACCTGGGTCGGCAGGTTCCGGGTCGCGTCGAAGTCGGCCCGGAAGGCCGCGACGGTCGGATAGGCGCCTGGGCCGCCGATCAGCCGGCCGAGCATCGCCCGGGCGTGGAGCGGGACCGGGCTCCGGATGACCTCGGGCACGGCGTCGGCCCGGCATCGGCCCCCCTCCAGCGCCAGGGCGGCGGCCCTCCGGAGCAGCGAGAGCGCCCGCTCGTCGTCGGAGGAGCCCGGCGGGTCGGCCTGGCTCCCGGCGAAGGCCAGCGGGTCGACCAGGATGGCCCGGCCGTCGGGCTGGACCCAGACCTGATCCACGGTCAGGCCGGGCGGGAGCGTCCCGTCGAGACAGGCGGCGGCCAGCTCGTCGGCCAGGTCTTCGAGGATCGACCGGGCGTCCCGCCAGGGCAGGCCCTCCGGCCCGGCGAGGTCGGCCAGAGGGCAGCCGCTGGGTGCGACGTAGGCGTCCCAGCGCCCCTCGGCCTGCTCGCCGCCGGCCAGCCAGCGCGGACGGGTCGCGCGGACGACCTCGCGGCGGGCCGGCGCGGGCGCGTCGCTCCCCTTCGGCCGGATCACGATCCAGGCCTCGCGGCCGAGGGTCGAGTCCTCGCCGGAGACCACGCGCCGGCTCGGCTCCCAGCGAACGGCGCCCCGGACCTTGTAAGGCCCGACCGACTTCAGCACGCCGATCGGCCTCGATGCGCTCCCCCGGTCCCGGCCGATCGGCCGGCGTCCCTCGGCCCCCCGGCGTCGGCCGTCCCCTGGCAGGGCGATCACGCGCGTCGCGGCCGCGAGGTCGTGCAGGGCCCGGCCTTCGCCCCGCGACAGGAGCGGCCAGGCCAGCGCCGCCAGGCCGAGGGCTTCCAGCAGCACGCAGAAAACCGGCCAGAGCTCGGCCCAGCCCGACCAGGGCGCGGGGACGAAGGTCAGGAGGTCGAGCGGGACTTCCGCCAGCGCCAGGAAGATCAAGGCCCGGAACGTCGAGCGGCCGAGCCCCGCCAGCTCGCGGCTCCCGGCCGAGACCACCCGCATCCGCATCAGCCGCTTGCCCGGCGACCCGCCGAAGAGGCCGTCTCCCAGCGCGAAATAAGTCAGCATGAACAGCAGGTTCAGGGCGAACTGGACCGCCGGCCCCGCGACCACCGTGAAAATCGTGGCCAGGAACGCCGTGCAGATCAGATAGTCGAACAGGTAAACGCCCACCCGAAGCGCGAGTCTCGCCGCCGGGACGTGACCGGGAAGAAAGGGCGCGAGGGCCTCGCGGAACTCGTCGAGGTCCTGGAACCGGCGGTCGCGGTCGCGCTCCAGCCCCTTGCGGATCGCCCGGTCGAGGCCGGTCGGGACCTCCGGCCGCTTCTCGCGGGCCGACGGGGGCGGGTCGGTCACGATCCTCGCCATCGTCGCCGAGGCGTCGCCCCGGTCGTGCGGCGCCCGGCCGGTCAGGAGGTAGAACAGCGTCGCCGCCGTCGAATAGACGTCGGTCCGGCCGTCGAGCGTCTCGACCTTGATCTGCTCGGGCGACGCATAAAGCGGCGTCCCCAGGAACGATCCCGTCCGGGTCAGGTGGGTCGAACCGGCCTGCGACTTCGACAGCCCGAAGTCGCCGACCTTGACCCGCCCCTCGCCGTCGAGGAAGCAGTTCGACGGCTTGACGTCGCGGTGGATCAGGCCGAGCCGGTGGGCCTCGCGGAGCCCCTCGATCACGTCGAGGATCTTGACCACCGCGTCGCTGACGGCGAGCGGCCCGTTCTTCTCCACCTGGTCCTGGAGCGTGTCGCCGGTCATCAGCTCCATGGCGATGAACGGCCGGCCGTCGGCGTCCTCGTCGGCCTCCAGGACGAAGACGCAGCGGGGGTGCGACAGCGTGCTCGCCAGCCGCCCCTCCTGGCGGAACCGCTCGACCGCGCCCTGCGAGTCGACATATCCCGGCGCGATAATCTTCAACGCGACCTTCCGGCCGTGCCGAGAGTCCTCGGCCTCGTAGACCGTGCCCATCCCGCCCCGGCCAAGCTGGCGGATCAGCCGATAACCCTTGACCCGGTCGGGGAACTCCGCCGCCGAGCCAGCTTTCGGCACGAAGTCTACCGTCTCCTCGCCCCGGCCCGGGGGTGGGGTGGGCTGGGCGGCGGTCATCGGGACAGTCCGGCCGTCCGTGGTTTCGTCCGGAGAGGGCGTGCCCAGCGACTGCCCGCAATAGGCGCAGAACAAGGGCCGGTCGCCGCCGTATTCCAGGACCCGAGAGCACTTCGAGCAGGACACGGCCGGCATGGATGAGAGACCCTTCCGGTCGAGAATCGGACCTATCGGGTTTACCCGTTGACGGCGGACCTTGCAAGCTCTCGCACTCCAGGTATGACAACCGAGTCTGGCATTCTCAGGCCCCTCGCTCCCCTGGCGGGCTGACCGACCGACACGTTTTCCACGACGGCACCGGGGGCAAGTCGCTGGGCGGAGGGCGGTTAGGGTTCAGGCCGTCTCTCAACCACCGCGGGCCGAGCGTGAACCGGCGCTGACGGTTGCCCACGCGGAGCTGAGGATTTCAAAACTCGTTGATGAGACCTCCCTGGCGAGGGATGAGTCAGATCAAGTCCTTCCGCCCGGCCGGCGATCGGCTATCATGGTCGAGGCCAGACCAGGCGACTCTCCCCGCCGGCTTCTGCATGCTCGCACGCTCATTCGACCTACCCGCCGCCCGAAGCCCTCGCCCGAGGTCCCGATGCATCCGCGTTCTCGACTGACCTGGATCGTTGCCATCCTCATGACCCTCCTTTCCGCAAGAGCCTTCGCGGCCGAGCCTCCCGAGCCGATCCGCTACATGCTGCGGTTTCCGAGCCCCCAGTCGCATTACGTCGAGGTCGAGGCGAGCGTCCCGACGGGCGGGGCGGCCGAGGTCGAGCTGATGATGGCCGTCTGGACCCCCGGATCGTACCTGGTCCGCGAGTACGCCCGGAACGTCGAGAACGTGCGGGCGAAGGCGAAGGACGGCAAGAGCTTGGAAGTGGAGAAGGTTCGCAAGAACCGCTGGAAGGTGACCACGCAAGGGTCGTCGAGCGTGGTCGTCTCGTACCGGGTCTACTGCCGCGAGATGGGCGTGCAGACGAGCTGGATCGACGGCGGTTTCGCCCTGATCAACGGCGCGGGGACGTTCCTGACCCTGCCCGAGAAGACGCCGAGAGCCCATGACGTCACGCTCATCCCGCCTCCGGGCTGGCTCCGGACGATCACCGGCCTTCCCGACGCTCCTGGGGGCGGGGCGCATCGTTACCTCGCGCCCGACTTCGACACGCTGGTCGATTGTCCGATCTACGCGGGCAACCCGAGCGTTTATGAGTTCGCCGTCAACGGCAAGCCGCATTACCTCGTCAATGAGGGGGAAAACGGCGTCTGGGACGGCCCCCGATCGGCCCGGGACGTCGAGGCGATCGTCCGCGCGGCGCGTGCCCTCTGGGGCCAGCTCCCGTATGATAAATATATCTTCTTCAACCTGTTGACCGAGACCGGCGGCGGCCTGGAGCACAAAAACTCGACCGTCCTCATGTCGAGCCGGTGGAACACCCGGACCCGACCGGCCTACCTCGGCTGGCTCGACCTCGTTTCCCATGAATATTTTCACGCGTGGAACGTCAAGCGGCTCCGTCCGGTCGAGCTGGGGCCGTTTGACTACGAGAACGAGGTCATCACGAAGAGCCTCTGGCTGGCCGAGGGGGTGACCAGCTACTACGACCGCCTGCTCGTCCGTCGGGCGGGGCTCTGCTCGGTTGACGAGTACCTCGAAGGGAGCCCGCCGGGGCCTTCGGCGGACTCGGACAAGCCCCGGAATGACATCGAGGTGCTCCAGGACGTCCCCGGCCGCCTCGTCCAGCCGCTGGAGTCGGCCTCGTTCGACGCCTGGATCAAGTAT
The DNA here is from genome assembly GCA_963756475.1 of uncultured Planctomycetota bacterium. Lineage (GTDB taxonomy): Bacteria > Planctomycetota > Planctomycetia > Isosphaerales > Isosphaeraceae > Tundrisphaera. The sequence continues at coordinate 351,443 of CAVWND010000007.1, forward strand.
TACCGACGCGACGAGAACACGACCAACACCGCCATCAGCTACTACACCAAGGGGGCGGTCGTCGGCTTCCTGCTCGACGCCAGGGTCCGCCGGGCCACCAATGGGGCGAAGTCGCTCGACGACGTCATGCGCCTGGCCTATGACCGCTACTCGGGCGCCGTCGGCTACACCCCCGCGCAGTTCCGTGCGACGGCCTCCGAGGTCGCCGGGACGGATCTTTCCTCCTGGTTCGCGAAGGCCCTGGAGTCGACCGACGAGCTGGAATACGCCGAGGCCCTCGCCTGGTACGGGCTCCGATTTAAGCCGGCCGAGGACGAGAAGGACAAGGGGAAGAAGCCCCCGAAAGCCTGGCTGGGCCTGACCACCAAGGCCGACAACGGTCGCCTGGCGGTGACCGTCGTCAAGCGCGGGACGCCGGGGTTCGAGGCCGGCTTCAACGTCGGCGACGAGATCGTCGCCATCGGCGATGAGCGCATCCTGCCCGAGGTCTGGTCGAAGCGGATGGACCAGTACCGCCCCAACGAGCGCGTCTCCGTCCTGGTCGCCCGCCGAGGCCGCCTGCTCCGGCTCGAAGCCACCTTCGCCGCCGAGCCGGCGTCCCGCTACCGACTGGAGATCGACCCGAAGGCCACCGATGAGCAGAAGGCCCACCGCAAGGCGTGGCTGGGTGAGTGACAGGCCGTCGCGGGAAGCTCTTGAGATCCCCCCGAAAAACCCCGATCATGCCTCCACCTCTTCCGCCGAAGCTGAAAGGGCCGACGGACCATCCATGAGCGAAGACTTCCTCCGCGAATCGACGACCCTCCCCCGCCGCGCGATCCTCCGGGGGCTCGCCACGCTCGGGATCGGCTCGACCACCTTCCACCGGGCCCTGGCCGCTCAGGCGGCGCAGGCGGGGTCGGTCACGCCCGAGATGATCCAGCAGGCCGAATGGATCGCCGGCCTGGAATTGACCGAGGACGAGCGGAAGGAGACCGCCGGCACGATCCGCCGGTCCCTCAGCTCGTTCGAGGCCCTGCGCAAGGTCGAGGTCGGCTACGACGTCCCGCCCGCGCCTGGCGTTCTATCCCGCTCGCCGGGCTTGAAGCCGGCCGAAGGCGTGCGCCGGAACCAGGCGAGCCCCTCGGAGTCGCACGCCCCGAAACGGCCCGACTCCGACGAGGGGCTCGCCTTCCTGCCGGTCACCGAGCTGTCCGCCCTGGTCCGGTCGGGACAGGTCTCCTCGACCGAGCTGACGAAGCTCTATCTCGGCCGGCTCAAGCGGTTCGACCCGCTCCTGAAGTGCGTGGTCACGCTCACCGAGGACCTCGCGCCTGAAGCAGGCGGCGAAGGCCGACGCCGAGATCGCGGCCGGGATCTACCGAGGTCCGCTCCACGGCATCCCCTGGGGGGCGAAGGACCTGATCGCGTACCCCGGCTACCCGACGACCTGGGGCGCCTTGCCGTTCAAGGACCGGGTGATCGACGAGAAGGCGACCGTCGCCGCCCGGCTCGAAGAGGCCGGCGCGGTGCTGGTCGGCAAGCTGAGCCTCGGGGCGCTCGCGATGGGCGACCGCTGGTTCGGCGGGATGACCCGGAGCCCGTGGGACCCGCGCCGAGGGTCGAGCGGCTCGTCGGCCGGCTCGGCCTCGGCGGTCGCGGCGGGCCTGGTCGGGTTCGCGATCGGCAGCGAGACGCTGGGCAGCATCGTCTCCCCCTGCCGGGCCTGCGGGGCCTCGGGCCTCCGGCCGACCTTCGGCCGGGTCAGCCGGCACGGCTGCATGTCGCTCTCGTGGTCGATGGACAAGCTCGGCCCGATCGCCCGATCGATGGAGGACTGCGCCCTGGTCCTCGACGCCATCCACGGCGCCGACGGCCTGGACGGCACCGCCGTCGACCAGCCCTTCGCCTGGCCGCCTCGGGCCTCGGTCCGGGGCCTCAAGGTCGGCTACTTCCCGCGGAACGACCGCCCCGAAGGCGACCGCGACGAGTTGAAGATCCTCAAGGATCTGGGCGTCGAGCTGGTGCCGATCAAGCTTGCCCGACGAATACCCGGTCGATGCGATCACCTTGATGCTCGGCACCGAGGCCGCCGCCGCCTTCGACGAGCTGACGCGCAAGCACGTCACCGAGGGCCTCAACACCTGGCCCGCGACCTTCCGCGAGGGCCAGTTCGTCCCGGCCGTCGAGTACCTCCGCGCCGCGCGCGTCCGGACGCTCCTGATGCGGGCGATGGCGAAATTGATGTCGACAAGTCGACCTCTACGTCGGGGGCAACGACCTGTCGATCACGAACCTGACCGGCCACCCGACCGCCGTCCTCCCCCACGGCTTCCGCGACGACAACGGCCGCGAGCGACCCCGGCTCGATCACCTTCACCGGGCCGGCTTTACGACGAGTCGACCCTCCTGGCCGTCGCCGTCGCCTTCCAGCAGGCCGCCGGCCATCACCTCAAGCGGCCCCCGCTGGAACGCTACCTGGCCGAGGAGGCGGAACGAGAGAAGCGGTAGGAGGAGAAAGTCTCGCCTACGTAAAGTCCAGATCAGCCCACAACTCGAAAATATAATAAATTCTAAATATTTTTATAATTGATAATTTTGTATTATTTGGACAATCCTCCACGGTCCTGGGGCGACTTTCGTAGGGGAGACACACTGCGATCATTTCGGCTTTCCATGGTTAAAACGATTGATCGCGTGTCAACTTTGGCCTGCCGAGCTCGGCTCGGATGTAGGCGAGATTGGATCGGACGAAAAGGAAGTGGGACGGATAGGCCTCCTCGGTGTAGACGCGGAGGGCCGACTCATAGCATCCGACGGCGTATCGCAGGTTGGCATCGCGGTCGCCACCCTTCAGGCCGACGTAAGCGTTGCCCAAGTTGTTCTGGGTCATCGCCCAACCGGCCGGAAAGTTGGCCTCGGTGTAGACGCGGAGGGCCGACTCATAGCATCCAATGGCGAGCCGGAGGTGGTCGTCGCCCGACAGGCGGGCGTAGGCGTTGCCCATGTTGTACCGAGTCGCCGCCCAGTCAACCGGCAGGTCGGCCTCAGTCCGAACGCGGAGGGCCAACTCGAAGCAATTAATGGCGCACCGTAGGTTGGTGTCACGGTCGACGCCCGTAAGGTCGGTGTAGGCGATGCCCATGTTGTTCTGGGTCATCGCCCAGTCGGCCGGCAGCTCGGCCTCGGTGCGGACACGGAGGGCCGACTCGTAGCATCCGATGGCGCGTCGGAGGTTGGCATCGCGGTCGCCCCTCGGCAGGTCGGCGTAGGTGTTGCCCATGTTGTTCTGGGTCCCAGCCCAGTCGGCCGGCAGATCGACCTCGGTGTAGACGCGGAGGGCCGACTCGTAGCATCCGACGGCGCGTCGGAGGTTGGCATCGCGGTCACCTTTCGGCAAGACGGCGTAGGCGTTGCCCAAGTTGTTTTGGATCGTCGCCCAGATGACCGGCAGGTTGGCCTCGGTGTAGACGCGGAGGGCCGACTCGTAGCATCCGATGGCGCGTCGGAGGTTGGCATCGCGGTCGCCCCTCGGCAGGTCGGCGTAGGTGTTGCCCATGTTGTTCTGGGTCCTCGCCCAGTCGGCCGGCAGATCGACCTCGGTGTAGACGCGGAGGGCCGACTCGTAGCATCCGATGGCGCGTCGGAGGTTGGCGTCACGGTCGCCTCTCTGCAGATTTCTATAAGCTGTGCCCATGTTGTTCTGTGTCGTCGCCCAGCCGACCGGCAGGTTGGCCTCAGTGTATACACGGAGGGTTGATTCGAAGCAGAAGATGGCGCGTTGGAAGTTGCCATCGCGGTCGTCTCCTGGCAGTTCGATGAAGGTCGCGCCCAAGTTGTTCTGGGTCCTCGCCCAGTCGATCGGCAGGTTGGCCTTAGAGTAGAAATGGAGGGCCAACTCGAAACAGGCGATGGCACGTCGGAGGTTGGTGGATTTGCTGCCCAATGTTGCATAATTTAATTCTACGCCAACGCTATTCAAAGCTGCGGCGACCGATTGGTTGAGTTGGTGGTTATCTTCGATCTTGATCGAGGACCACCACTCTATCAACTCGCGATGCATTACCATCTTCACTGAGGTCCGGGCGTCTGGGCGAGCCGATCCCAATCGACTCGCGCCTGGTCCGGGTCGAGGGCATACTGGTGATACCAAGCCAACTCAGCGAAATCGTCGGCCTCGTCCCGGACGCGGGTCCGCCAGTAGTCTTGCCACTCGACGTGGGATCGACGGGACGCCTCGGAGTCGTCGAGATGGGATCGGAGGGCATCGCTCATCCGGGAGTGGAGTCGGAACCAGCCAGGGTCGGCGGTCTCCTGCACGAAGCTGTAATCGCGTAGATTTTCCCAGGCGGCGTCCTGGACGACGTCGTGCGAGGCGGAGAACGCCCATCGTGCGGCCGGCTCGTCGAAGCGGGGCGTCTGGGCGAGCGAGGTGATCCAGATTTCGGTGTGCTTGTCGAGGAGCGACCTGAGGAACCGCTGCGCGAGTTTGCCGTAGTCGTTGGGAGCCATGTCGAAGGTGGTGGAGTCGGGCTCGCGGCCGGTGTGGCGCTCGGCGACGACGGTGTCGGCGCAGAGGCTCAGGCTGAACGGGTAGAACGACTCGTCGCCGGGCGCGTCCTCGTCGGGGCAGACGCGGAGGATCGCCTCCTGAAGCGGACCGGGGGCGATGCCGCACTTCTCCAGGAATGCCGAGGCGTCGTGCCGGGAGAGGCCGCCGAGCAGGTGCTGCTCCAGGCAGGCGTGGTCGGACCAGCCGGGGTCGACCTCGTCCCAGGTCAGGCGGTCGCGGCCGGCGATGACCAGAAGCACGTTGGTCAGGTTCTGGTAGATCTCGCGGATCGGTTTCTCGACCAGTTGCTGCTGCGTGTCGCCGCGGGCCCCGGCCCAGAGCCTCGAAGGTGTCGAGGAACACCACCGCCCGGCACGCCTTGCCGCGCGAGCCGGAAGTTGTTCGTCAAGGTCTTGCCCGAGCCGCTCGGCGAGCAGGGGATAGATTTCCTGGTCGGTCATGCGGCCGAGCCGCACATAATCCTCGTTGCCCGCTCGCGTGAGGAGGCGCTCGGCCAACGCTGTCCCTTCGAGGTTCTTGACGGCGGCCCCGCCGAGTTTCTTTCCCAGCCAGACGATCAGATTTCCGCCCGGAAAGCTGCTCAGAAGTGCATTTCCCCCTTCGCCGACGAGGTCCCAGGCAACGCTCGCCTTTCCGCTATGTTTGAGGAGCGGCTTGTCGCCCGCCCCCTGTTTGAAGCGCATCATCGAATAGGCAAGTTCGAACCGGGGGCACTCGACGTCGAACTCCCGCCAGATCTTGGCGAGCAGGGCGCCGCCGTCGCGATGGTACGACGCTCCGCCCGCCTCGGGCTCGAAGTCGATGAGCGCCGAGGGCATCGGCGAGCGTTCGAGCAGGTCCGCGCGGAGCTTCCTGAGCAGCCAGGTCTTCCCCATCCCTCCGACGCCATAATACATCAGCACGGGCAAGCTCGACCCGGCAGGCCGATCGAGCAGGCCCTCGAAGACGCCCCGCACGTCCTCGCGGTCCGTGAAGTATTTTAATTCCTGGCCGGGTCTGCTTGTGCCCTCGCCCCTGCGTTGGACCGCCATGGGAAATCGCCCCGGGATCGTTCGTTCGATTAAAGCTAGCATCACTCATCCAGCGTACCACCTCGATGACCCGTGTCATAACGAGGAGTCACCGCGAGTCCCGCGACGGGTCTTCAGGAGATTCGACGTCGCCCCTCGATCATTTCACCGGCGCGGATTTTCCCTCCGGGATGATATTCAGGAAAATCGACTGATTCGAACACTCTCTTTGCAAAAAGGACCGGACCCCGGCCAGCCGACCGGATGATCGAGCCGGGTCGGGACCATCGGAGTAGAGCCCACCACCGTCGGTCGATCAATCGGGCGATTCCCGTAAGATGGGAAGAATAGAAGGAATGAATCAAATATCGGGCGCTTTCGCCTCGATTTGATTTGTCGTGCAAAGTGAGATGAGACGACGGTTTTTCGATCGATTTCGGCCGATTTCCGACCCGTTTCGGCCCGATATCGGGCCCTTTTCGACCCGTTTCGCGGGGTCGCGGGGTCGAGTTCGGGTATCTTTGTCTTGCAAAGTCCGGGCGGCCGATCGCGAAATTGGGCCGGCGGCGGGAAAGTGTGTTCAGCGGCCGGATCGGGAACGATCCTATCGAGGAGGCGTGCCCGATCGGCGCGAATCGCGAAGGTCCGTCGTCCGGGAGAAGCGCGGAACATTGGGTTTGAATTCTTCGGAAGGCCGATCGGGTTTGAATTTTGGGAAATGCCGAGTGGGTTCGTGTTTTGGAGGGTCGATCGGGTTTGAATTTTGGGAAAGCCGATTGGGTTTGAGTTTTGGAGAGCCGATTGGGTTCGAGAGTTTGGAAGCCGATTGGGTTCGTGTTATTGACCGGGTTGCGAGGCTTGTCGCTCGGCTCGACTACGGAAAAGTCATCCCAGATCCCCGGCTTTGTCGTCGGCTCAATCGAAGACCTGGGCCGTCGTCGGCTCATCGGGCCTTGGGCTGCTCGACCTCGTACTTGACCTTGAGGTGGAGCGTGAACTGGACGACGGGCTCGATGATGACCGGGTTGATCACCTGATCGAATCCGTCGCCGTCGAGCCCGTTGAAGACGAAGGTCCGGCCCTTGCGGGCCGACTGGACGGTATACCGCTGCCGCATCGGGACGCCCTCGAACTCCTCGGTCTCGGCGGCGGTGTACGAGTCGTACATCCCCGTGGGATACAGGGTCCCGTACTTCTCGGCGTAGACCTGGGCGGGGGGCTGGAGCTTGATGCCCAGGAGCCGGTCGTAGCGGTCGGTCTTCTGCTTGATGACCTTCGCGGCCTCGTCCATGAGCCGGTCCTGGATCGGGCCGATGTCCTTGACGACGTAGTCGACCTTGATCAGGTCGTCGATCTTCGACCGGGCCGCGGCGACCGTGAGCTTGTCGAGGAGGTCTCGATCCTTGTAGTGGATCGAGAGGTTCTTCTTCAGTTCGAAGCCGACGAGCTTCTCGCGGGCGATGTCGCCGGCGATCTCGTAGCCGTAAATCTTGGTCTGGGTGACGAAGTCGAGGAAGAGATCCTTCTCGGCGATCCCCAGGGCCTTGAGCGCCTCGGTGAATTCCCTGGCGACGGCGTCCATCTTCCGGTTGCATTCGGCCACGGTCTCGCCCTCCTGGGCGATCCCGAAGACGGCGACATACTCATCGGCGACGACGTTCATCAGCACGTCGGCCTCGACGAACGTGCTGGTCTCCGACGGCGGCTGGTCCTGCTCGGGGAGGGTCCGGCGGGCCCTCGCCTGCTGCTCCGCTCGGGCCTTGGCCCCCGCCTGCGAATAGCCGATGTTCCCGCCGACCTGGCCCCGACGCGGGGCCAGCGGCGATGGCACGAGAACGCGACACCCAGGAAGATCGATTTCTTCATCGCAAGATCCCTTGATTCCTGGAGACGCTCGAGGGGCTCGCCGACGTGAGCGGACCGCCTCTCAGGCGTCGCCTCACGACGCGAGGAACTTGGCCTTGAGCGTGATCTTCGGCCCGGCGAGGGCCTTGGAGACCGGGCAGGTCTTCTTGGCGTCCTCGGCGAAGGTCTGGAAGGTCGCCTCGTCGATTCCGGGGACCTGGCCTTCGGTCTCGAGGTCGATCCCGGTGATCGTGAACCCGGCGCCGTCCTTTTCGAGCTTCACGCTGGCCGTGGTGTGGATCCGGGTCGGCGGGTGGCCGGCCCCGGTCAGGGCGGCGGAGAGGGCCATCGAGTAGCAGCCGGCGTGCGCGGCGGCGATCAACTCCTCGGGGTTGGTGCCGGTCCCGCTCTCGAACCGCGACTTGAAGCTGTACGGCCCGTTGTAGGCGCCGCTGCCGAACTTGACCGTCCCGCTGCCCTCCGATCACGCTCCCGAGCCACTCCGCTTCCGAATGTCGAGTGATCATCGTTGCTCGTCTCCGTTCGAATGGAGAGTCTCGAACCGGCCGGATTGTAGCCGGGACGTGCGACGGAGGGCAACGAGTGGGCCCGACCGCGATCGGCCCAAGGAATTCGGAGAGCCGGCTTGCGACAATCGTCCGTGGGGTCGGATAATCCAGGGGTCGGATCTCACATCTCGTCAGTCAGCACATCTCCCTTCGCGCCGAGGTCACCGATGACGGATCAACCGGTGGGCCTTCGTCCCCCGTCCGACCCTTCGAGGCGACCGGCCCCGGCCTCCCGGCTGGTCCGCGCCCTCTACACCCACAACCCGTTCTATGTCATCAGCGCCGACCTGGTGTTCATCGGCCTGCGGATGTCGTTCGACCCGTCGGCCAAGGCGTTCGACACCTGGGCGCTGATCTCCAGCCTGGCCGCGCTACACGCTCCTGCTGGCCACGACCGCCTGCCTGCTGGTCCGGTTCGGCAAGGTCTGGGACGACATGCGGAGCGTCCTCCTGCTGGTCGTGATGATGTTCCTGGCGATCTCATCGACGATCGATGACGTGCTGATCCTCCGGCCGACGGTCGGCCTGGCGCTCGCGCTGGGGGGCCTGGCGTTCGCGGTGCTGGTGAGCGAGGGGCTCTTGCGGGGGATGCGGCTGGGGATGCCGGCGCTCTATCGAGGGCCGTATTACCTGATCCTCGCCCTGTTCTTCCTCTACCCGGTCGCCCTCCGGCCGCTGCTGGCCAGGCCGGACAGCCCGATGTCGCACTGGGCGTTGTTCGGCTTCTCGACGGCCGCCGGGCTGGCGTTCCTGACGCTGATCCCGGCGATCCGCCGGGGGGCCGTCTACGTCAAGGGGAACGGCAGCCCCTGGCGATGGCCGCTCTACCCTTGGTCGCTGTTCTTCTTCCTCGGCCTGGGCGTCATCGGCCGGTCGTATTACCTGTGCGTCTCCTTGCACAACGTCGAGGGGTATCGGAGCATCTTCGGGCCGTATTTCCTGGTGCCGTTCGGGTTCGCGGTCGCCTTGCTGATGCTCGAGGGCGGCCTGGTCTCGGGGAGCAAGGCGGCGACCCGGTTCGCGCTGGCGATGCCGGTCGGCCTGGCTGGCCCTGGCTCTGGTGGGGCATCGGCCGGACCTGGTCTATCAGCGGTTCCTGACGATCTTCCAGCGAAGGGCTGTGGGTCGCGCCCCCGGCGGCGACCTTGATCCTCGCGACGGCCTTCTACGGGGTGGCCGCGCTCCGAGGGGTGCCGATGGCGAGGGGCCTGGCGATGGCCTCGCTGCTCGGGCTCTCGGTCATCAGGCCGGAGATGACGGACCTCGAGCGGGATCGTCCCGCCGAGCGGCCTGGCCGCTCCTGGCGATCGCGCCTGGTGCAGGGCTGGCTGGCGTTCCGCCGCAAGGAGTCGTGGCGAGCCGTGATCGCCTCGGCCTGCCTGGTGGCGGCGACGGCGAACCTGCCCGTCGGCCACCTCTCGGCCGATCAGGCGACCTCGGCCGCGTTCCACCTGGCGATCGTCGCGGTGCTGGTGCTCGGGGCGATCGTTCGACGACGAGCTGGGGCTGACGCTCCGGTACCTGGGGGCGGCGCTCCTGGCGGCCGACGCGGTGGCGGTCCTGGCCGGCGAGCCCCACCTTCGCTCCGGGATTCCCCCCGGACTGATCCCCGGCTATCCGATCCTGATCGCGGCGGTCGCCGTCGGCTACGGCGTCGTGGTCGGCGGCTGGCCGTTCTTCGCGGCCTCGGGGGTGATCCTGGCGAGCCTGCTGATCGCGTTCGGTTCGAAGGGCTACCTGAACCTCCGCCAGCAACTCGCCGGCCTCGACCGGATCGCGCTGGGGCTGGCGTCGTTCCTGCTGGCCGCGCTGATCAGCCTCGGGAAGGCCGGATTGCTCCGGAGATGGCTGCCGAAATCCCGTTTCCACCGGCCCGAGGTACAGACGGTGTCGGCCGATCCCGGGCCTTGATGGGCAGAACGGACAGCATCGCGGAACGGCCGCCACGCACCGGCGCTTCCCGTCGAGAGCGGCGGCCGCTCCGTCTCATCCGGTCACTTGCCCAGCCTCTCGGCGATGATTTTCTTGTCGGCCTCGGAGATGGCGGGGTCCTTGACGGCGATCTCGGCGACCTTCCCGGAGGCCTGGGCGGGGGAGAGGCCGGGGATCGAGGCAGCCTTGAGGCTGATGTCCTTGAGTAGGCCGTCGAGGGTGTTGGCCGGGGCAGCCTTGGTGGCGTCGACCCCCTTCCTGGCCGCGGCCTCTCCCTTTTCGGCCGGGCCTTCGGGCTTGTCGGCGGGGACGGCCACGCCGGGCTTGTCCAGCGACTTGTAGCGGAAGACCAGTTCCTGGGCGAGGGTCTCGGGAGTGTACTTCGTCGCGGGGTCAAACTGGGGCTCGTCGCCGCAGCCGAGGAACGAAAGCATGACGACGACCGTCACGGTCGCCATCGCGAGGATGCGGGATGACATCGTCCCGAGGCTCCTGGTTCGAAATGGGAGAAAGAGGGCGGCTGGGTTTCGCCCGGAGGCGCCGGCCGCCCTCGGTGGGGGTCAGTAGGAGTCGCCGGAGATGATCTCGCCGTTGCCGCGAGTTCCCAGGGCCCACCAGGTCGTCAGGCTCACGGTATTCTTGATGAACCGGACCGAGCCGTCCATGAACGAGACGTTGCAGCCGCCCGGGTGGTTGCTGGAGGGGTTCATGGCGCTGTCGCCTTCCTGACAGCGGAAGGTGTTCGTGTAATAGGTTGTGATGTTCGGCCCGTTGGGCGGGAAGACGTGGGCGTAGACGTGGCGCTCCCAGGCGTCGGTGTAGCCCCAGGAGAGCCCCTTGTAATAGCTCCAGGCCTGCCAGTTCTGCACGGCCTTGGGAGCCAGGCCGTCCTGGACGACCGAGAGGACCGGGACGTTGGGCTTCTCAACGAGGGCCGAATTGGTGTAGTTCAGGTTCCGCCGGGGGTCGGGCGAGTTCCCCTGGCCGTCGTTGACCAGCGACTCGCTCACGGCGGCGGTGTTCGAGGTGCCATCGGTGATCATCGCCAGCGTGACGTTGATGTTGGTCGTCGCGGTCGCTGGCGGCGCTGCAGAATCCGTTGCCGGTGTACATCCTGGACATCGAGATGGTGCCCGAGGAGTAAGGTGGGGTGGTCGTGTAGGGCTGGTCGCCGGGGACCAGGATGTTCCGGGGATGGCCCGCGTTGGCGACGTAGTTGAAGTTGCCCACGCCCGGCAGGTTGTTGTTCCGGACACCGTCGGACGGGCAGAGGAACGTCGAGATCGACGAGTGATACACCGTGTAATCCGGACCATTGGTGCTGGCGATGTCGTCCCACTCATAGGTGTCGCCGTTGCCGGGGATGGTCGTGTTCAGGTTGAGGGCGTTGTACATCGTCATCTGCTCGACGTAGGGCAGGATGCCGACGTACCAGCTCTTGCAGCCGGCCGAACCGTTACCGCCGCCGTCCAGAACGTAGCGGTACATGTGCAGCGGAGTCTGGGCGTTGATGTCGTTGTAATTGGCGATCGCCAGCGTGATCTGCTTGAGGTTGTTGACGCACTGCGACCGACGGGCGGCCTCGCGCGCGGCCTGCACGGCGGGCAGGAGCAGGGCGATCAGCACGGCAATGATCGCGATGACGACCAGAAGCTCGATCAGGGTGAAGCCTCGGCTTCGGGCGGATGGGCTCGTGGGGCGAGCCATGGTGGGAATCCTCGAGGAGTGGGGGGCGGGAAAAGCACGAGGGGCCGCGGCCCCTTGACGAGGAGAAAGTATAAGGTCCTGGCGTGACGATTCAATGGAATCTGCTGAGATACATCAGAATTTCATGATTCGGAGAGGGATTGACGTTCCCTCCCCGGGTCGTGAACCTTGATCGATCGGCGGTCAGGCCGGGGGGCGGGTGGCCAGGAGGTCGGCCAGCGTGGAGAGCAGAAGATCGTTCTGGGCGGGGGTCCGGACGCAGAAGCGGAGATGGCCGTTGGTCTCGAAGGATCGGTCGGGGCCGGTCACGGTCGAGCCGATCTCCAGGCCTCGGTAATTCGAGCACTCGCGGGCGAAGAGTCCTCGGCGGGCCAGGGCTTCCTGGAGCTGGAGCGAGTTCCAGGGGGTGTCGACCAGGCTGACCAGAACAAAGTTGGGCATCGAGGGGGCCGAGCGAGGGCGTTCGCGTTCCGGCCAGGCCGGGCGAAGGCCGGGCAGGGCCCAGAGACCCTCGGTGAGCCGGGCCGACTCGGTCGCGATCAGGTCGATCGTCCGGCCGAGGTACGCCTCGTCATCGAGCGCGGCGATGGCGGCAACCTCGGCGGCCGTCGTCACAGTCCAGGGCTGTTGCCCACGGCGGAGCTTGCGGATCATCTCGGGCGAGGCCACCGCGTAGCCGATCCGGAGGCCGGGGAACGCGAAGATCTTGGTCATCGACCGGAGGACGACCACGTTGTCGCGGGCGGCGGCCTCGTGGACGAGTGTCCGCTCGGCCTCGTCGGGTAGGAACGGGAGATACGCCTCGTCGACGATCGTCATCAACGACGGATGACGCTCGATGAAGCCGAGGAGCCGGTCGCGCTCCCAGGCCCGGCCGGTCGGGTTGTTCGGGTGCCCGGTCCAGAACAGGCCGGCGGCCCCTTCGGGCTCATCCTCCTGAACCCAGCCCAGGACATGCTCGCCCCAGACCCGGGTGTTCAGGCCATTCTGGGCCGAAGTCCGGCGATACTCGCCGTAGGTCGGCTCGGAGAGGTGCGCCAGGGGGACCTCCGAGTCGCCCAGCTCGCGGGCCCTCCGGCCGAGCGAGTCGCGGGAGACCTGGCCGATCAGGCTGATCAGGTCGGTCGTCCCGGCCCCGACGATAATCCGGTCGGTCGGGACGCCATGATATTCAGCCAGCCGCTCGACCAGCCGGGGGGAGCCCGGCTCGGGGTAGCGGTCGATGGTCTCGGTGGCCTCGCGAACGGCCGAGACCGCCCCCGCAGGCGGACCCAGCGCGTTGAGCGGGGCCGAAAAATCGAGGAGCGGCCGATTGCCCAGTTTCAAGCGGGCCCGGATGGCCGCCTGGTTGCCGCCGTGCTGGATCGGTCTGGTCGCCTGGTAATCTACCATACGGCTCGGGGAGATGAGGGATGGATGAAGTCGAAGACGGCCCCCGACCAGCGCCGGATGGTGAGACACTCGGCCGGAAAAGTCGAGGTTGCAAGGAGTTACGCGTCGGCATTCGCCAAGGATGCCGGGAGGGGCTTTGGGGTCGCCCGGGCAAACCGTGGATTATGGCGAAGTCCGAATGTAACCAGAACGCGCCGGGCTGCAAAGGGCGCTGTGGAGAATTGGTCAAGGCGGGTCTTCGAGGTCGATCGACCGGGCTCGCTCCGGAGGCTTGGACGGATCGTCGGCGATCCGTTATCATCTCGTACCGGCGCGTGACTTTCGGTCGTCCCGACCGCGTCCTCGAATCCCCGATCCAGGCACGTGGACTTGGTTTTCTTTGATTCCGGCTCACCCCCCACCCCAGCCCTCCCCCACAAGGGGGGAGGGAGCCAGACGCAAGCGGTTTTCCGTCTTTCTGGTCCCCTCCCTCCTTGTGGGGGGGGGGTTAGGTTGGGGGGTCGCATCGCCAGCGATCTCCAGGAAGCTCAGGTCCAGGCGCGATCCGCTCCCTCGACCGTCTCCCCGCAACCCGTTTTCCGCAGCGAACCGAACCGAAGGGCACCCATGACGAAGGCCAGCACCGCCGACACGCAATCTTCAACCTACGACAACCACGGCCAGTACAGCCGGACCGGCATCCTCCGATACGAGAAGATCTTCGGGCACGGGTACGTCAGCACGGGCGGCCACTCGACGACGGAATACCTCTGCTCGAAGCTGGGCGACTCGCTCAAGCCGGGGGTCAAGGTGCTCGACGTCGGCAGCGGGATCGGCGGGGCGGCGTTCCACCTGGCCAAGGCCTACGGGGCCGTCGTGACCGGGGTCGACCTCTCGCCCGAGATGATCAAGATCGCCCAGGAACGCGCCGAGGAGCTGCACGCCCCCTCGACCGTCACCTCGATCCTCGGTGACGTCCTGACCCACCCGTTCGACAACCTCTTCGGGATCGTCTGGAGCCGCGACGCCCTGATGCACATTCCCGACAAGCCCCGGCTGTTCGCGCACCTTCTTCGGCCTGACCGAGCCGGGCGGGCGGCTGATCATCACCGACTACGCCAAGGGGATCGGCGAAGGGTCGCCCGAGTTCCGGGCCTACATCGCCTCGACCGGCTATCACGTCGTGGACCCGGCTAGCTACGGAAAGTTTCTCGAAGACGCCGGTTACGTCGATGTCGTGGTCGAGGACGCGACCGACCGGTTCGTCGAGATCCTCGAACGGGAGATCGAGTTGCTCGGGGCCAACCGGGCGGACTTCCTGAAGTCGTTCTCGGAGGAAGACCTCAACTACCTGGTCGACCGCTGGAAGATGAAGGTCCGCTTCTGCCAGGCTGGCGACATGAAGTGGGGGATCTACCTGGCGTCGAAGAAGGGCTGAGCGAGTCCTCGAGGGCGGGCGGTCGTTGATCGGTTCGGACGCGAATGGTTTCTCTCGTTCCCACGCGGAGCGTGGGAACGAGGATGACGCAACCATCGATCCTTCCGGGATTTCGAACGATCCTCACGGCGTCCCGTTGCGGCTCTTGATCATCTTTTCGAGGAGCGCGTTGTCGATCTTCTTGGCCTTCTTCTTGGCCGGATCGGATTCGGCCTGGGCCGAGGTCGGGTAGAGCGGCTGGTTCATCCCGGGGAGCTGGTTGGGGTCGTCGGCCGGCCCGACCGAGACGACTCCGGGTGCCACCGTCGTGGCGGTCTTCGGAGGGACCGCAGGCGGGCTCGGGGGCGTGGCGGGTGTCGGGATGTTCCTGAGCGGCCGGGGGGCCGTCGGGGAAGGTTGAGCCGGCGGGGCGCCCCCGGCGACGAACGGGGTCGGGAACTGGGGGTTGTCGCCAGCCTTGAGTCGGAAGTCGGCTTCCTCCTCGAAGTGCTCGATGATCCGCCGGGAAGGGGGCGGCGGGGCCGAGGCGGCGGCCTCGGCGGCGAAGTCGAGGCCGGGGATCTGGGGTAACGGGTGGGCCGGGGCGGGCGATGGTGAGATTGCGGAGCGTCCGGAACGGTCGGCGGCGAACCCTTCACCGGTCGAGGCCCCGAATCCGTCGGAGCCGGTTCGGGTGAGGTTGTCGGTCCGGGGTCGGACGGGCGAGCCGGCGGCCTTGAGGCTCTTGACCCAGGTATTCAGGACCTGGTACTGGCGGTCGTTCGGCCCCTGGAAGATGGCGTTCTTGTTGCCGCCGTGGGGCACCAGGCCGGCCGAGAGCAGGTCGCTCCGCGAGGGATCGTCGGGATTGACCAGCCGGAGCGTCGCGTCGAGGTTGGCCCGGGCGATGTCCGGGTTCCTCAGGTCGCGGACGGTCTTGATCTCGACGAGCTGGAACGTCCCCTGGTACTTCTCGTTATGGCATTTCGACGCAGCTCTGAAGCAGGACCGGCTGGACGTAGTTGGCGAACTCGCCGGCCCGCTTGACGGCCTGGGCTTGGGGCAGGTCGAAGATCACGGGCAGGGCGTTGAACCGCTTCTGGACGTTGGCGACGACGCGGGGGTCGAGCGCCGCCGGAGCCTCGGACGGAGCGGACTCGCCGGAGGTCCGGCGGATCTCGGGGTCGACGTTCGACTGGGCGGCGGTGGCGTCAATGTTGTAGAGCATCCGCCGGACCTCGGGGTCGTTCGGGCTCATCTCGTTGATGCGCGACGAGTTGCTCCCTGGCCTGCGCCGGGAGGTGCTCGGTCAGGCACCATCGGGCCAGCTTCATCCGCTCCTCGGGGTCGCCGACGGGAAGCCGGGCGACCTGGTACTGGTAGAGTTCCTCGACCGAGCCGGCGGCCTTGAGGACCATCGTCCTCGGATACGAGACCGTCCCGACCTTCTGGCGATGACGGTACACGCCGGCCGCATCGTCCTTGACGATCTGGCCTGTGACGACCTGGCCGCTGGACAGCAGGAGCACCCGGTACGTCATCGGGGACGTCGGCGCCGGAGTCGAGAGGGCCTTGCGGGGCCGGCGCGGCCTGGCCGAAGGCGACCGAGGTCGCCAGCCAGAGCAGGCCGGGCGCGGCAAGGCCGGCGATGAGCGGACGGATTTGGGGTGACATGGTGGCGGGACGTTAGCCCGCCCCCTACAATTCGTCAAGGCGACCATCCGCCCCAATTTTCCCCGGGTTTTTCCCTCAAGTTGCCGAGGCCTCGCGACCGATCATGCCCTCTTTCGACACCTCGCCCGAGCTCGACGCTCTGGTCGGTCAGGTCGTGGTTCTCGACCTGAAATCGAGCTATGTCTGCCTCGGGACGCTGGAGGCGATCGACCCGCTTTTCTTCGCGATGGCCGACGCCGACCTCCACGACTTCCGCGACAGCTCGGCGACCCGCGAGGTCTACGTCTACGACTCGGCCCGGCTGGGCATCCGCCGGAACCGGGGCCGCGTTTTGGTCCGCCGAGACGAGGTCGTCGCCCTGACTCGGTTCGCCGATATCGCGGAATCTTGATTCTCTTGATGCTCGCAAAACGGCACGGCTTGTGCCAGAGTAGGGAAAAGGCCGGATATCCGGTCGTCCTCCGGCGAATACTCCTGCGAGCAGCCCAAAGCCGGCCCTCCTCTTCCGGAATTTGAGGTGACTGAACCATGACACGACTGCGATGGTGGCTCGCCTTGCCGGCGCTGGTCCTCGCGACCACCGGCCCGGCCCTCGCGGCCGACCTCCGGGATAACGCCAAGCTGTTCTCGCCCCAGGCGATCGTCAAGGCCGGCGACGAGATCGACCGGATCGAGAAGGAATACTCAGTCCCGATCCGGATCGAGACGGTCGAGATCGCTCAACGGCGAGAACATCGACGACGCCCTCCGGCAGCACGCCAAGGCCGTCGACGCGCACGGGCTCTACATCCTGATCGCCCGCAAGGAGCGAAAGACCGAGGTCGGCGAGTCGCGAGAGCTTCTCGAAATACCTGACCCGCCCGAGGACCCTGGCGATCCGCGAGGCGATCAACAACGAATTCAAAAAGGGTGACTTCGACGCCGGGCTCGCTCAAGGGCCTGGCCAAGGTCGATTCGGTCCTGGCCGAGGCCAAGGCCGAGGCAGGCGGGACGCTCCGTCCGACCACGCCGAACGCTCCGGCCGGCCGACGAGCCGCTCCGGTCCCGGCCCCGCGTGGCGGCGGAGCCGCTCTCCCGGGCAAACCTTCTACTTCCGGAGGACTTATGACGTTAATCTGGATCGTGCTCGGCATCCTGGCCGTTTTCGTCGTGATCCGGCTGCTCGGGGCCCTCTTCTCCGGCGGCAATCGCGGCGGTTATCCCGGCCAGAGGGCCATGGGTCCCGGCGGGCCCGGTTATGGGCAAGGCTATGGCCCCGGATACGGCGGCGGAGGGGGCGGCGGATTCATGTCGAGCATGTTCGGCGGGATCGGCGGCGCCCTGGCCGGCAACTGGCTCTACGACCAGTTCTCCGGCCGTCATCACGACACCTCGGTCGGCCAGTCCACCAACTATGACCCGGGCGTCGGAGCCTCCGAAGCCCCCGGCCAACGACGACTTCGTCACCCCCGGCGACGGCGGCGGCGACTGGGGCGGAGGCGGCGGTGACGCTGGCGGCGGCGATTGGGGCGGCGGCGGTGGCGGTGGCGACTGGGGCGGCGGTGGTGGCGGCGATTGGGGCGGCGGTGGTGGCGACGATGGCGGCGGTGGCTGGTAATCTGATCCGCTCGCCTTGAATCACTCTCCAGGAGACGGCCGTGGTCGACCTTCGCGTCGGCTACGGCTTCTCTTTTTCGAAGTCGCCTCTGAATCCGCGCCTCCCTACCGCGCCGGAGCCGGTTTGCCGTACACTCGGGTCTTGCCTCCGACGTGACCTCCGGGCCGACGGATTCGAGACTTTGACGCGAGAGCTGGGCCGGAGATTGATGGATTCCCACGCGAGGCGGCTGGAGAAGCTCCGGCGGATGTTCAAGGCGGATCGGGTTGACGCCCTGCTCGTGGCGTCGGAGCCGAACGTCCGCTACCTGACCGGGTTCAGCGGCGAGGCGTCGGTCCTCCTGGTGAGCCAGGATCGGTCCTTGCTGGTCTCCGACGGCCGGTTCACGACCCAGCTCCAGCAGGAATGCCCCGGCCAGGAGGTCCACATCCGGCCGGTCGGGCAGCCGCTGTTCGAGGCAGTCGGCGAGGTTGTCGACAAGTTCGGGGCACGCCGGGTCGGTTTCGAGGCGTCGGCCCTGAGCGTGGCGAACTTCGAGACGCTCAAGGACAAGGCGAAGACCGTCGAGTGGCTCGCCTCGGGGGGGCAGGTCGAGGCCCTCCGGGCGGTGAAGGACCGGTCCGAGGTCGAGGCGATCCGGGCGGCCGATCGGCCAGGCCGAGCGGGCCTTCGCGATGCTCCGGGCGAGCCTGGACGAGGGGGATTCGGAGAAGGACGCGGCCGACGCGCTGGAGGGCTATCTCCGCCGGTGCGGGGCCTCGGCCGCCGCGTTCTCGCCGATCGTCGCGGTCGGTCCCCGGGCCGCCCTCCCGCACGCCCGGCCGACCGCCGAGATGAAGATCGAGAGACGCCGACTTCGTCCTGATCGACTGGGGGGCGTCGGCCGGGCCTTACAAAAGTGACTTGACGAGGGTGTTGGTCACCGGTAAGGTCACTCCGAAGTTCGAAAAGGTGTACCGGATCGTCCTGGCGGCCCAGGAGCGGGGGATCGCCGCGCTCCGGCCCGGGGTGAAAGCGGAGGAGGTCGACGCCTCGGCCCGAGCCGTCATCGAGGAAGCGGGCTTCGGCCGCTTCTTCACGCACGGCCTGGGTCACGGATTCGGGCTGGAGATCCACGAGAACCCCTTCTTCCGCCGGGCGAACGAGGCGACACTGAAGGCGGGCATGGTCGTGACGATCGAGCCGGGGATCTACCTGCCCGACTGGGGCGGTATCCGTATCGAGGATGACGTGCTGATCACGCCCGATGGTCCCGAGGTCCTGACCCGCGTTCCCAAGGCGCTCGAAGCGACCCTGCTCCGGTGACGACGGCCAGCCTCCACCCGGATTGGCTCCCGGATGGTCGATGAGACGATGGCCAATGGACGAGGATTCCAACCCCACGATCGCTCATCGACCCTCGTCTGATCGACCATGCTGGATTCTTTAAACGACCCCTTGATGGTACTTTGGAACGGCCCGATTCGCCCTGGGCGAAGGCCCGACCCCAGTCCTCCCGACGACCGTTCGAAAGGCGAGCAGGCATGCCGGAGCCGGAGAAGAACGACGAGACGCCCGAGGCCCTGGACGTCCGGGCGATCCGCCATCTCGTCCGCTTGATGAAACGTTATGACCTGACGGCGATCGACTTCATCGAAGGTTCCACCCAGATCCGGCTCCGCCGCCGGGGGCCCGACACTCCGGTCGTCTACCAGCAGGCCCCGGCGACTTACGCCCCGCAGCCCCTGCCGGCCCCGGCCCAGCCATCCCGCGCCCTCGGCCCCGGCCCAGCCCGCCGCGCCGTCGGGAATCGTCATCGAGAGCCCGATGGTCGGCACCTTCTACTCCTCCAGCTCGCCCGACGCCGCGCCGTTCGTCAACATTGGCTCGGCCGTCCGGCCCGACATGACCGTCTGCATCATCGAGGCCATGAAGGTCTTCACCGACATCCCCGCGGGCGTCTCCGGCACGATCGCCGAGGTCCTGGTCAAGAGCGGCCAGTCGGTCGAGTTCGGCCAGCCCCTGTTCCGCGTCAATCCGTAAAAGCTGGCATCGGCCGAGATCCTGTACCGTAGGGTAGGGCTTGCCCTGCCGTGATCCGTGACGCGGCAGGGCAAGCCCTGCCCTACGAAAACGCCGAGTCCTCAGTCCTCCTGGATATTGTCGATGTTTCAGCGCATCCTGGTGGCCAACCGAGGCGAGATCGCGTTGCGGGTCATCCGCGCGTGCAAGGAGCTGGGGATCGAGGTCGTCGCGGTCTACTCGCAGGCGGACCGCGACGCCCCCTACCTGGCGCTCGCCGACCGGGCGATCTGCATCGGCAAGGCGGTCAGCTCCGACAGCTACCTCAACATCCCCCGCCTGATCGCCGCGGCGGAAGTGGCCGACGTCCAGGCGATCCACCCGGGCTACGGCTTCCTGAGCGAGAACCCGAACTTCGCCGAGATCTGCCGGAGCTGTAACTTCGAGTTCATCGGCCCGCCCCACGACGCGATCCGCCGGATGGGCCTGAAGACCGAGGCCAAGGCCGTCGCCCAGGCCGCCAATGTCCCGTGCGTCCCTGGCTCCGATGGCCCCGTCAGCGACGACGCCGAGGCGCTCCGACTCGCCAAGTCGATGGGCTTCCCCGTGCTGATCAAGGCGGCGGCCGGCGGCGGCGGCAAGGGGATGCGGGTCTGTCGCGAGGAATCGACGCTGGTCCCCTCGCTCCGAGCGGCCCGGAACGAGGCCGAGGCCGCGTTCAAGAATTCGAGCGTCTACCTCGAGAAGTTCATCGACCGCCCTCGCCATGTCGAGGTCCAGATCCTGGCCGACTCGCATGGGAACGTCGTCCACTGCTGGGACCGCGATTGCTCGCTCCAGCGGCGGCATCAGAAGCTGGTCGAGGAGGCCCCCGCGCCGACGCTCCCGCTGGAGGTCCGCACCCGGCTCGGCGAGGCTGCCGTCCGGCTCGCGAAGGCGTGCGGCTACGTCAACGCCGGGACCTGCGAGTTCCTCGTCGACTCCGACAACAACTTCTACTTCATCGAGGTCAACGCCCGGATTCAGGTCGAGCATCCGGTCACCGAGATGGTCACCGGGATCGACCTGGTCAAGCAGCAGATCCGGATCGCGGCGGGCGAGAAGCTTCCGTTCACCCAGGCGGACATCGCCACGGTCGGCCATTCGTTCGAGTGCCGGATCAACTCCGAGGACCCCGACAACGACTTCCGCCCCTCGCCCGGCCGGATCACCGCGCCTGCGGATTCCCGGCGGGCCCGGCGTCCGCTGGGACTCGCACGCGCAGGTCGGCTACAGCGTGCCGCCGAATTACGACTCGCTGGTCGGCAAGCTGATCGTCCACGCCCCGACCCGAGACGAGGCGATGGCCCGGATGCGCAGGGCGCTGGACGAACTGGTCATCGAGGGGATTCAGACCACGATCCCGCTCCACCGGCGGATCTTCCGGACCCGCGACTTCATCGAGAGCAAGGTCGACACCACCTGGGTCGAGCGGGTCCTGATGCCGTCGAAGCCGACCTCGGCCTGATCCGAGCCAAAATGAGATCGGCCGGGGACGCGATCGCGTCTCCGGCCGGGATGATTGACTTCGAAGATGACGGGGGGAGAGAATCGGGCGGCTCGATCGATCCCGAGAGAGATCGAGCCGGTCGATTTCACCGGCCCCGTTGGAACCGACGGGCGCCCAGGCCGAGCAGGCCGGCCAGGCCGCAGAGGACGAGCGACGACGGCTCGGGGACCGAGGTGACGCCGGCGGTCGGCTCGAAGATCCCGACGTAGCTGTTGCCGCCCGGGTTGTTGTTGTTGACGACATCCCCGTTGACCGTGGCGATGCCGAGCTGGTCATAGTTCGTGGCGTTCGTCGAGACGAACATCACGTTCGAGGTGGCGCCGATGGGGAGACCGGTGGTGCTGCTGGACGCGTCATAGCTGAAGGTGACCGTCCCGCCGCCGGTCGGTTCGGAGGCGTTGATCGGGGCGAACGTCCCCTGGGTCATGCCTGCCGGCGGGGGCACCGTCGACGAGATGTAACCCACGGAAGCGTTGAACGCCGGCGGGAGGCCGAAGTTCGAGAACGCCGCGGTCGCCAGGGTGGTACTGCCGGTGTTGATCACCTGATAGAAGAAGTCGTACGTGCCGCCGGTCTCCCTGTAGACGTCCTGGATCACCCTGGCCGTGACGTTGGGATTGCCCGGCTGATTGAGATTGAAGGTGCCCGAGGCCACGAGGGACTCGCCCGTCGGGAACGCGAAACCCGTGGTGGGGGTGGCCGCGCCGCCAGGCGTGAGCGGGTTGCCGAACGCCGCCATCGCGGGTGACGCGGCCAACGTCAGCCCAAGGACGGCTCCGATCAGGAACCAGGCGCGCATCTTCATTGTCGTCATGGACTTTACTCCTTCAAAGAATCGTGCCTCGTGAAAATCCAGAGAGCGGCAGGTCTCGTAAGGCCCTAGCAATCGTCGCGCCGATCGTTCCGAAAGAATCGACCCGATCGGGGGAACCGAGGCACGGGCGATCGCCAGATCGGCGGATCAAGATCCGACGAAATACCGATCACCTCATCACTGCATGAGGACCCAGGGCGGGAGGAGACTGCTGGCTCCAGGATCGGGAGTCACAATGACACATTCAATGATTCAGACGCAAGGGACCCCTAGCCCATGTTTCCAAAAAAGTACAACCGCGGGCCGGGTCCCGGTGACGGCGGCGCGTCATTACTCAGGGCCGGGCAAACGGATTCTCGTCAACGAGCGCGTTGGCACCATTCTCGCGCGGAAAATCAACCGACGACGCCAATCCTACAAGATGGGCAAACCCGTTCCGCCGATCTGTCATCTAGCGTACATATCAAGACCTTCGCACTTTTCTCCGTCCCCGCTCCGAGAATGCGGTGCTTTCTGGAAGATCAGGGACGGAGGCCCGACGGCACGGGTTTCAGGCTCCTAGCGGCTTCTTCCGCCTGACGATCTGAATCCGGTTTCCCGCCGGATCGTTGCAGAAAGCCGTCGTCATGGCGTCGTTGTCGACGGCCGTCTCGACCTCGAACGTCAGGCCCATCCCCTCCAGTTCGGCCTGGCTCGCCGCGACGTCCTCGACGACGAAGGCGACGTGGCAGACATACCGCTGGTTCACCCCGTCCATGCCCGTTGGTCGGCCGATGATCTCCAGCGCGGTCCCGTGGTCGTCGGCCAGGAAGTAGCCGGGCGGCGTCCCCTGGCCGTTGTCGAGGACGACGCGAAGCCCGAAGGCACGAATGTAGAAGTCTTTCAGGCTCGACGGGTCCGGCGCGAAGATCGCGGCGTGCTCGATGTGGGGCATGGCGATGCGTTCTCCGTGTTCGGGATGGGGGAGATCCCCGCCAGGGCAAGGATGGCCGCCCATTCCTCGGCCGAGACGGGCTGGATCGAGAGTCGGCTCCCCTTGCGGAGCAGTTCCATCCCGGTCAGCGCGGGGACCTCGCGGAGCCCAGGCAAGGGCAGCGGCGGCTCGATCGGGCGAACGGCCCGGATCGAGACCTGATACCACGTCGGTGCCTCGGGCTTGCTTTTTGGGTCGTAATGGTCGGCCGAGGGGTCGAAGGCGGTCGGGTCGGGATGGCCGGCCTCGACGATCTCGGCGATCCCGGCGATGGCGGGCGGGTTCGGCGCCGGAGTGGTAATAGAGGACTCCGTCACCGACCTTCATCTCATCTCGGAGGAAGTTGCGGGCCTGGAAGTTGCGGACGCCGTCCCATCCCGTCGTCTGGTCGGGCGCAGCCTGGAGGTCGGCGAACGAGAAGCAATCCGGCTCCGACTTGAACAGCCAGTACGCCATGATCCGGCGAGTCCCCGGGGGAAGAAAAGACGAAGATCCGGATGATTCCGCGCCGGAGCCGTCGCGTCAACCCCGGAAGGTTTGTTCGATTCATCGATCCGGACCGACCCATTCGTCCTCGCAGCGATGGTAGACCAGAAGCCGGTGGTGCTCCATCAGCCCTGGTGCGGGACAGTTGAGGTATTCTTCGTCGAGGGACCACCCCCTCGGGTAGTCGGCGAGGATCTCCGTCGCCGCGCATGAGGCCGTGTCGCGGATCGAATCGCTCGGCTCGCCGTCGAAGAAGAACCGGACCCGGATCATTCGCCGCTCGGGGATGATGTCTACGGACACGCTCCGCATCTCTGGCGTGACATGAGTCCACAAGGCCCGCTGCGCCGAGCCGCAGGCGGACGTCCTGTTCGATTCCCATAACCGGCCTCCGCTCGGTGAAGGGGTCGAGACCGGGCCTCAGGGTTCCATCGTCGCCAGGGCCAGGTTATCCTCGGCCGACGTCCCCGGCTCGACCCGCGAGACGGCCCGGCCGGGGGCGAGCCTTGTGGCGCAGAAGATCGCGACAACGGCCAGGGCGAACATCTGGAGGAAGACGTCGCGGAGGGTCCGGCCCAGTGCGTCCTGGACCAGTCGGAGGTGCTCCGGCGTGAGCAGGGCGTGCGTCTCGGGCCGGAGCGCCGCGACGATGTCGAGGCTGGTCGCCCCCGACGACGCGAGCCGGCGGGCGAACTCGAAGGCGAGCGTCGCCCCGAGAATTCCGACGCCCAGTGCCCCGCCCAGGACCCGAGAGAACGTCACCGCGCCCGTCGCCGCGCCACGGCGGTTCCAGTCGACCGCGTTCTGGACGCCGAGGATGCAGCTCAGCGACGCCGGGCCGAACCCCAGGCCGGTGATGACCAGCGAGACCTTGAACAGCCCGACCGCCGAGCCCGGCCGATCGGCGCCCAGCGCCAGCCCGGCCATCCCGAGCGCGATCACCCCCATGCCGACCACCGCCGTTCTGCGGAACCCGAACCGGACCACCACCTTGGCCGCCACGGCGACGCTGATCGCCCACGAGAAAAACAGCGGCGTGATCACCTCGCCGGCCTCGGTCGCCTTCCCGCCAAGCACCCCCTGGACATAGAGCGGGACGTAGGTATCGATCCCGAACAGAAGCGCCCCGATCAGGAAGCTGCCGGCGATCGCCGCCGCGATGGCCGGCTGGACGAACAGGTCGGGCGGCAAGATTGGGTCGGCTGCCGAGCGCTCGACCGCGACGAACCAGCCGAGCAGCACCACCGACGATGCCAGCAAGGTCCAGCCCATCCAGGGAGCCAGCCTCGGCCCGCTCAGGATCGCCAGCAGGAGCGAGGTCGAGCCGAGGGCCAGCAGCGAGGCCCCTCGCCAGTCGATCGGCAGGACCTTGTCGCGTCGGACGTCCTCATCCACGTGTCGGACCAGCACCCAGGCCGCGACCACCGCGAACGGCACGGTCACGTAGAACACCCAGCGCCAGGAAAGGTTGTCCGTCAAAGTCCCGCCCAGCCAGGGGCCGGCCACGCTGGAGACTCCCCAGACCGCGCTGAAGAGGCCCTGGACCTTCGCCCGTTCTTCTAGCGTGAACAGGTCGCCGAGCAAGGTCAGGACGATCGGCCCGACCGCCCCCGCGCCCAGCCCCTGGATCACCCGCATCGCGATCAACTCGGGCATCGACGTCGCCCGGCCCGACATCACTGAGCCCAGGCCGAACAGGCGCAAGGCCGAAAAGGAGCACCCGCTTGCGGCCCCAGAGGTCGGCGAGCTTGCCGTAGACCGGCGTCGTCACCGTCGAGGCGAGCAGATACGCCGAGAAGACCCACGGATAGATGTCCATCCCCTTGAGCTGGGCAATGATGCTCGGCATCGCCGTCGAGACGACGGTCTGCTCCAGGGCGACCACGGCCATCGCCAGCAAGAGCGCGGTCGTGACCATGGCTCGGCCGGGCTTTGACCTGGTCTCGGTCGGGATCGGCTCTTCGGCGACGTCCATTTCTTCCGGCTCGAATCCCGCCATTCGCGTCAGACCCCCTCGCCCGTTTCGTTCCGACCCCCTCGGCCACGGAAGCCATTGTAGGGGACTCGCCAAGGGGCTCGGAGGTTCGGGTGGGGTCATTCAAGAGTCTGGAGCGAGACGAGAACGGGGACTGGCTCCGCAGCGCAGCGGAGGTGCCTGACTCTGTTCTCGCCGGGAAATCGGGACTGGCTCCGGCCGAAGACGTCCGGAGCCAGTCCCGATTTCCCTCGCCCATCGACCTTTGGATGACCCTGGGCATTCGGGGCCGGGTCGGTGTCACTTCGAGAGCCTTCGATACTGCGACCAGGCGATGTGCGTCTCCTTCTCCCCTTCGCCCCGGCTGATGACGAGCGTGGTCGAGATGTCGGCCTGATGCACGGAGATGACCCGGACATCGACCGGGCGGCCCTTCGCGTCGTCCTGGGTGGAGACGGCCTGGGCATGGCCTTCCTGGGTCTTGTCGTTGTAGAAGCGGGCCACGGCCTCGACGGAGTCGGGGGTGGTCAGGACCGCCTGACATTTCAGGTCGGCCATCTCGGGGTTGCCCCCGTCGCTCATGCTGGCTCCCCCGAGCATGGTCGAGCCGGGGTACTTCCACTCGGAGATGGTTTGCATCAGGCTGATCCCGTCGCCCGGCGTGGCCCTCGCCGGAGCGAGGTTCAGGACCATCGCGACCAGCACGGCTGACAGCAGGAGGCCCAGGAATAAGGGCCCGCGGATGGAAATCATGGGAATCGACTCCTCGATCAAGAACCGGGATCGGTCGAGAGGTCCGCCCTCGCGACCGATCGACATCACCGGATCAGAACGGGTTCACCCCCTGGGCCTTCTCCTGGTAGCGGTTCTGGAGCCGGTCGATCTGCCGCATCTGGTTGCTCTCATTGAGCATCCTGAGGTTGTTGTCGAGCGATTGCGATTCCGCCGGGCTGTTGGCGGGCTTGTCGGAGGGAGAGGCCGCCGAGGACGGCGCCGGAGGCGCCGGCGGTGCTCCGACGCGGGTCGTGCCTCGATAGAAGGCGTACTGGCCGGTCCCCTTGCGGGCGACGGCCGTGACCTGGCCGCTGACTCCCTCGGCGACGAAGACGCCCCGCAGGTCGGTCTCGCCCGGTGAAGAAGCTCGGGTTGTCGGTGCCGATCACCTTGACCTGGACCTTGGGCACCAGGTCCTTGGTCCGCGGCGTCGCGGACCGTCACGCGGACCCGGCCCGCCTCGGGCTCTTCGAGCACTTCCATCTCCAGCGGCGTGACCAGCACGATCCCCGAGGCATAGAGGTTCTCGCCCCGGGCCATCACCAGGTAGGCCCCCTCCTTGTTCAAGGGGCAGGTCGAGCGCCTTGACCTTCTCGGCGAAGTCTGCGCCGTCGCCGAGCTTGACCGTCGTCTCGACTAGTCGGCGTGATCCCGGCCAGGTCGATCCCGGCGATCGCGTCGAGGTTCCGCCGGGTCAGGTAGAGCCGCATCAGGTCGACCGGGTAGACCTTCACGTCGGCCTCGGCGATGTTCCGGTAGTCGATCGCGACTTCGTCGGGACCCGGCTTCGGGTCGACGTCGGGCCGATCGATGCCGACGCCCTGGACCGCGGACTTCGGCGACGCGGGGCCGGACGACGCGAGACCTCGGGCAGCTTCAGCTCCTTGCGGGTCAGCGCCTTGACCGCGCCGGCGGCGTCGGTGAAGCGGTCGGCGACCTGCTTGTAGTAGCTCGACGGCCTTCGCCGGGTTCGCGGCGGGCGTCGTAGATCTGGCCGAGGATGTAGAGGGCCTGCCACTTGTTCGGGCTCGGCTGGTCGAGCGCCGTTGGCGTCCTTGTACGTGGCCTTGGCGATCGCCTCGGCGACCTCGATGGCGCGGTCGTAGTGGCCGAGGCGAGAACTGGCCGAGGGCCTCGCTGTACTGGAAGCTGTCGAGGAACGTGCTCTTGGGATAGAGCTTGGCGAACCTCGGCGCGAGAGCTTGACGACCGACTCGAAGTCCTCCAGCTCCAGGAAGTCGCCGAGCAGGGCGAGGCTCGCCTCGTCGGCCAGCGGGTTCTTGGGCGACTGGGCGAGGAACGATCTGGATCAGCCGGATCGACTGGAGGAGCAGCTCGGACCGGGTGACGCCGGCCTCGGCCAGCTCGCGGCGGAGGGTCGGGTCGGTGATCGGCCTGCGTCGGCGGCGCCGGCGAGGACCTGCGAGAGGCCGAAGAAGTCGCTCTCGATCGACGCCGTGTTGGGGTACTCGCGCCAGAGGTCGAGCAGGTAGGCGGTCGCGTCGAGCGTCTTGCCGCGCTGGCGGAGGGCCTCGCCGACCTGGGCGTCTTCGAGGTAGCTGGCCTCGACGATCGCCCGGAAGACGAGATAGGCGCGCTCGTACTCGCCGATGTCGCGGTACGCCCGGCCGACGACCTGGACCTCGTCGAAGGGGATGACCAGCTCGGGGCCCTTCTCCTTGAGGACCTCGAAGTCCTGGACGACCTTGCGGGGCTGGTAGTCCTTGATGTGGATCGTCAGGAGCATCCGCGCGGCGTCCTTGGCGACGTCGTCGCGGAGGGTGTAGCCGGCGAAGAGCTCTTCGAGCGGCTCGGCGGCCTCGGCGAGCCGGCCGGCGTCGAAGAGGGCCTTGCCGCGGGCGTAAAGCTCGTCGGGCGTGGCCTTGTAGGGGTCGGTCGGTCGGCTCGCCGGGGGCGAGGACCTGCAGCTCGCCGGCCGGGCCGAGGTGGCGCGGCCCGGGTCGTAGGCGCCGCGGATCGTCGGCGGGCAAGGCCCGGTAGCGGCCGGGCAGGTAGCCGGAGACGTCGTAGCGGATCGCGCCGGGCACGGTCTCGGGGGCGAAGTAGAAGGTCAGCACGCCGTCGGCCAGGTGTAGGAGCTGGCCGTGCGTCTGGACCGAGCCCTCGATCAGGGTCGTGCCGGCGGGCAGGTCTCCTCGACGACCAGGAACTCGCGTTCCCACGCGGGCTGGCCGGCGGGCTGGACGCGGTCGGCATCGATCCGGACCTTGGCCCGGCCGCCCTGGCGCGACCTGCGTGACCTTGTTTCGAAGGTCGTCGGGTTGATCGCGACGCGCGAACCCGGTCGGCAGCGCCTTGCCGTCGAGCTCGGGGTCGGCCGGGAGGTAGACCCGGCGCTGGATGATGACGGCTTGCCGTCGCCGCTTCTGCTCGGGGCCGAAGTCGCGGGCGAAGCCGGTCATGCGTCACCGCGTAGCCGTACGTCCCGCGCCCCTCGATGTGGAACCGGACGCGGTTCGCGTCGCCGACCTTGAGCGCCTTGCGCGGGACGAGCACCGCCTTGCCTTCGGCCGAGCCGACGACGTCGGCGCGGTAGACCTCGGCGTCGTTGACGGTGACGACCAGGTCGATAGCGGTCCTCGGCCGAGCCCGCCTTGCCGTAGAACGCGGCGAGCGCGGCGAGCGGCCGGCGCCCTTGGCCTTGTGCGGGCTGCCAGCCGTCGCCCTGGCGATGGGCCAGGAGCCAGTCGCACGGCCGCCGTCGAGCTCGGGCGCCTGCGGCCGGGCCTGCGCGAAGGCGAGCGCCGCCAGCGCGGTGGTCTCGACGGCCCCGCGGTGGAACGGCCCCTGGTCCTTGCCTTCCCAGTACTTCCGGGGCTTCTCGCCGGCGCCGGCCGACTCGGTCTTCGCCCGCGGGCCGAGGACGTCGAGCACCTCGCCCGCCAGGGTCGCGCGGTCGAGGTTGGCGAAGCGTCAGGGCGAGGTAGGCCAGGGCCACGTCGGGCAGGCTCTGGCGGACCCGGTTGAGGCTGTTGGCCTGCTCGAAGCTCGCCTTGCCGAGCGCTGCGAGGGCGTGGAGCACGCGGCGCGGGCCTCGTAGTCGTTGCCGGCGCCGTGGCGAACTCCTGGGTCAGGTAATTCGTCGGCCTTGTCGAGCCGCTCGAGGGTCGGTCAGGAGGCCCGAGCGGCTCGGCCGAGGCGAGGGCGCAGACGCCGCGTGCGCCGAGGTCAGCCGGTCGCTGGCCTCGGCCGGGGCTGGCCCGTCGCGGCGGCGACCCACGGCCAGCCGCCGTCGTCGTTCTGGTTGGTGACCAGCTCGGCCACGAGCCCCTGGATCCGGTCGGCCAGCCGGGCGGCCTCGGGCGCGTCCGGCGTCCGGGCCTCGCGGAGGTAGGCCAGGGCCGAGGTCGCCGCGAGCAGGTCGGAGGCGCGGTCGGCGATGGTGTTCGGCGGGATCGGCCAGCAGATGCAGGGCGTTCGCGGGCCAGCGGGCTGAAGTCGCGGCCCAGGGCCAGCTCGATCAGCAGCCGGCGGAGGGTCGGCGAGACGTCGACCCGCATCTCGGGGCTCTCGTACGCCCGGCCCGGCGGCAGGCCGACGAAGACCGTCGCGTCGTCGCTCGACGTGCCCGAGGCCGAGGCGAACGCCTGCACGCCCCACGGGCGGATCGGCACCTCGACGACCAGCTCGTCGGACGCCTCGCCCGCCTTCGCCGTCAGGGTCAGGCGGACCGATCTCGCCGTCGGGGACCTCGAACGGCTCGAAGAGGACCTCCTCGACGCCGTCGGCCTTGAGGTCGAGCGTCTTCGGGTAGACCTGCTCCTGCTCGCCCGACGTAGATCGCCAGCTTCAGACTCGACGTTCCCCTTGACGCCGACGTGATGGACCTCGGCCGAGAACCGGGGCTTGTCGCCCTGGGTCAGCGCGGCGGGGACCTTGAGGTCGACGAAGAAGTCCTTGCGGACGGTCAGGTCGGCGGTCGCCTGGCCGACCAGCGTGTCGGCGCCGGTGACGCCCCGGGCCGAGAACCGGTACTCCGACAGGGCCATCGGCGCCTTGAACTTGACGGTCGCCTTGCCGTCCTTGCCGGTGACGACGGCGGGGTTCCAGTAGGCGGTCTCGACGAACTGCTCGCGGGGCAGCGCCGGGATCCTGAGGCCTGCATGTTCGCCTGCTTCGCGCGAGTCGGACAGCCGAGGCCCGTCCGGCGGAGCACGGGTCTCCTCGCCATCGCGCTTCTTGTCGGATTCGATGTCGCTCGAACATTCTGTCGGCGTCGAACGCGTCGACGTCCGCCTCGCCGGCGCCCCTGGCCGCGAAGCCGAAGCTGAGGCCCTCGCTCCGCTGCTCGACCCCGTCACTCAATCGGCCCATCCGGCCACCCATGGCGCCCATCGGCGCGGCGGCGGGCGCGGGCATGGACAGCTCGGCGCCGCCCCAGCCTTCGCCGGCGACATCGAGGCCCGAGGCGTGGCGACCCGATGGCAGGGCCGGGCCCGCCTCAAGTCTCGCCATGTCCTTCGCCAGTTCACGGCCCTCTCTCAGGACTTCGCCCCGGCTGGCGGCGTTGCGCAGCTCGGCGACGAGCCGCTCCTGCTCCTCGACGACCGCCTCGGAGACGGGCGTCGTGGCCGGCTCGTCGCGGAAGGTGTTGGTCGCCTCGGTCGAGAAGGCGCCGGTGCGGGTCTGGTCGTAGAAGATACGGGCCGATCGGCGGCAGCTTGTCGTCGAACAGCCGCAGGAGCGACCGATCGACCAGCGCCAGCGCGACCTCGGCCGCGACCGGCCGGCCGAGCTGGTCGACCGTCGTCACCTCGACCTCGACCTCCTCGCCGGGCGCCGACCGCGGGCTTGAGCGGCTTGATGGTCACGCGCAGGTCGCGCTCGACGCGGATGTCGAGGCTGCGCCTGGTCGAACCGCTCGCCGGCCATCCGCGCGGCGGTCAGCGTGAAGTTGGGGAACTGCGGGCCGTCGACGGCCCAGGCCACCGGGTTGTCGCCTTCCTTGATCGGCACGAGCTTGATACTTGAGGATCCGGTCGGCCTCCCAGGCCAGCAGCGCCGTGCCGGGCTTGCGAGCGGCTGTGGAGGTTGACCGTGGCCGTCTCGCCGACCTTGAACGACTGGCGGTCGGTCAGGAGCCGGAGCCGGGTCTCGTCCGCCTTGCCCGAGATCGTCCAGCGCCCGGTCGGCGACGATCGGGTTGCCGAACCGGTCGGTCCCGGCGACGCGGACGACGTAGCCGCCGCCTTGCTCGTCCTCGACCTTGAGCGAGAGCCGCCCCTTGCCGGTCTTCTTGTCGGTCGTCAGGACGTGCTTCGAGACCTCGCGCTCGGTGATCCGCCCGCCCTGGTTGACCTGCTTGAGGACCGCGACGCGAAGCTCGCGGCCGGTCGGCTTCGCCCTGGGCGTCGAGCGTGGTGACGCTGAGGGCGAAGGTCTCGCCGTCGAGGTAGACGGTTCGAGTCGTGCTCAGGTCGATCCGGAACCCCTTGATCGGCGAGCATCACGCCGGCGACGGCCCCGACGTTGTCGCCCGGCAGCTGCGCGGCGAGCCGGAGGGCCTGCTCCTCGGCGAAGCCGTCGGTCGGGAACTCGACGTGGAACTTGCCCGCCGCGTCGGTCGTCCCCCGGACGATCCGGCCGTCGGGCAAGGCGACCTCGATCGGCCGGCCCGCGACCGGCGAGCCGTACTGATACTTGGCGACCAGGTCGGCCTTGATCGTCTCGCCTCGGTAATAGACGGTCTTGGGCAGGTCGAAGTCGAGGTCGATCTTCTCCAGCTTGTACGACTGGACCTCGAACCGCCCGGCGAAGTCCCCCTGGCCCGGCTTGAAGAGCCGGACCCGGTACGTACCCGACGGGCGCGCCCGAGTCGAGCGGGATGGCCTCGTGGAACGTGCCGAACTCGGAGAGCGTGGCCGGCCTTGGCGAGCGAGCAGCCGGCCGCGGCTGTCGTAGACTTCGAGCTTGTACGACTCGCCCGCCGGGTTGGCGTACTGGCCGTCCTTCGACCTCGCGGACGACGCCCCGGAGCGCGACCTCCTGGCCCGGCCGATACGCCGGCCGGTCGGTGTAGATGTAGGCCCGGGGCGTCAGCCCCTGCGCGACCTTGTCCGGCACGCCGAGGCCCGAGCCCGCCGCGTCGGCGCCGTCGAGGACGAGGTACTGGAGCAGGCGTCGGCACGGCGGGCGTTCGGGCCGAGCCCGCGAGCGGCTTGTCCCAGCCTGTCAGCAGGACGCCGTCGTCGCCGGTCGTCTTCTCGAGGATCACGCCCGAGCCGTCGGCGATCAGGACGCGGGCGCCCTTGCGGCCCTGGCCGGTCTTCATGTCCTGGGCGAAGACGAGCACCTGGTCGCGCGAGACCTTGACGATCGCGTCGAGGTCGCTGCCGACGACCAGCGTCGTCGCCTGCAGCGTCTTCTCGTCGGTCACCTTGACGACGTAGACGCCCGGCACGGCGACCTTGAGGTCATACGTCGACTCGACCGGCTTGTACTTGCGCGTAGCCCTTGACCGGGACGGTCCACTCGGCGTCGGGGGCGACCAGGCCGACGTCGAGCGACTCGACGCCGCCGAGGACGTGCTTCTTGCGGAAATAGGCCTCGGCGTTCAGCTTGTAGGCGGTGAAGGTGAGGTTTTCGAGGTTCCTGCGTCGTGATCTTGAGCTGCGCGCGTCTCGCCCGAGCGGAAGGCCCGCGGGGTGACGACGGTGAGGCGCCTTCGACTCCATCACGGCGACCCGCTGGGCGGCCTGCGACTTCCAGGGCTCGGCGGCGACCTTGCGGAACCGCTCGATCGCGCCGGCGGGGTCGCCCTTCTCGATCTCGTAGATCGAGGCGACCTCGAACTGGGCGTGCGCGGCGGGCTCGGAGCCGGGGAACTTGCCGATCAAGGGCTCCCACGCGGCGATCGCCTCGTCGTACTTCTTCTCGGTCTCGAAGCTCTCGCCGACCTCGAAGAGGACCTGCGGGACCCGCGGCGTCGAGCGGGTTCTGGGCGACGAACGTCTGCCAGGCGGCGCGGGCCTCGGCGTACTTCTCGCGGGCCAGGGCGTCGGCGGCGATCTGAAGCTGGGTGTCGAGGATCGCCCGCTGCGCGTCGGCCGACTGCGGGCCGTTGGGGAACTTGGCCAGGTATCCCTGATAGGCCGCGATCGCCTCGTCGAACTTTCCCTGCCCCTGGAGCGTCCTGGCGATCTGGAAGGTCGCGGTCATCGACAGGTCGGCCAGGTCGCGTTTGGCCTCGTCGGACTCGGCCTTGAACAGGTCTCCCTTCAGGAACGCCCGGAACGCCTCGATGGCCGCCTCGCCCTGGCCCCGGTTGAGGTACGACGTCGCCGATCTCGAACGCCGCGCGGACGGCCCTGGGATGGCGCGGGGCATCGGCCAGGAACCGCTTGAGGGCGGCGACGCCGAGGTTGAGCTGGGTGTCGTCGGGCGGGTTGGGGATGCCGTGGGTCCTGGCGATCTGGTAGAGCGACCGGGCGCGAAGATCGGCCAGTTCCTTCGATGGGCTCTTGGCGGTCTCGATGCCAGGTCACGGGCAAGGTCGGTCCAGGTCATCCGGGCGGCGACGTTCTGGCCGGCGGCGAGCTGGGCCTCGCCCAGGTGGAACCGGGCGGCGAAGCGGTCGGCGCCCCTTGGGATATTCCTTCAGATAGGCCTGGAAGTCGCGGATCGCGTTCGCCTGCGGATGACGTCGGCCTTCCAACCGCCCCGGCTTCTGGCCGGCCCGGCCCATCGCGAAGAGGAGCGAGGCCCGGAGCGTCTCTCCCTTGGCCAGCTCGCGGGCCTTGACCAGCAGGACATAGGCCCCGTTCGGGTCGGGCTGGGAGACGGGGTCGTCGGGCGCGAGCAGGCGGCGGGCGAAGGCGTGATAGACCTCGGCGAGCCGGTCCTTGCGGTCGGCGGCGAGCAGGGTCTCGGCCTCGGCGCGGGCCAGCGCCTCGGCCTGCGGCGCGCGGCCGGCGGCCAGCTCGACGGCGGCCAGCTCGAACCGGATCTTCGCCGCCCAGGGGCCTTTCGGCTCGGCCTCCAGGGCCTCGGTCAGGGTCCGGCGGGCGTCCTCGGCCTTCCCCCCCAGTCGCTCGGCGATTCCTCGGAGGAACCGGTAGTACGACCTGTCGGAGGGCGTCTTGGCCTCGGCGATCAGGCGATCGAAGGCCGTGGCCGCCTCGTCGTACTCGCCCCTCCTGCATCGAGGCGACGACCGGCCCCGGCAAGGTCGGGGCGATCGGAGCGACCGCCCGTTTCGCGGTCGTGGTCGAAGGGGCATCGGCGCCCAGACTGGCCAACGTCCCGAAGGCCGCGAGGGCCACCGCCCAGAGTCGTCCGAGTCGGCCGCTGTAAGGTCTCACGAGGAAGTCTCCAGGGAATCTCGATGGAGAGGAGAGAGGGGCCGAAGGACCAGTTGCAATCCTTTAAGACCTTCGGATATCGCCCAGGGTACGCCCGATCCGGCCTCGCGTCCAGCGGCCGGTTTCCGGCGTCCCTCCCTCTCAACGGCCGAACAGACCGTTTCTTGGGGGCTTTTCTGGATCGGGGCCCGGTCCCTGTCTCCCGAGGGCTCTCCCGGTTAAAATGATCGACGTTCAGACATTTCCAAGGAACAGGCCAGGACTCCAGGGCACCATGGCGACGCTGGGCCACTTTCTTCAGGGACTGTTGGACGAAGGACGGATCGTGCTGAGGGGCCGGCCGATGCCGTCGGAGGCCGACCGGCCCTCGGCGGTCGCCCGGCTCGAAGCGGCCTTTCAGGTCCACCGGCTCGACGTCGCCGGGCCGCCGATCCCGTTCGAACCGACCGCCGCGCTCGCGGCGGCGGAGCTGGTCCGGCTGGCGAGCTGGTTTCTGCTCAACCGATCGGAGACGGTGGAAATGATGGAGCGGTGCCTGGCGATGCCTCGGCCGCCCCGGACCGCGTCCGAGCACCTCTCGGCCGACCTCACGTTCCGGTTCCTGCCCCAGATCCAGCGTCGGGCGCGGGCGATCGCTCCGGGCGACGGGCTGGCGAGCTTCCTGGCCGATGTCCTCCGGGCGTGGCCGCTCTCGGGCGTCCTGTCCGACATCGAGGAGGGGCCGAAGGACGTCGGCGACCTCGGCGCCCATCCCGGGCTCTGGATGCTCTACGCCGAGCGGCTCGCCCTCGACGAGAAGCCGGCGTGGATGCCCCGAGGGGCGGCCAAAGGGCACGTCGAGCTGGTCTTCCAGGGCCTGGGCAAGGGGCGATCCGACCTGCTCGGCCCGCCCGCCGTGGCCGACGTCTCTGGGGGGGTGATCCTTGGGTGACGACACGGTCCAGAGGCTCCGCGCGGACGTCGTCGACGACCTCAAACGCCGGTTCGTCGGCCGCGACGAGGTGGTCGACCTGATCGCCCTGGCGGTCGTCGCGGGCGAGCATCTGTTCCTCTATGGGCCGCCTGGCACGGCGAAATCGGCGCTGATCCGCCAGTTCGCCTCGGCCGTGCAGGGGCGCTATTTCGAATATCTGCTGACTCGTTTCTCCGAGCCCAACGAGATCTTCGGCCCGATCGACCTGGCCAGG
This sequence comes from uncultured Planctomycetota bacterium, assembly GCA_963756475.1. Lineage (GTDB taxonomy): Bacteria > Planctomycetota > Planctomycetia > Isosphaerales > Isosphaeraceae > Tundrisphaera. The sequence goes on from CAVWND010000007.1 coordinate 387,197, forward strand.
CTCCGCGAGGGGGCGGTCGCGACCGTCACCACGGGAATGCTTCCCGAGGCCGAATTCGCCTTCCTCGACGAGCTTTTCAACGCCAACAGCGCGATCCTCAATAACCTTCTGACGGTCCTCAACGAGCGGGTCTTCCGCCGGGGGGCCGAGGTCCACAGGCTCCCGCTCCTCTCGCTCTTCTCGGCCTCGAACCACCTGGCCGAGGACGAGGCGCTGGGGGCATTGTTCGACCGGTTCCTGCTCCGCTGCCACGTCGACCACCTCAAACGCGAGGCGATGCCCCGGCTGCTCTCGGCCGGCTGGGCCCTGGAACGCTCCGGCCCGATCGACCACCTCGGTCTCGGCGGCCGACCTCCGGGCGCTGTCCCGGCGGGTTCATGACGTCGACCTGTCCAAGATCACCGAGCCGTACGCCGAGGTCGTCTTCAAGATCCGTGACCTGGGCGTGGCGATCTCCGACCGCCGGGCAGTCAAGATGCTCAAGCTCCTCGCGGCCTCGGCGCTCCTGAGCGGGCGGGACGCCGCGAACCCGTCCGACCTCTGGGTCCTCCGCTACGTCTGGGACCGGGTCGAGCAGATCGACCCCCTGGCCGCGCTGGTCAATGGGGTCCTCGACCGGCACCGCGACGAGCCCGACGCCCACCCGCTGGCCGCCGTGCCCGAGGCGGTCGATGCCGAGGATCTGGCCCGGCAACTCGAGACCGCCGAGCGGCAACTGGAATCCGGGCCACCCTCGCTCGCCGAGCTGGCCAGGCTCCGCGAGCATGTCGGCTCGGTCGCGGACCGCGCGGCGTGGGTCGGCGACGACTTCGGCCCGCAAGCACCTGCTCGACCGCGTGGCCAAGCTCCTGGCGAAGGTCGGGGCGTGATCGGGGAAGACCCGACGATCCGCCTCGGCTTCAACTCGACTTGAGCTTTCGGCCAGGGTCCGCGCGGGCGACCGAGTTCTCCGGGCGGAGGACGGCCGAGGCGACGGTGCAGGCCGATCGCGAGCTGCTTTTCGACCGCTCACTCTCTCAAAACCGGCCCGAAACGGACGATCTCGACTCCGATCGGGCTATAGGATGAATGGGACAACGTCGTCCTCTTTACATTCACCCGGAGCGAGGGACCCTCAGCACACTTTTTGCCGGGATCGTCCCATTTCGTCCCGCGTCCAGACGCCGAACGTTAACTCGTTACCACGCTCCATACGTGTTCAGGAACGCCGCCTCAATCACTTCCCGGCTTCTCAGCCTCCGGGGTGGCGGGGGTTGCGGTCCTCTGGCGACATCTTGTTTTGCGGAAAGGAGTTCCGGAGTACCGTGATCCCTGCCACCCTCCTCAATCCTTGACGGGGCACGCATCCGGAAGTTTTTGAATCAGCGATCCTGAGCCAGCCGGTTCAGGAGCGGAAGGCCGGGTCGGCCGTCTCGCCCGGCTCGCGGTCGAGTCGGTACGCCGTCAGGTCAACCCGGGGCTCGCCGCCCGAGGACCAGGTCGGCGATGACCTCGGCGCTGGCGGGGGCGAGCTGCAAGCCGGCCCGCTTGTGGCCGGTCGCCACGATCACGTTCGAGTAGCCGGGGGCGAAGCCGAGATACGGCTTCGAATCGACGCTTCCGGGTCGGAGCCCGGCCCACGAGCGCTCGACCTCGGCCCCGGCCAGGCTCGGGCAGAGGCTCCGGGCCACGTCGAGGAGGTCGCGGAGCGCCTCGGGCGTCGTCCTCGTGTCGAACCCAGCCTCTTCCTCGGTCGCCCCGACCAGGACCCGGCCGTCATCGCGGGGGACCAGGTAATTCTTGCCGTGCTCGACGATCCGCCGGAGCAGCGGCCGGTCGGATCGGAGCAGCACGATTTGACCCTTGATCGGCGGCGTCTCGACCCGGACGCCCAGCCCCGCCAGCAAGCCCGACGACCAGGCCCCGGCGGCAACGACCACCTGCCCGCAGGGGATCGACCCGGCCTCGGTCCGAACCGCCGAGACTCGCCCGCCGCTCGAATCGAACCCGAGCGCCTCCGAGCCCGGCCGGAGGTCGACGCACCGCCCGTCGCACGCCTCGACCAGCGCCTTGAGGTGCCTCGGGTTGCGGATCTGCGCCCGGTCGGGCAGGAAGTACGCCACGCGGAGCGCGGGGTTGAGCGCCGGCTCGACCCGGGCGAAGTCGCCGGGGCTCATCCGCTCGTAGACGATCTTCTCGGCCCGCCAGCGGCCCGCCGAGGTCTTCAGCTCGTCCTCCTCGGCCTGGGTCCACGCGACGTCAACCCCGCCGGTCCGCCGGTAGCCGTTGTCGATCCCGGTCTCGGCCAGGAGCCGCTCGGACCACTCCGGATAAAGCACGGCGCTCCAGGAGCGGAGCTCGATGGTGGGATTGGTCTTGAGCCGCTCGAGTATGGGGCGGGATCATCCCCGCGCCGGCCCACGACGCCCCCTGGCCGAGCCCCCCCTTGTCGAGGACCGTGACCGTGACCCTCTCACGGGCCAGGCAATAGGCGATCGAGAGCCCGATCACGCCGCCGCCGACCACCACCACGTCGGCGGGCTTCATCGACCGTCCCCCTTCGACTTCTTCCAGACCTCCTCGGCGATCCGGTAGATCGACCGGTCCTCGCTCGCGAGGATCAGGTCAGGGCCGTCCCAGCAAATCGCCTCGACGTCGGGGGCGTGGTACTGGACGGTCGAGACGATCGCCCAGCCCGACCGATCGGGCTCATAGACATGGACCGTCTTGGTCGTGACGACGGCCAGGAGCCGGCCGTCGGGCGAGAGGTCCGCGCCGGTGGCCGGCTCGACGCATCCGGGCAAGGTCGCGACATGCTCCGGTAACGTCGGGCGGAGCAATGAGCCGGGCGGGTCGAACCGGATCGCGAAGACCTTGGCCTCGCCGCCGTCGCGGCGCTTGGTGACGACGAAGGCCCGCCCCTCGGCGACGAACAGCCCCTCGGCGTCGAACCGGATCCCTTCCGGGAACCGGTAATACGTCGACGCGGTCGCTTTCAAGGGCTCATCCATCGGCATGGCCGGGTCGGGCTCGTCGATCCGGTGGATTGCCCGGATCGGCAGGCGGTTGTCGTTGTTGCCGATGTCGCCGAGGTAGAGATGCCCCTCGTCGTCGGTCGCGATGTCCTCCCAGTCGACGTTGGGGACCTCGACCCGGTACGACCGGATGAGCTGGCCATCGCGCTTGACCGCGAACAGGACGGGAGGGTTACCCGAGTCGTTGTGGACCCAGAAGATCCCGGGATGCTTGCGGCTCCGGACGATCCCCGACGCCTCCAGGATCGCCGGCTCCTCCAGCCGCCCCAGCCGCTCCATCGTCGGCCCGGCCGCCAGCCCGAGCCAGACCATCCCCCAGACGATCGATCGACGCATCACCCGTCCTTTTTGCTCCGGCCTCGCGAGAGACCATCGTAACCGGGACGGGACGAGATCGCCAAGGCGCGGGGATCGTCGACCGATCCGCGGGACGCTCGCTGATCCTCGTTCCCCGGTCCTCCTTGGGAATGCCCTCTTCGACGCTCCTCGTCGTCTTCAAACCCGGTCCCGCCGAGCGGAAGAGGACGCCGAGCGCGTCCAGGACGGCATTCCCACGCGGAGGCGCCTTGCATTACCCACAGGTTTCTTGGTGCAGTCGTGACGGTTTGGGGGGAGTTCAAAGCCGCATGTCTTCTGCAGTCCCGGGGCTGCAAAAGACATGCGGCTCCAATCTTCCATCGATTCTTGGTCGCAAAACAATAGTGTGCATCGCCCACCTCGTCCGCTCCGCTCCGGCCCGTTCAAGGATCATCACCGCTCGATCCGACCTGGAATCGAGGGAGCCTGACTTGAGGTCGGCCCCGATCTTGCATGGTATTCTGGGCCAAGGCGTCGCCTCGGGGCTTTCCCGGGACGATCGGTCGACCGGATCGGATCGGAAAGCGAGAAGCACGATGACAAACTCGAAGCGGGCGTTTGAACGGGCCATGCGGCTGGCCGTGGTCTCGGGGTTGCGGTCCACCTTCGGGATGGCCCTGATGGAAGCGGCTTACGACCGACCCAACCGCAAGACCTGGGCGCTGGCGGCGATGGGGGAGATGGTGGTCGACAAGGTCCCGGGCGTGCCGAGCCGGGCCTCGCTGCCGGCGATGCTCCCCCGGGCCGTCGCGGGCGCCTACGTGGCCAAGCAGGTGATGGACCGCGAAGGGGTCGATGACCCCTGGGCCGTGCCGATGGGCGCCGCCGTCGCCGCCGGGGTTGCCGCGCTGCGCTCCGCGCATCCGAGGAATCCTCGGCGACCGTCCTGGGCGTCCCCAACCCCGTCCTGGGCCTGGTTGAGGATTACATCGCGTTGAAGGTCGGGGGCGACGCCCTCGGGCTCTCGATGGACGACCTCAAGCAGATCGGTACCGAGTCGTTCGAGGACGTCAAGGGATACGTGACCTCGGTGACGATCCCCGAGTCAGCCTCAGTCGGTCGGCGCGGCTCGATGTAACAGCCGAGCGGGCCCTTGGAGATGCTCATCCGGGGGTCCGGCCCGTAGGACAGGACCTGCTCGCACTTGAGCTCGGCCAGCTCCTTGTGAGTCGTCAAGACGATCGCCCGGCCGGTGTTGTGGATCCGCCACGTCAGCGTCTCGGCGATCGTCAGCGAGTGGCCGAAGATCTTCACCAGCATCTCGATGACGTACTCGAAGGTATGCTCCTCGTCGTTGAGGACGATGACATGGTACGGGGGCTGGCGGCGGGTCTTCGTCTTGCCGTCGGTCTTGGCCTTGGGCGCGGTCTGGGTGGTGACGATCGGCTCGGCCACGGCAACATCGCCCTCGTCGGGCTGGCTCATCGTTCGGCTCCATTCCGGACAGTGACGTTGGACCGACGGACGATCTTTCGATTATGATAGCCTTTTGAGCTTCGACAAGACAGAAACTCAGTGGCCAGAAAACCACTTCTGGCTCGCACAAGAGAGTTTTGAGCGACCCGACATGCCCGCGATGAGCCCAGGCACCGCCCTCCGTAACCTCCAGCAGGCTCAAGCCGGCTTGAAGAAGGTCCGTCAACTCCTCCGCCTCGCCCGCGAATCGGGCGACGTCGACCCCGTCCGGCTCATGAAGGTGGGCTGGGAAGGGCTGGCCAAGGCCCACCGGGTGATCGCCGAGATCCCGGTCGAGGCCGCCACCGAGCCCGTCATGACCCGGCAGCTCGCCCTCCAGCGCTACATGACGGCCCTCCTGGTCCGGCTCCGCCGCCTCTCCCGGAACGAGCTCGACGCCCTCGAAGACGACGAGATGGACGACGATGAGGCCTGAACCACCACATCGAAGGCCCCGGCCGTCTTCCCGGCCTCCGGTCCCTCGCCCCGAGCCGGAACGGCCGGTCTCGACCCTGGACATCACCGAGATCCCCCGGCGGTCGCTCGATGCCACCCGAGTCCTTGCCGACGGTCTCCGTCCGGTCGGCCGGGCATCATCCGTTCGTCTACCGGAAGATGGTCATCGGCCCGGTCGGCCCGGTCCGGCCTCGCGACGGCGACATGGTCCGCGTGGTCGACCGCGACGGCCTGCCGATCGGCTTCGGACTCTGGAACGCCCGCTCGCAGATCAACTTGCGAATCCTCACGTCCGGCGTCGAGACCCCCGGCCCCGCCTTCTGGGAAGGCCGGCTCGACCGGGCGATCGCCCTCCGCCGCGACCTCCTCAAGCTCGACGAATCGACCGACGCCTACCGCGTGGTCCACGCCGAGGCCGACGGGCTCTCGGGCCTGATCCTCGACCGCTTCGACGACGTCCTCTCGGCCGAGATCTTCAGCCTGGGGATCTACCAGCGAATCGGCCCGATCCTCGACCGGGCGGCCGAGCGGCTGGGCACGAAGCATTACCGCGTCCACGTCGACGAGCGGATCGCCCTGGCCGAGGACTTCCCCGGCAAGCCGCGTGGCGACGGCCAAGCTTCCCCCTCGGGTGACGATCGTCGAGAACGGCGTCCGGTTCCGCGTCCAGTTCGCAGGGCGGCCACAAGACCGGCTTCTTCTGCGACCAGCGCGAGAACCGTCTGGCCCTGACCCGATTCACCCCCGGCCGGAGCGTGCTGGACGTCTGCTGCTACACCGGCGGCTTCGGCCTCTACGCGCTGGTCAAGGGCGGGGCGAGCGAGGTGACATGCGTCGACCTCGACGAGAAGGCGATTGCCCTTGCGAAGGAAAACGCCAACGCCAACCAGGTCCGGCCGAGCTTCGTCCACGCCGACGCCTTCGGCTACATGAGGCAGATGGCCGTCAACGGCAGGACCTTCGGCGTGGTTGTGCTCGACCCGCCCAAGCTGATCCCCGGCCGGCTCGACATCTCGAGCGGCAAGCGCAAGTACTTCGACCTCAACGTCCTGGCGCTGAACTGCGTCGAGCCCGGCGGGGTCCTGCTGACCTGCTCGTGCTCGGGCCTGCTGCCGGTCGAGGAGTTCGTGATCCTGCTCCGCGCCGCCGCCCGCAAGGCCGGCCGGTCGGTGCAGGTCCTCGCCGTCACCGGCGCCGCGCCCGACCACCCGGTCGGCCTCGAAGCCCTCGAAGGGGCCTATCTGAAGGCCGTCTGGCTCCGGGTCGGCGACCGGACCTCGACCCCCTCGATCGCCGACGACCCGAGCTTCGACGACGATCCGAGCTCGACGACGAGTCGGCCGGCTCCGAGGAATCGGAGCATGAGGAAATGTAGGGTAGGCTTGCCCTGCCGTTCCGCCAGGGACGTGTCCTCGTCGAGAATGAGGATCGGCAGGGCAAGTCCTACCCTACATTCTTCGCCCTCGGTGGGATAAGATGGGGTCGTGCGGAGCGATCCTCCATCCGAACCCATCGAGGGGCCGACGTGCCGAGCCTGACCGTCGAGAACTACCTCAAGACGATCTTCCTGATCGCCAGCCGCCGCGGCGAGGCCGACGCGGTCGCGACGGGCGAGCTGGCGCAGGCCCTGAACGTCTCGCCGGGGACGGTCACGGGGATGCTCAAGACGCTCTCCGAGGCCAACCTCGCCACGTATACCCCGTACGAAGGGGCCAGGCTCACCCCTTCGGGTCGGAGCCTGGCCTTGAAGGTGCTCCGGCGGCACCGGCTCCTGGAATTGTTCCTCGCCCAGACCCTCCGGATGACCTGGGACGAGGTCCACGAGGAGGCCGAGCACATGGAGCACGCGGCCTCCGAGCGGCTGGTCGACCGGATCGACGACTTCCTCGGCCACCCGGCGGTCGACCCCCACGGCGACCCGATCCCCCGGCCCGACGGCTCGCTCACCGAGCCGTCGGCACGCCCCTGGCGCAGCTCGGCCGGGGGGCCACGGTTCCGGGTCGTCCGCGTCGTCGAGCAGGACCCCGCCTTCCTCCGCTACCTGACCGAATGCGGCCTCGACCTCGGCGCCGAGGGGGAACTGATCGAGAACCGGCCCGAGGCCGGCATCCTCGCCTTCCGGCTCCGCGACCGCGACGCCGCCCTCGGGTTCGAGGCCGCCGGCAAGATCCTGTCGCTCGCCAGGCTGATGAGAACCCTTGAAGGCCATCCGGCAGGCCCGGAACGGGGACTGGCTCCGGAGTGCAGCGGAGGTGCCGTCCCGTTCCCGCGAACGGGTCGCCGCTTACAGGGTAATCCCCTGGTAGATGTCGTACGGGTTGCCGACCCCGTTGAGGTAGATCGAGGCGTGGACGGTGATGGTCGCCCTGTTGCCCTGGTAGGCGATCGTCAGCGTCCCCGAGCCGGTCGAGCTGGCGTAGATCCCTCCCGATCCGCCGCCGCCGTTGATCGAGAGGCTGAACCGGGTCGGCCGGCCCTGGCTGTCTTCATCGGCCGGGCTGCCCGTCAGGTCCGCCAGGATCACCGTCCCGCTCTGGGTGCTCCGGTCGGACATCGAGAGCGAGCCCGTGGTCGCCGTCGGCTGCTCGGTGAGGATGGTGCTCGGGTCGGTCGGGTCTGGGAACGAGACCGGGTGCTTCGTCGGCGTGTAATACGCGGAGCTGGGCGGTCCCGTGCAGGAAGGCGCTCGAGGTCCCCGGGGCGAGGAGGTAGATACTGGTGGGCCTGGTCGAGGAACCGGGGCGGCTCCTCGATCACCTTGCCTGAGAACTTCGCGGTGAAGTTCCGCCGGACGATCTCGTTGGGCCTCGGCGGGGTGACGTCGTTGGTGACCCCGCTGCCGCCCAGGTTCTGGTTCACGTAGGTCCCGGTCGTCGGGTCGAACGTGACCTGGCTGTTTGCGCTCGGCGAGGCCGCCCCGGTCCCGGCCGCGGCGGACTGGATCCACCCAGGGGAATTGATCAGCGGCGTGATCGAGAGGAGGTCGCGCCGTTCGAGCCAATCGATCGCGAATTTTCGTCGTCGGCCCATCGAAATCCTCCCTGAAATCCGCCCCGAGTCCAGATCGCCCGATCGGTTCATGATGTGGGATCGAAGTGCGTCGACGAAACGCGGCCGGCCAAACGATCACAACCTCTATTTCGACCAGCCAGCCAGCCAGCGGATAGGAAATATGGCAAGCTCGGGTAATCTGGCCATGAGATTGAAGCTGGAGAGATGAACCGGCAAATGTGGGACATGCGGGAATTCGCAGAAATGCGTCAGTCTTCCTGTTGATTGAACGAGAGATTCTCGGGAAAAACGCCGGAAAGATTGATACAATCGGCCTGATCGGCCGATATGACGAGGATCGATCCCAGTCATCCTGGCCGGTCCTCGGATCGGCGTCCTGCGGGGCGGAGCCCCTCGCCCTTCGGAAGGAGTCCGCGAGTCATGGCCAAGCGTCGCCGGTTCGTCCCGGAAGGTCCGATTGACGCGTCACTCGAAGAGCGACTCGCCCCGTCGACCTTCGGGTCGATCGGAGACTGGTTTTCGAGCCAGTACAATCACGTCAAGCAGGATCTCGGGATCACCCACAAGGCCCCCAATGAACGCCGCCGCGGGGATCGAGCAATTGTGGAAGGACAGCGCCACCCTGAGCAAGCCGATCCACCTCGGCAACCCTCACCCGGCCAGCACCGCCCATCATGCCGCGAAGGCGAAATGAAGTATGCCGACTTAAAGTAGTGCCCGGATTTTTCAGCCTCCGGGCTTTGGTCTTCACCCAGCACTGTCGCATCGGGGGGCTGGGCAGGTTGACAGTTTCCGCGCTTCGGCTCCCAAGGCTTCGGTGTCTGTCGCTTCTTCTGGGATAAGGATTTACGTCATTCCAGCCCTGATCGTCGGCGCCGAGGAATGTCAACCCGGAACTGCCCCTCAACAGGGAAAATGCGACAGTGCCACCGCCCACTTCGATCCATGACGGAACAGGCATCCGGAAGAGTTTGGATTGGCGGTCCTGAAAATGTGATGAGCGTGGGAACGAGTCCAGGAGGCCGGGTTTTGCGGCCCCGGGGTCGCTTCGCTCCGGGGCCGCTAGAAATCGGAAATCGTTCAGCCGGCCAGCCAGGGCGGGACGGCGCCGGCTTCGGGCAGCTTGATCAGGCTGACGCTGAGGATGTCGGGGTGGGCCTGGACCTCGTCGAGGGCCTCGTGCGAGGGGACGGAGTCGAGGTTGACGACGCCGATGGCCTCGCCGCCGGGCTTCTCGCGGCCGACGTTCATCTGGGCGATGTTCACGCCGTGGCGGCCGAAGGTCGTGCCGATGAAGCCGATCAGGCCGGGGACGTCGCGGTGGGTGAAGATCAGGAGGTTGCCGTCGAGGTGGGCGTCGAGCCGGTAGGGGCCGAGCTGCACCAGGCGGACGAACTGCTTGCCGAAGAGCGTGCCGGCGGCGACGTACGTCTTCTCGTCGGTGGTGACCTCGGTCTGGATCATCGTGCCGAAGTCGCCGGGGTCGGTCGGACTTCTCCTCGACGATCGCGATCCCGCGCTCCTTGGCCAGGACCTCGGCGTTGACGAGGTTGACCTGCTCGTCGAGCGCGGCCTCCATCCAGCCGGCGGCGAAGCTGGCGGTGATCAGCCGGGTGTTCTTGCGTCGCGACCTCGCCCCGGTAGCGGAGCGTCGCCTGCTTGGCCGTGCCCCGGTCCATCTGGGCGTGGAGCATCCCCAGCCGGCGGCCGAGGTCGAGGTAGAGCCGCAGATCTCGTCGAGCTCGGCCTTGTCCAGCGTCGGCATGTTGACGGCGAACCGGACCTGCCCGGTGCTGAAGAAGTCGATCAGGAGCTGCGACGGCCTCGACGGCCACGGAGATCTGGGCCTCCTCGGTCGAGGCGGCCAGGTGGGGCGTGACCAGCACCTTCGGGATGGGCGATCAGCGGGAGGTCGGCGCGGCGGCGGCTCGGGCTCGAAGACGTCGACCGCCGCGCCGGCGACCTTGCCCGCTGTCCAGCGCCTCGATCAGCGCCGGCCTCGTCGATCAGGCCGCCTCGGGCGCAGTTGATCGATGCGGACGCCGGGCTTCATCTTCGCGAAGCTCGGCGGCGCCGATGAGGTTGCGGGTCTCGGCCGAGAGCGGCGTGTGGAGCGTGATGTAGTCGCACCGGCCCCAGAGGTCGTCGAGCTTGGCGACCGACTCGATCCCCAGCTCGGCAGCGCCTGCTCGGGCGAGAGGAACGGGTCGAAGCCGACCACCTTCATGTCGAACCCCTGCGCCCGCTTGGCGACCGCCAGGCCGACGCGGCCCAGGCCGACGATGCCCAGCGTCTTGCCCTCGAGCTGCGTGCCGGTGAACTTGTTCCGGTCCCAGCGGCCGGCCTTGAGGCTGTCGTTGGCCTGGGCGACGTTCCGCGAGAGGGCCAGCATCAGGGCCATCGTGTGCTCGGCGGTCGAGACGGTGTTGCCGCCCGGGGTGTTCATCACGACGATCCCCTGGCGGGTCGCGGTCGGCACGTCGATGTTGTCGACCCCCACGCCGGCGCGGACGATCACCTTGAGCCGCGGCTGGTCGCTTGAGGACCTCGGCGGTCAGCTGCGTGCCCGAGCGGATCACGATCCCGTCGGCCTCGGCCAGCGCCGCGCGCAGGGCGCGGACGTCGCCGGCGAGCTTGGTGTTGACGACCACTTCCAGCCCGGGCTCCGCCCGGAGCAGGTCCAGGCCCTCTTCGGCCAGCTTGTCGGTCACCAGCACGCGATGCGCCACGATGCAAATCCTCACGTAAGAGCGACTCGGCGAACAGCTATCCGGGTGAGACATCGCCCGCAGGCTCGAGCTCGACCCGACGACGTCTGACCGGCTCGGTCCTCCGCGCCGATCAAGACCTGCTGCGCGGCGGTCACGGCCGAGCCGGGCTCGACGTCGAAGCCCAGGTCGTTCAGGACCATCTCCAGCGCCGCCAGGCCGGCGATGACGTCGAGCTCGTCGATGTAGCCCATGTGGCCGACCCGGATGATCTTGCCCCTTGAGCTTGTCCTGGCCGCCGACGGTCGTGATCCCGAACCGCTCGAAGAGCTTGTTGCGGATGTCGGCGTCCTTCAGGCCCTCGGGGACGCGGAAGGCCGTCAGCCCCTCGGCCGGCCGGCTGCTGAAGAGCTCCAGGCCGAGCGCCTGGATGCCCGCCTGGCAGGCCTCGCTCATCCGCCGGTGCCGCTGCCAGACGTTCTCGATCCCCTCGGCCTTGATCCGCTTCAGGGCCGTCCTCAAGGCGCCGATCAGCGTGTGGGCCGGGGTGAACGGCGTATCGAACTCCTTCATCGCCTTGCGGGCGGCCTTCAGGTTGAAGTAATAGCTGGGCGAGTCGAAGGCGTCGATCTTCGCCCAGGCCTTCGGGCTGACAGCGACGAACGCCAGCCCCGGCGGCAGCATCAGGGCCTTCTGCGAGCCGACGCAGAGGAGGTCGATGCCCCAGTCGTCGGTCCGGCACTCCATCGCCCCGACGCCCGAGATCCCGTCGACGACGAAGAGCGCCGGGGTCTCGGCCACGATCTGGCCGATCGCCTCGACCGGGTGGCCGGTGCCGGTCGAGGTCTCGCTGAGGGTGCCGAAGACGGCGACGGCGTCGGGGTGGTCCTTCAAGGCGTTGGCGACCTGGGCCGGGTCGACCGGCTGGCCCCACTCGGTGTCGACGAGACGGCTCGATGCCGAACGTCTTGCAGAGCATCGCCCAGCGCGACGGCGAAGCAGCCGGCGTCGAGCACGATCGCCTTCGCCGCCGGCGGGGACCGTGTTGACGACCGCCGCTTCCATCGCGCCGGTGCCCGAGGCGGTCAGGATCAGGACGTCGTTCTGCGTCTGGAAGACGTATTTCAGGCCGTCGACGACCTCGGCGACCACCGCGCTGGCCTCGGCCGACCGGTGATGGATCACCGGCCGGGCGAGTTCGAGCAGGACGTCTTCCGGGACCGGGGACGGTCCCGGGGTCATCAGGCGCGGCTTCCGCATCGGACTTCCTTACGACCCCTTCACGGACGATCTGGCGGAACGGGCCTCGCGAGCCGAAACGACCAGTCTAACGAGCGGAGGCCGGTTCGGGGAACAGGGGATGTCGGCTGGTTCAAGACCCGGCCTAAGGAACTTCTGCCTCCCTCTCCCCCTGGGAGAGGGTCGGGGTGAGGGTGGTCGCCGGGCGAGTGAGTCTCGAATCAGGCCCCTGGCCGGCCCGCTGGTGGTGATGCGACGCCCCTCACCCCCGGCCCCTCTCCCAGAGGGAGAGGGGAGGAAGAGGGACGCAGGACATCGGACCGGCACTCATGCGAAATCACCCATTCTTCTTCGCGAAATCCCCCATGAACGACGCCAGAGTCTGGCAGGCTTCGAGGCCCGTCGCGTTGTAGATCGAGGCCCGGATGCCGCCGACCGAGCGGTGCCCGGCCAGGCCGACCATCCCGGCCTTCTGGCCCTCGGCGACGAACTGCTTTTCCAGCTCCTCGCTCGGCAGGCGGAAGGTGACGTTCATCTTCGACCGCGACCCGGGCTCGGCGTGGCCCTTGTAGTAGCCGCCGCTGCCGTCGATCGCCTCGTAGAGGGTGTCGGCCTTGCGCGGCGTTGCGCTTCGGCCATCGCCGTCGACGCCGCCGAGGCTCGTCGATCCACTGGAGGACGAGGTCGAGGACGTAGACGCCGAACATCGGCGGGGTGTTGTACAGCGAGTTGTTCTTGACGTGGGTCGAGTACCGGAGCATCGTCGGCACGCCCTTGTTCGCCTTCTCCAGCCACGACTCGCGGAGCAGGACGACCGTCACGCCCGACGGCCCGAGGTTCTTCTGGGCGCCCGGCGTAGATCAGGGCGAACTTGCTCGGCGTCGATCGGCCGGGAGAGGATGTCGCTGCTCATGTCGGCGACGAGCGGGCGGTCGCCGACGTCGGGGAAGGCGTGGAACTGGACGCCCTGGATCGTCTCGTTCGAGGTCAGGTGGACATAAGCCGGGTCGGCGCTGAGCGTGGATCTCGGCCGGGGTCGGGCACCCGCTTGTAGTCGTCGGCCTTGGTCGAGGCCGCGAGGTGGGGCTTGCCCAGGAGCGTCGGCCTCCTCGATGGCCTTCTCGCCCCAGCTCGCCGGTGACGAGGTAGTCGGCGGTCGCCGCCGGCGGGCAGGAAGTTCATCGGGACGGTGGCGAACTGGGTCGAGGCGCCCCCCTGGACGAACAGGACGCGGTAGCCGTCGCCAACGCCGATCAGCCGCTTGAAGTTGGCCTCGGCCCGGGTGTTGATCGCCTCGTACTCCTTGGAGCGGTGGCTCATCTCCATGATCGACATCCCGCGCCCCTGGTAGTCGAGCAGCTCGGCCTGGACTTTTTCCAGGACCGAGTGGGGCAGGGCGGCCGGGCCGGCGTTGAAGTTGAGGACGTTGCTCATCGATCCGATCCTGATATGGCAGGGGTGAAGAAAAGGCCCGAACGCACGAGTCTTCCAGGCACGACCGAAGGACGAATCTCGAATCCTACCCGAGATTGCGAGCAGATTTCGACCCCAGTTGCCCGCGCGTTGCGTCAGCCCGACGTTCCCTTCGCCCCGTAAACCTGATCCGCCTCGAAGACCGGCGCGGCGATGACTTCGAGCCGCCCCTCGGCGTCAACCCGCCGCCAGAAGCACGACCGATACCCCTCGTGGCAGGCCCCGCCGACCTGCCGGGCCCGGATCAGGAGGACGTCGGCGTCGCAGTCCACGGCGATCGACTCGACGTGCTGGACGTGCCCCGAGGTCCCCCCCTTGTGCCAGGCCGACTTCCTCGACCGCGAGTAGAAATGCGTCTGCCCCGTGGCCAGCGTCTGCCGGATGGCCGGCTCGTCCATCCACGCCATCATCAAAACTTCGCCCGTCTCGGAATCCTGGACGATCGGCCGGGATCAGCCCGTCGGAGGTCCATTTCAGTGAGCGGAGGAACGGCAAGTCGGCGTCGTTCAAGGGAAGGGCCTCGGTCGGTCGTGTGAAAAAACGAACCCAAAATCGGGGTCGAGCCGTGAGAACTATGTGTGGCGGGGTCGAGTCTTGCACGAGCGCATCCCGAGACAGTTTATCCATTTCGGGCGTTTCGTAGGATGGGTCGAGCCTCGGGCGAGCCCCACCAAAAATGCGTGGTGGGGCTCGCCCGAGGCTCGACCCACCCTACATCGCTTACCCATTTCTTGAGTCATCACGGGACGATCGGTCATTCAAAGCCAAAGGGGTGATCCTTCATGAACGGGAAGTGGCCACGCGGGTCGACCGGCGGTTCGAGGTCGGGTTCGATGACGACCCAGGGGTGGTTGGCGGCCCAGCGATACCTCCTCTCCCACGAGGCATGATAGGCGGCCATCGCCCGGTAGGCCGGGTCGAACTTCTCCTTCACGGCGGGGGGATCGGTCTCCGTGGCCCGTTCGGCCAGCTCGGCTAAATACGCATGCCCGTTCGCCTCGAAGAGGTATCGGGCGCGGCGATCGAGGAGGACCCGGCCCCAGACGAACCCACCCAGCATCAGCGCCGCGACCGCCACGGCGATCATCAGCCGTCGGGTGGTGAATCGTGGGATCGAGGGTTTCATTGGTCGGGTTTCCGGTGCCAGATCGGATCGGGCGGGTCGGGCTCGACCGCGAGCCAGGGACGGGCGGCGGCCCTCTGATACTTGAGCTTCAACGCGGCGTGATAGGCCGATCGTTCCGGGTCGGGGCCGGAATGATGCTGCTGGACCGCGAGGATCTCTTCGAGGAATTCGTGAATCAGGGCTTCTCTTCGATAGTGGACGCTCCGCAACCCCAAGTTGACTCCGCCGAACAACAGCCCCAGGACCGCCACGGCGATCATCAGCCGTCGCGTGGTGAAGATCAACCTCGGTGGACGCATGGGTTTCGATCTCGACCTGTTTACATTCACGATCGGCGCGGGCGTTTGAACAGAGTTTTTCGGCCCGACGGTCCATTTTCATTCGCCGGAGAGGTACGCCTCCGCCATCTCGGCCAGACCCGGGTCACCGGCCGTCCTCGCCAGGATCATGGCGTCCCTTGCCATGATCCTGGCCTGCTCGTCGAAGCCGGCATCATGCAGCGTCTCGGCGGCATCGAGGGCCAGCGCGGGGTCGGGCGGGTTGTGGATCAGGTGTCGGTAGACCGAGATGGCGTTCTCGGGCTCGCCAACCCTGACGAAAAGCTCGGCCTTCCAGATTTCGTAGGCTCGGTAGTCCCGTCCGCCGGTCAAGGATCGGTTAACGGTCTGGGCCCGGTCGATCCATCCGAGGGCGACGGGAGCGGAGTCCTCGGCCAGCTCCTGGCGGACCAGCGTGGCGAAGAGGGCCCGGACGTCGAGCCGGGCGAGGCTCGATGGGTCACGCTCGGTCAGGACCCGGGCGAACCGGGCGGTCCGGCGATCCTCGCCCAGGGCGGCGGCGGATTCGTAGGCGTCGGCCAGGGCGTAGTCGTCGAGCGTCGACGGGTCAAGCCTGTCGAGTTCCGGCCCGCTCATCGAGGCGGCGTCGAGCGGGTCGATCGCCTGGGGATCGCTCGGCGCGAGGCCGAGGCGGCGCCGGAGCCGGTCGAACGGGTAGCCCTGATAGAGCAGGGCAGTCGTCGGCCGCTCGCCGAGTTGCTCGCGGAGCCGGACGACGGCCGAGAGCTTCAATCCGATCGCCGCTTCGCCGGAGGCCGCCAGGCGTCCCGCCTCGGCCGGACTGATGCCTTCGAGCCCTTTCCGGGGGCGGAGGATCCAGACGTCCTCGTAATAGCGCTCGACGGCCGAGCGGTTGAGCCGGCCTCGTGACTCCTCATCCAGACCCGGCGGCATCCGGATCGCCCAGACGGCGGCGTCGAGGAACGCGAGGGGCAGGGGGGTGGCCTCGCGACGAGTCGAGGCGACCCGGGCGCCGACGATCCGGCCGACCTCCGCGACGGCGGTTTCCAGCAAGACGGGGTCGGTCCCCGAGAGCCGGAGCGACCGGGGCAAGCGGATCACCGTGGCCCGAACCCGGCGGAGGTCGGAGGTTTCCGGCGAGCTTCTGGCTCCCTCTCCCTCCGGGAGAGGGGAGGAAGACGGGTCGGCCGGCTCGCCTTCAGGCCACGGCCGGTCGAGCCACTCGTAAATCCTGGACTCGGAAAGCTGGGGCTGGCCGGTGACGGGGTCGACCGGGTTGGGGATCGGGCGGACGTCGGGGCGATCGTCGAGGAACCCGGCGGGGTCGTCGCCCGGGGTCCAGGTCAGGAGGGTCACATGGTTCAGATCATCGGCCAGGCTCTCCGCCCCGCCCCCCTGGCGGAGGATCTCGGCCAGCGTCCAGGCCTCGACGGCGGCATCCGGCTCGGCCTTCGCCAGCGCCTCGACCGCCGACTCCAGCGCGGCGACGGCCTCGGCGTTCCGGCCGAGCCAGGCCAGGCAGAGCCCCTGGTTGAACCGGGCGCGGGAGTCGGCGGGATCGTCATCGGCCAGGCTCGCGAAGGCCTCGGAGGCGACGGCCAGCTCCTCCAGATCGCGCCCTCGGAATCGGGCATCCCAGCGGCCTCGACGGTCGGCGTCGGTCGGCGTGAGGAACCGATATTCGACGCGGGCGGCCTCGGGCAGGTCCCCCGCGTTGGCCAGGACGTGGAGCGCATGCGTCGCCGCCGGCTGCTCGGGCTCGATCCGCAAGGCGCGTCGCCAGGAGGCCCAGGCCGCCAGCGGTCGCTGGTGCTTCAGGTGGTCCCACCCCTCGTGGACGAGGGCGAGCGCGGGGTCAGAGGGGGCGGATTCGGGCATCGGATGCGGGGTCTCCAAGAAACTCATTCAAGACTATTGTGCGAAACGCCCGACCGCCGCGCACAGGCCAGACCGGATTCAACCCGTTCCAGTAGAATCCGGCTTGCCCTGCCGCGAGATCGGGCTCGGCAGGGCAAGCCCTACCCTACATTGAGGTTACGGCGATCACCCCGCGAGCGCCTCCCAACGCAACTGGTGGGCCGGGGTGAAGTACCTCCGGAGCCGGATCGCCAGCAGGATCAGGACGCTGAGGACGACGGTCGTGGAGATTCCCAGGTAGAGCAGGATCTGGTAGCGGATCGCCTCGCCGACGTCGGCCCCGGCCAGGAGCTGGCCGGTGGTCATGCCGGGGATGGCGACGATCCCGGCGATCATCATGTTGTTGATGATCGGCGAGAGCCCGGCCGAGACACTCGACCGCAGGGCGGGCGTGGCGGCCTGGCGAGCGGTCGCGCCCAGCGAGAGCCGAAGCTCGACGAGGTCGCGGTCGGCCTTCAAGTCGCTGGCGAACCGCTCGGCGGCCAGGGCCACGGCGGTCACGCTGTTTCCCAGGATCATCCCGAGCATCGGCAGGACCGTCCGGGCGTCGTACCAGGGCTCGACCTTGAGCGAGAGCCGGATCGAGACCGCCATGACCAGGCTCGCCCCGATCAACATCGCCCCGAAGGCTTCGAGCCGGATCTGCCACTTCCCCCGCGTCTGCCGGGCGCCGACGGTGTGCGCCGCCGTCGCCAGCATGACCAGTGCCACGGCCACGACCAGCGGCGGGCTGTCGGCGTCCACGATCTTTTGCAGGACCACGGCCAGGAGCATCATCTGGAGGACCAATCGGGCCGTCGCGATCGCCAGCGACCGGACCTGTCCCAGCCTCTGCCACGCCAGCAGGCCCATGCACGCCGCCAGCGGCAAGCTCGCCCACGCCAGCCCGATCCAGCCCGGCCCGTGCGTCATCGGGACTCCTCCGGGACGGTTGACGCTCGACGCTCGACGACGCCCCAGTATCGCGTCGAGAGCCGCCCGGCGATCGCGGCAGCGAGCAGCATGGGGGCCGTGTAGAAGACGACAGCGAAGGAGATGAGGCAGGCGATCTCCGAGGTACTGCCGTTCGCAAACGGGTCGTGCTTGTTGACCCAATTGATCGGTTCGAAGAACGGTTTGTATTCGCACCATCCGACGAATGCGACCGCGAGCACGACCGGCCATCCGACGGCCTCGAACCCGGCCCAGAACGGTCGAGCTTTGCCCCGAGCCAGCCGGGGGAGGGCGAGGAGCAGCAGATTGACCATCGGCAGCGTCGTTACCGCGATCTCGATCCAGGGAGTGGGCGATTCCCACAACGCCCGCACGATCGCGAAGTCGGCCGCCACGAAGAAGACGACCGCCATCAGCAAGCCGATCGAGAGACGACCCGGGGCGGCCATCAATCCTCCTCCGGGGTCGCCGCCGGCCGACGCTCGATGACGACCCGATACCTCGCCACCAGCCACCCTCCGATCGCGGCGGCCAGCGCCTCGGGGGTGGTGTAGAGTACGACCGCGATGGCGACGATGAAGGGAATCTCAAAAGATGGCGCCGCTGCGAAAAGCTCGAGACGATCGACCCAGAACATCGGCCGGAAGAACAGCAATTGATGGAACGTGCCGAGGAAGACGGCCAGGAGCACGACCGACCAGCCGGCCACCTCGAACCCCACCCAGTACGGCCGGGCCTCTCTTCGCCTCAGCCTCGGGAGGGCCAGGAGCAGGAGGTTGATCATCGGCAATGTGGTCACGGTGACAGCGAACGCAGGGCCGTCCCCATCCCAGAACGCCCTCACGATCGCGAGATCCAGCGCCACGAGGAAGACGACCCCCATCAGCCCGCCGATCGAGAATCGAGCCCGCGCGGCCATCGGTCATCCTCGTTCACTGTCCGCCCAGACCGATTCATCGGCGCGGGCCAGAACCTCGGCCGTCGAGCCCTGGTCGACCACCTTACCGGCCTCCAGCCGGACGGTCCAGTCGCCCAGCCTCGCGGCCTGCTCGCGGTTATGGGTGACGACGATCGTCCGGAGGCCGGTTTCCGCCCGCCTGGCCAGGGCCGAGGCGACCCGGTTCGCCGAGGAGGGGTCGAGCGCCGAGGTCGGCTCGTCGAGAGCGAGGATTTCTGGATTCATCCCCAGGGCCGTCGCGATCGCCAGCCGCTGTCGCTCGCCGCCCGAGAGCGCCGAGGCGTCGCGATCGAGCCAGCCTGGATCGAGCCCGACCTCGTCGAGGCATCCGGCCAGTTCTTCCCGGTCGGGCACGGCGCGGCCCCGGATCGCGTGCGGATAGCTCAAATTATCGAACACCGAGCCGGGCAAAGGGCGAGGCGCCTGGAAGACCAGCCCGACGGCCGCGCGGAGGACGCGCACGGGAAGGCTCGTCAGGTCCGTTTCTCCGATCATCAGCCGGCCCGAGTCCGGGTCGTCGAGCCGGTTCAGAAGCCGGAGCAAGGTGCTCTTGCCGGCCCCCGATGCCCCGATCAGCACGTACCGTCGGGCCGGCTCGAACGCCAGGTCGACCCCCCGGAGAATCTCGGTCGGACCTCGACGGACAATCACCCCTTCGAGCCGCAAGGGTTGGCCACGGTGCCAGGACGATTCGTCGATCATCTCAAGGGTCGATCCAGGGATCGCGTAGGTCGTCCAGGTGCGGCGTCGCCAGGCGACCGGATCGCAACGAGAGCCGAGACCGGGCCGATCGGATCGTCCACCCGAGCGGCACGGCGACGACCGCGCCGAGGACCGACCCGCAAAAGATGCTGGCGACGGTCTGTCCGATCGTTTCCCAGCCCGCCAGGAGCAGGGCCATCGTCGCCGCCCCGATGAAGGCGCCGGTCAGAACGTTGACCCGAGCCCGGCGACGGTCGGCGAGGATGAAGGCGATCGTCGAGAGGACCAGCGACCACCCGCCGAGGTTCACGGCGACGATCAGGGTCGCGTCCGGCGGCAAGCCCAGGCCGCCGGGGATCAGCAGGAACAGTGAGGCCACGCCAGCCCCGAAGAGCCCGGCGAGCCCCCAGCGGACGGGGCCCGACGTCGGGCCCGGCCCGATCTTCACACGCTTCGGGTTGTCCACCTTCATCCAGGTTCACTCCTCGTCCTCGATCCGCATCCATCTTACCGGCGGGGGCGACCCGACGACATCCGGAGGCAGGAAACGGCCGGCCCCCGGATTGAAACTCGGGCCGCGTTGCGGGACGATAGAGGGATCAAGGGGACACCCGTTCCCGACGCGTTGACCCCTTCGCCTTCGATGGTGCTCGATGCCCCTGGACTGGCTGACCCGGCTCGACCCGCTCCGACGGATTCGCTGCCCGTTCTGCTTCGAGAAGTTCGCCGCGTGCGAGATGCACCTGCGGTGCGACGACCACTATTGCAAGACCGACTTCGGCCGGATGATCGACGACCCGATCCTCTCGCGCGCCCTGAACGGGCCGAGGTTCTCGGGCGAGATGACCGGATCGACCTTGCGGAGCCCCTGGTGGGTCGACCCCCGCCAAGATGTCCGCCGAGGGGTTCGCCGACACCTCGACTGGATGGTCCTGCCCGACGCGCTGAAGTGCCCGAACTGCAAGAAGCCGACCGACGTCCGGCTCTGCCCGCGTTGCCACGCGCAGCTTCCCGACTCGGTCGTCACCCTGGACGCCGGGCACATCGCGATCTTCGGCCCGCAGTCGGTCGGCAAGACGACGTATGTGACCGTCCTGATCCATGAGCTGGAGCATCGCGTCGGGCCGGGCCGGGGGTTCACGCTCGACCCGCTCACCGACGAGATCCGCGAGCGCTACGAGCGCGAATACCACGAGATGACCTACGGCGGGAGCCAGTTCGGCGTCGGCGAGGACGACAACGGCGAGGCCTACCGCCGGAGCCACTTCGCCACCCCCAGCATCGAGACCAACCGCCGGATCTTGCAGCCGCTGGTCTATCGCCTGACCGCCAAGAAAGGCAAGCCGGGCAAGACCGCCGGGACCTTGCTCTCGTTCTTCGACACCGCGGGCGAAGACTGGGAGATGAACATCGACCTGCTCCGGGGCGAGGCCCGCTATATCGGCCAGGCCCGGGGGCTCCTGTTCCTGATCGACCCCCTGCGAATTCGCGAGGTGGCGCTCGACCGCCGGCTCCGGCTGACCGAGAAGGAGATTCGCGTCCCGCCGGCCGACTACCTCAACGACGCGCGGAAGCTCGCCACGTTCTTCGGCAGGACCCCGGTCAAGACCCCGCTGGCGATCTGCCTGAACAAGCTCGACCGCTGGGGCAAGCTGATGGAGCCGGGGACCGTGCTCCATACGCTGGCGACCTCCGTGCCCGACGAGCCGGCCGACGCCCGGACCGACGCCCTGGTCAACGAGGAGGTCCAGTCGGCCCTCCGGAAGTGGGGTGCGACCGGCTTCCTCGACTACATCAATATCCATTTTCCCGACCACCGCTTCTTCGCCTGCTCGGCCCTCGGCGACGCCGCGCAGGAGCACGACGACGCCCCGCAGCCCCTGCCGACGCCCTTGCTGATCGAGCGACCGGTGTTGTGGCTCCTGGAGCGGCAGAAGATCATCGAGTAGCCCAGCGAGGTGGCCACCGCCCACCTTTCCCACTCGACTTGCCGGGCCGTCCCCAAGGGTTGTAGAGTAGATTGCAGGCCAGGGGGAGGAACGCATGATCGGACGGGTCGAGCTTCGGGAGGGTCGGCAGACACGATGAATCCACCCTCCGAGGCCCCTCCGCTCGAGATCTACCTTCTGGGCCTGGTCGACTTCGATGACATCCAGCAGGTCCAGCGCCGGCTGGTCTACGACCTCGGCGAGGATGAGCAGGGCGGAGGGTCGCTGATCCTCTGCGAGCACCCGCCGACGATCAGCGTCGGTCGGTCGGGGAGCCGGGCGCATATCCTGTTAGACGACGAGGAGTTGCGCGGTCGAGGGCTCTCCGTCCGGTGGGTCAACCGGGGTGGGGGTTGCATCCTGCACCTGCCCGGACAACTGGCCGGTTATCTCGCGCTGCCGCTGGCCCGCTCGGGGCTGGATCTTCGGGGTTATCTGGACGGCCTGCACCGGGTCCTGATCGGTGTCCTGGAGGAGTTCGACCTGGTCGGCTCGACCCACCCGGACCGGCCGGGCGTCTTCCTCGGGAATGCCCGGGTGGCGTCGGTCGGCGTGGCCGTGAACCGCTGGATCGCCTATCATGGATTCACGCTGAACGTCTCGACGTTCCTGGAGCCGTTCGGGACGCTCGACGAGCCGGGGCGTCCGTCGCTCCGCCAGACGTCGATGGAGTCGCGCCGCCAGCGTCCCGCCCCGATGGCGAAGGTCCGCGAGGCGGTGATCCGCCGGGTCGAGGAGGTCTTCGGCCTGGAGCGGCACCACCTCTATACGCATCATCCCCTGATCCGTCGGAAGGTCGGCACGCATGCCTACGCCCAGAGCCTCGGATGACGCCGGATTGCTGACCGTCCTGAGCCCCGACCAGGTCGCCGCCGACGCCCCGCGCCGGCGGCTGCCGAGCTGGCTCAAACGGCCGATCCCGGCCTCACGCGGCACCTATTTCACGCAAGACCTGATCGCCGAGCTGGGCCTGGAGACGATCTGCGAGAGCGGAAAGTGCCCCAACCGCTCGGAGTGCTGGACGCGACGGACGGCCACGTTCATGGTCCTGGGCGAGACCTGCACCCGCCCCTGCGGCTTCTGCGCGGTCAAGCGGGGCAAGCCCGAGGCCGTGGCCGACGACGAGCCCGACCGTCTGGCCGAGGCCTGCGCCCGGCTCGGCCTGAAGCACGTCGTCATCACCTCCGTCACCCGCGACGACCTCCCCGACGGCGGCGCCGACCACTTTCGCCGCTGCATCCTGGCCGTGAGGGAGCGGACGGGCGCCACGATTGAGGTCCTGACGCCCGACTTCGACGGCAACACCTTCGCCATCGACATCGTTCTGGCCGGCGAGCCCGAGGTCTTCAACCATAACCTCGAAACCGTGGCCAGGTTACAACAATACGTCCGCCGCAAGAGCCAGTACGCCGTCAGCCTGGCCGTCCTGGCCCATGCCAAGCAATCTTCGCCCCGGGTGAAGACCAAGAGCGGCCTGATGCTCGGCCTGGGGGAGACCACCGGGGAGATTTTGGACACGCTGGCCGATTTGCGGTCCAACGGGGTGGACTTCTTGACTCTCGGCCAGTACCTGCAACCCTCGGCCAAGCACCTGCCCGTCGCCCGCTACCTGCCCCCCGAGGAGTTCGACGAGCTGGGCCGGATGGCCCGCGCGATGGGATTCCTCGAAGTGGCCAGCGCGCCGTTTGTCCGGTCGAGCTACCACGCGGACGAGATGGCCCAGCATGCCATCGAGGCCTGAATTCAGTCGTCCTTCGAGGGATGATGCCGTCCGATCGATGGCCATCCCTTGCCTGAGAAGCGAACCGGAAAGATTTCACTTGCTCATCCGGACTGATCGCTGTTCCTAGCGAAGACACCTTCCTGGATAGGCTGTTACGAGATTTGTTGACAAGAAAGAGGGCCTGGTACTCGCCTCAAGCGAGTACCAGGCCCTTGTCGGGATCATTCCGATGGCCCGGCAATGGATTGCGGGGCTCGGGCGATCGATTTACTTCGCCATCCGGCGGCGGAGGCCGTAGCCGCAGAAGCCCGCCAGGCCCAGGCCCAGCATCACGACCGAGGCGGGTTCCGGAGTGCCGATAACCGGCGCGGGCGGGATCACCAAGGTGCCCGAGGCGGAGATGGAGTTGCCCGGGCCGCCATTCTGGGTGAAGCTGATGTCGAAGCTGGTCGGGGTCCCCGCGGTGATCCCGTTGCCCGAGTAGGTGCCCAGGATGTAGAAGTCCTCGGAGACGACGTGGCCATTGACGATCGATTGCGATTCCAGGACCGGCGCGGCGGTTTGGGTGAAGGTGCCGTAGGTCCCGTTGGAGACGACGAACCCGCTGGAGCTGCCGATCGTGAACGAACTACCAGTGAACGTGGTCGAGCCCGGGACGTTCGAGAAATTGCCCGTGCCGGTCGAGGTGGTGAAGAAGCTCGTGGCCGAGTAGGTCGTGTCGCCGAGATTCCCGGTGGCGGTCGTGGGGCCGATGGCGGCCAACGCCATGCTGCCGCTGAAGGCGGCCTGGGCCTGCGAGGCCGCGAGGGCCAGTCCCAAGGTCGTGACGAGAGCGAACGAGCGAATCATCCGAGTCATAGACACATCCTTTACTGAAAGAACAAGAGGAGGGAAACCGTGCGAGAAAGGGGTGGTCGAGGAACGGCGAGTTGTCGCGAACGACGTTCCAACGGTTCGGGAATTCGCCAGGACCGATGGACATCGAACCAACACGCGAAAGAGGCTGGATCGCCGGCCAGAAGTGGTACAGGCCCGCACGGAGAGGACCTAGCATCGCTTCCTGGCAACATGTGGATCGGGATCGGAAAGTCCCGCTGTCCGCTCGGAGCCTGACACATAATGGCGTCGTTAATTCGACAAGGCAAGAAGAAACCGGAATCGCGGATGGTCAGGTTGCCAAAAAGAAACAGAGCCTGACCGACCCGAGCTTTACGGTCCGGCGCACGAGGAGCGAAACCCTCCATTTTCCGGGTTCTCGATCGCGAATCCGACCGAGGCCGCGAGATCAGCCGGAATCCCCGCGGCTCGATCCGCCTGCTCGCGCGATCGCCCGGCTTGGGTGCCTTGCGCAGGGAAATCCTCGGAGCAACGCGGAAAGGGACTGGGCCTCGCTCAAGGCGAAGCCCAGGCTCTGGTACGCTTGCATCGTCGAATCAATCAGACCTAGGGGGCGGCCAGGAGGTCGATCCGGCGCCGCTTCGGGCGATTGACATTTACCTGGCCATCCGACGGCGGAGGCCGTAGCCGCAGAAACCCGCCAGGCCCAGGCCCAGCATCACGACCGAGGCGGGTTCCGGGACGTTGGCCCCGGCCGGCGGGATGACCAGCGTGCCCGAGGCGGAGATGGAATTGCCCGGGCCGCCGTTCTGGGTGAAGCTGATGTCCAGGCTGGTCGGGGTCGCCGGGGTGATCCCGTTGCCCAGGTAGGTGCCCAGGATGTAGAAGTCCTCGGCGACGACATTGCCATTGACGATCGTCTGGGACTCCAGCACTGGCGCGGCGGTCTGGGTGAAGGTGCCGTAGGTCCCGTTCGAGATGGTGAACCCGGTCGCCGAAGTCGTGCTGAACGAACCGCCGGTGAAGCTGGTCAGGACCGGGACGTTCGAGAAATTGCCCGTGCCCACCGAGGTAGTGATGAAGCTGGGGACCGTGTACGTCGTGGCCCCGTTGAGTCCCCCGGAGTTGGTCGAGGGACTGATGCCGGCCAGCGCCAGGCTAGCGCTGAACGCGGCCTGAGACTGCGAGGCCGCGAAGCTCAGGCCCAGAGCGGCAATGAGAGCGGCGTTGCGGATCATTTGAAGCATAAACTCACCTTTTCTGAAAATCAGGTAGGCTGCATTTTCAACGAGGGGGGGAAGTAATGGGACGGCTAGTTGCCGTGATTGAGGGTAATTAGCCCGAATTCGACTGGCTGAAAATCGCTTCCATCGTCTCGACCAGTACAATCGCAATCAGGGTGATGGTGACTCTTTCCACTGGCCGTTTCAAGGGGAAGTTTCAGAAGTGGACGCAAGGTTGCTAAAAGGAGACGCGAAGGTTTTCAAAACGTGACAGAAGGCGTTTCAATATGACTTCCCGTATTCCTGTGCCAGTGCGAGAATTTCCGGAACCGATCTCCGCTCTTCCGTTTCGCTTGCAAATTCGATTCCAGGATCGGCGACGGCGCCAAGCCGGCTCGATACGTCGATGCGGAGTCCGTCGGTCGTCCGCACTCTGGTCGATCCGGGGCGACGCTCGCGGAATCCCGCAGGGTTTGGGGCATTGGGGAAGGTTTGGCGAACCTCTCGATCTTCCGGCGTGTCGATGAAAAACCGGCGGAACCGGCAGGGGAGGCTGTGCGTTGCTTGAGAAATTGCCCGGTTTCTGTGCATAATCGAGTTTCCGATGCCGCTCGGGAGATCGGCGGCGTCCGTCGTGCGAGGTCAGAAGAGAAGCGAGCAAACGTGATGCCCGAGACCCTGTTCCAGAAGGTCTGGAATCGCCACGTCGTCAAGGCCACCGACGAGGCGACGCTGCTGTATATCGACCGGCACCTGATCCACGAGGTCACCAGCCCGCAAGCCTTCGACGGCCTCCGGCTGGCCGGGCGGAAGGTCCGCAGGCCCGACCTGACGATCGCGACGGTCAACCACAACGTCCCGACCGAGAACCAGCTCGACATCCGCGAGCCGATGTCGCGCCGGCAGGTCGAGACGTTGCGGAATAACTGTCGGGAGTTCGGCCTGACCCTCTTCGACGTCCACGGCGGCCGGCAGGGGATCGTCCACGTCATCGGCCCCGAGCTGGGGCTGACCCTTCCCGGCACGACGATCGTCTGCGGCGATAGCCATACCAGCACGCATGGTGCCTTCGGGGCGCTGGCGTTCGGGATCGGCACGTCCGAGGTCGAGCACGTCCTCGCGACCCAGACGCTCTGGCAAGGCCGGCGGCCGACCTCGTTCGGCATCGAGGTCCGCGGCAAGCTCGCGCCGGGGCTGGAGCCCAAGGACATCATCCTGGCGATCATCCGTCAGATCGGCACCGGGGGCGCAACCGGAACCGTGGTCGAGTATTACGGCCCGGCGATCGAGGCCCTGTCGATGGAAGGCCGCCTGACGATCTGCAACATGTCGATCGAGGCCGGAGCCCGCGCGGGCCTGATCGCCCCCGACGACACGACCATCCAGTACATCGCCTCGGGCAACCGCCCGTTCGCCCCGCAAGGGCGGCGCTCGAAGCCGCCGTCGCCGACTGGCGGACCTTGAAGACCGACGACCCCTCGGCCTTCGATCGCCACGTCGTCCTCGAGGCCGACAAGATCGCGCCGCAGGTCACCTGGGGCACCAACCCGGCGATGACCGTGGACGTCACCGGCCGCGTGCCCGAGCCCGACAAGGTTCCCTTCGCCAGCTCCGAGGACGCTCGGCGGGCTCTTGACTACATGGGGCTGACCCCCGGCACGCCGATCACCGAGATCCCCGTCAACGTCGTCTTCATCGGCTCGTGCACGAACGGGCGGATCGAGGATCTGAGGACGGCCGCGAAGGTCTTGCGAGGCCGGAAGGTTGCCGAGAGCGTCCGTGCGCTGATCGTGCCGGGCTCGGAGCAGGTCCGCCATCAGGCCGAGGCCGAGGGGCTCGACGCCGTCTTCCGCGAGGCCGGCGCCGAGTGGCGGGAGTCGGGGTGCAGCATGTGCCTGGCGATGAATCCCGACAAGCTGACGCCCAAGCAGCGCTCGGCCAGCACGAGCAACCGCAACTTCGAGGGGCGACAGGGGCCCGGCGGCCGGACCCACCTCGTCAGCCCGGCGATGGCCGCCGCCGCCGCCGTGGCCGGCCATTTCGTGGACGTCCGACACATGCTGGCCCAGGGGAGCTGACCGACCGATGGAACCGTTCAAGACACACCGGGGCAAGGTCGCCGTCCTCGACTGGACCGACGTCAACACCGACCTGATCATCCCCGCCCGCTATCTCAAGCGGGTCGAGCGGGTCGGCTACGGCCCCTTGCTCTTCGCCGATAAGCGCGTACGTCGCCGGTGGCTCGCCCGAGGCCGACAACCCCGACCAGCACGGCCCCGAAGACCCCGATTTCCCGCTCAACAAGCCGTCGGCGAAGGGGGCGACCGTCCTGGTCGTCCGCAAGAACTTCGGCTGCGGTTCCAGCCGAGAGCACGCCGTCTGGGCCGTCGCCCAGGCCGGATTCCGCGCCGTGATCGCTCCGGTCAAGGGGGAGGGGTTCGCCGATATCTTCGAGGGGAACGCCTACGGCAACGGCCTGCTCCCGTTGGAACTCCCCGAGGCCGAATGGGAGGCAATCGCCGAGGCCGGCCGTTCGGAAAAAGGGGCCGAGGTCACCATCGACCTCCAGGCGCTCAAGCTCACACTCCACGCCGCCTCAGGCGAGAAGACCTTCGCCATCGAGGTCCCCGAAGCCCAGCGGCACCGGCTCCTCAACGGCCTCGACGCGATCGCCGAGACCCTCCTCGACGAGCCGGCCATCGCCGCCCACGAGGCCAAGGCCCCGGCCTGGATCACGCCCCAGCCGGCGTGAGACAGGGGGGTGAGGCTGGCCGATTGGTTATTTGGAGTGCGGGAGCTTACTCCCGCTTTGCCCGGCGGAGCAAGCTCCGCGACCGAGCCGTCCGATCGTGCCGGGACGTGCAGAGCAAGCTCCGCGACCGAAAGCGGGAGCAAGCTCCCGCACTCCAGAAGGGGGCTTCGCCCCGAAAATGTTGGAAGTCCCGGCAATCACCGCCGTTTCCGCATCGTGAACCGGAGCGTCGCGGTCTGGCCAGCCCGGCATTCGACCTCCTGGCCCCTCGCCTCGACAACTTCCATGCCCCGGGGATACGCTTCGAGACCAACCCCGAACCGGTGCCGGCCGGGCTCGACGAAGGCCCGGAGTCTGCCCTGGGCGTCCGAGCGAGGAGAATCTCGCCAGGCGATCCGCGTTGCCACTTCCCACGATTTCATGACGAATTTCTGGCGACGACCGTCCTCCGACTCGTGCCAGAGGTTGACGTCGGGCAATCCCTCGCCGGTCTGCTCGTCCACGACGGTGACCTCGAGCTCGGCGGCACGTCTCAGGGTGTAGACAGGCGGCACGTCCGGCGGCGTCTCTCCTACCGTAAGTTGGGCCTCGGTCACGAGGTAGGGCGTCCCTCTGGCCGGCCAGTTTTCCATCCGATAGACGCCCGCCGGGAGCCGCAAGGTGGCGAGTCCATGGTCGTCCGACGTCTCCAGTTCGCTGACGAATCCCCGGGCGGCCTGGACGGCGACCCTGGGGGCCGGCTGGTGGGTGTCGCCGTATTCCATCTTGATCGGGACATTGACCGGAGTCGCCAGCGCCACCTTGATCTCGCCGGTGAGGACGGGCGCCCCGTCATGGATCGGCGGGGGGACCAGGGTCGTCGCGGCGTAGAACGTCTGGCCCGGGAAGCCCTTCGCGGCGACGTCGATCCGGAACCGGCAATCGGCCGGCATCCCCTGGAAGTCGAACCGGCCGAGGGCGTCCGTTGCCCGGATCTTCATCGAGGCGGGCGCGGAATCCCGCTCGTTAAGCGTGTCGAACCTCCAGCCGCCGATGACGTTGGGGTCGGGGAAGGCCAGAGTCTCGCACTCCCGGATCTCCAGGCGAACGCCCGGGATCGGCTTGTCGAAGGCGTTAACGATCGTCCCGGCGAGCCGGGCGGCGGGCGAGAACCGCAGGTCGAGCTCGATCCTGTCGCCCGGTTCGTACCGGCCGGGCGGGTCGATGCGCTCCGGCTGGTACGTGATGTTCGCCGGCCTGGGCTCGGGGAAGACCCACTTCACGGGCCGCCAGGCGAACCCGAACCCGTCGGCCTCGCCGAAGACCTGGAAGGCGCCGGAGTCGAGTCCGCTCACGGTGGTTGACCGCTCGATGGGCAGCGCGACTTCGCGGAACTGGTAGCGGCCCTGGGCATCCGTCAGGGTCTCTGCCACCCGCCTGTAGTCGGCCCGCCTTGATGCGAGAAAGACCCGCGCACCGGCGATCGACTTCCCCTCGGGATCGATCGCCCGTCCCGAGACCGTGATCGGAGCGGTGGAGTTGCCGGATTGGGCCTGGGCCGGCTTCGGCGTCGGGACGGCAGCGGGAGATTGTTTCTGGGTCGAGACTTGCGGCGAGCCCTCGCCCTGGGCCGGCATCTTCGACCACGCGACGCCGACAACGGCCCCGATCAACAGACCGGCGGCGGCGACCCATTTCAGCTTCATCAGGACCATCTCCTTCAAGTTGGCTCGCGCCAGCCGGACCGCGCCGGCCGGGACCTCCCCGACCGCCGCCCAGCCCAGACCGCTCGACAATCGGACCGCCGCGCTGGCCGTGGGCGCGGCCCAGGCCAGGGGCGTAGCGGCATGGCTCTCAGTCGCCCACGAGACGCCGACCAGGGCCGAGGCCGGGGTCAGGCCTCGGCGGATCAGCCGGTCTTTCAGCCGCTCTCGGCCCCGATAGAGCCGGGTTTGCAGCGTCCGAGGAGGGCAGCCCAGCCGGGTCGCGGCCTGCTCGTGGGTCATCCCCGCCAGGTCGCAAAGAACGATCGGCTCTCGGTAACGGTCCGGGAGCCGGGAAAGCTCCTCGTGCAATTCGGGCCAGGTTCGAGGAGGCTCCGGATCGCCTTGGTCTCTTGCAACACCCGTCTCGACGCTCCGTCGTTCGTGACACCGGCGGCGGATCGATTCGCGCAAGGCCCGCGACGCGACCCTCCGGGCCGTCCCGTGCAGCCAGCTCGGCAGGGCCTCGGGCTGGCGGATCGTGCCCGCCCTGCGGGCGAGGATGAAGAAGGTCGCCTGCGCCGCGTCCTGCGCCTCGTGGGGGTCGCCGAGCACCTCGCGGCAGACGCGGAGGACCATCCGGCCGTGCCGGTCGACCAGCGCCGCGAACGCCCGTTCGGCCGAGGCGTCGCGACGGAGGAACCGGCCCAGAAGCTCGCCGTCGCCCATCGAGCCGACCGCCCCGGAATCGAATAACGTCTGGAGCTGTCGGGCGACCCCGCCGCCAATCCTCATCCCCATCGCCTGGCCCTCTCGTCCTGAGTCTGATCGATGAGGTAGTATCCCGCGAAGGCGCCGACTCCCTCAAGAAAAGTCGCGGGTTCGAAATAATTGAGGCGGGCCACCCCTTTCGAAGAGGCGGTCCGCCGTCCTTTGATTGTCTCACCTGGCCAGGCGACCGGCTTACGGCTTGGGCTGGCCGAGCAGGTTGTCGAGGGCCTCCTCGGCCGACTTCCTCGCCTCGTCCTTGACCCCTTCGACGGTCTTCTTCATGTCGTCTTTGACCTGACCGGCCGTCTTCCTGGCCTCGTCCCGGATCTGGCCTTCGGTGTCCTTGACGCCCTGACGGGTCTCGCCGACGGCTCGCTTGACCTCGCCCCGGACCTGGCCGGCTTCGGCCTCGACGGCGCCGGCGGTCTCGCGGACGTCACGGTTGACCGCCCGCGCGGCCCCGTTCACGTCGGCGGCCGGGGGCCGGGTCGCGACCATCGCCGGAGCCGCTTCGACCGGACTCGCGGATGTTGGCGTCGGCGACGGCGTCGGCGTGTCGGCCGGCGGGGCCGCGACCACCACGTCGCCGCCGGCGGGCTCGGTTGTCGGGCGGGCCGGGGTCTCGGGGTTGCACGCCATCGGCGCCGCGATCAGGATGAGAGACCCGAGGGACACCGAGAATCGGCGGGCTGCGATCAGCTTGGTCATCCTTGACTCCTCGAAGGTTCTGCGACCGGCCCGCGACACTCCGGCGGGCCTTCCCTGAAGGTCCGCCCATCATACGTCTCTCGACGACCCGGGCAAGGTCGTTTTCGAGCCTCACGCACCGCCCCTCCTGGATCAACCCATGACCCCCGAAGAGATCGATTCCCAGCTCGCCCGGACTCTCGAAGACCGGCGGCTCTCCCGCTCGGAGCGCCAGGCCCTGGCCGGCTTCGCGGCCTCGTTGCCGACCGACACCGACCGCCGTGTCCTCGTTCAACGGGCCTTCGAAATCGCCCGCGCGACCCTGGCTAACCCTGCCGACCGCGCCGATCGTCGAGTGGCTGGAGGACGTCGTCAAGGCCCTCCGCGAAGGCGGCGAGCCGGCCGCCCGGCACTCCCTGGCGGAGTCGTATTTCAGCCCGGGCGACGAATGTCCCCGAGCGATCCTGCGTCTGGCGGATCAGGCCAGGAAGACCATCGACGTCTGCATCTTCACGATCACCGACGACCGGCTCGCCGACGCCCTGATCGCCGCGCATCGGCGAGGGGTCGCGATCCGGATCATCACCGACGACGCCAAGGCCGAAGATCTTGGCTCCGACGTCCCCCGCTTCGAGCAGGCCGGCATCCCGCTCCGCGTGGATCGAAGCCCGTTCCACATGCACCACAAATTCGCGATCTTCGACGGCGCGAAGCTACTCACCGGCAGCTACAACTGGACCCGAGGGGCGTCGAGGGACAACGAGGAAAACCTGATCGTCGTCGACGACCAACACCTGGTCGGTCCGTTCTCGTCGACGTTCGAGCGACTCTGGGTCAAGCTGGCGTGAATGGAGGGGGATCAATCAATCGAGCTACCCGGCCAGGATTCGAACCTGGAAAAACAGGACCAAAACCTGTTGTGATACCGTTTCACCACCGGGTAATGACGGGTGCGGCGTCTGCGGGCATTCTAACGCCGATGGGCGTCATGGAAAAGACTAGCCGACGAAGGAAATCCCGCCCTGGGCGGCCTGGGTCTTGTAGGCCAGGTGTTCGAGCTGGACGCTCAGGTCGACGGCGACGACGCTCACGCTGGGCGGGACGATCAGGGGCATCGGGGCGAAGTTAAAGATCCCCAGGATGCCCCGGGCGACCAGCAGGTCGGCCACCCGCTGGGCGGCGTCGGCCGGGACGCAGAGGATCGCCAGGCTGATGTTCTGGTCCCGGATCGCGCCGGCCAGGTCGTCGAGGGGCCGGACGATCATGTCGTCGAAGTCCTGGCCGATCTTGTGCGGGTCGTTGTCGAACAGGGCGACGATCCGGAACCCCCGGTTGCGGAACCCCCGGTATTTGAGCAAGGCCCGGCCGAGGTTGCCCAGCCCGACCAGGGCCAGCGGCCAGTCGCGGTCGATCCCCAGGATCCGCCGGAGGGCGGTGCTCAGCTCCTCGATCCGGTAGCCGATCCCGGGGTAGCCGAACTGGCCGAAGAACGCGAGGTCCTTGCGGACCTGGGCGTCGTTGATCGCCAGGGCGGCGCCGAGCTGGCTGCTGGAGACCGTCGAGGCCCCCTGGCGCCTGGAAGGCTTCGAGCTGGCGGAGGTAGAGGCTGACCCGGCCGACCACGGCCTTGGGGGCCGGCTTGTCTCCCGAAGGCTCGCGGCGAGGGTCTCTCACGCTCGCTGCTCCGGGGAAAGGGCGGGGTGGGCTGTCAGCGTCGTTGCCAACACAATGCATTATAGCAATTACCCTTGCGGATCGTCAAGCGAGATCGAGCACCGCCAGGCTCGCGGGATCGTCCCTCGGACCCGGACGTCGCCGTTCGACCAGGCTGATTTCGTGGCGATCGAGCCGGAGCGCCTCGGCCATCGAGGGACAGCCGGCCCCTCGGGCCGGGGAGAAGCCGTGCGAGCCCCCTTCGACGATCGGGGCGAGGAAGACGTCGACCTCGTCGACCTGCCCGGCGTCCAGGAACGCGCCGAGGACCGTGCCCGCCCCCTTCGACGAGCAGGTTCGTCACCCCTCGACGGCCCAGTTCCTCCAGAAGCGGCACGACCGGCACCGGTCCCGCGCCGGGGAACGAGAGGACCTCGCAGCCGAGGGCTTCGAGCGTCCGTTCGACGATCGGCTGGGGCCCGGTCGGTCACGGCGACCAGGACGGGGACCTCGCGGGCGGTCCGGGCGAGCCGGCTGTCGGTCGGGAGCCGGGCCGAGCGTCGAGGACGACCCGGATCGGGACCCTGGGACCGGGCGGTCGGGCGGTGAGCTGGGGGTCGTCGGCCAGGACGGTGCCGATCCCGGCGACGATCGCGTCCATCCGGCCCCGGACTTCGTGGACCAGGGCCCTCGACCGGGGCCCGGAGATCCACCGGCTGTCGCCCGAGGCCACGGCGGTCTTGCCGTCGAGCGTCATCGCCCACTTGGCCGTGACGTAGGGGAGCCCGATCGGCCAGCCGCTTCAGATAAGGCCCGTTGAGCCGCCGGGCCTCGTCGGCCATCAACCCCGATCTCGACCTCGACACCCGCCGCCCTCAGCCTCGAAGCCCCTCCGCCGTCGACCTTCGGGAACGGGTCGCGCATCGCGGCGACCACCCGGGCGACCCCGGCCTCGAGGATCGCGTCGGTGCAGGGGGGGGTCTTGCCGTGGTGGCAGCAGGGTTCGAGGGTGACGTAGAGCGTCGCCCCCTCGGCCAGCACGCCCGCCCTGGCCAGCGCGAAGACCTCGGCGTGAGGGCCGCCGAACCGCTCGTGGTGGCCGACCCCGACCGCCCGGCCGTCTCGGACGACGACGGCCCCGACCATCGGGTTGGGCTCGACCCGCCCCCGGCCCCGCTCGGCCTCGGCCAGGGCCCGGGCTCATCCAGGATCGGTCGAGGTCGTCCCCCATCGCGAAGGCCCCTCGGTCAGAACGGGCCGGGCGAGCCCGACTTCTTGGGCACTGGCTTCGGCGCGGAGGTCTCCGGGCTTGTCGAGGGCTTGGCGGTCTTGGCCTCGGCCGGCATCTCGCCGGGCTCCGGGTAGATCAGGCGATAGACGATGGTCAGATAGGCCCGGGCGTCGTCGGCCGAGAGCGGGTCGAGCATCGCGTGGAACCACGAGGGGCACGAGGTCGAGAATCGTTCGAGGTTCTTCTGCGAGACCGACTTGGGCTTGTGGTCCTCGAAGTAGAGGAACTCGGCGAAGGGGTGCTCCAGTTTCTTCTGCGCGAACTCGGCCTTGAGCTGGCCCGGCTCGGCCTTCTTGGTGGAGTCGGTGCGCCGGGGCGATGGCCCGAGCAGCTTGCGGAACGACTCATCGGCTTCGAGCCGGGCGTCGTAGAATTTCTCGTCGGCGAGGGGGAAATGCTGGACCGGGACGCCGGTCGATTTCTGCTGGGCCCTGATATCGGCGAAGATCCGGCCCCGCTCCTGATGCTTCTCGATCTCGGCCTGCTTTGGCGGCGAGAGCTTGGCCCAGATCCTGAGCAGGTTGGCCGCCTCGTAGGGGCCGATCAGGCCGAAGTCGCCCGTTCTGATCCCGGAGATCCTCGGACCGGAGGGGGCGGCCGCCAGGTCCTTGAGGCGAAACGTCCGGGCCAGGTTGAATCGCGCCTCGGTGCTCTCGGCCTGGTCGAGGGCCTGTTCTCTGCTCCTCGGTCAGGCCATTGACCCAGAGATGATACCGGCGGAGAAGGGCCCGGTAGCGGGCCTGCTCGACCGCGTCCTTCCGGGCGATCTCAGCGTCGAGCTTGCGGATCGCGGCCTGTTCGGACGGGCGGGAGCTTGTCGAACCGTTCGAGATTCTCGGCCAGGGCGACCCGGCGCTCGCGAGGCATGGCCTGGAGCCGCCGGTAATTCTCAGCTTCATCCGGGCCGCCCGCCGGCGAGGCCGCCAGCGCCGACCAGGGCGAGCAGGAGGGACGCGATCAGGGTCGAGGATCTTGAGATCGACATCGGGACGCCTTCGATGGGCCGGCTAATTGAATTCCGGGGCGATGTCGAGCTGCTCCAGGTACTCGATCGTCTTCGACATCGCGGTACTCGTCGAGCGATTCCGCGATCGGCAGGTCCCGGGCAAGCCGGGCGGTGGTGTTGGGCCAGACCCGGAGCGTCAGGAAGTAACCCAGGACGAATAGGAGGGCCGAGGCGAGGGCCCAGGAAAGGCCAATGCCCGCCTTCCGCGCGATCTCGGCGGCGAGGGACGCCGTGGGGCTGTCCACCTGCCGGGTCGCGACGCTCAGGGTCCGTGACGCGAAGTCGTCCGAGGCTTTGATTCGGGGAAGTAGGTCGAGCAGCTCCCAGGTCTTCTGGAGCGCCTCGACTTCCCGACGGGCGGTCATGCTCTGGGTCAGCTTCGTGGCGATCGACCGGGCCTCGGCCTCGTTGAGCTCGCCGTCAAGGTAGGCGACCAGGTTCGACCGCTCGTCGATCGACAGTCGTTGCTGGTCCGGCAGCATGAGCCGCGATTCTCCCGGGTCGCCGCCGGGTCTCACGGCGGCCACCCTGATCGATTGACCGGAGAAAAAAACGAAGCGAAGGCCGGGTGGACCATCCGGCCCGCCCCGACCGCTCGCCCCATTAAACCCAGGTCGCCCGGCCAGGTAACGCGCCCGCATCTGGCTCAGCGGGGGCCGGGAAGGCCGCCGCCGACTCCGATGCCGCCGCCCAGGCCGCCGCCCGAGAAGCCCCGGCTCCGGATGGTGGCGACGTTGGCGTTCTTGCCCCGGCCGGTCCGGAGTTGCGGGAAATACTGGTTCGCTTTGTTGTAATAGCCCGCCGGCCCGAGACCATTCAGGTTGCCCGCGTGCCGGCTGGCCGCCGAGACGGCGGCTCCGCCCCTGCGGCGGACGCCGCTGCTGCCGAACTCGTCGCCGAAGTCGAGCCCTCCTCCCAGCCCGGCGGACGGGTCGAACATCCCGTTGCGGTTGGTCGCCGCGTACTGCTGGCGGTTCGCCGCGAAGGCGTTGATCGTCGCCTCGGGCCCGGGCTGGAGCGCCTGGGCCTGCTGGCGGGGCAGGTAGAACGAATAATAGGCGAAGAACGGGTCATTGACGTTCGTGAACGGCACCTGGGCCCGGGCCTCCGAGGAGACGGCCGAGACCCCAGGACCACCACCAGACCAAGCAAGGGACGGCGCATGGTCGGAGAGCCTCCGTGAAAACGACCGCGATCCGGGAAGGGCCCTGGCCCCGCCAACGGCCCGAAAGCCGGGAGGCGACGCGAAGCCGCCGGCCCGGACACGATCAAACTCAAAAGTATACCCGATCCCCCGGGCGAAGCAAGTTGCTCCGGAAATCGCGACGTGGCGGAAAGGCCACGCGATTCTCCAGGCGATGGGTTGGGTTGAAATAATCGAACGGGGTCGCGCATCGAACTGGGCGAGGGAGGTAGGCCGCTCGATGACCGACGGCGAGACGCTGACGAGTCCGGTCCCGGTCGACGGAGCCGTGCCTGCCGATGGGCCGGGTCGCGGTCGCCTCGATCTACGCCGGGATCGCCGACGAGCTTCGTCGGTTCGTCCTGGGCGTCGTCCGCGACCCCGAGCTGGCTGACGACGTGTTGCAAGCGACGTTCGTCAAGGCAGTCGAGCACGGCCACGAGGTCCGGGTCGAGACCGCTCGGGGCTGGCTCTTCCGGGTCGCGTTCCACGAGGCGCTCGCCGCCCGCCGCCGCCAGGCGAGCCGTGACCGGGGGCACCGCCGGCTCGCGGGACTCCGGCCACGGCTCGACGCTCCGCCCGACGCCCCCTTGATCCGCTCCGAGACCGTCGAGGCCGTCCGCAAGGCCCTCGGCGAGTTGCCCGAGGAACAACGAAAAGTCGTACTGGCCAGGATTTACGACGACAAGACCTTCGCCGAGATCGCTGGAGAGTTCCATCTGCCGCTCGGGACCGTGCTGACCCGGATGAGGCGTGCCCTGGAGAAGTTGAGGCGGACCATGAGCCCCGGAGACTGAGCCGATGACCCTCGAACCGGAATCCGACCTTTCCTGGACGGCATTCCTCTATATCTCCGGCGAGCTGTCGCCCGAGGAGTCGTCGGCCTTCGAGCGCCGGCTCGACGAGGACCAGGACGCTCGCGAGGCCGTGGCCTCGGCGGTCGAGATGGCCGGCGCGGTCGCGGTCATCGGCCGGGATCTCCCCGTCAAGCAGACCGTCCGGAGGCTTCGGATCTGGGCCATCGCCCTGGCCTCGGCCGCCTGCCTGGCTCTGGCGGTCGTTCCCTGGCTCCGTTTGAGCCGGGCGCCTTCGACCGACGCCGCCGAGGTCGCCGAGGCATGGTCAGGCCTCCGGGCAACCTCCCGGGTCGAGTCCGACGCCGAATGGGTGGCCCGTCTCGCCGAGTCTCCCTCGGCCGAGACGGCCGAGGGGATCGAGGCCGAGGACGACCCGGCCGAGCGAGCCTTGCCCTCGTGGTTGCTATCGGCCACGGCTCCTCCGTCGCGACGAGACCCCGCGAGAGGAGAATTGACCCGTGCGAATCGTCCTGGCGACTTTCTCGGTTTGCCTGATCGGCCTGACGGTCGCCCTCGGCGGCGACGGCCAGGGCAAGAGCGACCCCCGGTCGACGCCCAAGGCCCCGGTTGTGGCCGTCCGCAAGTCGAACGTGGGCCAGACCCCGGCCCAGGCCAGCCCGGTCAATGAGGCCGAGGTCCTGGCCTTCGTCGGCGAGCACCACCCTGAGCTAGCCAGGGTCCTCGAAGCGCTCAAGCCGATGGACCCCAAGGAGTACCGCGAGGCGCTCGCTCGAACTGTCGCAGGTCGCTCGGACGCTGGCCGAGCTGAAGTCGAAGAACCCGAAGCGTTACGAGATTGCCCTCGACGCCTGGAAGTCCAAGTCGCGGGTCGAGTTGACGGCCGCGCAGCTGGCCGGCTCGCCCACCGAGGAACTTCGGAGCCAGCTCCGGCTGGCGATCGAAGCCAAGCTCGACTCCGACGTCCGCCGCCATCGGTTCGAACTCGAACAGGCCGAGGCCGCGGCCAAGAAGGCCCGCGAATCGATCGAACGGATCGAGACCCACCGCGATGCCCTGATCGAATCCCGCCTCCGGGCCTTGCAGCCCAAGAAACCGACGAAATCAAAGCGACCGGCCGAGGGTAAGGCCGCGGTCGCTCCTTCGACGACTCCCGCCACCGCCAACGCTAACCCCAACGGGGAGGACCGCAGATGATCCGACGCCTCGCCCTGATCGGCGCCGTCGCCCTGGCGTCGACCGCCTCGGCCGTCTTCGCCGATGAGCCGATCCGACCCGCTCGCCTCCGCTTCGCCGATGAGGAGACGAAGGAAGTCCCCGACTTCCAGCGCCACGTCCTCACCCTGATGGGTCGAGTCGGCTGCAACACCCGCTCGTGCCACGGCTCGTTCCAGGGGCAGGGGGGCTGCGGCTCTCGCTCTTCGGCTACGACTTCAAGGCCGACCGCGAGACCCTGATGAAGGGCGGATACCGGTCGCGTCTCGGTCGACGACCCCGAGGCCTCGAAGATCCTCGCCAAGCCGACCCTGGCCATGCCCCACAAGGGGGGCAAGCGGTTCGAGGAGGGGAGCTGGCAGTACCGTCTGATCCTCCGCTGGATCGAAGGGGGGGCCAAGGGGGTCGAGAAGGCGTCGAACTTCGAGCGGCTGGAGGTCACGCCGGCTGAGATCGTCTTCCGCCAGCCGGGCGAGAAGGTCGCGCTCAAGGTGGTCGCCCACTGGGCCGACGGCGGCACCGAGGACGTCACCTGCCTGACCCGGTTCCGGACCAACGACGAGTCGATCGCCGAGATCAACGAGGACGGCGTCGTCACCGCCCTCGGGCCGGGCGATACGCACGTCGTCGCTTTCTACGACAACGGCGTGGCGGCCATCCCGGTGCTCCGGCCAGTCTCCGCCCTGGTCGGCGAGAAATACCCGAACGTCCCGACGCCGACGAAGGTTGACGAGCTGGTCGTCGCCAAGCTCAAGAAGCTGGGAATCGATCCCTCGCCGGTCTGCACCGATAGCGAGTTCCTCCGCAGGGTCGGCCTCGACCTGGCCGGCACCTTGCCGACGCCCGACGAGATCGAGGCGTTCCTCTCCGACCCCTCGCCCGACAAGCGGGCCCGGAAGGTTGACGAGCTGCTTGCCCGCCCGAGCTACGCCGCCTGGTGGACGACCAAGCTCTGCGACTACACGGGCGACGCCCCCAGGGTCCTCCAGGCCCAGCAACTCGGCCGCCAGGCCCCTCGCCAGTGGTACGACTGGATCTACAAGCGGGTGGCCGAGAACATGCCGTATGACCGGCTCGTCGCCGGCGTGGTCCTGGCCACCAGCCGGGCCAAGGGCGAGAGCTACGACGACTTCGTCAAGGAGCAGGTCGTCCTACGCCAAGCCTGGCAACGCCGAGAAGTTCGCCGACCGCGAGACGATGCCTTACTTCTGGGCAAGGCAGAACTTCCGGAAGCCCGAGGAGCGGGTGATCGGCTTCAGCTACGCCTTCCTCGGCGTCCGACTCGAATGTGCCCAGTGCCACAAGCACCCGTTCGACCAGTGGACCCAGGACGACTTCAACCGTTTCGGCGCCTTCTTCAACGCCGTCGGCTTCGGGGTCGCCCCCGACGCCCGGCCGAGCTTCAACAAGCTCAACGAGG
Organism: uncultured Planctomycetota bacterium; assembly: GCA_963756475.1. Taxonomy (GTDB): domain Bacteria; phylum Planctomycetota; class Planctomycetia; order Isosphaerales; family Isosphaeraceae; genus Tundrisphaera. Next base: position 427,092 of record CAVWND010000007.1, read on the forward strand.
AGACCGGGCTGGCCAAGCTGACCGGCGGCGAGAGGAACCGCAAGCTCCAGCAGCTCCGCGCGGCCGGTGAAGTCACCCCCTGGCAGGAAGTCTTCGTCAACCGGAACGGCCAGACCGCCAAGGTCGCGAAGGCCAAGCAGACCGCCAAGGACCGGGCGACCCGAGTCGTCTCGGCCAAGGTCCTCGGCGGCGACGAGGTCGCGATCGCCGGGATCGATGACCCCCGCAGCCCCCTGATGGAGTGGCTCCGGAGCAAGGACAACCCGTACTTCGCCCGAGCGTTCGTCAACCGGGTCTGGGCCAACTACTTCGGCGTCGGGATCGTCAACCCGACCGACGACATGAACCTGGCCAACCCGCCGAGCAACGCCGCCCTGCTCGAATACCTGGCCGACGGCTTCGTTGATCACAATTTCGACATGAAGTGGCTGCATCGCGAGATCACCGGGAGCCTGGCCTACCAGCGGAGCTGGCAGGTCAACGAGACCAACCGGCTCGACGAGCGGAACTTCAGCCGGGCGGTCGTCCGCCGGCTCCCGGCCGAGGTCCTGATCGACGCCGTGGTCCTGGCCACGGGCAACTCGACGGTGCTGGCCAAGGCCGCGACCGAGATCAATTCGCGGGCGATCGGGTCGGTCAACGGCCAGGCGGAAGGGACGGGCCGTCGCCAACTACGCGGCCAAGGTCTTCGGAAGCTCGACCCGAGAGACGAACTGCGACTGCAACCGCTCCGACGAGCCTAACCTGCTCCAGTCGATCTACCTCCAGAACGACAACGAGCTTTACGCCGCGATCGACCGGGCCGACGGCTGGGTCGTCGAGAAGACCGGCGCCGCGCCGGGAGCTTCCCTCGGTGGCGGCAGCGGCAACCGGGCGGGGGGCGGCATGGAGATGGCGATGACGTCCGCCAACCTGACCGCCGGGTTGGACGGGGTCCCGCTCGCCCAGCTCGAACAGCGGCTGACGGCCGCCATCGCCGCCGGTAACCCCCTGCGGGTCCTCCGGCTCGAACTCAAGATCGCCGAGCTGAAGAAGGACGAGCAAGCCGTCAAGAAGCTCCAGGCGAATGCGATCGAACTGGCAACGAACGCCCGGCCGAAACAGGCCGCGCGGCTCGCGAACGCCGGGAAGACCGAGATGAGGCCCGCCAAGGCTGCTCCACTCGACCGTGAGGCGACCGTCCGCGAGGCGTATCTCCGGACCCTCGGCCGGACCCCGACCGACGCCGAGGCCCAGGTCGCCCGCGAGCACCTCGCCGGCTTGACCGACGACGCCAAGGGGCTCCGGGAGCTGCTCTGGGCGCTGCTCAATACCAAGGAATTCATCACCAACCACTGACCCGATCCGGCGGACCGATCCGACCATCCCTTTCGAAGGTGGAGAGACTCATGGCGATCAATGATTACTGCGACGGCGTCCGGCGTCGGGACTTCCTCAGGCTCGGCGTCCTGGGCGCGGCGGGTCTGACCCTGCCTCAATACCTCCGTCTGGCCGAGGCCGGCGAGGTCGCCGGCGGCAAGGCGACCTCGGCGATCTTCATCAATCTCGGCGGCGGTCCGTCGCACATCGACACGTTCGACCTCAAGCCCGACGCCCCCAAGGAATTCCGAGGCGAGTTCAAGCCGATCGCCACCAACGTCCCGGGCGTCGAGATCTCCGAGCATCTGCCGAAGCTCGCCCAGTGCGCGGATAAGTACACGATCCTCCGAGGCGTGAGTCACAGCCTGGCGGCTCACGAGTTCGGCACGAAGTACATGAACACGGGCAACCGGCCGATCCCCTCCCTGGCGTTTCCCGGCTACGGCGCGGTGGTGACCAAGGAGAAGGGCGGCCCGCGCGACCTCCCGCCGTTCGTGGCGATCCCCGACACCCAGCAGGTGGCCGGCTACCTCGGCGTCGAGTACGCCCCGTTCAGCACCACGAGCGTCCCCAAGGCCGGCCAGCCGTTCACCGTCCGGGGGATCACCCTCCGGAACGGCCTGACCGTCGAGGAGGTCGAGAAGCGCCGGGACCTGCTCAAGAAGCTCGACACGACCTTCCGGGGGTTCGAGAAGGACAGCGACCTGATCAACGGGCTCGACCGCTTCTCGCAGCGGGCCTACGACATCATCAGCTCGCCGCGCTCGCGGCAGGCGTTCGACGTCAGTCTGGAGAAGCCCGAGGTCGCCAAGCTCTTCGGCGAGAGCGCGATCGGCCAGAGCTGCCTGCTGGCCTCGCGTCTGGTCGAGTCGGGCGTCCGGTTCGTCAGCCTCTCCAGCGGCGGCTGGGACACCCACGAGGGGAACTTCGAGAAGCTCAAGACCCGGCTCCTGCCGGATCTCGACCAGGCCGTCGCCGGCCTGTTCACGGTGCTCGACCGCAAGGGGCTGCTCGGGACGACCGCCGTCTTCGTCACCGGCGAGTTCGGCCGGACCCCGAAAATCAATCCCCGAGGGGGCCGCGACCACTTCCCCCTGCGCCATGTGCGTCCTGATGGGCGGCGGCGGCCTCAAGGGGGGCCAGGTCATCGGCGCCAGCGACGAGAAGGCCCAGGGGCCGGCCTCCGGCGACGGGATCACCCCCGACGACGTCGCCGCCTCGTTCTACCATGCCCTCGGCATCGACTGCCGGAAGGAATACAAGACCAGCACCGGCCGGCCGATCGCCATCGTCCGCTACGGCAAGCCGATCCCCGAGCTGTTCGCCTGAGGTCGTGCCTGCACCTCGATCGACGGACTTCAGACTCGTCTTCCTCTCCTCTCCCTCCGGGAGAGGGGCCGGGGGTGAGGGTGTTGCATCGCCAGTGGGCCGGAAAGCAGGCTCGATCGTGAGCCACTCGCCCGGCGACCACCCTCACCCCGGCCCTCTCCCGGAGGGAGAGGGAGGCAGAAAACGCCGGCGGCTCGGAGCCTCTTCGAAGACCGAAAACGATCGGCCGATCCCATGAAACCGTTCCCGGGACTCGCCCTGGCGATCTCACTGGGTCTGGCCACCAGGGCACCAGCCCAGGTTCAACGACCCGTCATTCCTCCGAAGCCCGCGTTGACTCCGGTTCGGCTCGAGACCGGGTCGGGCGTCCTGCACGGCGTGATCGACCTCCCCCCCGGCGACGGCCCTCATCCGGTCGTGGTCATCCTCGCCGGGTCGGGGCCGACTGATCGGGATGGGAATCAGCCCTCGCTGCGGACCGACAACCTCAAGCAGCTCGGCTGGGGCCTGGCTTCGAAAGGGGTCGCCGCGCTTCGATACGACCGCCGGGGGATCGGCGCCAGCCGCGCCGCGGGCCCGAGCGAGAAGGAGCTCCGGTTCGAGATGATGTCCGATGACGCCGCGCTCTGGGTCGAGCAGCTCAGGCGCGACCGGCGGTTCTCGAAAGTTGGCGTGGTCGGCCACAGCGAAGGGTCGCTCGTTGGCATGCTCGCCGCCAAGCGGACGAAGGTCGACGCCTTCGTCTCGATTTCCGGGCCTGGTCGCGACGCTCCGGCCTTGATCCGCGAACAGCTCTCCAGGAACCTTCCGCCGGACCTCATGGCGAAGTCCGACGCGATCCTGAACGAGCTGGCCGCCGGCCGGACCGTGGCCGACACGCCGAAGGAACTCGCCGCGCTCTTCCGCCCGAGCGTCCAGCCGTACCTGATCTCTTACTTCAAGTACGACCCAGCCCGGGAAATCGCCTCGCTCAAGGTCCCCGTGCTGATCCTGCAAGGGACGACTGACCTGCAGGTCTCGGTCAAGGACGCGAAGCGGCTCGCCGACGCCTCGCCCGGCTCTCGACTCCGGATCGTCGAGGGGATGAACCACACGCTCAAGCGCGTCTCCAGCCCGACCGCGCAGCAGTTGAGCTACCTCGTCTCGTCGTTCCCGTTGGCGCCGGAAGTCGTCGAGGAGGTCGCGACGATCATGCTCGATGGGCCGGGGAGGGCACCGTAGCGACGCGGAGGGGACCGCGATCGGTCCACCCCCGATGTCGCCGGATTGAATTCAAACGGCCTGGAGGTTGATCGAGCTCTCGGCCAGGGCGTTGAGCTTCTCGTCGGTCGCTGCCTCCTCCTCGAGGGTCTGCTGGAGGAGCTTGGCGGCCTCGGTCTGCTTGAGGAGCTTGGCGTAGGTCCGGACGGTCCCGTAGCCGGCCATCTCGTAGTGCTCGACGCGCTGGGCGGCGGCGATCAGGCCGGCGTCGAGGACGGCGGGCTCGATATCCTCCTTCATCAACTCGGAGCCCTCCTCGACCAGGCCCTCCATCGCCTTGCAGGTCTTGCCCTTGGGCGACTTGCCCAGGGTTTCGAAGATCTTCTCCAGCCGCTGGACGTGCCCCTTGGTCTGCTCCAGGTGATGGTCGAACCCGGCCTTCAGCTCGGGCGAGGTCGCGGCCTTGCTCATCTTGGGCAGGGCCTTGAGGATCTGGTTCTCGGCGCGATAGAGGTCGCGCAACTCCTCGACGAATAGCTTCTCCAACGAGTCGATCTTCATCTCTGTTCCCCTGGATTCTGGAAAGGTCGATCGATCCGGGATCGAACAGGGGATGGAGATAGCAATTCTCGTTCCCGGATCGCTGTCAGGCCCCGACCACGGCCTTCATCTTCTCCAGGCCGGTCCGGGCGACGGTCAGGGCGTCGAGCTTCCAGTATTCGCGGTTGAACAGCTCCAGCGAGAGGTTCACGCGGAGACCCAGTACCCGGATGGTCCGGAACAGCTCCTTGAGCGGGGCGACGCCGTCGCCGGGATAGACGCGGTCGGCGTCGGTGAGCTTCTCGCGAGGGAGGTCGGGGTAGTCATTCATGTGAAGGACCGGGATCGCGTCGGGACCGAGCAGGTGGAGGCCGCCGAAGTCGGACCCGCCCTTGTGCAGATGGTAGACATCGGCCAGGATCGCCGCCTTGGGATGGCCCGACTCGATCGCGACCATCGCCGCCTCGCCCAGCCGGCTGATCGGCTTCGAGAACCCCCAGACCTCCACGATCGGGGTCACGCCGTAGCTGTCGCCGATCTCAAGCAGGGCTCGATAGCGCTCGGCGGTCTTGCGGAGGTCGAGGTCGGCCTGATTCGTCGCCCCGAACGGCGGCGCGGCGAGCCGGGTCCCGCCGATGGCGCGGACCATCTCCATGTTCCGCCGGGCCTCTTCGAGCCCCTTCTTCCGCTTCGCGTCGTCGTTGACCGCCCACTCGAAGAAGCCGATGGCGTCGATCACCGTCAGCCCGGCGTCCTTGATCTGCTTGCCGAGGTCGGCGAGCGTCCCGCCGTCCTTGACGTGCTGGTCCAGTTCCCTGATCCAGGGCTCGATCCCCTGATAGCCGGCCTTCGCGACGATCTCGACTTCTTTAGCGATCGTAAGCTTCTGCCCCTGGATAGTGCTCGTATTCATGCCGAAGGTGATCGAGCCCGTCTCCTCCTTCGGCCCGGCCCCGACGGTCGGCCTAGCCAGGAACCCCGTCCCGACCACACCGGCCGAGGCCGCCATCAGGTCGCGTCGAGAAAGCTTCGATGTCGTCACGATGCGATTCCCCTTCCCGATCGTCGATGAACCCGCCAAGATCGGCCGATCGTAACCCAACCTCGGCCCCGAAACCACGGGCGAGCCGGCCCAAAACGAACCCATCGGCCTCCCGATGGGTCCGTCTTGCCGGGAAGCCCGAAGCCTCGAAGTCCGATCGGAGGCCCGCCGTGAGCACTCTCCAACGCTTGACCGACCGGGGACTGGTCAAGCCCCCTCGCTGGCTGCCGACCAACGTCCAGTACGAGACAATCATGGGCTCGGTCGCCTACGGCGTGTCGTCCGACACCAGCGACATGGACGTCTATGGCTTCGCCATCCCGCCCAAGGACGATGTGTTTCCCCACCTCCGGGGAGAAATCCTCGGCTTCGGTCGCCCACGCGCCCGGTTCGAGCAGTTCCAGGAGCACCACGTCGAGGACCGCGATGCACTCGCCGGCCACGGGCGGACTTATGACCTGACGATCTTCTCGATCGTCAAGTTCTTCCAGCTCGCGATGGAGAACAACCCGAACATCATCGACAGCCTGTTCACCCCCGCGACCTGCGTCCTCCACGCCACCCGCGTCGGCACGCTGGTGCGCGAAAACCGCCGGGTCTTCCTCCACAAGGGGGCCTGGCCCAAGTTCAAGGGGTACGCCTACGCCCAGCTCCACAAGCTGGCCAGCAAGGAGCCGAAGGGGAAGCGATTGGAGCTGGTCGAGGCCCACGGTTACGATACCAAGTTCGCCTATCACGTCGTCCGCCTGCTCGGCGAGGTCGAGCAGATCCTGGTCGAGGGGGACATCGACCTCCAGCGTCACAACGAGCCGCTCAAGGCGATCCGCCGGGGCGAGTGGACCGAGCAACGTCTCCGCGAGTGGTTCGCCGCCAAGGAGTCCGACCTGGAGCGGATCTACGCCGAGAGCCCACTTCGTCCCACACCCGACGAGCCGAAGATCAAGGCCCTGCTGGTGAGCTGCCTCGAAGACCACTACGGGAGCCTCGACGCCTGCCTTGTCGAGCCCGGCCGCGCCGAGACCGCCCTCCGAGCGATCCAGGACGAGCTGGACAGGGTCAAGGATCTGCTCTAGGCCATCGGCCTTGTCGGTCAACGTCTGGTTGGGATAGAGTCAATGTTCAACCGGCATGGCAAGCTCTCGTAGGGTGGGTCGAGCCTCGGGCGAGCCCCACCACGGTTTCGGCTGGTGGGGCTCGCCCGAGGCTCGACCCACCCTACGAGAGGAGACACGACGAAAGTTTCCGACGATGGGCAATCGAGGCGTGGCGTTCCTGGAGTCGAACCTCGATCGGCCCGTGCGGCGCGGCAAGGTCCGCGACGTCTACGACCTGGGCGACCGCCTGCTCCTGGTCGCCACCGACCGGATCAGCGCGTTTGACTGGGTCCTGCCCACCGGCATCCCCGACAAGGGGCGCGTCCTGACCGGCATCAGCGCGTTCTGGTTCGACCGCCTCGGTCTTCCCCAATCACCTGATCTCGACCGACATCGACGACGCCGGCCTCGACCTGCGCGTCCGAGGTCCGCGAGCCAGCTCGAAGGCCGGGTGATGATCGTCCGCAAAGGCGAGGTGATCCCCTTCGAATGCGTCGTCCGGGGCTACCTCTCGGGGAGCGGCTGGCAGGAATATCGGAAGTCCGGCACCGTCTGCGGCGCACGGCTGTCCCGCCGGCCTGGTCGAGATCCGACCGGATCGACCGTCCGATCTTCACCCCGGCGACCAAGGCCGAGGCGGGCCACGACGAGAACGTCCCGTTCGAGACGATGGCCCGCGGCGATCGGCCACGACCTGACTCGCGAGCCTCGCGGACGCACAGCATCGACCTCTACCAGACTGCGGCCGTACTTACGCCGAGTCGCGGCCTGATCCTGGCCGATACCAAGTTCGAGTGGGGCCGCGACGCGGAGACCGGCGAGATCCTCCTGATCGACGAGGTGCTCACGCCCGACAGCTCGCGCTACTGGCCGAAGGACGACTACAAGCCCGGCGGCCCGCAGCCGTCGTTCGACAAGCAGTACGTCCGCGACTGGCTCGAGACGCCCGGCTGGGACAAGGCGAGCCCGCCGCCGCCCTTCCCGACGACGTGGTGGCGAAGACCCGCGACAAGTACATCGAGGCGTACGAGACCCTGACCGGCCAGCCGTTCCCCTGGAAGTACAGACATGCTCCGCTACCTGACCGCCGGCGAGTCGCACGGCCCGGCCCTGACGGCGATCGTCGAGGGGTTTCCCTCGGGCGTCGACCCTCGACGCCGAATTCATCAACCGCGAGCTGCAGCGGCGGCAGGGGGGCTACGGCCGGGGCAAGCGGCAGACCCTGGAAACCGACCGCGTGATCGTCGACTCGGGCACCTATCACGGCGTCACCACCGGCGCCCCGATCACGCTCCGGCTGATCAACAACGACGCCAAGCTCGAACGCCTGCAAGAGCCCGCCGTCGCCCCGAGGCGGCCACATCGACCTGGCCGGCTCGATCAACTACCAGACCGGCATCCGCCAGGTTCTCGAACGCGCCAGCGCCCGCGAGACCGCCCTGCGGGTGGCCGTCGGGGCGCTGGCCCGGCTGCTGCTCCGCGAGCTGGGGATCACGGTCTTCGGCTACGTCCGCGAGCTCGGCGGGATCGCCGCGCCGGCTTCCCGCTGTCGATTCGACCCGGCCGTCCGCGACGCCAGCCCGGTCTACACCCTCAACCCCGAGGCCGACGCCGCGATCGTCGCGGCGATCGACGCGGCCAAGGCGGCCGGCGATACGCTCGGCGGGGTCGTCGAGGCGGTCGTCACCGGCTGCCCGATCGGCCTGGGGAGCCACGCCCAGTGGGACCGCAAGCTCGACGCCCGGCTCGCGCTGGCGGTGATGAGCATCCAGGCGATCAAGGGGGTCGAGATCGGCCTGGGCGTCGAGGCCGCCCGGCGGCCGGGCTCGAAGGTCATGGACCCGATCGCCTACGAGCCCGACCACCCCGCGGACGACCGCCGGTTCGGCTTCCGCCGCCCGACCAACAACGCCGGCGGGATCGAGGGGGGCACGTCCAACGGCGAGCCGATCGTCGTCCGCGCCGTCGAAGAAGCCGATCAGCACCCTGGCCGCGCGGGGCCCATCGGTCAACATGGCGACCAAGCAGCCCCGAGCCCGCCGCCTACGAACGCTCCGACGTCTGCGCCGTGCCGGCCGCGAGCGTGATCGTCGAGAACGTCGTCGCCTTCGAGATCGCCGCGGCGGTCGTCGAGAAGTACGTCGGCACCAGCCTGGCCGCGATCCAGGCGGCGATGGCCGCGATCCACGACCTCAACCGTCGGCACCTGCTCGAAAACTGGTCGCCAGCCGACCGCGACCGAGGCTGAACTGAGCGGAGACGAACCGATGCCACTCTGGATGAGCTACACGCTCTGCCTGATCTTCTTCCTGGTGACCGGGTTCCTCGGCATCTGGGCGATTCGCGAAGGGGGGAACTTCAACTTCCTCCGCCGTTCCTACTGGCGAGCGAAAACGCAAGGCCCGGAAGCCGCCCGACCCGAACCGCTGGCATTGAGGTCCATCGCCTGCGGAAAAGGCGTGGGTTCAGGCACGCCCCGCGGGATTCCGTTCCCCGGCGGGACAATCACTCCCTGGAGACAACCCCGGATTCCGTGGGAGTAATCCGTCCGGGGGAGTGCCAACGGATTCCGGCATCGGGTGCGAGTCACCGAGGCGGGGACGATCTTTCGTGTCGGTTCGGGATGCCCTGCCGAATCCCGGATCGCGGCTGGGAAAGCCCGACCCGACCGGTAGGCCAGAGCCCGTTCGCGCCCCCCGTCCGGGTCCTGTCGAGCGATTTTTTGAATTCTCGGGCCACCCGTGCATACAATGACGCTGAATCTTAGTGGGTGAGCCGAGTCGAGAATCCTGGAAGAAACCTCACTTTCCAGGGTAAAGAAGCATAATCTTCCCCCAGAGTTTCCTCCGAGAATTGACCCCCCCCCGGATCAAAGTCCTCCGATATTAAAGAATGGTGAGGTCGGGGCGTCTCCCGATCTTGCGCGGGACTTCGCGTCCCTTGACCTTGAATGTCAGGTGGCCGACGACGCGATCGCCTCACGATGGGCGAGTTAGCGAGCCCAGTTTGCGCGGATCGCATGGTGCGGGGGCTTCCACGGCCCTCGTCCTCGTCGAGTGTCCGTCCCTTGATCGGGCGGAAGAAAGGAAGCTCGCGCGATGATGACCGATTTCTCTCTCCTGGCCTACCTCGACCCAGGCCTGGGCAGCATGCAGTTCCAGATTCTGCTGGCCGCCTTGCTCAGTGCGACGTTTTTCGTCAAGTCGTCGTGCATGCAGGCCAGGGTTTTCCTCGGGCGGATCTTGAAGAAAGCGAGTTAAGGTTCCGGTGGCCCAGGCCGTCGAGACCCAGGCGTCGGCCGGTGTCGCCTCACCGGCCTTCTCCCTCCGCGCCTTGGTTGAGGTGTTTTCCCGATTCACCAAGGTGCGAACTCGATCGATGCTCGAGAAGATGCTCCGTCTCCAGATGGCTCCGCGCGGGGGCCGGCCAGCCCTCCCTCCTCCCTCGGATTTGGCAGTTGCGGTCGCCGGGCGCCAGCCCTGGGTCTTTCACCCGTTCTTGATCGCGATTTTCCCGATCCTGTCGCTTTACGGCCACAACGTCCTCGAGGCGCCCCCTTCTTCGCTGCCCTGGCCGATGGGCCTGGCGTTGCTCGGGACGTTCGCGATCTGGTTGATTTTCCGGGTTCTCACGCGCGACCCCTCGCGGGCTGGCCTGGCGACCTCACTGCTCGTCGCGATGTTCTTCGCCTTCGCGGGCGTCACCAGGCACATGACCGCCTGCTTGTTTTACCTGAGCGGTTTCTGGGTCAGCCACTTTCATCGCATCCACCCACTCATTGTGATGGGGGTCCTTGCGGTCCTGGCCTGGTTGGTCATTCGAGCCCTCTTCCGTTGGCCGGGCGATCTCGGCCGATGGACGGTGTATCTGAACGCATTTACCTTCATCCTGGTCGCCCTGCCGGCCTCGAACGTGGTCTTGGTGAAGCTGCGTGATCCGGGCTCGCTGCTCCGAGTCGGGTCCTCCCCGACCGTCGCGAGCCGGGGACAGACGCCCGACATCTACTTCATCGTCCTCGACGGCTACGCCCGGACCGACGTGATGAAGGAGCCTCTTCGGCTTCGACAACACTTCGTTCGTCGACCGCCTGGAGCGTCGAGGGTTTTTCGTCGGCCGCCAGAGCACGTCAAACTACTGCCAGACCCGGCTCTCGATCGCTTCGACCCTCAACGCGAATTACCTCGACAGGCTGCTCGACCCTTCGTCGCGCGACCTGGTCCCGATCTCGGGGCTGATCAAGGAGAATCTGGTAGCCCGGATGCTTCGTCCCCGAGGTTACAAGTTCATCGGCTTCTCGACCGGATTCGAGCCGACCGACTGCTCCGAGGCCGACCTCTATCTCTTGCATCGCCCAAGCACGCCCGAGTTCTACCGATTGCTCGTCGAAATGACGCCCATCGGGGCCTTTTTCGCCGAGGCCAGGATCGACGACCGCTACTCCGCCAATCGGGACCGGACCCTCTTCTTGCTCGACGAGCTGCCGAAGATCGCCCGGATGGAGGGGCCGACCTTTACCTTTGCACACATCGTGAGCCCCCACCCCCCCTTCGTCTTCGGCGAGAACGGCGAGGATGTCAGTCCCCGCGACGTCCTCCCCTTCGCCTTTCACCCGAGGATGCGCGTCGAGAACTTCGGCACGCCCGATTATTTCCGCGAGGCCTATCGGAAACAGTCGATCTTTCTCACCAACCAGGTCGAGCGGATGATCGACCGGCTCCTGGCCGAGTCGCCCGAGCCCCCGATCATCATCCTCCAGTCCGACCACGGCTCGTGGCTCCGCTACCATCCCGACGACGTCGAAGCGACCGACCTCCGCGAACGGTTCGGCATCCTCAACGGCATCTACCTGCCCGGCGGCGAGACCCAGGGACTGACCGATTCCATGACGTCGGTGAACACCTTCCGGATCGTCCTGAGAAACGTCTTCGGGGCCGACCTCCCGCCCCTGGTCGAGCGCAGTTTCTTCTCGACCTTCAGCGATCCCCTCGATTTCATCGACGTCACCGAGAGGCTCCACTCCGACCGCGAAAAGCAGCGGCAATTCACGCATCCCAGCCAGTACCCGAGCCTCCTCCAGCAGTTCTGAGGATCGATGCTTGAAGAACCCGCGTTGACTCTCAGGGAATCGTCACGCCGGTCTTGAAGACATCGCCGCTTTTGTGATAATCTAGGATTTTCGCCGGCGCCTGGCCGACCGGCGACGGGCCCCCGCATCTTTCGAGGGGGGATGGATCTCTCCGAATCGTTCGAGCCTCCTGGACCCAACCATGCCGAGTTCGCCGTCCGCGATCAAGCGTCTAAAGCAGAGCGTCAAGCGCCGGATGCATAACCGGATCACCAAGAAGGTCATCAAGACGCTCACCAAGCGGACCATGGCGTCCGTGGCCGCCAAGGAGTTCGAGAAGGCGGAAGCCGACTTCCGGGCGACCGTGGCCAAGATCGCCAAGGCCGGTGTCCGCCGGGTCCTGCACCCGAACACCGCCGACCGCCGCAAGAGCAAGCTGGCCCGCGACTACGCGGCGGCCCTGGCCAAGGCCAAGGCCTGATCCGATCCTCAGTACCGATCGGATCGCGGACGGGAGCCCTCGACGTTGCCCCGACTCGACGAGTCCCGCGTCTCGTTGCTCGACGCTCTGGCCGATCGATACGGCTCGCTGCACCCCCCGGGCGGAGAGCCGCCCGGCGCCAGCGGCTCCAGCCTCTTCGAGGCGATCGCTCGGGTCGCTCTCGGGCTTGTGGCCGATCCTCGGGTGGCCCTGGCAGCGCTCGAAGTGCTCCGGGAGGCTGGACTTCTCGATCCTGGGGCGCTCGGCACGATCGATCCCCTGGAGCTTCACGACCTCTTCGAGCAAAACAGGGTCCGCCTGGCCTCGAAGTCGCTCAGGCCGCTCCAGAGGATCGCCCGATGGGTGAGCGAGCGCGACTTCGACGCCGAGGCGGTGGCGAGCCTTTCGACCGAGGCGATCCGCGAAGCCTGGCGGGGTTTGAATGGAGTCGGCCCGGCGACGGCCGACGCGTTGCTCCTTTTCGCCCTCGGCCGGGCGACCTATCCCGTCGATCGGGCCACGTACCGGGTGTTTGTCCGCCACGGCTGGCTCGACCCGTCGGCCGATTACGACGAGGCGAGCTCGGTCGCTGAAGGGATCGCCCCCGACGATCCGGAGGCTCTCGCCCGGCTCTCGCTTGGACTCGAAAAGCTGGGTCGGGATGCCTGCAAGCCGGCCGCCGCCCAATGCGACCGCTGCCCGCTCCGGCCATTCCTGCCCGAGGGCGGCCCGGTCGAAGCAGGCTGACGAAGGCCGATCGCCCGCGCGCGACGGATTTAGCCTCCCGCCTGGACCGTGTTACCGCCGGCCTGCAAGTCCGGCGAGCCAGGCGGAGCGGGAGCGGTGAGGTCGGTTGGATTGGCGACGATCTTGTCGCCGGCGTTCAGACCCTTCAGGACCTCGGCGTAAAACTCGTTCATCAGGCCGATCTCGATCGGCTGCCAGCGCCACTGGGTCCGATCGGGCGAGGTCGTGACCGCGGCGTAAGGCGCGTTATCGACCCAGCGGATCGCCTGGATCGGCACCCTGGTCGCCTCGAGGATGGGCGTCCACAAGGAATGAGACCTGGGCGCTCAGTCCCGGGCGGAGCCCTTCAAACCCGCCCGAGTCGATCGTGACGTTGGCGAAATAAATCCGGATGTCCGAAGCCATCCCGTTGGGGGCGGGGATCAGCGTGACCTCGGTCACCGTGCCGACCAGCGGCCTGTCGGGGAACGCGTCGATCCGGATCGACGCCTTCTGGCCGACGTGGACCGAGTTGACCTTGGACTCATTGATCCGGCGCGGACCCTCATCTTCTTGGCGTCGGGGAGGTCGAAGATCGCCTGCCCCTCGCGAACCGTCGCCCCTTCCATGATCACGGCGGTCGGGGCCCTCCAACCGTCGCCGGGGGCAACGAGTAAACCACGATCCCTTCGTGAGGAGCCCGCAAGGTGCAGTGTTCGACCGTCTTCTGAAGGCGTTTGAGGCGGTCGCTCTCCAACTGGAAGGCGGACTCCTGGGCCAGGACGTCGGCCCGATTGGCTTCGAGCTTGGCTTCGAGGGCCTTGAGGAGTTTCGGCCCGGTGAACTCGACCAGGCGTTTCTCCATCCGCTCGGCCTCGCCCAGGGCGATCTCGGCGCGATCCAGGGCCAGGATGTCGGCCTGGTACTGCGCCGGGGCACGGTAGCCTTTCTCGTAGACCTCCTTGGACCACGCCAGGTTCCGGCGCGCCCGGTCTTCCTCGGTTCGACACGCACTGAGGTACTGGCGAATCAACTGAAGATCTTGCTTCAGGATGCCGTCGCGATATTCGCGGAGTGAGATCTCATTAACCTCCAGGATCGACTTTGCCTGGATGACCCAGGCCTTGGCCTGGTCGAAGCGGATCGTCTGGGCGATCAACTCATCGCGATAAGCGGCGGAATCGAGCTCGCAGACCACTTCTCCGGCCGAGACTTCGGTGCCTTCGGGCTTGATCATGATGATCCGGGTCGAACCAGCCATCTCCTGCGTGCCGTTCATCCCGCCGCTGCCACCACCCCCACCACCGCCGCCGCCGCGATTGCCCCCGCCGCCACCCCCACCGCCACTGCCTCCCCGACCACCGCCGCCACCGCCGCCCATCATCCCCCCGGAGGCTGACTTGGACTGCGCCCCGCCCGCGCTTCCTCCTCCCTTGGTGGCCGGTCGAAGCGAGGTGTAAGGTGTCACGCTCAGAGTGAAACTCCGGATGGTCGGGCGCTGGGCGACCGGAGCCTGCGTCCCGCCACCTCCCGAACTCCCTCCGGAACCCCCGCCCCCACCTGATCCGCCTCCACCGCCTCCACCGCCTCCACCACCGCCTCCACCACCACTACCGCCTCCACTCATACCTCCGCCACCGCCCGATCCTCCGCTACCACCGGAACTCGCCCCGGATCCACTACTACCGCCGCTCCCGCCACCTCCTCCACCCCCGCCTTGTGACGATCCCACTTTCTTCTTGGCGGAGCTTGAGGTCTTGGACTTCGCGGCGGAACCGCCACCCTTGGACGCGGCCCCCGAGGAGCCACCGCTTGGGCTCGGTGCCACGACCGGGGCACCGGCGGCGGCCGCTCCGTAGGAACCTCCGCCCGTCTGGCCGGCCGCCCCGGATTGGCCCTTGGTCGCCGCCGCCCCGCCGACGAGGCCGATCAGGGCCTCGACCTGGCAGCGCACGGTGGTGTTCGCGGCGCTCTCGCACGTCCCGGTCTCGTTGACGACGACGGTGACCTCGCCCTGTTCGACATCGACGGTCGCCAGGCTGGCCGGTCGGCCCTGCCATGCCTGAGCCGGCCGATAACCGGAATCCCAGGCCTTGGCCACTCCGAGCGTGATGGCGACGATGACCGCGACAACCCCGAGCCGTATCCCGAGGCGACCACGCGGCTTCGACGGCCGCTCGTCGAGCGGCGGGAGCGAGGAGAGATCCGTCGTCATGGAGGAAACCCCGCGATCACGCGAGTCGGTCCCGTCGACCTCGTCTCCATCGAAAGCGATCGAGACGATGGCGAGGGCACGTCGAGGGCCGATCCGTGCTGTTGTGGAAGGAAGAAACTTTCAACCAGATTTTAACATCCTCGGGGATGATCGGCAAGGAGCGCAAGCCTTGACGAGTCCCCGGTTTCACTGGAAATCAGCGTCAAAATCCCTCGAGTCGGCCCCGAAATGCGAGGTCGTCTCACGCATTCAGTCGCGGGAGGGCGGGCTGGGCTAAAAGTATCGATTGTGTGAATTTTGATGAATTGGTAGAGTTTTCCGAAAGTCATTGACGGAACCAGTTTACTGCAAAATTTGGCCCTTGCCGCTCAAAATAATCTAAAGTCTAATGAGAAACCTGCCGGGGACTCGCGAATGGCGAGCCTTGGCCCGGATCTCGGCCGATCATTCGACGGCACTTCATCGGCGATGACCCGCGGCCTTCGTGCTCCGGCGCAACGGCCCGATCCTCCGCCGACCCGGTCCTCGATCCTTCCCAGGGATGGCTCCCCCTGATCTTCCGAACGCGCCCGAGGCACCCGCCGGGCTGGCCGATCGTTCCGCGCCGGGTTTCGCACGACTTGCCACACCGCGATCAACATCTTTCGACGACGCCGGAGTCACGACACCATGGTGGGATTGGCCGTTCGATTCGCGAGATTCCTCGATTCCGGCAGGCGTTCGAGGGCCCAACCCGGTCTGGCCCGCCGCCGGAGACGATTCGCCTGGGAGGCCCTGGAGACCCGGTCGATGCTCTCGGCCTCGGGCCTCGGCACCGATTACACACTGATGGGGGGCCAGTGGAATAATTCCCAGACGATCACGTTCAGCATCGCGCCCGACGGGGTGAACTGGGACCAGGGCACGAACAACGTCAACGCCTCGCTGAACGCCGAGTTCGGGGGGACTTCCTGGCAAGGGCTGGTCGCCAAGGCGCTTCAGACCTGGGCCGCCGTCACGAACCTGAACTTCGCCCAGGTCCCCGACGGCCCTTACGACTTCAACGCTCCCGGGGTGAACCAGGGCGATCCCAATTTCGGCGACATCCGGATCGGCGGCTACAACCTGGGCACGACCTCGACCATCGCGAGGACCTACGGCCCGCCCCCCAACGGCCAGACCGGAGCCGGGGACGTCGAGCTGAACACGGGTTTCAGCTTCGCCCCCGGCACGCATTACGACTTCGAGTCAGTGGTCCTCCACGAGCTTGGCCACTCGCTCGGTCTGGGCGAGTCGCCTCAGCCTTCCTCGGTGATGTACACCTACTACTACGGGGCCAGGCAAACGCTCTCCTCGTACGACATCGAGGGGATCCAGTCGCTCTACGGCGCGAGGACGGCCGACTCCTACCAGTCGCAAGGGCAGGGAACCTCGGCGGGCAACGCGGTCGATGTGTCCTCGTCGCTGAACGCCAGCGAGCAGGCGACGGTCTCCGGCGTCAGCCTCTCGACGATCGGCGACGTCGAGTACTTCTCGGTCGTCGCGCCCAACTTCAACGGGGCGACTCTGAAGGTCTCGGCTCTGGCCCAGGGGTCAAGCCTGCTGAGCCCGAAGGTCAGCGTGATCGACCCCTCGACCGGGGCCACGCTCGCCGTCAACGGCAATGCCAGCGAATACGGCGACAACGCGACGGTCTCGATCCCGAACGCCGTGCCCGGCCATCGCTACCTGATCGCCGTCACCGGGGCGACCAACGACGTCTTCTCGGTCGGCTCCTACGCCCTCCAGGTCGGGTTCAACGGCGGGACGGCGATCAATCCCGCGCCGGCACCGGCTCCGATCCCGGCACCGGCTCCAACCCCGGCACCGGCTCCGACCCCGGCACCGGCACCGGCACCGGCACCGGCTCCGACCCCGGCTCCCGCTCCGGCCCCGACTCCCGCTCCAGTCCAGACGACGGCGCCGGTGACCGTGACGGCTCCGGCGATCGCGCCGGACCAGTTCGCTTATAACAATACGTTCCCAATCGCGACGGACCTGGGGGCCGTGACCTTGACGTCCGAGGTCAACCTGACGCTTCCCTCGGGAGCGAACTATCAGCTCTTCGCGTTCGAGGTGACGCAACCGGGGGTCGTGCTCGTCGCGGCGGCCAATGCCAACGTCATTGTCGGGAATGCCTCGGCCCAGCCGATCGCCTCGGGGACGGGGCTGATCGGGTTCAACGCGCCCCAGGCCGGCCGCTACTTCCTGCTCTTCACCTCGACCAACGGAGCCCCGGTGGCGAATTATGCGTTCGCCATCGACTCGATCCCCAACCCGCCGGTCGCCGCCACATCGATTCCAGCCACGACAGCCACGACTTCGACGAGCCAGACCAAGCACTCCTCGAAATCCTCAAAGGTCCACGTCGCTTCGGTCTCGACGCCCAAAGGTCCGGCGAAGAAGACCACTCGCCCGAATCAGTGAGCGACCTTCAATGCGATGGACGGCCGCGAACGGGCCGGAGGGGGGATCGATGTCCCTCCTCCGGCCTTTCTGTCTCCAGGATGCTCAAGGAGACGATGGCCGATGCTCGATCCGGGAGTTCGCCCATCGCCCATCGCCCATCGCCCATCGCCCATCGCCCATCGTTCATCGCTGATCCTGAAGCCGAGGGCTGCGTCGTCCCGGCGGCATGAGGCTTGCCGGCAGTTTCCGGTTCGTTTGACCCCGAGAGGTCCCGTGTGTCGCCGGGGGAGGCGGTGTGGTACCTTGGTCGAGACCGGCGACGGGGACCATCGCGGGCGTGTTCGCCCGTAGCCCTCCCGCTCGCCCGGGCCTCGGACCTCTCAGTGCGTCCGGGCCCATCCCACCAGGAGATCGACATCGATGGCCGAGTATACCTTGCCCCCGCTGCCGTACGACTTCGCCGCGATCGAGCCGTCACATCGACGCCAAGACGATGGAGATTCACCACGACAAGCACCACGCGGCCTACGTCACCAACCTGAACAACGCCCTGAAGGACCATCCCGACTGGCAGGGCAAGCCGATCGAGGAACTGCTCGGGCAGATCAACTCGGTGCCCGAGGCGATCCGGACCGCTGTCCGGAACAACGGCGGCGGCCACGCCAACCACTCACTTTTCTGGACGCTCCTGAAGCCGGGCGGCGGCGCGGGCGAGCCGACCGGCACGATCGCCTCGGCGATCGCCTCCGAGCTGGGCGGGTTCACCGCGTTCAAGGACGCGTTCACCAAGGCCGCCACCACCCGGTTCGGCTCGGGCTGGGCCTGGCTCGTCCTGGGCAAGGACGGCAAGCTCGCCGTGACCTCGCTGCCGAACCAGGATAGTCCTTACATGGAAGGCCAGACCCCGCTGCTCGGCCTGGACGTCTGGGAACATGCCTATTACCTGAAGTATCAGAACCGCCGGCCCGAGTACATCGCCGCGTTCTGGAACATCATCAAATGGGATGAGGTCGAGAAGCTCTACGCCTCGGCCAAAAAGGGCTGAGACTTGAGCACTCCCGATTGACCGATCCGGTGAATCCGGTATGATCCGGCCCGTCGAAGGGGGTCCGGCCCTCTTCGACGCCGCCCGGTCTCCCATCGCTTGAGCGTCCCCCTTCGCTGATGACCGAATCACCGGTTCGAGCCCGACGCGACGGCGGGCGAGGCATGATTTGCTTCGATCCGCCCCGCGATGATTCCCTTCGAAGATCAAGGAGGACCTCGCCGATGGATCGGCATTCTCGACCTTTCGTCGCCCTCGGTCTGAGCCTGCTCCTGGCGGGCACCGGCTGCAAGGCGACCGGCCCCGAAGTGCCTCCGGGCCGGCCTTTCAGCAAGGATGGCCAGCAGCGCAAGGCGATCGAATTCAGCTCCGACGGCCACCCGGTCAACGCCTCGGCGTCGTCCCCGGCGATGCCGAGTAACCTGGGAGGCTCGAACCTCGCCTCGGGCATCGGCGCCGGGACATCCCGGCCCGACGCGATGAACTTCGGGGCCCCTCCGGGTTCCTATGGGCCGCCTGGGACCGCCGGTCTCGGCCAGCCGCCGAGCCTGACCGACTCGGCCGCCTCGCGGGCCTCCGCCATGCCCGAGCCAATGCCGCCGGTCGGCCTGCCGCCGCTCAGCGCGCCGCCAATCGGGGCGCCTCCCGGGCCCGATCTCAACGTGGCGCCGCCCTCGGCCTCGCGGCCGGCGCCGAGCCAGGTCGTCCAGCCGCCGATGGACACTCGGGGCTCGATGGGCACCCCCGACCAGTTACCCAGCCCCAATTGATCCGCCTTCGATCCCCTTTTCTCTGCTTACGACTCGGATCGGAAATCTCGGTCGTGTCCCTCGCTTGTTGCATCGGCGGTTTCGTTAGCGAAACCGCTGGAGGAACGAGGGTCGCAACGGGCCTGGGCCACGACCCGAATTTGAGATCCGAGATCGGAGACCGCATCATGGAAAATCCATCGAGGCCCGATCCGTGACCGTTCGACTGTTGATAGCGACCTTCGACAGCGTCTATCTCCTGGCCCTGACGGCGTGGGTCGGCAGCATCCTGTTCTTCTCGTTCGCGGTCGCGCCAATCATCTTCCGGGTCCTGGGGGCGGAGTCGGGCGGGAAGTTCGTCCGGGCGTTGTTCCCCCGTTATTACGCCTGGGGCGTGATCTCGTCGGCCGTGGCGTTGCCGGCCCTGATCTGCGGGGCCTTGAGCCTTCCCGAGCGGCGAGGCCCGATGATCGGCGTCCAGGCCGGCCTGATCGTGATCGGCCTGCTGATCATGCTCTACTGCGGCAACTCGCTGACGCCCGCCATCAACGCCGCGAGGGATGAAGGCCCGCCTTCGGCCGATCGGTTCGACCGGCTTCACAGGCGATCGGTGAACCTGAACGTCGTGGCCTTGCTGATCGGGATCGTCCTGTTGATCGGCTTCGCGGCCGGTCATTCGTCCCGGCCGGTCGTCAAGACTCCACTGGAATCCGGTCGAGCTTGACCCGATGTTCGGGTCCGGATAGCTTCCCGCGCCGCTCGTTGGTGAATTCGGGCCGCTGGAAGGGGGGCCGTTCTCATGATCCGTCGGTGCCTGATCGCGGTCGCGGTGGTCGCCCTGGGCCTGATGCCGGGCTGCGGTCTGGGCGTCCGGAAGAAGGATGAGGAATCGCTCAAGGCGGTCGTCTCGGTCCCCCGGACCTTCACAGAGCCCTCGCAGCGCGTGGCGCTGGCGACCTTCGAGGCGATGCGGTCCGAGTTGGCCTCGGCCGACTTCGCCAGTAACAGCGAGTTCGCCCCGGTCCCGCTCCGCCCGAAACCCGACGGCTCGAAGCCGAAGGAAAGTGAGGTCCGGCTGCCGCCCGACGCGCCGGCGTTCTGGGTCGAGTGGAAGAACCGTGAGAAGACGATGACCGACCTGGTGAGCCTCCGGGCCTGCCACTATCGGGGCAAGACCCGGGACGGCCGCCCGGTCGAGGTCAACGTCCTCTCCACACCCGACGGGACGCTGGTGACGGTCCTGATCGACAAGCTCGGCGATCGGATGTACAGCATGGCACTGCTCGACAAGGTCACGGAACGCCTGGCCCACCCGGCCAATCCGCCCGGCTCTCCCGAGGAGGCCGCGACGCTCAAGGCGTTCTTCGGCGGGGTCGAGACCCGCGAGGCCCTGCCGACGATCCGCAAGATACCCCAGGCGACGGGGTGACGCGGCGACCGCGTTGACGCTCCGGCGTCATCAACTCGAATGCAAAAAAGCCTCGACCCCGATGAATCGGGGGCGAGGCTTCGAGTTTGCGGCGAGCCAGAGATCCGGCCAGCCCCAGGTTTCAGCGGGTGCGTCCGCGGCGCCAGGCCGAGACGCCGCCGACGCCGAGCAATCCCATCCCGAGCATCGCCAGAGAGGCCGGCTCCGGGACGGCCAACGCGGTGCTGATCGAGCCGCTCAGGTTGCCGCCCGAGCCGTTGATCGTCGGGGCAGCGAAGTTGGTGATCCCCCCGCTGATGATGAGCCCGTCCAGGGGGACGGTCCCAGAGGTCTGCGAAGTGAAGGTGTTGGTCACTGTTCCGCTGCCGGAGTTCACGCCGGTCAGCGTGATCGTCCCCGTGAACGGGAGCGGAGGGCTCGTGGCGGGAGTGCCCGGCGGCGGAGTGTTGACCAGCGTGATCGTATCGGTGTAATTGATGCCGATGGTGAGCCCGGCCCCGCCGCTTGGCTCAGTGGTGGCGACGTTGACGTCGCCGAAATTGGCGGTGTTGACGCTGGGCACGGCGTAGCCGCTTCGACCTTCATCTCCCAGCGTGATCGTCGTGACACCGGTCGCCGAGGTGATCGTGATGACCGCACCGGTCCCCGGGGTGTTGACGATGGTGGCCGAGTCACCCATCGGCAATCCCGTGACGCTGTCGGCGACGAGCGACGTCGAGTAGCTGAACGCGGCCTGGGCGCCGGGGCTCCCGAAGGCCAGGGCCGCCATGAAGAAAGCGGGCAGAGTCTTGCGTTTGTTCATAGGTCCCTCCTCATTTTCCTGTTCATCCCGAAGGACTGCGAAAAGGCACAACACCGAGAATTGAGGTCTGGGGCGGCCCGACGGCCGTTCCGAGGGGGGTCTCCCTCGATCCCCGAAGCGACACGCGATGAGCCTCCTTCAGGGTCTCCTGGGAAGTCGTTCTCCCGCTCGTCCCAGGTAGAAGTTAGTTAATACAAGCAATCGTCTCAAGTATGTCGAAAAAAAGCGACATGCTCACCCGATTACCTTGGCGGCCGTGGACACTGCGGCAAATATTGTTCCAATCGCCAATGACAACACAGGCAAGATTTGTTCGCCAAACCGATGTTTTCCGCGGGCCCGGGACGACGCCGAGAACGGTCTCGACGGACGGGATGATCGGCCGGTGAGCCTGGCTGGCTCAGGTAGGCCGCGAAGCTCAAACCGTCTTTCGGAGCGTCCGGGACTTGCGTTGTCACGCCAACGATCCTCGGGAGGTCCGTCGCGACAGGTCGAGGCTGGGTTCAGGCCAGACCTGACATCTCCCCGGCGCCCTCGGCCTTCGCCGGCGGCTCCCGCAGGTTGGCCGTGAGCTGGTCAGTGTACTTTTCAAGCCCGGGGACTTTCAGCCCCGGAATCTTGGCCTGATCGTCCCATCGGCGGAGCCGGACGGCGTCGAGGTGGTGAGGGTTGGACTCGAAGTGCTCAACCTCCTCGGGGGTCATCGGGCCGCCCTGGAGTGCCAGGCTCAGTTTTGACCCCGGCGAGAGCCCTTCGAGATAGGACGGCTCGACGGCGCAGAGGTAGCGCTTGGCGTCGACGTGGAGCCGGGCGGGCTCGGCGACCTCGGGGCCGAAAGTTTTGGCGAGCCAGGCGGCGCCGGAGCGCTCGTGGCGGTCGTCGATCCCGCGGTCGGCGGCGTCGTCACCCAGGTCGTGGAGCAGGTGGCCGACGTCGTGTAGCAGCGCCGCCACGACCAGCGAATCGGGTGCTCCTTCGAGCACGGCGAGGTGTGCCGACTGGAGCGCGTGCTCGGCCTGCGAGACCGGCTCGCCGAGGTAGGCGTCACGGCCCCGCGTCTGGAACAGGCGGAGGATCTCTTCGACTTGGTCCATCGTTCGGCCTCGGTGGCTTGCCAGAGTGGAGGGGCTGGGGTCGAGGTCAAGTCGTGGTATTATGCCTCGTCGAGCCGCCCTTCGACCAGTTTCCACCCGGGAGGATCTTCGTCATGCCGCTCGAATTCCTGGTCGTTTTCGGCTCGGTCCGCCGCGATCGGAGGGGGATCGGACTGGCCCGGTTCCTGGTCGAGAGCCTCAAGGGCCGGGGCCACTCTGCGACGCTGGTCAACCCGATCGAGACGCAGCTCCCGCTGCTCGACCGGATGTACAAGGAATACCCGAAAGGCGAGGCCCCCGAGATCCTCGAACGCCTGGCCGGACAGATCCGCGCGGCCGATGGGATCGTCATCGTCTCGGCTGAGTACAACCACAGCATCCCGCCGGCGCTCTCGAACCTGCTCGACCACTTCCTCGAAGAGTACTTCTGGCGGCCTTCGGCCATCGCCTGCTACTCGGCCGGGCCGTTCGGCGGGGTCCGGGCGGCGATGCAGCTTCGAGCCATGCTCGGCGAGCTGGGGATGCCGAGCATCCCCTCGCTCTTCCCGGTCCCGAAGGTCCAGGACGCCTTCAATGAAGACGGCTCGCCGAAGGACGAGGCGTACCCCCGGAGGGTCGCGAGGTTCCTCGGCGAGCTGGAGTGGTACGCGACCGCGCTCAAAGCGGCAAGGGCCTCGGGCGTGCCGTACTGAATCGAGGATGGTCGATGGATGATGGGTGATGGGCGATGAGAGATTCGAGGGCTCATTCATCGCCCATCATTCATTCGTGAGCCATCAATGACGCTTGTGGACCCCGTTGGCGATCGGCAGGCCCTGGAACATCGCGTGCGCGGCGGCGGTGTCCATGAACTCGCGGAGCCTGATGATCTTGCCGTCGCGGAACTCGATGACGTGAACCCACCAGCCGTCGTAATGCGCCCCAGTCGCCTTGCTCCGGACCCGATCGACGCCAAGGGCGACAACCTTGTCCCCCTGAGCGATCATCTCGTGGACCACCGGCGTCGGGTCCTCCGGATGCCGGTCGAGGTGCTCGGCCACGATCGCGAAGAACTCCTCGATCGCCGCGCGTCCCTGAAACCGCCCGGCAAACGGGACTGTCGCCGGCCCGACCACATCCAGGTCCATCTCGTCGCCGAACATCCCGACCACGGCCGCCATGTCGCCCCGCTTGAACGCATCGTACATCGACTCTAAACGCCGGATGTTCTCGTCCTCGATCCTGCCCATCGTCGCACTCCGACTTTTACTTAAATAAAACTTGCTGAAATACAGACAGCCTTGGTCATAATCGCAATCAAGCCCCTGTGCCGCAAGGCGAGTTCGATCCCAGCCCTGGTTTGCCTCGGACATCTGTGCTACACTCACGACTCGCTTCCCATTCCTCGACGATCGCGGGACCACGACCATGCCTGTCTCGGGACTTCTGCTCTTGCTGATCGCCTCGGAACTGGCTCAGGCCGGATCGACCTCGAAGCCGCCGGTCAACTTCCAGCTCCAGGACCACCGGGGGGCCTGGCACTCGCTGGACGAGTCTCGCGACAGCAAGGTCGTGGTGCTGGCGTTCGTCGGGACTGAGTGCCCGCTCGCCGAGGCGTATGCCCCGAGACTGGCCGAGCTGGCCAGGCGCTTCGAGAAGCGCGGGGTGGCCTTCTTCGGCGTGGACGCCAACCAGCAGGACGGGCCGGTCGCGATCGGCCGGTATGCCGACGCGCATGGCCTCCCGTTCCCGATCCTCAAGGACGTCGGCAACGAGCTGGCCGATCGCCTGGGGGCCGAGCGGACGCCCGAGGTCTTCGTGTTCGACGAGTCGCGGGCCGTCCGCTACCGAGGGCGGATCGACGACCAGTACGCTATCGGCGTCCATCGCCCCGCGCCGACGACGCACGACCTGGCCGACGCGCTCGAAGCCCTGCTGGCCGGCAAGCCGGTTGCCTCGCCCCGCGCCGACGCGGCCGGTTGCAAGATCGGCCGGGCCTCGAAGCCGGAGGCGAGGAGTGAGATCACATACTCTCGGCAGGTCTCGCGGATCTTACAAAACCGCTGCGTCGCCTGCCACCGGCCGGACGAGATCGCCCCGTTCTCCCTGACCGACTACCGCCAGGCCGCCGGCTGGTCGAGCATGATTGCCGAGGTGATCGACGAAGGCCGGATGCCCCCCTGGCACGCCTCGCCCGAGCATGGCAAGTTCGCCAACGACGCCCGTCTGACCCCCGAGGAGAAGCGGACGATCGACGCCTGGGTCGCCGCGGGGTCTCCCGAAGGCGACCCGCGCGACCTGCCCCCGCCCGCCCAGTATGTCGAGGGTTGGCGGATCCCCAAACCCGACCTCGTCCTGGAGATGCCGGAAGAGATCGAGATCCCCGCCGAGGGGGTCATGCCTTACCAGAACATCACGATCGACCCCAAGCTGACGAAGGATGTCTGGGTCCGGGCCTCGCAGGTCCGGCCGGGCAACCCGGCGGTGGTCCACCACCTGGTCGTCACGGTCTTGCCGCCCGGCTCGAAGGGAGTCGACGAGGCCGGTGGCGACTTCCTGGCCGCCTACGCTCCCGGGATGCCTCCGCGCATCCTGCCCGACGGCGTCGCCCGGCGTGTTCCCGCCGGCTCGAAGCTGAAGTTCCAGCTCCACTACACCCCGAAGGGAACGAAGCAGGTCGACCGGAGCAGGATCGGCCTGACCTTCGCCGACCCCTCCACCGTCCGCAAGGATTTGAAATCGGGCATGGCGCTCGACTTCCGGCTCCGGATCCCGCCGGGCGTGGCCGACTACGTCTCGAAGGCCGACTTCAAGTTCGACCAGGCCGCCGTGCTCTACTCGCTGATGCCCCACATGCACCTCCGAGGCAAGTCGATGCGGTTCGAGGTCGAGTATCCTGGAGGCCGGCGCGAGGTCCTGCTCGACGTCCCCCGCTACGAGTTCGACTGGCAGAACCTCTACGTTCTGGCCGAGCCCAAGGTCATGCCCGAAGGGACGATCCTCCGCTGCGAGGGGCACTTCGACAACTCGGCCGAGAACCCCAATAACCCCGACCCCAGACGACTCGTCACCTTCGGCGAGCAGACCAAGGACGAGATGCTCGTCGGCTATTTCAACTTCGCCCTGCTCGACCAGGACCTGAGCCTCGGAGGCCCGGCCGTCCAGCCTCTCGGCGACGGAAAGTCCGAGGTCACGTTCCGCTACCGTCCCGACGCGCCGGCGAAGACCGTCGCCCTGGTCGGAACCTTCACCGGCTGGAAGGACAAGGCCCTGCCGATGACCGGCCCCGACGCGAAAGGGTTCTATGCCGCCAGGGTCGTTCTCAGTCCCGGCCCGCACGAGTATAAATTCCTCCTCGACGGCGAACGTTACCGGCACGATCCCGGCAACTCCGAGCAGGCCGGGTTCTTCCATAACAGCCTGATCAAGCTGGGGGCCCGACCATGAAATCGGCCCTCCTGCTTCTCGCGCTCGCGACACCGGTCTTCGCTGCCCCACCGTTCGCGATCGAGGTCGTCGACTCCCGGACGGGCCGGGGGGTGCCGCTCGTCGAGCTGCGGACGGTCAACGAGATCAAGCTCATCACCGACAGCCGGGGGATCGTTGCGTTCGACGAGCCGGGGTTGATGGAGCGGAAGGTCTTCTTCCACGTCAGCAGCCACGGGTATGAATTCCCCAAGGACGGCTTTGGCTTCCGGGGCAAGGCGCTCGACGTGGTACCGGGTGGTCGGGCGCGGATCGAGATCCAGCGGATCAACATCGCCGAACGACTTTACCGGATCACCGGAGCGGGGATTTATCGCGATAGCGTGCTCGTCGGTGACAAACCGTCGATCCGCGAGCCGGTGCTGAATGCCCAGGTTCTCGGGCAGGACAGCGTGCTCAACGCGGTCTTCCAGGGGCGAGTCCACTGGTTCTGGGGCGACACCAACCGGCCGGGCTATCCCCTGGGGAATTTCCAGACGCCGACCGCCACGTCCCGGCTCACGAAGGACGGCGGGCTCGACATCGAGGCCGGGGTCGACCTCGATTACACGGTCGACGCCAACGGCTTCGCCGCCCCCTCGGCGCCGATGCCCGGCGACGGGCCAACCTGGCTCGACGGCTTGACCGTCCTGAAGGACGATTCGGGCCGCGAGCGGATGTTCGCGGCCTTCGCCAAGATCCGCCCTCCGCTGACGATCTACGAGCGAGGCCTGGCCGAGTTCGACCCCGAGACCCGCAAGTTTGCCAGGGTCGCCTCGGTCTCCCTCGACGCGCCCGCGATCGCGTCGGGGCACCCGTTCTCGCACCGGGTCGATGGGGTCGATTACATCTATTTCGCCGACCCCTACCCGCTCGTCCGGGTCCGCGCCGGGTTGACGACTTTCTCCATCCCGAGCATTACGAGGCGTTCACCTGCCTGTTGCCTGGCTCGACGCTCGACCGTCCCGAGATCGATCGAAATTCCGACGGATCGCCGCGTTACGCCTGGCGGACCGGCGCCCGGGCGCTCGACGGCCAGGGGCAGGCTCGATTGGTCAGGGCGGGGAAGATCCCCGAGGCCGATGCCCTGCTCCATCTCCAGGACGCCGACACCGGACGCAAGGTCGTCGCCCATCGAGGGTCGGTCTACTGGAACGGCCATCGGGGGCGCTGGGTGATGGTCGCGGTCGAGATCGGCGGTTCGTCGTCGAACCTCGGCGAGGTCTGGTTCGCCGAGGCCGACACGCCGGTCGGCCCCTGGGTCTACGGTCGGAAGGTGGTCACGCACGAGAAGTACAGCTTCTATAACCCCAAGCAGCACCCGATGTTCGCCAGGGACGGAGGACGGGCGATCTACTTCGAGGGGACCTACACCACGACCTTTTCCGGCAACACGAACCCGACCCCCCGGTACGACTACAACCAGGTTCTCTACAAGCTCGACCTCGCCGACCCTCGTCTCAACCTGCCCGTGGCGATCTACGAGGCTGAGGGGCGATACCTGCCGAAGTCGCCCGGCCATCGGGTCGCGTTCTTCGCGCTTGATCGTCCCGGCTCGGGGACCGTGGCCATCGGCAACCCCGCGATTTTCCACGCCTTGCCACTCGACCGGAAGGACCCGCCGGGCACGACAACCGAACTGTACGAGTCGACCGCGAAGGACGGGCGGCCCGGCTTTTATACCGACGAAGGTCGGCTGGCGCTCGAAAGGGGGCTGCCGGTCGCGAGGGTCTGGCGGAGCCCCTCGCGGCTGGTGATCCCGCCGGGCTGATCGGTCGGGCCGGAGAGCAAGCGATCGGCATTCGTGTTGGGCTTGCATCGGAGGGCGTCGAAGACTAGGCTGGATCTCGACGAGGACCGCGGGCTCGGGCGAAAGTCCGGGCACCGCGGTATTTGCGTACTTGGGCACGAAGGGATTGTTACCCTCTCCAACTCTCATCGTCACGTCGCTCCGTCCCGGCACGGCATCGCCCCGTGTCCTCGCTATTTCCGCTTTGTGGAGCAGCAAGGGATGCCCGTAGAACGAATCCCGATGTCGAAGCCCGGCTACGAGAAGCTCAAAGCCGAGCTCGATTATATGAAGAACGAGAAGATGCCGATGATCGCCGAGCAGATCGCCGCCGCTCGCGACTTTGGCGATCTCTCGGAGAACGCCGAATTCGACGCCGCCGTCGAAGAGCAGGGGATGCTCCAAGCCAAGATCGACGACCTTCAGGAGAAGCTCGCCCGGGCCCTGATTGTCGATAAGTCAACCTTGCCCACCGACCGGGTCGTCTTCGGCTCGAAGGTCAAGGTGCTCGACATCGACCTCGACGACGAGGAAGACTTCATCCTGGTCGGACCGGGCGAAGAGGATTACGACCAGAACAAGATCCTCCTGACCAGCCCGATCGGCCAGGCGCTCGTCGGCAAGCACATTGGTGACGTCGTCGAGGTTCCCATCCCCCGGGGGACGCTCAAGCTCCGGGTCGTCGGCATCAGCGTCAACTGACGGGTGATCTCGACCGATCCGATCAGCGAGAGAGCCACCCGGACCACGAATCCGGTAGCGGCGCCTCCACGACGATCGGCCGCCGCCGGATCGGGTGCTCGACCGTCAACGAACGGGCGTGCAGGGCGATCCCGCTCGGGAACGCGCTGGACGCGCCGTAGGTCTGGTCGCCAACGATCGGCAACCCCCCGGCGGCCGACTGCGCGCGGAGCTGGTGCGTCCGCCCCGTCTCGGGCCGGAGCCTGAGCCAGACAAAGCCATCGGGGACGGTTCGGCCCTGGCCCACGTCCCAGTAGGTCAACGCCCGGGTTGCCCGAGGATCGTCGGCCTCGACAACCCTGGCGCGGCCCGAGGCGTCGGGAGGGAGCAGCCCGTCCTCCCAGACGCCCGAGGTTCCGGCGGAGGCGGAGTTGTCCTCGACAATCGCCCAGTATTCCTTGCGGGCCGATCGCGAGGCGAACTGCTCGGCCCATCGTCGCGCGGCCTTGGGCGTCTTGGCCCAGAGAATCACGCCCGAGACCGGCCGGTCGAGGCGGTGGACCGTCCCGAGGTAGGCCGAGGCCGGATCGTCGGGCCGGAGATAGCCTCGCACCAGCTCTTCGAGCGTCGGCTCGCCACCGGCCGGTCCTTGCGTCAAGAGTCCGGCCGGCTTGGCGACGGCCAGCCCGTAAGCGTCTTCCCAGAGGATGGCCAGCGGCCCGGTCATTGGCGGTTCGATCGGCAAGGTCGAGCGGATTCGAGTTGATTCGCGACTCGCGCGTTCTGAAAGGTCTGAGATCGGAGATGGGAAATCCGGGATCTGAAATCTGAGATCTCAGATTCGAGATCGGAAATCCGAGGTCCGGCTCAAGCCTTCGCCACCGCCCTTGGCGGCGCATGTCCGGCCCCGAGGCCGCCATCGACTCCCAGGATCTGGCCGGTGATCCAGGACGACTCTGGGCCGAGCAGAAAGGCGATGGCCGCCGCGACGTCTTCCGGCTTGCCCAACCGGCCGAGCGGGTGCATCGACTCACTGAACGCCCGACTGGCTTCGTTTCGCAACAACGGCGCGGCCAGTGGCGTCTCGGTCAGGCCGGGGGCGACGGCGTTGATCCGGATGTCCTGCCGAGCATACGTGATCGCCGCCGAGCGGACCATCCCCTCGATCGCCCCCTTGGCCGCCGCGATCGTCTCGTGGTTGTTCAGGCCCTGCCGCGCCGCCACCGTGCTGACCAGCACGACCGAGCCCGACCCCTGACCCCGCAACCGCTTGAGTACGGCCCGGGTGGCGAGGAAAGCGGTCGTCAGGTTGACGTGAAGGGTCTCGGCGAACTCCTCGGGCGTGGTCAGGTGGAGCGGCTTGAGCCGGATCGAACCCACGCAATGCGCCAGGCCGTCGAGCCGGCCGAACCGCTCGACCGCCATCGAGACAGCTCGATCCAGATCCTCGACGGACCCGGCGTCCCCCGAGATGGCCAGGGCGGCCTCGCCCAGCTCGGCGGCGAGCGTCTCGACCGCCTCGGCCCTCCGGCCGAACAGGGCGACCGAGTCGCCGCGGCCCACCAGCCTCCGGGCCAGGGCCGAGCCGATCCCGCCGGCCCCTCCCGTGATCAGAACGACCTGTCCGGCCATGAGATTCGTCATCCTCCGGGAGTTGCGGACCACTCCTCGGAGACGTTGTAGACCCTCGCCCGGTCGGGTCAAGCGGTGTCGGCCGGGCGAGGCTCGATCGGTCAGGGATTTCCTTCTCCCCCGTTCATCCGGTTCTGGACGGCCTGGCGGATTCTCAGCTTGAGGGGTTCGGGCATGGCGTCGACCTCGGCGGGGGAGAGGCGGCCATTGTTGTCGGTGTCAAAGCGGGTCAGTAGCTCCTTGAACCGCTCAGGGATGGGGAAACCGGCCGGATTGGCCAGCGCCGAGACGAGGTTCATTGCCATGATCTTGCGGAGATCGGGCAGCGTGTCGGCCACAACCTGGATCATGACCAGGCACATCTCGTCGGTGGTCTGCTCGCCCCACTGGACGAGCTTCGGCGGGTTGCTGGGGTTTCTCGGGTTGGCGGTCGAGTTGTCGTAATAGGCGTCGACCTTGATGACCGTCCCCTTGGCCAGGCGGATCGGCTTCTGGTAGAGGTACTGGCCCTGCCAGTTGAAGTCCCAGTCCTTGATCCAGATCAAGGGGATCGTCTTGCCGTCGGGCGATTCGGCCACGACCTTGAACTCTCGGCCGACGTTGTGCATGTGGGGGAAGATCCCCAGCGCGTCGACATCGACCGGCAAGGGCTCGCTCTCGGCCTGGACGTGGTGCCTGGCCTCCCCGGCGGGAATGTAGATCTCCTGGCTCCGGACGGCGATCCCGGCGACGATCTTCTTCGCGGGGGCCTTGGTGAAGGTGATCCCGACGACCGACTGGTCGACCTCGTCCTTGCCGTCGGGGTGGTAATGGACCTGGAGGACCAGGTCGCTGTCGCCCGCGGAGGTAGCGGCCGATCCCTTCGGGGAGCGGCCGGGGCAGGGCGCCGGGCGCCCAGCCGCCGAGGGCGCCGGTCGGCAGGATGCCCGGCCCGGCGAATGAGGCATAGCCCGGCCCTTCGTCGGCCGCGTCCTTCTTGCGGGCGGCGCCGGTGTTGTCGAGGTAGAGGATCGCGTGGTGGACGACCCGGCGGTTGCCGGGGCGGAACTCGACGGTGGCGATCGTCCGGTCGGAGTCGACCGGGATCGGGATCACGAAGCAGCGCTGGATGTCCGGGCCGCTGGCGTGGACGGTGTAGGGCTCGGGCATCTTGAGGATCAGGTCGGGCGTGCCGGCCTGCCAGCCGTCGGTGAACTTCGGGGCGGGCGGGAGCTCCTTTGCGTCCCCCTCCGGCGCGCCGGCCTCGACCCAGTCGGCGATGGTCTTCAGCTCGGCGTCGGAGAGCCGCCGGGCGTCGAGGAACTCGCCGAAACCGGCTTCCGGCTTCCACGGGGGCATCTGGCGGGTCTGGGTGACCTTCTTGAGGAAGTCGGCTCGCTTGGCGGCGTCTTTATAAGTCAGGAGCGAAAACGGACCCACCTCGCCCGGCCTGTGGCAACCCGCGCAGTTCTTCCAGAGGATCGGCGCGACGTCCTTCGCATACGTCGGCTCCTCGGCCCCGGAGGCGGAGGCGGCGCCGAGGATCAGCAGGCTGAACGTGAGGAGCGGTCGATTCATCAGTCAGGTCTCACGAGCGAACTCGGGATCAGGGCTCCGGCCGGGACCGATCCCGCCGGGCGTCTTGCCGGCCCGTCCTTTCAGGAGACCTTACCCGGAAACGTCTGGGTTCGTTTCCGAATTTCCCGAGAAAGGTCGCCCAGCCGGACCGTGAAGCGGAACGTGCTGCCGAGCCCCGGCTCGCTCTCGACCCAGATCCGACCGCCCATCATCTCGACGAGCTTCTGAGAGATCGACAGGCCCAGGCCGGTCCCTCCGTATTTGCGGGTTGTCGAGCCGTCGGCCTGCTGGAACGGTTCGAAGATCGAGCGGAGCTTCTCGGGAGGGATGCCGATCCCGTTGTCGGCGACGGCGAAGCGGAGCACAACCTCCGGGCCGTCGTCCCGGGCTTCGTCGGGCTCGACCGAGACGACGACCTCGCCCCGGGCGGTGAACTTGATCGCGTTGCCGACGAGGTTGACCAGCACCTGGCGGAGCCGGCCCGCGTCCCCCTCGACGACGGCCGGAACCCCGGGGGCCATCCCGGAGACCAGCCTCAGCCCCTTGCCCTGAGCCCGGAAGGCCAGCGCCTGGAGCGTCTCCCGAATCAGCTCGTGAAGGTTGAAGGGGTCCGGAGAGAGGTCGAGCTTGCCCGCCTCGATCTTCGAGAAGTCGAGGATGTCGTCGATCACCGTCAGGAGCGACTCGGCCGAGGTCTTGACCAGGCCGAGGTACTCGCGCTGAAGCGGCGAGAGCTCGGTGTCCATGGCCAGCTCGGTCATGCCGAGGATACCGTTCATCGGCGTGCGGATCTCGTGGCTCATGTTGGCCAGGAACTCGCTCTTGATCCGGTTCGCGGCCTCGGCGGCCTCCATGGCCCGGCGCATCTCCGCTTCAGCCCGTTTCCGTTCGGTCAGGTCGTGCCAGACGACCAGGAGGACCGACCGGCCGGCGACCTCGACCGGCGAGAGGTTCACCTCGCAGGAAACGACCTCGCCGTCGAACCGGCGGGCCGACCAGTCGAAACGATGGTGGCCCTCGCGACGGGCGGTGGCGTCGATGGTCCGGCTTTCGTCGACCCGGCGAAGGCCGTCGGTCTGGAAGTCGGCCGAGAGGGTGACCGGGTGCCGGCCCAGGAGCAGCGACTTGTCCGGGCAGCGGAGGAACCGAAGGGTGGCCTCGTTGCAGTCGAGGATGCCGTCGACCTCGTCGAAGATGAGGTGGGCATCCGAACTCTTCTCGAAGAGCAGTCGCGAGAGCCCCTCGGCGTTCTTCCGCCCAGTCACGTCTTCCACGACGCAGAGGAGCCGGTCGGGCCGACCCCGGGCGTCGCGCCTCGAGACCACCGACCGGGACCGGAGCCATCGCCACGAGCCGTCGGCGTGACGCAATCGGTATTCCGACTCTATCACCTGGCCGTCTTCGAGGTGGTGAATCTCGCGGAGGCCCTCGGTGAAACGGGCCACGTCCTCGGGGTGGAGCGAGGCAAGGATCTCGGACTCGCTGAACGATCCCATCGAGTCGGGCGAGTAACCCAGAGTGGCCTGGGTCCGGCCGTTGGACCAGAGAATGCGTCGCTCGTCGAGCCCGTAAAGGTACAGGATGGCTGGCGTGGCCTCGACGATGTTCTGGATGAACCGCTGCTTGCAATGAAGCTCCGCCTCGGAGTGCCTCCGGCGTTCGATGTCAACCCTCAGCTTGATCTCGGTCGAGACCGAGGCGGCCAGGTCGGTCATCGTCTCCACCTCCACGGCGTCCCACTCCCTCGGGACGACGTCGATCGCGCAGAAAGAGCCCAGGACGTGCCCATCGGCGGTGGCCAGTGGGATGCCGAGGTAGGCGATCACACCGAGGTCGCGAACGGCCCGGTTCTCGCGGAGCGGCGACCTTTTTCGGGCGTCGCCCACGACCAGCGGGCGCCCCGAACCGACGACGTACTGGCAGAACGAATGCGAGAGTGGCGTTTGCCGGAGAGACGCCCAGGGCTCGGGAAGGCCCACGGAACTCTTGAAGAATTGTCGACAGGGGTCGACCAGCGAGACCAGGACCACCGGCGCCCGGAGCAGCCGCGAGGCCAGCCGGGTCAGGCGATCGAACGAAGGCTCACACGGGCTGTCCATCAGCCCGGTGAGCCGGAGAGCCTCGAGTCGCCCGAGATCGGACAACGAGGACAGGTCGGCGGCCATCGGTCATGTCTCCCGGATCGGGCCGCGGTCCCGCGTCATGGGTGCGCTGTCGAGACTCCCCGGGAAGTATAGGACACGCGCAACCGGAAGTTGAACAATTGCGCATGTCCGATTCCAGCCCTCCGCCGGGTCGCCGGCCGTCCGGATCAAACGTGGACCGTCGTCCCGTTCATGTTGGGCAGGTCGGCCAGGTCGATGCCGAGTCCGTTGGCGACTCCCGCGCCGTAGGACGGGTCGGCCCGGAAGAAGTGGCAGAGCTGGCGGAGCTGGATCTCCCTCGGGGCATGCTGGAGGCTATCGGCGATGTTGCCGACCAGCCGCTCCTGGGCGTCCGGGGGCATCAGCCGGAAGAGGTTGCCGGCCTGGGTGTAGTCGTCGTTGCCGTCGCGGTGGTTGTAGCGGTCGGCAACGGGGCATTCGAGCGTCATCGGCGGCTCGCGGAAAGCGGGGTCCTCGACCGGCCCGCCGAAGCCGTTGGGCTCGTAGTTGGGCGTCCGGCCGCCGTTGTTGTCGGGCCGGATGCCGCCCCGACGCCGTCGCGCTGGTAGGTCGCCATCGGACACTTCGGTGCGTTCACGGGGAAGTGCTGATAATTCACGCCCAGGCGGTAGCGGTGGGCGTCGGCGTAGGACATGGTCCGGGCTTGCAGCATCTTGTCGGGGCTGAAGCTAACGCCTGACACGATCGCGTTGGGGCTGAAGGCGGCCGACTCGATCTCGGTGAAGTAATTCTCCGGGTTCCGGTTCAGCTCCATCACGCCGACCTCGATCGGCGGGTAATCGCCGTGCGGCCAGACCTTGGTGAGGTCGAACGGGTTGTACGGCGTCTTGTCGGCGTCGGTCTCGGGCATGATCTGAACGAACAGCGTCCACTGCGGATGGTCGCCCGCCTCGATCGCGTCGAAGAGGTCGCGGGTCGCGTGGTCGGGGTCTTCTCCCTTGACCTTGCCGGCCTCTTCCCTCGTGAAGTTCTTGATCCCCTGCCGGGTCTTGAAGTGGAACTTGACCCAGACCCGCTCGTCCTTCGCGTTGAGGAAGCTGTACGTGTGGCTGCCGTAGCCGTTCATGTGCCGGTAGGACATCGGCGTGCCGCGGTCGCTGAAGAGGATCGTCACCTGGTGGAGCGACTCGGGGCTGAGCGACCAGAAGTCCCACATCATCGTGGGCGACTTGAGGTTCGTCCGCGGGTCGCGCTTCTGGGTGTGAATAAAGTCGCCGAACTTGAGCGGGTCACGGATGAAGAAGATCGGCGTGTTGTTGCCGACGAGGTCCCAGTTCCCCTGCTCGGTGTAGAACTTCAGCGCGAAGCCGCGCGGGTCGCGCTCGGTGTCGGCCGACCCTTTCTCGCCGCCGACGGTCGAGAACCGGGCGAGCATCGGGGTCTGCTTGCCGACCTTCGAGAAGATCGCGGCCTTGGTGAAGTTCGTGATGTCGTGCGTGACGGTGAACGTCCCGAACGCCCCGGCCCCCTTGGCGTGGACCACGCGCTCGGGAATCCGCTCGCGGTTGAAGTGGGCCATCTTCTCCAGGAGGTGGAAGTCCTGGAGGAGCAGCGGCCCCCGGGGGCCGACCGACAGCGAGTTCTGGTTGTCGCCGACCGGCATCCCGTCGGCCGTCGTCAGGGTCTTGCGCTCGCCCATGTGTCGCGTCTCCTTGGTTTCCTGGGGCATCCGATCGTCCTCGCACCTCTGGAGGATATGATAGGCGCCCGGCTCGATCGAGTGGAAAAGAGGCCCGATCCCGGGATTTGCCGCCGTTGAGCGGGCGGTTGTCCCGAGTCCTTCCATCGAGTAAATTCGGACTCGGCTCCGGACGACACTCGGCCGGTCCTTCAACTCACCCCATTCGGGACGATCGCATGAAACGATTCCTCGGCGCATGGTTCGCGGCGGCCCTCCTCGCGGGATTCGGCCAGGGGACGACGCTCCAGGCGGACGACAAGGACGCGATGGCTGTCCTCGACAAGGCCATCGCGGCCCTCGGCGGCGAGGCGAAGCTCGCCAAGGCGGGTAGCGTCTCCTGGAAGGGGAAGGGCACGATCACCTTCAACGACAACGAGAACCCGATCAAGACGAAGACGACCCTCCAGGGGATCGACCATCACCGGGCTGAGTTCGAGGGGGAGTTCAACGGCAACGACGTCAAGGGCGTGACGATCCTCAGCGTCAACAAGGGGTGGCGGAAGTTCGGCGAGGAGACCCAGGATCTGGACGACGAGGCTCTCGCGACCGAGAAACGCCGGGCTTACCTTCAGGCGGTGCCGGCGACGATCCTCCCGCTCAAGGGCAAGGACTTCAAGGTCGAGCTCGCTCCCGAGGAAAAGGTTGATGGCAAGCCGGCGTCCGCGATCAAGGCCACCGGGCCCGACGGCAAGACCTTCACCCTCGCCTTCGACAAGGAAACCGGCCTGCCGGTCAAGCTCACCGCGACTGTCCGCGGCTGGCAGGGGGAGGACTTCGTTCAGGAGACGACCTTCAGCGGCTTCAAGGAATTCAGCGGGATCAAGTGGCCCACCAAGACCGAGAGCAAGCGCGACGGCAACCCGTTCGTGAAGCTGGAACTCTCCGACTTCAAGGTCGAGGACAAGCTCGACCCGGAGACCTTCGCCGAGCCGAAATAAGGCCGACGACTTGAGCGGAAAAGGAACGCCATGCGACACCGACGATGGCTGGCCGTAATCGTTCTGGGGACCGGCGCGCTCCTGTCGGTCCTCCAGCATCAATCCCGCGTGACGGCCTGCGCCCCGGCCCCACGCGAGGGAGAATCCGTCAGCATCTCGGGTGAGGCGGCCCTGATCGTCTGGGACCCGAAGACCAGCACGGAACACTTCGTGCGTCGCGCCGACTTCGAGACGAAGGCCCGCGACTTCGGGTTCCTGGTCCCGACGCCCAGCCCACCGGACCTCGGCGAGGTCGATGACGCGATCTTCGATGCCGCGGACCAGCTCACGCGGGCGCGGGTCGTCCACAAAACAAAGGTCGTCACGGCGTTTGGATTTGGGGAGATCCCCGTCGTGCTTCCGACCGCATCGGCCCCGGCAGGGTTAGCCGCGCCGAGCGGGGAGGTCGAGGTGCTCCACCATACGATGGTGGGCGAATTGGAGGCCACCGTCGTCCGCGCCGACGATCCGAAGGCCCTGACCGAATGGCTGGAGAGGCACGGATACGAGTCGCGTCCGGCGCTCACTGAGTGGCTCAAGTGGTACACCGATCATGGCTGGATCATCACCGCCTTCAAACTGGCCAAGGATCGGCCGGAAAGCGGTCGGCTGCAATCCAAATCGGTCCGGATGTCATTCCACGCCGATCGTCCCTTCTATCCCTATCGCGAGCCGGCGGATCTCCGGCAATCCGCCGGGAAGGCCCGAAGCCTCCGAGTGTTCTTCCTGGCGGACCAGAAGTACGAGGGAACGCTCGGCGATGCCGGGGCCTGGCCAGGCTCGACCGTCTGGGCCAACGACATCGGGACGGCGGCCCGGAGCCTGACCGGACCCCTCAACCTCAACGAATCCAACGGCGCGAAGAGCCTCGGAGGGGCCCGCTACCTGACCGAGTTCGAGGACGATTCCAACCCTCGCCCCGGGACCGACGAGGTTTACTTCCGTCCGGCGGCCGACCAATCGACCCGAGAACGTCCGCCGATCATCATCACCGACGTCGAGGTCGTCTTCATCCCCGGACGGTGGGGCAGCATCGGGGGCATGGTCCTGATCGTGATGATCGCCGTCGGGGTCGTTGCGCTCAGGTTTCGCCAAGGAGCCGGCAAGACCAGACCGAAAGCCGATCCCTTGAGTTGAGAATCGGGGAAATACCCGACTATTCCGACACCCATTTTTCCGAATATGTCATCGGAGAAACGAGATCGGATCGAGGGGATGACGATTGGCTTCGAGTTGGAGCTTCCCGGAGATCACCCGGGCACGGCCGCGAGCCGATCGGCTGGCCAGAGTTGGGTTCGAGTTTTTGATTCGACCCATCCCGGTCATTGGGTTTGAATTCTGGTCGAGGAGGGCTTTGCACTTTAATTCAATGCCCTGAGACTGCTTATGGGATTCTGGGGGCTCCAGGACAATTTGAGATCTCAAATCTGAGATCCCAGATCTCCCATGTTTCGCGGATACCCATAAATCGTCTCAACGTAATGAATTAAAGTGCAAAGCCGTCGAGGAGGCCGCGAAGCAATTGGGTTTGAATTCTGGTCGAGGAGGCCGCGAAGCAATTGGGTTTGAATTCTGGTCGAGGAGGCCGCGAAACGATTGGGTTTGAATTCTGGTCGAGGGGGCCGCGAAGCAATTGGCTTCGTTTTGGCAACATCCCGATCCGGCCCTGCCGTCCCGGCACGCGATCCGCTAGAATGAAGAACGGCGAAGCCGCGGCCTTTTCCGTCCTCCGAACAAAGCCGAGGGCTCCCGGGATTCGACCGCCTTGAACGGCAAGACGACGCTGGAGCATGTGACCTGCGCCCGACTGCCGGCGGCCCGCCTGGCGGCCCTGGCCAGCCTCCGACGGATCGAGGGAATCTCGGTTGTCCTCGAAGGTGACTCCGCCTGGGTCTTCTGGGAAAACGAGGACGACCGGGTCCTCCGGGTGGTTTTGCCGGTCGAGGGGGTCGAGCTATTCGAGCGCCGGGAGGGCGGCTGGTATCGGCCGGGCTGTCGGTTACCCCGCTTCGAGTCGGTCCCGGTCGGCGAGCCGATCCCGCTAAGCCAGGCGGTCTTTCCCGCTGGGTTCTCGGTTGACGCTCCCGGGGATCGGATGCCTGGGCCGGTCCCGCTCCGCCTGGCTCGCGACGGCCGCCCCCGGCCGACGACCGCCGCGCTCGGCCCGCTGGCCGAGCTGGGGCGCTGGGCCGAGACGGCCCCGTCGAGCGAGATCGAGGCGGTTCGCGGGGCGATCCGGGGCGACCTGGCCTGGCTCCTGGGGCGGAGCTTGCCCCCGTGGCCGGGCTCGACCCGGTACTGGGGGCGGCGGGTCCTGGTGCCGATCGGCTTCGAGCCCCGGCCGAACCTGCCCGAATCGACCCTCCTGGAGGCGTTCGGGGCTCTGGACCGGGAGATCCTCCGGCTCGTGCCGGAGGGAGAGCGGCTGGCGGTCGAGGTGGTCCCGCTCTCGGCCTTCGGGACGATGTCGAGGGCCGGAATCCGGCTCGCCCTGGGGGCCGGGTCGTCATGAGACGCGTCTTCGATTACCTCCAGATCCCGGACGACCCCGAGGCGAACCGGGCCGCGCTGCGCTGGTCCGCCAGCGGCGACGCGATCGAACGCCCCGACAGGTCACTCTTCGCGTTCGCTTCCGAGGTCGGCCTGTTCCTCGAAGGGTACGCCTCCGAAGGCCGTCTGATCCACTTCTCCTATGTCCTGGCCCTGTTGCAGCGATTCAAGTCGAAGTGGTCGGCTCCCGGGGAGCCCGGCCTGCCGGCGAACGGGCCGGGGCGGGAGCTGGCGAGCCGGTCGATCGAGCTGGCCACGGCCTTCCGCGAGGCGGGTCAACCGCTCCGGAACTCCGGTGCCCTGGCCGCCTGGCTCTGCCGGGAGGTCCCACCCGAACCCGACCCGCCCGACCCACTCGAACTCTGCCTCCGGCTCTCCAACGGGACCTTGATGTCGGAGCTGGCGGTCCAGCGGTTCGCGACTTCGCCCTTGGGGCTCACGGTCGAGACACCGCCCCTGGGCCTGCTCGACTTCGAGACCCG
Source organism: uncultured Planctomycetota bacterium (assembly GCA_963756475.1). Taxonomy (GTDB): domain Bacteria; phylum Planctomycetota; class Planctomycetia; order Isosphaerales; family Isosphaeraceae; genus Tundrisphaera. The sequence goes on from CAVWND010000007.1 coordinate 466,647, forward strand.
GCTCCTGTCGGCCCTCCGGCAGTTGACCCCGGTCGAGATCGCCTGCTGGCTCCGCCACGGCCGGGGCTCCTTGGCCGACCCGGGCGAACGCGTGGCCGAGGCGATCGCCTCGCTAAAGCCGATGTCGCTCGAAGGGGCCCTGGCCTCGCTCGAAGGTCGCGAGCGGCTCACCGGGCGCGGTGCCGATGGTCGCTCAGTTGGTGGCCGCGTTGACCTTGCCCCCGAGACGCCTGGCCCATCGGGCCTTGCCCAGCGGCGGTTACGCCGACGTGGCGACCCGCGGTCGGCCCGAGCAGATCTTGCCTAGCCAGTTCGCCATCGACGACCTCGAGTTCCTCCGCCGGTTCGCCGAGAACGAGCTGCTCTACTTCCACCGGGAGGAGCCGCACGCCCCGATCACCGAGGAGCTGGTCCTGCTTGATCGACCAGGGGGTCCGGACCTGGGGCCGGGTCCGGCATGCGCTGGTGGCCTCGGCCCTGGCGTTCGCCAAGCTGGCGGGCCGACGGAAGCTCCGCTTGCTCGTCGGCGGGACCAGCACCGAGGGGCGGTTGTTCGACCCGCTCGAGATCGAGGACGAGGAGCTCGGCGTCCTCTGGGAGTCGAGCGACCTCTCGCCCAACCCGAGCCTGGCGCTGGAGCAGGTGCTGGAGACCTCGGACGCGAGGCGTCGGGACGTGGTGGTCCTGAGCCACCCCCGGAGCGTCGCGGAGCCCGACTTCGCCGCCGCGGCCCGGCGGGTCGTCGGCCGGCACGCGGGTCTTCTCGGTCGCGATCGACGAGCCGGGCCAGGTCCAGTTCCGCGAGTGGCGGCGGGGCGTGCCGGTCAAGCTCGGCGACTTCCGGGTCGACTTCACTCCGTCTTCGTGCTCTCGGCCGAAGGCTCCCGGTCGACCGGCCCCGACCCCCGAGGCTGGCGAGGGGACGTCGAGCCGGTGCCGTTCCCGTTCCGGTTCGGGGTGATCCACCGGATCGAGCGGCCGCTGTTCGACTTCGACCACGCGAGCCGCTGGCTCCTGCTCTGCACCCATCGAGGGCTGCTCCACGCCTGGAAGCTCGACGGCTCCCGCGCCGAGGTCCTGCCCAGGGCGGTGGTCGAAGGAGAGGTCCTGGAGCAGGTCGACGCGGTCCTCGGCGTGGCCGACGGCTTCGTGGTCGGCGGTCGGGTCGGCAAGTCGCTGGTGGCGATGCACTACGACTTCGGCTCGAGGACGGCCCGGGCGCACGTCCTCGGGCCCGACCTTCGAGGGGGAGTGGCTCTGGTTCTACTTCCGCGAGCTGCATACCGTCGTCGCCCGGGGGAAGAACTACAGCCGGGCGCTCGACCTCTCGACCCGCGAGGTCCACCTCTCGCGGGGCTCGAAGACCCGGCCCCCGGTCCGGGCGATCCTGGCCTTCGAGAAGGCCGAGCAACCAGCTCCTGCCGCCGCCGAGGCTCGCGATCGTCGAGGAAGGGGCGCCCGAGCCCGGCCGAAGGGGGGGCCGTCGCGGCTCGACCGGGCCAGCCGGGAGCCGTCACGCTTGACCGGGGTCTCGCCCCGCTGGGAGCCGTTCATCCCCGTCTCCGACGGCCAGCCGACGCTCCGGAATTGCTGGATCGACTCCGCCCAGTTGCGGGGGAACGTCCTGGCCCTGGTCGTCTCCGGCCCGGGGCGTCGGCCGATCGTCCGGCTGTTCCACCATCCTTCGGGCGTCCCGACCCGCGAGCTGGTCCCGTCGTCGAGCGACCCCGCGAGCCTGATCCTCTCGCCCGACGGCCGCCTGATCGCCCGGCGGCTGGGCGAGCGCCAGATCGAGGTCCGCGAGACCGCCGGCGCCGGCCAGCCGGTGCTTCGTCACGGTCAAGGGGAAGACCCACCCCGACCCCAAGGTGACGCTCGGCCGCTACGGGATGGTGATCCACGTCGGCAAGCACGTCAGCCTGATCCGCTGGGACCTCGAGAAGCTGACCGTCTCGACGGTCGACGAGGGCTCGACCCGATCCGAGCACGACATCATCGACCTGGCCGCTCGACCGCCCGGCCACGCGCTCGACCCCCTGCCGCCGCTCGCTCGACTACGACCCCGCCGATTCGTCGCCTGCGCCCGGGCCGAGCTGACCGCCGTGGTTGACATCTTCGGCCAGGTCGCCCTCTTCGACGCCCGGAACCGGCTGGTCGCCATGTTCCTCGCCTTCCGGAGCCAGGTCGCCGCCTGGACCCCCGACGGCACTCGCTTCGGCCCGGCCCAGGGCCCCACGCCCCTGATCGACGGCCCCGCCACCCGCAACGCCGCCGAGATCATCGGGAGGGCGCTCAAGGAGGCGTCGGACGCATCGGGTCGGGGAGAGGCCCCGAAGCCTTGAGCCATCCCCCCGGCCGCGAGAGCCTGATCCATCGAACTGGCGAGCTCGCCAGTCCAGACTCTTGATCTGATCGAGCGTGGGACCGACGGGACGTTCCGGATGCACCTGATCCGCAAGTACAACTTTCGCCGAGGGGGTCGTGGAAGGGCGGAGGGGTGGAATCGCGGGGGAAATTGACGTGTCGATTGACACGACTTCGAGTAGCTTGGGACACTGAGGGGCTCCTGGCCGGGACAGGGGTTGGATCGTGTTGGCACCAATCCTTGTCCCGAGGACACCATCATTTGTTGACTTAATCCCCTCGGGGTATCGTCACGTTACGCCGAGCGCCACTCGATCCGGGCCCCTCCCGCGGACCGGTCTCGATCGAACCGGCCCGGGTCCTGTCGTGCTCTCAGCGACTTCATCGACTCGGGGCCTGATGACGGATTTGCGATCGTTTCTCAACCGGAGAGCCCTTTCCGTGATCGAAAACGCCCCGAAGGTCCGAAGACCCGTCTATTTGGGCCTGTTCCTCGTGTCGCTCGCGATCCTCATGTATGAGATCCTCCTGACGCGGATCTTCAGCGTCACGATGTACTACCACTTCGCGTTCATCGCCATCTCGGTCGCCATGTTCGGCCTGACGGTCGGGACGATCCTGGTCTTCCTCTTCCCGGATTTCTTCACGACGGAGCGGGTCCACGGACAGCTCGCCCTCAACTCGCTGCTGTTCGCGGTGACGATCCTTTTCAGCTTCCTGGTCCACCTCTGCATCCCGTTCTCGTTCTCTTTTCACCAGTCCCTGACCTGGGTCTTCAGCGTCGCGCTCTTTTACGCGGTGATCGCCCTACCGTTCATCTTCGGCGGCATCTGTGTTTCGCTGGCCCTGACCCGATTCCCGCAACGGGTGGGGCGGCTCTACGCGGCCGATCTGGCCGGCGCCGCGGTCGGCTGCATCCTCCTGCTCTGGCTCCTGAGCGTGACCGACGGACCGACGGCGGTGATCGTGGTCTCCGCGCTGGCCGGGCTCGGATCGGTCGCATTCGCGGCCGCGACGGACTCGCGGCCGCTTCGCCGGGCCACGGTCGGCTGCGTGCTGGGCCTGATGGCCCTGGCCGTGGTCAACGGGATCCTGGCGTCCGAGCAGTCCCCGCTCCGGTTCCGCCTCATGTGGGTCGGGGGGCGGATCGAGGATGCGCCCCTGGTACGAGAAATGGAACACGTTTTCCCGGATCGTCGTCCGGGGCAACCCGGCCGCTCCCGGCGGGATCCCCGGGGGCTGGGGGATGAGTCGCCGATTCCAGCCCGGCGAGAAGGTCAGGCAGCTCCTGCTCACCATCGACTCGGGCGCGGGCACCGCCTTGACCGGCTTCGATGGCGACCTGTCGCCCCTGGAGCACCTGAAATACGACGTGACCAACAGTGCCCACGCCCTCAAGAAGAACGCCGACGTCCTGGTCATCGGCGTGGGTGGCGGCCGCGACCTTCTCGCGGCGCTCGCCTTCGAGCAAAAATCGGTCCTGGGCGTGGAGCTCAACGGCAACATCCTCCGGACTCTCACCGGCCGATTCGGCGACTTCACCGGCCATTTGGAGCGGAACCCGAAGGTCCGGCTCGTCAACGACGAGGCGCGCAACTACATCAGCAAGACGAACGAACATTTCGACATCATCCAGGCTTCCATGATCGACACCTGGGCGGCCACCACCGCCGGGGCGTTCGTGCTGGCGGAGAACTCGCTGTACACGTCCGAAGCCTGGACCAACTTCCTCAACCACCTGAAGCCGCATGGCCTCTTGACGATGTCGCGGTGGTACACCGGCGACCGGCCGGCCGAGGTCTACCGCCTCGTGACCCTGGCCCGCGAGTCGCTGGGCCGGATCGGCGTCAAGGAGCCTCGCAAGCACATCGCGATCATCGCCTTCAACGAGTCGAGAGGCCCCGGCGTGGCCGGCGTCGCGACCATCCTGGTCAGTCGCGACCCGTTCTCCGAGCGCGACGTCGAGTCCCTCGAAGGCTTCGCTCGTCGCCTCGATTTCCAGGTGCTCCTCAGCCCCAGGGCGGCGCTCGACCCCACCCTCGAACGACTCGCCGGGGCCAGCGCCCCGGAACTCCGGGCGATCCTGGATGCCTTCCCGCTGGACATCTCCGCGCCGACGGACGACCGCCCGTTCTTCTTCCAGATGTTGAGGATCTCCAGGCGCGTTCAATCAGGGCCTGTTGAAGCAGGGCAAGGATGACGGGAATCTCCTGGCGGTGAATTACCTGATCGTGCTCCTGTTTGTCGTCTTTCTCTTCTCCTTCCTCGGCATCATCGTCCCGCTGGTCGCCCGGGCCGGGACCGTCCGAGCCAGGGGGACCTTACCGCTGTTCGTCTACTTCTCGGCGATCGGCCTGGGGTTCATGTTCATCGAGATCTCCCAGATGCAGCGGCTGATTCTCTTCCTCGGTCATCCGTCCTATGGGCTGGCGGTCGTCCTCTTCTCCCTGCTGATCTCGAGCAGCCTGGGGAGCTGCCCTCAGCGAACGTGTCCGCGACCCGATCCGCTCGCCGGCGCCCTTCCTGCTGCTCCTCGCCCTGCTGGCCATGGTCGCGATTTTCGGGCTGGTGACGCCCTCTTCGACCCGGCATTTCGAGGGCTCCGACTCGACAACCCGGATCGTCATCGCCACCCTCTCGCTGTTCCCGCTCGGCTTCTTCATGGGGATGGCCTTTCCGCTGGGATTGCGCTCCGCGTCGGTGACGTCGCCTGCCCTGACTCCCTGGCTCTGGGGGATCAACGGGGCCATGTCCGTCCTCGCCTCCGTCCTTGCGATGGTGATCGCCCTCGCCTCGGGGATTTCCGCATCGTACTGGACCGGGTTCGGCTGTTACGCCGTTGCGACCCTCGCCTATGTCCAGATCGCACGCACCGCGCATGAGGAGACCCGGTCGAGGGACTCTCGACCGTCGCTTGAACCCGCCTGAGCCGCAAAGGGCCGATGGCCAGGTCGCGTACCGGACCCGTCGCCAGGCTGATGACCGCAGGGCAGCCTGGACCGCCAGATCGCCGAACCGGCCACCCGGCGAGGCCGCCCCGGAGCCTCGGGGCGATCCGGGTCAAGGTCGCCCTGAGCCCCGCCGAGGAGGAAACCCCGCGGCGGAGCGTCCACCGGGGCAAGCCCTTACAGCGGTTAACGTCCGGATGGCTCACGACGGAAGAGAATGGGGACTGGCTCCCGGCCCTTTCTCCAACCATCGAACCGGGAGAAGACGAGCCGGGCCGGGTGCCTTGTATGTTCGCAGAACACAAGCCGACAGTGTTCCGGATCGGGGTTTTCCGCTATCCGACAAGAGTCAAAGACCCCGATCCGGAACACAGTCGCTGTCCCATTCTCTGGACGCATCACCAGCGAGCTTCGTCGTCAGGAGGCGGGTCACCCTGGGATGCGCCGGAAAACGGGGACAGACACCCGGCCCGCCAGGCCGTGGAGCGGAATCGCCCCTCCAACCGGGGCCGGGAGCCAGTCCCCGTTTTCCTCCATCGTGCGCCGTTCAAGTGTGAACCGCTGTAGGCTCCCTGGATCGGCAGCCGTCCACGGCCGTCCGGCTTGGCCTGGAGTCGGCGTTCCGCCCCATCGATCGCACGAAGAAGCCGGGCAACGGTTGAGGCCGACTGGCGGTGAAAAGGGGCCGATCAGAAATGACCCGCCGGGAAGGCGATTGCCGCCGAGACCGTCACCCAGGCCGATCGGCGGTCGCTCCACCAAGCCGCCCACTGGAACAGCAGGACGAAACCGAATAGTCGGGATCGGCTGCCGGAGGGAGAGAGACATCAGCCATTTGACGAGGCCTTCCGTCGTGGATGGCCTCCTATCCCGTCCCGCCCGCCTTCCACCATCGGTAGCGGAACGCGACGTAGGTGACACCGTAGAGGATCACGGCGAGGACCGGATAGAGGAGCAGGAAGACCGCCCAGACGGGCAGGCCGATGCCGGGGATCAGGGTGGGCTCGAGCGAGACCGCGTCGGCCTCGCTGACCGAGAGGACCGAGAGCTGGCTGGGCCTCATCGGGATGCTGAAGGCGGCGGAATAGGGGCTGGTGATCGTCAGGGCCTCGATCTTCGCGTAGGACATGTTGCCGAAGCCTTCGAGATACTTCCTCACCCCCACCGGGCCGACGAAGAGGATCAAGCAGGATCATGTACGTCAGGACCATCGCCACCGAGGTCTTGCCGCGACAGGGCCGAGCAGAGCAGGCCGATCGTCGAGGTCGCCAGGCAGGTCGTCGCGATGATCGCCAGGAAGACGACCAGGGTCCAGAACCGGTCGCGCAGCTCGGGGATCAGCAGATAAGCGAGCAAGAGTTGCTCGGTGAGCAGGAACGTCAGGACGGTCGAGACCCGGAGCGCCGCCAGGAGCTTGGCGAAGACGATCTTGCCGGGGGTCAGCAGGGTCGTCAGCAGCAGGTTGAGCGTCTGCCGCTCGCGCTCCTGGGTGATGCTCCCGGCCGAGAAGACCGGGCCGACCAGCAGGTTGAAGGTGAGGACGTACGAGACGTAATAGCCGGCGTTCTCGGGCTGAGGAACAGCAGCGCGGCCATCAGGGGGATCGACAGGAGCATGCTCACCTGGATCACCACGCGGAGCATCAGCGTCCCCTGGCTGAAGATCTCGCTCCGCAGCTCCTTGTCGAGCACGGGGTTGGTGCCGTCGGGCATCAGGTCGGTGCGCTTGGCGGGGGCGAACAGCTTGTCGGGGAAGAGGTCGCGGTCGATGACGACGCCGATGGCGTACTTCATCTCCTGCTCCTCGTCGACGACGTCCTTCCCCTCGCTGCCGACGTCGGGCGGGTGGAGCAGCCGGCGGTTGACCAGCAGGATCACCACCGTCCAGATCGCCAGGCACCACGGCGGCAGCACGGCGATCGAGACGAAGTCGCGGAGGGCGACCTCCTTGGTCCGGGTCAGCACGACGCAGATCACCGCCAGCGGGAGGATCACCAGGTAGCTGACCACCAGCGCCGAGCTCGTCCGGCTGAAGTAGCTCGAACAGGCCAGGCTCAGCAGCCCGAACGTCCCCGCCGCCAGGATCAGGATCAGGTACGCCCGCGCGATCTCCGAGAGCAGGATCCCGCCGAGCAGGAAGCAGAGGATCATCAAGCGGCAGGCTGGAGAGGATCAGCATGACCAGATACGTCAGCGAGCTGAGCAGCTTGCCGACCAGGATGCTCGTCGGCTGGAGCGGGCTGGCCAGGAGCATCTCGTAGGTCTTCCGCTCCTTCTCCCCCGTGATGCTCCCCGCCGCGAAGGTCGGCGCGACCAGCGCGACCAGGAAGAACTGGCCGAGGAAGAACAGGTCGAAGAGCCGCTGGGCCAGGTCGGCGCTGACGAGCTTCCCCTCGGCCGGCCAGGCGAAGTAGACCACCACGCCGAGGAACGACACGTAAAGGAACAGGAGCACGAACGCCCGGTTCGACCGGAGGTTCACCAGCAGCTCGCGGATCAGGACCGGGTTATCGCGGAAGATCATGTCTTGGGTAGTGGGTCGTGGGTAGTGATTAGTCGGAAGACTTCAGGGAACTGCAGAGCCCGTTGATCAGCTTGGCAACTTCATCGGACAGGGTGAGAAGCTCTTCATTGCCCTTCTCGTTGATGTAACCAAGTCGTCGGGCTAATTCGAACTGGGTCTGGACCTCCTGGAGAGACCCGCGAGAGATCGAGAGAAATCGGACAAAATCGGTCGTTGTGTTTCGACCTTGTCCTTCGGCGATATTCGACGGGATCGATACCGCCGCCCTACGCAACTGATTCGTCAAGCCGAAGGCTTCCTTCGACGGAAAGTGCTCCGTAACACGATAGATCATCTCGACCAGTTCCATCGATCTTTGCCAGGCGAAAAGCTCACGAAAGTTCCTGATCCCCATCTTGTGAGCCCCTTCGTTTACTACCCACTAACCACTAATTGACGATCCCCTTTGTGATCATCATGAACACTTCTTCCAGGCTCAGCTCCTCCTCGGCGAACGAGTGGACCCCGATGCCGCTGGACATGAGCCGGCCGAGGAGCCGGGCCAGGTCCTCGTCCTCGCCGTGGAACTCGGCGGTGAGGGTGTGGTCGTACGTCTCGACCGACTTGACGTTCGACTCGTCGCGGAGGATCGAGACCGCGCGGTCGGTCGAGTCGTCGAGAACGCGGACCTTCAGCACCCGGTGCGACCGGAGCTGGCGCTGGATCTCCTGGATGCTGCCGGCGGCCAGGAGCTTGCCGCGCTCGATGATCCCGATCGACGTGCAGAAGTCGGCCAGCTCGGAGAGGATGTGGCTGGAGATCAGGATCGTCTTGCCCATCCCCCGAAGCTCGGTCAGGAGCGCCTTCATCTCCAGCCGGGCGCGGGGGTCGAGGCCCGAGGCGGGCTCGTCGAGGATCAGGACGGGCGGGTCGTGGACCAGCGTCTTGGCCAGGCAGAGCCGCTGCTTCATCCCCTTGGAGAGGCCGTTGACGTAGTCGTCGCGCTTGTGGGTCAGGTCGAGCAGTTCGAGCACCTCGCCGATGATCTTCTTGCGGTAGACCCGGGGGATCTCGTAGGCGACGGCGAAGAAGTCGAGGAATTCCCAGACCTTCATGCCGTCGTAGACGCCGAAGTCGTCGGGCATGAAGCCGATGACCCGGCGGACGGCCATCGGGTCGTCGACGACCGAGTGGCCGGCGACCCGGCCTTCGCCGGAGGTCGGGCGGAGCAGGGTGGCGAGGAACCGGATGGTCGTGCTCTTGCCCGCGCCGTTGGGGCCGATGAAGCCGAAGACCTCCCCCTTGCCGATCGAGAGGCTCAGGTCGTCGACGGCCACGAACTCGCCGTAACGCTTGGTGAAGTGGCTCACCTCGATCATGGACGGGGACTCTCCGTGGCGTTCGGGTCGGGACTCGGCGGCGAGTCGGGCGGAGCGGTTGGGGTCGAGGGATCGGTCGGGGCGACCGGCACGTCCATGACGCCCGGAGGTTCCTCCGCGACCGGCAATCCCGGAGCAGGTGGGGGTCGATAGATCCGCCGCCGGGTCGGGGCCACCCCCATCCCCATCCCCAACCCCGGCAGGTTCGAGTTCGGGCGCGAGGAACGGTGGCGAAGGCGGGGGTCTCTCCGGGCCCACGGCCAGGCGCATTGTAGCGGAGAGAGGCCGGGTTGGGCAGAGGCGCTCGGCTGGAGGTGGGCCACGACCAGCGTGAACCCCCGGTGGCGGTCAACCGGCGGGTCGATCGCCTGGCCGGGCAGGGGCTTGCCGGTCCACGCGATCAGCCGGAGCTCGCCGACCTCCTCGGGTCTCTGGGCGACCGCCCGCTTGACCAGCAACTGGAGGAACTCAGCCGGCTGGAGCTGGCCCGACCCGGCCTGGACCTTCGGCTCGACCGAATCCAGGGAGCCAAGCGGGACCTTGGCCCCGGCGTCGAGCTTGCCGAGCGAGACGGCCTTCCACTCCCCCGCCGGCCGGACCTCGACAACCCAGGCGTCGTTCAGGTCGAGCCCGATGTCGTTCGAGATCGTCCTGGGCCCTTCGCCGAGCGGGGAGAGCGTGACCGTCCCCGGGAGCGAGGCGAGTTGTTCGGCCCGAAAGAGTGCCAGGCTCCTCGGCTGGACCTGGAAGCCGGTCAGCGCCGGGATCGGCTGGGTCTGGAAGCTCGACTGCGTCGCGTCCTCGCCCCGGAGCGACCGGCCGGTCGCCAGGGGAAGGACCAGCGCCGTCGGGTCCTTGGGATACGAGATCGTGAACTTGACCCGGCCGGTCGCGTAGAGCGAGGCGAACCGGCTGATGTGCCCCCTCGGATAGTCGCCGTGGGTCTCGATCAGGTCAACCTCGTCGCAGGACGAGTCGTAGCCGACGTCGTAGGCCGCGGCACGCTCGACCCCGACGGCGAAGGCCAGCGAGAGGACCGGAACCACCACCCAGGCCCACTCCCGGCGCCGGAGCAGGTAGCGGCAGGCCAGGTAATTCACCGGGACCAAAATAAAGATATAAGCCAGGATCACCTTGAGCACGAACCCCGAGCCCGGGATCTCGATGCCCGAGGCCTTCTCCAGCGTGGTCCGGCTCAGGGCCGGCAACTCGGACGAGTCGAGCCACTCGCCGACGGGGACCTCCCAGGTGGCCTCGCCGGGGTTCACCGTGGCGTCGTAAACCGATGCGGAGACCGGTATTCCGTCCTCATCGACCGCCTGTCTGTTCGGTGCGCCGAGGTCGCGTGACAGGAAGCGGACCGTGGTCAGGTCCGGCCCTTTGAGCGGCTCGAAGCGGGGCGGGACGATGGTACCGCTCGGGTCCATGGCGAGCTGGCCAACCTGTTTCTCCTCGGGACGGCGGAGGACGACCCGGCGGACCATGGTGTCGAAGCCCGGCCAGCCCAGGAGGTCGGGGTCGGACAGGGAGACGGCGAGCATCAGGACCCGCCCCCGGCCGACCTTCCACTCGACGCCGAGCGGCGGGTCGTTTGGCCCACCCAGCGGGATCACGGTCGACCCCGGCCTGGGCGTCAAGCCGGAGATGAACATCGGCTTCTTGGGGGTGGTCGGGATCGGCGCCGGGGCCTTGTAGCGCCGGCCCATCTTCTCCCAGGCCTCGCGCCAGGGGATGTTGGAGGCGACCGGGTCGTCGGGATCGGCACCCGAGGCCAGCGGCGGGTAGGCCTCGGCGAGCGCCTTCAACTCGGCCCCGGTTCGCATGACGTTCTCGCCCGAGGGGTCGGCCGGCAGGTAGGGGGCCAGGAAGCTCTCCCGGAGCGGCGCGAACGCCGGGCCGGCGCCGCCGACGATCACGAGCTGCCCGCCCCAGTGCAGCCAGTCGACCATCGCCTGCTGCTGGCCGACCCCCAGCGCCTCGGGCGGCAGGCCGTCCCAGATCACGTGGCTAATCGGTGACCAGGTCAGAGGATGCGGCGAGAGCAGCGGCTTGTCGGGCTCCAGCGGCAGGACCATCCGATAATAGCGCTGCTTGTCCTCGGCGACCGGGTCGTCCCGACGGGTCGACATCGGCAACGTCGCCCGGAACTTCGACCAGCGCTGAAAGTGGTCGTTGGCGGCCTTGGAGAGCACGACCACCATCTGCTGGTGGGGCTCCAGGATCCGGAGCGACGCCAGCCATTCCTCATCCCGACTGATTGAATCGGGACGGATCAACTGGAAGCTGAGCTCCCGGGGGATGACTGGCAAGAGGATCGGCAAGGTGAGCCTCGCCCGCTGCCCCTTGACCAGCCGGGCATCGCGACGATAGACGATCTCGTGGGGCTGATTGGCCAGGGTGACCGGCCGGGACTGGAGCGAGCCCTCGTAGTCCTCGTGGTTCGCCCGCATCTCCAGGCCCACCATCGACCAGTGGTTGGCCTTGAGGTAAGGGAGGACATCGTTGGGCATCACCTGCGAGCGGAAGAACTCGATCGGCGGGCGCTGCTTCTCCTTCTTCAGCTCTTCGAGCTTCTCCGGGTCGGTCAGGATTCTCCCGAGCTGCTCGCCGGTCCCGCCCTGACCCAGCGCGGCCGAGGCCGGCGCCAGGGCCGCGACCGCGAGCATCAGCGCGGCAATCCGGAGGCGGGACGGTCGATCGGGCTGGTTCACGGCGGTAGCCCTCGGATCAGCCGGCCCGGGCGGGGCCGGCCGGGTCACGGAGACGAGACGGGTTGGCGAGGCAGGAGTCCTGCGTTGAGGCCAGTCTAACGCGAGGACAAGCCCCGGCGAAAGGGCCACTCGGGCGAATCCGAAAGAATTGGTCGTCCGGGGCTCGGAGCGGTGGCCGTGCCGTCCTCGGCCGCCCCTTTCCCAAACGAACCCAATTCCCCCGCGCACCGCTCTGTCCGGCGGCCATTCCTCCCACACGAACCCAATCGCCAGGACGGGCCCGAGGAAAAACAAACCCGATTGTCTCGGCGAGGTCCGGGCCAATCCGAACCCAACGAGCCTGGCGAGTCGTCACCGATCCCAGACGAACCCGATTCCCACCGCTGACGCACCCTCGTCTCGACGAGACGAGCCGCCCGGACGGCCCCGAACTCCGATCATCGCCGCGTTCCAGGACAAAGCCAATGGTGGAGTGCCCACCGATCGCGATCTGCCCTACGCATTTCATTCAAACCCAAATCTGCCCGGTCTAATGGGCTTTGCACTTTAATTGAAATCCCTGAGACAATTTATGGTTGTTTGCGGGCACATGGCAATCTGGGATCTCAGATTTGAGATCTCCAATCCTCCAGGACTCCCCAGAATTTCATAAGCAGTCTCAGCGGCGTGAGTTTAAGTGCAAAGCCTGCTCCCCCAGAAACTCAAACCCAATTTCCCCGAGAACCACCTCAAGAAGACAGACCCAAGGACCACCCACCTCAAGCATTCAAAGCCATCTATGAGGGGGATCTTGTCAAGCGGAGCGGTGCAGGTTCTCGTTGCGGGGTTCCCCACGCATCCCCCTCGCCTTCGGCTTCGGTCAACCTGGCCCATCGTCGTCCCGCCTCCGTCGAGGTGATCGTGATCCCCCACAACGCATCCCCTGAGCCACAGGCCGAGGGAGACGCTCCCACGGCCATCCCATCTCATCGAACGCAGGCCGACGCAACGTGACGCATCCAACCATCTATTCGGGATCGCCCGGTCACCCGGGCCTCGCCAGGAAACTCAATCCAGGGGACGCCGCCATCTATGAGGGGGATCTTGTCAAGCGGAGCGGTGCAGGTTCTCGTTGCGGGGTTCCCCACGCATCCCCCTCGCCTTCGGCTTCGGTCAACCTGGCCCATCGTCGTCCCGCCTCCGTCGAGGTGATCGTGATCCCCCACAACGCATCCCCTGAGCCACAGGCCGAGGGAGACGCTCCCACGGCCATCCCATCTCATCGAACGCAGGCCGACGCAACGTGACGCATCCAACCATCTATTCGGGATCGCCCGGTCACCCGGGCCTCGCCAGGAAACTCAATCCAGGGGACGCCGCCATTCAATCGCTCGGCGATCGACGAGATTCGTCCTCGCCGGGCTTTGAGCCGGGGTCATCCCGTGGTTCGTCACGCCCACCCGCCTCCGCTCGACTCCATCTCCCCTCTGCGACGGGTCTCTGGGTCTTCAACCGCTCGGGCCGATCACGCGATCAGCCGGTAAGGACTCCGCGTCTTCAGCATCGCCACCATCACCCCCAGGAGCCGGCGGGCCACCGCCACGATCGCCTTCTTGCCCCCGCGACGCTTCTTGATGCCTTCATACACCACCTTCCACCGGCCCGACCGCGCCACCAGCCTCCAGGCCGACTCCACCAACGCCCACCGCAGCAGCCCCGAGCCCTGCTTGCTGATCCCCATCTCCTTCGACTTGCCGGCCGACTGCCGGACCCCGGGCGCCAGCCCGGCGTAGGCCGTCACCGCACGGGCATTCTTGAACCGCGAGATGTCCCCCAGCTCGCTGACGATCACATCGACGGTCACCGCCCCGACCCCGGGGATCGTCCCGAGCACGGCGCGGGCCTCGGCCTCGGCCGTCGGGGCCTTCTTGGCGAACTCCTCCAGCTTCGTCTTGACCGCCCGGAGCTGCGTCTTCTCGTGCTCCAGGTCGTCCCAGAGCCGCCCCAGGACGAAGCGGTCGGCGTCGCGCAGCTCGAGCTTGGCCAGCGACTCCAACCCGGCGGGGGTGAAGAGGTCCTTGCGGTCGGCGTTGTAGTCGGCGGCGAAGCGGCGGATCTTGTTCTTGAGGGCGGTCATGCGACCCCGGATGAACTGACGGTGTCGGACCAGCGTGCGGTGCTCACGCTGGCGTTTGGTCGGGCGATGGGCCGTGGGGATCATGTCGCGGGCCAGGAACTCGGCGAGGACCTGGGCGTCGAGGCGGTCGGTCTTCTTGACACTCTCGGCGATGACGCGGAGCTTGCCGGGATGGGCCAGGACGACCTTCTCGGCCGTCGGCTCGATCAGCTCGAGGAGCCACTCATAGCTGGCGGTGGCCTCGACAACCGCCTGGAAGGGCCGGAGCGACTCGAAGTAGGCGCGGATGTCCTGGACCTGGGAGCAGGCCAGGGTGCGACGGCCGATGATCTTGCGGTGTTGGTCCATGACACAGGTGACGATAGAGTGCTTGTGGAGGTCGATGCCGACGTAGTTCACGGGAGTGCTCCGATTCTGCGGGCCAGAGGGTTGTAAGCACCTCAAGTCTGCCACGAACTCAGGGCACCCGCGGCCGTCGGCTCGACCTCCACCCCCCTCATAGTTTCAATCGCGTCGCGAACGTCCTCTCTCACTCGAACCCAATCACGCGAGACCTCGCGACGGTGCGCCATGAATTCAAAGCCAATATGGGGAGTGCCCGCCGATCGCGATCCGCCGTCCCTCGATCCGGGCGGCGTCCCGAAGGGAAACCCTGCCTGAATTAAGATCGCACCGGTGACGCGGCCGTTAACACACTCTTCGAAAAGAAATCGCGACGGATGACCTGGGCCGGCCCACGGCCCCGCCGATCCCCAACCCACAAGCCAATCGAGCGGACATCATCCCACCCTCGCCCGGCCCCTCAGAGCCGGTGCCGTTCCTCTCCCACTTGGCCCTGCAAAGCAGGTCAAAATGGTCCTTCAAGACCCCGAAAAGGGGGGAAATGGCCCGGTTTTCGGTCGAAATGGGGCCGAAATCGACCGAAAACTGACGAGACAGGGGACTCGAGGACGAGCTTTGCGCGGCAAAGCGGATCGGAGGCGCCGTTGTTGGGGAACGATCCAGTTTCCGGGCGGGAATCACACCCGCTTCAGATCTCGAGACACGGTGCATACCTCCCATATGATCTCTTCAGCCACGGATCACCCAGACCCGCCGAACTGCGTCAATGAATAAGGACGTCCCCTTCAGGGGCCCCCCTATTTTTCCTAATAATCCCATTTCGCCAACAATTATCTCCGTCCCGAATACCACGAAGTTAAGGCGCAAACGTCTCGCTGAGAATGACTTCTGGAACGATCAAAGATCACGATTCCGAGGCTTGCCCCGGCCGGCGGGTCTAGCGAAGAGCTTGATTTCAGATCTCTAAAAAACCAACAAAATAAAGATCATATGATCAAAATTCCGATATCGCAGCTGGACGCTCGACCCTAAATCGTTATCTGTACTATGGTTGCGCCTTAACTTCGTGACATTCCCCTCACCTTTTCCGGCCCGGCTCACTGGCCACGAATCCGCCGATCATCGCCACCAGCAGAGCCAGGAGCGAATGCCCGATCTGGTGGAATTCGCCATGGGCGAACATAGTCGCCCTCACGGTAAAAGTCTGTATCGGTGTAGGACTGCCATTAGTGAAGGTGACGATATTGCCCGCGGGTGTCGCAGGCTTGGGCGTGCTAGGAGGTGTTGGGTTGTTCCTAAAGGTCTGTTGTATCACGCGGGCCTCAAGGGATTCGATCAGGAATGAGGTGACCAGCGTGGGAGGAGGCGGGAAAGGCGATCCTGCGATGCCCCTCGCCCCGAAAATACCCAAGCTCAGGATAAGATAGACCCAGCCGAATGCTGCAAATCCCGTCCAAAACGCCCGAGGGCGAATTACCGCGGCGACGGACGCCCAGGTGAGGAGGGCGACGGCCAAGGTGAAGAGCGAGCTAGCCCAAAGCTCGGTCGGATGGGTTAATGCGGCGGAGCCGACGGCCAGGAAGCCGACTGCGGCCATGCACATAGCGATCGAGAGACGTTTCATAGGGTGCTCCTTGTTGCCCGTCACTCTGCCGCATCGGAGTTTGGATTAGAAGGGAGGCGGAAAAAGGCCGGAAAAGGTGTCAGGAACCTGCTCCCATCCCAAGGAGGTCGCCATGGCTCAGTCTACCGCCGCTCCCCAGGGCCACCAATTCGATTCCCTGCGAAACCAACTCGGATGCCGGAAAATGTGCCGGAAAATGGGACATTCTGGAATGCCACTAAGTTAGCTAGAAACCCTTCATCGGCAATTGGTTGCGGAGAACGGCCCTTGGCTTGGTCATTCTCATGTATTGCTTCGGCCTCCGCTTGACCACCCGAGGCTTGACCCGCCCCCGACGCGATGGGTTGACCACCAAGACCGAGAGATCGTCGCCCCCCTCCTGACCGATCAACCACCGCACCGTGTCAATCAGGCTGATCCGATCCGGAGGGGCGGAAAAGGTGTCAGAGGGGCGGAAAAGGTGTCAGGAACCGATAACGAGCTTAATTGATCTGACAGTGGCAGGTAGAAACCAAAGATAAGTCATATTAAACACGGTATCGGTTCCTGACACCTTTTCCGCCCCTCATTCTAGAATGTCCCCTTTTCCGGCCTTTTCCGGCCTTTTCCGGCCCCTTTTCCGGCTACATGCAACATCTGGGCAACGAAAAAGTAGAATGCCCCCTTTTCCGGCTTTTTCCGGCCTTTTCCGGCCTAACTCTGGTCAACAGTTGAAGTCCGGTGGGCGAAAAAATTGAACCATCCAATCTTGCTAATTGACCGACCGTTAAGTAGGCTAGCGAGTGAGGCGAGCTGTGGAATCAATCCATTGATGGACGCAAGAGTTGTAATCGCATGCCCATTCTGGTCATCCATATCGGAGATATTCATCTACAGGACGCCAAAGATATCGTACTGACCATGGCAGCAAAGATTGCTGATGCGATTATCGCAGAAATTGATCCCTCTGTATCCGGATGCATATTGGTCAACTGCGGGGATTCGACGCAATCGGGCCAGGCCGCCCAATATGTTTATGCTGTTCAACTGCTTAGATCCATTAAAACAAAATTATATCATAGATTTGGGTCTGATTTTCCCATACATATTTTAGTCATTCCCGGAAATCATGACTGCGATCTCTCTGGCGATCAGACGGCCAGAGATGCGATGCTGGGCCTCCCCCTGGAGTCCATGATGTCGCCTTCTGTATTGCCGCTTATTCTCGCGCCGCAAAAAAATTATTTTGAATTCACGAAAAACCTAGTTGGGGAAGCCAATAGCCTCACGACAGTTCGGCCATTCTATCATTCAGTAGATGTTGAAATTTCAAATTTCAGAATTCGTTTCCATCTTTTGAATTCGGCCTGGATGTCGTCCAGGAAGGAGAAGATGGGGACGATCAGGTTCCCTCTTGCTGAGATCGACCCGCCTACAAATCCACAGGCAAATTACGCCATCGCCCTGATTCATCATCCTTCCCATTGGTTTAGCCAACCGGACACCATGAGGCCACTTCGTGATCGCTTGGAATCGATCAGCGAAGTCGTCCTGACCGGACACGAGCACGAGTCTCTCGCATTCAGCAAGCAAACATCTACAAACGACGAGCATTTTTACATTGAAGGAGGGGCCCTTCAGGAACGCGGAGACGAAGCAGTATGCGCATTCAACGTGATCCGGTTGGATTTTGACAAGGGCCTGCAGACGGTTACGATATATGCGTTGACTCGGGACGAATACTTTTGGAAATCGAGAGGGCCCTTTACGAGATCGATATCCGAGAACCGAAGCAGGGCCGACCGACTCTATAGGCTTGATAGGGATTTTGAAAGGTATCTTGATGAGATCGAACTCCCAATAAACCACCCCCAAAGAGACAAGATCCGTCTTTCTGAAATATTTATTTATCCTGATTTGAGAGTATTTAAAGACTCTTCATCGGAGGTTTTGCAGAGAACTAGAAGTGACAGAGTGTTCGAAACAATCAAATCCCATTCACGTGTTCTTGTGACTGGTTCCGAGAAGTCAGGCAAGACAAGCCTGGCAAAGAGGCTATTCGCCGATTTGCATAGGGAGGGCTCTGCTCCGATTCTTCTGGATGCGGCGGCCGTCAAGAGCGGTACGACAAGCATTCAGATCCGCAAGCTCTTTGGCAAGAGCGTGAAAGCACAATACGACAATCTGTCTCCCGAGCAATTCGAGCAACTCGCCGTCGAAAAGAAGATTCTGATCGTCAACAATCTACAAAACATGGGAGCAGACCGAGCCCAAAAACAAGAAATATTTTCATATATAAAACAACAATTCTCCAAGGTAATATTGATCGGCGACGATGAATTTTGCCTCGAAGAAATATACGGTGCCGGCAAGGGCGCTTCGGTGCTCTCTGGGTATGAGCGGTTCAATATCTGCGAGTTTGGATTCTACTTGCTCGAACAGCTCACGAAGAAGTGGCTCAGTCTTTCAAGCGGCCATCAGGAGGATGTTCTTGTCGTCAGCGAGGAAAACATTCAGAGGGTGATTGGCTTGGTCGAGCAGGTGCTTAGGACAAATGCCATCCCCCACCATCCATGGGTGTTGATCGCCCTCTTGCAGAATGTTGACACTGCGCAGGGTCCGGCGGCGAAAAACGGATCTTACGGCCACCTTTTGGAGGCCGTTATAACTTTCGCTCTCGATGGTTCAAAATACAAGAAGATAGATATTAAAGGCAAATACACACTTTTGAGTGAATATGCTTTCGAACTATACCGGCAGAATGAGGCTTCTTTGAGCGAGGAGGACTTCGCCGCATTTTTGGAGAAGTACAAAGATTCGTATGAAATTAAATTCGATCAAGAAAAACTTTGCGAAGACCTCCTTTATATTGGCCTGTTGAGGCGTGATGGGGGACGGCTCGCCTTCAGTTCGAAATATTCCTATTGTTTCTTCGTGGCGAATTACATAGCTAGGCGTATCCACGAGCCGGATATCAGAAGCATTGTACGTGAACTGAGCAAGAGGCTCCATCACGAAGAATCGGCCAATATCATCGTCTTCTTGGCCCATCTCAGTAGCGATCCTATCGTGTTGGAGGAGATGAAGAAGACAGCCGCAGAACTCTTCCAGGAATATCCCCTCGCGAATTTTGAAAACGACGTCGAGCCAATTAACAAGCTGTGCCATATTGACATGAGGCTTTCCGTTTCTGATTCTACTCCCTCTCAGAATCGCCGATTGGACCAGGAGGCAAAGGACGAATCGCTTGCTAGACGAGGCTCTAGATCCGTTGAACGGTCGCGAAGTGAAGCCGAGGCCAGAAGTCCATCCCCAGGCCGAAGAAACTTCGAATGCTGCTTACTTGCATCTGTTGAAGATCCAGGCCGCGAAGCGTACTATCCAGATCCTCGGTCAGGTGCTGAGAAACGGCGCATCATCGATCACGGGACCTGAGAAGCGACTCATTGTCCATGAAATATTTAAGTTGGGACGTCGCCTCTTAGGAATGCTCTATTTTCGATTTCCCAATGACTTTCCCGAATGGCGGGAAGCACTTCTGGGCAGATACCGTGGAGAGCACAAGGTCGCGAATGAGAGCGAGGCACTGGAAGAAGCCCACCGTTTCATGTTCGAATTACACTGGCTTGCGACGTTGGGTGTTATTTCGGTGGTCTCGGAAGCCGTGGGTCTTGATTTGCTTGGTGAAACGTTTCGAAAGGTTATTGAGGAGGATTCCTCACTACCTAACCGCCTGATTGACCTCTCCATCAAATTCGATCGGCCCGGGAATTTGCCCAAAAAGGAGGCTGTTGATCTCTATCGCGAACTAGAAGGCAATAGGCTTATTCAGGTTACTCTTCGTTCTATAGTGGTAAATCATCTGTATCTATATGATGTGAAGCGGGAAGAAAAACAATCCATCTGCAGTGAGCTAAGAATCGGCCTTCCGCCAGCAGCTTCCAGTCCTCGATCGAAGCTTATTGCCCCACGCGCGAAGAAGAGGGGCCGAAAAAATGATTAGGTTTTCATGGTTTCGACCTTTCGTTCTCTTTAGGAACTGCCCACATCCAGCCCGCATCCCGCACGATGGGCGGGAAAGGTGTCAGAGGGGAAAAGGTGCAGAGGGG
The DNA here is from genome assembly GCA_963756475.1 of uncultured Planctomycetota bacterium. Lineage (GTDB taxonomy): Bacteria > Planctomycetota > Planctomycetia > Isosphaerales > Isosphaeraceae > Tundrisphaera. The sequence goes on from CAVWND010000007.1 coordinate 486,721, forward strand.
AAAAGGTGTCAGGAACCGTTCTTGAGAGGGGAAAAGGTGTCAGAGGGGAAAAGGTGTCAGGACGGGAAAAGGGAGGGGAAAAGGTGTCAGGAACCGTTCTTGGGTCGTGACCCAGCACGAATCAGACATGCAGGGTCGCGACCCAACCAACTTCGACGGTTTCGGACATTCGGGATCGCCCTGAGAGGCTCGGGCTCGGTACTCCCGCCGGACGATCCGCGGGCGGGGCGATCACCTCTTCTTCCTGGCCGGGGTTTTTGACTTCGACAGGTCCCACAGGAAGACGTCGCTCCTGTCCTTCATGGAGGCGGCGGCCAGGAACTTGCCGTCACCGGAGAAGGCGATCTGCGAGATCCTGTCGGTTGGGCCGTCGAGGGTCGCGAGTCGCCGGCCGGTGGCCACGTCCCAGAGGGTGATCGTCTTGCGATCCGGGGCGGGTTCGGTGGCGCCGGTGGCCAGCGTCTTGCCGTCGGGCGAGACGCAGGCGACCTCGGGGGGATTCTCGAACTGCGCGAACTTCAGCGTGCCCTTCTCCTTGAAGGTGTTCGCGTCGTAGAGCTTCGTCTTCGATGTGTTGAAGGCGCCGCCGGTCGCGGTCAGTACCGGGGTCGTCGGGGAGCAGGCGAGCGCGGTGAACTGGGCGCCGAACTGCCCCGCGCCCTCCACCTTGATCGACTTGCGGGCCTTGAGGGTGGCCGGGTCCCAGAACGTCAGCGACTCGTTCGAGATCGTGACCAGCGTCTTGCCGTTCGACGTGAAAGCCAGGGATTTAAAGCTCTCCTTGCCGCCGGGGATCGTGGCGAGGAACTTTTTCTCCTTCACGTCGTAGAGCATCGCGTCCTTCTGGTCGTGGGTCGTGGCGAGCGTCGACCCGTCCGGCGAGTACGACAGGGCGAGGATCGCCAGGGAGGGCTCGTCGAACTTGCCGAGGAGCTTGAACGTCGCGGCATCCCAGAAGTAGACGTCCCCGAACCAGCCGCCGACGGCGAGCGTCTTGCCGTCCGGAGCGAAGGCGACCGCGTGCGACGACGGGCTGCCCACCTCGGGTTCGAGGCGCGAGGTCGGCTTCCCCGTGGCGACGTCCCAGACGATCGCCACGTCCTCGCCGGCCGAGGCGATCGTCTTCCCGTCGGGCGAGATCGCCACCCCGTAGACGAACTTCTCGTGAGCCTTGAAGACCCGGGTCGGCTCCATCCCGCGAGGCTTCTGGTCGAACTGGGCGAGGGCCCCTCGTCCCCCGAGGGCGAACGAAGCGAAGACCGTGGCGAGGACCAGCGTCCGGGACGTGGGAGAGTTCATGACGGCCGCTCTCGCTGAGATCGATGGCCAAGCCGAGGGTGCCGGGCCCGAGGTGAGTGACTGAGACCCCTCGACCGGCAGGCTAGCAACTCATCTCTCGGAGGGCAACCGACCGCCGAGGACGCCCGATCGTCGGGAACGCACCCGAAGGACTGTTTGGTTTGTATTGCAAAGTGTGATTTAAGGGGCGAGTTTTCGCCGATTCTGGTCGAAAATGACCCCGTTTTGGTCGAAAACCGGCCCCTTTTGGCGACTTTTTGGGGGATTTGAGGGGTGTTTTGGACGACTTTGCCGTGCCAAGTGAGGGGTTTGGTCGCGAAATCCGGTCGTCGTCTGGGAGGTAGTGTGTTAGCCGCTCGCTCGGGCCTCGATACTATCTTCGAGAGGTGCGGTTGGAATGCCGACGGGTGCTCGGGAAGTCCTTCGTCGGGGCCGAGGTGGCGTGGCCGGAATTGGGTTTGAATTCGGGAAGGGGGGATCGAGACGTTGGGTTTGAGTTCTTCGGAGGGATCGGGCGGGGTCGCCGACTTTTGGCTTTGTCTTCCGCGCGGGGTCGATCGTACGAAATTGGGTTTGTCTGGGAGCGAGGAGCCCGGCCGGGCCGGTCATTGGGTTTGCCTTTTGCGGGTCCGGCCCGCCTCGCCCCGGATTGGGTTTGTTTTGTCGGGCTCGCGAACATCTGGCCGGCGGTCGTGTCGAGAAGAGTCGAGACGACCAAGACAGACCAGGATAAGGACGGTAAGATGGGCAACAAGGGCGAGTTCGCGGGACCGCTCGAACAGGTGGGGCCTTGCCAGTGGCGGATTCCGAAGGCGTATCGCGAGGACATGCGGGTCGATGGGCTGATCTTCGCGGATGAGAACCTGATCGGCCAGATCCGCAAGGACCAGGGGCCGGAGCAGGTGGCCAACGTGGCGACGCTGCCGGGCATCCAGAAGGCCAGCCTGGCGATGCCGGATATCCATTGGGGCTACGGGTTTGCGATCGGCGGCGTGGCCGCGACCGACCCGGAAGAAGGCGGGGTGATCTCGCCCGGCGGGGTGGGGTACGACATCAACTGCGGCGTCCGGCTGCTCCGCTCGGACCTGAACTGGAAGGAGGTCAAGCCGCGCATCCGGCCAGCTCGTTAACCAGCTCTTCCGCGACATCCCGACCGGCGTCGGGCAGTCGGGGCTCTACAAGTTCGAGAAGCCGAAGCTCGCCCGGCTCATGGAGTTAGGTTCGGCCTACGTCGTCGAGCAGGGGTGGGGAACGCCGCGCGACCTGGAGTTCACCGAGGCCGGCGGCCGGCTCGAAGGGGCCGACCCCGACCGGGTCAGCGACCGGGCCTACACGCGCGGGTACGACCAGTGCGGGACGCTCGGCTCGGGCAACCACTTCCTCGAAGTCCAGGTCGTTGACCGCGTCCTCGATGAGGAGGCGGCGGGCGTGATGGGGCTCCAGCGAAGGGCAGGTCACGGTCCTGATCCACTCGGGCTCGCGAGGGCTGGGGTATCAGGTCTGCGACGACTACCTGGGGGTCTTCAAGGGGGCCCCGAAACGCTACGGATTCGAGCTTGCCCGACGCTCAGCTCGCCTGCGCCGGTCCGGAGCCCGGAGGGGTCGGCCTATCTCGGGGCGATGCGGGCGGCGGCGAATTACGCCTGGTGCAACCGCCAGTTGCTCACCCACCAGGCCCGCGAGGTCTTCGCGCCGGGTCTTCGAGACGCCCGTGGGAAAGTCTTGGCCTGGACCTGGTTTACGACGTGGCCCACAACATCGCCAAGTTCGAGGACCACGACGTCGGCGACGGGACCTCGAAGCAGGTCTGCGTCCACCGGAAGGGGGCGACGCGGGCGTTTCCGCCGGGACATCCCGAGATCCCCGAGCCCTATCAGGGGATCGGCCAGCCGGTCATCATTCCCGGGCAGCATGGGGACGGCGAGCTGGGTCCTGGCCGGTTTGCCGGGGAGCATGACGCAGTCGTTCGGCACGACCTGCCACGGCGCGGGGCGGATGATGAGCCGGACGGCGGCCGTGAAGCTGGCCGCCGGCCGACGGATCGACAAGGAACTCGACGCCCTGGGCATCATCGCCCGTGCCCGAGGTTTCAAGGGGCTCGCCGAGGAACAGCCCGCGGCGTACAAGGACGTCGACCAGGTCGTCGAGGTCGTCGACAAGGCCGGGATCTCGAAGAAGGTCGCCCGGCTCCGGCCCGTCGGCGTCATCAAGGGGTGATCAGGCCGGCTCGTTCAGGAGAACGCGGGCAGGAAGGCGCCCCGGGTCAGCTTGAAGTAACCGTTGGTCACGCCGAGATTGATGTAATTCTTCACGTCGGAAGTGACCAGGGTCTGGGTCGCGTTCACCGCGTCCTGGACCTGCTGGCTCGTCTGGCCGTCGGGCCCGCTGGAGAGCTGGGTCTGGAGGCTCGGGGTGTTGACTTTCGTGGTGGTGTCGGTCACGCCCGTCGAGCCGATGACCCGGTTATTGAGAACCGGGAAGAGGTTCACCCCGCCGTACGGGAGCTTGTGCGAAAGGTTGAACATCGCCCCCGAAAGCTGGTTGAACGCCTGGGTGGTCTGGGCATCGAACGTGCTGAGAAGAGCGGTCGAATCGGCGTTCGGCTTGGACAGGCCCTTGTTATAGGCGTTCAGGGCGTTGATGTAGGCGTGATCGAACTGGTTAAAGGCTCGCGAGATCGCCCCGCTGATCTGCGATTCCGTGCGACCGGTCAGGTTCAGGAACTTCGGATTCACCTGGCTGGCCGGCGGTGTGACCAGCGAGAACGGCACGGCGAACGCCGTCATGGCCAGCCGGTCTTCCAGGGCATCAATGGCCATCGGGCGGAAGCGTCGCGATTTCATGCTTGATCTCCCTGATGCTAGTCTCGATGAAGCAGAGCCTGGGCAATCTAGGAAAACACGGATAGATAAGCAGGTCAAGAGCGAAGTGTTCTCGACCTCGGGAGAGTCGGGGACTTGAATCGATCTTGACCGTCTTCCGGGCCTCCTCCATGATCGGCTCCGGTCTGACGATGGGGCCTGCCCGGGGTGCCTGCCGAGAGAAGTCGCCTGGATCTCCAGACGGGAAGGAATCCGCCGATGGACAGGACGTCTCGGGGCCGCTGGCCGCTTGGATTGCTCGGGATGCTCGCCCTGGTTACGACGGTCGAATTCGCCCTTTCGCGTCATCCGCTCCGGTTCTCCGACACCGCGAGCCTGAGCTGGCGGCTGGGGGTCGAGGCGGTCCCTCGCGAGGCGGGCCGGTGCGAGGTCGCGTGCCTGGGCGACAGCCTGGTCAAGCTTGGGGTGGTTCCCGAGGTGATCCGCGCCTGGGACGGGCTGGTCGAGCTACAACTTCGCGATGGCCCAGGCCCCGGCGCCGGCGACCTATTTCCTGCTCCGACGGCTGATCGAGGCGGGCGGGCGGCCGTCGGCCCTGATCGTCGATTTCAAGCCGAGCATCCTCGCTGGGAGCCCTCGCTACAGCATCCGCCACTGGCAGGCCGTGCTCAGCCCTCGCGAGTGCCTGGAACTTGCCAGAGACGGCGGGAACGCGGGGATGATGATCGAGATCGTCCTCGGCCGGCTCCTGCCGTCTTACCGCGACCGGCTGGAAGTCCGCGAGGCGCTCGTCTCGGCCTTGAAGGGTGAGACCGCCCCGACCTTCGCCACGAACCGGCTGGCCCTGCGGAACTGGGGGAAGAACCTCGGCGCCCACCTGAACTCATCCCGGGAGCCGTTCTCGGGCGAGGTGAGCCCCGCGATCCACAAGAAGCTGCTCTCGGACGGGTGGAAGTGCCACAAGGTCAACGCCCTTTACGTCGACCGGCTGCTGGCGCTCGCGGAGTCTCGTGCCATCCCGGTCTTCTGGCTGGTCCCGCCACTCTCTCCCGCGCTCCAGGACCGCCGAGAGCGATCGGGGGCGGATCGCGACTACGTCGCCTTGATCCGCTCGATGCAGGCGAAACACCCGGGTGTGACCGTCGTCGATGGCCGACATTCGGGCTACGAGAACGCCGTCTTCGCCGACCACAACCACCTCAATGGCCGGGGGGCGGTCGCGTTGAGCCACGAGCTGGCGAGGATCGTCGCAAGTCCCTCCGGCCCATCGCGCTGGGTCGAACTTCCTCGGTTCCGCGACTGGCCGCTGGACGTCCCGGCCGAGGATGTCGATCAGTCGCGGATCGCCCTGGAAGCCGAGGCGGCACTTCGACGTTGAGGGACGTCAAGACGTCCCGCGGTCCCGAATCACGCCGCCGAGCCGGTCAAGGCCCATGTCTCGCCCTGAGGAGGCTCTCTCCCTGGCGTGCCCACGCCGGACGTCCGAGCTCGCCTCCGGCTTCCGGTCGGGGATTTTCTTATATCTTTGATTTCCAGCCCCCGGTTTTGTTACCCTATTCTGCGACTGACCCAATCTGGGGCACGACGCGGCCGACGCCGACCTCGGTCCTTCGCGCGCCAGTCGGGCGGCCAAGGGAGGGGGCGGCTCGGATTCCTCGTGTCGAGGGACGCCGGCAATCGGCGGGCCGTAGCGGGCTACCTCCCGGCAACGTTCTTGGAGGAGAAGAGATGTACTCCCTGTTCCGCACCGCCTTGGTCGCGACCCTCGTGCTGATCGCGTCGGCCGCCCCGTCAACCGCCGGATTCATCGACCTGTCCGTCGGCACGACCGGCCCGGGAGGGTCCCTCACCATTGCCTCGACCGGCATCATCGGCACCGGCATCACGGTCGTCTCGGCCCAGGGACAGGGTACCAACGCCAATGATGGCGTCACGTCTCCGATCACCAACGGGGTGCTGAACTTCAGCACCGGTGCGTTCCTGAGTACCGACAGCTCCGGCAATCGGTTCTACGCCAATGGCGGCTCCGTCACCGTCACGGGAACGGCCCAGGGGTTCACCGGCACCCTGCTCAGTGCCTCCTTCTCGGGGACAAACCCCATCCAGCTGCAAAACCTGGGCAACGGCAACTTCGAGCTACTGGGCGGCTCGCTCCTCGGCACCGTGGCGCCGGCCCTGGCGTCGTTCTACAACTTCGACCAGCTCGCCTCGAACCAGGGGGGCTTCAGCCTGCTTCTGGGAGGGGTCGGCGCCACCCCGACGGTCAACAGCGGCGACCTGGCCATGACCACCAGCGGCGTCTTCAACCCGCTTGCTTCGGTGCCCGAGCCGGCCTCGTTGTCCTTGCTGGCCAGCGGGTTAGTCGGTACCCTCGTGATCGGCTGCCGGCGCACGCCGCGGGCCGCCTGATCGTCCCGTCCTCCACGTGGGCCCGCGTACTCCGATGAGTCGCGGGCCTTCGCGTTTCGAACAGCGTCCTCATCGGCGTCTCCGCGTCGGTCGAGGTCGGGGAAGTCAATCGCCGTCGATCGCCTCGATCGGCGCGGTTGATGATGGCGGTGACGAGGAGGCTGGCCGAGGTTCAAGGATCGCCTCGACGCTCAACCGGCCGAGCCGAAACGTTGCCGCCGACCCGCCATCAGCTCGTGAGCACGGCCTTCAAGAGTGGCGAATCGGTCTTCCCAGGTGTGGCCGCGGTCGACGAGCCTCCGGCCGACGGCCCCGAGGTCCCTGGCCCGGTCGGGGTCGTCGACCAGGCCGCCGAGGGCTTCCGAGAGGCGGTCGAGGTCGCCGAACGGGACGAGGTATCCGGCCTCGCCGTGGCGGACGACGTCGGGCACGCCCCCGGCGGCGGCGGCCACGACCGGCAGGGCGTTCGCCCAGGCTTCGAGGAAGACGATCCCGTAGGAGTCGGTCCGCGACGGCATCGAGAAGACGTCGATGCTCGCGAAGAAGTCGGCCCTGTCCGGCAGCGGCAGCGGCCCCAGCCGCTTGAGCCAGGGCCACGACGCGGTCGGTAGCTCGGCCAGAAACCGCTCGAAATCGGGTGAGCTGGGGCCGGCGAGCATCAGGTAGATCGGGTCATGCGCGGGCCTGGATCGGTTCAGCCGCTCGGTCGCGAGGACCAGGTCATTCGTCCCCTTGTTGAGGTCGAGCGTCGCGAGGTGGCCGATCACCCGGGCGTTTTTGGGGATGGCCAGCTCGCCCCGGAACCGATCGCGATGGCCGCCGGTGACCTCGGCGTGCTCGACGGCCATGCCCAGCTTCAAGATCCGCGCGTCGGGGATGCCCCAGTCGCGGACCGCCCCCGCTTCGAGGTCGGTCTGGACGACCACGGTGTCCGACTCGGCCAGGAGGCGGACCTGGTGGGGCTTCGTGTACGCCCGGTTGACCGGGTCGCCGGGCGTGGCGAGGTGGAGGAACGGGGTCAGGAGCAAGGGCGCGCCGGCGGCGCGGGCCGTCAGATAAGCCGCGTAAGAGAAGACGGTGTACGGGAAGCCCACGGCGAAGACGGCGTCGTAATCGCCCCGGACGCGGCCAATCCCAGGCAGGATCGGCATGTAAGAGGCCGCCACGCATTGCGTGGGCCAGTGCGGCGCGTAGCTCAGGAGCCGGCCGAAGTAGCGCTGCAAGGGCAGATGCTTGACCGGGAACCGGCGGACAAGCGCCCCGTCAACCCGCGACTCGACCGGCGCGTCGACCCGCTTGCGGCCCTTGTTGGTGAAGTACCAGAGGTCATGGGCGTCGCTGGTGATGACGTCCACGTCATAGCCGGCCGCGACAAACCGCCGGACCATCGCCCGGCCATAATTCTCGGCCCCGCCGACGCACGGGAAATACCGATGGATGAACCAGGCAATCCGCATCGCTCGACCTCCCCTGTCATCGATCTTCCGTCATCAGTCCACGTTCCGCGGGCGGACCGACTTCAACCTTAAGCTGTAAGGCGTCCGGGCGTCGTCGAGCCGGTCGGCATGCCGGGCCGGTCGATCATCGCCGTCGCTCTCCAGCCGAAGCTCATGGACACCACTCCCGAGCCGGATCGGCGGCGAATCAAGCGTCCGGAGGAGTCCGGGCTCGATCGTCCATCGAGCGAGCTCTCGATCCGCTTCCATCAGCCGGACGACCCGCGCTCGGGCGAAGGCCGAGACATCGACCAGGCTCAGGACGATCGGACGATCGGGAGTCGGGTTGTCGACCACGATCCGGCCTTCGCGGAGCACCCCGTAAACTGCCGAGTCGCGATGGATCAAGTCTCGCCGGAAGCCTTCTCCGCAGAGCCAGGTGAGGCGCTCGGGAGGACGGAGCCGGGCCGCGTCGAAGACCGCGACGTCGGCGTCCTCGAAGACCTTCGCCTCGGCCAGGAGGGCCTTGATCCGCTCGGTCCCCGCCGCGTACTTCGGGTCGGTCCAGCGTCCTTGATGGACGACGACGTGGTCGAATCGGTGGGCCTTGAGATAGAGCAACGCATAAGCCCGCGCGTCCACCCCTTCGACGGCCCCGAAGCATTCAGAGCCTGGATTGGCCAGGTAGAGCGGATCGGCCAGGCGACCGGCCCACCAGGGGGAGCTTCGGACGATCTCGGCCTCGAACGGGACGTTCGGCAGCCCCGGATAACCGGCCGTGGTCCGGGCGTGGTGGATCGACTGCCAGTAGCCCCAGAGCGACGAGAAGACCTGCCCCTGGCTCGACCCGAACATCGGGGCGTCGATGAGCGTCGTCTCCGGGTTCTGGTAGGCCAGGTCTCGGTAAACGGGCGGCATCGGTGGGATGCTCGCCGTCTCGAACGGGAGCATCGAGAGGTCGGCAAGCGTGAGGCTTGCGAGGCCGATTCCCAGGCCGACCCGGCCGATCGGGCTCTTGATTCGTCCCATCAGATCGCCGAGGGCCGCCGCGACCGGGACCGCCGCGCAGACGGCGGCGAAGAGGTTGAATCGAGCGGGGACGCGGATCAAATGGAACGGCGGGAAGATCCCGTAGATCCACCCCGCCGGCAGGCCGATCCGGCTCGACCCGACCTCGATCTGCGATCCCCACGAGAGCACGACCATCAGTCCCAGGACCGACCACCAGTAACCGGCCCGGGGGAACCGGACTCGCCGCCAGGCCGCGTAAGCCAGCAAGCCCAGCGTCATGATGCCCAGGTATGACGAGCACTCGCTCATCCGGATCGTGTAGCCGGTCAGGGCGAACAGGTCGGGCGTGACGAACCGCCCGAGGGCATGCCGGGGCGAAGGGACGAACGAGCTCCAGGGCGGCGCCCCGAAGAAGTTGAACTGCGACCGGGGTCGGTCCATCGCGAAACCATGCCGGGCCGCCCAGACCTGGCTGGCGAACAACGCAACCAACCCCGGGATCACCAGGACCGAGAAGCCCGCCAGCCATCCGGCCCGGCCGATCAGCCAGCTGAGAGCGGTTCCCGCTCGATCAGGGCAATCGGCTGTAGGGTAGGGCTTGCCCTGCCGAGATCCGTGACGCGGCAGGGCAAGCCCTACCCTACGGGACTGACAGATGAGTGACCACCCGACATACCACGCCGCCGGGAACACGGCCAGGACCGCGAAATAGGGCGCACACGCCACGACAAGCAGGTACAAGCTCGCCGCGACCGCCAGCCGACCCGGGCCAGGCCGGTTGACCAGGCGGAGCCAGGCGATCAGGAAGAGCGGGACGGCCCCCATCTGCATCGTTTCGAGGTGTCCCTGCGCGTGCATCAGCATCGGCCCGCAGAGCATCGCCCCCAGGCCGGCCAGCCACGAGGGCCAGAGCTTCCGGATGCTCCACCAGGCGAGCAGGAACGTCCCCAGGCCGGTCGCGACAAAGCCGCAGAACCAGAGGACGTTGAACCGCGCCACGTCGTTCTCGGTGATCAGGCCGAAGAGCAGGTAAGCGGCCGTCTGGACGTGCATCGTCGGGAAATAGCCGAGCGGCACGCCCGTCGGGTAGTTCAGGCTCGGGCAGAAGAACGGGGATCGGCCTTCGAGCAGGCAGGCTTCGGACCACCGCATGATCCAGAGGTGTTCAAGAGGGTCGGAAAGCTGCCCTGGCATCATCGACCCGAACGTGAACACGACCGGATACGTCGCCGCCGCCGCGCAGGCCAGGTACGACGCACCGACCAGTGCGAGCGTCGCGATCCGGGGCCATCGGGTTGATGAAGACTCCGTTTCCGATCCGGCGATGGGACACCTCCGTGCGTCCTTGATCGAGAGGGTCTTGCGTCTCGGACCTCACGAAACCCCGAGGGCTTTCTGCCTCCCTCTCCCTCCGGGAGAGGGGCCGGGGGTGAGGGGCCTGGCCTCATCAGCGGGCCGGCAAGAGGGCTCGATCCAAACCCACTCGTCCGGCGACCACCCTCACCCCGGCCCTCTCCCGGAGGGAGAGGGAGGCAGACGACGGATTCGCGGCTCAGGCCTGGTTCGACAAATCGCGAGCCTCACCGCTTCTCGGCCGAAGGCCCTCGCGCCGTCCGGGTCGCCTCGTCCGACCAGTCGTAGACGAAGACGACGGATTGCTTCTCGGCCGGGTGCTCCGGGTAGGTCGCGACCGGCTTCCGGTCTCCGACGAGCTGGCGGACCTGCTTGCAGTACTCCCACGGGCCGGTCAGGTGGGCGTCGCGGACGACGACCCTCGTCAGCCCCTTGTCACCCATCGCCTCGATCAGATTGGCGAAGGTGTACCCCTTCCGCTGCCCGTAGTAGAGCGACCAGCCCGTCAGGTTGACCACCTTGGCATCCTCAGGGACGTGGGCCGCGAGGTAGTTCGCGGCGTCTCGATAGCCGGCGAAGCGCTCGTTGATCGGGGCTTGCAGGTCGGCCTTGTAGTAGAAGAACAGCCCCGCCAGCACGCCGACCCAGACCACCGGCCCGGCGGTGTATCGCCCGTCGGCCTGGCCGAGCCAGCGCCCGGGGATGGCGATCGACTTCAGGAGCCGCTCCAGCCCGAACGCCGCCGAAGCGATCAACGGATAAGCCAGGATCATCGCGTGCCGGGGCGTGCAATAACCGCTCGTCGCATAAAGCCGGATCATCGCCAGGGCCCAGGCGATCATCGCGATCGAGAAGAAGACCCAGAGACGTGCCCGCTCGCCGGGCGGCCAGGCGAGGATGAACCCGAGCAACGCCAGCGGCAAGAGCGGGATCGTCACCGAGTCCCTCACCGCCAGGGCCATCGCCCGGGTCGAGAGAATGTAAGTCTGAGCCGTCGACTGGTTCGGGTTGAGAGGTCGGAGCCGCTCGACGGCCAGCGGGGCCGATTTCTCGACCGTGCCGAGCACGCGGCCGACGGCCGGCTTGGTCGAGATCCCGCCCTTCGTCGCGATGATGGGCGCGATCAGGAGGGTCGGTCCAATCACCAGGAACCCGACGGCCGCCCACCACCTCGGCCAGAGCATCCGGGTCGACCGCAGGAGCGGGATCAGGCCGAGCGTCGCGACCATCGCCGCCGGCAGGAGCAGCCCCTCGGGCCGGACCCAGTACGCCAGCGCCGCGAAGCCGATCGTCTGCGGGAGCCAGAGGAAGATGCCATCTTTCAGGAACCGCAAGGAGGTCCAGACGCCCCAGAAGAAGAAGAGCAGGAAGAGGCTCTCGCTCAGGGTGTCGGCCATGACGTGGCCGGTCAGCGGGACCAGGAATGAGAGCACGACGGCCAGCCAGGCGGTCGAGGCCCCGAACATCTCCAGGGCCACGAGGTAGAGCGGGATGACCAGCAGTACGGCCGCGACGATCGAGGCCCCTTGCGCCGCGTGCTGCCAGGCGACGGGGCCTTCGCCGCCAAGGACCCGGTGCATTCCGGCGATCGCCAGCGGGTAGGCCGGGTGGTCGATCGAGCGGAAGAGGCCGTTGAAGGTGTTGCCGGCGTCGAGCCGCTTCGCCTGGTCGATGTACCGGAGGCCGTCGGCGAAGAGCAGGGCCGAGGTCCGGCCGGTCCAGCCGAGGAGGGCCGCGGCGCAGGCCATCAGCAGGAAGAGGCGTGCCAGGTGGGCCTTGGTCGTCATCTCAGGGTCCGTCCTTTCGAGGCGGAAGAGGCCGCGTCCGCTGCGGCCTCGCTCGGATCGTCTTCAAGGCTTGCCGGGCGACCGGGATTCGAGGTCCCTCGTCTTCCTCGGCCGGCCCTTCGACGGTCTCGGCCAGCGCCAGGACCGCCCGGCCTCGGAGGTCGGCGCCGGCCCCGAGGAGCTTCGCCACCCGGCCGACGGCCCGCCACGATCGGGCCTCCTCGGTTCGTCCTCGGAAGCGACTCCACCGCGCCCGGAGCCGGGCCTCGACCCGAACCGTCGCGTTCAGGGCCGCGAATTGCCAGGCCGGGAGGTGCTTGCGGAAGTAGAGGAGCTTGCTGTGCCGGGTGATGACCCGCATCTTGGGAGAAATCGCCCGATTTTGCAAGGGACGTAAATGGACGACCGACACCCCGGGGTCGTACTCGACCCGCCACCCTCGGCGGCTCGCCGACCGGCAGAGGGCGACCTCCTCGTAATAGAGGAAGAAGTCCTCGTCCATCCCGCCCAGCTCGGCCAGCATCCGGGTGCTCAGCAACATGCAGGCTCCCGTGACCCAGTCGACGGGGCCGGGCCGGAGCCGCCAATCGGGCTGGTATTTCCGCCGATGTCTTGGTATCAACTGCTCCCACGCGGTTCGGACCAGGCTCGGGAAGGCCCCCACCGAGGGCTGGCTGGACCCGTCCGGGTTGCGCAGGCCGAAGCCGACCACGCCCGGGATACCGGCCGGGTCGGCCTCGAACCGCTCGACCCGCCCGAGGATCGCCTCGATCAGACCGTTTTCGGGGACCACGTCCGGATTCAGGACCAGGAGCCAGTGGCCTTTCGAAGCACGCCAGCCGGCGTTGACGCCGGCCGAGAAGCCCCCGTTCTCGCCTCGAAGGATCAGGCGGACGCCGGGCTTCGGTTCGAGCAAGGCCGGTGGGACCGGCTCGGCCGAGTCGTTGTCGACGACCAGCAGTTCACAGGCCCCCGACGCGACGGAGGGGGATTCCGCCAGGGAGGCGACGAGCCGGACGACGTCGGGCCAGCTCCGGAAGTTCACGACGACCACCGAAAGGGTGGTCGGCTCCGGAATCGGTCGGTTCGATGATTCCACGCGACGGGCCTTTCGGGGGCAGACCCGCCGGGTTACGGGCCAGTTTCCAAAGATAGACTGAAATCATCGGTCGGTTCAACCGATGGAAGAGCTTGAGGGAAATCCTGGAGGGGTTCGCCAGGGATGGTCGAGCCGCTCGTCATAACCGCCGGGGCTGCCCGCGTTCCGACCCGAGGGACCGGCTGGCCCCGACACCGATGGATCGGTGAACATCCATGAAGAATCGCCCCGCGACGGCCGGCTCCGTCCAGGCCCGCGTCAACGGTGGTCGGCTTCTGATCGTGGGCGACCCTCGCTCCGGTCGGCGGGTTGCCCGGTGCCTCCGGGAAGGCTCCTGGGCCGGACTGACGGTCGTCGGGTTCATCGACGCGGGGCACGACAGTTACCGAGGGCGCGTCGGCGGAGGCCGCCAACTGGCGGTCCACCCTCAATCCGACCCCGTCCCGGTGCTCGGCCAGGTTGACCGGCTCTCCGAGTGGGTCGACCGCGTCGGCGCGACCGACCTCGTCGTCGCGCTCTCGGGCCGATCGGCCCGGCGGGTCCGGTCGAAGATCGACCAGTTGACGCAGTCCGACGTCCGGGTCCACTGGATCTCCGAGGGGGCCTCGCGATCGGGTCGCGACCGGCCTTCCTCGCCGATCGGCGGCCATCAGCCGCCGTGGTTCTGGCGAGGCGACCGGATCGCCAAGCGGCTCATGGATATCCTCGGGGCCTCGGTCGGCCTGCTCCTGCTCTCGCCACTCTTCGCGGTCGATCTCGGCGATCATCCTCATCACCTCGGGCCGGCCGATCTTCTATACCCAGGACCGGGTCGGGCAGGGGGGGCGGACGTTCCGGATGTTCAAGTTCCGGAGCATGCGGCTCGACGCCGAAGGGACGACCGGGCCGATCTGGGCGTCGGATCACGACGACCGCTGTACCAGGATCGGCGGCTGGCTCCGACACACGAACATCGACGAGCTGCCCCAGCTCTTCAACGTCCTGATCGGCGAGATGAGCCTGGTCGGCCCCCGGCCCGAGCGCCCGGTCTTCGTCGAGCACTTCAAGGAGGTCATGCCCGATTATGACCTCCGCCACGCCGTCCCCGGCGGGATGACCGGCTGGGCACAGGTCCACGGCTGGCGCGGTCGGACGTCGCTCCGGAAGCGGATCCAGTACGACCTCGACTACATCCAGCGCTGGTCGTTCTGGTTCGACTTCAAGATCCTCTTCATGACCGTCCAGCACGTCTTCTGGCGAAAGACCGCCTGGAGCCCGCCGAGGAAGCGCCGGAGGCCCGACCGTTGAGCCGACCCGTCTGCTCGGTCGTGATCCCCAGCTACAACGGCCGGTCCCTCCTGGAGACGCTGCCTGGCCAGCGTCGCCCGACATCGGCCGGCCGATCTTCCCGTGGAAGTGATCGTCGCCGACGACGCCTCGACCGACGACACCCCGGCCTGGCTGGCGGACGCCCATCCGGACGTCTCGCTCGTGCGACTGGAGCGGAACGCCGGCTTCTGCGGCGCCGCGAACGCCGGGATCGCCGCGGCGCGAGGCGTATTCATCCAGCTCCTCAACAACGACACCGAGGTCTGTCCCGGCTGGATCGAGGCCGGGCTCGCTCCGTTTGCCGACCCGCGAGTCGGCTCGGTCGCCCCGCTCGTCCTGGTCCGATCCGACCCGAGTCGGGTCGACTCGGCGGGCGACACCTACGCCGCCTTCGGCTGGCCGAGCAAGCGCGGGCACGGCCAGCCGGCCTCGGAGTGGCTCGACCACCCGCCCGACCGCGTCTTCGGCGCGAGCGGATCGAGCGCCTTCTACCGGGCCGACGCCCTTCGCCTCGTCGGCGGCTTCGACCCGACTTTCGGCTCGTATTACGAGGATGTTGACCTCGCCTTCCGGCTCCGCTGGGCGGGTTACGACTGCGCCTTCGCCCCGGCCAGCCGCATCTTCCACGACCTCTCGGCCAGCTACGACCACGGGAGCCCCGCCCTCCAGCGCCGGATGGCCCGGAACGCCGAGATCCTCTTCTGGTCCAACCTTCCCACCCGATGGCTCCTCGCCGCCGCCGTCCCGCATCTGGGATTCACGATGGCTCAAGGACTCTGGAGGCTCGCCCGAGGCCGACACCGCCCGTTCGCCCTGGGCAAGCTCGACGCCCTCCGTCAGTGGCGGACCCTGGCCGGTCGCCGACGCCTCCGCGCCGACCTGGCCAGAGCCCCGGTCGGCTGCCCCCACTTCCCGCTCTCGATCGCCCCCGTCGCCGACGCCCGGAATCACCTCAAGCGGCCGAGGGAGGCGACGCGGGCCTGACGACTTGTTTAACCGATGTCAACGACGAGAATACGGGCCGTTAAGGCCACTTCGGCGGCCTCGATCGGCATTGTTGCTTAACCTTGACCTGATGCGAAACCCTTGATGCTAAACCTCGACCTGACATGTATGATGGTGGCCAAGAGGGAGGCAGTCCATGCGTCTAACCAACTTCCGCCCCCAGGTCACACTGCGATGGTTGATGGTGGCTGCGCCGGTCCTGGGACTCTGCCTGGCGGCTGGGATCGAGATATGGGATTGGTCGGAGTATATCTCGGCCAGTCAGAAGCGGTCCGATGCGACCCGGCGATTGGCATTTGAAGTCGCCGCAAAAGGGGAACCGATCCAATGCAGGTTACCATCTGGGCGTCGGTTTGCGAGCCTGCCGCTCTCCAACCCGCCCGACTGATGCTAAATCGCCACATGGGCGTGGTTTAGCAAGAAGCCCGACGCGAAAGGGGCGTCGAGCGGCCGGGCCGCTCGACGCTCCTCGGATGTCTCAACCTCTCCCGGTCGCGATCACCCCTTGCGGGCGACCTGGTTGGCGCTGCTCTCGGGGACCTCGGGCGACTGCCAGTCGAACCAGGCGGGGTTGAACTCGATCCGCCGCTTCTCCCTCATGGCGATGTTGCTGGTCAGGGCGATGACGGCGTCGGCCAGGGCGACCTCGCCCCGGCAGCGGGGCTTGTCCTTGTCGGGGACGTCGTGGAAGTTCGAGGTGTTGCCGTTGCGGATGCAGTAGGCGAAGTGCTCCAGCTCCTCGCGGTAGCCCTCGCGACGGGTCGGCCGTGGCCAGGGCCCCCAGGCTGGTGGCCACCGACGGCCCGGCGGCGCTCGGGCTGGCCTCGACGACCGGCTTGCCCTTGGCGTTGGTCTCGACGGTCACGCTGGTCGACCTCGGCCGCCGGCCGGCTTGGCGGCGTTGGGGTCCGGCTCCTTGTAGAGCAGGATCTCCTTCTCGCGATCGACGAACATGGTCCCCGCGAGCCCATCAGCTCCTCGCCGTACTCATCGAATCGGTTGGTGTTGATCGACGAATAGGTGACGACGACGTGGTCCTTCTCGGCCTTGCCGGGGAACTCGAAGTTGACGAAGACGTGGTCGTCAACCTCGCGGCCGTCGGTGTAGAAGAAGGTCCCGCCGATCCCGGTGACGGCCAGCGGGTGCTTCTTGCCCAGGAAGATCGAGCAGGCGTCGAGCTGGTGGCTGCCCAGCTCGGCCATCAGGCCGGCGCCGGTCCGGTTGTAGAGCCGCCAGCGGACCAGCTCGTCGAGGCTCTTGTAGCCGTACTTGGCGAAGTCGACCTTCTCGTCGGCGGCCGGGATGGGGGGCTTCCAGCCGTCGTAATAGAGGACGTTGCCGGCCTTGTCCTTCTTGTAGACGGGGTTGCCCTTGTCGTCGTAGACGAGCTTGCCGTCGGAGTCCTTCTCGATCTGGGGGACGGCGTTGTTGCGGTGCCAGCAGGCCCGGATGTGGCGGATCTCGCCGAGGTGGCCTTCCTGGACGAGGTAATTGGCGTTGTCGTAGAGCGCCGAGTAGTGCCGCTGGTGGCCGATGGCCAGGAGCTGGTTGGTCTCGCGGGCGACCTTGACCATCTCCTTGCACTGGGTGATGTTGTGGGCCATCAGCTTCTCGCAGAAGACGTGCTTGCCCGCCTTCATCGCCTTGATCGCGACCGGCGCGTGGAGCCAGAGCGGCAGGGCGATGACGACCATCTCGACGTCCTTGTCGTCGAGCATCTCGTCCACGTCGTCATACTTGCGGAGCTTGGCGACGTCGGCCGGCGAGTAGTCCTTGTGCTTGGAGAACTCCTTGACGGCCCGCTCCTGCTGCGACGGGCGGATGTCGCAGAAGCCGATGAAGTCGACGTAGGCCCGGTTGTGGTCGTGGATCATGGCCCCGCAACCCTCGTTGCCGGTGCCGATGATCGCGGCGCGGACGGGCGGCTTGTCGCCCAGCGTCTGGTAGCCGAAGTAGAACGCGCCCAGGGCCGGGGCGGCGGCGGCGGCCTTGAGGAAGTCGCGGCGGGTCGAGCCGATCACCTCGTGGGCGTTGGCCACGGCCCAGGGCTCGCTGTTCGGGGGTCAGGTTCAGCATCGGTCGCTCCGTGTTCAGCGGGATCTTGAACTTCCTACGATCCTGGGGCGCGGGGCGTTCGGCCCGGGGCGTCTCGGCTCGGCTCGGCCTCGGCTCGGGCTCGACGTCCCCGGCCGATCCAGCCGAAGAGCAGGGCGTCGAGGCCGATCCAGAGGCCGTTCGGCGTGCTGGCCAGGACCAGGCACGCGAGCATCTCGATCAGGTTCTTGTTGACGTAGCGATAATGCCCCTCGGCTGATCCCTCGGGCAGGCCGGGCCAGGGGGGCATGCTCAGGTAGATGCTCAGCAGGAAGGCCGCCCCGCCGAGCGCCGCCAGCGGGGTGAACAGCCCGAGCATCAGGCAGAACCCGATCGCCGACAGGCCCCACATGGTCGAGCAGGTCGACCTGCTCGAGCTGGTTCAGGCGGCTCGGGCTTGTAGGGGCCGGCAGTCCTTGAACGTCTGGCTCGGGCGTGGCCAGCTCGATCAGGTCGTCGCGGAGCGAGTCGGTCCAGGCGTCGACCACCTTGACCAGCTCCTTGCGGTCGGCCTCGGCGGCCTTGCGGTCGGCCCAGGCGTTGGACCGCTCGTAGGAGAGGGCGTTCGGGGTTGTTCTCGACCGCCTCGATCTCGTCCAGCTCGTCGAGATACTTCTTGACCTTCTCCGCGTTCTCGAGTCGACTGGAACCAGTCGTTGGCCTCCTGCTCGGTCTTTCGGAGGAGCTTCGCTCGGCCTTCTTCTGCTGCTCGTCGTCGAAGCCGAAGTGGCTGTCGATCCGCGGCCCTCAGTCCGGCCAAGTCGTCCTTGAGCCGTTCCTCTGTCGAGCTTCTCGCGGCTGTCCACGTCGGGCACCAGCGCGCGGAACTTCGGGGCGAGCGGCCCGGTCGCGTTCCGGAGGTAGCCTTCGGACGAGAACGGCGGGCCTTCGGGGACCGGGAAGATCCTGGCCAGGATCGACGCCTTGCCCTAGGGGGTCGAGAGGATCTTCTGGGTCCCTTCGTAGAGGAAGTGCCAGCCGATCGCGATCCGCAGGAGGACCAGGAACAGGGCGCCGAAGAAGCCGGGATAGTAGCGTCGCGAGGCGGCCAGGGGACTCCTCCTTCGAGTATCGGGATCAGGCCCGGCGAGGCCAGGGCGAGTAATCGGCGTCGGTCAGGTTGAACGTCTCGACCCGACTCGGCCCGTCGAAGCTCCGGCCGGGTCACGAACAGGGCGGCGACGTCGGGCCGGTCGGCCAGGAAGCCGGCGGAGCCCTCGGGGCCGAGCAGGTAGAAGGCGGTCGAGAGCGCGTCGGCCTCGGCGGCGGTCGGGGCCAGGACGGTCACGCTCGCCGGGCCGTCCGCGGGCGGCTCGCCGGTCCTGCGGGTCGAGGATATGGCCGTAGACCCGCCCGTCGGCCTCGAACCGCTGGAACGCGGCGCCCGAGGTCCCCATCCCCCGGTTCCGGAGGTGGATCGTCCCCAGCGGGATCTCCGGGAAGGACGGGTCGCGGAGGGCGATCTGCCAGCGACCGCCGAAGTCATCCGGGCGGCGAGCCCGAGGGCAAAGAGGCTCGACCGGCCGCCGTGGATCAGGGCGGTCGTCGGCCACCAGTGGGCTCGGATCACGTCGACCGCCCGGTCGATCGCGTACCCCTTGCCGATGCTCCCGAGGTTGATCACGACCCCCGGCCGGTCGAAGGCGACGGTCCGCCGGTCGCGGGTCGAGGATCAGGTGATCCGAGCCGGTCCGGGCGCGGGCGTCGGCCAGGGTCGTCGGCGTCGGGCACCCGCTTCGGCCCCCGGGTGAACCCCCAGGCCAGCGAGAGGGCGCCGGCGGTCACGTCGTAGGCCCCGCCGGTCGTCCGGCCGATCTCGACGGCCCGCTCCAGGAGGGCGAACAAGCCCGGCCTCGACCTCGACCGGCCCGAGGTGGGCCGTCGCGTTCAGGCGGGAGACCTCCGACTCGTCGTTGTAGACGGTCAGCTGCGCTTCCAGCTCCTCGACCACGTCGAGGGCCCGGGTCGCCAGGTCGACGGCGCCGGGGACGCCCGAGCCGAGCCGGACCTCGAAGTACGACCCCATCAAGGGCCGGCTGGCGTTGATGAGCGAGTACGTCCCGTTGAGCGGGGCGGTCGAGGTCGGCGGGGCCGGCGTCGCCGGATTCGGTCGGGCGCGGAACAGGCCGCGTCGGCTGACCCGACGTGGCGAGGTTCCAGGCTCAACGCCGTCCGGCACCATGGCTCGGCCATCCCAAGGAGACGTCGGGGTCGATTGCCTCTCATCGAGAATCGGCCGAGTGCGGGGCGGCCGTGGGCGGGTCGAGCGCGGTCGCTCAGCAGTCCAGTATATCGAATCCAGACCCGTCGAAAAGGGCCTGGTGATTTCAAGCCGAGCGTCCGAGCGTCCATCAAGTCAACGTGCCAGGACGCGCACCTGCATCCGAGCGCCTGGCCGAGCGCGACCATCTCGCCGAAGATGTCGCCGTAGGCGACGGCGATGTGGTTGCTCATGTAATGGGCCATGATCGTTTCGGGCGAGCAGCCGAGGTCGGCGGCCATGAACGGCCACTGGCGGGTCGTCCCGCGCCACCAGGCCTCGCGGACGTCTTCGGGCAGGTCGACCGACTCGCCCCGGCCGAGGTCCATGCACCAGGCCGCCGCGCCGGTCGATCCAGGCCCGCGCCCAGGTGATCGGGCCGGGCAGGCTCACGCCCGCGAACGTGCCGCCGGGGACCGGGAAATAGCCCGCCGGCTGGCGGTAGCTGTGGACGCCCTTCAGGCTCGTCACGTCGTGGTTGAAGGCGTAGGCCCCGCAGCTTCCCGAGTTGAGCAGGACCCAGAGCCAGCGGCCGTCGTGCTCGGCGCCCCAGCGGACGTCGTGGAACATCACCGCGCCGGGCAGCCCCTTGGCTTCGAGCACGCGCTTCATCAGCTCCATCGGCACGAGGTTCCCCTGGTCGGCCTCGGTGCTGGTGATGACGACGTGGCCGTTCCCCTCGGGCCGGGCGTGCGAGTTCAGCAGGCCCTCGCAGAAGTCGCTGGGCGGCAGCAGCGTTCAAGAGGCCGAGCTGATACTGCCAGCCCAGGCAGTCGGCCTGGAACTCGTCGAGCAGGTCGAGCACGGCAGGTAGACCGCGGAGCTGCTCGCGGGTCGCCTCGGGGGTGAAGTCCTCGGCGTCGGGCTCGCCCCAGTGGAACGTGACGCCCCTGTCCTTGACGAACGCGGAAGGCGTCGTCGACCCGCGTCGTCGGCGATCGACCGCGACGCGCTCGATCGAGCCAGGCCTGGTCGACCTTGTGCTCGCTGAAGCCGATCGGGTAGAGCAGCCGCGGGCCGAAGTAGCCGTTGATCATCCCCATCGACGTGTCGCCGAGCATCAGGGCCAGGACCCGCTTGCGGCGGATCTGCGTCGAGCACGCTCTCGGCGATCGCGACGGCCTCGGCGGACGACCGCGGCCGGCCGCGCGGAGCTCGGACGTCGTCGTAGGCGATCTGGCCGGTCGAGCACCACTCGTCGAGCCGCTCCATGAACCGGGCGTCGGCGGTCCAGTCGGCGGCGTCGGTCCAGACCCGCGACGCGGCCCGGCCGACGCTCTCGAGCGAGGCGCCGGTGTTCAAGCAGGGCGACCAGGCCCGGCCAGGTCCCCGAGAAGTTCGAGGCGAGCAGGAGCGGGTTGTCCTTGCCGACCACGCCGTCGACGGTGTGCGGGGCATAGGTCCAGTGGACGAAGACGCCGACCATCGGGTCGTCGATCGGCCCGAGCTTGGCGATCGCCTGGTCGGGCCGGGTCAGGAACCCGTCGACCACGTAGGGCGACCGCCCCAGCTTCTTCAGGGCCGCGACCAGTTGCCCGGTCGTCTCCCGCGCCTGCGGCAAGGCCCACTCGTTCGGCTTCGCCCGGTAATCCCCCGGCCAGAAGACGGCGACCTTCTTCGACATCGGACCCACCCCCTCGGAAGAAGCCTCGCGCGACGAGGCCGATCATGCCACGAAGGCCCGGACGGTGCCAGTTCTTGTCGGTCAGGACTTGACCTGCGGTCCTGCAAACAATGGGAGCGGCAGAACAAGTCCCGCCCGACAGGCTTGGGCTCAGAGCGGCTTGACCTTCACGTTCCGGAACTCGATCCGGTAGCCCTCGGCCTCCAGGCCGACGAACCCCTTCTCGACGCCGCAGTCGTGCCACTCGTTGACGACCTCGCCGTTGACCCAGAGGGCGACGTCCTTCCCCTTGCAGGTGACCTCGAAGATGTTCCACTCGCCGGCCGGGTCGGACCCGCTTGTCGGCCTGCTGCTTCGAGAGGTTGAACTTCTTCAACTCGCCGCCGGCCAAGGTCTCGCCGAACAGGAAGGCGTCCGGGCCGCCGCCGATCTGCGCCTGGTGCCAGACCTTCGCGTCGCCCGAGTTCCGGACGTAGAGGCCCGAGTTGTATCCCTTCTTGCCGGTCGTCAGCGGCGTGAACTTCCACTCGACGTGGTAGACGAAGTCGCCCAGCTCCTTGTCCCAGCGGAGCCAGTCGTGGCCGCCGTCCCCTTCGCAGAGCAGGATGCCGGTCGAGGGGTCGAACGACCATTGCGACTTCGGGCTCAGCTTGTCGGTCGGGTGGAGCGTGGTCCGGGTCCAGCCCTTCAACTCGGGGCCGCCCTCGGCGAGCAGGTCGGTCCAGCCGGTCGGATCCCGGTCCAGCTCCGAGGGCTTGCCCGGGGCGACGGCGGCGATCGAGGCGGAGATCAACGCCAGGCCGAGGGCGACGAGGCAGCGGCGAGCGGGCGAGTCCGATCATGGGAGCGATCTCCGGGAGGGGAGCAATCGTCGGGTCCGAGGGAAATCCTCGGCCGGCTATCTTCGCAATTCCGCGCCCTCGAAGGCCAACAGGGTGCTTGTGATCGGCCGCCGGGCCGCTAACCTGGAGCGATGATCTTGCAGCCAAGGCCCCGCCCCGACGGCCCAAGCCCGAGACCGAGCCCCCCGGCCGACCGGGACGGATGCGCACGATGCTCGAATATCTCGCCCTGCCCGACTGGAACACGCCGCCGACCTCGGTCGACGCCTGGGTCGCCCAGCTTTCCGAGACCGCCGGCCCGGTGATCGTCAGCCGGGAATCGCTCGACGGTCACCTGGCTGGAGGTCGCCCCGCTCCGGCTCAGAGGGTACGTGGTCATCGAGAACGGCCACGCCGCCGCGATCAACTTCGAGCTGCACGCCCTCGACCCCGAACCGGCGACCCGGGCCATCGAGGAGGCCGCCGACGCCCTCGGCTGGGAGATCCATCCCGACGATGACGAGGATGAAGACGAGCCGGACGACGACGACGAAGACGATGACGCCCGAATGACGCCGAACCCCGAGTGAGGACCGCCCCATGCCCCGGACCCGGATCGCGACGGCCGCCCTGGCCTTCGCCGCCCTGATCGCCGCCGAGGCGAGCGCCGACGACGCCCGCTGGAAGAAGCACGACATCAACGCCAAGAGCGTCTTCGAGGGCGCCGGCGTCTTCGACGTCGACAACGACGGCAAGCTCGACATCGTCTCGGGCGATACCTGGTACAACGCCCCCGACTGGACCCCGTATCACGTCCGCGAGGTCTCCAAGACCGGGACCTATCGCAACTGCTTCGCAACCCTGCCGGTCGACGTCAACGGCGACGGCAACATGGATTTCGTCTCGGTCTCGTACTTCGGCCGGGACATCGGCTGGGTCGAGAACCCCGGCAAGAAGGGGGCCGACTGGGTCTACCACCTGATCGACAAGCCCGGTTCGAGCGAGGCGGCCGTGATGCTCGACGTCGACGGCGACGGCAAGCTCGACTTCCTGCCCAACACCACCAACGTCGTGGTCTGGTACTCGCTCGAATCGCAGGGGAGCAAGCCGGAATTCGAAGAAGCACGACTTCGGCACGGCCGCCGCCGGTCACGGCGTCGGCACCGGCGACGTCAACGGCGACGGCCGCGTCGACCTCCTCACCCCCAAGGGCTGGTTCGAGGCCCCCAGCCGACCCCAAGGCCGAAGGGACCTGGGCCTGGCACCCCGAGTGGAACCTGGGCGCCACCGGCATCCAGATCCTGGCCAGGGACGTCGACGGCGACGGCCTCTCCGACCTGGTCTACGGCATGGGCCACGCCTTCGGCCTCTACTGGCAGAAGCAAGGCAAGGACGACAAGGGCGAGCGGACCTGGACCAAGGGCACGATCGACGAGTCGCTCTCGTCGGTCCACACCCTCCTCTGGGCCGACCTCGACGGCGACGGCAAGGCCAACGAGATGATCACCGGCAAGCGCGTCTACGCCCACGAGATCGAGGCCGGCGACGTCGAGGCCCCGGTCATCGCCTACTTCACCTACGACCAGGCCGGCAAGAAGTGGGACAAGCACGTCATCTTCCAGGGCGAGCCGGCCAAGAACGCCCCCAAGGAAGGCGCCAAGCGCGACGCCCAGAAGGATTTCCCCCCCGGGACCGCCGGCACCGGCCTGGAGATCTCGGCCATCGACATCGACAAGGACGGCGACATCGACCTCGTCTGCCCCGGCAAGAGCGGCCTCTACCTGTTCGAGAACCTGACCAAATCGAAGTAACACGACGTCGCGGAACCTTTTGGAGTGCGGGAGCTTGCTCCCGCTTTCGAAAGCGGGAGCAAGCTCCCGCACTCCAAAAGGTCGCGGCCGTGAGGGACCCTCGAAGTGCAAGCGACCGTCCTCCTCTTCGCCGTGGCCCGGGAAAAGGCGGGACGGCCGTCGATCGCGGTCGACGCTCCCCGAGGACGCCACGGTCGCGACCCTGAAAATCCACCTGGCCGCGGCCTGCCCGGCCTTGATCCCGTTGCTCCCAACCTTGCGGATCGCCGTCGACTCCGAGTACGCCGACGACGACCGGCCGATCCCGCCCGGCTCGGAACTGGCGGCGATCCCGCCGGTCAGCGGCGGCTCGCCCGGATTATCTCAACTCCCATGATCGAGATCACCCAGGGCCCGATCGACCACGCCGCGCGTCACCGACCGGGTCCGCTCAAACCAGGCGGGGGCGGTCTGTTCGTTCCTCGGGACCGTCCGCGAGATGACCGGCGACCGCCGGACCGCCTCGCTCGACTACGAGGCGTACCCCGAGATGGCCCTCAAGACGATGGCCGACCTGGAGGCCCAGGCCCGAAGCCGCTGGCCGATCGTCGAGGTTGCGCTGGTCCACCGGGTCGGCCACCTCGATCTGGGCGAGATCAGCGTCGTCGTCGCCGTCAGTTGCCCGCACCGCGACCAGGCGTTTGAAGCCTGCCGATGGCTGATCGACACCCTCAAGGAGGTCGTGCCGATCTGGAAGAAAGAGGTCTGGGCCGACGGGACCGAGGAGTGGGTCCACCCCGGCCCGTCAGCGGGCCGGGATGTGCCGCCGGACGGGCTCGGGATAGAATGAAGGCGAAGCCCGACCCGGACCTCCGACCGAAGTCTTGCCCATGACCGCTGAATTCCGCCCGCCTGATCGACTCCTTCGGCCGGGTCCACAACAACCTGCGGATCAGCGTCACCGACCGGTGCAACATCCGCTGCACCTATTGCATGCCCGAGTCGGTCCAGTTCCTCCCCCGGAAGGACCTGCTCACCTTCGAGGAGATCGAGCGTTTCGTCCGGGTCGCGGCGACTCTGGGGATCGACAAGGTCCGCCTGACCGGCGGCGAGCCGCTGGTCCGCCGCGACATCCCGGTCCTGGTCGCCAAGCTCGCTGGCATCCCCGGGATCAAGGACGTCGGCCTGACGACCAACGGCATCCTGCTCGCCCCGATGGCCCAGGCCCTCCGCGACGCCGGCCTGAGGCGGATCAACGTCAGCCTCGACACGATGGACCCCGCCCGGTTCCGCGAGCTGACCCGCCGCGACGGCTGGGAGCAGGTCATCGAGGGCATCCTCGCCGCCAAGGGAGCCGGCTTCGACCCGATCAAGATCAACGCCGTCGCCATCAAAGGGGTGACCGAGCGACGACGTCGTCCCCCTCGGCCGGTTCGCCCGCGAGCACGGGCTGGAACTCCGGTTCATCGAGTACATGCCCCTCGACGCCGGCAACCTCTGGGAGCGGGACAAGGTTCTCTTCGCCGCCGAGATCCTCGACCGACTCGCCGAAGGAATCGGCCCGCTCGCCCCGAGCCCCGACCAGGACCCGAGGGCCCCGGCGATGGATTACGACTACGTCGACGGCGGCGGCCGGGTCGGCCTGATCGCCTCGGTCAGCCGCCCCTTCTGCGGGAGCTGCAACCGGGTCCGCCTCACGGCCGACGGCAAGCTCCGCAACTGCCTCTTCGCCCTCGACGAGACCGACCTCCGGCCGCTCCTCCGAGGACGAACCCAATGACGAGGCTCTCGCCCGCGCCCTGATCGACAGCGTGGCCGGCAAGTGGGAGGGGCACGAGATCAACACCTCACGCTTCATCAAGCCCGAGCGGCTGATGCACTCGATCGGCGGATGATCGCAAGTCTTTTGCAGGACGGGGCTTGCCCTGCCGAAAATCAAACGGCGGGGCAAGCCCTGCCTACGAAATTCAGAAGATGTCGGCCGATGCCTCGCGCTTCTCCCGGAGGCTCTCGGGCGTGATCCCGGCTCGGGCGAGCCAGGCGTCGCGGAAGGCGATCACGGCCACGAGGAACGAGCCGACCGCGGCTCCGAAGAACAGGCCGCTAACGATCCCCAGGCCCAGGCCGAACTCGGCCGGATCGAACGCGGGTTTCGCGTTGGGGAGATCCTGGAGCCAGAGCACGAACGACGGGGCGAATGTGCCGATCGCCAGTCCCACCACGCCCCCGGCGACTCCGGCCGCCACGGTGCACGCCATCACGGCCACGATCGCCTGCGTCAGTCGGATCATCGGAGGTCCGTCCCTTCGGTGAAGTCCTGGCTCATGGATTCTTCCGAGGATACCCGGAGCAGCCGATCGAGGCGAGTGCCGATCGGGATTTCGCAACTCGCGACTCTTCTTTAGTTTGGGACCGCTCCGGGTTGTGGTCGGGGCTTCGGCTTGCTAAACTCGACCGCGATTTGAAATCGGCTGGGATGGGGCATGCTCCATGAGTCTTGACGACGAAGCCCCCTGGTATCGCGACGGCCTGGCGTTCGCATGCACCCGCTGCGGGGCCTGCTGCACCGGGCGCCGGGGTATGTCTGGGTCAATTCCGACGAGATTGCTCGCCTGGCCGAGCACCGAGGCGAGTCGGTCGAGGCGTTCGCGCTCAAGTTCGTCCGGCGGGTTGGCCAGCGCCTCAGCCTGATCGAGAGGCCGGGCGGGGACTGCATCTTCTGGGACAGGCAGGTCGGCTGCACGGTCTACCCGGCGCGCCCGGCTCAGTGCCAGACCTGGCCGTTCTGGCCCGAGAACCTCGCCTCACCCGAGGACTGGGAGGACGTCACCGGCATCTGCCCCGGCTCCGGACGCGGCCGGCTGTTCAGCGTCGAGGAGATCCGGCGGCCGCCTCGCGAGTCCACACCTCATGAACCGCCTCGAAGACTCGACCGGCGTCCTGGACGTCGACCGGTTCCGCGAACGCCTCCGCGAGGTCTACGACGCGGTCGACGCGGAGGTCGCGCGCCGGGCCCCCGTCTGCGCGATCAGCGGCCGTTGCTGCCGGTTCGAGGAGTACGGCCACACCCTGTTCGTCTCGGCGCCCGAGTTCGCTCTCTTGCTGGCCGACGCCCCGCCGCCGTCCCGGCCGATCGACGACGGCGCGACCTGCCCCTGGCAGGACGAGCGAGGTCGCTGCACCGCCCGGGAAGCCCGGCCGATCGGCTGCCGGGTCTACTTCTGCGATCCGAGCTACCAGGTCGAACGCGCCCGAGATCGCCGAGGCCGGGATCGCCCGGCTCAAGCGGCTGGTCGACGACCTCGGCCTGCCCTGGAACTACGCCCCCCTCCACCGTCATCTTCACGAGACCCAGGCCGTCGGACGCGATCCGACAGCCGACCCGCTCCCCCAAGGCCCTTGAAGGAGCCTTGACGCACCCGGTCAAGCCACGGTTTTGGACCCTTCGGCCGTTTTA
Source organism: uncultured Planctomycetota bacterium (assembly GCA_963756475.1). GTDB lineage: Bacteria > Planctomycetota > Planctomycetia > Isosphaerales > Isosphaeraceae > Tundrisphaera. Next base: position 514,296 of record CAVWND010000007.1, read on the forward strand.
AGGCTTGACATTAGTCCAAGCTAGCAATAATGTTGAGCCAACCAGTCCCCGGTTAGGGCCGCTCCCGCCCCTAGGAGACCGCGATCGTGACCAAGAAAGAGATTGTGAAGAAGATCTCCGAGGACATTGGTCTGACACAACTCAAGACCAAAGACATTGTCCAGCGGACTCTCGATGCGATCATCCATACGCTGGTGTCCGAGGGGCGGATCGAGCTGCGCAACTTCGGAGTCTTCGAGGTCAAGCGGCGGGCCCCCCGGAAAGCGCGAAACCCCCGAACCGGCGACAAGGTCTACGTCCCGTCCAAGAACGTGGTCACGTTCAAGCCGGGCAAGGAAATGGAAGAATTGGTCCGAAAGATGGACCCGTCGAAACTTCCGCTAGAGACGGACGCCGACGATGCCGATCTAGAAGGCAACGGACCCGTCGAGCCGGAGGCCGACTCGCCCCGGGCGGAAGCCTCCGCCGGGGCCGACTGAGGGCACGCCCGACCTCCTTCGCCGAGGACGGAGCCCGACGTCGAAACCACGGACCCGGCCCGTCGCGGTCCCGACGACGTGCGGATGCACGCATCGTTCTCGGCCTGAGGAGACCGAGCCGAGCCGAGCCGAGGCCCGGGGCCTGCCCCCTCGGCCGCGACTCCCGGCCCGCTCCCCAGCCCCACGGCATCGGACCCGCGCGAAGGACCGCGCGGTCGGACCGAGCCGCGGTATCGAAGGCGGGAGGAGCCCAAATGCGGAAACCCTTGGCGGTCCTGTTGCTTCTGGGGGCGATCCTCGCCTTGAGCGAAGGATGTGCCCCCATCCCATTGCCGCACTACGCGGCCTACAAGCCGAAACGGGTCGAAGAGTTGCTCGTCGACTCCGAGAACCTCCGCCAAGCCGGCGACGAATGGGAACGAATCTGGTTCCTCGACCAGCCCTCGCACATGACCCCCTGGCGGACCCACGGCGGCCTCGGGCCCTGATCTCGGCCTGACCTGACCCGATGGTCATGAATCATGAAACAAGCGCCGAGGGCGGACCGATCGCGATCCGCTCCCGGCCCTCTCGCGTTCGAACGGCCGGCGGATGGATCAACGGTCTGCGGGATCAATCGGACAGCGGGCGGGGACCTCGCGACGCCGCAATCGAGCCGCGTAGACATCGTCCTTGTGCACATGATTGATGACAATGCCGATTCCGGAGGCGGTTGCTCCGATAATCGCGACGCCCACACCTTCCAGGAAGAGGACGGCGTAGGCGAACTCCTCACAATCTCGAGACACGGCCCGGACGTGGACGACCAACCCCGTCAGGAGGCCCACGACCGCCACGACGATCATCAGCGTCCGTACTCGAAGCTGCATGTCATTGCCCTACACTCGTTCCCACGGAGGACCCTCGGAACGAGATGTCTCAATATCGCCGAACCGACGGGTCGACCCGCCTCGACCACGATTCGATCCCACCTTCGAGATTATGCACATCCGCCACGCCCCGCCGGGCCAGCCACGCTCCGGCGACCATCGACCGCTGGCCGTGGTGGCAATAGACCACCAGTTCTCGGCCCTCCGACGCCTCGCGGATCTCCTCGAACCGCCCGGTGACCTCGCCGAGCGGGACGTGGAGATCGATCGCGCCCGGTAGCAGCGGGATCGAGGCATAGGCGCGCTCGTGGTCCTCGCGGACGTCGAGGACCGTCAGCATGTCGCCCCGATCGAGGCGCTTCTTGAAGCTCGCGACGTCCAGGTCGACCACTCCTTCGGGCACGGTCTCACTCCTTGGGGATGTAATTCATCGTGTAATAGGCGTCGGCGTGGAGCAGAGGGAGCCCCTCGGCCGAGCGGACGCCGTCGAGCGTGAGCGTGTGGACGTGCCCGCGCTGGAGCGGCCCGACGACCAGCCGCACCGACATCCCGTCGGGAGCGACGGTCGCCTTCTCGACCTTGCACTCGGTCTGGTCAACCTCGGGGCTCCCGTAGCTCGCCTGGTAGATATACGCGTGCGTGCCGACCTTGTACGAGGCGACGTCGCCCGCCGACTTCGGGTCGACCGGCTTCGTGAAGGTCAGCTCGAAGCCGTCGGGCCGGGCGTGGACGTCGCGGATTTCAAACGGAACCTTGGCGGTCCAGACCATCCTCTGGAGCGAGAACGGCCGCTGCCCTCGCGAGCCCCAGCCTCGGTTCGTGCCGCCGACGATCATCGAGCCATCCGGTGCGAACAGCATCGGCAGGACGCCCGAGGCGAACCCCGAGCGGAACGGAATGCACGCGCCTTGATACTTGCCGTCGACCTTCTCCAGGCTGATCCGCATGATGAAGCTGGACGACTGGTCGCCGACGAACATCTGCTTCTCGAACACGCCGAACTTGCCGTTCGAGAGGTCGCACGCGATCCCGCTGGCCGACTGGCCCATCTTCGGGTACGGGAAATAGATCGCGGGCGGGAGCAGCTCGGGAATCCGGTCGGCCTCGACCATCATCCGGCTCCCGCTCTTGGGCTCGGCCGGACGCGGGCCGAGGTTCTTGGCCTGTTCGTACCACTTGTTGCCCGACGGGTTGCCCTGGAAGCTGCCCGGCTTGAGGTGCTTCATCGCGCACGCGCCGTTCCAGGGGCCCTGGTTTTCGGTGTAGAACATGTCCCCCTCGGCGTTCATGCCCAGCCCGCCGGGCGAGCGGAGGCCCGAGCACGTCGGCGTCATCTTGCCGTCGGGGCTCACCCGGAGCGCCCAGCCCCGGAAGAGGTTCTCCGACGTGAACGACCCGGTCAGGCAGAGCGCGACCCAGAGATTCCCATCCTTGTCGAACTTCGATCCGAAGGCATACTCGTGATAGTCGCCGTTGATCTCCCAGGCGTCGGTGACGGTCTCGAAGCGGTCGGCGACGCCGTCGCCGTCGGAGTCCTTGATCCGGGAAAGCTCGCACCGCTGGGTGACGTAGAGCCAGCCGTCGCGATAGGCCAGCCCCAGGACTTCATGCAGCCCGTGGGCGAACCGGACGAACTTCGAATCCTTCGCCGGGTCGTCCGCGAGCGGGTTCGAGACCATGTAGATCTCCCCTCGCCGTGTCGAGACGGCGACCTTGCCGTCGGGCATCCACTCCAGCGCCCCGGCCTCCAGGACGACGCCTGCAGGGGGCTCATACGTGAGGATCTTGTAATAATCGGCCTCGACCGGTTTCCTGTCATCCCCCCGGACAGCCGGGACCAGCAGGCCGAGCACGAGGAACGGGACCAGACGCGTGAATCTCATCGAACTATCTCCTCCCGATGGGGTCGGGGATGATGAATCAAAGAATCGAAGAGTTTAACCACCAAGACGCCGTCGGTGAGCGGGTAGCAGGTAGCGGGTAGTCAGAGAAGGGCGGGTCAAGCGGATCGATCATTTCGCGATAGGCATTCTGAATTACCTGCCTGCTACCCGCTGCCTGCTACCCGCTCATCCTCACCACGCATATTCCTCGACGATCCGCGCCTTGTCTCCGTTCCACTTGACGGGGACGATCAGCTCGGCCTTGCCGGCGGAGTTGCGGATGAACGGCTTCGAGTCGGTTGAGATCCGGAGCTTCCACTCGCCGTCGACCGTGTACCAGCCTTCGCCGGCCGGCTCGATCCTGTTCGCGGCGATCGCGCGGAGGTAGAGGTTCTCCGGCGGCATGTCGGACTTCAGGTCGAGGGTCCGGCGGAGCGTCGGGGACTCGCCGGCGGAGACGGCCTCGGGGAAGTCCTCGACGCTGCACGTTGCGGATGTCATACAGGAACGCCGGTCGACCCGCGCCGAGCGAGCTTGTAGCCCCGGAAGAGGTCGCCCCGCTCCTTGGCCCTCTTGCGGGGCCATGCGTCGGCGTCGTTCTCCAGCAGGGCGAATGTCGGGCCGGTCGGCAGAGTCAGGACGTTGTCGCCGAGCGGCCCCTGGAACCCCTCGCCCCGGCCGGTCCAGTGCCTCGAGGCGTCGATGAACGCTCCTTGCCAGATCAGCGCGAGCCGGAGGTCATTGGCGTCGAAGGCGAGGTTCGCCTTCTCCGGATAGCCGACGCCGATGGCCCTCGGCCCGGCGCCCTGGATGAAGTTCCGGTAGAGGACGGCCTCCTTCTCGGCGACCAGCGGGATCGGGTCGCGGCCCAGGCCGTAAGGGACGGCGGCGTTCGGGCCGTCGGAGAGATAGAGCCAGATCGATTCGATCTGCTTGTTGGTGTCGCCGTCGTAGATCGATTCGAGCTGCGACTTCCCGCCCGGCCAGGCGGTCGGCATCCTCGTGCCGGGCCGGAACGCCTGCGGGTCGACGACGTAGCGGTGGAACCAGTCGCGCCGGAGCCGCTTCGTCATCAAGGTCATGTCGAGCGCCTGGATGCCGGCGGCCTGGTACTCCTTGAACTGGTGGCAGCTCCCGCAGTTGAACGCCTGCGAGCCGACGATGAACCGCCCGGTCGCCTTCACCCGGCGCTCGATTGACGTCGAAATGCGGGACGGGCACCGGCTCGACCGCGTCCGTCGACTTCCATCGGCTTGACGAGATGCCCGACGTTCCCCTCGCCGAACTTCGGCATCCTCGTCAGCATGTACGGCCGGTCCTTGGCCCCGTCGGCCAGGACGTGCCTGAGCCACGCCTCGGTCAGCTTGCCGCCGACCCCGGTGAGCAGGGGCGGAATCCGGCCCTCGTCGCCCATCTCCTTCTGCGTGGTCGCGAAGACATCGTTGCGGCCTTCTTCGACGCCGCCGATGCCGTCGCGGACGTGGCAGGCGTAGCAGTTGAACGCGAGCAGGGTCCGGGCGATGGCCTCGCGGTCGGTCGGCTTCTTGCCCTCGGGCTTGAGGGCCGACGCGAGCGCGGCGCGCTGGCGGGGCGAGAGGTCATAGTCGGGCACGCCCGCCGGGGGATCGGCCGCCAGGCAACCGGCGTCGGCCCGGAGTCCGGCAAGCGGCTTCGATTCGGGCCGAGGCTCGACTGCCTTGCCGTCCTCCTTGAGCTGGTGGCACGAGGCACAGCCGATCGAGGCGAACAAGCGCGCGGCCCCTGGTCGCTTTCGCCTCGTCGACGACAAACCGGACTGGGGCCGTCACCTTCGGCCGTGTTCGCTCCCTCGGCGGGCAGGAGGTCCGAGTCGAGCGGCCTCCGCGAGATCCGCGGGCCTTCGTATTCGACGTCGAGTTCTTCCTCGCCGCCCCCCTGGAAGTAGGTCACGACGACCTTGTGCCGCCCCCGGTCGAGGCGGGTCCGGCCCGACTTCTGGGCGTTCGGGTGAATCCCGTCGTTGTCCGCGACCAGCTTGCCGTCGATGAGGAGCTGGCTGCCGTCGTCCGAGGCCAGGTGGAACGTGTAGTTGCCCGGCCGGTCGACCTCCAGCGTCCCCTCGAACCGAAGCGCGTAGTTCGAGTGCCGCTTCGCCACGCCGACCTCGAACCCCTCGGCCACGCCCGAGGCCGCCGGCGTCAGCTTCTCGAAGTCGGGAAGGTTGTCCCACTCCCCCTCGTAATAGCGATACGCCAGGTTCGGCGGGATGGTGACGTGAACATCCTTGAGCAGATAGCTGGCGACGGCCTGCGCCTCGACCGGCTTGAGATTCAAGGCCGGCATCCGGCCCGACGGGTGGCTCGCGAGTGGGTCGAGCAGGAACGCGGTCAGGCTGTTATACGTATACTTGCCGCCGAGATCGCCCAGCGGCACCGAGGTCGGCAGCACGCTCGACTTCACCGCCGGGTTCGCGTGGCAGGCGAGGCAGCCGGACTGCTCGAAGAGAGTTTTCCCCTGGACGATCGCCTTGCGGTTCGAGGCCGTGGCCTGCGTGGTCCCGGTGGTCGCCAGGAAGTGGACCAGGGCATCGACGTCGGCCTCCGCCTCGTCCTTCGGTCGACCGGCCATCAGGTTCGGCATCGTCGTGCCCGGCTTGACCGCGTGCGGGTCGCTCAGGAACGCGCGAAGGTGATCGACCTGGACCCGCGCCCCGACCCGGTCGAGGATCGGAGCCTGCTTCCGGGCCACCGGCGCGAGCGGCGCCTCATCCCCCTTGTGGCAGGAAACACAGTTCAATTCGCCGAGCAGGAGCCGACCGCCGGTCGAGGCGTCCGCCTTCGGCTCGGCGTAAAACCGTTCGAAACCCCGGCACGATCGGCCCTCTCGGAGGCTCGGCGGCGCCCGACTTCTCGATGAAGGGCGAGGCCGCCAGCCAGAGGCCCAGGCACAGGAAGGGCCTCCGTGGGAATCCAGACATTGCGGCAATCTCCGAAACGGGACCGAGCGGGCGGAGGGAGAGGTCACGACCGGGCGTCGTGGTCCGGGCGAGGGACTTCAAGCATTGTTCATCAAGATAGCCGGGCGGTCGACGGCCCGCAAACCCCCGGAGCAGCCCCTCCGAGGAAGAATCCCGCCGCATTGTGTGATAATTCGCGAGGCTCGGACCTGAATGTAAAGGACGACGGGCGGCGAGCGCCGCCGGAATTATCGCGACTTGTCGCCCTTGACATCAAAGGTCCACCTCCATGCCGTCCAGCCCCGAGAAGATCGCCGCGAACCGGAGAAATGCCGCAAGATCGACCGGTCCGAAGACTACCGAAGGCAAGGCCCGATCCCGGCAAAACTCGCTCAAGCACGGCCTGACCGGCGCGGGGATCGTGGTCCCGGACGAGGATGTCGCCGCGATCGAGGAGCGGTTCGAGGCGTTCGAGGCCGACCTCAGGCCGAAGAATGACGTCGCGCGGGTATTGGTCCGGCAGGCGGCCTTGATGTCGATCCGCCTGGAACGCTCGGCCCGGCACGAGGCCGCGATCTTGACCCAGGCGATGCTCGAAGCCGAGGGGATCGAGGCCGACGAACGCGCCGAGGAGTTGAAACGGCTGATCGCCCTGATCCGGACCGAGCCGGCCGAGGCGACGCGGAAGCTCCGGCGGATTCCCGAGGGGATCGACTGGATGATCGGCCGCTGGGAGTGGCTCCGGGCCGAACTCGACGGCTCGCGCTGGGCCGTCGGCGACGGCGAGCGGGCTTCCGAACTGCTCGGGGTCAAGGCGCAATCTGACGGCAGTTCGAGGCTGATGGCGATCTCGCAGGCGTCGCTGGGGATGTTCCAGCTCCTCGGCCCGGGGGACTTCCCCGGCCTGTCAGACCCGCAGCGTCGCGAGGCCGCGAAGGGGGAACTCGGCCGACGGATCGACGGCGAGATCGCGCGGCTGCACGGGGTCCGCGAGGGGCTCGACCACGCGGCGATCGCCCGCGATCGCGCGGGGGCCCGGCGCGAGCCCTGTTCGACACCTCGGACGAGGCGATTCTCGCGAGGAAGTACGAGGCCGCGACCGAGCGCGGCTTCTTCCGCGCGCTCAAGCAGATCGAACGGATCAACGCTCAGTCGGATGAAGTCGAAGAGGTCGCCGTAACGGATTCAAAAGAAAAGGATTGCGGCGAGCTGGCTTCGAGTTTGCCCGAGATCGCGGCGAAGCCCGAGAGGGAGCCGACACCGCCTCGCGAGCCTCAACCGGTGCCTCCCACGGTCCCTCCGGTCCCCTCGCCGCCCCCTGTGGTGTATCGGCATCCCTACGAGTTGCACCATCCCGAGGTGTATCGGCCGGTCCGGGGGTGAGGTCGGGCGGTCTTCCGTCCTGGAGCGCGGGAGCTTGCTCCCGCCCTGGTCCGCGGAGCTGGCTCCGCGCCCCGCCACGGACAGACCGCCCGATCGCGGAGCTTGCTCCGCCGAAGAAAAGCGGGAGCAAGCTCCCGCACTCCAGGAAATCCGGGGTCTCACTTCTTCATCGCGATGGCGAAGTCGCCGAGCATGTTCCGCCAGACGGCGTGGATGTGGTTGGCGTTGTTCTGGGTGTTGTTGAACTCGATCAGGAACGTCGGGCCCTGGACCTTGTAGGCGTGGGGGCCGTTGCGGTCGGCCACGCCGGTCCAGGAAAAGCGGATATTCTCCGGCCCGGCCTTCTTGATCTCGTCGAGCCAGGCGACGGCGACCTCGGGGGTCATGTCGGCGGCATAAGCCTCGACCAGGGCCTTGAGCATCGGCTTCTGGTCGTCGCTGAGCGCCGCCAGGGCGATCCCCTCGGCCTCGGCGGTAGGCGGCTGGGGCTTGTTGGCGTCGCGGATGTCGGCCGGGGCCTTCTCGGCCGTGACGGCGACCTTCTTCTGTGACTCGTCGAGCGCCTGGAGGAGCCGCAAGGCTCGGTCTTCCAGGTCGGCGAGTGTCCGGAGCCCTTGCCGGGGGCCCTGGCGGACCTCGCCGGGGTTGGAGCCGAAGAAGGCGGGCGTGGCCGAGACGATCTTGCCGTCTTCGAGCGTGAAGTTCAGCGAGAGGTGATGCCCCTCGACCCTCCAGCCCCACTTGCCGACGTTCGAGGGGGTCCCGAAGATCGAGACGAAGTAAAGCTCGGGGTCGCGGACCGGTCCCCGGCCCTGCTCCATATCCTTGAGGATCGCCTCCAGGCTCATGATGGTCGTGGCCTTGAGGTAGCCCGAGCCCCCCAGGCCGGTCTGGAGCAGGCCGAAGGTCAAGGCCCGCTGCGCGGGGGTCATGGCCTTGATAGGCAAGCCCTTGCGCGGGCGGGGGATGAAGTGCCAGTTGAGCCGCTCGGGGTCGTCGAACCCGAAGGTGGCTTGTGCCTTTTGCGAATCGTCGAGCGCGGTCAGGAACCGGCCGGCCGAGTCGGCCATGTGGTTGCCGGTGGCGTCGACGAATCCTCGGGCCAGGAGCGCCACGCCGACGACGGCGGAGGCGGCCAGGATCAAGCTGGGCTTGAGGTTACGCACGAAAAGACTCCTACGGATCGAGAACGGCCGACCAGCGAAGGAGACGGTCGGTCGATCCGGCCGTCGCCAACCCGGGACCCTCGGCGGTGGCCTCGCTGTCCGGTATCGTAACGATCCCGAGGCGCCTCGGCACGGTTTTTTTCCGACGAAGCGTGACCTAAACTAGAGATTAAGGGCGCGTCGGCCCGCGATTCGTGATATTTCTTCGGAACGCGAGAGGAGTTCGGCGGTTTAACAGGCTTCGGGAAGGCCGAGGATTGGCCGCCCGGGGTGCCCGGTCAATCGAGGCGAGCGCGAGGCCGCGCCCGATCGTTTCGGAGTTCGTTCACGATGTCACGAGAGTATAAGCCCGGCTCGACGAAGGTCGGATGGATCGGCACCGGCGTCATGGGAACCTCGATGTGCGGCCACCTCCTGGCCGCCGGCTACGAGGCGACGGTCTACAACCGGAGCGCCTCGAAGCTCGCCCCCCTGGTCGAGCGTGGGGCGAAGGCCGCGAAATCCCCCCGTGAGGTCGCCGAGGCGTCGGACGTCATCTTCACGATCGTCGGCTACCCCGCCGACGTCCGGGCCGTCACTCTCGGGCCGGGCGGGACGCTCGAAGGGGCCAAGCCGGGCAGCGTCCTGGTCAACATGACCACCAGCGAGCCGGCCCTGGCCGTCGAGATCGCCGAGGCCGCCAGGGCGAAGGAGGTCGACTCGGTCGAACGCCCCGGTCTCCGGCGGCGACATCGGGGCGAAGGAGGCCCGGCTCTCGATCATGATCGGCGGCGAGGCCGAGGTTGTCGGCTCGCTCCGGCCGCTCTTCGAGATCATGGGCAAGACGATCGTCCATCAAGGGGGGCCCGGCTCGGGGCAGCACACCAAGATGGTCAACCAGATCCTGATCGCCAGCGGGATGATCGGGGTCTGCGAGGCGTTGCTTTACGGCTACAAGGCGGGTCTGGACCTGACCACGGTCCTCCAGAGCGTCGGCAGCGGCGCGGCGGGCTCGTGGAGCCTGAACAACCTGGGCCCCCGGATGATCGCCGGCAACTTCGACCCGGGGTTCTACGTCGAGCACTTCCTCAAGGACATGGGGATCGCCCTCGCCGAGTCGCGCCGGATGAAGCTGGCCCTGCCTGGCCTGGCCATGGCCGAGCAGCTCTACCGGGCCGTTGAGGCCCAGGGGTACGGGCGCAACGGGACTCACGCGCTGATGCTGGCACTGGCCGCTCTTTCCTCGGTCGAGTGGACCGCGTCGTCCGCTCGACCCTGACTTGCCCTTCTCTCTGAAGGGGCGACTTCGATGACGAACCGCGATCCATCCGCCGAAGGTTGCCCCGACATCCGACGTCCTCGGGTCCTCCTGGTCGATGACCACGAGGTTGGCCGGCGGTCCCTGGGACGACTCCTCATCGCCCACGGTTACGACGTGACCGACGCCTGCGACGGCCGATCGGCCCTGGAGGCGCTGCGGGACCCGACGGGATTCGACTACGTCCTGACCGACGTCCGCCTCCCGGATCTCGACGGTCGCGAGGTCGTCCGCGCGGCGCGTCTGCTGACGCCGATCCCCCGGATCGCCCTGATCACCGGCTGGGACGTCGACCCCGACGAGCCCGAGCGGCTCGGGATCGACTGGGTCTTCCTCAAGCCGCTGAACGTCTCGGAGATCCTCGCGAGGTTTCACGAGTCGCCGCCGCCGCATCTGGACCAGGGTCCGGCCTGAGTGCGAATCTCGGCGGGTCCTGATTTCCTCCCCTTGAGCATTCCGAAGGCTCCGGGTAAGCTTGGAGCTTTCCCGAATCGCCGACCGTGCCGGGTTCGGGATCGGGTGGACCGAGTTTCAAGAGCGTCAGACAAGACCAGGAGAGCGTATGGCCAGTCGTCGCCGTGGAAAGGGCCGCCGCAAGGTGGGTCGCAAGAGCGCCGGATGCGGAGCCGGATTCGCCATCGCAAGAAGTAAGCGAGCCCCCCTTCGAGAGCGTGGCCGCATTGTCCGCGTACCGACGAAGCAACCGACGCCCCGGAGCCCGTGCGGGCCTCCCGGGGTGTTTTCTCGCGCCGGAAAAGAAGTGTGTTAAGACCTCCTCGGATTGAGCGATAGTATCTCGGGAGTCGGGGAACGCCTACGCCTTCACCGTCGCTCGTAGAACGGTAGGATCTCGTCAATACTTGCGAAGAAGAGTGTTCCGGTCGCAAGGTTGAACGAGAGAGTCGCCCCGATCGCGATGACCCGTATCCAACCTTTCGGCCGGGCCTGGAGCGTCAGGGCCACGGCGACCCCCTGGACCAGGAAGAAGGCGATCTGATAGCCCTGGATTCGCATCGTGGTGATATCGAAGAGAAATTCATGGAGCAGGGCGGAGACGCCGAAGGTCGCCAGGGTCCCCCGGATCGGCCGGCGCCGGCCTCCGAGCGGCTTGAAGACGTCCTCGTAAAAGAATTGCTGGGCGGACCGGTTGTATCGCTTCCAGAAATCGGCCGGGGAGACCGAGGCGAACGGGTTGTCCATCGGCTCGCGGGCCGAGCCTCCGAGCAGCCGCCAGGTCGCCGCGCCCGCCGCGCCGGCCGGGACGAGCAGCAGGAAGAACGCCAGGACCTTCGCCGAGTGCTCGACCGCGAACGGGACGGCCCGCCATTCGACAAGGTAACAGGACGCGAGGAGCAATCCCCCAGGAACGGCCGCGAGGGCCATCGTCAGAAGTCTTCGGAGGTTTTCTCTCCCCTTGGGCCGGGGCTCGTTGGCCAGCTTTCGCTGGACGACGGACGTCAGGTTGATCAGGTAAGCGAACGTGGCCCGGAAGCCAGGCCGGAACCCTCGACCGGCCCCGAGATGCAGGTCGAACAGCTTGGCCGCCAGCGCCACCGCAAGCACGCCGGCCAGGAGTCGCGGAAACAGGCGATCCGGCGGGACCAGCAGGGGGGTGAGCAGGACGGCCGTCGAGACGACCGCCAGGACGACCAGCCGCCGGCTGCTCGGCCATCCGAGCGCCGGGTAGAACAAGCAGGAGACGGCCAGGGCGGTCGCGACGGCCAGAATCACGGGGCGCCAGATCTGAAAGGATTTGTCGCTCGAGCCGAGGGGAGATCGAGTTGAATTCTAGGGGACGACTCAATCACGATCAACGACAAATGTCATGATCCCGAAGAAGCTGATCCGGTTCGGAGGGCATCGGGCCCTCGACGAGTGCGCCAGCGGATTCTGGCCTTTCCGTAGGGTAGGGCTTGCCCTGCCGAGACCCGGAACGCGGCAGGGCAAGCCCTACCCTACGGGGAATCCTTCCTTCTTGGACGACATCCACCCGATGGCCGAATCCGTTGGCGCACCCCCCTCGACCTCCGCTCCGCTCCTCCACTCCGAAACGATTGCAACGATGGCGCAAGATTGTTAATGTTTAACGTCATCATCAGGGAAGGGATGCCCTCCCACCGGTGGAATCCTCGGGTCTTTCTCTCCCCATGACCCTTGATGCCGGCCAGGATCGGCTGGTGTCACGAGCCCCGCACCCCGCGCCATAGAAAGATCATCAGGCAGGAACCCTGGCCCTCGATGGCCTTTTGCAGGATGCCCATGCCTCCTTTGAGGACGCTTCATGCTGAACTTCAACATCAACCTCACCAGCCTTGCCGTCATCCTCTGGGCGGGGATGCTGGTCATCTCCGGGTCGATCTGGGTCCTGTCCTCGCAGGTCCGGAGGCTGGGGGACTTGATGGAACAGCACGGTCGGGCGAGCCTTCGGGCTTCGGAGGCCGCGCGCAAGGCCCCGGCTCCCCGGGCGTCCCGGCGTGGCTCGACAGGCTCCTCGGAGGTCCTCGGGGCGGGCGACCGCCCGGGTCAACTGACCCGAGCCGGCTCGATCTCGACCGGTTCGGGATGTCGTTGATCAAAACGCCTTCGGGAGAACCAGGCGCCGAGATACCCGGCCAGGACCGCGAGCCAGGGGAGCCCGAAGTTCAGCCCGAGCATTCTGAGGATGCTGGAGGTTGCCTCAACGCGGAGATTCGTCATCTCGAAGAAGAGGAGCACGGCCGTCAGGGCGACGAGGCTCGTGAGGGCGAATCCCCAGTAGGCCGCCAGGTTCCGACCCCGTCCCGCCATCAACCGGGGGACGATGTGGCCGATGATTCCCAACGCGAAACAACACGTGAAGACATCGGGGCGGGATCGATCGTTGATCGTCGCCACGCCCCCGGCGCAGCCGATCGCGACGTAAGCGATCGCGACCATGAGGATCCGGAGCGAGAGCTTCGGCCTGGGCTCGGCCATGGGCTGGGACTTTCTCGACTCGTCGATGGGCGGAATGGGCGGGAGGGGATTCGACCGAGGTCGACGATTATTAACGACGGGGCTCAGGGACGACCCAGGGCCTGGTCGAGGTCGGACCAGAGATCCTCCACCGCTTCGAGGCCAACGGAGAGTCGGATCAGGCCGGGCGTGATCCCCTGCCGGGCCCACTGCTCGGGGGTCTGTGAGCGGTGGCTGGTGGTCGTCGGATGGCTCAGAGTGGTCGAGACGTCGCCCAGGCTGGGGGCGTAGGGGATGTGGCGAAGCGATCGGATCAGTCGGTCGGCGTTCTCTCGATCGCCGACGTCAAAGCTGACCATCGCGCCGAATCCGCCGCGAGAGGACGCGAGTTGCCAGGTCGTGGTCGGGGTGACCGGGAAGGCCCGGATAGTGGACCCTCTCGACGGATTCATGCTCCTCCAGCCGCCTGGCCAGCTCCAGAGCCGAGGCACACGCGCGGTCGGTCCGGACGGCCAGGGTCGAGACGCCCCGCAGGGCCAGCCAGCTATCGAACGGGTTGCCGGTCAGGCCGAAGGTCGAGGCGATCGGCGCGATCCGGTCGATCAGGTCGCGGCGGCCGACGACCAGACCGAGCGTCACGTCGCTGTGGCCGCCGATCGACTTCGTGGCCGAGTGAACCACCACGTCGGCCCCCAGTTCCAGAGGCCGGCAGAGCAGGGGGGCGAAGGTGTGGTCGACCGCCAGCGTGACGCCCGCCTCGCGCGCGATCGCCGCCAGGCCGGCGATGTCGGCCAGGCGGAGGAGAGGATTCGAGAGGGTCTCGACGAAGATCAGCCGGGTCTTCGAGCTCAACGCCAGGCGGAGCGAGTCGGGCCGGGTCGCGTCGAAGAGGTCGTGGCCGATCCCGAACCGGGCCAGCTCCTTCGCGACCAGGAGGCTCGTCCGGCCGTAAAGCCCTTCGGAGATCGCGACGCGGTCTCCTTGATTCAGGAGGGTCAGCATCAGGGCCGACTCGGCGGCCATCCCCGAGGCGCAGACCAGGGCGGATTCTCCTCCTTCGAGGGCCGCGACCTTGCCCGCCAGTTGCAGGGCGTTGGGGTGGCCGTCGCGGGCGTAGACGAACCCGGTCTGCTCGCCGTGGTAAACAGCGTCGACCTGATCGACCCCAGCGAACTCGTAGACCGAGCTGAGCTGGATCGGCGGGGCGAGTGGAGGTGTCTTGGACGGGTTCGGCAGTGGAGGGCGGGCACAGGTGGTCGAGGGATCGGGTCGGGTCGGGTCGGGCATTGTCGGCTCGGTCCTGGGTTCCGGGTTTCAGCCCGCGTTCGCCGAGCCCAGCTTCCGGTGGATTCGTCCCGCCTGGCCGAGGAGGTCGATCGCCTCGCCCAGTGGCTTGAGCGCGGAGCGAAGCTTTTGCTGGCTCCGGAGGTCACCCGCGAGCCGTCGATAGCTCGCCAGCGCCGTCCAGTCGACTGGCCAGGTCTGCTCGATGGCGAGCTGCTGGAGCTTCCGGACGAGCTCGGCCATCCGGTCGACCAGTTCCTCGGTGATCGGGCAGTCGCTGCTCCGGTAGAGGTGCTCCTCGACCTCGGGATGGGCGGATTTCTTCTTCGACCCGAGCAGGCCGGCGAAGCCCTTCATCCAGCCCCCTTTCTTCCCGTTAACTTCGCGGGAACCGTCGATCTTGGGGACATCGGCGTCCGTATCAGGCTCGATCCAGGGGCCGATCCGGGCGATCACGACGGTGATATTGTCGGGCCCGCCCCGGAGGTTGGCCAGTTGGAGGAGGTAGCGACAGGCGTCCTTGGGGTGGAAGTTGGCGGCGAAGGCTCCCAGTTCCGGGTCCTCGACCGGGCCGGAGAGGCCGTCGGAACAGAGCAGGAAGACGTCTCCGGGCTCGACGGGCAAGCGGCCCTTCGATGTCAACCTCGATGTTCGGGTCGGGGCCGAGGCTCCGGGTGATGACGTTCCGGGGGACGGCCTTGTTGGCCTGCTCGGCCGAGAGATGGTTCCGGCGGACCAGCTCCCAGGCCAGGCTGTGGTCGAAGGAGAGCTGGTCGATCCGGCCGTTCCGGACCCGGTAGACCCGCGAGTCGCCGACGTGGGCGATCAGGGCGCCGTCGGGGAGCAGGATCAGGGTCGAGGCGGTGGTCCCCATCCCCTGGAAGTCGCGGTTGGCGCTGGCCTTGCCGTGGATCAGGCCGCCGACTTCCTTGTAGGCCTTGGTGATCGCCTCGGTGGGGCGTCGCCGACTTGGACTTGGTGTAATTATGCGGGATGTTGTCGCAGGCGAGCTTGCTGGCCAGCTCGCCCACGGCGTGGGCACCCATCCCATCGGCCACCATGAAGAGATGGCCGCGCTGCCGCCAGGTCTCGACCTTCGAGGCGCGGACGACCGCGTGGCTATCCTGATTATTCGAACGACGCATGCCGGTGTCGGTCGCGGCGGCGTCAACGATGATGTCGTCCCAGTTCACGACCCGGCCTACAATCCGTGCTGTCTGGAATCAACGCCACCGACGCACGATTCGGTGGCCCTGCGATTTCGGCGGGCCGGAGGCCCGGCCCGGTCACTCCCGCGATCGGTCCAGATTCAGGGAATCTTCACAATGAGAGGTCGAGGATCGCTGGGCCTCGCGAGACCGGGCCCTGGACATAGTCGAAGGTCTCGGACACCGGTCAATCCATTCGTTCATTGTATCGCAACGTCTCATCTCGCCAAGAAAAAAACTCCCATCCCTTGAAAGATCGAGGAGGATGGCAAATCGTGGCATCGATGGATGGTCCGCCGGATCGGTAGGCACCAGACTCTACTTGCGGTATGGTGGTTTTGTGACGATGGACCGCCCTCTTTCCTCTCAGGGATACGCCCGGATCGATGAACTCTCCCCTCCAGCTCGATCGGTTTCGCTTTCTCCAAGACCACGCTGGCCAACGGGATCGACGTGATCGCCCGGCGACAGGGGCCGTTGCCGGTCGTCGCCGTGAATCTCTGGTATCACGTCGGTTCCAAGAACGAGGAGCGACGCCAGCGAGGGTTCGCCCACCTGTTCGAGCATCTGATGTTCGAGGGGTCGGAGCACTACCCGGGCGACTTCTTCAAGCCGCTCCAGCGGCTCGGGGCCAGCATCAACGGTTCGACCTCGTCGGACCGGACCAACTATTACGAGGACGTCCCCGCCGCGCACGTCGAGCTGGCCCTGGCGATGGAGTCGGACCGGATGGGGCATTTCCTGCCCGCCCTGACCGACGAGAAGATCCGGGTCCAGAAGGACGTGGTCAAGAACGAGTACCGCCAGAACGTCGCCAACCGCCCCTACGGGATGGCCGGCCGCCTGATGGCCGAGGCCCTGTTTCCGCCCGGCCATCCTTATAGCTGGACGACCATCGGCGTGATGGAGGACGTCGAGGCCGCCTCGCGCGACGACGTCGAGGCGTTTTTCCGACGTTTCTACGTCCCGGCAACGCCAGCCTCGCCCTGGTCGGCGACATCGACGAGGACCGCGCCCTGGCCCTGGCCGAGCGCTACTTCGGCGACCTTCCCGGCGGGACGAAGTCGTCTGACCCCCTGGGCTCCCGAGCCGAAGCTCGCGGGCGAGGTCGCGATCAAGGTCCACGACCGGGTCGAGCTCGACCGCGTCTACCTCTCCTGGCATACCGTCCCCCACTTCCGCGACGACGACGCGGCGCTGGTGCTCCTGGCCGACATCCTCGGCCGGGGGAAGTCGTGCCGGCTCTACCGCAAGCTGGTCGTCGAGCTGGGGCTGTCGCAGGACGTCGGCTCGCACCAGTCGGGCCGGGAGCTGGCCGGCACGTTCGGCGTGACCTCGACCCTCCGCCCGGGCCGGTCCTGGGAAGAGGCCCGCGACCTGATCGACGCCGAGATCGCCGAGATCGCCGACCTCGGCGTCGACGAGGCCGAACTGGCCCGGGTCAAGAACGGCCGGCTCGCCGGGTTCATCTACGCCCTGGACAACGTCGGCGGCTTCGGCGGCGTGGCCGACCGGCTCAACGCCTACAACACGTACCTCGGCGACCCCGGCCGGATCACGTCGGACCTGGCTCGTTACCAGTCGGTGACGGCCGAGGCCGTCCGCCAGGCCGCGCGAACTTACCTCCTCGGGACGCCCGAGGGTCGGCCTGACCGTCCTCGGCCGCAAGCCGGCCACGATCTTCGCCGCCGCTGGACCGCTCGATCACCCCCCAGCCTTCGCCCGCCACGCCGTTCCGGGCCCCCCGGCCCGAGGTCTTCGCGCTGAAATGCGGCCTGCCGGTCTGGGTGATCCCCCGGCGCGACCTGCCGATCGTCGCCTCGACCTTCGTGCTCGACGCCGGGGCGTCGACCCACGGCCCGGGCGAGGAGGGCTGGCCAGCCTGACGGCCGACCTGCTCGACGAGGGGACGGCCTCGCGGTCATCGCACCAGATCGCGCTGGCGGTCGAGGGGATGGGGACCTCGCTCTCGGCCTCGGCCGGCTGGGACGGCGCGTACATCGGCCTCCAGTGCCTGACGACCCACCTGGAGGCGAGCCTCGACCTGGCCGTCGACGTCCTCCGGAACCCGAGCTTCCCGACCGAGGAGTGGGACCGCGTCCACGCCCAGACCCTCGCCGGCCTCAAGGCCGAACGGGACAGCGCCGAGGCCAGGGCCGAGCCGGGCCTTGCTCCGGGCCCTGTTCGACGCCGATCACCCGTACCGGGTGCCCGTCGACGGCGAGGAGGCGACGGTCGCCCGACTGACCCGCGACGACCTGATCGCCGTTCCACCAGGAACGCTACACGCCGGACGACTCGGCCTTCGTCGTGGCCGGCGACGTCGATCCCGAGACGGCTCGTCCGGCGGCTCGAAGAGCGGCTCGCCGGGCTGGTCGGGCCAGTCGTCGGCAAAGGCCGGAGGTCCGCGAGGCCGAACGGCTCGACTCACCCTCGGCTCTTGCTCCTCGACCGCCCCGGCGCGCCTCAGGCGGTGGTCCGGGTCGGGCACGTCGGGACCCACCGGCTCGACCCCGACTACACCGACCTGATGGTCTGGAACCAGATCCTCGGCGGCCAGTTCACCTCGCGGCTCAACGCCAGGCTCCGCGAGGAGAAAGGGTTCACCTACGGCGTCCGGAGCCACTTCGACTTCCGGAAAGGGGCCGGGCCGTTCCTGATCTCGTCGTCGCTCCAGTCCGACCGGCTGGCCGAGGCGCTCGAAGACCTCCGAGGCGAGGTCTTCGGCCTGCTCGGCGACCGGCCGCCGACGGCTTCCGAGCTGGACGACGCCCGGCGGTCGCTGATCGAGGGGCAGGCCCGGCACTTCGAGACCCCCTCGGCCCTGGTCTCCCGATACGCCGGCCTGTTCCTCCACGGGCTCCCGGCCGACCATCACGCCGGGTTCGCCGAGCGGCTCGAAGCCGTGAGCCTTTCGCAGCCTCGAAGCGGCGGCCCGGCGACGGGTCGACCCCCGGGCGTTCGTCTTCGTGGTCGTGGCCGACGCCGATCTCGTCGCCGGGCCGCTCGAAGCCCTCGGCTGGGCACGGGTCGAACGGTTCGACGAGCGGGACGCGCCCCTCGGATGAAGAATCCGGGAGATCGCCCGGCGAATCGCGGGCGGTCTTCCCGTTATTGCATGGAGGTAGAGACACGCGATCCGGTGAATCCGGCTCACGACTTTCCATGCCGCCGTCGCCTGCCGCTATAATACTGGGGACGCCCAGGCCGTCCCCCCGGTCCGGCCCGGCGACATGAGAGGTTCGGATGAATAATGGGCCGCGCCGGCCCGTCTTCCAGGTGGCCCATCTCTGAGCGTCGGCCACCGCCCGGGGACCGCTCGACCATGCCCCACGATCGACCTCGCTGGATTCGCGTCGCCCGGGTCCGCCTCCGCCGAATTCTCTCCCGACTGGATCGCACCGCACCGGCCTGGCTGACCTGGCTCCCGTCCTGGGGGACCAGCCTGCTCATCCACGCGCGTGGTCCTGGTGATCCTGGCGACGTTCGTCTATGTGAGCGGGCGGAAGTCGGACGACCGGATCGACTTCGATTCCCGGATCATCTCGCTGGCCGACGAGGATTTCACGTCGCTGGTGCCCGCCGACCAGTCGGGCGACCCGTTCAACGACGTCAAGACCGACGAGACGCCCTCGATGTCCCTGGACCCGACCGGCCAGGCGACCAGCCAGCCCCCACTGGTCGCGGGCATGACCTTCGGGCCGACCTTGACCATGCCCGAGCGTGTCTCCTCCAGCCGCCAGAGCGGGCTCTCCGACGTCGATGCAGACTGTCCGGATGCATACCGAGGACATGACCGCGCCGTTCTCGGGCCGGTCGGGGCCGACCAAGGCCCAGCTCATCCTTCGCGAAGGGGGGACGACCGCCTCCGAGCGGGCCGTGCAGGAGGGTCTGAACTGGTTGATGAGGCACCAGCGCGCCGACGGCGGCTGGAGCCTCGACGTCCAGGGACGAATGCCGGATGACCCCCGGCTGCCCCGGCGACGTCATCGCCGAGTCGGACACCGCCGCCACCGGCCTGGCGCTCCTGCCCTTCCTCGGCGCGGGGCACATCCACACCCAGCCGAGCCGGTACCAGGACCAGGTCCGCCGGGGGGTCGACTGGCTCCTCTCGCACCAGCAGAAGACCGGCGAGCTGTTCATCGGCGGGATGATGCACTCGGAGATGTACAGCCACGCCATCGCCACGATGGCCCTCTGCGAAGCCTACGGGATCTCGAAGGACCCGAGGCTCCGGGAGCCGGCGCAGCGGGCGATCAACTTCATCGCGATGTCGCAGAACAAGTACGACGGCGGCTGGCGCTACTTTCCCGGCGACGCGGGGGACACCTCGGTCTTCGGCTGGCAGATGTTCGCCCTTCGGAGCGCCCGGCTCGGCGGCCTGGACGTCCCCAAGAGCGTCCTCCGGGGCTGCACCCACTACCTGGACGAGGCGGGGACCGACAAGCTCCGGACCACGTACAGCTACATGCCCGGCCGGTTCGCCACGCCGACCATGACCGCCGAGGCGCTGCTCTGCCGCCAGTACCTCGGCTGGCCTCGCGACTATCCGTCGATGGTCGCGGGGTCGCGGGCGTCTGGGAGGAACTGAAGGCGTCCAATCGAGCGGAACATCTATTACTGGTATTACGCGACCCAGCTCCTGCACAACATGCAGAACAAGGCCTGGAAGCAGTGGAACCCCCGGGTCCGCGACGGCCTGGTCGCGATGCAGGTCGATCAGCAAGGGGTGCGACCACGGGAGCTGGAGCCCCTTCGAGCCCGCGCCCGACGCCTGGGGGACCCGGGGTGGCCGGCTCTTCCAGACCTCGCTATCGATCCTCACTCTGGAAGTCTATTACCGCTTCCTGCCTCTCTACCGCGATGACGAGAAGCCGATCGCGGTCGATCCGAAGCTCTGATCCTGCACCATCGAAAGGTCGCGCCCGTTCAGGGCTGGAAGGCCCGGAACGGGATCTTCTTGTAGAGCACGAGCTGGCTGACGGTCAGGCTTCGGGGGCCGATGTTTTGCGGGATCAGGTAAAGCAGGTCGCCTCGCCTGGCGTAGCTGTTACTGCCCAGGGTGACCTGGGTCATGGTCATCCCGCTGACGCTCGGCTGGACGGTGTACCAGTTCAGCCCGAACCCCGCGACCCGGATCGGGTCGCCGCCGACCGCCGTGGAATTGCCGACGATGTGGACCCGGTTGGGGATCGCGAACTCCTCGGCCGACATGTAGGAGACGACGCCGAACGGGTCGTGCTGGGCCATCCGTACGAGGCGATCGTCTGGAAGTTCCCGTACGGTCGCGCCTGGTTCGGCCCGAAGAGGTTTGTCACCGTCGGCGAGACGAGTTGCTGGGCGTTCCGCTCGTAAACGTCGACGTGGTCGGCAATGATGACGTTCGAGCCGACCTCGGGCCCGGTCACCTCGATCACGGACGCGGGCGTGAGCATGTCCGGCGAGTAGGGCCAGCGCACCAGGAACTGGCCGACCCGGTCGGACGCGATCGGGAACTGCTGGCCGATCGGGTTCTGGACGACCATCCACTTGGGCGTGACGGTGATGATCTCGGCCCAGGTTCCCTCGATGGGGATCCGGGGTGGCTGGAAGCTGACCCGTGATGAAGGTACTGTAGTTGCCGTACGGGATCGGGGAGACCTGGCCGTTCTGGGCGTTGGCCTGGAGACCCAGGCCCGAGGCGATCAGAATCCCCAGTCCCGCCGCGATCCCCAACCGAACGTGGATCTTCATGGCCGAAACCTCCGATCCCGCCGACTCTCCTGGTCGATCCGACCTCCGGGCCGGCGACCTCATGCCTGATTATCAAGGATCTTAGCACTTCGGATCGTCCGGATCGAGTGACCGCCCGGCATTTTCCGCGCCAACCCGCCAGGAAGTTGCCCGCAAACACCGGTTCGAATTGCGGAGGCGGTCGCGATGCCGTAGACTAAGTTCTGTTCGAATCGGTCAGACGCGAAGGGGCGTGGGCATGACCGTCGAACCGTCCGGGTAAGGAACTCGCGAGCCCATGAGCCAATCGGACCGGTCCTCCGCGTCGACCGACACGCCCCTGAGCTGGGGAGAGGCCTCGCCCGCCCCCCGTGCGCGCGACTTGACCGGCACCAATCTCGGCGATTTCCAGGTCGACCGACTGCTGGGACGGGGGGGGATGGGCGAGGTCTACCTGGCCCGCCAGATCAGCCTGAATCGGGAGGTCGCGCTCAAGGTCCTCCGACCCGACCTGACCAATCCCACCTACTTGAGCCGGTTCGAGGCCGAGGCCTGGGCGGCGGCGAAGCTGAACCACCCGAACATCGTCCACATCTACACGCTGGGGATCTTCGAGGGGCTCCGGTTCATCGCGATGGAGTACGTCCAGGGGACGAACCTCCGCGAGTACCTGCTCCGCAAGGGGTCGCCCGACCTGCCCCAGGCGCTCTCGATCATGAGGCAAGCCGGCGCCGCCGTCGGCGCGGCGGGCGAGGTCGGGCTGGTCCACCGCGACATCAAGCCGGAGAACCTGCTCCTGACGAAGAAGGGTCAGGTCAAGGTGGCCGACTTCGGCCTCTGCCGCGACCTCGACTCCGACCGTCATCACGTCACCCAGCCGGGCGTGACGATGGGGACACCGCTCTACATGAGCCCCGAGCAGGCCCGTGGGCACGCGATGGACCACCGGAGCGACCTCTACTCGCTTGGCGTGACGTACTATCACATGCTGGCCGGACACCCTCCGTTCCGGGCTGAGACGGCGCTGGCGCTGGCGATGAAGCACGTCGCCGACACGCCGGTCAACCTCTCGGTCCACCGCCCGGACCTTCCGCCCGATCTCTGCCAGCTGGTGATGAAGCTGATGGCCAAGTCGCCGGCCGACCGCTACCAGTCGGCCGCCGAGATGCTCCGCGAGCTGGCCAAGATTCGCGAGTCGCTCCAGGTCTCGGCGCTGACGGCGGCCTCGGCGCTGCCGGGCGGCCCGTCCCCTCGCGATGCCTTGACGCTGATCGACACCTCGGCGAAGCCCAAACCGGCCGTGAAGTCGGAGCCCCTCCTGGGAGAACCGATCAGGCTGTTCGCCCGGCCGAGCCCGGGGACGATCGCCGCGGCCTCGGCCGTCGGCCTGCTCCTGGGCGCCTTCGCCGGCTGGATGGCCAGACCGGTCGACCTCATCGGGCCTGATCCCTCGGCCCACCCCGCCCCGCCGGCCCTCTGGCTGGCCCCCGAGCGGGCAGGTCGAGAAGAAGGAATCGTCCGCCGCGCAGTATCGCTTCGCCCAGATCCAGCCGACCCGGATCGAGCGAGAGGCGGCGTGGGTCGCCGTCTCGGAGTATTTCCCCAACGACGCGGAATGGGCCTCGAAGTCGTACATCCAGCTCGCGCGGGAACTCTTCGCCGAGCGGCGACCGCGACCGGCTCAAGGCGTTCGCCGACGTCCTGGGGACCGACCACTACGGCCGGAACGAGGTGCTCACCCAGGTCATGGTCGCCGGGGTCGCCGCGCTCGAAGGGGACGCGGAGAAGGTCCTCGGGTTCTTCGACAAGAGCAATTACAACGCCGTCAACAACCTGCTCGACCCGGCCATCGTGGACTTCGGCCTGGAGATCGTCCTGAAGCTCCAGGAGAACGCTCCCCGGTTCGGGCTGACCCGCAGCGTTTCCGACAAGCTCCAGGAAACCCAGATCCACCTGGTCCGCCGGCTGTTCGAGATCAAGCGGCGCGACCTCCAGGGCTGACATGACCGGTCGGGACTCTCGAATCCAATTTCGGCCTCGAACGGAGCAGTTCGCATGGCGTTCCTGAAGAAGGTGAGCCCGGAACCGGCCGGGCAACTGATCGAGATCAAGGGAGACCCGGTCGTCATCGGCCGGCTTCAGGAATGCCAGATCACCCTGGACTCGACCGGGGTGAGCCGCAAACACGCCGAGATCCGCCGCTCAGGCGACCGTTATCACCCTGGTTGACCTCCACTCGCGGAACTTCACCCTCCTCAACGGCCGGAAGCTCGACCCCGACGACGCCCCGCCGGTGCTCTCGGCCAACGACCGGATCAAGATCTGCGAGGTCGAGTTCGTCTTCTTCCCCAACGCCCCCAAGGAGTCCCGCCCGGCCGGCGGCCGTGCGCCGAGGAGATGCACGTCGTCGAAGGGGGCCATGAGGACGTCTCGGGCGCTCTCCACACCCTCGACGCCTCGCGCTCCAGCTCCCTGGCCAGCGCCGTCAAGCCGGAGGTCAAGCTCAAGGCGATCCTGGAGATCTCGCGGAACCTCTCCAGCGACCTGAAGATCGACACCGTCGCGCCCAAGATCATCGACAGCCCTGATGGAGCTTTTCCCTCAGTCCGAGCGCGGCTTCCTGATCCTGATCGACCCGGCGACCAAGCGGCTGATGCGCAAGGCGTTCAAGTATCGGCCGAACAAGCGGTCGTCGCTGGTCGCCCCGTACACCGACGAGGTGCCGATGAGCATCAGCCGCTCGATCGTCAACCACGTCATCGGCCAGAAGAAGGCGGTCCTCAGCCAGGACGCCGGGGCCGACCAGGACCTGCCCACCAGCGCCTCGATCGCCGACCTCAAGATTCGCTCGGTCATGTGCGTCCCGCTCCTGACGCCCGACGGCGAGGTCCTCGGGATCATCCAGCTCGACACGAGCGACCGCAAGCAATTCATGCAGGAAGACCTCGACATCCTTACCACCGTCGCCGGCCAGGCCGCCGTCGCCGTGCAGAACGCCTCGATGCACGAGAAGCTGCTCCGGAACGCGGCGCTCGAACGCGACCTGAACATCGCCGAGAACGTCCAGAAGCGGTTCCTGCCCCATTCCGTGCCCAAGATCCCCGGCTACGAGTTCTTCGCCTTCTACCAGCCGACCTATGAGGTCGGCGGCGACTACTACGACTTCATGCACCTGCCCGGAAATCGCCTGGGGATCGCGCTGGGGGACGTGGCCGGCAAGGGGGTTGCGGCGGCCTTGATGATGGCCAAGTTCTCGGGCGACACCCGGTTCTGCGTCTCGACCGAGGGGTCGCCGCAGATGGCGATCGAGAAGCTCAATAACTTGCTCTGTGCCGCCGGGATCGACGAGAAGTTCATGACGATGAGCCTGAGCCTGCTCGACCTGGAGAGGAACCGGATCACGTTCTGCTCGGCCGGGCATCCACCCTTGTTTCTCCGGAGGGCTGACGGTCGGGTCGAGGAGCTGGGCGAGGACATCTCCGGCTTCCCGCTCGGGATCATGCCCGACTGGCAATACAAGCAGCTTGAAGTCGACATCTACCCGGGCGACGTCATGGTGATCTACTCCGACGGCGTGACCGACGCCCGGAGCCCTGGCGAGGAGATCTACGACTCGCGCGACAAGCGTCGGCTGATCAAGCGGGTCGCCGACTCGGCCGGCGGGGCCGAGGCCGTCGGCCGGGCGATCCTCCAGGACATCCGCGAGTTCTCGCTCGGCCACAAGCAGGCCGACGACATCACCTTGGTCTGCTTCGGCCCGGTCCGGCAGCCGGATTGAGGAGACCTCGGGTCGCCTTGACATCGGAATGTAGGGTAGGGCTTGCCCTGCCGATCCAGGGCGAGACGCGGAACGGCAGGGCAAGCCCTACCCTACGTTTCTTTATGCCGCCGGACTCGACGAAACACCTGGAAGTCACCAACGCAAGAAGCCATCAATGTCCTGGAAAGTCGCCAACATCCGCCTGGAACTTGACGAGCCCGAGCAGGTCCTCCCCGAGAAGCTGGCCGACCGGATGGGCGTCCGCTCCCGACGGGATCGCCTCGTACCGGATCTTGCGCAAGAGCCTCGACGCCCGCCGGCACGACGACCTCCACTTCGTCTACGCCGCCGAGGTCGAGGTCCCCGACGGGGTCGCCGCGTCGGGCCTCGAGGTCGTCGCCGTTCGAGCCCGAAGCGTTCGACTGGCCCGAGCCGGGGCGTGAGCCTCTGGAGCATCGCCCGGTCATCATCGGCGCCGGGCCGGCCGGGCTGTTCGCGGGGTATTTGCTCGCGAAGGACGGCTATCGGCCGCTGATCCTGGAGCGGGGCCGAGACGTCAAGGACCGCGTCGCTGACGTCCGGCGGTTCGACTCCGGCGGCCTGCTCGACCCGGAGAGCAACTACCTCTTCGGCGAAGGGGGCGCGGGGACGTTCAGCGACGGCAAGCTCACCTGCCGGAACACCGGTCCTGACATCCAGCGCGTCCTCGAAATCCTCGCCGACTGTCACGGCAAGCCCTCCATCGTCTACGAGGCCAAGCCGCACCTCGGCTCGAACCGGCTCCCCTTGATCGTCCGGACCCTCCGCCGCAAGTTCGAGTCGCTCGGCGGCGAAATCCGGTTCTCTTGCCGCGTCGAAGACCTGGATTTGCAAGAGGGCCGGCTCAAGGGACTCATGACCAGCTCGGGATACGTTGCCGCTGACCTCGCCGTGCTCGCGATCGGCCACAGTGCCCGCGACACCTACGGGATGCTCCTCCGCCGAGGGGTTCCGCTGGAGCCGAAGGCGTTCCAGCTCGGCGTCCGGATCGAGCAGCCGCAGGAGCAAGTCAACATCGCCCGCCACGGGGCGTTCTCGGACCACCCCGCGCTCGGCGCGGCCGAGTACAACCTGAACGTCCGGGTGGGAAGTCGTGATCTGTTCACGTTCTGTATGTGTCCCGGCGGGATCATCATGCCCTCGGTCAGCGAGCCGGGCTATTTCGGCACGAACGGGATGAGCCACAGCCTCCGCGACACCCCGTTTGCCAACAGCGGGCTGGTCGTGACGGTCAGTCCGGGCGACCTCGCGAGCAAGCATCCCCTGGCCGGCGTCCACTACCAGCAGAGGGCCGAACGGCTCGCGTACCTCGCGGGCGAGCGGACCTATCACGCCCCGGTCCAGCGGGCCGAGGACTTCCTCGCCGGCCGCGCCAGCCGGGGCAAGATCCGGACCAGCTACGAACGCGGGACGATCCCGACCGACCTCGGCCTGATCCTGCCGCCTCCCGTGATGGAAGCCCTGGAACGCGGGCTCAAGGTGATGGATCGGAAGATGCAGGGGGCCTTCCTCCGCGACGCCGTCTTGACCGGCCCCGAGTCGCGAGGAAGCTCGCCCGTCCGCATCCCCCGCGACGACTCGACCCGCCAGAGCCCGGCCGTCGCCGGCCTTTACCCGTGCGGCGAGGGGGCCGGCTATGCCGGAGGGATCGTCAGCGCCGCCGTCGACGGGCTCCGGACCGCGCGGGCGATCGTCGGCCGCCATGCGGTTTCGGGACGATAAATCTAGTTTTGCGCCGAAAATCCATCTGGGTGTCGGATTGCCTGATTGGGAAAAGTGTGGAACGGGTCGTGTCGTCGGATTGCGTCTCCGGGCCGCCTCGCGATCCCATCCCGCCGGCAAGTCCTTCGAGGCCCGGCCGAAAATCCAAAGCCAATGGTGGAAAGTCTTGTCCCATGTCTCTTTGAGGAATTCCGAGCCCGACGGGCCTCCGTCAAGAAGACGAAGCCAACGTGTGAGCCCTCGCCAAAACTCAAACCCAATTTCCTCCGCTCGAACCCGGCGCCGCTCGGTCTCCCTGAATTCAAAGCCATCTATGAGGGGGATCTTGTCAAGCGGAGCGGTGCAGGTTCTCGTTGCGGGGTTCCCCACGCATCCCCCTCGCCTTCGGCTTCGGTCAACCTGGCCCATCGTCGTCCCGCCTCCGTCGAGGTGATCGTGATCCCCCACAACGCATCCCCTGAGCCACAGGCCGAGGGAGACGCTCCCACGGCCATCCCATCTCATCGAACGCAGGCCGACGCAACGTGACGCATCCAACCATCTATTCGGGATCGCCCGGTCACCCGGGCCTCGCCAGGAAACTCAATCCAGGGGACGCCGCCATTCAATCGCTCGGCGATCGACGAGATTCGTCCTCGCCGGGCTTTGAGCCGGGGTCATCCCGTGGTTCGTCACGCCCACCCGCCTCCGCTCGACTCCATCTCCCCTCTGCGACGGGTCTCTGGGTCTTCAACCGCTCGGGCCGATCACGCGATCAGCCGGTAAGGACTCCGCGTCTTCAGCATCGCCACCATCACCCCCAGGAGCCGGCGGGCCACCGCCACGATCGCCTTCTTGCCCCCGCGACGCTTCTTGATGCCTTCATACACCACCTTCCACCGGCCCGACCGCGCCACCAGCCTCCAGGCCGACTCCACCAACGCCCACCGCAGCAGCCCCGAGCCCTGCTTGCTGATCCCCATCTCCTTCGACTTGCCGGCCGACTGCCGGACCCCGGGCGCCAGCCCGGCGTAGGCCGTCACCGCACGGGCATTCTTGAACCGCGAGATGTCCCCCAGCTCGCTGACGATCACATCGACGGTCACCGCCCCGACCCCGGGGATCGTCCCGAGCACGGCGCGGGCCTCGGCCTCGGCCGTCGGGGCCTTCTTGGCGAACTCCTCCAGCTTCGTCTTGACCGCCCGGAGCTGCGTCTTCTCGTGCTCCAGGTCGTCCCAGAGCCGCCCCAGGACGAAGCGGTCGGCGTCGCGCAGCTCGAGCTTGGCCAGCGACTCCAACCCGGCGGGGGTGAAGAGGTCCTTGCGGTCGGCGTTGTAGTCGGCGGCGAAGCGGCGGATCTTGTTCTTGAGGGCGGTCATGCGACCCCGGATGAACTGACGGTGTCGGACCAGCGTGCGGTGCTCACGCTGACGTTTGGTCGGGCGATGGGCCGTGGGGATCATGTCGCGGGCCAGGAACTCGGCGAGGACCTGGGCGTCGAGGCGGTCGGTCTTCTTGACACTCTCGGCGATGACGCGGAGCTTGCCGGGATGGGCCAGGACGACCTTCTCGGCCGTCGGCTCGATCAGCTCGAGGAGCCACTCATAGCTGGCGGTGGCCTCGACGACCGCCTGGAAGGGCCGGAGCGACTCGAAGTAGGCGCGGATGTCCTGGACCTGGGAGCAGGCCAGGGTGCGACGGCCGATGATCTTGCGGTGTTGGTCCATGACACAGGTGACGATAGAGTGCTTGTGGAGGTCGATGCCGACGTAGTTCACGGGAGTGCTCCGATTCTGCGGGCCAGAGGGTTGTAAGCACCTCAAGTCTGCCACGAACTCAGGGCACCCGCGGCCGTCGGCTCGACCTCCACCCCCCTCATAGTTTCAATTTGGGGTCTCCCCGGGTTTAGAGGTCGGACGGGATCGGTCTCCGAGTGTTTACTATCGCTCCGGGGGTCGGGTCATTATTCGGGTATTTTCCGAGCAATCGGTTGCGCGTCGCCCACGAAGGACGATTGTCCGAGCCGCGCACGCAGCGCAGCGGAGTAAGCAGACCGCAACGCCGGAACCGCTTACTCCGCTGCGCTGCGTGCGCGGCTCGGACGGAAGCTCCGGGAAGGCCAAATCGGCTCGGTGGTAGATCCGGGGTCGCTGTCGCGATAAGATCGCCTCGCTGTCCCTTATCCTCGCAAGCCCGACCGTTGCCCGCCCCCGACCTTGTCGGCGATTCGCCGCGCGCCTTGAAGGATCACGCCCGATGCTGACGACCGGCGACGACTTGCGGGAGACCGATCGGGAGACAGGTGACGAGGCCCACGGCGCGAACCATTCGGCGACCTGGCGCTGGTTCATCTGCTGCCTGCTCCTGCTCGGCACGGTCGTCAACTACATGGACCGTCTCACGGTCAACACCCTGGCCATCGAGATCCAGTCCGAGTTCCATCTCAACGACAAGCAGTACGGCTACACCGAGCTGGGATTCGGGATGGCCTTCGCGGCGGGGAGCCTGCTGTTCGGCTGGATGGTCGACCGGATGGGCGTCTTCTGGCTCTACCCGGTCGTGCTCGTCGGCTGGTCGGCGATGGGGTTCCTCACCGGGCTGAGCCGGACGTTTGAGGAACTGCTCATCTTGCGAATTCTGCTGGGCGTGTTCGAGGCCGGGCATTTCCCTTGCGGCCTGAAGACGATCCAGTTGCTGATGGCCCCTCGCGACCGGGCGTTAGGCAACAGTCTGCTCCAGAGCGGCACGGCGCTCGGGGCGGTGCTGGCGCCTCAGGCGATCAAGCTGCTTCTGACCGAAGGCGAAGGCGGCTGGCGGCGCCCTTTTCTGGTCATCGGCGCGGGGGACGGCCTGGGTGCTGCTCTGGCTGGCCTCGATCCGCCCGCGCGACCTCCGGGCCCCCAAACCGAAGGGCCTGGCGACCGCTGAAAACCCGAAATCCGTTGGTTCGGAGAGCTTCCTGGACCTGGTCTTCTCGCCCCGGTTCCTCGCCCTGGCGATCATGGTCGTCTGCATCAACCTGAACTGGCACCTGTTCCGCGTCTGGCTCCCGAAGTTCCTCCGCGAGGCCCGGGGGTACGGGCGGAACGACATGCTCAACTTCACGACGTTCTACTATGTGGCGGCCGACGTCGGCTCGATCGCCGCCGGGTTCCTCTCGGGCTGGCTAGCGCGCCGGGGGCTGTCGGTCTTCTCGTCGAGGATGTGGGTCTTCGCCGGGTGTTGCGTCCTGACGACCCTGACCACGGCGGCGGCTTTCCTGCCCAGGGGTCCGCTCTTGTTGGGGGCCTTGCTCGTGGTCGCCTTCGGCGGGCTGGGCTCTTACGCGGCGTATTACTCGCTGACGCAGGATCTCTCGTACAAGCATCAGGGGAAGATCAGCGGGACATTGGCGACGATCACCTGGCTCGTGACGGCCGCGTTTCACCCGATCTTCGGCGATTATCTGGACAAGACCAAGCGCTACGACCTCGTCGTCGGCGCGATGGGCTGGATGCCGATGATCGCGCTGTTCGCCGTGCTCCTGCTCTGGCATCGAGGCCGCGCCCGATTGTCGGGAGTGACCGAAGATGGCCTTGTCCAGCCGGCGGATCTCGAATAGCGGGTCGCAGGCAGCGGGTAGAGAAGAAAGAGAGAATCAGGGTCCGCGAGCGTTCTTTGTCTTTAATACCCGCTACCCGCTGCCTGCGACCCGCTTACTGATGGCATCTTGAAGGACAATGAGATGAACCCTCCGATCTCCCGACGCACCTTCCTGGAAGCCGCGAACGCCTCTCTCGTCGCCGCCGGACTGGCCTCGACCGCTCCGGAGACGATCGCGGCCGAGGGCTCGCCTTACTCGGGCGAGATCGTCGACACCCACCTTCACCTCTGGGACTTGCGGGTGCTCCGGCTCCCGTGGGTCGCCTCGGCGACGGGCAAGGCGAAGGACGTGCTGGCGCATGACCATCTCCTCTCGGACTACGCGAAGGCGACCGAGGGCCTGAAGGTCACGCGGGCGGTCTACATGGAAGTCGATGTGGCGGTGGAGGACGAGGTCAAGGAGGCCGAGTACGTCACCCGGATCTGCGCCGAGGGGCGGTCGCCGATGCGCGCGGCGGTGATCTCGGGCCGGCCGGCGTCGGAGGATTTCGCCGCTTACCTCGATCGGTTCAACGGAAATCGCTACATCAAGGGCCTTCGCCAGGTGCTCCACACCCCGGCGACGGCGCCGAAGCTCTGCCTGGAAGAGCCGTTCGTCCGGGGCGTCCGGCTGCTGGGCGAGCGTGGCCTGAGCTTCGACCTCTGCCTCCGGAACGACCAGCTCGAATCCGGCGCCGAGCTGATCGACCGCTGTCCCGGCACGCGGTTCATCCTCGACCACTGCGGCAACCCCCACGCCGGCTCAAACGACCTGGAAGGCTGGCGGAAGGGCCTGGAGAAGATCGCGCGGGCGAAGAACCCCAACGTCATGTGCAAGGTCTCGGGGATCTACGGGAACGTTAATGTCGAGGACTGGCCCGCCGAACGGCTCAAGCCGATCGTCCGGACGGTGATCGACCAGTTCGGCTGGGACCGCGTGATGTTCGCGGGCGACTGGCCGGTCGTCAACCTCGGCGCCTCGTTCCGGGTCTGGGTCGAGACGCTCAGGACAATTGTTGTTGAAGACAGTCAATCGAACCAGGCGAAGCTGTTCCGCGACAACGCCATGAAGTTCTACGGCTTGAGTTGAGATACAGGAAGGCGATGATGGATTCCGGGTCTTCGATCTTCAGCCCCGGAGGGGCGACCGTCAGTAGCCCAGGTTGAAACCCTGGGTCATGATCGAACTTCCGTTTCCGCCTCCCTTCGAGCCCTGGAAGGGTGACAGCGCCGCCGAAACCCCAGTGGTCATCATGGCCCAATCGTTTGTCTGCTCGAATTATCACCTGATCTTCGCCACGAAGGGCCGCGAGCCGACCCTGTTGAACCTGATTCGACCCCGGCTCTACGAGTACGTCGGGGGGATTCTCCGCGCGGGAAGGTCGAAGCTCCTCGCGGCGGGCGGTATGCCAGATCACACGCACTGGCTCGTCTCGCTCCATCAGCAGACATCCGTGGCCGACGCCCTCCGCCAGATCAAGGCGACTTCTTCGAAATGGATTCACGACGAGAACGCGGAGATGGGCCACTTCGCCTGGCAGACGGGCTACGGAGCTTTCGCCGTCAGTTATTCGAACCTCGCGGCGGTCGAGTCGTACATCCAAGGGCAGGCCGAACACCATCGAACGACGACATTTCAGGAGGAGTTTCTCGCGTTCTTGAGGCGTCATGACATCGCGTTCGACGAGCGATATCTCTGGGACTGATTCGCCGGGCTGTCGCCCTTCCAGGGCTTGGAGAAAGAGGGTGATGGGCGCTGGTTCGACGGTCCCAGGGTTTCACCCTGGGCTACTGACGGTCGCCCCTCCGGGGCTGCAAAGATAATACTTCTTTGAGGTTATCATTCCATGAAGCGACTCGCCTTCGCCTCCCTGGCCGCCCTGGTGTTCGCCTCGGTCGCGGCGGCCGACGACTTCCCGCCGGTCATCGACACCGAGACCGACAAGACCCCCGTGATGCCCGCCGACCAGGCCGCTTCGGCCTTCCGCGTGCCGGAGGGGTTCAAGGTCACGGTCTTCGCCGCCGAGCCGGACGTCCGGAACCCGATCGCGATGGCCTGGGACGCGAAGGGCCGGCTCTGGGTCGCCGAGAACTACACGTATGCCGAGCGGGCGAAGCGGTTCGACCTCCGGCATCGCGACCGCGTGGTGATCTTCGAGGACTCCGACGGCGACGGCCACCACGACAAGCGGACCGTCTTCACCGATGACGTCCAGATGCTGACCAGCGTCGAGGTCGGTCTCGGCGGCGCCTGGCTGCTCTGCCCGCCGCAGACTCCTCTTCGTCCCCGACCGCAACGGCGACGATAAGCCCGATGCCGCGCCCGAGGTCGTGCTCGACGGCTTCGACGGTGCCTCGCCGAGAACTATCACAACTTCGCCAACGGCCTGCGCTGGGGCCCGGACGGCTGGCTCTACGGCCGGTGCGGGGCCTCGGCGCCGGGCAAGATCGGCGTGCCGGGCACTCCCGAGGCCGAGCGCGTGCCGCTCATCGGCGGCCTCTGGCGGTTCGACCCGAAGTCGAGGCGGTTCGAGGCGCTCGTCTCACGGGACGACCAATCCGTGGGGCCACGACTGGGACGCGCTCGGCGAGGCGTTCTTCATCAACACCGTCAACGGCCACCTCTGGCACGCGTTCGCCGGTGCCCATTTCGTCCGGCCGCACACGATCGACCCCAACCCCCGCGCCTACGAGGCGATCGACCAGCACGCCGACCACTTCCACTGGGACACCGCGAAGGACTGGAGCGACTCGCGGAACGTCACCCCCGAACACGACCGCCGAGGGGGCGGCCACGCCCACAGCGGGATGATGATCTACCAGGGCGACCAGTGGCCCTCCGAGGATCGCGGCAAGCTGTTCACCCTCAACCTCCACGGCCGACGGGTGAACGTCGAGCGGCTGGAACGCTCGGGGAGCGGCTTCGTCGGCAAGCACGAGCCCGACCGCTTCTTCGCGGGCGATCCCAAGTTCCGAGGGATCGACCTCGGCTATGGCCCCGACGGCGGCGTCTTCGTGCTCGACTGGAACGACTCGGGCGAGTGCCACGAGAGCACCGGCGTCCACCGGACCTCCGGCCGGATCTACAAGATCACCTGGAAGGACCGAAGAAGCCCGAGATCGGCGATCTCGGCAAGCTCGACGTGAAGGCCCTGGTCGACCTGCACCGCCACCCCAACGAGTGGTACGCGCGGATGGCCCGCCGCCAGTTGATCGACCGGATGACCCGGGGCGATCGGGTCGAAGGCGCGGCCGACGGGCTCCGGGCGATCCTCGCCGACGATCCCGACCCGGCCCGGAAGCTCCGCGCCCTCTGGACCCTGCACGCCCTCGGTCTGGCCGACGAGGCGTTTTTGCGAGGGCTCCTCCATCACGACCACGAGGCCCTCCGCGCCTGGGCCATCCGGCTGCTCACCGACCGGATGCCGCTCGACACCGTGATGAGTCGTCGAGCGGGGCAGGACATCCCTATGAAGGGCCCGTGGTCAAGTACGTCCAGTTGGTCCGCGAGTTTAAGCTCCTGGACGAGTTCGACCGGATGGCCCGCCAGGACGGCTCGGGACTGGTCCGGCTGGTGCTGGCCTCGACCCTCCAGCGGCTCCCGGTCGCGCTGCGGCCCGCGCTGGCCGCGCCGCTGTTGAGCCGAAAGGAGGACGCGGCCGACCACAACCTGCCGCTCCTGATCTGGTACGGCCTGATCCCGGTCGCCGACGCCGACCCCTCGACCCTGGCCCTGCTCGGCTCGGGTTGCGCCCTGCCGACGACCCGCCGGCTGATCGCCCGGCGGCTGGCCGAGGACATCGAGACGAATCCCGCCCCGCTCAACGATCTTCTGGCGAGGGCCTCGTCGAATCCCGATCGCGACCGCCAGGCCGACGTCCTCCGAGGTCTGGCCGAGGGGCTGCTCGGCTGGCGGAAGGCGCCCAAGCCGGCCTCGTGGGACGAGTTCGCCGCGACGTTCGGGACGACGGAAGACGCCTCGACCCGGGAGCGTTTGCGCGACCTGAACGTCGTCTTCGGCGACGGCCGGTCGCTCGACGGGCTGAAGCAGCTGGCGCTCGACGACAAGGCCGACCTCGGTTCGCGGAAGGCCGCGCTGGCGTCCCTGATCAAGGACCGGCCGGCGGACCTCCGCTCGATCTGCGAGCGGCTGCTCCGCGTCCGCTTCCTGAACACGATCGGCCGTCGGCGGTCTGACGCTGTTCGACGACCCGGCGATCGGCCAGGCCCTGGCGAAGAGCTATCGCTCGTTCCACCCGTCGGAGCGCCCGGCGGTGATCGACGCCCTGGTCTCCCGGCCCGCGTTCGCGCGGGCCTTGCTCGACCAGATGGCCGGCGGGTCGATTCCCCGCGGCGACCTCTCGGCCTTCCAGGCCCGGCAGGTCCGCAGCCTGGGCGACCCGAGCCTCCAGAAACAACTCGCCGAGACCTGGGGCGAGCTGCGCGACTCCCCCGCCGACAAGAAAGCGGCGATGGCCCGGCTCAAGGAGCGGCTCGCGCCCGGGACGCTCGCCTCGGCCGACCGGGGGCGCGGCCGGGTCCTGTTCAACAAGCTCTGCGCCTCGTGCCACGTCCTCTACGGCCAGGGCGGCGCGATCGGGCCGGACCTGACCGGCTCGGGGCGCGACAACCTCGATTACCTGCTGGAGAACATCATCGACCCCAGCGCCACCGTCAACGCCGACTTCCGGATGGCCGTCGTCGCGATGGTCGACGGCCGGGTCCTCAACGGACTGGTCCGGGTGAAGACCGACCGGACGATCACGCTCCAGTCGCAGAACGAGGCCGTCGTCCTGGAGCGGAAGGAGATCGAGCGCATCGACCCCTCGCCTCTCTCGCTCATGCCCGAAGGCCAGCTCGACCCCCTCTCGCCCGAGGAAATCCGCGACCTCGTCGCCTACCTCATGCAGCGGACACAGGTTCCGCTGCCCGAAAAATGAGCGGGTAGCAGGCAGCGGGTAGCGGGTAGCAAAGGCAAAATGCAGGGACCCCGTGCCGTATCTTTCTCTACCTGCTACCCGGAGCTACCACCGCCTTTGTCGCTCCCTCTGCTCGCGACGGTAGTTTCTCAGGCACTGGTCGTTGAAGATGGTGAAGAGGTCGTCTTTCTCGCCGGGTCGGGTGAGGTCCTGGCGGGCCTTGACGACGGCGATGTAGCCGACGCACATCTCGTCGGTCGAGCCGGCGCCCCACTTCACGAGCTTCGGCGGGCTGTGTGGGTTCCGGGGGTGGGCCGAGTTGTCGAAGTGCGCGACGACCTTGACCACGGTCCCCCTTGGCAGTGAGACCGGCTTCTCGAACGAGTACGTCCCCTGCCAGCCGGGGTCCCAGTGGCGGACCTGGATCAGGTCGATGGTCCGGCCGCCCGGGAGCGTGGCCGTGATCGTCATCTCGCGGCCAAGCTGGTGCATGTGCGGCGCGATGGCCAACGCCTCGACGTCGACGGGGACCATCCAGCTCGCCTTGACCTTGGTATCGGGCTCTCCCGCTTCGAGCCGGATGTCCTGGCTCATCACGCCCTTCCACTGGAGCGTCTGGCGAACCGGCTTGCGAGACAGGTAGAGGCCAATCTTCGTCCGGTCGACCTCGGGCCTGCCGTCGGGGTGGTAATGGACTTGCAGGATGACGTCAGCCCCGCGCGGGAGCGACCGGCCGACTCCTTCGGGCAGGTGGCCGGGCTCGTTACCGGGCGCCCAGCCGCCGAGGTCGCCGAAGATCTCGACCCCCGCGCCCGAGTACGACGTGTACCCCGGCCCCGGCTCGGCCTCGTCGCGCTGGCGACCCAGGCCGGCGACCTCGATGAACGCCATCAGGTGATGCACGACCCGGCGGTTCCCCGGCCGGTACTCGACGGCCGATACGTAGACGTCGTCCGACAGGTTGGTCGGGATCACGAAGCAGCGGTAGAGGTCCGGGCCGGACGCGGGCACCGCGAAGTCTTCGGACGGTTCGAGAACCACGTCGGGCGTCCCGAGCTTCCAGCCGTCGGCGAAGGAGGGCTCGATGGCCTGGTCGCGTTCGGGCCCTCGCGGCGCTCCGGCGTCGGCCCAGGCCCTGAGCAAGGCGACTTCGCGGGGTGGGAGCGAGCGTTCGTGCTTGAGCTTCGGCCCGATGCCCGGAGTCGGCTTCCAGGGTGGCATCCTCCGCTCCTCGACCACCGAGGCGATGTCCCCGGCACGCTTCCGGGCCTGCTCGTAGGTCTCCAGCGAGAACGGCGCGACCTGGCCCGGCCGGTGGCACTCGCGGCAGTTCGCCCGGAGGATTGGCGCCACGTCCCGAGCATAAGTCGGTGTCGCCTCGCCGGCCTCGACCGGGATCGACGTCCAGCCGATCCCGACCATCAGGCTGAGAAAGCTGATCGACCGAAGCCGAGTCGTAGCTTGATCATCCGTATTTTTCATGCCATCGGCTTTCGGAGAAGGGACCAGCCCCGGGACGCGACGAGTTGGACCCCGTCAGGTCGCGGGCGGTTCTTCGGAGACTCGGGAAGCGGATCGAGATTGCGACCGGCCGGAAGAGGACCGGCTCGTGCCCGGCATCGACGATCGAGGGACGGCCAGGCGAATGCTCGGCATGAGTCCGACGGAAGGGCGAATCGGGAAATGTCTTTTGACTCTAGCACGATCCACGTCAATCGGACAAGGAGGGCCGATTGCGGTCCGAAATGTCCTGGTTCGATCTCAGCGGTTCGAGAACCGCGGGTCGGGACTGGTGGCCCCAAAAAAGCGTCCAATTTTTTCGGGCCGGGTCGGGCGGCATGCTCGCCTATTAAGTTGTCGAGCGGCTGACACTCGACAGGCAACTCAGACCGTTGCCGGGCGAATACAAGAGAGTTAGCCATTTTCTTTTACGCCTCAGCCCGATATCCCTCCTCGATCGGGCGTGCTTGAGGTGATGATTCCGGGGTCCGGCCTGGGCGTGCCCCGACGGATGCGTCGTTTCGCCCTGACCGACGCGGACCTACCCGTGATGGATTCGTGATCGCCGAGTCGCTGACTCCGGCCCGATCTCAGATCGGCCTCGGGTCGGGACCGGCTCCAACCCCCCGCGCTCCGAGGAGATCCGTTCATGGCCCACCCAGGTATCGCCCTACTGACCGGCCGAGGGGCTGACGGCCCGGTGCATCCCGGCCGGGAACGTCGCCGACGATGCCTACATCGGGCGGATCGAGGAGTGGGTCGTCAGCACGCTCGACGGGCGGAGCAAGCCGTCGGCCGGACACGGACTGGATCAGCTCGCTGGAAGGGATCACGCTGACGAAGCGGCCGGCGAAGGCCCCCGAGAAAGCGTCGAACGCCGGCCCCGACGCCGCCGGGCTGGGCGCGGTTCCGGCTCTCGCGACGCCGGGGGATCGCGGTGGTCACCCTCACCGATCAGGCGCTGATCAAGGAAGAGGACCTGCTCGAGCTGACCGGCGACCTGCTGTGCCTGGTCGAGGCGGGGCATCGGCGGATCGTCCTCGACTTCGCGGGTGTCGAGCGGTTGTCGAGCTGGGCCGCCAGCAACCTCTCCGCCGCAATCCGGAAGTGCGGGGCAGTCGAAGGGGGCGCCGTGAAGTTCTCCGGCCTCCGCCCGGAAATCGCCGCGATCTTCGCGATGACGGGGCTGGACCCCGGCGTCGCGGTCTACCCCGACACAGCCTCGGCGATCGACGGCATCTGGCCCGACCTTCCCGAGCTTCGGCCTCTCCCGGTGTCGATCCTGACGGCCCTGATGCGGGCCGAGGAAGCCCGTCTCCATCAAGCCGCCCGCCCTCGCTCGCGAGGCGGACCGGACTCACGATTCGCCCCCGCCTCGACTGGGTGGGCCGCCGAGGATGATCTCGCCATGACCCGTGCCCGACTCATCATCCAGGATGGCCCCATGACGGGCAGGCCCGTCACGATCCGAGGTCCGAAATTCGTGATCGGGCGAGGCCCGACCTGCCAGCTCCGGCTTGGCTCGGCGACCGTCAGCCGGACCCACGCAACGATCGAGCGACGCGCCGGAACCGGTTCTTCCTTCGCGACCTGGCCAGCACGAACGGGACTCGCCTCAACGGCAAGCCGCTCCGGGATCGGGAGACCGAGATCCGGGACGGCGACCGGCTCCAGGTCGGCCCGCTGACCTTCACTCTCGCCGTGACGGTCGATCCCGTGCGTACGGACCGGTTCGCTGACCTGCTCGATGACCCGTACCAGGCCGAACCCGGAATCGAGGAGATCGCGCGGAGCCGACCGAGGAATTCCTCAACATCGGCGCCCTGGGCGAAGAGATCGGGCTGAAGTACGAGGTGATCGAGGGGACCTTGATCGTCACGCCGCTGGCGTCGGAGCTGGACAAGGACTCCGA
This sequence comes from uncultured Planctomycetota bacterium, assembly GCA_963756475.1. GTDB lineage: Bacteria > Planctomycetota > Planctomycetia > Isosphaerales > Isosphaeraceae > Tundrisphaera. The sequence continues at coordinate 552,898 of CAVWND010000007.1, forward strand.
GATCGACGGATTCCGGGATGCCCTGGTCTCCCTGTCCTCTCGGAAGCTCCCCCGACGCGTGGTGATCAACCTCGCCCACGTGAACCATCTTTCGGGGCGAGCCATCGGTATCCTCGTGGCCCATCACCTGCGTCTCGACCGGACCGGCGGGGCCTTGCGGATCACCAGGCCAATCCCCGGGTCGCGGTCCTCCTGGAGCAGGTTCGGCTCGGCATGCTGGTCGACTATCACCCGACCGTCGAGGACGCCGTCATCGCCGCCTGGCCCGAGCCCGCCGCCGCATCCTCGCGGCGCAACTGAGCACCGATCCCGCATCGACCGGGCCAAGCACTCGCAGCAGAGCAGGCAGACGAAGCCGTTGATCGGATACCGATAGCGGTACGAGACGTGGGTGATCACGTACGGCAGCGAAGGCGCCACGAGCACCGCCAGGAACAGGAACCGATAAGGGTGGCCCGAGGCGAAAAGCCGTCCCAGGCCCACGATCGCCAGCAAGGTCACCGCGCCCGAGGGCCGCCTCCTGGATCATGACCGGCAAATACGGCAAGGGGCCTACCATCCCCGGGCCATGCGGCAGCCAGAACTTGAGCAGCCGGCTGGTCGAGAGTCGAACGAACCTCGAAGGGTGGGCCTCGACCCATGACCGGGCTTCGCGAAGCTTCTCCTTGTTGTAGGCGACCTCGCCCATCGCCTTGAGCCGGGCCAGCTCCTCCTTGTTGGCCACGGGATGGACCGCCATCCCAGGACCAAAGGTCGTGCCGTCCGATCGCGGATTGTTACCGATCGCCAGCTCGATCCCCAGGTTGTCTCGGAGCGGGACGAACGCTCCGAAGCACTGATAGTTCCGGTAGACCCACGGCGGCGATGGTCAAGGCGCAGACAAAGAGCAGGATCGCCCCGGCCCGGACAATCCGGAGCCTCCTGACCCGGGGGTCGAGCGCCTGACCGAAGAGTCCCGCCAGTCCGGTCAGCAAGACGACCGGGCTGAGTAGACCCCCGAGGCCGAACAGCACGCCGGCCCCGGCCGCGAGCTTGTCGCTAGCCCAGGCCCGATCCTGGAGGGCCATCAAGGCCCAGAGCAGGGCAGCAAGGGCCAACGGCAAGAAGGCCGTTTCCCAGTCCCCTCGGATCTCCAGCCAGAGGCCGAAGGGCGAGAGCCGCCAGGAGCAACCCCGCCGCCAGCCCAACACCGGGCCGGAGCCTCGCCCGCGAGGCCAGGGCCGGCAAGAGGGCCACGAAGAGCGAGGTCGCCAGGATCGAGCCGATCCCCGAGATGAACCGGAACCGGCCGACGTCGAGCCCCACCAGCCTGTCGATCGCGGCGAGGTAGAACGCATAAAGAGGCGCGACGTGCGCCGAGGGCCCGCTGCCTTCTCCGAACACGTCGGCCATCCGACCATCCCGGGCAATCCGGTCGGCGGACGCCTCCATCTCATACATCTTGCCGTACGAGCCGTTGGGCTCGGCCCGGTATGGGCGAGCGTGGAGGAAGTAGCCGAAACGGGTCGCGAAGACCAGGAGAAAGAGGAAAAGGAATCCGCGAAGTGTCATCATCACCATCCCTGGGCGGCCGAATCCTCGGAGGGTGGAGGTGCGGTCCCTTCAGAAGTGTTATTGCTCGATCAAGTTACCGTTTCGGGGCGGAGTTCTCAACGCCGGGTCGAACCTTTTCGACAGACAACTTGTACCGTGTGCCGCGGATCGGGCCGATCAGACGAGCCATGAACCTCCCGGAGATCGCCCCGGATCCGTACGCTGGATGCGGTGACGTGATCAACGGGCGAGCCGGGAGGAAGAGAGAATGGACGAGAGCCGGAAATCCCTACCCCCGCCGACCCTGAGCAAGCTGATCCCGCCTTCGGCGGATCATCATTACTTTGAAGGTTACTTGCAACATCCGTTCCGGCCTTCAGACGACTCTTATTCGCTCGCGAACGCCTGGTGGCTCGCCGAGGCGTCCCTGCTCGTCTACGGGGACGAGACGTTCGTCCGCGAGCAGCTCCGCCGATCCGGGCTCGATGGTGCCCTGGGGATGCGACCCCGATTCTTCGTCGGGGCGGCCCGAGGGACCCAATGCCTGGTGCTGGAGGCCGAGCGGTTCGTGATCGTCGCGTTCCGGGGGACACGGATCGAGAGCTTCCCCGACCCGATCTTGAACCTGAAAATGAGGCTGATTAACGGGGTCGACCTCGCGACCGACGTCGATTTCCGGCTCGACCCGACGGCCCGGGTCCACTCCGGTTTCAACCGCGCCCTCGACGAGATCTGGGGCGAACTTCGGGGTGACCTCGAAGGGCTGGCGCGTCAGGATGAGGGGAAGACGTTCTGGTTCACCGGCCACAGCCTGGGGGCGGCCCTCGCCACGCTCGCCGCCGGTCGGGCGGGGAACGACCTGGCGGCCGCCCTTTACACGTTCGGCTCACCGAGGGTCGGCGACGAGGTCTTCCGGGAACGATTCTCCGTCCCTTGCTTCCGGTTCGTCAACAACAACGACGTTGTCCCTCACCTGCCGCCCCGAGGGTGGCTCGCCGATTACGCGCACGTGGGCTCGCTCAAGTTCATCGACAGCTCGGGGAGGATCATGAGCGACCCGGATCAGTTCGACATGATCGAAAGTTACGTTCGGGGCCACATTCTCGCCTTGAAAACAGGTTTCGAGACCTTCAACCCCGCGAGCCTGAAGGAAGCGGGCCGGGCCATCCTTGACGCGGCAAACCGGCGCGACCCATCGGGACTCTCGGATCGGCTGGAGTCGTTGAACCTCGACTTCATCCCGTTCGCCGCCCTGTCCGACCACATGCCCTGTACTTACGCGATCAAGGTCTGGAACGCCCTGATCGCGGCGCGATCGTCCGATGGATGAGTCGAACACGATCGTGCTCACGCCCTTCGCCGGCATCGCCTCGATGTGTTAAGATCAGGCTGATCCGTCAACCGGGATTCGCGCGGCGCGAGGGGCTGGATGCGTTTCATGCAGGTCTGGAACTTCCGAGAACCGGTGAGCGCCTGGACTCACTTCGCCGCGCTGTTGATCGTGATGCCGGGAATGCTGATCCTGCTCCGAGGGCACGGCGACCGGGGGAAGAGGATCAGCTTGCTCGTCTACGGCCTGAGCCTGGCCGTCTGCTATTCGGCCAGCACGCTTTATCATGGCGTCCAGCTGAAAGGGGAGAAGCTCGCCTTCTTCGCCCGGCTGGACAGCATGGGGATCTTCACGCTGATCGCGGGTACGTACACCCCTCTGGCCTGGAACCTCATGAGCGGCCCCTGGCGGACCTGGACCCTCTCGGCGGTCTGGGGCACGGCGCTCTCGGCGATCGTCCTGATCGCCACAGGTCGGCAGTTCTCGACCACGCTGGCGACCGCCATCTACCTGGTCATGGGGTGGGGTGTCGTCGTCTGTTATGCCCGGATCTCGCGCGTGGTCTCGCACCGGGCGCTGCTGCCGGTCCTCGTCGGCGGGTTGTTCTATAGCGTGGGGGCGGTCCTCAACCTGCTCCAGCGTCCGAGCCTCTGGCCGGGGTCGTTCGGCACCCACGACCTGTTCCACCTGTTCGTGATCGCGGGCAGCCTGGCCCACTACTGGTTCATCCTCTTCGTGGTCGTACCGTTCGACAACCAACCCGACGGGGTCTCGCCGCATCGGGACGACCACTGGACCGGCTCGGGCCAAGGCCCCGCGGAGCGAAACAACTCGCCATCTCAACGGGATCTTGATGCAACCGATTGACCGGCAGCCGCCCTGTCGTCAAACTAGGTGCGTCAAGATTGGCTCGACCTGACGTTGATCCAACAAGGTCGGGCCAATCCTTGCCAATCTTCGACGCCGAGCCATGAAAACTCCGGGGATGACGAACGCATCGAGGACCAGACGCGAGGTTTCGCCAGAGGCCAGGAAAAAACCATCAGTCTGATTCGCACAAGGTGTCGAGCGGGGTCCGGGACGTTCCGGACGTCGCCGAGTTCCTTCGCGGATGGGCGATCCGGCCTCGTCCCTTGAAACCCCCTTGCAATCTGGTCTCCCTCGATCGCGGCTCGCGAGATCCCGGGAGGAAAGATGGCCAATCCGTTGCCTCGCGTTGTGATTATCGGAGGAGGGTTCGGGGGCCTGAACGCGGCCCGAACACTCCGCCGGGCGCCGGTGAAGGTCACCCTGATCGACCGCCGGAACCACCACCTATTCCAGCCCTTGCTCTATCAGGTGGCCACCGCGGCGCTCAATCCAAGCGACATCGCCACGCCGATTCGCCGGGTCCTCCGCAACCAGAAGAACGTCGAGGTTTTGCTCGCCGAGGCCCGCTCGATCGACCTGGCCTCCCGGACAATCACGCTCGACAAGGGTTCGGTGGACTACGATTACTTGATCGTGGCGACCGGCGCGAGGCATTCCTACTTCGGGCACGAGGAATGGACGCCCAACGCCCCGGGCCTGAAGAGCATCGGCGACGCGCTGGAGATCCGCCGACGCATTCTCTCGGCGTTCGAGGAGGCGGAGCGCGAGCCCGACCTCTCGAAGCGGCTGGCCTGGCTCACGTTCGTGGTTGTCGGTGGCGGCCCGACAGGCGTCGAGCTCTCGGGGGCGCTCTGCGAGATCGCTCAGCATGCGCTGGCGAAGGATTTCCGGCAGATCGACCCGACGCAGGCCCGCGTGATCCTCCTCGAAGGCTCGCCGCGTGTGCTACCGCCCTACAAGCCGGAGCTTTCGGAAAAGGCCCAGCAACAGCTCGCCGCGCTCGGGGTCGACGTCCGGACGGGCAAGATGGTCACGTCGATCGACTCCGAGGGGGTCAGCGTCGACGACGAGCGGATCGAGACCCAGACCGTGCTCTGGGCGGCGGGCGTGACTGGCTCCCGGTTCGGCAAGGCGCTGGGGGTGCCGCTCGATCGGGCCGGGCGGGTCGTCGTCGAGCCCGGACCTGACGATCCCCGGGCATCCCGAGGTCTTCGTCGTCGGCGACCTGGCTAGCCTGGTGATTGATGGCGTCCCCGTCCCCGGGGTCGCCCCGGCCGCAATGCAGGAGGCCCGGCACACCGCGAAGAACATCCTCCGGGCGATCCGGGGCGAGCCGCATCTGCCTTTCCGTTACATGAACAAGGGCTCGCTCGCCACGATCGGCCGACGGCCGCGGTCGCCGACCTCGGCAAGGTCAAGCTCTCCGGCCCACTCGCCTGGCTCGCCTGGCTCTTCATTCACCTGCTGTTCCTGATCGGCTTCCGCAACCGGTGCGTCGTCCTCTTCCAGTGGGCCTGGTCATTCCTCTCGTACGACCGAGGGGCCCGGCTGATCACCGGCCCGCTCGAAACCGCCGCCGACGTGGCCAGGGCGGGCGACCATGTCCGAACGGCCGCCCGGGCGACCTTGAAGACCTGATGACGATTTCCCGTAGGGTAGGGCTTGCCCTGCCGCGATCCGGGTCTCGGCAGGAGGGGTTGACCTCGGGTCGATGTGACACCCGAACGTGGGGGAGGGTAGCCCGCACCGATCAAATTGGGGCAATCCGACAGTTGTCGATTGTGGAACGGGTGAACCACCTTCTCGGAAGGGGCGTTTTCTGATCCAATTCATGAGACTTGCGTCGATTCCAAAGCCGAGGGTGCCTCTGGTAGAGTAGTGTTGGTCCTATCACCATCGCACGGCGAGGGGACTTTGCAGCGCCTGTAAGACCGTTTTCAGAGTTGTAGCCTCCCATGCTCTGGCCCTTGGTGCTCCCCGCACAGATCACGCTCGCTCTCTTGGCCGCATGCGTCGGGGCGGCTACCGTCCTCGCCCCTCGCGCGAAGCTGAAGCGGCTACGAGTGTTCCTCGCCTCCGGTCTGCTCTCGCTCGTGGCGTTCATCCCGAGTTGCTGCCTCGTCATGCGTGTTATCGACGCCAGGCGGTTCGGGGTGTTTGACTATGCCGCGTTCGATCAGGTGGCGGACTGGCGGGTCGAGCGGTATCTCCCCCAGACCGCGACGGGAATCACGCTGGAAAAGAAACCTGGGGGCTTCCGCGCGAGATTCAGAATCGACGAGACAGGGCTTCGTTCTTACATCGACGCCTCCTGGCAAGATTTCGGAGACAGGTCCGTCGTGAAGCGCGAGAACATCTCCGAAGTGACGGATTCCGAAGATTCTACGGGGTCTGTTCGGGGACCTCGGGTGGCCGCCTCTGTCGGACGCCAAGTGCTATTCCGGGCTCATAGGCGGGAACGGCTCCGGTATTGAGGTGTGGTACAGTCCGAGCCAGAAGATCGCGTATGAGCGAGCCGGATACTGGTAAGCCCGAGTTATAAACGGGGATTTACAGTCGCTTCCCTGTCTGAGCCGAGATTGGTGTCTCGATCCGGGCCGCTTGTGTTACATCGATCCAAGGTCACACCCGCTTGGACGGCAGGGCAAGCCCTACCCTACGGGGAGGCCAGAATCCGTCGGCGGAACCGAACCGTCAACCATCAAGGAAGCCCTTGTAGTCGAACGTCTCCAGGTACTGGAACGTGGAGGATCGGATCTCGGCCTGCTCCGCGTCGGACAGCTCGCGAGCGGTCGCCCGGTTCTGTTCGAGGGTCGGCTTGCGGATCGTGCCCCAGGGGTAGATCTCGCCTCGGGGCTGGCCGTTCCACGTCGGCGTTCGGAGCGACTCCGCCTGTTCCACCCCGAGCTTTTCGCAGATCGGCCCGAGCGTGCCGAGGGAGTCGCGCATGACGTCCTCGGCCCGGACGATGTGGAGGCGGTCGGGGTAGCGCTCGCGGATCACCAGGGCGTGGTACTGGTTAATCGTCCAGCCGAGCATGTAGTGCCGGAGCGAGAGCGGCACCGCGCGTTTCTTGGTGTCGGCGTAGGCCGACCACGGGTTCCGGACGACGTGCAGGAAGTGGGCCCGGGGCATCTCCGCGAGGATCTTCTCGGCGTCGACCACCAGGATCGGGCTATAGCCGACATAATACTTCTCCAGGCCGGTTCGGTTGTGGTCCTTCCAGGCTTCGAAGGTCGCCCGGAAGAAGGCCGCCACGTTGTCGGGCCGCGATCGGCCCGACTTCTCGACGATCTCCTCGTAGATCCGGCAACGCTCGTCGTCGGAGAAGTCGAACGGGGCGTCGCGGAACTTGCTCACGAACGGCGTCCGGGCGCGGACCTTGGCCTCCTCGTCGATGATCGCCTTGTAATCCTCGAACGGGGTCGCGTCGAGCGCGAAGACCGGCCAGCGGTACTTGACCGGGAACATTGACGAGAGGTCGTCGGATACCAGCCGGGTGCCGAGCTGCGACTCGAACGGGTAGACGAACAACTCAGGGTGGCCGTCGAGGAACCGGTGCGTCATGTTGCCGCCGTTCTCGTACATCGCGCCCAGCATCAGCAACGGGAATTCCCGGCTCATCGATCCAGCTCCGTCCTGTAAGAATAAAAGAGGTCTCGGGTCCGCTCCGGCCGCTTCCGCGAGGCGAGCCACGGGAACCCGCCCGACACGTCGCGCGGCAGCCAGTCGATCGCGAAGATCTGGTTCCCGTAGGGCCAGAAGACGCTGGCGAGCACCTTCCCCGACCGGATTTCAACAGCATGGACGCCGCAGAGGCTCGCATCGACGTCGAGCCCGGCGGCATACGCCCGGAAGCGGGGGATCACGCGCGAGGTGCCCACGAACGCCAGGTCGCCGAAGATGCAGAGCCCCCGCGTCCAGCCGGGCAAGTTCGCGACCGGCTCGAACCGGCTGTCGCGGGCGATCCCGAGCTGACCGTAGCCGCTATTATCCACCCAGACCACCCCGCGATCGAGCCGGGCCGAGTGCGGCCGGGTCAAACCGAAGGCGATCGGCTCGCGCGTGGCCCCCGAGAAGACCACCCCCTGACGGTCAACCGGGTAGTTGAGATGCCCCGGCCTCCGGCGTGAGACCTTCCCCGACGAGGCCGAGAAGAACGAACCCGCCAGGTCCGGCCCCGCCGCGATCGAGTTGAGCTGGAGGTGATTCCGGCCGAACAGGGGTGACCCGTCGGCCTCGATGCACCTCGGCCACCAGACGCGGCTCGGCCCGGCCGCTCTCGTGGAGGCGGACGATGGCGTTTTCGCCTACGGCGTTGGCATGCAAATCCCCGCCGATCAGGGCCAGGTCGTGAATGTAGAGACAGCCCGGGTAGAACCGCGAACGGACAGGCACCAGCTCGCGTCCGGTCTCCAGACCCGGCCGGTCGAGGCGTTCGCGCGTGCCCGAGACCGGCATCAAGTCGAAAACCTGATTGGGGTTTCGCGTCGAGGCGACATGGACGACGTTCCGGGCCCGGTCGACGGCCAGGCCCGAGGGATGGGGCAGGGCCATGAAGGTCGTCCGACCGCCTTGCATGGCGATGACCAGGTGTTCGTGCTCGCGGGTGATCAGGAGGGTGATCTTGGCTTCGTCGAGGAGGTCCCACCAGGGCCCTCGGAGCTTGTGTTCGAAGGATCGAGGATCGACCTCGTCGGCACCCGACCAGTGGCTCGCGACCAGGGCCGGGTCGCGCCAGGCGTGGTGCTGGGCCTGGTGGAGGGCATCGCGGTCATCGGTTGGCTTCGTGTCGGGATCGGGCCGGCTCATGCGCGCTGGTCTCTCCAGATCCGGAACGCGCCCAGGTAAAGGTCCCTGGCGGTCGAGAGCCGGGTGGTCGAACTCGCCTCCGTGGCGACGGCCCGCGACGATGGGGATCTCCTCGACCGGGTAGCCTTCCCGTCGGCAGATCATGAGGAATTCGAGGTCGATCAGGTCGTCGTCGCGGGTCAGTTCGAGGAGGCGGTCGAACGACCGGGGAAAGAGCTTGGGCGTGCCGTTGACGTCGAGGCAGGGGACCTTGTGGAGCAGCCGGCATTCTCGATTGTAGAGCGCCGAGCCGATCTTCCGGAGCCCCGAGCGGCCGAGCCGGGTTGCCTTGATGACCGTTTGGGGGTTCAAGAGGGCCTGCAGGACGCAGGCGGCGAGCTGCGCCGGGGTGGTCCTCGCGGAGTTGGTATAGCCGACTACGTTTCCTCGGGCCTCGCGAAGGCCGAGCTTGACGCCGAGGCCCCAGCCGCCGGCCGCGCTGTCGAAGGCCCTGATCCGGGGGTCGCGTGCGGCCAGCCTTTGACAGAGTGCCGGGGAGTCGTCCCGGCAGCCGTTACTGGCGAGGATCAGCTCGTAAGAGCAGGCGAGCCGGGCGAGCGCAGGCCTGATAGCCTTCGACCAGGGCTTCGATGTGGTCGGCCTGGTTGTAAACGGGGAGGACGATCGAGACGAGGTCGGCGTTGATCGCTCAGGACTCCTTCGCGGCCCGGTGCTCCGCCGCCCGACGGACCTCGCCCTCGCTCACGAAGGCCCGGCGGATGAAGTGAGGCCGGCGCTTGACCTCCTCGAAGATCCGCCCGACGTACTCGCCGATCAGGCCCACCGCGAAGGCGTTGAGAGCGCCGAAGAACAGCACGAAGAGCAGGACCGTCGTGATGCCCGAGGCCGATCGCTCGGGAAAAAGAAGCCGCAAGATAACCTGGGTGATCGCCAGAAACAAGCTGATTCCCAGCAGCGCCGTGCCCACGAGGCTGAGGATGGTCAAGGGGACGTTGCTGAACGAGAGGATGCCGTTCTTCGCCTGTCCGAACCGGCCGAGGAGCCGTTCTCGCGACCGAGGGCCGCCTTGATAGGGCACGCCCACCTGCTTGAACCCGGCGAACGCCCGGATGCCCCGGAGGAAGAGATCGCGCTCGGGGAACTGGAGGACCGACCGGACGACCCGCTTGTCCAGCAGGCAGAAATCCCCCGCGTCGGCCGGGATGCGGACCGTCGAGAACCGGTTGAAGACCCGGTAGAACGTGGCGCGGGCCAGCCTGGCGAACGGGCCGGCCTCGGGGTCGCTCCGCTGGCCGTAGACCACGTCGAACCCCTCGCGCCAGCGGGCCACGAACGCCTCGATCAGCTCGGGAGGGTCTTCCAGGCTGCCCGAGATCAGGACGCACGCGTTCTTCGAGGCGACCTCCATCCCGCTCCGGAACGACGCATGCGAGCCAAAGCTCCGCGAATGGCTGATCCCGGTCACTCGGCGATCGTCGCTCGATCGGCGCGGATCAGCTCTTCGGAGCCATCGGCACTTCCGTCATCGACGAAGATGACCTCGAAATCGACGTTCAGCCGGGCGAAGGTCCCCTTGAGCCGCTCGAATAGGGTTTGAATTCTCTCGCCGTCGCCGGAGCACCAGACGATGACGCTGACGCTGTAGACCGTGTCGAGCCCGAACTTCTTGGAGACCTGCTGGTACTTCGACGGGTCGGGCAGGGAGCGATACCAGGCGGTCATCCGCTCCAGACCTTCGACGAAGCCGGTCCGGGGCTCCCAGCCGAGCACGGTCCGGGCCTTCTCGATGTTGGCATACCAGGCCTGGACGTCCCAGGCCCGGTCGGGCATCGTGAAACTCGGCTCGCCGGCGATCCGGAAGAGGTCGCGGGCGGTCTCGGCGGCCTGGCCGATGGTCGTCTGGCGGCCGGTGCCGATGTTGAACGACTCGCCGTAATGCTCGCGGGTCAAGTTGACCGCGGTGTCGACGAAGGCCTCGGTGACGTCGTCAACATAGATGTAGTCGCGCGCGATGGCCGGGTTGACGAACTCAGGATAGGTCCCTTCGAGCCCTCTGCGGATCAGGTTGGGGATGAGCCGGGCCGAGTCTTCGAGCGGGCCGTAAACGGAATAAAGCCGTAAGTTGCGCAGGGGAACTGCTTGCGCTTGCCGTGATAGAGGAGCAGGTTCGCGACGGCCAGCTTCGAGACCGCGTAGTCGCTGTTGGGCGCGGGCGAAGCGTCCTCGGAGGGACCGGCCGCGTTGTCACCATACTCCGAGGAACTACCGGCGTGGACATAGCAGGCGATCCCGAGCCGTTCCAGCCGGGGGATCAGGCGGGTGATGAGATCGAAGTTCGTCCGGTAGATCAACGCGCTATCGACCTCGAACGAGTAGGCCCCATAGGCGACGCAGTCGAAGACGGTCCGAGGACGGACGTCGTCAAGGAGTTGGTCGAGATTCGAGTCGAACGAGCAGGTCAACCAGTCGGACCTTCTCCTCGGGCAGGTCTTCGAGCCGCCAGGCCGGCTTGCGGGTGGTCGTGCCGAAGACGTCGCCTCGCGTCTGGATCAGAGTCCGCATCAGGTTCGCGCCGACGAACCCGCTGGCGCCCAGGACGAGGATCGGCCCTCGAATCCGGAGGATCTTCTCGGCGAGGGTCGTCATGGCGGGCCGTCCTCGGCGCAGGAGGAACTCGACGATCGAGGCCGGGTCGAGCCCGGATTCGGCCCGGTGGAACTTCTGCGACCCGTAACGCCCCGAGACGTAGCCTAGGGCCGTCCGCGAGGCGAAGCGATCGAGCGAGTGCCCGCCCGCCAGCAAGGCCGCCGCGACCATCTCCGTCACGCCTCCGTGCTGGACGTGCTCCTCGACAACCAGCAGCCGCCGCGAGCGGGCGAGGTCGGCGAGGAACGCATCGGGCAAACCGTTCAGGGGCAACTCGCCGAGCAACCACAAGGCCGGCCGATGCGCCTCGTCCAGCTCGCGGGCCGCCTGCCAGATCCCGCCAACCAGCGGGCCCGTCACGAGCACGACCCACCCGCGGCCGTCGAGCAGCCGCCGCCAGGGCTCGAACGGGGGGACCTCGGTCTCTGGTGGTTTCTCCGAGAGCCCCAGGCGGACGTAAGACGGGTGATCGACCGCGAACAGGCGGTCGAACAGAGGCTCCAGATCCTCGTCGAAGGCCGGCACGAAGGCCCGGATCTCGGGCAGGCCGAGCAACACCCCGTAGTCTTCGAGCGCGTGGTGCGTGGCACCCATCACCCCGTAGCCATAGCCGCCGCCATTGCCCACCAGCACGACCGGCAGCCGGTGCAGGCAGACGTCGTTGCGGATCTGCTCGAACGGCCGGGCGTAGACGAACGGGGCGATGCTGTAGACCCACGGCCGGAGGCCCGACTCGCGCCAGGCCGGCGGCGACCGAGACCATGTTCTGCTCGGCCACGCCCGCGTTGATGAACCTCGGCCCGAGCGCGTCGCGGAGCGGTTCGAGAGCCATGAAGCCAAGGTCGCCGCTCAGGAAGACGAACTCGGGGCGTCTGGCGGCCTCGACCATGAGCCGGCAGAAGGCGTTCCTCATGCGTGCTCGACCTCCCGGACGGCCTGCAGGTACTGGCTCTCCGACATGGGGAGGTAATGCCACTCCATCCGGTCTTCCATGAACGAGACGCCGGACCCTTTGCGCGTCCGGGCCACGACAGCGCGAGGGCCGGGGCCCCGCTCGGCCCTGAGGGCCTCGACGATCTCGTCGTGGGAGTGTCCGTCGATCTCCAGGGTCGGGACCGAGAACGCCCGGAACTTGTCCGCGAGCGAGCCGAGGTCGGCGACCTCCTTCGTCGTGCCGAACCCTTGCAGGCCGTTGAGGTGGACGAGGATCGTCAGGTTCGCCAGCCGGTGGTGATGGGCGAAGATCAGGGTCTCCCAGCACGACCCCTCGTTCCATTCGCCGTCGGACATGAGGCAGTAGACCTGCCCCGGCTCCCCTTTGAGCCGCTTCGCCAGGGAGAGGCCGGACGCCAGGGCGAGGCCGTGGCCGAGGCTCCCGGTGCTGAAGAGGATGTCCTCGATCGCCCCCGCGCCGGATGGCCGGCCAGGCGGGTCCCGTCCTTGTGGAAGGTCGCCAGCTCCTCGTCGGCCAGCTTTCCGAGTGTCCAGAGCGTGATGTACAGCGCCCCCGCCGCGTGCCCCTTCGAGAGCACGAACTGGTCGTTCGACCCGAGGATTTCCTGGTGGAGCACCAGCAAGAGGTCGAGACACGAGAGGTTCCCGCCGATGTGCCCGACCCGGCTCTCGTAGTGCATCCGCAGGAGGCGCAGGCGGGCCCGTCGTCGGCGGTGAACCCAGGGCTCGCTCGTTGGCTGCATCGCTGGCTCGATCAGGGTGTTCCGCCCGTCGGACCGCCGCGGGAGAAGATGATGAAGTGCTCCAGGCCGGGGACGCTCACCGGCCTTCTGTGCTCAGGGAACTCGCCGAGCGCCCGGTTCTGACCCCACGAGGCGATGAAACCGGGCGGAAAGGCCACGTAGTCGGCCGACCGGGGGAGCATCCCCTCCTGCCGGAGATACGAAGGGCCGGCCCCCGGCGGTGGGCTGTAGGTGATCGCGTCCTCGGTCGCGAACAGCTTACCCTCCGCCATCAGCACGGCCAGGCTGTTCCAGGGAAAGTAGGCCGAGCCGGGGTGCTTCCTTGCGTAATCATACGCGACCTGGTTGGGGTTCGCGGCGATCCGCTGCCTCAACTTCGGCCAGTCGAGCGCGACCGGCAGCTGCGCGGCGAGGATCTGGGTCAAAAGCCACTGCGAGCATGCCAGAGCGGCGACTGCCTTCACCGCCCGTCGCGAATAGGCAGGAGACGGGCCGACACCCCGGGCCAGTGACTCGGCCACGAGACACCCCGCCGCCGCGTCGAGGAAATAGAGCGCGAAGCTCAACGAGTTCGAGTCGCCGCCCCGCTTCATCGCACCCATCAGCGCGATGGGCAGGTTGCCCAGCGCGATCAGGAACGGCAAGAACCAGGCATTGGCGACCAGACTCTCGCGGACGGTCGCCGGCCGCCCAACTCCGTTCCCAGCCGATCGGAGGTACAGCAGCGAACCGATCAGCAAGATCGGCAGGCTGCCTATCGCCAGCAAGCGACGGGACAGGTCGGGCAGCCGGTGCACCTCCAGGGCCATCCCGGACTGGATGCTGAACAGGTAATAGATGAGCGTCCTCGCCCCGTAAATCCGGCTCAGGATCAGGAACGACGCCAGGCCGATCCCGGCCAGCATCACCGCATAGCCGAGCGCGGATCGGGGCCCGAACGCCAGCAAACAATAGACGGTCAGAGTCGGTGCGAGGAACACCGCGTTCTGCTTGGCCAGGGCGGCGAACACCGCCAGCGCCGCCGAGAGCGCCATCGGACCCCAACCGATCGTCTCTCGACCAAGCAAGGGCAGGCAGGCCAGGAGCCCAAAGCCGAGCGCGACGGAGTCATGGACCGGGCTCAAGGTACTGTACATCAATGCTGGATTTCGCGCCAGGATCGCGAACAGGAGCAACCCCAGCCCGACGGCGCCGATTCGTCCGTTCCCTCGCCGGGTCGCGACGACAACCAGGGCGAAAACCGGCCCGAAGATGTAGAGCAGCGTCATCAAGGCGGCGCCGAGCAGGGCCGCGGTCGGCTCGCGAGCCGCGACCACCGGCAGGTACGCGACCACCGACATCGGGCCGTAGGTATAGCCGACCGGCGGTCCGTCGTTCGCCTCGGGATAGAGTGAGTACCCGTGATAGACCGCGAAGACCGGCGCCAACCGCTGGCCGTCCCAGATCTCGTCGATCCGCTCGATCACCGACCGGGCGAGCGTGTCCGCGAACCACAAGGCGACGAGCCCAAAGAAGAGGCCGGCCGTCCAGTCCCGGCGTTTTCCCCCGTCGGGTTGAGCCGCTCCGGCCATCGTTCATCGACCCCCGAGACCCCCGAAGGCCGCCCGCCTGATTGCCGAGCCCGAACCTTCTTCACACCCCGCGCCGGATCATCTCGACGCCACGACGGGATGGGATGAAGGTAACCTTGCGGAGGAAAGTTGGCAACCGGCCCGTTGCCCGGCCGCTCGGGGCGAGATACCGTCGAGGCGTGCGAGGGCTCGACCGGACCATCCCCCGTCGAGGGGTCATCGACAGAGGTGCACGTCATGGACAGCAGGACGGATCGCGATGAGACGATTCCCCGCCGCGGCTTCCTGAGACGGTCGGTCGCGGCCGGCGCGGCGTTCGCCGCACCCTGGGTGGTCCCTTCGAGCGTCCTCGGACGCAACGGGGCGATCGCGCCCGGCGAGAAGATCACGCTGGGCGTGATCGGGATCGGCCCGCGCTGCACGTATGACCTCAAGAGCATGCTCGCCTTCCCGGACGTCCGGTGCGTGGCGATCTGCGACGTCCAGGCGAGCCGCCGCGAGGCCGGCAAGACGCTGGTCGACCGGGCATTACGGGAACAAGGACTGCGTCCTCTATCGCGACTTCCGCGAGCTGCTCGCCCGGCCCGAGATCGACGCCGTCCTGATCGCCACCGGCGACCGCTGGCACGCCTCCGCCTCGATCCTGGCGGCGAAGGCGGGCAAGGACGTCTACAGCGAGAAGCCCTGCGGCCTGACCATCGCCAACTGCCAGGCCCTGGCCGACACGATGAAGCAGACCGGCCGGGTCTTCCAGGCCGGCACCCAGCGGCGGAGCGTCCCCAACTTCCAGGCGGCCGTCGAACTGGCCAGGAGCGGCAAGCTCGGCAAGCTCCACACCCTTTACGCCTCGGTCTACACGCCCCAGCTCGACAACGGCTGGCTCCCTGGCGAGCCGACCCCGCCGCGCGACGTGGTCGACTGGAACCTCTGGCTCGGCCCGGCCCCCTGGCGGCCGTACAACCACGCTTACGTCTCCGGGGGCTGGCGGGGCTATTACGACTTCGATTCCGGCGCCCGGCTGCTCGACTGGGGCGCGCACACCGTCGACCTCTGCCAGTGGGCCAACGGGGCCGACGACACCATGCCCATCGAGTACGAGCCGTCGACCGACCAACATCACCTGCTCGCTACGCCAACGGCGTCAAGCTGGTCCTCGACTTCCTCAAGACCCCGTTCGGCGACCGCCCCGGCTGGTTCAACCACCTGGGCACCTGCCCGGTCCGGTTCGTCGGCGAGAGGGCTGGGTCGAGACCGGCGACAGCGGCGAGATCGAGGTCCATCCGGCCTCGCTCAAGGACGAGTTGAAGTCGCTCGTCCAACAAGCCGACCACGGTCGGGCTGGACGTCTCGGCCCACGCCCGCAACTTCTTCGACTGCGTCCGGTCGCGGGGCCAGAC
The DNA here is from genome assembly GCA_963756475.1 of uncultured Planctomycetota bacterium. Lineage (GTDB taxonomy): Bacteria > Planctomycetota > Planctomycetia > Isosphaerales > Isosphaeraceae > Tundrisphaera. The sequence goes on from CAVWND010000007.1 coordinate 568,754, forward strand.
GGCGGCCAACCCGCAGGTCATGCGGCATTCCCACATCGCCTGCCACGCCGCCGCGCTGGCCTGGATTCTCAAGCGCAAGCTGACGCTCGACCCGGCGAGCGAGAAGTTCGTGAACGACGACGAGGCCAACGGCCTCCGGTCGCGGCCGGCCCGCGACCCGTGGGTTGTCTAACCCGGGTTGGTCTTCGACGGTGGCTTCGAGTGCGGGAGCATCCTTGGGCTCCCGCACTTGCGACGATCCGGCCCGGTCAATAGGCGTCGGAACTGACCACCTCGCCGCCGCTTCGGGTGCCGAGGCCCCAGTAGGTGTTCATGTTGACGGTGTCCTTGATGAACTTGACGCTGCCGTCAGTGAAGAGAACGTTAGCGCCGCCTGGGTGATTGCTGTTGACGTTGGCGATGTTCGCCCCGTTCATGGCCCCTGGCCACCCGCCGCCGCCATAGAACGTGCAGGCACTGAAAGGATAGGTCTTCGAGTTCGGCGGGACGATGGTGTTGAATAGCGTGAAGCCGGTGCTGCCGATACTCCAGACGTAGCCTCGTGTGTTCAGGATGTTGTTGCCCGTCTGCCAGGCCGCGGTGCAACCCTGGAGGTCGGTCATGACCTGGGCCGTGTTGCTGTAGACGTCCACGCTTTGGCCGCCCCACTGGGGACTGCCACCCGAGCCGGTCGTGCCGTTGGCGCGATTCACGGTCGGGGTCCCGATGCCCACCAGATGCTCGGCGAAGGCAATCGTGTTGGAAGTGCCATCGGTGCAATCCCTGATCCCGTAGCAGACCAGATACGAGAACATCCCGGTGCTGCTCGACCCTCCCTGGCCGTTGTCGCCCGGCGTATAGGTGGTCCCGGTCGAGGCGGAGTAGCTGTTGGTGTTCGAGTTGTCGTTGTTGAGGACGCCCGACTTGCCGCCGCCGCCCGCGTTGCCGTCGGAAGGGCAGAGAAAGACGGCGATCTTGGGATAGATCCCCGTCGTGTTGTCCGGCTGCGACGAGGAGAGCGAGAAGTTGATCGCATTGTAGATCGACTTCTGCTCCATGAATCCGAGCAGCTCCGCGTGAGGACTGTAACCGTCCCAGCCGACGCATCCCGGCGTGGCACCGGACCCCGTGCAGACGTTGCCGAGCGGGAAGGTGTCATTGGTCTGATGGTAATTGTGAAGCCCCAACCCGATTTGCTTCAGGTTGTTGACGCATTGCGAGCGCCGGGCCGCCTCTCGGGCGGCCTGGACGGCGGGCAGGAGCAAGGCAATCAAAACCGCGATGATCGCGATCACCACCAGCAGCTCGATGAGCGTGAACGCTCGGCGGACGTGGACGCGCGGATTCATTCGGATCTCTCCTCGCGAGGGACAGGGATCGGTGATGGGAAGGAAGACGGGAGTTGGGTTCAACGATTGGGCCGGGTCGCCCCCGAACGGTTCTTCGGCGGGACGTTCTGATCGTGCTTGATGTTGGCCTCCTGGATTCGCCGGAGACCTTCGGTCCGGTCCCTGGGCGGCTCTTGATTCACAGGATCGGCGGAACTCGACCCGCCGCAGCCAACCAACTGCGTGACTGTGCCCAGGAGCAGAAAACCCAGGCAAAGGGAGGGCAATCTCGGATGGAAGCGACTCATTGTGAGTCTCCTGAGTTTAGGTGCGAGTTGATCCGACCCACTTCGCCTGGGAGCGAGCAGGTTCTCGAAGGGAGTGCAGCGCGGAATCGTTCAAGCGGGACCGACGCTCGTCTAACTTCTCTATTGCGACAGGGATGACAGGGCTTCCGGGAGATCAGACGACCTGCCCGATGCGCGAGACGCCGCCCAGAACCTCGGACGAGGCCTTGCGACTGGAGCCCGGAGAATTTCGTGAGTTGGGGAGAATACCCTGATGGGGATTTACGCCTCGAGGCGACGAAACCTGACACCGATTCTTGAAATCAGAGTTAAAAAGGGCAGGAACGATCAATCAGAACTTGGGGGACTTCCAGGCCGTTCGGTCGGCGATCAGAACAATCGATCGCATCGATGACTAGCTCTTCGGGAGATTCCGACCGTATGATGACGCGATCCATCCGAGAGAACTCCGTCGCCCATTTCCCGTCGCGTCCGACGATTGAATGTCAGGTCTCACCCGCTCAGGGGGTACTACTCCTATGACGGATGCTCCCGATCTCCGGACCAGCGCCACCCTGCTGGGAAGGCTGCGCAATCTCCCCACCGACCAGGTGGCCTGGAGCGAGTTCGTCGACCGTTACGGGGTGGTGATCTACGGGTGGTGCCGGCGATGGCACCTCCAGGATGCCGACGCTCGCGACGTGACCCAGGCCGTGCTTGCCTCGCTGTGTATCAAGATGAGAACTTTTGTCTATGATACCAGGTTGAGCTTCCGGGGCTGGCTCCGGACCTTGACCCACCACGCCCTGAGCGATCTCGCGGCCGCTCGACGGCCCGGTGCTCGTGGCGCGGGCTCTGGCGAGGATTCGGACTGGCTCGAATCGCTGGAGGCCCGCGAGGATCTGATCGAACGGATCGACGAGCAATTCGACCGCGAGCTTCTCGAAGAGGCGACGATCCGGGTCCGGATGCGAGTCGAGCCTCACACCTGGGAGGCGTTCCGACTCACCGCGATCGAGAGGATGACGGGCGCGGCGGTCGCCGACCAGCTGGGGATGAAGGTCGCCACGGTCTTCAAGGCGAAGAGCAAGGTCCAGCGGATACTCCGAGAGGAAGTCGGCCGGTTGGAACGGTCGGATCACAGCGAGTCTTGATCCTCCAGGCCCGGGAGTGCCCGACGTGCTCAGGACTTGCCCGACCTCGGATCTGCTCCGACGACTCCTGGCCGATCAGCTCGGCGAGGTTCTCGAAGACACGATCGGCGAACACGTCGAAGGCTGCGAGACTTGTCAGGAGGAGCTGGAGCGGCTGACCGCCGAGACCGTCCAGCCGGGCGGTCGTTCATTCCTGAGCGGCTCACCCCGAGATCACGTCGAGGTCAACACCAACTTTCTGGATGTTCTCAAGCAGGAGCCGCCGGCCAGTCTCCTGGGCCGAGGGAAAGGGTGGACCGAGCCCGCGGCGACTCTGCCGGCGACCGTCGAGCACACGGCCGACCGGCTGGCCCCGGACGGATACCAGATCCTGGACGAGGTGGGCCGGGGCGGCATGGGGGTGGTTTACAAGGCCTGGCACCGCCGGCTTGGCCGACCGGTCGCTCTCAAGATGATTCTCGCGGGCGTCCACGCCGCCCCCCGGGCCCTCGACCGCTTCCGGCGAGAGGCGGAGTCCATCGCCCGGCTCCAGCATCCCAACATCGTACAGATCTTCGATTTCGGCGAGCACGACGGGCGGCCTTACCTGGCGCTCGAGTTCGTCGAGGGGGGCAGCCTCGCCCAGCATCTGGGCGGGAAGGCGCAGACGGCCCGGCGCACCGCGGAGTTTGTCGGCGAGCTGGCACGGGCGACCCACGCGGCCCATCTGGCGGGTATCGTCCACCGCGATCTCAAGCCGGCCAACGTGCTCCTGACCGATTCTGGCGTCCCCAAGATCACGGACTTCGGGATCGCCAAGCGGCTCGATGGCGACGTGGGGTTCCCGACCCTCTCCGAACAATTCCTCGGCACTCCCAGCTACATGGCACCCGAGCAGGCCCTCCGGGAGCGATCCACCGACGCGATCGGCGAGGAGAAGGCTGGCGCGGTGGGCAGCGGAATCACCGCGGCGGTCGACATCTACGGCCTCGGCGCGATCCTCTACGAGATGATGACAGGGCATCCTCCGTTCCGGGCCGAGACGCCCCTGGAGACGGTCCTCAAGGTCATCCACGAGGACCCCGTCGCGCCCATCAGCCTGCGGCCGGGTATCCCCCGGGACCTGGAGACAATCTGCCTGAAGTGCCTGGAAAAGTCACCCCGGCGCCGTTACGAGTCCGCCCTGGAACTGGCCGAGGACCTCGACCGTTTCCTCGACTTCGAGCCGGTCAAGGCCCGTCCCGTCGCTCCGCTCGAACGGGCCTGGCGTTGGTGTCGCCGCAAGACGACGCTCGCGATGGCCCTCGGCCTGGCCGCGACCGGTATCATCGCCGCGATCGGGCTCTCGATCAGCCTGGCCGTCTATCATTACCAGGCGGCCTCACGACTCGGCGAGGCCCTCCACGAGCTGCAATCGAAGCGTCAACAGGTCGACCAGCAGTCGTCCCACCTGGCTTATGAGCACGGTCAGGCCCTTTGCGAACAAGGGGACGTCGCCCAGGGGATGCTCTGGCTGGTCCGGGGGCTCAAGAGCGCCCAGCTTGCCCAGGATGACGATCTGGAACGGGCGTTCCGACTGAACCTCTCGTCGTGGAACTCTCGGCTTCACCCGCTCCGAGTCCGTTGCGACCACCCCGGGATGATCCATGCCGCCGCCTTCAGCCCCGACGGCCGGAGCATCGCGATCGGCGGCGACGACAACACGCTCCGAATCCGAGACGCCGCCACCGGCGAACCGATCGGCGACCCTTTCCCGCATCCGGCGAAGGTCGGCACCGTGGCGTTCAGCCCCGATGGCCGGACCCTCCTCACCGGGTCCGATGACTTCGTCGCCCGGCTCTGGGACGTGAAGTCGGGCGTTCAGACCGGTCCCGAGCTTCGCCACCAGGACGCCATCCTCGGCGTGGCGTTCAGCCCCGACGGTCGGATCGTCCTCACGGCCAGCGTCGACAAGACCGCGCGGCTATGGAACACCTCGGACGGTCGGCCGATTGGTGAGCCCATGGTCCATCTGGACCTCCTCACCGGCGCGGTCTTCAGCCCCGACGGTCGGACCGTCTTGACCGGGAGCTGGGACCGAACCGCACGGATCTGGGACGCCGCGACCGGGGCTCCGATCGGCCAGCCTCTGGCCCACAAGGACTGGGTCTCGTCGGTCGCGTATAGTCCCGATGGTCAGATCATCTTGACGGGCTGCTACGACCGGACGGCCCGGCTTTGGGAGGCGAAGACTGGTCGCTCGATCGGTCGACCTATGAGGCACCAGCACTGTGTCCGGGCGGTGGCCTTCAACCCCTCCGGAACTCGGATCATCACCGGCTCCTTCGACGGTACCGCCCGGATCTGGGACGCTCAGACCGGCTCGACCGTCGGCCCTCCGATCCGCCACCAGCACACGGTCGAGGCCGTCGCATTCAGTCCCGATGGCCGTCACGTCCTGACCGCTGGCAGGGACAAGGTGGCACTCATCTCCGAGGTCGGGGAATCCTCCAACCTCTCGTTCTCGCACGACGGTCACATCCGGGCCGTGCTTTTCAGCCCGGACGGCCAGACCATCCTCTCGGCCAGCCTGGATCACACCGCGAGGCTCTGGAACGCGGGCTCCGGAGAGCCGATCGGCCCGCCGATGGTCCATGGAGCGGCAGTCGAGGCAATCGCTTTCAGCCCGGACGGTCGGACCGTCCTGACCGGGAGCCTCGACTCGACGGCCCGACTCTGGGACGCCGGGACGGGCCTGCCCAAAGGGACGCCGCTGGTGCACCGCAAGGCGATCAAGGCCGTCGCCTTCAGTCCCTGGGGGGACGCCGTGCTGACCGGGAGCGAGGACCATACGGCGAGGATCTGGGACGCGGCCACAGGCCGGCCCCGGGGAGAACCCCTCCGCCACGACGGCTGGGTCCGCGCCGTCGCTTACAGCCCGGACGGCCGGCTCGTCCTCACTGGCGGCGAGGACAAGACCGCCCGGCTCTGGGCCTCGGCCGATGGCACGCCCGTCGGTCCGCCGCTCCGGCATTCGGGCAACGTCATCGCCGTGGCCTTCAGCCCCGACGCCAGGACCTTGCTCACCGGGTCAGACGACATGAAGGCCCGCCTCTGGGACACCGCCTCAGGCCAGCTTCGCTTGAAGCCCTTACAGCATGACGGCCCGGTCTCGGTCGCCGCCTTCAGCCCGGACGGCCGGGTCATCATCACCGGGGGATGGGACCGGATGGTCCGGATCTGGAACGTTAAGACTGGGGTCTCGATCACCCCGCCCTTGCGTCATGAGGGTTCGCTCCGGGCACTGGCCATCAGCCGGGATGGGCGGACCCTTGTCACCGGGAGCTACGACCGGACAGCCCAGCTCTGGGACCGGGTCACGGGCAAGCCGATCGGCCCGGCCTTCCGCCACGAGAACCAGGTCTGGTTCGTGGCCTTCAGCCCCGACGGACGGCACGTCCTCTCGGGAGGTCAGGAGAACACGGCCTACCTCTGGGACGTCCCGACCGTCGTCTCGACCTCCATCAGGCCGCTTCGAGCGCTCGTCTTCAGATCGCGACCGGAATGGAACTTCTCGACGATGGATCAATCCACATTCTCGACACTCCGGGTTGGAATGAGCGGCGAGCCCAGTCGGAGTGATCCTCTCATTCATACGCCCGCGGATGTGTTCCGGTTTCGAGGGGCGATGGTCGATGGTGGATAATCGATGTCCGAATTTCGGCAGGTCCGCCTCGTCCCTCGATCACCCCGCATCGATCATGCCCCGGGATCGAACCGCATCAGCGGGCTCGTGACTCAGTGGCCGCCAGCCTGGGCGACCTTTTTCTCCTCGGCCTTGACCGGGGTGCCCTCGGCGAGGGTGCCGTTATAGCTGGTGATCACCAGGTCGTCGGTCTTCAGGCCGCTGAGGATCTCGGTCTCGATTCCGTTGTCGTTGCCGACGTGGACCGTGACCTTGTGCGCCTTGCCATCTTTGACCAGGTAAACTTCCCCTTCACCCTTGCCGGTCTGGCCGAGGAGTGCCGAGGACGGGATGGTCGTGCTGTTGGGGGCAGCGGCCTGGAGGATCACCGTGACCCGCCCGTACATTCCCTCGCGAAGCGTGCCGTCGGGGTTGGGCAGGTCAACCTCGGTCCGCATGTTCCGGCTCGACGGGTCCTCGGTCCAGGAATACCGCGAGATGACGCCGTCGAAGGTCCGGCCGGGCAGGGCGACGAGCTGGAGCGTGGCCTTGTCCCCCTTGTTGACGAACGGCACGTCGGTGTCGGGGATCGGCAGGACGACGCGCATCTTGTCGGTCGTGGCGACGGCCAGCACCGGCTTGTTCCCCCCTCGGAGGCCGAGCGGATGAAGTCGCCCCGGTGGAAGTTCCGGACGGTAATCACGCCTTCGTAGGGCGAGGTGATCCTGGTGTATTTCTGAATCTCCAGGGCCTTGCCGAGGTTGGCCTGGGCGACTTCGACGTTGGCCTTGGCCTCGATGAGATCAGCCTGGGCCTCCTCGATGAGGGCTTCCTTGTTCATCACCACCGCCTTGGACGAGAGGACTTCGGCCTGGGCGACGCCCACGTCGGCCTTGGCGACGTCGAATCGGTCCTTCTGCTCGTCTTCCAGTTTGTCCTCGACGGCCCCCCGCACGACGAGCCCGTGAATCCGCTTCAGCTGCTTGTCCTGAAGTTCCTGGTTGGAGACCTTGGCGACGATCATGGTCTCGGCCTGCTTGACCATCGCCTCGGCCGCCTCCTTGGCGGCCTGGGCGCTGCGGACCTTCGCGTCGGCGACCTTGACCATGGCCACGGCCTGGTCCAGCGCCGCCTTGTTCTGATCGACCGCCTTGTCAACCTCCGGGTCCTCGATCACCGCGAGGAGTTGGCCGACCTTGACCCGGTCGCCGATGTCAACGTTCTGGACCTTGAGATAGCCGGAGACCTTGGCGAAGAGCTCGGCGTACTCGAAGGAGTGGACCGAGCCGGCCTGCGTGGTCTTCCGCTCGATCCCTCCCTGGCGCGGATGGACGGCCTCGACGGGCAGGCCGGCGCCGGCGGTGGAGTGGTGCTCGTCGGCGTGTCCCTCGCCGCTGGGCGTGGGCTTGCCGTGATCCTTATCCAGAAAGTAGTAAGCTCCGGCCGTGCCACCTAGCGCCAGGACGATGCCGATGACAACCCAAGTCCGAGATCGCCGGGGGGCCGGAGGAACCGAAGCGGCCGGCTTGGATTGCGACGTCTGGTTCTCCGGCCGGACGAGCGGAGTGGCGACCGATGTTCCATGTTCTTCCACGATGAACGACTCCGTAGAGAAACTTTCATGAGTAATGGCGGATTATCGCGGCGGACGGACGGCGCGATCTCGCTCGGCTTCGAGGAGTCGGCCTCCGGAGTGCTCGCGGGAAGTCAGGCGGCAAGACGGCCGGAGGTGCGAGGAATCCGGTAATCCGGCGCTCAACACCGAAGGGGGATGGCGAGACGGGGGAGGATCGGAAGGTCGCTTGGGCTGGCGAGACGCAGGGGAGAAGCGAGCTCATCGGGATGCGTCCCGCCAGCCGGGCGGTACCTCCAGGTCTCGGAGGCGGTGGAATCGGGCAAGAGTCCCAGACCGAGACGGCGTTCGGTCCTGACCGAGGGGAGAGCCACGGGCCGCGATCGGGCCTTCGCTCGGTGATGGGTGAAAGCGTGATCCTTGGCACGCCCGAGGGCGCGCTGCGCTCTCGACGGGAAAGGAGGCGATCAAGGTCCCGCCGAGGAACAGGCCGAGGATCAGCAGGGCAGAGGATCGAGCCCGGTCGCGCGCCATCATCGGCTGGCTACCTCTGGTACGCCGGAACTGTGACTCCCATTAACAATAGAGATAAACGGATTCGAGGTCAACCTGACTCGGGGCGAGTTTCCGAGCAATTCCAGGACCATTATTTCGAAACCTGGGGGTTGCCCAAAATCTTTTCGATATGTACGATATGCGATTGGGGCCGGATGGGGGGTCCCAGAGCGCACACCGATCGCCACGCTGGCTCCCTCCGGCGTCCGGGGACGAGTGCATGACGCCTCGCCTGTTGAGGATGTTATCGATCCTGCTCCTCTTCGCCGCGGCTAGTCCGTCGCCGAAGATGGCCAATGTCTTGATTGCCGACATCTCCGGGCATTCAGCGGGCGAGATCAAGAAGACGGTCCAGGCTCGCGGTCGGAATCGGATTGGGTCGCCGATTCCCCCCGCTCCTTGCCGCGTGATCGTCAGTCTCAAGAGGGCCGGGACGAAGCCTCGATGCTCGTGCCAGTCTCACCCGCATTGGCATGCGGCCTCGATGGTCCTGCCTTCTTGCGCCTCGGTCTCGTCTCGCGCCAGTTTCTGGCTCCGCTGCTAGACCTCGACTCTCGGTCCCGATGTCGAGGGAGATCAACTCCCCCCGCCGTTGATCAGCGTCTGTCGATGGTTGCGTCTCCTTCCCATCCTGCCTCTCCCTTCTAAAAACCGAGGACCGATGAACGGACTAATCCGCGCATCGCTGACGAATCCCTACGCAGTGACCGTCTTCTGCCTGACGATCCTGCTGATCGGCTCGCTCTGCCTCTTCATGATCCCGGTGGACATTCTGCCGGTGTTCAAGAGCCCGGCGGTCCAGGTTCTCACCTTCTATGGCGGCATGCCCGCGCAGGGGATCGAGAAGGACATCACCAGCCGGCTCGAGCGGTGGGTCGGCCAGTGCAACGGCATGGCCCGCCAGGAATCGCGGTCGATCGTCGGCGCCAGCATCGTCCGCAACTACTTCCAGGGGGACATCGACCCCAACGGGGCGCTGACCCAGGCCAATTCGCTGGCCCTGGCGGCGGTTCCGGGGATGCCGCCGGGCACCCTGCCGCCGGTGGTCCTGCCGTTCGACCCGACCAGCACGGTTCCGATCGGTCTGGTGGCCCTGAACAGCGAGACGGCGTCGGAGGCGACGCTCTACGATGTGGGCCGCTATGAGGTGCGGAACATGATCATGAGCCAGCCGGGCGCGGTGGCGCCGGTGGTTTACGGCGGCAAGGTCCGCGCGATCATGCTCTACGTGAATCGCGACAAGATGCAGGCCCGGGGCCTCTCGCCGCTCGACATCATGAAGGCGATGGACAATTACAATGTCTTCCTGCCGACCGGCGACGCCAAGTTCGGCAAGACCGACTTCGCGATTGACTCGAACTCGATGTATGAGTTTGTCGAGCGGATGGGCGACATTCCGCTCCGGACGGAGCACGGCAACGCGGCGTTCATGAAGGACGTGGCCACGCCCGAGGACAGCGCCTACATCCAGACGAACATCGTCCGGGTCAACGGCCGCAAGCAGGTCTACATCCCGGTCTTCCGCCAGCTCGGGGCCAGCACGCTGAAGGTCATCGACACGATGAAGGCGTCGCTGGACAGCATGAAGGCCCGGCTGAGCCAGCCGGGGATCGACCTGAAGCTGGTCATGGACCAGTCGGTTTACGTCCGTCAGTCGATCGCCAGCCTGGTGCAGGAGGGCGTGCTCGGCTCGGTGCTCTGCTCGCTGGTGATCCTGCTGTTTTTGGGCCAGATCCGGATGACGGCGATCGCGATCATGACGCTGCCATTGGCGGTCATGGCGGCCGTGGTCGCGCCTGCTGGCGACGGGCAACACGATCAACGTGATGACCCTGGCTGGGTTGTCGCTGGCGATCGGACCGATGGTCAACAGCGCGATCATCTGTCTGGAGAACACCCACCGCCACCTGGGCCTGGGCGCGACTCCCGAGGAGGCGGCGTACAAGGGGGCGAGCGAGGTGGCGTTGCCCGAGCTGGTCGCGACTCTCTGCACGTTCCTCGTGCTGGCGCCGCTGGCGCTGATGCCCGGGATGGGCGTGTTCCTGTTCCGGCCGATGGCGCTGGCCGTGGCGTTCGCGATGATCGCGGCGTACGTCCTGTCGCGGACGTTCGTGCCGTCGCGGAGTGCCCAATGGCTCAGGCCGCACGACGACAGCCATGAGGTCGAGAAGGGGGCGATCGCGCAGCGCCTTCCGCGCTGGGAATCCTTGATCGATCGCCTCATCGCGCTCTACACCAGGCGACTTGACGACGTCCTGGAGCGCCCCCGGACGACGATTGTCCTCGCCTTCGGACTGCTGGCGGCGGTCCTGGTCCTCATGAGTCCGATTATTCGCCGCGAGTTCTTCCCCGAGGCCGACGCCGGATCGTTCGAGATGGCCGTTCGAGCCCCCAGCGGCACGCGGATCGAAGTGACCAACGATCGGGTCGACGAGGTCGAGAAGTTCCTCCGAACGATCATCTCCAAGCACGACCTCGAGTTGATTGTCTCCGAGATCGGGGTGACCGCCGACTGGTCGGCCGCCTACACCCAGAACGCCGGCCCGATGGACGCGATGGTCAAGGTCCAACTCACCGAGCATCGCGAGCACTCAGCCCAGGAATACGCCACCAAGATCCGCGCCGCGCTCGTCCGCGAGCCGCGATTCGCCAACCTGGAATTCGCCTTCGACACCGGCGGTCTGATCCGAGGTGCTCTGAACGAGGGGAAATCGACCCCCCTGAACATTCGCGTCACCGGCAAGGACCTGGCCAAGCCCGCCCTGATCGCCGCGATGATCAAGGAGAAAGTGACCCAGGTTCAGGGCGTGGTCGACGCCCGGATCATCCAGCGGCAGAATTATCCCGAGTTCATCGTCAACGTCGACCGGACCAAGGCGGCGGACCTGGGGATGACCCAGCAGGACGTGATGCAGAACGTGGTCGCGGCCCTGAACTCGTCGATCACCTTCAACAAGAAAAATTTCTGGATCGACCCCAAGACGCACAACCAGTACTTCGTCGGGGTAGCCTACTTCGAGAACGAGATCACCTCGCTGGAAACGCTGCTTGACATCCCGATCACCGGCATCCTCAAGGCGGAACCTGTCCCCTTGCGGACCGTCGCCTCGATCACCCGGACCAACGTGCCGACCGAGATCACCCACAACAACATCCAGCCCTCGATCGACCTGACGATGGGCGTCGAAGGGCGTGACCTCGGCCACGTCGCGGATGATATCGCCAAGATCCTGGAGGAGTTTGGCGAGAAGATGTCCGACGGCAGTTGGGTTCCCTATGAACCCTCCTCCTCGGGCTCGAAGCGGGAGGTGCTGAAGGGTTCGAGGATCATCATGAGCGGCGAGTACGCCCGGATGCAGCAGACCTTCCGCGACCTGGGCATCGGTCTGATTCTGGCCGTCGTGCTCATCTATTTCCTGATGGTCGCGCTGATCCGATCGTATGTCGTCCCGTTCTGCGTCATCCTGGTCGTGCCGTTGGTCCTCATCGGAGTTTTGCCGTTCCTTTACCTGACCGGGACGGCCATGAGTGTCCAATCTCTTCTGGGCGTCATCTTTATCGTGGGGATCTCGGTCTCGAACACGGTGCTGATGACGGACTATGCCCAGGAGCTTCGCCGACACCAGGGCCTCACCCCATTCCAGGCGATCCGCAAGGCCGCGGCGACCCGGGTCCGGCCGGTGACGATGACGGCCCTGGCGGCCTTCTTCGCCATGATCCCCGGAGCCCTCGCCCTGGAGCGGGGCAGCGAGGCCAACGCCCCCCTGGCTCGTGCCATCCTCGGCGGCCTGATGGCCGGCTGTCCCGGCACCCTGTTCGTTCTCCCCTGCCTCTACAAACTCTTCGTCAAGGACAAGACCAGCCAGCCTGTTGACGACGAGTATGACGGCATGGATCACGAGGATTCCGATCTCGGCGTGTCCGACTTCCACTAAGAAACAGGCCGGGAATGACTTCCCGGATTCCACGATCGATGCCCGAAGACCGATGACCGATGGAATCCGGGAACTTTTCCATCGGGCATTGGTCATCGAGGTGTTAGACCGGGATAGGCCGCGATGGATTTCCCGATCTCTCGTGGTCTGGGTGGTCGGTGGCAAAGCGACAGCGTGACCCGGGTGAGTGTCGTCAAATCTGGGCAGGCTGTCGCTTTGCCGCCGGCCACCCTCGGGTTTCCAGGGGGAAAGGGAAACCAGGAAGTTGTTTCCAGCCTGATCCTCAGATCATGACGATGGGACTTTGCAATCCGCCTGCAAGGCGGAATTGATGAACAATTCTCAGGCCGGATTTGAATCCTGGGATTGTCAAAGCTCGGACGCGATCTATATAATTGGACCGTCCTTTCACCTGCCTCGGTCCCGGAGCCGAGTTCATGGTCTTGCGGTTCTGGCGAATCTCGACGATTGTGATATTGGTTGCGTCGGTGTGCCTGCCTCACCGAGTAGCTAACGCCCTGATTGCGTCCACGTATCGCCACGATCGATCCGTGATTGGAAAGGCCATCCAATCTCACGGTCGGAACCGAATTGCTACATCGGCCACAGTGACCGCTTCCCTCACGGTCACCAGGTTCTCCGGCGGCCATGCCCGGCTAGATCATTCATTGCGGCCTTTCCTTCGAAGGCCCGATCTCACCATCACCATCCAACCCTCCACCACCTCTCCCCCTACCAGGGCGTCGCTCCGACTCCGCTGCTAGCGAGTTGTTCCCCGTCTTTCAGCCTTGATGCTGTAAGAGGAAGATTGCTTGCCACACGCTCGAGTCGAGAGTGTCCGCACCCCTGCGTCGCCCACCCCTTACCTAGCAGCCCTTTCCATGGAGGCATCGGAACTCGATGAACGGTCTAATCCGCGCATCGCTCGGTAATCCTTACGCAGTGACCGTCTTCTGCCTGACGATCCTGCTGATCGGCTCGCTCTGCCTCTTCATGATCCCCATCGACATCCTGCCGGTGTTCAAGAGCCCGGCGGTCCAGGTTCTCACCTTCTACGGCGGCATGCCCGCGCAGGGGATCGAAAAGGACATCACCAGCCGGCTCGAGCGGTGGGTCGGCCAGTGCAACGGCATGGCCCGCCAGGAATCGCGGTCGATCGTCGGCGCCAGCATCGTCCGCAACTACTTCCAGGGGGACACCGACCCCAACGGGGCGCTGACCCAGGCCAATTCGCTGGCCCTGGCGGCGGTTCCGGGGATGCCGCCGGGCACCCTGCCGCCGGTGGTCCTGCCGTTCGACCCGACCAGCACGGTTCCGATCGGTCTGGTGGCCCTGAACAGCGAGACGGCGTCGGAGGCGACGCTCTACGACGTGGGCCGCTATGAGGTGCGGAACATGATCATGAGCCAGCCGGGCGCGGTGGCGCCGGTGGTTTACGGCGGCAAGATCCGCGCGATCATGCTCTACTTGAATCGCGACAAGATGCAGATCCGGGGCCTCTCGCCGCTCGACATCATGAAGGCGATGGACAATTACAACGTCTTCCTGCCGACCGGCGACGCCAAGTTCGGCCTTCGAGACTCGAGCGGCAAATGGGTCAGCGGCACTGACTTCGCGATCGACTCGAACTCGATGTACGAGCTGGTCGAGCGGATGGGCGACATTCCGCTCCGGACCGAGCACGGCAACGCGGCGTTCATGAGGGACGTGGCCACGCCCAAGGACAGCGCCTACATCCAGACGAACATCGTCCGGGTCGACGGCCGCAAGCAGGTCTACATCCCGGTCTTCCGCCAGCTCGGGGCCAGCACGCTGAAGGTCATCGACAACATCAAGGAGTCGCTGGACAACATGAAGGCCCGGCTGAGCCAGCCGGGGATCGACCTGAAGCTGGTCATGGACCAGTCGGTCTACGTCCGTCAGTCGATCGCCAGCCTGGTGCAGGAGGGCGTGCTCGGCTCGGTGCTCTGCTCGCTGGTGATCCTGGTCTTCCTCGGCCAGATCCGGATGACGGCGATCGCAATCATGACGCTGCCGCTGTCGGTCCTGGCGGCGGTGGTCTGTCTGCTGGCGACGGGCAACACGATCAACGTGATGACCCTGTCGGGGCTCTCGCTGGCGATCGGGCCGATGGTCGACAGCGCGATCATCTGTCTGGAGAACACCCACCGCCACCTGGGCGAGGGGGCGACTCCCGAGGAGGCGGCGTACAAGGGGGCGAGCGAGGTGGCGTTGCCCGAGCTGGTCTCGACCCTCTGCACGTTCCTCGTGCTGGCGCCGCTGGCCCTGATGCCCGGCCTGGGCGCGTTCCTGTTCCGGCCGATGGCGATGGCGGTGGCGTTCGCGATGATCGCGGCGTACATCCTGTCGCGGACGTTCGTGCCGTCGCGGAGTGCCCAGTGGCTCCGGCCGCACGACCATCACGAGGAGAAGGGTGCCGATCGCCCGGGCTTTCGCCAAGTGGGAAAAGGTGATCGACAACGGAGTGGCGCTTTACGTCAAGGGGCTCGATGGGGTGATGAGCCGTCCCCGGACGACGATCGCCGTCGGCTTCGGCGCCCTGGCCGTCGCCCTGATCACGCTGCTGCCGGTCATCCGCCGCGAGTTCTTCCCCGAGGCCGACGGCGGCGCCTTCGACATGGCCGTCCGCGCCCCCAGCGGCACGCGGATCGAGGTGACCAACGAACGGGTCGCCGAGGTCGAGAAGTTCGTCCGTGAGATTATCCCCAAGCACGACCTGGAGCTGATCGTCACCGAGATCGGCGTGACGCCCGACTGGTCGGCCGCCTACACTCCCAACGCCGGCCCGATGGACGCGATGGTCCACATCCAGCTCGCCGAGCACCGCGAGGCGTCGGCCCAGGAGTATTCCTCCAGGATTCGCGCCGTGGTGGCCAAGGAGCCAGGTTCAAGGACCTGGAATTCGCCTTCGACACCGGCGGCCTGATCCGGGGCGCCCTGAATGAAGGCAAGTCGACGCCGCTGAACGTCCGCGTCACCGGCAAGGACCTGGCCAAGGCCGCGCAGGTCGCCGCGATGATCCAGGCCCGCGTCAAGGAGATCGACGGCGTGGTCGACGCCCGGATCATCCAGCGGCAGAATTATCCCGAGTTCATCGTCAACGTCGACCGGACCAAGGCGGCGGACCTGGGGATGACCCAGGAGGACGTGATGCAGGAACGTGGTCGCGGCCCTGAACTCGTCGATCACCTTCAACAAGCGGAACTTCTGGATCGACCCCAAGACCCACAACCAGTACTTCGTCGGCGTCCAGTATCCCGAGACCGACATCACCTCGATCGAGTCGATGCTCGACATCCCGATCACCGGCGTCCTCAAGGCCGAGCCGGTCCCGCTCCGGAGCCTGGCCACCATCACCCGGACCGAGGTGCCGACCGAGATCACGCACAACGACATCCAGCCGTCAATCGACCTGACGATGGGCGTCGAAGGGCGCGACCTCGGCCACATCGCCGACGACGTCGCCGCCGGCGCTCGACGAGTTCGGCAAGAAGCTGCCCGACGGCAACTGGGCCCCCTACGACCCCGCCTCGGGCTCGAAGAAGACGACGCTCAAGGGCTCCAAGATCGTCATGAGCGGCGAGTACTCGCGGATGCAGCAGACCTTCCGCGACCTCGGCGTTGGCATGATTCTGGCCGTCTTGCTGATGTACTTCCTGATGGTCGCTCTGGACAAGTCGTACATCGTGCCGATGACGGTCATGCTCACCGTGCCGATCAGCATGGCCGGCGTCTTCCCGATGCTCTACTTCACTGGCACGGCGATCAACGTCCAGTCGATTCTGGGGATCATCTTCATCATCGGGATCAAGGTCGCCAACACCGTCCTGATGACCGACTTCGCCCAGGAGATCCGCCGCCACGAGGGCCTCACGCCGACCCAGGCGATCCGCAAGGCCGCCTCGGTTCGAGTCCGGCCGGTGACGATGACGGCCCTGGCGGCCTTCTTCGCCATGATCCCGGCGGCGATGGCCCTCGAACGGGGCTCCGAGGCCAACGCCCCGCTGGCCCGCGCGATCCTCGGCGGCCTCCTGGCCGGCGAGCCGGCCACGCTGTTCGTACTGCCCTGTCTCTACATGCTCATGGTCAAGGACAAGCACGGCCAGGAGTTCGAGCATGGCAACGGTAACGGTAACGGGGATGAAAATGGGAATCATGGAGATGAATTTCACCATTGATCCTTGAGGCGGGCCGGGCTCCGCGAGTCCGGTCCCTCTCGCCGACTTCGAGGGGTGGACAGGTTCGATTTCGCGGGGTTTTTGCCCCCCCCGGCGAGATCACCCGTCCCCCCTCGATTCTTTTGAGAGTCCGCGGATCGAGAGGCGTTCCATGACCTCAGACGATCAACCGATCCCGAAACCCGGCCGGCCGGAAAGTCGGGTCCGAGACCATCTGGCCAACGAGCGGACGTTCCTGGCCTGGGTCCGCACGGCTCTGGGCCTGATCGGGGTTGGCTTCGTCCTGGCCAGGATGGGCGTCTTCCTCCGACAACTTGCGATGATGAGCGCCCCGGGGCCGCATCGCGAGATCCGAGGAAGTCACGAATTCCTGTTCACGGGAGTCGTCTTCCTGATCCTGGGCACGGCGATCTGCGTCGGCGCGAACTCCCATTACGACCGTTCCCGCAAGGCCATCGACGCGAATCAGTACGAGCCGCCCCGGCACGCCATCTTGATCGTCACGGTCATCGTGGTCACCGGGAGCCTGGTCATCACCGGGCTGGTCCTCTGGCAGCTCTTCGCCCTCGGCGGCTGACGAACGCCTCAGAGTCTTGGGTCAACCGGCTCGGCCTCCAGGGCGAGGACCCCGGCCACGCTCTCGTGGACCCGGTAGAGCGGCTCACCCCGCGCGAACCGCTCCAGGGCCTCGGCGCCCAAGGCGAACTCGCGGAGCGCCAGCGAACGTTTCCGGCCCAGTGAGCGACTGCGGAGGCGATCAAGGTTGGCGGGCAGGAGATACTCGGGTCCGTAGATAATCCGCAAGTAGTTCCGGCCCCGGACCTTCACGGCGGGCTGGATCAGGCCCTTCGAGCCCTTCGGAGCGAACTCAAGCGGTTTGACCACCATTCCTTCCATCCCAGCCTCGGTACGCTCGGTCCACCACGCCGTGGCGCCTTCGCGATCGACTGGGCTGGCGAGGTCGACAACCCGCCATGGCGTGGCGACGATCAATCCGGGGTCGGCTTCGGCCAGCCTGGCGAGTGTGTTCATGTGCCAGACATGGTCGCGGTCGAAGAAAGTCGATGAGCCAGCGGCCAGGAGGTGAAACGGCGCGAGCTTCAGGCCCGCAAGCCCCTCGGTCGGCCAGCAGTATCGGCTGTAAGCGGCGATGTAACCCTCGATCTCGCCAAGCCTTGCCCGGGAGTAGTCGACCAGGTCCCCCAGCTCGACCCCTCGGGCCGACGCCTTCGCCAGGGCCTCGACGGTCAGGCCGAGGTCAGCCCGGCCGGCGGCCCCGACCGGCGCAGTACTGGTCGCGGAGCAGGCCCGACGCCTTGGCGCTCCAGGGCATCAACTCCGCGTCGAGCACGGCCCAGTCGGCCTCCAGCTCGTTCCAGAGTCCCGACCCGGCCATCGCCCGGGCAACTCGTTCCAGCATCGCGGTCTCGATGGCTTCGTCCTCGAAAAACCGCCGCCCGGTCCGGGTGAGGATCACCCCTGGGCCAGGCTCGTCGAGCCGGAACCGGCGGACGGCGACCTCGGGCTCGCGCACGACCACCGCGACGGCCCGCGATCCCATGTGCTTCTCCTGGCAGACGACAGAGGACACCCCTTCGCGGCGATACTCCTCAAACGCCTGGGTCGGGTGCTCCAGGTAAGGACCGTTCGGCGAAGCGGGGCAGGGGGCCATCGTCGGCGGCAGGTAGACCAGCCAGCGAGGGTCGGCGGCGAACCGGCTCAAAACCTCCAGCGCCGGCCCAGCCTGCTCGGCTCGGATGGTCAGATTCCCCATCAACCGGGTTGCCACAACGCGCTTGCCCGTCACGTCCTCGATCCGGAGCAAGTCGACGCCCGCTCGGTGATCCACACTGTCTTCGGGCTTCTTTTCGACGTCCAGGAACGGGCGGGCCGGCTCGGCGTAGACCCGACGGGCCTGGACCGAGACGGTCTCGTTCTCCGGGTAGCGGAGCGCGGTGAGGGCACCGCCGAAGCAACAGCCGGTGTCGATGTTGATCGTGTTGTTGAGCCGGTCGGGCACGGGCACAGGCGTATGGCCGTAAACCACCAGGGCCTTCCCCCGGTAGTCCCGCGCCCAGCGAAGACGGACCGGCAGGCCGAAGGAGTCAACCTCGCCGGTCGTGTCACCGAAGAGGGCGAACGAGCGGACGCGCATCGACAACCGCCCCTGATATTCGGCCTTCAACCCCGCGTGCGCGACAACCAACCGACCGCCGTCGAGGACGTAGTGCGAGACCAGTCCATCGAGAAACGCGGCGGCTCTCGACCGGAAGAGCGGGCGTTCCTCGGCCGGCAGGGCCTCGATCTGCGCGAGCGTCTCGGCCAGCCCGTGCGCGATCCGGACGTCCTTGCCCCGGAGCTTCTTGAGCAGTTTCTCGTCGTGGTTGCCCGCGACGCAGAAGGCTCGACCGGCCACGACCAGCCGGCGGACCAGGTCGAGAACGCCCGCGGCGTCCGGCCCCCGGTCAACGAGGTCTCCGACGAAGATCAGCCGCCGGCCGCCCGGATGCGACGGTATCCCTTCGGCGTCCATCATCCAGCCCAACGTCCCGAGAAGTTCTAGAAGCTCCTCTAAGCAGCCGTGGACGTCGCCGATGATGTCGAATGGCCCCTTTTCGCTCCTCCGGTCGGTCCAGAGCGGGACGCGCTCAATCTGGACGTCGTCGATCTCCTCCCACTTCAGCGTCCAGACGGTCTTGAAACCCTCGCGCTTGAGGTCCCTGAGCGAGCGTCGGAGCGTGCTGGCCTGCCCCCGGATGACGTGCGGACCAAACTGGCGGTCGGGGCGAAGGGCATTGCGGTCCTCGCAGACGCGGGTGGGCACGTCGAGCACGATCGCGACCGCGAACAAATCCGCCTCGCGGGCCAGCTCGATCAGCTTGGCTCGGGATTCGGTCTGGACATTGGTGGCGTCGATCACGACCGACTTGCCGAGCGAGAGACGAGCCCGGGCGATCGCGTGGACGACGGCGAATGCCTGCTCGTTGACCCCCTGCTCGTTCTCGTCGTCGCAGACCATCCCCCGGCAGCGGTCGGACGAGACGACCTCGGTGGCCTTGAAGTGGCGAGCAGCAAACGTCAACTTCCCTGAGCCCGAAGGGCCAACGAGGGCGATCAGCGCGGGGTCGGGGATGGTCAGGAGCGCGCTCAAAGGCCGGCCTCCCGGTCGAACAAAGCCATCTGCGTCGGCGAGCCGAGAGTCGGGTCGACCGGCCCGATCGGCTCGAACCGGACCCGGTAGCGATGGCGGGCCGCGACCCGGCGGCCCCAGCTTTCGAATTCGGCCCGGGTCCACTCGAAGCGGTGGTCGCGGTGGCGGAACTTGCCGGCGGGGAGCGATTCCCAGGTCGGGTTGTACTCGGCGTTGGGCGTCGTCACGATCACCCGTCCCGGTCGGGCATGGCCGAAGATCGCCGACTCGAGCGCGGGCAGCCGGTTCGGGTCGAGGTGCTCGATCACCTCCACCAGGGTCGCCGCGTCGAACCCCTGGAGCCGGTCGTCACGATAGACGAGCGACCCCAGCGCCAGCGCGATCCGTTCTCGACGCTGGATCGGCAGGCGGAGGCGGTCGAGCCGGGTCTGGGCCCGATCGAGCGCCTGCGACGAGACGTCCAGCCCAAGGACCCGCTCGAACCTCGGGTCGCGGGCCATCTCGGCGACGAGCTTTCCCTCGCCGCAACCCAGGTCGGCCACCGACGCAATCTCGGTCTTGGGGTCGCTCAAGGCCTCCAGGACAGCCGAGAGCCGTTGATCGTTGAGCCGGACTGGCTTTTCGAGGACGTCTTCCTCGGCCTCGGCCACCTCGTCGGCCTCGGCGTCGGCGACAACCAGGAGCGAGAGCGCCTGGCGGGCCAGGGCCATCTTGTAGCGGAGGTAACGATGGACCACCCAGTCTCGGTGCGGGTGCTCGGCCAGCCACCCTTCGCCGTGGCGGATCAGCTTGGCGACCTCGTCGACCCCGACGAAGTAATGCTTCGAGCCGTCGACCACCGGCGCCAGGATGAAGATGTGCCGGAGCAGGTCGCGGACCGACGTCTTGCCTCGCAACGTCACCGTCGCGACCGCGGGCCCGCCCCACTCCGGGAAGCGTTCGTCGAGCGGATGCCAGCGCAGCTCGACGTCATACCCGAGCGGCTCGAACGCCTTGCGGACAACCCCCTCGCCTCCCGGGCAATGCACGGCCGAGAGCGTGGCCTCCAGCGGCATCGCCTCCTCGACCCGCTCCGCCTTCTCCTTCGCCCGACCCGCCAGTGCCGAGCCCAGCGTCCGCCCCAGTGCGACGCTCAGCAAACTGCCGGCGACGTAAGGCCGATCGGTGACGTAACCTTCGTCACGCAAAGATCCTCGGGCGAGTCCCACGGCATCGACCTCGATCGCCAGCGCCGCCGAGCAGCGATCGGGGCTGGCTTCCGGATAGAAGACGCGGGCCTTGCCGAAGCCGAGATCGCGCTCGTGGAGCCGGTCCGGGTGCTTCTGGAGCAAATAGCCGAGGTCGGTCGCCTCGGTGGCGGTTGTCGTGATCGTCAGGAGCAAGGGGAGTCCTCCGTCGGGCGGTCTCCCACCAGACGGCGGCGGGGCGACCCGGGTTCGGATGTCGCCCGTCCATTATGCGCGAACCAGGGGAGTTCCGAATCCTCCGCCCGTCGATCGACGGGTCAATACACGTTCGGCTTGCCGTGGAAATTCAGAGTGAACGACCTGGACCCGAGGACCAGCCCGATCGTCCCGTTGCCGATGTGGCGGGCGTAGGCGCCGGTGCCCTGCTGGATCGAGAAGGTATAGGTACCCGAGGCTGGCGCCGTGAAGCCTCCGACGACGGGGCTCTGGAGCTGTAACGTGATGCTCCCCTTGTTGTTAGAAAGCTTGAGGGAGCCTTCCACGTGGCTGTTCGCGATGAAGCCGGTGCCGTGAAGCGATCCGGAGACTTTCACCGAACCCAGCCCCGGGATCAGGCCATTTCCCTGAAGCTTGACGGTCGTGCCGACGTCCGGGTTCCCGACGACGGTCGAAGGAGAACCGTGAGCGGAGCCCTGGAGGTCCAGGTCGCTGAGCCCATGCAGCAGGGCGGTTGAGACCGGTACGACCATGGCGTGAACAGTCGAGAGCGCAAGGCGCCCTTCGAGTGGCTCAACGCCGATCGAAGCTCGTCTGAGCCTCGCGGTTCATGGTCAACCTGGCTCCTTGGTCAGGCATCCAAAAGATCTCCGATGAGTCTTTCGGGGCACTTCTCCGGGGTACTCCTCAAAAAGACATCATCGGTCGCGGTCGTTCTCAACTCCACTGGATGCCGCGGAATCTGGCTCGACCGATTCAACGACTGGCCGGAGGATGGCCAGGGGACGGCCTGCTCGTCAGTGGCCAGCTTCGTGCCCGAGAACAGCACGGTGCAGGTGGGATTTCGCTGATCCGATTCAGCAAACGCCGCTGAAGGCCGGTCGGTTCAGGATGGGCGATGAGTTCCCGTCACCATCGCCCGTCCTCGACTTCGGATCAGGCCAAGGAGGGCCGTCCGCCCCGGCAGAGTTGCTCGACGTGGCGGGCGACTTCGGCGGAGTGAGTCAGGAAGCCGACGTGCCCGGCCCCTTCGATCGACTCGAAGCGGGCGCCGGCGATCGAGGAGGCGAGGGCTTTCTGGCGGGCGGTCGGGACGACGACGTCCCGGCTTCCGCCCAGGACGAGAGTCGGGGCCTCAACCCGCCAGAGGCGATCGGAGACGTCGAACCCTTCCAGCATCGCCAGTCGGCGGCCCATCACCCCCTGGTCGGTCTCCCAGCAGCGCTCGACCACGAACCGGGGAAGCGGGCCGGGCTCAGGCTTGCCGCCGTGGAAGAGGTTGAAGAACTGGTTGACGAACGGGTTGTCGGCCGGGAGTGGGAACCGTTCGAGGACGCGCCGGGCGATCGTCGAGGCAAGGGTCACGCGAAATCGGGCCTCGACTCCGGAGAGGATCAGCCGGCCAACGCGGTGAGGCTCGTCCACGGCGTATTCCAGGGCGACCGCCCCTCCGAACGAGACACCAAAGATCGTCGGCCGTTCCAGTCCCATCGCTTCGACCAATCCAGCCAGATCGCGGGCATGGTCACTGATCTGCCGGGCCGGGCGGCTGGTCAAGGGGTCGGCCTCGTCGCGGAATCCGTAAAGGATCACCCGGTTCCGCCTGGCCAGCGAACGGGCCAGGGGGGTTAGTAACTTCCAGCCGCCGGCCAGTCCGGGAACCAGGACGATCGGCTCTCCCCGGCCCATCTCCACCACTTCCAGGCGAGCCCCATCCAGGCAGACCTGGCGCCGATGTCCCTCGAACAGGTAATCCGACATCAACCAATCAGCGCGTCTTCTCGCGGCGATCCGCATGGACCCTCCTCGCTCGCCGAATCTTCTCGTTGAACGTCCCCGGATGCTCGGCCATTCGTCGCCAATGATCCTGGCATGTTCCGTACCCAAGGAGAAAATCCATAAGACAAGCGGGTCAGCGGATCGGCGCCGATGGTCGAGTTCGCCCAAACTAACAATATGCACAACCTGTTCGCTTCACTTCGGCGCCGAAACGCGGAACGACAGGAGTGCCATCACCTGAGTTTCTCCCAATGAACTGCCCTAAGTTTTTGTAGTGTATGAAATTGCGATACTCAATTCGCTTTGTGAATCTAGGCTGTTTGTGAATAATGTCGAAAACGGAAAGGAGTTGCGGGAAAGGAAGCCTGGGAGGTGTCATCGCACGGTTCGGCGCCGAACGCCGAACGTGTCATGGCGATTTCGGCGCCGATTCGCTACAGTACGTTAGCTCTTCGGCGCTGCAACTGAGTGGAGACCGCCAGGGACTGACATCATGGATTATCCGACCTCCTATAAGTCCCCCGAATTCCGTCGAGGACCGATTTTCCCTAACTCCCTTCCGACCGGAAATACCCCGCCGACTTACTGGGGTGGAGTACGGTCGTTGTTGCTGGCGACCTTGGTCTCGCTCCCGATCGTCTACTCGGCCTGGTCGCTGGCGATCGTCGCCTGGTCGGGGGACATCGGGTTGAGCTGCGTGCTGGGGATCGAGCTCAAGGAGGAGGTTCCGCCGGAGTTCGCGTGGCAGCCGGATCGGCCTGTGGCCGGGGACCGGCTCGTCCGGATCGGCGATCGGTCGATCACTCATTACCCGGCGTATGTCGACGCGACCCGGTCGATCCGCGGTCGGGTGGGGCAATCGGTCGACGTCGAGTGGCTTTCCCGATTCGACGGGACCATCCATCGGGCCGTGGCGACGGTTCGTCATCGTCCGTTCCTTTCCTACCTCTCCTCGCTGCTCTGGCTGTTTCAGGAGATGGCCGTCTTCGCCGTGGCGACCCGCGTCTACTGGAAACGCCCCGAGGACGAGTCGGCCCGGATGTTCTTCCTGCTCTGCATCGTGACCGTCGGCGCCTACATGGGGGGGTACCACTGGACCGAGATCGTCATCGAGCCGGTCCTGATCTACTTGTTCGCGGCATTCGCGGTCTTCGTGCCGATCCTGAGTTTGCACTTTTACCTGGTTTTCCCCCGGATCAACCCGATCTTCTCGGGGCATCGACGGGCGGTCATCGCGGCCCTTTATGTGGTACCGGTCGCCTTCATCATCGCGATCTGGTCGTGCATGTATGGGGGTGGCCAGCTTCGGGGGCAGGCCGGCCCGGAGGCCGAGGCCGCGATCCAGTCGCTACTCTGGTGGATCAAGGTCCTGGCCTGTGTTTACATCGGCCTCTCGCTCGCCGTCTTCGGACTCTGCATCCTCTGTCTGATCGCGAGCTATCGGTCGGCGGTGAACCGGGCGGAGCGGAACCAGACCTACTGGATTCTTGTCGCGTCGTGGCTGGCGATCCCGCCGATCGGCTACCTGCTCTGGAGCGCCTGGTGGGAGCCGGCCCGGTTGGGGCTCTCCAGCGCGGCCTGGCCGATGTACGTCGTCTCGCTGCTCTACTCGACGGCTTACGCCCTGAGCATCACACGCTACCGGCTGATGCAGGTCGAGGAGATCTATAACCGGAGCAAGATGTATGTGCTGGTGAGCCTGGGGGCGAGCTTGCTCTATTCAGGTGTGCTGGTCGGGACCTCGCTCCTGATCGGCGAGCGATTGCTGACCGACCACGCTTCGAGGGGCGCGGTGGTCACGTGGGGGGTGGTCATCGCGATCCTGGTCCTCGCGGGCGCGACTCGTGAGCGGTTCCAACGGGCGATCGACCGGCGGTTCTACCGCGAGAAGTACAAGTTCGACCAGGCCATGCAGAAGATGAACCTGGCGGTCGGCAAGCTGGTCGACCGGGGAGACGCTGGGGCAGCGGCTCCTTGAGGCGGCGGCGGAGATCCTCCGGCTGGAGTGGGGGGCGATCTACCTGGCCGACACCTCTCGAGGGCCGCTCAAGCTGGCGGCCTGGCACGGTCCCGAGCCCGACGAACAGTTTCTCTCGTCCGACAACCCGCTGGTGGACCGGCTCCGGAGCGAGTCCACCGTCCGGGCGCCTCATTCCATGGCGCTCTCGCACGGGCCCGACCCCGCCGCCGACACCATGATCGCCCTCGGCGGCGAGATTGCGAAGTCGCTGGAGGCGGACGGCGTCCAGGTGGGCCTGATGGTCCTGGGACCGAAGCGGAACGGCCTACCTTACGAGGACGAGGAGGTCGCGTTCCTCGGCGCTCTCGGCTCGGTCGCCATGCTCGCGCTCCACTCAGCAAGCATCCAGCAGACCCTGGAAAAGCTCAACCTGGAGCTTCGCGACAAGGTCGATAAGATCGCCGAGCAGCAAAGGCGGATCTTGCTCTTGCAGGATCAGCTCACCGAGCGTTGCAAGGGGGCCGGGCGGATCGAGCTCGGGCCAAGCGTCGACCCCGAGGTCTTCGAGGAGATCCGCGGGTCGAGCCAGGCGGTCCGGCGGATGCTGGACGTGGCTCGCAAAGTCGCGGCGAGCAACTCGGCCGTGTTGATCCGGGGCGAGAGCGGGACCGGCAAGGAATTACTGGCCCAGGCGATCCATGCCGCCGGCCCCCGGGCCGACCGGCCGTTCGTCCAGGTCCACTGCGCGGCGCTCTCTCAAGGGCTCCTTGAAAGTGAACTCTTCGGCCACGTCAAGGGAGCGTTCACCGACGCCTCGCGAGATCGGGTCGGCCGATTTGAGCAGGCCGACGGCGGCACGCTGTTCCTTGACGAGATCGGCGACATCAACCTGGAGGTCCAGACCAAGCTGCTCCGCGTCCTTCAGGAGATGGCCTTCGAGCGGGTGGGCAGCTCGCAGACGATCGCCGTGGACGTCCGGATCATCGCCGCGACCCACCAGGATCTGGAAGGCCTGATCCGGCAAGGCAAGTTCCGCGAAGACCTGTTTTACCGGCTCAACGTGATCCCGATCCGGACCCCTTCGCTGGTCGAGCGCAAGGAAGACATCTTCGAGCTGGCCGTGCATTTCCTCGGCCGTCACGCCGAGCGGATCGGCCGGGCGGTCGGTCACATCGACGATGAGGCGGTCGAGGCCCTGATCGCCTACGACTGGCCGGGGAACATCCGGGAGCTGGAGAATGTGATCGAGAGGGCGGTGGTACTCTGCGATGGGCCCGCGCTGACCCTGGATGACCTGCCGGTCGAGGTCCGCCAGCCGGGCCGTCGGCGAACCCGGACGGTCTCCCCCTCGACCGGTCGATCGAGGGCCCGACCGAATCCCTCCCACGTCGCCTCTTCGAAGGGCGAATCGGTGGCCGAGACCAAGCGAGCGGAGATCGCAACGCTCGACGGGCCCGAGTGGGACCCCGAAGCGATCGCGTTCGAGCGACATCGGTTGCTTGACGCCCTGGACGAGGCGCGAGGGAACAAGAGCGAGGCGGCCCGGTTGCTCGGGATGCCCCGGAGCACGTTCTTCAGCAAGCTGAAGAAACACGGGCTGTCGGCCGGACCGTGAATCGGCGAGGAACGCCCCCGCCCGGCGCTCGGGCGCCGGACGGCGATCGGCAAAGCTCGGCTTACTTGGGGGTTTCGGCGGGCTTCTCGGGTTCCGGGGTCGGGGTCGGAGCCGGGGTCGGGGCCGGGGTCGGCTCCATCTTACCTTCCTTGGGGGCCTCGGCGGGCTTGGTCTCGACGACCGGGGGCGGGGTCACGGGCTTGGTGTCGGTCGGGGTGTCGCAGCCCGAGAGGCCCCAGGTCAGGCAGAGGGCGGCGGAGGCGAGCAGGAACGAACGCATCGACTATCTCCGTGGTGAATTCTCGTCAGTCCAGGGGCCGCGACGTACGGGCGCGGTCCCCGATCGAGGCCGCGGCGGGGTCGCCGGGTCGCTCGAACCGACTCAGCATGCGGGGTCGCGACAACTTTTTCAAGTAACCACCTGGAAAGTTCGGTGGCAATTTCTCCCGTCACCGCGATGACGAACGTCGGAGGTTTGTCCTAAATCTTACGGAGCCTTATCTTTCGAGAGGGTCAGGACCCGCGTCGTGTCGACCTTCTGCGGGACCTCCTTCCCCTGGAGCGAGATCGAGACCTCAACCTCTTCGACGACGTTCGATCGGGCGATCCGGCCGGCGTCGTTATCGAAGTCGTAACGGCCGGTGGCTGTCTCCTTCTTGAGGGTCACCGGGACGGCGGGGTCGGGCTTGAGGGGCTCGAACTTGGTGGCGAAGTCGATCGCCTCCAGCTCCACCGGCCGCCGGGTCGGGGCCCTTGTAGGTGAAGGTTTGCTCGATCTGGCGGGTCTGGCCGTCGGGACCGGAGGGGATGGCCATCTTTCGGTTCCACGACTCGCCCGGCGTCGACGGCCGCCTCGGGCAGCGGGATGACCATCTGGGCGAGCATGTTCTTCAGCCCGGCCTCGGAGAACTGGCCCTGGGCTCCGGCCGGCTCGTTGTCCCCCCGGAGGGTCGCCAGTAGTTTCTCGGAGAGCTTGATCTCGGTGACCTCACCAGTCGGGGTCATCTTCGAGGTGAACTCGGCCCCGACGAGCATCTTGAAGAGCGGCCCGGCGACGCTCCCGTAGTCGCCCGCCTCCTTCGAGTCGAACGAGAACTTGCCGAACGGCGAGGCGGCTGAGGTCCGGATCCGGTCGATCGTCTGGGTCAAGGACGCCACGCCCGAGGCGTCAACCTACTTGACCGTCCAGGTCATGTCCATGATCAGGCCGAAGGTCTGCTTCATCTCCTTGCCGCCGGGGTCCTCGCCGGTTGAGACCGTGGTCTGGTCCATCGAGTAATGCATCACGTCGCCGGGCTTGAACTTCCAGCGAAGCGTGGTCTTGGCCGAACTGGTCGGGCCCGATCAGCCCGACCAGCAGCAGGGCCAGGGCCAGCGAGCCTCGACGGATCGTGATCGTCGTCATGGTGCGTCTCACCTCCGAAAAGGAGCCTGGGATCTGGCCCTCGAGCGAGGCCAGCCTACCGCGAGCCGGCGCGGGATTCGAGACCACGCCGCCGAATTCGCGAAATCGCGCACCCGTCATTTCGACACTCGGGGCCGATGCCGACGGGCCAGGATCGCCCGGGAGGGACCAGACCGTCCGGCGATCAGGAGCCAGGTCGCCGGGTTCGGACCCCTCGGGGCGGAGCTTCGCCCGGTACGATTCCGGGGTCGCGTCGAGCCCCCTCGTCTTGATCTCCAGCGGTCCGAGTCCCCTCGACGCCACCTCGCGGCGGAGCACCTTCAGGTCGAGCGGGAAGACCTCAACGACCTCGAACGCCGCCAGGAACGGCGACTCGACGAGCCCCGGGCCGGTGAGCAGGTCCACCCCGGCGACGATCCTCGCCAGCCCATGGGCCGCGGCGAACCCGTCGAGCAGACCCGATCGAACCAGGGCCGGGTCGGGGTCGAACGCCCAGGGGCCGAGCGGAGCCGTGGCATGAGTCTCCCCGATCGGGCCATCCCGGTCGGTCCAGGTCGCCTCGGCCGGCAAGCAGGTCGCCCGGCGACTGATCCCCGAGTCCGCCAGGTCGCCGAACCAGACGGTAGCCTCCTTGCACTCGCCGCCGAGGCTGACGACCTCGACCTCGAAGCCCGAGCCGCCGAAGTGCGCCTCGAAGTCGCTCGCCGGCCCGAGCTTGATCGCGCCTCCTCGCGAGGTCGAGACGATCCGGAGCAAGCTTTCGAGTCCCAGGGACGTAATCGCCCACCGACCGGGCTCGTTTCGGTCCCGAGGCCCGGCGATCCGGGTCGACGTGGACCCTCGCCCCAGCCGGGATCGCGAACGACTCGGCCCGAGCCTGGACGGCCAGCACGCGATCGGCGACCTCGTAAACCCCGGCATTCCACAAGGCTCGCCGGCCCATCCCGGCATCCCGGTCGACGGCGATCACCTCGTTCGACCGGGCCAGGGCCAGAGCATCGCCGCCGATCCCGGAGCAAAGGTCGACGACCAGTCTCCCCCTCACCGAACCGCTGGGCCTTGTGCCGGGCGACGGACTCGGCCGTCGCCTGCTCGACGCCGACCGGGTCGAGCCACATCTGGTCGGCCCGATCGAACTTCGCCGCCCCCTTCCGCCGCCCCTCGACAAGTCGGAGCGCCGCCGCGACCCACTCGGCCGGGGCCGAGCTTCCGCCAGCGAGTCAGGTCGGCCGGCCCCGGCGCGAGCGATCGCGGAGACCTCGGCCAGCAAGGCCCGGCCTGCTTCGGTCGTCAGCACTCGAAATTCGTCGTTGATCACAGTCTGGACTCAGGACTGAAGGACTGAGGACTCCGGACTCAATCTATCCGGGTCCCGGTGTGATCGAGTAGGCTGGAGCGGTCTCCACATGACCGTGGAGATCTCCTGTAGGGTAGGGCTTGCCCTGCCGCCGACCCGTGCCGCGGCGGCAGGGCGAGCCCTACCCTACCCATGTTGAGTCCCGAGTCCCTGAGTCCTGCATGCGCACCGCCTCCGATCCTCCGCGAGCCCTTGACCATCGGCCGGGTGCCGATCCCTTCGCGGTTCTTCCTGGCCCCCCTGGCGGGCTATACCAGCCTGGCGTACCGCTTGACGATCCGCGAGCGGGGCGGGCTCGGGCTGGCGACGACCGACCTGATCAACGCCCGCGCGATCCTCGAAAAGCGGCCCCGGACGTTCGAGCTGGCCGAGACCTGCGCCGAGGACCGGCCGCTGGCGATGCAGATCTACGGCCACGTGATCGACGAGATGCGCCGGGCGGCTCGGTGGGTGGTCGATCATGGGGCCTCGGTGGTCAACATCAACATGGGGTGTCCGGTCAACAAGGTGGTCAGGACCGGGGGAGGGTCGGCCTTGATGTGCCAGGCCGACGCGGCGACGGCCCTGGTGGCGGCGGTGGTCGAGGCGGTCGACGTGCCGGTGACGGTCAAGATGCGGCTGGGGTGGGACGACGAGACGCTCTCGGCCCCGAGCCTGGCCCGGTCGTTCGAGAACGTCGGCGCCGCGGCGGTGATCGTCCACGGCCGGACCCGCGAGCAGGGGTTCAAGGGAGACGTGAACCGCGACGGAATCCGCGCGGTGGTCGAGGCCGTCGAATCGATCCCCGTGGTCGGCAACGGCGACATCCGGACCCTCGCCGACGCCGAGACGATGTTCCGCGAGACCGGATGCGCCGCGATCTCGATCGGCCGGGGGGCGCTGTCCAACCCGTTTCTGTTCCGCCAACTGGCCCACTGGGCCGAGCACGGCCATCCCGGCCCCGAGCCCTCGTTCGAGGAGCGGGTCGACACGATGGTCGCCCACTTCCACCGGCTGGTCAGACCGCCGGGGGGAGCGGCACGCCTGCCTCCAGTTCCGCAAGGTCATCAAGTGGTACAGCCACGCCATCCGACCCGGAAGGAGCTGTACCACCGCCTGATCAACCTGTCGAGCGTCAACCTGTTCGACGCCACGGTCGCCGAGATCCGGGCGACCGGCCCGGCCTCGCCGATCCCTGGCCACTTCGAGCCGAAGGTGCCCGTCCCTTCGGGGCCGATCGACAAGTGGTGAGCCGGGTTGCTATGATGCCCTGACACCACCGAGGAGCACGAAGCCTTGGCCGAGCCACGAGTTGCCGAGATTGCCCGGAAGACCCGAGAGACCGATATCCGCCTGCGCCTCGATGTTGACGGCTCGGGCCGTTCGGAGGTCGCCACGGGCGTGGGGTTCCTCGACCACATGCTCGAGCTCTTCGCCCGGCATTCGCTGATGGATCTGAACGTCGAATGCCGGGGCGATCTGCACGTTGATGCCCACCACTCGACCGAGGACATCGGGATCTGCCTGGGCCAGGCGATCGACCGGGCGCTGGGGGACAAGGCGGGGATTCGCCGGTACGGGCATATCATCCTGCCGATGGATGAAACCCTGGTGACCTGCGCCGTGGACCTGGGCGGCCGGCCGTACTGGGCCTGGCACGCGCCGATGCCGAGCGCCGAAGATCGGCGACTTCGACAGCGAGCTGGTGGCCGACTTCTGGCAGGCCGTGGCCGTCAATGGCCGGATGAACCTTCACGTCCTCCTCCACTACGGCCGGAACACCCACCACATCAGCGAGGCGATCTTCAAGGGGCTCGCCACGGACGCTCCGGGACGCCTGCCGAGCGCGACCCGCGAGGGCAGGGCGTCCCCTCGACCAAGGGGACGCTCTGACCGATTTGACGCTCCGACCGGCCCCGAATGCATCGATTATCGTCCCGGTCAGGACCGGCCCCGATGTCCGCGGACCCTCACCGAGGCGAGCTTTTCGATGTCATCCTCCAAATCCCCGAGGCGAGCCCTGCTGGTCAACCTGGCTGCTCGTGCTCGTGGCGTTCGGCCTGCTCGGGCTGGTGATCTACCAGAATCGCGTCGAGATCGGCCACGTCTTCGAGAACCCGGTCAACTACCGGTTCTTCGGGCTGGGGTTCGTCGATCTACCTGATCCGCCCTGATGATCACGTTCGCCCGCTGGCACCAGCTCGTCCAGGCTCAGGGGCTGGATTTCTCGTTCCGGGACGCGGTCCGGCTCGGGTTCATCGGCAACATCTTCAACCTGGTGATCCCCGGCGCCGTCGGCGGCGACGTGATCAAGGCGGCCTACCTCTGCCGGATGCAGCCGGACAAGAAGCCGCAGGCGGTCGCCTCGATGGTCCTCGACCGGATTCTGGGCCTGCTCGGGTTGTTCCTGCTGGCGAGCGTCGCCGGCGCGATCTCCTGGCCCTCGGCCGATGCCCAGGTCCGGCTCCTGATCGGCCTGGTCTGGGGGGCCCTCGCCGCCGGGCTGATCGGCCTGGCGGTGGTCTTCTCGCCGGGCCTCTACCGACCGCTCAACCGCCTGGTCGCCGGCCGGAAGAAGCTGGAGACGATCGTCCGCGAGCTGGAAGGGATCGGCCTGGCCTATCGCGAGCGGATCGGGCTGGTCATCGCCATGCTGGGCGTCGCCACGTTCGTCCACGCGCTGTTCGTGCTGGCGTTCTACTCGGCCAGCATGGCTCTTTTCCCGACCTTGCCGACCCTGGCCCAGCATTACCTGATGGTCCCGCTGGCTCTGTTCACCACGGCCGTCCCTTTGCCGTTCGGGGCGCTCGGACTGTCCGAGGGGATCAGCGGCCAGCTCTTCGGGATGGTCCACCACAAGGACGGGGCCATCGCGATGATGGCCTTCCGGATCCTGATGTACGGCAGCGGCGATCGTCAGCGCCTGCGTCTACCTCGCCAACCTCCGCCAGGTCCGGACGATCGCGAAGGACGCCGAAACCCTGGTCGAAGAGGGGATCGATGAGATGGTCATCGACCCCGGCATCCCCGCCAGTGAGGCCTTGAGATGATCGGCCTGCTGGTCCTGGCCGCTTCGGCTCTCCTTCGGCGCCGAGGACGCCCCGTTCTGTCGTCACCGAGGACGATCAGCGCATCCGGATCGTCGGCCCGAGCCTCGAAGCCTCGATCCGCAAGACGGGATACGTGAGCGGGGTCGAGGCAAAGTCGCTGCTCGACCGAGCCACCGGCTCGCGCGACCTCGGCTACGGGCTCGACATCGTCAACTGGATCATGGAGGCCGGCTAGCGACGAGGCCTATCGCGACCAGCTCCCCGGCGACCTCCCTTACCTCTTCAATAACCTCTACCACGGCAAGCGGGCCAAGCGGTCGATCGAAGGGCCGCAGATCTGCACAAAGGCCAGGCCGGCTCTCGCCGAAGGTGATCGCCGGCAAGGACTTCGTCGCCGTCAAGCAGGACTTCACCTACCGGCTCGCCGCGCCGGGGAAGGTCGCGGGGTCGCAGTGGGAACAGACGCTCGTTTTCCCGGCCGGGAAGCGGTATTTCCTCTCGGCGGACCGGGTCACGGTCGCCAACGACGGCGACGCGCCGTTCCTCCGGCTCGACATGCCGGGGCACATCATCCATCAGAAGGGCGACACGTTCAGCGAGGTTTACCTGAGCTACCTCGGGAAGATCCCGGCCTCGCGAGTTCCTAGCCGACTTCGCCCCCGACGAGAAGTTCCTCTACGTCCGGAAGGAGGGCGACCTTCCGAAGCGGTTCATCCGGGCCTATCACCTCCGCGACCCGAAGATCGGCCAGGCCGGCCCGTGGCTGGCCGGGATGACGCTCGACCCGGCGTCGGTTTCCGAGGCCTGGTGTCACCAACGAGGTTACGTCTGCCTGATCGAGGAGATCGGCGGCCGGTCGATCAAGGCGGGCCAGAGCTTCGGCGCAGGCCTTCCTCGTCGGCTACTTCGACTCGGTCGAGGAGATGGAGCGGACCTACGACCAGTACCTCGGCCACGACGCGATCGAGGTCGATCCGAAGGGCTGGAAGCTTTCGAAGCTTCCCTGATCGGCGATTATTTCTCCTCGACCAGCGGCTTGCCGGCCAGGAGGGCATCGATCTCCTCGGCGAGGGTCTCGCGCGAGGTCACCCCGACGTGCACGGTGCGGATCAGGCCCTTGCCGTCCATCAGGGCCACGAACGGGATCGCCTTGACCCCGTAAAGCTCGGCCAGCTTGCCGAGCGGGTCGAGCGCGATCATCCCGACCGGGTTGCCCTCGGCCGCGATCGAGAGCTTCATCTTCTTGAGGGTCGCCTCGACCGTCTCACGGGCCTCTTTCAGGTCGCCGGTCTCGACCTGGTCGATACTCAGGGCCACGACGACCACGTCCTTCTTGGCCTTGGCGTAGGAGTCGATCAGGATCTGGATATCGGGCATCTCCTGGAGGCACGGGCCGCACCAGGTCGCCCAGAAGTCGATCAGGACGACCTTGCCGGCGAGGTCGGCCCGGGTCACCTTGCGGAACTTGCCGGGAGCGTCGAGGACGTCGAGCGTGAAGTCGGGCGCGGCCTTGCCGATCAAGGGGTTCGACGGGGCCTTGGCCTTCGCCTCGGCGCCCGCCGCGATCGCCCCTTCGAGCTTGGCGACCTTTGAATACCCCTCTGGGGCCTTGAACGTAAAGGCATCCGCTGCGTGGGGATCGGTCGTGATGGCGCCGGCGGACCAGCGGAGCGACTCGACGTGGGTGTCGCCCCCGGCGATCGACGACTTCGTGGCGTCCCCCTCGACAACCAGGTCGACGAACGTCAGGAGCCCGGTCTTCGGATCGATCAGGAACCGCCAGTCGAAGTTGTCCGACTCGTCGAGCCGGAGGACCTTGTACGAGACGCCGTCGACAACCTGGTCCCCCTCGGCGAGGACCTTCGGGGTGAAGTCGAAGATCAGGCGCTCGGGCTCGTCGCCGATGACCAGGTTCAGGACGTGAACCAGCGGGATTCCCGCCAGGCCGCCGAACTCGATCGCCCCGAGCGGGCCGCCCCGGAGCATCGACTCGGCGAACGGCTTTGGTGCGGGCGTGACCTGGTACTTCTTGAGCGGGGCGACCACCTCCGTGAGGTTCACGCCGTCGCTGACGAGCCGGACGAGGTCGGTCTGGACATCCAGCTTGTTCGGCCGGGCGAAGGCGATACTCGCCTTGTGAGCCTGCTTCAACTCGCGATCCCCCACCTTCACGACCAGCTTGACCTCGCCGTGGTCGGCGTAGCTCGGGATCGCCCGGTAGGCGGCGATCAGGGCGTCGAGCCTGGCCTTCGCCTCCGGCTCGATCCCCGGGGCCTTCGGCCCATCGGCCCTCGCGGCCGAGGCCGGGAGGATCAGGCCGAGCAGTCCGACGCAGGCGGCTCGAAGGGCAAGGCTCATGGCGGGCGTCCTGGGTGGTGCGGGACGATCGGCTGGACTCATCGGTTCTACCCGAACGGCCGGCCCGACTCCAGCGGACGGCCCGGAATCGGTTGCCCCGATCGGGCGAACCAGCCCCGGACGTTTCCAAGACAAAGCCAATTTCTACTTAAGTCGTTATTTTAAAACGATTTATCGACTGAATCACGCGATCCCGGATTTCGTAGGGGACGCTCCGCGTCCCATGGCGCCCGACGTGGCCGATCGGAAGACGGGACGCGGAGCGTTCCCTACTCCATTGGATCGGACCTCATCTCTCAATGTTGACTCGATGCGATTCCCACCATTCGTTCCAGGGTCCCGGATAGCCCTCGCCAACCCATTCCGTCAGCACCTGCAACTTT
Organism: uncultured Planctomycetota bacterium; assembly: GCA_963756475.1. Lineage (GTDB taxonomy): Bacteria > Planctomycetota > Planctomycetia > Isosphaerales > Isosphaeraceae > Tundrisphaera. The sequence continues at coordinate 603,847 of CAVWND010000007.1, forward strand.
CCATAACCCCCGCCATCCAACCGTCCCGCATCGACGAAGATCTGCTTTGCCTCAAGTCGATTTTCGAAATGCCGGTAGATTTCCATCTGGGTGGATCGGGAGAAGTAATAGATCGGGCTACCGATGGAGCATGCATAACCGCCGTAAATACCGGGGATGCCGAACCGTCGGCAGTACCCGCCACGCACCCAGAGATGGTCGTGGGCCGGCTCGACGTTCTCCCGATACCAGCGGCTGCATTCCGTCTCTTCCTGGTCGGCCCAATTCAAACCGAAAAGCTTGTGATCGACCCGATCCATCCGGCAAACGGCACAGGTGGCGGATCGTGTCGAATGGCTGGACAGGCCGAGCCAGCAGGTTCCCAGGACGGCAACGAAGGCCACGACGAATCGATTCATCTTGAAAGGCGTCCGGGTAGGAGGCCGATACAGGCCGTCGGTCGCGTCGATCTCGATGTCGTTCATGGTCAAACCCTCGTTCAAGAACGTGTTCTCCGCTGGACCGCTGGACTGTCGCGAGCAAGACAAAGCCAATGCGTTGACGATCGTGAGAGCCGCGTTTTGCCTCTCTTTTCTCTTGATATTCGCCCCGAATGCCCTGGTTTGATACGGCTTTCTTCCTCAATCCGGGCATTTTCCTTACCAGCCAACTTCGCGGCCCTGGCCGTGTCTCAACCGACGTAGTCGATCCGAAAGGGCTTGTTGGTGATGAAGAGGACGGTGACGTCGGCCTCGGCCGTGGCGCCGTGCTCCATCACCTCTCCTTCCGGGAACCAGACGAAGGCGCCGGGGCCGAATGACCCCTTGTGCGTCACGAGTGTCCCTTCGAGGACGAAGAGGCCGTGACCGCACGGGTGAGTATGCTGGGGATTCACGAACCCCGCGGGGTACCGGACCATCCGGATTTCCGCCCCGGTGTCCGGGTCGATATGAAGTTCCTTGCGAAACATCGTCTTCCCAAGCTTCTCGTTAAATCGTTCCTCCCAGGGCTGCTCCGCCGTATTGATCGCGAAGAATCGATCGCCGCTCATGGGGAACCTCCAGGGGAATGGTCAGCTCGAAGGACACTCGGAAATCGCGACGGAATCCGATCGTCTCTGGGACTTACTCCATTTGGTTTCGGCGAGAGGGGCATGGCCTGGCGGTTCGACCGGGCTTATCATGGAGAGTTGTCCCCGGTCTCCCCCCCAGGAATCGGGCGGTGGCCCATTGCCTTCGACGGGTCCGGATCGAGAGCTGGTCATGGTGTCGCCCGGAGCCGACGAACCGAATCCTCTCCCGGGCCTGCGTCCGGAGTTGCTCCGCCAGGCGGTCGAGATCTACCTCAAAATCGCCTATCCGGGGTCGGAGCCTCCGCTGGCGGTTCGCAAGCGGCTCGACTGGTCGGCGGAGCTCGATCCGGCCGAACTGCTGAAGCGTCCGCCGTTCGAGCGTGTGAGCAAGCCGGGCGACGAGTCGCCGGTCTACGCCCTTCGGCTGGGCAATGCCCGCTATCCGCACATGAAGATGCAGATCCAGCCGTGGGACGCCAAGGACGGGTTCCTGATCTCGGTCAACACCCACGACCACGCCCTGACCATCGACCCCAATGCCCCCGACGCAGGCGCCTTCATGGCCCTCCAGGACGAGAACAAGCGCCTCAAGGTCGAGATCGAGCAGGCCTGGGACGAGGCGGGCCTGCCGACCTTCACTCGCTATCTCCGCGATTACCTGGACAGGCAGTCGGGCGGCAATCCGCCGGTCGAGACGGGCTGAGCGGTCCCGGATCGCGACAGCGATTCCCGCCCGGATGGCCCACGATGGAGGAAAACGGGGACAGGCTCCCGGCCCGGGTTGAAGGGCCGATTCCGTCCCACGGTGACGCGGGCCGGGTGCCAGTCCCCGTTTTCCGGTCGTTTTCAACACTGTCGGCTTGTGTTCCGCGAACAGACAAGGCACCCGGCCCGCCTCGTCTTCTCCCGGTTCGATGGGCGGGGGACGGGCCGGGAGCCTGTCCCCATTCTCTTCCGTCGTGGACGATTCGATCGTGAACCGCTCCATTTAGATCGCCCGCGACGGCTTGCCGGCCGCGTGGTGCCGGGGCAGGGTGAAGATGAACGAGGACCCGCGTCCAGGGGCGGTGTCGACCTCGACGGAGCCGCCGTGGAGCTCGACGAAGGCCTTCACCAGGCAGAGGCCCAGTCCCATCCCTCGCTTGCCGTACTGGTATTCGCCGGAGGAGTGGTGCATCGTGTCGTTGCCGGTGAAGAAGGGCTCGAAGAGATGCTCGCAGTCGGCCGCCGTGATCCCCTGACCCTGGTCGGTCACGCGGAAGCGAACGAGGTCAGCCCCCTCGGCGTCGGCCTCGACGACGATCGTCCCGCCGTCGGGGGTGAACTTGATCGCGTTGACGACCAGGTTTGTCAGGACGTCGGCCACCTTGGCGGCGTCAACCTCCGCCGTCCCGAGGGCCGGGCCAATCTCGATCGCGATCTCCTGCTTCCTCGCCTGGACAAACGGCTGGAGGTCGCCGACCGCCCCTCGGAGGAGTGGCTCCAGCTCGACCTGCTCGAAGTCGATGGAGGGGGCGATCTGGTCGGTCTTGAGGAGTTTGAGCATCCGTTCGACGGTCAGGGCCAGCCGCCGCCCCGCGCTGTGGATCCGATCGACCCAGGTCCGTTCGGCCGCCGTGGCCCGATCGCCCATCGTCATCTTCCAGAGCTCGGTCAGGCCCAGGACGACGGTGACTGGTGTATTCAGCTCGTGGCTGGCGACCTCGATGAACTTCCCCTTGAGCCGGTTCGCCTCGACCAGCCGGGCGTTGGTCTCCTTGAGGTCGCGGAGGAGCCGATTCTTCTCGACGATCAGGTCGTGCTGTTCGACCGCCTGACGGAGCACGGCGCCCAGCTCGTCGGCATCCCAGGGCTTGGTGATGTAGCGGGCGATGTGGCCCTGGTTGATCGCGTCGATCACCGCCTTGATGTCGGCGAAACCGGTGAAGAGCAGGCGGGTCGCGTCGGGGTGCGACCGCTGGGCTCGCTCCAGGAACTGGACGCCGGTCATCGACGGCATCCGCTGGTCCGAGAGGATGACGTGGACCTCGTCAAGCTTCTCCAGGGCATCGAGGGCCTCGGAGGCCCGGACGAAGGTCAGCATCCGGAATTCCAGGCGGAGCAGGTCGTGGAGCGACTGGAGCACTTCGGGCTCGTCATCGACCACCACCAGTGTCGGTCGCTTCCCATTCATGCGAGCAGGAACCTCGGCACGACTCATCTCCCGTCGGTCCCGCCGGCCTGGAACCTCTTGATCAAGGTGACCTCGTTGCCCGTGTCATTATACCTCATCTCGTCGACCATCCCGTGGGTGATCAGGAGGCCGAAGCCTCCTTCGCGGAGCCCCAGCTCCTCGCGGATCCCCATATGAGCGATCGGATTCTCGGCCGAGGCGGCATGAGTCAGCTTGGAACGGTCGAACCCCTGCCCCTGGTCCTTGACGATGATTTCGATCCGATCCGAGTGGATCCGGTAGGTGATGTCGACCAGCTTCTCGGAGTGGTGGCGGTTGCCCCACTCGATGGCGTTCTGGCCCATCTCCAGGAAAGCCTGGCGGAGGCTGAGCATGTCCTCGCGGGTGAACGGCGTCGCCAGGGTGACGCTCATCAGGAAGTCGTTGACCTCCTGGAGGAACGTGACCTCGCTGTTGAGCTGGACGTGGATCTCGCCCTGGATCTGGCCCTGCTCCATCCGGTCGCGCCAGGCCCGGGCGTCGGCGACCGCCTGGAACAGCTCGTCGGCGCCGTAGGGTTTGGGAACGTAAGCGTTGGCCCCGACCCGGTATCCCTTGGAGCGGTTCAGGTCGTCACCCAGGGCGGTGAGCATGACCACCGGCGTGAGCATCGTCTCGCGGTCGGCCCGGAGTTCCCGGCAGACCTCGAAGCCGGTCTTGTCGGGGAGCATCAGGTCGAGCAGGACGACGTCGGGCCGGAGCGATCGGAGCTTCGCCAGACCCGCGCCGCCGGTCCCGGCGATCTCCGAGTCGAACTTCTGATGGCGGAGCAACCGGGCCGCCATCTCGGCCTGGTCGGGATCGTCCTCGACGATCAGAGCCGTGGGCATCGATGCCTCCCCGCGAGGGACGGGTCCCATGGGATCGAGAGAATCGGGTTAGACGTGCAACTCCACGACATCGCCGTCCCGGAGTTCATGGTCGCGGCGAACGGTCTGGCCCTCGAACGTGCCCGAGCCCCAGACCTTGGCGAACTTGAGCGATTGCTCGAAGTCGCGATGAATCTCCCGCGCGAGATCCAGGACTGTGCTCCCGACCGGCACCGTGAAGGGGCTCGATCGATCGGGTGGCTTGCCCGGAACCTTGGTGTAAACCCGCATCACCTCTAATAGATCGTACGCCGCCGATGTCACGGAGTCCAGTTGGAGCCCCTTTGCCGCCGAGGCGGGGACGATCGGAAATCGGGCCTCGGACCACTCGCGGAGGATCGCCAGCCGATCGGCCGCCCCCTCCGCGTCCACCTTGTTGGCAACGACCGCCGTCTTGACGTGCCGGAGCGTCTCGTCCTCGGAGTCGAACGGCAGCTCTCCCACCAGCTCGACCCGAGCATCGGCCAGCCGCCCGAGCGCCACCTCGGCGGCGTCGATCACGTCGTCGTCTCCCAGGTCGAGCACGAGGAGCGCTGCGTCGGAGGAGCCGACCAGGCCGGGCATCCACGGCTCCAGGAAGTCGCCCGTGACTGGCGGCAGGTCGACGAGTTGGAACCGAACATCTTGCCAGGTTGCGATGCCCGGATAGGGCGAACGGGTGGTAAACGGATAAGGGGCAACCTCCGGTTTCGCATTGGTCAAGGCCGCCAGCAGGGCACTCTTGCCGGTGTTGGCCGGACCAACCAGGACGAGCTGTCCGGCCCCGTCGCTGGGGACGCGGTGCGAGACGCCCCCTTTCTTGCCGGAGCCGCCCTTCGCGCCCTCAATCTCATCGCGGACGCGGCTGATCTTCGTCTTCAGGTCGCACTGGAGCTTCTCGGTCCCCTTGTGCTTGGGCAGGAGTCGGAACAGCTCGCGAAGCTTCTCCAACCGCTCGGCCGGGGAGGTCGCGCGGCGAAACTCCTCCTCGGCCTTGATGTACTGCGGTGGGAGGTTGGCGGGCATGGCGGAAGGCACTCCGGCCGGTCCGTCGCGGGTCACAGCCCGCAAGAGTAGGCATTCCGACCGATTGAAATCAAGAGTGTTGAGCGGAAGCCCATCCGTCCAACCGTCGATCAAGCCACGACTTTCGCGGCGGCCGCGGATTCTCCGAGCGTCTGTACGATTTCTCGTGCATCCACCGACCGAGCATGCGAAGATGGATCGATCGAGTCGTCACCTCCGCCCGCCCTCGACTCGACCGACTCGCGTCCCCGGAGCGCGACCCTTCGTGAGCTTGACGCACCTGGTTCCGTGGGTCCCGACCTCCGCCGATCCCTTCGACAACCGGAAGGCCGCCCACCGGCTCCGTCGGGCCGGTTTCGGGGCCTCTCCGGGCGAAGTCGAAACGGCGGAGAAGGACGACCCCGAGGCCATCGTCGAGAGTCTCTTCGACCCGGCCGAGAGAGCTGCCAGTTGGTTGTTCCCGGCGCTGGACCTGATCCGGGCGGGCTCTTGAGCGGTCAAGGGCTCTCCAGCGACCGGGTCAAAACCAGCGGATTTCGCGGTATCATTTGATCCATGAGCGATGTTCCGCAACAATCCGCCGGCCCGGTCTCCTTCGGAAAGGGCCTTCGCGAATGGCTCGGCTTCAGTACGCCTCCCGACGAGGAGGCGACAGACGGCGGGCATCTCCCCAGGCTCCCTGAACTCCATCCAGGAGCGGCCTCCGGGATCGAGCACGACGAGCTGACGCCGTCGCGAGGCGGCGGCGGCCCGGTCACGATCACCTGCATCGACTTCTCGCCGGATCGCTTCCAGGTGGAGGAGGTGGCCGACGTCGATGATTTCCTCGCCCGCCATCGGCCCGAGTGGGCGGTCGTCCGCTGGATGAACATCGATGGCCTCTCCGACATGAAGGTCCTCCGGGCGTTCTCCGTGAAGTACGACCTCCATCCGCTGGTCGTCGAGGACGTGGTTCACGTGGGACAGCGGCCGAAGGCCGAGGATTACCCGAACACCGGCGAGCACCAGGCGCGGCTGTTCATCATCGCCCGGATGCTGAAGATGGTCGAAGGCCACGTGCGAAGCGAGCAGGTCAGCTTCGTCCTGGGACACAAGACGTTACTGACATTTCAGGAGCGCCAGGGAGACATCTGGGACCCGATCCGCCAGCGGATCGGGACCAAAGGCTCGCGACTGCGGCAAAACGACGTGAGCTTCCTGATCTATGCGCTGCTCGATGCGTTGATCGACCAGTGCTTCCCGATCCTGGAGTTCTACTCGGAACAGCTCGAAGAGCTGGAAGACCAGGCGCTCACATCGACGCCGACCGGTGACACGATCCGCCGGATCCACGGCGTCAAGCGCGAGCTGCTCGTGGTCCGGCGCTGCGTCTGGCCGATGCGGGAGGTGATCAACAGCCTCCAGCGCGAGAAGCACGAATGCATGTCGGAAGTCACGCGCACTTATTTACGAGACCTGTACGATAATTGCGTGCAGATCATCGACCTGGTGGAGACCTATCGCGAGTTCGCGACCGGCCTCGCCGAAACCTACATGTCGGCGCTCTCGATCCGGATGAACGAGATCATGAAGGTGCTCACCATCATGGGCTCGATCTTCATCCCGCTGACCTTCCTGGCCGGGGTCTACGGCATGAACATGCCGATCCCCGAGAACCGATCAAGCTGGACCTATCCGATCTTCTGGCTCATCTGCATCACCACGGTAGTGGTCATGCTGAGGGTCTTCAAACGTCGACGCTGGCTCTAAATCCGGGAGCGGTTCACGTCCGGATGGCTCACCCCGAGCCTCCCGGGCCGCGAGGTCCGTGGACCGCCCCCGGCCCGATCGCGATCGGGCTTCTCAAACCTCCGGACGAGCCGTTTTGAGCCTCAGCCGACCTCTTTTTCGGCCGTCTCGACCGAAATCGGCCCCTCCTTCACCCGTTCGAGCAGTGGGAAGATGGTCGGAGGGGCTGTTTCAGGGGCCGTCGAGGACTCCGGCTCATCCTCTCGTTCATTCAAAGCCGAATTGTCGTAAGTTTCTTCCGTGTCAACGGTCATCTCCGTCTTGATTCCCTGGGCCGCGTCGGCCTCGACCTGACGAAGCTCCTTGAGGGTCCGGAAAAGGGCGCGTTCGGTCGCCGCCTCGTACTTCCGAGCGAGGATCGCCTCCTTGGAGGTGTCGAAGAGAGCGCGGTCGACCGCCTCGGCGCGGTCCTGCTCGATGGCGTGGGGATCGAGGTTGATCCTCACTTCTTTGAGCCGGGCCATTTCCTCGTCGATCATTCGACCCAGCTCGCCGCGAGCCCAGTCGGCGCGGGCTTCGCCTTCGAGTCCCTCGCCGTCCTCCTTTTCGAGGTTGAGGAAGAAGCCGGCCACCGCGTCGGAGAGGATCGCGATCCGGCCCAATCGCCAGTCGGCCGGATTCCGGCCGAGCAGCAACTCGAACCGGGCGCGATGGTTGTTGGTCCAGTAGAGGCGATTCCCCTTCATGAACAGCTCCTCATGGAGGATCTCCCACTGATCGAGCAGCCAGTCGATCCCTTCGGGCGTCATCTGGAGCCGGCGAGACGTCGTCGCCGGCTCGCGCTCGATCTTCGCGGCGAGTTCTTCCATGGCGGCAAGGCGTTCGTCGTCGAACTTCTCGACGGCGTGGCGGACGCGCTTCGAGGTCTCGGAGGTCTCGTGCTTCTCGCAGCGTTCGAGCCGGACGAAGAGGAACGCCGTGCGACGGACCAGTTTCTCGGCCAGTTCGTTGCTCGGCCGTAACTCGTTCTGGAGGGCGATGAAGCTGCGCGTGATCTCGGCCTGGTCCTCCGAGGGCAACGCGACGCCCGAGCCGGTCAGCCCGTGCTTGAGGGCGTTCCGGCGCACGCGTTCTTTCCCTTCGGGGGTCTTCGGGCCGGTCGATTTCCTGGCATTTTCACGATTCCGCGGATCTGGGCTTCGGTGGCCATCGGTGCGGACCTTTCGTGTTCGAGGGTGCTCGGCAAGTTGCCTGGTCCCCAAAACATTCAGGTCGATCGCGCCCGCGTTATCACACTTTCTCCCGAAATCGGTCCCGTCGGGTGCGTCGAGTCCTCGAAGACGCACCAGCCCGGATTTATGTGGTGAGTCTTCGAGGACTCGACGCACCCGACTCAAACTGGCCCTCTAATCGAGGTAGCTCCAGCGCCGAGTCTCGAAGTTGTAGATTTTCCGGAGATACGGCGGAACAACCTTCCAATAGAGCGTGGGCGTTCCAAAATTGTGATAATAGAAGCGGCCATCCAGACAATACTTCGCACGGGGCACGGAACTCAAATATTGCGGCACGAGTTCATCAAGCGTCTTGGGGAACCTGCCGTTAGCGGCGTGATACTCCTCGCAAGCGGCAATGACTCGCCGAGCGTTCGCCTCGGCGACCCTGAGTTGAACGTCGTTGTTGGCCCAAAGAAGCCCCAACGTCATGGCGGGAATTCCGACCCTGACCAACGCGAGACCCCGACCGGGGCGTTCGATCGGGAACCTCAGGAGACTGACAAGAAACCAGATCGGACAGAAGATCCATGCCAGGAGGCACGTTCCGTTCATCGCCCCGTCCCAGGCCAGCAGGAGGGCCGCGGCGATGACGCTCCCTCTAATGCCACGGAAGCCCCGCCCCACACCAGCCACGGGCTCGGCCGTCTCCTTCCGCATCCGCTCGGTCCAGTGATGTGAAGTGTCTTCCGGCCGTCGCATCCGGGCGATTCAATAAATTTTCTTCAACACCGATGGCTGTTGCCAGGGCCAATCAAGGATTGCCCCTCGCCTCGACCAGCGCCTCGGCCAGCGAGAGCAGGTCCGGAAACGCGGCGATCCCCGCCGGCTTCCGCCCGTCCCGATCGAGGAGCGCCCGCGCAATCCGGCGCGCTCGGCTCCGAAGACATCGTTCTCGGGGTCATCTCCCACGCTGAGGACGCGAACAGGCGGCAGGCCGAGGCTGGCGCAGGCGGCAGCGTAGATCGCGGCATGAGGCTTGCGATAGCCGACTTCCGAGGAGATCACCAGGGTGTCGACGAACCCGGCCAGCTCGGGCAGGCCGGCGGCGACGGATCGCAATCGACCGTCGAAGTTCGATGTAACGCGGACGGGGATTCCCGCCTCGCGGAGCGCCCGCAAGCCGGGCTCGACGTCGGGGAAGCAGCGCCAGGCGTCGGGGCGGCCGAAGTGGTCCCAGAGCTCGTCGAAGCCCCGGTCCAGGTCGGGAAGGTCGGGCAGGACGTTGGCGACGATCCGCCGCCAGCGGCGGTACTCGATCGCCTCGTCGGTCGCCATCGGTCCGAGCTGCTCGTCGACCTCGTCGTTCCGGAAGTGGAGGCCGAACCGGCGCTTGACCTCGGCCTCCTCGACGATGAGGCCCTGGCGAGCCGCCGTGGCCGCGTAGGCCCTCGCCACCGAAGGGACCGGATTGATTAAAGTCCCGACGGCGTCCAGGACGATCCCGTCGATAGCTCGCCATCCGTCAAGACTGTCCATGGTCGTCGGTCGATCCGAATTGGTCTCGGAATTGCGATCACTCCCGTCATTGTGGACGTAGATTACCAATAGGGAAGGACCCCGCCGGTTCCGTTGTCCTCGATCCTCTCCGAATGGGAGGCCGGGCCATGCGTGACTTCCGCCCCATCAGCCATCCGACCCGACTCCCCGCGCCGGTTCCGGGCGTCCCTGACTCCCAGGCCCGTGCGCTCGACCGCCGGCACCGGCTCGACCGGCAGCTTCGCTCGTTCATGGGACCGCACCGGAACGGCTCGACCGATCCGACAACCAGCGGCGCGCCCTTCGCGGTCACTTCGGTCGAGGCCGGACCAGGCCCGGCGTGACGTCGATATCGAGGTCGGCCACCTGCCCGGCGGCCAGTTTCGCCAGGGCGATCCCCGCCATCGCCGCGTTGTCCGTGCAGAGCGCGATCGGCGGTAGGAACAGCTCGATCCCTCGATCCGCCGCCAGGATCTCCAGACGCTCGCGAAACCGCCCGTTGACCGCCACCCCTCCGCCGATCCCCAGACGACTCCAACCGGTCAGATCCAGCGCCCGGGCCGCCTTCGCGACCAGGACGTCGACCACCGCCTCCTGGAAGCTTGCCGCGAGGTCGGCCACCAGCTCCTTCGGCGGCGAATGCCCGGTCGCCCGCGCATCCTGCCCCTTGAGAGCGTAGAGCACGGCGGTCTTGAGCCCCGAGAAGCTGAACGCGAGCCGGTCGTCCTTCAGGAACGCCCGGGGGAACGCGAACGCTTTCGGATTCCCCTCGCGCCGCGCGCTCGATCCCCGGTCCGCCAGGATAGCCCAGGCCAAGCAGGCTGGCGACCTTGTCGAACGCCTCGCCCGCCGCGTCGTCGATCGTCCCCCCGAGCAGTTCCGACTCGATCGGCCCTCGGCAGGCGAACAAGCTCGTATGCCCGCCCGAGACGACCAGCCCCACGCAAGGGTAAACCTCGCGGTCGGGATGGGCGAGCTGACAGGCATAAAGATGCCCTTCGAGATGGTCGACCGCGATCAAGGGGACGCCCAGCGCCATCGCCAGCGCCTTGGCCGCTGTGAGCCCGACCACCAGTGACCCGACCAGCCCCGGCCTCGTGGCGACCGCGACCGCGCCGATCTCGGCGATCCCGGCGCCGGCCCGCCTGAGGGCCTCATCGATCACCGGCAGGATCTGTCGGACATGCTCCCGCGAGGCGATCTCGGGGACGACCCCGCCGAACCGCTCATGCAGGTCGATCTGCGAGGCGACGACGCTCGAACGGATCACCGGCACCCCGGAGCCCGTCGCGGAGCCTTCCAGGACGGCCGCGCCAGTCTCGTCGCAGGTGGTTTCGAGGGCGAGGAGGAGCATCAGTGTTCGTTCGTAGGCTCATGAAGGGGCCGCTCTGCAAGTCGCCGCGGCGACAGGTTGGGCGGCACACGGCGATGATCTGCGACAAATCTCATGTGTCAGGCGGGCGCTTCTTCTTGGACCTCAAACGAGTCCGCTTCCGAGATAGGCGGCGGGGCAAGAAAACGTGCGCCTGCTGGGGATCGTACATGATCAATTCATACTGCTCAGCGAGCTGTCCGAGCCTCGGCCAGACATCCCAGAGGCGCGAGGGGAAGATGCAGACCTCAATGTGACATTCGGTAACGGAGGGGGGGGCCGCCAGCGGCCAGTCATCCTGACGGCCCTGTCCGGGCACCGGCCATAAGGCCGAGATCTCCCCGGCCATTGAGGCAATCCGATCGGATGGTCTGGCCCTCTCGCTCCGACCGTCCCGGATGAGCGAGGCGAATATCTCGCCCGCCTCGTCATCTTCAAGGGGTTCGTCGCTCTGCCAGAAAGTGAAATCGTGGCTCACTGGCCGCCCTCGCGCGGTTACATCGCGGATGACCACAATCTTGGTTAGACGCTCTCTCCGCGGCTTGAACTTCCATCAAGTCGAGTGAGGAAAGGCCGCAGCGGGCCCATTCGGGAAGAGAATGGGGACTGGCTCCCGGCCCTTTGACCGGCCTTCGAACCCGGCGAAAACGAGGCGGGCCGGGTGCCTGTCCCCGTTCTCTGGACGCATCACCGGCGGCGTCCGGAAGACGGGGACAGGCACCCGGCCCACGGGACCATCGCGTGAAGGCGACGGTTCGAACCGGGCCGGGAGCCAGTCCCCGTCTTCCTCCGTCGTGGGCCATCCGATTGTGAATCGCTTTAACACCTTGCTTGCCCAAGCGAAACTCCGCCGAGAGACAAATCGGGAGTCAGGAGGCCGGTTTCTCAGCTTCGAGGAACTTCGTCAGACCAGGGAACAAGGCTCCGGCCGGATCACGGCTCGTCGACCATCCGGCCGAGGGCATTGCGACCTGCCCTCGCATGGATCGCGTCTTGAACCCGATCCTCTGCCTGAATTCCCGCGTCGTCTTCCTTGATCTTCACTACCTTCTCCAACGAAGAGTCGCCCTCCCGCCAGCGGCGTGCGAGGACACCTCGAAGGTGTCCAACCCAGCCGGATTCCACTCGGATGAAATAACCTTCATAGGCCGAATCTTGAAGCCAGGCGAGGCATTGCTGGACGTCCACCACCGACCCGTCCGGGAGTTGACAGGGAGCATCGTGTCGAAGGCCGAGGATGTCGTAGAGGTCGTTCCAGGCGTCGACCCAACGCATCTCAAGCTCGGAATTCGACGCCATGCTTTGCACCTGTCCTTCCACCCGGCCGGATGCAGAGGTCGCTTCGCGGCCTATCCGGACTCGAAGCCGAGCGCGGACGGGCCGCACAGCGGCCCCTACAGGATTTCCCCGTTACTTGATCTTCTCCGACAAAACCGCGAGTCGCCTTGTCGAGCTGCTTGTCGACGAAGGGCCTGTCCTTCTTCTCGGCCTTGTCCTGCTCGGCTTTCTTGGCCTCGTCGGCCTTGGGCTTCTCGGCCTTCGGCTTGTTGCGGCTGGAGAGGAAGTCGCGGTTCCGGCGGGCGATGAACCAGTCGTGGTAGGCGTCTCGGGAGAGCTTGACCTCCATGCCGGGGCTGGGGGTGACGCCCCACTCGTCGGTGTCCTTGGCGTTCTTGAACCGGTGGATGTTCTTGCCGGAGGGACGCCAGTAGGTCGCCACGGTCAGCTTCAGGACGCTGTTACCGTCCTCGAGGTCGAGGATGTTCTGGACCGACCCCTTGCCGAAGGAGCGCTCGCCGATGACCACGGCGCGGTCGTGGTCCTGGAGGCAGGCGGCGAGGATCTCGGACGCCGAGGCCGAGTTGTGGTTGATCAGCACGGCCATCGGGAACCCGGTGTAGGTCCCCTCCTTGTGGGCCTCGAAGGTCTTCTCGGAGGTGTTCCGGCCCCGGGTGCTGACGATCTTGCCGTCCTCGACGAAGAGGTCGGAGATCTCGACCGCGGCGCTGAGGAGCCCGCCCGGGTCGTCGCGGAGGTCGAGGATCAGGCCCTTCATCCCGTCTTTTTGAAGTTCATCCAGGGCGTCCTTGACGTGCTCGGTGGTGTCCTGGATAAAGTTGGTGATCCGGATATAGCCGATCTTCTTCTCTTTATCGAGCATGAACTCCCAGTCGTCGTTCGGCTTGCGCCGATCGCCCATGACGCTGGGGACCTCGATGATCGCGCGGGTGAGGGTGAGGATCTCGGCCTTCTCGGGGTCCTCGTGGAGGACGTTGAGCTTGACCGTGGTGCCGGGCTGCCCCTGAAGGGCGTCGACCGCCTTGTCGATGGTCAGCCCTTCGGTCGAGACGCCGTCGATGTCGAGGATCAGGTCCCCGGCCATGACGCCCGCCGAGTAGGCCGGGGTGCCGACCATCGGGGCGACCACCTTGAGCCGCTTGGAGTCCTCGTCGATCTCGACGGTCATCCCCAGGCCGCCGAACTTGCCCTCGATCTGCTTCCTGAAGGACTTCCACTGCGAGGTATTGATGTAGGTCGAGTGGGGGTCGAGGTCGGAGAGCATCCCCCGGAGGGCGCTTTCCATCAGCTCCCGGCGGGTGACCGGCCGGACGTAGTTCTGCTGGACCTGCTCGACAGCGTCGACGAAGACGCCGTACAGCTCGGAGACGTCATCCTTGGGCTTGGCCCCCTGGCTGACCTGCCAGCAGAGCAGGGAGACCGCACCGACCATCACGATCGCATAAAGGTTCCGTCGCGGCATGTAAGGTGCCCTCCTGGGCATCATCGGCGGTCGAATCGAATCGAGTCGGACCTGTCAGGGCGGATCGGCGTGACGGCTCGGGCGAGAGGGAGGGTCAGCACGCCAACGTCTCGGTTCCCTTACTTTAGTCTCTGGCCGAGAGCCGAGGCAAGCCGCCGTCGGCGATGCCTCGGATGTCGAAGATTTCGCACGGAGGTCGACTCCACCCATGAGATCGGCCTACAATCCCCCTGATGATCGGTCGCCAGGGGCCAGGACCCCCTCGCCGATCGGGATCATCGGAGGGCCCGACGATGACCGATCTCAACCCGTACCAGCCCCCCGAGGCCGATCTGGGCATGCGTCGAGCTCCGGGGCGATACCGGCCCTTGCTGGCGGTCGCCCGGATTCTCGTCGGCCTCTGGGGATTGTTCATCCTGGCCGGGCCGAGCCGGACCGGCCACGGTTCGAGCCTCGATCGTGGCCAGGTCGTCGCCAAGGGCCTCGGTGCCCTCCTGTTCCTCGGCGCCGTCTTCCCGATCCGGAAGTCAAGTGTCAAGAAGGTTGGGATGGGCGAAGAGACTGCCGAAGACCTTTGAAGCGGCGCCATCCTCGAATCCATTTCGCCAACCTGGCGAGGTTCGGGGCATTCGACTCGATGGCCTCACGGGGTCGGATCGCGATGAAGCAAGTCGGGCCAATCTGAGCCCGGAGCCATCGGGCTTCCTGATAGTATCGGATTGCCAACACGATGAGCGAAGGGACGTAGCAAGCGAACAGGACAATTCCCGCCGTGGCGATCCGAATCATGACCAGCTTATGACAGAGCGAGGCGAACCCGCCCTGGAACTCCAACTGGTACATCGTCGCGAGGACCAACGTGCGGAGGAGTGGATAGGAAAGCCACGCAATGCCCCCGAGCCCGATGCACGCGAGATACTGGACGAGCATTCGTCGCGTGAACCGCATCTCGAACGCGATCCATTCCGGTTTCTTGCCGCAGATCAGGTCGACCCGCCCGCCCGGCTCGACCCGGATCGGCAGGGTGCTCGGAACCTCCCGGCCGAGTTGCACGGAGACCTCGTGTTCGCCCGCGTCGACTTCCACGATCGCCCCGGTCCGGAATGCGTAAAGCATGGTCCACCGACGGCCGTCGACCTCGACCCGGCAGGAGTGCTCGTTGAAGGAATGAAATGGGTCAACCGCCTCGATGACAATTGTCCCCCGGCCCGGGTCGATCGACGGTCGGGGCGGCCTGAGCGCCAGCAGCCGGTCGAACGTGTCGGCCATCGACGCCCCTCCGCTTCAATCAGCCCCGGTCTAGCGCCTCTCGAAGTGCCTCGACGCCCACCACGGGCGCCTGGCAGGCGAAGTTCTCGCAGATGTAGGTCGTGACCTGGCCGTCCTTTGCCGGCCGATCCGCCAGGAGCGGGACCAGGCTCGCCAGCTCCTTCGGTGCCTCGCCCATCGACGGGGCGACGACCTTGTGGGGCAGGAACCGACCGTGGATCGCGCCGAGGGCCTCGCCGACCTCTTCGGGGTCCTCGCCCGCGATGACGGCGAACTCTCGGGCGGGCGCGAGCAGGAAATCGAGGGCGATCAGGCTCTGGCCGGCGGCGGTCGGGGCCTTTTCCATCACGAGGTGGACGGACTGGAGCGTCGACCGGGCGATGGTCTCGAAGTCGGCCCGGCCGGTCAGGGCGGCCAGGCGCGCCAGCGCCGTCGCGGCCATCGCGTTGCCCGAGGGCGTGGCGTTGTCGTAGGCGTCCTTCTGGCGGACGATCAGGGACTCGTGGCTCTTGCCGACGTAGAAGAAGCCGCCGTCCTCGGCGTCGTGGAACTCCTCGATCATGACCCGGGCCAGGTCGACCGCCGCCTCGATCCAGCGGTCCTCGCCGGTGGTCTCGAAGAGCCGGGTCAGGCCGTCGATGAGGTTGGCGTAGTCGTCGAGGTAGGCGTTGAACTTCGCCTGGCCGTCCTTGTAGCTGTGCAGGAGCCGGCCGTCGGCGGTCCGCATCGTTCGCCAGCAAGATCCTCGGCGGCGAGGATGGCGGCCTCGGCGTAGCGGATGTCGTACGAGGATCAGCGCCCCTTCGGCCAGCGGGGCGAGCATCAGGCCGTTCCACGAGGTCAGGATCTTCGTGTCCTTGGCCGGCGGGATTCTCCGCTCGCGGGCGGCGAGCAGTTTGGCCCGGTCGGCGGCCAGGTCGTCGCGGAGGGCTCTGCTCGTCCCGGCCGAGGAGCTTGGCGGCCTGGGCGATCGGCTTGCCGAGGTTGAGGATCGTCCTGTGCTCCCAGTTGCCGTGCTCGGTCACGTCGTAGACGTAGGCGAATTCCTTGGCGCGCTCGGCGCCGAGGATTTCGACGACCTCGGCGAGGGTCCAGACGTAGAATTTGCCCTCTTCGCCCTCGGAGTCGGCGTCCTCGGTCGAGTAGAACGGCCCCTCGGGGCTGGTCATCCGGCCGAGGACGTAGTCCATCGTCTCGCGGGCGACGCGGGCGTATTCTGGGTCGTGCGTGACCTGGTAGGCTTCGAGGTAGACGGTGCTCAGCAGGGCATTGTCGTAGAGCATCTTCTCGAAGTGCGGGGCCAGCCAGCGCTCGTCGGTCGAGTAGCGGGCGAAGCCGCCGCCGAGGTGGTCGTAGATCCCCCCTCGGGCCATCTTGTCGAGGGTGTGCGTGACCATGTGGAGCGCGTGCGGGTCGCCGGTCCGGGCGTACTGGCGGAGCAGGACGCGGAGGTCCATCGGGTGCGGGAACTTGGGGGCGTTGCCGAACCCGCCGTGGATCGGCTCGTAGGCCCGGCCGAGGCGCCGGACGGCGTTGTCGAGGATCTTGGCGTCCAGCTCCCCCTCGGACTTCGGGATCACCCCGGCGGTCCGGAGCTGGCCGGCCATGTCGGCCGCGGCGGCGACGATCTCGTCGCGCCGCTCCTTCCAGGCCCGCTCGACGCTCAGGAGGACCCGGGGGAAGCCGGGCATTCCCCGGGCGTCGACCGGCGGGTAATACGTCCCGCCGTAGAATGGTTCGAGGTCGGGCGTGAGGAAGACCGACATCGGCCAGCCGCCCTGGCCGGTCATCGCCTGGACGGCCGCCATGTAGAGGTTATCGAGGTCGGGCCGCTCCTCGCGGTCGACCTTGATGTTGACGTACCGCTCGTTCATCAACGCCGCGATGTCCGGGTTCTCGAAGCTCTCCCGCTCCATGACGTGGCACCAGTGGCAGGCCGAGTAGCCGATCGAGAGGAAGATCGGCCTGTCCTCCGCCTTCGCCTTCGCCAGCGCCTCCGGGCCCCAGGGGAACCAGTCGACCGGGTTGTGGGCGTGCTGGAGCAAGTACGGGCTGGTCTCCCCGGCGAGTCGGTTCGCGGGATGGCTCTTGGTATCGGACATGGTTCGCTCGGCTCGTCGAGGGTTCGGGTGATCGGTGAAGATTCTCCGAGTATCGCATGCAACCGGCGGACCTGTCACCCGGCGGCTCGTGGTTCGCCTGGAGAGGCCGAACCCGGCCCCCTCGCCAATTTCAGAGGGTAAGCGTGCATGGGTCGAGGGTGACAGCCGCCCAGAAGCGAACAAGATGCGGGAAACATCCGACCTGGTCTGACCCCGAAAGGGCATGTGACCACAGCGAAGGCGGTGTGTCGGACCGAAGCGTGTTATCGCGGATCAGGAAAGGCACGGCCGCGAGACTGTTTCGTCAGCATCTGGTTCAGTTGGCCCTACTGATCACTATCGACGACTGGCTCCCGGGACGACTGGATCGCCGGGTGGATCGCGCTCAACGCAGCGCTGGCGGGCGATGGCCCCTCTCCATCGAGCGGGGTCGCTCCACGGATCGGCCCTGGATTCGTCGGGTATGGCCCGACCCATCGGAACGACGGTCAAATTACATCACAAGACCGCACCACCATTGATAGATGGAACATTCCCGTCCTTTTTGCGGTCTTCGAGACATTGGATCTTGTAATCCGTTTCTTTTATCCTCAACCGACCCGGCGCCCGCGATCACTCAACCCGAGGCCGGAAGAGGACCGGACCCATGGCTCGACGTGACGAGACGCCGCGCGACCTGCTCTTCGGGTTGCTCGCACTGCAAAACGGCTTGATTGCCCAGGAACAGCTACTCAATGCCTTCCGGGCCTGGTCACAGGCCAAGGGTCGGACCCTGGCCGAGATCCTGGTCGAGCGCGGCTCGATCGACGAGGAAGGCCGAGCGATCCTGAGCAAGTTGGCCGAGAAACAACTGAAGCTCCACGGGGGAGATACCGAGAGATCGCTCGCCGCCGTCCCCACCGGGCCATCCACCCGCGAGAAGCTCGACGCACTCGGCGATTCCGACCTGTCCGTCGCCCTCTCGATGACGGAATCGATGGCTGCGGATGACGACCCCTACCGCACGGCCAGCCACGCTGTCGGCTCGTCGACGTCCGATGGCTTGCGGTTCCGCATCCTCCGGCCCCACGCCAAGGGCGGCCTCGGCGCCGTCTCCGTGGCCCTCGACGGCGAGCTGAACCGGGAAGTCGCCCTGAAGGAGATCCTCGAACGCCATGCCGACGACCCTTCGAGCCAGGCCCGGTTCCTGGTCGAGGCCGAAATCACCGGCGGATTGGAGCATCCCGGGATCGTCCCCGTCTACGGCCTCGGCCGGTACGGCGACGGCCGGCCCTACTACGCCATGAGGTTCATCCGGGGCGACTCTCTCAAGGAGGCCATCGCCGCATTCCATGAAGATCCAGCCCTGAGGCAAGACCCCGGCAAGCGATCCCTAGCCCTCCGCAAGCTCCTGCGGAGGTTCATCGACGTCTGCAACGCCGTCGACTATGCCCACGGGCGGGGCGTGCTGCATCGGGACATCAAGCCGAGCAACATCATCCTCGGCAAGCACGGCGAGACCCTCGTCGTCGACTGGGGGCTGGCCAAGGCGTTGGGCTCGTCCGGCCGCGACTCGGACCTCGACGAGCGGACGCTCACGCCCTCGGCATCCAGCGGGTCGGGCGAGACACTCCCGGGCTCGGCCATCGGCACGCCGGCCTACATGAGCCCCGAGCAGGCGGCCGGCGACCTCGGCCGGCTCGGTCCCCGGTCCGACATCTACAGCCTGGGGGCCACCCTCCACAGCCTGCTGACGGGCAAGCCCCCTTTCGAGGGGAACGATCTCGGCACCATCCTCCGCGACGTCCAGAGAGGCGCCTTCCCGAAACCCCGGCAATCGGACCCCTCGATCGACCGGGCCCTGGAGGCCGTCTGCCTCAAGGCGATGGCGACCCGCCCGGAGGATCGGCACGCCACGGCCCGCGCCCTGGCCGACGACGTCGAACGCTGGGCCGCCGAGGAGCCGGTCTCGGCCTGGCGAGAGCCCGCCTCCGCCCGAGCCCGACGCTGGATGCGTCGCCATCACACGGCCGTCACGGCGGCCTCGGCCGCGGTGATGATGGCCGGCGTCGGCCTGGCCGGCGTGCTCCTGGTCCAGTCGAGCGCCAACGCCACCTTGAGGGCCAAGAACACCGAACTCGACCGAGCCAACGCCCGGGAGGCCGCCGCCAACGACGGGCTCCGCGAGGCCAACGCCCGGGTCCAGGCCCGATTCGACCTCGCCCGCGAGGCCATCCGCGCGTTCCAGGATGGCGTCACCGAGGACGACATGCTCAAGGGCGAGAACCTGAAAGGGCTCCGAGACAAGCTCCTCCGCTCCGCCGCCGGGTTCTACGAGAAGCTGGAGACGATGCTCAAGGGCCAGGCCGACCGCCCATCGCGGACGATCCTCGCGCAGTCTTACTACGAGTTGGGCGGGCTGACCGAACAGATCGGGAACAAGCCCGAGGCCCTGGCCCTCCACCGCAAGGCCCTGGCCCTCCGCCGCGAACTCGCCGCCGAGCCCGACGCCGACCCCGGGGCGAAGCTCGACCTGGCCCGTAGCCTGATCGCGATCGGGCTCCTGATCCAGAGCAACATGGAGGGACTCGTCGGTGCCATAAGGGGGGGCAAAAACATTGGTGACGATACCGGTGCCCTTTCGGCGTTCGAAGAGGCTCGCGACCTGGCGACGATGCCGGCCAGTGGCCCCGATCCGAGCGGGGTGGCGCGAGAAGTCCTCGGCCAAAGCTATATAAGCATTGTGCTGGTCCTCGACTTGATGGGCCGGCCCGCCGAAAAGATCGAGCCGTTTTCCCAAGCTTTGGCGATCTTCAGCAAGCTGGCCGAGGACAGGCCCGACGTCACGCGGTTCCGGAGTTCCCTGGCGTTTCTTTATGTCATGATCGGCAAGGGCCTGGCGGATGCCCAGAAGTTCGACGATTGCCTGGAATCGTGCCGCAAGGCCCTGGCGATCTATCGGAAGCTGGCCGAGGACAACCCCGCCGACAATGCAATCCGCAGCCAGTTGGTCATGACCCTCTTCGTCATCGGCGTCAACCGGTCGTATACACGCCACCCGGCCGAGGCGCTCGCCTCGTTCCGCGAGTGCGTCGCCATTGGCCGCAAGCTGGCCGAGGATAACCCTGCCGTCACCCAGTTCCAGTATCAATTCGCGGTCATTCAATCGAACATCGGCACCTTGCAATCGAGGACCGATCCAGCCGAGGCACTCGATTGTCACCGCGAGGCACTGGCGATCCTGAGCAAGCTGGCCAGGGACAATCCTACCGTCACCAAGTTCCGCAACACCCTGGCGGTCGCCCACAACGACATCGGCACCTTGCTGGCTCAAACCGGCCACCCAGCCGAGGCCCTGGCCTCGATCCGCGAGGCGCTGCCGATCCTACAGAAGCTGGCCGATGACGATCCCGCCGCCATCGACCGCCAGCAGGCACTTGCCGTTGGCCTGAGCCGCGCGGCCTCGCTTGGCTCCCTCCTGGGAGACTCGTCCGGGGCGATCCGCGATCTCGACCGGGCCATCGCCATCATGGAACGGCTCCCGAAGCTCGCCGCGACGCTCTACCACCTGGCTTGTCTCCGCTCCTTGCGAGCTGGTGCTTTCGCTCGCCCCGATTCGGGCAGGAGCGGCGAACCGACCGAAGCCGCGGCGCATCGAGGCCGTATCGTCGCTGAAGTTGGCAATCCAGGCCGGATTTCGCGACCTAGCCCATATGAAGGCCGATTCCAACCTCGACCCGATCCGTTCCCGCCCCGACTTCCGGCTCCTGATGATGGACCTGGCCTTCCCCGATCGTCCCTTTGCCGCCGAGCCCGGCCCCGCCAGGACAGTCCGACCTTGAGCCGTGACGGCCGCTTCTCCCCCGACTGATCTTTTGCTGTCACACGCTTCGGTCTGGTCGTCCGATGTGTCCGCGAGCCGTAGCGGCGCCACGGAGCGAGGCCACAGTTTCGATGCTGCTGTCCTGTTGTTGCCCTCGGGCCGAGAACGGCGACTTCACAGGTAATGCGGCACCATCTGTCGCCACTATCGCGGCTTGTGGGCCTCGCCGGGCCGGAGGTGGAGGGCGACGCGGACCCCTTTCTCGTGCAAGGCCCATTCGAGGGGCCGGTTGTTGTCGGCCTCGCCGACCGCCACGATGTCGTCCGCGTCGAGGAGGGCCAACCGCTACGCCTCCTCGTTCTCTCGGATCTGACGATCGATCTCGTCGCGGTGGGCGGCGACATAGGCCCAGGCGATGACCAGGTCCGCTGCGCGAAGGGCCGGATAGGCGGCGAGGATCTTGGCCTCGGACATCCCCAATCGGCGGTACTGCTCCAGGGTCCGGACCGAGATCCTCGTGTTCGCGATCCGAGGGTCGCCGCCACAGACGCCGGGAGCGGATTCAATCCCCGATCCCAGGCCGGCCAGAAGCTGCTCAACGGTTGTCACCATCGCCGCGATCCTCCCGACCCCATCCTATCGTCGCGGGCGAGCGATCGACAACCGGGTTCAGCTCTGGCGGACCTTCGAGTGATCGTGCGGCCCGCGGTGGAGGACGTGGGTGATCGCGTTCGAGCCGGCCGGGGCCTCGATCACGGCGATGATCCGCTCGGCCGCACGATCCGAGGCGCCCGGGATGGCCACCCGGTCGCGCAGGTCGGCCAGGGCCTTCGAAGCTTTCTGCTCGCTCGGCCGGGTCGTTCAGCCAGCGGGCGGCCCAGCGGGCTAGCTCGCCCGAGACATCGACCGGCGTGAGGTACTCGGGCATGACCTCGGCGTCGGCCAGCAGGTTCACCAGGCTGATATATTTCGACTTGATGAAGTGCTTCGCGACCCAGAGGTCGAACGCCTTGACCTTGTAGAGGACGACCGTCGGCAACGCCTCGACCATCAACTCCAGCCCGACCGAGCCCGAGACGGCCCAGGCGACGTCGGCCATCCGGATCAGCTCGGGCGTCTGCGCGGCGTGGATCTCGATGTCGAGCGCCAGCCCGACTTTTCGAGGATCTGGACGGCCAGGTCGCGATGCTTGTTGTGCAGGCAGGCGACGGCGAACCGGACGTCGGGGCGATCCTCGGCCAGCTTCGAGGCGGCCCTGAGCATGATCGGCAGGTTTCGCGTGACTTCCTGCGTCCGCGAGCCGGGCAGGATCGCCACCAGCGGGCCGGGCCTGGCGTCCAGGTCGGCGATGAACCGCTGGTCGAGCACCCGCTCGGCCAGCTCGTCGAAGTACGGGATGCCCGACGTGGACCGCGCGCGGCGAAACCACGCTCGTGATACCAGGCCGGCTCGAACGGGAGGGAGCAGAGGACGTGGTCGATCGAACTTCTTGACCTTCTCGACCCGCCAGCCCGCCCACGCCCAGATCTGCGGCGGGACGAAGTAGATGACCGGGATGCCGTGCTTCTTGGCCCGCTTGGCCAGGTGCCAGTGGAACCCCGGATAGTCGATCAATACGACCGCGTCGGGCCGGTTCGCGACGAACTCGCGCTCGGCGTCGTCGAGCAGCTTGAAGAACTTGTCGATGTTGAGCAGGACGCGGACGAACCACATGACCGCCAGGTCGACCAGCGGATAGAGCACCTTGCCGCCGGCCTCCGCCATCCTCGGCCCGCCGAACCCCACGACCTCGACGTCGGGCCGGCGTGCCCGGAGCGACCGGATCAGGTTGGCCGCGTGCAGGTCGCCGCTCGGCTCGCCGGTGGAGAGGAAGATCCGCATCGGAAGGGCTCGCGTCCGTGCCTCGAAGTTGGGTCCATCCCACGCTCGCGGAAAGATAGCAGACCGGGCCGATCCTGGGAACGGGACTCGTCCAGCCCAACCCGAACGGACTTCGTACCTCATGCGCTCATGAAATCGTCCCAGGAGAGCCCGAGCTGGCGGATGGCCCCTCGGACAGTCCCCAGTTTCAGGTCATCACCGCCCCAATCGGGGAGAGTGGTGCTCTGACCCGTAGACGGGTTGATCCATTTTCTGTGCGAGCCACCGCCAGGTCTGGCCAGTTCCTGGCAGCCCAACGAGTTCAATTTCTTCGCGACCTCGCGATACCTCACGGGACTCCGATGAGCAGATCGGCCCGAACCTCGCCCTCTTGATCCGAGATCAACAAGCCCGAAGGCAAGGCCCGACCCGTGTCTCGGTAGATCTCGATGACCGCCGCCAGAGCATCTCGGACGTTCTCCACGGCGTCATCGAAGTCATCCCCTTCAGTGATCAATTCTGGGAGCAACGGTGACGTGACCGTGAAGCCGCCCTCGGGCTGGGGCTCGAAGACGAGCGGAAGCTTGTAGTTCATCGAGGACTCCACTTCCAGACGCTTCAACCCCAAAGTTCCATCAGCCCAGGTTGACCATCAACTCATAAGCGTCCCGAATATTCTCATCGAGCCTCGTCTAGGGTCGCGCCCTGGCTGAACACGCCGGGGACCTCGACCAGCCGGCCGACTTACCACTCTCCCTCTCGCCAGTATTCGAGGGTGAACTGGTGCCGCATGATCATCTCCTCTCAACGATTGGCCTGCCGGAGCGTCAGGCTCGGCCGGTGCGGGCCGGCGAAGGCGGCGACGACCTGGGACAAGGCGGCCAGGTGGAGGTGCACCAGGCTCCCGACGGCGTGGTGGTGATGGAAGAAGTCGCCGACGTCGGAGATCTGGCCGAAGCCAGCCGAGCAGTGGCAAAGCTCGCCGGTCGGTCGGAGCGTCCATCGCTTCGAGTAATACCCCCGGACCTCCGCCCCCCTCGGGCGCCAGCCAGGTGTCGCGGTGAATCCGGCAGGTCACCGGGACGGGCGGGCTGGGGTTCGGCAGGAGGTCGGCGTCGAATGGGAGAAGACCGACGCCGGCGAAGTCCCGGCCCTCAACCCGCATCGTCCGGCCGAGATAGGCCGTCCCGCCCCCTTCAGAGTAGATCCGCTGCCCTCGGTAAAAGTGGTCGCGAAGGGCGGTGATCAGGCTCAGGTTCGCGGCCAGGGCCTCGGCGTACCGGTCGGGGAAGCCGCAGCCGATCATCACCAGATCGACCGCCTTGGGCAGGCTCTCGCTCTTGAGCGGCGAGAACTCGACGAGGTCGGCGCCGAGGGCTTCGAGAGTCTCCAGCGTGTCCGGGAAGTAGCCTCCGAAGGCCTCATCCTGAGCGTAGGCGACCCGGAACCGGGGCCGACCTGGGCGGTCGGGCACGATCGGCTCGACCGGGAACGGCCGGCTGGCGGCCAGGGCCCGGAGCGTCGGCAGATCGACGAACCGGCGGAAGCTCTCGGCCAGCGGCCCGAGCAGCCCCTCGGGCAACGGGCTATTCTTCGGAGATTGAGCCAGAGCCCGCCTGACATCGGGAAGGGCCTCGACGGCGCCGATCACCGGTCGCTTGAGCATCATCTGGACGGCCGAGGCGATTCGGCCGAATTCGTCGGGGTCTTCCAGCCCGTCGAGCAGGACCGCGTCGACCCCTGGGGACAGATTCGGCAGATGGAGACACTCCCAGCGCGGACAGGACAGCAAGGCGACGGTCGGCAGGTCCAGCGTCCCGGCCAGCGGCCGGAGACCGCCCGGTCGATCGTGGTGCTCACAGCTCAACGTCGCCGTCGGCTCCTCCAGCGTCCCCTCCACCAAAGCCAGGTCGGCCCCCCGAGCCCCCTGGGCGAAGACCCGCCGGCAGACGTCATCCGGCATCAGCCAGGCGTCGAGATGCCGACCGGGCAATCCGGTCGCCTGATTCACCGCCTCGGTCCCGGTCGGGCAGGCCCTCGAACGGAAATGCTGCACACGCCAGCCCATCGACGACAGGCCCGCTAAGAGCCCCAGGCTCGCCGGAGAGGGTACCGAACCGATATCTGGCACGGCCAATGCAAGGCGTGGGAGTGACATAGTGCACATTCCGACGGGAGACCGGTTTAATTCATTAAGATCCGAATGATGGGTCCGGCCTCGTGGCCCGAAGCCGCCGTCTCGACCAGATCACGAGACGTCTCGATCGAGAGGGTGGGAAGCCACGGGATGATCCCCGGTCGGCCTGGATCGTGATTGGCTTGACCCATCGGCAATGATAGGGTCGAAGCAGGCCCGGTCAAGGTCGACCGACCGACGAACAACCCTCTTTTTCGAGCCTTCTCAGGCCCTTCCCGAACACACTATTTGAGGGATACCCGGCGAATCTCCTTCGGGTTTCAAATCGCTCGAACATTCGATTGATTGTGGGTGCGAGCGTGCGTGCATTTCTCGGCCGTCACGTCGATTCCCGCCAGAGCTTTCGAACTTCGAAGGCTCGACGCCTACAATAGAATCGAGATCGAGAGACGGCATCGAGGCGAATTCCTCACCCCAGGCCGGTGGATGCAATGGCTTACGAGTTCTCCAAGATCGAAGACGCGCTGGAGGCGATGGCCGAAGGCCGGGTGGTGATCGTCGTCGACGACGAGAAGCGCGAGAACGAAGGCGACTTCGTCGTGGCGGCCGAGCGGGTCACGCCCGAGACGGTCGAGTTCATGATCACCCACGGCCGGGGGCAGCTCTGCATGCCGATCATGCCCGACCTGGCCCGGCGGCTCGAACTCCACCCGATGGTCGAGACGAACACGGCGCCTCACCGGACGCCGTTCACGGTGCCGGTCGACCACGGCGAGCTGCCGGACCGGCATCAGCGCCGAGGAGCGGTCGAGAACGATCCGGGCGATCATCGACCCGAAGACCCGACCCGACGACCTGGTCCGTCCCGGCCACCTCTTCCCTCTGGTCGCGAGGGAGGGAGGCGTGCTCCGGCGGGCCGGCCACACCGAGGCGACAGTCGACCTCGCCCGGCTCGCCGGGCTCAAGCCGGCGGGGGTGCTCTGCGAGATCCTCGACGGCATCCACGTCGCCAGCCGCGAGAAGCTCCACGAGATCGCCGAGAAGTTCACCCTCCGATCGTCTCGATCGAGATGCTGATCGGCTACCGACGGCGTCGCGAGAAGCTGGTCCACCGGGCGGGCGAGGCCGAGTTGCCAACCCGATACGGTCGTGGGCGGATCATCGGCTATCGGGTCGAGCACGAGCCCGGCAACGAGCCGGTGGCGATCGTGATGGGCGACCTGACCTCCGTCCCCGCGCCTCTGGTCCGGATTCATTCCTCTTGCTTCACCGGCGACCTGCTCGACTCGCTCCGGTGCGACTGCGGCGACCAGCTCCACCTGGCGCTCCAGGCGATCGGCGACGAGGGGGTGGGGGCCCTGATCTATCTCCCGCAGGAGGGTCGCGGGATCGGCCTGATCGAGAAGATCCGCGCCTACAACCTCCAGGACCAGGGAATGGACACCGTCGACGCCAACCTCGCGCTCGGCTTCCGGGCCGACCCTCGCGATTACGGCGTCGGCATGCAGATCCTCCAGGACCTCGGGCTGAGCAAGGTCCGGCTCCTGACCAACAACCCCAAGAAGACCGACGCGTTCATCTACCACGGGCACGGGCTGGAGGTCGTCGAGCAGGTGCCGATCATCGCCCCGGACGAGTCCGACCGCCGCCGCTACCTCGACGCCAAGCGCGACAAGATGGGGCATCTTCTTCCGGTGGTCGATCCGGCGCCCAACGGTTCCGTGTGATAGAGTCCAATGTTTCGGGCAGAGGTCCACGGAGGGTGAACCGCCTCGCCCCATTCGACTCGATCGACGGAAGGGGTTGCGCCATGAAACGGACGGGATTGGCCCTGACGCTCCTGGTCCTCGCGATGGCCCAGGCCGATGCCGGTGTGTTTGCCAAGAAAAAGCAAGCGAAGGAGGAAGTCCCCGGCGGGCATCCTCCGATGGTCACGACGAACGGAACGCCCGTGCCGGCCTGGGCGGCGAAGCGAAGTCAAGAGTCGCCGGTTCCGCTCTATAGCAAGTCGTGGGGACGACGCCCCTGGGCACTCGCCCTCTCGACCCAGGCGACCCCCTCAGCGGTCATGGCCAGGTCCGAAATGCTCGGCTTCGCGGCCGGGCCGATGCCCGGCTATACGAACGGGCCGCACGCGGGGGGAGCGAATTATCCCGAGGCGAGCGTCGGTCCCGGAAATCGGAACGGATGGGGCCCGTACCCCGGGCTTCGCAACCTTTTCATGCCGGGCCCTTATCCCCTGGTGACCGGCTTCACCGGCTATTGACGTCCGTCCTCACCGGCGTTTCGGATTCGCCAGATTGTGTAGGGTAGGGCTTGCTCTGCCGCGAGCCCGGTCTCGGCAGGGCAAGCCCTACCCTACGGGAAACCCGCCCCTTCTTGGGCTTCTTCCTCCCAGGGCACCCGGCGTACTCACCGGCGTTTCGGGTTCGCCAGGATCACGATCCAGAACGGCGTGCCATCTTCGGCCGTCGAGTAACCGACGCCGATCCTGGCGAACTGCTCCAGAATCTGGGGCTTCTGGTCGCCGCTATTGATCAGGCTCTTGACCACCGCCTCGGCATCCGGCTGGCCGGTGGCGGTGCTC
Organism: uncultured Planctomycetota bacterium; assembly: GCA_963756475.1. Classification (GTDB taxonomy): domain Bacteria; phylum Planctomycetota; class Planctomycetia; order Isosphaerales; family Isosphaeraceae; genus Tundrisphaera. The sequence goes on from CAVWND010000007.1 coordinate 631,352, forward strand.
ATCGCCAGGTTCGGGTAAAGGCTCCCGTCGAGCCCCTCGAAGCTGGCTTTCGCCCCCCCTTGCGCCTTCGCCTTCGCCAGTTTGGCCGACTGGTCCTGGGCGAACTTCGCCAGCCTGGGGTCGACGGCCATCGACGGGAGCTTGGCCGTCATTCGCTCGTTGTTGATCCGCTTGACGAGGTCGGACGCGGCCGTGGTGGGGTCGAGCTTCGGGATCGGCTTGCCGAAATCGACGCACCAGTAAGGTTTTCCGTCCTTACCCTCAGCCTTCGCCGCGCCGATCTCGGTGAAGTCGCCCAGCACGTTCTTCTTGTGGGGCGGACTCTCCATCCACGTCTGCATGACAGCCGGCACCTCGCGATCGCCCTGGGCGACGTTCTCGCCCGTTGCGAGATAGTGATAGCCAGCGTCGATGATCCGCCGGCTCGGGGTCGAGCCGTCGGCTCCCTCGTGGGTCATGACCTCGCGCTCGGCCATGTCGAGGGCGTGGGCCTTCGCGGCGGCCTCAAGCCTCGGTTCGAGCTTGAGCGGGGGGAGGCCCTCCCTGGCCCGCTCCTTGTTGTGGGCCTCCACCAGCGTCTCGGCGACCGACTTCTCGTCCGCGGCGGCGGTACGCGTCGCGGGAGTCTTGGCGAGGAGACCCGAGGTGATCAGGAGGACGGCCAGGATTTTGGCCGCCCATCGGAACGCCCGGGAACGTCGAGGGACTGCGAATATGGTTCTCATCAAACCATTGTTCGGCCAATCCCGGGACGTTTCAAGCGCCGGGATCGGCCAATTTGGCGGTCCTTCGACGAGCGGCCTGGATCGACAGGAAGCCGGCCAGTCCGATCAGACCCTGAGCGAGCCCGAGCACCGCGGCGGGTTCGGGCACCACGCTCGCGTTGATCGTGGCGCCGGGGGCGAGCGTCATACCGTCTAGGGACGGCAGGGGCGTGAAGGTGCTCCCGGGCGAACCGGGTGGGGGATCGGCGGTGAAGTTCAGCTGGTCCAGCGGGATCTGGGTGGGCGAGATCATGAACCCGACGTTGGACAACGTGAGGGGTGTTCCGTTGTTGTTGGTGAGCTGGAACGTGGGCGGCTGGCCCGGGATGATGGGGACCTCCAACCACGTACCAATCCCTCCCACCTGGGCGAAGATGGTCAGGAACTGGAAAGTGGACTGAGCGGCCAGGTTTTGCGTCGCGGTGATGATCGAAAGCGGGTTCAGGCCCAGCGTGCTCGCCCCGGCTGACCAGGTTTCGGACAGGACCTGGAACCCTCCTGGAGGCTGGATCCCGTTGTTCAGCCCGAAGTGGGGCGAGCTACCGTAGGGAAACGTTGTGTTCAGGGGGATCGAACTGCCGGAGTAGACGATGTCCGTGTTGCCGCTACCGTCCTTGGTCACGGTGACGCTGGCCGTCCCCGGGTTGACCACGGCGAAGGGGTTCGTCAACGCGTCCGAGGCGATCTGAGCCGGGATGACCCCCGTCTGGTCACCCTTCAAGATGAGCGTGAACGTGTTCGGCACGAACCCGGGCAACGGGACGAACCAGTTCTCGAACTCGGGCGGAACGAGGCCCGCCGGGGCCGACTTCGGGAGCAGCAGGGCCAGCGCGAACAGGGACGCGCAGGCCCAGATCTTCGAGCTTCTCATGGCGATCCTCCCTGGAGTTGAAAGAAAACCGACCGTTTTTTAGACAACAAATTCTTCTTTATCACGCATGCCGACAGGTCGGATTAAAGGTCGCACGTGAGGAGATCGCAAGGGTAATCCGATGGGGTTGAGAAAATGCATCAGACCGTCCAAAGAGTTGCGAGAAAAAGCCGGATCAAGGTCGGCCTCCGGGACGGAATCTTCCTTGGAGCGGTTCGCGCTCGAACGGGTTGGCGGGACGCGGCGGACGGCGCCTGGGGGGGGCGTCCGATTGCCGTCGGAGGCGCTGGCGTGATAGGCTGCGCTCCGGCCATCGAGTGACGGCTCAATAGACGACCCAACCACTTGCCTTGGGAGAACTTCGATGTATGACATGAGCCATCTCAAGAAGCTAAAGACGCTCGGCCAGTTGGTTCCCGCCGCCTGGCAAGGCTTCGAGGCGTTCAACAAGGCCGCCCTGGCCGATGGGGCGATCCCGGCCAAGATGAAGGAGCTGATGGCGGTGGCCGTGGCCCTGACCACCCAATGCCCCTATTGCATCGAGATTCACACCAAGAGCGCCAGGGCCGCCGGGTGCACCGAGGCCGAGATCGCGGAGACGGTCATGGTCGCGGCCGCGTTGAGGGCCGGCGGCGCGATCACGCACGGAACACATTGCCTGGCTTGACGGGAAGGAGTGTGGGCGGAGAGAGACGATGGGTGCGCCAACGGATTCCGGCATCCTCTGGCCCCCTCTCCCCTGGCGGGCTGACCGACCGTCACTCATTTCGCGGGGATAAAGAGATAACGCTCATGGAGTTGCTTGTCGGAGGTTTGGAACCCCACTCCTGGAGCAGACCCATGGGGGGCCTGAGGCTCGCTCCGCTCGCCGGAAGAGGCTCGATTGGTGCTGGTGCCGGAATCCGTTGCGCGCACCCGAGTCCCAGGCCGATCGCTCAGCCGACCGTCTCCATCGTGATCGTCATCGACTCCGACTGCCCGTGGCCCAGGACTCGCAGGCCGGCGTCGACTCCTCGGGGCTGGAGGTTGATTGCGTCGGTCGTCTGGGTGTAGGGCTCGACCGCGATCAAGGTCCCGCCGCCGAAGGGCGGGGTGAAGACGACCAGCTCTCGGAAATGGCGGTCGAAGCTCAGCCGGAACTCAGCATTCAGGGCGGTGTCGACCAGCCGGCAAACGCAACGATCTCCCTCGAACGCCAGGCCGGTCAGGACGTCGTCGAGCTTCTGGCCGGCCATCGACTGCCCCTGACGGAAGTCGATCCGGGGCTCGACCGGCTTGACCTCGCCGGTCGGCAGGTTGCTCGACTGGACCCAGTATTCCGAGGCTGGCAGGATCACCCGCCCATCCGCCGGGTCACCAGAGTCGAACGGGATCCGGAAGTAGGGATGGATGCCGAAGCCGTAAGGAAGGTCGAGGTCAGTCGGGTTCTCGACCCGGATCGTCATCGTCAGCTTCCGGCTGGAGAGGGTGTAGCGGATGGTCAAGATCGCATCGGCCGGCCAGTGCGGGAGCATCTCGGACGCCTGCTCGGCCAGGTGGAACCGGCCGACGATGAACGCCTCGTCAGCGGTCGCCCCGTGCTCGACGACGTTCCAGTTCGCGGAGATCGCGAAGCCGTGGATCGCCAGCGGCTTGCCGCCGGTCGGGACCTCGTAAGACTTGCCCTCGAAGCGGAAGCGGCTGTCCCTGATCCGGTTCGGGAAGGGAAAGAGGACGGGCGTGCCATTCCGGCCGGGGCTGGTGGGGTTCTCGGCGAAGTCATCGGCCGCAACGACAACCCGCCGGACTTGCCCGGCGGCCGGGAGCCGGAGATCGAACAGGTTGAACCCGTAAGACGGCAGGACCGAGGCCGACGCCCCGCTCGACTCGCCCCGGAGAGTGAAGACGGTTCGTCCGTTGTGGTCGCTGGTTTCGACGCGGTAGGCCATGTCCGGGAACCCTCGATCGGAGATGGATTCGACAGGTTGGTCCCCATTCGACCGTCAACCAGGGCGGATTGCAAATCCCAACCGGCGGATTTCGAGCCTGCCGGTCGGAGGGCCGGTCATCCTGGGGGCTTCGCCTTGGTCGGCCGGGGGCGGACCCGGTTGGGCAGGGGGTCGCCCGTCTCCCGGTCGAACTCGTCGGGGCTGGGTTTCGAGGGCATCAGATCCCCGGTTCGACCGGTCCAATCCGCCAGACGCCCGTCCTCATCCCGGCCAGGATCTCGGCGTGCTTCGGGTCTCCGGCCAGGTTGACACGCTCGTCCGGGTCGGCCTCCAGGTCGTATAGCTCCTCGGCGGGCCGGGGACTTGCGAAACAGGCCCGCTGATCGGGGGTCAGCTTCCCCTCGTCCCGGAGCCGGCGCATCGCCATGGAAGGTCGGGCTCCGCACCGCATCGGCCGGGGGCGTCAGCGGCCGGTCGGCGTCGTCGTTCCGGATGTACTTGAACCGCTCGGAGCGGGCCGCCCGCCGTGCGAGCCGAAGTCGTGCCAGTTCCGCTCGGCGAAGATCAGGTCATGGACCTTCGCCGATGGGTCCTTGAGTAGCGGGGCGAGAGTCCTTGCCCTGGAAGGTCGGCCCTGGCTCGATGCCGGCCAGCTTCAGGATCGTCGGGGCGATGTCGATCGTGCTGACCAGGCCGCCGCAACGGCTTCCTGGCTCGATATGACCCGGCCAGCGGGCGATCAGGGGCGTCCTGATCCCGGAGTCGTAGAGCGTCGTCTTGCAGCGTGGGAAGGGCCGGCCGTTGTCGCTGAGGAACAGCGACCAGCGTCTCGCTCGGCGACGCCCTGCCGGTCCAGTTCCGCCAGGACCTCGCCGACGTAACGGTCGAGCCGGCCGATCTCGTCGTAATAGAGGGCCAGGTCCTCGCGGACCTCGGGCACGTCGGGCAGGTAGGGCGGGACGACGACGTCTCTCGGGCCGGTGCGGCTCAGGGATCGTCCCCGGCTGGTAGTCGCGGTGCGGGTCGAAGGCGGCCAGCCAGAGGAAGAACGGCCTGATCTTTGGGACGGTCCCTCAACACAGGCACCCACTGGTCGCAGCCGCTCTGGACCGCGCCGGGGCCTTCGGCGGTCATTCGGGCCCCGGCGTCCTTCGCCGGTCGCGAGCTGGAATCCCGCCGAGTTCGCCTCCCGGACCAGGTCGAACCGCGGCCTTGACGGCGTTGCCAAGGTGCCACTTGCCGGCGGCGGCCGTCCAGTATCCGGAGGCCTTCAGCGTCTCGACGAACGTGACCTGCTCCGGCGGCAGCGGCCAGTGCAGCTCCTCGGCGTCGGTATTATGCGGGTAGCGGCCGGTGATCAGGCTGGATCGGCTGGGGCTGCACGAACTGGCCGTGACGAAGGCTCGGTCGAACCGCATGCCGTCCCGGGCCAGCCGGTCGATGTTCGGCGTCCTGACCCTGGGGTTGCCGAACGCCCCGCAGTCGTCCCAGGCCATGTCATCGGCGATGAGCAGGACCACGTTGGGACGTTCGACCGCAGTGGCGAGTTGGGACGCTCCCAGCGTCATCGCCAGGCCGATTAACGCTCCGACTCCGATGGTCTTCATGACCCGTGTCCCCATTCCGGATGGGATCGAAACGAAACCGGAGACGCCGGGCCCCATTGAGGGTCGCCGACTCCGACGAGACCACGCAAGTCGTTTAATTGTAATGATCTGGAAGAATCGGTAACGCGGAACTTGAGCCCGCAACCCCCGACACGTCTAGAACATCGGAGATCGGTGGTGTCGGTATCGGAAACCGAATAACAGGAACAGTTTACGAACTCGGGGCCTGACTGTCAACCTGGGGCTTTACCACAAGTTCTCCGGCCAGACTTGTAAAACGCTCGGATGAACGAACTGGGGGCCGCGGCGATAATGTCTTGAAACGGAAAATCGCGGGGATTCGCTGTAGGGGTCGCTCAGGGTCTCGAATGTCCTGGAAAATCGAGCGATGGCGGAGGCAGATTCGTAAGGAACCGGATCGCTTCTGGTACGGATGCCCCTTCCAGGGAAACGTGATTGTCGCGGTCGCCATTTTTTAAGCTGAGGCACGACCCAGTGATGTGCCCCCTACCCGAAAGAGAACCGGGTCTCATATAATCGATAGGACGAGGCCGAACAGGAGGACGGATGATCAGCAGCAGTTACAACCTGACCCATCTGAAAGTGCTCGAGGCGGAGAGCATCCACATCATCCGCGAGGTCGCCGCCGAGTTCGAGCGGCCGGTGATGCTCTACTCGATCGGCAAGGACTCCGCCGTCATGCTGCGGCTGGCGCAGAAGGCGTTCCACCCCGGCCGGCTGCCCTTCCCGCTGCTGCACGTCGATACGACCTGGAAGTTCCGGGCGATGATCGAGTTCCGCGATCGGTACTGTCGCGAACAGGGCCTCGACCTGAAGGTCTGGGTCAACCCGGAGGGGCGGGCCCAGAACATCAACCCGTTCGACCACGGCTCGAAGAAGCACACCGACATCATGAAGACGGCGGCGCTGAAGCAGGCGTTGAACCACTACCAGTTCGACGCGGCGTTCGGCGGTGCCCGTCGCGACGAGGAGAAGAGCCGGGCCAAGGAACGCGTTTACAGCTTCCGCGACCGCCTGCACCAGTGGGACCCGAAGAACCAGCGGCCGGAGCTCTGGAACCTGTACAACTGCAAGGTGAACAAGGGCGAGAGCATCCGCGCCTTCCCGCTGAGCAACTGGACCGAACTGGACGTCTGGCAATACATCCACCTGGAGAACATCCCCATCGTGCCGCTCTACTTCGCCGACATCCGCCCGGTCGTCGAGCGCGACGGCACGCTCATCATGGTGGACGACGAGCGGATGCGGTTGCGGCCCGGCGAGGAGCCGATGATGAAGCGGGTGCGGTTCCGCACGCTGGGCTGCTACCCGCTCACGGGGGCGATCGAGAGCAACGCGACGACGCTGCCGGAGATCATCGAGGAGATGCTGCTGGCGAGGAACTCCGAGCGGCAGGGCCGGGTGATCGACCACGATGAGACGGGGTCGATGGAGCAGAAGAAGCGCGAGGGGTACTTCTGAGATGCAAGCCGTTGACCTGAGTCAGGAAGACATCCACACCTACCTCGCCCGCCACCAGAAGAAGGAGCTGCTGCGCTTCCTCACCTGCGGCAGCGTCGACGACGGCAAGAGCACGCTCATCGGCCGGCTGCTGCACGACACCAAGATGATCTACGAGGACCAGCTCGCCGCCGTGAAACGCGACAGCGAGAAGGTCGGCACCACCGGCGCCGGCGAGATCGACCTCGCCCTGCTGACCGACGGCCTGAAGGCCGAGCGCGAGCAGGGCATCACCATCGACGTCGCGTATCGCTACTTCTCGACCGACCGCCGCAAGTTCATCATCGCCGACACGCCCGGCCACGAGCAGTACACGCGCAACATGGCCACCGGCGCCTCGACGTGCCAGCTGGCCATCATCCTCATCGACGCCCGCCACGGCGTCATGACCCAGACCCGCCGGCACTCGTTCATCGTGTCGCTCCTGGGCATCCGGCACGTCGTCGTCGCCATCAACAAGATGGACCTCGTCGACTACTCTCGCGACGTCTTCGAGCGGATCAAGGACGACTACACCGGCTTCGTCGCCAAGCTCGACCTGCGCGACATCACCTTCATCCCGATGTCGGCGCTGAAGGGCGACAACGTCGCGTCCAAGAGCGACGCGATGCCGTGGTATTCCGGCCCGCCGCTGCTGGACCACCTGGAGACGGTCCACATCGCCAGCGACCGCAACCTGACCGACTTGCGTTTCCCGGTGCAGTACGTCATCCGCCCCAATCTCGACTTCCGCGGCTTCGCCGGCACGGTGGCGTCCGGCGTCCTGCGCAAGGGCGACGAGGTGATGGTGCTGCCGTCGGGCAAGCGCAGCCGGGTGAAGTCGATCGTGACGTACGACGGCGAGCTGGAAGAAGCGTTCGCGCCCCAGGCGGTGACAGTGACGCTGACCGACGAGGTGGACGTCAGCCGCGGCGACATGCTGGTGCTGCCGGACAACCCGCCGCACGTCAGCAGCGAGATCGAGGCGATGGTGGTGTGGATGGCCGAGCAGCCGTTCGTGCCCGGCCGGGCGTACACGCTGAAGCAAACCACGCGGCAGGTGACGGCGGAGGTCGCGTCGTTCCGCTACGGCGTCGACGTCAACACCCTGGAGCACCGGGCCATCGCGCGGCTGGGGCTGAACGAGGTCGGGCACGTGCAGCTCAGCCTGACGCAGGCGCTGGCGTGCGACCCGTACCGCACCAACGCCGCGACCGGGGCGTTCATCCTGATCGACCGGCTGACGAACAACACGGTCGGCGCGGGGATGATCCTGGAGGCCGGCAGCGGCCGGGCACCGGGCGACGTGTGGGCGGCGGAGCCGGCGGTGCGACTCAAGCTGCGCGAGAGCCTGATCGCGCCGGCCGAGCGCGAGCAGCGTTACGGCCAGGTGCCGGTGACGGTGCTGCTGGTGGGCCTGACCGGCAGCGGCAAGAGCCGGATCGCGTACGGGCTGGAGCGCCGCCTCTGGGACGAGGGCCGGGCGGTGACGGTGTTGTACGGCCAGAACATGCGACAGGGGCTGAACCGCGACCTGGGGTTCACCGCCGACGACCGCTCGGAGAACCTGCGGCGGTCGGCCGAGGTGGCGAAATTGATGAACGACGCGGGGGTGATCACCATCGCGGCGTTCGTGGCACCGCACGAGGCGGTGCGCGAGAAGGCGAAGCAGTTGATCGGCCGGGACCGCGTGCTGGAGGTGTACTGCACGGCGCCGATGGAGGTGCTGCGGGCGCGCGACCAGAGCGGCGCGTACCGGTTGGCCGACGAGGGCAAGATCGCGCAGATGCCGGGCGTGACTGCGGCGTTCGAGGAGCCGAAATCGCCCGACCTCGTGCTGCAGACCGACCAGATCAGCGTCGACGAGAGCGTCAGCCGCATCGTCGAGTTGATGAAGTCGAGGGGCTTCCTGTGCTAGCGGTCGTCCTGGCTCTCCGGATCACCCCCCACCCGGGATCAGGGCCAGGGGCCAGAAGTTCCTGACGCGAGGGGCTGGTGATCGAAAGTGGCCAGGAATGGCATGCTCCGAGCAACCGGTTTTTTCGAGTCGTCAGACCCCCACTCTCGACTCGGGGCCCGGCCATGGGCGGCCGTCACTGCCTCGTCACCCTGGTCTCGTCCTCGAAAACAAACCTCCTGGTCTCGATCGGCTCGAACCCCGCGGCGAAACGAGTGACCCTCCTCGCGCCTTCAATTTGAGGACGTCGGGGCATAATCCCGATCTGACAGGAACATCGGGAGCGCCGCCGCGAGGTAGATTGCGGCAGACAGTCTCACTCGCCGGGCCGAACCGAGCGACCGGATCATGGGAGCGTTCCTCATTCTGGTCCGTTTCGGGCGTCCGAGTTGGAGGGCAATCCAGCATCGATTCTTGGGTCTGGAAGGACTGCCAGCATTTGCGCAGGACGGACGATGATTCGATATCTCAAGCGAACAACCGTGGTCTACTTGATCTGGAGGTGCCGGTACTCCATCTGACCGCGGTCGCCTTCAAGGCCGATGGGGCCGGTCTCGGGCAGCTTGAACTCGGCCTCCAGGACTTCGCCGTTGCAGGTGCAGCGGGCGATGCCATCCTTGACCACCACCTCGATCTGGTTCCAGTCCTGGGGCTTGTAGCTCTTGAGGTTCTTGTAGGGCCCGGCCATGAGGTAGTCGCGGCACTGGAGCTGCGGCTTGCGCAGGAAGATTCCGCTGTCGGCGTTGACACTGGCGCGGAATTCGATCTTGAGGGTGAAGTCTTTGGGAAACTCCTCCACGGTGTAGAGCGCGGAGATGAGCCGCTCCTGGCCCTTGGGGTAGTTGACGGTGAGGATGCCATCGCGGGCCGAGTATCGTCCCGCGTCGCTGGACTCGGTCTTGCCATCGAACGTCTCGACGACGTCGCCGACCCTCGGCGCGTTGCGATCCGTCTTGCGCGGAAGCACCAGCCAGTGAGGTCTTTGCCATTGAACAAGCTCTTGAAACCGGCGTCCGGCCGCCAGTCATCGGCATGGACCGCGGTCGCGAGCGTGACCCAGAGGAGGGCGACGAGAGAGAGCCGAGTTCTCATGGGAGTGATCCTGAAGGAGATGGTCCGGGTTCAACGGTTCGCGACCATTCGACGGGAATGGCCCTTTAAGAACCGAGGCCCCTCGATGATCTCCACCCGGTCGCGCCGGGACAAGGGGATGGCTCCGCGGCGATCCGAGGACTCTCCCTGGTCTCGGCTCGCTTTCGCTGGGTACCCTATTTTGCGATGGACCGATAAGCCCTAAAGTGACTTACCGATTCGATCGAGACGCCCCCGATTCCATCGCGCGGCGCACCCGACGCCGGTGGCCCAATCGAGCCATCTCCCGGGAGCTCAGGGCGATGAACCAGGCAGATACTTGCCAGAGCGCCCGATCGCGAGTGCGAAGGGTCGGGACCATGAGAATCGTGATCCGCCGTCCCCGAGACGGCTGGTCAACCGCCTGGGATCACTCCACGTGGGCACGACTCGAGCGGGGCGATCGGGTTGCCGCCCGCATGCGGGCAATCGTCCGGAATTCGCTCGCGACCGACCTGCACAACGCGGGCTCGAATCAGTCGAACAGCAACTTCGGTGAGACGGTGGCCGTGGCCGAGGCGCTGCTCCAGAGCCATGCGGGCGAGATCAGGCTGCTTCTCGCGCTGCCGACCGGCTGGACCGACGGCTCGGTCACGGGCCTGCGGGCACGTGGCGAGATGGAAGTTAGCATGCAGTGGAGGGTCAGAACGCTGGCGCCGCGCCGATCCGCGGCATCGCCTCGGGCCTCCGCCGGGTGCGATCCGGTGAGAAGATCGTCACGGTCTCGTTGCGGGCGGGACGGACGCTGAACCTGAACGCCGACCTGGTCGGCGGGGATGAGGCGAGGGAGGACCGATGAATCCGGAACCCAGAGTGCCTGGAGATCTGAAAATGCGGACGGTCTCGAGCCTGGCGATTCTCGTCGTTGTCTCGCTGGCGCACAGCCCGGCCGTCGCGGCGAATGAGCCATCTTGGCATGGGCTCGATCGCCACGATTACGTGATGGACGAGCAGACCCTCGCCATCAAACCCCTGGAGGCGACGACGGGCGACGAGCCCGTTGGCGACGGGCGACCCCGGTGCATCCTGGTCGTCCCGAAGAAGCCAGCCTCGGGCAATCCGTGGTCCTGGCGCGACCTCCACCGGGATCATCGGCCGCCGGCCGAGGCCGAGTTGTTGTCGAGAGGGTTCCATTTGGCGTTCATCACGCCCGGGACGCCCCGCCAGAGGGAGGCCTGGCTCGCGTTCCTGACAGGCAAGCACCGGTTGTCTCGCGGGCCGGTCTCCGCCGGCATGAGCGCGGCGGGCGAGCTTCGGGCCGGGACCGCCAAGATCTCCATCACGCCCGACGACATCAAGATGCCCGTCCACGACCCGTGTTACGCCCGGAGTCTGGTGCTCGATGTCGGCGGCGAGCGGATCGCCATCGTCGCCGTGGACCTGGGCACGTACTCCAACGAGCGCCTGGTGGCGGCTTGCAAGGAGCGGTTCGGCATCTCGCACCTGGTGCTCAGCTCCTCTCATACCCACTCGGCCCCGGGCCGCGGGTATGGCGACTTCTTCGAGGAGCGGATCACGCAAGTCCTCGAGGCCGCCGTGAAGGACATGGTCCCGGCGAAGATCTCCGCCGGTCATCGGAGTTTCCCCCAGTTGGGGTTCAACCGCCTGGTCGTGCGCGAGGACGGCCATGCTCGCGAGTCGTGGTTCGGCGACGACCATTACACGTCCGAGAACCCCGAGCGGATCCCCTTCGGCCCGATCGACCCGGAGGTTGGAGTCATCAAGGTCGAGGACATGGAGGGCCGGCCGCGTGCCATCGTGATGAACTACGCCTGTCATTCCGATGTGGTCTGCCAGAACTATGCCATCTCGGCCGACTACCCCGGGGCCGCCACGCGGAAGGTGGAGGAGGCGTTCGGCGGCGGCTTGAACTGCCTCTTCGTCCAGGGCGCCGGGGGGAACATCGAGTCGCTGATCATCAGCTCGCGGAGGACCGGGCCGGACGATCCGTTTCCGACGGATTACAGCACGATCGAGCGGGTCGGCGGGCTGCTCGCGTATGAGACCGTCAAGCTCGCCAGGTCGTTGAGCCCGCCGACGCGCAAGGAGACGACGATCCGTTACATGAACGACTCCCTCAAGTTCACCGGCCGATTCGACAAGGACGCGGCCTTCGACGTCCATTTCTCCACCATCCTGATCAACGACGACATCGTGATCGCCACGTTCCCGGGCGAGCCCTTCATCCAGCTCCAGCTCGACTGGAAGAAGAGGGTGGAGCTGGCGCACCCGTTCCTGTTCGGGTACACCTGGCACCGGGGCACCTGGCCGAATTACGTGCCGGACATCAAGTCCGCGGCGCAGGGCGGCTACGGGGCGGACCAGTCGAACCCCAAGATGATCGAGGTCGGCTCCGGCGAGGCCGTGATCAACAAGCACCTGGAGAACATGTATCGACTGACCGGCCTCATGCGCGAGGAGCCCGGCCCGGTCGGATTCAAGGCCGGCCCCCGCTATCAAATCACCCCGGTGCCACGGGACAGATAAGCGCGCTCCCGCCTGATCGATCGGGGTTTTCTGGTCGAGACAGGGTCAAAGGTCGGCGGCCGAGCCGCCGGCCTTGGCTATCAGGCAACTGGGGAGAAAGAACCGTGGCCCAAAGCCCACCGGACGTCATCGTCACTCGCTACAACGACAATCGTGCCGAGCACGTTGGCCGTCGCTCCGATGGTTGCCAGTACTTCTTGGCGACGCCACTTGAACCGGCGATCGGTGGGATCGAGGGGAATGAGTTCGTTGCTCTCTCTGTTCGACTCGCCGGGCACTGGCAACTCAGTTCCGCCGAAGAGACCCGCAACGTTGACCGGAGCGTTATTGTTGTAAAAACTTGCGCGAATTGAACTTAAAAGAATGGGCGATGCAGGACTTGAACCTGCGACCCCCAGCGTGTCGAACTTGGGGGCTAGCCCGCCGAAAGCCACCGAAGCCAATTGCTATTAATAGTTTACGAAAAACAGATGACTTTGCAAGCCGCTACGACACAGGGCTAATGAATCGCGAGAAAACAGATTACCCGCCCCCGAAAACATTACCAAGAGATTACCCCCACAGACCCTTCGGTATCTCTCATTCCTGGTCTGGGCACAGACTCCCTCCAAGTCACTCCGTTGTGCCCTTGCAATTTGGCGGGTCCGACAGACGAGACCCAACCAGCCGGAGTTGACCGGATCGATCAATGACATGACTAGGTTGACCACACCGAAGCACTCAAGGATTATCGGCGTTCTCGATGAGAGAAAGTCGAAGAGCATACACCGCTCTTCCGCGCCATTCCCCTGACGGCAAGACGGATGTTGCGACGTCGCCACCCGGCCAGTTCGGACGATGGCGCGTCGAAGCCCACCTCTCGTAGGTGTCGAGGACGGCCCGAGAATCGGCGGCCATACCCGCATCATGAATCAAACCGAGAAGTGCTGGCAACGGGCAGGATTCCATGTTCTAATCCGGTCCGAAGCTGGGTAGATCCTCGGAGCGATCGCGATGGACGAGCACAACCTCTCGATCTTCTCGCCGGTTTCACCCCCGGCCGAATCGATTCGAAGCCTGTCGGTGCTGGTTTTCGTGATCACGGGGCTGATCTTCCTCGTGGTGGAGGGGGTGCTGATCTACCTCATCGCCCGGTCGCGCCGCCGGGACGTCGACGACACGAAAGAGCCCCCGCAGATCTACGGGAGCCAGCCGATCGAGATCGCCTGGACGGCGGCCCCGGCCCTGATCGTCTTCATCCTGACCCTTGTCACGGCCCGATCGCTCTGGGAGATCCGGACCGATCCGCCCCGGCCGCGGGAGGGTTCCCCGGCGCTCTTCGTCACCGTCATCGGCCACCAGTGGTGGTGGGAATATCGGTACGAGGACTACGAGGGCAAGAGGCTGGGGTTCATCGCGGCCAATGAACTGCACGTCCCGGCCAGCGACGACGAGACGGACCGGCCGATTTATCTCACCCTGAAATCCGCCGACGTGTGCCATAGCTTCTGGGTCCCTCGCCTGGCCGGTAAGACCGACCTGATCCCCGGGCGCGTGACCTCGATGTGGTTCCAGACCGGGGAAAGAGGGCTATTCGTGGGCCAGTGCGCCGAGTATTGCGGGACCCAGCACGCGAACATGCTGCTGCGGGTCGTCGTCGACTCGCCGGCCGACTTCGCGCGATGGCTGGAGAACCAGAAAAAGCCGGCGATCGACGAGCCGTCCACCGGCCGGGGCAAGGCCGCCTTCCTGTCCCAATCGTGCGTGAACTGCCACCGGGTCCGGGGGACGCCCGCGGCCGGGGATTACGCGCCCGACCTGACTCACCTGATGAGCCGGGATACGCTCGCCTCGGGGATGGTGAAGAACTCGCCCGCAGAGCTGAAGCGGTGGTTCGACGACCCGCAGGCCGTCAAGCCGGGCTGCCTGATGCCGGCCTTCGGCCTGGGCGGGCGCGGGCGCGACGCCATCCTCGATTATCTCGGGACACTCCGATGAGGGACGCTGAGCAATGGCCATCGCCGAGCACGATCCGACGACGGCCGCGCCCCCCTGGACGGCGGTGGCCCACGACTGGATCACGACCGTCGATCACAAGAAGATCGGCATCCTCTACGTGCTGATGAGCGTCGTCTTCCTGGTCGTCGGCGGGGCCGAAGCCCTGCTGATGCGCTGGCAGCTCGTCGTCCCCCGCAACGGCTTCCTGGGGCCCGACACCTTCAACCAGATGTTCACGATGCACGGGACCACGATGGTCTTCTTCGTGGGGATGCCGATCCTGATCGGCATCGGCAACTACCTGGTCCCGTTGATGATCGGGGCCCGGGACATGGCCTTCCCCCGGATGAACGCGATGGGGTTCTGGGCGACGTTCTTCGGCGGGCTGCTGACCTATTCCAGCTTCGCCACCGGGGGCGCCCGGCGCTCGGATGGTTCGCCTACGCCCCCTTGACGGAGAACACGTTCTCCCGGGGGCCGGCGACGGACCTCTGGGCGCTCGGCCTGATCGTCAGCGGGGTGGGGACCCTCAGCGGTGGGGTGAACTTCGTCGCCACGATCCTGGGGATGCGGGCGCCCGGGATGGCCCTGAGCAAGGTGCCGTTCTTCTGCTGGACGATCCTCTGGACCTCGGTGCAGATCCTCCTGGCCATCCCCCCGCTGACCGCCTCGCTCGTGATGATCCTCCTCGACCGGCAGTTGGGGGCCCACTTCTTCGACGTGCAGAATGGCGGGTCGGCCTACCTCTGGCAGCACCTGTTCTGGTTCTTCGGGCACCCCGAGGTCTACATCCTGATCCTGCCGGTCTTCGGGATGGTCTCCGAGGTGATCCCGGTCTTCTCCCGCAAGGTGCTCTTCGGCTACGAGTTCATGGCCGTGGCGACGATGGCCATCGCGTTCATCAGCATGGGGGTCTGGGCCCACCACATGTTCGCCGTCGGGATGAGCCGGACCCTCGACCTCTACTTCGCCGCGGCGAGCCTGCTCGTCTCGATCCCCACCGGGATCAAGTTCTTCAACTGGCTGGCGACGATGTACGGCGGCCGGCTCTCGTTCGCCTCGCCGATGCTGTTCGCCTGCGGGTTCCTCTCGCTGTTCCTGATCGGCGGGCTGACGGGGATCATGCTGGCGCTGGCCCCGTTCGACTTCCAGCTCTCGGACAGCTACTTCGTGGTCGGCCACTTCCACTGGGTCCTGATCGGCGGCACCCTCTTCGGCACGTTCGCGGGCATCCATTACTGGTATCCCAAGGTGACCGGGCGGATGCTCTCCGAGCGGCTGGCCCGCTGGCAATTCTGGCTGCTCTACGCCGGCTTCCTGCTGACGTTCGCGCCGATGCATATCCTGGGGTTCCAGGGGATGCCCCGGCGGATCTACACCTACGAGCCCGACCGGGGATGGGCGATCTGGAACCAGATCGCCACCTTCGGGGCGATCCTCCAGGCGCCGAGCTTCGTCGTCTTCATCGTGAACATCTTCAAATCCCTGCGGGACGGCGAGCCGGCGGGGGATGACCCGTGGGACGCCTGGACCCTGGAATGGACGACGACCTCGCCGCCCCCCTCGTACAACTTCGAGACGATCCCCACGGTCTCCAGCCGGAGGCCGCTCTGGGACCTGAAGCACCCCGACGACCCGGACGGGCAATACGAGGGGGAAACCCGATGATCGCGGACGCCCCATCGGCATCGCACGCCCCGTCCGAACTCCGCCTGGACGCCCGCCAGTGGGGAATGGTCGCGTTCCTGGTCTCGGAGGTGGCGTTCTTCAGCACCCTGATCGTGGTCTACCTGACGTTCCTGGGCCGGGACACCGTCGGCCCGACGCCCCGCGAGGCCCTCTCGCTCCCGCTGGTGATCGTCACCACCATCTGCCTCCTGTCGAGCAGCGGCACGATCCATCGGGCCGAGAAGAACCTGGAGGCCGGCGACCCTTCGGGCTTCCGAAAGTGGTGGGCGGCCACGATCGGCCTCGGGTTCGTCTTCCTGGCCGGGACGGGCTACGAATGGTACGACCTGATTACCCGGGACGGGCTGACGATCGGCCGGAACCTGTTCGGGACCACGTTCTACACCCTGGTCGGCTTCCACGGCCTGCACGTGACGGTCGGGCTGATCACGATGCTGGTGGTCCTCCTGGTCCGGCCGGGGCCGGACCGCCGGGGCGTCGAGTTGGTCTCGTGGTACTGGCATTTCGTCGACGCCGTGTGGGTGGTCGTCTTCTCGGTTGTCTACCTGTTCGGACGATGATGAGAGGAAGGGTGTGCATGTCGGGCGATCCGGGGGAGATCTCGCGGGACGAGCCGTCCGAATCGGTGGAGATGCCCCGGCCGACCGTCGCGCCGATGGTCCTGGCCCTGGGGTTGGCCCTGCTGGCCGCCGGGGTTGCCACGAACGTCGCGTTCACGGTCGTGGGGGCGGTGCTCTCGGTCTTCGGGCTGGGGCTCTGGATCGCGCAGATGTTCCCGGGCCGGGGAGAGCACCACGAGCCGCTGGTCGAGCCCTCGCGGCGGCCTCGCCCGGTGACCGCCCGGGTCGACGGGGTGGGGCGGCTGCACGAGGGGATGCCCGGCTCGCGGCTCCGGCTCCCGACCGAGGTCCATCCGATCTCCGCCGGGGTCAAGGGGGGCATCCTCGGCGGCCTTCTGATGCCCGTCCCTGCGCTGCTCTGGGGCCTCTGGAGCGGGCATGGGGTCTGGTACCCGCTGAACTTGCTGGCCGGGCTGGTCCTGCCGGGCGTGGGCCGGATGTCGATGACCGAGTTGGAACAGTTCCGGCTGCCGCTCCTGCTGCTGGGCCTGACGATCCACGCCGTCAACTCGGTCACATTCGGCCTGATCTACGGCGTGCTGATGCCGACGCTCCCGCCGCTCCCCCGGCCGCTGGCGTGGGGAGGGCTGGCGCTGCCGATGCTCTGGACGGGCCTGGCCTACGGCCTGATGGGCGCGGTCAACCCGCTGTTGAGCCGGGGGGTGGACTGGTTCTGGTTCATCGCCTCGCAGTTCCTATTCGGGTTCGTGGCCGCGTCGGCGATCTCGCTTTCCAGGACGACCGCGCCGTTGAAGGCGGGGCTGATCGGCGGCGTCGCGGGCGGGCTGGCCATGCCGATCCCGGCCCTGCTCTGGTGCGTCTGGAGCGGACGGGGGATCTGGTACCCGGCGAACCTGCTCGCGGGGCTGGTCGTGCCGGGCCTGGGCAAGCTTCCGGCCTCGGAGCTCGACGCGTTTCATCCCGGCTGGCTGGCCGCGGCCCTGGTGATCCATCTGGCGATGTCCCTCGCCTTCGGAGTGACCCTCGGGTTGTTGCTGCCGCGGTTCCGGCCGATCCCCTCGACCCTGGCCTGGGGAGGTCTGTTGATGCCACTGCTCTGGACGGCCGTCAGCTTCGGGCTGATGGGCGTGGTGAACCCCCTGCTCCAAAGTCGGGTCGACTGGCCCTGGTTCGTCGCCTCGCAATTCGTGTTCGGGGTCGTCACGGCGATCGTCGTCGAGCGATCCGAGCGGGTCTACATCCCGCCCGCGGGCCAGGGCCCGGAGCCCCTCGGCCAGGTGGCCTTCGGGTCGGCCGGGGGTGGATCGTGAGCGCCCGACGGTTCGCGGCCGGACGATCCCTGATCCTCCTGGCGTCGCTGGCGGCCGGGTGCTCGAAATCGGCCGCGCCGACCGGCGAAGGTCCGCCGGTCCGATCGGACCGGGTCACCGACTTCTCGATCCTGTACGGCCGCCATTGCGCCGGGTGCCACGGTGCCGACGGTCAGTTCGGGCCGGCCCCGCCGCTGAACGACCCGCTGTTCCTGGCGATCGTCCCCGATGAGGTCCTGCACAAGATGGTCGCCGAGGGCCGGCCGGGCACGCCAATGCCGGCCTTCTCGCGGAAGAAGGGGGGCACGCTCACCGACGAGCAGGTCAGGGCGGTCGCGACCGGGATCAAGTCCCGCTGGAAGGCGGGTCGCCCGGCGGTCCCGATGCCCGACTATCTGGTCGGGGCCGGCGGGGACAAGGGGGACGCGGGGCGAGGAAAGGCCATCTTCGGCCGGTCGTGCGCCTCCTGCCACGGCCCGGACGGGCTCGGGGGCAAGGACAAGGTCGGGCCGATCAACAACCCGGCGTTCCTGGCGCTGATCAGCGACCAGGCCGTGCGTCGGTTCATCCTCACCGGGCGGCGCGACCTGAAGATGCCCGACTTCGCCGGGAAAGAGGGCCGTCCCGCCGATTTCCGCCCGCTCAGCCCGGCCGACGTCGCCGACCTGGTCGCGCTCGTCTCGGGCTGGAGGGGCCGCCCTTGATGAGAACCGATCACGACCTGGGGGGCACGGTCTGATGGAGACTCCGACGGACCCGACATTCTCGCCCGCGGGGCATCCTTCGAGGCGGAATTTCCTCTTCCGCTGGGTGACTTACGGCCTGGGCGGCCTGGCGTCGGCGGTCGTGGGGCTGCCGCTGGTCGGCTACCTCCTCCGCCCGAAGCGGGAGGACGACCACTGGGTCGGCCTGGGCCGCTCCGAGGACTTCGAGCCGGGCGAGACCCGCCTGGTCACCTTCGAAAACCCGATCCGGCAGCCCTGGGACGGGCTCTCGGCGATGACCGGGGTCTATGTCCGCCGCCAGGCCCCGGACGACGGCGCGAAGGGCCGGTTCCTGGTCTTCGCGGTCAACTGCGCCCACCTGGGGTGCCCGGTGGAGTGGTTCCCGCAGTCCGGCCTGTTCATGTGCCCGTGCCACGGGGGCGTCTATTACGCCAACGGCGATCGGGCTTCGGGACCGCCGCCTCGCGGGCTCTTCCGGTGCGACTGGCGGGAGCGGGACGGCAAGCTCGAGCTCAAGGCGCCCCATTACCCGACCTTGCAAGACGCCGAGACACGTCCCTCGTGAAAGGGCTAGCCCGATGATCAGGCGGCTGCTCAACTCGGTCGGACGATGGGTCGACGCCCGCGTCGGGTTCCGGTCCACCCTGCTCCCGGTCCTCACACATCCGATCCCCCGGGGCGCGGCCGGTCGGCAGGGGTGGTGGTACGTCTTCGGCAGCGCATCGATCACGCTCCTGGCGATCCAGGTCGATCACCGGGATCGGCCTGGCGCTGGTCTACGTGCCGGCGGCCGACAAGGCGTATGAGAGCCTGCTCTACCTGAACGAGCGGCAGCCGCTGGGCGGGCTCCTCCGCGCGATGCATTACTACGCCGGGTCGGGGATGGTGGTGATGGTCCTGGCCCACATGACCCAGGTCTTCCTCCACGGGGCCTACAAGTACCCGAGGGAACTGACCTGGGTGATGGGCGTGTTCCTGCTCCTCTGCACGCTCGGGATGTTCTTCTCGGGCCAGATCCTCCGCTGGGACCCGGACGCCTACTGGGGCCTGGCCGTGGCCGGTTCGATGGCCGGCCGGGTCCCGGTCCTCGGCCCCGAGGTCGTCCGCCTGGTCCTGGGCGGGCAGGTGATCGGCGGCGACTCCCTGAGCCGGTTTTTCACCCTCCACGTCTTCGTGATCCCCGGCTCCCTGCTCCTCTTCCTGGGGCTTCACCTCTGGCTGATCCTGAGGCGAGGGATCAGCGAGCCGCCGGTGCCGGGCCGGCCGGTGGACCCCTCAACCTACGACGAACATTACGAGGAGGAGCTGAAACGCGGGGTCCCGTTCCTGGGCGATGCGATGCTCAAGGACGTGTTCTTCTCGGCCCTGACGGTGATCGTCGTCGTCGCGATCGCGGCGATCCTCGGGCCGAAGGGGCCCGACACGCCGCCCGACCCGACCCTGGGCGGGGCGAACCCGAGGCCGGAATGGCCGTTCCTCTGGCTGTTCGCCCTGCTCTCGCTCAGCCCACCGGCGGCCGAGACGTTCATCATCCTGGTCTTCCCGGTCCTGCTGATCGTCGGCCTGCTCCTGGTCCCTTTCCTGAGCAATCGGGGCGAGCGGGCGCCGAGCCGTCGGCCGGCGGCCGTCCTGCTCGTGATCGTCGGTTACACGGCCCTGGGCGTGCTGACCTACCTCGGCGCCACCGCGCCCTGGTCGCCGAAGATGACGGCCTGGAGCGGCGACCCGATCCCCGAGGAGATCGTCAAGCATGCGACCCCCTTGCAGTTGCAAGGCGCGGTCATGCTCCAGAACAAGAACTGCCGGAACTGCCACGCCCTCGGAGGGCTCGGCGGCCGTCGGGGGCCGGACCTGACGACCGTTGGCGCCCGGCTCACCCGGAATCAGCTCATCGACCAGATCAGCAACGGCACGCCGGGCGGCGGCAACATGCCGGCCTACGGCAAGCAGATCAACCCGGCCGAGATGACCGCGCTGGTCGACTTCCTCGTCGGCCTCCGGCCGGAGGGCCAGACGCCGGCCCGATCGGCCGAGACCCGGCCCTGAGGGGAGATGGCCGCCGATGAGCACGACGGTGGATGCTTTCCTCCGCTCCTGGCCGTCCGCCCCCTGGCTGATCGCCGCGCTGCTGATCGCCTCGGCGATCTACGGGCGAGGCTGGATGGCCCTTCGTCGCACGGAACCCGTGCCGCTGGCATCGGGGAAGGCTCGCGGCCTACCTGGGCGGCCTGCTCGTCCTCTTCCTGGCCTTCGGCTCGCCGGTCGAGCCGTTCGGGTCGCTGCTCCTTCAGGTCCACATGATCCAGCACCTGCTGCTCATGATGGTCGCCCCGCCGCTCCTCTGGCTCGGCGCCCCCATGCTGCCGATGATCCGGGGCATCCCCGGGCCGATCCGGGCCTACTGGGTCGCGCCCATCTTCCGGTGCGAAGGTGGTCCGGGGCGTCTTCGCGAGGCTCTCTCACCCCGCGCCGGCTCTGGTCCTGTACGTCGGGGCCACCTGGCTCTGGCATGCCCCGGGCGTCTACGAGGCCGCGTTGCGCTCGCCCGGGCTGCACCGTCTCCAGCATTTTTGTTTCCTCGGGTCGTCGCTCCTCTTCTGGTATCCGGTGGTCCGGCCCGATCCGACCCGCCCGCGATGGTCCCCCTGGCTGCTCCTGCCCTACCTCCTGATCGCCGACATCTCGAACACGGTCCTCTCGGCCCTGCTGACGTTCTCCGACCGGCTGCTCTATCCCCACTACGGCCAGATCCCCCGGATCGCGGGGATCTCCGCGCTGGACGACCAGGCCACGGCCGGTGTCCTCATGTGGGTGCCCGGCTCGGTCGGGTTCCTCCTGCCCCTGTTCGTGATCGGTACCCGGCTGTTGTTCGGAGGGAGCAAGACGGCCACGGCCGTGCCGGGGAGGCGGACCGCTGAAGGTTTCCCGACCCTCCCGCTCTGGGAGCCGCCTTCGAGGACGGGCTTCGACCTCTTGAACTCGCCGATCCTCGGGCGATTCCTCCGCTGGAGGCATTCCCGGCTCGCGGTCCAGGTCGTCACGACGGCCTTGGCCGGCGTGGTGATAGCCGACGGCCTGCTCGGCCCGCGAGTCTCCGCGATGAACCTGGCGGGCGTCTTGCCGTGGGTCCACTGGCGAGGGTTCGTCGTCCTGGGGTTGCTCGCCGTCGGCAACGTCTCGTGCATGGCCTGCCCATTCTTGGCTCCAAGGACGCTGGCCCGGCGCTGGCTCCCGGCGCGCCTCCACTGGCCCAGGCGGCTCCGGAGCAAGTGGCTGAGTGTGGCCCTGGTCGCCCTCTTTTTCTGGGCTTACGAGGCGTTCTCGCTCTGGGACAGCCCGCGAGCGACGGCCTGGATCGTCGTCGGCTACTTCGCCGTCGCCCTCGCGGTCGACGGCCTCTTCCGGGGCGCCTCGTTCTGCAAGTATCTCTGTCCCATCGGCCAGTTCAACTTCGTCCAGTCGCTCGTCTCGCCGATGGAAGTGCGGGCGAAGGATCCGGGGGTTTGCCAGTCCTGCCGGACGAAGGAGTGCATCCGTGGGTCGGACACGGGCCTCCGAGGGTGCGAGCTGGAGCTTTACCTTCCCCGGAAGGCCGGGAACCTGGACTGCACGTTCTGCCTCGACTGCGTCCACGCCTGCCCCCACGACAACGTCGGAATCCTGATCGCGCCGCCGGGCCGCGACCTCTGGAACGAGGCCCGTCATTCCGGGATCGGCCGGCTCAGGGACCGTCCGGACCTCGCGGCCCTGATCCTCGTACTGGTCTTCGCCGCGTTCGCCAACGCCGGCGGGATGGTCGCCCCGGTCCAGGACTGGCAGGAGGGCCTGACGGCTCGGCTCGGGCCGGGCGGCCCGCTGGCGATCACGACGGCGTACTACCTCCTCGCGCTGGTGGCTGCGCCGTTGCTGACGTTCGGCCTGGCGACCGCCGTCAACCGGCGATGGGGCGAGCGTGGGGCGAACCGTTGGGAGTCGGCCACGCGGTTCTCCTACTCGCTCGTGCCGCTCGGGTTCGCGATGTGGCTGTCGCACTACAGCTTTCACCTGCTGACGGGCGGCCGGGCCGTCATCCCCGCGGCGCAGAGGTTTATTGAGGGCCTGGGATGGCGTTTCCTCGGGACGCCCGAGTGGGCCGACGCTTGCTGCCGGCCCGTGGCGGAATGGCTCCCCCGTCTGGAGATCGTCTGGCTCGACCTCGGCCTGCTCCTGTCGCTCTACGCCGGATGCCGGATCGCGCGCGGCCGGACTCCGGCCGCCATGGAGGGCCTTCGTCCCCTGGGCCGTCCTGATCGTCCTCCTGTTCGCGACGGGCGTCTGGATCGTGCTCCAGCCGATGCAGATGCGCGGGACCCTGGCGAGGACGGGCTGATGAAGGCTCGGAGGAGATCTTCCGTCTCCCGGATGGTCACCCTTGCCCTGATCTCCTGGGGTCACTGGGCGGCCACGGCCCTCGGCGACGGCGGGACCTTGCATGCCTGGAAACAACTTGGTAGCCGCGAGATCGCCGTCTTCACCGAGCCTTCCCCTTGCGTGACTGGACCGGTCAACATCAGCGTGCTGCTGCTCGATCGCGAGACCGGAGAGCCGGACAGGAGTGCCCACGTCGTGGTCGAGGTCTCGCCCGAAGGCCGGCCCGATCGGGCCGTCCGCCATGTCGCTACCGAGCAGGCCGCGACGAACAAGCTCTTCCGGGCCGCCGTCCTAGAGCTTCGCGAGGCCGGCCGATCCGACGTGAAGGTCAGCATCGACGGGCCGGACGATCACGAGGAGATCCACTTCAATTTGGTCGTCGGAGAGCCTTGGTCGCCCCGGCCCGGAATCTGGCCCTGGGTCTTCTGGCCCCTGCCGGCGATCGGTCTCTACGCGATCCATCGCCGATTGGTCCGTCAGAGCGAGGGAAGATGCCGAAAGGAGAGTTGATGCGATTTCTATTTAAAATTGCAATTTGAGATTTTCATTTAAAATAAAACTTTTTGACATAGATTATATAAATTTTCATGTCTTTTTGGGTGGTTTGACAACCTGATTGCCACGACGCGCGGTGCTGGTGTCATGGCATTTACCGCCGTGCTCTTCGAGGATCTGCATCTCTCACACCGCCGCGTAGTGATACGGTGCTATGCGATTAGAGCCTGTTATGAACTCCAGGCGAATAACGGAGCGGCCTTGTGAAGCATCAGCAGGCTGAACGCGACGTAGTGCAGCCCCTTGAGCGTCTCGGAGAGCCGCTCGTAGTCCCGTGCCAGCCGCCGGAACCGCGACGCCCAGCCGAACGAACGCTCCACCACCCAACGCCTCGACAGCAGCACGAACGCACGCCTGGCCTCCGCCAGCTTGACCACCTCCAGGATGATCCCATGCCCGGCCGCCGCGTCGAACGCCGCCTCGCCGGTGTAGCCCTGGTCAACGTAGGCCAGATCGACCGACCCGCCGGTCACCTCCTGCACCACCTCGGCCAGCACCTCGACCTGGGCCCGGTCCTGCTCGCTGGGGGGCGTGACGTGCAGGGCCAGCAGGTGCCCCAGCGTGTCAACCGCAGCGTGGACCTTGGACCCTCTCCTCTGCTTGTAGCCGTCGTAGCCGGCCCGCGGGCCGCTCTCGGGGGTGGACTGCAGGGTGCGGCTGACGAGGATCACGGCGGTGGGCTCGGGCCCTCGGCCCGCGGCCCGCGGCCCTCGGCGAAGCGGAGCACGGCGCGGAGGTCGTGGACGATCGCCTCGAAGCATCCGGCGGCGAGCCATCGGCGGGCCTGCTGGTAGACCGCCGCCCAGGGCGGGAAGTCGGCCGGGATGTAACGCCACTGGGCTCCGGTGCGGACGAGCCGGCGGAGGGCGTCGAAAACGTCGCGCAGGTCGTGCTCGCGCTGCCCGGTGTCCTCGGGGTGCAGGCAGAGGTAGGGCAGGACGAACTCCCACTCGGCGTCGGAGACGTCGCTAGGATAGGGTTGGTGAGTGATCATGCCCTAAACTACGCGGCCGCTGGACTAAAGTTCATAACACGCTCTGGCGTTGAGTCAATTCTGGATCGTCGCACGGCTGGCCTCGGTCCAGCGGTCGGGGCTGGGGCCGGTTCCTTCTCGGAGGGCTGATGATGGCAGCCGTGGCGCTCAACCTGTGGACCGGGGAGCTGCCGACGCCTCGCGGCGACGATTGCCGTAAGATCCAGGCTCCGGGCGAGATCGATTGAGCGTATCCAGAAGTCCGGACAGCGAGGATGCCAGGGTGATCGGGCTTCCAACCTGGGACGATAGTCACCTCGAGCTGGGGGAGCGAGGGTCGCCGGGGCGATTGCCCGACTGAGGAATCTCCACGGGCTCCTGGCTTGCATGCCACTGGATCGAGAGCCGCCCCTCAGGGGTTCGCCTCCGGGCGATCAACGGGCGGGATGTCAGGTCACCAGAGGAGAGAGCACTACCATCTTTATAGGGGGACACTTGCCAGAAGTCCCGGTCAGGACGGTCGTTTGTGGCTGCGGCCAGGGCTTGCCGGTTCGGGATCGGATCGATGCTGCGTCGAGCCTCGTGCTCGCCTCGGTTAGGCGGTCGCCTAACCTGATCGGATTCCACCTGCTGGGGGCTGAACGACGCCGGCGATGCTCCGGCGGCTCGGGCAACGGACGACCTGGCTCCTGAACTTCCTGCGAGAGGATGACGCCAGGAGCCGCGAACTGGTTGGTCTGGCGGTGCGGGACGGATTGACCGCACCGAGGACGCCCCGGGAGGTCAACCGCCCGGAGAAGTCGCCGCCCATCCCCTCGAGGACGTCGATGGTGTCCGGGACTTGGCGGTCATCCGCGTCTCGTCGCTCGTCATCCTCGGCGAAGGTCATGTACTCCGTCGGTCGTATCCATGCCGCCGGCTTCTCGACCGGGACGAACCGCCCCGAGACCTGGATTTCCGGCGGGCGAACTGACGACGGGATCACCCAAGCCAAGGGTGTCCAGGCTGCTCCGGCCGACGACACCGAAGCGCTCGACGCCTTCATGGAGGGCAAGTGATACACCGGTTTTCGAGACCGGCCCATGCCGGCTGCCGAGCCCCTGGAAAAGAGGACTTCCCGCGATCCGGACACCTGCCAGGATGACGCGCATAGGCCCTCCCATACGCCTACCTCGGCCGGCGACGGGCGCCGGTCCGGCCGGCCCCATGACCCGCCCGGATTTGTCTCTCGAACGCTCCGTTTTCCATGGGCACCATCCCTCGCTCGAGTCCGCTCCCCGCCCGGGCGGGGAGGCGGCCCCGGGGTCGATCTTGAGCAAGGCCGTGGCCTCCTTGCAGGCCATCCAGAGGATGAGGTCGTCGTGATTGGCGCCGTCGGCCAGGGGGTTGGCCTCGTCGCGCGGGAGCGGCCCCATCCGGGAAAGGGCCTGCGTCGCGACCCGGAGGGCCTCTTCGTCCTTCCCCTGCCGGGAGAGGGTCATCGAGAGGCAGGACGCGGAGGTGACGGAGATCAGCCTCTGACCGTCCCCGATCATGGCCCGGAGCGTCTCGGCGGCGGCCTCGTCGTGACCGGCCCGATACTCGGCGAAGCCGAGGTCCATCCGGCACCAGCCGAAGACGTTCGTGTCTTTCACGAGGTCATAGGCCGGACGGTTCGAGGACGGTCGCGGGGGCGGCTTCCCAGAGCTTGATCGTACGGTCGTGGCTGGCCGAGGCGAGCGTGCGGCCGTCGGGGCTGAACTTGATCAACCGGATGCGCCCCGCGTGTCCTTTGAGGACCAGAAGGGTCTGCCCGCTGGCCGGGTCCCAGAGCCGGATGGTCTTGTCCGGGCTCGACGAAGCGAGGCGGCCGTCGGGGCTGAACGCGAGGCCGTCGACATCATCGAGGTGCCCTCGCAGGATGCCCCGAGGCGAGCCGGCGGCGGTGTCCCACAGCCTCGCCGTGTTGTCGTCAGCCGACGTCGCGAGGGTCCGGCCATCCGGGCTGAAGGCGACCGCTTCGAGCCTATCCGTATGTCCGCGGAGCGTCAGGCGGGGTCGCCTGGTGGAGAGGTCCCAGAGGATGCACGTCTTGTCGTAGCTGGCCGAGGCGAGCGTGCGGCCGTCGGGGCTGAACGCCAGGTCGTGGACCCTGTCGGAGTGGCCCTGGAGGGAGTAGCGAACAGCCCCGGACGCGGGGTCCCAGGCCCGGATCGTGCGGTCGTAGCCGGCCGAGAGGACGGTCCGGCCGTCGGGCGTGAAGGCCAGGGCCCTGAGCTCATCGGTGTGACCCGTGAAGGTGAGCCGGGGCTCGCCGGTGGCGGCGTCCCAGATCCGGACGGTCCGGTCGACCCCGCCGGAGGCGAGGGTCCGGCCGTCGGGGCTGAACGCGACGCATTTGATCGGCGCCGTGTGACCCTTGAACACCTGCGGGGGGCGGTCCGACGGGAGGTCCCAGACCCGCAGCGCGTGGTCGTTGTGGCCCGAGGCCAGCCGACGGCCGTCGGGGCTGAACGCCAGGCACTCCACCCTCCCGCCGTAGGTCAGCACGGAGGGGCTCTCGAGCGTGCGGGGATCGGGCGGCCTGGCGGAGTCCCAGACCCGCACCGTGATGTCACCCGCCGCGGCGATGTCGCGGCCGTCGGGGTCCACCGCCAGGGCGAGAATCTGGTCGGTCGCCTGGAAGGTGCGAAGCTCCTGGCCCGAGGCGGCGTCCCAGACCCGCACGGTCTCGTCGCC
This sequence comes from uncultured Planctomycetota bacterium, assembly GCA_963756475.1. Classification (GTDB taxonomy): domain Bacteria; phylum Planctomycetota; class Planctomycetia; order Isosphaerales; family Isosphaeraceae; genus Tundrisphaera. Next base: position 658,535 of record CAVWND010000007.1, read on the forward strand.
GGAGCCCGTCACCACCCGCGCGCCGTCGGGCAGGTAGGCCAGCGACGTCACGGCACCGGTGTGTCCCCGGATCACGGCGAGCGCCGCCCCCGAGCCGGCGTCCCAGATGCGGAGCGTCCGGTCGAGGCCGGCGGAGGCGACCCGCCGTCCGTCGGGGCTGAAGTCCACGGCGCGGACCTCGTCGGTGTGCCCCTCGAGCACGGCGCGTGGGTGGACCGGGTCTTCGAGGTCCCAGAGCTTGACCATGTGATCGTAGCCGGCGGAAGCGATCGTGCGACCATCGGGACTGAACCCGACAGCGGCGACCGGGCCGCCATGGCTGCCGAAGTCCTTGTGGAGCAGACGGCCGTCCCGGGCATCCCAGACGCGCATCACGTGGGCCGAGATGGCGGCGACGAGGGTGCGGGCGTCCGGGCTCCAGGCCAGCCCCTGGACCGCCCCCGGTGGGCCCTCGAACTCGAGGGTGGGGAGGCCGGTGTCGACGGCGTAGAGCACGAGGCTCTCGCCCGGCCCCGGCCCGGCGAGGGTGCGGCCGTCGGGGCTAAACGCGAGGGCGCTGACGCCACCGGCCAGGTCCCCACGCTGGCGCCCAGTCGTGACCCCCGTCGTCCGCCGCAGCCGGCCGGTCAGGCGGTCCCAGAGCAGGATGCGGCCGTTCCTCTCGAGACCGGCGAGGGTCTGCCCGTCGGGACTGAAGGCCACGTCGGCGAAGGAGTACCCCTCGGCGTGGGACCGCAGCGTGAGTCGATCCTCGTGGCCGAGCTGCCAGAGGTAGCGCCACTCCCAACCCCGGGGGTCGGGCTCCCCGGGGGCCGGCCGCATGAGGCCGAGGAGGAGAGCGCAGACGGCCGAGGTCGTTGATGCCCCAGGCGGCCAGGGCGAGGTTGGAACGGGTGGCGTACACAGTCCGACGCAGCTCCTCCTCTTTGGCGCGGAGGAGGGCGTTGGCCTGGTCGGCCTTGCGGCGGGCCGCGACCTCCTCCCCCCGTGCGAGATCCGCCGCCCGCCGTTCCTCCTCCCTCGCGTTGGCCAGCTCTAGCTGGGCCCCGGCCTGGGCGTGGAACCGCTGCGCGGCCAGGAGGGACCCCGCCGTGGCGAGCACCAGCAGGACCACCACCACCCCGCCCAGACCCGCGACGACCGGGTTGCGCCGGGCCCACCGCCAGGATCGCTCGGCGGCACTGACCTGGCGGGCCCGGATCGGCTCGTCGGCGAGGAACCGCCCGAGGTCGTCCCCCATCGCCTCGGCCGACTGATACCGCGCCCTCGGGTCCTTCTCGATCGCCTTGAGCACGATCGTCTCGAGTTCCCGCGGGATCCGCGCATCCACGGACCGGGGCCTCGGCGGCTTCTCGGTCTTGATCTGCTCGATCAGCTTGAGCCGGTCGGGCGTCTCGAACGCCGGACGGAGTGTCATCAGCTCATAGAGGGTCAGGCCCAGCGAGTAGACGTCGGCGCGGGCGTCGCCCGTGCCGTGGAACCGACACGGGGCCATGTAGCGGAGCGTCCCCAGGACATCGCCGGTCTGGGTCAGCCCGTCGTCCTCGGCCTTGGCCAGGCCGAAGTCGGTGATCCAGACCACGCCGGCCTGGTCGAGCAGCAGGTTCGACGGCTTGATGTCGCGGTGGACGACCCCCCGGGCGTGGGCGTAGGCCAGCCCCTGCGCCGCCTGGCGGCCGATCTGGGCCACGCTCTGGAAGTACGGCCGCCGGCGGCCGGAGGAGTCGACCGACGCGATGGCCGTGCCCCCCGGCAGCACCGACGAGCCGGAGGACCAGGCCGGCGGCGGCCCGGGGAGGCGTCGGCCCGCGTCCCTCGCCCCGGGATCGGCGGCAACGGACGGTTCGAAGATCTCGGTGGCCTTGCCATCGTCGGCCGTGCCGGTCCCTGGCGCCTCGGTCCCCAGCCGGCCGCTCAGGAGCGATTCGGCCACCTGCCCGAGCATCCGGCTGCGGGGGCCGGCCGCCGTCCCGCCCGCGGTCTCGGGCCAGGCGGGGCGCCCCAACGTGTCGCGATCGTCCCCGGCCGCCTCTCTCTCGCGACGGCCCGGCCGCCCCAGCTCGTCGATGACCTGGTCGAGCCCCTGGCCCTGGATGAACTGCATGGTGTAGAAGGCGACATCACCGTCCCTGCCGACCTCGAAGACAGGCACGATGTTCGTGTGGTGCAGCCGCCCCGCCGAGCGGGCCTCGCGGCGGAACCGCTCCAGCGCCCGGGGATCATGCGCGACCTGGTAGGGCAGGACCTTCAGGGCCACCCGGCGACCCAGGCTCAACTGCTCGGCCTCGTAGTCGACACCCATCCCGCCCCGACCGATCTCCCGGAGGATCCGATAGTCGCCCAGTTGACTCGACGGGCCCCCGATCGCATCCCGGGCGGCCGGCGTCGCGTCAACGTGGACCGAGAGGTCCTGCTCGACCATCACCAGCGCCGGCAGGAGCTCGCGGATCTGGTCGGCCAGCTCGGGATGGCGGGCGGTGTATTCCTCGATGCTCGGCCGGTGGCCGGCCCGGAACCGCGCCAGGAAGGACTCGGCGACGACCTCGAAGGGGTCGCGATCGGCAGAGGGATCGCTCATCAGGGCTCCCCGGTGTTCTCGCCGGGCAGGCCGGCCAGGATCTCCTTGAGCCGCACCAGGGCCCGGGTGTAGCGCTTGCTGGAGGCCGACTTGTCCAGGCCGAGGGCGGCGGCGGCGTCGCCGTTGGTCATCTGCTCGTAGTGCCGGAGGACCAGGATCTCGCGGTCGAGCGGGTCCATCCGGTTGAGCGCCTCCTGGAGCCGGAGCTTGCGCTCGGCCCAGACCGCCGCCTGGCTGGGGCTGGTCAGCTGGCCGAGGAGCCGGGCGGCCAGGGCGCCGGTGCTGGCGCCGGGCATGGCGCCCTGATAGATCGAGACCTCGCGGCCGACGTCCCGGCCGGGCGTGCCGAGGTGCCGCCGGTGCTGCTCCTGGACTCTCTGTCCGACCAGGAAGCGGAGCCAGATGTAGAAGGGGACGGAGGGGTCGGCGGCGAACTCCTCGAGCCGGCGGAACGCATCGAGGAACCCCTCCTGGATCACATCGGAGGCGTCGACGCGCCCCTGGAGGCGGGGGTCCAGCCGCAGCGCCACCATCCGCCGGAGCCGGGGGCGATACCGCTCGAGCAGCTCGGCGAAGGCCTCCTTGTCGCCATCCGCGACGCGGGCGACGAGGTCGATGACCTGTCCGGGAGGTGGTGTCATTTCGCTCGTCTTAAGTACAGATACTGCGAGTTTCAAGAGATGAGGACAAAATATTTTCGTTCATCCAACGGTAACCGCCGCTCCCTCTCGGTCTGATCGGGTGCAAATCGTCGCGATCGGGCCATCGAAGGCGACTCCAGGATTTCCCCTCGAGATCCGGTCCCCAACCGCGGACGGCTCGCAGTATCCCTGTTGTCGCGTCTCGACGGGTTCGCCCGGGACACGTCGGGCCGCCGGGCCGCCCATTCGGCGAGCCCTCCTTTCCTCAAAGAAATCACAACGATGGATTTTCAAATGCCACGACAAGGCCGCAAGCCGCTGCGTCCCAGAGTTGACACCCTGGAAGACCGCACCGTCCTGAGCGCGAGCATCATCCACGTGGACGCGAATATCGCGAAGGACAGCAATTCGACGGTCCATGACGGATCGAGCTGGGCGGACGCCTTTGCGAGCCTGCAGGACGCGCTGGACCTGGCCTCGACGCGGTCGGGACCGACCCAGATCTGGATCGCGCAGGGGACTTACAAGCCTTCCAAGGTCTATTCGCCCCTGAATGCCCAGGGCACGCCGGTTGTCGGCGGCGTGGGCGGCACGGACACCCCTAACCTGGAGACGTTCGACCTGCCGGATGGCGTCTCGCTGTACGGGGGGTTCAAGTACGGGATGAACTCGCTCTCTCAGCGCAAGCCTGACACCTACGCGACAGTCCTCAGCGGCGATCTGGACGGCAACGACTCCAACACCCCGACCGCCCCCGGCTACGCGGCGAGCAAGGTTGACAACGCCTGGCACGTAGTCACCCTCGGTGACGACATCACCCAGACGGGTGTCACGGCGGGGCTCGACGGCCTGGAGATCATCGACGGCTATGCCGACGGCGTCAACGACGGCGGCACGCTCAGCCCGTTCGTCTACGGCCATAGCGATGGGGGTGGGGTCTACGCGGCCTGGGGCTCCGACCTCACCCTGAACAACGACACCTTGAAGGATAACTTCGCCGCGAGCGACGGGGGCGGCGTCTTTGCCAACACCTCGAACCTGACCGCCACGAACTCGACGTTCCTGGACAACTCGTCGCTGATCAGGGCCGTGCGCTCGAAGGGCTGAACGACTTCGAGAACGGGGTCTCTCACGAGTCGATCCTGACGGACGACGACTCCCAGGGCAACACCTGTGCGGTATTCGGCGGGGCCGTGGTCGGCGAAGGGGCTTCCCAGGGGCCGAACTCGATGATGGTCATCAGCGGCTCGACGTTTTCTGAGAACCGGGCCGCCGAAGGGGGCGCGGTGACCATCGACACCCTGACGGTGAAGGTCAACTCCTCGAAATTCATCGACAACCTGGCCACGGTTGACGCCGGAGGCGCTGGCGACCACCAACATCGTCGGGACCCTCGTGCACGTCGAGAACGACTACGCCACGACCATCACCGGCTCGACCTTCCAGGGCAACCAGGCCGTGGCCGATCCGGCCGCGCATGCGGCCCTGGACAACCTCTCCGGCGCCCCCGGGCTCGACTTAGCCCAGGGCGGCGGGGCGCTGGTGACCTACGCGAATGGCTATCTCCACGTCGTCAACGACCAGTTCCTGGACAACATCGCCTGGAATCACGACGGAGGCGCCATCCTGAACGGCGACTCCTCGGGCAACCTCTCGGGGATCTCGGCCTTCGCCGTCCACACGACCGTCGAAGACAGCACCTTCCGGGGCAACCAGGCCCTGAACGGCAATGGTGGCGCAATCGCCTCCGAATCCGATAACCTCTCCCCGACCAGCACGTCCGCCAGCACGGTCCTGTCCGCCACCGGCTCGACCTTCGAGAAGAACACCGCGTCCGGGTTCGGCGGCGTCTTCTACCTCGACGACTCCACGGCCTCGATCTCCGGTAACAAGACCAGGAATAATCGCGCCACGACCGCCAACGACACCTACGCGACCTCGACGGCCGTGGTCGTCACGGGTCCTTGATGACGCCGGGTTGACTCCGCGGATCACGCCGGGTGCATCGGGCTTTGGCTCGACAATGTCCTCGGCGCGAAGAAAGAAGCGATACCTCCGGATTGACGGGGATACTGCGAGTTCCAAGAGATTGGGGACTGAATATCTTCCTCCGACTCGACGACCCACGCCTGACCGGGCGTGAGTCGTCGCGATCCGGCCATCCATGTTGGTGTCGAGAAGTCTTCAAGAGATCCGGTCCCCAATCGCGGACGGCCCGCCGTACATGGGGAGATTCCCGGCCCGCCGTTGATGTCGGGCCGGTGTCGGGACCGCACGGCGGGCCTTCCCACGAGGAGAGTGAGACACCATGACGACCGCGGTTGATCCGACCCCGACGAAGCTGCCCCCCGACCCGCCCGACATCGGCGACTCTTCGCCGTTGCGGGCGGTCCACACGGCGAACTTCCCCGCGCTGCTGCGGCAGCTCGGCGCCTCAGTGCTGGTGACCACCTACCAGGCCGGCAAGCTGGTGATGGTCCGCGACGAGGGGGACCACCTCAACACCCACTTCCGCGCCTTCCCGGCCCCGATGGGCATGGCCCTGGCCGGCGACCGGCTGGCCCTGGGCACCAGGAGGGAGGTCTGGGAGTTCGTCAACGTCCTGGACGTCGCCGCCAGGCTCGAGGCGCCCGGCCGGCACGACGGCTGCTTCCTGCCCCGCTCCTGCCACGTCACCGGCAACATCCAGGTCCACGAGATGGCCTGGGGCACCGGCGGCGAGCTCTGTGCGGTCAACACCCGGTTCTCCTGCCTCTGCACGCTCGACCGGTCAACCAGCTTCACGCCCCGATGGCGGCCTCCGTTCGTCTCGGCACTGGAACCGACCGACCGCTGCCACCTGAATGGCCTGGCGATGGTCGACGGCCGCCCCCGCTACGTTACGGCCCTGGGCGAGACCGACACGCCGGCGGGCTGGCGCGAGAACAAGGCCCGGGGCGGGGTGCTGTTCGACGTCGGGTCGGGCGAGGTGGTCACGCGCGGCTTGTCGATGCCGCACTCGCCCCGCTGGCACGGTGGCAAGCTCTGGGTCTGCGAGTCGGGCGCGGGGACCTTCGGCACCGTCGACCGCGATACCGGCCGATACGAGCCGATCGCCGAGATGCCGGGCTTCACCCGGGGCGTCGACTTCGCCGGCAACTTCGCGTTCGTCGGACTCTCGCAGGTCCGCGAGAGCGCCGTTTTCAGCGGCATCCCGATCACCGAGCGGCTCGCCGCCGAGGAGCGGACCTGCGGCGTCTGCGCGGTCGACCTGCGGAGCGGCCGGGTGGTGGCGCTGTTGCGGTTCGACACCGCCGTGCAAGAGGTCTTCGCCGTGACGGTCCTGCCGGGCCGGCGGTATCCGGACCTGATCAACGACGACGAGGCGTTGATGGAGAACTCCTTCACCGTGCCCGACGCGGCGCTGGCCGACGTGCCGGCCTCGCTCCGGGGACTGAACGGGCCGGCCCTCGGCGAGGCGGGTTCGACCGGGTCTGGGAGATAGCCTTGCCGGCCATCGTGACGACTTTTTCCCGAGTAGCGAATCTCACCAGGGAGCGACACCGAAGATGACCCAGATCACCGCGAGAGACCGACGACGAAGCCAGCGGCGGCTGCGACCGAGCCTGATGATGCTGGAGGGCCGCCAACTCCTGTCGACGTTCACCGTAACCAACGCCACCGACACCCCCGTCGTGGGCAAGATCGACCTCCGCCAGGCGATCGGCCTGGCGAACGCTGCGGGAGGCGACGAGACGATCAACTTCGACAAGACCGTCTTCAGCGTGCCCCAGACGATCACCCTGACCGGCACGCAGCTCGAGCTGACCGACACGACCGGGACGACGACGATCACCGGCCCGAAGGCGGGCCTGACGGTCAGTGGCGGCGGGCTGAGCGGGGTCTTCCAGGTCGACAAGCTGGTCACCGCGTCCCTCTCGGGGCTGACGATCACCGGCGGCAGCGACGGGTACTACGGCGGCGGCGGCCTGCTCAACGAGGGCTCGGCCACGCTGGTCGGATGCACCGTCACCGGCAACAGCGCCGCATACGGGGCCGGTATCCTCAACCGATACGGCGTGCTCGCGCTGACCAACTCCAGCATCACGGACAACAAGAACTCCGGCTTCTTCGGCTACGGCGGCGGCGTGGCCAACGTCTCGGGCACCGCCATCCTGACCGGCTGCACGATCGCCGGGAACAGCGGATTGGCCGGCGGCGGTGGCCTGTTCTCTCAGCAGGCCACGACGACGCTGACCGACTGCGCCATCACCAACAACACAACCTCGTACGGACCAGGCGGCGGCGTGTTCCTCGATTTTCGCAGCACCGCCACGCTCACCAACTGCTCGATCACCGGCAACTCTTCCGACGGGGACTCGAGCTTCGATTTCGTCGTCGTCGGCGGCGGCCTGGCCGCCGACAACGCCACGGTCAGCATGATCGGAGGCACCGTCAGCGGCAACCACGCCTCTGCTGGCGGCGGCGGCCTGTCGATCTCCGGTGGTACCACCAACCTGACCGACCTCACGATCAGCGGCAACAGCTGCGATAATCAATACAGCTACAGCATCGGTTAAAGTGGCGGCGGCCTGCAGACGGCCCTGGGCACGACAACCCTCACCAACGTCACTATCAAGGACAACACCTCGGCCGGCGACGGAGGCGGCCTGAACAATACCTTTGGCACCGACTCGCTCACCCAGTGCACAATCAGCGGGAACTCCGGCGTCGCCGGCGGCGGGGTGTCCACTCACGGCTATTCTTACCGCGGCACCAACTATCCCGGCTCGACCAGCCTGACCGGCTGCACGGTCAGCGGCAACACCGCCAGCGGCAACGGCGGCGGCATCTCAAACGATGCCCTCAGCATCACGACGGTGGCCGGATCGACCCTCAATAACAACTCCGCCGTCGCCGGCGGCGGCATCGCCAACCAGGGCACGCTGACGGTCAACTCCAGCACCATCAACAAGAACCAGGCGACCTCCAAGGGGGGCGGCATTAGCACCACCGGCGGCACCGCGACGATCACCAACTCGACCATCAACAACAACAAGGTCAACGCCGGGACCAACGGGACCGCCCTGGGAGGTGGAATCGACAGCGAAAACACCACCCTCTCGCTCTCCAACGACACGATCAACTCCAACCAGGCCAATGGCGCCACCGCCTACGGCGGCGGGATCTACTTGCTGGATGGCTCGACGGACATCGAAAGCTGCACGATCAACAGCAATCAAGCCAACGGCACCGCGCTGGGCGAGGGGGGCGGAATCTTCGACGACGGCGGCAAGTTGACGATGGGCGGTTCGACGACGTTGAAGAAGAACAAGGCGTTAACGATCGGCAGCGACCTCTTCGTCAAATAACATTCGAGACGTTGCCATGTTGGCGGGGCCGTCCATGCCGCGACGGGCATGGCGACCCCGCCCAAACAAGCGTCCTCCCTTCCCAATCTCCCGGCGAACGCCGGCGCCCTCCCGTTCGGGCGGATCAGGGGCCGGGCTTCGCGGCCAATACCCCGGTCGACGCTCCTCGAGACCACCACGCGGGCTCCGAAGGGAGCGGTCAACGCCGAGACGCTTACTCACTTTGGACAGGAGGGTGACCACGTCAAGCATCCGGTACGCGATCGCGATTGCCGCCCCCCAGATGGTCCTGGCGCCGCCCAGACCACGCAGGCCACTCTGAATTGCAGGTCGAGTTGGCTGCTTCGGTCCGCCATGCCGGAGTACCTTCGGGCGACTACGCCGAAGCAGCTTCGGCGGATCAGACCCCAAGCACGAATGCGAGCCGTGTGACCGAAATCGGCCTTCTGAATTAGGATCGATCTGCAGGGCAGGAATTCGGTTGCGAGCGTAGGGATAATTGATTGCATCGAAGTCGACCGACGGGTACGCTGACAGGATTCGCAATCCAAGCCGCGGGCGGCTCAGGGTAAAATACGAGCGAGCGAAGACGTCGCTCGTGCGACGTGTGATCCTCTTCATCCTCAGAACTTAAGAAGCATGATCGAGTCTGCCAGACTTTCGCCGTTTGGTCGTAGCGGAACGCTCGCGGCGGTCGCGTGTTTTGGGCCGGCGCATTTCCACGCGGTCTCAGCGGGAGACACACAAACCGAGGATCGACGCAAAGAGGCGGAGAGGGTCTATCGCGAGGAAGTCACTCCTTTCCTCAAAACATATTGCGTGCGATGTCACGGGACCGGGAGGGCCAAGGGGGGCATCCGATTCACGAACATGATGAAGCGCCCCGAAGCCGGGGAACTTCGTCGCCAGTGGCAGATCGTGCTCGCCAACGTGCGGGAACACGAGATGCCGCCAGAAGACGCGGTCGAGCAACCCACCGAGGCGGAACGGCGGACGTTCATCAACTGGGTCGGGATGATCAAGTTCCTCAGTCCGGAAGACCCTGGACTTTACGTGATCCGCCGACTGACGAAGGCCGAGTACGGCAACACACTGCATGACCTTTTCGGCGTCGATCCCTCGGTCGCCGCGGAACTGCCGGACGACGTGGCCGGCCAGGGGTATCTGAATACGCTCTCGCCGTTACAGACGGAACAGTTTCTTGCCATCGCGAATACCGTACTGGATCGCGTGCTCGGTCCGCCCGAGGGACCGCCCACGGAGCGGCAGCAGAGGCTCTTTGGCAAACCGCCGCAAAACGGCGCGGCCCGCGACGCCGCGAGAAACGTCGCCCGTACTCTGGCCCGTCGCGTGTATCGAAGGCCGGCGAACGAGGAGGAAATCGAGACGCTACTGGAAGTCTTCGACCTGGCGCAGGCCAACGAACTTTCCTACACGGCGTCGCTGCGCCTCATGCTCAAGGCAATGCTGGTGTCGCCACAGTTCCTGTTCATCACCCCCGCCAAGGACGCGGAGGTTGGCGAGACGATTGTCCCCCTGGACGACCATCACCTCGCGTCGCGCCTCTCGTATTTCCTCTGGGCCACGATGCCGGATGCGGAACTCGCGGCGCTCGCCGACGGCGGCAAGCTGCACGAACCGGAGGTGCTCCGCGCGCAGGTGAAGCGGATGCTCGACGACCCCCGTGCGCGGGCCTTGTTCGATGGCTTCGGCGCCCAGTGGCTCGGGATCGGTGGCCTCCAGGGTAAGACGTTCGACACCGCGAAGTTTTCGCAAATGACACCCGCGATGCGCGAGGCGATGTACGACGAGGCACGTCTGTTTTTCGAGAGCATCGTCCGCGAAAATCGGAGCGTCGTCAGTTTCGTGGAGAGCGACTACACCTTTCTGAACGGTACGCTCGCCCCGATTTACGGCCTGGAGAAAGCCAATCACGGGTCCGGAGATGCGACGAGTGAAACTCACCGACGCCAATCGCGGCGGCATCCTCGGCATGCCCGGCGTCCTGGCCATGACGTCATTTCCGGAACGGACGAGCGCCGTGAAGCGCGGCGTCTGGGTGCTCGAACAAGTGCTCGGCCAGCACGTGCCGCCGGCCCCGGCGAACGTACCGACGCTTGAAGAACAGGACCGGCAAAAGGTCTCGTCCCTCACACTACGCGAGCGCACGGAACTGCATCGCAAGAACCCGGCGTGCGCCAACTGTCATAAGGTCCTCGATCCGATCGGCTTCGGCCTCGAAAACTTCGATGCCATCGGCCGCTGGCGTGACAAGGACGACTCAGGCGGGCCGATCGACGCCGCGGGCGAACTGCCCGGCGGGAAGCGGTTCTCGTCGCCGAAGGAACTGAAGGGCATCATCGCCGGGCGCAAGGAGGAACTCGCGCGGAACCTCACCGAGAAGCTTCTGGCCTACGCACTGTGCCGCCAGCTCGAGGGCTTCGACGAGATCGTTGTGGATCGCCTCGTGGAGAGCCTGGCACGCGATGACTACCGAATGCAGTCGCTCGTCACCGAAATCGTCACGAGCTATCCTTTCCTGAACCGCCACGTTTCCAACCACACCTACCAATAATGTCAAGTAAATATCTTCTTGATCGCCGCACGTGCCTCAAGGGTCTCGGAGCCGCGCTGGCGCTGCCGCTCCTTGAGTCTATGGGATGGGCGGAATCCGGCGCCAGGGCCTACAAACCGCCGGTGCGTCTCGGTTTCATGTACATGCCGCACGGCGTGATCATGGACCAGTTTTGGCCCGAGTCGCCGGAGACCTTCCTGACCGCACCGCCGCCGGCCCTCGAATCCTTGCGGCCCGTGCTCGACCAGTGCCTCATGGCCAAGGGCATCTCCGGGGTGCCCATCTCGCCGTTTAACGGCGCGCCCCATGCGCTCGAACTCTCGACCTGGCTCACCGCAAAGCTCCCCGACGCGAACCACCGCGACCGGATCGACATCGGCATTTCCGCGGACCAGATCGCGGCGAACTATGTCGGCGGATTCACCGCACTGCCTTCGCTCGAACTGGCCACGATGCCACAGACGCACAAGGAAAATCAGGAAGGGTTGAACGAGGGCTATTACTCGCATTGCAGTTTCAGTTCGCCGACCCAGGCCCTCCCGGCGGAAATCAACCCCCGCGCCGTGTTGAACCGACTCTTCGGCGAGTCTAGTACTACAGCGCTAAGTCTTTCCCCAGGAGCAGCGAGGGAGCCCAGTGAGTTTGATGCCCAAAGCCCGCAACTTCTTCCGCGTCGCCTTGGTGTGGCTCTTGCGGGCCGCCGCATTTCTCTTCTGCGTCCGCTCGATCTCCGCCGCCGTCCGCTCCAACAGCTTCAGCGAGGGGCGTTCGCCCAGCCACCAAGACGGGATCATCGCCGCGATCGCCGTGTGCACCTGGCACTCCGTCAACTCCGGATTTTTCCCCCCCGAACTCCTCTCGCATCCGCGCCAGGAACAGGTAGCTCACGCAACTCAGGATCAGGTGGCGTTTCAACCCCTGGTAACGACGCCCTTCATACTGATCCAGCCCGATCTCCGATTTCTGGTCCTCGAAACAACGCTCGACTCGCCATCGCGAGAACCCCACCAGCAACAACTTCGACACCGGCGTCTCCGGGGGGGCGTTGCTCACGAAGAACTTCACCTCCTTCAGGTCCAGGACGTTGCGGGCCACGACCAGGTGCATCAGCTCGCCCGGCAGACCGTCCTCGCCCTTGGGGGTGAAGATCTCGTGCTTAACCTCCCAGATCATCGGCCCCTTCTCGCCGTCCTTGACCCGCCAGCGTTGCCAGGCCTGATCGACGAATGCCCGCTCGTTCAGCAGCTCATCGACCCGTCGCGCCGGCCGGCTGCCGCCGGCCAGGCGAGGGACCTTGCGGCCCCGCCCACGCCCGTTCTTGCGGTACGGACGGGTGACCACGCGGGGCGGATCGAGCCAGCCGGTGAAGCTCCGGGGGACCTCGCCCATGAACTTCTGACCGCGAGCGTTCAGGCCCCGGAGAAAGTCGGGCTTGCTGCCGTATCCCTCGTCGAAGGTCATCCAGTCGAAGTGGAGGCCATGGCCGATGGCGTGGTCATACAGCTCCAGGGCGATCCGCCACTTGGGGCGGTAGGTCATCGAGTCGGGGATGCCCGCCTCGCGACAGCGTGGACGGTCGTCCGACCAGCTCTGGGGCAGGTACAGCTCGCCGTCGATCAGGCAGTGGAAGCCGTCGCGGGCGTACCCCAGGTGGACCGTGACCAGGCAGTTCTCCGTCTTGCCCCGCGATCCGCACCACTGGCGTTGCACGCCCGGCGTCTTGTCCCCCTTCTTGACGTCGCTGGTCTCGTCGATGACGCCGATGGAATGCGGCCCGGAGTGCTCATCGCGGACGATGTGCTGGAGTCGGTCGCGCAGGAGGTCGTGGTCCCAGTGGTGCTGGCTGAGGAACTCCTGGAGGGTGCGTGGTGCGACGCCGGCGTTGAGGGCGATCGGCTCGACGCTCTTCTCGGGGATGTCGGAGATCTGGCCGGAGATGTAGGTGGGCAGGTGGGCGCGGGTGTCCTTGCGTGGGAAGCAGTCATCGAACCGCTTGAGAAACGACCTGAGCTTGGGCTTGAGCGATCGGATCTGGGGGATGTTCATGCTCGTGTCTCCATAAGCCTTTGAGACGAGCATAGTTTCGTCGTGGCCAGCGATTCAAGCCTGTACAACCTGGCGCTGTAGTACTAGCCGGCCCGGCCAAACCAAGTCGAACCGATCCACTCGATCGGCAGATGCTGGACCTGGTCCTCGGCGGCGCACGCGACCTGCGACGCCGGCTCCCCAGGGCCGATCAGGAAAAGCTCGACGAATACCTCGATAGTGTGCGCGCCGTCGAACGCCGCATCGTCGCCATCGAGCATCGCCAGAAAGAAGCGTCTCTGGCCGAGGCTGGAGTTCGGCCCTCGAAGCGCAACGGGTCACACTCCCCGCTCGTCGAGATCAAAATCCCCGAAGGCGACCGGCGAAGCGAATACATGCAGGTGATGTGCGACTTGAATGTGCTCGCGTTCCAGGCCGACATCACGCGCGTCAGTACCTACATCGGTTCCACCCCGAACGGCGTTTCCTATCCCGAACTGGGCTTCCGGAACGAACATCACTCGGTGACGCACCACAACAACAAACCCGACCTCGCCAGCAAGGTCGCCGCCATCACGGCGTTCAACATCGCCCAGTTCGCCCACATGGTGAAGAAGATGGCCGGCCTCCGAGAAGGAGACGGGACGCTGCTCGACAATTGCATCATGATGTGGGGGTCTGGACTCGAGGACGGCAACAAGCACAATCGTCAAAACCTCCCCTTTATCATCGCCGGCCGCGGCGGCGGCTCGCTCAAAACAGGCCGGTTCTTTGCGGACACGAACGGCAATCAGGGCGATCTGCTCACCACGCTGCTTGCCTGTATGGGCGTCCCTCTGGATCGCCCTTTGGGCATTGCGACCAAGCGCATCAAGGAAGTGATGAACGCGTAGGATCGGTGAAGTGGACCTGCAGATTCTCGGGTGAGATGGGTCCCTGAGTGCCCACGAGGGGAACACATGGTGCCTTCCCCGCTTCGTGCGCGCGTTGTTCACATCGTTCGCAGCGTGTCGAACAATCACCGTCTTGAACAACGTCTTCAGGCTTGGCCTTGGAGCGGTCTTGCGCGTTTCGGTCCGCGATACCGGAGCCGATCCCACGATCATAACACGACCGCCTTGCCAGATTCTTCACGGCGAGGTCGGCGGTCGATCAGTAATCCAGGTCGATGGCGTGTCGCTCCCAGTCGATCGAGAGCAACTCGTCGAGCACGGCCGGGTCGATCGGGAACGCGAACTCCTCCTGGAACCAGATCACAACCAGGCCCGAGAAGTCGCCGACAAGGCTTCGGGCCGGATCGGGTGAAGTCAATCGGGCGATGCATGTGATCCTGGGGAGGGCCGACGGGGTGCCATACCGATAGTGCTCCCCCTCCGGAGGCTCGATGAGCGTCTCAACGGGTTGGATGAGGTAGGGGCGCCGGGGTAGGGATCGCCCGTGTATTTTTCGACCAACTCCTCAAGCTGCCCTCGATTGTGTTCTGTGGTGGGCACCCCTTCTATTATCCCGCCGTAGGTCGTGTATTGTCTCAATTCGCTCAGATTCAGCCGCCGGCCCGATGTCAGGTGAAATACGCCTGTCTTCGTCATCCGCTCTCCCTCCGTCTTTCGCCAAAGCTCGACGGACCCGCCCGCTGAGCGTTCATCCGGGTTGAGGAAGTCCGACCCGGGTTATCGGGTTCGGCGCGGTATCCGGTCCGGGGCCGCGCGCTCACGAGATACATCGATCGGCCGGGTCGGCGGCGAACTCCCCCGCCTTGCAGTACGGGCAGCGCAGCCCACCCAGATTGAAGGCCTGGAGGATCTCGACCGACCCGCAATCGGGGCACGCCGCGATCGGCGCCCGCGAATCGACCTTGAACTCGCCGCCGCACGCCAGGCACAGGTGGGGAGAGTCGTTGCCGATGCAAAGGGCCAACCGCTCGTGGTCGGGGTGGTAGGCGTATCGCTTGACGCCGGCGTCGTCGAGTAAGCGTCCGGTGAACTGCATCCTTGACGTTCGGGCGACCTCGGCGCATGGAACTGCCCCCGTCCGTCAGCCTGCGGCCAAGATCCTCCGCACCGAAGTCCGGCCAATCCCCAATCGCCGTGCGATCTCCGAATGGCTCACCCGCTCGGCTTTCAGGCGGATCACTTCGTCGGCCTTGAGCGACGCCGTCCGAGGCCGCCCGTGCTGTCGGCCCTCCTTGCGGGCCTGGGCGATCCCGGCACGGACCCGCTCGCGGAGGATCTCCCGCTCGAACTCGGCGAACACCGCCAGCATCCCGGCCATCGCCCGGCCAGTCGGGGTGGTCAGGTCCAACGCCTCGGTCAGTGAGACGAAGCCGACGCCCAGGTCGGTCAGTTCGCGGAGCGTCACCACCAGGTCGGGCAGCGAACGGCCCCAGCGGTCCAGCCGCCAGACGACCACGACGTCGATCTCGCGGCGGCGGGCCGCCTTCAGCAGGGACTCGCGGCCGGGTCGGTCTTTCGCGCCGGAGCCCACGTCCTCGATCGGCTTGGCGATATCCCAGCCACGATCCTTGATGTAAGCCGACATCGCATCGACCTGCATCCCGAGGGTCTGCTGGTCGTGCGTGGAAACCCGAGCATAAACCCCGACGCGCATGGGTCGGCCCTCCCTGGCCAAAAACCCCCTCCCAACCGCCGCGGTCAAACCCCTTGTTTCACCGCGTCTCGACGGCCCTTTCCGGGGATGGCCATTATCTATCCTTTTCGGTCAGGCGGGTCGGATCCTTCCGCCGGCTTCCAGTGGTCCGGCAAGAGTTCCTCGATCCGGCTGTTCGGGTGCGTGCTCACCCGATCGAGCACGTCTCGCAGATACGCGAACGGGTCGATCCCCCATTCCTTGCAGGTCGCGCCCAGGCTCATCAGCGTCGCCGCCGTCTTACCTCCCTCGTCACTCCCGGCGAACAACCAGTTCTTTCGACCGAGGGCGACCGGCTTCATTGCCCGTTCGCTGGCCCCGTTGTCGATCTCCAGGAACCCCGCCTCCCAGGGCCGGATCAGGGCCGCCCAGTGGTTCAACGCATACCCGATTGCCTCGCCGATCGGGCTCTTCGGCAACACCTTGGGCCGCTGTGCCTCCAGCCAGGTGTGGATCGCGTCGAGGATCGGCTTCGATCGCGCGATCCTCAAATCATGTCGATACGCGTGCCAGGTCGCGTCGTCCCACTCGGGGTGCGTCTTCCGCTGTTTCTTCGCGTCCTCCTCGACCTCGTAGAGCCCCACGACCCACGCCAGCATCAGGTGCGACCGTGTCGCGTCGCTGGTCCGGGCGTCGTAAAACTTCCGCCGCGCGTGCATCCAGCAGCCGACCTCGACGATCTTGCCATCGAGGAACAGGGCATCGTAGGCCGAATACGCGTCGGCCTGGAGATAGCCCTCGAAGCCCCGGAAGATCCGCTCGGGCCCGGCGCCGCTGCGGTCGGGCGTGTCGTCATAGACAATGAAGCGGTTGTTCGCGTCTCCGATGTGCACCCAGAGCCGGCCGGTCTTGATCCCCGGACCATCGTGCTCCTGCACGGGGACGGTGGTGTCGTCGGTCTGGACCACATCCGACATGAGCACTCGCCGGAGCATCGCCTTGACGATCGGGGCCAGCAGGCCGGCGGCGGCGGCCATCCAGTCGCACATCGTCGACCGCGACAGATCGACGCCGAATCGCTTGAAGATCCCTTCCTGGCGGTAGAGTGGCAGGTGGTCGGCATACTTGCTGACGGCGACATGAGCCATGAGCCCCGGGCCGGGCAGTCCTTTCTCGATCGGCTCGGGCAACCGTTCGGCGATCGCGACGTTAGCCTGGCAGGACTCGCAGGCATACTTGGGCCGGACGTGCTGGAGTACGATCAGCGAGGCGGGAACGTATTCGAGCTGCTCGCGGACCTCCTCAGAGAAGACCTGGCGGATCTCGCCGCAGTCGGGACAAGGCCGCTGTTCGGGCGGGACGTCGTGCACGACCCGCCGGCGGGGCAGGCTTGCCGGCAAGGGCTTGCGGCCGTGGCCTTGGGCTGGGGGCTTCGCTGGCGAGGGCGTCGCGGCCTTGGGCTCGGGCGTGATCTCGGGGCCGCCGGCTTCGAGGATCTCGCGCGTGAAGAGCAAGAGCTGGTTGGGGTCGAGCTTCTCGGACTTCTTGCCGTAGAGTTGGCGGAGGAGCTGTTCGAGCTGATGCTGGAGCTTTTCGTTGAGGTGGGTCTGCTGGTGCAAGCTGACCAGCAGCTCGCGGATGAGCCGGTGGGAGGACTCGACGTCGTCGGGCAGCGGTGTGTCGAGATCGAGAGTCGTCATACCCTTCTTACGCGCGAAGACCGTCGATGTGACACCGAATCTTCAATCGAACATGCGAAATGGATGAGATTTTCAGGCGGGTTGCGGCGTGGGCAGACAGAAGCGGGGGAGTCGGCGGGCGCGAGTCAGGTCGATCCCTTCGAGGACGGCGGCCATCTCGGCGGGAGTGACCTCGACGCGGCCGTCCTTGGCCTCGGGAAATCGAAACGTGCCCTTTTCCAGCCTCTTGAACCTGATGTCATGATGCCTCCTTTCCGGCGCGACGATCACCCTGTTGCGCGGCCGGCTTCGTGGCTTCCGAGGTTTTCCGATCCGCTCGACGAGGGCGAGGTGTGGTGAGTTCCGCCGGATAACCGTTCGCTCCCACTTTGACGGCCGTTGCCAGTGCCCACAATCGTTTCTGCTCGTCCCGATCGGCCCAGACGATCCAGCAGCGTTGCCGTTTCGACCATCGTGAGTGGACCCACTTCCGGGCGACCCAGCGTCTCAGTGTCACGGCCTTGACGCTGAGGCGGTCGGCCAGGTCGTTCAAAAAGCTCTCGCCCTTCTCCAGGCGTTCGGGCTGTGTCCGACCGTAGTTCAATCCGATCTTGTGAAGCAATTCATGAACCTGAGCACGTTTGAATGCTTGCCGTTTTCGTGGCGTCCGGAACCCCGCGTCGTTCAATCGGTCCGCGATCTCCTGTGGCCGGCAACCCTCTTCATGCCATCGCCGCACGGCGGCGATCAGCCGGGGATAGTCCCGGAGTTGCTCGTATTGCCCGAGCGGCCGTACGACCGTGTGCCGGGTGACGTCCCCGCCTTGCCAGTGGATCGCGACAGCCGTGTGCTCGTTGTCCGGTTGCACCGCGACCACGACGCGCTCGACGAGGCATCGGACGATCTCCTTGCGGTCAGCGGCCGTGGTTTCCAGGGCGTGCCACAACGCCGGGATGTTCGCCGCCAGTGCGCGGATCCGCGCTCGCTCCCCTTCGGTCAGGAGCGGAGGTGAGGCGTTCACGAATCGCTCGTACTCCTCCTCGACCTGACGCACACGTCGCAGCGATTGCTCCCATCGCTCCTCGAGGGTACGCGCCACGAGCCGGTTTGTGGGATCGACCGCCTGGTACTGTTGCTCGGCCCGCGTGGCCTCGTGGCGGCTACGTTCGCGTTGCTGCTGCCAGTAGCGGTCCAACCGCTCCCGCTCTCGACCGATGTCATCGGCGGCCTTCAGGCTCAGTTCCAGGGCCGCCGGCTCCAGGGCGCGCAGCACTTCTGCCGCGACAAGCTCGTCCACTGGCATCGCGCGCAACCCGAAACAGGTCTGCTCGTGACCACGGACGAGGTGCCGTGGACAGTAGTAATAGGGCCGGGTCTTCTCGCTGCCGCGATAGGAGGTGCGGAGGCGACACCCACAGGTCCCGCAGGTGATCACACCGCCGAGCAGCGCGGCCCCGCCTCGGGGGACGCCCGGAGTCGTCGGCGTGGATTGGTTCTGTCTCAGCCGCTCCTGGTTGGCCACGAACTGCTCCCAGGTGATGTAGGCCGGCAGATGATCTCGCTTCAGAAACGGCACTTCGTCCAGCGGCACCCGGCGGCAGGCCGGCCCGTTCGGACTTCCCGGCGGACGACCGCAGTACTGATAGCGCCCGTATGTGTAAACACCAGCATAAATCGGGTGACGCAGCAGGAGTTCCACATTGCCTCGATTCGGACGCTGCCAGACCAACTGCCCCCGCCGCGGCCCCCGACTGGGACGAAGTCCCACCTGGATCCCGGAGCCCAGCAGGTAGTCAAAGGTGGCCCAGGCCGTGCCCAGTTCGTTGAACTTGTCGAAGATCAGCCGCACCACCCCACGGACCTGTTCGTCGGGATCCTGAGCGACCTCTCCGGAGGCGAGTTGAACGTATCCCATGGGCACGCCGTTAAACAGCTCCCCACGGGCGGCCTTGTTCTGCCTCCCGCGTTCCAGACGATTCCGAAGAGTGAACATCTCTGCCTCACTCAAAGTTCCCTTCAGGCCCAAGAGAAGCCTGTCGTTGGGATCGGTCGGATCGTAGGTCCCGTCTTGATCGGCCAGGAGAGAACCGCACAGTGCACAGATCTCGAGCAGGCGGTGCCAGTCGGCCGACGACCGGGCCAGCCGGCTCATCTCCAGTCCCAGAACGAGGCCGACGTGTCCCATGGTCACCTCGGCAAGCAGCCGCTGGAACCCTGTTCGATCCGCCGCCGAGCGGCCGCTCTGCCCCTGGTCCTCGTCGATCACGATCACGCGATCCTGCGGCCATCCCAGAGCCGCGGCGTGATCGGCCAGCGCGTACTGTCGGTCGCGGGATTCACGATTCTCACGAACCTGGTGCGGCGTCAACTGCCGCACATACACGACCGCCAGCCGATCGAGGTGACGATCGCGAATCTTCGCGGATCGCAGCGGTGGAACGACCCGGGCGGTGCTCGGCTCGTTGGATGTCGAACTCGATGGGCGATCGCTCGACTTATTCCGGGTCATCGGCCACCCCCTTTGCGGCGGGCGCCAACGGAAGCCGCCGGGCGACGAGTCGTCCGAGAACTTGCAGCGCCTTTTGTTGCCGCTCGGCCGGGAGTGCCGTCCAGAGGGGAGTCAGTTCTCGGCGTGGACTCGGGTTGCGCGGGGGGGACTGCAGCTTTGGTACGTCGGGACACGGCGAGCCTCCTTGGGGCGTGCTCGTTCGATGATCCTGGCACCAAGCCGCGAGGCGGATCAGTGCCTGCCACCTGATTATGGGCGCCGCCAGTGAGGGTGTGCCACCAGTCAGTTGAGGGGAAGTCTGTCGTCTGGTTCTTGTACCAGAGCGCGAAGCCGTCGCGGTCCCAGTAGAGGATCTTGATCCGGTCGCGCCTGCGGTTGCGAAAGACGTAGAGGTGCCCCGAGAGCGGGTCCTGGGCGATCCGGTCGCGGACGAGTTGTGACAGACCGTCGAAGCCCTTGCGCATGTCGGCGGGTTCGGTGGCCAGGAAGATGCGGAGCGTCGAGGAGAGACTCAGCACGGCTGATCCTCGAGCACGGCGAGGACCCGCCGCAAGGTCTCGGGGTCGAACCCCGCCCCGAGGACAATTCGCCGACCCGCCGAGAGGACGACCTCAACGCCGGTCCGATCGGCCACCGGAGGGGCCGCCGCCACCTCGGCGACGCGGATCGGCAGGAAGGCGGGCGATGGAGCGAGAAGTGGAGACGGGTCTCGACGGGGCGTCTCGGCGGATCTGGCCTGACGCCTGGCCTGCTCGACGGCCTGTTTGAGCGAGGTCTTGTAGACCCAGTTCTGCATGGTGCCGCGTTTGAGGCCTTGTTGCGAGCAGAAGGCGGGCAGGCTGAGGCCGCTGGCCCGCCATTGATCGATCAGCCTCGCCCATTCGGCGGCCGGCCGCCGGACCCTCGCCATGGTCGATCCTCCGCGATGGAAATCAGAGTTGTTCCATCATCGGGGCCGACCCGCCCAGCGAATAGATGCAGTTTACCGGACGGACACACTGCTGGAGCGCGAGTTACGACGGGCGATGGAGCGTGAAGGGATCGAGAGCCTGCCGCTGTACCCCGAAGGCCGCGCCTGCCGACGGCCGACGACGCGACGGGTGATCGACCTGTTCGAGGACATTCAGCGTCACGAACTGACGGAGCGGGGACGCGGGGCGGTTGTCTTCACCACGGAACTGAGCCGCCTGCAACGCAAGATCCTCCGTCTGCTGGGGATGCCCAAGGCCTACAGCGGCTGATCCGGCAGGTCGCGGACAATTCGAGGATATTCAGCGGGAGATGTGCGGAAAGTCGGGTATCACCCTGAAAAAAATCATCGAGGCTGGCAAGTTGAAACCTCCGGTGAAGCTGTTCCGTAAGACTCTCGGGGTGAAACTAGAAGCTACGCTCCTCCCCGAAGCCACCGTCGAAGTCGACGGGCGGAAGTTTGAATCCTGCTCGAAAGCCGCCGAATATGCCCGATCCAAGGCGACCGGCCGCATTATGAACACCAACGGTTGGTCCTTCTGGCAGTTGATGGACGGCGGAAAAAAGCGAACGCTTCTCGACATTCGAACCGACTTCATCGCAAGGAACGGCGTGGAAGGAGGAGAGGCTTAATGGGAAGCGTCTTCAAGAAAGCCGTGACGCGACCACTCCCGAAGGGGGCCGAGTTCATCACCCGCCAGGGGGTGCGTCTCGCCCGATGGAAGGATGCCAAGGGCAAGACCCGAACCGCTCCAGTGACGACCGGCCGGGACGGGACCGAGCGCATCCGGGAAGAGTCGAAGACCTACTTCGCCAAGCATCGGGACGGGAACAACGTCGTCGTCGAGATCCCGACCGGATGCCGGGCCGAAGACGCCGCCCGCCAGGTTCTCGCCGACCTGGAGCGTCGGGCCGAACGAGTGCGTTCGGGGTTGCTCACATCGGCGGAAGCCCGCACCAGCGAGCACCTGACCCGGCCCATCGGCGAGCACGTCGCCGATTACCTGACCAGTCTCGAAGCGAAGGGGGCGAGTCCGAAGCAAGTCGTCGAGTGTCGGCGAGTCCTGACCCATTCGCTCGCCGGGTGCGGCTTCGGCACTCTTGCCAGCCTGGAGCGTTCGGCGGTCGAGTCCTATCTCAATCGTCGTCGTCAGGAAGGTACGTCGGGCCGGACCCGAAACATCGACTTGACCCGGCTCATTGCCTTCGCCAACTGGTGCGTCTCGAATGGCCGATTGCTGGTGAACCCCTTCCGATCGATTCCCAAAGCCGGAGAAACCGATTCACGGCGACGAAGACGGTCGATGACCGAAGACGAGCTGATCCGACTCCTCGAGGTGGCTCGACGCCGCCCTCTCCTCGAAGCCCTCACCGTGCGAAAGGGGGGCCGGAAGGGGGAAGCCTACGCCAAGGTTCGGCCCGAAGTGCGGGAACGGCTCGACATGCTCGGCCGAGAGCGAACTCTCGATTTACAAGACCCTTGTCCTGACCGGGCTTCGACGGAACGAACTTGCGACCCTCACCGTCGGACAGCTTCTACTCGACGCCTCGACCCCTCACGCCATGCTCGATGCCGCCGATGAGAAGAACCGCGAAGGGAACGGAGTCGCGATCCGGGCCGACCTCGCCGCCGACCTGGCCAGTTGGCTCGACGATAAGCTCAGGGACGTTCAGGCCGAAGCACGTCGGCGAGGCGAACCGATCCCCGCTAGGCTTCCCGGTGACGCCCTCGTCTTCGTCGTGGCCGACAAGCTGGTGCGAATCCTCGACCGGGACTTGAAGAAGGCTGGCATCGCGAAGCGTGACGACCGGGGCTATACGCTCGACGTGCATGCACTCCGTCACACTTTCGGCACTCTGTTGAGCAAGGGCGGGGTTCCCCTCCGAACGGCTCAGGCCGCGATGAGGCACGCCGATCCGAGCCTGACCGCCAACGTGTACACCGATCCCCGATTGCTCGACGTGACCGGCGCACTCGACGCCTTGCCTTCGCTCCCGCTCGACAGGGGCTCGACCTCGGATCGAGCCCGAGCGACCGGGACCGAAGCCCCCTTGCCGTTCTCCGTTACACCAACCGTTGCACCAACCCACGACAAAGGGACGACTTCCGGGGGTATTCGTGACAAAACGAAAGCCGAGCCCCCGAATTCGATCGGAGAGGCTCGGCTTGTCGCAAGTCCCGAATTGATCAAGATTAGGGGTGAGTTGACAACCCCTGGCAATCCTTCGTCCGAATGGGCGATGCAGGACTTGAACCTGCGACCCCCAGCGTGTCGAGCTGGTGCTCTAGCCAACTGAGCTAATCGCCCTAACAAGGTCCCATCTTAGGGAATTGCGAAGGGGAGTCAAGTTCACTTTTCAAAGAGCGGCGGTTCGACAGTTCGCGAGCCGGGTCGGCTGGACGGGGGATCAGTTTGGCCCGGGTTTCTTGAGAAGCCGCGAGTCCTGGCGGACGGTCCAGGTCTCTTGGGGGTGGTCGCCCAGGGCTGGGAGGGTGATCTCGGCTTCGAAACCGTCCGGCGTCTCGCGCAAGATCGGGGCTCCCAGGCCGAGCGACAAAGGGGCCCCGGCCAGGCCCAGGTCTTTGAGCGTCGAGGCCCACTTCTTGTGGGCTTTCTGATAGTTCTTCTCTGAATTATAGATCCTCATTAATTGATCCCGGACGGAGCCTGCCGGATCGGGGTGATAGACGGCCTGGCCGGGGGGGCGATCCGAGAACTGGACATAACCCCAGCGCTCGGGGCGATGCATGTCGATCGCCCCCTGCGGAGACCAGACCCAGTTCGCCTCGGGCCGGTTCGGGACCTTCTTGTAAGTCCGGCCCTCGACGGTGTGCTCCCACTCGACCCTCGAGAAGTTGACTCGCCACTGATCGCCGTCCCTCGGCGGGCTCGGGCGATGGGCTCGACCGGCCAGGGCCTCCCAGGGGATGGCCAGCTCCACGGTCCACGACTCATCCTCGCCCTCGGGGTCGTTGAGCTTGCCGTTAACGTGCGTGGCCGTCTTCAGGCCGGGGATCTCCCAGGCGTTGACCGCCGGGCCGCCGTCCCGGTAGGGCTTCTCCAGGAGGAGGTCCCACTCGGTGTTGAGTGCGTTGATCTCGATCTCGTAATAGTCGTGGTTGTCGCCGTCGGGGTCGATGAAGACCTCGAAGTCGTTGTCGTGGAAGATGACCGAGTCGTGCTCGGTCAAGGTACCCCAGACGTGGGGCTCGGCCAGCTCGGCCGCGAGGTAGAAATAGCGGTCGTCCCAGAGCATCCGGGCCCGGGTCCGGAACCTCGGGCGGGGTTTTGCGTCCCCCTCGATGTCCACGAAGTCGTCGGTCCAGGGGGCCGACTGCCAGGCGGCCTCTTCGAGCCGGCCGTCGATCGCGATCGGGCCCCCCGCCCGCCCGCAGACGTAACCCTTCGGCGAGGGGACATCGGCCCCCAGGGCGGCGAAGGCCAGCGCGGCGGCCGAACACACTCGTCGGATCGAGATCAAAGGCCCCTCCTCCCGTCTGGACATCGCTCGCCGACCCGGACCAGACCGGGGACCAGGCGAATCTCCGAGGATCTTACCGGATCGGCCGCCAGGGATCGAGGGGCCCCGAACCCAGACCAACCCGCCCTCGCCGACCCTTGGCTTCGTTCCCGTCCGC
Organism: uncultured Planctomycetota bacterium; assembly: GCA_963756475.1. Lineage (GTDB taxonomy): Bacteria > Planctomycetota > Planctomycetia > Isosphaerales > Isosphaeraceae > Tundrisphaera. The sequence goes on from CAVWND010000007.1 coordinate 683,088, forward strand.
CAGGGCCACCCCAGAATTCGAAACCATCGCATAAACGATCGATAATGAAAATGAACCGGTCATCACGCGCCAGCAATAACAGAATATTTCATCCATATTACCCATTTTAACGCACGCGTTCCGATCGATTGGCCTCGGCCTGATCGAAGTGAGGATCGTTTCACAACAAATGATCATATTTTGTGAATTATGGGCGCGGCCGATCCTGTCCTTCGAGGCTTGGGAGCGAGCGGAGGTGTTGGGCCCGAGGGTCAGGCTCGTCGGCGGTCGAGCTTGCGGAGCCTGGCCTCTCGTCGGGCTTCGGTTTTCTTCGTCTTCGCCTCTTTTCGGGTTGAGACCGGCGCCGGGAACGCCACGCGGTCGGGTTCGGGTTCGGGTTCGGGTTCGGTCTCGGGAGTCTCGGCCTCGGCCGAGGGGACCTCGGGCGCGTTTTCTGGCTCTTTCGCCGGCTCGGCCGGACGCATCTCGTCGGCCAGGGGCTGGAAGTAGGCGTCCATCCTCGGGTTGGGGTGCTTGTGGGGATACGTCACGCCGATCCGGTCGATGTACCACTTCAGGCGCCGGTGAAGCTCGGAGTCGCGGCGGCGGAGGCGGCGGATTTCGGGCGTCGGCTCATCGATGTAGTCGGCCTGGGCGAGGGCGCGGTTCAGCGCGTCGGGGCCGGCGACCTCCTCCTTTCGCTTGATCAGGGCGGCGATCTCTCGGCGAGCGAGTGTGGCCAGGTCGGTCAGGTCGACGACCAGGCGCCCTTCGATGTCGAGCGTCTCGCCGATCGGGCGGTTCCGGTCTTCGAGCCGGGTGCCGAGCAGGTCGAAGGCGAGCGAGAGTTGAGCCTTGTCCCAGCCTTTGTCGACGTCGGCGATCCGGGCGAGCCTGGCCCAGCGGTCGATCATCCAGTCGCAGCCGTGCGGGGTCCGTTTGAGCTGGTTGGCGAGGAACTCGGGGTTGCTGGCCAGCCTCTCGCCGAGCTTGATGGCGTCGTCGCGGCGGTCGTCGTCCCAGAAGTGCTCGGCGCGGAGGGCCTCGCGGTCGCGGTGTCTTCGTTCCATCCGGCCGTTGTGTTCGATCCGGACGGTGGTGAGGGAGATCTGCTCGACCATCCAGCAGTGGAAAAGGTGCTGGGGCATGTGGCAGGGGTACCAGTCGAGGGTCCGTGCGTTGACGGCGTCGGCGTCCTCGGGGACGCGCGGGAGGTCGGCGATCGTGCCGGTCTTGAGGGCGTTGGCCGAGGGGTTGGGAGCGGCGAAGGGTCGGGGTTCGGGGACGGTCATGGATGCGGGCTCTTCAGGTGGTGTCGAACGCGATGGCGGCGCCGGACCGGTCCGATGCGCGCGGCAGCTATGGGTAAATATCGTTGTGCGCGGGTCGCGTTAGCACAGTATTCGGCAGGGCGTCCGATTCTGGAGTCGGCAGGCCAAACCGGTCGATGTCAATCAGTCCTGACTTACGGTATTTTGGATGACGTGGGTCCGAGTGCCCTACGCAGTCCGGTTCAGTCAGCGGCGACTTTTTTTCCTCGCGATCACGATGATAAACTCCCTTCACCTCCGGAACTTCAAGGGCATCCGTCGGGCCGATCTCGAGCTCGAACGACTGACGGTGATCGTCGGGCCGAATGCATCGGGGAAGACGAGTTTTTTGGAGGCGTTTGATCTCCTTAATGATTTGAAAAAAGGTGAACCACAACAAATCTTGCGGGGGCGTCGCGACCTGACCTTCCTCCACTGCCAGAGTGCTCCAGGTCAGGAGATGGAGCTGTTGTGTTCAGGAAGCGAATTCAGCGTTCGCTTTTGTGCAATGCCCCCCATCAAATCGCAACCACAGGTCTCCCGTTCTATCCACGGGCTTCTCGGATGGTCCCTCTCTCTTGATGGTCTACGAGCAGCTACGAACGAAGATTGGCAACCGATCAGTAAATATCCGTGGGAAGAACGATCCCGAGAGCGTGCCATTCTCCTTCGTCTCGATCCATCACAATTGGCGAACACCTCTAATGTTTCGATCATTCGGATGAGTCCGAACGGGGAAGGGATGGCCTCGACGCTCGCCTTCATGGCGCTCAATCGGCCAGATGTTTTCCAGGTCATCCAGCAGCGACTCAAGTCGGTCGTCCCATCCGTCGAACGAATTCGTTTTGAGTCTGTCAGTGTCGATGAAAATAATAGCGTTAGTTATCAAATACTGTTTGATTTTCAAGGAGTCAGCGGAATCCCTGCCTACCTCGCGAGCGAAGGTACTAACCTGGTCCTGGGCCTGTTGTCGGCAGTGTTGAGTGATGAGAATTCGACCCTGGTGCTCCTGGACGACATCGATCGTGGCCTTCATCCCAAGGCCCAGCGAGAGGTGGTCGGCTTGCTTCGCAAGATCCTGGAACAGAACCCCGACCTCCAGATCGTCGCGACGACGCATTCCCCTTATCTGGTCGATTGTCTCCGGCCCGAGGAAGTCCGCTTGACGACCCTCGGAGAGGATGGGACGGTCTCCATCGCCAGCCTGGTCGAGCATCCTGACTTCGAGAAGTGGAAGGACGAGATGGCTCCCGGCGAGATGTGGAGCCTGTTCGGCGAGAAGTGGGTCGGCGAACTACAGAGAAACCACGCGGAGCCGTGATGCCTTTCGCATTCACCGTGGTCTGCGAGGCGGCGGCCGATTTCAGGACGGCGACCCGCCTGGTGGAGCGCATCGTCCTCGAACAGGTCGACTGGGTTGACAATCATCTCCTCCAGACCTGCCCCCTGTGGCGAGGGGTTGACGAAACACAGCCGTACGTCCTCTGGAAGGAAGTCCCGAAGCTGGCGGGTGAGGCCAGCATCAAGATTCATGGTCATTTCGATGGCCGGCCTGGCGAGCCTGACGCGAAAACCGCCCTTCGAGTCCTCAGGCTGTTGAAGAAGTTGAAGATCGCAGGTCGCCCGCTCGACGGGGTCCTCCTGATCCGAGACGACGATCGGGATACGCGCCGCCGCGCAGGGCTCGAACAAGGGCGAGACGCTGAGCCAGAACTCAAGGAACGCGTGGTGATCGGTCTGGCCCACTGCAAACGGGAATGCTGGGTCCTGGCCGGCTTCGACCCGATTGGGAGGGAAGAGGAGGAACGTCTCGCCGCCGTACGGGTTGAACTCGGCTTCGATCCCCGCGACGGCGCGCATGAATTGACGGCCAAGCACGATACTGATAAACGCAGCGCCAAGCGCGTGCTGGGTCTGCTCACGCGAGACGACATCGATCGCGAGAAGTCTTGCTGGGAAGACATAGCTCTATCCACCCTTCGCGAGCGGGGCGGCGAGACGGGCCTGACCGACTTTTTCGATGAGGTGATCTCGCGTCTGATCCCGTTGTTCGTCCACCGTCCGCCGGATCGAGATCGGTCGGAGGGCACAGCGTCGGAGGGATGAAAACGTGCCACCTGGCCAGGGTTCTTCCTCTTCACGCATCCATCGGCGCGATCCCGGTTCCGACCGGCGTAGCCTCCCAGGGCCGTTTGCCTTAGAATGGACGGCCCATGATTGATCTCATCGAAAGTCCGACCGAGGCCGTCCGTCGCGACGGGTTCGCCGTCGTCTCGGGTGTCGTGGACCTGACCACCGTCGATGCGCTGGTGGAGGCGATCGACCGCGCGGGGCCGCTTGACGCGGTGCTGCGCCGCGATAATGACATCTACGGGATGCGCGATTCTTCGCGCGATCCCCGAGGTCCGCCGGCTCGCGGGAAGCCCGGCGCTGCTGGACCTGGTCGAACCGGTACTCGGTCCCGGGGCGTTCGCGGTCCGGGGGCTCCTGTTCGACAAGACCGCGGCGGCCAACTGGTCGGTTCCCTGGCACCAGGACCTGACGATCGCCGTCCAGGATCGGGTCGAAGCGGAGGGTTTTGGCCCCTGGAACGTCAAGGCGGGCATCCTCCACGTCCGGCCGCCGATCGGTGTGCTCGAAGGGATGCTGACGCTCCGGATTCACCTCGACGATTGCGAGACGGGGCAGGGGCCGCTCCGGGTCTTGCCCGGGTCGCACCTCGGGGGAAGCTCGGCGCCGGGGCGACGCGCGACTGGCTCGAACGCGAGCCGGCCGTGGCCTGTCTGGTCCCGAAAGGCGGCGTCGTGATGATGCGACCGCTGCTCCTGCACGCCTCCTCGGCCGCGACCGAGCCGACTCGCCGACGGGTCATCCACCTGGAATATGCCGCCGAACCGCTGCCCGAGGGGGTCGAGTGGTTCGAAACTGTGGGGAGAGATGTCCTTTGAAGTTCACGAAGATGCACGGGATCGGCAACGACTACGTTTATGTCAGCACCTTCGACCAGGAGGCGCCCGCCGACCCATCGAGGCTGGCGGTCGAGATCAGCGACCGTCATTGCGGGATCGGCTCGGACGGCCTGATCCTGATCACCCCTTCGGACCAGGCCGATGCGCGGATGCGGATGTTCAACGCCGACGGCTCGGAGTCGGAGATGTGCGGCAACGGCGTCCGCTGCGTCGCCAAGTACATCTACGACCACGGGATCGCCCGCAAGGGGCGCGTCACCGTCGAGACCGGCCGAGGCGTCCTGACGCTCGACCTGGAGGTTGAGGGGGACCAAGTGGCCCGCGTCCGCGTGGACATGGGAGCGCCGATCCTCGAAGCGGCCGAGATCCCCACGACCCTTCCCGGCAACCCGCCGGTCAACGTCCCGCTGAGCGTCGAGGGGCACGACCTGAAGGTCACGGCGGTCTCGATGGGCAACCCGCACGCGGTTGTCTATGTGGACGACGTCCAGAGCTTTCCGGTCGAGGCCGTCGGCGCGGCACTGGAGCGGCATCCAAGCTTCCCCAGGCGGGTCAACGCCCATTTCGTCGAGGTGATCTCGCCCGACGAGGTCAAGATGCGGACCTGGGAACGCGGCTCCGGGATCACCCTGGCCTGCGGCACCGGCGCCTGCGCCGTGGCCGTCGCGGGCGGGCTGACCGGCCGGACCCGGCACCGGCTCCTGGCCCACCTCCCCGGCGGCGACCTGAGCCTCGACTGGGACGGCCCCGGCGCCCCCGTCTTCATGACCGGCCCGGCCACCGAGGTCTTCTCCGGCGAATGGCCGGGCTCGTAATCGCCTTTCCTTCGGGATTTCGGGCGACGGGCGATGAGCCTTTCGCGATCAGCGCCGAGGGCTCAACCCGAGACGACGCCCTGAACCGGCTTCGCGAACTCATCGAAGCCAGGACGGCCGCCGGCGCCGAGATCGTCACTCTCGACCTGGCCATCTCCGACCGTCCCGTGGATTCCCGACGATTTGGCGAATTTAGGAAACTTACGCTCAGCATAGTGAGCTTGGTGGTCTACTAGTTCTACTGTAACGGATCGATCGTCCTGAATACGATGTAACCCGAATCTTCTATTCGATTTGCAGCCCCGGAGGGGCGACCGTCCATAGCCCAGGGTGAAACCCTGGGGACCCGGCGGGCCAGAGAAACAATTAGCCCTGGAAGGGCGACAGGCGGCTCCGATGGCGGCGAGACTGTCGCCCCTCCGGGGCTTGTTTTCCGCGATAGACCTTCTTTCCCAGGGTTTCACCCTGGGCTACGGACGGTCGCCCCTCCGGGGCTGCAAAAGACATGCTCCCTTGAGGTTCCATCAATCCGTGACAGTAGAACTAGGCATCCTCGTGCGACCGGAAGAACTGCGTGAGCGACACCTTGCGTTCGGCGGCGATCGAGTCCGTCAGGCGCCGCCTTTCCGCATCGGGCATGGGCTTGAAGGAGCGGGCCACTTCGATGTTGCGTTCGATGAATTCCGGCTTTGGCATCCCGACGCTGGCCAGGCTGACCGGCAACGACAGCGAATAGGTGAGGAGCTTTTCGGGCGGCGCGGCGATCTGGTCCTGGGCAAACACCTTCATGGCGATGATGCCCATCCCCTTTCGAACCGCCACCGGCAGCGCCAGCTCCTCGAAGCCCATCTGATGCATCGGCGTCGCCTTCATGCCTCCCTGGCCATCGGCCATGCGAGCCATGGCCGCATTGAGAGCCATCTGCGTGCAATCGAAATCGTGACGCTCCAGGGCCGTCCTCAAGGCGAGAGGATCGGCGTGGCAGGTGATGCCGATGGCGCGGGTGACCTTCTGGTCGCGGGCCTCGTACAGGGCCTTCAGGATTCCATCTGGCTTCTCGATGGCGGCCAGGTCGTCGCCGCTCGCAAGGGCATGGATGTGCAGGACATCGAGATGGTCGGTCTTGAGTCGCTTCAAGCTCAGCTCGATCTGGCGTCGCCCGTCGTCGGCCTTTCGCGCCGAGAGCTTTGTGGCCAACGTGACCTGTTTCCGGCGCTCGGGCATGAGCCGCCCGATTCGCTCTTCGCTCTTGCCGTCACCGTAGGAATGGGCCGTGTCGATGTAGGTGATACCGAGGTCGAGGGCCCGGGAGAGAGCTTCCAGCGCCTTGTCCTCATCCTTATACATCAGGAAACGGCTTCCGGAGCCGAACCCCAGGATCGAGACCTCAATGCCAGTCTTGCCCAGAATGCGGGTCGGCAGTTGGTTCCCTGCGCCAGACAGGGGATGACCGCAGACGCGGCGGTCGCGTGGATAAAATGACGTCGTGAGAGTTCCATGGTTTTTTCTCGCGGCTGAGGCTGGGGGGATTCGCTCGATGGGCATCATACCTCTCGGGGATTCCAGTAGCCCACCATCCTGATCCCGCAGAGTGGATTCTCGTGGATTTGGCGAACTTGCACCCCACATTTTGAGCCTGGTGGTCTAGTAGGCCGCCACCGATGACTTGAGGGTCGCGAGGCGACTCACCACCCCGCCCTCACCATCCCTATGTACCCCCTCACGATCTGGATCCCTGCGTAGAGAATAACCGCTGTCAGGGCGATCATGATCATCAAGGTCTTGACGGTCCAACGGTTCTGTGCGTGAGGCATCTTCGTTCCCCTCGGGCGATTATCGCCCCAGTCCTCAAGTCGTCAGTGGCGGCCCACTAGTCGTGGGGATCGCTGCGCTCGACCCACCGTACAGGAATTGGAACGGCCCCAGCGCCTCGTCTTCATGACCGAATCGGCCGGCTCGGTCTTCTCGGGGGAATGGCCGGGGTGAGATACGACCCACCGTCAATCGATCTCTCTCCCAGCTAACCCGATCGAACGGATCGGTCCGAGCATTGTCTTCCTGCCCAGACTTCTCGACCGGAATTTCAAAAAAGAATTTGCAATCCCCCGTATTTTATCTATCCTATCAGGGGCTGGCACCTTGTTTGCCCAGTCTGGACGACCGGAACAATCTGGGTCTCTTGCGAGGCCCGCCCAATTCACCCCCGATTCTGGAGACGACCCGATGCGCATCTTCTCGACTCTTGCCCTGGCCGGTTTCTTCGGCGCCCTCCTGCTCGCCAGCGACGCGAGCGCCTGCTGTCACAAGAAGAAGGCGGAGTGCGCCCCGGTCTGCGCCGGCTCCGGTCTGCGAGCCCGCCCCGGCTCCGGTCTGCGAGGCCCCGGCCAAGAAGCATTGCTTCAGCTTCAAGATGCCGAAGATGAAGTTCGGCTGCCACAAGAAGGCCGCGTGCGCCCGGTCTGCGAGACCGTCTACGCCGCCCCGGTCGAGTACGCCCCGATGGCCTCGCCCCAGGCTTCGGGCCAGGCTTCGCACCAGGGCATGTAATCGCTGTCGTCTCGACGGCCGAGGGCCGAGGGCCGATCGGCGAATTGTCGCTGGTCGGCCGGGCCGTCGCGAGTGGTTGGACAGGCCGTCCGGCCGGAAAACCCGACCTCCTCCCACCCTTTGGTGGGGGACGTCGGGTTTTTCGCTTCTCCTGGCCCGAGCAATCGGCTTCCCGCCAAGCGGGGCTCCGGGTATATAAAGTCGCGAGGCGACATCCGGAACGACCGGGCCAGGGAGGGCCGAGCCGTCATGAAAATCAAACACCCGCTTCTGATCGGGGCCGTCGGGGTGACGGGGGCCTGGCTGGTCCGTCGGCTCGCGGGGTCGTGTCGGTTCCACTTCCGGTACGCCGACCCCTCGGTGAATCCCGAAGTTGCCCGAAGGACCGGTGAGCGTTATATTTACGCCTTTTTTCACGAGGTCATGCTCTTTCCGGCGTATTACTGGGCCTGGCCGGAGATGCAGATCCTGATCAGCGACCACCGCGACGGCGAGTTGATCACGAGGGTCGTCCGTCGCCTGGGGTTTGGCGTGGTCCGGGGGTCGACGACTCGGGGGGGCGCCCGAGCCTTGCGCGAGATGACGCACCGGGTCGACCGGGGGCATCTCTGCGTCACGCCCGACGGGCCGAGGGGACCGCGGCGGCATGTCCACCAGGGGCTGGCTTACCTGTCGAGCAAGACGGGCCTGCCGATCGTCGGGGCTGGCATGGCGTTCAAGAACCCCTGGCGAGCCAGGAGCTGGGACCGCTTCGCCGTCCCTCGACCGTTCCAGGCCGCGGCGTGCGTCGTGCCCGAGCCCTTGCTCGTCCCGCCCGATGCCGACCGCGAGGTGGTCGAAGCCTGCCGCCTTGAAGTTGAGCGACGGATGCTCGCCGCGACGGCAGAGGCCGAAGCCTGGGTGGAGACCCTCTGAGTTTTTTCGATCGCCCAGAGGAGCGACTCCAGCCTGGCCCATGAGCCGATGGCCGATGAACGAGCGAGGGGCCGAAAGCCTCGTTTATCGGCCATCGACTCATGGGCCAGGCTTTGCATTTCCATTCAGCTCAGCGGGGCAAACCCCAATGCCGTTTGCTGAAGCGTCACCACTTGCGGCATCGGCATTTTCTGCCTCCCTCTCCCTCCGGGAGAGGGCCGGGGTGAGGGCTGTGGCATCACCGCCGGGGTTCGGAATCGGCCTGTTCGACCCTCTCTCTGGCGATGCGACGCCCCTCACCCCCGGCCCCTCTCCCGGAGGGAGAGGGAAGACAGAAAGACGCCCTGGAATTGACGTTACGGTTCATTTGACGGTATTGGGGCTTGCCCTGCCCTACAAAGAAGGATCGCGTGCAACGCGATGTTGAGCCGCTGTGATCCCTTGTCCGGTCCTGGTCAATCCGCCCATTGAATCCCGGACGGGACGGGGACGTTGGCCTCGCGATCGTTGTTTGATCTCTTTCCAAAAATATTTCGACAGAATTTGTCCTATGAATCTAGGAATCAACCTCTTTACCCGGATAACTCGGTTCGTTATAGTCAAAATTCCTATCGAACGATGATCGCCGGACTCTGCCTTTGGTTATAGTTTCTTCGTCTGACTCCCGGATTCCAGAACGGAGCAAATCGATGAGGATCGAGGAAGGGGCGCGAATCATCGGCGGGACGGACCCCGACCTGATTGAGGTGGCCGAGACGCGGGCGAGGTTCGAGGTCTGGCGTGGACTCTGCTTGGGGCTGAACCCCAATGAGATCCGCCGCGTGGTCCTCGGTCGGTTCCTCGACGAGATCAGCGCCGAGAGCTACGGCCACTACGCCGACGAGTCGCTGATGGCCGCCATGCAACGGGCGGTCGACGCCGCGCTGGTGCAAGGTTAGACCGCGAACGTCTCGCAACGCTCGAGCCAGGATCGCTCGATTCCCAATGCGTCCGACGAAGGGCGCATCACCGCGTCCAGGTCTCCCAGGACGACCCGGACCCGGCCGGACCAACGAAGGTCCACGATCAAGTGAGTTCACGAGCGTGTCGGTCGCCCGCCGGCGCTTCTCGGGCTCGTCCACGCCCGAGATTTCCGGCCGGCGGGCGCTCCCGCACGACATCCGCGGACTTGCGCTTCAGAAATTGCCGTAGCTAACCCGCAGGCCGGGGAGGCTTTGCTTCAATTCGTCGATCCCGGCCTGGGTGACCTTGGTCCAGGAGATGCTGAGAAAGTTGAGGTTCGGCATCCCTTTGATGTGCGCGAGCCCTTCATCCGTGATCTGGTCGCCGGAGACGTACAACTCTTCGAGTTCCGGCAAGGATTTGAGCATCGCGAGCGAGGCGTTGTTCAGCTTGTTCGCATACAGGTTGAGGCTCTTCAACCGGACCAGGCCCCGGAGGTTCGCCAGGCCGGTCCCCGTGATCTCGTTGTCCGGGAGGTTGAGGCGCTGGAGTTGCGTCAATCCTCGGAAGCGGACGAGGCCCGCGTCTGTGACCTTCCCCTTGACGATCGAAAGCGTTTCGAGGTTCCTGAGCACCGCGACGTGGACGAGCCCCTCATCACCGATGTCGGAGAAGCCGAGCTGGAGGGTCTTGAGCCGGGGGACCGACCTGAGATGGACGAGCCCCGCGCCCGTCACGGCCGTCTGTTCCAGCACGAGATGCTCCAGGCCGGGCAGGCCCTGGAGGTTGACGAGGTCGGCCTCAGTGAACTTCGCCCCGGTGAGATTGAGCACGGTGAGCCGGTTCATCCCCCGGAGCGCGGCCAGCCCGCCATTGCCGAGATTCAAGCCGGAGAGCCGTAGCTTGTCCAGCTTGGGAAACCGCTTGAGCGAGGCCAGCCCGGTGCCGGTGATCGGCTCGCTCTCGTAGGAGAGATCCTTGCCGAGGTTGAGAAAGCGCAGCTCGGGCAGCTCGCGCAAGGCCGCCAGCCCGGCATCCCCGACGTCGGTCGTGACGAGCGAGAGGTTCTCCAGCTTCCGGAGGTTCCGGAGCGACGCAGGCCCGCGTCAGTCACGAGGGTGGCGTCGAGATAGAGGTCGGTCAGTCCGGCGAGGCGGCCGATCACCTCCACCCCGGCGTCGGTCGTGGGGGTCAAGCTCACGTTGAGGATTCGGAGGCCGGTGAGCCCCGCGATGTTCTCCAGGCCGGCGTCGCCCACATGGGTTGACTGGAGCGTGAGCGATCGGAGCTGCTTCAGGCCCCGGAGGTGGACCATCCCCTCGTCGTCGATCGCGGTGTTCCGCAGGTCGAGCTCGGTCAATCCGACGAATTCGTCGGGTTCCATCCCCTGGAACTTCTTGGCGAGGGAGCGCAGATAGTTCAGGTCGGCCGGGGTCGGCTGGGCGGCGGCCAGGGCACGTGCCGAGGGCCTCGGCCGTGTTCTGGCCGAGGGGGCCGGTGCGGCCGGGTAGTCGTCGGGCTGGCCGACCGGCTTCGGGGGCGTCAGGCCCCCCCAGTACGGAAAGAGGGCCTGGGCGACGCCCGTCCGGCCATCCTTCCCGGAGAAGCGGAAGAGCGAGGCGACCCACCGCGAATGGCCGGCCGAGCGCATCGAGTGGATGAAATAATAGCCCCGCTGGTCGCGTCGGACCTCGGACGAGCGGACCTCGGTCGCATCCTTCCATCCCCAGGTATCGACCGCGCCCGAGCCCTCGCCCCAGTTGGTGCTCACCAGGATCTTCGTCTCCGACCAGTCGCCCGGCCCGAACCGGAGCTTGTACGACTCGAACTCGGGGAGATAACCCGGATCGCCCGGGTCGAGCCGGCCATCGAAGCCGAGCACCGCGACGGTGTCTCTGGAAATCTTCGGGTCGCCCTGATAGGGGATCAGGGCATTAGCGACGCCGTGCCGCCCGTCGCGGAGGGTGTATCGGAAGTCGGCGACGATCCAGTCCGACGCGTTGGCCGTCGCAAGCGAATAGATGATGTAGGAACCGTCCTTGTCGGACAGGGTGTCCGTGCATCGGACGTCGAGGCCGCTCGGCCAGTTCCAGAGGTCGGTGTCCGGGTTCTTGTCGCCCCAGGCGCTGGTGATGATGATCCGGGCGCCCGCCCAGTCGCCCGGCCCGAACCGGAGCTTGTACGACTCGAAACCGGGCTTGAACCCTTCGTCCTTCGGGCCGATCTTCCCGGCGAACCCGAACGCGACCGCCGAGCGGGGAGGTTGGGCGACCGAGGACGCCGCCGGCGCGGCCGACCCCTTGGTCTTCCCCTTCGCCTGGAACGGCGCCGAGGAGAGATCGGGACTCAGGATCGATCCGGCGGCCAGCACGAACAGGACTGACCTCGCCACCGTGAATCGACGCATCCTCGACATCTCGCGTCCTCCCGACCGACACCCGTTCGGCGGCCTTGCCCCAGATCTCCCCCCTCCGGGAAGTAACCATTAGAGCCGGCCGATGAGAGTGGGGTCAAGTTTCGACTTCAAAGGCCCATACGATAGAATAATTTGAAGTAAGTTGCGCAGTCGGTCCTATGAGAATCCGCCCGCGGGCATGACTTTCCTGACTCTCAATAATCCCTCAAGCGCAAAGGGTTCTCGACAGGGTTGACAATCGAGAGGGGTCTCCAACGCCTTACCCGGGGTTTGACGGGGTGGTCGATCGCCGGTAAAGTGGTATTTCGCTTTTGACCTCCCACTCAGGCCCCTAACAAGGCCGCCCGGGGCCGTTCGCCCTGGGAGCTCGGCCCGGAATGGTTCGACACAGAGAGAGGTTGGCCTCGTGGCACTCGCCGTCAAGGATCTGATCGACGCTGGCGTACACTTCGGACACCGCGCGAGCCGGTGGAACCCGAAGATGAAGCCGTACATTTACGGCAAGCGCAACATGATTCATATCATCGACTTGAAGGAAACCGTCCGCGGCCTCCTCCGGGCGTCGAAGTACTTCAACCGGGTCGCCTCGGCGAACGGCCTGATCCTGTTCGTGGGCACCAAGCGGCAGGCGGCCGAGACGATCGTCGAGGAATGCACCCGGGCGGGCATGCCGTACGTGACCGAGCGGTGGCTGGGCGGCACGCTCACCAACTTCCGGACGATCCGGAGCCGGCTCGAACGTCTGGAGGAGCTGGAGACGATCCTCGACGGCGAGCAGGCGCTGAGCTACGGCAAGAAGATGATCTCGACGCTCACCCGCGAGCGGAAGAAGATCGAGCGCAACCTGTCCGGCATCCGCAACATGACCCGGCTGCCCGAGGCCCTGCTGATCATCGACCCCCACCGCGAGCACATCGCGGTCAAGGAGGCCAAGAAGCTGGGCATCAAGGTCGTCGCCCTGCTCGACACCGACTGCGACCCCGACGAGGTCGACCTGCCGATCCCGGGCAACGACGACAGCATGCGGTCGATCGAGCTGGTCGTGAAGCGGCTGGTCGACTCGATCATCGAAGGCAAGGCCACGGCGCCGGCCGAGCCCCCGCCCCGCGAGCGCGACGAGCAAGGCGGAGGTGGCCGGGGCGAGCGCCGAGGGGGTGGCGACCGCGATCGTCGAGGAGGCGACCGTCAGGGGGGTGGAGGCCCCGGTCGGGGACGGGCCGAACCAGGGTCAGGGGATCGCCCGGGGCGCCGACTCGCGCCGCGAACGCCGCCGCGTCCTCGGCCGCGCCCGCGTCCGAGTCACCCGCGCCTGCGTCCGAGCCGATCTGCTCCGGCCGAGTCCGAGGCCCCTGTCCGAGACGCCCGAGCCCAGCAGCAGCCCCGCCGTCGAGCCCGAGGCTCCGGCTCCCGCTCCGGCCCAGCCCGAGTAAGCTCGGTTCTGGCCGGTTGATCGATTCTCGAACGCCCGGCGCGACCGAATCAAGACGGCTCGCGCCGGGCTGCAACGTCCCAGGGACCTCGCCCGAAGACTCCGATCGACCGACCCGATTCGATTCGCAAGCCCGCATAGCCCAGCCAAGGAGAAGCGACGATGGCCGAGATCACGGCCCAGGCAGTCAACGAGTTCCGCAAGGCCACCGGTCTGGGCCTGATGGAGTGCAAGGCGCTCCTGAAGGAAGCCGACGGCGACCTCAAGAAGGCCATGGACCTGGCCAAGGAGAAGGCACGGCAAGAATGCCGAGAACGCGCCGGCCGGGCCACCAAGGCCGGCCGGGTCGAGGTCTACATCCACCACGACGGCAAGCGGGGGCCATGGTCGAGGTCAACTGCGAGACCGACTTCGTCGCCCGCAACGACGAGTTCCGCCAGCTCTGCAAGGACTGGCCCTCCACATCCTCGCCGCCAACCCGAAGTACGTCCGCCGCGAGGAGATGCCCGCCGATCAGCTCGAGGAGCAGAGGCGGATCTTCCTCGAAGAGGCTGCAAGACAAGCCCGAGAACATCCGCGACAAGATCGTCGAAGGCAAGCTCAGCCCTGGTGCGGCGAGAAGCGTCCTGCTCGACCAGCCGTTCGTCAAGGACGACGCCAAGACGGTCCGCGAGGTGATCCTGGAGGTCAACGCCCGGACCGGCGAGAACATCACGGATCGCCCGTTTCGCCCGGTTCATCGTCGGCGAGAACGCCCAGGCCGCCGCCGGCGAGACCGAATCCTGACACGATCGGCAGATCTCGGATCTCAGATCCGACGATCCGCAATCCCTGGGGCTTCTGACCGCCCGCCCCCGACCGGATCGAAGCAGCCGCCGCCCACCCTTCGACGATGGAGCACCCCGATGGACGCCGCGTATTCCTTCGGTTCGCCGGTCTTCCGACGCATCCTCCTGAAGCTCTCCGGCGAGAGCTTCTGCCGGCCGGGCGAGGGAGGCATCAGCGTCGAGGAGGTCAGCCGGATCGCCCGCCAGGCGGCGCGGGTCGCCGCGAAGGGGGTCCAGCTCGCCATCGTCGTCGGCGGCGGGAACATCCTCCGAGGGGCCTCGCTGCCGAGGCTCCGACGTGATCCAGGAGGCGACCGCCCACTACATGGGGATGACCGCCACGGTCATCAACGGCCTGGCGCTTGCAGGACGCGCTCGAAGGCCTCGGCTGCGAGACCCGGCTCATGACCACGATCCGGATGGACGAGGTCGCCGAGCCGTTCATCCGCCGGCGGGCCCTGACCCACCTCGACACGGGGCCGCGTGATCATCCTGGCCACCGGCACCGGCAGCCCGTTCGTCACGACCGACACCGCCGCCGCCCTCCGGGGCAAGGAGCTGGGTGTCGAGGTCCTGCTGAAGGCGACCCGCGTCGACGGCATCTACTCGGCCGACCCCGAGAAGAACCCCCACGCCATCCGCTACGAGCACCTGACCCCCGACCAGGTTCTCCGCGAGGACCTGAAGGTCATGGACATGACCGCCATCGGCATGTGCCTGGACAACTCGCTGCCGATCCTCGTCTTCAACTTCAAGAAGGACGGCAACATCGAGCGCGCCATCGCCGGCGAGCCGATCGGCACCTGGGTCGCCAGCACGCCCAGGCCCCGGCCGTCGAACCTGGTTTAATTCTTCATGGCGCAACGGAGCCTCGATCGGAAATGTAGGGTAGGGCTTGCCCTGCCGTTCCGACGAGGTCGAATTGTCGGGAGATCGAGGGACGGCAGGGCAAGCCCTACCCTACAGACTCCCAGAGGTCAGATCCGAATTCCGCCCCCGCCCGGTCGAGACTCGCCGCCGATCTGTTAAGATGGCCCCCAGGTCGCTTGTCCGCCGCACGACGCTTGCGAGGTGTCCCATGAGCATCGAAGAGATCGCGTTCGAGGCCGAGGAGCGGATGGAGAAGAGCATCGCCCTCCTGGCCGACCAGTTGAAGGGCGTCCGCACCGGCCGGGCCAACACCGGGCCTGGTCGACTCGATCCGCGTCGAGTACTACGGCTCGCCGACGCCGCTGAAGCAGCTCGCCAACCTGAGCACGCCCGAGCCCCAGCAGATCCTGATCCGGCCGTTCGACCAGACCGCCATCGGCGACATCGTCAAGGCGATCCAGGCCAGCGACCTCGGCCTGACGCCGAACTCCGACAACAAGGTCGTCCGCCTCAACGTCCCCTCGCTCTCCGTCGAGCAGCGCAAGAAGCTCGTCGGCCGCGTCAAGGACCTCGCCGAGGAGGCCCGGATCTCGATCCGCAACATCCGCCGCGACGCCAACAAGTCGGCCGACAAGGAGCTGCCCGACAAGATCCTGACCGAGGACGACGCCGAGAAGTGCAAGGAAGAGATCCAGGCCCTGACCAAGCGGTTCGAGGGCAAGGTCAACGAGATGGCCGAGAAGAAGTCGGCCGAGATCCTCGAAGTTTGAGGAAAATCGACCCGAGAGCCCTCGCATCCTTCGCCCTCCGCTTCCTCGCCCGGGTCGCCCTCGCGGCTCTGGTTCGGAGGGTTGACCTTCTACGCCGCCGTCGTCGTGCCCGACCTCCACGAGTCGCTCGGGGGCATGGAGACCGGCGAGGTCAGCCGCCGGGTCGCCCCCTACCTCTACGCGATCGGCCTTGTTGCGTTGCTCCTCAATGGCCTGGTACTGGATCACTGATCGGGGCGAGCGGTCGGGCTGGAGAGGCAAGGTGAAGATGGCCTTGCTGGCCACGAGTGCGCTCCTGCTTGCGGTCCTGGTCGCGATGCACCGGGAGATGGGCCTCCGGCTCGACTCGGGAGCGAGCCGGAGCGGGTTCTTCTCGCTCCACGAGACGTACCTGACCGTCTTCGCGGTCCAGTGGCTGGCGAACCTCGGCCTGCTGGCGCTCGACTCGATTTCGAGGATTTCCCGGAAACCCGAATAATCGGCGGGCCTCCGGCGTGAATATAAGGACAACGGGCGGATCGAGCCCGTGTCTCGTTGCCGATCGATCTCTGAATCGAAGTGGCTTCCCATGCCCAGGCTATCGTTCGACATCTTCCGCCGCCTGCTCCGCCCGAGGCTGAGCCTCCGCGCGATGATGCTCGCCGTCCTGATCATCGGCGGTGGGTTCGGTTGGTACATCGCGTCCGCCCGGCGGCAGGCCGAGACGGTCGCGATGATCGAGCGGGCCGGTGGCTTTGTCATGTACGACTGGGTCCAACACGACGGCGTCTGGCACGAGAATTCCGACGGGCCGCTTGTCCCGGAGTGGCTGATTGACCGCTTCGGGCAGGATTTCTTCTTCAATGTGACCTGGGTTACCGTCAATGGGCCGGAAGATCGCCCGTCCAGACGCGCAGGGCTGGCCGAAGGATGATGACGACCTGCTCCGGCGGCTCGGCGAACTCCGCCATCTTGAGGTGTTGTTTTTCGAATGGAACAAGGACATCACCGATGCCAAGCTGGCTCGATTCTCGGGACTCGGGCAATTACGAACACTCTCGTTCTCTCATTCGGGCGTGACCGGTGCGGGGCTGGTCCATCTCAAAGACATGTCGAGGCTGAAGGATCTCAGAATCGATGGCCTGCCGATCCGGGACGGCGACCTCGCGAAACTTTCCGGTCTGACGAGACTGAAAGAGCTCCGATCTTCCGGGCGAAGACCTCACCGACGCCGGCCTGGCCCACCTGGGATCGCTGACGAACCTGGAATGGCTTGTCATCGAGGGGGAGGGTCACCCGTCGGCGATCACGTCGAGGGGCCTCGCCCACCTGGCGAGCCTCCGCAAGTTAACACATCTGGAGATCCACGGGTCGAAGGTCGAGAGCCTGGAGCCGATCCGGCAACTGACCCGACTCAAGAAGATCTACATCCCGGACTCCGCCCTCGACGACGCGGGCCTCGCGCCCCTGGCCGGCTTCCGCGACTTGGAAGTTCTGGATCTGGATCGTAACCCTAAAATCACCGACGCCATGCTGGTTCATCTGACCGACATGAGAAGGCTACAAATCCTCCAACTGGCCGGCACAGCGGTGACTCCGGCCGGGATCGACGCACTGAGGGTCAGGATGAAGGCCAAGCGACCGGGAGTACGGGTCGATTTTTGATCAACGGAATCCCAGCACCGCCCCCGAGGCCCGGGGCCTCGGGAGCAGATGGGCCAGGTAAGGACGCCACGCGACGAAGGCCCGCGAGCACGCGGGCGATCGAGAACCGAGGGCGGCCGAGCGGCTTCCGGGTCGGCTCGACCTCCTGCAGCACCTTGTAGAGCGCCACGAACGACCGGCGCTTCGACTCGTCGAAGCAGACCTCGATCAAGGTGTGCCGGAAGCCCGACCCGTCGGCGTCGGCATGGTAGACCCGGAAGGCCGGGTTGCCCCCGTAACGCCGCAGGTAGTCGTCCTTCGCCCCCTCGATCGCCTCCTCCAGCGTGTCGAACTCCCGGTGCAACGCCGCGAAGACCTGATATCCGTCTTCCGACAGCAAGGTCAGGATGAACGGGGCTCCCATCGCTCGCACCTCGTGTGACTCTTGATCCGACCGATCTCCATGACGGCGGTTTAGTATGACGTTTCTGGGTTAGTTGTCAAGCGTACACTAAAATTTGTGGGATAGGGCTTGCCCCAATACTGTTGAATGAACCATAGACTGTGATTCGCCTGTGACTTCTGACTCCCTCTCCCCTTGCGGGAGAGGGTTGGGGAGAGGGGTTCTGGGCTTCGGCCATCGTGATTGACCCCTCTCCCCAACCCCCTCCCGCAAGGGGAGAGGGGGCCAGAAAATTCGCCCTCGCCGTAGCTTACGGCTCATTTGACGGTATTGGGGCTTGCCCTGCCGAGAACAATGTCGCGGCAGGGCAAGCCCTACCCTACAGACTTTCGACTTTCGCGGCCCGGCCGGGTCTTCGAGCTTGCGGTAGAGGGAGGAGAGGCCGAGGTTGAGGCGGCGGGCGGCCTCTCGCTTGTCGCCGCCGCAGCGGTCGAGGACCCGGCGGATGTGCTGGCGTTCGAAGCGGTCGAGGGCGGCGCGGAGGTCGTCGGACTCGTCGTCGGTGGGAGCGGCGGAGACCAGGTCGTCGGGGAAGTCGGCGAGGGTCAGGGTCGGGGCTCTCGCCGAGGATCACGGCCCGTTCGAGGGCGTTGCCCAGCTCGCGGACGTTCCCCTTCCAGGGGGCGGCGGCCAGCCGGCGGACGGCGGCGTTGTCCAGGCCGTCGACCCGCTTGTTCAGGGCGCGGGCGTGGCGGGCCAGGAGGACGGCGATCAGGTCGGGGATGTCCTCGCGACGGTCGCGGAGCGGGGGCAGGGGGATGCTGACGACGTTCAGGCGATAGTACAGGTCGGCCCGGAACCGGGCGGCGGCGACCTCGGCGGCGAGGTCCTTGTTGGTCGCCGCGACGACCCGCGCGGCGATCGGCTCGCACCGGGTCGCCCCGACGGGCAGGACCTCCTTGGCCTCGATCACCCGGAGCAGCTTGGCCTGGGTCAGCAAGCGGCAGCTCGCCGATCTCGTCGAGGAAGACCGTCCCCCGGCCGGCCGCGGCGAACAGGCCCGAGCGGTCGCGGTCGGCGCCGGTGAAGGCCCCCCGGACGTGGCCGAAGAGCTGGCTCTCCAGCAGTTCATGGGGGATCGCCGCGCAGTTGATCGCCAGGAACGGGGCGTCGGGGTCGGGCCCCTGGGCGTGCAGGGCCCGGGCGACCAGCTCCTTGCCGGTGCCCGACTCGCCCGTGATCAGGACGTTGCTCCGGGTCGGCCCGAGCTTGCGGATCAGGGTCTTCACCTCGCGCATCGGCGGGCTCTCGCCGACCAGCGCCTCGATGTCCACCGGCCGAGTGGAGCTGGCGGCGGAGGGCCTGGTTCTCGGCGGTCAGGCGGCGATAGCGCATCAGCCGGTCGAGCTTGGTCAGCAGCTCGTCGAAGATCACCGGCTTCATCAGGTAGTCGTGCGCCCCCTTGCGGAAGGCGGCCACGGCGCTCTCGACCGTGGCATAGGCCGTGATGATCAGGACGAGCAGCTCGGGGCGGACGCGGAGGAGCTTTTCGAGCAGTTCCAGGCCGTCGAGCCCCGGGAGCTGGACGTCGCAGAGGGCCAGGTCGGGCTCGAACCGCTCGATCGAGGCGAGCGCCGAGGGGGCGTCGGGGGCGACGGCGACCTCGTAGCCTTCCCCCTGGAGGAACTCCTGCAAGGTCGAGGCGATGACCTCCTCGTCGTCGACGACCAGGACCCGGCCCCGGCACGGACGGTTGCGGGTCATCCGGCCACCCCCTCGGCGAGGGCGGCCGGGGTGGAGTGCGCGGGCGGGTCGTGGCGATCGGCGGGGAGCCGGATCAGGAAGGTCGTCCCCCGGCCGGGCTCGGAGCGGAACGTCAGGGTCCCGCCCATCTCCTCGACGATCTGGCGGCTGACGAACAGGCCGAGGCCGGTGCCGCTGGGCTTGGTGGTGAAATAGGGCTGGAAGAGGCGGTCGCGGTCGTCGAGGGCGACCCCCCGGCCGTCGTCCTCGACGCTGAGGACCACGGCGTGGCCGTCCTCGCGGCCTTCGAGGTGGATCCGACCCCCTCGGCCGGTGGCGTCGATGGCGTTGAGGACGAGGTTGAGGAGGACCTGGGTCAGGTGGTCGCGGACCCCCCGGACAGGCGGGAGGTCGGGCGGGATGTCGGTGGTGATGGCGCGTTCCTTGGTCCGCTGGTAGTACTTGGCGATCCCCAGCGCCTCCTCGACGAAGTCGACCGGACGGACGCGCCCCTTGGCGGTCGAGGCGGGGCGGGAGAAGTCGACCAGCTCGCGGATGGTCCGCTGGATCCGGCCGAGCTGGCGTTCGGCCAGCTCGAGCTTCTCGTTGGTGTACGGGTTGGGGTCCTTCCGGCGGATCATCTGGATCAGGGAGCTGATCCCGGCCAGAGGGTTGCCGACCTCGTGGGCGATCCCGGCGGCGAGCAGGCCGAAGGCGGCCATCTTCTCCTGCTGGATCACCCGGGCCTGCGAGGCCCGGAGCGCCGCGGTCCGCTCGGCGACCCGTTCTTCCAGCTCGGCCCGGTGGCGTTCGAGGGCCTCGTTGAGCCCCTTGAGCCGGGCGCCCGTGGCGTTCAGGACCGACGCCAGCGCCGAGCTGGCCCAGGCCACGCAGGCCAGGATCACCACCGTCTCGGCGACCGAGGCCAGACCGGCCTCGGTCGAAGCCCAGCGCCCAGGCCAGGCCGGCGAAGCTCAGGCAGTGGAGGCCGCAGGTCGTCCAGGCGATCAGTCCGGGGATAGCGGATCGCGCAGCAGATGATCGAGAGCAGGTAGTACCAGCGGAACGGGCTCTGGAGCTGGGCGTCGTTGTAGCAGAGCAGGGTGATGAAGACCGACTCCATCATCGAGACGAACAGCGGCCAGCGGCGGAGGAAGACCGCCCCGAGCCGGTAATAGACCGTGTCGAGCGCCGCGTAGATCGCCCCGAGGGCGAGGAAGACCCGGACGGCCGAGGGGTTGTGCAGCCCCGACCTCGCCTCGATCAGGATCACGCCCATCAGGATGCCGAACCAGCGGATCTTGACCACGATCCGCTCGGTGGCCAGCTCCCAGTTCAGGCGATCGGTCTCCCCCGAATGCATTCGACCTCCGAGACGATCCGGACGGGCCAGGGTCCGGCGGGCGGATCTCGGCCCGCGGACAGGGATCATTATAGCCGGATGGCCTGAACCCGGCACGGTGCTTGCGTCGTAGAAGTAAAACCGAGAGGCCGCGTGTGCGACCCTGGACTCTCCCCCAGGCGATCGGATCGTCGACCGTGAGTCCTCCGAGAAAGGACCGAATGATGCACACCTTTCCGAGCAGGCGACGAGGCATTTTCCGGGCGCTGGCGGTCTTCGCCCTCGCTCTGACGCTCATCTCGCTCAGCTCCACGGAAGCCTCGGCCCGGGTGGGACGCGGCCGGATCGGATTCGGCCGGGGTTATTACGCCCGAGGCCACGGCGGCCATTACGGGCCGAGGGTCTATAACCGGGGCTACCACGGCGGCTACTACCGACCTCGGTACTATGGGCGAGGCTACTACGGCGGGGGTCTCACGGCTATCCGTACGTCGGCCTTCAATGACCCTCAGCCCGCATGTTCGGGCACGGCCTTGGTTATGGCTACGGCTACCGAGGGGGTTATCCGTACTGAGCAGTCCGTTATGGCGGTTTTGCCGGGTTCCTGTAGGGTGGGCTCGCAGCCCGACCCACCCTACAAAACCATCTCTGATCAGGCACGGAGCGAGGCAACGGGTCGCCTGGCCCGGCGGGCATTGTCCCCGCGAAGATAATGGAGAAATCGCAAACAGGTGACTTGAATCTGACGAAGAGGATGGATTAAGATATCGCTCCCCGCCTGAAGGTCGGTGACCGGGCCCTCCCTCGCGATCGCCCGGTGATCTCGCGAATGTCGGTTCCTGCCAGAACGCCCCACGGGCGACGAGCGACGATGGACCAGAGCGAAGATCTTGGGTCGGATGAGCCGCCGATCGTTCGCGCGCCAGGTCATGGCCGCGACCGCGATGGCCTCGGGATGTTGTCTCCTCGATCCCCGGCGATGCCGAGGCGAGATCGCTCTCCGTTCGGGTCCGGGTCTGGTCCGAGGGGACCGCTCCCCGGTCGGTCTATCCCGACGACGTCGACGGCGCGATCGGCGACCACCTCCGCCGCCAGTCGGGCCTGGACGTCAAGCGGGCCAGGCTGGGCGACCCCTCCGCCGGGCTGGCCGACGAGGCTCTCGACGCGACCGACGTCCTGATCTGGTGGGGCCGGCTCCGCCACGCCGAGCTCCCCGACGACCGCGCGAAGGCCGTCGCCGAGCGGGTCCGCGCCGGCAAGCTCGGATTCGTCGCCCTGCATGCCTCGTGCGGCAGCAAGCCGTTCCGCGAGCTGATGGGCGAGCACCTGCGAGCCCGGCGACTGGAGCGAGGACGGCCGGCCCGAGCGCGTCAACGTCGAGGCCCCCGACCACGAGATCGCCCGAGGGGTCGCGCCGTTCACGATCCCCAGGACGGCCATGTACGCCGAGCCGTTCCAGGTCCCCAAGCCCGAGACCGTGGTCTTCGTCTCGAAGTTCGATGGCGACGTGACCTTCCGGAGCGGCCTGACCTGGACCGTCGGCAAGGGGCGGGTCGCCTACTTCCGCCCCGGCCACGACGCCTTCCCGGTCCTCTATCACCCGTCGGTCCGCCGGGTGATCCTCAACGCCGCCCGCTGGGCCTCGCCGACGAGTTCCTGAGAAGCCGATCCGGAACGGACGTCAGGATGAGCACCCGCTGACGACGACTCAGATGTCAACAGATGTGGCACAGGTCGTATGACGGACTGGTTGACTCGCCGGTCGGTCCTCCTATAATCGGGGTCGGAATCGGGCCGGCTCCGAAATTATCCGGGGACCTTCCGGCCGGTTCCGACGCTATCACTCATACCAGAATCCTTCGGTTCGGCCCAGCGGCCGGCTCCGTCGGGTGTCCCGGGGGATGGCCCGGGCTACCCTTCAAGGATGAGTGGGATCGTCCGCGGTCGACCGAAGGATGAACTCCGCCCGCCCCGGATTTTCCTCGCAGAAACCTTCCAGGAGATCGCTCTCATGCGTCAGTGGACCCTCAGCCTGGCCGCCGTGGCCCTGATCGCCGGCACCACCTTCGCCGGCAAGTACAACAAGGCCGTCAGCGTCGGCGACAAGGCCCCGGCCATCGCGGGCATCCCCGCCGTCACCGGCGACAAGGAGACGACCATCTGAACCTGAGCGACATCAAGGAAGACGTGGTCGTCGTCGCCTTCCTGGCCAACCACTGCCCGGTCGTCAAGGCGCAGCGAAGATCGCCTGGTCGACGTCGCCAAGGCCTACAAGGGCAAGAGCGTCAAGTTCGTCGGCGTCTGCTGCTCGAACGACGTCGATGGCCGACGAAGACGGCATCCCGGCCATCAAGGCCGACGATCAAGGAAGGCAAGTACGCCGAACATCGTCTACGGCGTATGATCCCAGCGGCAAGATCGGCAAGGCCTACGGCGCCACCCGGACGCCCGAGTTCTTCGTCCTCGACAAGGACCCGGACCGTCAAGTACATGGGCGCGATGGACGACAGCCCGAACAACGAGAGCAAGGTCACCAAGACCTACCTGAAGCCGGCCATCGACGCCGTCCTCGGCAACGAGACCGTCGAAGTGACCGAGACCCGCGCCGTCGGCTGCGGCATCGCCTACAAGCGTTGAATCCGACTCGATTGGCCCTCGCGGCCCGTCGAATCGGATCGTCAACCTCCTCGCCGCCGGGCCATCCCCCGGCGGCGAGGTCGTTTCTCCCGACCCATCCTCCCGTCGCTCGGCCAGCCCGCCCAGGACCCCTCGACCATGAACGCGACCGTCCGCACCGCCCTGATCGGTCTCGTCGGCATCGCGGCCTTCGGGCCGGTCGGCCTCGTCGCGCCGGCCGGCGAGGACGAAGGCCCCGGCCGGCCGCCGAGGTCAAGCTCGTGCCCGTGAAGTGGAACGGCTACCTCGCCGAGGTCGCCTCGCACAAGAACGCCAAGCTCATCATCGTCGACGCCTGGGCCACCTGGTGCGGCCCCTGCATGAAGAACTTCCCGCATCTCGTCGAGATGCACGCGAAATACGCCGGCAAGGGCCTGGTCGCCATCTCGCTCTCGCTCGACGAGGCCGACGAACCCCAAGAAAGTGGCCGCCGCGACCGCGTTCCTCAAGGAGAAGAAGGCCGTCTTCACCAACCTCATCCTCGACGAGCGGAACGACGACGCCTTCGAGAAGCTCGACATCGGCGCGATCCCGGCCGTCTTCCTTTACTCGCCCGACGGCAAGGAAATCAAGCGGTTCACCCTGGACGACGTCAACAAGCTGTTCACCTACGAGAGGTCGAGGAGTTCGTCAAGGATTACCTCGAAGGCAAGGCCGGCAAGTAATTCGATTCTGGCCTCGAAGCCGGATTGTTCGATCCAACGGCGATCGAGTATCGTAGTACCCCTGGCGCGCCGGCACCGAGCCCCGAACATCCGGGACTCGGCGGGCGGCGCGTGTTCCCGCGACGAAGGCGAGGCGACGATGAAAGACGGCATTCACCCGAAGTATCAGGATTGCACCGTGACCTGCGGCTGCGGCAACACGTTCCAGACCCGGAGCACCAAGCCGAAGATCGCGGTCGAAGTCTGCTCGAAGTGCCACCCGTTCTACACCGGGTCGCAGAAGTTCGTCGACGCCGCCGGCCGCGTGGACAAGTTCAACAAGAAGTTCCAGGGGACCTACGGCAAGGCCAAGAAGGCCGGCCGAGGCTCCGGCCAAGGCCTAGTCTTCGCCCTCGCGATCATCGGACGGCCCGCCGGACGGCGCGTTGCGCGCGGTCCGGACGGGCCGTCGGTCGTTTCCGACCCGCGCAGACTTGACCGTTCAGACCATGTCCTCACCCCGGCCCTCTCCCAGTGGGAGAGGGAGTCCGACTCTTTCCCCCTCTCCCACTGGGAGAGGGCCGGGGGTGAGGGGCGTCTCGCTTCCTGAGGCCGTCCGTGTTCGAGAAATTGCAGGCCGATTACCAGCGGTTCAAGGAACTGGACGCCGCGCTTGCTCGACCCGGCGCTGGCGACGGACCCCGGCCGCTACGCGAGCCTGGCCAAGCGAGCGCGGCTCGCTGGCGAAGTTGGCGCTGCCTTACGACCGCTATCTCGAACTCGGCCGCGAGATCGAACAGGCCCGAGCGATGGCCGAGGCCGAGGCCGATTTCGAGATGCGTGCCTACGCCGAGGCCGAGCTGGAGGGCCTGATCGCCCGCCAGAACGAGGTCGGCGAGGCCCTCCGCGACATGCTCTACGACAAGGCCGCCGGCTCCGACCGCGCCAGCCTGATCGTCGAGATCCGCGCCGGGACCGGCGGCGACGAGGCCGCGCTCTTCGCCCGCGACCTCTTCGAGATGTACCGCCGCTACGCCGAGACCAAGGGCTGGCGTTTCGAGACCCTCGAGATCGTGCCGACCGACCTCGGCGGGTTCCGCGAGGCGTCCTTCGGGATCACCGGCGAAGGGGCCTTCCGCCATCTCCAGTTCGAGAGCGGCGGCCACCGGGTCCAGCGCGTCCCCGAGACCGAGACCCAGGGGCGAATCCACACCTCGGCCGCCACCGTCGCCGTCCTGCCCGAGCCCGAGGACGTCGACATCGTGATCCGCGACGAGGACCTCCAGGTCGACACCATGACCGCCGGCGGGCCCGGCGGCCAGCACCAGAACAAGACCGCCAGCGCCGTCCGGATGACCCACCTGCCGACCGGCACCGTCGTCGTCTGCCGCGACGAGCGGAGCCAGCACAAGAACCGAGCCAAGGCCCTGCGCATCCTCCGGGGCCGGCTCTTCGACCAGAAGCAGGAAAAGGCTCGGTCCGAGCGCGCCGAGCAGCGCCGGACCCTGATCGGCTCGGGCGACCGCTCGCAGCGGATCAGGACCTACAGCTTCCCTCAGAACCGCGTGACCGACCACCGGATCGGCCAGACCTGGTACAACCTCGACCGGATCATCCTCGGCGACCTCGACCCCGTCACCACCGCCCTGATCGACCACGACCGCCGCGAACAACTCGGTGATCTCAGCTAGCAGTCAGCTTGAGAGTGGTCAGTGGTCAGTGAAGAGAGACAATGAGCGAGGGCCTCGAATCAACGATCGGATTGCTGTCCACGGACCACTGACCACTGACCACCAGCCAGGCGAACCTCATGCCCTCGGACCCCGAAGACCGCTGGACGGTCGGCCGCCTGCTGAACTGGACGCGGGACTTCCTCAAGAAGAAGGGGTCGGAGAGCCCTCGGCTCGACGCCGAGGTCTTGCTGGCCTGGGTGCTCAAGTGGGAGCGGGTCCAGCTTTACACGCAGTTTGAGGACGAGGTTGGCGAGCGCGAGCGGTCGATCTTCCGCGAGCTGGTCAAACGCCGGGCCGAGGGGACGCCGGTGGCGTACCTGGTGGGCCGGAAGGAGTTTTACTCGCTCGCGTTCGACGTCTCGCCCGCCGTCTTGATCCCCCGACCCGACTCCGAATTCGTCGTCGTCGAGACGCTGGCGAGGCTCAAGGGCTTTGACTCGCCTGTTTGCGTTGATGTCGGGACCGGCTCAGGATGCCTGGCGCTGGCGATCGCCCAGCATCACAAGTCGGCCCGGTTCAT
This sequence comes from uncultured Planctomycetota bacterium, assembly GCA_963756475.1. Lineage (GTDB taxonomy): Bacteria > Planctomycetota > Planctomycetia > Isosphaerales > Isosphaeraceae > Tundrisphaera. The sequence goes on from CAVWND010000007.1 coordinate 709,561, forward strand.
CGCGATCGACCTCAGCCCCGAGGCGCTCGCCGTCGCCCGGGGCAACGCCCGGAAGCTCGGCCTGGCCGATCGCGTCGAGTTCCGCGAGGGGAGCCTGCTCGAACCCGTGGCCGGGGAAGGACCATTCGACGCGATCGTCTCGAACCCCCCTTATATCGCGACGGCCGTGATCCCGACCCTCGAACCGGGTGTCCGCGACCACGAACCCCACCTGGCTCTCGACGGTGGCGAGGATGGTCTGCGGGTCGTCGACCGCCTGATCGCCCAGGCGATCCAACTGCTGAAGCTCGGCGGTCACCTGATCCTGGAGATCGGCTCCGACCAGGAAGAGCCGGTCCGAGCCCTGATCGCAACCCGGGACGAGCTGGAGCTGGCCCCGACAGTCCGCGATTCCGCCAACCATCCCCGGGTGATCCGGGCCAGCCGGAAGTAGATCGACGATGCCGGATGAATGTCGAGGTGAGAGAGTCAAGGTCTCATTCGTGCTCCTGCTCCTGGCGTTCGTCGCTGGCTGTGGGCCAACTCCGCCGAGGCTTGTCGAGCGGTTGGTCTTGAAAGGCCACTCCCGCGAGATCGTGTCGCTGGTGTTCGCGCCAGACGGGAAAACCTTGGCGACTCGCGGAGCCGACTCCGTGAAGGTCTGGGACGTATCGGGCGGGAAAGAGGCGGCAACGTTCCCGTCCGACGGGTCCGACTTCGGCTCGGTGGCGTTCTCGCCGGACGGGAAGACGATCGCCGCGAACCGGCCGGGCGTCGGGGTTCTCGCCTGGGACGTGGCGTCGGGCCGCGAGCGGACCTACTCCGGAGATCACGCCGGCAAGGGGATGTCCCGCGACTCAGCGAGCTACGGCTGGGGAGTCGCTTACGCGCCGGACGGGAAGACGCTGGTCGCGGGCGCGAGCCACGGGGGGGAGGATGGGTTCCTCGATTTCTGGAACGTCTCGACCGGCGACCGGACCGAGTCGTCGCCGATCGCGAGGCCGATCACGACCGTCTCGTTCTCTCCCGACGGGAAGACGATCGCCTCAGGGAGCATGGATGGCCGGCTCGTCTTCTGGGAACCGGCGACTCGTCGCGAGCGGCTCGTGGTGGAGGCGGGGCGATCTTACCTGGCCCCGGTCTGGTTCTCGCCCGACGGCCGGCTGGTCGCGACCGCCAACGAGGCCCGATGGGTCCGGCTCTGGGACGTCGAGACGGGCCGCGAGGTCGGCACGATGAAGGGGCACATCAAGGCAATCCTCTCACTGGCGTTCCACCCCGACGGCCGGACTCTCGTCTCGGGCGACTCGAGCGGGACACTGTTCGTCTGGGACGTGCCGTCGAGGAAGGCGCTTCGGATCATGCCGTCCGACCGGGGCAAGGTCTGGGCGATGGCGTTCAGCTCCGACGGCAAGACGCTGGCCTTCACCGGGGAAGACCGGCTCGTCCACCTCTGGGATTTCTCCCGGTTCGATCCGAGTCGCTGATCAGGGGGCCTCGGGCTCGCTGATCCAATCGAGCCAGGGCTCATCCTTCGAGTCGACCGTCGCCTGAACCTTCGGCTCGGCCGTCAACTCAACCTTCGTCTCGGCCATCGGGCGAGTTTCTGGCTCGGCCGTTGTCTCGTCCATCGGTTCGTCCCGAGAGTCTTCCTTCCCTCGACGAGGGTTGATCTCGCGGAGGGCGTCGCCCAGGGTGGACATCTTGGGCCAGCGGTCGCCCGGCTTGCGGGCGAGGGTCTTGCGGAGGATCTCGCAAAGCTCGTCGGACATCCGGGGGTTGGCGACGGCCGGGTCCATCGGGTCAACGTTGATCTTGTGGGTCATCTGGGCCAGGGAGCTGCCGCCTCCGAAGGGAAGCCGGTTGGTGAGCAGCTCGTACGCCATGACGCCGAAGCCGAAGATGTCGATCCGCTCGTCAGTCGTCTCCCGGCGGATCAGCTCGGGGGCCATGTACTGGAGCATTCCCGTCCGGTTTCCAGGGCGCTGAAAGGCCGGGGTGTTGGGGACGGCCAGCCCAAAGTCGATCAGCTTGAGGTGGTTCTCGCGGTTGACCAGGAAGTTGTTCGGGTTCACGTCGTGGTGGATGAAGCCGGCCGCGTGGACGGCCGCCAGACCGTCGGCCGCCTGAGCGAGCAGCTTGACCTTCGCCCGGATGCCGACCTTGGTCGCCTCTCGAACGAATTTCAGGCTGAGGCCATCGACGAACTCCATGACGATGAACCGTTCGTTATTGCTGGAAATCCCATGTTCGTAAGTTCTTACGACGTTGGGATGGACGACCTTCATCGCGATTTCGCCCTCGGGCGGTCGCGTGATCCGGTCGGCGCGGGACTCTGCGGCGGCGTGCTTGTCGGGAAGCTGGACTTTCAGACAGACCGTCCGGCCCGACTGCTTGTCGGTGGCCCGATAGACGCGGGACATACTCCCCTGGGGAGTCTCGTGGAGGATTGAGAACCGACTTTCGAGGTTGACCCGTCCGCCCGGCCCGAACAAATCCTTGAGCTTCGCGAGCATTGGGGAACCCGCCTTATCTCGTTACCGGCGTCCATTATCCGTCATCGTAGGGCGATCATGTCGGCTCCCGCCGAGGCGAGACCCAGCACTTCTCATACTATACTACGCCGGTATTCTTCCCGGGTGACACGCAAAACCCCGGCCATTTCGCGCAAAGTTCATCGCAAAATGAATCGGTCGAGGATTGAACCCCGGATTTGTCATTCGGTCACGCGGATGTGCAGCTCCCGCAACTGCCGGGTGTTGACCGTGCCAGGGGCGCCCGTCATCAGGTCGGTTCCCTTGGCGGTCTTGGGGAAGGCGATGCAGTCCCGGATGTTGGTCAGGCCCGCATAAAGCATGACCAGCCGATCGACCCCCAGCGCGATCCCTCCGTGGGGCGGGGCACCATTCTTGAGGGCGCTCGAGCAAGAAACCGAATTTCTCCTCGGCCTGCTCAGGGGTCAGGCCCAGTAGCTCAAAGATCCTCGACTGGATCTTCGGATCGTGGCAACGGATGGTCCCGCCGCCGCATTCCTCGCCGTTGATGACCAGGTCGTAGGCCTGGGCGCGGACCCTGGCCGGGTCGGTCTCCAGCAAGGGGAGATCCTCGGCCAGTGGCATGGTGAAGGGGTGGTGCTCGGCGGCGTAGCGGCCTTCCTCGGCGTCCCAGTGGAGGAGCGGGAAACGGACGACCCACGAATAATGGAAACTCTTCGGGTCATAGAGCTTGCGTTCAGCGGCCAGGCGAATCCGGAGGTTCGAGAGGGCCTGGCTGGAGACGGCCTGGCTGTCGGCGACGATCAGGATCAGGTCGCCTGGCTTGGCCTCGAACCGCTCGCGGAGCCTGGCCTGGGCGGGAGCGGGGAAGAACTTCGCGGTCGGTCCGGTCAAGGTTTCGGCCTCGACCTTGAGCCAGACCAGGCCGCTAGCGCCGAAGGTCTTGGCGTACTCGGTCAGGCCGTCGAGATCCTTGCGGCTATACGCCTCGCCGCCGCCGGGGACGCCGATCCCCCGGATTCGCTGACCGCCCGAGATCGCCTGCTGGAAGACCTTGAACTCGGTCTCTGCCGGCGATGTCGGCGACGTCCTTCAACTCCATCCCGTAGCGGAGGTCGGGCCGGTCGTTGCCGAACCGCTCCATCGACTCGGCGTAGTCGAGGCGGGGCAGGGGGAGGGTCGGGACCTGGCCGGTGAACTCCGTTGCCAGGGCGACGACGAGATTTTCCATCGTGCCGATAACGTCCTCGTCCTCGACGAACGACATCTCGACGTCGAGCTGGGTGAACTCGGGCTGGCGGGTGGCCCGGAGGTCCTCGTCGCGGAAGCAGCGGGCGATCTGGAAATAGCGGTCGAACCCGGCGACCATCAGGACCTGCTTGTACAACTGCGGCGACTGCGGCAGCGCGTAGAAATGGGCCGGGTGGACGCGGCTGGGGACGAGGAAGTCGCGGGCCCCTTCGGGAGTGCTCCGACCCAGGATCGGGGTCTCGACTTCGAGGAAGCCGAGGCCCGACATGGTGTTGCGCATCAACTGCGACATCTTGTGACGGAGGATGAAGATCTGCTGCATCGCCGGCCGTCGGAGGTCGAGATAGCGGTACTGGAGCCGCAATTCCTCGTTCGCCTCGGCGCCTCCGTTGACCTCGAAGGGGGGCGTGGGCGAGGCGTTGAAGACCTCCAGTTCGGTGGCCCGGACCTCGATGGCGCCGGTCTTGAGCTTGGGGTTCTCCTTGCCTTCGAGCCGGGGCGCGACAACCCCACGGACGCCGATGACGTGCTCGTTGCGGAGTTCGTGGGCCTTTTGGAGCGGGCCGGAATCGCCCCCGTCTTCGGGCTCGAAGACGACCTGCGTCAGGCCGTAGCGGTCGCGGAGGTCGATGAAGATCAGGCCCCCGTGATCGCGCCGGGTGTCGACCCAGCCGTTGAGGATGACCTCCGGCCGACGTGGTCTCGGGTCAACTCGCCGCAGGTCTGCGTCCGTTTGAGCATGGTCGTCGCTGGATCAGCCGCCTCGTGAAGGGTCGCCTCGGGCCGGGGATTCGGGCCGAACCGGGTCCACACTTACCCCCTTGAGATGGAGGGCGTCAAGCACCCCAGAGGTTCGCGCGGTGGTCCGGACGGGTCCGGCATTGCGGGAACCGAACCGATGCGGTTAGCTTGGACAAGAAGCGTTTCGTCTCGGGGTCTTCGCCCGGTTTCTCGACGCCTGGGCACGAACCGAATCAGGACCGGATCGCCATGGATTTCCAGCTCGTCGTCCTCCGTGGCCGGAGCGCCACGACCGCCTTGAAACTTGGCGACGGCGTCACGACGGCCGGTCGCCACGACGATTGCCAGCTCCGGATCAAGTCGTCGGAGGTCAGCCGGCGACACTGCCAGTTCTTCGAGAAGAACGGGATGCTCCTGGTCAAGGACCTGGGCAGCTCCAACGGCACCTTCCACAACGGTAAGAAGATCGAGGGGCAGCGGGTCCTGGAGGCGGGCGACGAGCTGACGATCGGCCCGGTCAAGCTCCGGGTCGAGAAGGTTGGCCAGCCGGCCGCCGCCGCCAAGGCGGTCGCGTCCTCACGCCGGCCCCAAGCCGGGCGACACCGCTGTGCCGACTCCCGACCGTCACCCCCGGCGCGGCCTCGGATGAGTTCGAGATCGACTTCGACGACGATCTCGATGGCGGCCCCCGAGGAGAAGACCGTCGCGGTCAAGCCCGACGCCAAGCCCCCGGCACCCTCGACCGCCAAACCCGCCGTGGCCGAACTGCCCACCACGGACGAGCCGATCGCCGACGACGCCATCGCCGACTTCCTGCTCGACCTGAAGCTCGACGACGAGGAGTGATCCGGACTCACGAACGGGCCAGAAGCCGGCGTGATCAGTCCCGACATTCGGCGTCGATCCCAGGTGACCACGTCCTGTTGCCTGGAGAAGACAATATGGGGTTTTGACGTTGATTCGAGAAAAAAGCATGGATGCAGGCGGCCCCTCCATGCTAAAAATAGCTGAGAGTCGGCGACGTCTGAGCCAGGGTCAAGATTTCCGGGACGATCTTCCCTGGCTCCTTCGGCGCATCTCGGAGACTCGATAACCCGCTTGACTCCTCATTTCGAGACATCGTCTCATGGCCCGTCGCAAAAACGCTCCCGAATCGATCCGCGTCAAGCATGGCCTCTCCGAACGGCTCCGGTCGTTGCGGACTGAATTTTATGGCGATCGGGGCGGACCCGACCTGGCCAGGACCCTCGGGATTCCCGTAAGAACCTGGTACAATTATGAGAACGGAGTGACGGTCCCCGCGGAAATCATCCTCCGGATCGTCGAACTGACCCAGGTCGAGCCGGTCTGGCTACTCCGGGGCGAGGGACCGAAGTTCCGTGAGGCCAAGCCGGGTTCTCCGGCCGGTGGGTCCAACGGTCATTCCGACGGGCTCGCCGGGACCTCGGTGGCCACGCTCCTCCGGACGGCGCTGGAGCGGCTGGAGCAGAAAGAGCGGATCGCGACCGGGTTCGGCCTCGGGGTGCCGATCGTGGCGAGGCGAGACGACGAAGGAGCCGCTCCCGACGATCTCGACATGATCCTCGTCGACGGGGAAGGCCGGGGACATGTCCCGCTGACTCCAGCCGACGGGCCTCGTTATGACGCCGCCCGGGGCGAGTGGCTCGAAGCCCGCCGGGCCTGCCGCCATCTTCGGGTCTCCGACGACTCGATGGCGCCGATCGTGGCCGAGGGGCCCACGTCGCCTACGCCGAGGCCGAGCCGGTCTCCGAGGCGTTCCACGACAAGCTGGTCGTCGCCTGGATCAACTGCCAGGCCGATCGTTCGCTGGTTCCAGCACTGCGGGCGGTTCGCCTTGCTCCGCGCCGAGAACCCGACCGCCAACCCCCCGTCGATTCTGGTCGAGTTCGATCGCGATCGCTCGATGGAGAGCTTCCACCGGGTCCTCTGGATCAGCACGCCCCACCAGTGAAACGGCCTGGTTGCTCGGCTCGAGTCACCAGGAGATGAATTCGTCCAGGCAGGGCGTGATCATGATCTTGCCGTCCCCCATCCGGCCGGTCCTGGCCTGGCTGACGATCGCCTTGACGGCGGCGGCCACGTCCTGCTCGCGGACGAACAGTGTCAGTTCGATCTTGGGGAGGAACGAGGCGTTGTACTCGCTGCCCAGGTAGCGATGCAGCCGGTTCTTCTGCCGGCCGTAGCCCATCGCCTCGCGGACCGTCCCGCCCAGGATCTCGATCGAGTCGAGCGCGGCCAGGACGGCCCCGGTCCGGAACGGCTTGACCAACGCGACGATCTGGACCACGCCCATCGACGACCTCCGACGATCGGCTCCGCCGGCCTCCGCTCGGCCGGTCGCTTGACAACGCCGATCCCCCATCGGACATTAAACGATCGGGACGCCCGGGCCAAGCCCGGTCCTCCGGCCGAACGTCTCGATCCCCCGCCGCGCTCCGCGGGGGAAGTTCGGCCCTCGCCCCGGTCGTCGAGAGGTGCTTCCCATGCGTCGGGTCTGGTTGGTGATCGTGTCCGCCAGCCTCGTGATCGCGGTCGGCTGCGGGCAGAAATTACAAGAAGCGGATGGAGAAGACCCTCGAGAAGATCTGGAATACGACCGGCGGCTCAAGAAGAACTTGATGGACCCGCCGAGCGAGAAGAAGTTCCAGGACCTGGCGATCTACGTCCGCGCACCCAAGGAAGAGGCCCTGGCCAAGACCGGCCAGCTTCCGGTCGCCGAAGGGCAGTTCGACCTCGACGCCTCGTTCAACGACAAGACCGACGCGACCTTGCACGTCCTGGCCCGGGTGAAGATGCCCAAGAAGGCGCCGGCCAAGGGCGGCGCCGCCGCCTCCGCCTCCGCCGGCCCGGGGCGAGTTCGTCGGCGACGTCGCTCGGCGTCCTGTCCAGCGTCTTCGGCTCGCCCGAGGCGCTGCAGACCCCGAAGTTCAGCCGAGGAGGTGACCCCAAGAACGAAGAACCGCTTCAAGCGGCTGATCTTCACCGCCGGCGACAAGGAAGTGCGGCTCTATACCTACAAGGAAGGGAGCCATGAGGTCGCCCTGATCTTCGTCTACGACCCCAAGTTGAAGGGGCCTGATCAGCTCGAAGATCGAGCTCTGCCTCGATTCGTTCGCCGACCGGCCCGAAGGCGACGCAGGCCTACTCGGGCGGGCAACCCGACGAGGAGCCCGACAGCGGCGCCGGTCGGGCCGATGTGATGATCGCCGAGGATGACCGATCGATCCGAGGCTCGCGCGAATCGGCCCGATCGTCCGATCCGAAGGGTCGGGGGACGCGGTGATCTCGGGCAGGCCAGGGTGCTCGACCCACGAGTCCCGAGCGGCCCTGGGGCGGGCACTCTGCGTCTGCCCGCTTCTGACCGAACGGGCTGGCTCAAGCGGTTCGGGTCCGACGAGTCCCAGGCCGACCGGGCCTCGGTGGCCTCGGGGTCGGCGACCAGCTCGTCGCGGACGATCATCGACGTCGGGCGGGGCCTCGATCCCCAGCCGGACCTGGTTGCGGTCAACCTTGACGATCTTGATCCGGATGTCCGGACCGATCTGGATCCCCTCGAACTGTTTGCGACTCAAGACGAGCATCCGTTTCCTCCATGAAATCGGGATGTCCGGTTGCCACGTTCGGGCCCGCCACGCGGGCCGCTCCACCAAGCTATTCGGGAACCGGCCGATCCATCCGACAGATCCACGGGCGATTCGTTGAAATTTTTTCAAGAAGGCCACTTGAGCCGGTAAGGGATCATCCAGTTGAACAGCGGTTTGTGCAGGTTCCGGGTGTCGAGCAAGCTCGGCGATGCCCATGGAGCTTGGCGACCCGTCAGCTCTTCATCCAGCTGCGATCGATCCGAATCGGCGATCCACCGCCGGTAGAACGGCCCGTCGTCGACGCATTGCCGGATCCGTCGAACGGAACAGTGCGTTCGTGCCGTCGGTGAACCGCAAGAGCCGGTTGATGGCGGACGCCCGAAGACGTTCCGGCCCGACATCGGCCCTTCGTTGACCTGCAAATCCTCGCGGATCACCTCGCGGCGAGCCGTCCCGGCAGGTGATCCAGAGCGATCTGCGGATCGCCGTCATGGGGCTCGGATGCGATAATAGATCGTTCGTCAACGGCCCGTGATGGACCCGGCCCCACTCCCAACGCTTCATGGCGATCGAAAGATCTTCGGCCCCCGCGTTGTGGTCGTGGTAGCCTCGCCCGCCGAAGGTCAAATCGTCGCCCCCGATCGACGCTTTCCCCTCGACCCGACAATCGCCCGCCGCCAGAATCCAGTTGTGCGGGGCGTCGGGCGTGCCGAGGTCGCGCTCGAACGGCTCGGTCGAGTCGGCGGGATGGAACCGGAACTCGGCCGCGGATCGGGCGGCCTTCGACGCGTCGGGCGTGGCGATGGTCAGCCTGTACCCTCCGCCGTCCCGCTCGACCCGGTTGGTCGCGACCTCGACGGCGAACGGCTCGGCCTCGTGGCGGAATCGGTCGGCCCGGAATCCGTTCAAGGCATAAGCGATCGTCTTGCCGTCGCGATACCAGCTGAACCCGATTGCCGAATGGTCGAGGGCTCGCGGCTGGGGATACTTCGAGGGGTTCTTGAGATGGCGGAGGGTCGCCACGCCGTAAGCCGGGTCAAAGGGCAGGCCGGCGTACCAGACGATGACAATCGCGTCGCGGCCGTCGTCGCTGATCGCGTCGAAGTACCACCACTCGTGGGCGCCCGGCGAAGTCCGATTGAAGAAGCGGTCGGGGTCGAGCTGCGCTGCGGGTGGGGTCACGGTCGTCTCGTTCGGGTGGCCATTCGTCATCCCCAGAATCGACGCCAGGCGTCACGCCCGGTCTCGACCTGGCAGGCGGCGAGGGTCGCGAGCTTCTGAGGAGTCGAGACGCGGGCCCGGGCCCGAAACACATCGAAATCCTGGCGCTCGATCGCCCCAAGGATGCCGCCGTAAAGGCGGCCCATCACCCGGACGGTCAATCGGCTGGAGTCGCCAACCAGCCAGGGTATGCCCGCCTCCGACTCCGCATAATACCGCCTGGCGCGGTCGATCTGGAACCGCATCAAGGATCGGAATCCCTCGTCCACCCGCCCTTCGGCGATCTGCCCTTCGGTCACGCCGAACCGGGCCAGCTCGTCCTGTGGGAGGTAGACGCGGCCCATCCGGAAGTCCTCGGCGACGTCGCGGAGGATGTTGGTCAACTGCATGGCCGTGCCCAGGGCCAGGGCGTTGAGCCAGCAACGCTCCGACCGGTAACCGAAGACGTGCGTCATCATCAGCCCGACCACCCCCGCGACCCGGTAGCAGTACCGATCGAGCGCGGCGAAGTCGGCGTAACGGGTCACGTCGAGGTCCATCTCCATGCCGTCGAGCAGGTCGTCGAACAGGTGCTTCGGGATCGACCGGAGCCGGACCGTCCTCCGGAACGCGAGCAAGCCCGGCGCCGCCGGGCGGGTCGAATAGGCCAGGTCGAGCGCCTCGCGGGCGAGTCCGAGCATCTTGGCGGCCTCGGCGCGGTCTTTCGCGTCATCGACCCCATTATCGGCCCACCGGCAGAAGCCGTAGACAGCGTAGGCGTGGTTTCTGGTCTCGCGGGGCAGGCATGCGGAGGCGAAGTAGAACGTCCGGGCATAATGCCGGGTGATCGATCGGCAGACCCGGGCCCCCCGGGCTTCGAGGGGGGATTGGCTCCCGTCGGGTCTTTTCTGGAGTGCGGGAGCTTGCTCCCGCCTTCGAAAGCGGGAGCAAGCTCCCGCACTCCAGAAAGGCTCCTCGGGGGCGACCATCACAGCCACTTCTCCAGGACCTTCGCACTGCTGATCACGCCCGGCAGGCCGGCGCCAGGGTGGGTGCCGGCCCCGACGAAGAACAACCCGCCGACGTCCTCACTCCGGTTATGGGGTCGGAACCAGGCGCTCTGGGTCAGGACCGGCTCGAACTGGAAGGCCGAGCCGTGGAAGGCGTCGAGCTGGGTCTCGAAGTCCTTGGGCGTGAAGGTCCGTAGCGTGACCAGGTGCTTGCGGAGGTCGGGAACCAGATGCGGCTTTTCGAGCGACGCGAGGATGCGGTCGGCGTACTCGTCCTTGATCGCGTCCCAGTCCTGCCCGCCGCCCGAGGTGCGGGACGGGGCTGAGGACGTAAAACGTCTCGCAACCGGGCGGGGCGAGGCTGGGGTCGGTCCTCGTCGGGGCGTGGAGATAGAGGGAGAAGTCCTCGGCGACGATCTTCTTGTCGAAGATGTCGCCGAGCAGCCCGTGGTAGCGAGGGCCGAGGATGATCGAATGATGGGGCAGGTGCGGATACGTCCGGTCGGTCCCGAAGTAGGCGACGAACAGCGACATCGCGTACTTCATCCGCTCCAGCCGACGGTCGGTCCACTTCCGCCGGTGCTCGGGCTTGATCAGCTTCCGATAGGTGTTCGCCACGTCGCCATTCGAGACCACCACGTCGGCCGCGAACCGCTCGCCCGAGGCCAGCCGGACCGCCTTGACTTTCCCCGCTTCGATCTCGATCTCCTCGGCCCTGGCGTCCAGCTGTAGCCGGCCGCCGAGGTCCTCGAACAGCTTGACCAGCCCATTGACCAGGGCCCCGGTTCCGCCCATCGCGAAGTGGACGCCCCAGGTCTTTTCGAGGTAATGGATCATCGAATAGATCGACGACGACCGGAGCGGGTTGCCGCCGATCAACAGCGGCTCGAACGAGAAGACCTGGCGGAGGCTCGGGTTCTTGATGAACGTCGAGACCTTCTTGTAGACCGACTGGTCGGCGCGGAGCTTGATCAGGTCGGGGGCGACCTTGACCATCTCCCAGATGCTGTGGAACGAGTGGTCGGCCAGGTCGGTGAACGCCCGGTCGAAGACCTTCTCGGTGTACGCCAGGAACGCCCGATAGCCCGCCACGTCATCGGGGTCGAAGCGGGCGATCTCGGCTTCCAGCCGGGCCTGGTCGCCCACGTAGTTGAACTCGCGGCCGTCGGCGAAATAGATCCGGTAGTACGGGTCGCACGGGACGATCCGGACGTACTCGTCGAGCCGCCTGCCTGCCAGCGCCGCCAGCTCTTCGAGGACGAACGGGACGGTGATGATCGTCGGCCCGGCGTCGAAGGTAAATCCTTTGTTCTGATAAACATACGCCCGGCCGCCCGGCCGGTCGCGCATCTCCAGGATCGTGGTCGAATACCCCTTCGCCTGGAGCCGGATCGCCGCCGCCAGGCCGCCGAAGCCGCTGCCGATCACGACCGCCCGGCCACGAGAGCCGGGCTCGGGAAGGTTCTTGTCGGCGTTCGCGGGTGACTTCGCGTTCAATGTCGGGAGAGGCAGGCTCATCGGTCTCGATGTCTCGAAGAGGTCGTGATAAGCTTCAGCGTGCGTCGGACTCGACCATGAGGTGGTGATGGAAGAACCAGGACGAATCTCGAAGGATCTGGTCATCGACGATGGCTTCCCGCAGGTCTCCTTATCTCGTCAAACGCCAAAAAAGAAGGGGCTTACGATCCGTCGGATGATGATCCTGATCGCGATCGTGGCAGGTGCGATCTGGATCATCCCACCGGCCTATATCATTTTCGATTTCATGATTGGTGGCCCGTATCTGTCAACTTTCAGTTTGATATACCAGAATATTGCAATTGATGCCAGCTTGCTCGGGCGACCGGAGAACGATGTTGTCCCGGTCCTGGGGACTCCGACAGGGATTCGCGTCTACGATCAGAATTCAGGGAGAAAGGCATACCTCTACGCGCCGGTCTACTATTTCCCACTCGGCGCTGTCTACATTCAATGCAACAACGGGATCGTTGTCGCGATTGAACCCTGGGATGACTGACCTCGCCCCCTCAAGCATCGACCATCCCATTTTCCGGGACCGCCATCCCCTCCGCCTCGATCGGGATGACGGCCAGGCCGGGGCCGGCCCGGCGGGTCGCGCGGAACATCTCGGTCAGCTCGACAAACTGCCGGCGCTGGGCGGAACTGAGCGGGGCCTCACGCAACACGTCCACGGCCTCGCGGCGGACACCGTCGAGCCGACTACGGCAGGCCTCGACGGCACCGCTTTCGGCGATCAAGGCGAGGATCCTCCGGCGCCGGTCGAGGCCGACGGGCAGGGCTAATGCCTCGTTCAAGGCTCGGCGTCCGCACCCATCCAGCGTCTGATACGCGGCCCAGAGGACATAGGTCCGCTTGCCGGCGTCGAGGTCGGGCTGGTCGCCGTATTCGGGGTCCTCGTTGAGGGCGTCGAGGTCGTTTTGGACCTGAAATCCGAACCCAAGGAGGTCACCGAAGCGGTCGAGCACCGCGCGACCGGACCCTCGGCCCCGGCGATGGTCGCCCCCAGGACGAGCGGGCCGGAGACGCTATAGCGGGCCGTCTTGCGGAGGTACGACTCGACGATCTGCTCTTCGCTGAGGTGCTCCAGCGGGCAATCGTCGTAGAGGACGTCGAGGGCCTCGCCCAGGCCGGTCTCGAAGAGCATGTCAGCGACCAGCCGGTTCGCCCGGCCGAGCACGGCGTCGTCCAGCCCCGATCGGCCGAGCAGACGCATCCCCAGGGCGAACAGCAGGTCGCCGGCGATCAGGCCGAGGTCGGCGGCGCGTTTCCGCTCGAAGGGGTCGTCGGGCCGCTCGGCCTGCTGGCGGATCGCCTCGTGGAGGGTCGGCCGGTTCCGGCGGATCACGCTCCCGTCGATCAGGTCGTCGTGGACGAGCATGAAGGCGTGGAAGATCTCCAGGCTCGCCGATGCCAGGGCGACCGGGCGGGGCGGAGGGTCGTACCGGCCGGTCAAGATCCGATAACTGGCCAGGCAGAGCCGGGGCCGGAGCCGCTTGCCGCCCCGGAGGACGAACTCGGTGAGGTGCCCGAAGAGCGGCAGGACGTGCGGGTTCGCCGCGTAGTTTCGACGAGTGTCGTCGAGGAACTCCGCCAGGTCGTGGTCAACCCGGTCCCGGTCCGCGGTCGGCGTGAGCCGGTCGATCGTGGAGAGTAGCGACTTCCTGGCGGCCTGGGGCACGGACAACCTCGCCGTCGGGGGGGACCGTCGCGAGCCCCGTGGGACGAAGTCGGGCGCTCGCGATGGACCGTAACGACAAGATTGTAAACGACCGGGTAGGGCGCCGCCGGGAGCCAATCGACGAAACGCCCCGGATTTCCTGGTTACCCGATCTTCCGCGCCTGACGGCCAGGTCCGATCTGATCAGGCGATCGGCTCCGGGACCGGGGCGCCGATCTCCGCGACAGCCAGGTATCGGTCCCGGAGCCTACCCATGATCGCGCTCCAGGTCTGGCCGAGGGCGTAGGCTCGGGCAGATTCGGCCATCTCGCGCCGAAGCGTCGGGGAATCGACCAGGCCGAGCAGTGCGTTGGTCATCTGCGTTGGCGGGCTCGACGGCTCGATGAGGATGCCTGTCTCGCCCGACCGGCCGATCTCCCCGACGCCGCCGGCCCGAAGAGCGACGACCGGCAGGCCCGAGGCGAGGGCTTCGAGGACGACGTTGCCGAAGGTCTCGGTCACGCTGGCGAAGGCGAACAGGTTGGCCGCCGCGTAGTGGTCGGCCAAATCGTCGCCCCCCTTGTAGCCAACGAACCGGGCATTCGGCCCCATCTGAGCCTCCAGCTCGGCTCGGCTCGGCCCGTCGCCGACGAAGAGGAACCGGACGTGGGGCCGGGCTTCGCCCACGGCGCGGAGGGCCTCGGCCAGGTAGGCGACGTTCTTCTCGGGGGCGAGCCGGCTGACATGGCCGATCACCACCTCATCCGGCCCGAACCCGAGGGCCTCGCGAACGGCCGCGCGGCCCGGTCGATCGGGGCGGAAGAGCGTCCCGTCGACCCCTCGGGGCCAGAGGATCAGGCGCTCGAACCCCCGGGCTTCGAGGTCGGCGATCGTTGCCCGAGAGGGGACGTAGGTCTCGCGGGTCCGGTTGTGGAACCAGCGGAGGTAACGCCAGGCCGCTCCCCTGGCCCAGCCCAGCCGGTAATGGTCGCAATACTGGTCGAAGTTGGTGTGGAAGCTGGAGACGACGGGGACCTTGCGCCGGAGGGCATGCCGGAGGGCGCTCAGGCCCAGGGTCGCCTCGGTCGCGACGTGGACCAGGTCGGGCCGGAAGGCGTCGATCGCACGGTGGACCGTGCCGAATGGCGGGAGCGGCACGCTGACCTCGCGATAGAACGGCAGGACCCAGGAATCGACGAGGTGGTGGTCCGGACCAGCCGGAGGGGTATGATACCTCGGGTGGATGACCTGGACCGTGTCGCCCGCCCGTTCGAGATGGTTGACGAGCTGCCCGAGTGTCCGCGAAACTCCATTCACCTGCGGGGCGAAGGTCTCGGTCACCAGGGTCAGTCGCATGATCGCACCTCGCCGGCAGAGGCCGTGATCGCGGAAGTCGCAATGAGGTATGATACCCGGCCGGACCTTGCCGGGTCATGAGGTTCGTGTCAAACTCGCGTGAAGTTCCACCATCCAAGCTCTGGCTGTTCTACCCTCCCGGAGGCCCCTTGAAGCCCAATCCCGTGAAGAAAGCGTTGCGTGAGGGCCGACCTCAGGTGGGCACCTGGCTCTCGCTCGGCAGCGTCGTGGCCGCCCGGTTCCTCGCCCGGACGGGTTTGCCCTGGCTGACGGTGAACATGGAGCACACCCACACCGACATCCAGACCGCCGCGATGATGTTCGGCGCGATCGCCGACGCTGGCTGCGTGCCGCTGGCTCGGGTGGTCACCGGCCGGCATGACCTGATCAAGTCGGTCCTCGACTGCGGGGCGATGGGGATCGTCGCGCCGATGGTCATGGACTCGACCGAGGCCCGGTCGATCGTCGCGGCGACCCAGTATCCGCCCCGCGGCACGCGTTCGGTCGGAGGCGGGCTCCACGCCCTCAACTACGGGGCGTCGGCCGAGGACTATTACAAGCACGCCGACGACGAGATTCTGGTCGTGATCCAGACCGAGCACATCGCGGCGGTCGAGTGCGCCGATGAGACCTACGCGGTGCCCGGGGTCAACGCCGTCTTCGTCGGGCCGAACGACCTGGCGGCCTCGCTCCGGGGGCCGGACGGCTCGCCGCCGTCGAAGCAGCTCCAGGAGAGCACGCTGACCCGGATCCGAGAGGCCGCCGCCCGCCAGAAGATCGCCAGCGGCCTGCACGTCTTCTCGATCGAAGACGCCCGGCGACGGCTCGAAGAGGGCTGGCAGTTCGTCGCGGTCAACAGCGAGCTGAAGTTCATGCTCACGGGCGCCACCGACGTGGCCAGGGCGTTCGAGCACAAGGCCCTCGCCGGTGACGTGGCCAAGTATTAATTGATGGGAAATGGTCGATGATCGATGGGCGATCGGGAAAACCGGTCAATCGGCGATTGATCATCGACCATCGATCATCGCGCCAGAGGCCATCCGAGGCGAATGACCCATGGCCGTCGTGCTGATCGGGACCCTCGACACCAAAGGCCGGGAACTGGCGTTCGTCCGCGACCTGATCCGGGCTCAAGGGGTCGAGACGCTGGTCATCGACGCCGGCTCGCAGGGCCCGCCGTTCTTCGAGCCCGACATCGGCCGCGACGAGGTCTTCCGCCGCGCGGGGACCTCGGCCGAGGCCGTGATCGGGCAGGGCGACCGGGGCGAGGCGGTCGCGAAGGCGGCCGAAGGGGTCGCGGCGCTGGTCCTCGACCTTCATCGCGAAGGTCGAGTCGACGGCGTTTTCGGCCTGGGCGGGTCGGCGGGGACGGTCATCGGCACGTCGGCGATGCGGGCCTTGCCGTTCGGCGTGCCGAAGGTGATGGTCAGCACGCTGGCCAGCGGCCAGACCCGGCCGTTCGTCGGCGGCTCGGACATTGCGATGTTCCACCCCGTGGCCGACATCGCGGGGCTGAACCGGCTCACGAGGTCGGCGCTCGCGAACGCGGCGCATGCCCTGGTCGGGATGATCCAGGGACCGAAAGTGGTCGAGGAGCCTGGCGAACGTCGACCGGTCGTCGCGGCCACGATGTTCGGCGTGACCACCCCCTGCGTCGACCGCGCCCGGAGGCTCCTGGAAGCCGAAGGATGCGAGGTCCTGGTCTTCCACGCGACGGGGATCGGCGGCCAGGCGATGGAGGGCCTGATCCGCGACGGACAGGTTGACGCCGTGCTCGACCTGACCACCACCGAGCTGGCCGACGAAGAGGTGGGCGGCATCCTCTCGGCCGGGCCGGATCGCCTGAAGGCGGCCGTCCGGCGTGGGATTCCCCAGGTCGTCAGCGTCGGGGCGCTCGACATGGTCAACTTCGGCCCGAGGGCGACCGTCCCCGAGCGGTTCGCGCGATCGGCTCTTCTACCAGCACAACCCCTCGGTCACCCTGATGCGGACCACGCCGGAGGAGAACGCCGCGATCGGTCGGAAGATGGGCGAGATCCTGGCCGGCGCGACCGCCGATGTCGCCGTCTTCCTACCGCTTGGCGGCGTCTCCGCGCTCGACGCGCCCGGTCAGCCGTTCCACGACCCCGAGGCCAATGCCGCCCTCTTCCGGGCGCTCCACGAGAGGCTCGACGGCTTCACTTCCGAAGATGATTCGGGCCGGATCATCGGCATCGAGGACCGGCCCGAGCACATCAACGACCCCGCGTTCGCCGAACTCGCCGCCCGGACGCTCCTGCTCCTCCTCCAGCAAAGACAAAATCCATGAACACGAAGCCCCGGTCCGAGATCCTCGAAGGTTTCCGCGCGAAGGTCGCCGAGGGGCGGCCGATCATCGGCGGCGGGGCCGGCACCGGCCTGAGCGCCAAGTGCGCGGAGGTCGGCGGGATCGACCTGATCATCATCTACAACTCGGGCCGGTTCCGGATGGCGGGCCGCGGGAGCCTGGCCGGGCTGATGCCCTATGGCGACGCCAACGCGATCGTCATGGAGATGGCCCGCGAGGTCCTGCCGGTGGTCGAGCACACGCCCGGTCCTGGCCGGCGTCTGCGCGACCGACCCGTTCCGGATCATGTCGCAGTTCCTCCGGCAGGTCCGCGAGGCCGGCTTCTCCGGGGTCCAGAACTTCCCGACCGTCGGCCTGGTCGACGGCACAGTTCCGCCTGGGGCTGGAAGAGACCGGCATGGGCTATGACAGGGAAGTGGAGATGATTGCTCAGGCCCGCGCAATGGATCTCCTGACCTGCCCTTACGTCCACAACGAGGCCGAGGCCCGCGCGATGGCCGAAGCGGGGGCCGACATCCTCGTCCCGCACGTCGGCCTGACGACCAAGGGGATGATCGGCGCGAAGGATCGGCGATCGACCTGGCGACGGCCGCGAAGCGGGTTCAGGCGATGGCCGACGCGGCGTTCGCGGTCCGCGACGACGTGATGGTCCTCTGCCACGGCGGGCCGATCGCCGAGCCGGCCGACGTGGCCGAGATCTTCCGGACCACCCGCGGGATCGCCGGGTTCTTCGGGGCCAGCAGCGTCGAACGGCTGCCGACCGAGCCGGCCATCGTGGCCCAGGTCCGGGCCTTCGGCGAGCTGAAGCCGCCGATCTCCCGTCGCTGAGTCGATCAAGGACGCCGGTCCGACCTCCTCGTCGAACTCCTCCCACCACTCGATGTCCTGGCGGTCGGTGTCCTCGCCTGGGTGGTGACCCGGCCGGCTCGGCGTGCCCGGCCTCGACCGTGACGGTCACCGTCGCCCGGCCCTCGGGGAAGTACGAGGGGAGCTGGAGGCAGACATACCGGTCGGCGGAGACGTGGATCTCGGTCTGATAGCGCATCGAGGGCCTTCGCGGTGGTGGAATTGGGCCGATTGAGGCGGAATCACTCCTCGGCCGGGGTGTCCGGCGTGGGCTCGTCCGATTCGGCGAGGGCGGCGCGGCCGCGGACGAGGGTCTGCGTGGTGCCTTCCTGGACGACCACCCCTCGCTGGTTGACCAGCCGGCGTTGCCAGGTGACCAGCGCCCGCCGGCCCCGGGCCTTGGGCTGGACCGAGACGACCTGGGTGACGACCCGGATCGTGTCGCCGAAGGCGATCGGCTGGAGGAATTTCCATTCCTCGATGGCCGACGAACGCCAGCGTGTCGACCCGGGGGCGTACGAGGCCAGCCCGCTGGCGATCGCCAGGCCAAGCAGGCCGTGGGCCACCGGTTGGCCGAAGGCGTTGTCCTTCGCCGCCTCGTGGTCGACGTGGATCGGGTTGTAGTCGCCAGAGAGCCCCGCGAAGGCGACCACGTCGGCTTCGGTCACGGTCCTGGCCGGGCTCTCCCACTCGTCACCCGGACTCAGGTCTTCGAAGGTCAACGTCGAGACCGTGTGCTTGGCCACGAGACACCACCCACTCCGAAAAATCCCGTCGCTGGATATTGAGAAGAACGGGCCAGATCGCGAACAATTTGGGAATGAATTGTGCATGGTTGATCGCCGAGCCGTCAAGCCGGGGTCGCCGCGTTGGCGACTGGCCCCGCCCGATCGCCCGAGCCTTCCGCCGTTTCGATGGGGAGACGGATTCGCCAGGCGGCTTCAGGCCCGTCTCCCCGAGGAGAGAGTTCGATATGAATCGGCCTTTCAGAGATCCTCGTCGCCGACGACGAAAAGCCGGTGGCCGCCGGCCTCCAGGGCCAGCTCGATGCCCTGGGCTACGACGTGGTCGCGGTCGTCCACGACGGCCACCACGCGATCGACGTCTGCCGCCGGACGCTTGCCCGACCTCGTCCTGATGGACATCGAGATGCCGGGCCTCGACGGGCTCTCCGCCGCCCGCCAGATCGCCCGCGACCCCGGCACCCCCGTCATCATCCTCACCGCGCACGGCCACCCCAACCTCGATCGACCAGGCCGTCGAAGGGCGGCGTGGTCCACTACCTGCTCAAGCCGGTGACCAGCCCCAGCCTCCACGCCGCGATCCAGGTCGCCGTCGCCCGGGCCCGCGAGGTCAAGACGCTCCGCGAGAACGTCAACACCCTGGAACTCACCCTCCGCGAGCGCAAGGTCATCGAGCGGGCCAAGGGCATCCTGATGACCCGCCGGACCATGACCGAGCCCGAAGCCTTCCGCTTCCTCCAGCGCCAGAGCCAGGACCGCCGGATGCCGATGGCCAAGCTCGCCGAGTCGATCGTCCAGGCCGACGAGCTGCTCGAGCCCCCGTCGGGCGGCTGACCGACCCCGAGGAAAATTTTTGAACGAGCCGGTCTTCTCACCCCTTGACCGGCGACGATCGCGACGGTTAATGTCGAAGGGTTCCGATCGCGCTTTCTTGAGCTTGGACGGTTCGGATCGGCCAGGGTTGGACTCTCGATCATTTCGGGTTCAACGGATGCCTGCCTTCCGACCATCCAAACTTCCGCCGTCACGATCACCGGATGGTCTTGCAACCGCGCCGATCTCCTGGGAGAGACTACCATGACCACGCATGAGGCTGGGTCGGACTCTCGTCGATTGATGGTCTTCGGGGGTGAATCCGATCTGGCCGAACGGATCGAAGGACACATCGAACGCAGGGCCTGCGGTCGGATTCGCGACCTGCAGGTCATTTGCTCGGAGGGGATGATCATCCTCACGGGCCGGTCTCGGACCTACCACGCCAAGCAACTGGCGCAAGAGGCCGTTTTCGACCTGACCGACGGCCACTCGGCCCTCGCGAACCAGATCGTGGTGTCTTGCTGAACCAAGTCGAGTCGGATCGATCGAGGTTCAGGGACGACCGGAATCGGCGTCCGTTGGGGTTCCTCGTTCCTCGAGATCCGGCAACCCGGTGGCGGAAGGATAGACGAACTCCCATGGACGCGGAACTGGATGCCGATTCGGCCATCTTAGGGTCGATCCTGGCGAACCTCGGCCGGGAGATTCGAGGTCCGCTGAATTCGCTCCGAGGAGAGATCGACGGACTCCTCGGTGATCCCTCCCTCCCGATCACGGAAGCCGAGCGGAAACAGGCCCAAACCATGCTGGCCCTCTGCGACGATCTGGGCCGGCTGACCCGCGAATGCCTGGGAAACACCGAGCCGGACGGCTCGTGACCGGAGAGGCCGCGCCGATGATCGATGACTGATGCGGGATGGGAGACGAACCCTCGTCTTTCCGCATCGCCCATCGTCCATGGTTCCTCGTCCATCAGGACGGGCAGGGCTCGACGCAGAGCCGGATCGCGGTGCCCTCTCCAGGCTGGCTCCGAAGCGAAAGGGTGCCTCGGTGCCTTCTCCAGATGCCGTTGGCGATGCTCAGGCCGACCCCGAGGTGTCCGGTCCTTGGTCGAAAAGAACGGCTCGACGGCGCGTTCGAGGATCTTGGGCTCCATTCCCTCGCCTCGGTCGCGGACCTCCAGCATCACCCAACCTCGCGAGTCGAGCGAGGTCGAGAATGGGATCGTCTTGTCCGCGCTCGCCTCCATCGCCTCTAGAGAGTTGGCGACGAGCAGGTCGAGCATCGACTGGAGCTGGCCGGCATTTCCCAGGATCGGCGGGACGGGGTCGAGATGGGTCGACCAGGCGATCCCGTCGGCGTCGCTGCCCGGGTCTCCACGTACTCGGCGACCAAGCGGTCGAGGACCACGCGATCCTGGCCGATGGTGGTGATCGGCCGAGTGTAATCGATCAGCCGGCGGGCGACCGTCGACGCCTCCAGCGCGGTGTCGATGATCATGTCGGCGATGGCCGCCGGGTCGATCGCCGAGGGGCCGGAGGCGGCCTTGATCCGGAGCAACTCGGCGTTGCTCACGATCGCGCTGAAGGCGTTGATCACATGGTGTCCGACGCCTGAGCCGAGGTGGCCCAGGTCGTTGAGGGCCCCGGGGGCGACATCGGATTCGGTCTGTCGCATGGCCGCCCTTCGTGCGATGCGGGGACGAGAGGGTTGACGGGGGACGACGGGACGGATTCCAGGCCGCGAACGATTGGTCTCCGATCTGATTTCAGATTTTATCTTTCAAATATGAGAGTCCGCAATCGGAGATCGGAAATTTGTGGGTTCGGGCCTGACCGACATCCTCCGAGGATCGGTTCAGCGAATGATCCTGGCCTCGGCCCAATCGGCGTGGTCCTGAACGTCACCCCGTTCGCCGAACTCGGTCATCAGGATCAGGAACCTGGCCCCGGTGAGGTCGACGTCCACGGACCTGGGGGCCTCACCCGCGGACATCGGCGGGGATTCGTAGAGGATCTTGTCGTCGACCCGGACCTTGAACACGACGTTTCCCAGCGGCCCGGCGCGGTCGTCGAGGCCGACCAGGGCCTGGAACCGCTTCGACCCGGGTTCCAGCTTGTAGGCCAGCAAGGTTCGGCTCTGCGTCCCGATC
Organism: uncultured Planctomycetota bacterium; assembly: GCA_963756475.1. Classification (GTDB taxonomy): domain Bacteria; phylum Planctomycetota; class Planctomycetia; order Isosphaerales; family Isosphaeraceae; genus Tundrisphaera. The sequence continues at coordinate 731,259 of CAVWND010000007.1, forward strand.
CCCCGGTCGTAGGAGACCCCGCCAAGGCGGATCACCTCGCCGGCGACGGTCGCGTTTCGTCTGTAAGGGCGGGTCGGGCCGAGGTAGGGTTCATAGATCGTGCCGCTGGCCTCGCGATCCGAGAGGTAGACGACCGACGCGTTGAGCGCATGAACCTGGGCCAGCTCGCCGATCGGCAGGCGGACCTCGGCCTTGAACCGGGTCGTCGCGACGATCCGACCACGCTCGAAGCGGACTCCGGTTACGCCCAGCCTCGAACCGTCGAGCAGGGTCAACTCGACGAACGGCCCGGCGGGCCTTCGATAGGTCACCTGGCCCGGGGCAAACCCCAGCGCGATCCCGGATCGGGGCAACTCGATCTTCCCGGTCGGTCGGCTGGAACAAGAGCATCTTCTCGTCCAGCCCGGCGAAGAGGCCGGGGAGCTTGTCGCCGTTGGCGCAGCCAGAGCATCTCGGTCTCCCGGGGCTCGGAGCGGACCCGCGCGGCCAGGGCATCGGCCGAGGCGGAGTCGGTCGGGTCCAGGATCAGCCCGAGGATGCTGTCGAGGGGGACCGCCAGTTCCTCGAACGCGGTCGAGTGGACGCCGAGATTGAACTCGCCCGCCTGGCCGACCTTGCAGTGGGTGAGGCGGTCGCCGTCGGGGAAGAGGACGACGTCGCGCCACTCGTTCGGTGACGGAGGCGAGGCCCCGTCGCGGGTGAGCTTGACCAGGCGATCGAGCGGGATGGGCCGCTCCGAGCCGTCAGCGGAGACGAGAGTCACCCCGTCTTTCTCGCCGAGCCGGCGGACCTGGCCCGAGGCGGTCGAGCCGTCGGTCAACAGGGCGGTGAAGACCGGGTCCGACGGGACCGTCGCCCCCGGCGCCGGCGGGTCCTCGAGCCCGGAGCAAGGTAGCGGAGACGGCCAGGATCAGGACCGCTGGAGCGAGGAGGCGTGTTCCAGACATCGACGGGTCGCCCCTTCGGCTCAGCGCTGGAAGATCGGGAGGTAGTTATTGGGCATCTGGAGGATGATCAAGGCCATCGCCGTGCCGTATTCGTGACAGATCGAGTCCTGCCAGAAGCCGGCGGGCAACTGGCGGCGGACCAGTTCGTCGCGGATCGCCGGATACCAGGTGTTCCAGTCCTCGCCGCCCCGAATCCACATCGCCTGGGCCGCGTAATAGTGGCCGTAATAGTAATGGCTGTAACGCTGGCCGAACTTGATCTCGGGCATGAACTGCTTGAGGTAGTCGATCCCGCGCTTGACCTCATCGGCGTCGTAGACCGAGGCGCTGTAGAGGGCGACCACCCCGGCGGCCGAACGAGGGAAGGCGCTGGCGCCCCCCTGGATCATGTAGCGGAAGCCGCCGTCGGAGTTCTGCGACTGCTTGACGTACCGGATGCAGGCGTCGACCGTCTCCTTGGGGACGAACAGGCCGGCGTTCCTCGCGGCGCGGAGGGCGTTGATCTGGCAGATCGTCACCGAGAGGTCGGCGTCTCGGCGAACCGGCTGGTAGCGCCAGCCCCCTTCGGCGTTCTGGGTGTCGATGATCAGGCGGACGGCGTTGGTCAGCTTCTCGCGGATCTCGGGCTTCTTCGACATCCCGTAGGCTTCGGCCAGGAAGAGGGTGCCGAAGCCGTGCGAGTACATCGGGCCGTGCGTGCCCGCGTTCGGGACGGAGATGAATCCCGAGGGGGCGGTGTTGTCCATGACGTACTGGAGGGCCTTGTCGATCTGCGGCCCGTAGGGCCCCCGGCCGGGGCTGGAGCCGTTGGCCATGAAGGCCAGGCCCGCCAGGCTGGTGACGGCGATGTTGCCCCGGTAGGCGCCCGAGCCGTAAGAACCGTCGGAGTTCTGCTGCTTGGCGAGCCAGGCCAGGCCCGAGTCGATGGCGCGGTCGGTCTCCGGCGTGACCTGCTCGGCCGCGCCTTCGGGGACGTCCCCCTTGCGCGGCTCGGCGAATCCACCTTCCTCCTTCGCGCCGCCCGCGGCCGGCTTTTGCGGCGCGGGAGCTGGGGTCTTGCGCCGACGCCGTCCCGATCCCGCTCGGCCCTAGGAACAGGCCGAGCACCGCCATCCGCTTGATCAACGAGTTGGGCATGGCTCCGTCACTCCTCGCGGCTGGAGTTCTTGTTCCCGAGCGACAGGTAATAGAGTCGGATCAGGTCGGCCTTGGTGGGCAAGGGGTGCTCGTTGAGGACGTTGCCCATCTCGTCGCGGAACTGGGCGGGGAGCTGGCCCCAGATCGACTTGGCCAACTCGGTCGGGATCGGCGGATTCTTGGGCTTGTCGGGCTTGGTGTTCGGAGCACCATTGGCCTGGGCGCCGGTCTGATCGCCCGGCTGCGCCCGGCTGATTGCCTCCCGGCTTGTTCCCCTGGCGGATCATCTTCAGCCCCTGGGCCTGGCTGGGGGCGTTCTTCATCTGCTCGATGAGCTGTTCGAGGTTCTTGACGATCTCGGTCTGCTTCTTCCGGGTCTCCTCGCCGGTGTCGGGCTTGCCGAGCCGTTCCTCGACGTCGCGCATCTCCTTGATGACCTGGCCGAGCGGGCCGCCTTCTTCCTCGCTTTTTGCGGTCGCGCTGGTTCTTGGGCTTTTCCTTCTTGCCGGTGATCCGCTCCAGGTCCTTGTCGAGGTCCTTGTCCTCGGGCTTCAAGCTCGTCGGGTTTGGCCTCGCCGGACTTGGGAGGCATGGGGTCATCGGAGCCGGGACCGGCGGGCTTCTTGTCCTCGGGCGCCGGGGTGTCCTTGGGCTGGCCGAGCCCTTCGAGGAGCTTGTCAAGGTCCTGGTCCTTGGGCGCGACCTCGCCGGAGGGCTTGCTGGCCTTGTCGGGGACGGCGTCTTTCTTCGGGTCGCTCGGACTGGCCGGGCTTCTGGTCGATCTTTTCGAGGAGCTTTTCGAGACCCTCGTCGCCCGAGGGCCTGGCCTTTTCCGATGTTGTTTCCTTCTTCGGGTCACCGGGCTGACTGGGCTTCTCTTCGAGTTTTTCGAGGAGCTTTTCGAGCCCTTCGTCCTTGGGCCTGGGGTCCTGGGCGAGGGCGGGCGCGGTCCAGCCGGAAAGGGTCAGCGAGGCGGCCGTCAGGGTCGCCGCGATCCACGAGCGTGTCGAGGTCATGGTCATTGTTCCCCGTCGTCCTTCCTGGGCTTGGTCAGGTCGCGAACGAGGTCGGCCAGGGTCCCCTGGTCCTCGTGGAGCTTGTCGAGCTCGGCGGTCTGGTCGGGATTGAGTTCTTTGTGGCGGCGGAGGAGCTCGTCGAAGAAGTCGGTTCGCTCGTTCAGTTCCTCCTGGAGCGACTTGAGCATCTTGATCTGCGCCGCGGCCGGGATGCCGTCGCCCGCCGCTCGCTGCGAGCCGCTCTGACCGCCTTGATCGCCGCCGCCCGGCGGTTGCGGCTGGCCGGCGCCCCCCTTGGCCCTGTCGGGCTTGAGGGAGTTGACGAGCTGCTGGAACCGGGCGGAGGCGAGCTTCTCGGCGCGGACGGTGGTCTCGTCGGTCTTGAGGTCGAGCAGTCGCTGAGCGGCTTCTTCCATCGCCCTCTGGGCCTTCTTGAGGGTCAGGCCGAAGACGGGGGCCCCTTCGCCGAGGCGGTCGATCAGCTCGGTCGTCTCGTCCTTCAGGCCGGACTGGACCCGGCTGAGTTCCTTGACGCCGGTCCGCTGGGCGAGGGTGAGCTTGCCCTCGTTCTCGGCCCGGAGCTTCTCGTAACGGTTGGTCTCCTCGACCATCCTGTCCTGGCGCTCGCCGATCGACTTGAGGGCGTCGGCCATCTTGGCGATCTGCTCCATGGCGAGCTGCTCCTCGGCCTCCTTGCGGGCGTCGGCGACCTCTTCCTGGGCCTGCTTGAGGTCTTCGAGGGCTTCTTCCTGGTCGCCTTCGGCCTGCTCGCCGTCGTCCTGGTCGAGTTCCCCCTGGGCCTTGGCCATGGCGTCGGACGCCTTCTGGCCGGGCTTGGCGCCCGCCTGGTTGTTGAGCTTGGCGAGCTTCTGCATCTGCTTCTTCAGCTCTTCCTGGAGCTGCTTCTGCTCCTTGGCGAGCTTCTTGAGCTCGTCGGCCCGCTGCTGGGGGTCGGGGTTCTGGCGGGCCTGCTGGGTCTTCTTGAGGTTCTCGGCCTGCTTGTCGCGGAGCTTCTTGAGGTCGGCCTCGGCGGCCTTCAGCTCGGCGACGAGTCGGGAGAGCTCCTTCCCTCGGCGATCCTCGATCTCCTCGATCATCTTCTTGAGGTCGCGGCGGGCCTGCTCCTGCCCGGCGCGGGCCTGGCCCATCTGGTTCTTGTCAAGCTGATCCGCGGCCTCGCCCATCTTGGCGGCGGTGGCCTGTTTGCGGGTCTGCTCGGCGGCATCCTTGAGGGCCCGGGCCGCCAGCGGATCGTTGGCGTCGAGCTTCTTCGACATCGTGTCGAGCTTCGATTCGAGGTTCTGAAGCCCCTTGGCGTTCTCGTTCTGCTTGGCCGCGAGGTTGGCCAGCTCGGCTTTCTGCTCTGGCGTGAGTTCCTCGGGCATCTTGCCGGCCATGTCGGGCTTGCCGGCGGCCTCGGCCGCCTCCTTCATCAGCCGTTCCTGCTCGCGGAGGAGCGACTTGGCGTCCTTGAGAGCGTCCTTGACCTCGTCGAACCGGTTCAGGCCCTCGAGCATGTTTTGCAGCTCGTCGACGATCGCCTTCTGGTTCTGCTCGGCCCTGGCCAGTTCCGCTTTCGGGGCGGTGGGCTCATTGGCCCTGGGCTGGGACTTGGGCTGGCCGGCGGACGACTTGGGAGACGCCTTCGGAGAAGACTTGCCCGCCGACTTGGGCTGACCGGCCTGGTCCTTCGACTGGGGCTGGCCTTGCTGGCCCGCCTGGTCGTTGGCGTCCTGGCCTTGCGGATCGGCTCCGGCCTGGTCCTTCGAGGCCTCGCCCGGCTGGTTCGAGCCCTTGGCCTGCTGGCCCTTCGAGCTGGCGTTCTTGGATTGCTGGCCCTTGCTCTTGGCCTGAGCCTGGGCACCGGCCTGGCCCTTGGGCTGTTGATCTTCCTTGGGCTGGTCACCGGCCTGGTCCCCGGGCTGATCGCCCTGCTGGGCCTCGCCCGGTTGCTGGCCCTTGGCCTGTTCGCCCTTGGCCTGCTGGCCCTTGCTCTTGGCCTGGGCACCGGCCTGATCTTTCGCCTTCTGCTGGCCTTTGGCCTGATTGCCGGCCTGCTCCTTGGCCTGAGCCCCTTCGGGATTGTTGGCGTCGGGCTGGCCTTCGGGAGTCTTGGGAGCCTCGCCGTTATTGTCGGCCGCCTGGGGATCGAGGGCCTTGGTGACGTTGTTGAGGGCCTGCTCGGCGGGGTTGAGGTTGCGGTCCTTGATCCGTTCGACGGCCTCGCGCATCGCTTCGAGCTGGCGTTGGGCGTCGGCGTCCTCGACCTTGAAGTCCTTGACGTCCTGCTGGGCCTGGCGGATCTTCTGCTCGAGGCCGTCGGCCTTGTTGGTGACGCGGTTGTTCACCTGGCGCTGGATGATCTCGGCGTTCTTGACCTGGTCGCGGAGCGGCGTCGGGAGCTTGTCGGTCTTCGAGAGCGTGCGGAGGGCGTCGTCGACCGGCGACTTGGCCTGCTTCTGGATGGCGAGGATGCGGTCGGCCTCCTCGCGGATTGCCCGCTGTTGTTCCTCGAGGAGGCGCTCGGCGTCCTCCTTGGAGACGATCCGGAGCCTCATCTCGCGGCTCCGGCCGATGTTCGGGCCTTTCAGGTTGTCGAAGTCGCGAGCCTCGGCGTAGAAGCTGATGATCGAGCCGGGCTCGATGTCCTTGAGGGTCGCGAGGTCCCAGCGATAGGTCACCTCGCGATGCTTGACCGGTCCGCCGTCGCCATGGGGCACCGGGGCGTCCCAGAGGGTGATGATCGACTCGCGGGTCGGCTCGGAGTGGCCGGCGGCGACCTTGTAGACGAGCCGGACGAGCTGGATGCCGAAGTCGTCATCGACGGCGAACCGGAGGGGGACCGTCGCCTCGCGCGGGACGTCGCGATCGTGCGACGGCTCCTCGACCACGACGCGCGGGGCCTCGTCCTTGATCGAACGGACGTCGAACCGGATGACCTCCTGGCTGGCGAACCCCTCGGTGTCCTTCAGCTCGATCCAGAACGCCTGCGAATCCTTGACGACGAAGCTCGTGGAGAGCTTGCGTCCGCCGTCGGCGATCTGAACCGGTTCCCTGGCGACGGCGTCCCCTCGGCGGAGCACGGCCGAGGCGATCGGCTTGTTGGCGATCGCCTTCGAACTCGATCCGGCCCCCTTCGACGGCGCGGACCTGGGTATTGCCCGGCGCCAGCGTCCTGGCTCGCCAGCGCAGTGTAGGCCGGGGCGATCACGCGGACGGTTGTCTTCTCGAGCACGGGTGGCGGGACGACGGCGACCGACCAGGGGGCCGTCACGTCGTCGCCAGCCTCGACCGTGAACGTGAACGGGCGGGCGACCGATTCGAGCCGGCCGCGGAACTTGCCGTCGTCGGACGGCCGGAGCGGCTCGGTGGCCGTTTCACCGTCGGGATACGTGTAGGTGACGCGGGCCGTCGAGGGCATCCGTTCGCCAGGAGCGACGGCTACAGCCAGGGTGAACGGCATCCCTCTGGCGATCTTCTTCGGCGTCTCGGAGTCGAGCACGGTCAGGTGGGTCGACTGCGGCCAGCGGTCGGTCCCGAAGGGATGGATCAGGCGGCGGAAGGCGATCCGGCTGAGGTCGGGTTCGACGGCGGCGATGGTCGCGACCAGGGCGACCGCCAGTGTGGCCCAGAGCGACCGCCTTGCGGGTCGAGCGCGGGTCGGCCACCTGGCGGAAGTCGATCGACTCGACCTCGATCAGGGTCTGCTCGACCGTCGCGTCGCGGAGGGCCTGCGAGCCGAGCACGTCGTTGTCCCCTCGGGCCTGGCGGAGGAACTGGACGGTGCTGGCCAGGCGGTCGTTCAGGCCGGGCCAGCGCTCCTCGATCCGGAGGGCGATGTCGAGGTCACCGAACCGGACGATCAGCGGCAGCAGGACTTGACGGATCGCCAGGTAAGCTCCCAGGCCGATCACGCCGATGAGCAGGACCAGGCGGACTTCCGGGGACCAGGTGGATCAGCCAGTCGGCCGAGCCGGCGATCAGGACGGCCATCGCCAGGCCGAAGACAAGCCAGCTCAACCCGTGGAGCGCCAGGAGGCGCCGCACCTGGCCGCGTAACGCGGCGATCCGAGCTTCGATGGGACCACGCACCGCGGCACCCTCCCGCCTGGAATCGCCAGGCTCTCGTGAAGGTCGGATGGGCATCCCGCCCCTCGCGACCGTCCATGTTAACTTATACCATTTGTGCTCGTTTTCTGAGAACCCATTCCGCCACCAGCACCGTGAGGAACAGCACGAGGACCGGCCAGGTGTTCCAGAGCGGGATCGGCGGGTCGGTGTCGAGCGGGACCTTCTGCGGCTCCGGCAGGTCCTTCGTCAGGGAGTTCGACGTCGACCGGCGTGTAGAACTTCCCGCCCGAGGTCGCCGCGGCGCGGACTAGCTCCGGCTCGTTCATCTGGGTCCGCTCGCGCTCGCCGGCCGGCGGATCGACCCCGAACGTGGTCGAGCGGCAGGCCCCCTTCGAGCACCGGGGGCGGGAGCAGGCGGACCTCGTACTCTCCTTCAACGGCCTGGGGGATGACTCCTTCGAATAAATTCCGATTCGCCCTGTTCGCCTTGAGGGTCATCCGCCGCGAGCCGTGCCCCTTGCGCTCGACCTCGACGTTCACCTCGCCCGAGCCCGGGGCGTCGGCCGGGTTCGGGAAACGGACCTTGATCTCGATCGGCTGGCTCCGGAGGTAGCGCTTCCGCTCGGTCTGGATCTCGGCCTTCTTCTGGCCGAGGATCTTCGAGCGGGCGAGGAACCGGATCGTCTGGGTCCAGAACCGGCCGAAGTAGCGGTCGCCGACCCGGAACCGCCAGCGCCAGGTGTCGTCCACGGCGTGGAACATCGTCTTTCCCGAACCGACGATCTGGTAGAGCATCAACGGGCAGGGGGCCGTCGGCCCGGCGATGGTCGGGTGCTCGGCCAGGACCACGGCGGCCGGCTTCTTGCGCGGGGCCTCGAAGTACCATTGCAGCTCGGGCAGGCCGGCCCAGATCCGGAGGCTGGTCACCTCGTCGTCGCCGAACCGGAAGATCGGGTTCGAGCAGCCCTTCGACGGTCAGCTTGGGCCGGAAGGCGGTGATCACGCCCGCCACGGCGATCGGGTTGCGGGCCTGGGCCAGCTCGATCGGCAGGAGCGTCTCCAGCGGCGTCCCCTTGTAGCGGAGCGGGTCGTTGTTCTCGCCCGCCACGAACAGGACGCCGCCCCCCTTCTCGGTGACGAACTCGGACAGGTGCGTCATCTGCGAGTTGCTGAGGAAGTCGGGCTCGACGTCGCCGAGGATCACCACGTCGTAGGCGAACAGGTCGTCGCGCGACGACGGGAAGGTCGGCAAGGCCGCGCGGTCCTGGTTGCTGTACTGGGGGTCGGACGACTGGAGCACGACGTTCAGCTCGATCGTCCGCTCGCGGTCGAGGAAGGTCTTGAGGTAGCGGAACTCGTACCGGGGCTCGCTGTCGACGTAGAGGACCTTGAGCCGCTCCTCGCGGACGTTGATCGTCTTCTCGATCCGGTTGTTCTCGGCCTGCAGCTCGCGAGGGCGAGGTCTCGACCTCGACGATGTAGGTGATCTGGCCCGGTCTCGCGGGGCCGGTGGCCGATCTCGATCCGCATCGGCTGGCCGTCGGGCGGGGCGTTGACCTTGATCGTCTCCAGCTCCTTGACGGCGTTGGGGTCGGCCGAGGTCGGCGCCTTCTGCTTGAGCTTGATCGTCAGCGGCTGCCTGGCGAACCCCTTCGACGTCAGCTTGGGCTGGAACCGGACGAGGTCGTCGACGAAGACGACGTCGTCGACCAGCAGCTCGGACAGCTCCAGGTCGCGCGGGGCTTCGGGGTCGCCCAGGCCGATCGGGTAGAGCGGGACGCCCTTCCGGGCGGCGAACTCGGCGGCCTTGGCGATCGTCTCCCCTTCGGTGGTCTGGCCGTCGGTCAGGATCACGATGGCCGTCGGGGCGACGCCCGCGGAGTTCGGTCAGGACCTGGCGGACCCCGTCGCCCGAGGCGGGACTGATCGCCGCTGGCCTCGACCTTCTTGAGCTTCTCCAGCGCCGGGGCGACGTCCTCGGGCTGGTCGATCTCGGCGAGGAGGGGCCGGGCGGTGTTCGAGACGAGGTAGAGCGCGGACCCGGTGCTTCTTCTGCAAGCTCGCGGAGGAATCGCCCCGTCGTCCTTCTCCAGCAGCCCCTGGGCGAGCGCCAGGCGGTCGGGCTCGGGATGGCCGGCGACCTTGGCCAACTCCAGCGCGGCGGCCTTGGCCTTGGGGTCGGCGTACTGGTCGACCACCTGCTGGCTCGCCGAGTCGTCCACCATCACCACGAAGTAGGGCAACCCGTCCGGTCGACCGGAGGACGGCCTCCGAGAGCATGAACAGGGCCATCAGGACCAGGCTGATCCGGAGTGCCGCCAGGAACATCTTGTACGGGAGCGATGCCGACCCCTCGCGGCGATAGAGCCAGACGATCAGCGCGGCCGACGCCAGGACGATCAGGAACAGCAGACCCTGCGACATCGGCTGCTCCGGCTCGATGCGCAGGTCGAACGACTCGCCGATGCCCGGCCGGCACCACACCCAATCGATCGGCCAGACGTCGGAGCAGCCAGTCCATCAGGTCACTCGCTAGGGAAATAGAGTAGTCAGCGATCAGTGGCTAGTGGTCAGTCGTCAGCGGTCAGAAATACCATCGCGAGTTTGGGGTTTTGTTAGCATACTTTCTCCCAATAATCTGAACATCTGTCACCGACCACTCGTGCTAATGATGCCCGAACTTCCAGGCCGCGATCGATTCGACGATCAGCAAGGCCAGCAGCGCCCAGAGCAACGGCCGGTGCAGCTCGCCCCGGCGGCCGACCGAGGCGGCGTTGGCGGTCAGGTCTTTCCAGTTGGTCAGGTAGGTGAAGGCCCAGCCGGGGACGGCGTCGCACGAGCCCGGCGCGGTCGAGCTTGAGCGGGTCGCTCTCGGCCGGGTCGGGGTTGGCGGCGAAGATCGATTCGAGGGCCAGCGGCGGGCCGAACTTGGCCCGGTAGGCTCCCGAGAGGTCCGTCTCCTCGAAGTGGAAGAGGCTGACGTCGCCGGCGGCCTTGAGCTTGGACGGCGTCACGGACCTCGTCGGGCATCGTGACCTCGACCGCGGCCCCGGCGGCCGAGGCGGGCAGGGCCTGGTCGAACGGCTGGCCGACCCGGACGTTCCGCTCGGCGAGCCGGCCCGAGGCGGCCTGCAAGATCACCTGCTCCATGATCGGCGGGTAGCTCTGGTGGAGCGGCCAGGTGGTCCAGCCGGTGTCGGCCGAGGTCGCGACCTGGATCACTCTCCCTCGATGGCGCGGCATCTCGATGATGGCCGGGTCGCCCGAGTTGAACCAGAGGGCGACCTGGGCCTGGGATCGCCTGGTCCTCGGGGAGGGTGAGCTTGTGATACTGCCAGGTCTTGGCCCCGGTCAGGCCGGCGATCACGTTCGAGTCGGCCCCGGCGAAGAGGCTGACGATCGGGTGCTTGTAGTCCTTGGCGTCGAACTCGAACGCCCCCTGCTTGGCCTGGGCGTCGCCGACGATCCCGCCGATCGGCGCGGGCAGGAGGCCCTTGCCGTCGGCGTAGAGGAGCCGGTTGTAGTTCTCGGCGATGACCTGGTCGCCCGCCGAAGACGACGACGCCACCGCCCTGCTTCAAGTAGGCGTCGAGCGCGGAGACCTCGGCCGGGGTAAACTGGGCGATGTTGCAAAGGACCACCGCGTCGAATGGCGCCAGCTCCCGCGTGCCGAGCTGCGACTCGTTGACGATCTCGGTGCGGATCTGCGAGGGGGAGCCAGCCGACTTCGCCTCGGGGTTGAGCGCCTGGGCCAGGTAGTCGGTCTCGGCCTGGAACGCCTCGGCCTTGGGCTGGCCGTCGACGAGCAGGACGTTGAGGAACTCGCGGACCGGCACGGCGAGCCGTCGGCGGTTGTCGAGCATCAGCGGATCGTCGTCGATCCGGACCTCGATCAGGTGGTCGCCCGGCGAGGAGAACGTCGGCGAGAACGCGAACGTGGCGTCGGCCCCGACGGCGATCTCCGGCACCGACTGGTCCGGGCCGAGCTGGCCGTCGACGAGCAGGCGGGCCTTGAAGTCGGTGACCGGGTTCGGCCCGTAGTTGTGGACCGTGGCGATCACCTTGGGGGCGGGACCGCCGAGGGTGACGACCGGCGAGTCGAGCCGGAGGTCGGTCACCGCGCGGTTCTCGCCGCCGTCCTTGCCGAGGTCGATCACGACCGACTGGGCCCGACGGCTGGTCAGCTTGGCGACGGCCGACTTCATCGCCTCGGACCCTCCGGCCCCCTTCTTCCAGCTCGCCGCCTGGAGGTCGGTCAGGAAGATGACCTCCTTGCGGGGGATGCTCGAGACTTCGAGGACCCGGTCGATCGCGCCGAAGCTGGCCACGAGGTCGGTCCCGCCGTGGGGCAGGGTGATCGCGTCGATCTCCTTGAGAACCTCGGCCTGGTTGGCCGAGGGCGAGGCGTCGCCGACGACGACCCGCGGCGGGTCGGCCATCAGGACGATGCTCAGGACGTCGCCCCGGCGCGAGTCGCGGACGAGCTGCGCGGCGAGGGCCTTGGCCTGCTCGAACCGGTTCTTGTCCGAGGTCGCGTAGGCCATGCTCAGCGAGCCGTCGAGCACCAGCACCCGGTGCGTCCGCTGGCCCGGCAGGGCGATCGCCCCCATGCTCTCCAGGAACGGCTTGGCCATCGCCAGGACGACGAGCGAGCACCACCAGCGTCCGGATCGCCAGCAGGAGCCACTGCTCGACCTTGACCCGCCGCTGGTTCTTCCGCATCGCGGCGAGCAGGAACCGCATGGCCGCCCACCGCATCTCGCGGTACTTGCGCCGGTTCAGCAGGTGGATCAGGATCGGCAGCGACGTCGCCGCGATGCCGAACTGGAGCATGGGGAGGGCGCCGAACCCGATCGCCCACAAAACCGGAAGGTCCAACGTCGTCTCCTCGAATCCAGTCGTCTATCTGCGTAGGGTGGGCATCGCCCACCATGATCGATCGGAGATGGTGGGCGGTGCCCACCCTACGTGCTCATCGGACTCTCAACGACCTGGACGCCAGGTAGCTCGACAGCGGCCCGTCGAGGTCCTGGTCGGTCCGGAGCGGGACGTAATCGATGTCGATCGACTGGCAGCCCTTCTTCAACGCGTCGAGGAAGGTCCGGAGCTCGTCCTGGTACGCCTTGCGGAGGGCGTGGGGCTCGGCGACGACGTCGGGCAGGCCCTCCATCCCCTTGAACAGGGTGGTGTCGCGGAACGGGAAGTCGACCTCGGCGGGGTCGAGGATGTGGAAGACGATCACCTCGTGGCGGCGGTGCCGGAAGTGCTTCAGGCCGGCGAGGATCCGGGGGACCTCGTCGAGCAGGTCGGAGAGGACGACCACCACGCCCCGCTTCTTGAACCGCTCGGCCAGGTCGTTGAAGACGGCGCCGATGTCGGACTTCTCGCGGGCCGGGGTGACGTCCATCACCCGGAGCAGTTCCTTCAGGTGCGACGGCTGGCCCGACGGCCGGACGAAGCGGCGGACCGCGTCGTCGAAGAGGGCCAGGCCGACCGAGTCCTGCTGGCGGAGGACCATGTACCCCAGCGCCGCGGCCACGAACTGGGCGTACTGGAGCTTCGAGACGTTGTCGCCCGAGGCGTACGCCATCGACTCGCTGGTGTCGAGCAGCAGGTACGTCAGGAGGTTCGTCTCCTCCTCGTACTGCTTCAGGTAGAACTTGTCGGTCTTCGACCAGACCTTCCAGTCGACGTGGCGGATGTCGTCGCCCGGCACGTATTCGCGGTGCTGGGCGAACTCGACGGAGAAGCCGTGATAGGGGCTGGCGTGCTGGCCCGCCACGTACCCCTCGACGATCATCCGCGCCTGGAGGTCGAGACCTTCCAGGTTAGCCAGCGTTTGCGGATTTAAATATTTTTGGTAGTTTTCCACTCTGCTCGGCCTCGCGCTCGTCGACCGGGACGTGCTTGATCAGGCGTGCGACGATGTCGTCGGGCTTGAGCCCTTCGGCCTCGGCGTTGAAGTTGGTGACGATCCGGTGGCGGAGGACCGGGCCGGCGACGGCCCGGATGTCCTCGGTCGAGACGTAGTACCGGCCGTAGAGCACGGCGCGGGCCTTGGCGGCGAGCACCAGGTACTGGCTGGCCCGGGGGCCGGCGCCCCAGCTCACGTAGTCGCGGATGAACTCGGGGACGTCGTCCTGCCCCCGGCGGGTCGCCCGGGCCAGCCGGACGGCGTAGCGGGCGACGTGGTCGGCCACCGGCACCTTGCGGACGATCTCCTGCAGCTCCAGGATGTCGGACCCGGCGAGGACCTTGGTCACGTTCGGCTTGAGGTTCGAGGTCGTCAGGCGGACGATGTCGAACTCCTCGTCCTCGTCCGGGTAGTCGACCAGGATGTTGAGCATGAACCGGTCGAGCTGGGCCTCGGGCAGGGGGTACGTCCCTTCCTGCTCGATCGGGTTCTGCGTGGCCAGGACGAAGAACGGGTCGGGCAGGCGGTGCCGCTCGCCGCCGACGGTGACCTGCCGCTCCTGCATCGACTCCAGCAGGGCCGCCTGGGTCTTGGGCGGGGTCCGGTTGATCTCGTCGGCCAGCACGATGTTGGCGAAGATCGGCCCCCGGAGGAACTTGAACTGGCGGACGCCGGTCGCCTTGTCTTCCTGGATCACCTCGGTCCCGGTGATGTCCGAGGGCATCAGGTCGGGGGTGAACTGGACCCGGTTGTAGGTCAGGTTCAGCGCGTCGGCCAGGGTGTGGATCATCAAGCGTCTTGGCCAGGCCGGGCACGCCGATCAGCAGGCAGTGCCCCCGGGCGAAGATCGCGATGAGCAGTTCTTCGAGGACGTCCTGCTGGCCGACGATCACCTTGCCCATCTCGGCCTTGAGCTTGGCGAAGGCGTCCTTCAGCCGCTCGACGGCGGCGAGGTCCTCGTGTTGCAGGGGTTCGCTGGAAGTCTCTTCGCCCACGCTCGTCTCCTTATTGCGTCTCGGATGGCCGACGGTTTGATGGCCGATGGTCAACTCGGTGAATCCTCGGGCGTTTTATCGCTCATTCATCGTTCATCATTCATCGGTCATGATCTCATCGGAAAGTGAGGCTGGATGGGGCGAGGGATCGAACCCCTCGACTACTTCCAGGTTAACGGGGTGCCCTCGAACCGTCCATGACCTGCCGATCGCCCAGGGCCCAGAGCCCTCCTTGGGTGGCAATCAGGGCGCCTCGGGGAGAGAACCGGACGGCCAGGTCGGTGACGGGGGCCTGGATCAAGAGCCGCTGGATCGGCTCGCCGTCCTCGCGGCGATGGAAGATCAGCGGTAAGAGGCCGAGCCCTTCTTCCTTCAACTTCGCGGCGCCGGGTAGGCGGCGACACTCCGCTCGGTCAGGGCGACGTCCCAGCCGGCGGACGGGCCGCTCAAGGGACGCTTCCAGAGGGTCGAACCATCGGAGAGGGCGATCGCCACGAGGGCCGGACCGTTGGCGACGAAGACGCGGTCGGCGGCCAGGGCGATCGCCTCGGGGCGGTCGCTCAGGTCCTCGGTCCCCAGAAGCTTCCAGCCGGCCCACGCCTTGGCGCCGGTGGCCAGGTCGAGCCGGATCAGGTCGTGGCCGTCGTGGAGGACCAGGAGCCGCTCGGCGTCGCCGAAGAGGCGCGGCGGGCCGAGGCTCGGCGAGTCCTTGGTCTCCTCGAACACCCAGGCGTTGGCCCCCTTGGTCGTGTCGAAGAGCGCGACCTTGGTCCGGTTGACGACCAGAGCGACGTGGTCGTCGTCGATCGCCAGAGGGTCGCGCGGCCATTCGTCCTGCTCGGCCTGGGGGAACTCGGCCCGCCGCCGGCCGGTGGCCGTCTCCAGCACCAGGACGGCGTTCGGCTTGCGGACTTGCAGGACGATCCGGCGGGGTCCGATCAGCAGGTGGGGGTTGATCCGGCCGGCCGTCGGGGTGTATGACCAGTCGAGCTGGCCCGAGTCGCCGTCGAAGGCCATCAGGGTCCGGTCCCCTCGGAGGCAGAAGACCCGGTTGCCGACGATCCGGAAGTCTTGCAAGCTGGCCGAGGCGGCGTCGCGGGCCTCCTCGGCGGCCGGCTCCTTGGCGAACGGGTTCGCGGCGGCCCGGGCCGCCGCGGCGATCCCCAGGTCGTACTGCCACTCGACGACCCCCTTGTCCAGGCTCAGGGCGACCAGCCGAGTCGCGGGTCGCGGCGATGATCCGGTCGGCGAGATAGCCGACCCAGACCGGCTCCCCGTCCAGGTCGCGCGACCAGGCCGACTGGCCCGTGGCGGGGTCGACCGGCCGGATCTCGCGACCGTGGGCCAGGAAGACCCGCGCCGGCCTCGGCCGAGGGAAGGACTCCTTCGGCGCCGAGCGGTCGGGCGGCCTCGGCCCATCGGCGGTCCCAGCGACGGCGGAGCGGGACCGGCACGCTCGGCTCGGCCCGGTCGCCTGACATCCGGTCGAATGGCTCGCGCGCCAGCCGATCGGCGACCAGTGCCCCGAGCGCCTTGAGCCCGCCGGGTTCGTCGATCCGCTCGTCGCCGAACCGCTTCTTCGCCTGGAGGTAGGCGTCCCGGGCCGAGACCCAGAGCTTCTGAGTTTCGTAGGCTCGGGCGAGCCCCCAGAGGGCCCGGGCGCGGGTCGGGTCGTCGGGGGCGCCGGTGAGGAGCCGTTTGTAGGCCCTCGCGGCGTCGCCGGGACGCTGAAGCTCGTCGTAAAGCTCGCCCAGCGCGAGCCAGGCGGCCGGGGACGACCCGGGCGACCGGGTAGCTCCGGCCGACGTCCTCCAGGAGGCGCGGGTCCTTCTCGGCCTTCCCGCGGGCCAGGAGGTCGGCGGCGGCTCGGTCGAAGTCGGCGTAGAGGTCGCGACCCTTGTCGCGGATCAGGCCGGCCAGTCGCTCGGCGATCAGGAGATCGGCGCGGACCGAGCGGTGGCCGTCCGCCGCGTCGACGTTCAAGGCTCTCATCCGCTCGTCGGCCAGGAGGGCCTGGAGGGTCGCGACGGACGCCTTGGGATCTCCTCGCGCGAGCTGAACATCAGCGAGTTCGAGCCGGGCGGCGAGCTGGTCGCGGTCGGATCGGGCGGCCTCGGCGGCGGCGGCGAACCGGCGACCGGCCTCGGTCCAGTCCTTGGCCGCTCTCGCCTTCTGGCCGAGCTTCATCAGGAGCTGGCGCTGGTGGTCGCGGATCGCCTCGGACATCGGGACGCCATCGATCGTGTCAGTGGCCCGCGTTCGTGGGAGGGCCGCCTCCAGGCTGGTCAAGGCCAGGTCGTCGCGGCCGATCGCCTCGGCCGCCTGGGCCAGCCGGTAGTAGTTCGAGGGCTGGTCGGGGACCCGGGCGATCTCGTCTCGATAGCGGTCGATCAGACGGCTGTTCTGGCAAAAGACGACCAGAGCGCTGGCCTGCGCCACGATCAGGTAGCCGTCGCCCACCGCGAGGTTCCCCCCCTCGCACTGGAACGTCTCCTGAAGCTTGATCGGCGGGTCGGCCTTGAGGCCCGAGGACTGGTCGAGGACGTGGATCTCGGTCTTCGTCGGCCAGTAGATCCGGTCGCCCGCCAGGATGCCCCGGCCGAACCCTTGCACGGCCTGGGCGTTATCGGGCCAGGCATGAACCAGCCGGCCGTTCCGGACGTCGAACCAGAGGACGCGGTCGCCGGTGGCGATCAGGTTTCCCTTGGCCACGCCGAGCAGGTGGGTCAGTTTGACCTCGTCGGGGATCGTCTCGGTCTTCCAGGCCAGCAGGCCGGTCGCCGCGTCGAAGGCGTAGATCGCCGGCGCGTCGTCCGGGGCGACGATCACCAGGCCGTCGTGGACGATCGCCGGGTTGAGGTCGCGCTCACGGCCTTGCCCCATCCCGTTCCGCCCCTGCCAGGGGTAGGTCGCCAGCCAGCGGATACTTCCGTTCTCGGTCTCGAGCGACGCGACGACACCCAGGTTGGTCTGGTAGTAGACCGTCGGGCCGTCGAGCGTCAGGAGGCGGTGGCTGACCTCGAAGCCGCCGCCGAGGAACGGGTCGATATTCGAGTTGGCCTCGCAGATGTAGCGGACCCAGCGAGTGGCGCCGGTCTCGGCGTCGAGGCAGGCGACGTAGGTCGCCGTCATCTCGATCCGGTCGGTCAGGGCGACGTAGACGTTCCGCGCGTCGGCGACGGGCGACCCCTCGAAGACAGCGTTCCGGCTGCCAACCCCACCGCCGGCCTGTCGACGCGGCAGGGCGATCTCGGTCGCCTCGCGCTTCCAGAGCAGCTTGCCCTGCGCCGTTCGATCGATGGCAACGATGGCGCTGGGGGCGTTGCCCATCATCCCCATGCCCATCCGGCTGGGCATCGTGGTGGCGAGCCTGGCCCATCCGGGCGAAGATCCTGTCGCCGAAGGCGGTCAGGGTGAACCGGGGCAGGCCCGAAGACCCGCGGCCCGCCATCATCGGCGCCCATCAGGTCGGGGGTCTTCCAGGCGACCTCGACCGGGCCGGCGGCCGAAGGGAGCTGGTCGCCCGGCCGGGTGTTGAGGTTATAGGCGGTGATCTGCTTCTCGTTGTCCACGATCACCTGGTCGCCCACGACGATCGGATGATACGCCAGGAGCCGCTCGGGAGGCGCCGGGGTGGCGGAGATCATCCCCATGCCCATCCCTCGACGGCCCGCCATCCCCGGCCGGCTGGGGGTGATCGCCTCAAGTTCCGCCCGCCACTGGAGCGATCCGACGTCGATCGGGCCGGGGGCAACCTTGGTCCTCGTCGGCGCCCCGGCGAACGTCGGCCAGCGGGCGTCGGACCGGAACCGAGGGGGAGAGATGGTCGTCGCGGATCGCGTCGATCAGGTCGCGCCCGAGCAGCCCTTTGCGGCCGGCGAACGGGCCGGCGGCGTTGGGGTGAGCGGCCACGAAGGCCTCAACCTCGGCCAGGGTCGGCGGATGCTCACCCATCGCCACGCGGCAGAGCAACTTCTTGGCGGCCACCCGGGCCAGGTCGACGCTCGGGTCGGGATGGGCCAGCGCCAGGCCGCCTCCCGGACGGTCGGGGACGAGCTGGGTGTAGGCGGCCAGGGCCTCGGCGAACTGCCCTTCCTGGAACGCGAGGTCGCCCAGGAGGTCCAGCGCGTCGTCTCCCCACGAACTGCAAAAATCCTGGTCGACAATCCGCCGGAGGATCGAGCGGTCGCGCCCCTCGCGTCCCTGTCGGAACCACCGCTCGGCCTGGCCGTCGACCCGGGCTCGGTAGAGGGCGCGGGCCTCGGGTGGCAGCGCCGCGATCCGCCTCTGGCACTCGCGCCGGGCGTTCACCGAGAGTCGAGAATCCTCCTCGTCGGGATTTGCCCCGGCTTTGGGCTCCAGGGGGACCTCGACGACCTTGTCGCCGAACTGCTGGATCACGCGCTGGTAGATCTCGACCGCTTCGGCGTAATCGCCCGCCTTGGCGTGGTTGTCGGCGCTCCGGAGGTCAGCGTCGGCTTTATGGCTGGTGTCGAAGTAGACCTTGGTGCTGGCCCGAGGGACCGCCTGGCCGAGGGAACGGGTTGGAAAACCGGCCGACGCGATGGCCAGGAAGATGATCCCCAGGGGGGTCATCATTCCGACCCGGCCCATCCCGCCGTTGCCGACTTTCGCCATGACCTGATCCTCCATGCGAGGCCGGCAAGAGGCGGCGGCCGGGCTCACAGGGACGTAGGAGTGTGGAAACATCCCGGAGACGAACCGCCCCGCGGAGCAACGACCGATCGGTTCAGATCCAGGCCATCGAATCGATCGCCTCAACTCAACCCGACGGAACGCTCCAGAAACCTTCATGCTTTCCACAACAATCCAACCACGCGGACAGAAGGCAAATCAAGTACCAGATGAACAGGCCGCAACTTTTTTCACCAAACCGAGACAAGGATCGGGGCCGATCCGACCGTTTATTCCGCGCAGAAGCAGCGCAAACCTGTCCGGGATTCGGGCAAATCTGGGTTTTTGAGTCGACTCTTTTTGAATTCTATGAGATTGCCGGAGTAACTTCCACGGGTTCACGACTATTATTGCGCAATCTGTAGGCAGTGAGCCGTTTAATGCGGCAGAAATCAACTTCGGCCTTCGTTAACCTTCCCAGTCCCCTGAAAGATTTAGGCGTCAAGCGACGAAACGTCGGCAGGGCCGCTCCTTCGGATCGGAGCGGCCACGGCCCGGCGGGATTACTTGGTCGATCTTGACCTCGCCGACGTCGGTCGTCTCGCCGGCCTTGACGGTCACGGCCATTCCCTTGTTGCCACCTTCGGTCACATAGCCTTTCGAGGCCTGCCAGACGACAAGCTGTTGGACCCCGGCCGGCACGCCCTTGATCTCGAACGAGCCATCGGCCTTGGTCACGACGGCGAACGGGTTGTCGACGATGAAGACCCAGCCCTTCATCCAGGGGTGAATGCTGCAAATGGCCTCGGCCGGACGGCGCTCTTCCTTCTTGATCGGGTAGGACATCTTGCCGTTGGGCGGGAGCATCTGGTTGACGGGCGTGTTGCTGAACGGCTTGAAGTTGACGTTGTGGCCGACCGGGTCGCTCGACTTGAAGATCAGCTTCTGGTCCTTGTGGACGACGGTGGCGTAGGGGACGTACTCGCAGTTGATCTGGTCGACGACGACCTCCGGGGTCTTCTCGACCAGAGCCTTCTCGGCGGCCGAGTAATCACCCGACCGGCTTGACCAGGTAGGCGAAGGCGTCCTTGACGCCCTTGGTGGCGGGGTCGACCTCGATGTCCTTGCTGAGGATGTTCTTGGCCTTGCAGACGGCGTCCTTGACGTTGGGGTCGCCCTTCTTGACGAGGACCTTGGGCGCGGGCACCGGCCCGGCGGCCCAGACAGCTTGCCCTTGATGGTGCCGGTCCCGGCCTGGGCGCGGGTGCGGGTGGCTCGGCCTGGAGGGCCGGGGCGACGGCCAGGCGAGCAAGGTCGAGGCGGCGAGGGCGGCGAGCCGGCGCAGGCCGACCATGCGGGAGGCTGGGGAGAGCTTCATCGGGTTTCGGATCCTTGCGCGAGGCGGGTGGGCCCGACTCCGGCGGCCCTCGGCGCCGCCGCTCGGAGCGGAGGTAGGATGCGTATCTTACCACGACCTCGAAGGCCGAGGGAACGGGGCGGCGCAGCCTGATTCCCGTCGAGTCGGTCAGCCCTTGGGCGCGTCCTTGGCCGGCTCGGCGGCGGGAGTCGGTGTCGGGGCCGGTTCGGGGTCGGGGCCGGCTTCGGCGGCGGGTTCGGGTCCGGATGGTCTCCGCCGTGTCGACCTCCGGCGTGGTGCCGCCGCAACCGGCGGCGAACAGCGCCAGCGGAAGCGGAGCAGCGACGAGACGGCGAATGGTCGGTTGCGGCATCCGAGGCAGGGTCATCTGGGCACTCCCGATATCGGTCGATGGATGGCCGATCGGCGACGAGGCGGGTGGGCACCGCCCGCCATGATCGACTCGATCATGGCGGGCGGTGCCCACCCGACCGAAGAATAACCGGCTCAGCCCGAGTCGAAGACCTCCAGGGCGCTGGAGACCTCGTGGAGCCGGGCGGTCAGGTAGGCTCGGATCTCCTCGCTGGTCTTGAGCTGGAGGATCTGGTGGGCGAACCGCTCGGCCTGGGTGGTGGTGACCGACGAGAGCAGGGCCTTGATGGTCGGGATGAAGGCCGGGCTCATGCTGAACCGGCGGAGGCCCATGCCGAAGAGGGCGAGGACCGACCGGGGCTGGCCGGCCATCTCGCCGCAGACGGTCACGGGCGTCCCGGTCCGCTGGCAGGCGTCGAGGACCATCTGCAGGACCCGGAAGATCGCCGGGCTGAGCGGCTCGCAGAGGTGCGCGACCTTGGGGTTGTCGCGGTCGGCGGCGACGAGGTACTGGATCAGGTCGTTCGAGCCGATCGAGATGAAGTCGGTCTCCCGGAGGATCGCGTCGATGCAGACGGCGGCGGCGGGGACCTCGATCATGACGCCGGTCTTGACGTCCTCGCCGAACGGGACCCCCTCGCGGCGGAGGTTCCGCCGGGTCTCGTCGACCAGCCGGTTGACGTGGCGGAGTTCTTCCAGCGTCGTGATCATCGGGAAGAGCATCGAGACCCGCCCGTGCCGGCCCGGCCCGGAGGATCGCGCGGATCTGCCGCTCGAAGAGGCGGGGGTGCTCGAACGAGAGCCGGATCGACCGCCAGCCCATGAACGGGTTGGCCTCGTTGCGCCGGCCGAGGTAGGGCACCGTCTTGTCGCCGCCGAGGTCGAGGGTCCGGATCGTGACGATCCGGTCGGGCGAGTCCTCGATGATCTGGCGGTAGTGCTGGTACTGCTCCTCCTCGTCGGGCACGTCCTGGTGGGTGAGGAAGAGATATTCGGTCCGGAACAGGCCGACGCCCGAGGCGCCCGACCTTCTCGGCGGCCTGGGCGTCGGCCGGGTTGTTGATGTTGGCGAGCAGGTCGATCTGGGCGCCGTCGGCGCTGAGGGCGGGCTGGTCGCGGTTGAGGACGAGCCGGTCCTTCAGGTCGAAGAACTCGCGCTGCATCTTGCGGTAGGCGGAGGTGGTCTCGGCGTCGGGGCGGATCAGGACGAGCCCCTCGCGGCCGTCGACGATGATCGGGTCGCCGGAGCGGACCTCGGCGGTGATCCCGACGACGCCGGAGACGGCGGGGATGCCCCGGCTCCGGGCGAGGATCGCCGCGTGGCTGGTCCCGCCGCCGGTCTCGGTGACGATCCCGGCGATCGCCAGGCTCCCCAGGCTCATCGCCTGGCTGGGGAGGATCTCGTGGGCGCACGAGGATCACCGGCTCGTCGCCGTTGACGCCGGGGGCGATGTGCGTGACGTGGCCCGGAGGATGCACGGTCAGGTGCGAGCCGATCCGCGAGATGACGTCGCGGAGGTCGGCGACGCGCTCGCGGAAGTAGTCCTGCTCGATCCGGGCGAAGCTGGCGGCGTACCCCTGGAGGACCTCCTGGACCGCCGAGAGCGCCGTCAGCCGCTGCGACCTCGATCAGGGCGCGGACCTTGGCCAGCATCGACTCGTCGTTGACGATCTGGAGGTGCGACTTGAAGATGTCGGCCTCGGCCGGCCCCAGCTGCTCGGCGACCTTCTGGACGATCGCCTCCAGCTCGGCGGCCGAGGTGGCCACGGCGCGGTCGAACCGCTCGATCTCGGGGCCGACGAGCTCGAGGTCGGCGAGCGTCTGGGGCTCGGCGGAGCCGAACACCGAGTCGACCCGATAGGCGACGCCCACCACCACACCCGGGCTGACCGCGACTCCTTTATGCATAAGACGCATAGTCTAGCAAGAACCGGGCGGTCGAACACAAATCGGAATCGCGATGTTTGTCTGGGGGATGGATCGCGAGCGATCGAACGAAGAATCTTACGGCACATTTCATGCCGAATTTATTTTGGTGGCGCTGTCACTTAGCGTTCGAGTGAGGCCGACTCCGGTCCTTTATCGGGAAAGAGGCCCCACTTGCCCAGAGCGAGCAGCAAACCGGCCGAGACCCAGTAAGCCGCCGCCCAGTGGTAGGGGGTCTGGAGCTTCGACGCCTCGAACCGTCCCTGCTCCTTGAGCTGGCGGATCGCCTCGTTCGGGAGCACGATCGGGCCGGAGGGCAGGGGCGAGTGGATCACGCCGAAGAGGGCGCAGGCCCCCGCCAGGACCAGCGACACCACCGCGGCCGGAGCCGGCCGTCGATCAGGTGGGTCAGGATCGACCCCCAGAGCAGGCTCGTCACGATGAAACCGCCCGAGAGGATCGTCACCGTCTGGACCCAGTGTTGCGTCTGCGGCGACCACTGCTCGAACGGCTTCGCCTCGCCCAGGACCTGTTTCAGAGCGAGCACGGCCAGGTACGCCAGGGCCGGCACGCACGCCAGGGCGACCGCCGGGTAATGCTTGACCGGCGTGGCGTGGAACGACTGCGCGGTGATCTCCAGGCCGACGAAGATCAGGATCGGGAAGACGACCGACTTGGGCAGGAGGTAGAAGATCCAGTCGAAGTAGCCGAAGACCCCCGCTCCGCCGATGAACAGGGCCGTCGCCAGCGTGTACGCGGCCCCGGCTCCCATCGCCTTATAGGCCGGATGGCCGATATAAGGGGTCGACTGGATCACGCCGCCGAAGACCCCGCCGACCACCGTGGCCAAGCCCCTCGGCGGCGATGATCTGGCCGGTCGGGTAGTCGTCGCCGGCCGACGCGGCGCTCTCGGTGCAGTCGATCCCGCCGACCACCGTCGCCAGCGCCAGCGGGATCGCCACCGGCAGGTAGCTCAGGGTCTCGCGCCACGAGCCCCGGAACCATTCGAGCCACTCCGAGACCGGCATCGGCAGGACGGCCCGGAGGGCCAGCGAAGGCCGACCCGCCTCGCCGCCGCCCAGTCCCGGGCCGCAGGCCGACGAGGTTCATCACATAATAGATGAAGCAGCCGACCACCACCGCCGCCAGGGCGCCCGGGACGTCCCGGGGGAGCTTCCAGCGGGCCGTCAGGGTCGCCAGGATCACGGCCAGCGCGGCCATCCCGGCGATCGGCGTCGCGGCGATGTCGATCAGGGGCAGGAAGCTGATCAAGACCAGCGCGATCGCCGTGAGCGACCCGAGCAGCCCGGCCCGCGGGACCATCCGCCGGATCGCGCCGCTGAACAGGGAGCACGCCAGCTTGAAGACGCCCGAGGCCAGGATCATGGCGATCCCGACGAACCACGCCTCCCGCGCCGCGTCGTCGGGGTCCAGCCCTCGGGCTCGGGCGGCGGCGAAGGCCGGCCCCAGGATCAGGAAGACAGAGCCAAAGGTGCTCGGGGTGTCGAGCCCCAGCGGCATCGCGGTCACGTCGGGGCGTTGGGTTCGTCTTGCCAGGCGGAACGCCATGACCGTGAAGATCAGGTCGCCGACCAGGACGCCGACCGCCGTGCCGGGGATCATCCGGGTCAGGACGAACGCCCGGGGAAACCCGTAGACCCCGACCAGCAGGCTGGTCATCAGGATCATGTCGCCGACGTTGTCGAGCATCAGGCCGAAGAACGCGTTGACGTCGCCGCGACGGGCCCAGGCATAACGCGGTTTCGAGAGGGTCGGCTCAAGGGTGGCGGACACCGGCGGGTCTCTCTGAAAGGTGAGTTTGGGATGTGACGTTCGCGGAGCGTCGGGGCGTTCGGCGTCCCGGACCGCGCCACGGATCGGATCGATCGGCCGATCGTCCGGCAAAAATCGCCCGAATGCAAGGCGAAAGGCGGTTATAGACCCGTCTCCCACGAGGATAGTATTCCTTTGAGTGTCGCGCCCGGGATGACAACCCCGTTCGCGCCTGGACCTGGGTTCGTCTTTGCTCTCGCCGCACGAGAGAAGCAAGGCCTTGACATTGGCTTTGTCTGGTTGAAATGCTCACGGAGACTGTCGGCTCGAAAATGGCTTTGTCTTTCTCCGAAAGTTCCGGAGCCATGCCGAGGCTGATCGGGACACAAAGACAGCGATTATCTTGTTTAATTCAAAGAGTTTGCGTCAAATCGGGTTTGTTTTTTGGCAGGCGGAGAGGGTGAGATGGCTGATTACGGACCGCCGGTCAACCAGTTGCTGCGAATCGGGGACGACCTCCGGTATGAGAAGGCCCACGACTACGCCGCGATGGGGATCGGACTGGAGGACGTCCCGGACCTGGCCCGGATGGCGGTCGACCGGCAGTGGGACGAGCTGGACGAGGATCGTCCGGAGGTCTGGGGGCCGATCCATGCCTGGCGGGCACTCGGGCAGTTCCGCGCGGAGGGAGGCATCCCCACGCTGGTGGGCATCCTGGCCGATCAGAACCAGGAGGATTTCAACGACTGGATCTGGGAGGAGATCCCGCCGATCATCGGGAGGATCGGCCCGGCGGCCATCCCCGCGTTGACGGAACTGCACGAACGAAAAACGGCCGGGGAATATGCCCGGATCGATGCCGCCCGGTCGCTGGTCGAGGTTGGCAAGCAGCATCCCGAAGTCCGGGAGGAGGTCATCGCGATCCTCTCCCGGACACTGGAACACGTCGAGGAGAACGAGCCGTCCATGAACGGTTCGATCATCTCCGAGCTGATCGACCTGAAGGCGAAGGAAGCCGCGGGCGTGATCGAGCGGGCCTACGCCAGTGGCTTCGTCGACGACACGATCGCCGGGACCTGGCACGAGGTCTGGCACGAGATGGAGCTGGAAGGGGAACCGCCGCCGAAGACCGAACGGCGGTATTCGATCCCTGGCCGTGAGTCGATCCTCCGCACGCTGGACGCGATGAAGCGAAGCCCCCCGAGTTCGAATGGCAGTCGGGCGGCGACCGATCGCAAGGCTCGGAACAAGGCCCGGCAGAAGATCGAGAAGAAGTCGAAGAAGGGGAATCGGAAATGACGCTGAGCGCCGGGTCGGGCGTCGTCGAATGAGTCTGGAATTCGATGAAGATGAAGAATAGGGGCCGGCTCTCCTTGCAATCGCCGCGTCCGATGATTGTCAGTTGAGGGAGACCCTCGGATGAACCCGCAGCCCCGGATAACGTCAATCCTGGCCGTCCTGATCGCCCTGTGCCTGCCGATCGTCGAGGCCCGGGCCGCCTTGCCGGTTGGCCGGTGGATCGGCCAGGACGGGCATGACCTCGTCGGTGGCGAACCCGGGCCGTCCAAGAACGATTATCAGGACGTCCACATCGCCCTCAAGGGGCTCCCGCCCAACCATGAGCTGGCCGAGGTGGAAATCAAGGGACATGGCGGCGGGATGTGGATCTCGACGAACAAGGGGCGCTTCACGGTCCTGGTCGTACGCCAGCCCCGGTCGACCTCGGCCGACCTCTACTTCGAGCCCGACCAGCGCGAGTCCGGCCGCGAGTTCGAAATCAATCTGACGCTCGACGACGGCCAGAAAGCCTCGGTTCTGATCATGGGCGGAAAGGCCGACCCGAATCTCCGGGCGCCCGGCGCGGGGGTCGAGGCGAAGTGGGTCGGGCAGGACGGCCAGGACCGCGTCGGGACCGGCCCGAACGTCGGTCCCGACGGTATCGAGGACGTCCACCTGACCCTCGCCAAGCTCTCGACCAAGGTCAACATCAAGTCGGTCGAGATCCAAGGCCCTGGTGGCCTGGTCTGGCACGTCGGGCTGAACCCGCGCGCGGTCGCCTCGGCCGAGCTGGCCCGCCACGCCGACGACCGGACGAAGGCCGACCTCTACTTCAGCCCCGGCCGCGACCTCGCCGGCCAGACCCTCAAGCTGACGATCACCTATTCCGACGATCGGGGGGACGTCGCGTCGGTCGTCGCCGGCAAGTGCAACCCGGCCAAGGCCATGCCCAAGATCGTCGCCCCGACCCTCGCCAACAGCACGGCGACGGCGAAGTGGCTGGGCCAGGACGGGGTCGAGACCAGCCCCGGCGACGTCCACATCGCGCTCGAAGGGCTAACCGGCTCCCGCCAGATCGTGGCCGCCGCCCTCAGCGACGGCGTCTTCGGCTCCTGGGCCTTCAAGCCCAACGACAAGGTCAAGTTCGAAACCGGGTTCGGGAGCGAGCGGCTCAACGTCCGGCGGCTCGGCCCGACGAAGGCCGACATGGTCTTCCCACCCGTCCGCGACGAGTCGGGCGCGACCATGACCCTCCGCCTGCTTGACCAGTCCGGCCGCGAGGAAGTCATCCGCTTCCCCGGCGGCCCGAGCGATCCCGCCCGAAGAGCCCCGGCCCTCCCACCCGGCGCCGTCACCGCGAAGCCCGGCGACGACCTGAACGATCTGACCGCCCGTTTCGGCACGGTCACGCTCTCAAAAGGGACCTATCCCCTCTCGAAGCCGATCATCTTCGCCCGGCCCGTCCGGGTTGTGGGCGAATCGGCGCGACCTTGCAGTTCACCCAGAGCACCGACCAGCCCCCCTGGACCGCGGCGATCAAGATCCATGCCGGTGGGACCACCCTGGATAACTTCGCCGTCCGGTTCACCGGCCCGGTCCGCTGGAACCAGGAGGTCGGCTACGGCCCGGCCGTGATCGGCACGTCTGACGACCGCGACGGCGGCATGCCCGACCCCAAGTTCGGCGTGGTCCTGTCCCGGCTCGATATCCAGGGGCCGCCGGCCTCGACCGACTGGGAGCACGCGGTCCAGTTGATCCGCGTCATCTCCGCGGCGAGCGGCCAAATCGAGCGGAATGTCCTCAAAGGGGGGGCGGTCGTCTTCTCGAACGGGCCGTGGAGGGTCGCCGAGAACATCCACAAGGGACCATTGCCGAAGACCTTCTGTAACGGCCTCTTCTCGGGCCGGTACACTCACGACCTCACCCTGATCGGCAACAAGGGGATGCCCGAGGCCCCGTCGGGCAAGGCCTGGCGGTTCCTTGTCCTGACCCAGCGGGGGATCAACGACCTGGTCAAGGACAATGTCGTCGGCAACGGCGTGGGACCGCGCGAGGACGACCCGAAGCAGCACGAGAACTCGCCCGAGGTGATGCTCACGGAGGCCTACCGGCTCCTCTTCGAGGGGAAGCCGGCGGCGATCTCGACCGACGGCCGGGTCGTGGTGATCCCCCAGCCGCAAGGCGGAGGGCCGAACACCGGCGACGCGCTGGCGATCCTCTCTGGCCCGCAGGCCGGCCAGTGGCGGACCATCGTGCAGCCCGTCGGACCACTGACGTACCTGCTCGACGAGCCGATCGCGAAGGAGACCAACGCCATCTCGATGGCCACCGGCTTCGTCCGCGAGACCTTCGAGGGAAACACGATCGACTGTCGGGGGAGCGGGATCGCGGCCGACCTCGTCCTGGCCGGCAACGTCTTCGGCGTCAAGGTCTTGCGCAACCGGTTCCAGGGCGGCGGGATGGCGATCCGGCTCCTCGCCACGCCCACCGAGAGCCCGGTCCAGTGGGGCTGGTCGCACGCCCCGTTCCTCGGCGGCCTGTTCGAGGGGAACGTCGTTGAGGACTCGCCCGGCGGTGGCCTGGGCGTCGAGCACGGCTTCGGGATCAAGACGAACAAGGGGCGGGTCTACATGTCGATCGCACTGAAGGACAACACCTTCCGCTGGACCAGATCGACCGCCCAGCCGCCGAGGCTCTCGATCGGCTTCCCGCCCAGCCTCGATCCCGGGGAGCTGGTCCTCGCCGAGGAAGGGACGAAGGTCGAGGGGGCCTCGCCGAAATCGGCCTGGGTCCACGCCGCCACGATCAACGGCAAGGTCGTCCAGGAGTCGCCCCTGAACGCCTCGGGATCGCTCGGAGCCAAGAGCAAGGGCGGGGGAGTCGCCAGGCCGACCACCCGCCCGAACTGACGAGGGACATTGGGATGGTCGATGGGCGATCATCGATGGGCGATGGGCGATGGGCGATGGGCGATCGGGGATGGCCAATGGACGATCGTCGATAGTGGATCGTCGATGATCGATGCACTGATCCCTCGGTCGCCCATCGGACATCGCCCATCGGACATCGCCCATCTGGAATTCCGAGGGCCTCAGCGCCGGGGGCCTTCCTTCGAGGCCCCGGCGATACCCGGAGCCTCGGTTGCCGACGAGAGGCCGACCTGGGTCGCCCAGAGGCTGAAGGGCGTGTTGCTCGCGGTCACGACCGAGTCGGTCCGGTAGGGGTGGTCCTCGCCGTCGCTCTCGATGGTCAGCTCGTGCAGCCCGACCGCCAGGGTGAAGGGCGGCGAGTCGAGCGAGGCCCGGCCGATGGGCTCGACCTGCCAGCGGGCGAGTTCGACCCCTCCGGACTTGAGAGTGACGTTCCGGGCTCGCTTCTGCGCCACGGCTTCCATGTGGAAGGTCAAGGGCTGGTCGGGCGTCGGGTTATAGATGTGGACCCGGGCCGATTTCTCGACCATGCAGGCAATCCGTCCGCCTTTCCACATCCGGTTGCCCCAGCCCTCGGTATAGAGCAGGACCGGCTTCGTCGGGGTCGGCAGGCGTTCGCGGTCGAAGACGGCCGTCGACTCGTCCTCGAAGATCTTCGCTTCTTGCAGGACCGCCTCGAGCCGGTCGACGTGGACGGGGAACTCGGGGAACGACCCGGGGCCGTGGTGGACCACGACGTACCGGAGATTGTGGACCTTCAGGTAGAGCCAGACATACGACCGGAAGTCCATCCCCTGGACCAGCTCGAACGACTCCGACCCGGGCGCGAGCAAGTACCAGGGCTGGGCGAGCTTGAAGGCGTGGAACGGCGAGTTGTAACACAACAGGTTGTCGTAATGCGTGTTCAAAAATGAGGTGTAGCCGGCCGAGGTCGAGCCTCGGTGGAACGACTGCCAGTAAGTGCAGAGCGCGGGGAGCTGGAATGCACCCGAGTTGAACTGGGGGACGTCAACGAACGTTGCCTTGGGGTCCGCCTTCTCGATGACCGCGTAGCAGGCGGGCATCTTCGGAAGGTCGATGGTCAAATAGGGGACCGTGCAGAGATCAGCCAGCGCCACCGAGGCCAGGACGCCGAAGACCGCGACCCGCGCGGGTCGGTTGGGGAGCTTCGAGAGCAGTTGCCGGAACCCGGCCGCCGCGACCACCGCCGCGATCACCGAGGCGAAGAGGTTGAACCGGGCGGGCACCCGGATCATCCGGAACCCCACGAAGTACGTCTTGAGCCACGCGGCGGGCAAGCTCACCTCATGGCCACCGACCTTCGCGTAAGCCCCGAGCGACAGCACCACCAGCAAGGCCAGCGACCCCCACCAGTAAGCTCCCCTGGCGAACTTGACGCGCCCGATCGCTGTATAAACGATCAAAGCGAGCGTCACCACGCCCAGATAGGAGGGGACCGAGCCCGGGCTCTCCTGGATGCCATTGTCGAACCAGAGCAGCCGGCTCAACAGGTTGCCCGAGGTCGGGACGAGGTAACCCCAGAAGGGAGCCCGGCAGATGGCGAACTCCGCGTCGGGCCGCGCCATCGAGTAGCCGTGGGTCAAGGACCAGATCTGGTTCGAGAACAGGACCACAAGCACCGGCCCCGTCACGCCCGCGAACGCCGCGAACCAGCCGAGCCGACTGTTAAGCCAGGGGCCGATCCCCCTCCAGCCCGCGCCGATCGCTCGCCAGGCGACGTAGAGGGTCGCCGGGAAGATCGCGAACATCCCGAAATACGGGGCACTCATCGCCACCAGGGTATAAAGCCCCGCCGCCGCGACCAGCCCCCTTCGACTCGGTCGGTCGACCCAGCGGAGCCACGCGATCAGGAAGATGGGAAACCAGCCGACGGTGATCTGCTCCAGTTCGCCGTGCGAGAAGAAGAGCATCGGCGTGCCGATCATCGCCGTCAGGCCGCCCAGCGTGGCCGCCAGCCGGCTCCGCACGACGTTCCAGATCAGCAGGAACGTCCCCAGGCCCGTCAGCAGGAACGAAATGGTGCGAATGATGTTGTAACAAAGGACGTCGTTGGCGAAGACG
This sequence comes from uncultured Planctomycetota bacterium, assembly GCA_963756475.1. Classification (GTDB taxonomy): domain Bacteria; phylum Planctomycetota; class Planctomycetia; order Isosphaerales; family Isosphaeraceae; genus Tundrisphaera. The sequence continues at coordinate 761,693 of CAVWND010000007.1, forward strand.
AGCGAAAGCGGAACGTAAAGGAGCGTCTGGAAGTGCATCGGCGGCAGCGTGCCGAGCGCCGCGCCGACGGGATACTGGATGTCGGGGCAGACGAACGGCAGCCGTCCCTCGACCAGGCACGACTTGTTCCAGCGCATCGTCCAGAGATGCGCCAGTGGGTCGATTCGAGATGGGAGCGTTGAGCCGAAGGTCGCGAACGCGGGCCAGGTCGCCACGACCAGGCAGCCGAGATAGAAGACGGCGACGGCGGTCATCGTCTTCCATCCCGGGGTCATCGGGCCACGGTCGGCAGGGCCGCTCGGGTCGTCGGTCGTCATCACGAGTCCCTGTGAGACCGGGGGGAAAGCGACTCCGCTCCTTGCGCCGGAAGCATAAACCTTGTCATCGGTTCGATCGAGCCTGGTTCTTGACGATTTTGCGGAGGATTCCGAAACGGGAAGCCGCTTGTGCCGGCCGGACGATTCGGCGAGAGTACGGCGAATCATCACTGATCCATCACGCTCGACCGATGAGGGCCCTCCCGATGCTCCAGCTCGGCACCGTCACGTACAACATCGCCAAGGACTGGGACCTCGACACCATCCTCAAGAAGCTCGAAGCCCTGAAGTACCAGGGCGTTGAGTTACGAACCGGGCACAAGCACGGCGTCGAGGTCGGGCTGACGAAAGACCAGCGGGCGGAGGTCAAGAAGAAGTTCGATGATTCGCCCGTCGAGCTGGCCGGGCTCGGCAGCGCCTTCGAGTACCAGTCGGCCGACCCGGCGAAGGTCAAGGAAAACATCGAGGGGACCAAGGCGTACGTCCGGCTGGCCCACGACATCGGTCGCCGGGCGTGAAGGTCCGCCCCAACGGCCTGGCCAAGGGCGTCGAGCCCGAGGCGACCTACGAGCAGATCGGCAAGGCCCTCCGCGAGGTCGGCCAGGACGCCGCCGACTTCGGCATCGAGATCCGCGTCGAGGTCCACGGCGGCACGACCCAGCTCCTGCCCAACTTCGCCAGGATCATGGCCCACGCCGACCAACAGAACGTTTTCGTCTGCTGGAACTCGAACCCGACGGACGTCGTCGACGGCTCGATCCGTGAGAACTTCTCCCTCGTCGCTCCAAAGATCCGCGAGGTCCACCTCCGCGATCTGACCGACGAGGCGTACCCCTGGCGCGACCTCTTCGCCCTCCTCGCCGGCTCGGGCTTCGAGGGGTACACGCTCGCCGAGATCCCCGAGAGCCCCGACGCCGACCGCGTCTTGCGTTACTTCCGGTCGCTCTGGCTCGCCTACCAGCCAGGCCCGAAGTCGGTCTGAGTCGTTATTCGGCGCCCAGGAACCGCGCGACCATCGAAACGACCGCCACGACGATCGGCCCGAAGAGGATCACGCAGATCGCCAGCTTCATCATCGCCCGTCGGCGGGCGCCCGGCTCGGCGCGAGGTCTTCCCACGCGTCGTCCAGGTCGTCGTCGGGCTGGGCCGGTGGGGACCAGGTCTGCGAGATCAGGATCCGGGCGGCCGAGGCGAGGGTCGAGGGGACCTGGAGCCGAACCCCGCCCGTGGCGACCTGGTAGAGCGTGTTGCCGGCGATCCGCTCGCCGTCAAGGAACGTCGGGATGCCCTCGGCCTCCAGGCGAATCCTCGGCGCGTTCGCCTGGTTCGGGTGCGAGAACGTCGCGACGGTCACCAGCGACGCCCGCTCGCCCGGCGAGAGGAAGACCTCGGTTCGTGGCGGCTCGTCGAGCAGCTCGACGTCATGCTTGGGACAATCCCGCCCCGGGTCGAGCTTCCAGAAACCCTCGCAGATCGCGCAGTAGCCTTGATCGCGGAGCGTCTCGCCGCACTCGGGGCAGAGTGGTCCATCTCCTTCGGCCGAGGTCCGACAGCGTGAGCAATACTGAGGGCGAACTCGTTTGGGGATGGCTTCGATCCGGAATTCGTCGTCCATCGGGCGAGTCCTCGGCGAGCAATTCGTGACGTTCCGACATCCTATTCGGTTGAGTCGGCCCGGCGAAAGGGGACGGCCCTGAGCGATCCGATCGAACCACGGGACGTATCAATCTTTGAGGTCGGGGAACTTTCGGCCGTCGCCGTCGTCAAATTCATGTCAGGATAAGGATGTGGAGTCACCTCGGCTGGGATTGTCGGAGCGGCCTACCCCGGTTTGACCGGGTCGGAGCCGTCCCTACAATCGTGGCAAGCCCGGTCTCCGGCAGGCTCATTCGTGGTCGTCCCTCACGGACGCGTTTTCTTAGCGATTCGCCCCGTCATTCCCGCCTCGTGTGACATATTATCAGCAAACCGCCGGATCGTAGCGCTCTGTTCGCGAGCCGATCCGTCGGCGGGAGCTATCAACCATGGCCGCTTCGTCGAATGAATCGTTCGGGCTGAAAATCGCCACGGCGTTCAGCATCGCGCTGACGGTGGTCTTGCTGGTCGCGGTCTACTTCCTCAACTCCAACTACAACCTGGAAGTCGAGAAGAACACCAAGGCCCAGGCCAAGATCTCCGAGCAGGACAAGGCCATCCGTGACCGCACGACGGCCGAGAATGAGTATCGAAATCAGATCGGCTACCCGGCCATCGAGGACTTCGAGGCGGCCAAGGCCCAGATGAAGAAGGACCAGGACCAGTTCAAGGAGGAAGTCAGGGCCATCGGGACCGACATCGCCACGACCGTCGATGACTTCAAGAAGTAAGGTCGCGAACAAGGGGATCGACGCGGCGCAGTTCGAGGCGCTCAAGCAGCGAGCCGCCGAGGTTGTGGACGCCGTCCTGAAGAACCCCGACCAGTCTTACAAGGCGACCCTGGCTCGCCTCAGGGAACTGACGGCCAACCAGGCCAAGCTGACGACAACCCTGGCATTGAACTACATCGATATCCGACGCGACCTCGACAATGCCAACCAGGTCAACGCCACCCAGAAGAAGGTGGTCGAGGATGCCCTCGCCCAGGCCAAGGCCGAGCTTGACGCCACGATCAAGAAGGACGAGGAGGCCCGCCAGGGGCTCGTCGAGAGTGACCGGAGCAAGTCCGACCAGCTCGCGGCCCTTGAGGCCAAGCTCACCAACATCGTCAACGAGAACAGCGCCAAGGAAGAGAAGCGGACCAAGACGATCGCCGACCTGAACTCGGTCATTCGCGACATCCGCGACACGATGGCCCGCAAGGAAGAGGTGATGAACAAGCCCGGCGGGCGGGTGACGTACGTCGATTACGGCTCCGGGACCGTGCGGGTGAGCGTCAACAAAGCCCAGGGCGTCCGGCCGTTGATGCGGTTCACGATCTTCGACAAGAACGTGGCCGCCATCACCAGCGCCAAGCCCAAGGCGGCGGTCGAGTTGATCAAGATCGGCGATCCCCAAGAAGGGAGAGAACGATAGCCTGGCCCGAATTCTCCAGACCTTCGACCCGGTGACCCGATCCGTTACAACGACTACATCTTCTCGGCCGGCTGGAGCTACGACCATCCCCAGCGATTCGCCCTGATCGGCAAGATCGACGTCAACCGGGACGGCAGGGATGACCGGGCGCAGTTGATCCGGATGATCGAGGCGGCCGGCGGTGTGGTCGAGTACGACCTTCCGCCCCCCAACACCGACCGGACCCCCGGCCAGGCCGCCGTCACTCGGGCCTTCGCCCGGCTCGGCGAGCCTGTCCCGCCGGCGTCGGCCGAGCCTTCGGCAAGATCTCGGGGCTGGCCTACGCCTACGTGACCGATACCCGTCCCCCCTTGATCATGAACGCCAAGAAGCCGCCCGAGGCGACCAAGGAGGACACCGCCTTCCTCCAGGAAGAGTCGCAGGCCATGACGGAAGCCCGCAACAACAGCGTCCGTCCGCTCCCGCTCGAAAAGCTCCTGAACATGCTCGGGTACGACTACTCGGCCCCGATCGAAGGCCGCCGCGAGGGGTTCGACAAGGCCGCTGTCAAGCAGCTTCTCAAGCCCAAGGGGGCTGCCACCTCGACCGCACCGTCGGACACCGCGGCTCCGCCCGCGGACGACTCCGCCGCGATGCCCGAGCCCCCAAAATGACAGGCTGATCGGCCGAGTCACACTCGATCAACAAGAACGCCCCGCCCCGAAGCTTACTTCGGGGCGGGGCGGTTTGATTAATCGATCGATCGGCTCAACGAGATGGGCGATGATCAATGATCGATCGGCGAGGGCCAATGATCGATGGGCAAAATAAGATCAGGATTTGCCCATCAATCATCAGCCATCCCTCATGGTAGGCCGATTCAGGCGCTGATCGATCGGCACGACTTGCCGGGAGGGCGGGCCGATGTACTTGGCCCTGGGGCGCATCAGGCGGTTGTGGTCGAGCTGCTCGATGATGTGCGCCGACCACCCGGCGACGCGGGCCATGGCGAAGATCGGCGTGTAGATGTGGATGTCCAGGCCCATGTAATGGTAGAGCCGGGCGCTGGGCCAGTCGACGTTCGGGGGCAGGTTCTTCTGCTCGGTCACGGCCTTCTCGATCGGCTCGGCGATCCGCTCCCAGCGGTCGTCGCCGACCTCGGCCGCGAGCGCCTGCGCAGTGGGACTTCAAGATCCGGCGCCGGGGGTCGCCGGTCTTGTAGACCCGGTGGCCGAAGCCCATGATCCGCTCCTTGCGGGCCAGGGCGTCCTGGATCCAGGACTCCGCCTTGTCGGGCGAGCCGACCTGCTCCAGGACCTTCCACGCTTCCTCGTTGGCCCCGCCGTGGAGCGACCCCTTGAGGGTGCCGATCGCCGCGACGATCCCGGAATAGATGTCCGAGAGCGTCGAGACCGTGACCCGGCCGGCGAAGGTCGAGGCGTTCAGCTCGTGCTCGGCGTAAAGGACCAGCGAGAGGTCGAACGCCTTGCGCATCGCCTCGGACGGCACCTCGCCGGAGATCATGTAGAGGAAGTTGCTGGAGAAGTCGAGGTCGGTCCGGGGGGCCAGCGGCGTCTGGCCCCGGTCGATCCGCTCGCGGGCGGCGACGGCGGTTGGCATCTGGGCGAGCATTCGCTCGGCCTTGCGGACGTTGGCGGCGTGGTCGGTCGGCGAGGCGTTCACCTCGGGGTCGAAGTGGGCCAGGACGCTCACCGACGTCCTGAGCACGTCCATCGGGTGATTCCCGCGCGGGATCTGGCCCAGCAGGGAGATCGAGCGGCTCCGGGATGGCGCGAACCGCCCTGGTCCTGGACTGGAACGCCTCCAATTCCGCGCGCTTCGGCAGGTCGCCGTGGAGCAGGAGATAGGCCGCCTCCGGGATAGGAGACGTTCGCGGCGAGGTCCTCGATCTGGTAGCCGCGATACTCCAGGCCGCCGGCACCCTGCTTCCCCTCGACGTTGGAGATCGCCGTCTCATTGGCGATCACGCCTTCCAGGCCGGGGTAATAATGATCTTCCGACGCAGTGCTCATGGCGGACTCCGCTCCAACGAGGTGAGCAATTCCAGTAGGCCGCGACCAGAACGGCCCGGGCCACGCCCGATGAGGGTCAGGGACCACGATGAATGACCCCACACCGACCGCGCCGGAACCCGATCTTGCCCGTTAAACACTATCCGACGTCAAGGCTTCGGTCAAAGGGCCGAAGCCGATCCGGATCGATTCTCGACCGCCGGTGCGAGGCCCATCAGTCGGAGAGCTCGGGGAGGTTCGAGCCCTCTTCTCGGGGCCCGTTGAGCTGTCTCCACGCCGATGGGATCAGTGTAAGCGAACCAGGAGCACTCTTCCACATCCTGGCTCCCACGAACGGCGATCTCAACAGGTCGAAGCGCAAACCTCAAGGGGGCCTTCGACTTGCTATGACGCAAGTCGAGGCCCCCTTGGAGTACGACCCCTCAGACTCCCACCCCCAAGGTGAGTTGTCCACGCCTTCCGCCCAGATTGCGTGGACGGCCTGAGAGGGACGCTTGCTCGTGGCTCGTCGAGGCGACTCAAATGCCTCACGAAGTAGTTTTAGTCCTTCAATTCCGATTGAAAAGGGACCCCGCCGAATTTTTTCTGAAGATTACTTCCAGACGCCTCTCCTTTCACGGCAAGGGACGGACCCGGTAGATCGCGTACCGTCCCTCGATCCGAAGCAGTTCCAGCGGGCCGTCCGGATCGCCGGACGACCCGGCCGCCGGCGCCCGGGCGAGGACATGGGTCGCCCCTTGTCGGCGGGCGAGTTCCGCCCGCTCGGCCTCGGTCATCCGACCGAACCGCGCTTCGAGCCCGTGACGGTCGGCCAGGTAGGCCCGGACGAAGTCGGCCGTCGAGCCCTCGAAGCCGACATGGTCGCGAAAGCGGCCCGCCCAGTCGGCCAAGCCCTTGGCGTGATAGGGGCTCGCCGCCCGGTTGAAGGCCAGTGGCCGTCTTGACCAGAGCCGGAACGTCTTGGGGCCGGGTGGGCCGATGAACCGGGCCGAGGCCGGCGTGTTTTCGCGAGCCCAGACCGCCAGCCGCTCCAGGTCATCCGTCGGGACCTCCGCGAACCGGCATCGCTCGACCAACCCCGCTGACCAGGAATAGCCCGACGGATCGGCGGACGAACAGGCCGACCGCCAGCGCCGAGGCCGGGACCGCCCACGCTCCGATCATCGCCCAGCTCGAGCCGCCGGGGCGTCCACGCGAGCCGACGGAACGCGTGGACGCCGAGTCCCAGCGCCCCAAGGGCCGCCAGCAAGGCGACATGGCCCGACTCGGTGTCGTGCCGGGACAGGAAGTCAAGGCCGAGGGCCAGGATCGCCAGGCCGATCCCGTTGCGGGCGGTTTTCGATGCCGAGATCCATTCGACGGCCGCCATCCCCAGGTCGACCGCCGTCGCGACGACCAGCGTCCAGTCTCCCGAGAGCCCGACGCCGATCAAGGCAGCCCGGCCTCGGCTCGTCAGGTCGCCCCGGGCCCAGAGCGAAGCAACCCGCCCCGAGAGGGCGACCAGCGCCAGCCCTCGGGCCAGCGTGGCCATCCGGAACGGCTGGAAGACCGTCACCCGGACGTCTCCGACGACCTCGACCGCCAGGTATGCCAGGCCCGAGGCTCGCCAGGTTCACCCCCATCAGCGCCGCCAGCCTGATCCGGGCCGGCGGCCAGGGGCGGCGAGGTTGCTCAGCTCGCGTCCCGAGAAATGCCAGGAGGGCCAGCAACGGATAACAGCCCCAGGCCAGCCATTGGGGCATCCGCCAGGTCGAAGGCAGCATGTGCTGCGGCCCTTGCACCATCACGGCCAGGAGCCGGAACTCCTCGGGAGGCAATCCTTCGAAGAGTCGTCCGCCCTGGCCGGCCATCAACGCCAGCCCGGGGGCCAGCGCCAGACCGAGGGCCCCAATCGCCAGAATCGATCGTCGCCAGCTCACCTCTGACGAAACCGGCCGAATCGCCCAGACGCCCCAGCTCGCCGCGAGCGTCAGGGCCAGTTGCAGCCCGACCGACGGGTGGACCAGCGTCGCCAGCCCGAGGCAAATCGCCGCCGTCCAGGCGCCCCGCTTCGGGTCCTCGACCGCCGATGCCATCGCCAGCCAGCCGAGCGCAAACCCTATCAGGCGATCGAGAAGCGTCGCCTCGAACAGGTGGTTCGTGCCGATATTGCCCGCCTTGGCCGCCAGCACCAGGATCAGGGCGACCAGCCCGACCCGGCTCCCCTGTTCGGGCCAGACCGCCCGAGCCAGGCGGTCGACGCCCAGGCTCGTCGCGAGCAGGGTCAAGGCGAAGAGCCCGAGCAGGGCTGGAGCCAGGCCGACTGGCCGGCTCGACCAGTCGAGGAGCGTCAAATAACCCCGGTGCGGGTTGAAGGTGTCGAACGCCCGGACGAACGGGTCGGTCGCGAAGAGCTTCGGGTCCTGGGCGTGGAGAAGGAGCGGCAGCCGGTACGCCTGATCGCCGTCGAAGGAATGATAACCGCGCAAGTGTGAGGAACAGCCCGAAGATAAGGGCGAACCAAGCCCAGCGGGGCACGGGCTTCGGATCGGTCTCGGGGGTCGCGACGGGTTGGCCTCGCCGTCGAACGAGCTTGCTTCTCTGCCTCGACGGACGCCGTCGCCATGACCAGAGCCTCCCCATCGGTCGGCCCGAGGGTCGGGCCGAGGCGAGGGGAGTCTGACGCGAGGCGGCCGATCGGTCAACGCGGATCGAAGCCTGAGCTTCAGGGCTGTTCGATCCGCTGGAAGGCCTCGTCGAACTTCTCGGTGAAGTCGGGAGCCCTGGGATCGAGGGCTTCCGGAGCGGGCAGGTCGAGCCGAGGCGGGCGGCTCGCGGTCTGGACCGGGGGAGGCTCGGGCGAATCGGTGGCTTTGGCCTCGCCCGAAGGGCCGGCGATGCCCATCTTCTGCACGTGGGTGACGAAGTGCTGGACCGGTGCCGCGGCCCAGATCTGCTCGGACGGCCGGTACTTCTCGTTCAGGACCAGCGCCCTGGAGGTCTTGATCTGATCGGCCGCCCAGGGGACCTGCTTGACCCAGGTCAGGGCGTACTTGTCGATCGCCCCGACCAGGAACGCGGCGACCACCGCCCCCTTGCCGATCGACAGCAAGAAGCCGGCGAACTGGTCGGCCCGATTTGGCTCCGGCTCGCCGTAGGGTCTGCGGCGATAAAGCTTGACCGTCAATGTCCCCAGACCGACCATCGCGATGTAAGCCAGCACGGCCGACGCCCACCAGAGCATCCGGTCGAGGAGGTTGGCCGGGATGGCGGCCAGGTAGGACGCGACGTGGGGCCGGACCCAGTCGCGGAGCGGGCCGGCCGAGTAGACGCAGGCCACGATGCCCAGCAGTCGGATCGCCTGGAGCATGAACCCGCGGAACCAGCCACGGATTGCCCCGAGCAAGATCATCACCCCGAGCGCGATATCTAACCCCATGGGTCCAGCCCCTCCTCCGGTCGCCGTTCGCGGTGCCTACTCGTAGATTCGCCGGTCGAGGTCGTTTCTTGACCACGATTCACCGGGCTGTATCCCTTTCATCGGCCACACCGGCTCGGGACTTGAGAAAATCGGGAGCCCTGATCGATGGGCGACCCGCTACTCCAGCATCATACGCTCCAGGACACTCAGCGGTATCGAACCCTGGGAAAGTAAGCGGTCGTGGAAGGCGCGGATGTCGAATTTGGGACCGAGGCGGCTCTCGAACCGGGTGCGGATCTCGCGAATCTTCAGCTCGCCGATCTTGTAGGCGAGGGCCTGCCCGGGCCAGGCGATGTAGCGGTCGACCTCGCTCACGACCTCGATCCGGGGCATGGCGGTATTGGCTTCGAGATAGGCGATCGCCCGATCCCGGGGCCAGCGAAGGTGGTGCATCCCGGTGTCGACAACCAGCCGGGCGGATCGCCAGGCGTTGTATTCGAGCCGTCCCAGCTCGGAATAGGGATCGGTGGCCAGGCCGACTCGCGCGTGAGCCCTTCGGCGTAAAGCCCCCATCCCTCGGAGAAGGCCGGGACGTATCCGAACCGGCGGAAGGCCGGCCGGCCGGGAGCTTCCAGCCCCAGGGCGAACTGAAGATGGTGGCCGGGGACGGCCTCATGGTAGGCCAGGGCCGGCATCGACTGCGTCGTTCGCTGGTCCGGGTCGGACGTGTTGACGTAGAAGTAGCCGGGGCGCGAGCCGTCCTCCGGCGGCGGGACGTAGAATCCTGCGGGGGCTGACTTTGCGCGATAAGGCTCCATCGTCTTGAGGGCGTAGTCGGTCCGGGGGAGCTTCCCGAAGAGGAGCGGGAGCCTGGCGTCAACTTCCTCCAGGATGGTCCGGTAGCGGGCCAGGAGCGCGGCCTCGGTCCCCCCTCGGAGTTTCGGGTCGGCCCGGACGTGGGCCAGGAAGGCGGGCAGGTCCCCCTCGAACCCGACCTGGCGGCGGATCGCGTCCATCGCCTCGCGGGTCCGAGCGATCTCGGCCAGGCCGAGGGCGTGGATCGCGTCGGGCGAGAGGTCGGTCGTGGTGAACGACCGGGCCAGGCTCGCGTAATGCTCGGGCCCTCCGGGCGAGTCCCAGAGCCCGACGCTCTCGCGGCAGGCGGGCAGATACTCCCTCTCGATGAAGTCCGCCAGCCTCGCGTAACTCGGCGAGACGTGCTCGGCGATCGCCCGCCGCAACTCGGTCAGGATCGGCCCCTTCGTCGAATCCGGCCAGTCCTTCGGGAGCCTCCCGACGATCTCATGGAGCGGGCTGTCCTCGGGCTTGCTCGGCGCCAGGGCCCGGAGCTGGGGGATGGTCTTCGCCATGCTGACCCGGGGCGGGACGCGATGCTCGGCCATCCCCGCCCGCATGACCCGGATCGTGGCGTCGATGGCGGCCGGGAACGCGCGGAGCCGGCGGAGATAATTCTCCAGGTCGCCGACGGTCGAGGCCGGGTGGTAGTTGACGCTCTGGGCGAACTGGAGCGGCAGGCCCTCCTGCTGGGTGAACGGGATCAGGTGCGCCCGGAACCGCTCGCGACCGAGCCGGTCGTCGAGCGTGACAACCAGAACCTCGCGATCGAGCCGGTCTTGAGGCGAGAGCGACTCGGGCCGGATTGCTTCGAGGGCGGCCCGGGTCGCGCGGTCTCGGGCGACCTTCGCGTCGTGCGCGGACTCCGACGGGTCGGGCATCCGGTCGTCGAACCGATGGTCGCCGTTGGCGGTCGCCGAGAGCGGGTCAGCCCGCAGTTCGTCGTCCCAGTACGCCTCGAAGACCGCCCGGAGCTTCTGGCCGGGAGATTGCTCGCCCCCGCCGATCAGGTCGCCGCGTGAGCTGGGAGTCAAGGACGCGAGGATGAGCGTGATGATGGCGAGTTGGCCCGTCAACCTCATGGGGCTCCCTTCCAATCGAGTTCCAGCAGACCCCAGAGCGAGGCCACCGCTGGTCGGGAAGGTCAGTATCCCATCGCCCCGCCGTCCTTGCGAGGGTCCGACCCGCCGATGAGAACGCCGTTCTCGATATCGATCCGGATCGCCTGGTAGCCGCCGAAGCTGCCGGGGGCGTTCACGATCCGGTGCCCCTTGGCTTCGAGCGCCCGACGGACCTCGGGGCCGATCCCGGATTCGAGGGCGACCGATCCTCCGTCCTTCGCAATGGCCCCTGTCGGCTTCGATGAGCCCGGAATGGTAGAACCTCGGGGCGTCGCCGGCCGCCTGGACGTCCATCCCGAAGTCGATCATGTTCACGAGCACCTGCGCGTGCCCCTGCGCCTGCATGTCGCCGCCCATCAGGCCGAACGAGAGCCAGGGCTTGCCGTCCCTGGTGACGAAGCCGGGGATGATCGTGTGGAACGGCCGCTTGCGGGGCTCCAGCCGGTTGGCGTGCTTCGGGTCGAGCGCGAACAGGCAGCCCCGGTTCTGGAGCGGGAACCCGAGGTCGCCGGGGACGTGCTCCGAGCCGAACCCGCTGAAGTTGCTCTGGATCAGGCTCACGGCGTTGCCGTCCTTGTCCGCGACCGTCATGTAGATCGTGTCGGCCGGCTTCGGGTCGCCGGCCGTCGGACGGGGGTTGGCGACGGACCGGTCGATCAGCTTGCCTCGCGAGGCGGCGTAGGGCTTGGAGATCAGCTCGGCGACGGGGACCTTGGCGAAATCGGGGTCGGCGTAGTACCTGGCCCGGTCCTCGTAGGCGAGCTTCTTGGCCTCGATCATCAGGTGGAGCGCCTCGGCCGACTGCGGCCCGAGCGACTTGAGGTCGTAGGGCTCCAGCAGGTTGAGCATCTGCAAGACCGCGATCCCCTGGCCGTTGGGGGGCAGCTCCCAGACGTCGATAGCCTCGATAGTTCGTCGAGACCGGCTCGACCCAGGTGCTGGTGTGGGCCTCGAAGTCCTGGAGGTCGAACAGGCCGCCGACCGACTTCGAGTAGCCGACCATCGCCCGGGCCAGCTCTCCCTTGTAGAAGGCGTCGCGGCCGTGCCGGACGATCGCGCGGAGCGACCGGGCCAGGCCGGGGTTCCGGAAGACCTCGCCGGACTTCGGGCTCCGCCCTCCCGGCAGGAAGCACGCGGCGGAGGTCGGAATCTTCGCCAGCCGGGCGGCCGAGCCTCGCCAGGAGTCGGCGATGATCTCGCTGACGGGGAATCCGTCCTCCGCGTAAGCGATCGCCGGCGCGAGCAGCTCGGCCCAGGGCTTCGAGCCGAACCGGGTCCGAAGCTGGTCCCAGCCGTCGACGCAGCCGGGGACCGACCAGCTCAAGGGGCCGGATTCGGGGATCTGCGCGAGCCCCTTCGAGCGATAGAGGTCGATCGTCGCCGAGCCAGGAGCCCGGCCGCTGGCGTTCAGGCCGATAAAGCTTCTTCGATTTCGCGTCCCAGACGATCGCGAAGAGGTCGCCGCCGATCCCGCACGACATCGGCTCGACCACCCCGAGCACCGCGTTGGCGGCGATCGCCGCGTCGATCGCGTTCCCGCCCGATTGGAGGACCCGGAGCGCCGCGGCGGTCGCCAGCGGCTGGCTGGTCGCCGCCATCCCCCCTCGGGCCAGGACCGCCGACCGCGTCTTGTGCAACGGCCCCGAGGGCCGGTCGTGCGCCAGCAACCGGCTCGCCACCGCCGCGAGGCCGACCACGAGGAAGAACGCGGCGAAGGCCAGTCCGGGGCGAGGGGGCATGGCGTCATCCCATAAGAAAGGATTGAAGACCCGATTTCGTAGGGCGGGGCTCGCCGAAGCTCGACAGACCCTACTTCCGGCTCGACACCATTCGATCAATCTCGTCGCGAGAGGGCAAGGCCCCCTGGGCTCCAGGCTTCGTAACAGCGATCGCCGCGGCGGCGTTGGCCCGGGTCGCGGCCTCGACCAGGGAGAGCCCCTCGGCCAGTGAGGCGGCCAGGGTCCCATTGAAGGCGTCGCCGGCTCCGACGGTATCGACCGACTCGACCGGGCAGGCGGACACGGCCGATCGACCGTCCTGGTCGAAGACGAGGCAACCCTCCGAGCCCAGGGTCAGCACGAGTTGGGTTGACCCGAGCGCTCGCAGGCCCTCCGCCACCTGATCGGGATTGCCGGTCTCCAGACCGGCCAGGGCTCGGGCCTCGGACTGGTTCGGGGTCAGCGACGTCGACCCTCGACAGCACGCCCAGTTTCCCCAGGAGCGAGGACGCCGGCGCTGGGTTGAGGACGACGGTCATCCCCGCCTCGTCGGCCCGCTCGATCGCCCGGAGCACCGTGTCGATCGGCACTTCCAGGCTCGCCAGGAACACGCCCGAGGGGTGCGAAGATGTCGGCGGGAAGCTCGTCGATGAATTCGGGGGTGAGGCGGGCGTTGGGGCCCATGGCCACGCCGATCAGGTTCTCGCCGTCGTCGCCGACGAGGATCAGGGCGACTCCCGAGGAGTCCCCTTCGACCAGCCGGGCGTGGCGGTTTCTGGGGCGGATATTCGGGATACTTTGCCGATCCAGACGGATTTCTGTGGGAGGTTGCCTGGAATCCGTTCTTCCCGATCGCAGACGATGGAAGTATTCGAATTCCGGATGAGAGCTGAAAATCGCTTACGCCACAGCGCTGGTCGACATCTCGGCAGGACCCAGAGCCAGAATCTTTCCCGGGCCTTGCGCCAACGCCTGACCGAGCGCATGCTCGACGCGGTTGATCACTTCCGTGACCACGTCCACGGGATCATACTCGCTGCGAATGACGACCTCTGCCAGGCCTGCGGAAAATTGCATGGGGTGGCCTTGCGCGGCGCCATCTTTCGCGGGCAGTCGCACTTCGCCGACGATCTTTCTTAACTTTTCCACGGCCAGCATCGCTTCCTTCTCGGCGGTCTCGCCGAGCAGAATCGCAATGGTGCTGTTGTCGTAGCGAAATGCAGGCGCCCCGCGCCCAGTGAGACC